>CAVUAV010000009.1:0-161584 GCA_963739555.1 uncultured Acidimicrobiales bacterium | reverse complement strand
GTATCTGAGTTCAGGAGATAGTTCACACCTGTCGCGAGACATCGTGCACACCTCGGGTGAGGGAGTGGCTGATGTCTATGGCTCGGCTGGTGGTTACGGCGGTGTTGGTCGAGGGGCGTTCCAAGAGCGAGGTCGCTCGGGACTACAAGGTGTCGCGTCGGTGGGTGGTCACGCTTGTGCAGCGCTTCCTGGCCGAGGGCGACGCCGGCCTGGAGCCTCGATCCCGGCGACCCAAACGGATCCCGGGCCAGTTGGCGATCGAGGTCGAGGACGAGATCGTCGCTGGTCCGCAAGGAGCTGACCGAGCTGGGCCATGACGCCGGTGCGCACACGATCGTGTTCCACCTCGAGCGTCGCCATGGTGGTGCGCCGTCGCCGTCGACGATCTGGCGGGTGCTGACCCGGCGAGGGTTCGTCGTCCCCGAACCGCACAAGCGGCCCAAGAGCTCCTATGTCCGCTTCGAAGCCGACCAGCCCAACGAACGCTGGCAGCTCGACATCACCCACTGGCGGCTCGCCACCGGCGTCGACGTCGAGATCCTGAACATCATCGACGACCACTCCCGTCTCTGTCGTGGGCTGCGATGCCCGACGGGTGTTCAAAGCCGCCGACGTGGTCGTGTGCTTCCGCAAAGCCACTGACCGCTTCGATGTTCCCCGCTCAGATGCTGTCTGACAACGGCGCCGTGTTCACCGGCATCCCCCGAGGCGGCGGTCGAGTCGCGCGTTGGAACTCGAGCTCATCGCTCTCGGCGTGACCTTCCGCCACTCAAGGCCCTATCACCCCCAGACCTGCGGGAAAGTGGAGCGCTTCCACCAGACCCTCAAGAACTGGCTCGACCGGCAGCCGCCGACACGATCGGTGCGCACTCCGACAAGCCCGACTCGACCGGTTCGCCCGCTACTACAACACCCAGCGACCCCACCGCGCGGTTGGGTCGGCGCACACCCGCCGAGGCCTACCAGGCCCGACCAAGAGCCACCGCCTTGCCCGCACCGGTGCTCGACCCGCACTTCCGGGTGCGCCGCGACCGCGTCTAACGCAAGGCGTCATCACCCTGCGCCACGACAGCCGCCTTCACCACATCGGCCTTGGCCGAGCCCGCAACGGCCACACGCGTCCTGGTCCTGGTCGCGACCTCGAGGTCCGCGTCCTCACCGAACGAGGCGAACTACTCCGACAGCTCACCCTCGACCCGACCACCGACTACCAGCCACAACAAAAATCGTGAACGATGTCCCGCGACAACTGCGCACGATGTCTCGCGACATCGCAGGAGTGGGCGCTGAGGGATTCGAACCCCCGACCCCCTCCTTGTAAGGCATCGGAGGCTGAGCGCTGTGCTCAGCCTCGTTTTCGCAGGTCGGCCCTGAGCGAAACCCGCACAGTTAGGGGTTGAGTTCAGCGCTCCCCTACCCGAGTCGGTCGGGCTTCGGCGTCACTTGAGCCGCAGCTCGACGCGGGTGTCGAGCATTTCGTCCCGCGATTCACGCTCGACGCAGTCGCCGGCGAAGTTACGACCACGGTCGCGTGCAGGCAGCGGCGAACAGTCCGGCTACCAGCGCCACCGGTACGAGAAAGCCAGTGCGGCCGTCGCCGAGGCGGCTCGCGCCGAGCGCCGCCCCGCCTACGTACGCGACCAGCACAACCGACAGGACGGCGAGGAGCCGTCGTTCCGACTCGCGTTCGCGGCTACCGGGCGGCGTGCCGAGGGTCTCGCCGATGCGGGTGATGGCCCCCGACAGGTAGGTGGTCGACACCGCGACCCCGGCGACCGAGCGGATGACATCGGTCTGGACGCCCATAGCGATTGCGGCGACAGCCAGCGCGACAACCTGCGCGGCGGTCGCCGTGAACCGTTCATGCTCTCCCGCCGCCACGAAGATGACGGCTACTGCGGTCAACAGGATTAGCTCCAGTCCGAGGAGGGTCGCCGCGCCCGGCGTGGGCCTACCCTCAACGAAGACCACCGGGCGACCGCGACGCCGACCATGAATGCCGCAATGGCGACCGGTGGACCCCACCCGGCGCAGGGCTGGCCCCACCGATTGACAGGCCCAGGAACGCGACGTTGCCGCTCTGATTGGCCGGGAACACGTTGACCACGTGCAAGTAGCCCACCGCGTCGACGAAGCCGGCGACGAAGGCAAGCATCATCGCGACCACGGTGAGCGAGACCGGCGACGGAGCTGGATGTCCTGTCACGTCAGAGGGCTGTGCAACGCAGCCGGCGCTCGAGCACCCGCCCTCTCCACCGCTTTGCGGCCTCGGGTTCGATACCCTGTCCCATTGCGCCCATTCGAGGATGAGGTCGACGGTTCGCTCGGCCTGATCTGTCGGCCGCGCGGCGATTGCCGGGTAGCCGCTCGTAGGCGCTGTCAGCAATGACGCCGGCGAAGTGCTGTCGCGCTGGAAGGCGGTCGACGCCCCGCGGCGCAGGCTCGAACTAAAAGCAGGAACACGAAGCTCGTGTCGCTCGACCTCCGTCGTACTCTCAAGCTCGAAGTCCGCAAGCTCCTGGGCGGCGGCGGACAGCACCGCTTGGGCGGCTCCGAGATGCGTGCGCCGAATCGTCGCCAAAGAAGCCGTAGACGAGCCTGCCGGCAGCCGCACGATTTCCGGCTTCGTGGCTGAGCCCGGCCGGGACGCCGAGGTAATGCTGCAGCCAGCGCTCCCATTCTTCCTTCGTCACAGTGCCTTATCTTGCCTTAGGCCACGGGCGAGGTAC
Source organism: uncultured Acidimicrobiales bacterium (assembly GCA_963739555.1). Classification (GTDB taxonomy): domain Bacteria; phylum Actinomycetota; class Acidimicrobiia; order Acidimicrobiales; family DATKAS01; genus DATKAS01. Next base: position 158,855 of record CAVUAV010000009.1, on the reverse strand, counting down.
GGGACGACGGCCGTCGCCGAAGCGCGGGTGAAGAGGTCGAGTTTCAGCGCTCCCCCGAGCGTTGGGCGGTGTCGCGACGTACCGGCCACTCCCCGAGTCGACAGCGTCGCCGTCGTCGAGGTCCACGGCGGCTGGACGGCTAAGACCCGTTTCCAGCGGCCGAGGTTCGGGCCTCTGCCGCGGAGCTCGGCGCGGCTGTCGACGCCGAGCCTTGCGAAGCAGCAACAGTGACAGCTCGGATTGCTAAAGAAACGCCCAGTGATGACGCACCGGAGCGGAGCGCGCCAGAGCGGGCAAGGTAGCGGTCGAGACCGGACAATCTTGCGGAGGTACGTCGGATGGGATCTAGTGGTGAAGAGCGGGCTGGGGTGATGGACCGTGAGACACGGCCTTACGAAGCACTGACTGATCGGGAGCGTTGGCGATTGGTAGGCGGAGCCACGCTGCGACGTCGGCGACCGTTGCAGTGCTAGTGACGCTCTACTACCTGTTGCCGTTCGACCAGGACGTTGACCCTGTGATGGTCACGGTGATCGCCCTCGGCTGTGCGGTCCTCGCCGTGGTCGTCGTCTGGCAGGTTCGGACGATCGGCCGCTCGCCATACCCGGGCATTCGCGTGGTTGAGGCGCTCGCGTTCACGGTGCCGGGATACGTCCTTCTCTTCGTGACAACCTGTTTCGTGATGGCGGACACGGCGGTGTCGAACTTCACGGAGCCGTTGACATGCAGGACGCCTTGTACTTCTCGGTTCACCTTCACCACGGTCGGATTTGGCGACATCGCAGCCAAAGCGAAAGCGCCCGCCTGGTGGTGACTGTCCAGATGTTGTTGGACCTTCTGTTGTTAGGTGTCGTCGTCCGCGTGTTCTTGAACGTGGTCAAGCGCAGCCACGAGCGCCAAACCGCGCCGCACCCAGCTGCAGGACGGTGAATCGCACCCGCCCAAGGAGGCGTCGATCGGCGTGTGTTCGGTGAGAGCCCCACAGCTCATCCGGGCTGTGCCGAGCTAGCCCCGCCCCGCGTCGGCTACTTGAACGGTGACCGTGGCTGCGACGCGATCAGAAGCATCGCCTCCTAGGTTCACGGTGCCTTCTGGAGACCGGTCAACGCGAACGAGATCGCCCCTGTGGGCTATGAGCCGCTCCACCGCACGCGCCGAGTAGACTCAACGACGCCGACGCCGACGCCGACGCCCGGCGCCTGGGGAGCAACTCTCGGCTACCTCGTGACGATCGCCGCGACCCATCGGGTCGCGCAGCGAAGGAAGTCCGCACTCGCGCGCTTGTTCACGGCTCGGACGGCCCGAGCCGTGCGGACGTGACGTAGGAGACGACGACGGCGACGATCACCAGCGGCGTCAGGGAGATTGCGTCGGCCTGCAGCAAGATGACGACAATCAGCACCGAAGTCAGCGGCAAACCCAACATGGCCACGGTCATCGCCCCGATGCCCATCGCAACCCCGGCGATCATCGGCAAACCGGGAAGGTGGGAGAGGGCGATGCCCCCGGCCGCGCCGATGAACATGCCGGGGAACGTCGGGCCGCCTCGGAAGGCGCTGAGCGAAACGCTGTAGGCCAGGCTCTTGCAGACGACGAGCAGCACGAGCGCGCCGACCGTCCAACTCCCCGCCTGCTCGATGAGCCCCGGAAGCGCGTTCTGGCCGGAGAACAGGACCTGCGAGGCGCTCTCACTGGACCACTCACCAAAGACGATCGCCAGGCCGGCGACCGCCAATCCTGCCAGCGGGGTGAGCAACACCATTCTGCGCTCGACGACAGGCTGGAGCAGCAGGGCCAACCGTCGGATGCCGCTTCCGAGGACGGCGGCCGCGAGCCCGATCCCGATCGCCCAGAAGAACTCGGCGACGTCCGGCATCGTGAACGTCGGAATGTCGGGGACCGCAAGCGAGAAGTCCCCGAAGCCGGTCCATGAGTTCAGGCCGATGAAGATGAGCGAGCCCATGCCCGCGGCGAGCAGGCCCGGAACGAGCACCACGCCGAGCATCGCGCCCCCGAGCCCGGACACCTCCATGAGCAGGAAGGCTCCGGTGAGCGGCGAGCCGAGGAGTGTGCTGATCGCCGCGAAACTGCCTGCGGCCGCGATCACCACGGTCGCCCTTTGCGGAGCGTTCCGGCGGACCAGATGCACCGCCAGCACGCCCATTCCGCTGCCGATGGCGATCAGCGGCGCTTCGGGACCGAGCACCGCCCCGCAGCTGAGGGTGGCGAAGGCCGCGACGATGATGCCGGGAAGCTCGACCGGAGGGACTGCACCGGAGGGCTTGAATCCCTCGGCGGGAGCGTGCCCGCCGGTTCCGGGCAGGTAGCGGATCGTGAGACCGACCACCAAACCGCCGAGCGCGAGAAGCGGAAGCGGCCACCACACCGGTGCCCCGTCGAACCCGAGATGATCGGGAAGGTTTGTGAAGAGGTACTCCTGCGCCTCGGCCACGCCCTTCAGGAAGAAGTACGCCGCCGCGGCCACCACGATTCCGACGACTGCGCCCAGGATGAGCAGCCCGATGTAGCTCCGACTTTTGAGAAGCTCGAGCGGTCCCGCAGGTGCCGACGGAGCTGATGCCGTTTCGCTCGTCACCGCGTCGCCCACGACGCTTGTACCGTCGTGCGCCTCGACGGAGAAGGGAAGCTGGTACCGGGTTCGAGGGCATGACCGTCGCGACGCGACGCTGAACGTGTTCACCGGTGGGGCCCACGCAACCGGACGACGAACGCGATCCGGGCGACGAGCGGGATCGCCGCCAATCGGCTCGACGATCGTCCCATCGTCGGAGGCGAGGTTGATGGCCAGGATCACCGCTCCGACGAGTGCGACCGCCAGACCAGCCGCCCTCGGAGCGAATCATGATGTCCTACCCGAGCCTTCGGCGCCTCGTGCCTCGACCTGCTGTTTGCGCGCGCTCACGATCCGAACTACCTGTCGAAAACTGCGCTGCTTCCCCGTCTTGGCGTGGTCGACGTCTCGGGAGCTGCCAAGGATTGTGGGCGCTGAGGGAGTTCGAACCCCCGACCCCCTCCTTGTAAGGGAGGTGCGCTACCAACTGCGCCAAGCGCCCGTGTGAAGCATCGAAGGCTACCGCTCGACTGTCTTCGCACTCGCGTCGAGAGTGACGAGAAGCCGGAGCATCCGATATCCGCGCGCGCGCGAGAAGTACCCTCGCCCCCGATGGCAGGGACCCGCGCCGCTTCGGCACGTGGTGACGAAAGCGATCTGCTTCGGCGCTACCTCGACGAGATCGGCATGCATCCGCTCTTGTCGGCCGCCGACGAGGTGACGCTCGCGAGGGCAATCGTCGCTGCCCGCGTCGCACAAGAGGAGATCGACAACGCGACGGAGAGGCTCTCGGTCGCGAAGCGGCGTGAGCTCCGCAACGCGGTGACCGAGGGCGATGCCGCTCGGCGACGCTTCATCCAGTCGAACCTCCGGCTCGTGGTCTCCGTCGCGCGTCGCTATCAGTCGAGCGGCGTCGGCATCCTCGACCTCATCCAGGAGGGCAACATCGGCCTCATGCGGGCGGTCGAGAAGTTCGACCACCGGCGGGGCTTCAAGTTCTCGACTTACGCGACGTGGTGGATCCGCCAGGCAATCGGGCGGGCGATCGCCGACACGTCCCGCACGATCCGAGTGCCGGCCCACGTCCGCGACCAGATCGTCGCGGTCTCGCGCAGCGCGCAACGGCTCCGCGCCGACCTCGATCGGGAGCCGACGGTCGAGGAGCTCGCTGCCGACACCGGCCTCGCCCCCGACCGAGTCGAGGCGACACAGGTGCACGCGGCTGACCTGCTCTCGCTGTCGGCGCCCACAGGCGAGGACGGCGACGGCGAGCTCGGCGACCTGCTCGCCGACCCCGAGGCCGAGGCGTCGTTCGATCGGGCCGCGGCGGGGCTCGACGAGCACGCGCTCCGCGCCGTGCTCTCACGGCTCACACCGCGCGAGCGCGCCGTGTTGTCGATGAGGTTCGGGCTCGATCGCAGCGACGAGCCCCGCACGCTGGCCGACATCGGTGACGGCTACAAGCTCACGCGAGAGCGCATCCGTCAGATCGAGGCGAAGGCCCTCACGAAGCTGCGCCATCCGTGCACGGCCCGAATCACCGAGTCGACGATCGGGTGGGGGGAGCCGGTCAGTGTTCCGGCTCGCCGTTCTGGCTGACCGGCCTTCGCGCCCGGGCCAGCGCGACCAGCGCGCCCGCCGTCTCGTGCTGCAGCTCCGGAAGCTCCTCGCCGGGGAACCAGCGAGCCTCGACGATCTCGACTGAGGCGGGCCGGATCGCATCCGGGCTGATGCCATTCGCAAGGCGGGCGCGGAAGATCACATCGACTCGACGGGGTCGGGGATCGACGACGACGGCGGGCTCGCCGACCGTCTCGATCTCGACACCGACCTCCTCGAGCGCCTCGCGCTTCGCGGCGACGCGCGGATCTTCCCCTCGGTTCAGAAGGCCGCCCGGCAGACCCCAGCGCCGCCGATACGCGTGCCGAACGAGCAGGATCGCGCCGTCGGGGCGTTCGATGATGCACACGGCGCCGACGGTGAACGTGGGAGCGAGCGTGTGCACGATCGCAATGCGAGCGCGCCGGGGCAGCCGGCGGTAGATGCGCAGCAGGAGCGCGTGCAGGCTGTCGATCAAGGCTTCGAGCCTACGAGCGCCCTCACGCGAAAGAACGCCGCGCGGCGATGATCTCGCTGAGGAGCACCTGACTCGCCGCAGCGATCGGCGTGCGCCGCACGTCGTGCTCGAGAACGACGAGCGCACCGTCGAACGCGTCGAGCATCACGGCACCCGCTTCGAGGCACACGAGCATGCCGCCCAGGTAGTCCCAGGGGCTGTGCCCGTTGTGTGTGCAGTCGACGAACGCATCGAGGCGGCCACACGCGACAGAGCACAAGTCGAGCGCCGACGCGCCGAGCGCCCGATACTGCTTCCAGCCGAACCGTCGGGGCGGGTAGCCCGAGAGCCCGATCACCGACGTACCGAGCCGCGTCGCACCCGACGGGCGGATGGGCTCACCGTTGCGGGTCGCTCCCCCGCCCCTCGTCGCCTCGAAGCGCTCCCCCGTCGCGATGTTGATGACGAGCGCGACGCGTGGCCCTTTGGCGTCGACCGCGCACAGGCTGACCGCGTACCAGGGGATGCCGTGCGCCGCGTTCGTCGATCCGTCGAGCGGGTCGACCACCACCACGATGTCGCGACCGGCTTCGTGCAGACCGCTCTCTTCGGAGAGCACGCCGACGCCAGCGGGAAGCAGCACGCCGAGCGCGGCTTCGTCCGCCACGATGTCGCTGTTGTGCTGACCCGCGTGGGCGCCACCTCGTGCAAGGCCCCAATCGGTGACACCGCCCAACGCGTCGATCACGGCGGACGCCGTTGCGTCGAGCAGCGCGTTGAGCTCTGCATCGGTAGGCACAGCGTCGTCCACGGCCGGGCCACGGTAGCGGTGCGACGTGGCAGGCTGTGCACGTGGCCGTCATCGACGTGGCCGGCTTCGTCGCCGACCTCAAGGATCACGCCGTCGACCACGGTTTCCACGTCCATGACGAGCGCCACTTCGTCGAGACCTACTCGCTACGCCAGGCGTGGGAGGTCGATCTGCATCCCGAGGAGGCGTGCGGCGGGCCGCTCGACCTCCACCTGTCACTCGAGGTCGACCCTCGGGCGCTGTTGGCCTTCGAGGATGCCGTGCTCGCCCAAGGTGACGACGAGAAGCCGCCCGACGAGTTCGCGTTTCCTTTGATGTTCACGTGGTCGCTGCCGCCGCTTCCGTCTCCTCCCGACCTGCTCGTGCTCGCGACCGAGCTCGCGGGCGTTGGCGGCACGCAGCTGCCGCTCGAGGTGTCCGCGATCGACTCGTTCCCGTCGGCGACCGACGCTCCCGAGCGCAGCATCAACGTCGTCGCCCGCATCGAGGTCGGGCTGGATCGCGTGTACCTCGGCGAGGAGCAGCTCTGCGACACGCTCGACCGCTGCCTCGCGGTCAGTCAGTACCTCTTCGAGCGCGCGCCCACCTGGATGGCCGAGGCCTAAGCCCGACGATCACCCCCGAGCCCGAGAATTTCAGCACGCGGGATGTTTGCGCTCGATCCGTCGCGTGGTACGACCGCCTCGAAGACGCGCCCGTGGTCCCCACCCACAGCCGCATCACTTAGCCCGCCGTTTCACACCCACCACCACACCTGGGCGGCGGGCTAGGCACGAGTTCGGATCACAGTCAGCCCGATGGCCCGGCGGGGGGTCGCCGGGCTGACTGCCCGAACCGACATCGATGGTAGGGGTCAGAAGCGGTGGGCCCGGCTGGGATCGAACCAGCGACCAAGCGATTATGAGTCGCCCGCTCTGACCACTGAGCTACAGGCCCGACGAGCTCCGGGGGAGAGACTCGAACTCTCAACACGCGGATTAACAGTCCGCTGCTCTGCCGGTTGAGCTACCCCGGAAGGGACGGCAGACCCTACCAGCGGGCACTCGCCGTTCCGAAGCCACAACCGGGCCACCGCGGGCGCTCTCCATCATGCGACAGGGGCAACAGCACGATCACCTACCCTGCCCCCGTGGCGACCGCTGACGTCGACATCAACGCCGTCGTCCTGCTCAGCGACGGCCGCACCGGGGAGGACAATCCGGAGGTCTCCAACCCGAGCGCCATCAACGATGTGTTCACCGCCGTGGTGTCCAACTTCTGACCGTGGCCCGGCGGATTCGCGATCGGTTGTTCACCCCGCCCGTCGCCCGGGCCATGACGTCCCCGAGCGCGATCCTGCTCGCGGGCGGCGGTGTGGCGGTTTCGATCCTGGCCGGGCTGCCAGCTCTCGCCGCAGCCGGTGTGGGTGCGGTGGCCTGGGGAGCGCGGGTCGCGCTCGCGGTGCCGCGGGCGCCTCGCCGCCAGCACATCGATCCGTTCGCGCTGGCGGAGCCGTGGCGAGACTTCGTGCGCGACGCCCTCCATGCTCAGGCCCGGTTCGATCGCGCAGTGGAGTCCGCGAATGCCGGCCCGCTCCGGGAGCGTCTCGCGGAGATCGGTGAGCGAGTGAAGACCGGCGTGAGCGAGAGCTGGCAGGTCGCGAACCGCGCGCAGGAGATCTCGAGGGCGCTTCGGCAGCTCGACACCAGAGACGCACGCGGCGAAGCTCGCCGCGCTCGAGCGGGACGCCTCTGAGCCCTCGGACAGCCGCAGCCGCACCGAGGAGTCGCTCCGCGCGCAGATCGCTTCGGCGGAGCGCATGGACGCCGTCGTGAACGACGCGCAAGACCGACTGCGCCTGCTCGACGCTCGTCTCGACGAGGCGGCTGCCCGCGCAGTCGAGCTCTCCGTCGAAGCGAGCGACGAGGGGATGCTCGGCCTCTCCTCCGACGTCGACGACGTCGTCACCGACATGGAGGCGCTGCGACAAGCGCTCGAAGAGACGAGCGACCCCCCGGCCGGAGGATGAGCACCCCGACGACCGACCGCCGCTTCGTGCGGGCGAACCTTGTCGTCGCCGCCGGCACCGGGCTGTCGCGGCTCACCGGGTTCGGCCGGGTCGCGGCACTCGCGTACGCCCTCGGCCTGACGTCGCTCACCGACACCTACAACCTCGCGAACACGATGCCGAACGTCGTGTACGAGCTGCTGCTCGGCGGCATCCTCACGACCACCCTCGTGCCCGTCTTCGTGAGCCAGCTCGATCACGACGACGAGGAGGCGACCGACGCCGTCGTGAGCGTCGCGGTGGTCGTGCTGCTCGCTCTCACCGTGGTCGCGGTGCTCGCCGCGCCGCTGATCGTCGACCTGTACACGCTGCGCGTCAGCGCCGTGGATCAGGCGGCCGTGCGAAGCGAGGCAACAACGCTCGCTCGGTTCTTCCTCCCCCAGATCGTGTTCTACGGCATCACCTCACTCGGGATCGCGCTCCTCAACTCGAGGCGCCGCTTCGCAGCGGCCGCGTTCGCTCCCGTGCTCAACAACCTCATCGTCATCGCGGCCCTCATCGCGCTCCCCCACGTCGTGAACGGCGACATCAACCTCGACACCGCGCTCGGCAACCACTCGATCACGCTGTTGCTCGGGCTGTCGACCACCGGTGGCATCGTCGCCATGACCGCGGTCGTGTGGATCGCGGTGGGCCATGCCGGCATCCACATCCGGCCGAGGCTGCTGTGGCGACACCCCGCGGTGAGCGAGGTCGCCCGGCTCTCGGGCTGGACCGTCGGCTACGTGATCGCGAACCAGATCGCGTTGCTGATCGTCTCGATCCTCGCGCTGCGGGGCGAAGGAGAGCTCTCCGCGTACCAAGCCGCGTTCATCTTCTTCCAGCTCCCCCACGGCCTGCTCGCGGTCACGCTCATCACGACGTTCGCGCCCGAGCTCGCGGAAGCCGCGTCGCGGGGCGACCAGAGCGGCTACAAGGACCGGCTCTCGCTCGGCATCCGCCTCATCGCGCTCGTGATCGCGCCCGCGGCGATCGGCTACGCGGTGCTCGCGCGTCCCCTCGTGTCAGCGCTCATCGAGCGAGGCGCGCTGTCGAGCACCCAAGCCGTCCTCACCGGGAACACGCTCGCCTGGTTCGCCGCCGGGCTTCTGGGGTTCAGCATCTACTTGTTCGTGCTCAGCGGCTTCTACGCGCGCAAGGACACCCGCCGGCCCTTCTATCTCAACGTCGTCGAGAACGTGATCAACATCGTCCTCGCGATTGCGTTCGTCGGCCGATGGGGAGCGCCGGGCCTCGCTGCGTCGTACGCGGTCGCCTACACGATCTCTGCGGTGCTGGCGACGTTGTGGCTGTCACACGTCACGGGCGGCCTCGGCCTGCGCTCGCTCGCAGCCGGCGTCGCGCGCCCGATCGCCGTCGCGATCGTGATGGGCGCGCTCGTGTGGGGCCTGGCCTCGCTCGTCGGCGGCCAGCACGGCACGGGCGCCCTGACCCGCTCGCTCGTCGGTGTCGTCATCGGCGTCGCGGCGTATGTCGGAGGGCTGCTTTTGCTCCGCGTGCCGGAGGTCGTCGCCCTCCGCACCCGTTTGAGGGGCCGATAGGCTCCGCCGCATGATCAAGTACCTCAAGCGGCAGTGGGCCTACTGGACCGCAAAGCTGACCGGCCGGTTCGACGAGCGGGCCGATCCGAAGGTACAGCTCGAGCAGGCGATGCAAGAGGCGCAAGAGCAGCACCGCCGGTTGCGCGAGCAGGCCGCGAACGTGATCGCGAACCAGAAGCAGACCGAGCTCCGCCTCAACCGGTCGCTCGAAGAGCTCGGCCGCGTCAACGGCAACGCGCGACAAGCGCTGCTCATGGCGGCCGACGCCGACAAGAAGGGTGACGCCGCGAAGGCCACCGAGTACAACGCCGCGGCCGAGGCGTTCGCGAACCGGCTCATCGCGCTCGAGCGCGACGTCGACGACCTGAAGGCCCTCAGCCTCCAGTCGGCGCAGGCGGCCGACCAAGCGAAGGCCGCGGTGCAGCAGAACGCCACCGCGCTGCAACGCAAGCTCAGCGAGCGCCAGAAGCTCATGTCGCAGCTCGACCAGGCGAAGATGCAAGAGCAGATGAACAAGGCAATGGCCTCGCTCTCGGCGACGGTCGGCGACGACGTCCCGACGTTCGACGAGGTGCGCGACAAGATCGAGGCCCGCTACGCCAAGGCCAAGGGCATGAGCGAGCTCACCGAGACGTCGGTCGAGAGCCGCATGCTCGAGATCGAGCAGGCCACCCAGAACTCAGAGGCCCAAGGTCGCCTCGACGAGATGCGGGCGCAGCTCGGCCTCGCTGCCGCACACGAGCCTGCTGCGGTCGAAGCCCCGGCGCCCGCCCCCGCCCCCGCGAGCGGCGAGGCTGCGAGCAGCTAACCCGGCAGCACGACGAGGTCGTCGCGATGGACGACCTCGTGCGGCCATCCTTCGGGGAGCTCTGAGGTGCGGCGTCCGATGACCTGAGAGAGGTCCTGGGCGTCGATGCGCGAGAGCCCCTTCGCGAAGACCACGCCACCCGGTCCGGCGACCTCGATCGCGTCGTCGGCGAGGAAGTCGCCCTTCACGCCCACGACGCCCGCCGGGAGCAGTGATCGGTTGCCGTCGACGAGCGCGCGACGTGCTCCCTCGTCGACCTCGACCACGCCCGCGGACGCCAGCGCGAACGCGATCCACAGCTTGCGCGCCGGCAGGCGGCGTTCGTGCGGGTGCACCACGGTGCCCACGCCAGCGACGCCCGCGACGGCATCGAGCAGCACGCCAGGTCGATCCGCGGCAGCGATGACTGCCCGCACACCGGACCACGACGCGATGCGCGCGGCGGCCACCTTGGATGCCATCCCGCCGCTCCCCCGCTGCGAGCCCGCGCCACCCATCTGCTCCTCGAAGGCACGGTCGATGCCCACGACCTCCTCGATGAGGGACGCGTTCGCGTCGAGGCGAGGATCGGCGGTGAGCACGCCGGGCGTGTCGGTGAGCAAGACGAGCAGGTCGGCGTTCACGAGATGGGCAACGAGGGCCGCGAGACGGTCGTTGTCGCCGAACCGGATCTCGTCGTCGGCGAGGGCGTCGTTCTCGTTGACGATGGGAACGGCACCGAGCTCGAGCAGTCGCGTGAGCGTCTGGCGGGCGTGGAGGTACTGGCGGCGCTCGACGAAGTCGTGAGGAACGAGCAACACCTGGGCGGGCACCAACCCGTGCGTGGCGAGGATGTCGTCATAGGTGCGCATGAGGCGGCTCTGCCCGGCCGCGGCAAGCGCTTGCAGCGTTGGCGTGTCGGTCGGACGCTCCTTCAGCCCGAGCGCGGCGACTCCCGCGGACACCGCGCCGGAGCTCACGACGACGACGTCGTGGCCGTCGACGCGCAGCTGCGCCACCTCACCACAGAGCTTCTCGATGGCCGCGGTGTCGATGACTCCGACATCGTCGGTGAGCGACGACGTGCCGACCTTGGCGACGATCGTGCTCATTGGTCGGGCTCGTAGTCGAAGCTGAACGACCCGACGAGCACGGTGTCGCCTTCGCGTGCGCCTGCCCGCGCGAGTGCCTTGCCGACGCCCAGGCGCTTGAGCCGATGGTCGACGTACGCGAGCGCCTCGGCGTTCGTGAGGTCGGAGAGCGCGACGGCGCGCTCGGCGGCGCGCCCGACCACTCGGTAGACGCCCTCGGCCTCGCGCTCGACCCGCACACCTTCGGGCACGGGGCGATGGATCACGAGGCCCTCGGCGATGGGCTCGGCGTCGCGAGCCTCGTGCACGAGGCTCGCCATCTGGCCCACGACGTCGCGCACGCCGTCGCCGGTGATCGCGCTCATCCGCGGGCCCTGCCACTCGACGTCGGCGTCGGCGACATCCGCGCGCGAGCCGACGACGATGCGGGGCCGCTCGAGCAGGTCGGGCTGGTAGCGGCCGAGCTCGTCGAGCAGGACCCGCTCCTGCTCAGCCGGCGAGCGGCCCTCGGACGGCGCGAGGTCGATGAGCACGACGAGCACTCGCGCCCGCTCGACGTGGCGCAGGAAGCGATGCCCGAGCCCCCGGCCCTCGCTCGCGCCCTCGATGAGGCCGGGGATGTCCGCGACGACCATCTCGAAGTCGTCGTCGACGCGCACGACGCCGAGGTTGGGTTCGAGGGTCGTGAAGGGGTAGTCGCCGATCTTGGGCTTGGCCGCGGAGATCCGGCTGATGAACGTGCTCTTGCCCGAGTTCGGGAAGCCGACGAGGGCGACGTCGGCCATGAGACGCAGCTCGAGCAGCAGCCAGTGCTGCTCTCCCCGCTCCCCCTGCTCGGCGAACGACGGCGCCCGCCTCGTGTTCGAGAGGAACCGCGCGTTGCCGCGTCCGCCTCGGCCTCCTGCCGCGGCGAGCCAGCGATCGCCGTGGTTGACGAGGTCGGCGAGCAGCGCGCCACCTTCCATCGCTCGCACGGTGGTGCCCTGAGGAACGGCGACGATCGTGTCCTTGCCCCCGGTGCCGTGGCGTCCCTTGCCCGTGCCGTGGGTGCCGTCGGTCGCCCGCCGGTGGGGATGGTCGCGGAAGGCCAGCAGTGACGCCACGTTGTGATCCGCGACGAGCCACACGTCGCCGCCGGGGCCGCCATCGCCGCCGTCAGGGCCGCCTCGGGGCACGTGCGCCTCACGCCGGAACGACACGCTGCCCGCGCCGCCATCGCCACCGCGCACGTTCAGCGCGCACTCGTCGACGAACCCGGCCATGGCGGGTCAGCGTAGGGGGTGGGTCAGCGCGCGGCGGAGCCGCTTCGGTGTGACTCTCGTTATTCGACGAGTCGCACGGGGTCGCCGTTCAGCGTTGCGGTCCACGTCGTGGTGTCGTTCGGCTGAGCGTTGACATAGGTCATCCGCACCCGCAACCAGCAGCCGGTGGGGCTGTTGAACGCACAGAGGTAGTCCGAGGGGATCGGGATGGTGACCGTGACGAGCCGGCCGTTGTAGGTGCCGGTTGTCATGCCCGGGATCGAACATCCAGCTGCGGTGACGTCGGTCGTCGCGTTGTCGCGGTGGTACGTGCAGACGGGGAAGCCGCCCGAGTAATTGATCGAGTCGGACGGGGCCAGAATCGAGAGCGTCACCGATCCACCGCCACCCACGTCACCGATGTCGTAGAAGTTCAGGGTCAGCGTGCGGCCGGAGCCCGCGGTGGGCGTCACCCGCGCCAGGTAGAAGGTCGGGCTCGACACCGAACCGGCGTTCGCATAGATCGGCAGGTTCTCGGTTGCGAACACCGACACACCCGTGCCATTCGGGGCCTGCCCGCTCACTCCGGAGCTGGTGCCGTAGCCAGCGCGGATCGAGTAGCGGTTGAACCCACCTTCGCTCGTCGGGCCGCCGGTGTCCGTCGCTTCGCAGTTCGTGATCCCGTCGCACGATCCGAGAGGCCAGGTCTTGAACGTCGCCGTGTTCCCGGCGGGCAGGCTCGCGCGGGTCGAGTTCGTCTTGACCTGGATGACGTAGTCGCCGAGCCCGTTCGAGCCGTACGAGGCGAGGGAGGCCGACGGGATCGAGCAGATCGTGGCCCAACGGTGGAAGTAGGTCTTGACGTAGAGCCCATCGGCGTTGCCGTTGGCAGGGTCGAGCAGCGGCTGCAGAGGCGTGTTGATCGGGTAGAAGCTGGCCGGTCGGCAGGTCGCGATGTCGATCACGGGGTTGTCGAGGTCGGTCCACGGGGTCAGGTCGGGGGCGCGCACGATGTAGGTCGTGTTGTTCCCCGCGCCGCTCGAGGACTGGTCGCCAGTGCAGTACAACGCCGGGCCCGTGGAGAACTGGTCAGAGCTTGTGCCATACCGATTCAGGACGTCGGTGATGTTCCACGGAGCCCCGCTGAGAGCCGGGATGCCGCCCTGTTGCACGTTGCGGCATGTTGGCGTTGTTGCAGAAGTTGTCGGTGTTGATCCATGCCGGGTCGAACACCTGCAAGGTCAGCGGCTGACCGCCCTGGATCGACGTGACTCGCACGCGGTACGTGTAGCCCGAAGTCGAGTACTCGGTGTTCGCTGCTGGACACCTGTACTCGCCGCCGCTGCAGTGGTTCGTGGCGAAGCGGTCACCTTCACTCTTGTTGCTCGCGGGGGCGCTGGTGTTCAGCCAGAGCTGCTGGATGTCGCCTTCGTCGGGGTCTTGCCCGAGCGTGGCCGTCGGGCTGCCCATCGGCACCGGCCCCTGGAAGTCGGCAACGGCGTCGCGAGAGATCGTCTCGTTGTTGTAGCCCACGAGACCCGCGAAGAAGTTCGTCGTCGTCGACGTGACGGTGACGCGAATGCGACTCGGCTGCGGCTCTTGGTTCGCCGTGACCGTCGCGTTCACGCCGTTCGTGTAGCCGTTCTGCGAGGACACCTTCAGCGCGATTGAGCGCGCCGTGGCGATGTCGTTCGGCATGTAGATCGAACCCGCCAGGGCAGCGGCGTCGGCCGCGCGCTGCTCCTTCTGGCCGATGTACCACCAGTTGGCAACGTCGATGCCGAAGCCGCAGAACGCGAGCAAGACGACCAGCATCAGCGCCAGCCACGCCATGACGAAGCCACCGTCGTCACCGCTGAGAGCGTCGGCCTTCTCGGCCCGGATGCGAGGAGCGGTGCGCATTGCTACGACGCCACTGATTGGCACGAGGCAGCAGGCTGGGGCTCGAGCCGCATGATCGTGTGCTCCGCGATGATCTTGCTCGAACCGAAGAAGTTCGTCACGAAGTTGTGGCGGACCTTGAGGTAGACGCCCACCGAGTCGAACGTGTCGGGAGTGCCGCACACCACCATCGACGCCGCGGGCCAAGCGCCCTGCGCGTTGTCGAAGTGGCTAGTTGCCGCATTCCACGTGTACTTGATGCAGTTCGTGCCGCATACCCAGCTCGTCTGCCCGTTGGGGTAGGGCGAGCCCGGGGGACTCGTGTAGGGGACCTCGTAGATCCACAGCTCGAGGGGCGTGGCGAACGGGATGGCGCCGGAGAGATTCGACTCGACGGCCATGCGAGCCTGATCGGCGTACGTCGTGTTGAGGGTCAGAGCGGAAGCAGTACGGGCGCCGGAGCGCGCAGCGGAGTTCGTGGAGGTGGCGGTCAGGAAGGCGAGGCCCCACTCGATGATGCCGAACACGAGCAGCATGAGGAGGGGCATGACGATGGCGGCCTCGACCATCGCCGCACCGTCATCGCCACGGGCGCGACGAGGCGCTGGGCCCCGTGCCGTCTTCGGAGTCAGCGAACCGAACATCTGCACCACCTAGGTATCGGCGCCAACCACCTCAGTGATGAGGTGACCGGTGCGTAGCTGCTTGCCGACGCCCAGCCGGGACGCCCGCCGTCCAACACGAAAACTGCTCCGACCTGAGTGTGGAGATCACTCACCGCGGTTGCAATGGGTAATACGACCCACTCAGCGTCGAAGAACGGGCGCTGAGTTCCCCGCCTTCGAAGCGTTCAGCGATCACCGTTGCATGTCACACCCCCTCGGTACTCTGAGCACCGAGGCAGGAGGACAGTTTGCACGCGCGCACCACCCAAACTGGTGTCATCCACGTGGCTCATGCCGCCGCGTGGGTCGGCGAGCCTGGCCACGTCGCTCGCCCACGCGCTGCTCGGGAGGAAGACGACGAGGTCTTGTTGGCACCGGGTGCCACCCGAGCCCGGGGTGCGGGCAACCGGGCGACGCCAGAGGAGCCCGACCGCCTGCGCACCTGCTTCGAGCGCGACCTCGACCGCATCCATCACTCGAAGCCCTTCAGGCGACTCGCAGGCAAGTGCCAGGTCTTCATCGCTCCCGACGACGACCACCTCCGCACACGGCTCACCCACGCGATCGAGGTCGCCCAGGTGGCGGTCAGCATTGCCCGGCCTGTCGGCCTCAACGTGGCCCTCACCGCGGCGGCCGCCACCGGCCACGACTGTGGGCACGGCCCCGCCGGCCATGCATCCGAAGAGGCGCTCTCGCCCTTCCTCGAGGGCGGCTACCACCACGCGGTGTACGGGGCCGATGTCGTCCTCGCGCCGCTCAACCTCTGCGCCGAGACGCTCGACGCGATCCGCAACCACTCGTGGAACCGGCCGGCGCCGGCGACGCCTGAGGGCGAGGTCGTGGCCTGGGCCGACCGCATCGCCTACTGCTGTCACGACTTCGAAGACGCGGTGGCCGCCGGCTTGGTGGTCGCGGCCGATCTTCCCGACGCGGTGCGTGACGTCGTGGGTCCCGATCGCCGCACGCAGCTCCACCGGTTCATCACGACGATGGTCGACACGATCGCCGAGACGGGCCGGGTCGGCCTGCGGCTCGGCCGAAGCCGACGCCCTCGAAGCCTTCCGCGCCTTCAACTACGAGCGCATCTACCTTCGGCCCGAGGCCCGAGCACAAGCAGATCGGGTGATCGAGCTGCTGCGGTCGCTGACGTCGTGGTTCGTCGACCATCCCGACGAGACCGGCGACGGTCCTCTCGAGCCCGGGTCGCCCGAGGCGGTCGCGGCGGCCGTCCGCTACGTGAGCGGGATGACCGACCGATTCGCGTTCCGGCTCGCGGTCGAGCGGCTGGGCTGGGATCCGGTCGCGCTGCCACGCGGCGCCTGACCCGCGAACCAGGTCAGACCGGTAGGCCGGGTTGATGTCGACGAGCTTGCGGCCCTTGCGCTGGCCGAACTTCACCGTGCCGTCGATGAGCGCGAAGAGCGTGTCGTCGCCGCCGATGCCGACGTTCACACCCGGATGGAACTTCGTGCCCCGCTGGCGCACGAGGATCGTGCCGGCGGTCACCGCGGTGCCGTCGAACTTCTTCACGCCGAGGCGCTGCGCGTTGGAGTCACGGCCGTTGCGGGTGGAACCGCCACCTTTGGTCTTTGACATTCGGGAGCGCTCCTAGGCCGTGATCGAGACGATCTCGATGGTGGAGTAATGCTGGCGATGGCCCCAGCGCTTGCGGCTGCGGCTCTTGTTCTTGTACTTGAAGCCGATGATCTTCGGGCCCTTGGCCGAGCCGACGACCCGAGCCTCGACCGACGCACCCTTGAGGTCGTCAGCCGTGGCGAGCACGCGGTCGCCGTCGACCAGGAGAACAGGGGTGAAGGTGACCGACTCGCCCTCGTCGATGCCGAGTAGCTCGACGTCGAGTCGCTGGCCCTCGGCGACCTTCTCTTGCTTGCCGCCTGTGGCGATCACTGCATACATAGGGGTTCGAGGCTACCGGATCGGGCCGTTTCCGAGCGAGTCGGGCCCCGTCGCTACTCGATGAGGTCGTGGTCGACGAGGACGCCACGGCCCTCGCAGTAGGGGCAGGTGTCGGCGAACGACTCGAGCAGGCCCTCGCCGATGCGCTTGCGGGTCATCTCGACGAGGCCGAGGTCGGAGATGTCGAACACCTGCGTACGGGTCTTGTCGCGCGCGAGGGCGTCGCGGAAGGCCGCGATCACGGCATGGCGGTTCTCGCGGATCTCCATGTCGATGAAGTCGATGACGATGATGCCGCCGATGTCGCGGAGCCGCAGCTGCCGGGCGATCTCCTCGGCCGCCTCGAGGTTGTTGCGGAACACCGTCTCCTCGAGGCTCGACGTGCCGACGTTCTTGCCGGTGTTCACGTCGATGACCGTGAGGGCCTCGGTGTGCTCGATGATGAGCGACCCGCCCGACGGCAGCCAGACCTTGCGGTCGAGGGCCTTGTGCAGCTGCTCGTGCACATGGTGGCGCTCGAACAGCGGGAGGCCTTCGGCGACGGGGTCGTAGTACTCGACCCGGTCAGCGAGCGCGGGGCTGATGCTCGCCACGTAGTCCCGCACCGCTTCGAACAGCACGGGGTCGTCGATGGCCACGCCGCGGTACTCGCGGTTGAACTCCTCGCGGATGACCCGCACCGCCATGCTCGGCTCGGTGTAGAGGAGCGACGGCGCCGACGAGCGCTTGGCGAGCGCCTCGATCTGCTCCCACTGTGCGACGAGCCGGGCGACGTCCCGCTCGATCTCGTCGGTGCTGATGCCCTCGGCCGCGGTGCGCACGATCACGCCGTGCTGCGCCGGCTTCACGCGATCGAGGATGCCGCGGAGCCGCTTGCGCTCGTCGTCGTTGAGGCGCTTCGAGATGCCGTAGGTGCTCGAGTTCGGGATGAGGACGACCGATCGCCCGGGCAGCGACACCTCTTGCGTGAGCCGAGCGCCCTTCGCTCCGATGGGGTTCTTCGTGACCTGGCAGACGATCGTCTGACGAGCCTTCAGGATCTGCTCGATGCGCGCGTTCGCGCCCTTCTCGACGATGTCTTCCTGGTCGTACTGCAGGTCGCCGCGGTAGAGGACGGCGTTCTTCGGCGTCCCGATGTCGACGAACGCGGCCTCCATGCCTGGGAGGACGTTCTGCACACGGCCGAGGTAGATGTTCCCGTGGATCTGGGTCGGGTCGTCGGCCGGCTTCGACACGTAGTGCTCGATGAGGGAACGGCCCTCGAGCACCGCGATCTGCGTGGCGCCCGGCCGCACGTGCACGCACATGAGGTAGCGACCGATGGGACGCCCCTTGCGCTCACGGCCTCGCTGCCGGGCGAGCGTCTCCTCGTCGACCTCGAACGCGCTGTCACCGAGATCGGCAGTGACCGGCTGTCCGGGCTTCGCAGCGCTCCCGCGACCCCGGCCACCTCGACGCCGGCGACGGCGAGCGGGCGTCTCTGGCGCTGCCGTCGCGTCTGCTGCAGGCCGCGCGGGCGCCGGCATCGTGTCGCCGATCTGCGGCTTGCGAGGGACGAGGACTCGCTCGGCTACCTCGGGATCGTGGATCTGCCCTTCCATGGGGCGGTCCGGGAGCTCGGGCTCGTCGTCGTCGACGTCGTCCTGAGGATCCCAGGTTCGCGGAGTCGGCAGTCGACCGCGGGCGGTTGCGGCCACCGCGGCTGCCGCGACGGCGCTTCTTGCGGGCCGGCGCGGCCGACGTGCTGTCGCCGGCCTCACCCACGGACCCAGCTGAGGCGCTCGAGTCAGCGGGCGGCTCCGACGGAAGGACGGCGTCGCTCGGCATCGGTTCGGACATCGGGGGTTTCCCTTCTGACGAAGCGCGTCTCCGGTGCGTCGGATGGGAGAGGCTCCCATCGCGCGCCGTCGCGCTCGATCCATTGGTGCGTGCGCAAGACGCGCACGTCATCGACAGTGGGCCACACCGCGCCGACGAGCTCGGCGGGGCGCAAGGCCCGAGGTTGGGTCGCCAGCTCGGCGACGAACGTGACGTCGTCGCCCGGCTCGACTTCGGGGTCGAGGTGGAGCGCCAGCAGTGACGGCCGCAAGTCGTCGATCGACTCCTGACCCTTGCGGGTGCGCGTCGCCATGATCGCGGTCGCACCCATCGCATCGCGCGCGGCGGCCTCGACCGCGTCGCGGTCGGCGCCCACGATGGTGAGACGCCACGTGGTCGATGTGACGTCTTGTTGCAGCGACGGCGCGTGCCCGTCGATCGGGGCCACGGCCACGACGTCGATGCCGACCGGAAGCGACGCGCTCAAGCGCGGGGGCAACGCCGGCAGGTCGACGGATGCTCCGGCCACGTCGTCGACCAGGTCGGCGTCGAGGTACTCCGCGAGCGACTCGTGGCCCGTCGAGAGTGCCAAGCCGAAGCTGATGCGAGGCCGGGGCGAGAACCCCTCGGTGTAGGCGAGGGGGATCTCCGCGCGCCGGAAGGCGCGCTCGAACATGCGAGCCACGTCGCGGTGGCTCGTGAAGCGGATCTTGCCGCGCTTGGTGAAACGGACACGCAGGCGGCTCATGATGCCGCCCGCACGGGGATGAGTGGTGCACTCCGGTGCCCGCCGACCGACCGGTCCTGCCCTGTGCCCTGGCTTCCCCCGGCCGGAGGCGTCGCGGAGGCCACGACGTGCTCGATCGCGTAGCCCGTGCAGACGCCGCAGTCGTAGCAAGGCGTCCACCGGCAGTCCTCGACGCCCGACTCGGCGAGTGCGGCCTGCCAGTCGTGCCACAGGAAGTCGGCGTGCAGGCCGGCGGTGACGTGCGCCCAGGGCAGCACCTCGTCCTCGGTGCGGTGGCGATGCACGTACCAGTCGACCGAAAGGCCGTGTGCCGCCATCGCCTCGTGCCACCGGGTGACGTCGAAGCACTCGGACCATTCCTGGAAGGTGCCGCCGGCGCGCCACACGTGCTCGATCACTGCACCGATGCGCCGATCGCCGCGGCTCGCGATGCCTTCGGCGAGCGCGGCCCGAGGGTCGTGCCACTTCAGCTGCACCCCGCGTGCCGACCGGGTCGCGTCGCGGAGCATGAACACCTTGCGCTGGAGCTCTTCGACGGTGTTCTGGCCGAACCACTGGAACGGCGTGTGGGGCTTCGGGACGAACCCGCCGACCGACACGGTGACGGAAGCGCGCGGCGTGTAGCGCTTGCCGATCGCCACGCACTCCTTCGCGAGCTCGGCGATGCCGAGCGTGTCGACGTCTTGCTCGGTGGGAAGGCCAGTGAGGAAGTAGAGCTTCATCCGCGTCCAGCCCTGCGAGTACGCGGACTCGACGGCGCCGTACAGGTCGTCCTCGGTGATGAGCTTGTTGATGACCGTCCGCAGACGCCACGAGCCCGCCTCGGGCGCGAACGTGAGACCGGTACGCCGCGCCGACCCGACGGTTGCCGCGATCCCGACGGTGAACGCGTCGACCCGCAGGCTGGGGAGCGAGACCGAGACCTGGCCGCGGTTGACGGGATCGTTCACGACGTCCGCGACGACGCGCTCGACACCACTGAAGTCCGCGGTCGACAGCGAGGTGAGGCTCACCTCGTCATAGCCGGTGCGACGCAAGCCGTCGGCGACCATCGTGCGCACCTGCTCCTCGGGACGTTCGCGCACCGGCCGTGTGATCATCCCCGCCTGGCAGAAGCGGCACCCGCGGGTGCAGCCACGGAACACCTCGACGTTCAGTCGGTCGTGCACGACTTCGGTCAACGGCACGAGCTGGTTCCGCGGGTACGGCCAGTCCGCGAGGTCGGCGATCGTGCGCTTGACGACGGCCTCGGGCACGTCCGAGTAGCGCGGCGTCACCGACACGAGGCGCTCGTCGTCGTACTCGACGTCGTACATCGACGGCACGTACACGCCAGGGATCGTCGCCAGCTCGTGGAGCACGCGCTCGCGCGACCCGGCAGTGCGGCCGCTCGCCTTCCACGCGCGCACGACCTCGGTGATCTCGGAGATGACCTCCTCGCCGTCGCCGATCGCGAACCAATCCACGAAGTCCGCAAGCGGCTCGGGGTTGTAGGTGCAGTGACCCCCCGCTCCGATGAGCGGATGCTCCGGACCTCGGTCAGCCGCGCGTACGGGCACACCCGCGAGATCGATGCAGTTCAAGACGTTCGTGTAGACGAGCTCGGCCGAGAGGTTGAAGGCGATGAGGTCGAACTCGCTCGCAGGCCGGTGCGTGTCGACCGAGAACAGCGGGAGCCGGTGGCTGCGCATGAGGGCCTCGAGGTCGAGCCAGGGCGCGTACGACCGTTCGGCGACTGCGTCGTCGCGCTCGTTCAGGATCTCGTACAGGATCTGGAGCCCCTGGTTGGGCAGGCCGATCTCGTAGGCATCGGGGTAGACGAGGAGCCACCCGACCTTGCCCGAGTCGTGGGCCGGGGCCAGGGCGCCGTCTTCGCCTCCGATGTAGCGAGCTGGCTTCTGCACCTTGGCCAGGAGAGGCTCGAGCCTGGGCCAGAGTGAGCTCATGCGAGGGGCCAGCCTACCTGCGGAGGGGGAGGCCTGAGCAGCGAAGTCCAGCGGGTCCGGCGGCGCAATGCGCCGCCGGGTGCGCGCAGCACCGATTGTCGAGCGACAGCGAGGGGAGCCAGCCGAAGCGAAGCGGCGGATGGCTCCTAGACGAAACGGTGCATGTGCACGCTCTGGACGAGGCCGATGAGCACGAGGAAGGCCATCGTCGACGAGCCGCCGTAGGACAGCAAGGGCAAGGGGATGCCGGTGATCGGCATGATCCCCGTGGTCATGCCGATGTTCTCGAAGAGCTGGAACACCAGCATCGACAGCGCGCCGGCACAGACGAGCATCCCGAACAGGTCGCGCGAAAGCGTGCCGATGCGCCATATTCGCCACGCGAGCACCGCGTACAGGAACAGGATGATCGCGGCGCCGACGAAGCCCAGCTCCTCACCGGCGACGGTGAAGATGAAGTCGGTGTGCTGCTCGGGCACATACGAGAGGTTCGTCTGCGTGCCCTTCAGGTAGCCCTGACCGGTGATGCCGCCCGCGCCAAACGCGATCTTCGACTGGGTCTGCTGGTACGCGGGCGCGCCGGCTTGATCGACGAACGCGGTCAACCGGTCGCGCTGGTACTGCTTGAGCGTGTCGGTCTGCAGGATCGCAGCGACGCTGAACAGCCCGAGCAGCGTGAGAATGATGATGTGACGGAGACGCGCCCCGGCGACGAGAAGCGTGCCCATCGTGATCGCGGCGAGCACCAGCGCGCTCCCCAGGTCGGGCTGCAACATGATCAGCCCTGCAGGCACCAGCGCGATGCCGAGGGCGATGCCGAGACGCCGTCGATCGAGGCGACCGTTTCCGGACGCCGCGAACGCGGCGAGCGCGACGATCAACGTGATCTTCGCGAACTCGGAAGGTTGCATCTGGAACGACCCGACCTGGAACCACGCCTGGCTGCCGTTCGACCTCGAGCCGAGTGGTGACACGACCAGGAGCAGCACCCCGCTGCTCGCGACGAAGAGATAGGGGGCCCATTCTCTGAGCTTTCGGTAGTCGATCGACGCGACGATCACGAGGGCGATCGAACCGACGGTGAGCGCGAAGCCTTGACGCTTCACGTAGTACAGGGGGTCGAGACCCGCGTCGGTGAGCTGGCGGTGCCGCGCGCTGTAGATGAGCGCGAGGCCGATGACGCTGAGCAGCCCGGTGACTACGAGCAGGCCGACGTCGATGTGCTTCCGAGGCGACGCGGGGTCTTCGTGGAGCGACCCGAGGGTGCGCCGGTTCAGAGTCTCCGCGAGCGCCATCAGTCGACCGCCGAGGAAGAGGCTGGGTCGTCGACGAGGCCGTTGACGACGAGGGGCGCCGCGACTCCCACGGGAGGAGCCGGAGGCACATCGAGAATCGGCATGAAGCCACCCAGGCTCTCGAACACCCGTCGTACGACGGGAGCGGCAGCCTGGGCGCCGAAGCCCGACTGCTCGAGCACGGCGGCGACGACGTACTTGGGCGAGCCGACCGGCCCGAAGCCGACGAACAGCGACGTGTCGAACTGCGCTTCCTTGCCCGCGGTCTGCGCGGTGCCGGTCTTGCCCGCGATCGGGTACTGGGAGAGCGGGAACGTGGAGAAGACGGGCGCCGCGGTGCCGTTCGCCGAGCCCACCGCTCCGATCAGCCCCGACAGGATCGGATCACGCACGGCCGGCGGCAGCGACAGCGTCCGCAGCACACGAGGGCCGATCTCGCGGTCGACCCGGGGCACAGTTCCCTCGCCGGTCGTCGGGTCGAGGATGCGGCTCACGATGTTCGGGGAGTACACGGTCCCGCCGTTCGCGAAGGCGGCGTAGGCGTTCGCGAGCTGCATCGGCGTCGTCAGCATGTCGCCCTGACCGACGGCGAGGTTCACGTTGTCACCCGTGAACCACTGGCCGAACGGGAACGCGGTGGGGTTCTGGTCGTGTGCGGCCTGCTTCTGCTCGGGCGTCGGCACTCGGCCTCCCTGCTCGCCGGGCAGCGGGACGCCCGTCTCGGCTCCGAACCCGTACGCCGTCGCCGTGTCCTGGATCGCGAGGTTGTACTGGTCGCGGAAGCGCCAGAGATCGGCCCCGATCGAATAGAAGTAGACGTCGCTCGACGCCGCGAGCGCGGTCGGCATCGTGACCCAGCCGTTCTGCTCACCGCCGGCGTTGCTGAACGTGCACTTCTCACCCTTGCAGTCGGGCACCGTGTAGTGGCCCGCGTCGAGGAACCGGGTGCCCGACGAGATGACACCCACCGCGAGGCCGGCAGCCGCAGTGATCACCTTGAACGTCGAGCCCGGCGAGTACTGCCCCGCGATCGCCCGGTTCGTCAGCGGGAAGTTGTTGTTGGGATCGAGCAGCTGCTTGTAGCGATCGGGGTCGACGCCTCCGACGAACTCGCGTGGGTCGAACGTCGGATACGACGCCATCGCGACCACGGCGCCTGTCGTCGGGTCGAGCACGACGACCGAGCCGCCGGGTGCTGCGAAGTGGTTGGGGTTGTCCTTCGGTGTGCGCGTCCGCGCGTTCAGCAGCGCGGTCGCGAGCGAGTCCTCCGCGAGTGCCTGGACGCGAAGGTCGATGGTGAGCTGCACGTCGCGCCCGGGGATCGCGTCCGTGCGAGTGAGCTCACGCAGCACGCGCCCCGCGGAGTCGACTTCGAGCGTGATCGAACCGGGTGTGCCGCGCAGATCCTTCTCGAAGATCTTCTCGACGCCGTCCTTGCCGACCTGATCCTCGAGCGTGTAGCCGTCGCTCTTCAAGTTCTTGTACTCGGTGTCGTTGATTGCACCGACGTAGCCGAGGACATGCGCAGCGCGCGAGCCGAATGGGTAGACGCGCAGCGCGACTTCCTTCGCTTGGACACCCGGGAAGTCGCTCTCGCGCTCTGCGATGTGCACGACCGCCGACTCGGGCACATCTTCTGCAAGTGGGATCGGGAGGAGCGGCGAGTAGCGCTGGTCGTTCACACGCGCGTGCAGCGTGTCGACGGGCACGCCGAGAACCGGAGCGAGCTTCGCCAGGAGGATGTCGCGATCACGTGTCTTCGTGATCGCTTTGCGATCGACCGTCACGACGTTGGACAAGCGGTTGTCGGCGAGGACCTGACCCTGCGCGTCGAGGATCCGGCCCCGCACCGGCGGGATCGCGACGACGCGCTCGCGGTTCGTCTGCGCAGCAACCGCGAACGTCGGCGCCGACATCACCTGCAAGAACCACAGCCGGGAGAACAGCGCAGCGAAGAGGCTGATGGCGACGATGCCGAGCACGCCCATCCGAAGATGAGGCGAGTCGCTCGTCATGCGGTTCCCGCCCAGGCCGCGTTGGCGCGCGGCTGGGTTCCTCCGCCCAACAGCATCCTTAGAGTCTGCCCCCTCGAGCCATCCCGGGGATAGTCACTGCCATACGCGGGTCTGATGCAGCGCATCCTCAGCGAACACCCAGCGAAACACCCGGATCATCGGCGGAACCAGCAGGGCGTTCAGGATCGAGACGACGGCGACGACTGAGAGCAGGCGCCTGTCGAACACATGCGTGTCGCCCAGCAACGCTTCGAGCACAGCAAACAGCACCACGCCCGCTGCGCTGGCGATCGCCGCAGTGACCATTGGCACCCACCAAGCGGCGCGCAAGATCCCCGTCTGCACACGACCGACGAGATAGCCGACGATGCAATACGAGAGCGCGGAGAGCCCGAATGGCGTCTGCAGCACGAGGTCGAACGCGATCCCGGCGATGAAGCCCGTCAGCGCCCCCCATTCGGGCCCTGCCGCGATGCCGGCGGAGATCGCGAGGAGCAACAAGATGTCACCGGTCGCGGTGAGAAGGTGCATCTCCGAGATCAACGACAGCTGCAGCAGCAGCACGACGACGATCACCAGGGTGAGTCGCACGAACGCGCGCAACATCAGCCGGTCGGCTCCCACAGCACGACCTTCACGAAGTTCAGGTGGTCGAGATCAGCCGCAGGGTCGACGGTGATGTCGAGCTGGAGGGCGCCGGCGGGATGGCGGACCGTGCGCACGGTGCCGACCGGGATGCCCGCCGGGTAGAGGCTTCCCTCGAGCCCGCTCGTGATCACCACGCCTCCCACGCCCACCTTGCTTTGCGCGTCGATGAGGTCGAGCGTGAGAGGACGGTCGGGCCCCGTGCCCTTCACGATGCCTTCGTCGTTCGCGCTCGGCACCGACACGCCCACGGCGAAGGTCGGATCGGTGAGCAGTCGCACCACGGATCGCTGCCCGGTGACTCGCACCACGTTTCCGACGAGGCCTGCGCCCGTCACCACGGGCATGCCGACCTTGATGCCGGCCCCCGACCCGCGGTTGATCTCGATCGTCGCGTCGAAGTTGGACGGCGCACCCGACACGACGCGGGCCGCGGCCGTCGGGACGTTGCCGAGGTAGTCGAGATTGAGCAGTGCGAGGAGCTCCTGTCGCTGCTGCTCGGCGTCGACGGCTGCGAGGGTCGACCCTCGAGTGTCGTCGAGCTCGGCCCGAAGCCGCTCGTTCTCCTTGCTGACCCGGTCGTAGTTGAAGACGCCGTTCCAGACGTTCGTGACCGGGTGGAACACCTGCTTCAGCGTCTTCGTCACCGGTGACACGGCATCGATCGACGTGTTGCGGGCGGAGTCGATGAAGCCCACCCCTCGGTAGTCGAGCGTGATGACCGTGATCGAGACCAGGATCAGCACCGGGAGGATGAACCGACTGCGCCCCGTGCGCCGCGACAGTGCCACCGGCGTGCGCGCCTCAGCGCTGTGCGGCCGAGAAGAGCACGCCCTTCAGGGCCTCGAACTCCTCGAGCGACTGACCCGAGCCGAGGGCCACGGAGTGGAGCGGGTTGTCGGCGACGATGATCGGCATGCCGGTCTCGTGGTTCAGCCGGGCGTCGAGACCTTGCAGGAGCGCGCCGCCTCCCGGTGATCACGATCCCCTGCTCCATGATGTCGGCCGCGAGCTCGGGCGGGGTCTTGTCGAGCGTCGCCTTCACTGCGTCGACGATCGCGGTGACCGGCTCGTTCACCGCGTCGCGGATCTCTTCGGTCGACGTCATGATCGTCTTCGGCAACCCGGTGACGAGGTCACGACCGCGGATCTCGGCTTGCAGCTCCTGCTTCATCGGCCACGCCGAGCCGAGGACCATCTTCACTTCCTCGGCGGTGCGCTCCCCGAGCGCGAGCGAGTACTCCTTCTTGATGTACTGGATGATCGCCTCGTCGAGCTCGTCGCCACCGACGCGCACCGACTGGCTCGCGACGATGCCGCCGAGCGAGATGACCGCGACCTCGGTCGTGCCACCACCGATGTCGACGATCATGTTGCCTGTCGGCTCCTGCACTGGGAGGCCCGCACCGATCGCAGCCGCCATCGGCTCTTCGATGATGTACGCGGGCTTGCGCGCTCCCGCGTACTCCGCGGCCTCTTGCACGGCACGCTGCTCGACACCCGTGATGCCCGACGGCACGCAGATCACCATCCGCGGCTTCACGAACCGGTGCTGATGCACCTTGTGGATGAAGTAGCGGAGCATCTTCTCGCAGATGTCGAAATCGGCGATGACGCCGTCCTTCAATGGACGGATCGCCTGGATGTGACTAGGCGTGCGACCGATCATCCGCTTCGCCTCGAGACCGACTGCAAGTGGCCGTCCGTCGCGGACGTTGACGGCAACGACACTTGGCTCGTTCAACACGATGCCGCGACCGCGGACATAGACGAGCGTGTTCGCCGTACCGAGGTCAACGGCCATGTCTCGGCCCATGACGGACGCGAAGTGCTTATCTCGAGCCATGACCTGCGAAAGCCTATCGGTTGCCCTCAGATGCGACCGAGGCGGGCCACAGGGGCCGATGTCACTGGGCCGATGGTCACAGTGACGGGAAGAAGATGCCGATCTCGCGCTGCGCCGACTCTGCGCTGTCGCTGCCGTGGATCAGGTTCTCGGTGAAGATGATGCCGAGATCACCCCTGATCGTGCCCGGGGCCGCCTCGCGTGGATTCGTCGCGCCCATCATCGTGCGGACGACCTTCCAGGTGTCTTCGGGGCCTTCCACGACCATCAACACCGCAGGACCACGGGTGATGAAGGACATCAGGTCGCCATAGAAGGGCTTGCCGTGATGCTCTTCGTAATGACGTGCCGCGGTGGCTTCGTCGATGAGGCGCATCTCGAGCGCGACGACGTTCAGCCCTCGCCGCTCGAAGCGCGCCACGATCTCGCCGACCAGCCCGCGCTCGACGGCATCGGGCTTCGCGATGACCAGTGTGCGATCCATGGCCGGCGAGGGTACAGGTGCGACCCCTCACGGCACGAGGCGGCCTCGCGCTTCCCCGACGACGTACAGCGACCCGGTGATGAGCACGAGGTCATCTGGCAGTGCCTCGTCAAGAGCGCGGTCGACCGCCGCGCGGACGTCCTCGACCACCACGACGTCGATGTCGAGCGAGATCGCCGCGCGCGCGACCTCTTGGGCTGGGATCGCGCGTGGCGTCGATGGTGCGGTGGCGATGACCAAGCGAGCGGACTGCGCGTCGAGCGCCTCGAGCATGGCCACTGGGTCGCGTCCGCGCAGCAGCCCGACGACGTAGATGCGCTCAGCGACCTCGGAGAACTCCTCATCGACCACCGCTGCGGCCACGTCGGCCCCGGCCGCGTTGTGGGCTCCGTCAAGCACCACGTAGGGATGGCGGTTCACGATCTCGAATCGACCGGGCATCACGACGTTCTCGAAGCCGATGGTGATGAGCTCGGGTGACAACGGTCCGCCGAAGAACGTCTCGACCGCGGTCAACGCGGCCGCTGCGTTGTCACCTTGATGCGCGCCGTGCAACGGAAGGAACAGCTCGGGGTAGGACGCACCGGGCGTACGGATCTCGAGCAGCCGGCCACCGACGGCGAGCATGTTGTCGTTGCACGCGAAGTCGATGTCACGGAAGAACGCTTCGCCCGGCTGCTCGGCGAGGAACACCGGCACCAGCTCCGGGTCGGTCTCGCCGAGCACCAGCGAGGCACCCGGCTTCACGATGCCGGCCTTCTCTCGCGCGATGTCGAGGCGCGTCGGCCCGGCGTACTCGGTGTGATCGAGCGCGACATTCGTCACGATGGCGACCTGACCATCGGCGACATTCGTGGCGTCCCAACGGCCGAGCAGACCGACCTCGGCGACGACGACATCGACAGCGACGTCGGCGAACCACCGGTACGCGGCGGCGGTGAGGATCTCGAAGTAAGAGGGCTCGACACCGGCAAGCGCCTCGGCATCCGCGATCGCCCGGATCGCGTCGGCCAGGTCGTCGTCGGCGATCGGCTGTCCATTCACGGCGATGCGCTCGTTGATCCGCTGCAGATGCGGGCTGGTGTAGGTGCCGACAGTCAGCCCGTGCGCCTCCAGCAGGCGGGTGGCGATCTGAGCGGTGGAACCTTTGCCGTTCGTGCCCGTGATGTGCACCAGAGGCGCCGAGTGCTGCGGGTCATCGAGCACGTGCATCAGCCGCTGCATGCGCTCGAGCGTGGGGTGAGAGTGGCGGTCGGCGACGACCGCCTCGAGGTTCACGTGCTCGTCGAGGTACCGCAGGGCGGCAGAGAGGTCCACGCGAGCGCCCCGGACGGGGCCCTCAGGACGCGGCGCGGCGGGGACGCTGCTGGCGGGGGGTCTCCGAGCGCGGGACCAGCGTGGGGTTGACCTTCTCGAGCACCGTCGAGCGGTCGATCACGACCTTCTCGACATCGGTGCGGCTCGGCAGGTCGTACATCACGTTGAGGAGCACCTCTTCGAGGATCGCCCGCAGCCCGCGCGCACCGGTGCCTCGCAGGTTGGCCTGCTCGGCGACAGCGACCAGCGCCTCGTCGCTGAACTCGAGCTCGACGTCCTCGAACTCGAAGAACTTGCGGTACTGCTTGATCAGCGCGTTCTTCGGCTCGATGAGGATGCGCACCAGCGCCTCTTGATCGAGGTTCGCCACCGCGCCGATCACCGGCAAGCGACCGATGAACTCGGGGATCAGGCCGAACTTCAAGAGGTCTTCGGGAAGCACCTCGTTGAGCACTGCGAGCGAGTCGCGGTCGCTCGCCATGCGGATGTCGGCGTTGAAGCCGACGCCCTTCTTTCCGACCCGGCTCTCGATGATCTTCTCGATGCCGGCGAACGCGCCGCCGCAGATGAAGAGGATGTTCGTGGTGTCGATCTGGATGAACTCTTGGTGCGGGTGCTTGCGGCCGCCCTGCGGTGGCACCGAGGCCGTGGTGCCCTCGAGGATCTTCAGCAGCGCCTGCTGCACACCTTCGCCCGACACGTCGCGCGTGATCGACGGGTTCTCGCTCTTACGAGCGATCTTGTCGATCTCGTCGATGTAGATGATGCCGGTCTCGGCCTTCTTCACGTCGTAGTCGGCGGCCTGGATCAGCTTGAGGAGGATGTTCTCGACGTCCTCACCCACGTAGCCCGCTTCGGTGAGCGCGGTGGCGTCGGCGATCGCGAACGGCACGTTGAGCATGCGAGCGAGCGTCTGAGCGAGGAACGTCTTGCCACACCCGGTCGGGCCGATGAGCAAGATGTTCGACTTCGCGAGCTCGACGTCGTTGTCGTGCGACGCGCCGAACTGCACCCGCTTGTAGTGGTTGTAGACGGCGACCGACAGGATCTTCTTCGCCGACTCCTGCCCGATGACGTAGTCGTTCAGGAACTCGTAGATCTCGCGCGGCTTGGGCAGGTCGTCGAACTTGAGCTCGGAGGTCTCCGACAGCTCCTCTTCGATGATCTCGTTGCAGAGATCGATGCACTCGTCGCAGATGTAGACGCCGGGACCGGCGATCAGCTTCTTGACCTGCTTCTGCGACTTGCCGCAGAACGAGCACTTGAGCAGCTCGCCCCCGTCACCGAACTTCGCCACCGGACGCCCTTCCCCTCGTCGGCTCTGACTCGATTAGCCCTTGACGGCCGCGATGGGGCCGTCAGTCGTCAACGAACGTGCACTGATGACTTCGTCGATGATGCCGTACTCGCGAGCCTCATCCGCGGACATCACGAAATCTCGGTCTGTGTCGCCGTGGATGCGGGCCTCTGACTGGCCTGTGTGACGGGCGATGATCTCCTCGAGGAGGTCACGCATGCGCAAGATCTCCTTCGCCGCGAGCTCGAGGTCAGTCGCCTGGCCGGCGGCCCCGCCGTAGGGCTGGTGGAGGAGCACCCGGGCGTGGGGAAGCGCCAGCCTCTTGCCCTTGGTGCCCGCCGCGAGCAGGACCGCAGCCGCCGACGCAGCCTGACCGAAGCAGATCGTGGCGATGTCGGGCTTGACGAACTGCATCGTGTCGTAGATCGCGAACAGCGCCGTGATGTCACCACCCGGCGAGTTGATGTAGATGTTGATGTCCTTGTCAGGGTTCTCGGACTCGAGGTGCAGCATCTGTGCGCACACGAGGTTCGCGATCGTGTCGTCGATCGGCGTGCCCAAGAAGATGATGTTCTCCTTGAGCAGACGCGAGTAGAGGTCGTACGCCCGCTCTCCCCGGTTCGTCTGCTCGACGACAGTCGGCACGAGGTAGTTGCGGATGGGCTCGATCACACTGCGTCCTTCACAGCTCGGTGTCCTTCACGGTTTCGATGTCTGCGGTGTCTTCGGGTTCGGTTGCTTCGTGTCTGCTTCGGTGACTTCGGCTGCGTCCGGGTCGATCTCGGCCAACGCGGGAACGAGATCGGCACGATCGATCGGTTGCCCATCAGGATCGACGATCTCGACGTTCTCGACGATCCACTCGAGCGCCTTGCGCTTGCGCAGGTCTGAGCGTAACTCCGGTATCTGCCCATTGCGCTCGATCACCTTGCGAAGCTGGTTCGGCTTCTGCTTGGTGCGCTCGGCCAGCCGCTCGATCTCACCATCGACCTCGTCGTCGTCGACCTCGATGGCCTCGGCGTCTGCGACGGCACGCAGGGCCAGGTCGACCTTGACGGCCTCACGGCCCGCGGTGCGCAGCTCCTCGACGAATTCGGGCTGGCTCTGGCCGGTCGCGGCCAGGTACTGCTCGATCCCGATGCCTTGTGCCTGCAGGCGCATGCCGAGGTCTTGCAGTCGGGTGCGCATCTCGTCGTCGATCAGCGGCTCGGGGATCTCCTCGTCGACGAGCTCGCCGACGGCCGCGGCCGCCTTCTCGCGCAGCGCCATCTGCGACTGCATGACCCGCACGATCGTGAGCCTGCGCACGAGGTCGCCTCGCAGCGCCTCGAGCGTCTCGAACTCGAGAGGCCTCGTTCGCCCACTCGTCGTTCAGCTCGGGAAGCACGCGCTCGCTGCACCTGCTTCACCAGCACGCGGAAGTCGATCGGCTCTTCTTCGGGGTCGGGGTGGCGGGCGCTGAACTGCAAGATGTCGCCCGGCTTCGCGCCGCGAAGGTGATCGTCGAGCTCGGGCACGATCGCCGAGCTGCCGACCTCGTAGAGGTAGTCGGTCGCGTCGAGGCCCGGAAGCGCCTCGCCGTCGCGCGACCCGACGATGTCGACGGTCACCTGATCGGTGTCGATCGCGGGGCGATCGACGGGCTCGAGCTCGGCGAACTGGTTGCGCATCCGCTCGATCTGCGCATCGATCTCTTCGTCGCTCGGTCGCGGCCGCGGGATCTCGACGCGCAGGCCGCCGTAGCCGGCGACGCTGACCTTCGGTCGCACCTCGACGACCGCGTCGAACGCGACCGGACCCTCCTCGCGGCCCGCCGTGATGTCGATCTCGGGCGGCGCGATGACATCGACGTCGTTCTCGCGCACCGCCTGCGCGTAGTACTCGGGAAGCGCCTCGCGAAGTGCCTCTTCGCGGGCCACCGAGGTGCCGATGCGCGCTTCGAGGATGCGTCGGGGCGCCTTGCCCGGCCGGAACCCGGGGATGCGCACCTCGTGAGCGATGCGACGGAACGCTGCATCCATCGCTTTGTCGAATTCCGTCTCGTCGACCTCGACCGAAACCTTGACCTTGTTGTCTTCGAGGGACTCGACGGCGCTCTTCACAGACCAGGGAGCATACCGGTGGGCTGGTCGCGCCCCGCCCGGCCGCATAGGTCGTTCGACCGGGCTGTGTAGGTCGTTCGACCTATGCGTGAAGCGCGGTGAAGCGGACCGAGATTGGCCCGAACGACCCATAGCGCCACAAGGGGGTCATCGGTACCGTCGACATCACGTGAGCGGGAACCGGGCGATGCTCCGGGAGAAGACCTTCGCGGGCGGAAGCGGGGTCAGGCTGGAAGGCGGAATCTCCAGCCACCCAACTCACCAACAGGGCCGGGGCCACAAGCCTCGGCCCTGTTCTGGTGATCCCCCCGAACCGTCGGCGCGTGGTGATGCGTCAGACTTGGTGAGCCGGGGAGTGGCGCAGTGGTAGCGCACCTGCTTTGGGTGCAGGAGGTCGGGGGTTCAAGTCCCCCCTCCCCGACGGCGTTCGGGGCTCCACCTGCTCCAACCGTGGAACGACGAGAAGTCGCCCGCCTCCCACAGCTCGCGAAGGCCCGGCGTGCTCAGGTCCCAGTCGGGGCGGATCTCGCTCATCGCGGCGCGGAGGTCTCGCCGCAGGTCCTCGACCCCTGGACGACCCCAGAACCAATAGCCGTTGTAGATCGAGTGCACGACAAGCCCCGGCTTCAGCACGAGCGTGTGCGGGATCATCGGGTCGTGCTCGGGGTCGGTGTACTCCTGGATGTCGAGGTCCTTCTGCACGATGCGACCCGGATCCGACAGGAAGGGCCACTGCGCGCCGACTGACGCGCGGAACTCCTGCGACTCGTGATGCGCGTCGGTCGAGATCGTCGCGACCTTCGTGTATGCCACCGCGATCCTCGGATAGAACGCGGCGAGCTCGAGGTGCTGCTGGTGCTCCTTCGGGCAGTAATGGCCCCGGGCGAGCGTCAGGATCATGGGGTCGTCGCCCTGGATCTCGCTGAGCGTGCGCGGCGTCTCGGTGTGGTCGGGGAGCTCGTAGTCCGGGAACGGGGCGCCCGGGACGATGTCTGCGCGGATGTGAGACCCCTTAGGTCGAGAGGAGCTGCTGGCCGCCGTCGATGTCGTAGGTCGCGCCGGTGAGCGCGGTGTTGGTCATGATGTGGACCGCGAGAGCGGCGACATCCTCTGGCCCGACGACGCGTCCGATCGGGAGCGTGGCGCGCAGCTCGTCACGCCGCTTGTCGAGGTCGTCGCCGAGCAGCCGCGCCGACAACGGGGTGTCGACGAAGCCGGGCGCGATCAGGTTGACCCGGATCGGCGCCAGGTCGAGGGCGAGGTTCGCGATCAGAGCGGGAAGCGCAGTGGTCACGGTTCCGAAGAGCGCGTAGCCGGGTCGCGGACGGCGACCACCGGTGCCGCCCACGAAGAGGAGCGAGCCTCCGGGTTTCACCTTGCCAACCGCCTCCTGGGCGACCTGCAGCGTCTGCGCGAGCTTGTCCGCGAACGCCTGGCGCGCTTCCTCCGGCCCGATCTCGAGTGGAGAGACATAGTGCGGCGCGCCCGCGGTGACCATCACGTGGTCGATCGGCGTCGGTGCGTCGCGGAAGAACTGTGCGAGCGCGCCCGAGTCGGTGGCGTCGAACGCCACGACCCTCTGGGCATCGACTTCGCTCGCGGCGGCGTCGAGTCGCTCGCGATCGCGGCCGGTGAGGATCACCTCGGCGCCATCGGCGCGGGCCTGTCGCGCCGTCTCGAGCCCGATGCCAGCACTTCCGCCGATCACGACGACGCGTTGTCCCGCGAGGGTGACCATCGGGCCGCAGCGTAGGACCGTCGATAGCATCCGCCAATGGACATCGCGCAGCTCGCAGATCTCCTGCACGAGACTGCTGCCCACCATGGCGCGTTCGAGGCGGTCGCTCCGAAGCACGACTGGTGGGACTGGTACGCGGCGTACATGAGCGCACGCGAGCAAGGGAGCGGCCAAGACGAAGCCGCAGAGTCCGCGGGTCGTTACATGGCGGACGTCAAGCACATCGTCGTTCCCTGACTCGTTCGGGGTAAGCACGCGGTGGAGGCGCACAATCTCCTGGGAGGTTCCCATGACCACTCTGCACGACCGACCGAACACGGCACTCCTGGTGATCGACGTCCAGAACGGCGTGATGGACGGCGCTCCCCGGCGCGACGACGTGATCAAGAACATCAACATGCTCGTCGACAAGGCGCGCGCGGAACACGTCCCCGTGATCTGGGTGCAGCACTCCGATGACGACGGGCTGAAGCAGGGCAGCGAAGCGTGGGAGTACGTGCCCGAGCTCGTGCGCAGCGACTCAGAGCCCGTCGTGCACAAGACCTACGGCGACTCGTTCGAAGCGACCGACCTCGAGGCCCGTCTGGCCGAGCGACACGTGGGCCGCCTCGTGGTCGCGGGCGCACAGACCGACGCGTGCGTCCGCTCGACGATCCATGGCGCGTTCGCCCGCGGGTACGACGTGACGCTGGTCGGAGACGCGCACACGACCGAAGACCTCACCCAATGGGGCGCGCCTCCGCCCGAGCAGGTGATCGCGCACACGAACCTCTACTGGAAGTACCAAGACGCGCCCGGGCGCACCGCCGGCACCGTCGACACCACCGACGTCAGCTTCGAGGCGACGAAGGCGGGCTGAGCAGGCGACCGCGTCGCTACGACGCGCTCGACGCCCGCCACGATGGCGGGCGTCAGGCCTCGGTGAAGTGGGGGATCAGGTCAGCTCTTCGCTCCGGTCAGCGCCTCGATCGCCATGAACGCTTGCGGGCCAGGGTTGTTCGTGTTGAGGGTGACGGCGACCAGGTTGCCGGTCGCCGGGTCCCATCCGACGAACCCTTCCTGCGCAGCGCCAGTTCCCATGTGGCCGAGCACGGTGATGGCGTCGTTCGAGTACCTCTCGAAGCCGAGGCCGTAGGAGTGGGTGATGCCGAACTGCGAGTAGTCCTCGCCGGGCACGAACGTCTCCATCGCCTTCTGCGACTCAGGCGACAGCAGCGTGCCTTCCTCGAGCGCCTTGGCGAACACGAGCAGGTCGTGACCGGTCGACTGCAGTGCGCCGGCGGACCCGCCGAGCGACGGATCCTGTGAGTGCGTTGCATCGACGAACGAGCCGTTCGCAGGCACGAAGCCAGGAGCGAGATCGTTCTTGATCAGGCTCGTGTGCTCCAAGCCGAGCGGCGCCGCGATGCGCGTCTGCACCTCTTCGTCCCACGGGTGTCCGGTGACCTTCTCGATGATGTCGCCGAGCACGATGTAGTTCGTGTTCGAGTAGTGGAAAGCACCGCCGGGCTCACCGACACGGCCCGCGGCTTCCGCGATCGCGATCATCTCGTCGGCCGTCCAGTGGCGATGCGGGTCGCTCAGCACCGCGGGCTGATCGTTGTACTCGTTGAGCCCGCTGGTGTGCTGCAGCAGCTCACGCGGCGTGATGCGGTCAGCGTCCTTCAGCGTCGGGAAGTACTGCGCGATGCCCGCGTCGAGGTCGATGCGACCCTCGTCGGCCAGCTGCAACACGACCACTGCGACGAACGTCTTGGTGATGCTGCCGACGTTCCAGGGCGTGTCGAGGTCAACCGCACCGCTCGAAGGATCGAGCGTCTTGGTGCCGATCGTCGCTTCGGTGACCGCGCCGGTCGCGTCTTCGAAGGCGATGCGACCGCCGACGAACTCGCCGGCCGCGTGATGCGAGTCGAGGATGCCCTGCAGCATCGAGGCTCGGGCCGGATCCACGGTGGTGGTCGGGGCGACGCTGGTGGTGGGGGCCACCGTCGTCGCGACCGTCGTGGCCGACCCGGCGGTCTCGTGAGTGGAGGAGCACGCAGTCGCGGTGAGCAGCAGCCCTGCTGCGAGTGCGACGGCGACTCGGTGCGCTTGATGGTGGACTGGCTGGAGGTTCGCGTGGATGCTCATGCATCGACTGTGAGCCTTCGCCGATTTGTTCTCGACACCCCGAGGCGTGATCGCGCGTCACCGCGCACGATCCCCCGCGAGGGGGATGCCCAACGAATCGAGGGCGGTGGGGACGCCGTCAGGCCGCACGAGGAGCGATCCCCCTCGGAGGCCGACAGCGCGGGCCGCCATGTGATCGAGCACGCGAATCGTCAGCGGCGCGCGCGTCGCCGGCATCGTGAGCTCGCGCTCGGTGAAGGACAGCTTCGCGACGACGTGACCGTCGAAGAAGCAGCCGACGTGCTCTGGATGCTGACGGGCTTCGAGGCCTTCGACGCGCTCCACACAGGACGGGGCCTCTCAGTCGACGCCGTGTCGCGAGTGCTCGCGGCGACGGCCGAACGCACTCTTTGCCGCTAGGGGATCACGACCAGAAGCCGTCGAACACCGACTGCGCGTCAGCGAGGAGCTCGTCGCACGGCCCCTCCACTTCGATGCGCACGTTCCCGCGGGCGAAGACCTCGCGACTCGACAACCGCAGGCTTCGCCCGCCCGCCGGAACGATGTCGGCGAGCTGCTCCCCGGACAACGCGAACACGAGTCGACCGATCCCCGCCCAGTAGTGCGCGCCCGTGCACATCGCACAGCTCTCACAGCTCGTGTAGAGCGTCGCCGCCGCTCGCTCGGCTGACGTCATGTGAAGCGAGGCAAACGCCGCCAGCGCGAGCTCGGGGTGCCCCGTGATGTCGCCGGCTCCGACCGTGTTCATGAGCTCGGCGACGATCTCCCCATCGCCGTCGACGAGAAGGGAACCGAACGGCTCGTTGCCACCGTCGCGTGCGAGGCGCGCGAGCTCGAGGCAGCGGCGCAGGTGCCTGACGTCGACGTCATCCACGACGGCGAACCTAGACCCCGGCCTGCTCTCGCAAGGTTGTGCGATCGCGACGCCGGGTACGTCCAACGTGTCCGAAAGGAGCCCCCCGATGAAGACGAACCTGCTCGACCTGTACGAACAAGCGAGCGACTGGACGCTGAGCAAGGTCCAAGGTGCGGCGACGAAGCTCGACGACGCCACGCCTTGCGACGACTGGGACGTGCGCACCCTGATGAACCACATGCTCGAGACGCAGAAGTACTTCGTCAGCGCGGCGCGGGGAGCGAAGGCTTCGCCGCCTTCCGGTGAGCCTCCCGACCTCCTGAGCAAGGATCCGGTGGCCGACTTCAAGCTCGCGCAGGCGAACACGCTCAGCACCTTCGGTCAGCCCGGGGTCATCGACAAGACGGGGCCGTCGCTCGGGATCGCGTTCGCCGATCAGCTGTTGCACGGGTGGGACTTGGCGAAGGCGACCCACCAGGACACGACGATGCCGAAGGGCCTTCCCGAGGCCGCCTACGACATGATCCACGGCCAGTTCACCGACGAGCAGCGCAAGGGCGTCTTCAAGCCCGAGGTGCCCGTGGC
Organism: uncultured Acidimicrobiales bacterium; assembly: GCA_963739555.1. Lineage (GTDB taxonomy): Bacteria > Actinomycetota > Acidimicrobiia > Acidimicrobiales > DATKAS01 > DATKAS01. Next base: position 121,424 of record CAVUAV010000009.1, on the reverse strand, counting down.
TGCCGACGCGTCGGCACAGGACAAGCTGCTCGCCTACGCCGGCCGCGATCCTCGGGCGTAGCCCGTCACGTCGTTCCGACGAACCCCGTCTGAAATGCCCAGACCACGGCTTGCGTGCGATCGCGCGCGCCGGTCTTCATGCAGATGCGCTTCACATGCGTCTTCACCGTCTCGTGCCCGATGACGAGCTTCTCTGCGATCTCGGCGTTTGACATCCCCTCGGTCAGGTAGCGGAGCACCTCGGCCTCTCGGTCGGTGAGCGGGACGACGAGGTTCGCGCCCGCGGCACTCGACTTCTTGGCCGCCACGTACCCCAGCAGCCGGCGCGTGAGCGTCGCCGAGATGAGCGCATCTCCGGCCGCGACCGTGCGGATGCCTGCGATGAGCTCGTCGGGCGTCGACCGCTTGAGGAGGAAGCCGTCGGCGCCGGCCTCGAGCGCGTCGTGCACGATCTCGTCGAGGTCGAAGGTCGTCAGCACCAAGACTCTCGGTCGCGGCTCGTCCCACGACGAGATCTCCCGTGTCGCGTCGATGCCGTCGCGTCCGGGCATCCGCACATCCATCACGACGACGTCGGGTCGAGTCGACTCGGCCAGCTCGACCGCTTGGGCGCCGTCTGCCGCCTCCGCGACGACGCTCAGGTCACCCGCGGACTCGACGAGCACGCGGAGGCCTTGACGTACGAGGACGTCGTCGTCGGCCAGGAGCACGGTGATCATCGGTCGTCCTCTCGCAGCGGGAGGCTGGCGCGGACGAGGAAGCCATCGACGACCGGCCCGGACTCGAGCTCGCCACCTTCGAGGTGAGCACGCTCGCGGATGTTGACGAGGCCTCTGCCGCTGCCCTTGACGACGAGCGCCTCGCCCGTGTTGTGCACCGTGATCACCGCGTCGCCGTTGTCGCGGGTGATGGACACCTCGATCGGGCCGGACTCGCTGTGCCGCGCCGCGTTCGTGAGCGCCTCCTGCACGATCCGATAGGCCGCCCGCTCCGCGGTGGGCGTGAGCTCGACGGGCTCGACGCGAAGGTCGACCTCGCGTCCCGTCGACCGGATGCGGTCGCACAACGCGGGAATGCCTGCCAAGTTCGCGGGATCGGGCGCGGCCCTCTGCTCTCCGTCCATCGGACGCAGCACCCTGAGCACCGCGTCGAGCTCACCGAGCGCGACTCGGCCGACGTTCTCGACCTGCTCGAGCGCCTGGCGCGCGAACTCGGGCTGCTCGTCGAACACGTGGCGGCCGACACCGGCCTGCATCACCATCACGTTCACCGCGTGACCGAGCGAGTCGTGCAGCTCACGCGCGAGGCGCGCTCGCTCCTCGAGCACGAGGCGGTCTCGCATGGCCTCCTGCTCACGGGCCTGGAGCAGCGCGGCGGACCGTTGCGCCTCGCCGAGCTCGCGGCGATTTCGCGCGGCATCGCCCAGCAGCGCGGCGAGCGCCGTGGCGACGCCGATCCCGACGAACGCGCTCACATCGATCGGACCGCGGTCGGCGATCGCGTAGACCCCCACGGTCACCGCGAGCAATCCGGCCGCGCCCCAGCGGCTGCGCATGCTCCCGAACGCGAAGACGGCGTAGAAGGCGATGAAGGCGGGGTATTGGGTGATGCCCACTGGGAACCCGGCGACGATGTTCACCATGAAGACGGCACACGCCGCGACCAGCGCGACGAAGGGCGCCGTGCGCCACCACCACAACGACGCGGCCGAGGCGACGACGAGCAGGGCGGAGAACAAGGAGGGCTCGCGGTACCAGGAGTCGCTCGGGGCCCAGATCAGGATCGCGAGCCCGACGAGCGCCATTGCGACCACCAGCGCGGCGTCGAGGAGCCTCGAACGCGGTGGCAACGACCGGACCATGCCCCAATGATGCGCTGCCGCCGGGCCCGCCGTCGTCCCATCCGAAGGGGATCGTCGCCCTCCCCCTTGCGAGGGACGTGCGAGCGAGTGGTAGACGGCACCCGGTCCCGATCGTCGAATGGGCATGACGACCAACGGAGGAACCGCCATGCGGTACATGCTGCTGATCTGCGCCGACGGCACCGAGGGGCCGATCGACGCCGAACCCGAGATGGACATCGACGAGTGGGTCGAAGAGATGGACGGGCGAGGAGTCCGCTCGATGGGCGAACGCCTCGCCCCGCCTGCCGACGCGACCACGGTCCGCGTGCGCAACGGCAAGGTGCTGCTGACCGACGGACCGTTCGTGGAGACGAAGGAGATCATCTGCGGCTTCGATCTCATCGAGTGCAGTGATCTCGACGAGGCGATCGAGGTCGCTCGGAAGCACCCGATGGCAACCTACGGGATGATCGAGGTGAGGCCCTTCTGGACGCAACCGCCGCCATCCTGACGACCCACCGACGCGATTGGTCGGCCATCGTCGCGAGCCTGATCCGGCTGACAGGCGACTGGGATCTCGCCGAGGAGTGCGCGCAGGACGCGTTCGTCCGCGCCTTGGAGCGGTGGCCGATCGACGGCACGCCGGACAACCCGGCGGCGTGGCTCACGACCACCGCGCGCAACCGCGCGCTCGATCGCATGCGGCGGACGTCGCTCGAGCTGCGCAAGAACGAGGAGGTGGCGACGTTGCAGGACGATCAGAGCGACACGCGTGCCTCTCGCGCGGTCGACGATCAGCTGTCCCTCGTGTTCGCCTGCTGCCACCCGGCGCTCGCGATGGAGGCACGAGTCGCGCTCACGCTGCGATCCGTGGGAGGCCTGACCACCAGCGAGATCGCGAAGGCGTTTCTCGTGGGCGAGCGCACGATGGTGCAGCGTCTGTTCCGAGCTCGCACCAAGATCCGCGGTGCCGCCATCCCGTTCCGGGTGCCGACTGCGGACCAGCTTTCCGAGCGGGTCGACGGCGTCCTTGCCGTGCTCTACCTCATCTTCAACGAGGGCTACCACGCGACCAGTGGCACCGAGGTCGCGCGCACGGACCTCGCCGAGGAAGCGATCTGGCTGACCACGCAGCTGCACGGCCTGCTTCCCGAGGAGCCCGAGGTCGGCGCGCTTCTCTCGCTCATGGAGCTGCACGACGCCCGGCGCGCGACACGTACGGACGCCGACGGGGACATCGTCCCTCTCGACGAGCAAGACCGGACGCAGTGGGACCACTCGCGCATTCGAACGGCGGTGACGAGGATCGACGAGTCGGCCGGGGGCAGATACCGAGTCGAGGCGATGATCGCCGCGCTCCACGCGACAGCGCCGAGCTTCGACGCCACGGATTGGGAGGAGATCAGTCGCCTCTACGACGAGCTGCTGCTCCTGGCACCGACAGCGATCGTCGCGCTCAACCGCGCGGTCGCAGTCGGGATGGCCCACGGTCCCGACGTGGGGCTTCGGGCGCTCGACGAGCTCGACGGTCACGCGTTGGCCGAGTACCCGTGGTTGGCCGCCGCTCGCGCAGACATGCAACGTCGCCTCGGGCAGGTGCCCGAGGCGACGCATTCGTACCGACAAGCACTCGAGGTCTCGACCAACGAGGCGGACCGGCGCTTCTTGTCGCGCCGGCTTCGTGAGCTCAGCGAGCCGACCGCTCGGGAAGCCGAGAAGCAACCGCAGGGATCACGATGGCGGCAGCGATGAGGTGCGTGGCCATGAGCGTCGCCTTCGTCGCGCCGTCGGCTGAAAGCATCAGGTCGGGCACGAGCGACAGAGCGGTGAGCACGACAGTGACCTTGACGAAGGTCGCCTGAGGGGTTCGGGCCTGCCGGCGCAGCACAGCCGCGAGCACCACGCCGATGGCGGTGAAGAAGAGCGTGAGCTGGCCGAAGCCGAGCACGGGGATCTGCTCGCCGGGAGCGGTCTCGAGTGAGACGCCGGCGGCGTGGGCGATCGCAGCGACGGCCGTCGTGGCGACTGCGGCGATGAGGCCTGCCACGACTCCGGCTCGCAGGAGCGAGCGTGACGTCGTGCGCGAATCGGCGGAGGAAACGGTGGGGGCGAGCGTTGCGGTCATCGGAGGCTCCTGTCGGTGACGGGGTCGGCCTCTCCGGCCCCTCACCACTCCTACGAACGGGATCGCCTCAGATCGACAGCCGGGAGCAGAAATTCCTCAGGACGAGTTCTTCAGACGGCACGAATCTCGTCGAGGATCGACTCGTTCACGAGCTCGTCGGGTGCGGTCTCCGGGCCCATGAACGCGGCGAGCACCAGGGGGAAGAACGAGGGATCCATCGCGGCCATCTTCTCGCCGAAGAGCTCGCGCCTGGCGGGGAGGCGATCGCTGTCCTCGGCCTGGATCATCGCGAGGATGTCCGCGATGAGGCGCAGCCTGCGCATGCGCTCCATCCGTTCGCTGCCGTACGACGCGAACGCGCTGGCATCTCGAGCGCCATCGAGCACGAGGTCGCGCACGAGCCGAGCGTCGCGCAGGCCGATCGAGAGTCCCTGACCGATGACCGGGTCGTTGTGACCGGCGGCGTCGCCGATCAGCACCACGCGGTCGACGAACGGCTCCGGCGTCCACGTGTCGTCGCCGGGGTAGGTCGCGCACGGTCCGGCCGGTGTCGCTGCCACGACCTCCGCGCTCCACGGGTAGCAGTCGACCGCGCAGGCTTCGAGGAAGTGCTTCGTCCCGTCGGGGCCCGAGAAGCGGTGCTGGCTCGAGAGCCCGCTGCAGATGTACGAGCGAGCGCGGCCTCCGCCTTGGTGGAAGACCAAGAAGAATCGATCGCCCTCGCCGCAGAGGACGTCGAAGTCGTCGGGCACGCCGTCGAGTCCGTCGAGCAACAGGCCCGAGATGTAGGAGATCGGCTCCTGTCGCTCGAGTGTGATCCCGACCTGCTTGCGGACCGTCGAGTTCCGGCCGTCAGCACCGACCAGAAGGTCGGCCCGCAGCTCTGCGCCCGCGCCGTCGACGTCATAGCGCACCGTCGCCCTGCCGCCGTCTCCGACCTCGATGTGTGACGCACCGCGCACGACAGTCGCGCCCGCGCCTGCGGCGGCGTCGATCAGTGCTTGGCACGCGTCGGGGTGGCGCAAGTTGAGCGTGCCGCCCACTCCTGGCACGAGCATGTTCATCGGGATGGGTGCGGGATCCTGTGAGCCCTGCGTGTACTGGTTCCAGGTCGCACTGATGTGTGCGCCCGCATCGAGCAAGACCTGCTCGACACCGAGCTCACGGGCTTCGACGACGCCCCAGCACTGCATGCTCTCGCCCCGCACCCGGTCGGCGTACTCGGTGGTCGCCTCGAGGACGGTGACCCCGAGCCCTTCACGTGGCGAGTGCGTAAGCGAGTGAGGCGCCGGCGATGCCGCCTCCGACGATTGCGACGTCCGTGTGGGTGGGCATGCCCGAGTTCACCACGAACGGGTCACGGCTGACGACCCGCGAGCGCGACGAGGCGATCGATCGGGCGTGCGTCGGCTCCGGCGTCGACTTCCGCTCCGAAGAGGCCGCCTTCTCGCAACGGGGGGCTGATGAACTCGGCGTAGAACGGCGTCACCGACTCGACGAACTCCACAGGGGGGTCGAACGTCTGGCCGGTCGCGGTCGCGAGATCCCACGCGTGCACGAGGAGGTCTGCCGCGGCGATGCGAAGCGCCATGTCGGCGGGGAGCGTCGCGAACGGCAGCGTCACCTCGGCCGACAGGTCGGAAGCGCCGGCGAGAGCGGACGAGAAGGCCGCGATCGCGCCGTCATACGCGGCGATGTGGTCGTCACCGATCAGGTCCGCGTTCGGATCGCCATCGAGCGCCTCTCCGTTGAGTCCGGCAGCGAACATGTAGCCGCCTCCCACGAGGTGGTTGATCAAGTCGCGGACCGCCCACTTGTCGCACGGCGTCGGGTTCGTCAGGGCGCTCGCCGGCGTCGCGTGAACCAGCGGCGTCAACACCTCGACTGCGGTGCGGGCCTGATCGGGTGAATCCATCGTGTCGTCCTCCTGGTCGTGTCACATCCTTCGTTCGCCACGCTGCTGCGGATCATTCGGAGAAGATGAGGGAGTGAAGACCGTCGTCCTGGTCGAAGGTGAGAGCGACAAGTGCGCAGTCGAGACGCTCGCGTCGCGACTCGGCCGTGACCTCGCGGGCGATGGCGTCGAGGTGCTCGCCATGGGTGGCGCGACCAACATCGGCCACTTCGTCCGGAGGTTGGGCTCTGAGGTGCAGCTGCTCGGGCTCTACGACGCGGGCGAGCAGCGCATCTTCCAACGCGCGTTGGGCGAGGAAGACCTCGAGCGCATCGGGTTCTTCGAGTGCGACGCCGACCTCGAAGACGAGCTGATCCGGGCGCTCGGGTTCGAGAAGGTCGAAGAGGTCATCGCGTCCGAAGGCGAGCTCGCATCGTTCCGAAAGATGCAGCAGCAACCGGCCCACCGGGGCAGCCCCGTCGAGCGCCAGCTCCGACGCTTCATGGGCACCCACAGCGGGCGCAAGCTGCAGTACGCCCGGGCTCTCGTCGAGGCGCTCGACCTCGACGAGGTCCCGCGGCCGCTCGCGCAGCTGCTCGCCGGCGTCGCCGCGTAGGCTTCGGTCGAGGGGGTGAGCGCCGTGCAGGTCGAACCACTCGATGCGACGTTCGGTGCAGTGGTCCGCGACATCCAGCTCGTCGGCCTCGACGACGACACGTGGCGAGACCTCCACTCCACCTGGCTCGAGCACGCACTGCTGATCTTCCCGGGGCAGTTCCTCACGACCGATGAGCAAGACGCGTTCGCCCTGCGATTCGGCGCGCTCGAGTTCAAGGCGTCGCCGATCTCGAACATCAGCAAGAGCGGGAAGGTGCACGCCGAGCCCGATGACGACGTCGTGAAGTCGCTCCGCGGAAACGAGGGCTGGCACCACGACAGCACGTACATGCCGATCCAGGCGAAGGGGGCCGTGTTCTCGGCCGAGATCGTCCCTGCGGACATCGCGCCGACCGGTTGGGCCGACATGCGCGCCGCGTACGAAGCGCTCGACGACGTGACGCGTGCCCGCCTCGAGACGCTCACCGCGTATCACTCGCTCTTCTACAGCCAGGCGCGAGCCGGGTATCTGCCGTCGAAGAAGAACGACGACGGTGGCTACAACCAGTACGGCTATCACGACAAAGCGCCATCGCTGCGACCGCTCGTGAAGGTCCATCCCGACACCGGCCGGCCGAACCTGTGCATCGGACGTCACGCGTACGGCATCGTCGGCATGGACCCGGAAGAGTCCGAGCAGCTCCTCGATGATCTGAACGAGTGGGCGTGCCAGCCACCGCGCGTCTACTTCCACGACTGGGTCGTCGGCGACGTCGTCATCTGGGACAACCGGCGCTTGATGCACAGAGCCACTCCGTTCGACATGACCCAGCCGCGACGGATGTGGCACACGCGCATCGCGGGCGAGCCCGAGTCAGAGCTCGCGCTCAACCACCACTGACTCGTCCCGTACGCTCCCGGCTCATGCGAGTGGTGGTGTTGGGGGCGGGATTCGGCGGGCTCGAGCTGACGACGCGGCTCTCTGAGGAATTCGGAGACGACGTCGAAGTCGTGCTCATCGACCGGACCGACTCGTTCGTGTTCGGGTTCTCCAAGCTCGACGTCATGTTCGGGCGAGCGACGGCACCCTCGGTGCACCATCGCTACGCCGACATCGTCAAGCCCGGCGTCCGGTTCGTGCAGGCGAACATCGACTCGATCGATCCGGCTGCCAAGCGAGTCGAGACCGATGCCGGCTCATTCGACGCCGACGTCCTCGTCATCGCGCTCGGCGCCGATCTCGACCCGTCGGCGACGCCCGGCCTCGTCGAAGGCGGCTACGAGTTCTACACAGAGCACGGAGCGTTCGCGCTGCGCGACGTCATCGCGGGCTTCGCAGGAGGCCGGGTCATCGTTGCGGTCACCTCGACGCCCTTCAAGTGCCCGCCGGCCCCGAGCGAGACCGCGCTGCTCATGCACGACTTCCTCACGACTCGAGGGATCCGCGACGAGTCCGAGATCGACTTGGTGATGCCGCTTCCAGCCCCGGTTCCCCCCTCGCCGGACGCGTCCCAGGCGCTGCTCGCTGCGTTTGCGGAACGGGGCATCGGCTGGCACCCGAGCACGTTGGTGCGCGGGCTCGATCCCGATCGCCGAGTCGCGCTGCTCGCCGACGACTCAGAGATGCCCTACGACCTGTTCCTCGCAGTGCCCAAGCACAAGGTGCCGCCGGTCGTCGAGGCATCGGGCCTGGTTGTCGACGGGTGGATCCCGGTCGACCCTTTGAGCCTGCAGACCCCATTCGCCGATGTGTACGCGGTGGGCGACGTGACGAGCGTCGGCACACCGAAGGCCGGGGTGTTCGCCGAAGGCCAGGCGCTCGTTGCCGCTGAGCGCATCGCCGCGCGGGTCAGAGGGGACGCGGAGACCGCTGAGTACGACGGGCGCGGCATCTGCTACGTCGAGTTCGGCCACCACCGCGTCGCGAAGGTCGACGTGACCTTCCTCAGCGGCCAGACTCCCCGCGGAGCACTCGAAGGACCATCCGAGCAGCTCGCAGCAGACAAGGTCGAGTTCGGCACGAGCCGCGTGCGGCGGTGGTTCGGCCGGGAATGGAGCGTGTGATGGGCGACTTCGCCACTTTCGAACAGCTCAAGGATTGGTCCGCCAGGGGCTCACCGAGCTCGCGTCATGATCCCGGCTCACCACCTCGAGTTCGTCGCCCGCAACCGGCTCTGCGTGCTCAGCTGGAACCGCGCTCCCGGCGCGTCCGACGCGCCCCCACAGACGCCTGTCTTCTACGTGACCGAGGGCGACGACGTCCTCGTCTCCATCACCGACAGTCGAGCCAAGACGAAGGCCCTGCGCCGCGACCCCGCGATCAGCGTGTGCGTGCTCGGCGAAGAGATGCCGTTCCCGTATGTCACGTTGTTCGGCCAGGCGCACATCGACACCGACCAGACCGCCGCGTTCGAGCTGATGGCCCGCGTCATCGCGCGGATGGGGCGCGAGCTCGACGACGCCGGCCGCGCCGCACTGCGGGAGCGTGCCGACCGCGAGCATCGGGTCGTGTTGCGTGTCGTCGCGGAGCGATCGGTCTCGAACCTGCCCACGCCGTGAGCGACGAGCTCGACGCCGGAGACTTCTCGTCGTGGCTCGCTTCGATGGAGGAGGCGCTTCGTGGTGAGCACGACTCCGACGTGCCGTGCAACGGCTGCACCGCATGTTGCCGATCGTCGCAGTTCGTCCACATCGCGGGACCGAGACCGACACCCTCGCCCACATCCCGAACCAGCTGCTCTTCCCCGCGCCCCAGCAATCCGACGAGCTCGTGATGGGGTACGACGAGCGGGGACATTGCCCGATGCTGATCGACGACCGGTGCTCGATCTACGACCATCGGCCGCAGGCCTGTCGCACCTACGACTGCAGGGTGCTCGCCGCCACCGGCCTCGTGCTGGAGGACAGCGACAAGCGCGCGATCGCCGAGCGGGTGGCGCGCTGGCGCTTCTCGTACCCGACTGCCGGAGACGCGAACGCCCAGGCGGAGGTGCGAGCTCGGGCCGATGCCCTCGCGGACAGCGTGCCGTCGGTGATGGCTCGCGCGGTGCTCGCCCTCAGGCCGGCGCCCACGGCGTGAGCCAAGGGGTCGCCGGCCATCCTTCGGCGGCGGCCATCAACGGGAAGGCGGTCGCTCCGTCGATCGACTCGCGCACGATGTCGGCGTGGCCGGCGTGCCGAGACGTCTCGGTGATGAGGTGCAGAAGCACCCAACGGACAGACCACGCGTCGAGGTCGTCGGGGAACCACGGCACGCCCTTCGGCACCGGCACGGCCTGACCGAGGTCCGCGATCTTCTCGACGACGGCCGCCGTCTCGCGTGCCACCGCGTCGTACATGGCGAGGATGCTCTCGAGCGTCTCACCGGGCTCCATCCGGAAGTTGGCCTCGTAGTCGTCGGGCGTCTCGGGCTGACGCTCGAGGACGAGGTCGATCCAGTAGCGCTCGACCGATGCCACATGCTTGATCAGACCACCGACTGTGAGGGAGCTGACCGAGTTGGCGACGCGTGCCTGTTCGTCGGTGAGGCCGTAGGCGGAAAGCCGCAGCACGAGTCGTTGCTGTTCGAGATAGGTGAGGAGGCCCTCACGCTCGTCCACGAAGGTGGGTGCTTGTCCGGGCATGGACTGATCATCGCGGACTGAACCGGTCATCGAACGACCGGTTTGTCCGGGATTCACCTACTCCTCGCCGCGACGCGCCAGGACCGCGCTTCCGATCGCGGCCGCGAGGATCGACGCGGCGAGGATCCCGATCTTCGCGTCGTTCTCGAGCAGTGGCTGTTGGTCGAACGCCAACTCGGCCACGAAGATCGACACGGTGAACCCGATGCCTGCGACCGCGCCGACGCCGAAGATGCCGCGCCACGTCGCCCCTTGCGGCAGCGTGCCGACCCGCAGTCGAACCGCGATCCACGTCGCCCCGACCACACCGATGAGCTTTCCGACGACGAGGCCGAACAGCACGCCGTAGGTGACACGCGACGACAGCGCACTCGACAGCGTTGACGAGTTGATCGGGATGCCGGCGTTCGCGAGCGCGAACAGCGGCACGATGAGGAAGCTCGTCCACGGGTGGAGCAGGTGCTCCATCCACTCCACGACCGAAACCGATTCACGGGCGAGCAGCGCCGTCTCGACCGCCGTCTCGACAGTCGACAGGTCGAGAAGCTCGTCCGCGTCGATGAGCTCGCGCTGGCGGAACGGACGTGTGGGTGCCATCAGTCCGAGGATCACGCCGGCGAGCGTGGCGTGGACGCCGGACTCGAAGAACGCGAGCCACAGCGCCGCTCCGACCACGACGTACAGCGCCACGTAGCGAATGCCCAACCACCGCATGAGCGCGAGAACGCCGACGAGGATGACCGCGACACTCAGCGCGGTGTAGTTGATGTTGTCCGAGTAGAAGACCGCGATGACGAGGATCGCGCCGATGTCGTCGACGATCGCGAGCGCGAGGAGGAACAGCTTGAGCGAGGGCGCGACGCGGCTCCCGAGCAGGCTCACGACTCCGATGGCCATGGCGATGTCGGTCGCCATGGGTATGCCCCATCCCCCGACCCCGTTCCCGCCGACGTTGATCGCGAGGTAGATCAGAGCGGGGACGGCCATCCCTCCGACGGCGGCGATCGCGGGCAGCGCGGCCGTCCGCGGGTCACGCAGCTCGCCTTCGACGAGCTCGCGCTTGATCTCGAGGCCGACGACGAGGAAGAAGATCGCCATCAAAGCGTCGTTGACCCACTCCTGCAGGTCGAGGTCGATCGAGTGGCTCCCGATCGTGATCGACATGTGGGTGTGCCAGAGGTGGAAGTACGACTCCTTCCACGGCGAGTTCGCCCAGATGAGCGCGACCACGGTTGCGGCGACGAGCACTATGCCGCCCGCGGCCTCCTCGTGGAAGAAGTCGCGTAGGGGATCGATCGCTACGCGGCGAGTCGTGGTCACGCGGGCTGGCGCAGCTTGAACCGTTGGATCTTGCCGGTCGCAGTCTTCGGCAGCTCGTCCATCACCACGACGCGCGAGGGTCGCTTGAAGCCGGCGAGCCGGTTGCGACAGTGCTCGATCACGTCGGCCTCGATCACCGACAGGCCCGGCTTGGCGACCACGTAGGCAACGGGACGGGTGATGCCGCGATCGTCGAGCTCGCCGACGATGGCGACCTCGAGCACCGACGGGTGCTCGATGATCGTCGCCTCGACTTCAGCAGGCGCGACCCACTCGCCGCCGACCCGGAGCATGTCGTCCGAACGACCGAGGTAGGTGTAGACGCCCTCCTTGTCGCGCACGTAGGTGTCGCCGGTCCGCACCCATCCACCTCCCAACCCGAAGGTCGACTCGGTCGCACCCGCGTTGCCGAAGTAGCCGGACGCGGCCGAGTCGCCGCGGACCCAGAGATGCCCGGCGACGTCGTCTGCGCGATCGACGCCGTCGTCGTCGACGACGCGCACCTCGTACCCCGTGACGGCCGACCCCGTCGTGCCGGGCCGCACCGCTCCGGCGCGGTTCGACAGGAAGATGTGCGTCATCTCGGTCGAGCCGATGCCGTCGAGGATCTGCACCCCGAAGCGGTCGTGGAACCGATGCCACGTCTCTGCTGGCAATGCCTCGGCTGCAGAGACGGCGAGTCGCACCGAGCGGAAGGTGTCGTCGGGGATCGACGACGCGTTCAGCGCCGCGTAGAACGCGGGGATCGCGAAGAAGAGTGACGGCTGGTGCTGCGTCACGACCTCGGCGATGCGAGGAGGCGTCGGCGGCCGCTTCGCCTCGAGCACCGTCAACGCGCCGACCGCCATCGGAAACGTCAGTGAGTTGCCGAGCCCGTATGCGTGGAACATCGGCCCGACCGAGAAGAAGATGTCGTCGGCGCCGATGTCGAGCACCGACCGGGCATAGGTGTCGGCAGTGACCTGGAGGTCGCCGTGGCGATGCATCGCGAGCTTCGGTCGACCAGTGCTGCCCGATGTGCAGAGCCAGAAGCCGGGCGAGTCGGCGTCGGTCGGCGCAAGACTTCCGTCGCCAGTCGCGCCCGCGACTGCTGCCCACTCGTCCGAGCCGGTGACGAGCCGCGGCGCGCCGATTTCGTCGCTTCCCTCCTGGCGTTCCTCGGAGACGAGCACGAGCTCGGCCTTCGCGTCTTCAACGACGACTCCGATGTCCCTCCAGGGCAGCAGCGGGTTGACGAGGACGGGGATCGCGCCGATGCGAAGCGCGGCCAGGAACGACGCCGTGAACTCAGGTGAGTCGAGCAGGGCGAGCACGACTCTGTGGCCGGTCTGCACGCCGCGACCGCGCAGTCCTGCGGCCATCGCCTCGACGCGGGCGAGCAGCTCCTCGTAAGAGAGCTCGAGCCCGTTCGTCGTGCGCAACGCGGGGCGTGCTCCCCCGCCGTCCCCCACGTGACGGTCGAGCAGCCACTCGCACGCATTCCCGCTCACGCGCCCAGCCTCCTCATGCCGACCCTTGCGCCATGCAATCAGATCTGTGGCAAGAATGTGACGCCCAGACAAGCCGGCGCACGACGCCGCTACTGATCACGAGGGATCTCACCCATGGTTCTCGCCGACGTCCATCTCAGCGACATCATCTGGTCGATGTTGTGGCTGTTCTTCCTCTTCATCTGGATCATGATCCTCGTCCAGGTGCTGATCGACCTGTTCCGTGATCACGAGCTGAGCGGCGTCGCGAAGGCGCTCTGGGTGATCGCGTTGGTCTTCTTGCCGTTCATCACCGTGTTCGTGTACATCATCGCCCGCGGCAGTCGGCATGGCGAGCGGAGCATGAAGCAGCAGCAGGACGCTCCAGCAGCAGATGGACTCGTACGTGCGCTCCGTGTCGACCCAGGTGGCGCGGCCGAGCAGATCGAGAAGGCGAAGGCGCTTCTCGATTCCGGCACGATCACGCAGGCCGAGTTCGATCAGCTGAAGGCGAAGGCACTCGCCTAGCCGGCGAGGCGCGCCATGGAGCCCGGGGAGTTCGAAGGAGTCGCAGGCAGGACGCTCGAGGAGTCCACGCCTTGGTGGCCTCCCCTGCCGTCGGCGCCAGACGGCGCGCCAAACGTCGTCGTCGTCCTCCTCGACGACGTCGGGTACGCGCAGTTCGGGTGCTACGGGTCGACCATCGCGACGCCAACGTTCGATCGGCTCGCGGCGCGCGGCCTGCGCTACTCGAACTTCCACACCACGGCGCTGTGCTCGCCGACGCGCGGCCTGCCTTCTGACGGGTCGCAACCACCATCGCAACGGCATGGGTCGCATCGTCGAGTTCGCATCGGGGTTCCCGGGCTACGACGCGACCATGCCGAAGGCGAACGGGATGATCTCCGAGATCCTCGTGCGCAACGGCTACGCGACGTTCGCGGTCGGCAAGTGGCACCTCGCACCCGCCGGCACGATGGTCGCCGGAGGTCCGCGCGATCGGTGGCCGCTCGGTCGAGGGTTCGAGCGCTTCTACGGGTTCCTCGGCGGCGAGACCGACCAGTACCACCCCGATCTCGTGCACGACAACCACCAGATCGACCCGCCCCGCAGTCCAGAGCAGGGCTATCACCTCACCGAGGACATGGTCGACGTGGCCCGTCTCTACCTCACCGACCTGCGTGCCTCGTCACCGACCAAGCCGTTCTTCCTCTGGTTCGCGCCGGGTGCCTGCCACGCGCCGCACCAAGTCCCCCGCGAGTGGAGCGACAAGTACAAGGGCGCGTTCGACCATGGTTGGGACGCCTACCGCGAAGAGGTGTTCGCGAAGCAGGTGGCAACAGGGCTCCTCCCCGACGGCACCGAGCTGAGCGATCGGCCGCATTGGATCGCGGCATGGGACTCGTTGACCGACGACGAGCGCCGTCTCTACGCGCGGATGATGGAGGTGTACGCGGGCTTCCTCGAGCACACCGACGCGCAGGTCGCCAAGGTGCTCGAGTTCATCGACGAGCTCGGCGAGACCGACAACACGATCGTCGTCGTGATGAGCGACAACGGAGCGTCGGCCGAGGGCGGTCCGCGTGGGTCGTTCAACGAGATGTACTTCTTCAACGGCCAGCCCGAGAGCCTCGACGAGAACCTCAAGCGCATCGACCTGCTCGGCACCCCCGAAGCGCACAACCACTACGCATGGGGCTGGGCCTGGGCGGGCAACACGCCCCTGAAGCGGTGGAAGCGCGAGACGCACGAAGGCGGCGTCGCCGATCCCCTGATCGTCCACTGGCCGCGGGGCATGGGCCAGCCAGGTGACACGCGCCATCAGTACGTGCATGCGATCGATGTGTTGCCGACGCTCCTCGACGTGATCGGCATCGACGCGCCGGAGACCATCGCGGGTGTGCCACAGCAGCCGTTCGACGGCGTCAGCTTCGCCCACACGTTCTCCGATGGCGCCGCCGCGAGCCGCCACGTCACGCAGTACTACGAGATGATGAGCTGCCGGGCGATCTATCACGACGGGTGGAAGGCAGTGACCTTCCATCCGCTGATGCTGGCGCCCTACGACGGCTCCGATCCGCGCCGTCCGTTCGACGAGGACGAGTGGGAGCTGTATCACGTCGCCGAGGACTTCGCGGAGACGACCGACCTAGCGGCGAAGGAGCCCGACCGCCTTGCGTCGATGATCGATCTGTGGTGGACCGAAGCCGAGCGCAACCAGGTGCTGCCGATCACGAACATGCCGGGACTCCACGGCGACCGCCGCCATCGGCGCAACCACTACGAGTACTACGCGGGCATCAGCTCGCTGCCCGATGCGGTGGCGCCGAACCTGCGCAACCGCTCGTGGCAGATGACGGCCGACATCGACAACACCAACGGTGACGCTGCCGGCGTGATCGCGAACCACGGCGGTGCGGCCGGCGGCTACGCGATCTACATCAAGGACGGCCGCCTCTGCTACGTCGACAACTTCCTGGGCACCGAGACCACCATCGTGCGCGCGGACGTCGGGTTGCCGCAGGCGCGCGTGACCGTGAAGTGCACGTTCGCATCGACCGGCACATTCGGTGGCGGTGGGGACGTCGAGCTGTTCCACGACGACGTGCCCGTGGGTGGCGGCAACGTGCCGCGCACCGTGCCGATCTCGTTCGGCATGTCGGGCTTCGAGGTCGGGTACCAACGCGGGCCGGCGATCACCTCCGACTACGACGCGCCGTTCCGCTTCACCGCCGAGAGGCTCGGCAAGGTCACCTTCGATGTCGAGGGACGCGCAAAGCGAGACCCCGCTGCGCAAGAGCGCATCGGCAACGCCATCCAGTAGCGCCCCGCGTTCTGAGTCGCATGGACCGTCAGATCTGACGGTCTATGCGACCGCGAACGGCTCACGGGTGCCCACTGTCACGCGTTTTCGGACCAACCCGCTCTGGACCGGTACAGATCGACGGGTACTATATCGGTACAGAAAGGAGTCCCCCATGGAACCGTCATTCGCTCTCCCCCTCGCCGACATGGCGGCCCGGTCGCGGCTCGGTCGCGCGTACAGCGCGCTTCCGGACGCTCCAGTTCGGCCGTATCGCCCGCGGCGGCGCATCCTCTCCTGGCCGGCCAAGGCTGCACGCATGTTCGATCGGTGACCCCGACCACACGAGCTCCCGGCGACGCGGCGGCCCGGGTGACCCTGCAGACGATCGCCGACCGGCTGGGCGTCAGTCGCATGACCGTGTCCAACGCATTCTCACGTCCCGATCAGCTGTCTGACGAGCTCCGTCTCCGGGTGCTCTCGGCGGCCGAAGCGCTCGGATACGTCGGGCCCGATCCGGCTGCACGCGCACTCGCGCGAGGAACGACGGGCGCGATCGGCGTCCTGCTCACAGACGCGCTCTCCTACGCGTTCAGCGACGAGGTCTCGACGATCTTCCTCGGCGCGCTTGTCGACGCGCTCGCCCCTACCGGGATGGCAGTGACACTGCTGACATCGAACGACCGTCATGACGTCGTCCCGGCACGAGACGTGCCCCTCGACGGCGCGATCGTCTATTCCTGCCGGCCGGCCTCGCCTGCCCGCGACTGGTTGGTGCGCCGCAAGCTCCCGCTCGTGTACGTGGATCAGGAGCCCGTCGCCGGTGCCCCGAGCGTCAACGTCGACGACCGAGGCGGCGCCCGCGCCGCCGCCGAGCACGTGATCGGGCTCGGCCACCGCGACGTCGGCATCCTCACGATCGCGTCCGAGGGAGCACACCCAGAGCGTCAACGCATGCTGGGTTGGCGCGACGCCCTGCGTGCGGTCGATCTCGAGCCGACCGTGGCGCAGACGAGCAGCAACGTCGAGGACGACGCGATCAACGCGGCACTCACGATCCTCACGCGAGAGCCCAGGCCGACCGCCGTCTTGTGCTTCTCGGACATCGCCGCGCTCGGCGCGCTTCGCGCGGCTGCGCAGCTCAGGCTCGAGGTGCCGCGCGATCTCTCCATCGTCGGTTTCGACGACAGCCCCGTGGCACGCCGCTCACATCCCGCCCTCACGACGGTCCGTCAGGACCTCGTCGCGAAGGGGCGCCTCGCCGCAGACTCGCTCGTGTCGGCGATGAGTCTGGATCGCTCACGGCCGAGCCCGCGCGGGCGCCATCACGTGTTGCCCACCGAGCTCGTCATTCGTGAGACATCGGGGCGGGCACCGTACTGACCGGTTGTTCGCGCGGTCGATCAGGCGGGCTTGGTCAGGGGCGAGCGAAGGGCTGGGGTTCGGCCTCGGGGCCGCTCGCCGGCTTCGCGACGGGGTTCATGCGGAACGACGGATCGTGGCGGAGGATCTCGCGCCGGGCGATCGTCATCTTGTGCACCTCGTCGGGGCCGTCGGCGATGCGCAGCGTGCGCATGCTCGCCCACATCGCTGCGAGGGGCGTGAACTGCGTGACGCCCGCGGCGCCGTGCACCTGGATCGCGCGGTCGATGACCTTGAGCGCCATGTTCGGCACTGCGACCTTTATGCCCGAGATCTCGGTGGCCGCGGCCTTGTTGCCGACCGTGTCCATGAGGTGGGCGGTGTGAAACACGTACTCACGGCACATGTCGATCTCGATGCGCGACTCGGCGATCCAGTCTTGGATCAGGCCCTTCTGCGCGACCTGGGTGCCGAACGTCGAGCGCTGCAACGCACGATCGACCATGAGGCCGAGGGCACGCTCGGCCACACCGATCGAGCGCATGCAGTGGTGGATGCGGCCGGGACCGAGGCGAGCCTGCGACATCGCGAAGCCGCCGCCTTCCTCACCGAGGAGGTTGTCAGCGGACACGCGCACGTTCTCGAACTGGATCTCGGGGTGACCGCCGGCGTGGTCGTATCCGAACACGTGCGGCGTGCGGCCGATGCGGACCCCCTTCGCATCCTTCGGGACCACGATCATCGACTGCTGGAGGTGACGAGCCGCGTTCACGTCGGTCTTGCCCATGACGATCAGCACCTTGCAACGCGGCCGCAGCGCGCCGGACGAGAACCACTTGGTGCCGTTCAGCACGTAGTCGTTGCCGTCGCGGTCGATGCGCAGGCTGATGTTCGTCGCATCGGACGACGCCGAGTCGGGCTCGGTCATGGAGAACGCTGACCGGATCTCCCCTTCGAGCAGCGGGGCGAGCCAGTCGCGCTTGACCGTTTCGGATCCGTACACGTTGAGGATCTCCATGTTGCCCGTGTCGGGAGCGGAGCAGTTCAATGCCTCGGACGCGAAGCCGACCTTGCCGAGCTGCTCGGAGATCGGCGAGTAGTCGAGGTTCGACAGCTTCGTGCCGGGTGCGTCGGGCGCCAGGTGCGGGAGGAACATGTTCCAGAGGCCCCGCTCGCGTGCGGCGGCCTTCAGCTTGTCGAGCATCGGCGGGTCGCCGTCGTGGCCGAGCGCTTCGGCCTGCTCGTGGTACTCCTGCTCGTTCGGATAGATGTGGTCGTCCATGAAGCTGACGACGTCTGCCAGCAGGGCCTTGCCTTGCTCGGTGAACTCGTAGGGCATGCCCTCCGGTTTACTCCCGACAGGCACCGGGTGCGAACCGACCCTTCGCTACCCTGACAACCCTCGCGGGTGTAGCTCAATGGTCAGAGTTCCAGCCTTCCAAGCTGGCTATGCGGGTTCGATTCCCGTCACCCGCTCCAACCCGACCCACTCGCGCGTCACGCGTCGACACGGGCGCACGATTCAGCGCCGCCCGCATGTGCTTCGGGGGCGAGCCCGGACAAAGTCTGTCGATGGTCATCACTCGCGGTCGGGGGAGTGGATAACTAGGGTCTGGCGGTGCATCTCAACGCTCGGTTGCTGTTCGACGCTCACGCGCGACCCTACTTTTCGACCGGCAGAGTGTTGGAGGTCGGACCCGACCGGGTGCCGTCGTCGTTCGCGATCTCTGGCTTGGATTGGAAGACAGCAAACATCGCCGCCGAAGCAATGGAAGGCGGCAGCGTCGACTACAAGATGGCTGATCCGTACGTCATCCCGGTCGATGGAGACTCGTTCGATGTCGTGTTCTCCGCCCAAGTGCTCGAACACGTCCCGAGGCCGTGGAGGTGGATGCCCGAACTCGCCCGCGTGTGTCGGCCCAGCGGATACGTCATCACGATCAACCCGACAAGCTGGCCTTACCACGAAGCCCCAGTTGATTGCTGGCGTGCCTACCCCGACGGGATGCGCGCACTCTGCGAGGACGCCGGGCTTGAAGTCGTCGAATCGGTTTGCGAGTCGCTCGAGCCGCGACGAAGCCCGAGGACCTATCCCGGAACAGGCGCCGCCCTGACGGACGCGGCAGAACGGCTACCCAACTGGCCGCCAAAGGCAGCGATCCGTGCACGGCTCCGCCGCGCGTTGCACTGGCCCGAACCGATCGCGTACGACACGCTCACCGTCGCCCAAAAACGCTAGGGCGTCTCCCGCCTTCGTTCGGAGGTCAGTTGTGGTAACGCCTTCATCGCCTCAATCCGCGGCTCTCTACCTCGACCTCATGAAGCGGATGTTGCGCCGATCAGGACCTGAGTCCGCGCGTCTGGAGCTCCGCCCAACGAATTGGAAGCGCCACGTCCTCGTACCTGTCCAAGGGGCCTTGAAGGCGATAGGGCTCCGGCTGGTTTCCTCCGCCCGCGGATCGAGCTACGACGGCGAGACGATGATCAGCCGAGAGAGGTTGGACAACATCCAGGAATGCGTCCAGAGCGTGATCTCTGACTCTGTACCAGGTGACCTCATCGAGACCGGCGTCTGGCGCGGCGGGGCAACGATCTTCATGCGAGCGATCCTTGCTGCTCATGGGATCGACGACAGAACCGTCTGGGTAGCCGATTCGTTCGAGGGTTTCCCGACTGATGAGGCTCGGAAACAAGCGGTTGACCACGGGGTCGATTTCAGCGGAGGGTGGGGTGACGCGATGCTCGCGGTCGACCTTGACACCGTGAAGACGAACTTCCAGCGGTACGGGCTGCTGGACAGCCAAGTCGAATTTCTGGTCGGTTGGTTCGCCGACACCCTGCCGAACGCACCGATCGAGCGGCTGGCAATCCTGCGGCTCGACGGTGACCTGTACGAGTCAACCTGGGACGCCATTCACGCGTTGTACCCGAAGTTGTCGGTCGGTGGCTACTTGATCGTCGACGACTACGGAACTTGGGAAGCGTGTCGGCGCGCAATCGATGACTACCGCCGCCGGGAAGGGATTTCTGAACCTATCCAAGAGATCGACGGCGAAGGTGTCTACTGGAGACGGACGGAATGAGCATCCGTGGGCCCGTCGTGGTGGTCCTCGCTGCGGATTCCATGTTCACGAAACAACTCGCGGCAGCCATTGCGAGCATCCAGAGATCGGCGACCCGGGAGCACCAAGTGTACGTGCTGCACGACGCGTACGAACCCGCCCTGATCGAACAGATATCGGGGATCGCCGGTGACCTCGTCAGCCTTCACTGGCTCGACGCAAGATCCAGCACCCTCGATGATGCCCAACTTCCGCCCTACCTCTCGACAGCGACTCTGTTCCGACTGCGAATCGGGAAGCTCCTACCCGACGACATCGAGCGCGTGCTCTACATCGACTCCGATGTCGCCGTTCGATCGCCACTCGACGAACTTTGGGAAACGGACCTCAACGGGTGTGTGCTCGCTGCCGTACGAGATCCCGTCGTGCCTTGGGCAGCCGCTCCTGCGGGTCTTCCCTGGGAAGAACTGGGTGTAGACCCGGATACCCCATACTTCAATGCGGGTGTCCTGGTCATCGACGCCGGCCTGTGGCGCTCGCAACACATCAGCGAAGACGCTCTCCAGTTCCTCGCACGGCATCGCTTCCTCTACGCCGACCAGTGTGCCCTCAACACGGTCCTCGCTGGTCGCTGGACTCGCATCGGTCCCCACTGGAACCTCCAGGCTGGTCATCTCGTGAGCGGCGATTCCCTGGCCTGGGTCATCGAGTCCCGGGACACCCTGACCGCTGCCATCGACAATCCGGCCATCGTGCATTTCAACAACTCCGCGATGCGAAGACCGTGGGACTTCAAATGCACGCACCCGTATCGTGATCTGTGGTTCGAGTTCCTCGACCTGACGCCGTGGGAGGGCTGGCGACCAGCCGCGCCCAGCCGAGCAAGGAGAATCGCGGGGCGTATCCGCAAAGCGGGAGAAGTGCTGGTCGGAGGTTGACGTCCAGCGATGCGCCTCGATCCAGCGGGATGACACCGCGACGGGGATCTGGCTTGTCTCTGCCAGCGTCCCATGTCTGGCATCTTCGCGAGTCTCGGCCCGCCTGCCGAGTGGAACGATGCCGCCATGGACTTCCTTCATCAGATCATCGTGTTCGACGCGCCCGACCTGGCCGTCGAGGGCGCGTTCTGGTCGGCAATGCTCGGCGGCAGAGTCGAGCCCGAAGACGACTGGCACATGATCTACGACGCCGAGAACAAGCCACGCATGGGGATCCAGCTCGCGCCGGATCACGTCGCACCCGACTGGCCGAACGGCACGCCGCAGCAGATCCACCTCGACCTCTACGTCAAGGACATCAAGTCCGCGCACGACGAGGCAACATCGCTCGGTGCGATCCTGCTGAAGGCGGCGGAAGACCTCGAGGCCAAAGATGGGTTCCAGGTGTACGCCGACCCAGCGGGGCACCCCTTCTGCCTCTGCTGGATCTAGACCAGGAGGCGCCCGCCGTCGATGATGAGCGTCGTGCCAGTCACGTAGCCGTTGCCCATCAGGAACAGCACGGCATCGGCGATGTCCTCGGGCTGGCCGACACGACCGACGGGAAGCGTCTTGCCAACGGCTTCCATCGCATCCGCGTGCCGGTCGCCGAACATCCCGGACACGAGCGGCGTGTCGACGAGACCGGGAACGACGACGTTGACGCGGATCGGCGCGAGCTCGAGGGCCAGCGATCGCGCCAACGCCTCGACCGCCGCAGCGGAAGCCGACGAGACGCTGCTGCCCCCGGGACGAGGCCGGATCGACGAAACACCTGAGCAGAACGTGATCGAGCCGCCGGCGGTCATCCTCGGCGCGCCGTACTTCGCGGCGAACACCGATCCCCACACACGCGTCTCGAGGAGCGGGCGCAGCTGCTCGGTGTCGGCTGTGAGCGCGCCGGGCCCGACGGCTCCCGCCGACACGAAGATGTGATGCACCACATCGAGGGTCTCGAAGAGCGCTCGCGTCGCGGCCTCGTCGGCGCTGTCGAGCGCGGCGGTGCGCGCCCGTCCGTCGAGCACGCCCGCCGCGGCATCGAGCCGCTCGGTGGAGCGGCCCGTGATGACAACGTCGGCGCCGGCGCCGAGCGCGGCACGCGCCGTCGCGAGGCCGATGCCCGAGCTGCCGCCGATCACGACAACGGTGGTGCCGTGGAACCGCCCGCCCATCAGAACCCCCGGTACTCGATGGTCACGTGCCGCGATCGCAGCTGCTTCTTGATGATCGTGAGGAGTGCGAGCTCGTGCACGATCAACCGTCCTGGCCCGTCATCATCGTGGAGGTACTCGACCATCACGTCGCCTTCGATGGACCAGATGACCCCCGGAAGCTCCACAGCCGATTCCAACGGCAGAACCTCACGGCGACGAAGTGGTCGCCCGCAGTAGGAGGTCGCGTAGTCAGCCAGGATCGAGTCGACGACCGCGACCCGCGCGACGGCACGTTCGAACCGCCACGTCGCCGCCCTGTCCTCAGCCTCCCGCGTCGGCACGAGAGGAGGATATCTATGCCGCAGGCGGCGCGATGTGGGCCACGTCGACGCCAAGAGACTCGACGACGTGCGCGGCAAGGTGCGCGAGTGCCCGACTGTCGAGGTCTGGCGCTTCGAGCGCGACGTCCGCAAGCCCGGCGATCGCGTCAAGCGTCTCAGGGTCGACGATCTCCCCGCGCTGGTCCGACTTCGTGCGCGGCACCGCGATGCCCAGCTCTGCAACGACATACGCGCCCTGCCACGTCAACGTCTGCACGAGCTGCCGGCGAGCGTGGATGCCGCCGGATGTCCCGGCACTCAGGAGAGCGACGGGCTTCCGATAGAGGTCACCCGAGCCGACGAGCCAGTCGAGCGCGTTCTTCGCGACTCCCGCGAGGCCGCCGGCGTACTCGGGCGCGGCCATCACCACGACATCGGCCTCGCCGATGCGGCGTCGCCACTCGGTCACCGCCGCGATGGGCTCGTCCTGGCGGGTGAAGTCGAACGCGGGGATGTCGGCGAGCGCTTCGAACTCTTCGACGGTCGCGCCGTGGTCGAGTGCGATCGCTCGTACGACATCGAGCGCAGCACGGTTCGCGGAGCGACGTTGGAGGCTCCCGCAGACGAGCAGCACACGGACCACGACAGGCCCAACCCCGTCGGGGCCGCCCGTCATTCCGTCAGAGCGTGGGAACCTCGACATAGCGGCCGAACACGTCGGCAAGCGCGCCCATCACCTCACCGAGAGTCGCGTACGTCGACACCGCTTCGACGAGGGTCGGCATCAGGTTCTGCTCGGGATCGGCGGCCTCGCGCCGTACCTTGTCGAGCGCGGCGTCGACCGCGACCTGATCGCGCTCGTGGCGGACGCGATCGAGGCGCTTCAGCTGCCTCGCCTCGTCTTCGTTCGTGATCTCGAGCACCGGGATCGCATCGTCGTCGTTGCCCTCGGTGAAGCGGCTGACGCCCACGATCGTGCGGCGGTTCTGGTTGAACTTGCGCTCGAGCTCGTAGGCGGAGTCGGCGATGTGGAGCTGGAACCAGTTGTCCTCGATGCCTTGCAGGCAGCCTTCGAGCATCGATCCGTGGCCCAGCTCGTCGATCTCGGCGAAGAGGGCCTCGGCCCGCCGCTCCATCTCGTCGGTGAGCGATTCGACGAAGTACGACCCACCCAACGGGTCGGCGACGTTCGCTACGTTCGTCTCGAACGCGAGCACCTGCTGCGTGCGGAGCGCGACGCGGGCCGCCTTCTCGGTCGGCAGCGCGAGCGCCTCGTCCATCGAGTTCGTGTGCAACGACTGCGTGCCGCCGAGCACCCCGGCAAGCGCCTCGATCGCGGTGCGGACGATGTTCACCTCAGGCTGCTGCGCGGTCAGCGAGACCCCCGCGGTCTGGGTGTGGAACCGCAGCTGCATCGACCGCTCGCTCTGGGCGCCGTAGCGCTCGTTGAGCCACCGCGCCCAGATGCGCCGAGCAGCGCGGTACTTCGCGATCTCCTCGAAGAAGTCGATGTGCGCGTTGAAGAAGAACGACAGCCGCGGCGCGAACGCGTCGACTGGCAAGCCCGCTTGCATCGCGAGCTCGACGTAGGCGAAGCCGTTCGCAAGCGTGAACGCGAGCTCCTCGGCAGCAGTCGAGCCCGCCTCGCGGATGTGGTAGCCCGAGATCGAGATCGAGTGCCAGCGCGGCATGTCGGTCGCTGCGAACGAGATCACATCGCGCACGAGCCGCATCGACGGACGGGGCGGGAAGACGAACTCCTTCTGCGCCTGGTACTCCTTCAAGATGTCGTTCTGCAGCGTGCCGCCGAGCCGAGAGCGATCGACGCCCGCTCTCTCGGCCTGGGCCACGAACATCGCGAGGAGCACCGCGGCCGGCGAGTTGATCGTCATCGACGTCGTGATCTTCCCGAGGTCGATGCCCGAGTAGAGGTCCTCCATGTCGGCCAGCGAGTCGATCGCCACGCCGCAGCGCCCGACCTCGCCGAGCGCCATGGGGTCGTCGGAGTCGATGCCGAGCAGCGTCGGCATGTCGAAGGCGGTGGAGAGACCATCACCTCCGGACTTGATGATCTCCTTGAACCGCCAGTTCGTGTCGTCGGCCGTGCCGAAGCCCGCGAACATCCGCATCGTCCAGAGCTTCGATCGGTACATCGATGCATGTGGCCCGCGGGTGTAGGGATACTGACCTGGGAACGCACCATCGTCGGGGCCGTACACCCCGTCGAGCGGGATGCCCGACATCGTCGTGAAGTCGGTGTCGCGCAGCTTCGACTCGGCGTACGCCTCTTCCCACAGCTCGCGGTTCGTCGCCATGAGAGAACAATACTTTGACGTCCAAGTAAATGTCGCCAGGAGGGTGCGGTGTCCGCTCGCGAACCGATGGCCAAAGACCCGATCGGGCTCGCCCGCGACAACTGGGTCGCCCACGGCTGGGAGGACGCGGCCGACGGCATGCACCTCGTGACCTCGATCATGCGCGTGCAGCAGGCCTATCTCGGGCGGATCGAGGCGATCCTCCGCCCGACTGGGCTGACGTTTGCTCGCTTCGAGGTGCTCAGGCTTCTGGCGTTCAGCCGTCTCGGGTCGCTGCCCGTCGGGAAGGTCGGCGAGCGCCTGCAGGTGCATCCGGCCAGCGTCACGAACGCGGTGCAGCGGCTCGAAGCCGACGGGCTCGTCGTCCGGCGCACCAACCCGAGCGACGGCAGAGGCGTCCTTGCAGAGATCACGCCGTCGGGGCGTCGGCTCGTCGACAAGTGCACGCACCAGCTGAACACCCAGGTGTTCACGACGATGCCGATCTCGCGTGCCGACCAACGCCGCACGTCCGCGGCGCTGACCGAGATCAGGCAGTCGTTCGGCGACTTCAGGTGACCGACGTCAGGTGAGGACCGTGGCGAGCAGCTCGAGCGCCGCGACCGCGAACGCGACCATGTTCTCCTGACGGTCGTCGACCCCGGTGAGGACGTGCTGTGTCTGCTCGGTCGGACCTGCCACCGCGACCCAGCAGTGCCCGGCCGGGTCGCCGTACCGGTTCGGCGGACCGGCGGCTCCGGCTTCACCGATCCCCCACGTCGTGCCGAGCTTCGCCGCGGTCGAGCGCGGCGAGATACAGCGCGAAATCCTCGGTTGCACCGCGCATGCCCGCAGGGACCTCGACGGCTCCGGCCATCCACGCCCGAGCTCGCGGCGAGTGTGTACACGACGGCGCCCCCGACGTAGTACGTCGACGCGCCCGGCACCGACAGCAGCGAGGCCGACACGAGGCCACCCGCGGAGCCCTCGGCCACGGCGACGGTCTCGCCGCGATCACGCAGCCGCGCGCCGACGCGCTCGGCGGGCTGCGTCAGCTCGGACGGGAGCGCGACCATCGCCGTAGGGTACGCGCCATGAGCAACGAGATCGGCCCCTTCAGCACCGCCGTCGAGATGCTCGCGGCGCTCGACGCGAAGCAGGTCAGCTCCGTCGAGCTCGTGGAGATGCACCTCGCCCGGATCGACAAGCTCGACGAGGCGCTGAACGCGATCCCAGTGCGCACCCCCGAGCGCGCGCTCGAGGCGGCCCGCAATGCCGACGAGCTGCGCGCGGCCGGCGAGTCGCGACCGACTGCTCGGGCTGCCGATGACGCTCAAGGAGTCGACACAGGTCGCGGGTCTGCCGCAGTCGGCCGGCATCATGCCGTTCAAGGACTACCGACCCGACGGCGATGGACCCATCGCTCGCAGCGTGTTCGCTGCGGGCAGCTGCCTGCTCGGCAAGACCAACATCCCGGTCGCGCTCGCCGACTGGCAGGCCGACAGCCCCGTCTACGGACGATCGAACAACCCGTGGGACCTCGACCGCACGCCCGGTGGCAGCACCGGAGGCGGTGGGGCGGCGCTCGCCGCGGGCTTCACGCCGCTCGAGATCGGCAGCGACATCGGCGGGTCGATCCGCGTGCCCGCGGCGTACTGCGGCGTGTACGGGCATCGCCCCTCGGAGACCGCAGTCCCGCGCACGGGGTCGTTCCCGCTCGCCGATCGGCCGAACCCGGCGATCGTGATGGCCGTGCAGGGCCCGCTCGCTCGCAGCGCGACCGACCTCGAGCTGCTCTTCGACGTCGTCGCCGGACCGGACGCGCTCGAGGCCACAGGCTGGCGGCTCGACCTTCCCGCGGCGCGCCATGATCGGTTGGCCGACTTTCGGGTCGCGATCATGCCGCCGTTGTCGTTGGCGCAGCCGTCGTCCGAGATGCAGGCGAAGGTCGACGAGCTCGCGACATTGCTGTCACGGAACGGCGCGAAGGTCGGCGAGGCCATGCCCGACATCGATCACGAGTCGTACTTCGCCGACTACATGACGCTCCTCATCGCCATCACGTCCCAAGCCCAGCCCCGAGACGAGCGCGAGGCGCGACGCGGCGGGAATGGATCCGACGAGCCCGATCCAGTCCGCGATGGCGGCTGGGCTCACCGGCGACGCCGCGGCGTATCTTGCGACGCTCCACCGGCGAGCGACGGCACAAGCGGCGTGGCGCTCGTTCTTCGAGGAGTGGGACATCCTCGTCTGCCCGACCGCGCTCGACGCCGCGTTCCCACACCAATCCGGCGACCAGACCGACCGCACGCTCGAGATCGACGGACGAGCCGTTCCCTATCAGCTCAACATCGTCTATCCGATGTGGGCGATCCTCACCGGACAACCGGCGACCGCGTTCCCCGCCGGCCTCAGCTCGTCAGGACTTCCGCTCGGCTTGCAGGCGATCGGCCCCTACCTCGAGGACCGCACGACCCTGCGATTCGCGCAGCTGCTGGAGCGCGAGTGGCATGCGTTCGAGGCGCCGCCCGCGTTCGCTTGATGGACCACCCCGCGATCGCCGAGATCGTCCGTCAACACCACGTCATCGAGCAGTGGCTCTCGGGCGCTGACCGCGGCGGCATCGACTCGTTCGCCGCCGCGCTCGCTGACGAGTTCGAGATCGTCACGCCCGACGGCGAGACCGTCGCCAAGCCCGAGCTGGTGGAGGGGTTCGGAGCTGCGTTCGGTGCGGCGCCGGGCGTCAAGATCGAGGTGAGGTCTGCTCGGGTGCTCGCCGCGACCGACGACCTCGTCATCGTGCACTACGAGGAATGGCAGTCCCATTGCGCGCAGCCGAACCAGCGCGTGTCGACCGCGGTGTTCGCGCCGCGTGACTCGGCTCCGCTCCGGTGGGCCTGGATCGCGCTGCACGAGACCTGGCTGCGCGACCGATAGGAAGGAACGTTTGGCGTGGCTCGCCGCTAGAGGTCGACCGCACCCTTGATCAGCGACGTCGACAGGCCGCCGATCCAGACCGTGCCGTCGTCCAGCGAGACGAAGACCTCACCCGCACGACCGAGCGCGGCACCCTGGCTCGCGACGTAGGGCGCGGCGAGCTGGCCGCTCTCGAGCATCCATTGCGCGACCGACGCGTTGAGGCTGCCCGTCACCGGATCCTCTCTCGTCACGCCGTCCACAGAGAAGAACGCGCGCAGCTCGATCGCGGCGGACGAGCCCGCGTCGTACTTCGCGACCACGCCGACCTTCTGCTCGATCGCTCCGGGCTTCACCTTCAGCACTGCGTCGACGCTCGGCAACACCACTGCGACCCAACCCGGTCCGTTGTCGACCCACTGAGCGTCGACGATGTCCGCGGGCGCGATTCGCAGCCACGATGCGATCTGGTCGACCATGCCCGCATCGACGGGCCCCGTCTTGATGCGGGGCGGCGCGCCGAACGCGAGGCGCTCCCCGTCTCGCTTCACCGGCACGAGGCCCACACCGCACTCCTGCACGATCACCTCGGCGTCACTCGGCGTGCCGCCGGCCTCGAGCCAGGCGTGGCACGTGCCGAGCGTCGGATGGCCAGCGAACGCCAGCTCCTCGGCGGGCGTGAAGATGCGGACCTTGTAGTCGGCCTCGGCCGTCGTCGGCGGCAGCACGAACGTGGTTTCGCTGACGTTCGTCCAGTGTGCGAAGGCCTGCATCTCGTCGTCGGTCAGGCCACTGCCGTCGTGCACGACTGCGAGCGGGTTGCCCCTCCCCCGAGACGAGCAGAAGACGTCGACCTGGGTGAACTGGCGGGCGGTCATGCCGCATTGTGCGTGACGTCGAGCACGCGCCACGCCCAATTCGCGTCACCCGCGTCGCGGCGGTGGGTGAGGACGAGCCGGTGCTGCTCGATCGCCGCCATCCCCTCCCACAGCCCGTTCCACGCGTCGAACGCCTCGCTCGGCAGACCCAGGTCGTCGAGAAGGCTGCTGTGGGCGAGCCGCACCACGACGTCGTCGGCGGTGTGGGCGACCTCGACGTCGTCGCCGTGCGCAGCGCAGCAGCCAGCGCGAAGCGATCGACGAACTCACCGCCGAGGCCGATCTTGCCCATCACGGTCGCGTGGTACTGCATGCCGATCTGGCGCGCCGCGATCGTGCCCACGGCGCCTGCGTCGGCCGGACCGAGCACTGCGCACAGCTCAGGCAGGATGCTGCGGATGTAGGCGGTCGCGTAGTTGCGCTCGACCTTCACGAGCCTCATCGGATCCCACGAAGGACGCGGCAGGTCGACCGGTTCGTTGGGCGGCCGCTCGCCGGGGCGGAACCGCACTCTGTCTTCGGGCAGGAGCGGATGGTCCTCTTCGATGTAGTAGCCCTCGAGCCCCGGCTGACCGTCGGTGGTCTGCATCGTGCACACGAAACCGAGCCGGTCGTTGCCGAGCGTGACTCCGTTGTGGCCGTGCCAGCCTCGCAGCATCGCTCGGCTCACCTCGGTGGGGATGCCACACACCGCGGTGCCGTCGAAGATCCAGCGCGGCGGCACGTACCGCACCCACGACTTCGTGTCGGACTCCGGGATCCACACGACGTTGACGCCGCCGAGCGCGTTCGACAGCACGTGGTACTGCGCGCACGCGACGGCAGGGGGCAGCCCGTCGAGCTCGAGCTTGCGCAGGCCCGGCAAGAACAGCTCGAGGTGCTGGCGGCGGAACGTGCGGAACACCACTTCGGCCGCCCGATCGGTGCCTTGGCGCGTCACGAGGGCGAGCAGCAGCCCAGTGAGATAGCGGTGGTACAGCTCTCCGATGGCGGCCCAGCCGTCGACGTCGTCGCTCACACTCCGCGCAGCGCTAGTGACGAGGCCGCTCACGGCCCACGCGCGCGAAACTCGAACGGTGGCAACGCAAGACGACGTGCGGCGGATCGCGCTCGCCCTCCCCGAGGTGCAAGAGGGGACCGATCGCTTTGCGTTCAACGTCGAGAACAAGGGCAAGGCGAAGGGCGTCGCGTGGATCTGGATGGAGCGCGTGCACCCGAAGAAGGCTCGGGTGCCGAACCCCGAGGTCGTGGCGATTCGGGTCGCCGACCTCGAGGAGAAGGAGATGCTCCTCGCATCGGACGACGGCTCGAAGATCTTCACCGAGCCGCACTACAACGGCTACGCCGCGGTGCTCATCCGGCTCGAGGCGATCGAAGTCGACGAGCTCGAGGAGCTCATCATCGACGCCTGGCGCTGCCAAGCGCCCGCAGCGCTCGTCGAGGAGTTCGACGCGCGATGAGCTCGGGGAATCAAGCCTCGGAGAGAGGCTCGTCGAACAACCGGAGCTCTTCGTCGCCCGGAGGTTGGAAGATCGTTGCCCACTCGTTCGAAGTGGGCCCGCGTCATGGGCGAGGCGCTCCATTCGCCTGACTCATTGCGTCGCTGAGCTCGTTCGATGAGCTCCTCCAGCGGCACATCGAGGTAGCGCAGCTCGACTCCCACCCCCAGAGCCCGGGCTCCGAGTCGTTTCTCATCCCTCTCGACTCGCGCCCAGTGGCCCCACTCCAAGATCACGCTCTGACCTTGGGCGAGGAGCTCCTGGGTGAGAGCCCACAGCTGCTGCTCGAGCCGTACTCGAAACTCGTCGTCCCAGACGTCGTGACCCAGCTCAGCCGTCCACTGGTCCTTGTCCAACCTGATCGCGGGAATCGCGGAGGCGAGCCGGCGAGCGAGTGTCGTCTTGCCCGACGCTGGAAGCCCACAGATCAGCACGAGCCGCGTGGATGACTTCGGCGTCAGCGCCCCTTCCACACTGCCGGCCGCTTCTCGGCAAACGCGCGCAAGCCCTCCTGCAGATCCTCGGACCGCATCACGGGGCCCGCGAACTCCATCTGGTTCCGCCACGCCTCGGCGTCGGTCCACTCGTACGCGCGCTGCACGATCTGCTTGCTCGCCTTCACGGCGAGCGGGCCGGCTTCGAGCACCTCGTTCGCCAGCTCGATCGCGACAGTCAGCGCCTGACCGGGCTCGGCGAGCCGGTTGACCAGACCCAGCTCGGCCATCCGCGTCGCCGGCCAAGGCTTGCCCGTCAGCGCGAGCTCCATCGCGAGGTGATACGGGATGCGCTTCGGGAGTCGGAACAGGCCACCGCCGACCGCGACGAGCGACCGCGCTGCCTCTGGGATGCCCATGTTCGCGGTGCGTGAAGCCACGATCAGGTCGCACGACAACGCGAGCTCGAGGCCTCCGGCCAGCGCGTGACCTTCGATCGCGGCGATCACCGGCTTCGTCGGCGGCATCGCCATGATCCCGAAGCCACCGCGCTTCGGCCCGACGCCCATGTCGTTCGATGCTGCCGCGATCAGGTCCTGCCCGGCCGAGAACACGATGTCGGAGCCCGTGATGATGGCGCACCGCAGCGAGTCGTCGTCCTCGAACGCGTCGATCGCCGCTTCCATCGCCCGTGCGGTCGCTCCGTCGAACGCGTTGCGACGCGCTGGGACGGTTGATCCGGATGACGACGAGGTGCTCGCCGGCTCGCTCGGTGAGGATGACGTCGTCAGAGGTTGACACTGAAGCCTCCGTTCACCGGATAGGTCTGGCCTGTGATCCAGCTCGAGGCGGACGACGCGAGGAACGTGACCATCGCAGCGACGTCGCTCGGCTCGCCGAACCTGCGGATCGTGTAGTTGCGCAGCACCTTCTTCGCGAGCTCTTCGTTCTCGACCATCCGTCGCACCGCGGGCGTGTTGGTCGTCGCGATGGCGACGCTGTTCGCGGTGATCTCATACCGGCCGAGGCTCTTCGCGAGCGCCCGCATGAGTCCCGCCGCTCCGGCCTTGGCCGCCGAGTAGGCCTCGAGCCCGGGCTCGCCTACGCGACCTGCGTCGCTGATGACCGTGATGAGACGTCCGCCGCCACCGCGCTCGATCATCCCGGGGATCACCGCGCGACTGCAGTGGAAGACGCCGTAGAGGTTCACGCCGATGAACGGCTCCCACTCGGTCGGATCGGACTGCCAGAACGGCTTGCCCGTGATCGCGCTCGGGTCGGCACCCGCGTTGCCCGCGTTGTTCACCAGGATGTCGATCGGGCCGTGATCCATGACCATCGCCTGCACGGCGTCGAAGTCGGTGACGTCGGCCTGCGCGGCGACCGCGCTGTCACCCGCAGCGTTGATCTCGTCTGCGACCTCCTTGGCTCGGTCGAGCACGAAGTCGTTGACCACCACATGAGCCCCGTAGGCCGCGAGGTAGCGCGCGGTCTGTGCGCCGACGCCCTGGCCTGCTCCGGTCACGAGCGCGGTACGACCCTTCAGGTCGAGGAGGTTGATCTCAGACATTGCGTTCGTGACCCTTCCAGTAGGGGGCGCGGAGCTCGGTCTTGAGCACCTTGCCGATGGGGCTGACCGGGAGCCGATCGATGAACTCGAACTGGCGAGGCTTCTTGTACGAGGCGAGCCGTCCGTCGAGGAAGTCGAGCAGCTCCGGACCCGTCACTGCGTGGCCCGCGCGGGTGACGATGAACGCGAGGGCCTGTTCGCCGAAGTCGTCCTCCGGGATGCCGATGACCGCGGCGTCTTCGACAGCAGGGTGAGCGACGAGCGCCTTCTCGATCTCGGCCGGGTAGATGTTCACGCCGCCCGCGACGATCATGTCCTTGATGCGGTCGGTGATGAACAGGAACCCGTCCTCGTCGACATGCCCTACGTCGCCCGTGCGGTAGAACCCGTCGCGGACGACGTCGTCACCGAGAGGCTCGCGCCCGAGGTAGCCGCGGAGGACGACCGGCGTGTTGACCGCGATCTCGCCCGTCTCGCCGACGTCGAGCCGATTCCACTCCTCGTCGACGATCGCGATCTCGACGCCGTCATAGGGGATGCCGCTGCTGCCGGGCTTCGTGAGCTGGTGGTCAGGGGGCATGTAGCTGACCATCCCGGACTCGCTCGTGCCGTAGCCCTCCCACAGCACCGCGCCGAAGTGCTCGACGATCCACTGCTTCAACGACTGCGGCACCGGCGCGGCCCCGACCGTGAGCGCCTGGATCGAAGACAGGTCATAGCGCTCGACCACGTCGTCGGGCAGCGCCTGGATGCGCAGCAGCATCGTCGGGACCCCCACCCACAGCTGCACCTTGTGCCGATCGATGAGCCGCAACGCCTCTTCGGGGTCGTACGGGTCGAGGAGCACCGCGGTCCCGCCGGTCGCGCACGCCCCGGTCGCGACGGCGGCGCCCGCGCCATGGTGGACCGGCATCGTCATGAGCACTGTCGCCTCGTGCGGGTGGGGCGGCACGCCCCCGACCGACGCGCCGTAGCGAGCGAGCCGATCGAAGTCCGCGCCGGACAGGTCGAGCGGGGGCACGCCCTTCGGCGCTCCGGTCGTGCCCGACGTGTAGAGCACGAGGCTCGGTCGCATCGGCCCGAAGCGCGGTGTCGGTGCGCCCGCGCGCAGCAGGTCCTCGTACGGGTGACCGGGGTTGTTGTCGCCGACCGTGACGAGAAGCCCGAGATCGTGCTCGCCCCATCGCGAAGCATCGCGGTCGTTGCAGGCCAGGCCCTTCGCGCCGCTGTCGTTGATGATGTAGATCGCCTCGTCAGGGGTGAGCCGCCAGTTGACGGCGACCTGCACGACACCCAGCTTCTGCAACGCGCGCTGGATCACGAACCACTCGAAGTCGAGCCGGAACCGCATGCCGAGCCGGTCGCCTTCGACGAGTCCGAGCGCCGCGAGCGCGTCTGCGACCCGGTCGGCGCGCTCGTTCCAGTCGCGGTAGGTGAGCACGCGATCGCCCTTGATGACCGCGGGGGCGTCGGGCTTCTGGTCCGCCCAGAACTCAGGGGTGCCGGGCTGGGCTTCGGTCAGCATGGGCGGAGATAGTAAGAAACCTGGATGCGCGTGGCGGCACACAAGGGGCTGTACGACATCACGGGCGATCGGCCCGTGCTGGAGGGAAGTCGATGCGCCTCGTGCCACACGACCTTCTTCCCCGCGCTGTCGCTCGGGTGTGAGGTGTGCGGCTCGACGCAGCTCGTGCCGATCGCGCTCGAAGCCACAGGGGTGCTGCACTCGGTGGCCACCGTGCATCTCTACCAGGGTCACGACATCGAGGCTCCGTTCGCAGTCGGCGAGATCCAGCTCGACGGCGGGCCGCTCATCCGGGGCACCATGGCCGAGGTCGTCGAGCGCGACGCGATCGGCGCCCGAGTCGCGGCCTCATGGGCAACGCTGCGAGCCGACGACGAAGGCAACGACGTCGTCGAGCCGCGGTTCGGGTTGATCTGATGGCGGCGACCTTGCGCGAGCTGAGACCAGTGCACGTCGTCGGCGTCGGACTGCACCCGTACCAGCGGCCGGGCGAAACGCCGTACACGGCACTCGGCGTGAAGGCTGTCGGTGACGCGCTCGCGGACGCCGGCATCGAGTGGCGCGACGTCGAGACCGCGTACACCGGCACGGCCACGACGGCGATGGGCCTGTCGCGACTGATGTACCGGCACTTCGGTTCGACGGGCATCCCGATGGCACAGGTCGAGAACGCCTCGGCATCAGGATCGACCGCGGTCCGCCAGGCGTGCATCGACGTCGCGGCCGGACTCGCCGACGTCGCCATCGCAGTCGGGGTCGACAAGCCGCTCAAGTTCGGCATGCCGCAGCCCGCCGCGGGATTGCGCGACCTCGTCGGCGGTCGCGTCGCGCCGTTCACGCACTTCGCGCTCCTCGCCAACCGCTACATCCACGAGCACGGCGCGACCGAGGAGCAGTTCGCGCTCGTGGCGGTGAAGAACAGTGAGAACGGCGCCCTCAACCCGAACGCGCAGCGGCAGAAGGCGCGGTCGCTCGACGAGGTGCTGGCCCCGCCGCTCATCAGCGGTCCGCTCACGCGGCTGCAGTGCTGTCCCGTCGGTGAAGGCGCCGCCGCCGTGATCGTCGCCTCCGACGCGGCGATCGCACGCCTCGGTCTCGATCCGGCCCGCGCTGTCCGCGTCTTGTCGTCGGCCTCCCGATCCGAGACCGTGTACCGCGGCGAGAACTTCGACGCCGCGCTGACGCGCGAGACGGTCGGCATCGCGCTCGACGACGCCGGAGTCACCGCGAACGACCTCGACGTGGTCGAGCTGCACGACGCGTTCACGGTCGAGGAGCTGCTCTACATCGAAGCGATCGGGCTCGCTCCCATCGGCAAGGCCGCGGCACAGCTCGCCGAGGGGCAGTTCCACATCGGCGGACGGGTCGCGGTGAGCGCCTCGGGCGGCCTCCTTTCGATGGGCCACCCGATCGGGCCCACTGGCGTCGGCCAGATCTGCGAGCTGACCACACAGCTGAGGGGCGAGGGCGGGCCGCGACAGCACGCGAACGCGCGACTCGGCCTCGCGCACATGGTGGGCGTCGGCGCGGTCTGCGTCGTGCACGTGCTCGCCGCGCCCTGACGTCGTGAGCGCTGACGTCTCGTCACGTCCCATTGCGGGTACCACCAGGCCATGACACGACATGCGTTGGAGGCGTACCTCGCCGACCACTACGCCGGGTCGGTCGCGGGCCATGACATCGCGGCGCGGGCGATGCCTGACCTGGCGCTCGAGATCGAGGCCGATCAGACGGTCCTCGAGGCGGTCATGGAGGAGCTCGGCGTGCGCAAGCCGCATACGCACCGGTTCGCCGGATGGCTTGCGTCGCGGGCCGTCAAGCACAAGGCGCCCCACGAGCTCGTCGACCTCGAGACCCTTGCCCTCGGCATCGCCGGGAAGCTCCTGCTCTGGAAGGCGCTCGAGCAAGCACAGGACTCCGAGCCTTACTTGCGGGTCATCGATCTCAACCGTCTCATCGACCGCGCCACGCGGCAGTTCGACGAGGTCGAGCGTGAGCGCATGCGCAAGGCGGGCCAACTCTTCGGCGAGCCCGTCACCGTGCAGTACGGATGACGCGGGCCATCTCGAGCTCGGTCGCTTCGTCGCGGTCGCGTGACTGACGCAGCGCCGGTGAAGGCGAATCCGCACGACTCGTAGAGGCTGATCGCGGGCGTGTTGCCCTCGATCACCAGGAGGACGACGCGCTCGGCTCCCGCTGTCGCCGCCCACTCGACCGTTGCCTCGACGAGCGCTTGGCCGACTCCCATACGTCGCGCTCGCGAGCTCACGAACATCGCCAGGAGAGCGACGATCGACGGATCGTCCTGCGCAGCGCCCGACCACCAAGCCCGAAGGCTCGCCGTCGACGTCGGCGACGAAGGTCGCCCCCCGACCGAGCCAGGCGCGCCAGTCGTCGTCGCTTCGGCCTTCCTCACGCTCGAGCGTGCTGCCGAACGCGTCGGGGTCGGTGCGCAGCGCCTCGAGCCGGATGGCGCGAAGCGTGTCGACGTCGGTCGGCGTCAGCCGCCTGACGAGCACCTAGCTCTGGGTGTGGCGGAGGATCGCCGGGACGATCGCGTCCATCTCCTCCCCCGGGAGCTCGTGACCGACGCCCTCCATCGTGAGGAGCTCGGCACCGGCGATGTCCTTCGCGAGCGCGACGCCGTGCTCGTACGGGAGGATCGGGTCAGCAGTGCCGTGGATGACCAAGCGTCGGGCACATCGAGGCTCGCGAGCTGGCTGCGCCACGGCGGAGTCTTCGCGATCGCGACCTGATGGTTCGCGCTCGACTGGAAGTTCGGGTCGCGCTCGACCTCGCGGGTGAAGACGTCGCGCATCGGGGCTTCGTCGTAGGGGTGCGCGGGCCCGTGCAGCACCCCGAAGAACGCGACCCGCGCCTCGATCACCGCCTGCTTGTCGCTCGGATCGACGCCGGCCTGTGCGAGAGCCGCTGCGAGCAGCTCGGGCTTGGGGCCAGGGAGAGCGCCCGACGCGTCTTCGCCCGAGAGCACGCCGACGACCGCGCCGGGATCGGGCGTCGACATGATCGGCGTGATCGTGCGCACGCGGTCTCGGTGGCGCAGCGCGACCTGCTGCGTGATCATGCCGCCCATCGACGCGCCGACGATGTGCGCCGTGTCGATGCCGTACGCGTCGAGCACCGCGACCGCGTCGTCGGCCATGTCTTCGACCGTGTACTCCGGCTCGCCGAGCGGGTAGTGCGTCGACAGGCCCGTGTCGCGGTTGTCGTAGCGGATGACGAAGCGACCGGCCGCCGCGAGCCGTTCGCACAGCTCCTCGGGCCACATCAGCATCGACGCGCTGGCCCCCATGATGAGCAGGATCGGCGTGTCGGACTCGTCGCCGAACGCCTCGGTGCAGATGTCGACGTCGCCGGACTTGATCATTCGCTCGGTCATCGCCGGAGCGTAGGTCGTACTGTCGATCCATGCTCTCGAGCGCGGGCTTGCCGATCCACCCGATCAGCTGCGGGTGGCTGACCACCGACGCGAGCACGATGATCACCGGGCAGACGGGCGACTTCCGCATGCCGGTGCCCGCGTTCCTCGTCGAGCACCCGCAGGGCCTCGTGCTCTTCGACACGGGGATGCACCCCGATGTCGCCCACTCGACCGACAAGCTCCACGGTCTCGAGTCGATGTTCACGCCCGAGCTCGCGCTCGGACGGCAGCGTCGGGCCGCAGCTTCGGGCCGCCGGGTTCGATCCGGCGGATGTCGCCTTCATCGTGAGCAGCCACTTGCACTTCGACCACTGCGGCGGCCATGTCGAGGTGCCGAACGCGCGGCTGCTCGTGCAGCGGCCCGAGTGGGACGCCGGGCACAACGCTCGCCTCATCGAGTTCGGCGTCTACGACCCGGCGGACTTCGACATCGGCCACGACGTCGAGCTGCTCGACGGCGACCACGACATCTTCGGTGACGGCACGTTGCGCGCGGTCGTCACGCCCGGGCACACCTCAGGGCACCAGTCACTCGTGATCGAGGGCAAGACGATCCTCGTCGGCGACGCCTGCTACTGCCGCCTCGCGCTCGACCTCGACGCGCTCCCCTCCTACTCCTACGACGGCGACCGCCAACGCGAGACGTTCACGTGGCTGCGCGAGCAGGAGGCCGCCGGCGCCGACCTCGTGTTCTCCCACGACCTCGCCAGTGGAGTCGCTCACCGCCGCTCCTGACCGTTCTCACTCGAGCCGGTCGGACGCACTCCGTGAGCATCGGCGAGTCGCTCAGCGGGGCTCGAGGATGACGACGGGGATCGTGCGGCCGGACTTCGCCTCGTACTCGCCGAAGCCGGGCATCCGCTCGACCTGCTTGGTCCAGATCTTGTCGCGCTCGTCGCCCTCGGCGACCCGGGCGTGCACCGAGACCGTGTCGTCGCCGATCTCGACGGTGGTGTCCGGGTTGGCCTTGAGGTTGTAGTACCAGTCGGGGTTCGTCGGAGCGCCCGCTTTCGACGCGAAGATCGCGTAGCCCGTCGTCGAGGGGCTGGTACGCGAGCGGGTTCACGCGCTCAGTGCCGCTCTTGGCGCCCTTGTGGTGGAGCAGCAGCATCGTGCCGCCGGCGAATGGCCCGCCGAGCTGGCCGTGGTTGGCACGGAACTCGTCGATCATCTGGGAGTTGAAGTCCTTCACGTCGCTCATGAGACCTGTCTACCCAGGGCTACGGTGATTTCATGCCCGCACGGCTCACTCAGCCCCTCGTCCGCGAGGACGGCTCCCTGCGCCCGGCGACCTGGGACGAAGCACTCACCCGCGTCGCCACCGGACTGACCAGCACGATCGATGCCCACGGCCCCGACGCCGTCGGCTTCTTCGCGTGCTCGAAGTCCACGAACGAGGCCAACTACCTCGCGCAGAAGCTCGTCCGCCAGGCGATCGGCACCAACAACATCGACTCCTGCAACCGCACCTGACACGCCCCTTCGGTCGTCGGTCTGGCGACCATCTTCGGGCTGGGTGGTGGCACGAGCAGCTACCGAGAGACAGAGGACGCGAACGTGATCGTCCTCTGGGGCTCGAACGCGCGCGAAGCGCACCCGATCTTCTTCCACCACGTGCTTGAAGGCCGTCCACAACGGCGCTCGGCTGTTCGTCGTCGACCCGCGCCGCACCTCCACTGCACGGTGCGCGGACACGTGGCTCGGCATCGACACCGGCACCGACATCGCGCTCTCGAACACGATCGCCCGCGAGATCATCCACGCGGGGCTCACCCACGAGTCGTTCATCGAGCGAGCGACCGTCGGGTTCGACGAGTACGCGGCGTCGGTCGAGCCGTGGACCTTGGAACGCGGCGAGATGGAGACCGGCGTGCCGGCCGAGGCGATCCGTGACCTCGCCCATGCCTACGCCAAGGCCGACAAGGCGCAGCTGTGCTGGACGCTCGGCATCACCGAGCACCACAACGCGGTCGACAACGTGCTGTCGCTGATCAACCTCGCGCTGCTCGCCGGGCATGTCGGCCGCGAGGGAAGCGGGCTGTCACCCTTGCGCGGGCAGAACAACGTGCAGGGCGGCGGCGACATGGGTGCGATCCCGAACAAGCTCCCTGGCTTCCAGGACATCGAGACCGACGGCGAGGCTCGCGGTCGGTTCGACGCCGCGTATGACGCGACCATCCCGCCCCGCTACGGCATGCACCTCTCGGCGATGTTCGAGGCGATGGACCGCGGGGAGCTCAGAGCGCTCTACGTCATGGGCGAGAACCCCGCGCAGAGCGAGGCCGACGTGCTGCATGCTCGTCATCTGCTCGAGTCGCTCGACCTGCTCGTCGTGCAGGATCTGTTCCTCACGCAGACCGCCGAGCTCGCCGATGTGGTGCTTCCGGCCGCGGCCGCATGGTGCGAGGCCGAAGGCACGGTGACGAACAGCGAGCGTCGGGTGCAGCGGGTGCGCAAGGCGATCGAGCCGCCGGGCGAGGCCCGCGACGACCTGTGGATCCTCACCGAGGTCGCGCGCCACCTCGGCCGTGAGTGGCCAGAGCCGATCGCCGAGGACGTGTGGGACGAGCTGCGCTCGCTCTCGCCGATGCACCGCGGCATGAGCTACGCCCGCCTCGAGGAGCTCGGCGGCGTCCAGTGGCCCTGCTTCACTGAGGACTCGCTCGAGCCGTCCTACCTCCACGGCCGCTTGTGGGCCGACGATCCGGCTGACCGAGGCAAGCCGGCCGCGTTCTCCGTCGTCGAGCACGAGCTGCCCGTCGACCTGCTCGACGACGACTTCCCCATCCGTCTCACGACCGGACGCCGGCTCGACAGCTACAACACCGGGGTGCAGAGCGGCGCGATCGCGTCGCCGTTGCGTGCGGACGGCGAGACGATCGATCTCTCTCCTGCAGACGCTCGGTCCCTCGGGTTGGCGAAGGGCCAGCGCGTGCGCGTGACGTCTCGCGCGAGGCTCGATCGTGGTGCCCCGCTCGCGTCGACGAAGGGCTTCGCCCGGGCCTCGCGTTCATGACGTTCCACTTCCCTGACGAAGCCGACACCAACGTGCTCACCATCAACGCGACCGATCCGAAGAGCGGCACCGCCGAGTTCAAAGCAACAGCCGTGCGCGTGGAAGTCGCCTAGATGGACCTCCGCTTCTCGTCCGATGCGCCCACCGAGGCCGAGCGCGAGGCGGTCGACCGTGTGCTCGGCGCCGCGATGCCACTCGACCCGCAGCTGCGAGTCGCACGCGCAGACCGTGAGCGCCGAGACCTGCTGCTGCCCGCGCTCCACGCGCTGCAGGACCGCGTCGGATGGATCAGCCGCGGTGGGCTCGACTACGTCTGCCGCCGCCTGTCGGTCGCGCCCGGCTGAGGCCTACGGCGTCGCGTCGTTCTACGACCTCTTCTCGCTGGAGCCTCGCGCTCGCGCGCGTCGCACATGCGTGCGTCGACATCGCGTGCGCGGTCGCCGGCGGGCCCGTTGGAGGGTGAGGCGAGCCCGTGTCTCGGGCTGTGCGAGCGCGCTCCTGCGGCGCTCGTCGTCGAGGCCGGCGAGGCGCCGACTGCTGCTCCTGTGCACGACGGCGAGTGGGATGCGGCGTGGTCGGTTCCCCAACGCGGGCAGCCGGGACTCGTCCTTCTCGCGCGGGCGGGCGTCGTCGACCCGTCGTCGCTCACGTCGTACGAAGTCGCACGGTGGCTACGACGCGCTGCGCAAGGCGGTCGAGATCGGCGCGGGCGCCGTCGTCGACGAAGTCACGCGCAGCGGGCTCGTCGGTCGTGGCGGCGCGGCGTTCCCGACGGGCCGCAAGTGGCAGGCGGTTGCGGCGCACGCGTCGACACCGCACTACCTCGTCGCCAACGCCGACGAGAGCGAGCCGGGCACGTTCAAGGATCGTGTGCTGATCGAGAACGATCCGTTCTCGCTCGTCGAGGCCATGACCGATCGCGGCCTTCGCGACCGGATGCGAGCGCGGGTACCTCTACCTGCGCGGCGAGTACCCGATCGCCTGGCAGCGGATGGCGGCGGCGATCGAGGCCGCACGAGCCGCCGGCTACCTGGGCGACGACATCCTCGGGCGCGGCGTTCGCTTCGACATCGAGATGCGCAAGGGCGCGGGCGCGTACATCTGCGGTGAGGAGACCGCGCTGTTCAACTCGATCGAGGGATACCGCGGTGAGCCGAGAAGCAAGCCGCCCTTCCCGGTCGATGTCGGCCTCTTCGGCCAGCCGACGGTCGCGAACAACGTCGAGACGCTCGTGAACGTGCTGCCGATCGTGCTCGACGGCGGCGACGCGTTCGCCCGCACCGGCAGCGGGATGTCGACGGGCACCAAGCTGTTCTGCGTGTCGGGCCACGTCGGCAGGCCCGGCGTGTACGAAGTGCCGTTCGGCCCCACGTTGCGCGACGTCATCGACCTCGCGGGTGGCGTCGGGGGCACCGGGCGGCTGCAGGCGGTGCTGCTCGGCGGAGTGGCCGGGCGCTTCGTCGGGACCCGAGGCCCTCGACGCTCCGCTCACGTTCGAGGGCGCGCGTGCGATCGGGGCGTCTCTCGG
This sequence comes from uncultured Acidimicrobiales bacterium, assembly GCA_963739555.1. Lineage (GTDB taxonomy): Bacteria > Actinomycetota > Acidimicrobiia > Acidimicrobiales > DATKAS01 > DATKAS01. The sequence continues at coordinate 79,773 of CAVUAV010000009.1, read as the reverse complement.
CTCGGGCGTGATCCTCCCGCTCGACGACACCGTCGACCTCCGTCCACTGCTCGTGCGCATCGCCGGCTTCTTCCGGCACGAGAGCTGCGGTCAGTGCGTGCCCTGCCGAGTCGGCACCGTCCGCCAACAGGAGGCGCTCGTGCGACTGACGAAGGGCGGCGACGCACGGCGCGAGCTCGCGCTGCTCGACGAGGTGGGGCAGTGCATGCGCGACGCCTCGATCTGTGGCCTCGGCCAGACCGCGTACGACGCGATCGACTCCGCGCTCGCGCCGGTTCCAACCCTTCGGAGGGCCATCGATGCCTGACGTCGAGATCGACGGCCGCTCGGTCACGGTCGAGCCCGGGGCGACGCTGCTCGACGCGTGCCGTGCCGGCGGCGTCGACGTGCCCACGCTGTGCTTCGGCGAGACGCTGCATCCGAAGAACGCGTGCCGCATCTGCGTCGTCGAGCTCGAGGGCAGTCGAGTGCTCGTGCCCGCGTGCTCACGGCTGGCCGAGGACGGCATGGTCGTGCGCACGCAGACCGATCGCACCTCGCATGCCCGCAAGCTCGTGCTCGAGCTGCTCGCGTCGACGGCTGAGCTCGACTGGGCGCCGAACGTCGCCGCATGGGTGGACGAGTACGAAGCGTCTCCGGCTCGGTTCGGCGACGACGCGGCGACCGTGCACCAGCCCGCGACGATCGACAACGACCTCTACGTGCGGGACTACGGGCGTTGCATCCTCTGCTACAAGTGCGTCGACGCGTGCGGCGAGCAGTGGCAGAACACGTTCGCCATCTCGGTTGCGGGCCGTGGGTTCGACGCCCACATCTCCGCTGAGTGGGACGCGGCGCTCCCCGACTCGGCCTGCGTGTACTGCGGCAACTGCATCGCGGTGTGCCCGACGGGCGCGCTCACGCCGACCACCGAGTTCGAGATGCGCCACGACGGCACGTGGCACGAGGACGACCAGACCGTCACGACGACGGTGTGCGCCTACTGCGGCGTCGGCTGCAACCTCGAGCTGCACGTGCAGGACAACCGCATCGTGAAGGTGACGAGCCCCGAGGACCACTCGATCACCCACGGCAACCTCTGCATCAAGGGCCGCTTCGGCTTCACCCACGTCGAGGGCAGCTGAATCCCCTGCTCGGCCTCAGCGCGGCAGTTGAAGCCGGCCTGAAATCGTGCTGTCGTACGGTCGAGCCACAGGCTCAGGCACCAGGTGGGGGTGCGTATGCGGTACGAGGTCCTCGGAGGGATCGAGGTGGTGGGCGAGGACGAGAGCGTTCTCTCGCTCGGCGGGCCGACGCAACACCGGCTCCTCGGTGCGCTTCTGGTCGAAGCGAACCACACCGTGTCGGTCGATCATCTGGTGGAGGCGCTCTTCGACGGCGCCGAAGTCGAGAACTCCGTCAAGGCGGTGCGCACCTATGTCTCTCGACTCCGCTCGGTCGTGGGGGAAGGCACTGTCGCGACCACCTCTGGCGGCTATCGCCTCGCGGTCGACTCGGCCTCCGTCGATGCCGAACGCTTCGCCGAGCTCGTGCGCGGAGCGAGCGCCGCGCGAGAAGCAGGAGACGCGGCTCGGGCCGTCGCCCTTTGCGACGAAGCCCTGAGCCTGTGGCGGGGACGACCGTTCTCGCCTTTCTCGGATGAGCCATGGGCCGTCGGAGACGTCGTGCGGCTGGAAGAGCTGCACTGGGTCGCGAAAGAGGAGCGCCTCCAGGCTCGCCTCGCTCTCGGTGCCCATGCCGAGGTGGCCGGTGAAGCCGAGGCGATGACACGCGAGGCGCCGATGCGCGAGCGGCCACGCGCTGCGCTGATGCTCGCGCTCTACCGCTCGGGTCGGCACGCGGAAGCGCTGCGCGCCTTCCAAACGTTCCGAGAGCAGCTCGCCGAAGAGACCGGCCTCGAGCCGAGCGCTGAGCTGCAAAGTCTCGAGCGCCGCATCGTCGATCGAGACCCTTCACTCGACACAGAGGGCCGGGGCCGAAGCATCCGCGGCTACGAGCTGCACGAGAAGATCGCCGAAGGCGCGTTCGGCGCGATCTACCGGGGCATCCAGCCCTCGTCGGGCGTGAGGTCGCGGTGAAGGTCGTGAAGCCCGAGCTCGCCGACGACCCTCGCTTCATCGCCCGGTTCGAGGCCGAGGCGCAGCTGGTCGCGCGACTCGAGCATCCGCACATCGTTCCGCTCTACGACTACTGGCGCGAGCCCGGCGGCGCGTTCCTGGTGATGCGCTACCTGCGCGGCGGCTCAGCGGAAGAACGGCTCGTGCGCCAAGGACCGTTCACCCTTGCCGACCTCACGCAGCTGGTCGAGCAGGTCGGCACCGCACTCGCCGTCGCACACGCAGCGGGGGTCGTGCACCGTGACGTGAAGCCGGCGAACGTCATGTACGACGAGGTCGGCAACGCGTACCTCGGCGACTTCGGGATCGCGCTCACCGCGGCGGAAGATCGCACGGGCGACGCCTTTCGCTCCGCCGGTTCTCCCGTGTACGCCGCGCCCGAGCAACTCGCGGGACAGGACGCGTCGATCGCGTCCGACATCTACGCGTTCGGCGTGCTCCTGTGGGAGCTCGCCGACCGGCCACCCACCCTTCGAGAACGACTCGCTTGCCTCCCTGCGCCGCACGAAAGTTGGCGGGCCCATCCGATCCGTCCGCGACTCCCGCGCAGACCTCCCCGTCGGGCTCGATCTCGTCATGCGCACGGCCACTGATCCTGAGCCCTCCGAACGCTTTGGGGACATGGGAGAGCTCGTCCTCGCCTGGCGGGCGGCCGCCTCCTCGCCGGCGCGGGGCGCGACGACCAGCCTCCAGAGTGTCGAGCACCGGAACTGACCGGCCCCGGGCCCACGCCAGCCGCACGCTCGTCTCGCTCCAAGAGCAGCGCGTGAACCCGTACAAGGGACTGCACCCGTTCGGCGAGGCCGACGCCGCCGAGTTCTTCGGTCGGGACGCCACGACGGCTCGGCTCGTCGAGGCGACGACGAACTCGGCGTTCATCGCGGTTGTCGGCCCATCCGGCTCCGGCAAGTCGTCCGTGGTCCGGGCGGGGTTGATCCCGGTGCTGCGCCAGCACGGCCGGTGGGTTGCCGCGATGGTGCCCGGCGCGCATCCCTTCGACGAGCTCGAAAACGCCTTGCTCCGCTTGGCGCCGGGGTCGGTGACCTCGCTGCTTCCCCAGCTGGTCGCTGACGAGCGCGGACTCATCGAGAGCGACGAAGCGAATCCTGCCGGACGACGACACTGAGCTGGTCTTGGTCGTCGACCAGTTCGAGGAGCTGTTCACGCTGGCATCTGCCGAGGAAAGGGTCGCGTTCGCGGATGCACTCGTGGCCGCTGCCACCGACCCCCGCTCGCGGGTGCGAACAGTCGTCACGCTCAGGGCCGACTTCTACGACCGACCGCTCGCGGTGGGTGGGCTCGGGGAGCTGGTCCGCGATCACACCGTGGCCGTGACACCCCTCGACGGAGACGAGCTCGAGCGTGCCATCACCGGACCTGCGGACCGTGTGGGAGTGTCCGTCGAACCGGCCTTGGTCGCAGCGCTGGTTGCAGATGCAACGGCCAACCCCGCGAGCCTCCCCCTTCTGCAGTACACGTTGACCGAGCTCTACGACCGCCGCGACGGCACCCGCCTCACGGTGGATGGGTACCGCGAGCTCGGGGGTTGGCAGGCTCAGTGGCCGGCGCGCCGACGCGCTGTGCGAGGAAGTCGGCGATGTGGATGCGGTGCGCAGGCTCTTCGAGAGGCTCGTGTCACCCGGCGCTGAGGCACCGAGGACACTCGCCGCCGCGCCCGCATGTCCGAGCTGCACGGCGTACCGGCGTCGGTGATCGAGGCGTTCGGTGACGCCCGCCTGTTGGCGTTCGATCACGACCCCGTCACACGCGAGCCGACAGTCGAGGTCGCTCACGAAGCCCTCATCCGGAACTGGCCGCGGTTGAGAGGTTGGTTGGACGAGGACCGCGAGTCGCTGACCGTGATGCGACACCTGACCGACGCGGCGGACGCATGGGACGCTCGCGGGCGGGAGCCAGGAGACCTCTACCGGGGAGCACGCCTGGCTGCGGCGACAGACCTCGTGGCCGCCAAGCCGTCACAGCTGTCGGCCCGCGAGACAGAGTTCATCGCGGCGAGCGATGACGCCGCGCAGGCGGATGACCGTCGCCGTCGACGCAACGCTCGACGGCTGCGAACGCTCACGGTCGGCCTCGCGATCACGCTCGTCGGGGCCCTCATCGCGGGTGCCATCGCGATCGCCCAACGCAGCGAAGCGACGGACCAACGGAACCGGGCGCGAGGCAGCAGAGCGCCTCGCGGCGAGCACAGCTCAGCAGGCCACCGCGGAGGCACGCACCGCAACGCTGGGACGCTTGGCCTTCCAGGCCAGGTCACTCGCTACGTCGAACAACTCACAAGCTCTGCTCCTCGCGCTCGAGGCCGATCGGCTGCTCCCGGGCGACGACACCTTGGGTTCCCTCGAGGTCGCGCTGCTCGCGGACCCGACGCTCCTCCGTTCGGTGCACACGGCCCCATTGCTGAACGCCATCTTCAGCCCTGATGGAACCCGGGCATCCGGCGGCACGGCGGACGGACGCATCGTCGAGATCGACACCTCGACGGGCGCGACCGTGCAGGAGTGGCAGGCAGGCGACGGTCCAGTGCTCGGAGGGTTTGGAGCCTCGGGTTGGGCACTCGCCATTCGCCCGAACAGCCCTCGGGTTCTCGTGCGAGACGAGCACGGCGACGCGCACGTCCTGGCGAGCGACGGCACCGCGAGTCGCGTTGTTCGGCGGCGCTGTCCCCGTTGACGTGGCTCCCAAGCAAGGGCTGGTTGCCATCGCGACAGCGAGCGGGGTGCGGCTCGTCGACGTCGCCAGCGGCACGGTGCTCGGAACGATCGACGGCCCGCCTGCAACGTCTGCTCGCGTTCAGCGGCGACGGCACGCGACTGGCGATCGAGAGCGGGCGTCGGAAACATCGCCGTCGTCGATGTGGCGACGCGGAGAACCGTCGCGCCGCCGGTGACACTCGGCTTTCCAGCGATCATCGCTTTGAACGCCACCGGGACGCGGCTGGGCGTCGGAGGAACGAACGGCGTCGGACTCCTCGACGTTGCCACCGGCGAGGTGCTCGGCACGCCGGAGGGAAACGCCGGCTACCAGGTCCATTTCGCGTTCAGCAGCGACGGATCGCTGATGGGAGCCGCCATCGGAAATGGAGCCGTCTGGATCTTCGACGCGGCGACAGGCAAACGGGTCGGCTCCGACCTATCGGTGCCCTTCTCCTCTCCCGCAGTGTCGGTCTCGGCTTCTCGCCCGACCGCTCGACGCTCCTCGTCGCCAGCGGCGACGGCCAGATGGCCGTGCTCGACCTCGTCGGGCGCCAGAAGCTGGCTCGTCCCGCCGAAAGCACGGCCCATCCCGGGCTGTACTTCGATGTCAGCGGACCGATTGCCGCGTTCTCGCCGGACGGCACCCGGTTCGCAGTCCCGATCGATGGATCCGACAACGACACGGCAATCGTCGAAATCGCGACCGGGAAAGGTTCTCCAGACTCTGCACCCGGCCCGACGGTTCTCGAATTGGGACGCAACGAAGAACGGCCCCTTCGAGGTCGCCTTCAGCCCAGACGGGCAGGAGGTTGCGATCGGCTCCGCTGCCTATGACGGGCAGCCGGCCGAGATCGAGGTGTTCTCCGTGGCCGACGGGACCTCTCTCCGCCGCCTCCCTGTACCGGGTGTTCCGTTCATAGGAGAACCGCTTGCTTGGAGTCCTGATGGGCGGGTGCTCGCGGGCGGAGTCCGAAACCGAGTGGTGCGAATCGACGCCACGACCGGCGCGCTTCTCGAGGACCTTGCCCTCCCCGACCTGGTGGCCGCCGACTGGAGCTGCAATACGACAAGGACGGAAAGCTCGGCGGTCGGCGGCGGAGCGCTCTCCTCGCCAGGGAAGGCATGGGTCTTCGACCGCGACCGGCCAGCCGATTCGCAGCTACGGACCATCCGACGGACGCCTACTTGCACCCGGCTTGGGGACCAGGCGGGATCGCTGGTCCTTCCGAACGTCGCGCACCGGGGAGATCCGGCTCGTCGATCCGGTCACCGACCGACCAGGCAGGCCCGAGCTTCACCGGGCCGCCCGGGTTCAGCGCGAGGGTCGCGGTCGCATCCGACGGACATGGCGGCGCTCGAGGCGTCGTCGCTCGCCGTGGGACGACATGATCGAGCTCTGGGACGTCGGCAACCGGGTCTACCGATCGGCGAGCCGATCCGAGGCCGTCTCATCTTCTCGAGCGACCGCGATCTCGACGAACGCCAACGACCGCCGTGGCCCAGGACCCCGAACACCACCGCATGATGATCTGGGATCTCGACCCGGCGGTGTGGCGGGTTCGGGCGTGTGAGGCCGCCGGCCGCAACCTCACTCGCGACGAGTGGACGAAGTTCCTCCCCGAGGGCGAGCCGTACCACGTGACCTGTCCGCAGTACCCGGCGGGCGCCTGAGCCGTCACGCGCCGTCAGCCCCCGACCATCGGCCGATTGCAACGCTGACTTCGTAGGTTCAGGATGTCGCTGATCTGCCAGAAGTCGGGGTGGCATTCATGGAGATCCAGGTCTTGGGCCCGGTCGAGCTGCGTGACAACGGCACCGAGGTGCCGGTCGGCGGTCCGCGGCAACGGCGACTGCTCGCCGCGCTCGTGGTCAACGCCGGAAAGGTCGTGTCGGTCGACCGGCTGATCGACGCCGTCTGGGCCGGCGAGGAGCCGCCCGAACAGGCTGCCAACACGATGCGCACCTACGTGTCGCGACTCCGGGCCACGCTCGGTGATGGGCTCATCCAGAAGCGCGACCCCGGCTACTCGCTCGTGGTCGACCCTGAGATGGTCGATGCCACGCGCTTCGAGCGGCTGCTGACGGCAGCGCATGCGCGGCTTGCAGCGGGCGACGCGACCGAGGCGAAGGTGCGGCTCGACGAAGCGCTCGCACTGTGGAACGGGCCCGCGTACGACGAGTTCGCGTCCGAATCGTGGGTCTGGGCTGACGCCGCCCGACTCGAGGAGCTTCGCCTCGAGCGCGCGCGAGGACCGAGCCGAGGCGTTGCTGCTCCGCGGCGAGACGGAAGCGGTCGGCGAGCTCGAGCGCCTGACCGTCGAGTTCCCCTTGCGCGAACGGTCGCGGCACAAGCTCATGCTCGCTCTGTATCGCGATGGTCGGCAGGCCGACGCGCTCCGCTCCTTCCAGACCTACCGCACTCACCTCGCCGAGGAGGTCGGCCTCGAGCCGTCCGGCGAGCTGGTCGAGCTCGAGCACATGATCGCGACTCGCGACCCGCGCCTCGACGAGGAACCCGCGCCCCGAGCGCTGCGGGGCTACCTGCTCGGCGAGAAGCTCGGTGAGGGTCGCTTCGGCGTCGTGTACCGCGCGACACAGCCCGGTGTGGGTCGCGACGTCGCGGTGAAGGTCATCCACCCCGACCTCGCCGACGACCCGGTGTTCGTGCGCAGGTTCGAGAACGAGGCGCAGCTCGTCGCCCGCCTCGAGCATCCACACATCGTGCCGCTGTACGACTTCTGGCGAGAGCCGGGCGGCGCGTACCTCGTGATGCGCTGGCTGCGGGGAGGGACCGTCGAGGATCGTCTCGTCGACGGCCCGCTCACTCTCGACGAGACGATGCGCATCGTGGATCAGGTCGGCGGCGCGCTGAGCGCTGCTCACCATGCTGGCGTCGTGCACCGGGACATCAAGCCCGGCAACCTGCTGCTCGACGACGAGGGCAACGTGTACCTGTCCGACTTCGGCATCGCCCTCGGGCCGTCGCAGCCCGGACACGTGGGCGACGATCTCCGCTCCGCCGGGTCGCCGGCCTATGCGAGTCCCGAGCAGATGACCGGTCAGGCGATCACGCCACGTTCCGACATCTACTCCCTCGGGGTGCTGATCTTCGAGCTGCTGACCGGACAGCTCCCCTACCGATCGCAGACGGTCACATCGCTCATCGGCGAGAAGCTCGCCCGCCCTTCACCCGCACTCTCCTCGCAGCGTCCCGATCTGCCCAACGCGCTCGACTTGGTGTTGCAGCGAGCCACCATGCCGGAACCCGAGGACGGTACGGATCGGTTGCCGAGCTCGTCGACGCCCTGCACGCGCGGCAGCGACGGCCGGCCGCATGCTGACGACGGACGAGATCGTGACCGAACGGCCCGGCCCGGGTCGGGGGCCGAGGCGCCCAGGTCACGATGGCGGCGCTCGCGATCGCGGCGACGAACCCGTACAAGGGTCTCCGCTCTTTCGACGAAGCCGACGCCGCCGACTTCTTCGGTCGCGCTCGCCTCGTCGACCAACTCGTGTCCGAGCTGCGCGACTCTCGGTTCCTCGCCGTCGTGGGCCCGTCGGGCAGCGGGAAGTCGAGCGTCGTGCGCGCAGGACTGGTGCCGGCCTTGCGTGATGGGGCGGTCCCCGGATCGAGCCGCTGGTTCGTGACGACGATGGTGCCAGGCCGACGGCCCTATGAAGAGCTCGAGGCCGCAGTGCTGCGCGTCGCCATCAACCCGCCCGCGAGCCTCTTGGAGCAGCTCCGCGATGGCGACCGGGGCATGGCCCGGGCCGTTCGGCGCTCGCTCCCCTCCGACGCAACCGAGCTCGTGCTCGTGATCGACCAGTTCGAAGAGCTGTTCACGCAAGTCGAGGGGGACGAGCGCGACCACTTCCTTGCTGCGCTGGCCTCCGCCGTTGGCGACGATGAGGCTCGGCTGCGAGTCGTGGCCACGATCCGGGCCGACTACTTCGACCGCCCGCTGACGCATCGATCGATCGGTGAGCTGATGGCCGCGCACCACGTGGCCATCACACCCCTGTCGGCCGAGGAGCTCGAGCGCGCCGTAGCCGGCCCGGCCGAACGTGCAGGAGCCCGCCTGGAACCTGGGCTCCTGGCCGCGATCGTCGCGGACGTCTCAGACCGACCGGCGGCGCTTCCGCTGCTGCAGTACTGCCTGACCGAGCTTTACGACCGCCGCGACGGACTCGTGATGACGCTCGCCGCGTACCGAGAGCTGGGGGGTGTCTCGGGCGCGCTCGGTCGTCGCGCCGAGGAGGAGTACCAAAGTCTCGATGACGAAGATCGACTCGCGGCCGCGAGCTCTTCACGCGACTGGTCACGCCAGGCGAAGGGGCGGCCGACACTCGTCGTCGCGCCCGTCGGTCCGAGCTGCTCGCGCTGCCGGTCGGGACCGAAACATGGAGCGCGTGCTCGGTGCGTTCGGGAGTCAACGTCTCCTGACGTTCGATCGTGATCCGGCGACACGAGAGCCCACCGTCGAGGTCGGGCACGAAGCGCTGCTCACGGAGTGGCCACGGCTCAAGGCGTGGGTCGACGAGGACCGTGAAGGGCTCCGTGTCATGCGCAGAGTCGCCGAAGCGGGCGTGGCATGGATGCAGGGAGGTCGGGAAGAGGCCGACCTGCTGCGCGGTGCGCGCCTCGAAGCGGCTTCCGAGTGGGCTGCGGCGAACGCCGAGCGCCTCTCATCGGACGAGCGAGACTTCGTTGCCGCCTCGACCGCGGCGCGCGATGCCGCTAGAGCCAGAGAGCGGCGCAACACTCGGCGACTCCGCCGGCTCGTCGCGGGAGTCAGCATGGCTCTTGCTGTCGCGCTCGTTGCGGGCGCCGTCGCGGTCGCACAACGCAGCGAAGCGACGGACCAACGGAACCGGGCGCAGACACAGAGCGCGCTCGCAGCGAGCACGAGCGGCAAGCCACCGAGGAGGCACGCAACGCAACCTCGGACGCCTGGCCTTCCAGGCCAGGTCACTCGCCGCGTCGAATCCCTCACAGGCTCTGCTCCTCGCGCTCGAGGCCGATCGACTGCTCCCGGACGACGACACATTGGGTTCGCTCGAGGATCGCGCTCCTCGCAAATCCCGGGCTGCTCCGTTCGGTGCACACGGCCACGGTGGGGAACGCGGTGTTCAGCCCAGACGGAAGCCGAGTATCCGGCGGCACGCCGGACGGACGCATCGTCGAGATCGACACCTCCACGGGCGCGACCGTGCGCGAATGGCAGGCCAGTCGACGGACCCGTGTTCGGAGGTCTCGGGGCCTTGGGTGGCCTCGCGGTTCGCCCCGAACAGCTCTCAGGTCCTCGTGCGAGATCGAGCGAGGCGGCGTGCGCGTCCTGGCAAGCGACGGCATCGCGAACGGGCAGCTCGGCGGGACGGTCCCCGTTGCTGTGGCTCCACGCCAGGAGACGGTTGCGATCGCGACCAGCGACCGGCGTGCGGCTCGTCGACGTCGCCAGCGGATCGGTGCTTCGGACGATCCAAGGCCCGCCGGCGACGATCTTGCGTTCAGCGGCGACGGCACCCGGCTGGCCATCGAGACCGGCGTCGGGAACATCGCCATCGTCGATGCGGCGACCGGGACAACGATCGCGCCGCGGTGACACTCCCGCTTCCGGCGTCGATCGTGTTGAACGAGACCGGCACGCGGCTCGGCGTCGGGGGCTTCGTCGACGGTGACGCGCACATCGTCGACGTCGCCACGGGCGAGACGCTCGGCACGCCGCTCGTGGACCCCGGAAGTCAGATCCATGTCGCCTTCAGCGATGACGGATCGCTGATGGGCGCCGTCAGCGGCTCGGGTGACCGTCTGGATTTTCGACTCGGCGACCGGCGAGCCGGTCGGCCCGAATCGAACGGCGCCCTTCGGGAATCCGAGCGGTCTCGGCTTCACGTCCGACAACGCGACGCTCCTTGTCGCCAGCAGCAGCGGCGACATCGCTGTGATCGACCTCGTCGGGCGCCAGAAGCTGGCCCGTCCGGCAGCGACCACCGGGTGGCTCGCCACGTTCTCGCCCGACGGCACGCTGTTCGCCGTCCCGATCGATGGCTCCGACAACGACACGGCAATCGTCGACGTCGCGACGGGCAAGCTTTGCAGACCCTGCACCCGGCCCGACGGTTCCGATTGGGGCAGCGCGCTCTACAAGGGGCCGCTCATGCGCGGCCTTCAGCCCCGACGGAAAAGAGGTCGCGATCGGTTCCGCCGCGTACGACGGCCAGCCGGCTGAGATCGAGGTGTTCTCCGTGGCCGACGGGACATCTCTCCGCCGCCTCCCCGTGCCCGGTGTGCCGTTCATAGGTGAACCGCTCGCGTGGAGCCCTGATGGGCGGGTGATCGCAGGCGGGGCCCACGACCGAGTGATCCGAATCGACGCCATGACAGGTGAGGTTCTCGAGGACCTTGGTCTCGACCTCTTCCATGTGCTCTCGCTGGAATACGACAAGGACGGGAAGTTGGCGGTCGCCGGCGTCCCGGTGCCCGGCACAGGTGGGAAGGCATGGGTCTTCGACGCGTCCGGCCAGCCGATACGTACCTACGGATCATCAACCACCGACCCCTACTGGTTCCCCGTCTGGGGGCCAGGCGGGGCGCTCGCCCTGCCGAACATCGCCACCGGGCAGATCCGACTCGTGGAACCGGAGGCCGACCGACAGGCTGGCCCGAGCTTCGCCGGTCTGGCGGGCAGCTCGACGGTCGCCATCGGATCTGACGGACATGGCGGCACCCGAGGCGTCGTCGAGGGCGGCAACGTGATCCAGCTGTGGGACGTCGGCACGGGGCAACCAATCGGCGAGCCGATCCGATCGAGCTCGTCGTCTCGCGCGGACGGCTTCTCGACGAACTTCGAGAGCGCGGTGGCCCAGGACCGCGAACACCACCGCATGATGATCTGGGACCTCGACCCGGCGGTGTGGCGGGTGCGGGCGTGCGACGCCGCCGGCCGCAACCTCACTCGAGACGAATGGACGAAGTTCCTCCCCGCAGGGCGAGCCGTACCACGTGACCTGTCCGCAGTATCCGCCGGGCGTGTGACCTCGCCATCAGCGCTTGTCGGGCCTTGACTCGCAATCGATTGCGAACCCGGACCTAGCGGGTTCAGGATGTCGCTGATCTGCCGGAAGTCTGGGGTGGCGTTCATGGAGATCCAGGTCCTGGGCCCGGTCGAGGTGCGTGACAACGACGCCGAAGTACCCCTGGGGGGTCCCCGGCAGCGGAGACTGCTCGCGGCCCTCGTCATCCACGCCGGAAAGGTGGTGTCGGTCGAGCGGCTGATCGACGCGGTGTGGGCCGGCGAGGAGCCACCCGAGCGGGCGGCAAAGACACTTCAAACCTACCTGTCGAGACTCCGCGCCGCCCTCGGTGACGGACTCGTTCAGAAGCGTGATCCGGGTTACTCCCTCGTCGTCGACCCGGACGTGATCGACGCGACCCGTTCGAGCAACTGGTTGCCGCGGCCCACGCGCGGCTCGAGGCCGGGGATGCGACCGAGGCCAAGGCGCGGCTCGACGAAGCGCTGGCCCTGTGGAACGGACCGGCGTACGACGAGTTCGCGTCCGAGCCCTGGGCGTGGGCGGCAGCGTCCCGACTCGAAGAGCTTCGGCTGAGCGCTCGTGAAGACCGCGCGGAAGCGCTGCGCATCCTCGGCGAGACCGCCGAGGCCGTCGGCGAGCTCGAACGGCTGACAGTCGAGTTTCCGCTCCGAGAGCGATCGCGGCAGAAGCTCATGCTCGCGCTCTATCGAGACGGCCGGCAGGCCGACGCGCTTCGGTCATTCCAGGCCTATCGCCGACATCTCGCAGAGGAAGTCGGCCTCGAACCGTCGGGCGAGCTCGCCGAGCTCGAGCGCATGATCGCGACCGAGACCCACGCATCGACACAGCGACCGCGGGACCCGCGCGGGGAGTGCACAGCGGCGACGCGCCGTTCGCGCGCTCGTCGTGCCGCCGCGACTTGTCGAGATCGCAGGACGGGGTGCCTGTGTGGGGCGCGAGCTGCCACTCGATCAGCTTCGCTCGGCCTGGAAGAGCGCGGTGACGGCCCGAGAACGCCGACTGGTGCTGCTTGCGGGTGAGGCGGGGATCGGCAAGACCCGCCTCGCCGCGGCGATGGCAGCCGAAGTCGCCGGTGACGGAGCGCGTGTGTTGTACGGGTGGTGTGACGACGGGGTGGAGATCGCGTACGAGGCCTGGGTGCACGCGCTCGGCGGCTTCGTCCAGAGCGCCGACGAGGAAGAGATCGCTGCTCTGGCGCCGTTGGCGCCGGATCTCGTGCGATGCATCTCGGTCGTCGGCGAGCGGCTACCCGATGTCGTGGCGAGGCCGACGACGGATGCAGCCTCAGATCGGGCGCGGCTGTTCGACGCTGTCGACTCGCTTCTCGCGCAGATCTCCGGCACCAGCCCGCTGCTGTTGGTGCTCGACGACCTGCACTGGGCCGATCCGGCGACGCTGGGGCTGCTCAGGTGGATCTTGAGCAGCGAACGAGGCGGGCCGATGCTCGTGCTGGGCATCTACCGCGACACCGATGTCGACCGCCGCCATCCGCTGAGCGAGCTGCTCGCCGACCTGCGACGCGACCCGCGCGTGGAGCGGGTGGCGCTGCGCGGTCTCGAGGAGCAGGCGATCGGCGCGCTGCTCCACGATCGCGCCGGTCATGACGCGCCGCCGAGTTCGTCACCGCATTGCACGACGAGACCGACGGGAACCCGTTCTTCGCCGAGGAGGTCGTGGCCCACCTCGTCGAGACCGGCGCGATCTTCCGGCGCGACGGGATATGGACCACCGACCGGGCGTTGGCCGACCTCGGTCTTCCCGAGGGCGTGCGTGATGTCGTCGGGCGACGGCTGTCACGGTTGAGCCGACGAAACCAACGACCTTCTGTCAGTGGCGGCAGTTGTCGGCCGTGAGTTCGACCTGTCCACGGTCGCCGCGGCGGCCGGCGTGGCCCGCGAGCGCGCGGCTGTCGCGTTCGACGAGGCCTTGAGACCGGGGCTGCTGCGGGAAGTGCCCAACGTTCCCGGCACGCTCGCGTTCACGCACGCGTTGGTGCGCCAGACCCTTCTCGAGGAGATCAGCGGCCCCCGCCGAGCCCATCTGCACTGGCGAGTCGGGGAAGCGCTCACGGCCTCGGGCAGCGCTGCGCACGGTGCCGTCGCATACCACCTGTGCGAGGGCGTCCTTGCCGGCGACCCGCGCATCGCGGCGGACGCAGCCGTGGTCGCGGCCGAGGAAGCGGCTGCGATCGGCGCATTGGACGAGGCCGATGACCATGCCGCATCGCGCCTTGGCCCTCATCGATGACAGCGCACTCGATGCGCCCGAGCTTCGGTGCCACGCCATCCTGGTCATCGGTGACTGCCTCGCCTGGAACCAGGTCGGCGACCTCGCCGCCGCGCGTGCTCTCGTCAGCGAGGCTGGCCGGCTCGCGGTCGAGCATGGCTGGCCCGACATCGCCGCCCGGGCCGCGATCACCTACCGATGGCTCACGACGCCGGGCGTCGTCGACCCCACCGCGGCGAAGCTCGTGCGGGCCGCGCTCGACATGGGCGCCGACGACGAGTGGCGGCCAGCGCTGGTCGCGATCGCTGCCCAGCTGGATTTGGCGAGGACGGCGATCGCTCCGACCATGAACGGGCATCGCCGAAGTCGAGGCCGCGGCCGCCGAGGTCGAGAGGTGCGATCCGCTGGGTCGAGTGCTGGTTGCCGAGAATCGGTGGTGGGTGCACTTCGGCGATGCTGACGCCGACGACCGCAGCGCTCGCGCGTGACATACGCGTTGCGCGCCGACGCGGTCGGAGGCGATCTGGATGCTCCAGGCGTTCTGGCAGACGCTCATCGCGTCCCTGCGACACGGGGACCGCGACGACTTCGACGCCGCCTTCGCGGAGCTCGCGGCCTTCGTCGGCTCGCACCGGCCTGGGACAGGCCGATGTGTCAATGATGGAGACGGCGGTCGCGCTCCTCGACGGCCGGCTCGCCGACGCCGAACGGCTCGCACTTCGACGCGCTCTCGAAGCTCCATCCCGGAATCGGCGCACGCCGCGTCCACCGGGGCACAGATCGCCATCGCGTGGAGTTGGAGCGGCCGCGATGACGACCTCCTCAACGGGTTGGATCGCTTCGCTGCCGACAGCCGGCGGTCTGCGCACGTTCGTCGAGCTCTGGGCGATCGCTGTACGTGCACGGCGGGGGGAGCGCGATCCCCGCTTCGACCGGTTCGCCGCCGATGACTTCGAGTCGCTGCCATGGACCAGTTCCGTCTCGCCGCGCTGGCGATGGCGGGCGCGGCAGCCGCGGCGCTGCGCGACGCGCGATCGGCGGCGGTGCTCGAGGCGATCCTCGAGCCCTACCACGGACAGCTCTTGATCCTGCCGTTCAGCTGGCTCGTGTTCGACGCCGCCGACGGCCTCCGGGGCGACCTGTTGACGCTGCTCGGTCGCCACGACGAGGCCGTCGCCTGCCTCGAGGCCGCCGCCGCGTTGTGCGAGCGAGCGCGGGTGGTGCCGCACTCGATCCGGACTGCACACCAGCTCGCCCGGGCACTCGCGTCCCGAGACGGCCGCGGAGACCGCGACCGGGCTCGCATCGCTCGCCGCCGACGCGTTCGCGCGTGCCACCGAGCTCGGCATGCCCAACGAGGCCAAGTCCGCTCAGGCCGTGCTCGACGAGCTCGAATCAGCTCGTGAGAGCTGCGCGATCACCGGCGCGGCCATCGCCCGGCCGTAGCGGTAGGCGCCGCTCGACCACACGAGGCACCGCTTCGTGACGGCATCGCGGTGGGTGTCGTCACCCGGGCACAGATGCACACCGTCGTACGACCGCACGACCGTGGAGCCGCTCGCCGGGCACGGCTCCTCGGGCAGGCACGGCAGCTCGTCGGTGTACTCGGTCCCGAGCTGCACCGCCGTGCCGGCGTCGACGTACGTCACCGTCCCGGGTGCGCTCACGAGCGCGACCCAGGAGTACATGACGTTCAATGCTCGCCCGCGCTGGAACGAGCCGGGAACGGGCCGGCTCACCGGCGCGCCGGCCAGGTACACATGCGTGCCCACGCTGGTGAAGATCTGCACGGCTTCCCGCACGTCGGCGACGTACTTCATGTACGCCTCGCCGTCACCCATGCCCGTCCCGTCGGGATGGTGCATGCACGTCGTGAACCGGTTGCCGCTGAACTCGAGGACGACCGCAGCCGGGTGCAGGCTCGCGGCGTCCTTCCTCATGATGTCGAAGTAGTCGCAGATCGCGGTGCCGCCGAAGCTGCGGCCGATCGCAGTTGCGTCGGTGCCGAGTGTGACGGCCGCCACGAAGTGGTCCTGTGCCTCCCACGCGAGCGAGTCGCCGTAGAGGATGACCACGGCTGGCTTCGTGTCGGCCGCGGCGAGCGGAGCCGTAACGGCCCCGGTGGTGACGAGCGCAAGAGCGCATGCAATGAGTCGAAGAAGGTCGTGTGTGCCATGCACCGACCGTCCGCCTGAGCGGTGACACGCCGGCCACGACTCGCTCACAGCCGAGCGACAGTGGTTGCAGATCGGTCACAACTCGCCACTCACCCGCCGGTTGTGATCGATCTGCAACCCCGGCTTGCGACAGTGCGAACATGTTCGAGGTGGTGGAACCGACGGTGGTCGTCCGTGAGCCGGGACGCACGCCGCTCCACCTCGTCATGCGAGACATCCTCGAGATAGGGCGAGAGTGCGACGGGTTGCTGCTCGACGACCCGCAGATCTCGCGTCGCCACCTCCAGCTGCGCGCCGACCGAGGGCGCGTCGTCGTCGAAGACCTCGGGTCGACGAACGGCTCGACGATCGACGGCAAGCCCCTCGAAGGTGCCCACGTCTAGTGCGAGGCGAAGTCGTCGAGTTCGGCGACTGCACGGTCGAGCTGGCGCTCGATGCCCGAGCCACTCAGATCGGTCACGCGCAGGATCCCGAGGCAGCCCGCCGGCTACGCGCAAGCTCGATCGACATGGTCGCAGCCGCAGCCGCGGAGGATCATCGCGACTACGCGAGCCTCGACACCGATGCGGGCACGCTGACGATCGTGTTCAGCGACATCCAGTCGTCGACCGAGCGGGCCGTCGAGCTCGGCGACACGAAATGGGTCGAGCTGCTCGGCGTGCACAACACGATCGTGCGCCGAGCGCTCGGTCGCCACCGCGGCACCGAGATCAAGGCGCAAGGCGACGGCTTCATGCTCTCGTTCTCGTCCGCCCGGTCGGCGGTGCAGTGCATGAGCGAGGTGCAACGGGCGCTCGAGGCCAATGCTCGCTCCAACCCCGCCGACGCGATCCAGATCAGGGTCGGGCTCCACACCGGCGAAGTGATCCTCGGCGACGACGGTGACCTCTTCGGGAAGCACGTCGTGCTCGCGGCTCGCATCGCGAACGAAGCCAAGGGCGGCGAGATCCTGGTGTCGTCCCTCGTCCGTGAGATCATCGACGCCCGCGGCGACCTCGAGTTCGGCGAGCCGCGAGTCGTCGAGCTCAAGGGCCTGAGCGGCTCACACACCGTGCACCCGGTGCTTGTGGGGCAGCGAAACACCACGAGATTGATGATTCGGGGCACGTATTTCGCCCTCCAATCGTCAATCTCGCAGCGAGGCGCCGGCGCGACTGACTACTCGTCGATGTAGTAGTCGATGCCGAGGTGGGTGATCTGCTCTTCGCCCATCATCCAGCGGAGCGTGTTCTTCAGCTTCGTCTGCTGGATGAAGAGGTCGTGCTCGGGATACAGACCGGCACGCACCTGCGGCGCCTTGAAGTAGAAGCTCAGCCACTCCTGGATGCCGCCGAGCCCGGCGCGCTGCGCGAGGTCGGTGAAGAGCACCAGGTCGAGTGCGAGAGGGGCGGCGAGGATCGAGTCGCGGCAGAGGAAGTCGACCTTCAGCTGCATCGGGTAGCCGAGCCAGCCGAAGATGTCGATGTTGTCCCAGCCCTCCTTGTTGTCACCGCGGGGCGGGTAGTAGTTGATGCGCACCTTGTGGTACACGTCGCCGTAGAGCTGCGGGTAGCGCTCGGGCTCGAGGATGTGCTCGAGCACGCCGAGCTTCGACTCTTCCTTCGTCTTGAAGCTGTCGGGGTCGTCGAGCACCTCGCCGTCGCGGTTGCCGAGGATGTTCGTCGAGTACCACCCGGCGACACCGAGCATGCGGGCCTTGAACATCGGTGCGAGCACGCTCTTGATGAGCGTCTGGCCGGTCTTGAAGTCCTTGCCGCAGATCGGGAGCTTGTGCTCGGTCGCGTAGCGCTCGAGCACAGGGATGTCGACGGTGAGGTTCGGCGCGCCGTTGATGAACGGCAAGCCCTCCTGCAGCGCCGCGTAGGCGTAGAGCATGGACGGCGCGATCGTGAGGTCCTCGTTGTCGATTGCCTTCTCGAACGAGTCGAGATCCATGTGCGCGGCGCTGGGCTCGAGGAAGATCTCGGTCGAGCCGCACCAGATCATCACGACACGATCGAGGTGGTGCTCATCGCGGAACGTGTTGATGTCCTCGCGCAGCCCTTCGAGCGCGGCCCGCTTGCTGATTGGCTTCACATTCGGCCCGTCGAGGCGCTTGACGTACCTCGGGTCGAACGCCGCCTTCATCGGACGCACCGCGCGCAGCGCCTCGGCGACGGGCTCGAGGTGCCGTGCCCGCTTCGAGCACGCCCGCTCGCTGCGCGGCGACGTACGCGTCGTCGGGGAACGGATCCCAGCAGCCGAACACGAGGTCGTCGAGCTTCGCGAGCGGCACGAAGTCCTTGATCAGCGGCACGTTGTGCTCGGTGCGCCTTCCGAGCCGGATCGTGCCCATCTGGGTGAGCGACCCGATCGGCTCACCCATCCCCCGCTTCGCGAGCTCGACGCCGGCGACGAGCGTGCTCGCCACCGCGCCCATGCCGACCGTGAGCACCCCGAGGCGGCCCTCGACGGGCTTCACCACAGGAGGTTGGACGGTCGGACGTTCCGCGGGGGTCATGCGAGAGAGCGTAGGCGGCGGTCAGAACCAGGTGTTGCACCAGGGCACCCGACTCCATCCGAACAAGGCGTCCGCGCGCGTCACCGCACCGGCCTTGTGCTCGTCGACTTGACCCACGCGAGCGAGCGTCGACAGCGACGTGCCGCCGAGCGACACCGCGCCGAGCGCTGATGCGGACAGAGTGACCTCGGCTCGACCACGCGCCTTCGTGCACGTCGCGCCGTCGGGACCGCCCTCGATTGTGAACCGGCCGTTCGCGTAGCCCATGTCGTCGACGACCTCGAGCGTGACCCGCCCGTCGACCGGATAGCGACGGCTCGATAGCAACGCCGGTACATCGAGGGGCCGCACCCAGAGGAAGTCGGTGCGCTCGTGCGCCCGCACGGCTCGCCCATCGACGAGCTGCCAAGCGATCGGATCGTCGACTGACCGGTCGTTCGCGCTCACGGTGCGAACCCAGTCGATCTGCGCGAGGTACTGCCAGAGTCGCAGCGTCGCCTCGTCGTCGACGCCCAGGATCTCGCCGACGGTCACCGTGTTCTCGGGACGGCGCTGCACCCAGTGATCGTCGATCGTGTACGACGCGTATCCGACGACCTTCCCTCGTCGATCGCGGCACAACGCCCAGAACTTCTCCGCGATCGGAAACGACGGGAACTTCACGATGCGGAACGCGATGTCCCACCAGCGATCGTCGCGGCCGATGGCTCCGGGTTGCTGCGCGCGGAAGCGCTCGTAGACCGCCGGTGCCTCCTTGCGGGCGGTCGCCTCGTCCACGAGCTCGACCGTGCCCTCGGCCTCGCGCACCCAGCGCGTGCGCGACACGTCGAGCTTCAAGATGTTGTGGTCCGCGGCCGAGCCGTAGCCGAAGCGCCCGTAGATCGGGAACTCGGCCGCGATCAGGATGCCGACCGGCTCGCCCTTGTCGACGGACGAGTCGAGGTCGCCAGTGATCATCCGCGTGAGGAGGCCCTGACGGCGATGCGTCGCCGTGACAGTCACCGCAGTGAGCGCAGCAGACGTCACCGACGCGCCGCCGGGCAGCGTCAGCGGAGTCGGGAACGACCGCAGTGTGCCGACCACCGACGTGCCGTCGAACGCAGCCCACGCCCGGTCGAGATCAGTGTGACCGCGTCGGAACTCGTGATCGCCCTCGGCCGGCGACACGTGCATGAACCCACGCGCCATCGACCGGCCCCAGGCTTCGAGCTCGTCCTCGGTGATCGTTCGTACCTCGACACCCATGGGCGCCGAGGCTACGCGCAGGTCAGGGCAGGCGGCTGAACCAAATCAGTGAGCCGATTCCCGCCAGCAACGCGAGCGCCATCGCCGCGAACGTGAACCAGTCGGTGATCTCGTGGTGCACCGTCTCGTGCGACACCGCCGACTGGCCGAGCTTCGCGTAGACCTGCTTGAGCTGATCCCCGGTCAGCGCAGACGAGTACGTGCCACCGGTCTGGTCCGCGAGCGTCTTCAGAGCGTCACGGTTGACCGGCACGGGGATCTGCGACCCGTCGGGCCCGGTGACGATGCCGGAGTCGGTGCCGAAGGCGATCGTGTTCACGGCCACGCCCGCTGCCTCCGCGGCCTGCGCGGCCTCGTCGTTCGGGCGGCCCTGGGTCGTCTCGCCGTCGGACAGGAGCACCACCGCGCCGGCGAGCTTGCCGTCGGTCGGCTTGATGCTGGTGGTCGGCGGTGTCGTCGTCGTGGTGCGTCGCCCGTGTTCGCGGGATCGGGCGCGTTGATCGCCTCGAGCGCCGAGAAGACCGCCTCGCCGATCGCGGTGCCCTCGCCGAGCTGCAGTCGATCGATCGTGCGCTTCACCGCAGCAGTGTCGGTCGTCGGATCGAGGAGGATGTGCGACGAGCCGTCGAAGCCGACGACGCCCACCCTCACCCCGTCGGGAAGCGTCTTGAGGAACGACGTCGCAGCCGCCTTGGCCGCGTCGATCCGCGTTGGGCTCACATCCGTGGCTTCCATCGACAGCGACGTGTCGATCGCGAGCATGACGACGCCGCCCTTGCTGGCGACGTCCTCAGCGCGGGCCGGCTTGGCGAACCCCATCGCACCCACCACGAGAGCGAAGAGAAGGAGGAGTGCAGGCAGATGGCGACGCCATCCCGGACGGTCGGGCGCCACCGAGTCGAGCAGGTCGACGTTGGTGAACCTCACTGCGTACGAGCGCCGGCGGCGCTGCATCACGAGATATGCGATCACCATCGCGATCGGGATGATCAGCAGCCACAAGCGGTGTGGCGCGTCGAACGAGAGTGAGCCCATCAGCGGTGCCCTCCAGCGGCAGCGGCGAGACGGCGCTTGCGCCGTCCGGCAACGAAGCGAACGAGATCGACGACCCAGTCGCGGTCCGTGCGCAGCACGAGGTGATCGGCGCCGGAAGACGTGATGGTCCGGGCGATCGTGGCGCGCTGCGCAGCTGCAGCGGAGGCATAGCGCTCGCGCAGCTTTCGATTGTGGGTGTCGACGTAACGGCGCCGACCGGTCTCGGCGTCGGCGACTTGGAGCAGACCGACATCAGGGAGCGCGAGCTCCCGCGGATCGACGACCTCGACCGCGATGACGTCGTGACGGTGTGCGAGTGCCTGCATCTCGCGCTCCCATCCGGTAGGAGCGAGGAAGTCGGAGAGCACGACGACGAGGCCCCGACGGGAGGCGAGGCGACGACCTCGTCGCAGCACCTCACGGAGACCGGTGTCGTCCGCGGCCTCGTGCTCGTGCGGCTGCCGGAGCGCGGTCAGCATCGACGCGACGTGCGCGCGGGTCGACCGAGCGGGGAAGACTGCCCGGGTCGACGCGGTTGTCAACGCGCCGACCCGGTTGCCCCCCCGGCTCGCGAGCAGCGCGAACGCCCCTGCGGCTGCCCACACGACATCTCGTTTCTCAGATCGCGCGGTGCCGAAGTCGAGGCTCTTCGATGCGTCGACGACGAGCCACAGCTCGAGCTCGCGGTCGGAGATGGTGTCGCGTACGTGCGGTTCCGTCGTGCGCGCGGTGACGGCCCAGTCGATGTGTCGCGTGTCGTCGCCGGCGACGTAAGGGCGCGCCTCACCGGTGTCGCTGCCCGGTCCTGGCAGCAACCCCGCGTAGTCGCCCTGCAGCAAGCCATCGAGACGCCGCAGCACGGCGAGCTCGAGGTTGCCGATCGCGGCAGCTGAAGGAGAAGTCACCCGCGGCTTCGCGGGCAACCCAGCGGGCCTCATCGTGCCGACGGCTGGACCCTCGGCGCGCCGACCTTCGTCAGCGTGGCGACGAGCACGTCGTCGACCGTCACGCCATCGGCGACCGCATCGAACGAGAGCACGAGACGGTGGTTGAGCACGTCGTACGCGACGTCATAGACGTCCTGCGGGAGCAGGGTCGAACGGCCTCGCAGCAATGCGAGCGCACGACCAGCGGCGACGAGGCCGATGCTCGCACGGGGGCTCGCGCCGTAGGCGAGCAGGCCGTCGAGCTCGCGCAGGTCATGCTCCTCGGGATTCCGGGTCGCGAGCACGAGACGCACCGCGTAGTCGGCGACCTCGGGTGCGACCGTCACCGACGCCGCGACTCGCTGCAGCGCGGCCACGTCATCGGTGCTCGAGCAGCCGAGCGGGAGTGGCGACCGAGCCCGACGCCGCGAGCGACGATCTCGTGCTCCTCCACGCCACTCGGGTAGTCGACGGGGATGCGCATGAGGAACCGGTCGCGCTGCGCCTCGGGCAAGGGGTACACGCCCTCGGACTCGATCGGGTTCTGCGTCGCGAGCACGAGGAACGGCGTCGGCACCTTGTGCGTCACACCGCCGATCGACACCTGACGCTCGCCCATGACCTCGAGGAGCGCGGACTGCACCTTGGCAGGAGCGCGGTTGATCTCATCCGCGAGGACGAAGTTCGCGAACACCGGCCCGAGCTCGACGTCGAACGTCTCGGTCGACGGGCGGTAGATGCGGGTGCCCACGATGTCGGACGGGATGAGGTCGGGCGTGAACTGGATGCGAGTGAACGTGCCACCGAGCACCTTCGACAGCGTCGAAACGGTCAGGGTCTTGCCCAGGCCGGGAACGCCTTCGAGGAGGCAGTGGCCGCCGGCGAGCAAGCCGACGAGCACCCGCTCGAGGACGCGTTCCTGGCCGACGATGACGCTTCGGAGCTCGACGAGCACCTGCTCGAGGCGAGCACCGGCCTCGGCGAACGCCTGGGCGCGCAGATCAACGTCGTTCGTGTTCGTCATGTCACCGATCTCCGTGTTCATCTCGACGGTGGTCATCAGATCGCCTCGACTTGCTCTGCGATCGCCTTCACGTCGGCGTCGGTCACGAACGAGTCACCAGAGACCTTCACGAACAGGTCGCCGTCGACCCACGCGTAGCCATCGCTCGTCTTCTTGGCGTCATGGCCGCCGATCTGCACGTCGTCACCGTTCGTGCCGTCGTACGTCGACTGGGCGTTCGGGCCGCGCTCGGCCTCGATGGTCACGATGCCGCGCTGGCCGCGCAGCACGATCGTCTGCGTGCCCTGCAGACCCGAGCCGGACTGCGTGGTCGCGATCTGGTTGCGCTCCTGGGCGTAGCCGTCGGGAAGCGAGCTCACTGCGACGAGTCCGAGGGCGGGCTGCACGTCGCTGCTGCCGCTGCCTTGGTCGGGGGTCGTGCCCTGGCCACCCTGATCGGGGCTCGGCGCGGTGGGGTCGTTGCCGAGCAGCTCGTTGAGCAGCTGCTGCAAGGCCTGGCTCGGATCGCCGTTCAGCAGGTCCTGCAGGCCCGGGATCTGATCGAGACCCGGGATCTGGCTGAGGTCGTTCGGCAGCTGGTCGAGGCCCGGGATCTGCCCGAGGCCGGGGACCTGGCTGAGCGGGTTCGAGCTGCTGCTGTCGTCCTGGACCGCGGGGGCGTCGACGCCGCCGGCGGCCTTCACCTGGTCCATGAGGGTCTGCGCGGTCTCGACCGGGATCGCGAAGCCGACGCCGTTGCTGCCGCCGCCCTCAGACGCGATCGCGGTGTTGATGCCGATGACCTTCGCGTCGGCGTCGACGAGCGGACCGCCCGAGTTGCCCGGGTTGATCGGGGCATCGGTCTGGATGAGACCGGTGAGCGTGGTGTTGCCGATCGGGAGGCTGCGGTCGAGGCCGCTGATGATGCCCGACGTGACCGAGGCCGAGAAGCCGAACGGGCTGCCCAGCGCGATCGCCGACTCGCCGATCTCCACGCTGCCGGGCTGCGCGAGATCGGCGGCCGGGAGGTCCTTGTCGGACTTCACGGCCACGATCGCGAGGTCCTTCGCTGCGTCACGACCGACGACCGTGCCGTCGAGGGTCTGACCGTCAGCGGTCTTCACCGTCACCGTGTCGGTGCCGGCAACCACGTGATGCGCGGTCAGGATCAGGCCGCTCTTGTCGTAGATGACGCCACTGCCGACGCCGCCGTCGTGCTGGATCTCGACCACTGCCGGAGCGACCTGCTTGACGACCGACTGCACCGACTCGGGCGTGTTCGGCGCCGAGCTGCCGCCCGACTGCGCTGCGGCCGCGGCGGGCGAACCCGCGCTGGCGTTGCTGTCGTCACGGTTCGCGATCGCGAACACACCAGCGACTGCAGCCGCGCCGACGACCGCGCCGATGCACGCGGCGAGCACGCGCCGGCCACGCTTGGCCGAGGGCGGTGCTGCGACAGGCTGCGTCGGGGTCTCGTCGACGACGAAGGTCTGGGTCGTCGGGGGTGGCGGAAGGGGGACGCCGAGCGGCGGGGTGGGGGGCAGCTCGCGCCACGACTTGTGGGGCGGGAGCGGACGCTCGATCACGTCGTCTTGCGGTGAAGGCATGAAGGTTCCTCCGGCGAGTCTTCGCGGACTGGAGGAACGTACGGATCGAGGGATAAAGGGAGCGTCAAACACGCTCGGGAGCAGGCAGCGGGCTCGCGGCGAGCGGGTCGACCAGGTGATGGATGCCGTCGGGCGCGATCACGTCGGCCGGGTTGGCCTCGGGATCCGCGGGCAGCCACACGACGAACGTCGATCCGACTCCTGGCTCGGACTGCACGGTGAGCTGTCCGCCTTGTGCCTCGACCAGCTGGCGGGCGATCGTGAGGCCGATGCCGTGCGCGGCGTCAGGATCTGCGGCCGAGCTACGGCGACGATCGGTCTCGTAGCGCCCCTGCCAGTACCTCTCGAACACCAACGGCTGCTCGGCGCTCGGGATGCCGGGCCCCTCGTCACGGACCGCGATGAACGCCCAGCCCTGCCGTTGGCCACAGCCCACCGTGATCGTCGATCCTGTGGGCGCGAGCCGAACAGCGTTCGCGAGCAAGTTCCCAACCGCGCTCCGCACCGCCGCACGATCCGCCGTCACGGGCAACGTCGGCGGCGCGACGACCTCGATGCGCACGCCACGAGTCGAAGCCGGCGCGGCGTGCTCCGACGCGAGCGCGTGCGCCTCCTTCGCGATGTCAGTCGAAGTCTCCGCGCCCTGCAGTGAGAGCCGCCCGTGAGCGGAGAGATCGTCGACGGTGCGGCCCATGCGGTCGATCGCCCGACGAGCGGCAGCCACCTGCGACGATGTCTCCCCCGCGAGGGCCGGATCGGTCGACGCCAGCTCGAGGTTCGTCGTCGCGACTGCGAGCGGAGTGCGCAGCTCGTGGACGACCTCGTGGAGGAGCCGGCGTTGCTCGTCGCGACGCGCGTCGAGCCGGTCGAGCATGTGATCGACCCCCGTCGCCAGACGCCCCAGCTCGTCGTCACGAGGATCGAGGTGGACACGTTCGTCCGATTCGCTGCCGTCGACCCGCTCCACGACGTCGGCGACCTGGTCGACGGGCTCGAGCACCTTCCCCGCGACGAGCCACGCGAGCGCCGCTGCGGGCACGAACGACGCGGCCATCGCGGTGAGCATCCAGCGGACGCCGTCGCGCCGAGCCCGATCCGCCGTCGCCCTCGAGTTGCCCGAGGTGATCTGCACGAGCGCGACGCGATCCCCGATCTGCTCGACCCGGGTGACGGTGACCGGCTCGGGCTTGTAGCCCAGCCATCCGCCGAGGAAGAACCCGAAGAGGCCGACGAGCGCGGCGGTCACGAGCGCCAGCGCGGTCATGCCGAGGGCCAGCCGCCAGCGCAGCGTGCCCCGACGCTTCGTCATGCCGCGCGCAGCCGGTAGCCGCGCCCCGGCAAGGTCTCGATGACGTCGGTCGCGCCCGCGGCGGTGAGCTTGCGGCGCAGGTTGCTGATCGTGACCCGCACAGTGTTCGTGAACGGGTCCGCGTGCTCGTCCCAGACGTGCTCGAGCAAGCGCTCGGCGCTGTGCACCTCATTGGGGTGGAGGAGGAACCAGCGCAGCAGCGCGTACTCCTTCGGGTTCAGGTCGACCCGCACAGTGCCGTTGTGCACCTCTTGCCGGGCGCCGTCCAGCGTGAGGCCCTGCCACTCGATGACCGTTCCGGTCGCTCCCGACTCGCGCCGCAGCAGCGCGCGCATCCGGGCAAGGAGCTCGCCGAGTGCGAACGGCTTGACCATGTAGTCGTCAGCACCCTCGTCGAGCCCGGCGATCCGGTCCTCGACTCCGCCTCGGGCGGTCAGCATGAGGACCCGCGTGAGGTGACCGGTCTCGACGGCCCGACGCTCGGTGATCTCGCGGCACACCTCGAGGCCGTCCATGTCGGGGAGGTTCAGGTCGAGGCAGACCAGGTCGTACTCGGTGACAGGGAGGCGTTCGAGCGCGGACCGACCATCGGCGGCCACGTCCACCGCATAGCCCTCACGGCGCAGCCCCGTGGCGATCGCTCCCGCGAGGTCGGGCTCGTCTTCGACGACCAGGATTCGCATGCTCGTTCCTTCACGACGCTACGACCTCGGAAGTTCCCTGATGAGAACGATCGGCGATCACGATCGCCGCGAGGAGGATGGCCAGCACCGCGTAGCAGGCGATCCCCGTCCGCAGCCCGTGGGCGTCAACCACGACGCCGATCCCGATCGGGATCACGAACCCCGCGAACTCGATCGTGCTCACGACCGCAGACACGGTTCCGGCCTGGCCCGGCCGCAGAAGCAGCACTCGCGCCTGCAGCGCGGTCCAGAACCCGATCATCCCGAAGCCGAAGACGAGCGCTCCGGGGAGGACGAGCACCGCCGTCGGGGCGAGCGCGATCGACGTGACTGCGCCGGCGACGAGGAGCGCGGGACGGACGAGCGGCGGATTCGGCGGAGCCCGCCGCGCCTGCTCGAGCGCGCCGACCGCGGCGCCGAGGACAGTCAGCATCGCGATCGCAGTCGCGAGCGTCCTCGACATGCCGTCGGTCCGCTGCAGGTGTGCGATGAGGAACGCGAGGAAGGGCTCGTCGAGCGGGCCGAGCAGCATGGCCATCACGCCGAACAGCCACACCCGACGATCGCGGAGGATCGAAGCCACGGCGCGATGAGGTGACTCGCGCTCGTCGTGGTGATGCGGCGGGGGGAGCGGCGACCTCGCCAGCCACACGCCGTACGCAGCCATGAGCACCGCGGCGAGCAGGAACGGCGCCTGCCATCCGAACCCCAACCACGCCGCGGCGATGATGACCGCCGGGCCGGCGAGGTCGCCGATCGATCCCATGAGGTTGGACGCGCCGAGCATCCGGGGCAGGTCGTCGCCGCTGACATCGACCAACGCGAGCTCGCACGCGTCGACCATCGCGGACGCGGCGACGCCGATGACGAACGACGCGGCCAGCAGCACCGGGTACGACGTCGAGGTGGCGATCACCGCGACCGCGGCGGCGAACCAGAAGGCACCGCCCGCGGCGATCGCTCGCCGACTTACGTAGTCGGCCGCGATCGAGAAGCCGTTGCCAACGATCGCGCCGGGCGCGCCGGCAGCGAGGATCGTCGCGGCTTGCGCGTAGGACAGGTGCAGGTCGGAGCGAATCGCCTCGAAGCTGCCCGGGATCAGGAACCCAGCGGACTCATCTGCGAGTCGCACCGACAGGAGTGCGACCAGCATCGCCGGTGCGTGCCGCGCGGTGGCGGGGGCCCAGCGAAGGAACGCGGTGCGTCAATAGTGAGTGATCCGTGCCATCGGCCGAGCGTATCCCCGAGGACTTGTCGCGCCCGGTGCGAAAGGCGCACGGGGCGCGACAAGTTCGGAGGGGCCGTAGCCTGGATGCATGGCGCTGTTCTCCTCCAGCAAGTCGAACCCGATCACCGCGGACCGCGCACTTCCCGGCCGTTCCGAGACGATGTCGGTGCCCGCGCAGCACTTCGTCAACTTCAACCCGCTGACGCCACCTTGGCCCGAAGGGATGGAGACCGCTGTCTTCGGTCTGGGCTGCTTCTGGGGCGCCGAGCGCAAGTTCTGGGAGGCCAAGGGCGTCTACTCGACCGCAGTGGGATACGCGGGCGGGTACACGCCGAACCCCACATATGAAGAGGTGTGCTCGGGCCGCACCGGCCACGCCGAGGTCGTGCTCGTGGTCTTCGACCCGAAGGTCATCAGCTACGACGGCCTCCTGAAGATCTTCTGGGAGAGCCACGACCCGACCCAGGGCATGCGCCAGGGCAACGACGTCGGTTCGCAGTACCGCTCGGCGATCTACACGAGCACGCCCGAGCAGCGGAAGGCCGCCGAGGAGAGCCGCGAGCGCTATCAGGAGCAGCTCGACAAGGCCCGGCTACGGCACCATCACGACCGAGATCGCCGACGCGGGGCCCTTCTACTACGCGGAGTCGTACCACCAGCAGTACCTCGGCAAGAACCCGAACGGGTACTGCGGTCTCGGCGGCACCGGCGTGTCCTGCCCCGTCGGTCTCACGGCTGGCTGACCCGCTGCCCCGAGCGGGGCGAATTGATACGGTGCGGCGAACGTTCGCGCCGGCGGGGCTGCCGGCTCTTCTCGGAGGTCGCACTCGCAATGGCTGATCCGGTCCTGGACTACCTCGGCTCGCACTCGCTGCTCACGCTCGCGACGGCGTCCAAGAACGGCATCCCCCACGCCGCTCCTGTGATCTACGTCAACGACGGCACGACGGTGTACTTCTCGGTCGCACCGAGCTCGACCAGCGCGTCGAACCTCGCCGAGAACCCGGTCGCGGCAGTCGGCGTCGCCGACAACCCGAAGGACTGGAACGCCGCGCAGGGCGCCCAGCTGGTCGGCAACGTCAGCAAGCTCAGCGGCGCCGACGCGAAGCAGGCCGCCGGCCTCTTCACGCAGCGCTTCTCGAACCTGGGTGATGCCGTCGACTCCGCGCCGTTCTACCGGCTGCAGCCGCACGACGTGCGCTACGTCGACAACAAGTCGAGCTCGGGCGAGAAGACCGAGGCGCTCGGCCAGGCGTGGGTCACGAACGTGGTGCACCGCGTCTTCCGCCACCTTCGCCCCGACGAGGTCGACGCGCTGTCGTCGAAGTTCTCGAAGGAGTCGTTCAAGTCCGGCTCCACGCTCATCGAGCAAGGCAGCGCCGGCGACCGCTTCTACCTGATCGTCGACGGCGTCGCCCGCACGACGAACGCGCAGGGCCAAGAGCTCTCGACGACCGGCCCCGGAGGGTTCGTCGGCGAGATCGCGATCCTGGCGGACCGGCCTCGCACGGCGACGGTCACCGCGGCCACCGACATCAACGCGCTCTCGCTGTCGAAGGCCGACTTCGAGTCGGTCATGCAGGCCTCGCCTGACCTGCGCCGCGACTTCGACGCGGTCGTGGCCGAACGGCTGGCCCGCGGCTGACAGCCGAAGACGTCGAGCGCGCTCCCAAGGCGCGCCTCTCCGCAACGCTCGCGATCGTCGGCCTCGTCGCCGTCATCGTCGGGTCCGCGTTCGCCTTCACGATCCCGAACCGCACGCCGCCTCCTGACGGCGGCTCGGTCCTCGCGCGCTACCTCCCTCTCGAGGACGGTGACGCCGCGCTCTCCGAACGGCTCGACCCGAGCGGGAAGTCGGTTGGCTGGGAGAGCAACAACACCGACGTGCTCGGCGACGGCGAGGCGCTGCTCACCCTCACGTCGGCCACCTTCTCGCAGCTGACCGCCCTCTACGGATCGGTTGCCGACGATCCGTCGCCTCCCGGCCTGCAGCACGCGACGGTCCGCATCGAACGCGTGTCGACGATGGACGAGACCGGCGCGGTCACCCAGCAGCGGTCAGAGGTCCTCACACGCGACGCGCTCGGCGATCGGCTGCTGACGGTCAGCCTGCCGACCGGTGAGGTCGTGTTCGATCCCCCACCCGTGCTGATCCCGAGCGACCTCGCCGTCGGCAAGACGTGGAGCGCGGACGGGAAGACCGCGGGAGGACAGACCTACTCCGTCGCCGGGAAGGTGATCGAGCGGACGAACGCCAACGGGTTCGACGACTGCCTGCGGCTCGACATCACCGAGTCGATCGGCGACGCGACCACCGAGAGCCGCACGCTCGCCTGCAGCGGCATCGGCCCCGTCGCTCGCGACGACGTCGCCACGGACGGCAGCGTGACCGAGCACGCCTCGCTCGTGAGCGTCGGCACGCTCCGCGTGAGCGATCGCGAGGTGCCGAACGCGACCCCCGCGACCGCGACCCCCGCGCCCGCAGGCGAGCTCTCGCTCGGACGAGTCGGCAAGGCGACG
Organism: uncultured Acidimicrobiales bacterium; assembly: GCA_963739555.1. Taxonomy (GTDB): domain Bacteria; phylum Actinomycetota; class Acidimicrobiia; order Acidimicrobiales; family DATKAS01; genus DATKAS01. The sequence continues at coordinate 49,427 of CAVUAV010000009.1, read as the reverse complement.
CCCACGGCGTCGATCTCGCCGCCCACGTTCCCCGCCACGTTCGTGCCGACCGATCCCCCGTCGGTGCTGGTGGCTTCCGAGCGCGGCGACTTGGTGGCCCTCGCGCCCGACACACCTGACGTCGTGCGCTGGCGCTTCCACCCCGGCGGCTCGATGTACGGGCCGCCCGGCTTCGATCCCGAGACGGGCCGCCTCTACGCAGGTGCAACCGACAAGAAGGTGTACGCGCTCAATGGGCGCGGGTTCTTCCTCTGGGCGGCGCAAGTGGACGACAACGTCGCGACGCGGCCGGTCGTCACCCGCGGCATCGTGTCGTTCGCGAGCGAGGGCGGCACCGCGTACGGCTTCGACGCGACGACCGGCAAGCAGAGGTGGAAGCGCAGGCTCGACGCGTCATCGGTCGCGTCGCCCACGGTCGTGGACGACACGATCGTGTTCGGCTCCGACGGGGGGACCATCCGCGCGTTCGACATCGACGACGGCGGCGGCCGCTGGAGCCGATCCGCGCAAGGCTCGGTCGAAGGAGCCCTCAGTTCGGATAGCGAAGGCTTCGTGTACGTCGCCGACGGCAGAGGTGGCGTGACCGCGCTCGCGGCGGACACGGGGGCGACGAAGTGGCAGGTGACCGAGAACGACACGTTCCGCACCGGGCCGTCTGTGATCGGCGGCCTCGTCGTGGTGGTCGGCGACTCGGGCAGCGTGTACGGCCTCGACGTCACCGACGGCCACCTCGTGTGGGCGCACACGGGCGGCTTCGTCGGTCCCGCCGCCGAGACGGGTGGGCACATCGCGCTCGCCCGCAGCAACGGCACGGTCGACGAAGTCGATCCGGCGGGCGCGCTCGTCCACGAGTTCCCCGCGGCGGCGGCGGTCGCCCCGACCGATCCCGCGCCCGAGTTCAGCCTCGGCGTCACCGCGGGCGGCGGCGCGGTCTGGACCGTCGACCAAGGCACGGTCGTGCGCCGCCTCGGTCCGGGAGCGGGCGGCCTGACCGCGCTGCAAGCGCGGTGGGTGCATCCGTTCAACGACCCGCCGTTCTCGGGTGCCGGATTCCCGACCACGGTTGGCGAGCTCGACGGCAAGGCGGTGCTCATCGACTCGGGCGGCGCTGTCTACCTCGTCGATCCCTCGACCGGCGACGCGCAGCGCATCGGCGACGACCCGAACAGCAACGCGCCACCCGGCGGCGAGGCAGTCGTCGATGGCAACCAGCTCTTCATGACGCTCGCCGGCGCGCTGCGCGCGGTCGACCTCCCGAGTGGCGCGGTGCGATGGACCGACGGTGGCACGTCGTTCGTGCCGAACGGCCCCGTCGTCGTCGGCGACGAGGTGATCCTCCTTCGCTCCGTCACGAACGACGACGGAACGGTCGACGACGACGTCACTGCGTTCGACCGAAACAGCGGGAAGGTGCGATGGACGCGGCGGATGACGCCGGCAGGCAACGGTCCCACCTTGGCAGGAGACGTCGTGGTCGTCGGCTCGCCCCTGAGCGGGCTCGACCCGGCCGACGGATCGGTGCGCTGGCAGGTCGAACCAGACCGTGACGTCGTCGGCCGGCCCGGCTACGACGCCGCGCGCGGCAGCGTGGTCGCCGCCCTCCGACGCATCGACGGGAACAACGTCACCATCGATCTCGTCTCGGTCGACGCGACGACCGGCGCCGAGCAGTGGCGGGTGCCGCTGCCGGGCCGACCCGACTTCACCGAGGAGGTCGTGGTCTCGGGAGACCTGGTGCTCGTACCCCAGCTCGGAGGCCCGATCGCCGCGTTCGACGCGACCACCGGCGCGTCGAAGTGGCAATTCGCGCCGCCCGCGCCGTCGCGGCACCTCGGGATCCCGACCGTCGAGAACGGCCAGGTCTGGATCTTCTCGAGCACCGCGCAGGTCTTCGTGCTCGACGCGGTCGACGGCACGGTGCTCGCGCAGTCGTCCGGGCTCGGCAGCGACATCGGCAACGTGTTCGCACCGTGGGGCCAGCGCGTCCGCTCGGTGGGCGGGGTCTTCATCGCCCCCATCGGCGCGTTCGTCGCCGCGTTCGATCCCCCAGAGGTGCCGTCGTGAGCCCGCGGCTCCGCCCCACTCGCGTCACGGTCACCGCGACCGTCGGGCTGATCTTCGCGCTCGGCTTCGGCGCGGTCCGCGAGCTGATCTGGGACGAGCTGCGCGGCGGCATGCTCAACCTCCGAGGCTTGCGCAGGCCGCTGCGGGTGCTCGTCGTCTTCGGCTTCGCGTTGCTGCTCACGATGCTCGTCGCGATGGTGTTCAACGACTTCTTCCGAGGGCGATACGACCTGCTCGCGCTGCCCGGAGGCACGACCGGGCGCGGCTCGTTGATCCCGTCGCCACTCCTCTCGGTCACGCTGTTCGTCCTCGCGGTCGGATGGGCGTTCGTGCTCGCCTCCGCGCTCGACATGCCGGTGTGGGCGCGTCTCGTCCTGCTCGCCGTGTACGTGTGCTTCGCGTCGGTGTGGCAGGGCTTCGGCCTGGGCAACCGCAACGACCAGCTCGTCACGTTGGGATGGGTGGGCATCCTCGCGGTGGTCGCGCTGTTCGTGATCCGCCTCAAGCTGCACACGCGGCCGGTGCTCGACTTCTGCATGCTCCTCGGGTTCGTCACGCTCACGTTCGCGGCGGGCCAGTACCGGTTGCTCGAGTTCGACCGGTCGAGCGGCGGCGCGTTCGGCCTGTTCCAGGCGACGCAGAGCGTCGAGCTGCTCTCGACCCTCGTGCTGCCCCTCATGTTCCTCATCGGCCTCGACATCGCATCGTTCGCGCTGAACATCGGCGAGTTCGGCACGCACTTCGTCGAGGACCGCTTCGCGCGGCAAGGTGCTCCCGGTCATCGCGGCGATCACAGCCGCGCTCGCGATCGTGCAGACGTTCTTCGTCCTGCGCGACACGTTCGACGAGCCGCACGCGTGGGAGACGATGGCGGGCGCTGCGCTGCTTCCCTTCGGGTTCGCGATCCTCTGGAAGCTCGTGCACACGCGCCGGCGAGTCGTCGGCGCCGAAGACGAGGAGTTCGTCGACGCGGCCCGCTCGTGGGCGCCCTTGCTCGTCGTACTGATCTTCCTGCCGCTGATCCTCCAGACGCTGCTCTTGCTGACGCTGAACTTCGTGAACGCCACGAAGATCACGACGAACCTCGACGTGATCCGGCACTGGGAGGACCTGTCGAAGTGGCTCTTCGACCGGCAGGCTCTGTGGAGCGACGTCCTCGGCGTCGCGTTCATCCTCTGCGCGGCCTGGCTCGCGATGCGCCATCGCCGCAGCGCAGCCCTCTTCGTCGGAGGCGTCGGCGTCGCGTCCGTGTGGCTGCAGCTGACCGCCGCTGACGGATGGTTGAGCGACTGGGGCACCACGAGGTCGCGCACGACGTCGGTGTGGGTGGTCGCGCTCGTGATCACCGCGGTCGTGTGGATCGCCCGTCGCCAGCTCAGCCGCCATCGTGTGCGTGGCCTGCTCCTCGCGTTCGGCCTCGCGATCCTCCTCGGGCAGCAGGGCTTCCTCGAGGACCCGATCGGCGTGCTCAGCTTCCTCGGCATCGCGCTCATCGCCATGGGCTTCGTCGCCGACGCGGCCGCCTACGGCGACTGGGCCAACCACGACTCGGCCCGGCTGCCGCGCGTCAGCCGCGTGCTCATGTACGTGGGCTACACGCTGTTCGCGGTCGCGCTGGTCAACTGGGCGCTCGTGACCCACGACCTCTCGAGCACGAACCTCTACACGGGACAAGGGGCGCTCGCCGGGTTCGCGTTCCTCGGCCAGCCACTCATCTTCCTGGTGTTCCTCGCGGTGATCACGAGCCGGCCCGACCCAGTGACCGCACCCACCGTGCCGGAGGCGCCTCCGCCGCCGACACCCACCGCGGCTCTGCCGCCGCCGCCGAGCATGCCGAGGCGCCCGGCGCCGCCGCCCCCGCGCCCAGTCGGCGTCAGCTCGCCCGCTCCGCCTCCGTGACGATGGTCGGCGTCAGGGAGTGCCCTCCGCCTCCGTGACGATGGTCGGCGTCAGGGAGTGCCCTCCGCCTCCGTGACGATGGTCGGCGTCAGGGAGTGCCCTCCGCCTCTTTGAGCTTCGCCTCGACCGACGTGCGCTGGGCGTCGGAGATCGGCTGATCGAGGATCTCCTTCAGCAACGCCGTCGCGCCTTGGGCGTCGTCGAGCTGCGTCAGCTCGACATTCGCGAGGAACCACTTCGCGTCGAGGTCGGACGGGTCGATGGCGAGACTTTGGTTCAGCAGGTCCGCGCCTGTGTGCGGATCGCCGAGCGCTGCCGTGGTCCAGCCGAGGTACTTCAGCGCCTTGCCGCGATCGGACTCGGAGGGGTTGTTGTCGAGCGCGAGCTGCGAGTGCTCCTTCGCCTTCTCGAGGTTGCCCTCCTTCAAGTAGCGCTCGATCAGCGCGAGCCGCATCGGGGTGATCGACGGGTTCTGCTCGATCACCGCTTCCATCTCGGCGTCGGTGACCGTCGAGAGGTCGCGCCCACCGCCGGCGACCGTCGAGACCGTGGACTGCACCGAGCCGCTCGCGCCTCGGTCGGAGTGGCCGACGACGACCGCCACGATCGCCACGCACGCGACGACCACGATCCCCGCGAGCGTCATCGCGGGGGTCATCCGGTCCCACCGGCCGAGACTCACGTGCCTCGACGAGGCGACAGTCGCGGGCTCGGGCTCGAGCGCGGCGACGACCTCGGCCTCGTAGATCTTCTTCAGGTGCTCCGCGGTCTCGGCGTCGATCTCACCGGCTTGGCGTCGACGTTCGACCTCGACGAGGTCCTTGAGCGCTTGCGCCTTGCGCGCCTCGACGACGTCACGCTCGGCCTTCACCGCTCAGAGCGTTGCACGCGCACGGGGGCCGACTGCAGTCGAGCCCTCCTACGCAACCACAGCCAACCCGCGCCCGCGGCAGCGGCGACCGCAGCGCCGATCGAGCCACCGAGCGGCGCGTCGAAGCCGGCCCCCGCCTCACGAGAGGGAAGCGTGCCGACGAACTGGGAGGAGCCGAGCGCCCCTTGCTCACCGCTCGGGTCGTTGCCGATGCAGCTGAACACGCTCGCGCCCGGCTCGTTCTGCGGACCCTTGCATGCCAGCACCGCGCCTCCGCCGGTCTCGGCGGACACCATGTCGGTGATCACGAGGTTCTTCAGCAACGCGTCCGGGTCGGTGATCTTGGCTTCGTCGGGGATGCGCTTCTGAGCCGCGTCCCCCTCGGCCAGGCCCTTCACGAAGTACGGCGGAAGATGGCGGAAGCGCATCTTGGCCGTGACGATGATCTTCGTGCCGGCGGGCAGTGCCTTGGTGTCGAAGACGTAGTCGTAGCTGTCGGACGACTGGTCCACGAGCTGGCCGTTGACGTCCTTCTCGCGAATCGGGTCGAGCGTGCGCATGACCTGATTGGTGGCGACGCGCGTGCGGAGCTTCACGATGTCGGGGAGGAACGACTGGTACGCGACCTCGGTGAAGAAGCCGGTCTTCTTCGGGTCGCCGTCGGTCAAGATCTTCTGGTAGTTCGTCAACCACGGATCGCAATCGTTCGCGGGGAACGCAGCCGAGAACTTGATGTCGATGTTCGGCGTCTTCCCGAGGTCAACGGGCTGGCCGTTCAGCGTCGGGTCGGTCGCCAGAGCCTGCTGGATGCTCGCCGGATCGCACTGGCGCAGCTCGTCCTGCGGAGACTCGAGCACACCCGACGAGCACGGGCTGTCGATGCCGCTCGACGGCTTCGTCAGGCAGACCTCTTTGCCGTCGGCTGTCTTCGCGGTCACCTCGAGCCAGAACTGGCGGGCGAACGCGAAGCCAGTCGGGAAGTTGTGGCCCAGGAGGTTGTTCTGCACGACGACCGACTGCACGTCGTCGCCGTTCGCGTTCGCGCCCTTGTCGACGACTTCGAGCGTGACCGCGGACTCGATGAGCGCCTGGCGGGCGTCGAGCACCTTCTGCAGTGCGTTCGACGGGAAGCCCGACTGCGTGTAGTGCGCGGTGTCGAGGTCGTAGTCGACCCCCACGAACATGTGCGAGCGATAGGTGCGATCGGGCTTCGACAGGAGACCCGGCGCGAAGTCGACGACCGCCTGCTGGCCGTCACCGGTGGTCGGCATGTGGCAGTCGGTGCAGCCGAGCGGCGCCTCGATCTTGTTCCGGGGGTCGGTCTTGATGCGGGCCGAGAACCCCGCCACGTAGTCCTGCCACTCGTCGTAGGTGGTCTGGAGCACGAGATCCTGAAGCTTGCCGTCCGCGTTGACGTCGAGCTCGTTCTGGTCGAGCGTGAAGTTGCCGTCAGCGTCGGTCGTGCTCGTGTTGTCTTGGGACACCGGGGAGAGCCCGTTGCCGTTGATGTCGACCTTCACGTTGTGGCACGCGCCGCACAGCTGTGAAGAGCCGACCGTCGTGGACCACCAGTCGCCGGTGCCGCTGTCCATCCCGTGCTTGGGGATCGGGACGGGGTCGGGGTTCGTGAAGAGCGGGCCGTACTGGATGCCGTAGGTGTTCGCGGCTTGCTTCGCGACGGGAAGCGGGCCGAACCCGGCGAGCTCGGCAGGAGGGGCCTGTTGCGTGTGACAGGTGATGCACCCGATGCCATCGGAGTTCACTGCCGCGTTGCCGCCGCTGACCGCAACTCCCCCGTCCGCGGCCGAGCCCTCGGCGTTGAGGGGCAGCAGCGTGTTGATGTCTTTCGCGAACGGCGCGCCGACGGGTGCATGGCAGTTGATGCACGTCTTCGCGGCCACGTCGAACAGGGCCTGCTGCGTCGCGCCGAGGTCGGTCGCGAGCTGCTCGTTCTCGCCGAGCGTGACCGGCAGCTGCGCCTCCATGATGGTGCCCGTCTGCGCGTCGGCCATCGACGACAGCTTCCAGTCCTGGACGACGTCGTCGTGGCAGTCGGCGCAGCTGTTCGACGCGACGAAGGCCGTCTTGTCGCTGCCGAACGCGGCTTGCGTGCCACCGAGCACGTCCCACACGTGCCACGCGAGCACCGCGAAGAACAGGATCGTGATGATCGGGTGCAGCGCGCGCCACGACTGGAACTGCAGCACCTTCGAGCTCTGGCCACCCTCACGCGGGAAGTTCTTCTCGACGTCGTCGGACATCTTGCGGATCTCGCGCCAGATGACCTGCTCGCCCGAGTCGAGCTTCGACACCTCGGCCTCGATCTCGGCGAGCGGCTTGCGGTTCTCGACGAAGTCGTTGACGAGCTCGCGGAAGTGACGGGGCTGACCCTGCGCCATCTTGTTGATGGCGACGTTGACGTTCAGCGCCTCTTTCTTGAGGCCGATCATGTGGTGCCGCGCGAGGCCGCCGATGCTCACGAGCACACCGAGCACGAGGAGGATGACGCCGGACGTGAGGTGCGTGAGGAACGGCACCATCGACGCGTGCACGATCGCCGCGACCAGAGCGAGGATCGGCAGGTACATGTGCGAGCGGATCCAGGACATCGTTCCGCCCGGCATGATCTTCTTGCCGAACGCGGTGCGCTTGCGGAACGGATAGAGCGCGCCAGGGCCGACGAACAGCAGCGCGGTGAGGATGCCGAACGCGATGACCACCGCGAGCATCACGCCGCCGGTCGGGTTCACCTTCTTCTGGATGTAGAAGAGGCCGCCGAAGCCGAGCGCGAGGATGATGATCGAGCCGACGACGGCCGCGATGTTCCACTTGCGCGATGTGATCTGGAACTTCGGCGGACCAGGCACTCGGCGGGACCCCCCAAGGGTCGAGGCTGGTGCGTTGTCTAGCACGCGCTTGCAGGGGGTCGTGGTACGTGTCGTGCTACGTTCCGACGGCAGTTGCGGACACATCACCCGGGGGATACCGCGTGACGCTGGCGATCGATCTCGACGTCTTCAACGTGGGCTCGACGCCCCTGCAGATGCTCCTGACCGTGATCATCCTCACGCTGATCGTCGGCCTCGTGATCGTGGTCATCACGCAGATCTTCTCGCCGTACCTGAACCGAAGGTGGCCGGCGACCGCGCCACTCAGCCCGACCGAGCTGCTCTGGGGTGAGGCGGGCGGCCACGTGAAGCGCACGTTCCGCGGCCTCGACCTCGAGGAGCAGAAGGACCTCGCGAGCCAGCTCAACGAGCGCAAGGTGCCGGCCGGCACCGCGATCACCAGCCAAGGCGACGCTGCGACCGCGTTCTACCTGCTCAAGAGCGGCAGCGCGGAGGCGGTGCAGACCGAGCCCGGCGGGGGCGAGCGCAAGCTCAGGGAGTACGCCGAGGGCGACTCGTTCGGCGAGGTCGCGATCCTCGAGCGCAGCCCCCGCACCGCGACGGTGCGCGCGCTCACCGACTGCGTGGTGCTCGAGCTGCCCGCGGAGGACTTCGTCGCTGCCGCCGCCCAGACGGCTGCCGAAGGCAACGACTTCACCGCCGTGGCCCGTCAGTTCCTCGCCACCGACCGCGCCCGTGCCCGCATCGCCGTCGGGCGAGCCGGCGCTGAACCCGGTGCAGCAGATGCAGCAGGCAGCGCCGGGTGGGCCGCCTGCGGCAGCGCCCGCGGCTGGCAACGCCACCGTGTCGTTCGAGGTCGCGGCCGCTGCTGCGGCCGCCGCGGCCGCCGCGTCGCGATCCGACGCGCCTCCGGCTGCGCCGCCCGTCGTCCCGCCGCCGCCCGGTGCCGCGCCGCCCGCGGGGGCTCCGCCCACCGCACCGCCCGGCGCGCCGCCCGGCGCGCCCGTGATGCCTGCGGCCGGCGCAGTCGCGGCCGGCACGGCCGAGCGTCCGGCGCGGCGACCGGCGCCGGCGAATCCCGTGCAGCGCGCGATCCAAGAGCGCCAGAGCGCAGCGCCCGGGTGGCAAGCGACCCATCGCGTCGGTGGTTCGGGCGCGCCCGCCCGACCCTCTGCGGACCCGAGCGCCGCGGCGACAGCGACGTTGCAGCCCGGCACACTCGTGCGACTCATCGAGCGCTCAGGTGACTGGGCGCGCGTCGATGCCGACAACGGCTGGAGCGGCTGGGTCGACGCGCGCAACCTCGACCCCGCCGGCCCGTAGTTGCGCGTCCACATCTGGGGCACACGCGGCTCGCTCCCGGTCTCTGGCCCCGGCGTGCTCCGTTACGGCGGCGACACGCCTTGCGTGTCGATCGAGTGCGACGGCGAGCCACTGCTCGTGCTCGATGCAGGCACAGGGATCTTCAACCTCGCGAAGTCGCTCGGCCGCCCTCCCGACTTCCGGTGCACGCTCATGCTCACGCACCTGCACTGGGATCACATGATGGGGTTGCCGTTCTTCTTCCCCGCCGACCAGCCCGACGCCGAGACCCTCGTGCTCGGCCCCGGTGACCGCACTCGAACCGATGAGGGCGCCGGCCTGCGCTCCGGGCTCGACTCGGTCATGCGGCCTCCCGGCTTTCCGATCACGCTCGACGGGCTCGAGGGGCGCTGGGACTACGAGACGCTCGGAGACGAGACGGTGCGGCTCGGACGAGTGACGCTGACGACTCGTCACGTGCGCCACCGCGGCCCGACCCTCGGTGTGCGCGTCGAGGCCGACGGCGCGGCCCTCGCGTACATCCCCGATCACGGTCCCGGAGCCGAGGGACGCGGGCCCGAGCACGACGAGCTGGTGCCCGACGGCGTGCGCGACCTCGTCGACGGCGTCGACCTGCTCATCCACGACGCGCACCAGACGCCGAGCCAGTACGAGCGCTTCCGCCATTTCGGGCATTGCACGCCCGCTTACGCGGTGCGGGTCGCGAAGGCGGGCAAGGTCGGGCGACTGCTGCTCTTCCACCATGACCCTGGCCGCGACGACGACGGCGTCGACACGATGCTCGACGACGCGCGTGAGGCCGCTGCACAGCTCGGCTACACCGGGCCGATCGACGCGGCCGCTGAGGGCGACACGCACGAGCTGACCCGTTCCACCCACCCGCCGAGCACGGAGGCACTGCGTTGAGCACGTCCGAAGAGCTGGCCGACCAGGCTTCCGCGGCGCTCGACGCAGGCGGGCCCGAAGCGCACCTCTCTGCGCTGCGCGCCCTCACCGATGCAGTGCGCGAGCAGACCAAGGCGATCGCGGCGCTGACGCAACGGGTGGGAGACGGAGGCGGCGGTGGCGGCGCGGCGCGCGAGGCACCGAAGCGCCTCGTGAAGCCACCTGCGCCCGCACCGCCTGCCAAGGGCGGCGACATGTGGGCGCGCCTCGGCCTCACCGAAGGCGAGCGTCGCCGCGTCACCGCGCTGTTCGCCGACGTGTCGGGCTTCACCGCGATGTCCGAGAAGCTCGATCCCGAAGAAGCCAACACGATCATGAAGGAGACGATGGCCGAGCTCACGGCCATCATCCGCAAGCACGACGGCTACGTCGAGAAGTTCATCGGCGACGCCATCTGCGCGATCTTCGGCGCGCCGATCTCGCACGAGGACGAGCCCGAGCGCGCCGCGCTCACCGCGCTCGAGATGCACGCCGCGCTCGAGGCGCGGGCGGCGCGCCGTCCCGACCTGTCCCCACTGCTGATGCACATCGGCATCAACACCGGCCTGGTCATCGCCGGCACCGTCGGCGACGGCACGCAGTTCGGGGTGATGGGCGACACGGTCAACACCGCCGCACGACTGATGGACAAGGCCGTGAAGACGCAGACGTTCGTATCGGCCGAGACCGCGCGCCGCATCCGCCATCAGTTCCTGCTGACCGACATGGGTCAGTACCAGATGAAGGGCAAGGACCTGCCCGTGCAGGCCTTCCTCCTCGAGCGCGAGCTGTCCGACGCCGAGGCGCGGGAAGCGCGCACCTTGCACGCGCCGCTCATCGGACGCGACGAGGAGCTCGCCACGTTGCGCTCCGCGGCGACGCGCACGACCACCGGCCCGGACGGCGCCATCGCGCTCATGCTCGGTGACGCCGGCATGGGCAAGTCCCGTCTGCTCGACGAGCTCGTGTCCCACCTCGGTGACGACATGCTCGTGCTCCGCGGCAGCGGCCACTCGGTCGGCGCTCGTCCGTTCGGCCTCATCGCCGACGTGCTCGAGCCCCTCATCGAGCAGATGCCGCCGGGCAACGACAAGAACGTGGCCGAGACGGTGCTCACGGGCGGCGAGACGGCTGAGCTCCCCGACCTCGGCGCTGCGCTCGGTCGCGGCGCTCGCGCATGCAGCGCAAGAGCGGCCCGTCGCGATCCTCGTCGACCGCTTCGAGTGGGCCGACCAGGCATCGGTCGACCTCGCCGTGCTGCTCATGAGGCGCGTCGGCACCGCACGCGTGCTGGTGGTGCTCGCGTCGCGGCCCAGGTACAGGCCCCGTCGAGGCGATCGCGCTCGTGGGGCCGTCGTGGGTCACGCGCCTGCGTCTCGCGCCGCTCTCGAACGAGCGGATCGCCGAGATGCTGCAAGCCCTCCTCCCCGGCGGGATCTCGCCTGCGCTCGCCAGCAAGCTCGCAACACGAGCCGACGGGAACCCCGCGTTCGCCGAGGAGATCGCGCTGTCCCTCGTCGACGAGGGCGTCGTCGTCGCGACAGAAGGCGAGTGGGCACTCGTGGGCGACCCCGACAGCGTCGAGATCCCCGGCACCATCCAAGAGCTCATCGAAGCGCGCATCGACGCGTTGCCCGATGCATCGCGCCTCGTGCTCCAAGAGGCGTCGGTCATCGGCAACACGTTCACGTCTGACCTGCTGCTCGCGACCGCGACGCAACCCGAGGCGGTGCCGGGAGCGCTCGCCGAGCTCGCGGTCGCCGAGCTGTTGCGCGCGCCTTCCGACGTCGACGAGGACCAGAGCTACGGGTTCAAGAGCCCGGTGGTCCGTGAGGTCGCGTACGAGAGCATCCTCCACCGCCGCCGGCCCGCGTATCACCGGCGGGTGGCAGAGGCGCTCCTGACGCAGCAGAGCGACAACGAGGGCCTGGTCGAGCTGCTCGCGCACCACTTCTTCAGCGCCGACGATCCCGAGAACGGCGTGCGCTACCTCGACCTCGCCGCCGAGAGGGCCCAGGCCGCAGGTGCGCACCGCACGGCCGAGCAGCTGCTGAGCCGGGCGCTCACGCTCGCCGCGCGTCATCCGGACGTCGTCGCCGACGACGTGCTCGGCGACCTGCACGAGCGGCGGGGCTACTCGCGGATGGTGCTCGACGATCGCGACGGCGCCGTCGAGGACCTGACTGCGGCGTCGAACGCACACGCGGCCGCGAACCGCAACGCCGAGCGCATCGAGGTCGACGAACGACTCGCGTGGTTCCTCGTCCTGTCGCACCGGATCGACGAGGGCGCCGCGCACGCCGACCGCATCCGCGCCGAAGCCGAGGCGGCGGGGCTCTCGAACATCGTCGTGCGAGCCGACGCCGTGCGCGCGCTCGTGCGTGCGCTGCAGGGCGACCTTCCGGGCGCGCTCGAGCTCGCGACCGACGTCCGGGCCCGCGCCGACGCGGTCGATGACATCCACGCGAAGGCGAAGGCCGCGATCGTCATGGGGGGCCTGCGCAGATGGCAGGGCGACCTCGACGTCGCTCGTGACCTTCTCGCGCCAGCGAGCGAGGCGGCCCGCTCCCTGACCTTCCCGGTGCTCACCGGCCTCGCGAGCCGTTGGCTCATCCTCACCTTGGTGGACGAGGGCGACTGGCAAGCGGTCGAGCAGATGGCGCACGCGCTGCTCGCTCGCGGCGACGAGGCGGGCGACACCCACACCGCCGCGACGGCACACCACTCACTCGGCGTGATGGCACGAGAGCTCGGCGACGTCGCGAGGGCAGAGCGTTCGGGCGAGACCGCGCTGGCGCTCGCGACCGAGGGGCGCGTGCGTCCGGCCGAGCGAGTGACGATGGTGCTCAGCCTCGCGGCGAGCGCGCTGCGTCGCGGCGATCAGACGGCGGCCGCCAGCCGCCTGCAGCAGGCCGCCGCGCTCGTCTCCGAGGATCCGTGGCTCAACTGGCGGCTGCAGGCGCTGCTCGGTCTCACGGAGGGCCGCCTCGCGCTCGCACAAGGCGACGCCGATGCGGCGCTCGCCGCGGCGGCTCGAGCGCGGGCGAGCCTCGGCGACGCGGACGCTCGCTTCGAGCGAGCGCGCGCGGCGCTGCTCGAGGGCGAGGCCTCCGCGGCCGCAGGGCGTCCAGATGCAGCAGAGAAGCTGCTCGCCGCGCTCGCGATGGCGCGCGAGATCGACAACCCTGCGCTGCTCGCCGACGCCGCGCTCGCGGTCGCGCAGCGCTCTCCCGGCGCAGCACCCGATGCGCGACCGCTCGCGGAGAGCGCGATCGCGCGCATCCAAGAGGTCGTGCCGCCGGAGTGGAAGGACGAGTTCGCGTCGAGCCCACGCGTGGTCGCCCTCAGCGAGCTCACGAGCTGACGCGCTTCCCGCGTGCGCCCGCTGACTAGTGTGCGCACGACTACGGACGGTGAGGGGGTTCGCACGTGAGGTTGATGGTCATCTCTGCGATGAGCCGGGAGAGCTCGACCACGTACATCCTGGCCAAGCGAGTGGTCGAGATCTGCTCGATCCGCGGTGTCGAGGTCGACTTCGCGACGCCGGCCGACGTGAACGTGCCGGTCAACGACGGCACGGTGCCGTTCGACCTGCCCGAGGCCGTCGCGTGGCAGCAGCGCGTCGCCGAGACCGATGCCTACATCTGGATCTCGCCCGAGTACCACAGCGCCCCCGCGGCCAGCCTGAAGAACCTCTTCGACTACCTCACCAAGGAGCCGATGAAGGGCGACGTGGTCGGGCTGTGTGCGCTCGCCGGTGGCGCCATGGCCGCGCTGAACACCCTCAACACGATGACGACGATCGCTCGGTCGCTCGGCGCGTGGGTGGCGCCCGACTACTGCGCGCTCAACTCGAACGAGGTGAAGGAAGGTCTCACCGAGGGATCGGCCCGCCGGCTCGAGGCGATGTGCCTCGAAGTCATCGACGCTGCCCGTCGCCTCCACGCAACTGACGCTGATCCGAACCACCTTCCGTTGCAGTGACCGCGGCAGCATCGGCCGGGGGGCTGCTGCCAACCCGGGCGCTCTTCCACGAGTCGTGGAAGTGGCTGCGGAAGAACTGGATCCGCACGCTCGTCTTCAGCCTTCTGTCGTTCGTCATCGCGTGGGGCTGGAACGTGTGGATCATGGCCCGCAAGCTCGAGGGCTCGGTCGCCGAACCCGGGTCGAGCACGACGGCCACCGCGCAGGGTCACACGTGGAACGGCGTCTACTGGCTGCTCTGCACGACGATCCTGTTCGGCCTCATCACCTACGGACGCGAGAAGGGCTTCAAGAACCTGCTGCGTGAGTTCTTCACGCCTCCCTTCACGTTCTTCGACAACCTGGTCCGGCGCCCTCGGTCCGCGATCGCGATGGGCTGCTGGGGGGCGGCCCTCGCCCTGCTCGTCGGGTCGGTCGTGTCGAACGCGATCTCGGGCTTGCTCGGCCTCGGCTTCTTGCTCGCCGCACCCACCGCGCTCGCGATCGTGCTGAACAACGTGCTGATCCGCGGATGGACGGGCATCTTCTCGGCGATGCAGCCGCGCCTCAAGCACGACGCAGCGGCGCTCGCGAACCCCTACGCGATGATGTTCGGCGAGGCGATCGGCGCGCTCGTCGCCTGGCGCGCGAGCGGGGCGATCGTCCCCGTCGTGCTCGCGTTGATCCTCATCGTCGTGTCGTTCGTCGTTGTCGCCGGAGGTGCCGGGAAGGCGCTGCCGAGCCCCATGCCGCTGATCCTGCTCGTCGGCACGGGCATCGTCATGTGGAAGCTGCTGCACGCCGCGCCCGCCACGCGGATGACGGCGGATGGAGCGAGTGCGCGACGGCGAATGGTGACCCGTGCTCGTCGCTCAGCTTCTTCCGGGGATGGTGGGAGTGGCGGAAGTCCGCGGGTGCCGACATCGTCATCCGCCAAGGAAGGGTCGGCGGCACGTTCTCTGCGCTCGGATGCCTCCTCGGCTGCTTGCTCGGCGGCGGCCTCGCGGCCGTTGCTGCCGCGTTCAGCAGCGCGTCGACAGGCGGTCTCGGCAGCGGGTTCGCGCAGCTGTCGCCACCCGGTGGCACTCCTCCGGCCGGCGCCCCGCCCGCGGGCGCGGCACACGGAGTCGGGTCCGCGCTGAGCCAACCGCCCCAGCCGGGCAGCGGCCTGCCGCAACCGGGCGCGGCGGCGACGCCCGCGGCGCCGGGCACGCCCACGCCCCACAGCGTCGGAGAGCCGTTGGCCTCGACCGGCTCCCCGGGCGCCGGTGCTCCCGCAGGCACGGGGGCGGGCACGGGTGCGGCATCGGGTGGACCTCCGAGGCCATCGCCGGTCGCGCGGGCAGGCAACGTGCCGACCACCGGGCAGCCGCCGCCTCCTCCCCCACCTCCCGGTGCACCGCATGGCATCGCGCAAGGCACCGAAGGCCTCCACGGCCACGCCGGCCAGCCCTCCGACGTCACACCCACCGGCGCCGCCCGCACCGCACCCGACGTCACTCCAGGCGCCGCGCCCGGCTCACCGGCCGGCGCGGGCGCAGCACCCCACGGCATCGCCCAGGGCACCGAAGGCCTCCACGGCCACGCCGGCCAACCCTCCGACGTCACACCCACCGGCGCCGCCCGCACCGCACCCGACGTCACGCCAGGCGCCGCGCCCGGCTCACCGGCCGGCGCGGGCGCAGCACCCCACGGCATCGCCCAGGGCACCGAAGGCCTCCACGGCCACGCCGGCCAACCCGCCGACGTCACACCCACCGGCGCCGCCCGCACCGCGCCCGACGTCACGCCCGGACATCCCGGACAAGGCGCGGACGTGACGCCCACCGGAGCGACCCGCGGCGCTCCCGACGTCACGCCAACCGGCGCGGGCCGCCACGCGCCCGACGTCACTCCCGGCCATCCGGGCCAGGCATCCGACATCACTCCCACCGGCGCAACGCGCGGCGCTCCCGACGTCACGCCCCACCCAGGCGGCGCCGCCCAACCGCCGACACCTCCGCCCGGGCAGCAACCTCCGACGCCCGGACGCCACATGCTCGACGACGTGCTCCCGGACGAAGACAAGTTCGACGAGGAGGACGGCGAGAGCGGCGACAGCTGACATGCCGCCCGACGCCCAAGTCACCGATCGCACGACGTCTGGCGTCCCGCTGTGGGCCGGACTGCTGACGGTCGCGCTCGCGTCGACGTCGATCTTGTCGCTGCTCGCCGACCTCTACGGGGTGATGGCGATGGGCGTCTTCTTCTGGGCGATCACCGTGCCGAGCCTCGTCGGCCTCGTCGTCATCGGATGCTGGCCGTCTCCGAACCTCGTCGAGCTGCAGCGCCGCATCCGCGTCGGTGTCTTCGGCGGCGTCATCGGCACGATCGGCTACGACCTCATCCGGGTGCCGTTCGCAGTCGGGGGCACCCGCGTCTTCGTCCCTATCGACACGTACGGACTCCTCATCACGAGAGCGCACATGTCGTCGTCGTGGACGTCGACGATGGGGTGGCTGTTCCATCTCTCGAACGGCGTGACCTTCGGGATCATGTACGCCGTGGTCGCCGCGCGAAGGCATTGGCTCTGGGGAGTCGCGTGGGGCCTCACGCTCGAGACCGCGGTGCTCGTCTCTCCGTTCAAGGATCGCTACGTGCTCGCCGGACAGGTCGGCGTCGTCGCCGTCGCGTACGCAGGCCACTTCCTCTACGGATGGCCGCTCGGAAAGTTCGTGCAGCACCTCGACAACACCGACAAGGACCTGCGCGAGACGTTTCGCTACCCGACACCGATCGTGCTCGGCCTCGCGATCTTCGCGATCTTGCTGTGGCAGCAGCCGTGGCACGAGTCGGATGTGCGACGGGAGGCCGGGCGTCTCTCACACCAGGCGGGCAAGCCTGTCCTCCTCGTCGCCGTGGGCGACGCGTTCACGCCTGAGTTCGCGCGCATCCGACCGGGCCAGTGCGTCACGGTCGTGAACCAGACCGACAACGCGTTCTCCACCAAGTTCGGCGACGTCGCGCCCCACGACGAGTCGGACTTCTGCTTCGAGACCGCCGGCGTGAAGCGCGTGAAGCTGACGAATCGGCCGTTCTCCGGCGGCTTCGTGTACGTCGACGAGCGCTGACCGCTGGTTCGTTCGTCGAGAAAACGAGCGGAAGGGTCAGCCGGCGCCTTCGGCCTCGAACACGAAGCTGCGGCTGCCGACGGCGACCCAGCCCCCGGGCTTCACCGAGGCGACCTGGTTCGGCACGAGCCGCACCCAGTCCGCGTTGGTGTCGCTCCAGACATAGGTGCCGTTGGTCGAGCCGCGGTCGACGATCTGCAGCTCGGAGCCGAAGAGCCGCAGCTCGGCATGGACTCGCGAGATGCTGCGCTCCGCGTCGTCGACCACGAGGGGACCAGCGCGGCCGGCGACGACCGCGGCGTCGTTCTCGGGCTCGCGACCGATGATGTAGTCCTTGTCGAGCGCGTAGCTCGTGCCGTCCTCGAACACGATCACGCCGATCGACTTGCCACCGGGCGACCCGCCGCCGGTCTCTGGGACCGCGGCCGCCGCGGCAGCAGCGGCAGGCGCGGGAGCGGCGAACGGCTCTGCCGGTGCGGGAGGAGGCTCGGGCGCGAGAGCCTCCGCGGCGATGACTGCGGCGGCTGCGACGGGAGCAGGCTCGGGCTCCGGGTCCGAGGCGGGAAGCGGCTCGGCGAGGTCGGTGAGTGCGCTCGCACCACTCGACACACCCGCAGCGACACCGGCTGCAGCCCCGGCCGCAGCTGCAGCACCCGCTTCTGACGAGTCGTTGTCCGCCGCTGCGACCGCCGCCCCGGGAGTCGCGACGACATGACCGCCGCCGACCAACGTGATGCCGACGCCAGGCACCACACCGCCCTGCAGCTCGTACATCGCGGTGCGCTTCGGCGGCTCGGCGCCACCCGCGCTCACCGAGCACGAGCCGAGCGTTCCCTCGAGGATGCGGTCGACCCACGTCGCCGCATCGCGACCCGACAGCTTCACCTCACCTCGCGAGCTCGAGGCAGCGAGATCGATGTTGCCGGCGAGGATCACGGACAGGCCGTCCTCGGTCTGCGCGAGCACGCACAGCGCGAGCCCGGTGTCGGGATCCGCCGCCGACAGCAGCCCTGCCATCCGGCGGGCAAGGGCGCGGCCCGGCGCCTCGGGGCTCGCCTCGCCGACCTCACGGCAGAGCGCGATCAGCTCGCTGATCCGCGGCTCGTGGCCCGCGGCGGGCACGGCGACCAGCACGATGCCCGGCAGCCTGGCGATCACCCCGTCGCCGGTCGCCAGCAGGGCACGCTGCTCGTCAAGTTTCATTGCTGCTCCCTCGAGTGCTCGGTGCGTTCGTTCTCGGTGCGGACATCAGAACAGGTCTGGGTTGGCGGTGAAGGTCTTCTCGATCTGCTCGAGCGCCGGTTGGTCCTCGGCAGTGGGCACTTGGACCTCGATGATCGCGGTGTAGGTGTTGTCGGGCGGCTTGGCGATGATCACCGTATAGAAGGAGTCGGTACCCGCGCACTGGCTGAAGGTCTGGAACCGCCCCTTGAACACTCCGTCGTCGTAGTCGGCGATCGGCTCGACGGTGCACCCGTCGCGCGCGAACACGGGGAAGAGGGCGTCGAGGTCGTCGACCGGGTTCTTCGTGGCGACGAAGAGCATGCCGGGGACGGTGAACCCGGCGGTGAAGTCGGTGCCGTCTGCCGACGCGGCCACCGCGGGCCCGATGTCCTGGCTGCCCGGCACGGGGATCGTCGACCAGTCGCTCGGCACGTCGACCGTCAGCGCGCCGGTCTCGTCGGTGATCGTCTGGAAGTCTCCGGCGACGGTCGTGTCGGTGACATCTCCACCGCCGCTGTCGTCGGCCGCGGGCAGCGGAGCCCCGTTGAGCTCACCCGTCAGCGTCTCTCCGGCGCGCACGACGGTCATCGGGATGACCGCATCGGAGCCGTCGTTGCGCAGCACGTCGCAGTACTCCTGCATCGTGCCGTCGGTCGCGACGTCGGTGCCGTCGAGCTGTGTGATCACGTCGCCGGGCACGAGGTTGGCTCGCTCGGCCGCGGTGGCCGTCTCGACCGATGCCACCCAGACGCCGGCGGGGCTCTGGTCCGACTCGGGCACCGCGAGCCCGTTGATGCCCACCGAGTCGACGTCACCCGACTGCAGCTGGTTCGTGATCCCCTCGGCTGAGGTCGCTGCGACTGCGAAGCGGTCGTCGTTCGAGGCGTTCGCCGCGTAGTTCACTCCGACGACCTTGCCGTCGTCCTCGAGCAGCGGGCCGCCCGACTCGCCGGGCTGCGTGGCGGCGTCGTGCTTGATGACGTCATCGGTCGCCGACCATGTGGTCGCGAGTGATGAGACGCTCGAGACCGTGCCGTCGGTGAGCGCGAACGAGGTGTCACCCGCTGCGAAGCCCCCGGCATGGACCGAGTCGCCCGGTGCGACCGCGGCGGTCGACCACACGAAGAACGGATAGCCCTCACCCGCGATGTCGATCACGGCGAGGTCGTCACACTCGGAACGACCGACGACTCGCGCGTTCCTCGGCTTGTCGTCGCCGTTCACGAACACCTGCAGAGTCGCCGCGCCCGCGACGACGTGGTTGTTCGTGACCGCGAGGCCACTGCCGTCGATGATGAAGCCGGTGCCTTCACCGGCCTGGTCGAGCTGCTTGCCCACATCGGGCAACACGAAGTCGCCCTCGGACACGATGCGGACCGTGCCCAGCTGGGCGTCTGCGAGTGAGGTGATCGCCGCGCCGGTGCCGCCGACCGCGACCGAGTCGGTCGGCGGCGCGCCACCGCTGCCGCCGCCCTTCGAGGCAACGACCACGCCACCGATCACGAGCGCGGCCACCACGACGCCGCCGATCGCGATGAGTGGGCCCTTGCCCTTCTTGGGCGTCTCGCCCGCGCCGCCCGCCGGCACGCCGGGCAACGTCTCGCGGCTCGGCCCGGTCGGGGTGGTCGGAGGAGTCACGGCCGCCCCGGCGGTGGGAGGCGGCATGTTCGGCGAAGCCTTGCCCCGCGGCGACCGTGCTCGCGCTCGTGGTCGCGGCGCGTCCGGTGACCGTCGGGTCGGGCGCTGGCAACGTCACCGACACCAGCGTCATGTCGGCAACCGGCATGCCGAGCGCGCGCTGCGCTTGCTGGAGGGCCCGCCCGAACGCCGCCGCACGGGGGCGCATCGCCGGGTCCTTGGCGAGCCCCTGTTCGAGCACCGCGCACACGGGGTCGGGCACGCCGCGTGCGCGCAGGTCTGGCACGGGCCGCGTGACGATGCGCGAGATCATCGTGACGATCGAGGTCTCTTCGCCATCACTGAACGGGCCGTCGCCGGCGATCATCGTGTAGAGCGTGGACGCGAGGCTGTAGACGTCGGAGGCCTCGGTCGGTCGCTTGCCCTCGACGATCTCCGGCGGCGCGTGCGCCATCGTCGCGGTGATGACGCCGCTGCGCGTCTGGTTGGCGCCCTCGATGCGAGCGATGCCGAAGTCGCCGAGCTTGGGCTCGCCATATTGCGACACGAGGATGTTCTCGGGCTTGATGTCTCGGTGGAGCACGCCGGCCTCGTGCGCGGCGTCGAGCGCTCCCGCCACTTTGATCGTCGCGGCGACCGCGTCGTTCCACGGCATCGCGCCTTGCTTCGTGAGCCGGTCGCCGAGCGAGCCCTGCGACATGAACTCCATGACGATGTAGGGCTGCTGGTCGTCGGTGAAGCCCGAGCCGTACACGGTGACGATGTTCGGATGGCTCGAGAGCGCGCCCATCGCCATGCGCTCCCGCTCGAACCGATCTCTCGCCGACTCATCCGCCGCGGCAATGGGGAGGATCTTCAGGGCGACGGTGCGCTCGAAGCCGGTCTGGTGCGCCTTGTAGACGACGCCGAAGCCCCCGCGCCCGATCTCGACGGGGTCTTCGAAGCCGGAGATGGAGATCGGTCGAGGCGTCGACTGCCCCGTTCCCGAATCTGTCATCCGCGACCTTCCCCCGACCTTCGATGCCCCCGTTGGTGGTGCGGATCATACCGACGGGCCCTTTCGGGACAGGGCTCCTAGACCACGGGTCTCGCCGCGGCGTATGCCGTCACCTCGTGCGGGGTAGTCAATTCGATCGAGACGGCGTACCCGTTCGTCGCGACTTCGTCGCTTGTTGTGGGAGACGACGAAGGGGCCCGAAACGTCAGGAGAGGGCACGCCGATCTGTTTCGACGAGGCCCCGTTAGGCTGGAACTTTGGTCAATCAGGGAGCAATCAAGACGATGTCGTCAGCCGTTGGTGCGATGCCCGGAGCGCGCCTCACGGCTGCGCAGCGCAAGCAGCAGTTCCTCGATGTGGCCGCGCAGCTCGTAGTAGAGCAGGGCGCGGACACAGTCACCATGGAAGCCGTTGCCGCGCGCGGGGAGTGAGCAAGGCCCTCAGCTACCGCTACTTCAGCAACGCAGGCGCGCTGCTGCTCGAGCTCTTCGAGCGAGAGGTCGTCGAGCTCGACGATCAGATCCGCCAGGCGGTGTCCGACGCGCCGACGTTCGAAGACAAGATCCGGGCGTCGTTCACGGGCTGGGGCGCCGAGATCGGCGAGCGAGGGCGACTGCTCGGCCGCCTGTGGCAGGTCTCGGTCTCGACGGGTCCGTTGCTCGAAGCGCGACGGAAGCGCGACCGTCAGGTTTACGAGTTCTGGGGCGGTCTCATCGAGGAGGAGTACCACCTCGACAAGCCGATCGCCGAGACTGCGGCCGCGATCTTGGTGCAGGGCACGGCGGGGTTGCTCGCGAGCCTCTACTCAGGTCACGGTGAGCAGCAGACGCTCATCGAGGTCTACGTGCAGATGGCGCTCGGTGCCCTCGACGGCCTCGCGCAGCGCCAGAGCTCAGCTCCGGCCTGACGCGCCGGCCATCACCCGGCTGCCCATCATCGCGGCGAAGTTGTCGGCGTAGAAGCGCTGCTTCGCGACGTCGTCGACCGAGCTCATCGTCCCCTCGAAGCGCGCGAGCGGGTCGCGTCCGCCTTCGGGGTGGGGATAGTCGGAAGAGAAGAGGAAGAGGTCGTCGCCGGCCTGCTCGATCATCCAACCGACTGGTTCGGTCGGGAACGGCGTGAACCACAGATGGCCGTGCACGTAGTCGGACGCCGGCTTCGGAAGTGCGAGGGCCGGCTCGGTCTTGCGGAACGTGTACTGCGCCAGGTCGAGTCGCTTCAGCCACGGCACGACCCACATCGCGCCCTGCTCGATGCAGCCGCCTCGCAGCCCGGGGAAGCGCTCGAACACACCGTCGAGCACCAGGCAGGACAGGAAGATCTCGGGCGGCATGTGGATCGCCATGTAGTCCTTCGAGCGGATGTTCTCGCCGCCGCCGAGGAAGTCGGTGACCTTGCGTCCGTTGTCGTGGAACTCGCGGCGCATCAGCTGGCCACCGCCACCGATGTGGAGCATGAACGGGATGTCGCTCTCTTCGAGCGCGCGCCACACCGGATCGTTGTCGGGGTGGGTGGGCGACGGCACGCCGTGCTCCGGGACTGAGGGAAGCAGCACGGCTCCGCAGCCGAGATCGATCGCCTCTTGCACTGTCGCCGCGTTCTGCGCAGGTGTTCCCCACGGCACGAACCCGACGGGCACGAGGCGGGGATCGTCCGCGCAGAAGTCGACCATCGCGCGGTTGTGGGCGCGGGTGCCGCCGTACACGAGCTCGGCGTCGTCGCCGAGGAACTGCGTCGGCGCGAACGTGCTGAAAACGAGCTGGCACTCGAAGCCGAGCAGGTCGAGTGCGCGGGTGCGCTCGACAGGATCGAACGCGCCGAGCGCCGACCAGCCCTTGTGATCGAGGAGCTTGTTCTCGAGCGCTGCCGCCGCGGCGGGATCGGCGGTGCGGGCTTCCGCGTCGCGCATCGCGTGGTCGGCGAGCTTCCCCGCGGCTCCGAGGTAGAGCGGTCGGATGCGGTCGCGGACATCAGGGTCCGCGTACTCCACCAACCAGTCGGGCAGCTCCATGATGTGGCTGTCGGCGTCGTAGAAGGTGCGCCCCTGCGCGTAGGTCATGGTCGGACGGTAGCGCCGCGTAGATCCGACCGACAACGATGGCGCCGTGACCGACACCCCTCGCCAGCCCCCGCGCCGCGAGCTCTCCGACGGGATGCGCGAGCAGCTCTCGTTGAACAGCATCGCGGGCCTTCCCACGTTCAGCGGCCGGCCGTTCCTCACCGATCCAGCGCAGCTCGACGAATGGCAACCCGACGTGGCGATCGTGGGCGCTCCTTTCGACGTGTCGACGACCAACCGGCCCGGAGCGCGGTTCGGCCCGCGCGCGCTGCGCACGCAGGCGTACTTCCCGAGTGCCCACCACCTCGATCTCGACATCGACATCTTCGACTGGATCGACGTCGTCGACTTCGGCGACGCGTGGTGCCCCCACGGCCAGACCGAACGGTCGCACGCGAACATCCGCGAGCGGGTGTCCGAGGTGGCTCGGCGCGGCATCGCGCCAGTGATCATCGGGGGCGACCACTCGATCACCTGGCCCGCGGCGACAGCCGTCGCGGACCACTACGGCTGGGGGAACGTCGGCATCGTGCACTTCGACGCCCACGCCGACACGGCGGACATCATCGAAGGGAACCTGGCCTCGCACGGCACTCCGATGCGCAGGCTCATCGAGAGCGGCGCGGTGCAGGGACGCCACTTCGTGCAGGTCGGACTGCGGGGTTACTGGCCGCCCGCTGAGGTTTTCGCATGGATGCAGGAGCAAGGGATGCGATGGCACCTCATGCAAGAGATCTGGGAGCGAGGCAGCAAGGCGGTGATCGAGGACGCGATCGGTGAGGCGCTCGACGGCGCCGACAACCTCTACCTGTCGGTGGACATCGACGTGCTCGATCCCGGCTTCGCTCCCGGCACCGGCACTCCGGAGCCCGGTGGGATGAACCCTGCCGATCTCCTGCGCGCCGTTCGGCAGATCACGCTCGATGCGAACGTCGTCGCGCTCGACGTCGTCGAGGTGTCGCCTCCGTACGACTGGGCGGACACGACGACCAACAACGCGCACCGCGTCGTGATGGAGTTCATCGCCGGACTTGCGGAAAAGCGCCGTCGCGCGGTGCAGTAACGGCCGCAGGGTCCTCTGCTTCCTGAGCGACAAGACGGGCGGACCGCCCGCCCAGCGCCTTCACAGAATCGCAACACGCGGATCTGCAAAAGTGCCGCCTTCACGTCGGGGTTGTGACCCGACGGCGGGACGACAAGGAGACGCTGGGTGCGAAGGATGACGTGGGGTGTCGCGGCGGTCGCCGCGGCAGTAGCGGGGCTCGGGCTGGTCGTGTGCGGGGATGACAGCGGCAGCTCGAGCGCGAGCACCGCTCCGAGCGCAAGCGCGGCTCCGGAGACGAGCGCGAGCGCAGGCTCGGGCGGCACGCTGACAGTCACTGCGAGTGAACCCTCCGAGGGCAAGTACGCGTTCGACGTGCCGGCCGAGATCCAGGGCGGCGCTGATCGAGGTCAGCTCAAGAACACGGGCGCGGAGCCCCACGAGCTCGGCTTCGTGAAGGTCGCGGACGGCACGACTGCACGAGCAGTTCGCCGACCAGGTGCTGACTCGCGGAGGTGGTGCCCCGATCCCCGACTTCGCTGCTGGGTGCGCCGGGCGGGCTGGCGGCGGCATCGCCCCCGGCGCGACGAGCATGTCGACGCTCAGCCTCGAGAGGGCACCTACGTCTACTTCTGCACGTTCGCGGACGATCCCTCGCACTTCCAGAACGGCATGCTCGGACGAGTTCACGGTGAAGGACGTCGGCTCGAACAGCGATGCCCTGCCCGAGACCGACCGCGAGCATCGAGCCGTCCGAGTACAAGTTCGACGTCACCGGCCTGAAGGCAGGCGAGAACACGCTCACGTTCGCGAACAAGGGCAGCAGTTCCACCACGTCATCGCGGTGCCGCTGGACGACGGGCGCCACGCTCGACGAGGTCAAGTGCGTTCCTCAGCACGGGGAGGACCCGGACGCGCCCGCCGCCGATCGACTTCGAGAAGGAGCAGGACGTCGCGGTCACTGGTCCCGGCGAGGCGCAAGTCGTGTACCTCACGTTCGAGTACGGGCTCCTACGTCTTCCTCTGCTTCATCAGCGACCGGAAGGCGGTCCGCCGCACTTCACCAAGGGCATGGTCCAGCAAGTCGACATCGCCTAGCCCGGGCTCGCCGATGCGCCGAGGACGAGACTGGCCGCATGCCATTCTCGTGGGACTCGGACACCAGCCCGTTCGCCGAGCCTGACGGAGCGCAACCGGCACGCGTTGTGCTCCGTCAGGTCAGCGACACGGAGTTCATGCTCGAAGCAGCCATTCCGCTACAACGGTGGTCCGCGCCTCGGCCCGACCGTCGTCGAAGCCGACTACCTCGGCCTCACCGACCTCGCCTCGGTCCCGGCATTCCTCGACTGGATCGCGCGTCCATTCGGCCGGCACACCGCGGCGGCGCTCCTGCACGACCAGCTGATCACCGACACTCCCGAGCGCCTTCCCGAGGCACAGCGCGTCGACCCTCAGGTCGCGGACCAGGTCTTCCGCGAGGCGATGCTCGATTGCGGCGCTCGCATCCTGCAGACGTGGATCATGTGGGCAGGAGTGACGCTGCGCACGCGGGTGCACCGCAACGCGCTCGTCATCGCCGGCATCGTGCTCTGGTTCGCGGCCGCACTCGCGGGCACCGCGCTGCTCGTCATCGGCATCGTCTCGACGACATGGATGCTGGTCCTCATCGCGCTCGTCGCACCCATCCCGTTCGCGTTCCTGTGGGGCGGTCAGTGGAAGGCGGGTCTCATCGCCGGCTACTCGTTCTGGGTCGTCGTGCTGGGCTTCGCTCCCTCGTGGGTGGCCTACCAGCTGTACCGGGTGGCCGAGCTCGTCGTGCAGGTCGTCGCACAGCGCCGACCCGCTGAGGCAAAGGGGGGCGAGGCTCCCCCGCCGCCGTCGTTCTCGAAGAGATAGAACTCGGCCCCATGACCGACGTCGCGTCGCCCCGCCGATCGTTCTGGGCCTGGTGCCTCGAGAGCGAGGAGCCCACCAAGCAGCAGCGCGACGAGCTCGCATCGAGGCTCTCCGCAGCGGGCGGGCACCGCGATCGTGGCCAAGCCCGTCCCGAAGCTCGACGACGCGACACTGCGCCCGTCTCGCGTCACGACCCCCGACTCGCTTGCAGCATGGTGCACCGATGACACGTGGGAGCGCGCGTTCCACTCGCACGGCGCCCACTTCACCGACCGCACTCGTGCGTTCGCGCTCGACTTCCCGAACCCACCCGACGTCGTCGCGCACCCATCGACCGAAGCCGAGCTCGCGGCGACCGTCGATTGGGCCGGCAGCAACGGCTACGTGGTCGTGCCCTTCGGTGGCGGCAGCTCGGTCGTGTGGGGCGTCAACCCTCCCGAGGCCGATGCAATCGTCACGATCGCGCTCGATCGCCTCGACAAGGTGCTCGAGATCGACGAGGTGTCGCGGGCCGCGCGCATCGAGGCCGGTGTGCTCGGCCCTCACCTCGAAGACCAGCTCCGTCCGAGCGGCTACACGCTCCGCCACTTCCCGCAGTCGTTCCGCTTCTCGTCGCTCGGAGGGTGGATCGCGACGCGCTCCGGCGGCCACTATGCGACGAACCAGACGCATATCGACGACTTCGTCGAGTCGGTGCGGATGATCACTCCTCGCGGCTGGTGGGAGTCGCGCCGGTTGCCGGGCAGCGGCGCAGGTCCGTCACCCGACCGGATGGTGATCGGCAGCGAGGGCATCCTCGGGATCATCAGCGAGGCGTGGATGCGCATCCAGCGCCGGCCCGATCACCGCGCCACGGCTGGGGTCACGTTCGCCTCGTGGGAGGCTGCGACCGAGGCAGTGCGACAGATCGTGCAGACGAAGATGTGGCCCGCGAACCTTCGGGTGCTCGATCCCGCCGAGGCCCACCGCGCCGCAGGGCTCGACGGCGCACAAGCGCTCTTGATCATCGGGTTCGAGTCCGATTCGCTCAGCCAGCGCCACAACATCGGCGAGGCCGTCGAGATCGCGCGTGGGTGCGGCGGCACGATCGACGACGACGAGGTGCGGGTGAGCGACGGGAGCGCGGCACCGACCGGACGCGAAGGCGCGGTGGGCGCGTGGCGTGATGCGTTCATCGGTGTCGGCCTCGGCGTCGACACGAGCCTGGGCCTCGTCGCCGACACGTTCGAGACCGCGATCACGTGGGATCGGTGGCCCGACTTCGACGCGGAGGTGCGCGACCGTGTCAGCAAGACGCTTGCGCTGGTGTTCGGCCACGAGCCGATGCTGTCGTGCCGGTTCACCCACGCGTACACCGACGGGCCCGCGCCCTACTACACGTGGTCCGGCATGGGCCGCCAAGGCTCCGAGATCTCGATGTGGGAGGACGTGAAGCACGCGGCGGCCGAGGCCGTCCTCGACGCGGGTGGCACGATCACCCACCATCACGCGGTGGGGCGCATGCACCGACCTCAGTACGACCGGCAGCGCCCCGAGCTGTTCGCCGAGGCGCTGCGCGCGGCGAAGGCCGCGGTCGACCCCGGCGGGGTGATGAACCCCGGCGTGCTGATCGACCCGTGATGCGCGAAGTGGGCGGTGACCTGCTGCGCATCGCCCGCCGCGGCGAAGCCATCGGCCATGGCTGCAACTGCGAGGGCGTGATGGGCGGGCTCGCCGCTCACGTCGAGTCGCGTTGGCCGGCGCTGGCAGAGGACTATCGCGCCGCCTGCCGAGCGGGCACGTTCACGCTCGGCGGCGTGCTCCCGTGGCTCGACGACACAACCGGCGTGTGGATCTACAACCTGGCGACCCAGCAGCATCCCGGGGCCGACGCCCGGCTCGACGCGATCGCCTCATCGGTGCGGGCAGCGATCGACCACGCGCGACAGCACGACGTCGCGACGATCTACCTCCCGCGGATTGGTGCGGGCATCGGTGGCCTGCGGTGGGAGGACGTGCGCGGCGGCGCTCGCCGCGGCATCGGCCGACAACGACGACGTCGATCTCGTCGTCGTCACGAAGCAGTGACTACAAGAGGGTGACTACAAGACAGTGATGACGATGAGCAGGGCGATGACGCCCATCGCGAGCAGAAGGCCGGCGATCCACGGCCAGCGCCCGAAGTAGCCGCGCCGAACCTCAGCCTCGTACTCCTCGTTCGCCGGCGTGCCGACCTTGGCGAGGTGGCTGTGGTTCCCCTTCTTCCGCGGCTTGCTCGTGCTCGATCCCATGCGCGGCAAGTTAGCCGTGGTCGAGCGTGAAGAGATGCTCGACGCGTCGCAACGTCTCTCGCAGGTTCTCCTCGCCTGTGAGCGCGCGAGCCTCTTCGAACGTGACCCATTGCATGGGCGCCGAGGGGGTCTCCGGACGCGCCGCGTCCGGTGTCGCCGTGGAGAGCACGTACCGGAGATCGGCGTGCTCGTGCGCCGGCTCCCCCTTCCCCGCGGGCACTGGGACGATCACGAGATGGATCGGCAGCCGCTCTGACGCAGCGGGCCAGACATCGAGATCAGCGAGTCCGGTCTCTTCCTCCGCCTCTCGGAGCACGATCGCGAACGGATCGACTTCGCCCGGATCGCCGTGACCGCCCACTTGCAGCCACGCCTGCTGCCGTTCGTGCCAGCGCAGGAGCACACGACGAGTCGCGGGATGCACGACCAACGCGCTTCCTGTGCAGTGCAACGGCGCGGTCCGGTCCCACGGCGTCCCGCCGTCGGCCACGACCGTGACGCGCCGCAGATCGAGGAGCTCGAGCTCGGTACGCGCGCGGTAGCGCTCGAGCACATCATGAATCGACGCCGAAGCCACGCGCCAAAGTATCGTCCGCGGCGCAGATGCACCGCCGGTCTTCGTCTCCCGAGCTCCTCGAGCTCGAGCTGTTGGACACCGAGGTCACCGCTCGCGCGCCGCGACGCGCTGACGAAGTCCTCAGCGTCGAGAACCTCAGCGCGCGTCTCGGTCGGCGGGTCGTGATCCGCGACGTGGACTTGCACGTGTGCGCGGGTGAGATCGTCGCGCTTGTCGGGCACAACGGAAGCGGCAAGACCACCACCCTGCGCGCCGTCGCCGGACTCACCGCAGCGGAGCGAGGCGTCGTCGACATCGCGGGTGGGCGCACTGTCCGGTACGTCCCGACCGAACGTTCCGTGTTCGCCGATCTCTCGGTACGCGACAACCTCTGGCTCGGAGCAGGGCGCGTCCCCCCTGCGGTCCGCGCTGCCCGCGCCGACGCAGCCCTCACGCTCTTTCCCGAGCTGCGCGGCCGCATCGAGCAGCGCGCCGGCGTCCTCAGTGGCGGCGAGCAGCGACTCGTGGCGTTCGCGATCGCGCTCATGGGCGAGCCGCGGCTGCTGCTCGTGGACGAACCCACGCAGTTCCTGGGACCGACCGCGACTCGTCGAGTGCTCGAGGCGCTGCGTCGCCTGAGTGACGAGCGAGGTGTTGCCGTCCTGATGGCCGAGACGAACATCGCGGCTGTCGCTCGCATCGCGGACCGCGTCTACGTGATCACCAGCGGCTCGATCACGTCCGAGCAGACGGGCGCCGCGCTTCGAGCGAGTGAACCCCGCGCATGGTGGCGTCTGCTCAATCAGGCACCGAGGTGACGCTCCGCTAACATCGCTGCGCTGCCGGAGCCGTTCGACGAAGAGCTCTCCCGGCACGTGACACTCTCCTGAATCCCCCTGACCGGAGACCTTCACCACCGTGGCGAGCCTCAGTGAAGTCGCGATCCAGCGCGTGCCGTCGACCTCGAGAGGACGTCGCACCCGCGCGCAGCTCGTGGCCGGCGCCCGCGCCGCGTTCGAGAAGAACGGCTACCTCGACACCCGCGTGGTCGACATCGCGGCCGAAGCCGACGTCGCCTACGGCACCTTCTACACGTACTTCACTTCGCGCGAAGAGATCTTCGCCGAGGTCGTCGACGAGCTGCTCGCCGACTTCCAGGCGATCGCGCACGCCGAACCCCGCGTCGGTAGCACTCCCGCGGCGCGGATCGAGCGGTCGAATCGCGGGTACCTCCACGCGTATCGCAAGAACGCGCGCATGATGGCCGTGCTCGAGCAGGCGGCGACGTTCACCGACGAGCTCATGGAAGTGCGACGCAACACCCGCGGCTACTGGGTCGACCGGTCGCGCCGGGCGATCGAGCGGTGGCAAGCCGAAGGTCTCGTCGACGGCTCGATCGATGCGCACTACGCGGCGACCTGTCTCGGCGCGATGGTGAACCGATCCGCGTACGTTTGGCTGGTCTTGGGCGAGCCGTACGACGAGGACGTCGCGGTCGAGCACCTGACGGTGCTGTACTGCCGGTCGCTCGGCCTTCCCACCGATTGACATCATTCTCCGCGGCTCCAATCAGTTGCACCCCTGTCGGTCGTGAGGTATGAATCCGCCTGAGTTGATACGAGTGTCAACTCTGCCCGCACGCCCCGAGTGATCCGTGCACGTACGGACTCTCGGACCAGGGGATTCACAGCGCAGGGGGGAAAATTGAGCGACCGAGAACAAGACCGGTTGAGCCGCGAAGGCATGAGCCGCCGCAAGATGCTCAAGGGAATCGGCATCGCCGGAGCCGCGATCGCGGTGAGTCCCGCAGTCCTGGCCGCATGTGGTGACGACAGCGGGAGCAGCGCCGCGACCACGGCGGGGGGCGGCGGCGCCGCGACGACGGCCGCCGGCGGTGCGGCGACCACCGGAGCAGGCGCGACCGGAGATGTCGGCGCCACGTTGGCCAAGCTGCTCGAGATCGACGCGGCGACCTCGGGTGCCGGCATGGACTTCAAGATGGGGAACGTGCTCGCGCTCACGGGCAGCGGGTCCTTCTACGGCAAGACGATGACCCGCGGCACCGACCTGGCCGTCGAGCACATCAAGGCAGCCGGTGGCCCGACGATCAACGTCAAGTACTACGACCACAAGTCCGGCGACGCCGCGGCCGGCAAGCAGGCGATCACCGAGCTCGGCGAGGCCGGCTACCCGGCGAAGCTCGCGTCCTACGTCGACGACCTGGGAGCGATGCTCGAGGGCACCGCGCAGTACAAGATGTTCACGCTCGACGGCGGCGGCGGCACCAGCACGTTCGGCCAGGGCCAGCCGTTCTTCTGGGGCACCCGGGCGATCACGCCCAACGACCCGATGCCGGGTCTCTTCAAGTGGACGAAGGAGACCTTCCCCGACGCGAAGACGATGGGGCTGACTGGCTGGGACATCGGCGAGCCGAACAACAGCAACATCAAGGCCGACGTCCTGAAGCGGATCGCCGCGGGCGGCTACGAGTTCAACGGCCTCTACGAGCTCTTCCCCGTGGGCACGCAGGACTTCAGCGCCGTGTTCCCGAAGATCTCGGCCAACGAGCCCGACATCCTCCTCTTCGGCGGCTACGGCCAGGATCCCGGGTCGTTCGTGAACCAGTCGGTCACCGCGGGCCTGAAGGCGACGGTCATCGGCTTCGAGTTCACGCCTGACGGCGTGAACGCGTCCAAGGGCTCGTACGACAAGGTCGGATGGACCTTCGCCTACGACTACTTCGACGCGAACAACCCGCCGAACCCTCTGTCGAAGATCTTCGTGGACGAGTTCCGCACGAAGTACGGGGAGGATCCCGACTTCTACGCCGCCAACTTCTACGAGAACACGTTCGTGATGTGGGAGGTCATCCGTCGCGTGCTCAAGAGCGGTGGCGACATCAACGACGGCGCCGCTCTCGACGCCGCGCTGCAGGAGAACCTCACGGTCGTGAGCGTCTACGGCGGCGACTCGTCCACGGTCGGCACCTACACGCTCGACCCCACCACCCACTCGGTGGTCAAGCGGGGAATGGGCGTGTTCGAAGTACAAGGACGGAAAGGTGACGCCGAAGGCGTTCTTCGGCATCGACGGAGCCGATTTCAAGGACGCCTGAGCCCTCGAAGGAGCTCTTCATTGATCTTCGGGGTGCTCGACACAGAGACGGTCGCGCAGCTGACCCTCAACGGCATCTTCCGTGGCGCCGCCTACGGGATCTTGGGGGTCGGCTTCGCGCTCATCCTGGGCGTGACCGGACGCTTCCATTTCGCGTATGCGTTCACGTACACGCTCGCGGCCTACATGGTGTTCACGTTCAAGGAGCGGGTGGGGCTTCCGTTCTGGGTCGCCGTGGTCACCGGAATCGTCGTCGTCGCCGTCCTCGGCTCGGGGATCGAGCGGTTCATCTATCGCCCGCTCGCAGTTCGAGCGGGCGACACCGCCCTACTCGCGATCTTCGTCGCGTCGCTCGGCATCGCCATCGCCGGCGAGAACATCATCCGGCTGCTCTGGGGCAGCTCGAGCCAGAACCTGCTTGGGCCGAGTCAGGTGGTGTACAGCCCGTGGAAGGTGCACTTCCTGAACTTCGACGTGTGGCAGTCGGCGTCGAGCGCGATGTGCGTCGTGATCCTGGCGTTGCTGCTTCGCTACACCTCACTCGGACGCTCGATCAAAGCCACGCGGGCCAACCCTGAGCTCGCGCAGACGATCGGCATCTCGGCGCACCAGATCTACCTGCTGTGCTTCTTCATCGGCACGCTGCTGTGCGGCGTGGCCGCGTTCTGGTACGGGCTGCAGTTCACGATCGACCCGGCGATGGGCTTCAAGCCCGTGATCTTCGCGTTCGTGGTCGCGTTCCTCGCGGGGACGGCGAGCTCGCCCATCCGGGTGTTCCTCACCGGCATCGCCGTGGCCCTTGTCGAGCAGTACTCGTCGATTTGGCTGTCGGTGCGCTGGACGCAGACCGCGGTGTTCGTCGTACTCGTCGTCTACCTCTCGTGGCTGTCGCTGAAGAGCACCGATCCGATGGCGTGGCTGCGATCCAAGCTGGCCCGGGTCTAGGAGGCGATCGTGCAGATCTGGCTGAACTACGTCGACCAGATCCTGATCTACGCGGCCTTCGCGCTCTCGCTCAACCTTCTGCTGGGCTACGCCGGTCAGGTCTCGGTCGCGAGCGCTGCGTTCGGCGCCATCGGTGGCTACACCATGGGCTACCTCGTGATGACCCACGGGTGGAGCTTCTTGCCGACGGCGATCCTCGGCATGCTCTTCGCGTTCATCGCCGG
The DNA here is from genome assembly GCA_963739555.1 of uncultured Acidimicrobiales bacterium. Classification (GTDB taxonomy): domain Bacteria; phylum Actinomycetota; class Acidimicrobiia; order Acidimicrobiales; family DATKAS01; genus DATKAS01. The sequence goes on along the minus strand of CAVUAV010000009.1, from coordinate 16,459 downwards.
CACGCTCGTGTCGCTCCCCGCGCAGAAGCTCTCCGGGGAGTACCTCATCTTGTTGACGCTCGCGATCTCCTCGGTGATCCTCGGGGTGTTCACCACCTTCCCGCAGCTCGGTGGCACGTACGGGCTGATCAGCATCCCGCAGCCCGAGTTCTTCGGGTGGACGATGCGCCGCCCGAGCGATTGGGTGATCCCCACACTCGTGTTGGTGGTGTTCACCTACGCGGTCTGCTGGCGTCTCGGTGAGTCCGCGTTCGGTCGTGTGCTGAAGGGGGTCCGCGAGGACGGGGAGGCGACCCAGGCGCTCGGCAAGAACGTCTTCGCGTACAAGGTGGGCGTCTTCGGCATCACCGCGGGCTTGGCGGGACTCGCCGGCGCGTTCTATTCGGGGTGGCTCGGCCTCGCCACGCCGACCGTCTTCGGCTTCGCGTTCGCCCTCACGCTCTTCGCGATCGTGATCTTCGGCGGCATGGCGAACCTCACCGGCTCGATCCTCGGCGCTGCTGCCGTCACGCTGCTCGAGCCCGTTCTGCGGCGCACGATCCACACCGACCCGGCGAAGGCAAGCCTCTACCAGCTCGTCATCTACGGCGTCGCGCTCGTCGTGCTCATGATGGTGAGGCCGCAAGGTGTGCTCCCCGAGGGCTTCTCGGTGTGGCGCCGCATCCGGCACGGGCGCGCGCCGACCGCTCGGGTCGAGATGGACGAGATGTGGGAGCCGCATCCGGGGGCGCGAGTCCACCAGCCCGGCGCGATCGACATCGACGACGCCGAGCGGGATAGGCAGGTCGGACGCGAGGACGTGTGGCAGAACGCCCCGGTCGTGCTCGAGGCTCGCGGCATCTCGAAGAGCTTTGGTGGCATCGTCGCCGCCGAGGACCTCGACTTCGATCTTCGCAAAGGCACGATCACCGCGCTCGTGGGTCCCAACGGCGCGGGAAAGACGACGGCGTTCAACCTGCTGACCGGCTTCCTCCGACCCGACCGCGGCAGCGTCAAGCTCAACGGCACCGAGCTCGTCGGGCTGTCTCCTGACAAGGTGGCCCGTCTCGGTCTCGTTCGGTCGTTTCAGAACGTGCGCCTCTTCAATCGCATCTCGTGCGTCCAGAACGTGATGCTCGCGGTGCAGAACCAACCGGGTGAGAACGTCATCAAGCTGACGGTCGGAGGAACCGGCCCCAAGCGCGGGGAGCGCGAGACCCGCGAGAAGGCGATGGGGTGGCTGAGCTTCGTCGGGATGAAGGACTTCGCCGACGTTCCCGCCGGCGCGCTGAGCTACGGCCAGACGAAGCTCGTCTCGCTCGCGCGTGTCCTCGCCACCGAGGCCGACGTGCTGCTCCTCGACGAGCCTGCGTCCGGCATCGACACCAAGTGGGTCGACACCATGCTCGACCTCGTCGAAGCAGTGAAGGAGCAAGGTCGCACGGTGTGCATCGTCGAACACAACCTCCACGTCGTGTCGAGGCTCGCGGATCACACCTACTTCATGGAGCTCGGACGCATCACCGCGCAGGGCACCGTCGCCGAGCTGACCAGCTCGCCCGAGCTCGCGGAGGCGTACTTTGGAACGGCTTGACACCGAGCGCGACGGCGATGCCGTCGTCGCGAACGGCGACGGTCGTGTGCCGCTTCTCTCGGTCGAGCAGCTGCAGGCGGGGTGGGGACGTAAGCACGTCGTCTACGACGTGGATCTCCACGTCTACGAGGGCGAGATCGTGGGCATCCTCGGCCACAACGGCAGCGGGAAGTCGACGACCATCAAGGCGATCCTCGGCACGAACCCGGCGATGGGCGGCAAGGCGGTGTACTCGGGCCGGGACGTCACTCGCGCGGGCTCGAAGTCCAACGTCCGCGCGGGCATGGCGCTCATCCCCTCCGAGCGCTTCGTCTTCGCCGACCTCACGGTGCTCGACAACCTCTTGCTCGGCGGTGCGAACATCGCCGACGCGAGCAGGCGGGCCGAGCGCCTCGAGCTCGTCTACGAGCTGTTCCCGATCCTGCGCGATCGGTCGACACAGCCCGCCGGCACCCTTTCGGGCGGGCAGCAGCGCATGGTCAGCCTCGGCCTCGCGCTCATGTCCGGCCCGAAGCTGTTGATGCTCGACGAGCCGTCGCTCGGGCTCGCGCCGAGTGTCGTCCGCCAGATCTTCGACACGGTCCGGCACCTCGCCGACACCGAGGGGCTCTCGGTGCTGCTGCTCGAGCAGAACGTCGCCCAGGCACTGCGCATCGTCGACCGCGTCTACGTCATGCGCTCGGGGCGGGTCATCCTCGAAGAGACGGTCGAGCAGATGCGCGCCCGCGATTCGTACTGGGACCTCTTCTGATCTCGGCGCCGGCCGCCGCTTCGCTCGACAATCGGTGCTTCGCTCACCCGGCGGCGCACTGCGCCGCCTTTCCTCGACATCGCCTCGTCAGCGAATCTGGGCGCCCCAGTCCGTCTCCTTGCGCAGCGCGCCTTTGAGCACCTTGCCTCCGGGGTTGCGCGGCAGTGGCTCCGGGCGGAACGAGATGAACTGCGGCACCTTGAAGTCAGCGATCAGCTCGCGGGCGAAGTCGGTGATCTCCTTCGCATCGGCCTTCGTATCCGGACGGAGCACCACGACCGCCCCGACCTTCTCCCCCATCATCGTGTCGGGCACGCCCATCACCGCGACCTCGAACACCGCGGGGTGTTGCACCAGGGCGTTCTCCACCTCGACGCAGTAGACGTTCTCGCCCCCTCTGTTGACCATGTCCTTCTTGCGATCGACGATCTGCACGAACCCGTCGTCGTCGACGCGCGCGAGGTCGCCGGTGTGCAGCCAGCCGTCGACGATCGTGTCCGCCGTCTGCTCGGGTTTGTTCCAGTAGCCCGCGACGATGTTCTGGCCGCGGATCAGCAGCTCGCCCACGTTCGACGACTCGTCGACTTCGATGAGATCGAGCTCGACCACCGGTGCGGCGAACCCCACGGTCTCGGGTCGCTCGCGGCAGTACTCATGGGGCAGGAACGTCGACACGGAGGACGTCTCGGTGAGCCCGAAGCCGTTGCCCAAGCGCGCGTTGGGGAACGACTTCAGCAGCCGCTCGATGACGTCGGGGGCGGTCGGCGCCCCGCCGTACGCGAGCCACTTCACTGCGCTCACGTCGAAGTCCTGGAAGTTGGGCTGGTTCATCGCCAACCAGTAGATGGCGGGCACCGAGGTGAGCACGTTGATGCGCTCGTCGACGACGGCGTGCAGGAACTGCTGCACCTCGAACGCCGGCATGATCACCGTCGTGCCGCCCATCTGGATCGTGATGATCAACTGGCTGTTGCAGCCGGTGACGTGGAACATCGGCACCGAGATGAGGTTGCGGATGTGGTCGTCGGTAGAGAACCCGATCACCCGCCTGCACGTCTCTGAGTTCGACAGGAAGTTCTCGTGGGTCGTCATCGCGCCCTTCGGGAACCCGGTCGTGCCGCTCGTGTAGAAGATCGCGGCGAGGTCCTTGTGACCGAGGTCGTCGACGACCACTGGGTCACCGTCGGGTAGCGGCGCGCCCGGCTCGAAGACGAACGACGCGCCCGAGTCGGTGACGACGTACTCGATCTCGCTCTCGGTGAAGCGGGTGTTCACCGGAACGGCCACGGCGCCGAGCATCTGGACGCCGAAGAACGCGAGCGCCCAGTCGTTTCCGTTCGGCAGGCGGATGCCCACTCGATCGCCCCGGTCGATGCCGAGGGCGCGCAGGCCACCCGCCACTCTGGACCGCGCGATCCCACAGCTGCTGGTAGGTCAGCCGCTCGCCGCCCAGCTCGACGAGCGCCTCTGTGTCGGGCCCCGACTCGACGGTGGCGCGCAGCAGATGGACGAGCGACGGAACCAGCTTGGTGTAGCGCAGCACCCCGTCGGACGTCCGCTCGATGTCCTCCATCGGGTACGGGAGGATGCGGGGAGTTCGGCCGGCCTTGACGATCATCGAGCCTCCTCTGCGCGTATTCGCGACGCGTTCGCGGCCCCTTGACACGACGCTGCCGACAGGCGAAAGTCCCGTTTCGCCCACAGTTGACATCGATGTCAACTAGCCGCGGGCAGCGTACACGGGGGGGCCAACATGCTTCTCGGAGACATCGTCCGGCTGAACGCGGCAGAAGGCGCCCGGTCGCACGGCGCTCATCGTCGACGACCGCGAGATCAGCTTCGGCACGCTGCACGAGCGCATGCTTCGGCTCGCAAACGCGCTGCTCGGCGTCGCGAGCAAGGGCGACCGGGTCGGCATCCTCGCGGAGAACGTCCCGGAGTACGTCGAGGCGTACTACGGCGTGCCCACCGCCGGCATGGCGCTCACGTTCCTGAACTACCGGCTCAACCCGAAGGAATGGGCCTGGATCCTGAACAACGCCGAAGCCCGTGTGCTGCTCGTCGACCGCGACTACCTCCCGAAGATCGAACCCGTGCTCGGCGACATCGGTTCGATCGAGCACATCATCGTCATCGGCGGCACCGGCGAAGGCGGTCTCAGCTCGTACGACGACTTCATCGGCGCGGCGCAGGCCAGCAAGCCTCCGGTCGAGGTCGACGAGGACGACACCGCGTGGCTCATCTACACGAGCGGCACGACCGGATTCCCCAAGGGGGCGATGCTCACCCACCGGGGCCTCGTGGCCGCTGCGCTCGAGTCGGTGATCGAGTACCAGCCGAGCCCGGACGAGCGCGCGCTCATGGCCTTCCCGCTGTGCCACGTCGCGGGCTACGCCGTGCTCGTGAACCACGTGAGAGGCGGGCTCGTGGTCCTCATGCGGGCGTACGAGCCCGAGCTCTGGATGCGTCTCGTCGACCAGCACAAGGTCACCGGCGGCGCGCTCGCGCCGACGATGGTCAACTTCCTCCTGCAGCACCCGAAGATCCGCGAGTACGACCTGTCGAGCCTCACCGGGCTCGGGTACGGAGCGGCCGCGATGCCCGTCGAGGTGCTGCGGGCCGCGATCGACCGGTTCGGCCCGATCGTCTACTCCGGCTTCGGCATGACCGAGCTCGGCGGCAACGTGCTCACGTTCCCCAAGGAGGCGCACGTCCGCGCCCTCCGAGGCGACGACTACCTCCTCGCATCGTGCGGCACGCCGATGTGCCTCGCCAACGTGAAGGTGTTCGACGAAGACATGAACGAGTGCCCGCCCGGCGTGGTGGGCGAGATCGTGATCCAGGCCGAGCAGGTGCTCAAGGGGTACTGGCGAAACGAAGACGGCACGAAGGCCGCGTTCAACGGCGGTTGGTTCCACACCGGCGACATGGCGAGACGCGACGAAGAGGGCTTCTTCTACATCGTCGACCGCATGAAGGACATGATCCTGACCGGCGGCGAGAACGTGTACTCACGCGAGGTCGAAGAGGTGATCTACGCGCATCCGTCGGTGTCTGAAGCCGCGGTGATCGGCCTGCCCGACTCGACCTGGGGTGAGCGCGTGACGGCCGTGGTCGTGCTGCGACCGAACACATCAGCGACCGACAAGGACATCATCGCCACGACCCGCGATCGACTCGCCGGTTTCAAGACACCGAAGCAGGTGATCTTCATCGACGAGCTCCCGAAGAACGTCTCCGGGAAGATCCTCAAGCGCGAGCTGCGCGACCGGTTCTCAGACACCAGCGACTGAAGGAGCACAGCGTCCATGGCGACCGTCCAAACCGTGAAGGGCCCCGTCGACACGAGCGCGCTCGGGCAGGTGCTGATGCACGAGCACGTCTTCGTCCTCAGCCCTGAGATCGACCAGAACTACCCGGCGTTCGACGAAGAGGCCGAGGTCAAGAACGCAATCGTCCGGTTGAACGAGCTGAAGGCCGCCGGCATCGACACGATCGTCGATCTGACCGTGGTCGGTCTCGGCCGATACATCCCCCGCATCGAGCGCATCAACGCCGAGGCGAACATCAACATCGTCGCGGCGACCGGCCTGTACACCTACGACCACGTGCCGCACTACTTCCACTTCCGCGGCCCCGGCACTCTGTTCAACGGTCCCGAAGTCATGGTCGAGATGTTCGTCGAGGACATCGAGAAGGGGATCGCCGGCACCAGCGTGAAGGCCGCCATCCTGAAGTGCGCGACCGACGAGCCGGGCGTCACCGAAGGAGTCGAGCGGGTGCTGCGCGCCGTAGCGCAGACCCACCGCGCGACCGGTGTGCCGATCTCGACCCACACCCACGCACCGACGCGGCGCGGCCTCGAGCAGCAGAACGTGTTCGAGAGCGAGGGCGTCGACCTGAGCCGCGTCGTGATCGGCCACAGCGGCGACACGACCGACATCGCCTATCTCGAGGAGATCATGGCGAGGGGCTCGTTCATCGGCATGGACCGCTTCGGCATCGACGCGCTGCTGCCGTTCGAGGATCGCGTCGCGACCGTCGCCACGCTGTGCGAGCGCGGGCACGCCGACCAGATGGTGCTGTCACACGACGCGTCGTGCCACATCGACTGGCTGCCGAAGGAAGCCTTCGACGTGATGCCGCGGTGGCACTACCTCCACATCACGCAGGACGTGATCCCCGCACTGAAGGAACGCGGCGTCACCGACGAGCACATCAAGCAGATGATGGTGGACAACCCCAAGAAGGTCTTCGAGCGCCAGGGCGCGTACTGAGTCGGATCGGATCGGATCGAGGAGGAGAACCGGTGGAGGACTTTCGGAGCCTGGGCAAGCGACTCTCCAACTGGGGGCGGTGGGGAGCCGAGGACGAACGGGGCACAGTGAACTTCATCACCCCCGACAAGATGGTTCGCGCGGGGACGATGATCAGGTCGGGCAAGGTGTTCGACCTCGGGATCCCGTTCGACGACGCGGGACCGCAACCCGGTGGCGGCCGCATCAACCCCGTGCACCTCATGAGCCAGACCGGCGACACGCAGCTGTTCCCCGGCGGCTTCAAGTACGCCGACGACTACATCTTCATGCCGTTGCAGGGCTCGACGCAGTGGGACTCGCTCGCTCACGTCTTCTACGACGACCAGATGTACAACGGCTTCTCGACGTCTGAGGTCACGGTCGTCGGTGCGACACGCAACAGCATCGACAAGCAAGGCAAGGGGATCGCAGGCAGAGGGGTGCTGCTCGACATCGCCAAGCTCAAGGGCGTGGAGTGGCTCGAGCTCGGCTATGCGATCACCCCGGACGACCTCGAGGCCGCGATCGCCGCACAGGGCAACGTCGAAGTCGGCAGCGGCGACATCCTGCTGTTCCGAACGGGGTGGAGGCGGCAGTTCCTGACCCACCAGTCCCCGACCGAGTTCATGGCCGGCGAGCCCGGCATCGGGCAGGACTGCTGTGAATGGCTACACGACCGGGAGGTCGCCGCGATCCTGAGCGACAACTGGGCGATCGAGGTCCTGCCGGGCGAGAACGCCGAGGCGGTCTTCAACGTGCATTGCGTGCTCATCCGCGACATGGGCATGACGCTCGGCGAGATCCTCGACCTCGAGGAGCTCGCGGCGGACTGCGCGAGCGACGGCGTGTGGGACTTCTTCTTCTGCGCCCCCCCGCTCAAGGTCACGAAAGCGGTCGGCTCCCCGATCAACCCGTTGGCGATCAAGTAGCGCTGCATCGCCTAGAAAAGAGGCATGACAGACGTCGACGTCGTCGTGGTGGGCGCGGGGTTCGCCGGCCTCTACATGCTCCACAAGCTGCGCGAGATCGGGATGACAGCGCGCGCGTTCGAGGCCGGAGACGGCGTCGGAGGCACGTGGTACTGGAACCGCTACCCCGGCGCTCGGTGCGACGTCGAGAGCATCGACTACACGTACTCGTTCTCCGAGGAGCTGCAGCGCGAGTGGCGCTGGAGCGAGCGCTATCCCGCGCAGCCCGAGATCCTGCGCTACCTCAACTTCGTCGCCGACAAATTTGATCTCCGTCGCGACATCACGTTCGAGACGCGCGTCGAGTCGGCGGTGTTCGACGAATCGTCGGCGACATGGCTGGTGACGACGAGCCAGGGCGATGCCGTGCGCTGCCGATTCTGCGTGATGGCGACGGGTTGCTTGTCGACTCCGAAGCGGCCCGGGCTCGACGGTGCCGAGGTGTTCGAGGGCGAGACCTACCACACGGGCCTGTGGCCGCACGAGGGGGTCGACTTCACCGGCAAGCGGGTCGGCGTCATCGGCACCGGCTCGTCCGCGATCCAGTCGATCCCGCAGATCGCGAAGCAGGCCGCGCACCTCACCGTCTTCCAGCGCACGCCGAACTTCAGCATCCCGGCCCACAACGGGCCCATCGACCACGAGCGCGAGGCGTGGAGCGACGAGCACTTCGCCGAGTTCCGTGAGGCGGCGCGCCAGTCGGGCTTCGGGAGCAGCAACGCCTTCAACCCGCAGTCAGCCCTGCAGGCCACTCCCGAAGAACGCGAGGCGATGTTCCAGAGCCGGTGGGAGACCGGAGGCGTCGCGTTCCTCGGCAGCTACATGGACCTGCTCTTCAACGAAGAGGCCAACCAGATGGCGGCCGACTTCGTGCGAGCCAAGATCAAGGAGACGGTGCACGACCCCGAAGTCGCGGAGTCCCTTGCACCCAAGGACCACCCGTTCGGATCGAAGCGCCTCTGCGTCGACATCGACTACTTCGAGACGTACAACCGCCCGAACGTCACGCTCGTCGACCTGAAGAGAACGCCGCTGGTCGGGTTCACACCGCGCGGCATCCGCACGACCGCGTGCGAGCACGAGGTCGACGCCATCGTGTTCGCGACGGGCTTCGACGCGATGACCGGCGCGTTGCTCAACATCGACGTCCGGGGTCGCGGCGGCGAGTCGATGCGAGACGCGTGGGCCGACGGCCCGCACACCTACCTCGGGATCATGGTCGCGGGGTTCCCGAACCTCTTCACGATCACGGGCCCGGGCAGTCCGTCGGTGCTGAGCAACATGGTCATCTCGATCGAGCAGCACGTCGACTGGCTCGCCGACCTGTTCACGCACATGCGCGAGCGCGGCCTCGACTCCATCGAGGCGAACGCCGACGCGCAAGACGCGTGGGGAGCGCACGTCGTCGACATCGCGAACCTGACGCTGTTCCCGCGGGCGAGCTCGTGGTACGTCGGCGCGAACATCCCCGGCAAGCCGCGTGTCTTCATGCCCTACGTCGCCGGCGTCGCGGTGTATCGGCGGAAGTGCGACGACGTCGCCGCCAACGACTACGAGGGCTTCGAGCTCACGAGCGTCTGACGTGCACCGCGAGCGCCCGAGCCGCGTGCCTGGCGCGGTCGTCTGGACATCGGAGTCGACCGGCGACGAGTACCGGGTGCTGCCCGACGGGTGCATGGACATCATCTGGGCGAGCGACGGCACGCTGCTCGTGGCCGGGCCCGACACCACGGCGTTCGTCACGACGGGGTTCCCGGGAACGACGGTCACTGGCATCCGCTTCGCCCCGGGCTTCGCACCCAACGTGCTCCGGGTGCCCGCGCACGAGCTCAGAGACCGGCGAGTGCCGCTCGACGCCGTGATGCCGGCGCGAGTGGCTCGGCGCATCGCGGACCAGCTTGGCCGAGCCCGCGACCCGGCAGCCGTGCTCGAAGAGACCGCGCTCGCCATCGACAGCACCCCGGCGATCGACGCGGTCGTGGCATCCGCGCGGCGAGGCGCGCCGGTCGCAGCGATCGCGGGCGACCTTGGCGTGAGTGCCAGGCAGCTCCATCGTTGGTGCCTCGACGCGTTCGGCTACGGCGCGAAGACGCTCGCGTTGATCCTGCGGATGGGACGCGCGCTCGACATCGTGCGTGCCGGCACCGCGTACGCGGACGCGGCTGCCCTCACGGGGTACGCCGACCAGTCGCACCTCGCCCGTGACGTGAAGATGCTCGCGGGAGTGCCGCTGGGTCAGCTCGTGCCCGAGGCCGCGAAAAGCTCGACCGAGTTGCCATCGGGGTCGTGGACCGACGCGTAGCGCTGCCCCCAGAAGGCGTCCCACGGCTCGAGATGGCCCTCGTAGCCGGCCGCGACGAGCTCAGCGAAGGTCTTGTCGACCTCGGCCGGGCTCTCGCACGCGAAGGCGAGGCCGACCCGATGACCTCCCGACGGCGCTGTCCACCCGGGGTCGAACGACCGGATGGTGTCGACGGTGTCGAAGGCCAGGCGCAACCCTCCCGGCAACGGAACCTCGACGTGGGGCTCGGTGTCCGCTGACGCGGGGACGTCGAGCCCCAGACGGCGATAGAACGCGAGCGAGCCGGCCATGTCGGCGACCACGATCCCGATGACATCGATGTGAATTGCCATCGCGAGACCGTACGACGCGACGCGTCGCTCGGTCTTGGACGAATCGGACGTCAGTCGCGAGCGCCGATGACCCGGGCCGCCAGCGAGTCGAGTGCCGCGAGCTCGGCATCGAGCGACCCCACGTCCGTCGTGCCGGTGCCCTGCGCCGCTCGCGCCTGCTCCGCGGCGCGGACCGCGTCGGCGATCGAGCGAGAGATCTCGGCCGCGCTTGTCGCGAACGAGGAGCGCAGCCCGCGGTGGATGCGGCGCAGCGCGTCCTGCACGTCCTTGTTGACCCGGAACGTCACCTCTTCGAGGTAGCGGGTCACCGATTGGCGCGCCTGCTCGCGCCGGCTCGCCAGCTGTCGTTGCTTCTCCTCTCGCAGCACCCGTCGACCCATGAAGATGCCGAGGACGAGCGACAGCGGGTTGATGATGCTGAGCCCGATGAGCCCGCCGACCATGCTGAACGCCTCGATGCCCGTCCACGACCCTTCGAGCAGGAGCACGCCACGCTGGCGGGCGCCGATGCCGCGACGATCCCCCGCCGTCGCCCACGTGCACCGATTCGATCGCGCGCGACGTGTCGGCCTGCAGGGCCGCACCGATGTCGGCCTCCGCGGCTTCGAACCGTTCGGAAACCCTCGCCGCCAGCGCCTCGGCCCCGGTCGAAAGAGCGAGATAGGTCGCGGCGACGTCGGACATGACCTGTTGCTCGAGCCATGCAGCGAAGTCGTCCCACGCGTCGGCAGGATCGCTGGTCGCGATGCGCTCCTCGGCCTGCCGGGTCGCGCTGCGCAGGCGCCCGGCGAGGTCGTAGTCGATCTCGGTGCGGAGGTCGCCCATGCCGTCGTCGAGCGCGACGAGCCAACCCGCGGCGGGGTCGTTCAGCTGATCGGCCTTTGCGCGCGCGTCGGCGAGCTCGGCGAGCACCGTCGCGGCGCGCGCGGGATCGGCCCCCTCGCGTTCGGCCCGCACCACTTGCTCGACCTGGCGCAACGCGATCGCGGACTCGACCATCGCGAGGTCGCCGCGTCGTGCGACCGCGCCGGCCCACACTCGGTCGAGTGCGTCCCTCACCGCGTCGAGGCCCGAGCGCTCGGGAGGGAGCACGACCGACACCGGCAGCACGTCGACGGGCAGGCCGGCGCGGGCGAGGTGGGCCTGGTCCAGGCCGACGATCCGCCGCCACGCCGGTTGGAAGTCGATCTTGGTGACGACCTCGACCACGACCGGGCACGCGGAGCACGCAGCTTTGAGGAACTCGAGCTCGGGCATGCTCAGCTCCTGCGCCGCGTCCGACACGAAGAGCACCGCGTCCGCGGCCGGGAGCGCGGCAACGGTCGCCGCGTTGTGCACGGACGCGAGGCCCCCGACGCCCGGAGTGTCGACGAGCTGGATGCCGCCCGCCAGACTCGCCGACGGCACTCCGAGCTCGACGAGCTGCAGCCCGAGGTGGTTGCCCGGGTTGCCCGCCTCGGTGCACATCTGCGCACGGTCGGCGTATGCGATCGCCGTCACGACCGGCTCGGACCCGACTCCGTCCCCCGGCGACGTGATCGTCGCCTCCTCCTGATCGGCCCACCGCACGAGCGTCGGCACCGCGGTCGCCAGGTCGTCGTCCACCGGGCACACCTCGAAACCGAGCAGCGCGTTCACGAGCGCGCTCTTGCCCATCTTGAACTCGCCGGCGACCACGATGCGCACCGCGGGATCGCTCAGCAGCCGCTTCGTGTCGGCGAGCCGCGAGCCGAGGTCGAGCCGGTGACGCGCGTGCATGACGCCGATGACTTCGTCGAGCAGCACCTGCTGGCGCTCGAGCCGTTCGCGCTCGACCCCGTCGGGCTCGGTCACGCGCTCTCGTCCATCAGGAGCAGCACGCCCTCGCACGTGCGAATCAGCACCCTCGCCGCATCTGCGACCTTCGGTTGCGTGAGCGGGTTCTCGGCTCGCCGCTGCCAGCGGGCCGCGGTGTCGAGCAGCGCGGCTCGCACCTCGGCGGGCGAAGAGTCGGCCGGGAGCCCGAGACGAGACGCCGGCCGGGCGCCTTCGGCCCCGAGAAGCCGTTCGACCGCATCGCGCTCCTCTTCGCGCACCGGGATCGCGCCCGAGCGCACGAGATCGAGCACGCGGAGCTCGACCAAGTCGTGGGCACCCGCCGTGATCCGCTCGAGCTCGGCTCCGAGCGCATCGGACCCGTCACGGTGGTCAGTGCGCAACACGTCATCGACGACTGCGAGCGCCGCCCGCGCCTTCAGCACGTCGCGCCGCCCGGCGAACTGCTGCATCAGGAGCCTCCGGAGGTTCGCGAGGCCACTCAGCGCGACGAGCTCGTCGGCGAGGCGACTCGACGTCGCTGCGCCACCGGTGCGCACGAGGTCGACCGAACGACGGATGCCGAAGAGGCCGAAGCGCTCGAGCAGGTCTTCGCGCTCGACCGAGGTGAGCCCGCTGACGCTGGTCGCCGATGGGTCTTGGTCCACGAAGTCGTCGACCGACATCAACAGGCTCTCGAGCTCGTCGGGATCGAGCCGGGCCAACAGCCCGAACGCGTGGAACTCGTCCTCGCGCAGGGTGACGCCGGCCTGTGCGATCAAGCCCGCGACCGGCACGACGGCCTGGCAGATGCGACGCAACCTCGGATCGCGCGGCGTACCGAGCCGCGACCTTCGAGGCCGACTCCATCGCGTCTGCTCGACCGACGCCCACCTCGTCAGCGCGGGAGAGCACGGCGATGACGCTCGTCGGGGCCGAGTCGTCGCGATCGGTGAACGCGTCGAGGAAGCGAAGGTCGGACGGGTGGAGATGGCGGGTGAGGTACATGATCGCGTCGGCGGGGCTGTCACTCACCTCGCCGGAGAACGCGGCCTCGGTGCTGGCAGAGAGCTCGGCGGAGATCGAGGCGAGCCCCGGCGTGTCGATGAGGCTCATCGATCGAAGTGCCGACGACGGCCACTCGATCACGATGCGCTCGAGCGCCTCGGCGGACAGCTCGCCGAGTGAGATCGAGATCGCTCCGCCCTCGCTGCGCGAACGCCGCTGACCGCGGATCGCCGTTGCGCGGATGCAGGGTCGCCTTGTACGACGGGCCGTCGACGTACCACGTGACGACCCGCGTGCACTCGCCCGCGTCGGTCGGGGCGAGCTCTTCACCCACCAGTGCGTTGAGCAGCGTCGACTTTCCCGCTTTCACGCGGCCGACGATCGCGACGCGCAAGGGCTCACCCAAGCGATCGCGCACCCGGCGCAGCCGATCGCCTGACACGGTCGACCCGTCGGCAGCCGGGCCGTAGAAGCCGATGGCCGACTCGAGGAGCACCGTGACCTGGTCGAGAAGGCTCGGGGGTGCGGGCGGCCCTCCTGGACGCGGCGCGCGCAGACGCGGAGGAGGCGGCGGCATCGTCCTCGGCGACGGCGGCGCGAGTGCTCCGAGGCTCGGCTGCGCGACCGGGGCCTCGATGGCGCGCGCAACGAGCATCTTGCTGATCGCCTGCCCACACGCCTGCTGCGTCTCTTGGAGGCGACGCCCGAACGCAGCCACCGACTCGGGTCGGTCGGCGGGGTCCTTCGTCAACCCGAGCTCGACGACATCGGCGACCGCCGCGGGCACACCGCGCGAGCGGAGGTCGGGCGGCGCGTCGAGGGCGATGCGTCTCAGCAGGGGCGCGATCGTGTCTTCGTCGGGCAACCAGAACGGTGGCGCGCCGGCGAGAAGCTCGTACAGCGTCGAGGCCAGCGCATAGAGGTCGCTCGCGGGCCCCGGCGACTGCCCTCCCAGCAGCTCGGGTGCCGCGTGCACGAGGGTCGCGGTGACCTTGCCCGCCGCGGTCTCGTACGCGCCCTTCACGCGGGCGATGCCGAAGTCGCCGAGATGAGGCTCACCCCACGCCGACAAGAGGATGTTCTCGGGCTTGACGTCTCGATGGAGCACTCCCTCGCGGTGCGAGCTCTCGAGCGCACCGGCGAGCTTGACCCCGTAGTCGAGCACGTCGACCCACGGAACCCGGCCCTGGACGAGAAGGTCGTGCAGGGATCCGCCCGGGAGGTACTCCATGATGATGTAGGGCTGACCTGCCGCGATCCCCGAGTCGAAGACCGTGACGATGTGCGGATGGCCCGAGAGGCTGCCCATCGCGGCGCACTCTCGCTCGAAGCGCACCGCGGCGGCCTCGTCGAGCTCCCCTGCGAGCACCTTGACCGCGACCTCACGGTGGAAGCGGACCTGGCGAGCGCGGTACACCGAGCCGTAGCCACCCCGCCCGACGAGCACCGCGTCGGTGATGCCGTCGATGCTGAGCTCGACCGGAGCGGTCGTCGGGGGGAGCGCCGCGTCTGACACTGGGCGTGAGCCTACGGTCGCCCGGCGCGTGCGTAGGCTGCCCCGAGCCTCGGGGGGGCGACCAGGGGGTCGGCACGGCGTGACCTACGAGCTCGGGATCGATCTCGGCACGACCTGGACTGCCGCGGCCGTCTTTCGGGGCGAGCGCGCGGCCATCGTCAACTTGGGGACACGCCAAGCCGCGGTCCCGTCGGTCGTGTACGTGGGTGCAGACGGCAGCGTCCTCGTCGGCGAGGCGGCCGAGCGCCGAGTGCTCACCGAGCCCGAGCGGGTCGCCCGGCAGTTCAAGCGGCGCATCGGTGACCCGGCCCCGATCCTGCTCGGCGGCTCACCTCACTCCGCCGAGCTGCTCACGAGCAAGCTGCTGCGCTGGGTCGTCGACGCGGTGGCGAGCCGCGAGGGCGAGATGCCCACGACGATCACGATCACCCATCCCGCGAACTGGGGCGCGTACAAGAAGGATCTCCTCGAGCAAGCCGTGCATCTGGCGGGCTTGTCGGGGCCGGGCAACCCGACGATCCGCTTGCTGTCCGAGCCCGAGGCCGCGGCGATCCACTATGCGAGCACCGAGCGCGTCGAACCCGGCCAGGCGGTCGCGGTGTACGACCTCGGCGGGGGGACGTTCGACGTCGCGATCCTGCGCGCGACCGGTGACAGCTTCGCGATCCTCGGCGCGCCCGAAGGCATCGAGCGGCTCGGCGGCATCGACTTCGACGCCGCGGTGCTCGGGCATGTCTCGCGCACGCTCGGAGGTCTCGACGAGCTCGACCCCGACGATCCCGCGGTGGCAACGGCAGTCGCGCACCTCCGCGATCAGTGCACCGCGGCGAAGGAGGCGCTCTCCACCGACACGCAGACGATCGTGCCCGTGATGCTTCCGGGACGGCACACCGAGGTGCGCCTCACGCGCTCCGAGCTCGAGGCGATGGTTCGCCCCGCGCTCGACGAGACGATCGCGGCGACGACCCGCGCGCTGCGCACCGCCGGGCTGCAGGCATCCGACCTCCGCGCGATCGTCCTCGTCGGTGGGTCGAGCCGCATCCCACTCGTGGCCCAGCTCGTCACGAGTGCGCTCGGGCGACCTGTCGCCGTCGACACCGACCCGAAGCACGCGATCGCTCTCGGTGCCGCTCGCCACGCGCACCTCACCGCGACCGGCCCCGGCGCGATCACCTCACCGAGCCGGCAGACCGCCGAAGGTCTCGCAGCGGCGCAGCCGCCGTCCCCCACTGCGCCCGGGCAAATGCCTGTTGCCGCGGTCTCGCCGTTCGCCACTCCCCCGCCGCCCACGCGGTCGGGCCCCATCCGCACGCCGCCACCGACTCCGCCACCGACCTCGTCGATCATCCCTCCGCCGTCGATGACGCCGGCTCCCACGACGACGCCTCCCCCGTACGTGCCGCCAGTGACGGGTCCGAGTGTCGGGGACGGCGGCGAGACCCCGCCCTCGGGCAAGCGGAAGCGAACTGGTCTCGTCGTTGCCGCGGTGATCATCGCGGTCGCGCTGATCGCCGGAGGGATCGCGGTGTTCGCGGGCGGCGGCGGGTCGGGGTCGGCATCGGACACGACCGCCGCGACGGACGACACCTCGGGCGCCGACACGACGGTCGCAGGAGGGTCGGGTGACATCTCGGCGCCGCTCGAATCAGGCTTGCTGTCCGCGCTCGACTTCGAGCCGACGACGGGCACAGTGACGCTCCAGGGCGAAGCCGCGTTCCCGAGCGATGTGCTGTGCGACGCCGAGGACGTGATCGACACCTCGAACTTCGTCGATTACCGATCGCGGCTGTTCGCGGACAACCCAGACTTCAGCGGCAAGAAGGCTGCGGCCGGAGCGATCGAGTTCCCCGACAGCGCGTCGGCTGACGCGTTCCTCCTCCAGCTCAACGACTTCGGCGCCAGCCACGTCGTGTCCGA
>CAVUAV010000008.1:0-12578 GCA_963739555.1 uncultured Acidimicrobiales bacterium | reverse complement strand
CACCGAGAAGCGTCGTAGCCGACCCGGGCGCGGGCGTGGTTCTCGTCCTGCGGCCGGTCTCACCCTTTAAGACCTCGCCGGCTGGATCACGCCTCCTCGGGCACGCCGAAGATGGTTCGCGGCCCTCCGATCCCTACTCCGAGGGCAGCGCCACAAAGGACATCGAGCGGGTTGTGAGCGCCGACGTACACGCGGGCGACGAGCACCAACCCGACGATCACCCAGGGAACGACCTT
Source organism: uncultured Acidimicrobiales bacterium (assembly GCA_963739555.1). Lineage (GTDB taxonomy): Bacteria > Actinomycetota > Acidimicrobiia > Acidimicrobiales > DATKAS01 > DATKAS01. Next base: position 12,342 of record CAVUAV010000008.1, on the reverse strand, counting down.
CCAGCGGCCGCGGAGATACGGCATCACGTCGTGGCCAACGCGGCGATCAACACCGCGTGCCCTGAGACGAAGCTCTCTCCCGTTGCGCTCACACTGCCGCGCATGTGCACATCGGAGCCGATCGAGGTTCCCGGCCTCTCCGGGTCACCATCGCCTTGACGACCGCTCGAGCACGAGCTTCATGACGGTGACGACAAGTGCAGCCGCAGCGAGCCGTCTGTAGCCGAGCACGAGCGCGACGAGCGCCACGACAGGGCCGACGAGAAGGTTGCCCGCCTGCTGAAGCGGCCACAGCGGTCGATAGAGCGCCTGCGGGAGATCGTTGATCGCGCGAAAGATCGACTTCTCGAAGCCGGTGACCGTGCCGTTGCGGACAGCGATCATCCCGAGGCCGAGGACCGCGAGCCCGGCGACCGCGCAGATCCAATCTGCTCGCCTTCTCACCCAACGCGCTTGGGTCTTCGTCACGTAGGCGACCTCCATCGCGTTCCCGAGCATCTTCGACCCTGTCTGTGAAAGAGTCCAGCGGGGGCAATGCGTGGGGGCTTGCATGAGCAGTCGCTCGTCGATTGCGAAGGTCGTGTTCGTCGTGGCAGTCGCGGCGCTCGCCGCGTGCACGTCAACGCCGAAGACCCAGGCCTTGACCGCGCTCGACGATGACGCGATCACCGTCGGCTCGTTCGACTTCGAGGAGAGCGCGCTCCTCGCGGAGATGTACAGCCAGGCCCTCGAGGGCGCGGCTTCGTGGTCGACCGCCGGTTCGACATCGGCCCCCGCGAGCTCGTCGCTGCCCGCCTTGTCGGCCGGGTTCATCGAGTTCGTGCCCGAGTACCTCGGCACCGCGCTGCAGTTCCTGAGCCTCGGCGCAGTCGGCGCCGGGCGCCGACACTTCTCGAGTCACAGGGCACTCGATCAGACGCTGCGCACGGGCAAGCTGATCGCGCTCGAGTCGTCACCGGCGCAGGACTCCAACGTGTTCTTCGTGACCCGGCAGACTGCGGACCGTGACGGGCCTGACACAGCTGAGCGACGTCGCGAAGGCCGACGAGCACCTCACCTTCGGTGGGCCCGCGGAGTGTCCCTCGCGGCCGCTGTGCCTGGTCGGCCTCGCATGACATATGGGCTCCTTCCGAGACGTCGTTGCTCTCGACGCGGGTGGCCCGCTGACGCGTCAGGCGTTGCGCGACGGCGCCATCGACATCGCACTGCTCTTCACCACTGATCCTGTGATCGACACCGAGGGATTCGTCGAGCTCGCGACGACCGGGGGCTGCAGCCCCCGGAGAACGTCACACCGCTCGTGCGCGCGGAGGTCGTCGATCGGTGGGGAACCGAGTTCGTCGACGTGATCGACGCGGTGTCGGAGCACATCACTACCGAGGAGCTACGCGAGCTGAACGGCAGGCGTCACGCGTGGCGAAGGCGACATCGCCTCGATCGCGCGGTCCTGGCTCGCCGAGCAGGGGCTGTCGTGACGATCGGCGACGAGGTTTCGGCACCCGAGACGCCCGCAGCGGCGACTCCTCCACGGCCGCCGATCGCGCCCCCGACCGCGACCCGCACGCGGCGTCGTCGGCGCCCGTCCGGCGCGCCCCCTCCGCTACCGAAGCACATCGGCACCACGGGCACCGGGTGGCTGGTGGCGTTCGGCGTGCTGCTGCTGTGGGCGGTCCTCGCTCACAACTTCGTCGCCGTCGGTCGGGTGACCGACCGGTTCGATTCCGCGATCCTTCGGCAGGTCGCGAGGGTGCGCACGGGCTGGCTCACGAACGTCGCCGACGCCGTCGCGAGCGGCTTCTCGTTGTGGCTCGCGACCCTGGCCATGCTCGCGCTCATGGTCCTCTTGATGGTGTTCAAGCGCTGGCGGCACCTGTTCATCCTTCTCGGCTGCATGTTCCTGCTGCAGGTCATCGGGCAGACCATGTGGCGAAACTTCAGGCGCGCCGCGGCCGTTCGACGTCACGACAATTGGTCGACTGGGCTGGCTACTCCTTCCCGGCGCCGGGGATCGCGTTCGCCGCCCTCTGCTGCGATCGCGTTCGCGTACTCGATGGTGGTGCCCGGACGTCCGCGCACGATCGCCAAGTGCATCGCCGCTGCGGTCGTTGCTGTCGGGTCGGCAGCCGCGTTGTACCTCGCGACGTTCGGTCCGTTCGACATCGCGATGGGCATCGCCTTGCCGGTCGCTCTCGTTGTGAACGGCTTTCGCATCTTCACGCCCAGTGAGGTGTTTCCCGTCTCCTACCGCGGCGGCAAGAAGGCGCACCTCGATGTCGGCGGCGAGCGGGGTGAGGCGATACAAAGGGCAGTGCAAGACCAGCTCGGGCTCTCGGTGATCGAGATGAAGCCGGTGGGTCTCGCTGGGTCGGGTGGGTCGACGCCATTGCGGCTGCGGGTCGCCGGCAATCCCGACACGCTGCTGTTCGGGAAGCTCTACGCGATGAGTCACGTCCGCGCCGACCGCTGGTACAAGGTCGGACGGACCGTCATCTACGGACGGCTGGAGGACGAGGCCCCGTTCCAGTCGGTGCGTCGACTCGTGCAGTACGAGGACTACACGCTTCGGCTGTTCCGCGACGTCGGGATCCGCACCGCGGCCCCATTCGGGATCGTCGAGCTCACTCCCGAGCGCGAGTACCTCCTCGTCACGGAGTTCTTCGACGGCGCAAAGGAGATCGGCGAAGCCGACGTCGACGACACCGTGATCGATGGCGGGCTCGGGTTGATCCGGGCGATGTGGGATGCGGGTGTCGCTCACCGCGACATCAAGCCTGCAAACATCCTCGTGCGCGACGGCGAGGTGCTGATCATCGACGTTGCGTTCGCGCAAGTTCGTCCGTCGCCGTGGCGTGAAGCCGTCGACCTGGCGAACATGATGCTCGTCCTCGCCGTTCGCACCGACGCTGAACGGGTGTACGAGCGAGCGCTTCGGTTCTTCACTCCCGACGAGATCGCCGAGGCGTTCGCGGCCGCACGCGGCATCGCGAGCCCTACGCAGCTGCGGACCGCGATGAAGGAAGACGGCCGCAACCTCCTCGCGCAGTTCCGCAAGCTCGCACCCCCGAGACGCACGATCGCGCTGCAGCGGTGGAGCGTGAAGCGAGTCGCCCTGATCCTCGGGATCGCTCTCGGTGCTCTGCTCGTCGGTTCGCAGATCGTCCAGCTGCTGTCGCCCGGCAACTCGGTCACCGAGGACGTGGACGGAAGGCCGGAATGCGGCACCGACCGTTTGATGGTGCTCGTCGCGCAGTCGGTGCCGTCGGCGACATCGGTGCCGTGCATCGCCTCCCTCCCGGCGGGCTGGAGCGTGGGGACGGTCAACGTCGACAGTGACAAGACCCAGTTCTGGCTCAGCTCTGCGGTCGCCGGGAGCCATGCGGTCGAGGTGTCGCTCCTGCCGCCCGAGAAGTGCTCGGTGGACGACAGCACCGAGGTGCCCAGCGACGAGGCCGGCATGCGCCGCTTCGAGCAACCCGAGCAGCTGCCACCGGACCTCAAGGTCACTCGCACCTACTTGTTCGACGGCGGTTGCGTGACGTACGAGTTCGCGTTCCAGGGCGGCGCGTCCACCTCCCTCGTGTTCGAGGCTGATCAGGCATTGGCGTTCCAGTCGCGCTCCGACCTCGTGGCCGAGGTCGCGGACCGCACCGACCTTTCCCTGTGCGGCGCGGTCGCTCCTCCGTGTTCGGGTAGCGACCCGTGATCGTCGCCACCTCGTTCGTCGAGGTCGACCGTCCGCGTCGTGCTCGCCGTGGTCCTCGCCGTCGTCACGACATCGGGCTCGCTGCGCCTGCTCGGGATGCGGCGTGGGTGGCCCACGGCACTCCTCGCCGGAGGCATCGGATGGGGCACGGCGGCGCTGCTGGGCTTGAGCCTGTCGGACTGGGACTGGGGAGCCGACGGTCTCGTCTTGCACATCGTGGCGATCGGCATCCCGCTGACGATGGCAGTAGCGGTCACGATCGACCTGCTCGCGCGCCCGGGCTCGTTGGCGACCGGCGAGCGGGCGGGTCTCGTCTTGGCCCCGCGCCCGCTGCGGGCCGTGCAGCGCCGTGTGAGCGTCGCCCGGCGCTACAAGGAGCTGGTCGGCATTGCTCGACGAGAGGGGTTCGGCCCCTTCCTCAATGCGACCGCCCGCGAGGAACGCACGGCGGTGCCCGAAGGCGTGCGGCTGCGGCGAGTGCTCGAAGCCGCCGGCGGGGTGTACGTGAAGCTCGGACAGATCGCGGCCACCCGTGTCGATCTGCTCCCGCCCGAAGTGTGCGACGAGCTCGCGCTGCTGCAGAACCGCGCCGCAGCCGAGCCGGTCGATCGCATGGAGCCTGTGCTCGACCGTGAGCTCGACGGCGAGACGAGCCAGATGTTCGAGAGCTTCGACTGGGAGCCGCTCGCCGCCGCATCCATCGGGCAGACGTACGCGGCGCGACTGCGCACGGGCGAGGCCGTCGTCGTGAAGGTCCAGCGTCCTGACATCGCCGAGGTGATGGAGCGAGACATCGCTGCCCTTTCCCTCGTTGCCGAGGTCGCCCAAGAACGCACGTCCTTCGGTCAGAGCATCCGCATCGGAGACGTCCTCGACCAGTTCGCCCGCAGCCTGCGCTCCGAGCTCGACTTCCAACGCGAGGCAACGGCGATGGAGGAGATGGCCTCGCTCGTCGGTCCGTCGGGCGACGTCCGCGTCCCGAGGATCTATCGCGACCTGTGCACCCGCCGGCTGCTCGTTCAGGAGCGGTTCGAAGGGATGACCGTCGCTGATGCGGAGAAGCTCGGTGAGTGGAATGGCGCTGACCGGCGGCAGCTGGCCGATCGGCTGCTTCGCTCGATGCTCGACCAGGTGCTGAAGTACGGCTTCTTCCACGCCGATCCGCACCCCGGCAACGTGTTCGTCCTCAGCGACGGATCGCTGGGCCTCATCGACTTCGGCGCGGTCGGACGGCTCGACTCGATCCAGCAGGCAGCGATCGTGGACATGCTCGTCGCGATCGCTCGGCGCGACATCCCGTTGCTGCGCGAGAGCGTGGAGCGCGTCGCCGACGTCAGCGAGCACGTCGCGCCCGAGCGGCTGGAGCGAGCGCTCGCGCGCCTGCTGGCGGACCATGTCCGCGCCAATGGCGCGGTCGATCCCACGATCATGCAAGACCTCGTCTCGACGATCTCCGCCTTCGGGGTGCGGCTTCCCGGTGACCTCGTGCTGCTGTCGAGAGCGCTCGCCACGCTCGACGGCACCCTGCGGATCATGTGCCCCGGGATGTCGCTCGTCGCCGCCGCCACCGAGGCGATGATCTCTGCCGAGCGCGCCGATCGATCGCGACGCCGTGGTGAAGGATGCCGTGCTGTCCGCGCTGCCGCAGCTGCGTCGTCTACCGGATCGGCTCGATCGCATGTTGATGCTCGCCGGCCGGGGAGACCTTCGGATCCGACACGTGGTCGACGAGGACTCGCGCCGGATCCTGCGCACGCTTGTCAACCGCGGGCTGCTCGTCGCCGTTGGAGCGACGCTCCTCCTCGCGTCCGTGCTGCTGCTCATCCCCGCCGACGCAGGCCCGGAGGTCTCCGCCAACGTGGGGCTCTTCGAGGTCTTCGGCTACGGGGGCCTCTTCGCTGGCATCGTCCTGCTGTTGCGGGTCGTCGCCGCGGTCGCAAGGGATGGGACGACATGACCACAGCAATGACCGAACCGGTACGAGTTGGGATCCCGCTCACGGGCGACGCGCTCGACTTCCGCTCGTCCGCCTGGTGACCGCTACTTCCGGCATCCGGGTGACATCGTTCGTCTCGTCGTGTGGGGAGTCGCCGCGATCCTGCTCGTGCTGCTCCTCCGACTCGCGAAGTCGACCAGCGCGGGTCTCACGACCGACATCGGGCGCGCGGCGGCGTCGATCCCCGATGCCATCCGCGAGTTCGCGCTCGCGCTCGTCCAAGTCGGCGCGCTGCTCGTGCCCGCGGTGGTCATCGGCCTGCTCGTCTGGCAGCGCAGATGGCGTCGCATCGGTCTCGTCGTGTTGGGGGCGACCGCCGGCGCGGTCGTCTTCGCGCTTCTCGACCTCTACCTCGACCTCCCTGGACGGCTCGAGGATGCGGTGAGCACGACGACGTGGGTGACGTCGACGCGGTTCCCCTCGCTCGCGTACGTGGCGGGCGCGGCGGGCGCGACGATGGTGGGCAAGCCATGGCTCTCGAGGTCGTGGCGGCGAGCCGAGCGATGTGGCGATGGCGTGCCTCGTCGTCGTGATGGCGATCGCCGCGACCGGTGGGGTCGTCCCGCTCCTGCTCGCCGTCTCGGCCGGCTTTGCCGGTGGTGCGGTCGTCCTCGCGCTGCTCGGGGCGCCGAATCGCCGCCCTGCGCCGGCTGTCATCGCGGACGCGCTGCGCGAGGCGGGCATCGCCGTGTCGCACCTCACCTTGCGGCGAGCCGAGGGCGGGAGGGCGCAGCTCTACGAGGTGGAGGAAGCCGGCGGCCGTCGGCTGTTCGTGAAGGTCTATGACCGCGACAGCCGCGACGCCGATCTCCTCTACCGCGGGCTACCGCACCGCTCTCTACCGCGGCCCGAACGAGGAGTGGGCCAGTGGCTCGCTCGACCGCGACGTCGAGCACGAGGCGCTGATGCTGCTCGTCGCGGGACGAGCTGGCGTGCGGTGCCCGGAGCTCGAGGTGATGACCGCCCTCCCGACCGGCTCGCTCGCCCTTGCTCTCGAGGACGTGAGCGGCCGGCTGATGTCTGAGATGGACGAGGTCGCGATCGACGACGCGCTGCTCGACGAGACGTGGAGACAAGCCGACACTCTCCATCGAAGTCGGCTCGCGCATCGCGCCCTGCATCCGTCGAACATCGTCGTGCGTGGCCGCGAGCCGGTGATCGTCGACTTCGCTTCCGCCGAGAGCTCGGCTCCGCCCCGCCTGCTCGCGATCGATCGCGCTGAGCTCATCGCCTCCCTGGCAGTAGTTGTCGGGGCCGAACGGGCGATCGGTTCGGCGATGAGGGTGCTCGACCCGGCTGAAGTCGCGTCCGCGATGCCGTACTTGCAGCCGCTCGCGTTGTCCGCGTCGACGCGCAAGGGAGCCTCGAAGTCGCTCTTGCAACAGCTGCGTGAGGGCATCGCCCAGGCCACGGGGACCGAGCCTGCGCCGGTCGAGCGGCTCGTCCGCGTGCAAGGCGCGCACGCTGGTGATGATCGCCGCACTCACCGGCGCGTTCTATGTCCTTCTCCCGCAGCTCGCCCACGTCGGCGACAGCTTCACCGCGCTACGCACGGCGAACTTCTGGTGGCTCGCCGTCGCGGTGGTGATGTCCGCGCTCACCTACGTCGCGTCGGCGATCGGTTTGATCGGCGGCGTGCCGAACCATCTGCCGATGGTCCCGACGGTCGAGACGCAGATGGCGTCCTCCTTCGTCAACCGGGTGACGCCGGCCAACGTCGGCGGAATGGCGCTGAACGTGCGCTTCCTGCAGAAGGCCGGTGTCGAGCCCGGCGCAGCGGTCTCGGGGATCGGGCTGAACGTGCTCGCGGGCGGCGTCGTCCACATCGTCCTCCTGTTCGTCTTCTTCGCGTGGGCCGGGAAAGGCAGCGCCGGCTTCAAGCTCCCCTCGACGAGCAAGCTGCTCGTCGTCATCGCCGTCGTGCTCGCGGTCGCAGGGGTCGTGATGGCGACGAGGAAGGGCCGAAAGCTCGTGCGCACGCGCGTGGTCCGCTTCGCTGAAGCAGTCCGCCGGCGAGCATCGCCTTGCTCGCTCGGTCGCCGAGCAAGATCGTGCTCCTGTTCGGCGGATCGGCAGCAGTCACGCTCGCGTACATCGGGGCGCTCGCCGCGTCGGTCGCGGCGTACCACGGCGGCGTGAGCTTCGCCGAGGTCGGCGCGGTCTATCTCGGAGCGGCGCTCCTCGCGGCCGCGGCGCCGACCCCCGGCGGTCTCGGCGCGCTGGAGGCCGCGCTCGTCGCCGGCTTCACGGGCGTCGGGATGGAATCCGGCGTGGCCGTCGCGGTCGTCCTGAGCTACCGCCTCGTGACCTACTGGCTCCCGATCCTGCCCGGGTGGATCAGCTTCCACGTGCTCGAGCGGCGGAACCTGATCTAGGGCAGACCGATCTCGCTGCCCTCCACCGGCAGACCCTCGCCGCCGAGGCCGAACGCCCAACGGCTGAACGTGCCGAGCAGCAGCCCGAGGCCCGCTCCGCCGACCACGTCGAGCGGCAGATGGACGCCTGCGTAGACCCGCGCGATCGCGACCAGTGCGGCGACGAGCCACGCGACGGGCTGCCACCGTCGGGGGAGTGACGGCACGAGCACGGCCGCGAGTGCGAACGCGACCGCGGTGTGACCGGAGACGTAGCCGAGGCCGTGCGCGTGCTCCCGAAGGTGGACGTTCGCGAGGAGCGCCTCGGGTCGGCCGCGCGACACCGTGGTCTTGACCATCTTCGCCAGCCAGAACGCGAGCTGGCTCGCGACGAGCGCGGCGAGCGTGAGCCGTGCACTCCTGCTCACGACGGCGGTGATGGCGACGACGACGAGGGACCCGACGAAGCTGCCGAGCTGCATCGGAGCCCAGAGCGCCCGCCACAGGAAGTCGGGCAGGTCGTTCACCGCCCTGAAGAGGCGCGCCTCCCAATGAGGCACGTGGTTTGCCACCGCGACCGCGCCCCAGCTGGCCACGAGGAGCAGAGCACCCCCGATGACGGCCACCACCTCGCCCGTCCGCACTCTGCGTCGCTGTCTCGAACTGGCCATGTCGCTCTCGGCACCGTACCGGTGGTCGGTCAAGTGAGGTGAGCGATACGACTCCATCCGGCGGTCCGCTCGTCCCCGTGGCTCGAGCGCGCGTTCCTCGCGGGCCCAGGCCAGGCTGACGACCGGCACGCCGAGCGCCCGGTCGTCGCCGTCCGCACGATTGGCTGGGCAGACCCACCCGAGGCGCGGCGGAGACGACGACTCGGGAACGTCCACGCGGAGCTCGACGCAGTCCTCGCCGGATGGACACGTTCTGGGCCGGAATGGGCCGTTCGTCGAGGTAGAAGCGGGCGCGGCTCACCGTCCACCCGCGGAGGGAAGAGCCAGCTCAGCTTGATCACGTATCGTCCGGCAGCGAGCGGCAGCTCGACGTACGCAGCGGGCTCAGACCAGCGAATGGCTACCGCACCTGCAGCTGAGGCTCGATGGAACCCGACGGCATGGGCTGCGTCGAGCTGTCTGGGCTCCCAGAGGCCGGAGTCATTCGGCGGGCGCGTCGTCGAGAGCCGCGCTGCTCGCCTTGTGGCGGCTCGAGATTGCGAGCCCACGTGCGCAAGAACCTTGTGCGCTCCACCGTCGCGATCGCCTGGCAGCAACGACCGAGGTGCACCAATCCGCGGGCTTTGCTGCGGGTCAGGAGATCCACTGGAGCGCGACTCGGGTCGTGAGCTGCCGGCGCTGCGCACGCATCAGCACCACCGAGTCGCCGGCAGTGGCTCGTATGAGCCACGATCCGAGCAGACGCCAATGCCAGTGTCGCAGCCACGAGAGGTTGCCACGCGGGCGATCCGCGCTCCCGACCTCGACCGATCGGCGCAGGTCCCGCAGCATCATGCGGCAGACCCGGCGTGCCACGCTGCGCCGCAGCACGTGTCGGCGCGACCACTCCGGCACCTCGTCGAACATCGCCGTGAGTGGATCGCTGGGCTCGACTGCGAGATAGGCGATCTGTCCCCGCACGAAGTCGGCCGTGAAGCTCCGCCACACTCCGAAGTCCCCTATGTACACGTGGTGGATTCGGACGCTTGGCGCTAGCCGATCTTCAGACCGAGGGCCGAGAAGCGGGCGGCGATGAGCCATTCGGCGAAGTGGCCGAACGCCGGATCGAAGCCCCCTGCCTGGAAGTACGCCGACCGACGCACGACGAAGCACTGGTCGAGTACCTTCCGCCACGGATGCTCGTTCATGCCGAACTCGATCTCCGGCCCGTACCACTCCGCCTCGATCTCCGACAGGAGGTTGCCGGTGATCGGGATCGAGCGGCCGCTGAATCCCGCCCACTCCGGCTTCTCGCGCGTGACCGCATCCGCGCGTGCAAGCGTCCCCGGCTCCGGCAGGCAGTGCGACTCCGTGAAGAACAACATCTCGCCGCTCGCGCTCTCGGCGGCCTGTGCGCAGAGATCCATGTCGTGGTGACGATCGAACTGCAGCACCCGGTCTTGCGGCCCGAGCAGGCCCCGGATCTCGTCCAGCTCGTCCTCGGATGGTCAGCCGGGCTTGCGATCGACGATCTCGAACTGCTCACGGGGAAACAGTTGGCCCTCCGCCCAGCCCCGCACGCAGTGGACGGCCTGTCCTCGGTGGAACTCGAGCGGGATGATCACAGAGAACCGCAGCGCAGACGACATGAAGGAGCCGGACGCTATCCAATCCGATTGCCGAACTCGCTGAGGCGCGTCGACGTGGAGCCCGAGAAGGGAATCGAACCCTTGAGCTGCTCACCACAAGGGCACTCGGGGCGGTTGGCGGCGAACGGGGGCGAGCACTAGCGGCCGGTAGGCTAGGTGCGCGGTCGGGCACGAACCGGAGCGACCGGAGGGGAAGGCGCCATGAACGCGCCATGAACCGCGGCGGCCGCTTGACGCGGAGGTGGCACCCTCGCGACGTGGCTTCAAGAGCGGCAGATCGGAGCAGCGATCGCCTGCGGAGTCGCGATCCACGCGATGGCCGTCGCGTCCCGCCTCCTCCAGGCGGCCACGACCGCCGACTCCCTACAAGAAACATAGATTTGCCACGGGTCGGGTTGGGCGGGACCAAGATGGGCCAACGGTCCGTTGCTGCGAGGCCGGCCGACATCTCACCCGCACGGGCCCGACCGAGGAGATTCGTGTGAACACATCGCAGAGCCTCGACGACGCCGCGCACGAGGCGCAGGTCGACCTTCACACCGAGCACCGGGTCGCCGCGATCGACGAGCGGATCTTCTCCGGCTTCCTGGAACACATGGGTCGGGCGGTCTACCAGGGGGTGTTCGATCCCGACAGCCCGCTGAGCGATGAGCGCGGCTTCCGGCGCGACGTGATCGACGCGCTCGCTCCATTGCGCATGCCGATGGTTCGCTACCCGGGCGGGAACTTCGTGTCGAACTACGACTGGCGCGACGGTGTCGGGCCCCTCGACCGACGGCCCCGGCGCCCCGACTTCGCGTGGCGGTCGATCGAGACGAACCAGTTCGGCACCGACGAGTTCATGGCCTGGTGCCACGAGGTCGGGACCGAACCGATGATGGCGGTCAACCTGGGCACGGCCGGCGCCAAGGAGGCGGCGGAGCTCCTCGAGTACTGCAACCTGCCGACCGGCACGAGCATCGCCGATGAACGCGCCGCCAACGGCCACCCCGAGCCCTACGGCGTGAAGCTGTGGTGCCTGGGCAACGAGATGGACGCGCCCTGGCAGGCCGGGCACGTCTCCGCCGCGACCTACGCCGAACGAGCCGGCGCCGCTGGAGCGCTCATGAAGGGCCTCGACCCGACCATCGAGACGGTCGCCTGCGGCTGCAGCACCAACTGGCTTCCGACCTACCCCGAGTGGGACCGCATCGTCCTCGAGGAGTGCTGGAACCACATCGACTACATCTCCGCCCACCACTACAGCCGCAACGACGACGACGACACACCGTCCTTCCTCGCCCAAGGCGTCGAGCTCGACGCGATCATCACCCAGTACCGCGGCCTGCTCGACCACGTGAGCGCCCTCAAGCGCAGCTTCCACCGGGTCCACGTCTCGTTCGACGAATGGAACGTCTGGTACCGCGAGATGCCAACCCGTGGGGACTTCCAAGAGGCGCCCCACCTGCTCGAGGAGACCTACAACCTCCAAGACGCCCTCGTGTGCGCGGAGTACCTCCACGCGTTCCTCCGCCACGCCGACATCGTCAAGGTCGCCTGCCTCGCACAGATCGTCAACGTCATCGCCCCGATCCTGACCCGCCCCGACGGCCTTCTCGTCCAGAGCATCTACTGGCCGTTCCGCATGCTGCGCGACGCCGCCGCCGGCGATGCTCTCCGCGTTGCCGTGCGAGCACCCGAGATGAACACGGCGCGCCGCGGCGATGTCCCCGTCCTCGACGTCGCCGCCACCTTCGACGAGCAGACCGGGACGGGATCCGTGTCCATCGTCAACCGGGACGCGTACAAGCCCGTCGACGTGCAACTGCGGATCGCCGATCGCGCCATGAGGGTCACCTCCGCCACCGTGCTGCACGCCCACCCCAAAGCCCAGAACGACTGGGACTCACCCGACACGATCGCACCCACCGACCTCCCCGTGATCACCGACGATGACGGCACACTGCGGTTCCGCCTGCCGGCACCCGCACATGCCGTGCTCCAGCTGACG
>CAVUAV010000007.1:0-44439 GCA_963739555.1 uncultured Acidimicrobiales bacterium | reverse complement strand
GACGCACCTTGGCGGCCGTTGTGGAGATGCCGACTCGGCGGCGATCGCCTCGTGGGGAAGGTCGCAGACGTCACGCAGCACGACGACCGCCCGGAGCCGTGGTGGGCTCAGCGAGGGCGGCTTCGAGCTGGTCGCGCGTCGCCACCTGTCGCTTGGGCCTGCGGGTCGACCTCGGGTCGGGTGTCGACCAACGGCGTCTCGACGTCGAGCGGGTCGTGCTGGTGGCGCCGCCGGCGTGTGACGTGCGTCGAGGCGCAGTTCGCCGTGATGCGGTACAGCCACGTCGAGAACTCCGTGTCGCCCCGGAACTGGCGCACGCCTCGATAGGCCCGGAGGTACGCGTCCTGCACCACGTCGCGAGCGTCCTCCTCGTTGCCGGTCAGCCGGTAGGCGAGCGTGTACGTGTCCGCGTACGTCACTCGGACGAGCTCGTCGAAGGCCGATCGGCTGCCGTCGCGTCCGGCGGCAACCAGCTGGGAGACCTCTGACGAGTACGTCACCGGTTGTGACCCTTTGACCTCAGGCTGGGTTACTTGAGGATCTTGACGACGCGGCCGGAGCCGACGGTGCCGCCGCCCTCGCGGATGGAGAACAACAGGCCCTCGTCCATGGCGATGGGCTTGCCGAGCTCGACGGTCATGACCGTGTTGTCGCCCGGCATGACCATCTCGGTCCCCTCCGGCAACGTGATCGAGCCGGTCACGTCAGTGGTCCGGAAGGAGAACTGGGGCCGGTAGTTGTTGAAGAACGGCTTGTGGCGGCCGCCCTCCTCCTTGCCCAGCACATACACCTGGGCCTCGAATTTGGTGTGCGGCGTGATCGACCCCGGCTTGCACAACACCTGACCCCGCTCCACCTCCTCCTTCTTCGTGCCCCGCAACAGCGCGCCGATGTTGTCGCCCGCATGGCCCTCGTCCAAGATCTTGCGGAACATCTCCACACCCGTGCACACCGTCTTGGTCGTCGGGCGCAACCCCACGATCTCGACCTCGTCGCCGGTGTGGACCATCCCCTGCTCCACCTTGCCCGTCACCACCGTCCCCCGACCCGTGATCGTGAACACATCCTCGATCGGCATCAAGAACGGCTTGTCCAGATCACGCTCAGGCTCAGGCATGTAGAATCGACCGCGTCCATCAGCTCGATGATCTTGGCCTGCCACTCCGGGTCGCCCTCAAGAGCCTTCAACGCTGACCCCGCACCACCGGCAGATCATCACCCGGGAACCCATAGGAGGTCAGCAGCTCACGCACCTCGAGCTCCACCAGCTCCAACAGCTCCTCATCATCCACCGCGTCGGCCTTGTTCAACGCCACCACGATGTACGGCACCCCCACCTGACGGGCCAACAACACATGCTCACGCGTCTGAGGCATCGGACCATCCGTCGCCGCCACCACCAGAATCGCCCCATCCACCTGCGCCGCACCCGTGATCATGTTCTTGATGTAATCCGCATGACCCGGCATGTCCACATGCGCGTAATGGCGCTTATCCGTCTCGTACTCCACATGCGCGATCGAGATCGTGATCCCCCGCGCCTTCTCCTCCGGCGCCTTATCGATCTGATCGAACGGCGTGAACGCCACATTCGGGTTCTTCTCCGCCAACGTCTTGGTGATCGCAGCCGTCAACGTCGTCTTCCCATGATCAATATGACCCATCGTCCCGACATTCACATGCGGCTTGTTCCGCTCGAACTTCGCCTTGCTCATCGGTGCTCACCTTTCAGCTTGGGTCTGAACGTGGTAGCGGCGGTCGGACTCGAACCGACGACCACTCGATTATGAGCCGAGTGCTCTGACCAACTGAGCTACGCCGCCAGGCGCTTCGGGTCGCGAGGGCCCGGAGCCCTCTGTGGGAATCGAACCCACGACACCAGCCTTACCATGGCTGTGCTCTGCCGACTGAGCTAAGAGGGCGAAGCCCCGGGCATGCCGGAGCCGGGCCCGCATCCTAGCGAGCCCAAGACCTGGGCCATTCGGCTCAACTGCGCGCACCCGCCTGCCGATTCGAACGATGGTGAAGTGCCAGCGAGTGATCATCGAGGCGGGCGGCGGGACGTTCACGCTCGACCTCCATCCGAGGTTGTCCGTCATCGCGGGCCTCGGTCCGACCGGAGCGTGAGAGCCTCATCAGCGAGATCATCGGCGCGCTCGGAGGCAGCCGCACCGGCGTGCACCTCGAGCTGCGAGACGCAACGGGTCGCCACCTTGCGGTCTTCCGGCCGAAGGGCGAGCGCCACCGCGTGATCGACGTGACGACCGCCGAGGACGTGAGCCACGAGTTCGTCGGTCCCGGCGGTCAGATCGACCTGCTGTCGCGGTCGGGTCTCGACGCGAACACTGCTCGCGCCCATCTCATCCTCGGGCCGAGGGACTTCGCCGCGGTCGACCCGATCGGCGAGCGCATCACCCTCCTTGCCGCGGTCGACCAACGGCAGCTGTGGGCTGCCGCTGACCGTGTGACCGGTGCAGCCGACGAGCCCGAGACCGCTCCCGTGCCGTACGCGCTCGAACCGGCGCCGGAGTCGCCCGAGGTCGTCGACAAGGTCGAGGAGCTCCACGACGAGTTCGAGGCCGCGGTCGCGAAGGAGAGCCAGCTCCACAAGCTCACCTATCGCATCGGAGCGACGACCGCGCTGCTCGCGGTGCCCGCCGCGTTGATCGCGCCGGTGCTGTCACTCCCCTTGCTGCTCGCAACGGGTGTGTCGATGGGAGTGTCGGTCGTCGCGGAACGTCGCATCACGAGCGCCGAGCAAGCCGAGCAGGAAGCGCTGTCCGAGGCTGGCGCACAGTCGTATCTCGGGTTCCACCTCGAGCGCGTCAACACGATGCTGTCGACGGTCGAGACGAAGAAGAAGGCGACCGCCGCGGCGGGCGACGGCCGGCGTGCAGGCGAGGCATGGCACGAGCTCGCCGGCGACATCTCGCCCGAATGGGCGCTCGCACACCGCGAGGAGATCATCGCCGCGGCACTCCTCCAGCGCGGCGCGAGCCCGCTCAACGGCACGGAGGCGACCTACACCCCGGTCGAGGGAGGGCTCGCGGCGAACCTCGCGCACGCGCTCGTCACTCACCTCGCGGACGTTCGCAAGATGGGCCCCGAAGGCGAGAGCCTGCCGCTGCTGCTCGATGATCCGTTCCTCGCGTTGGATCCGTCGGTGAAGCCGGCACTGCTCGAGCTGCTGAGCCGGTCGGCCGGAAGTCCTCAGGTCATCTTCCTCACGAACGACCCCGACGTCCTCACTTGGGCGCGACTCGAGGCCCTCACCGGCGAGATCGGCATCCTGGAGGCGGCGCCGTCCACCGAAGAGGACCCCGAGTCGGTCGACTTCAGCACTCAGGCCTGATCGACCCTCGCGCCCGCGGGGCGCGTCGGGACAGCCGGCGGGACGGGTGTCCCGTGACACCGGGACACCGCACGCAGGATGATGAAGTCGTGGGGAGTGCGACGGCGGACAACAGGAGCCCGAGCCTGGTCGCGGCCGCGTGGGTCGTCGGCGTCGTCACCCTCGCGATGGCCGCGGGCACCGTTTCCTCACATCGCCAACCGGGCATCCCGTCGGCCCGACGCCGAGGACTGGGCGCGCCTCGCCGTGCTCCCCATGCTGATCACCCCGGCGCGCTCGTCATCCTCACGCACCGTCCCCGTCACGTCTCGGGTGGCTGCTCCTCACGGCGGCCTTCATGTTCGCCCTTTCTGGTTTCGGTCAGCAGTACGGCGTCTGGGCGATCGAGACCCACCCGGGCACGTGGGGCGGCGCCCTCGGTCTGTGGCTCAGCGGCCGGTTCGCCGCGTTCCTCGACCTCGCCCTGTTCCTCGCCTTCATGCTCTTCCCGACGGCCAGATCGTGTCCCCGCGTTGGCGTTCGTGGCTCTGGTTCGGCATCGGCGTCAACCTCGCGGTCGTCCTGATCGGGTTCGTGCACCCGCTGCCCCTCGCACCCGACTCGCCCGGAAAGGTCGGGCAGCTGCAGAACCCCCTCGCGCTCCCCGGCAGCGAAAGCTCCTGGAACGTCGCGTTCGGGCATCGCGGTCGCGCTGTCGGCGATCGCGCTCATCGGTGCCGGCGTGTCGGTGATCATCCGGTACCGCCGCTCCGTCGGTGAGGAGCGCGCCCAGCTGCGTTGGGCCGCTGGGCGTTGGTGCCGTTGCTCGTCGCGTCGACCTTCGGCAGCTTGCTCTCGCCAGGCGTCGCGCCTCGCCCTCGATGCCGTCGCAACTTCGCTGTTCGTCGTCGCCCTCGCCGTCGCGATCCTCCGCTACCGCCTCTACGACATCGACTTCGTCATCAACCGCACGCTCGTCTACCTCTTGCTGTCGGGCTGCATCGTCGTGGCGTACGTCGGTGTCGTCGCTGCACTCGGGGCGATCTTCCAAGCGAAGGCATCGGTCGTCATCTCGCTGATCGCGACCGGGCTCGTCGCGGCCGCGTTCTCGCCGCTGCGCATGCGACTGCAGCGGAGCGTCGACCATCTCATGTACGGCGAGCGCGACCAGCCCTACGAGGTGCTCGCCCGGCTGGGCAACCGCTTGGCCGCGGCGACCGTCGCCGAGGAGGTGCTGCCGAGCGTCGCGGAGACCGTCGCCGAAGCGATGCGGGTGCCCTACGTCGCGGTCGAGATGGCGAGCGAGGACGGGCTGTCGACGATCGTCGCCCACGGGCGGCCGGTCGACAACGCGCTGCGGCTTCCTCTCGTCCACCACGGAGCCCAGGTCGGCGATCTCGTCGTCGGACCGCGCGGCCCGAACGAGTCGTTCTCCGCGGCGATCGCCAGCTGCTCGACGACCTCGCGCGACAGGCCGCCGTCGCCGTGCACGCAGTCGCCCTCACCACCGATCTCCGTCGTTCCCGCGAGCGCATCGTCACCGCGCGGGAGGAGGAGCGCCGGCGACTCCGCCGCGACCTCCACGACGGGCTCGGACCCGACGCTCGCCGCGATCGCCGTCCGTGCCGAGGCCGCGAAGCCGTGCGCTGCAGAACGATCCCGATCGCGCCGCAGAGGCGCTCTCGTCGATCGCATCGGACGCGCAGTCGGCGGTGATCGAGGTGCGGCGCATCGTGCAGGACCTGCGTCCACCGGCGCTCGACGAGCTCGGCCTCGTCGGAGCGATCCGGGCGCGCGCCGACCACTTCGGCGAGCACCTCATCATCGACGTCGCCGCGCCAGACCGGCTCGACGACCTCCCCGCTGCCGTCGAGTCCGTCGCCTACCGCATCGTGAGCGAGGCGCTCACGAACGTCGTGCGTCACTCGGGCGCGTCCCACGCGTGGGTCGGCATCGAGGAGCAGCCCGCAGTCGTTGGTGATCGAGGTCGCGGACGACGGCTCGGGCGTCGGGGCGGGCGACCCCGTTGGCGTCGGCCTCGCATCGATGCACGAGCGCGCTGCCGAGCTCGGAGGGGCGTGCAGCATCGCGGCGCGGCCCGAGGGCGGCACGCTCGTGCACGTGGTCCTGCCGGTGCATCGGTCCTCGGAGCGGTCCCACCAGAGCGCGGAGCGCCTCACGTGAGCATCCGAGTGCTGATCGTCGACGACCATCCCGCGTTCCGCAGTGGGCTGCGCTTCCTCCTCAGCGAGCTCGATGACATCGACGTGGTCGGCGAGGCCGAGAACGGCCGCCGTGGTGTCGAGCTCGCGGGTGAGCTCCTTCCCGACGTCGTCTTGATGGACCTCGCGATGCCCGAGCTCACCGGCATCGAGGCGACGCGTGAGATCACCGAAGCCCATCCGTCGGTGCGGGTGCTCGTGCTGACGATGTCCGAGGACGACGAGTCGGTGTTCACCGCGCTGCGGGCCGGTGCGAGCGGCTACCTCCTCAAGGGCGCCAACGAGGAGGACATCGAACGGGCGGTCCGCGCGCTCTCACAAGGTGAGGCGATCTTCGGCGCCAGCATCGCGAAGCGGATCATCGGCTACTTCAACGCGCCTCGGGCTGCCACTCCTGTCGCGACGCCGTTCCCGACCTTGTCGGAGCGCGAGCGCGAAGTCCTCAACCTCGTCGCCGACGGCAAGACGAACCCGGAGATCGCCCGGGTGCTCTACCTGAGCCCGAAGACCGTGCGGAACCACGTGTCGAACATCTTCACGAAGCTCCAAGTCGCCGATCGCGCCCACGCGATCGCCCGGGCGCGTGACGCAGGCTTGGGAACGCCGCTCCAGCCGTAGGCGCGGGCGTTAGCGTCGGGTGCCGTGCAGCTGCGCCTCGCGACACTCGACGACGCCGAGGCGATGCGCGCGATCTACAACCTCGAGGTCGAGACCTCGACGGCGACGTTCGACCTCGTGACGCGGTCGTTGGAGGATCAGCGGGGGTGGCTCGCCGAGCGGTCGGGGGCCCACGCTGCGGTCGTCGCTGTGAACGACGATTCTGTGGTCGGGTTCGCGTCGCTCTCTCCGTACAAGGAGCGAGCCGCGTACCGGACGACCGTCGAGGACTCGGTGTACGTGCAGCGCGACCATCACGGCCAGGGCATCGGCAAGGCCTTGCTGAGCGAGATGCTCGACGTCGCGCGCCGACATGGCTTCCATGCGGTGATGGCGCGGATCGAAGCGACGCGCGAGCCATCGCTGGCGTTGCACCGGTCGTGCGGGTTCGAGCTGGTCGGCGTCGAGCGTGAGGTGGGTCGCAAGTTCGGCCGGTGGCTCGACGTCGCGCTGATGCAGCGGTTGCTGGACGGCTGAGCCGGCCTGCACGGCCGGGAATGTCACACCCCCTCCTTAGGATGTGAGTTCTTCCCTTTGATGCTGATCGTGCTGGACCTGATCGTGAGGACGGGCGCGCGTGGCCGAGGTGTGGGAGGTCGACCCTGAGTCGCTGACCGATGCTGCGCTCGCCGCGCACGTGCTCGAGCTCGACGTCGAACGCTGTCGGGTCGAGGCGGCGATGGCGCGGGCGGTCGCGGCCGCGGCGACGCCCGGGCGGTCTGGGCTACGACGGAGCGACGTCGGGTGCGGCGTGGTTGGCGTATCGGTGTGAGCTGAGCCGGTCGTCGGCGGCGACGCTGGTGCGCACGGCCCGACGGTTGCGGTCGATGCCGGGCACCGAGGCTGCGCTGGCGGGCGGCGAGCTGTCGTTGGCGAAGGCGACGCTGCTGGCCTCGGCCGCGCATCGCAGCGACAAGACGATCGAGGTGTTCGCCCGCGACGAGGCGGTGCTCGTCGACCATGCCCGTCGCCTGACGGTCGATCAGACGGCGCACGATGTTGCGGCACTGGCTGCTGCAGGCCGACCCTGACCGCGAGCAGCGCGAGCGCGGCGAGGGCGACCGGCTCCATGTGTCGTCGCACGTTCGACGGCACCACCGTGCTCGACGGCGTGTACACGAGCGAGGACGGCGCGGTGATCAAGAGCCGCCGTCGACGCCGAGTACGAGCGGCTCTGGCGCGCCGAGACGGGCCTCGGGCGGCCCGACGCGCACCGCGGCGCAGCGGCGGGCCGCCGCGCTCGCCGAAGTCGTGAGACGGGCCGTCGGCGCCGAACCCGGCCGGCCCACGATCTCGGTGACGATCCGCCTCGACGACCTCGCGCGACGGCACGGGCTGCGGGCACGTCGACGACACCGGCGAACCCGTCCCGCCCGAGACCGTGCGGCGCCTCGCGTGCGACGCCCGCATCGTCCCGATCGTGCTCGGCGGGCGGAGCGAGCCGATCGACGTCGGCCGTGCCGCCCGCGCCATCACCCCCGCCCAACGACGAGCGCTGACCCTCCGCGACCGCGGGCTGCGTGTTCCCCGGCTGCGACCGGCCACCGGGCTGGTGCGACGGCCACCACATCGTGCACTGGGCCGACGGCGGCCCCACCGACCTGGCCAACCTGGTCTTCCTGTGCGATCACCACCACAAGGCCATGCACGAAGGCGGTTGGACCATGGCCCGAGCACCCGACGGCACCCTCACCTTCACCCGACCCGACGGCACCCGCTGCTCACCGCTCGCTCGCGACCCGGCTCGCGAGCTGAGATGCCGCGGCCTCGGGTCGGTGGTGACACGATGGGAGGAGGATTCGCAAGGAGGCACAACGATGGCTGTTCAGCCGACGCCGTGAGGATCAGTTCTCGTTTGGGTTGTGGACGATCGGGTGGCAGGCACGCGACCCGTTCGGCGACGCGACGCGCCCGCCGCTCGACCCGGTCGAGTCGGTGCACCGGCTGGCCGAGCTCGGGGCGTACGGGGTCAGCTTCCATGACGACGACCTCGTGCCGTTCGGCGCTCGGCCGACGGCGAGCGCGAGCGGCTGATCAAGCGCTTCCGCGCCGCGCTCGAAGAGACCGGGCATGATCGTGCCGATGGTGACGACGAACCTGTTCTTCCATCCGGTGTTCAAGGACGGCGCGTTCACGAGCAACGACCGCTCGGTGCGTCGGATACGCGCTGCGCAAGGTCATGCGGAACCTCGACCTCGCGGCCGAGCTCGGTGCGCGAGACGTACGTCTTCTGGGGCGGGCGCGAGGGGTCCGAGACCGACGCGGCGAAGGACGTCCGCGCCGCGCTCGACCGCTACCGCGAGGGCCTCGACACGCTGGCGCAGTACGTGATCGATCGCGGCTACAGATCCGGTTCGCGCTCGAACCGAAGCCGAACGAGCCACGCGGCGACATCTTGCTGCCGACCATCGGCCACGCGCTCGGGTTCATCACGACGCTCGAGCACTCCGACATGGTCGGGCTCAACCCCGAGGTCGGGCACGAGCAGATGGCGGGGCTCAACTTCGTGCACGGCATCGCGCAGGCGCTGTGGCAGGGGAAGCTCTTCCACATCGACCTGAACGGTCAGCGCGGCGTGAAGTACGACCAGGACCTGGTGTTCGGTCACGGCGACCTGATGAGTGCGTTCTTCCTCGTCGACCTGCTCGAGTTCGGCGGCGTCGGACGGAGGCCGGGCGTACGACGGGCCGCGCCACTTCGACTACAAGCCGCTGCGCACGGAGGACATCTACGGCGTGTGGGTGTCCGCCGCCGCGAACATGCGCACGTACCTGTTGCTGAAGGAGCGGGCCGCGTCGTGGCGTGCCGATCCCGAGGTGCAAGAGGCGCTGGCCGAGAGCAAGGTGCTCGAGCTCGCGCAGCCGACGCTCGCCGCCGGGAGAGTCGACGAGCGACCTGCTGGCCGATCGCACCGCGTTCGAGGACTTCAACGCCGATGCAGTCGGCGAGAAGGGCTACGGCTTCGTGCGGCTCAGCCAGCTCGCCCTCGAGCACTTGCTCGGCGCGCGCTGAGCGCGCCGACCAGCGGCCGGCTCCCTCAGTGTCCTCCCTCAGTGTCCGTGGAGCTGTTCGATGTCCTCACGGGAGACCTCGCCGGGCTTCTTGCCGGCGATGATCATGGCGAGCACTTCGTCCTTGGTGACCTCGTCCTTGTTCACGGTGCCCACGAGGCTTGCTCTGCAAC
Source organism: uncultured Acidimicrobiales bacterium (assembly GCA_963739555.1). Lineage (GTDB taxonomy): Bacteria > Actinomycetota > Acidimicrobiia > Acidimicrobiales > DATKAS01 > DATKAS01. The sequence continues at coordinate 35,045 of CAVUAV010000007.1, read as the reverse complement.
ATCACGCTGATGCGGTCGGACAGGTCGAACACATCGTGGATGTCGTGGCTGATCAGGAAGATGCCGATGCCCTCTGCCTTGAGCTGCTTGATCAGCTCGCGCACCTGTGCGGTCTCGGCCGGGCCGAGCGCCGCGGTCGGCTCGTCCATGATCAGGATCCTGGCGTTTCGAAGTGGACCGCGCGAGCGATGGCAACCGACTGGCGCTGGCCACCGGAGAGGGACTTCACAGGTGTGCGCAGGTTCTTGAAGCGCGGGTTCAGGCGGCGCATCACGTCGAGCGGTGGCGGCCGCCATCGCCGAGTCGTCGAGCGCACCCGTGCGGGTGCGAAGCTCACGACCCAAGAAGACGTTGCCGGCGGCGTCGATGTTGTCGGCCAGCGCGAGCTTCTGGTAGATGACCTCGACGCCGTGCTGACGGGCATCGCGCGGGTTGCGGATCACCACCGGCTTCGCCGTTGATGATGATCTCGCCCGAGTCCGCGGGGTGCGCACCCGACAGCGTGTGCATCAACGTCGACTTCCCGGCGCCGTTTCCGCCGACGAGGCCGACGACCTCACCCGCATAGAGGTCGACGCTGACGCCGTCGACCGCGTGCACCCCGCCGAACGCCACGCGGATGTCGCGCAGCTCGACCAGCGGTGTACCGCTGGTGTCCGGCGCGGAGGAGTCCAACGTCGATGTCTCGGTCATCTCGGTCATCTCCTCTCGATCACGGTCGGCCCGACTGGATGATCACCGCTGACGAGAGACCAGGCCGACGACGAGGGCGCCGACCGCCCACTGGCGGCGTCCCTGCCTGCAGCAGTGAGTCGATGGCCTACCGCGGTCACGAGCACGATGCCGACGACGATGTCCTGAGACGGCGAGTCGATCTTGAGCAGCACCATGCCCGAGCGCAACGACTGCATGACGAACGCGCCGAGCACGGCGCCGAAGATCGTGCCGATGCCACCGGCGAAGGACGTGCCTCCGATGACCGCAGCGGCGATGACGTCGAGCTCGTTCTGCACGCCGAGGTTGGTGACCGCGGCGTTCAACCGAGCCGTCTGGATCGCCGCGCTGACGCCGCACCAGGACGCCCATCAGCGTGAAGGTGAGCATCACGGTGCGCCGCGTGTTGATGCCGCCGAGCTCCGCGGCTTCGGGGTTGCCGCCGTACGCGTAGACGTAGCGCCCGAAGCGTCGGCGCCTCGCCAGGTAGCTCATGAGCAGCGTCACGCCGATGAGGATCACGACCGGATATGGCGATGCCCTGTCGGCTTGCCGGTGGCCGGGGACGTCGTACTGGTTCGCCACCAGCCCGACCGCGACGATCACCGCCGCGCAGCCGATGACGGCGAGGCCGACCTCGATCCACAGAGGCCGCGACGCCGAGGTCGTAGCGCTTCCGTCGCCGGCGCGCGAGCACGATGCTGAGCACGATCGCCCGCGCACGCGAGGAGCGCGACCAGCCAGCTCTTCCACTCGCCCAGCGTTTCCCTTCTGCTCCGCCGCCGAGGAGCCGGAACGTGTCGTCGAGCGGGGCCAGCGTCTGGCCCTGCTTGTCGCCCATCCGGAAGATGGCGCCGCGCCAGACGAGGAAGCCCCCGAGGGTGACGATGAACGAAGGCACGCCGACGTAGGCGACGATGAAACCCTGCGCGGTGCCCACGAGCGCGCCGAGCAGCGAGACCGAACGCGATGGCGATGATCCAAACGTACCGCCTCGTCACTGAGACCGTGGGCGGTGAAGCTGATCCCGAAGAACGCGAAGATGCCGTCGGTCTGGACGAGGGCCATCGTGTAGCCGAGCATGCCGAGGAGCGAGCCGACCGAGAGGTCGATGTTCCGCGACACGATGATGAGCACCATCCCCGTCGCCATGATCGCGATCGAAGTGCTCTGAACCGAGAGGTTCCACAGGTTGCGGGAGGTGAGGAACGCGCCGCCCGACAGGATGTGGAACGCGATCCAGATCGCGGCCAGCGACACGATCATGCCGACGAGCCGCGTGTCGACCTCGGTGGACGACAGCGTCGTCCGCCACGACCGTGTCGGAGGCGGCGTCCCCCCTGTCACTGCCGACGCGTCGGGTACCTCCACCGTGGTCATGCAGACTCCCCCTGGTCTGTGGCGTCAATCAGTCACGTGCCCCCCGCCCGAGACTTCCGGACGGGGGGCACGTGGTGCAAGCACTACTGGGTGAGGATCAGCCGCAGGCTGCGCACGGACCCGGCGGCAACGTCCTTGCAGACGTTGTCCTTCGTGGTCCAGCCAGCGTCGATCACGACGTTCGAGGTTGTCCTTCGTGATCGGCTGTGGCTTCAGGAGGATCGACGACACGTCGATGCCACCCGGAGTCTTGAACGCTGCGGTGCCCTGCGACGGTCGCGGCGTCCGGGTTCGCGCACAGCGAGATGGCCGCGTCGCCAGCTGCCTTGCCGAGCAGCGCGGGCGTCCTTCCACACCGACCACCGTCTGCGTGCCGAGGGCGACACGGTTGAGCGCCGCCTGGTCGCCGTCCTGACCCGACACCGGGACCTTGCCGGCGAGGCTCTGGGCCTCGAGCGCCGAGACCACGCCGCCCGCCATGCCGTCGTTCTCGGAGAGCACGGCCTGGACGTCGTTGTTGTTCGCCGTCAGGAACTGCTCCATCTCGGTCTGGGCCTTCGCCGGATCCCAGTTGTCGGTGTAGGTCTCGCCGACGATCTTGATGTCGCCGGAGGCGACCGGATCAGCGATGATCTTGTCCATGCCGCTACGCAGGAAGTCGGCGTTGGCGTCGGCCTTGTTGCCCTTGATGATCACGTAGTTGCCCTTCGGCACCTCGCCGAAGATGGCCTCTGCCTGCAGGCGACCGACCTCGACGTTGTCGAACGTGATGTAGAGCGCCTTCTCGTCCTCGATGAGGCGGTCGTAGGCGATCACGGGGACGCCCTGGTCGATCGCGCTTTGCACCGACGGCTTGATGGCAGTGCCGTCCTGGGCAAGGATGATCAGCACCTTCGCGCCCTGCGAGATCAGGTTCTCGACGTTGCTCGCCTGCGTCTCCGCCGACGACTTCGCGTCGTTCGAGATGTAGCTGCCGCCGCCGGCCTCGACGGCGTCCTTGATCGCCGGCTCGTCGAACTTCGCCCAGCGCTCTTCCTGGTAGTTGTTCCACGAAACGCCCACCACGCAGTCGCCGCCGCCACCGGCCGCCGCCGAGTCGTGGCAGCGCCACCGCCGGCGCGCGTCGTCGCCGCGCCGACCGGTCGTGGCCTGCGCTCACTGTCGTCACCGCACGCGGCGAGCGACCAACGCCATAGCTGCATGCCGGCGGCGAGCACGGCAATCCGTCCGAATCGCATCTGAATGCTCCCCCTCAGGTTCGTTGAAGCCGCAGGCACCCAGATGGCGTCCACCGGCGTCCGGGACTATAACGCTCCTCGCCTTGACGAGCGACATGAAATCGGCCACGCGGTTCCGGTTACGAGAGCGGCTGTGCTCCAATACCGCCTGTGAGTCGGGCGCGGCGTGCACGCGATGCGCACAACGCTGGCGCTCGGCGCGGTGCTGCGGCGGCGCACTCGCTGCTCGCTGGCCGCATGCGGCGGGGGCGGCTCGTCGAGCGCCGCCGGCGCCCGCATTTCGTCGATGACACCTCTGGCGTCCGGCATCACCCACCGATACGACGGCGAGTTCGAGTACTTCGTGGGTGGCGGAGTCGCCGCATTCGACTGTGATGACGACGGGCGTGACGAGCTGTTCCTCGCCGGTGGCAGCCAACCCGCCGCCCTGTTCCACAACGACAGCCCCATCGGCGGAGCGCTTCGCTTCTCGCCGATCTCGTCGCCTGTCACTGATCTGACGGCGGTCACGGGTGCCTACCCCATCGATGTCGACAGCGATGGGCATCTCGATCTCGTGGTCCTTCGGCGCGGAGGCGACGTGGTGCTGCGCGGCCTCGGCGGCTGCCGCTTCGAGGACGCGAACGACGCGCTCGGCCTCGACCTCCAGCCCGGGTGGACCACGGCGTTCAGCGCGACGTGGGAGGGCACCGAACGCGTTGCCGACGCTCGCGTTCGGTCGCTACCTCGTGCCGGGCAAGGATGAGTGCGACGAGAGCTGGCTCGTGCGGCCGCGACTCATCGGGCTCTCGCTACGCGGCGCCGATCCCGCTCACTCCCGGCTACTGCACCCTGTCGATGCTGTTCAGCGACTGGAGCCACTCCGGTCGTACGCGACCTCCGCGTGTCGAACGATCGGCACTACTACCTCGACGGCGAGGAGCAGCTCTGGCGCATCCAGCCCGGTGAGCCGCCGGTCGCCTACACCGCGGCGGACGGATGGCAGCCCCTGCAGATCTGGGGGATGGGGATCGCGAGCCAGGACATCACCGGCGACGGCCTCCCCGAGGTGTTCCTCACGAGCCAGGCGGACAACAAGCTGCAGACGCTCGCCGAAGGCGCGTCTCGTCCCGACTACCGCGACATCGCGCTTGGACCGCGGCGTCACCGCGCAGCGGCCGTACGCGGGCGGCGACGTGCTGCCGTCGACGGCCTGGCATCCGGAGTTCGCGGACGTGAACAACGACGGGATCGACGACCTGCTCGTCACGAAGGGAAACGTGGACGCGCAGATCGACCAGGCGAGCAAGGATCCGACCAACCTGTTCATCGGCCAAGCGGACGGCTCGTTCGTCGAAGGCGCAGAGGACGCAGGGATCGTCGACTTCGAGCGCGCACGGGGCGCCGCTGTCGTCGATCTCAACCTCGACGGCATGCTCGATCTCGTCGTGGTCCACCGGCGCGCGAACGTGACGGCTGTGGCGGAACGTCGGTCGCGGTGACGCCGAGCAACCCGAGGCGATGGGGCACTGGATCGACGTGCAGGTTGCAGCAGCCCGCGCCGAATGTCGACGCGATCGGCGCGTGGCTCGACGTGAAGGCGGGTGACCGCACCACCGAGCGCGAGGTCACCATCGGCGGCGGTCACGTCAGCGGCGACCTCGGTTGGCTTCACACCGGCATCGGGTCGGCGAGCGAGGCCGAGGTCCGTGTGCACTGGCCCGACGGCAGTGTCAGCCCCTGGATGACCATGAGCGCCGATTCGCGGGCGACGATCACGCGCGGCGAATCCTCGCCGACGCCCTGGACACCGGGGGCCTGACGACATGGTCGCGACCCGGCACCGCACACCTCGCCGACATCCCGATCTCCCGACATCGGGATGCCGGATGCCGAGCCCCTCCTGCCGCCGGGGCTCTACGCCGAACGCCTGCAACGCCTCCGCGCCGCGATGGACGCGCGCGGCTACGACCGGCTCATCGTCTGGGCAGACCGTGAGCACAGCGCGAACCTCGCCTACCTGAGTGGGTTCGACCCACGGTTCGAAGAGGCACTGCTCGTCGTGGGTCCCGCGGGTGATCCAGCGGTCCTCGTCGGGAACGAGTGCGCCGGCATGGCGGCGGCTGCGCCGCTGCCGATGCGGCCCGTGATGTTCCAGGACATGAGCCTTCCGGGTCAGCCACGTGATGTCTCCGCACCGTTGCGCTCGATCCTGCACGACGAGGGGATCCGCTCGGGCCAGCCGAGTCGGCGTCATCGGATGGAAGACCTACGACAACCGCGCGACACGATCGAGGCACCCGCGTTCCTCGTCGACGAGCTGCGGCGTGCGGTCGGCGCGAGCGGTGTCGTCGAGAACGCGACCGACATCTTGATCGACCCGGCCAACGGCCTGAAGGTGATCAACGAGGTCGAGCAGATCGCCGCGTTCGAGTGGGCGGCGTGTCAGACGTCCGACGGCGTGCGGCGCGTGATCACCGGGCTTCGGCCAGGGATGACCGAGCGCGACTGCGCCCGCTTGCTCGTCGTGGAACGGCACGCCGCTGTCGTGCCATCTGATGCTCACTGCCGGCGAGCGAGCGAGGCTCGGGCTGCTGAGCCCGGGAGACCGGCCGATCGAGCGTGGTGATCCCTTCACCGATCGCGTTCGGCATCTGGGGTGCACTCGAACTGCCGCGCCGGTTTCGTCGTGGAGGACGCGTCCGAGCTCGACGGAGCGACGTGCAGGACTACATCGAGCGGTCTCGTCGCGCCGTACTTCGAGGCGGTCGCCGACTTGGTACATGGCGCTCCACGTCGGTCAGGTCGGCGGTGAGCTGCAGCGGGTCGTCGACCGCCACATCGGCGACCCCTTCTTCGGAGCTGCGTCTCAACCCCGGGCACCAGCTCCACCTCGACGAGTGGGTCGAACTCCCCGGTCTACGCCGGGCTCGCGGGTCGAGCTCCGCTCGGGCATGGCTCTGCAATGCGACATCATCCCGGCCACCGGCACCCGCGTACTTCACGACGAACATCGAGGACGGCGTGGCGCTCGCGGACGAGACCTTGCGCGCCGGGCTGGCCGCCGCGTACCCGGCGGCGTGGGAGCGGATCCAGGCCCGGCGCCGGTTCATGGCCGGTGCTCTGGGCATCGATCTGCACCCCGACGTGCTGCCGTTGTCGAACCTCGCCGGGCACTTGGCGCCGTTCCTGCTGCGCCCCGACCGGGCGATGACCCTCGCCGCCTGAGCGCGCGTCAGCCGTTCTCGTTGATCGGCAGCACCGCGACGTTGAGCCACCGCTGACCGGTGGCGCGGCGGATCACGAAGGTCTTCGCGAACGGTGTCGACGTTCGGTCCTGCAGGTTCCCCGCTTCGTTGTAGGTCTCCGTGGTCATGGTGCCGCGCGACTCGAGGCCGAGGCTCAAGCCCTCCTGGCGGCCGAAGGGGGCGAGGAGCGTCACGTTGACGTCGTCGATGCGGTAGCGCTCGACGACGCGCGTGTCGTGCGCAGCGTCGGCCTGCAGCTGTGCCCGCATCTCGTCCAGACGGTCGCCGTGATCGACGGCCTCGAGGATCGTCGGGTCGGCGCGCCGGGCGGCCTGTGACTCCAGCTCGAGGTTCTCAGCGAGCGTGAGGACGATCTCGCGCGCTCCGGCGCCGGTGATCTCGTGGTTCCAGTCGACCACGTCCTGTTGGACGGTGATCGCCGGGAAGGTGGCCGGGTCGACGTCGTGCGGCACCCGCCCGAGCACGTCGGCGGCGACGGGTTCGACGTTGCCACGCAGCGGGCGCAGCCGGCGGCCACGATGGCCGTTCCGAGCAACGTCGACCGAGGACTGCAAGAACACCCCGGCGCGCAGCACGACCACGACGGCCGGTCGCGAACCTGCACGAGCTGGATCGACCGGCGGATCGAGGGTCGGGAAGCAGCCGGTCCAGGATCGGGCGGGCATGCGCACACGAGGGCAAGGCCGCCGAGCAGAGCGACCTTTGTGCCGAACTCGTTCGTCTGGGGTGCCATCAGCAGCGTGCTCGTCGACCCCGACCAGGAAGCCGAAGACGATGCGGCCGCGCACGGCCGGACAGGCACCGTCTTCGGGTCCGTGATCATGAAGAAGAGGAAGATCAGCACCTCGGGCGAGAAGAGGATCACCCGCCAGTAGTCGAACCCACTCACTGGCGCGAACGCCCACCGCGCCACCATGGAATGGCCCGACGCGGCGAGGATCCCGAGGCCGGCTGCGAGCGTGAGCCAGAACGTGGCCGCGGCGGCGAGGAGCCCGAGCCGCGCGGTGATCGAGCAGCCCGCCGATCAGGATCACCGCGTAGGCGACGATCATCCCGCTGCCGAGCGGCGCCCACCAGAAGTCGAGTGGCTCGAGCGCGGGTGCTCCCGAACACGATGAACGACAACGACGAGCCCGATGTTCGACGGGTTGAAGACGTGCGAACCCCGGTACCGAATGAGGTACTTCGTCGCCAAAGAGAACGCGGCGACGCCCGCGAACACCCACCACGCGTGGAAGCTCCAATGGTCGCCGACAGGTGTGCTCGGCACCCGCAAGATCGAGCGCGACGCCACTGCCGGTGAGCATCGCGCTCGCGGGCCACACGAACGCCCGCTCGCGGCGGAAGGTGATCGCGACCTCCATGACCGCGCACGTGAGGATGGAGGCGAGGATCTGGGGCACGGTCACGTGGAACCGGAGCTCGGTCTGCCCGAGAACGTGGATCGTGATGATGACCGCGGCGACCTGCAGCCTCGGGTCGCGGAGGGTTGGGAGCATCGCCGGGTACGTGGTCCGGCCCAGGGTGAGGCTGCGCGTGCTCACACGACTAGGTCGTGCCGACGCCGAGCGCGTCGGCGACGCGGTTGATGTAGTTGAACCAGGCGGCGATCAACGTGATCTGAAGGATGCCGCTGATCGTCGAAGCCGGCCGCGCGCAAGCGGGCGTGGTGCTCGTCGGTCACACAGGTGGCGTCGAGCGTGATCTGCTCGGCGTACTCGAGCATGGCCCGGTCTGCGTCGCTGATCGGAGCGCTGCGAAAGTCACGACGGATCGCCTCGGACAGCTCCTCGTCGCGATGCGGCGCGGCGGAGGAACTCCGTGTGCGAGACGGTGCAGTAGTAGGTGCGATTCGTCGCCGACACGACCGTGGCGATCATCTCGTGCTGGCGGCGGTCGAGCGGCAGGTCGGGAGACATCAGCGCCCCGAACGTCGCGAAGGCGTGGTGCAAGGCCTCGGGGATCAGCGAATGGGCGGCGACGATGCCAGCCTCGTCGGCGACGAACGGCGGCACCGGGCCTGCGTACTCGCTCGGATAGAGGGCGTGCTGCGCTTCCCGGGCCAGGCGCAGCGCCTCGTCGGAGTCGGCGAATGAGATGGTCTTGATGCGAGTCATCGCTCGGCTCCCGTCACGTCCATGGTCGCAGGGTAGATAGCCAGAAGCCGGGCAAATCAGTCGCGAGATCACACTGGTGGGCCGGGAAGGATTTGAACCTCCGTAGGCTTGCGCCGGCAGGTTTACAGCCTGCTCCCTTTGGCCACTCGGGCACCGACCCCTGAGGCGGGACACCATAGCGAAATGAGGATTGACGACCATGCCGACCTTTGACGTCGTCTCCGAGGTCGACAAGCAAGAGGTGCGCAACGCGCTCGACCAGGCCGAGCGGGAGCTGACCACCCGCTACGACTTCAAGGGGACGGGCTCGTCCATCGAGGCCCACGACCTCGAGCTCACGATGCGGTCCTCCACCGAAGACCGCCTCCGCGCAGTGCGCCAGGTGCTCGAGGAGAAGCTCGTGAAGCGTGGGGTCTCGTTGAAGGCGCTCGAGTACGGCAAGCTCGAGGAGGCCGCCGGGGGCACCGTGCGCCAGACGGCGAAGCTCAACGCCGGGATCTCTTCCGACAAGGCGCGCGAGCTCAACAAGTTCATCAAGGATCTCGGCCTCAAGGGCGTGCAGAGCCAGGCCCAGGGAGACCAGCTGCGCGTCAGCGGCAAGAAGCGCGACGACCTGCAAGACGTCATCGCGAAGCTGCGGGAAGGCGACTTCGGCGTCCCCCTTCAGTTCACGAACTTCCGGGATTAGTCCTCCTGAGGAGCTTCCGCGGCGCGCGTGCGGATCTCCTCGACCACTGTCGCGTCAGCCAGCGTCGTGGTGTCGCCGAGGTCCCGGCCTTCCGCGACGTCTTGCAGGAGCCGGCGCATGATCTTTCCGCTTCGAGTCTTGGGCAGATCGGGTGTGAAGATCACCGTCTTCGGTCGCGCGATCGCGCCGATGTGCTGCGCGACGTGCCGGCGCAGCTCCTCGCCGTGCGCGATGCTCGGCTCTTCCCCGCCCCGAAGGGTGACGAACGCGATGATCGCCTGACCGGTGACGTCGTCCTTCGCGCCGACGACGGCGGCCTCGGCCACCGTCGGATGCGACACGAGTGACGACTCGACCTCGGTCGTCGAGATGCGATGGCCACTCACGTTCATCACGTCGTCGACGCGCCCGAGCAGCCAGAAGTAGCCCTCGTCGTCGATCTTCGCGCCGTCACCGGCGAAGTAGCGGCCCTCGAAGCGGCTCCAGTACGTCTCCTTGTAGCGCTCGGGATCGCCGTAGATGCCACGCAGCATCGAAGGCCAGGGACGCGTGAGCGTGAGGTAGCCGCCACCGCGATCGACGCGCTTGCCGTACGTCGTCGACGACCTCGGCACCGATGCCCGGCAGGGGGAACGTCGCCGAGCCGGGCTTCAACGTGGTGGCGCCGGGCAGCGGGCTGATCATGATGCCGCCGGTCTCGGTCTGCCACCACGTGTCGACGACCGGGCAACGGCCGCCGCCGATGTGCTGCCAGTACCACATCCACGCTTCGGGGTTGATGGGCTCGCCGACCGATCCGAGCAACCGCAGAGACGAGAGGTCGTGCTTCTCGGGCTCGACCGCGCCCCACTTCATGAAGGTGCGGATCGCGGTGGGCGCGGTGTAGAGGATCGTGACCTTGTAGCGCTCGATGATGTCCCACCACCGATCCTTCGCGGGGTGGTCGGGAGTGCCTTCGTACATCACTGAGGTCGCGCCGTTGCAGAGCGGCCCGTAGACGATGTAGCTGTGGCCAGTCACCCAGCCGATGTCGGCCGCGCACCAATAGACGTCCTCGTCCGGATGGAGGTCGAACACGTACTTGTGCGTGAACGCGACCTGCGTGAGGTAGCCGCCGGTCGTGTGCATGATGCCCTTCGGCTTCGCCGTGGTGCCCGAGGTGTAGAGCAAGTAGAGGAGATGCTCAGAGTCCATGGGCTCGGCCGGGCACTCGGCCGCCGCGTCGGCCATCAGCTCGTGGTACCAGTGGTCTCGCCCCGGCTCCATGTGCACGTCGTTCTCGGTCCGCCGCACGACCACCACGTGCTCGATCGACGGCGTGTCCGCGAGCGCGACGTCGGCGTTGGCCTTGAGCGGGACGACCTGGCCGCGACGCCATCCCCCGTCCGACGTGATCAGGACCTTCGCCTGCGCGTCGTTGATGCGGTCGGACAGCGAGTCGGGAGAGAACCCACCGAACACGACGGAGTGCGGCGCGCCGATGCGCGCGCAAGCGAGCAGCGCGATCGGCAGCTCGGGGATCATCGGCATGTAGATGTTGACGCGGTCGCCCTTCTGCACTCCGAGACCCTTCAGCGCGTTCGCGAAGCGCTGCACCTCATCGCACAGGTCGGCATAGGTGATCGTCCGCGTGTCGCCGGGCTCGCCTTCCCAGTGGAACGCGACCTTGTCGCCTCGGCCGGCCTCGACGTGACGGTCGAGACAGTTGTACGCGACGTTCAGCGATCCACCGATGAACCACTTCGCGAACGGCAGCTGCCAATCGCAGATCGTCTCCCAGTCGTTGGCCCAGGTGAGCAGGTCGGCGGCCTGGCGGGCCCAGAAGCCCTGGTAGTCGGTGTCGGCTTCGTCGTACAGGAACGGCCCAGCCGCGAGGCTGTGCTCTTTGAACCCCGCGGGCGGAGGGAACTTCCGATCCTCGACGAGGTAGTCCTCGATCGCCGGTGCGTGCTCGTCGGCCATCTGCGCGCTCCTGGTCTGGGTGGGCGCGGCGGACATTACCCGCGCTCAGGTTCGGCCCTCAGTTGGCGATACTGATATGTGTCCTCTCCGCTGTTCGGACGGTTGTCGGCGCGGCTCGAGTCCGCCCGCAACGACGACGGCGGCTTCGGACCTCGCCCCGGTCTCCCGTCCGAGCCCGAACCCACCGCGCTCGGCGACTCTCGCCCTCGACGACGACGCCGGCCGCGCGTGGCTCGCCAGTCACCAACGTGCCGACGGCAGCCTCGCGCTCGTCATCGGCGACCGGGTCAACCCGCCTGACGAATCCGTCAACGACTCTGCGACGTCGCTCGCTGCGCTCGCGATGCCCGCGGGTGCTCCCCGCGAGAAGGCACTCGACTACATCGTCGCCCACCAAGCAGTGCAGCTCAGCTCCTCGAGCCCGGTCGTGCCGATGGACGTCAGCCTCCGCGGGTGGAGCTGGACGCCGTTCACGTTCGGATGGATCGAGCCCACGTCGCGCAACCTCCTCGCGCTCCAGATCCTCCGTCCGTCGGCGACCGCCCAGATCACCGACGCGGTGAAGCTGCTCGCCGACCGCTCGTGCGTCGGCGGCGGATGGAACTACGGCAACCGAGAGGTCTGGGACACAGATCTCGAGCCGTACGCCCAAACGACCGCGATCGGGCTCATCGGCTTGCAAGGGTCGGGAGACGCGAAGGTCGTGACCGATGGATACACCGTCCTCCGACGGCTGTGGCCGATCGAGGCTGGCGGGCTCTCACTCGGGCTCTCGCTGATCGCAATGCGCCTCGCTGCGGACGGCACCGACGCCGAACGCGCCGACATCGAGGTCGCGCTCTCGTCGTCGTTCGACGCGACGGCGTTCCTCGACGACAACGTCGCGCTCGGATGGGCGACGCTCGCAACCGGCGACAGCATCGACGTGATCAAGGTGCCGCGCTGATGGCGGTCAGCCGGCGCACGTTCCTCATCCGAGGTGCCGAGGTCGGGCTCGGCGTCGCCGCGGTCGGCCTGGTCGGTGCGCGCATCATCGACAAGCGAGACGACCAACCGACGCTCTACGACAAAGGAGCGTTCCCCGCGCCGGGCAACCCCAAGGTCGCCGTGGTGAAGGCGACGAGCTACGACGCCGGGCTGCAGGCCACGGTCAAGAGCGGTCTCGAGTCGGTCGGGGCGAGCGTGAGTGGAAAGACCGTGCTGCTCAAGCCGAACCTCGTCGAGTTCGACGCGGGCACCGTGATCAACACCGATCCTCGGCTCGTGCACGCGACGGTGCTCGCGCTGCGCGACATGGGCGCAAAGTCCGTCACGGTCGGCGAGGGGCCCGGCCATCGCCGCGACACCGAGTACGTGGTCCGCACGTCGGGGCTGCTCGACGCGCTCAAGGATGTCGACGTCTCGTTCACGGACCTGAACACCGCCGGCGTCGTGCGCCAGGCGCTCCAGTCCTTCTACACACCGCTTGGTGAGATCTGGCTCCCGCAGGCCATCACGCAGGCCGACGTCGTGATCTCGATGCCGAAGATGAAGACGCATCACTGGGCGGGGGCCACGCTCTCGATGAAGAACTGCTTCGGATGCATGCCGGGCCGCGTCTACGGATGGCCGAAGAACGTGCTGCACTGGGCGGGCATCGACTCGTCGATCATCGACGTGTCGGCCGCAGTGCATCCCGACCTGCAGATCGTCGACGGCATCGTCGCGATGGAAGGCAACGGCCCGATCCAGGGCACGCCGAAGGACATGGGCGTGCTGGTGTTCGGCACCGACATGGTCGCCACCGACGCGACGGCAGCGCGGCTCATGGGGTTCGATCCCGAGCGCATCCCGTACCTCAACGAGGCGGGCACGTTCCTCGGTCAGGTGCACCTCGAGGAGATCGACCAAGTCGGCGAAGATCCCGAGGCCCTCGCGCAGGACTTCGAGGTGCTGCCGACCTTCGCGAGCTACAAGGTCGGCGCGGCGCCTGCCTCAGAAGGCACCGGCGGCGCCCAGGCCTGATCAGAACGGCCTAGAACGGGCTCAGCCCCATCCGGTTGCGCACCGACACCATCTCACCCAGATGGTTCAGCCCATGACCGATGTCTTCCCACGACACGAAGAACGACGCCGGCTTGCCATCCCACATGCGGAAGAGCCACGGCGCCGCTTCCTCCGCGACACCCGCGAGCTCGTCGAGCCCCCTCGCCGCGTCGGGAACCGCGTCGAGAGACTCGACATCGAGATGCTCGAGGATCACTCGGCAGCGCCCGGTCACCGCGTCCGCGTAGGCGTCGAGGTGCTCGAGATCGAGCGCCGCGGTGAGGTCGAGCACCTCGGTCTCACCGAGGCCGTGGTCAGGGGGCACGCCGGCGAGTCCGAGCCGTGCCGCCCACTCGAGGCGAAGGGGCGCGCGTCCGTCGATCACTGAGGACAGCGCGACGTCCTGATGCGAGGCCGCGTGGAACACGAGGTACGCGATCGAGCTGCCGCCGTCGCCGGGCCGCTCCTTCCACCGCTCGACGGGAACGATGTCGCGGACGCTCTGCACGAACCGTGTGCGCACACCGTCGTGCTCGGTGACGATCCACTGGCGCAGGTCCATGACGGGGACGCTACCGACGTCAGCCGAAGCCCGGGTGGTAGTGGTGGCGCAGGGGGTCGACGAGATCGGGCGACGTCGCCATGAAGATGTCTTGCTCGGCGATGACGAAGCCCGCGTCGAGCAGGGCGCCGAGCACGGGGTTCGGGCCCGGGATGCCGGTGAGGAGCCGGTCGGCGCCTTGCGCTCCGGCGTACGCGAGCGCGGCGCGCATCGCATCAGCCGAGTCGTACCCGGGCACGACCGCGAGCGTCAGCAGGATCCACCGGTTCGGCGCCCACGGCTGCGGAGGCTCGAGGTAGGTGAAGCCAATCGTGCGTCCGGCGGACGACGATGCCGAGCGGTTGCGCGCGGCACCCGACCTCGTAGTACTCGTGGTCGGTCGCACGATCGAAGCCGGTAGCGGCGCGATCGATCTCGATGACCTCGACGCGCGTCGAGGGCTCGACGGTGACCGCGGTGGGCGCGGTGACGCGGCGTGGGTCGCCGGACACGAAGTGGTAGGGCCAGAGCGGCTGCATCCCCGCACGCGCGTAGAGCGGCAATGCACGAGCGTCGGAGGAGGCCGACGTCGTCATGACCGTCTTGCCGTCGAGCATCTCGTGCAGCAGCGCCTTGCCGACGCCCCGGCCCTGGTGCTCGGGATCGACGAAAAGATCGGCGAGGCGGGTGACGCCCGAGCGCTCGACGATGCCACCGAAGCCGACAGGCTGACCGTCGTCGGTCGTGGCCATCACCATGCGGCCGCTCTCACGGAGATGGCGCAAGTGGTCCCACGCCAGAGGATCGAGCGGCAACGGCCCGTCTTGGTCGTGATCGGTGCGCCACCAGATTCGGGCGGCGATCTCGTCATCGACTGACGAACCGGCGTCGTACAGCTTCACCGGACCCACTCTGCAACGGTGAACCCGCCGAGGCCATCGAGATCGATGAGCGCCTCGGCCTCGCGCACACGGCTGCGACCGCGCAACGCCTCGAGGCCGCCTTGGGCCGCGCCCTGCTCCCAGGCTGTTCGGCCTTCGTCCACCAGCGCGTCAACACCATGCGCGGCCAGGAACGACCTCTGGTCGCGCACCTCGGACGGCGGACGCACCGCGGCAAGCTGATCGAGCGCGACCTCGCAGGTGATGTCCTGCTCCCCGAGGTCGGTGAGCGGCGAGCCGCCCCGCGCGTGCTCGCGGTAGGTGCGCAGCCAGTCTGTCGAGGGCCTAGCCGCCATCTGCACGGTCGTGGTCATGTAGTCGAAGACGACGACCCGCGGGGCGAGCTCGAGCACCTCGCGCAGCCAGTGCGCCGCGCCCTCCTGCCACGCGACACGTGATCCCGAGGAGGCGTCGATGTCGGCAAGCGCAGGCGGCATGTCGATCGGCAGCAAGAGCTCCGCGAACTCCGACCCGACACCGACCTCAGCCCATCCCTCCGCCGTCCGCTCGAGCAGCCGCACGGGCAAGTTGTCGAGCAGCTCGTTCGCGAGCACGACGTGCGCGCCGGTCGGCGGAAGCGATTCGAGGCTCACGACCAGCGGGCCGTCCGGCAACACCCGCGCCGGTTGCTCGTCTTCGTCGTCGGGCTCGCGCGCGGCCGCGAACGCGTGCACCGGGAGCACCACCGGGAGCCTTCGGTCGTGGTCGGCACGCAGCGTCGCAGATCGTTCGACGAGCACGTAGCGCAACGCCGCCGCGCACTCGGGCGCGGCGGCGAGCACGGCGCGAGCCAGCGTGCCGACGCCCGCGCCGGCATCGACGACGACGTAGGGCCGAGGCGAGCCGAGCTCGCGCCACCACGTGTCGAGCGCCCGAGCGACGACCGCACCGAACAGCGGACCGACCTCGACGCTCGTGATGAAGTCGCCGCGCCGGCCGGCGTGGCCGCCGGTCGCGTAGAAGCCCCACTCGGGGTCGTAGAGCGCGGCCTCCATGACCTCGTCGAACCGAAGCGGGCCATGCCGGGCGATGCGAGCCAGAAGGACGTCAGCGAGCGTCGCTCAGCTCCCCGACGCCAGTGAGGTGAGGTCGCTGAAGTGCAGCACGATCGACGGGAAGATGCCGATGAGCACGACGAGCGCTGCAGCGGCCCCGACTGTGATGAGCAGAGGACCGGGGATGCGGAGCGGAGACACGTCGCCGTCGGGCGCCGGGTTCATCCACATCTCCTTCGACACAGCCGCGTAGTAGAAGAGCGCGATCACGGAGTTCACGACGCCGATCACGGCGAGCCCGACCGCCCAGCCTCCTCCGGCGTCGAGGAGTGATCGGAAGACGATGAACTTCGCGACCCATCCTGCGAGCGGCGGCGTGCCGGCGAGCGAGAACAAGAAGAACGTCATCGCGACGCAGAGGCCGGGCGCGTACGAGAAGAGCCCCGCGAACGACGAGATCTCCCCCGAGCGAGTTCTGCGGGCCACGACGATGACGACGGCGAACGCGCCGATGTTCATGACCGCGTAGATCAGGAGGTACGTGACGACCGCGGTGAGCGCGCTCTTCGCGGCATCGGGCGAATCGCCGATGACGGCGAGCGGCATCAAGATGAATCCGCCCTGCGCGATCGACGAGTAGGCGAGCATCCGGACCATGTTCGTCTGGCGCAGCGCGACGAGGTTGCCCACGGTCATCGAAAGCGCTGCGAGCACCCAGAACACCGGTGCCCACACATCGCTGCGCCCGAAGAACCCGACGAAGACGAGCTCGAGCAGGGCCACGAAGCCGGCCGCCTTCGACGCGACCGAGAGGAAGGCGGTGACCGGGGTTGGCGCGCCTTCATAGGTGTCGGGCGCCCAGCTGTGGAACGGCACCGCGGACACCTTGAACGCGAACCCGACGATCACGAACACGATCGCGAGGGTGGCGATCGGCTCGGACGACGCCGACCCACCGATCTTCTCGCCGATGGCCGCCAGCTGCGTCGATCCGGTCACCCCGTAGAGCAACGACATCCCGTAGAGCATCACGGCCGAGGCGAACACGCCGAGCAGGAAGTACTTCATCCCCGCCTCGTTGCTCTTGAGGTCGCGCTTGCGCCAGGCGGCGAGCATGTACGCGGGGATCGAGAGCAGCTCGAGCGCGATGAACAGCGAGACCAGGTCGCGCGACGACGCGATCATCACCATGCCGAGGATCGAGCACAGGAGCAGCGTGTAGTACTCGCCCTCGTAGTAGTCGCCCTCGTCGATGTATCTCGTCGAGAGGAGGACGACCGCGTAGCCGGTGACGATGAAGAGCCCGCTCACCACGAGCGAGAAGTTGTCGACCACGAACGCGCCACCGAACATCGACCGGTCTTTGCCATCCACGGCGAGGGTGAGCACCGGCACGAGCGACGCCAGCAAGCCGACGCCCGCGATCGAGGACGTCGCCCATTTCTGACGCTCGTCGAGCAGGAGATCGACGAGCAGCAGCACGACGATCGCACCCGCGAGGACGATCAGAGGCGCAAGCGCGTGATAGTCGACGTTGGGCTGCTGCCAACCGCTGTTGGCCTGGGCGAGGACGTGCACCGATCAGCCCCCGAGCGCGCGCAGCGCGGTGCCGACGGCGTCGTCGGTCATCCCGAAGATGAGGTTGGGGAAGATGCCCAGCGCGAGGATCCCGATGAGGAGCGGTGTCCACGCGATCCACTCGGGGATCGTGACGTCGTGCGCCGGCTCGTGGGCGAACGTCGGGCTGACGTCGCCGAACGAGGCGCGCTGGTAGAGCCAAAGCAAGTAGGCAGCAGCGAGCACAGTGCCGATCGCGGCGATGACCATGTATGTGCGGAAGACGCCTTCGGACAACCCCGCGGCCGGGCTGTACGACGCGAGGATCGATGGGAACTCGCCCCAGAACCCGGCGAGACCGGGCAGCCCGAGCGAGGCCATCGCACAGAAGCCGAGGATCCAGCCGAAGCGCGGGATGCGTTGCAGCAGCCCACCCATCTGGCGGATCTCGAGGGTGTGGTAGCGCTCCTTCACCGAGCCGGCGAGGAAGAAGAGCATGCCGGTGATGAGGCCGTGGGCGACCATGCCGAACACCGCGGCGTTGAGCCCGAAGCTCGTGAGCGTCGCGATGCCGAGCATGACGAAGCCCATGTGGGCGACCGACGAGAACGCGATCAGCCGTTTCATGTCGGTCTGCGCGAGGCAGCACAGCGAGCCGTAGATGATGCCGATCACCGCGAGGAGCCCGATCCACGGCGCCCACGAGATCGCGGCGTTGGGGAGGATCGGGATCGCGATGCGGATGAACCCGTACGTGCCGAGCTTCAGCAGGATCGCAGCGAGGATCACGGACCCGACGGTCGGCGCCTGGGTGTGCGCGTCTGGCAGCCACGTGTGGAACGGGAACATCGGCACCTTGATCGCGAAGCCGATGAAGAGGCCGGCAAAGATGACGAGCTGGGTGCTGTGCGTGATGCCCGACGTGTGCGCGGCGATGTACTCCATCGAGAAGCTTTGCGCGCCAGACTTGAAGAACAGCGCCAGGAAGCTCAGCAACATGAGGGCCGAGCCGAACAGCGTGAAGAGGAAGAACTTGATCGCCGCGTACTGACGTTGCTCGCCGCCCCAGACGCCGATCATGAAGTACATCGGCAGCAGCACGACCTCGAAGAACACGAAGAAGAGGATGAGGTCCTGCGCGACGAACGTGCCGTTCATGCCGATCTCGAGCACCAGGATCAGGATGAAGAACGCCTTGAGGTTGCCGGGCTCGGGGATGTGGTTCCACGAGTAGACGAGGCACAGCACGACGATCACCATTGACAGGATCAGCAGGGGCAGCGAGATGCCGTCGATGCCGAGGATGTACCGGCTGTGGATCACGTCGATCCACGGCTTGTCGACGACGAACTGCAGCTCGCCCGACCGGTTGTAGTCGAACGCACAGAGCAGGTAGATGCCGATGCCGAGCGACCCCAGGGCGGCGGCGAGGGCGGTGACCTTGAGCGCGAGCTCCTGTTGCTTGGGGATGGCCAACATCACGACCACGCCCACCGCGGGCAAGAACACCGCGAGGGTGAGTGCCCAGCTGTCGAAGTTCATCTGCTCTCGGCTCCTAGACGATGATCACGAGGGCCAGCGCCCCGATGGCGGCAGCGCCGAACAGAAGCGCGCCGTATTGCTGGACCTTCCCTGACTGCAACAGACGGAGGACGCCGCCCGCTTCCTCGGCGGCCTCTCCGGCGCCGTTGACGCCCCGGTCGACCACGCCCTGATCGATCTGCTTGTAGACGAAGTTGCCCACATCGCGCGTCGTGGTGGCCGTGCGGTTCACGATCGCATCGATGACGTTCTGGTTGACCCAGTACATCGCTCGCGAGATCGGGCCGCTGATGCCGGCGACGATGATGTTCTCGTACAAGTAGTCGAGGTAGTACTTGTTGACGAGGAACGTGTAGCCCGCCCGTGCGACCTTTCGCTTCTGCGTGAGGTTCTTGAGGAAGGCGAAGTCGTTCGCCATCAGGTAGGCGACGAACGCGATCGCACAGACGACCAGCAGCATCGAGAGCGCGGCTTTGCCGTAGGCGAAGGTCGCGTGCTCGAGGTTGGGCTGCCCGGTCGTCGGCTCGAACCACTCCCCGAACTTCTCCCAGTGGAACGGCCATGCGGCCCAGTTGAGGAGTCCGGCGACCGCGGACAGCACGGCGAGGATGATGAGCGGCACCGTGAGCAGCGGCCCCGACTCGTGCGGGCCGGCGTGCGCGTGCTCTTCTGCGTGCTCGACCTCGACCTCGTGGGCCGTCACGTGGGTGTCGTGCTCGAGCTCACCCTCGTGCGAGTGGCCGCCGCGGTACTCACCGAAGAACGTGAGGTACACGCACCGGGTCATGTAGGCCGCGGTCAGGAACGCGCCCGCGAAGCCGATGACCATGAACCACACGAACCCGTGCGAGTCGGCGTTGGCGATGATCTCGTCCTTCGACCAGAAGCCGGCGAACGGGAAGAAGCCGACGAGCGCGAGCGTGCCGACGATGAACGTCCAGAACGTGATCGGCATGTACTTGCGCAGGCCACCCATGTCCTTCTTCATGTCGAACGAGTGATGGCTGCCTGAGTGGCTCACCGACCCGGCGCCGAGGAAGAGCAGGGCCTTGAAGAAGGCGTGCGTGAAGATGTGGAAGACGCCGGCGGTCCAGGCGCCGACCCCGAGCGCCATGACCATGTAGCCGAGCTGGCTGACCGTGGAGTAGGCGAGCACCTTCTTGATGTCGTTCTGCACGAACGCGAGCAGCGCGGCGATGATGATCGTGATGCCGCCGATGATCGCCATCGGGTTCATGCCGCCCGACCCGATCTTGAAGCCCTCGAAGAAGACCGGGTACAGCCGGGCGACGAGGTAGACGCCCGCGACGACCATGGTCGCCGCGTGGATGAGCGCGGACACGGGTGTCGGGCCGGCCATCGCGTCGGGGAGCCAGGTGTGCAGGGGGAACTGGCCGCTCTTGCCTATGACCGCGATGAAGAGCGCGATCGCCGCCATCAACAGGAGCGTGTGCGACACCTGCCCATCGACGATCTTGGTGTTGGACGCGAGGATGCTGAACGTGCCGGTGCCGAAGAAGAGGATCGAGATGCCTACGAGCAGCCCGATGTCACCGGTTCGGGTGGTGAAGAACGCCTTCAGCCCAGCGCGAGCGTTCGGGTACTCCTCCCACCAGTGCCCGATCAGGATGAACGAGCAGAGACCCATGATCTCCCAGCCGAGGATCATCTGGATCGTGCTCACCGACGTGACCAGCGTGAGCATGCCGCACGTGAAGAGGCTCAAGAAGGCGTAGTAGTGGGTGAACCGCCGGTCGCCGCGCATGTACTCGAGCGAGAAGATGTGCACGAGCAGCGAGATGATCGTGACCATCACGACCATCGCGGCGACGAGGCCGTCGACCTGCGACCCGATCGGCCACTTCACGCCGCCGATGTCGAACCAGTTGACCGACTTGATGATCGGCGCGACGACCGGGCGGTGCTCCTCGGCCAGCGGGGTGACCACCGTGCGCCCGAACGCGGAGAACAGCCCCTCTTCCGCGCTCTTCGCGTCCTCGACCTGTTGGATCCACTGGAACGCAGTGCACACCGACAGCACGAACGACGCCCCGATCGCGGTGATGCCGATCTCGGAGCCCTTGAACGGCATTCGCTTGCCGAAGAGGATGATCAACCAGAACGAGATGGCCGGGATGAGCGGGATGAGCCACGCGTGCTGCATGAACCACATGGCTCAGCCCTTCATGGCGTCGAGCTCGCTGAGAGCGATGCTGCGCCGATTCCGGTAGATGAGGAGCACCATGGCGAGGCCGATGCCGACCTCGGCAGCCGCGACGGCGATGACGAAGAGCGCGAAGACCATGCCGTTCACGTCGCTGCCGTTGTTCAGCGAGAACGCGATGAGGTTGATGTTCACGCCGTTCAGGATCAGCTCGATCGACATCAGCACGAGCACCGCGTTCTTGCGCGCGAGCGCGCCGTAGACACCGGTCGCGAACAGGAACGCACCCAGCAGCAGGAACTGGTTGAGCAGCACGGCGCCTCAGTCCCGCCGGGCCAGCACGATGGCCCCGATCAGCGCGGCGGTGAGCACGACCGACAGCGCCCAGAACGGCAGCAGGTAGGTCGAGAAGATGCTGTTGCTGACCTGCTGTGTGGTGGCGACGGCCGGATCTTTGGGCAGCTCGTGCTTCCCGAATGCGTCGATCAGCACGTAGCCGAGCGTGCCGGCGAGCGCGAGCGCGACGACGAGCGCGATCGGCCATTGCCGGTTGTTGAGGTCGTCGGCTCTGCCGATGCGAGCGCGCGTGAGCATGGTGCCGAACAGGAACAGCACGATGACCGCGCCGATGTAGATGAGCACCTGGGTGACGGCGACGAACTCGGCCGCGAGCAAGATGTACTGCGCGGCGGCGCCGCCGAGCACGACCACGAGCCACAGCGCCGCATGCACGACGTTGTTCGTCGTGACGACGCGGATCGCACCGATGGCCATGGCGGCAGCGATGATCCCGAAGGCGATGTTCTGCGCGACCACGGCTACTTCTTCTTCGCCTCTGCCCCGGCTTCGAGCGCCGGCGCCTCGGGGACCGTCTCCATCCACTCCCCGAGTCGCTCCTTGTCGTGCAGGAGGTCGGCGATGCGGGGCTCGGAGTACTCGTACTCAGGGCTCCAGAAGAGCGCGTCGAACGGGCAGACCTCGACGCAGATGCCGCAGTACATGCACAGCGCGTAGTCGATGTCGAAGCGGTCGAGCTTGCTGACCGTGCGGGGCTTGCCTCCGGCACGACGCGGCGGAGCCTTCTCCTTGTGCCCTTCGATGTAGATGCACCAGTCCGGGCAGCTGCGCGCGCACAGCATGCAGACCGTGCAGTTCTCCTCCTTGAGCGCGATGACGCCGCGCGCGGATAGGAGGCGCTTCCTTCTCGTGCGGGTACTGCACGGTCGCCGCACCCTTGGTGACGGTCTTCGTGAGCTCTTTGAACGTGACTGAGAGCCCCTTGAGGAGCCCACCGGCCTTCGGTGCCATCAGAACGCCACCTTGAAGATCGCCGTGACCATGATGTTGAGCAGTGAGATCGGGATGAGGACCTTCCACGCGAACTGCTGCAGCTGGTCTTCACGGAACCGCGGGTAGGTGAACCGCACCCAGAAGAACACGAATGCGATGATCATCATCTTCGTGAACAGCACGAGCGGTCCGATGAGGTTCATCGCGTTGCTGTCGATGCTGATGAACGGCACCGCCCACCCGCCGAGGAACATCGTCGCCGCGAGCGCGGCGAACGCGCCCGCTGCGGCGAACTCGCCGATGAAGAACAGGAGGAAGCGGAAGCCGCTGTACTCGGTGAGGTAGCCGGCGACGAGCTCGGACTCGGCGACCGGCATGTCGAACGGCGTCTGCGTGAGCTCGGCCTGCGCTGCGATCAGGAACACCACGAACGCGACGAACTGCGTGAGGATGTACGGGTTGCCGAGGCCGCTCCAGCCGAAGATCGAGCCTTCGTTCTGCGCGACCACCATCTGCTGCAGGTTCAGCGTGCCGGCCTGGATGACGACGCCGATGACCGCGAGCACCATCGGCAGCTCGTACGCGATCAGCTGACCTGCGGCCCGCAGGCCGCCGAGGAGGGAGTACTTGTTCGCGCTGGCCCAGCCGGCCATCAAGATGCCGAGCACCGAAAGCGATGACACGGCGAGGGCGAAGAAGATGCCTGTCGAGTAGTCGCCGAACACCGCGTCGGGCCCGAACGGGATGACGAGGTAGATGAGGAACGTGCTCATCAGCACGACGACCGGCGCCGCGCGGAAGATGAAGCGATCGGCGCGCTGCGGGTTCAGGTCCTCCTTCTGGAGGAACTTGCCGACCTCGGCGAAGAGCTGCATCGACCCATACGGGCCGGCCTCCATGGGGCCGAGGCGGCTCTGCATGAAGCTGACCGCCTTGAACAGGTAGAGGTAGACGATCGTGCCCGCGGGGATGAGCACCGCGAGGATCACGCCCAGGACGCGCAACAGCGATTGGCCCCAGTAGGGGATCGCGTCGGCAAGGACCCCAGAGCGCAGCAGGGTGTGCATCAGCGGTCGATGTCCCCCAGGATGAAGTACAGGCTCGCGAGGATCGTGATCACGTCAGGCACGTACACGCCCTTCAGCAGCCACGGCGTGATCGAGATGTTGCTGAACGAAGCCGAACGGATCTTCACACGGAACGGGCCGAGATCGCCCTTGCTCACGACGTAGTAGCCCATCTCGCCGAGCGGGTTCTCGGTGGAGACCCAGGCCTCGCCGGCGGGCACCTTGATGATGCGCGGCACCTTCGCCATGATCGAACCGCTCGGCATGCCGTCGAGCAGCTGCTCGACCATCGAGCACGCCTCGCGCACCTCTTGCAACCGCACCCAGTAGCGCGCGAACGAGTCGCCGTCGGGATGCGTCCAGACCTTCCAGTCGAGGTGCTTCCAGGCCATGGGCAAGTCGCTGTCGCGACGCAGGTCCCAGTCGACGCCCGACGCGCGGATGTTGGCGCCCGACAGGCCGTAGGAGAGGCCGATGTCCTTCGGGATGACGCCGATGCCGCGGGTGCGGTTCTGGAAGATCGTGTTGCCGACGAGGAGCTCGTCCATCTCGTCGCAGAACGCTCGGATCTTGCCCATCACCGACTTGCACTCGTCGGCGAAGCCCTTCGGGAGGTCGTCCTTCAGGCCGCCGATGCGGTCGAAGTTGGGATGGAAGCGACCGCCGGTCACGCTCTCGATGAGGTTCAGCACGTACTCGCGATCGCGGAACGCGTAGAAGACCGGCGTCAGCGCGCCGAGCTGCACGCCCATGTCGCCGAGGAAGAGCGTCACGTTCGCGATGCGGCTGAGCTCGAACAGCAGCGTGCGGATCCACTGAGCGCGGGGCGGCGCCTCGATCTCCATGAGCTGCTCGGCGGCGAGGATGAACGGCACCTCGTTGGCGAAGCTGCCGAGCCAGTCGATGCGGTTGATGAGCGTCGTCACCTGAGGGAAGGTGCGGACCTCGGTGAGCTTCTCGTAGCCGCGGTGCATGTAGCCCATCACCGGATCGGCCGACACGACCTGCTCGCCGTCGAGCCTGGCGATGATGCGAAGCGTGCCGTGCGTCGCGGGGTGCTGCGGCCCGATGTTGAGGGTCATGTCCTCGGTCTCGAGCTCGATGTTCACGCGCGCGTCCGCAGCCTGCGCCGCGATGTACGAGAGCTGGCGACGGTCGGCGACGGCCGTCACGACGTCTCCTCCCCCCTCGCCGCCCTCGTCGTCGTCCCCCGCCGGAAGCGGCTCGACGTCGACGATGCCTGGCCACGGCTTCACCATCCGCGCGATGAGCGGGAAGTCCTTTCGCAGCGGGTAGCCCTCGAAGTCACCGGGCAGGTAGATGTGCACGAGGTGCGGGTGCCCGACGAACTCGATGCCGTACATCTCCCACGCTTCGCGCTCGTGCCAGTTGGCGCCGGGGTAGATGGGCACCCATGACTCGACGCGCAGGTCGTCGTCGGGGACGTCGGCCTTGAGCGTGACGCCGAGGTGTGACGTCGTCGAGTGCACGCGGGCGAACACTTGGAAGCGCGTCGTACCGCCGGTGAGGCCCTGGACGATCTCGGTGGAGCGCTCGGGCGGAGGCTCGGTCGGATCGTCTTCGCCTCGACCCCACGGCGACGGCTTCCAGTCGAGCGCGGAGATGAACCCGAAGTAGCTGCAGCCGAGCACGTCGCGCACCGCACGCCCCGCGTCGGCCCACGCGGCGGTCTCGACCCGCACCCAGAGGTCAGCGCCGGGTCGGATCACCGAGTCGACCAGCGCGTCGCCGAGCTCGGTGCGAAGCGACGCGAGCATCGCGTCGCGACGTTCGTCGACGGGCGCCTCGGTCTCGGCTTCTGGCGTGGACGTGTCAGCCGTTGACGACAATCGGCTCACCCTTCCAGCGCTCGGCCATGTCTTCGTTCTTGATGCGCTGCTGCAGCAGCACGATCCCCTCGAGCAACGCCTCCGGACGCGGCGGGCACCCTGGCACGTACACATCCACGGGGATGATCTGGTCGACGCCCTTCGTGACGGAGTACGAGTCCCAGTAGGGACCGCCGCAGTTCGCGCACGAGCCCATCGAGATCACGTACTTCGGATCGGGCATCTGCTCCCAGAGGCGACGGATGGCAGGCGCCATCTTGTCGGTGACCGTGCCGGAGATGACCACGAGGTCGGCCTGCCGCGGGCTCGCCGGGAGGGGGATCACGCCGAGCCGCATCACGTCGTAGCGCGGTGAGCCGAACGCCGCACCCATCTCGATGGCGCAGCACGCGAGACCCCATTGGTAGACCCACATGGAGTACGACCGGCCGAGGTTCAGCAGGTGCGTGAGCGGCTTGGGCAGCCGGCCGCGGTCGACTAGGCCCACCGCAGCACCCCCTTGCGCCACGCGTAGAGCAGGCCGAGGGCCAGGATCAGGATGAAGACGAACATCTCCATCAGCCCGAACCCGCCGTACACCTCGAGCTGCGTGGCCCAAGGGAAGATGAAGACCGCCTCGACGTCGAAGATGACGAAGAGCAGCGCGAACACGTAGTACCGCACCTGGCTCTGCGACCAGCCGTCGCCCACCGGATCGACCCCACTCTCGTAGGGGATCGCCTTCTGGGGGCTCGGGCGGCGCGGTCGGAGCAGGCTGCCGAGCCCGAGGAGCACCGCCACGAGACCCACGGCGGCGGCGATGAAGATGGGGACGAGGAGGTAGCCCCGAAGGAACTGGGACATCGCGGGGGGACTCTATACGCGGACCTTCGGGCTCCCGAAAGCCCGTGACCCGCCCCTCAGCGAGCGGCGACGAGGACGGGCACGGCGTCGCGAGCGAAGTCGATCACGGCGCTCGGAACGATGCCGACCACGATCGTGAACGCGAAGGCGACCGCGAGCCCGAGGGCAGCCGCTCCCGGCACGCCGACGGGAGGCCCGGCCGGAGCGACCTCGCCCTCCGGCTCGGAGAGGTACATGGCGACGATGACCCGGAGATAGAGGAATGCCGCGATCACGGCCGACACCATCGCGATGACGCCGAGCGCGTAGGACTTCGAGTCGACCGCGGCTTCGATCACGTAGAACTTCGCGAAGAAGCCCGAGGTGAGGGGCACGCCGGCCTGCGCGAGCAGGAACACGGTGAACGCGAAGGCGAGCGCCGGGCGCCGACGCGAGAGCCCGCGGAACGTCGAGATGTCGTGGGTGCCGTCGCTCCCGGGGCCGACCAGGGCGACGATGGCGAACGAGCCGAGCACCATGAACGTGTAGGCGAGCAGGTAGAAGAGCGCCGCGGCCGTGCCCTGCGAGCTCGCGGCTTGCACCCCGACGAGGATGAACCCGGCGTGGCTGATCGACGAGTACGCGAGCATCCGCTTCACGTCGGTCTGGATGATCGCGAGGGCAGAGCCGACGACCATGCTGAGCACCGCGAGCACCCACACGACCGGCTTCCAGTCGTACTTGTACGCGTCGAACGCGACGACGAACACCCGCAGCAGCGCCGCGAAGGCGGCGGCCTTGGCGGCTGAGGCCATGAACCCCGTGATGGGCGTCGGGGAGCCTTGGTACACGTCGGGCACCCAGCTGTGGAACGGCACCGCAGCGACCTTGAAGCCGAGCCCGACGAGCAAGAGCGCCAGGCCGGCGAGCATGAGGCCGTTCTCGAGCAGCACGTTCTTGCTCAGGAAGTCCTGGATCGCGGCGAGGTTGGTCGAGCCTGTCGCGCCGTACACGAAGGCGATGCCGTACAAGAGGAAGGCCGACGACATGCCGCCGAGGACGAAGTACTTGATCGCCGCTTCCTGTGACTCGCGTCGCCGGAGGTCGCTCGCCGCCAGCACGTACAGCGCGATCGAGAGCGTCTCGAGGCCGAGGAACAGCACGATCAGGTCGTTCGCCGAGGCCATGACGATCGCCCCGGTCGCGGAGAGCAGCATCAGCACGTAGGGCTCGCAGCCGGTGATCCCGCTCCGCCTGAGCTGGGAGTCCGCGAACAGCGACCCGAGGATCAGGGCGATGCAGGTGACCACGATGAAGAACACCGAGAAGCCGTCGAGACCGAGGGCCCCGGCGATCACCGACGTCGGCCCACTGTGCTGCACGTCGCTCCAGAGCACGCTGGCATCGAGCAGCGTCGCCCCGGCGATCGCCACCGTCGCCCACGCGTAGGTGCCGCGCGGCAGCGGCTTCGGCGCCAGCGCGGCAACGACCATGAGGAGGAGTGCGCCGCCGACCAGGATGAGCTCGGGGACGACCGCGTACCACTCGATCGGCGGCGTCTGGAACTCGGCGACCTGCGCGAGGACGTGGACCATCTCAGCTGCCCCCGCTCGCCTGGCTCGGCTCGCTGAAGCTCGGCACCTGGTCCTCGATGTGCGTGATGAGCTTGTCGACCGAGGGCTGGATGCGATCGAGCATCGGCTTCGGGTAGACGCCCAGGAAGACGATGAGCCCGACGAGCGGGATCATGGTCACCCACTCGCGCAGGTTCATGTCCTTCATCGACGCGTTCGCTTCGTCCGGCTCGCCGTGGAACACACGCTGATAAGCCCACAACAGGTACAGCGCGGCGAGGATCACGCCGTCACCGCGACCACGGCCCACCACCGGGCGCCCGAGGAACGAGCCGATGAGGATGAGGAACTCACCGACGAACCCGTTCAGCCCGGGCAGCCCGATCGACGACAGCATCACGAGCGTGAAGAACCCCGCCATCACGGGCGCGGCCTTCTGGAGGCCGTTGAGCTGGGCGATCTCGCGCGTGTGGCGGCGCTCGTAGATCATCCCGACGAGGAGGAAGAGCGCACCGGTCGAGATCCCGTGGTTGACCATCTGGGCGACGCCACCGGTCAGGCTCTGGGTGGTCAACGCGAACGTGCCGAGGATGATGAAGCCCAAGTGGGCGACGGACGAGTACGCGACGAGACGTTTGAGGTCGCGTTGCATCGTCGCCACGATCGCTCCGTACGTGATGCCGATGACTCCGAGGGTGACCATCAACGGCGCGAAGTAGACCGTCGCCTCGGGGAAGAGGTAGAGCCCGTACCGGATGAAGCCGTAGGTGCCGAGCTTCAACATGACCGCGGCGAGGATCACCGAGCCCGCGGTCGGCGCGTTCGTGTGCGCATCGGGAAGCCAGGTGTGCACCGGGAACAGCGGCACCTTGATCGCGAACGCGATCGCGAAGGCGAGGAACAGCCACCTCCCTGCCGACTGCGAGATGGCAGGGTTCTCGGCGATCGCGACGACGTCGAAGGTGAGCGGGCCGCCCGCGCCGCGCTCGATGCAGCACGGCCGTGGCAATGATGCCGACGAGCATGAACGCCGAGCCGAACATCGTGAACAGGAAGAACTTGGTGGCGGCGTACACGCGGTCACCGTGGCCCCACTGCCCGATGATGAAGTACATCGGCACGAGCACGATCTCGAAGCAGATGAAGAAGAGGAAGAGGTCGAGCGAGAGGAACGTGCCGATGCACCCCGCTTCGAGCAGGAGCATCCATGCGGCATACGCCTTCTCGTTGCCATGGGCATCGACGCCGAACAGCGCGATGGGGAACAAGACTCCGGTGAGCACGACGAGGAACAGCGAGATCCCGTCGACGCCGAGGTGCCATGAGATCCCGAACGACGGGATCCACTCGTGCATCGTGACGAACTGGAAGCCGCCGCTCGTGCGGTCGAACGCGACGAGCAAGGAGATGCTCAAGGCTCCCGTGATCGTCGCGGCGACGAGAGCGAAGACCTTGATGATCTCGGGTCGCCGAGACGGCAGCAGCGCCACGATCACGGCCGAGATCGCGGGCAGCAGCACGAGGGCGGTGAGGATCGGGAAGTCCATCAGACGCTCACCCGTGAGAAGAACCACGCGAGGAGCAGCACGGCCCCCGCCGCGATCCCCAGCGCGTAGCTGCGCACGTAGCCGGACTGCAGCTTGCGGAGCTGGCGGGCGCCGCCGCGCACGAGCACCCCGACCCCATTGACCGCTCCGTCGATCACCTCGTGGTCGACGACTTCGCTCGTGAAGTCGGCGCCGACCCGAGCCGGGCCTCCGAAGAACGCCGCGTAGCCGTCGTTGATGTACCAGGCATGCTGCAGCACCTCGGGTTCGAGCCGGTCGGCTTCGATCTTGCGCAAGACCCACGCCTGGTAGGCGAGGAACACGCCGAGCAGTGCGAGCAGCGTCGCGACGATGATCAGCCCGACCTCCGCGGCGCCGCTGAGAGAGACCTCGACGCCCGATCTCGCCGAACACGGGATCGAGGAAGTCCTCGAGGAACTTCGTGCGGGCGAACGGCAGGTCGATCACCCCCATGATCGCCGAGGCGATCGCGAGGAGGATCAGTGGCCCTGTCATCAGCGCGGGCGACTCGTGCGGGTGCACGTGCTCGTGGCCTTCGTGTGCGTCGTCCCAGCGGGCCTCGCCGAAGAACGTCATGAAGACGAGGCGGCTCATGTAGTACGCGGTGAGCACGGCCGCGACCGACATCACGACCCAGAGCAACGGGCTCTTGTCCCAGGCGTTGATCGAGGACCTCGTCCTTCGACCAGAAGCCCGCGAACGGCGGGATGCCCGAGATCGCGAGCGCTCCGATGATCATCGTGATCGCCGTGATCGGCATGAGCTTGCGCAGCGCGCCCATCCGGCGCATGTCCTGCTCACCGTCGAGCCCGTGGATCACCGAGCCCGCACCGAGGAAGAGCAGGGCCTTGAAGCAGGCGTGGGTGATCATGTGGAAGATCGCGGGCACATAGGCCTCGCACCCGACGGCGACGACCATGAACCCGAGCTGGCTCACCGTCGAGTACGCGAGGACACGTTTTATGTCGTGTTGCGCGCAGGCGACCGTCGCCGCCCACGAGCGCGGTGATCGCCCCGACGACAGTGATGACGTTGAGTGCGGTGCTGGTCTCGTTGAGGATCGGCGAGAGGCGGCAGAGCAGGTAGACGCCCGCGGTGACCATTGTCGCGGCGTGGATCAGCGCCGAGACCGGCGTCGGACCCGCCATCGCGTCCGGCAACCAGACCGACAGAGGCAGTTGGGCTGACTTGCCGGCCGCGCCGAGGAAGAAGAGCAGCGCGATCGACGTGGCCGTGACCGTCGCGAGCGTCGACGCCTTCGCATCGATCCCGAGGTAGCTGACCGTGCCGAGCGCGGAGAAGGTCAGGAACGTGCCGAGCATGAAGCCGAAGTCACCGATGCGGTTCGTGACGAACGCCTTCTTGCCCGCGACAGCGTTCGCCTCCTGCGTGAACCAGAACGAGATCAGGAAGTAGGAGCAGGCGCCCACGCCTTCCCAGCCGACGAACGTCAGCACGAGGTTGTCGCCGAGCACGAGGATCAGCATCGAGAAGACGAAGAGGTTCATGTAGATGAAGAACTTCGAGAACTTCTCGTCCTTGTGCATGTACCCGATCGAGTACACGTGGATGAGCGTCGCGATGCCGGTGACGAACAACACCATCGTGATCGACAGCGGGTCGACGAGGAACCCGACGTCCACGCGCAGGCTGCCGACGGGAAGCCACTGGAACAGGACCTGGGTGAACTGGCGGTCGTCGCCCGGCTTCGCGAGGAGGCCCGCGAACACGACGAGCGAGACGACGAACGAGAGCCCGACGGCCGCGGACGCGAGCCAGCCCGCGGCCGGCTCGCCGAGCCGTCGCCCGAACACCATGATGAGCAGGAAGCCGGCGAGCGGGAGCGCCGGGATCAGCCAGACGAGGTCGAGCATCAGCCCCTCATCAACGAGATGTCGTCGGCCGTGGCCGAGGGCTGGCGGCGCAGGATCGCCACGATGATGCCGAGGCCGACCACGACCTCGGCCGCCGCGACGACCAGCACGAAGAACACGACGGTCTGGCCGGCGACGTCGTTGAGCTTCTGGGAGAACGCGACGAACGTGAGGTTCGCCGCGTTCAGCATGAGCTCGACGCACATGAACATGACGAGCGGGTTGCGGCGCACGAGGATGCCGATCATCCCGATCGTGAAGAGCA
Source organism: uncultured Acidimicrobiales bacterium (assembly GCA_963739555.1). Taxonomy (GTDB): domain Bacteria; phylum Actinomycetota; class Acidimicrobiia; order Acidimicrobiales; family DATKAS01; genus DATKAS01. Next base: position 3,623 of record CAVUAV010000007.1, on the reverse strand, counting down.
CCGCTCCGAGGGCGAGGTACCACGTCGACGTCGGCGTCACTGGATGACCTCGTCGTCGGATCGTGCGTCACGGCGGGCCAGCACCACGGCGCCGACAACCGCGATGACGAGCAGCGCGGACGTCAGCTCGAACGCGAACACGTAGTCCGTGAAGAGCGAACGCGCGAGGGTGACGATGTTCGCCTCGTTGGGGTTGAGCGCGCCGTTCACCGACTTCGCTCCGGTGACAGCGCGAGCGCCAGAGAAGATCGCGGCCAGCAGCAGGCCGGCCATCGCCACACCTGCGATGACTGCGCCCGTCCGTTGACCCGGCAACGGGTCGACGCGCAAGTCGTCGGCGCGGTCGACGCCCAGCAGCATGATCACGAACAGGAAGAGCACGACGATCGCGCCGGCATAGACGATCACCTGGACGGCGGCGAGGAACTGGGCATCCTGGGCGATGAAGAGAACGGCGATCCCGAAGAGCGTCATCACGAGGCTGAGCGCACAGTGGATCGGGTTCGATCGCAGCACCACTCCGAGCGCGCCGACGAGCACGATCGTCGCGGCGACGATGAACACGGCGGCGTCCATCAGCCCTCACCATCGTCAGTGGACGGGTCCTGCGGCGGCTCGGGAGCCCGGACGCCGTAGCCGAGCTCTCCCGACCAGGCGACGCGACCCTCGAAGTCGGCATCGCCCGACGGCGACGTCGCCCGCATCCATGCCGAGGTGTTGAGGTCGTCGCCTTCGCGCCAGTCCTCCCACGGCAGCTGCTTGGGCTTGCCGTCGTCACCGACGAGCAGCTCGTCCTTGGTGTAGATCGCATCGCTGCGGTTCGTGAACGAGAACTCGAAGAGCTTCGACTCGGTGATCGCCTGCGTGGGGCACGCCTCGACGCACAGGTCGCAGTGGATGCAGCGCAGGTAGTTGATCTCGTAGACGTATCCGTAGCGCTCGCCGGGCGAGACCGGGTCGTCGATCGGGTTGTCCGCGCCGCGCACGTAGATGCAGCGCGCGGGGCACACGCCGGCGCAGAGCTCGCATCCGATGCACTTCTCCATGCCGTCCTCGTAGCGATTGAGGACGTGTCGACCGTGGAGGCGCTCGGGCTTCGGGATCTTGTCCTTCGGATACTCGGTCGTCACCCGCTTCTCGAAAAGCGTCTTGAAGGTGACGGTGAACCCCTTGAGGTAGCCCATCAGAAGGTATCCCCGGCCTCGAGGCGGTTGCGCTTCGCGACCGCGATCGCCGCGGCGAGCAGCGCCCAGCACAGGGCTCCGACTGCGAACCCGCAGATTGCAGCGAGCCCGACGTTCCAGTTGTGATCTTGCGCGAGGCGCAGCAACGAGATGATCAGCAGCCACCCGAACGCGAGCGGGATCAGCGCCTTCCATCCGAGGTCCATCAGCTGGTCGTAGCGAAGCCGAGGCAGGGTCGCCCGGAACCAGACGTAGACGAAGATGAAGACGAGCACCTTCAGGAAGAACCAGACCGTCGGCCAGATCCAGTCGGGGCCGAACAGCAGCGGACCCCGCGGGCCACCGAAGAAGAGGGTGACGATGATCGCCGACATCGTCACGACGTTCATGAACTCGGCGATGTAGAAGAGCGCGAACCTGATCGACGCGTACTCGGTGTTGTAGCCACCGACGATCTCCTGCTCGGCCTCGACCAGGTCGAACGGCGGCCGGTTGAGCTCAGCGGTCGCCGCTATGAGGAAGACGACGAAGGGCACGACCCCCGTCGCCACGAAGTTCCAGTTCACGAACCGGTCTTGGACGGTGACCATGCCGTGCGTCGAAAGCGTGTGGCTCACGAGAACCACGGTGGCCACCGCGAGGCCGAGCGCCGCCTCGTACGACACCATCTGCGCCGACGCCCGCACCGAGCCGATGAGCGGGTACTTCGAACCGGACGACCAACCGGCGAGCATCACGCCGTACACCGCGATCGACGACATCGCGAGCACGAGGAGGATGCCGATCGGAGGGTCGGCCACCTGCAGATAGGTGTCGTGCCCGAAGATGTGGACGACCCCGTCGTTCCCGTTCTGGAAGACACCGCCCAGCGGCACGACGCAGAACGTGACGAACGGGGGGACCATCGCGAGCAGGGGCGCGAGGCGGAACACGAACAGGTCGGCGCGCTCGGGCAGCAAGTCCTCCTTGAAGAAGAGCTTGATGCCGTCCGCCAACGTCTGCAGCACGCCCCACGGCCCCGCGACGTTCGGCCCGATGCGGTTCTGCATGTCCGCGATGAGCTTGCGCTCGAACCAGATCATCAGCATCACGCCGACCAGCAGCACCGCGAACGCGAAGACGACCTTGAACGCGACGATGAGCACGACCGCGAGGTCGACATCGCCGTTGAGGAGCGGATCGCCGCCGGCCGCGGCGAGCACGTGCGTCACGGTGTCTCCACCCGCACATCGGTGACAACCGCCGTGGCGTCGATCAGATCGGCAGCGCGGATGCCCGGACGGTTGAAGCCCAGCGACACGACGCCGCGGCGACGGCTGGGTCGGCGATCGTGTCGATCAAGGCGGTCGTGCGCGACGACGTGACCTTCACCTGAGCGCCTTGCGCGACGCCGAGGCGCTCGTGGTCGGTCGGGTTCATGCGCAGGACGACGTCGGACGCAAGGCCAGACAGAGCCGGCGAGTGGTGCAACGTGACCCCGAGGTCATAGAGCGAGCGGGACGACACCAGCCGCAGAGAGTAGGCGTCGAGTGGCGGCGGCTCCGGGGCCGACTGCGGCGCCGCGAACGACACCATCGCGGGGCGCGCGCCCGCTGTCCGACACCATGGTGGCCGGCGCCGGCGACGACGCCGTCGTGCCCGGCAGTGCTGCGGAGCAGGTCGAGGGAGACGCCGGCGTGCGCCGAGGAGACCTCCTCGATCTCAGCCCAGATCTCCTCGACCGAGGCGAGGCCGAGATCGCCCTCGAGCAGGACCGCGAGCTCCGCCGCGATCATCCAGTCCGCACGGGCTGTGCCCGGCGGGGTGACCTTCTGCGCGAGGAGGCTCACCCGACCTTCGAGGTTCGTGGACGTGCCCCGCTTCTCGGCAAAGCCCGCGGCCGCGAGGACGACGGTCGCCTGCGCGAGTGACGGGGTGAGGAAGGTGTCGACGCCGATCAGGCTCTCGACTCCGGACAGCGCGCGCTCGGCGAGCCTGTGATCGGGGAAGTCCGAGAGCGGGTCGGCACCGAGGAGCACAAGGCACTTGATGCGCCCATCGCCCGCGGCCCGGAAGATCGCGGTCGTGTCGAGCCCCGGCTTGGCGGGCACCGACCCCCAGCGCGATGCGAACCAGGCCCGTCCGGCGTCGAGCGCCACACGACCCGGCAGCAAGCCCGGAGCCAACCCCATGTCGATCGCGCCGCGGACGTTGCCGCGGCGCAACGCGACGAGGAATCGAGCCGTGGGGCGGGCCGCCACGGCCGCGGCGATCGCGGCCTCGGTCGGCGCCCCGGTCTCGGCGACCGACGACCGACCCGCCAGCACGACGACGTTCGCCGACGGCCCGAACCAATCCGCCGCCCACACCCTCAGGAGGAGTGCCGCCGGAAAGGAGGGACTTGACGAGCGCGCCCTGCTCCCCTGGCCGGTAGCGCAACGACGCCGCGGCGAGGGGCGT
>CAVUAV010000006.1:0-625126 GCA_963739555.1 uncultured Acidimicrobiales bacterium | reverse complement strand
TCGTCGCGCAGGCTAGGAGGCGATCGCCGCCTCGGCTACGGCCGCAGTCGGACGGGCGAACTCGCGGTACGCGTCCCAGGCCCTCGGGCCCCACGTCGAGGCGGTGCCGCCGTCCATCAGCAGGGCCACGCCCAAGGCCTCGGCGACCTCATCGGGCATAGCTCCCCTTCGGGCAGCCGCCTTGGCGTGGTACGCGATGCAACCGTCGCATTGCTTCACCACGGCGATCGCCAACGCGATCAGCTCCTTGGACTTCGTCGAGAGCGCGCCCTCGGCCATCGCCGCGTTGTGCAGGTGGCTGAACCCCGCCCAGACATCAGGGACGCTTCCCGCAACGACTTCGTCGGCTCGCTCAGCTCCGCGATGACCTCTGCGTACTGCGTCATGGCTCCTCCCAATCTCGTCAATCCGTCACGTCGGCCGGGCACCATGAGCACGGGGATCTGCGCCCGGTGCAGCACCTTCAGTGCGGTCGTACCGAGGCGCAACCCGGTGATCCCGCCGACCCCACGCGACCCGACGACGAGCAATCCGGCTTCCTCGGCGATGGCGGCATCGGTCAACACGTCGACGGCGTCACCCGACATCACGAGCGTCCCGGTCACCCACGCCGGCCTCGTGCAGCGGCGCCACCCACTTCTGCATGTCGTCGAGCGCCGCCCGGCCCCGGATGTCGGATCGCCCGCGGGGCACCTGTTCGGCCAGCCGGCTTCTTAGCCATCACCGCGATCACGTCACTCGGTGATCGCCGCGCCGAACGACGCGAGCCATTCGACCGCACGAAGGCTGCCGGCCGAGCCGTCGACGCCCACGACGACCGTCGCCGGCCACGTCGCCTTCGACGCGGGCGGGATCGCCGCGAGCGGCAGCCGCGTGTGGTGCGCGAGGTGATGGGTCGTGCTTCCGAGATGCAGCCCGTAGCGATCGCCGCCGGTGCCTCGAGCCCCCACCACGATGAGGTCGACCTTCTCGGCCTCGGCTGTGGCGAGCAGCCGATCGCGTGGGTCGCCCTCGAGCAGCAGCTCGCGGAACTGCACCTTCGAATCGCGAGCAGGAGCACACCACTCGTGGAGCAGCTCCCGGTCCTCACCCTGCCGCGCCTCGATCTCCTTGGGAAGCACTTCGAGGAGGGGCGGGACCCGCACGGTGGAGACGATGAGCTCACCACCTTCTGCGTCGACCAGGCTCAGCGCCCAGCGCAACGCCGCCTGGGCACCGACCGATCCATCTGTACCGACGAGGACACGCATGGCACGTCCTTCCGTTCAGATCGAGCAGACCACCGCGTGCGTCGACCGGGTAGAGGCGAAGGTCACGTGCGTTTGTCTCACGCGTGATACAATCACCCTCATGGCCGAGGTCACGGTGCGCGAGCTGAGAAACCAAGGCGCCGAGGTGCTCGATCGGGTCGCCGCGGGCGAGCACCTGACCGTCACGCGAGACGGACGCCCCATCGCCGAGCTCCGCCCGTTCCCGCGTCCACGCCTCCGGGCCGAGGAGCTGCTGCATCGCTGGTCTCGCCTCCCCGATGTCGATCCCCGAGCGCTTCGGGACGACATCGATCGAGTCGTCGAGGCCACCTTGTGACACCAACGAACGAACGCGGCCTGCTCGACACGAGCACACTCATCCTTCTCACGCGACTGACCGATCCGACGACGATCCCCGCCGAGCCGGAGATCTCGACGATCACCCTCGCGGAGCTGTCGGTCGGGCCGCTTGTCGCTACGACGAGGAAGGAGCAAGCGGCCCGGCAGGCACACCTCCAACGAGCCGAAGCCGACTTCGATCCACTGCCGTTCGATGCGAACGCCGCACGCGCGTTCGGGCAAGTCGCCGCGTCGCTGCGTCGCGCCGGCCGAAAGACGACCGCTCGGGCGTACGACGCGATGATCGCCGCCATCGCCATCAGCAACGAGCTCCCGCTCTACACGTGCAATCCCGGCGACTTCAGAGGCATCGATGGCCTCACGGTCGTCCCCGTGCCCTCGCCCCCGGTCGCCTGACCTCGCGCCGCGGGCGATACTCAGCGGATGCGCCACAGCACCGACGGCATCCTCACCAGCCACGCGGGGAGCCTCCCCCGCCCCGACGAGCTCATCGAGCTGAACCGGATCCGGCAGGAGGGCGAAGACCCGAGCTTCGACGAGGCCGCGTTCCAGACCGAGCTCGCCGAGCGCGGTGCGCGACGTCGTCGCGAAGCAGGTCGAGGTCGGCGTGACCGTCCCCGGCGACGGCGAGTACGGCAAGTCGATGGGCCACAAGGTCAACTACGGCGCCTGGTGGAGCTACTCGTTCGGTCGCTTGAGCGGCCTCGACCCGAACGGTCCTGGCCTCTACGACATGCCGGCGGTGAAGTCGAAGCCCGGCGAGATCCACCTCACGTCGTTCGCCGACCGGCGCGACCGTGAGCGCTTCCTCGCGGCGTACAGCGACCGCACGTCGGGCGTCTCCGCGGGACGAGGCGGCATCACGTGGCCGCGATGTGTCGGCCCGGTCGCGTACACCGGGCAGGACGCGATCGCCGCCGACATCGCCCACTTCAAGGCCGCGCTCGCGGCGGCGAACGTGAGCGAAGGCTTCATGACCTCGGTCGCCCCCGCAAGTGCGTCACGAGTCGCGAACGAGTTCTACAAGACGGAGGAGGAGTTCATCTGGGCGTGCGCCGACGCGATGCGCGAGGAGTACCAGGCGATCATCGACGCCGGGCTCATCCTGCAGATCGACGACCCGTTCGTCGCCGAGGCGTGGGATCAGGTCAACCCGGAGCCCTCCGTCGAGGACTACCAGCGCTTCGTCATGATCGCGGTCGAAGCGACGAACCACGCGCTACGAGGGATGCCGACGGAGCGCATCCGCTTCCACCTGTGCTGGGGCAGCTGGCACGGTCCGCACTCGACCGACATCGAGATGAAGGACATCGTCGACGTCATGCTCGCCGATCAACGCAGGCGCCTACTCGTTCGAGGCGGCGAACGCGCGGCACGAGCACGAGTGGGTCGTGTGGCAGGACAAGAAGCTGCCCGACGGCAAGATGATCCTCCCGGGCATCGTGAGCCACGCGACGAACGTGCTCGAGCATCCCGAGCTCGTGGCGCAGCGCATCGTGCGCTTCGCCGAGCTCGTCGGTCGGGAGAACGTGATCGCGTCGACCGACTGCGGGTTGGGCGGGCGCATCCATCCCGACATCGCGTGGGCGAAGCTCGAGACGCTGCGCACAGGGCGCGCAGATCGCGACCCAGCACCTCTGGAAGTAGCGAGGGACCTTCGTCCCTACTCGTTCGTGGAGCTCGGGGGCAGCGTGGGTGCATGACCACGATCGACGACCGAACGACGCTCGGCGAGCTCGTGAACACCCACCCGCAGCTCGCCCGCGAGCTCGAGCGGCTCGGGCTCGACTACTGCTGCCGCGGCGGGCGCACCCTCGCAGAGGCGTGCGACGCCGCCGGGCTCGACCCCGACAAGACGGCCGCGGCGCTCACAGCGCTCACCCGACGACCTGCCGCCGTGCAGGACTGGACCACGATGACCGCGGCCGAGCTCGTCGACCACCTCGTGTCGACCCACCACCAACACCTCTGGGCCGAGCTGCCCCGCCTCACGGACCTCGTCGAGAAGGTGGCCCGCGTGCACGGCGCGTCGCACCCGGAGCTGGAGGAGGTCGAGGCCGTCTTCGACGACCTGCGCACCGATCTCGAGCCGCACATGCTGAAGGAGGAGCGAGTGCTCTTCCCGATGATCAAGGAGCTGTCGGTCGCCACGACGCCGCCGAGCTTCCACTGCGGAACGCTGAAGAACCCGATCTCCGTCATGCTCAACGAGCACGACCGAGCCGGGGCGCTCCTCGGACGGCTGAGGGAGCTGACCCAGGGGTACGCTCCGCCCGTCGACGCGTGTGCCTCTTACGAAGCGTGCTGCCGAGGGCTCGCTGAGCTCGAAGCCGACACGCACCTTCACATCCACAAGGAGAACAACCTGTTGTTCCCGATGGTCGTGGAGCTCGAAGCCCGGTTCGCCGCCGAGAGGTGATGGCGGCACCCGAGCGCCTTCACCGGCGTGGGTTGGCCTGGGGCGCCATCGGCGTCGCGCTCGTGGTCGCCCTGACCTTCATCGGGAGCGACCGCCTCGTGTGGTTCGACGCCGCGCTCGTCGGCTACCTCTTCGGCGTCATCTTCGCGGTGTTCGGGATCGTCTACCGGTACGCGGTGTGGCTCGAACGGCCCCCGACCCGCATGCTCAACCGGCGAGGGTGGGACGCCTTCCGCCAGAACCGAGCCCGGAACCTCGCCGCGCTTCCCGCCCTCGTCGGCTCGCAGCTGCTCGCGCAAGGCTTCATCCGCCACCGATCGCACGCCCGCTGGCTCGCGCACCAGCTCGTGTTCTGGGGATGCATCCTCGCCGGCCTCGTCACGATCCCCCTCACGCTCGGCTTGCTGCACTTCGAGAGCGTCGGGCAGCAAGCGGACCGCTACCAGGTGTACATCTCGCGCGTCGGCACCGTGAAGTTCGACGCCGAGAGCATCTTCGGCTGGATCGTCTTCCACGCGCTCGACATCGCCGCCGTGCTCGTCCTCGCCGGTGTGTTCATCTTCTTGCGCCGCCGGCTCCGTGACCCCGGCGCGCTCGCCGACCGAGCGCTCGGGCGACTTCCTGGCGCTCGCCGGCCTCTTCGCCGTGTCGATCACAGGACTGTTCCTCACCGTGTCGAGCATGTTCCTCGACGGCCAGTTCTACGCCACGCTGAACACCCTGCACGCCGTCACGGTGATCCTCGGGCTGATGTACATCCCGTTCGGCAAGCTGTTCCACATCTTCCAGCGTCCGGGCAACCTCGGTGTCGCGTACTACAAGCGAGCGAACGAAGACGGCCCCGCCGCCGTGTGCCGAGTGTGCGGCGAGGAGTACGCCAGCGCGCAGCAGGTCGCCGACCTCGAAGCCGTGCTCCCGCAAGTCGGATTCGACTACTCGATCGACGGCGGTGGCAGCTACCAACAGACATGCCCGAGATGCCGGCGAGCATCGGTCGCGCTCGCGCAGTCGGCACGCGTCGGAGGCTTCGGCTGATGGCCCGCCTGCCCGTCACCGAGGAAGAGCTCATCGAGCGCTACGGACCGCACCTCAACGAGGCGCCTCCGGGCGGTTGGGACTCGGTGGGCGAGATCGACAAGCTCGTGACCACCCACTGCTGCTTCTGCGGCCAGCAGTGCGGCATCAAGCTGAAGGTGCGAGACAACGAGGTCGTCGGCTTCGAGCCCTGGTACGAGTTCCCGTTCAACGAGGGCAAGCTCTGCCCGAAGGGCGTGAAGCGCTACCTCCAGGGCAGCCATCCCGACCGGCTCCTCCATCCGATGGAGCGCGACCCGTCGGCACCCGGCGGCTTCCGGCCGATCAGCTGGGACGCCGCGCTCGACCGCGTCGTCACCGAGATCCGCCGCATCCAGAGCACCTACGGCGACGACGCCTTCGCCATGCTCTCGGGCGTCTCGCTCACGAACGAGAAGAGCTACCTGATCGGCAAGTTCGCTCGCCTCGCGTTGCACACCGCGAACCTCGACTACAACGGCCGCTTCTGCATGGTGTCCGCGGGCGCGGGCAACAAGAAGGCCCTCGGCGTCGATCGCTCACCGAACCCGTGGAGCGACATCCCGCTCGCCGACGTCGTGTGGGTCGCGGGCTCGAACGTCGCGGAGACCTTCCCCATCACGACGAGCTACATCTGGCGAGCACGCGACCGCGGGGCACGGCTCATCGTGCAAGACCCGCGCGTCGTGCCGCTCGCCCGCACCGCGGACCTCTTCTTGCCGGTGCGGCCCGGATCTGACTCCGCGCTCTTCGGTGCAGTGCTGCACGAGCTCGTGCGCAACGACTGGCTCGACCACGAGTTCATCGACGCGCACACGGTGGACTTCGATCAGGCTGCCGCCGCGGTCGCGGACATGACTCCGAAGTGGGCGGAGGCGATCACCGGCGTGCCGGCACAGCGCATCGAGCAGGCCGCGGAGTGGTGGGGCACTGCGGCCACCGGGATGTTGCTGCACGCTCGAGGCATCGAGCAGCAGACGAAGGGCGTCGACAACGTCCTCGCGGCGATCAACCTCGGCCTCGCGACCGGCAAGTTCGGGAAGCCCGGCTGTGGGGTGTCGACGATCACCGGCCAAGGAAACGGGCAGGGCGGGCGCGAGCACGGCCACAAGTGCGATCAGCTCCCCGGCAACCGCGACATCACGAACCCCGAGCACCGCGCGTACATCGCGAGCGTGTGGGGATGCGACGAGCATGAGATCCCGGGCAAGGGCGTGCCCGCCGAGGCGATCATCGAGGCGATCCATGCGGGGGAGATCAAGGGCCTGCTCTCGATCTGCTTCAACCCGGCGGTGTCGGCGCCCGACTCGAACTTCACGCGTGAGGCGCTCGACAAGCTCGAGTTCTACGCGGTGATCGACTTCTTCCTCTCGGAGTCCGCGCAGCACGCAGACGTCGTGCTCGCCGGCTCGCTCCACGAAGAGGACGAGGGCACCTCGACGACAGGCGAGGGCCGCATCATCAAGATCAACGCGGCCGTGACGCCACCCGGTGAAGCACGCCGAGACTGGGAGATCCTGCTCGACATCGCGAACCGTGCTGGGCAAGCGGCCACTACTTCCCGTACACGAACACCGAGCAGATGTTCGAGGAGCTGCGCATCGCGTCCGTCCGGCGGAACGGCCGACTATCGAGGGGCGACCTGGAAGCGCATCGAGGACGAGATGGGCGTGTTCTGGCCGATCCCCGAGGTCGGCCATCCGGGCACGCCGCGCCTGTTCGAGGGCGGCAAGTTCTTCCATCCCGACGGCAAGGCCCGCTTCCACGGTGTGCCGTTCCGCGAGTCGGCCGAGGTGGTGGACGACGAGTACCCGACCTGGCTGACGACCGGCCGGGTGGTGAGCCAGTACCTGTCGGGCACGCAGACGCGGCGCATCGGCGGGCTCGTCGAGCAGTATCCCGAACCGAAGTGCGAGATGCACCCTCGCCTCGCGGAGCAGCTGGGCGTGGCGACAGACGACCCCGTGACCGTGACGTCTCGACGGGGCTCGATCACGCTGCCCGCGCTCGTCGTCACCACGATCAGGCCCGACACCGTGTTCATCCCCTACCACTGGCCGGGCGCGCAAGCCGCGAACCAGCTCACCATCCGCGCGGTCGACCCGACCTCGCACATGCCCGAGTTCAAGGTCGCGGCGGTCCGCGTGGAGAAGGCGGTGACGGCTTGAGGTTCGGCATCGACGAGAGCCCAGTGTTCGTGATCGACCAGAGCCGGTGCATCGGCTGCCAGGCATGCGTCCAGGCGTGCCAGGAGTGCGGCACGCACCGGGGCCGGTCGCTGATCCACCTCGAGCCGATCGACCGTGCCACCACGACGCAGACCGCGCCGATGGTGTGCATGCACTGCGAGGACCCGACGTGCGCCGAGGTGTGCCCCGCAGACGCGATCAAGCAGACCGAGAACGGCATCGTGCAGTCGGCGCTGAAGCCCCGGTGCATCGGCTGCTCGAACTGCGTCCTGGCGTGCCCGTTCGGCGTACCGAAGTACATGGCCGAGATCGACCAGATGATGAAGTGCGACATGTGCACCGACCGCACGAGCGAAGGGCTCAAGCCGATGTGCGCGTCGGTCTGCCCGAGCGAAGCACTCTGGTACGGCACGATCGAGCAGTTCGACGCCACCCGCAGCGGCGCGCTCATCCGCGACTTCCACTTCGGACGCCAAGAGGTGCGCACGAAGGTGTACACGGTCGTCGACGATCTCGAGGCCGGCCCGCTCGACGTCGCCGGCACCCCTCGCCACTCCTGGCTCGACGATCCGTTCGGACTGGCCGATGGCTGAGGTGCCGATCTGGAAGCGCGACTTCCCCTACGAAGCCGCCGGCGAGGAAGCAGTCACTCGTCGCGAGTTCGCGCGCGACCTGGTGCTCGGCGCCGGCGCCATGGCCGCGGCCAACGTCGGCTTCGCGGTCTGGACACAGCTGCGGTCGATCAACACCGGCGAGCCGCGCCCGATCGTCGCGCTCGACTCAGTTCCCGTCGGCGAGACCTACCTGTTCAAGTACCCCGCCCACGACGACCCGGCCGTGCTCTTGCGGGTCGCCGACCGTGAGGTCGTGGCCTTCAGCCAGAAATGCACGCACCTCGGGTGCGTCGTCTACTACCAGGCCGATGAGAACCGGTGGCACTGCCCGTGCCATGAGGGCAACTTCGACACCCTCACCGGCGCGGTGATCGACGGTCCACCGCCGCGCCCCTCGGCCGCATCGACGTCGAGATCCGCGACGACGGGCAGATCTGGGCCCTCGGAGCAACCGAGTCATGAGCGAGCAGCGGGCGCGTACAACCTCGTCGGCAGTGCTCGTGTACGTGATCCTGCTCGTCGCGTTCCAGGTCTTCTTGATCACCGTGGCCGTCGAGGCGTTCCACACCGACAACGAGGCCGTCGCGTGGGCGACCGCGATCGTCTCGGTCATCGCAGCGGCCGGGTCAGCGTTCTTCCTTCGATACCTGCGGCCATGACCAGACGACGACTGTCGGGCATCGCCACGCTCTTCCCCGGCTACTTCGCGCTCGTGATGGCGACCGGCATCGTCGCCACCGCCGCGCAGCAGCTCGACATCCACTGGGTGGCGAACGTGCTCTACGCGGTCGCGGCTGTCGCCTTCGTCGTGCTCGCGGTGCTCGTCGTCGCGCGGCTCATCCTCTACCCGCGCCTCCTCTTCGCCGACCTCACGAGCCACGCCAAGGGCTTCGCGTTCCTCACGATCGTGGCGGGCACGAACGTCCTCGGCGCGGCCTCCGGCCTCGTGCACGGGTGGTGGGGCCTGGCCCGCGGGCTCTGGTGGGTCGAGCATCCCGCTGTGGGCCGTGCTCGTGTACGCCACTCTCTTCGCCGTCGTGCTGCGCCACGACAAGCCCGGGCTCGAGCGCGGCATCAACGGCACCTGGTTCCTGCTCACGGTCTCGCTCGAATCGATCGCGGTGCTCGGTGCCCTGCTGCTGGTTCGAGACCCGGGAGACCTCCTCGCGTTCGCCTGCCTCGCGGCGTTCACCCTCGGCTTGCTGCTCTACCTCATCGTGATGACGATGGTCTTCCTGCGATGGACGTTCCAACCCCTCGAGCCCGACGAGGCCGACCCGCCCGCGTGGATCGCCGCTGGCGCGGTGGCGATCACGGTGCTCGCCGGGTCGAACCTGCTCAACGCGCAGAAGGTCTCGGACCGGCTCGTGCGCGTCGCACCGTTCCTCGAGGGCGTCGTCACCCTCGCGTGGGCGACGGCCACGTTCTGGTTCCCGCTCATGATCGCGATCGGCGTGTGGCGCCACATCGTGCGGCGCGTCCCGCTGCGCTACACCCCGGCGTTCTGGGCAATGGTCTTCCCCCTCGGCATGTACGGCGCGGCGACCTATCGCATGCGGGGCGCCATCCATCTGGATGCGCTCGGCTGGTTGCCCGGCCTCGCCTTTGCGATCGCGCTCTCGGCGTGGCTGCTGACGTTCGCGGGTCTCGTGCACTCCGTGGCGACCGGCCGCCGCGACCGATCGAGAGGACATCTTGCCTACGCGTCGTCGCCCGCCTCCTCCTGACCGCCGCAGGACCAAGGACCCTTCGGCTCCGTCTCATCCGGGCGCAGAGTTGAGACATGCAGACCTTGGATGCGGCACGTGTGGCTGTTGCGGCCTGCGCGATCGACGCGGTGAAGATCTACGGCAAGGGAGACCTCGAGGTCCGGGCGCTCGACGGAGTGACCGTCGACTTCCCGCGTGCAGCAGCTCACCGCCGTGATGGGACCCTCAGGCTCGGGGAAGTCCACGTTGATGCACTGCCTCGCCGGGTTGGACTCGCTCACCTCGGGCACCATCCGGCTCGGAGGCATCGACCTGTCGACCATGACCGAGAAGCAGCGCACGATCGTGCGCCGCGATCACGTCGGCTTCGTGTTCCAGGCGTTCAACCTGGTCCCGACGTTGACCGCGATGGAGAACATCAAGCTGCCCGCCGACCTCGGAAGGCACCAGATCGACCCCGAGTGGCTCGACCGGATCGTGACTGCGATCGGGCTGCGGAACCGCCTCGACCATCGCCCGAGCGAGCTCTCGGGCGGTGAGCAACAGCGCGTCGCGATGGCTCGAGCCCTCGTGGGCAAGCCAGAGATCGTGTTCGCGGACGAGCCGACCGGCAACCTCGACAGCCGCGCCGCGGCGGAGATCCTCTCGTTCCTGCAGCACGCCGTCGAAGAGCTCGGTCAGACGATCGTGATGGTGACCCACGATGCGAATGCAGCGAGCTACGGCGGCCGAGTTCTGTTCCTCGCCGACGGACGCATCGTCGGTGAGATGCTCGATCCGACCGTGGCGCCGCGTGCTCGAGCGGCTGAAGACGCTCGGAGATTGAGCGATGCTCCGCATCGGCATCCGCAGCGTGCTCGCCCACAAGCTCCGCTTCCTGCTGACGACGCTCGCAGTCGTCACCGGAGTGGCGTTCGTCGTCGGCGCGTTCGTCGTCACCGACTCGCTGAGAGCCTCGGTCGGCGACCTCTTCGCCAACATCAGCAGCGGGGTCGACGTCTCCGTTCGTGCGTCCACGCCGATCGAGGGTGGAAGCACGATCGGCGTGAGTCGCGGGCGAGTGCCCGAGAGCCTCGTCGACGTCGTGCGGAAGGTCGAGGGCGTCGCCGTCGCGGAAGGAACCGTCAGCGGATACGCGCAGCTGTTGGACAAGCAGGGCCACCCGCTGAAGACGACGGGAGCGCCGTTCCTCGGGGTCTCGTGGGGCAAAGAGGACGCAGCTCTATCCGGTCAAGCTCGACGATGGACGCAAGCCTGCCGGTCCCAACGAGGTCGCCATCGACCGTGCGTCCGCCACCGACGCCGGCTTCTCCGTCGGTGATCACACGAAGGTGCTGCTGCTCGACGGCACCCAGCGCGACGTCACGATCGTCGGGATCTTCACCTTCGGGAACGCGAACAACCTGCTCGGCGCCCGCCTCACCGCGTTCGACACGGCAACTGCCCAAGAGGTGTTCGGCGCCACGGGTCAGTTCGACAGCATCGACGTGAAGGCTGCGCCCGGAGTCTCTCCTACGGACCTCGCGCAGCGGATCGAGTCGGTGCTGCCGCAAGGCACAGAGGCGGTGACGTCGACGACGGTGCAGGCCGAAGGCATGGACACGGTCGGCGGCTTCCTCGACGTGTTCCAGAACATCTTGCTCGCCTTCGCCGCCATCGCGATCTTCGTCGCCGCGTTCTACATCAACAACACCTTCTCGATCGTGCTCCTCGGGCAAAGGTCCCGTGAGATCGCACTCCTGCGATCGATCGGCGCGACGCCAGGCCAGGTGACCCGGTCGATCATGGTCGAGGCGACCATCATCGGGATGACGGGGCTCGCGTTCGGCGTGGCGTTCGGGCTCGTGATCGCCCACCTCCTGCAGGCGATCCTCGCCGCGGGTGGCTTCGACCTCCCCTCGAACTCCCTCGTGCTGCTCGGGCGCACCTGGGTTGCTGCGGTGGTCGTCGGGCTCGGCGTGACCCTGGCCGCGGCGATCGTGCCGGCACGACGGGTCGCAGCGATCCCGCCGATCGAGGGCCTCAGGGAGGGCTTCGTGGTCGCGCACGCGTCGAGTGCTCGCCGAGCCACGATCGCGGGTGCAGTCATCGCTGTGGCGCGCTGCTCGTGTTCTTCGGCCTGTTCGTCGCCGACGGCAGCCCTGCCGATCCTCCTGTCGCTCGGACTCGGGGCGATCATGGTCTTCCTCGGCGTGGCCCAGCTCAGCCCCGTGGTCGCGGTGCCCATCACGCGTGCGGTCGGAACGGTGATCGGCGCGCCGTTCAAGGCTGCGGGCCGACTCGGACGAGCGAACAGCACCCGCAACCCGTATCGCACGGCGAAGACCGCGGCGGCGCTCATGATCGGGCTGGCCCTCGTCACGACCGTGTTCGTCGTGGGCACGTCCATCAAGCGCACCTTCAGCGAGTCGATCGGCAAGGCCGTCCTCGCCGACTTCATCGTCTCGACCGACTCGAACACCGGCTACAGCCCCGCGTTGACCGCCGCAGTCGCGAGCCTTCCCGAGCTCGACGCAGTCACGGGCGTGCGCTTCGACCGGTTCCTGTTCAACGGTCACGAACGTGACGTCGTCGCAGTCGATCCCCGCCGCTGCCGGACAAGGTGGTCGACATCGGCGTGCAGAGCGGGTCGCTGTCAGATCTCGGGCCCGGCTCGATCTTCATCCACAAGGACCCCGCACGCGATCTCGGACTCGAGGTGGGCGACACCGTCGAGGTGCAGTTCGCGAGCGGCGGACCTCAGCAAGCTGCGTGTCGCCGGCATCTACAGCGACGCGACGTGGGCAGGGAACTACCTGATCGACATGAAGACGTTCGAGCAGTACTACCCCGCCAACCAGCTCGACATGTTCACGTTCGCCCGCGTGGCGCCCGGAGTCGACATCGGTCACGGCCAGAGCCGCGATCACGGCCGCGTTGGCGGCCTATCCGCAGGTGAAGCTCGAGGACCGCGCCGAGTTCCGGGCGAGCCAGGAGGCGCAGATCAACGGCCTGCTGGTCGCGGTCAACGGCCTGTTGGCGCTGGCGCTGTTCATCGCGCTGATGGGGATCGCGAACACGCTCGCCCTTTCGGTGCTGGAACGCACCCGCGAGATCGGCTTGCTGCGGGCGGTTGGCATGCTGCGCCGTCAGGTGCGACAGATGGTCCTCACCGAAGCGGTGACCGTCTCGATCTTCGGCGCGTTCCTCGGCGTGGTCGTCGGCGTGCTGTTCGGCATCGCGACCGCGTCGGCGCTGCCTGCGTCGGCCGTCGGAACCGTGGCGATCCCGATGGCCACGCTCGTCGCGATCGTCGTCGCCGCGGCGGTGTTCGGCACGCTGGCCGGCTTGCTCCCGGCTCGGCGGGCGGCTCGTCTCGACGTGCTGCGGGCCATCCAGTCCGAGTGAGGTTGGGCGGAGCCCGCGGTCAGGCGGCGGCTTCGTCCTCGCCGAGACCGAGCGCCTCGAGGAGCTGCGACACCGAGGCGACGGCCGCGCCGACACAACGATCCGCAGCTCCGTAGGTCAGGTAGACCTCGTCGCCCTCGAGATGCGCGCCCTGCACGAAGACCACGTCGTCGACGTCGCCGAAGCGCTCCCAGTCGAGCTCGGGCTCGAGCACCGGCTCGGCCATGCGGCTCACCAGCCTGCCCGTCGCCTCGTCGAGGAGCGCGACGTTCATCGTGTAGACGCCGTCGGCGCGGCGCTCGTGGAAGAAGAGGAGCAAGCCGGCGTGAGTCGACACCGGCGGCGCGCCGGCACCGATCCCGAGCGCGCCGGGCGCCGGCGTGAGGATGGTGTGCTCACCGAGCGCAGCCACGTGCTCGTCCCAGTAGTCGTCGGGAGCGTCCCACAGGTGGTCGACGTCATCGAAGACCGCGAGCTGCATGTCGGGATGGATGCGGTGGATCAGCGCCACGCGGCCATCGGCGAGCGTGAAGATCACCGCGTCCTTGTTGTTGAGGTCGCGAGGACCGAGCACACGCCCGCTCGCCTCGTCGAGCTCGAAGCGCTCGCCGTCCCATCGCACTCGATGCGCACCGATCCGCCAGGAGCCGTCCGCCGCCAGCCGGGTGTAGGTCATGACGAGGTGATCGCCGGCGTGGTCTCGCACCCACTGCACGCGGGGGTCCTCGAAGCACATGCCCTCTTCCGCGACGCGAGGACATATCCGAACTCGTATTCCAGCCCGTCGATCGACGTGAAGACCACGATGTCGGACACGTAGTCGACGAACCGAGGACCGCCCGCCTCGCCGACGCGGTATCCGTCGCGCACCGCCCTCACGAACAGGTGGTAGCGCCCCTCGTGGTGGACGAGGCCGGCATTGAAGAGCGGCCCGTAGCCAGGTATCGCACCGGCTTCCAAGATCGGCCGG
This sequence comes from uncultured Acidimicrobiales bacterium, assembly GCA_963739555.1. Classification (GTDB taxonomy): domain Bacteria; phylum Actinomycetota; class Acidimicrobiia; order Acidimicrobiales; family DATKAS01; genus DATKAS01. The sequence goes on along the minus strand of CAVUAV010000006.1, from coordinate 611,175 downwards.
GTCGCCAAGCGGCGCACGCCGCGCGAGCCCTCAGTCGTGCTGTCCCTGCGATCCGCCACGCCGATCTCCTGATGCCCTCGGACGCCAGCTACTCGCGTCCCATCGTCAGGATGAGACCACACATGAGGGTGCGGATTGGTGCATCCCGCGCACCTGGAACACGATCGTCAACTGGCCGTGGGCCGTTTGGCCCATCAAGCGCGTTTGTGACCGACCGAACTAGTTAGGTTGCACGCGGGTGGACCAACGTCGCTCCGCCCGCGATTCGACACAAGCGGAGGCGTGGCACGACGATGGGCCTGTTCGGCGGATCAGAGGCGAGTGTCGAGCTGCAGCTCCCCGACCCTCCTCAGGTCGCGTGGAGCTCGCTTCGCGAAGTCGTCGGCGAGCACCCGAGCATCACCGGCGCACGCTTCGACGACGCCCAGCTGCGCGCCGAGTTCAAGACCGACATGAGCTTCGCCACCTACGGCCAGAACATGTCGGCGGCGGTCACGGCAGACGAGGCCGGCACGACGGTCGTCATCGAGGGCATCGCCAAGCGCCAGAGCGTCGGCGGGCGTGACAGCGCCCGCATCCGCAAGATCGCGAGCGAGATCCTCTCCGACCTCGAGGCCCGGCTGTTCCGGGCGGCGCTGGTCGATCCCGAGCCCGGCTCGCCGGTCGCGCCAACCGCGGCTACCGCGGCGCCCGAGCTCTCAGTCGGCGAGGAGATCGCAAAGCTCGCGCTGCTGCGCGCTCGCGGCTTCATCACGACCGAGGAGTTCGAGGAGTACAAGCGCCGCCTGCTGAGCGGCGAGGCGAAGACGACGCTCTGCTTTCCGGCGATCGACACCCGCGGTCCGAGACCGTCGGCCCGCGAGCGAAACGCCACTCGCCCGCGCTGAACGGTCACGCCGCCGGGCACGGCGGTGGGTGAGGTGTCGCGCCCGTGTCGCCGGCGCGCCACGAGTCGAGGAACGGCGCGGGCTGAAGGGCGCCGCGGCGCACCTGCCAGTCCCCCACTCCACACGGCGATGAGATGCCGAAGTGGAGATGGCACGCGATGCCGCGCGCATCGCCCGTGTTGCCGACCTTCCCGAGCGGCTGCCCCACAGTGACGTGCCCGCCGACGACGAGCGCCGGGTCGATCGCCGACAGGTGACTTCCGTAGTAGCGCACGCCGTCGTCGCCGAAGATCGTCACCGAGAGGCCACCACGCGTCGCGCCGTCGTTCACCTTCGGGTCCCACACATCCTTCGTCGACATCTCCGAGATCGTGCCCGCGACAGGCGCGACGACCGTCGTGCCGCACGGAGCGAAGATGTCGGCAGCCGGGTAGTCGTGATGTGACCGTCCGTACTTCGCGACGTTGGCCGGGTCGATCGGGAACACGTGCTGGCAGCCGGTGAGCAGCAGCAGCGCCGCAGCTGCGATCGCAGTCCGCATCGCACCAACCTGTCACATGTCGGCAGGCACCATCAGCACGGGAACCTGCGCCTGGTGGAGCACCTTCAGCGCGGTGGAGCCGAGGCGCAGCCCCGTGATCCCGCCGGTGCCCCGCGCGCCGACGATGATCATCCCCGCCGCCTCGGCGATCGCGACATCGGTGAGCGCGTCGACGGGATCGCCGTCGAGCACGAGGGTGCGGGCGCCCAAGCCGCACTCACGCAACGGTGCGACCCACGGCTGCATGCGGTCGAGGGCCATGTGGTACCAGCTGTGTGGATCAGAGCTCGGCACCCACTGGGCCAGCGGCTTCTCGGCGTGCACCGCGATCACGTCCGCAGTCAGCGTGAGCCCGTGCGACGCGAGCCATCTGACCGCGAGGACGGACCCCTCGGATCCGTCGACGCCGATGACGATCGGCGCCGGCCACGCCGGCCGCGACGATGCAGGGACGGCGACCAGAGGGATGCGGGTGTGGTGCACGAGATGATGCGTCGTGCTGCCCATGTGCAGCGGGTGACGATGGCCACCGGAGCCTCGTGCGCCCGACACGATCAGATCGACGTGCTCGGCCTCGGCCGCCTTCAGCAGCTGCTCCCGCGGATCGCCCTCCAACAGCAGGGCCCGGTACTGGACCGTCGAGCCCCGGATGGCGTCACACGCCTCGTCGAGTCGCTCGCTCTCGATGGCGCGCCGCTCCTCGATCGTCTCGGGCCAGACGTCCGCGAATGGCGGGATCCGCACTGCGGCGACGACGAGGTCGCCGCCGTCCGCGTCAACGAGGGCCTCCGCCCAACGCAGAGCGGCCCGGCTCGCTGCGGATCCGTCCGTACCAACTAGGACGCGCATAGCGCCTCCCTTCCTCGGCCTTTCATGCTCAGCGGACCACCCGCAGCGGCCCTGGACCAGGGCCGAAGGTCATTGGCTACGCGACATCCCACGTGGAAGGGTCGCGGCGTGGCACACGGAACCGAAGCCGACCGGCTCGAAGCGGCCCGCACGGGCGTCGCTTGGAAGAAGTGGGGCCCATACCTCAGCGAGCGGCAGTGGGGCACCGTGCGCGAGGACTACAGCCCCGGCGGCACCGCGTGGGACTACTTCTCCCACGACCAGGCCCGCTCGCGCGCCTACAAGTGGGGCGAAGACGGCATCGCGGGCTTCTGCGACGACTCGCAGATCCTGTGCTTCGCGATCGCGCTGTGGAACGGCGTCGACCCGATCCTCAAGGAGCGGATGTTCGGCCTCACCAACGAGGAGGGCAACCACGGCGAAGACGTGAAGGAGTACTACTTCTACCTCGACGCGACGCCGACGAGCTCGTACTTGAAGTACCGGTACCGCTACCCGCTCACGGGCTACCCCTACGCCGACCTCGTCGCGACGAACCACGACCGCGGCCGCAACGACCTCGAGTACGAGCTGCTCGACACCGGCGTGTTCGACCAAGACCGCTACGTCGACGTCGACGTCGAGTACGCGAAGAGCGCGCCGGAGGACATCGCGATCCGCATCACGGTGAGCAACCGCGGAGCGGAGTGGGCGACGGTGCACCTCCTCCCCCACCTCTGGTTCCGCAACGGGTGGTGGAAGGGCCAGTTCAAGGGCACGGTCAGCGCGGGCGCGCCAGGCACGATCGTCGCCGAGCACGAGGCCTTCGGGTCGCGGGAGCTCTGGTGCGAAGGAACTCCGACGCTCCTGTTCACCGAGAACGAGTCGAACACCGAGCGCCTCTGGGGATCGCCGAACGCGACACCCCACGTGAAGGACGCGTTCCACGACTACGTCATCCACGGGAACACCGGCGCGGTGAATCCCGACCTCTCGGGCACGAAGGCGGCCGCCCACTATGTGTTGAACATCGCTCCGCACGGATCGACCGTGGTGCGGCTGCACCACTGCACCGGCGCGGCACCTCTGCTCGACCCCACCGCCATCGACGAGCTCTTCGCCACTCGCATCGCCGAGGCGGACGAGTTCTACGCGTCGATCACGCCGCCGAACACGACGGCCGAGGAAGCGAACGTCATGCGCCAGGCCCTCGCCGGGATGCTCTGGAGCAAGCAGCACTACTTCTTCGACCTCGACACCTGGCTCGAAGAACATGGGGTGCACCCGCTGCGCGACAGCGGCGGCGACGCGCGCAACCGCAGCTGGTTCCACATGATCAACGACGACGTCATCTCGATGCCCGACAAGTGGGAGTACCCCTGGTACGCGTCGTGGGACCTCGCGTTCCACACGGTCGTGCTCGCGATGGTCGACGTGGACGAGGCCAAGCACCAGCTCTCGCTCATGCTGAGCGAGCTGTACCTCCATCCGAGCGGGCAGCTCCCCGCCTACGAGTGGAACTTCAGCGACGTGAACCCACCCGTGCACGCGTGGGCGACGCTCCTCGTCTACGAGACCGAGCTCGAGCAGCGCGGCACCGGCGACGTCGAGTGGCTGAAGGCCGCGTTCCAGAAGCTCCTCGTGAACTTCACCTGGTGGATCAACCGCAAAGACCTCACCGGCCGCAACGTGTTCGAGGGCGGCTTCCTCGGACTCGACAACATCGGCGTGTTCGACCGGAGCGCACCACTCCCGACCGGCGGCCACCTCGAGCAGTCGGACGGCACCGCGTGGATGGCCTTCTTCTCGCAGTGCATGCTGAGCATCGCCCTCGAGCTCGCGGAGCACGACGACATGTACCGCGAGATGGTGCTGAAGTTCGCGGAGCACTTCACGTTCATCTCGGCCGCGATGGACCGCATCGGCGACAACCACGACGAGCTCTGGGACGAGGAGGACGGCTTCTTCTACGACGTCCTCCGCCTTCCCGATGGCACCGCGCAACGCCTGAAGGTGCGCTCGATGGTCGGCCTGTTGCCGCTCTGCGCGACGACGATCCTCCCGGCGGAAGGCATCCATCTCGGCGACGACATGGTGAGCCGCTCTGCGTCGGCGCGTCGAGGCGATGCCCGAGCTGCTCGAGACGATCCACGACGTGCGCGTGCCGGGCATCAACGGACGCCGCATGCTCGCCGTGCTCGACCAGACCAAGCTGCGCCGCGTCCTCACCCGCATGCTCGACGAGGAGGAGTTCCTCGGCCCGCACGGCCTGCGCGCGCTCTCCCGCTACCACCTCGAGCACCCATTCCGGATGGACGTGCACGGTGACACCTACGAGGTGCACTACATGCCGGCCGAGTCGGACAGCGGGCTCTTCGGCGGCAACTCGAACTGGCGGGGACCGGTGTGGTTCCCGGTCAACTTCCTCATCCTGCGCGGCCTCGTGCACCTGTACGCGTACTACGGCGACGACTTCAAGATCGAGTGCCCGACCGGGTCGGGACACGAGATGACGCTGTTCGAGGTCGCCGAGGAGATCTCTCGTCGCCTGGTGTCGACGTTCCTGCCCGACGAGGACGGACGACGCCCGGTGTGGGGCGGCGCGGAGAAGTTCCAGACCGACCCGTCGTGGAACAACCTGCTCCTCTTCTACGAGTACTTCCACGGCGACAACGGTGCCGGCGTCGGCGCCAGCCACCAGACCGGATGGACCGGCCTCGTCGCCCGGATCATCCAGATCATGCGGTATGTGCGGCCCGCAGGACCTGCAGGCCGTGAAGCTCCGCGGCAACCTCTTGTACCGGCCCCAGAAAACCTGAGGAGCGCTGTCGATCGCGGGTAATCCCGTTCGTAGAGGGGATGACACCGAACCGAAAGGGAGCGAACAATGACTCAGTACCTGCTTTCCGTGCACGGACCGATGACCGACAACCCGTACGGCGCGCTATGCGTCCGAGGAAGAGATGCAGGCGTCCTTCGAGGCGACCGGCAAGGTGAACGAAGAGATGCAGAAGGCCGGGATCTGGGTGTTCGCCGGCGGCCTGATGCCGATCTCGAGCGCCACGACCGTCGACAACCGCGGCGGCAACCTCAGCGTGACCGACGGCCCTTACGCCGAGACCAAGGAGTACCTCGGCGGCTTCTGGATCATCGACGTCCCGGATCTCGACGCCGCGCTGAAGTGGGCCGCCAAGGGCAGTGAGGCGTGCATCGGCACGGTCGAAGTGCGTCCGTTCCAGGGCGAGTGATCGAGCAGACCTTCCGCGCCGAGTACGGACGTTGCGTCGCCATCCTCACCCGCGTCTTCGGTGACATCGACATCGCCGAAGACGCGGTGCAGGAGGCGTTCGCGATCGCCGCGCAGAAGTGGCCCGTCGATGGCATCCCCCCGAACCCCGGTGGATGGATCACCACCACTGCCCGCAACCGAGCGCTCGACCGACTCCGCCGTGAGTCGTCACGCGACGACCGGCAAGCGCAGGCCGTGCTCTTGCACGCGCAAGACGAGCCGATCGAGGAGGTGGGCGGAGTCCGCGACGACCGGTTGAGGATGATCTTCACGTGCTGCCACCCGGCGTTGGCGCCGAGCGCGCAGGTGCCGCTCACGTTGCGATTGGTCGGCGGCCTGCAGACCGAGGAGATCGCGCGTGCGTTCCTCGTGCCCGAGCCGACGATGGCGCAGCGGATCGTGCGGGCGAAGCGCAAGATCCGCGACGCTCACATCCCCTACCGCGTGCCCGAGGCGGCTGAGCTTCCGGACCGGCTGCGTCCCGTGCTCGCCGTCGTCTACCTCATCTACAACGAAGGGCACACCGCGAGCAGCGGCTCGTCGTTGGTGCGCACTGACCTCTGCGCGGAAGCGGTGCGTTTGGCCCGACTGCTCGCGGAGCTCATGCCCGACGAGCCCGAAGTGCTGGGGCTGCTCGCGTTGTTGCTGCTGACCGACGCGCGGCGCCCCGCTCGCGTCGCGGCCGACGGCTCGCTCGTGCTGCTCGCCGACCAGGACCGCTCGCTGTGGGACCGTTCGCTGATCGCAGAGGGTCAGTCGTTGGTGCGGGCCTGCCTGCGCCGCAACCAACCCGGGCCGTACCAGATCCAGGCTGCGATCGCGGCCGTGCACTCGGACGCTTTGCGTGCGTCGGACACCGATTGGGCGCAGATCCTCGCTTTGTACGACCAGCTCATGGTCGTGCAGCCGAGCGCGGTGGTCGCGCTCGAACCGCGCCGTCGTGTTGGCTGAGATCTCAGGCGCAGCCGTGGCGCTGTCGATCGTCGACATGCTCGACCTCGACACCTACGTGCCGTTCCACGTCGTGCGCGCCGACCTGCTCGAGCAGCTCGGCAGGACCGCTGAGGCGATCAGCGCCTACGACCGAGCCATCGACCTGACCGAGAATGAGACGGAGCGCGCGTTCCTCGAGCGTCAGCGCGCCGCGCTCTGAAGCGGGTCAAGCCGACTGGGCCATCGCCGGCTTGGCGAACTCGAGGTAGGCGGCCCACGCGCGCGGCCCCCATGTGGTGGCCGTGCCGCCGTCCATGAGCACGGCGACGCCGAGCGCCTCGGCGACCTCCGCTGGAGTAGCGCCTCGACGGGCCGCGGCCTTCGCGTGGTAGGCGATGCAGCCGTCGCATTCCTTGACGACGGCGATCGTCAACGCGATCAGCTCCTTGGTCTTCGTGGACAGTGCCCCTTCCACGAACGCGGCGTTGTGCAGCTGGCCGAAGCCTGCGAAGACCTCAGGCACTGCCTCGCGCAACGACATGGTCGGCTCACTGAGCTCTGAGATGACTTCCGCATAGTGCGACATGGAACCTCGCAATCGTCGGTTCTCCGAGATCAGGAAGCCACATGCCGCCCTGCTGCGGTAGTGCCGAAGGTCACCGGGGCGAGTAGATGCGGTCCGCGTACTCCCGCACCATGCGGGTCGCAGAGAAGCGAGGGCCGTTCGTCCGCAAGCATGCCCTCACCATGGCCAGCCATCCGCGTGGCAGCCCCGACTGGTCACGAGCGTGGAACAGCGGCACGACGTCGGCCTCGAGACGATCGAACAGCGCATCGGCGTGTCGCTGGTCCTGGGCGCCGACATCGGGATCTACATCGCCGTCGATCGCCCAGCCGTTCGAGCCGTCGTACGCCTCAGCCCACCAGCCGTCGAGGACGGACAGGTTCAGCACCCCGTTCAGCGCCGCCTTCATCCCGCTCGTGCCACTCGCCTCCTCCGGTGGTCGGGGCAGGTTGACCCACACGTCGCACCCGGCCACCAGAGGCCCCGCGAACGAAAGGTCGTAGTCCTCGAGGAACGCGACCCGATCCGCGACCTCGGGCGCGCTCTTCAGGTGGAAGAGATCGCGGACGATCGCCTTGGCGCCATCGTCGAGGGGATGAGCCTTCCCGGCGAAGACGAACTGGAGCGGATGCTGCCCACCGAGCAGGCCGAGTGCGCGCTCCGGCCGCAGCGCGAGCAGGTACAGCCGCTTGTACGTCGCGAGGCGGCGGGCGAACCCGATGGTGAGGCGATCGGGGTCGAAGCCTGCTTGCGCCGCCTCGACGTAGGTGATGTCCTCGCCGCGGCGAAGTCGATCTTGCGTCGCCTTCTCACGCGTGCGGTCGATGAGGATCCGCCGGCACGCGCAGCGTGCTCGCCAGAGATCCTCGTCGCTGATGTCGTCAACCGCTTCCCATGTCGCAGGATCGTCGGCTCTCGCGAGCCAGTCCTCGCCGAGATGGACATCGAGCAACGACCGCATCGGAGGCGCCAGCCACGTCGGCACGTGCACGCCGTTCGTCACGGACGTGATCGGAACCTCATCGATGGAGCGATCCCTGAACAGCGGATGCCACATCGCGCGTGCGACCTCTCCGTGGCGGCGACTGACCGCATTTGCCGAGCGGCTCGCCCGCAAGCCGAGCACCGTCATGCTCAAGGGCTCGTCGTGGTTGGCCGGATCCACCCGCCCGACGGAGAGGAAGCGCTCGGGGTCTCCGGTGGAATCGGCGATGCGGCCGAGCATCCGCATGACCTCGTAGCGGCTGTAGGTCTCGTTGCCAGCGGGCACCGGAGTATGGGTGGTGAAGACCAGCCGTTTCACGACCTCGGCCCAGGCGCTGTCCCAATCGCCGCCGGCGGCGAGATGCTGACGCAACAGCTCGAATGCGGCGAGCGCAGGATGTCCCTCGTTCAGGTGATAGACGGACGGACGCACGCCAAGCGCCGCGAGGACACGGACGCCCCCGACGCCGAGCACCGCGTACTGCGCGAGCCGGATCGCGCGGCTGCCTTCGTAGAGGCGAGACGTGATCCAGCGCCCCACGAGCGAGTTCTCCTGACGATCGGTGTCGAGCAGGAACAGCGAGACGCGTCCGACGTCGACGCGCCAGATCTGCACGGCGACGCCTTCGTCGTCGATCGGCACCTCGACCGTCACCCGCGAGCCGGTCGAGGGTCGGTCACCGGCACGCACGCGAGCGACGCGGGGTCGGAGTCGGTCCAGTACTCATGCTGCCAACCGCTGGTGTCGATGCGCTGGTGGAAGTAGCCGGTGCGATAGAGCAGCCCGACGCCTACGAGAGGGACCGCGAGATCGGACGCCTCCTTCACGAGGTCGCCCGCGAGGACGCCAAGCCCTCCCGAGTACACCGGAAGCGACGCGTGCACCCCGAACTCAGCGCACATGAACGCCACCGGCGCGTCGTCATCCCACGGCCACGGGCCCGCGGGACGCATTCGATCGCGGTCGACGAGCGCAGCGAGGGCCGCCACTCGTCCTGTCAGCTCGCGATCTGCGGCGGCTCGCTCCAGGGCGGACCGGGACGTCTCGCGAAGCATGCGGACGGGATTCGAACCCACCCGCGCCCACCGTTCGGGATCGAGCGCGCCGAAGCAGGCAGCGCCGTCGGGCGCCCACGACCACCGGTAGTTGTAGGCAACCCGAGCGAGCGGCACCAGGGGCTCGGGCAAGCGTTCGGCGAGCTCGGCCGCCGCGGCTTCGACGTCGTGGTCGCCTGGAACGATCACGCCGTCGCGAGCTGCATCGGAGGGCCGCCGATCCACGGGCTCGGGCTCGGATCGATGATGCGGGGCCCACGCGCGATCAGGTACACGAACACGCCCAGGTACGGCAGCACGAGCACGAAGAGCACCCACAGGGCCTTCGCCCATCCTGGATCGTCACTGCGGAAGATGATCGCTCTGAACACGATGAAGAGCAGCCACAACCAGATGATCCACATCGTGAGCCACACCAGCGACCAGAAGACCTGACCCGTCCCGAACTGCGCAGCGATGATCACGCGCTGATTCTGGCGCGTCCTCGAGTGGACCGCCCTGGCTTCGTCATGTCAGGCGAGCGACTCCACATAGAAGTAGGGGTCGAGGACCCGGACCTCTTTGATCTGGTCGACGGGGAGGTTGTTGACGCCCGCAACGGTGCGGATCGCCTCGGGGTCGGGCGCGTCGTAGATGCAGTACGTGCGCTGCCGGTCCGCCGACACGTAGGAGTGCACCCACGTGACGCCTGCGGCGGCGTTGTTGTCGATGATGCCGACGAGGGCCTTGGCGCCCTCTTGGGTCGTGGGCACCTCGAGTCCGTCGGGGAAGGTCCGCTCGATCAGGTAGCGGGGCATGGGGAGCTCCTCTCGTTGTTGGTTGCGAGGAGTGTGCGGCGCCCGGCGGGCGGCCGGCATCGGGAGGAGCTCCCTATTTGTTGTCCTCAGAAGTCCCGGGACGACAGCACGCAGAACTCGTTGCCCTCGGGGTCGGCGAGGACGTCCCAGCTCTCGTCGCCGGTCTGGCCGACGTTCACCCTCGTTGCGCCCATCGACAGGAGGCGGGCGATCTCGGCATCTCGATCGTCCGAGGTGTGCGGGGCGAGATCGATGTGGAGGCGGTTCTTCACGGTCTTGCCCTCGGGCACGGACACGAACACGAGGCCCTGGACGCTGCCTGTTCCCACGGTGTCGCCCTGGCCGACTCCACCGTGACCCAGTCGGGCGACGAGCACGACCTCGTCGTCGGCCTCGTAGATCTTCTTCCAGCCGAGGACGTCGGCCCACCATTGGGCCTGGGCCCCGATGTCATGGCAGTCGACGACGATCGTGTACCAGCGCAGAGCCATGCGCCGACCGTACCCCTGGGGGTGACGGCGCAGCCCGAGGCGCTCGGGGCGGGCGGGCGCGGCCCCGCTGCCCGCCCCCCGACCCACACACATCCCCATTTCTTCACTGCCACATCGGCGCCGATTCGATATCGATTCGTCGCCGATATGGCAGTGGGGAAACGCGGGGAATGTCACACCCCTGGTGCACGATGCGCACGGCACCTCCCCTCCCGACGACTGCCGAGCCCTGGGGTGCATCTCGTGCGCAACGACAGCTGCGACGCCGGCGACCTCTTCTTCCTCCGCTTCTACTCGGGCCTCCGCCGCCCGGAGCACGACAGAGTCCGAGCCGAGCTCGACGCCACGCTGATCCAGATCGCCACGCTCGACGCGGAGGCAATCGCGCGAGCGAACCGTCGCCGCGAGCTCATCGAAAAGGCCAAGCGCCTCCGCGACCAGGTCTGGCCGATCATCCCCCACCATCACGGTCGCCGACCGCCGGGTCCCGACGAACGACCACTGCCTCCGCTCGTCCACGATCCGGAACCGCTGTCAGGCCGGCGCCTCCGCTCGGCGTGCCTCGCGCTCCTCGAGCGCTACGGCGAGCTGCCCCTCGCGGAGCTCCACTCCCATCTCCACATGCACGGCTACGTCGTCGCCGGGCCGCACGGCGTGAAGCGGCTCGGCGACGCACTCGCCTACGAAGTCAGGAGAGCACGCGCCGTGCGCACCAAGCGCGGCTGCTACCGCCGAGCCGGCGGAGAGAGGCCGAGACGCGGCCGCTTCGGCAGGCCGAGGCTCAACCCGCGCGTCGGGCTCGACCCGACCGACCTGCTCAGGCGCTACCGGAACGTCGACCCCTTCTTGTTCGAGCGCGTCGAGGCCTGGTACCCGGAGCTGCCCGACATGTCGCGCTTGTGATGGTGCACTTCGTGCAACGTGTGCACCGCGACCCAGCGCAGCGAGCGCTCCATCCGTTCGGGATAGCTGTAGATCATCGTGCGCTCCCACGTGTCGCCCTCGATCAGCGACAGCACGTGAGCGAACAGCGACGCGGCGTCGTCGAGCTGCCGCGCCACGTCAACGGTCATCTGCTCGTCGTACCCGTCGTGCTCGACACGCTCGTCGCGTCCCATCGCGGCCATGTCGGGCGCATCCGCACGACGTGCGAGCAGCACACGCTCCCGCTGCACCAAGAACACGTCGCGCAGATGGCATCCGTACTCGTGCACCGACCACGTGTCAGGGTCCGGCCGCGCCCGCAAAGCGAGCGAGTCACCGTCGCGCAACACCGCCGACACGTCGCGGATCTGCTCGACGATCAACGGCCCCACCGCCTCCGCCTCAGCGAGGTCGAACTCGAACCCGCACTCGGCGCAGGTGTACACGGCGCGCCACGGCCTAGAACGGTGTGGGGATCGGCCGCCCGAGCACCGCAGGCTCGGCGTAGCCCTTCGGCTTCTTCTGGCGCTCGGGGAACACGACCTCGTGCTGCTCGAGCGGCTCATAGGGCACCTGGCTCAAGAGGTGCGTGATGAGGTTGAGCCGGCCGCGACGCTTGTCGTCGTTGTGCACCACGTTCCACGGCGCCCACTCGGAGTCGCTCTTCTCGAACATGCGGTCGCGGGCCTTCGTGTAGTCCCACCAACGGCTGTAGGACTTGAGGTCCATCCCTGACAGCTTCCAGATCTTGCCGGGCTCGTCGACGCGAGCCTGCAGTCGCTTCGACTGCTCCTCCTCGCTCACCTCGATCCAGTACTTGATGAGGACGATCCCAGCGTGGACCATCGCCTGCTCGAAGATGCCGACACTGTCGAGGAAGTACTCGGTCTCCGCCGGCGTGCAGAACCCCATCACCGGCTCGACGCCGGCGCGGTTGTACCAGCTGCGATCGAACATGACGATCTCCCCGCCCGCAGGGAAGTGGGGCACGTAGCGCTGCAGGTACATCTGGGTCTTCTCGCGCTCGGTCGGTGAGGGCAGCGCGACCACTCGATAGACGCGCGGGCTCACTCGCTGGGTGATCGCTTTGATCGCCCCGCCCTTCCCGGCCGTGTCGCGTCCCTCGAAGACGACGCAGACCTTCGTTCCGGTCTTCTTCACCCACTCCTGCAGCGCGACGAGCTCGACCTGGAGCTTGCGCAGCTCCTTCTCGTACTCCTTGCGCTTCATCTTGGCGGGGCGATCGTCCTTCGACTTCGCCATGGCGTCAGCCCAGCGCCTTCGCCTTCGCGGCCTGGAACTCCTCTTCGGTGATCGTCCCCGCGGCGCGGAGATCGGCGAGCTTCTGGATCTCGTCAGCGGAGCCGCCCGCGGGCGCGACGCTCTGCACGTACTGACGCATCGCTTGATCCTGCGCCTGCGCAGCCTGCACGGCGTGCTCCTGCATCTTGCCGCCACGCGCGATCACGTAGATGAACACGCCGAGATAGGGCACGAGGATGATGAAGATCGTCCACAGCGCCTTGCCCCATCCGGACAGATCCTTGCTGCGGAAGATGTCACCAAAGACGATGAAGAGCAGCCAGATCCAGATGAAGAAGAGCGTGAACCAGACCAGCGACCAGAAGAACTGGCCCGATCCGAAGTCGGCAAGAACCATTTGCAACTACCTCCGAGAGTGGATGTCAGGGGGAATCATGCCCGACCAGGCGGAAGATGACCTTCCCGAGCTCCGCGAGGACGAGGTAGCCGAGCACCGCGAGGAAGCACGCACGCCACTGGGCGCCGGTGAGGTCGACCGTCTCGAGGATGCGCTCGAGCCCGTTGATCGTCGTGGCCATGAACGTGAACACGAGCGCGAGGAGCACCATCAGGTTGAAGCGTCCGTTGGCGATCGTGGCTCGGTTGAAGATCGAGTGGTACGGGTCGCGCCATTCGAGCGAGGCGACGATGTGCATCAGGGCCGTGGTGGTGAAGCCCATCGTCGTCGCGACGAGAAGGCCGTAGCGGGTCTCGCCCCATGACACGACGATCAGCACGCCGATCGAGATCAGCAGTCCGGCAAACCCGAGCCGTGCACCGAGTGCCCTCCCGATCACCGGATCGTCGGGCGATCGAGGCTTGCGCTTCATGAGGCCCGGTGTCGGCGCATCGAACCCGAGCCCGAAGGCGAGCACGACGTCGACAGCGAAGTTGACCCACAGGATCTGCAGCGGCGCCAGCGGCGCGCCGTTCGCGATGTTGAAGATCGACGCGCCGAGGAACGTCAGGATGAACCCGGCCAGCATGATCATCTGGACCCGGATGTACTTCATCAAGTTGTCGTAGAGGCCACGCCCGCCTTCGACCGCCTCGACGATCGTGGCGAAGTTGTCGTCGGTGAGGATCATCTCGGCCGCGTCCTTCGTGACCTCGGTGCCGGTGATCCCCATCGCGACGCCGATGTCGGCGCGAGTCAGGGCCGGCGCGTCGTTCACGCCGTCGCCCGTCATCGCGACGATGTTCCCCTGGCCCTTCAGGAGGCTGACGAGCCGCACCTTGTCTTCCGGCGCGACGCGCGCGACGACGCCGATGCTGTCGAGCTCGCCGAGCAGCTGTTCGTCGGGCATCGCGGCGAACTCGGCGCCGGTCATGGCGCGCCCCTCGATGCCGAGCTCGCCTGCGATCGCAGCAGCGGTCGTCGCGTGGTCGCCGGTGATCATGCGCACGCGGATGCCCGCGTCCTTGCACTTCGCGATCGCGTCCTTCGCTTCCTTGCGGGGCGGGTCGACGATTCCGATCAGCGCCAGGAACTCGAGCTCGTTGACGAGCGCAAGCAGATCGCCATCCGGGTCGAACGTCTTGGGGTCGAAGTCGCGCCGGGCGACCGCCAGCACGCGCATGCCCTCGCTCGCGATGCGGTCGTTCTCGGTGAGCGCGCGCTGGCCCTTGTCGTCGATCGGGTTGTTCGCTCCGTCGACGTCGCGATAGGTCGTGGATCGGGCGAGCAACACGTCGGGTGCGCCCTTCACGAAGCAACGGATCGCGCCCTCGATCTCGTGGAACGTCGCCATGAGCTTGTACTCGGCGTCGAACGGCACCTCGCCGACCCGCGGGTGCTGGTTCCGCGTCTCCTCGACGTCGAGGCCGCTCTTCGCGGCGAGCACGACCAGCGCTCCCTCGGTCGGGTCGCCGATGCACGCGCCATCTCGGATCACCGCGTCGTTCGCCAACGCCATCGGCAGCATGAAGTCTTCGAGCGATTGGTCTCCGACCGCCTCGCCCGTCCCGCCGACGCGCAAGATGCGGCCGGTCGTCGAGTAGCCCTCCCCGTCGATGCCGTAACGCCGCCCCGCGACCACGAGCTGTCGGGCGGTCATCTGGTTCAGTGTGAGCGTGCCGGTCTTGTCGGAGCAGATCGCCGATGTCGACCCGAGCGTCTCGACTGATCGCAGCTTCTTCACGATCGCACCCTTGACCGCGAGTGCCTGCGTGCCCATCGACAGCAACATCGTCACGACGGCCGGCAAGCCCGTCGGGATCGCGGCGATGGCGAGGCTGATGCCGATCAGGAACAGGTCGTCGAAGCTCTCGCCGCGTGCGAGACCGATGAGGATGATCGCGACGAGCGCCGCCGCGGCCATGATCGTGATGATGATCGTGAGCTGATCGAGCTGCTTGGTGAGCGGCGTCTTCTCCTGCTTGACGCCGCTGAGCATGTTGGAGATGTGGCCGACCTCGGTGGCCATGCCGGTCGCGGTCACGACCATCTCGCCTCGGCCGCGCGTGACCTGTGAGTTCATGTAGGCCATGTCGACTCGGTCGCCGAGCGCGATGTCCTTGCCCTCGACCGCGCCGATCGACTTCGCGACCGGCGCGCTCTCGCCGGTCAGCCCGGACTCCTCGATCTCGAGCGTGGCGGCGACGATCACCCGTCCGTCGGCCGGCACCTTGTCGCCGGCCTGGAAGCCGACGATGTCGCCGGGCACCAGCTCCTCGGCGGGCACTCCGGAGATCTCACCGTCGCGCTTCACGTTCGCGGTCATGATCAGCATCTTCCGGAGCGAAGCCACGCTCTCGGCCGCCTTGCCCTCTTGGTGCATCCCCATCACCGCGTTGAGGACCGTGAGCCCGATGACGACGAGGCCGGTGCCCAGCTCCTGGAGGGCGATGATCGAGACGATCGCCGCGCCGAGCAGCACGAGCTGCATCAGGTCGCGGTACTGGCGGAGGAACGCCTTCCACCCAGGCTCCTTGGCCTCCTCCGCGAGCTTGTTCGCCCCATAGCGCGCCCGCCGGGCGACGACCTCGGCACTGCTGAGCCCTCTCGCGGGGTCGACGTCGAGCTGGGCGCACACCTCCTCGGCCGAGAGCTGGTGAAATGCCGTCTCTGGGGCTTCCGTCACAGTGGTGGCCACGCGGCGGAGCGTACGACGCGCGGGAAAGTAGACCTATTCAGTCGGGATTAGACTCGGAGCGTGACCGCCCGGCCGCTCCACCTGGGCATCGCGCTCGACAGCGCAGGCATGGCGCTGTTCGAACCCGAGCGCCTCGTCGAGCTCGCGCAGGTCGCCGAGCGGGCCGGCCTCGACTTCGTCAGCCTCGACGACGGCTTCGATCCCGCGCCCGACCGTCCCGATGCGCTGCTCGCGATGGCCCGCATCGCGCCCGCGACGACGTCGATCGGCCTCGTGGCCACGATCACGACGACGCACACCGAGCCCTTCCACGTGTCGAAGAACGTGGCGACGCTCGACTTCGTGTCGCTCGGCCGCGCGGCATGGCGGGTCGCCGTCTCGACGAGCGACGCGGCCGCCGACCGCTTCGGACGCAAGCATCCGCAGCCGCTCGACGAGCTCTACGCGGAAGCCGACGACGCGATCGAGGTCGTGACGCGGCTGTGGGACAGCTGGGAGGACGGCGCCGTCATCCGCGACCAGTCGACCGGCCGCTACCTCGACCGTGACAAGGTGCACTACATCGACTTCGAAGGGCCGTTCTTCAGCGTGCGGGGGCCGTCGATCACCCCGCGGTCGCCGCAAGGCCAGCCGCTGATCTTCGTGGACGTGCGCGACGAGCCATCGCGAGCGCTCGCGCTCGCCGCGCCGACGTCGTGCTCGTCGACGAGCCCGAGGCGCACACTGCGTTCGCCCACGCAGCGGCGGTGCTCGTGAAGCGCCCGACCGAGCGGGGCGACGCGACCGCGCTCGCCGACGAGCTCGCCGCGACCGCGGCCGACGGCTTCCTCATCGAGCCCGACTCACCCGCGACGTTCTCGTGGTTCGCGACCGAGGTCGCGCCGCTCCTGCGCACGCAAGCACCGGGCATCACGCTGCGCGACCGCTTCGGGTTGCCCCGCCCGGCGAACAGGTACGCGTCGTGAAGCAGCTGCACCTCGCCGCGCACTTCCCGGGCGTGAACAACACGACCGTGTGGAGCGACCCGCAGTCGGGCAGCCAGACCGACTTCTCGTCGTTCGTCCACCTCGCGCAGTCCGCCGAGCGCGGCAAGTTCGACTTCTTCTTCCTCGCCGAGGGCCTCCGCCTGCGCGAGCACCGCGGCAGGATCTTCGACCTCGACGTCGTCGGTCGCCCCGACTCGCTGACCGTGCTCGCCGCGCTGGCCGCCGTCACCGACCGCATCGGCCTCGCCGCGACGCTCAACACCACGTTCAACGAGCCCTACGAGCTCGCCCGCCAGTTCGCGACGCTCGACCATCTGAGCAACGGCCGAGCCGCGTGGAACGCGGTGACGTCGCCCGACGCGTTCACCGGTGAGAACTTCCGCCGAGCCGGCTTCCTCCCTCGGGACGACCGCTACGAGCGAGCCGCGGAGTTCATCGAGGTCGCCCGCGAGCTCTGGGACTCCCACGGCAGGCGCTTCTCACATCACGGCGACCAGTTCGACATCGAGGGCACGTTCGACGCGCCGCGCAGCCCGCAGGGCTATCCCGGTCATGATCCAGGCCGGCGACTCCGACGGCGGGCGCGAGCTCGCGGCGAAGCACGCCGACGTCATCTTCACGCGCCACTCCGGCTTCGCCGACGGCCAGGCCTTCTACGCCGACGTCAAGCCGCGCCTCGCGAAGTACGGACGCCGCCCGGAAGACCTGAAGATCATCCCCGCCGCCACCGCGGTCGTCGGCGACACCGACGACGACGCCGAGGAGCTCGCCGTGCACATCCGCACGCAACAGGTGAGCCCGCAGGGCGCGATCGCGTTCGTCGAGCAGCTGTGGGGACGCGACCTCTCGGGCTACGACCCCGACGGTCCCCTGCCCGACATCGATCCCGATGTCGAGGGCGGCATCTCGATCACGCGCGGTCGGGTGCGCCACGACAAGGACCCCCTCGCGGTCGCGGCGAAGTGGCGGGCGATCGCCGAGGCGAAGCACCTGAGCATCCGCGAGCTCGTCATCGAGATGACCGCGCGGTCCTCGTTCGTCGGCAGCCCGTCGACGGTCGCCACCAAGATCAACGACTACGTGCAGGCCGACGCGGCCGACGGCTACATCCTCGTCCCCCACCTCACGCCGCACGGCATCGACCGCTTCGTCGACGAGGTCGTCCCGCTCCTCCAGGAGCGCGGCGTGTTCCGCGCCGACTACGACGGCCCCACCCTCCGCGACCACCTCGGGCTGACCGCGTACGCGCGTGGGTGAGATCGCGCTCGTCGGCGCGGGCCCGACCGCGTCGTCGTTGCTCGAGCGCATCGCCGCGAACCGAAGCGAGCTGCTGCCCGACGCGCCGCTGCGCATCCACCTGATCGACCCGCACCGCGCCGGCACCGGCCGCGTGTGGCGACCCGACCAGCACCCGCTGCTCTGGATGAACTCGATGGCGGAGGACGTCACGCTGTTCGTCGACGACTCGGTCGAGTGCAAGGGCCCCGCCGTCGACGGACCGTGCCTCTACGAGTGGGCGGTGACGGTCGACGACGAGACGCTGCGCGCCGCGGCCCCACCCGAGCTCTACGACGAGATCCGCGGCCTGACCGAGATGTCGTTCCCCACCCGCCGCGTGCAGTCGGTGTACCTGCACTGGTTCCACGAGCAGGTCGTCGCCAGCCTTCCCCACCACGTCGAGGTGGTCAGACACACGGCGGCGGCCGTCGACATCTTCGACTCCGACGATCGCCAGACGATCGTCCTCGACGACGGCAACC
The DNA here is from genome assembly GCA_963739555.1 of uncultured Acidimicrobiales bacterium. Taxonomy (GTDB): domain Bacteria; phylum Actinomycetota; class Acidimicrobiia; order Acidimicrobiales; family DATKAS01; genus DATKAS01. Next base: position 592,737 of record CAVUAV010000006.1, on the reverse strand, counting down.
AGGTGACGGCAGACGTCGTCGTGCTCGCGCTCGGCCACCTCGACGCGCTCCCGGACGACAGTGGCACTGCCCTGGCCACGTTCGCGAAGGAGCACGGCCTCGCGTACGTGCCGTGCGGGCACACGGCCGAGCAAGACCTGTCGGTCCTCACGCCGGGCACCGACGTGCTCGTGCTCGGGTTCGGCCAGGCGTTCACCGACCTCGTCGCGCTCGTCACCGAGGGCCGAGGCGGATCGTTCGCGGAGAGCGGCGACGGGCGCCTCGTCTACACGCCCGAGCGGGTTCGAGCCCGTGCTGCACGTCGGCTCCCGCCGCGGCGTGCCCTACCGCTCGAAGCTGCCCTACCGGCTGCAAGCCCCCCTCGCGCCTCTCCCCCACTTCCTCGACGACCAGACCATCGCCGCGCTGCTCGCGAGCCCCGAGCCCCTCGACTTCTTCGCCGACGTGCTGCCGATCGTCGCGAAGGAAGTCGGCTGGGCGTACTACCACGAGCTGTTCGTCGCGCACCCCGAACGCACGACGATGCCGTGGGAGACGTTCGCGACGAAGTACGACGGCGCGCGAATGGGGCCACGAGGTCGACGCCCTCGTGAGGTCAGCGGTCCCCGATCCCGACGACCACTTCGACATCGCGGCGCTCGACCAACCTCTCGCCGACGTGCAGTTCATCGATCACGAGGCGCTGCACGGCTACGTCGTCGACCACATCGCGCGCCGACGTCGCCCGCCGCACCGACCCCGCGTACAGCGCGGACCTCGCGGCGTTCACGGCGATGCTCGGGATGGCCGAGCCGTTGCGGAAGATCGCGTCCTCGTGTCACCCCACGATCGCGGCTCGAGGGGATCAGCACGTGGTGGCTGAGCTTCTTCATGTACTACGCGAGCGGTCCGCCGCCCGAACGTCTGCGGCAGCTGCTCGCGCTCGTCGACGCCGGGCTCGTGCGGTTCGTGGGCGCCGACATGCGAGTGCACGCCGACGCCGAGACCGGCACGTTCGTCGCCACGAGCTCGAGCCATGGCGACGAGATCCACGGCACCGCGGTGATCGACGCCCGCATCGCGCGCCCATCGGTGACCCGGTCGACGAGCGTGCTGCTGCGCAGGCTCCACGGCCGGGGCGAGATCGTCGAGGAGATCGTGAGCGACGGCGAGTGGAGCGCCAACACGGGCCGCGTCGCGGTCACCGGGGCGGCGCTGCAGCTCCTCCGCGCCGACGGCACGGGCCATCCGCGCCGGCACGCCCTCGGCGCGTTCACGAGCCGGCAAGTCGCCGGCGCCTTCGCTCGCCCCCGCTTCAACGCTCCGGCGTTTCGTCAGAACGACGTCGTTGCCCGAGCGGTGCTCACGACGCTCGCCGCGCTCGACACGGGTGACGATGCGGCGGAGGCCGAGGCGGTCGTCGGATGACCGACGTGCTGACGAACGCGGTCTGGCACTCGCTGCTCAACGCCCATGCACCGCATGCGGACGCGGAACGGCGCCGCCCGGCGCTACGACCCCGACGTGTCGGTGTTCCACGGCATCGACGAGCCGAACGACGACGCGTGGGACGACCTGGCGGCGCTCGCGACCAACGGGGTCGTCGTGCTCTTCCGCGAGTCGCCGCTTCGCCGAACCTCCCGCGGGATGGAAGGTGCTCTTCGCAGGCGAAGGGCACCAGATGGTGCGCAAGAGCAGCGACGCTGACGTGCCCGAGCTGCCGGACATCGCGACGATGCGGCCTCTCACCGACGACGACGTCCCTGCGATGGTCGACCTGGTGACGCGCACCGAACCCGGTCCGTTTCGCCCCCGCACGATCGACCTCGGTGGGTACGTCGGCATCTTCCACGACGAGACGCTCGTCGCGATGGCCGGGCAGCGGTTGCACCCGCCCGGCTACGTCGAGGTGAGCGCGGTGTGCACCGATCCGAGCGCGCGCCGACGCGGCTACGCCTCGATCGTCACCGTCGCGGTTGCTGACGCGATCGCGGAGTCCGGCGAGACGCCGATGCTGCACGTCGCCGACGACAACCCCAACGCGCGTGCGGTCTACGAGCAGCTCGGCTTCGTCACCGTGCGGATGTGCGGGTTCATGGCGCTCGGAGTGCCGCGACCGCCCCACTGATCCGGGCCAGGCGCATGCCCTGCCACCGAGCGGTCGCGAGCGCGGCCTCGTCGGGCACCGAGCGCTTCCGCGAGACCCAGCTCGCTCCGTAGGGATTGCCGGTCTCGTCGACCGTCGCGTCGCTGTAACCGAGGGGCAGCACGATCGCTCCCCAGTGATAGAGGACAGTGTTGATCGCGAGGATCGTCGCCTCGAGACCGCCGTGGCTCGTCGACGACGACGTGAACGCGGTACCGACCTTGTCGACGAGCTTCTTCTGCATCCACAGCGCGCCCGTCTGGTCGAGGAAGAACTTCAACGGCGCCGCGGGCAGGCCGAAGCGGGTCGGCGAACCCAACGCGAGCCCGTCGGCCCACTCGACGTCGTCGAGCGTCGCCTCGGGGATGTCGGCCGTCTCCTCACGGTGCGCGACCCACCGCGGGTTCGTCGCGATCACCTCGTCCGCAGCGAGCTCGCGGACCTTGCGCAGCCGCACCTCGGCGCCCGCGCTCTCGGCCCCTTCCGCGATCGCGCTCGCCAGCAGGAAGATGTTGCCGGTGGCGCTGTAGTAGATGACCGCGATGCGGGTCGGCACGATCGGAACGTAGCAAGGGGACACGCCATGACGTCAGCCATCGATCGCCGCCTCGCGGAGGCCCGCGAGCGCATCACGAGCATCGCCCCGAGCGAAGCCGAGGCACTGCGCTCAGCGGGCGCGCTGTTCGTCGACACCCGGCCCCGTGAGCAGCGTGACGAGTTCGGCGTCATCCCCGGTGCGCTCGTGATCGACCGCAACGTGCTCGAGTGGCGGCTCGATCCGACGAGTGAGACTCGCGACCCCACCGCCGCGGCGCACACCGGCCCGATCGTCGTGTACTGCCAGCAGGGGTACTCGTCGATCCTCGCGGTGGCCGAGCTGCAGGGTCTCGGCGTCCCCGAGGTCTACGACCTCAGCGGAGGGTTCGAGGCCTGGTCCGCGGCGGGCCTGCCGATCGCCGCAGGTTCCTGATCTCGCGAAAGTTCACTTCCGGGCCTTGGAGATCGCGTGATGAGTAACGACCACTCATCACCGGTGACCAGGGCGGTCGTACCGTCGGAGCATGACACCGGCGCAGCTTCAGCTGATCAGGAAGACGCTGCCCGAGATCAATGCCCGTGATGATCTCTTCGCGGCCGAGTTCTACAACAAGTGCTTCGACCTGTGGCCCGAGACCCGGTCCATGGTGCCGGGCGACCTCACCGAGAGGGGACGCGCGCTCGTCGCCGAGTTCATCGCCCTCGCCTCCTGCGTGGCAGGAGACATGGACACGTTCGTCGCTCGTGCGCACGAGCTCGGCGTGCGACACCGAGAACGTGGGGCCCTGCGCGAGCACTACGAGGCCGTCGAGCAAGCCCTCACCGCTGCCCTCGCCGCGGTGCTCGAGGACGGGTGGGACGAGCCGACGGCGCAGGCCTGGCACCGCCTCTACTGCTTGATGTCCGAGACGATGCTCGAAGGATCAGCGGGGATCGCGTTCGTTCCCCGGCAGCGCTGACGCCTCGGCCCGCAGCGCGGCCACGAGCTGGTCTCGGCCGTTCACGCCCAGCTTCGAGTAGACGTGCTGCAGGTGGTTGTCGATCGTGCGCGTCGACACGAAGAGCCGAGAGGCGATGTCGCGACTCGACATCCCCTGCGCGGCAAGCAACGCGACCTCGTGCTCTCGATCGCTGAGCGGCTCGAGGCTGAGCGACCGCGCCAACGTCGGAGTGAGCACGGTCGGCGGCAGCAAGCGACGGATCGCGGCTGAGCGGTTCCGCGCCGCGGTGGCTCCTCGTTGGTCACCACCACGAGCGAGCGCATCGGCTTGATCGAGCCGGGCCTCGGCGGCCAACAGCGAGAAGCCGCACTGCTCGAACAGCGCGGCCGCGCGATCGAGCAACGCCGGATCGCCCGATGCGATGCCCGAGGCATGCGCGGCGCGGGCCCTGAGGAACGAGCCCTGCCCGGCTTCGGCCAGCTCGACGAGCCGCCCGGCCACGGAGTTGGCGTCACCGAACCGCGCGATGTCGTGCAGCAACGCGGCCTCCATCGACGACTTGCCCAGACGTCGCGCGTCATCGGCCGCGACGCGCAGCATCTCGCGCGCCGTCGGCAGGCCAGCCCGCTCGCCGGCGAGCCACGCGTGGGCACGGTCGATGTCGGCGTGGAACAGGCCGCGCTCGCCGACCTCGAGCTCGGCCACCCGATCGAGGTCGACTCGTGCGCCCTCGCGGTCACCTTCGAGCAGCTTGCCGCTGGCGAGGAGGGCGAGCGCCCAGCGTTCGGTCGCGCCGAGCCCGAGTCCCCGTGACGTGCGCACCAGCGTGATGAGCGCCTGACGTTCGTCGCCCGGGCGCCCGACCGACAAGTCGAGCCGCGCCTCGGCGAGCAGCATCCAGTCGCGCATCGCAGGGATGCCCTTGCCGCGGGACTTCGCCGCGGCGTTGCCGCGCCGCGTCCATGCGCCCGAGCTCGCCGAGCGTCAGCACCTCCGCGAACAGGACGAGCGACAGCCCCGGACGGCGTAGGTCGGCCGACAGCGAGTCGTGGAGCTTGCGAGCCTCGGCGATGAGCGGCAGCGCCTCCTCGCCGCGTCCCGCGACCGCGAGAGCGAGGGAGCGTCCGCGCAGCAGGTCGAGCTGCGCAGCCTCACTCGACATGGGCGCCATGAAGTCGGAGCGCGCGATCGCGTCGTCGACCTCGCCGCCCATCGCCTGCAGCAGGACCGCGTAGGCCTCGACCCCTTCACGGTCGATCGGCTCGGTGAGCTCGTCGAGCGTCTCCACCAGCAGGTCGACCGCGCGCGAGTAGTCGCCCTGGCCGAAGAACAGGTTCGTCGCCCGACGCCGCCCGACCTGGGCGCGCGCCGCGTCGTCGAGCTCGTCGGTGTCGATCGAGCGCAGCAGCTCTTCGACCTCGTGCGTCTGGCCCCGGCGGAAGCGCAGCTCGGCGACGAGCTGCACGATCTCGGGCGTGCGATCGCCTTCGGGCGCCTGGGCAAGGATCCGCTCGGCCATCGCCTCGTCTCCCTCGACGAGCGCGAGACGCGCGGCCTCGGCGAGCGAGCACACGTCGACGTGCCCTCCCCCTTCGAGGCTCCATGCGACGACGCGGACACGATCGCCGCGACGGCGCGCGCCGTCCGCGGTGACGGCCTCGGCCAGCGTGCGGCGGATCCGGCGGCCTCGAACTGCGGGCAGCTGCAGGTTGATCACTTCGGCGAACAGCGGATGCGACAGCGAGACCTCGACGCGCTGCGCGCTCTTCGCCACCATGAGGAGGCCACGTCGTTCGAGCGCCTCGAGCACGGAGGCGCCGGCGATCTTCTCGAGAAGGTCGAGCCCCAGCTCACCCGCCACTGCGAGCAGCTCGATGACATCGCGCTCGTCATCGTGCAACCCGGCGAGCCGCTCCTCGACGAGGAGCTCGAGCGTCGGCGACGCGTGCACGAGCGGCTGCGTGAGGTGCCACATCCCGTCGCGCTCGACGAGGTTGCCGGCATCACGCGCCGACTCGACGAGCTGGCGCAGCACTCCCGGGTTGCCGGTCGCCGCGTCGACCAGCTGCTCGAGGCTGTCCTCCGCGATCGGTGCACCGAACACGCGGTGCAGCAGCGCTTCGACGGTGTCGGCTGCGAGCGGAGTCGGTTCGAGCCGGCGGAGGTGGCTGTCGTTGACGAGCGTGCGCACCTCGTCGTCGTTGTGGCCGGTCGCGCGGATCGTGCACACGATGAACGCCGTGCGGGCGTGCACCAACGAGACGAGCAACGCACGCGAGAGGTCGTCGAGGTGGTCGATGTCGTCGACCATCACGACCCAGCGGCGTCCCTCCTCCCCCTGCTCGAGGGCGGCACGAGCCCGGTAGAAGAGCAGCGCGCGATCGAGCTCGCCCTCGGGCCCGCTCGGCCGGGTCACCTCGGGCGGCAGCAGGTGCGCGAGCGCGGCGAGCGGCAGCCGCTTCGTCTCGGGATGGCCCGCGACGCGCGCGACGGGCAAGTCCGGCTTCGGCCGCGAGCCTCAGGCACTCGTCCGCGAGGCGCGTCTTGCCGAGCCCGGCTCCGCCCGTGATGAGGATGCCGCCGGCGCGCGGATCTTGGAACGCGGCGGCGACGGCCTCGATCTCCTCCGAGCGACCGAGCAACGGCCACGACGTGACGAGCGCCCCTTCCCCTGGCGGCGAGAAGGCGTTGAGGACCGGCGGTGCGGTCGGCACGGAAGGCGCGGGCGCCGCCGCAACCGCGGCGGGTGCGTCGAGCAGCGCGGGCTCCGGATCGTCGAGCTCGGCGACCGGCGCCACGAACCGGTAGCCGCGCCCGTGGATCGTGCGCACGACCTGCTGGCTCTGGCCGTCGTCACCCACCGCACGGCGCGCGGTCTTGATCCGCGTGGTGAGGGCCGACTCGCTGACGAATCGGTCCCCCCACACGTTGTCGAGGAGCTCTTCTTTGGTGACCACCCGATCGCGGTGGACGAGGAGGTAGGTGAGGACGTCGAACACCTGTGGTTCGACGGGGACAGGGACTCCGCGTCGGCGCAGCTCGAAGAGCGTCGTGTCGAGCTCGGTGTCACCAAAGCGGTAGATCACGGGCGCGGTCCCCGGAAGTCGAGAGATGGCGGACGACCTCGTAGTCGTGCCCGAATGGAGGTTAGTCAGATGAGATGCTCCTGGTAGACGGTGGCTTGGCCATCGAGCACGACCGTGCCTTCCTGGTTCGTGATGGTCGTGCGCAGCGTGACGATGGGCTTGTCCGGACGAACCGTCGAGCACCTCCACCTCCGCGGTGATGACGTCACCTGGTCGCACCGGTCGGAGGAAGCGCCAGCTGACCTCGAGGAACACGCTGCCCGGGCCGGGCAGGTCCTCGGCGACGACCGCGTTGAGCAGTCCCGATGTCACCCCGCCTTGCACGATGATGCCGCCGAAGCGACTCGCGCTCGCGCGGCCCATGTCGTAGTGCAGCGGGTTCCGATCACCGGTCATCTCGGTGAAGAGCTCGATGTCGCGTGCGGTGATCGCTCGGGAGCGCCTAGCCGTCGTACCGACGGCGAGCGTGTTGGTCAGCATGAGATCCCTTCCTGGCATCCGACGGTCTGCGCGGAGCGGCCGAGAGTGATGACGTCGGCGAGATACGCCGCGTCGTGGCGAACACCGTCGATGAAGTTCGAGTCGCGGCGGTGCTGGAACCGCTGACCGAGCACGTAGAGGCCCGGCACCGGCGTGACCCCGCGCCGCTGGATGATCTCGCCACGCTCGTCGAGCGTACGGACCTTCAGCCACGGGTACGAGCGAGTGAAGCCAGTCGCCCACACGACCGTCTTGATCCCTTCGTCGGCGAGGTGCACATGCGTCGGCTCCTCGACGGGACCGAGCGACGGAGGCGGGTCGGGCGCGTACACCTCGGCTTCGAGACCGTGACGAGCGATGTACTCGTCGATCCCGCGAAGCAGCGCGTGCATCCGCTCGTCGGCCCGAGACGTCGAGTGCGCCAGGTCACGCGAGAAGAGCGCGTACGAGCCGTCGAATCCGAAGAACCTGCCCGTGAGCCGCACGCCGCGACCTTGGAGCGTCGTCGTGTCGATGTTCCGCGGCACTGGAGTGCCGACGAGCTGCAGCGACGCGTCGTTCCGAGCCCGCTTCGGAGTCGCGGACGGTGTCGATCGTGACCGCCAAGCGGCCGCTCTGCTCGAGCCACCACCAGATGTCGACGCCCCGGTACCGGCGGGGAAGCCGGGTGTGGCGGCCGACGGCGAGCGTGACGTCGCGGCCAGCTGCGGCGAGCTCGTCGGCGATCTGGGCCCCGGAGGCCGACGCGCCGACCACGAGCACGCCACCATCGGGCACCTGGTCGGGGTTGCGGTAGGTCTGGGGCGTCAGCTGGAGGATCGACGAGGGCAGCTCGCTCGCGGCGCTCGGCACCCGAGCGCGATCGCACCAACCGGTCGCGATCACGACTCGATCGGCGTCCCATGCGCCGTCCGACGTCTGCACCTCGAAGCCTCGATCGGTCTGCGCGAGCGACTCGACTGACGTGTGCTCGTGCACGGGCGCATCGAAGCCCTGCGCGTAGCGCTCGAAGCGATCGACCAGCTCGGCCGCGGTCATGAAGCCCTGCGGCTCGGGGCCGTCGTAGATGTGGTTCGGAAGCCGCGTGGCCCAGTTGGGGGTGAGGAGCCGCAGCGAGTCCCAGCGCTCCGAGCGCCAACGCTCGGCCACTTGGCCCCGTTCGAGCACGGCGTGATCGACGCCGGCATCGCTGAGGGACGCGCTCATGGCGAGGCCGGCTTGGCCCGCGCCGATGACAAGCGTGTCGACGGAACGCATCGTGGTCACGTCCCTTCGAGCGCGGCGTGGGTGACGCGGCCGGGGCTGAGGGCGAGCGATTCGGGGATCGATGAGGGCGAGGAGTGAGTCATGCATGGTGTCGACCGTACGGAGACATACGCAGCGGTCCTTGGAGGAGTTCTGGACTTCGCGTGAAGAATCGTGTGGCAGTCGTCACCGCGTGTCTCCAACCGGTCTCCAAGGCTCCGAACCGGATGATCGGGATGATCGATGCATGTTGTTCGTCACGACGCGGGACTCCGAAGTCACGCATGCCACTCGAGCCGGACTGATCGCGGTCGCTCCGCTCGTCGCCGGGTTCGCACCGTTCGCGCTCGTCGTCGGCGCGACTGTGGGCGCCACCGCGAACCGAGGCGCAGGCATCGCGGGCAGCTGGCTCATCTACGGCGGCAGCGCGCAGATCGCCACGGCGCGCACGCTCGAGAGCGGCGGCGCGGCGACGGCCGTGCTCACCGCGCTCCTGATCAACACGCGTCTGCTCGTCTACAGCGCGTCGCTGTCACAGCACTGGCGGGAGCAGCCGCTCTGGTTCCGCATCGCGGCGGCGCCGATGATCGTCGACCCGGTGTGGGCGCTCGCCGAGGCGCGTGCCGTCAAGCCTGGCTCCACGCGCGAGATCCGCGCCCACTACTTCGGATCCGCGATCGGCCTCTTCGCGGCGTGGTCGGTGTTCATCATCACCGGGGTCGTGCTCGGCAGTCGCCTCGACAGCCATGCCCTCAGCGTGGCCGCGCCCCTCTGCCTGCTTTGGCTCGTCGTCTCCCGGCTGAACGATCCCCGCAACCGCTTCATCGTCGCCGCCGCGGCCACTGGCGCCCTCGTGGGCCGCAACCTGCCGTCGGGTCTCGCGATCTTCGTCGCCATCCTCGCGGGCTGCATCGCGGGGCAAGTGCTGGATCGGAGACCATCGTGACTGCGTGGATCGTCGTCATCTGCATCGGGATCGGCAGCCTCGCCTTCCGCGTGGCGCCTCTCGCGTTTGCCGGTCGCTCGACCGCGCCGCGGACGAGCCGCTTGATCAAGGACGCGGGCGTGGCCGCGACTGCGGCGATCACCGTGGGGGCGTTCGACCGCGCGGCTCAGAGCGGCGACGTCGCTGCACTCGCGGTTGCCGGCATCGTCGGCTTCGTGCTCGCGCTGCGGGGCGCGTCGATGCTGCGCGTCGTCGCGGTCGGGGCCGGCCTCTTCATCGCGGTGAGCATGGTCCTGTGAGAGGTCAGGACTCAGCCGCCGCCTCGCCTACCGCTCGCCGCAACGTCGCCACGACTTGGGCTCCCGTCGAGCCCGCGAGAAGCGAGCATTCGCCGCCGCCTGTCTCCTCCGCACGGCCCTGCACGATCACGGGAACGCTCGGGTGCAGGCGCGCGTGCGCCGCAATCAGTGCCTGGGTCTGAGCATCGCTCGGCGGCCAGCGCGACGACGATCGCGTCCGCGCCTTCGGCGAGCGGGCAGGCGCGTCCCTCGAGCGCGGGGCACTTCGCGTTGGGTCCGCCACAGGTCAGCACGTCGAACCCGGCCCGCGTCGCGTCGGCGGCATGCGCCCACCGTCCACCCTGCGCTTCGACTAGGAGCCGGTGACGACCCGGCGTCACCGGCCACGACGGGCGGCCTGGGCTCGCCGCGGGGATGGCGACGCGCACCACGCTGAAGTCGTCACCGCTGCCCATCGTCACCTGCCCGCGCCGGCGGACCAGCGTCTGCATCGGGCGGTTCTCGGTGAGGATGTCCGCCTCGAGGTTGGGGATGCCGTTCTCCGCCGCCACTGCCACGAGCACATCGAGCAGATACGGGCCGAGCCAGCCTCGCCAGTCCCGGGCGACCGTCAGGCCGAACTCGGCATCGCCGTTCGGGAGCAGGATGTACCCGACCTCGGCGACCACCCGCGCCTCGGGCACTCCGTCGTCGAGGACGGCGACCACACCGAACCCCTTGTCTCTGGTACGTGCGTACCAGGTCGAGGCAAAGTCGCGCCCACCGAAGGCCGAGAAGAAACGCCGATAGGTGTCCTCGAGGGAGAGCCCGGTGTACAGCGCGTCGAGACCGGCGACGTCCTCCTCGGCCATCTGGCGCACGGTGAGCTTCTTGCCGCTCGGCAGGTCGATGACGACTGGCACCACCGGTGGTGACGGAGGCTCAGCCACGGGCGCGATCATCGCGCCGCCACGGGTGACCTTCGACCCTTGCCCGGCGAGCGCGGTGACCGCACCCTGGAACCATGCCGGAAGAGACCGGGCTGGCCGAGATCCACAAGCACGTGGACCCGTTCGGGGTGTCGCCCAACCTGCGCGACGACCCCGCGTTTCGAGCCTCGTTCACGTGGGATCGGGTCCGCGCAGAGCTCGAAGCGCTGCCCGGGGGCGGGCTCAACATCGCGCACGAATGTGTGGATCGTCACGCTCGAGACCATCCCCAGCGGGTCGCAGTGCGATGGCGGGGACGGCAAGGGACTCGCGTCGACCTCACGTACGGCGGTCTCCGCGACTCGACCGCCCGGTTCGCCGATGTCCTCGACACTCTCGGTGTCGCCCGCGGCGACCGAGTGTTCACCCTGACGGGCCGCGTGCCCGAGCTGTACACCTCGGTGCTGGGGACCCTGCGCCACGGGAGCGTCGCCTGTGTGCTGTTCTCGGCGTTCGGGCCCGAGCCGATCAGACAGCGCCTCGAGCTGGGCGATGCCCGCGTGCTCGTGACGACGAGCGCCCTCTACCGGCGGAAGATCGCACCGATCCGCGCCCAGCTGCGGGGGCTGCGCCACGTGATCGTGATCGACGAAGAAGGGGAGAACGGCTCCGACGTGCTCTCGCTGCCCCCGCTTCTCGCTCGAGCGGCGAACACCTACCCCGTCGCGGACACTGCACCGACCGACATGGCCCTGTTGCACTTCACGAGCGGGACGACCGGCATGCCCAAGGGCGCCGTCCATGTCCACGAGGCCATCGCCGCGCACCGCGCAACCGCGCGTTGGGCGCTCGATCTTCACGACGACGACATCTTCTGGTGCACGGCCGACCCAGGATGGGTGACGGGGATGTCGTACGGCATCCTCGCTCCTCTCGCGCTCGGCGTGACGAGCGTGGTCGACGAGGCGGACTTCGACGCGATCCGCTGGTACGAGCTGCTGCAATCCGAACGAGTCACCGTCTGGTACACCGCTCCCACCGCGGTGCGGATGATGATGCGAGCGGGGAACGAGCTGGCGCATGAGCACCCTTGCCCCGACCTCCGCTTCATCGCGAGCGTGGGCGAGCCGCTGAACCCAGAAGCCGTCCGCTGGGGAGTCGAAGCCTTTGGCCTTCCCATCCACGACAACTGGTGGCAGACGGAGACCGGCGGGATCATGATCGCCAACCTCGCGGCGATGGACATCCGCCCCGGCTCGATGGGGAAGCCGCTTCCTGGCGTCGAGGCCGCGATCCTCCGTCGCGACGACCACGGCCGAGTCGTGGTTGTCGAAGGCAAGGTCGAGGAGATCCACGACCCGCTGACCGAAGGCGAGCTCGCCCTCCGTCCCGGATGGCCATCGATGTTCCGGGGGTACTTGCACGAACCGGAGCGGTACGCGCGCTGCTTCGCCGGTGGTTGGTATCTGTCCGGTGACCTCGCGCGTCGGGACGACGACGGCTACGTGTGGTTCGTCGGGCGGGGGGACGACGTCATCAAGTCCGCGGGGCATCTGATCGGCCCGTTCGAGGTCGAGAGCGCCCTGATGGAACACCCTGCGGTCGCCGAGGCGGGTGTGATCGGGAAGCCAGATCCCGTCGTCGGCGAGATGGTGAAGGCATTCGTCACGCTGAAGGTCGGCTTCGAACCGTCTGACGCGCTCCGCCTCGAGCTGATCGGGTTCGGGCGAAAGCGCTTGGGCGCGGCCGTCGCACCGAAGGAGATCGCGTTCGCCGAGCACCTTCCGAAGACCCGGAGCGGGAAGATCGTGCGGCGCGTGCTCCGCGCCCGCGAGCTCGGATTGCCCGAGGGCGATCTCTCGACGTTGGAGGAGCAATGACGGCGACCGACGAGCCCTGCAGCTCTACCGCGACATGCTGCGCATTCGCAGGTTCGAGGAGCGTTGCGTCGAGCTGTACAGCGCGGCGCAGATTCGCGGCTTCCTGCACCTCTACATCGGTGAAGAAGCGGTCGCAGTCGGCGTGATGGGAGCCTTGCAGCCCGAGGACAACGTCGTCGCCACGTACCGCGAGCACGGCCACGCATTGGTCCGCGGGGTCTCCGCCCGGGCGATCATGGCCGAGATGTTCGGCCGCGTCGAAGGCTGCAGTCGAGGCCGCGGAGGCTCGATGCATCTCTTCGACATCGGCAAGCGCTTCTACGGCGGAAACGCGATCGTCGGCGGCGGCCTTCCGATCGCAGTCGGTCTCGCCCTCGCCGACCGGCTGCAACAGCGTGCTGCTGCGACGGCCGTGTTCTTCGGTGAAGGCGCGGTTGCGGAGGGCGAGTTCCACGAGTGCATGAACCTCGCCGCGCTTTGGGAGCTGCCGGTGCTGTTCGTCTGCGAGAACAACCTCTACGCGATGGGTACTGCACTGAGCCGATCACAGGTCGAGACCGACCTCGCGCTGCGGGCCGCCAGCTACGAGATGCCCGCATGGTCGGTCGACGGGATGGACGTCCTCGCGACGGCACAAGCCGCTCGACATGCGGCCGAGGCCGTGCGGGAAGGTGGCGGACCGCACTTCCTCGAGTGCCGCACCTACCGCTTCCGTGCCCACTCGATGTACGACCCGGACCTCTATCGAGACAAGGCCGAGATCCAGCACTGGAAGGAGCGGGATCCGCTCATCGTCCTCGGAGACCGACTCCGCGAGAGCGGAGCCCTCGACGACGATGCCCTCGGCGCGATGGAAGACGAGATCACCGCCGAGATCGACGACGCGGTGGCATTCGCGGAACAGGGAAGCAACGAACCGGTGAGCGACCTCACTCGCTTCGTCTGCTCGGAGGTCGCACGATGACCGTCGCCACCGCTCACCTGACGTACCGGGAGGCGATGCGGGAAGCCATCCGCGAGGCCATGCAACAGGACGACCGGGTGTTTCTCATGGGAGAGGACGTCGGCCGATACGGCGGGAGCTTCGGCGTCAGCAAAGGGCTGCTCGACGAGTTCGGCCCCGACCGCATCCGTGACACGCCGCTCTCGGAGTCGGCGTTCGTGGGCGCCGGCATCGGAGCCGCGATGGCCGGCATGCGCCCCATCGTCGAGATCATGACCGTGAACTTCAGCCTGTTGGCTCTCGACCAGATCATGAACAACGCAGCGACGCTCCGACACATGACGGGCGGCCAGCTCAGCGTCCCCCTCGTGATCCGCATGACCACGGGCGGCGGCCGACAGCTCGCAGCGCAGCACTCTCACAGCCTCGAAGGCTGGTACGCGCACATCCCGGGCATCAAGGTCCTCACGCCGGCCACCGTCGACGACGCGCGCGGCATGCTCGCTCCCGCGCTCGAAGATCTCGATCCTGTGCTCATCTTCGAACACGGGTCGCTCTACAACGTCGAGGGCGACGTGACGGGCGACGCGGCCGAGCTCGGCATCTCCGCCGCGGCAGTGCGCCGGGTGGGAGCGGACGTCTCGATCATCACGTACGGAGGATCGGTGTCGAAGTGCCTCGCCGCGGCGGAAGCACTGGCGAGCACGGGCACTGATGCCGAAGTCGTCGACCTTCGATCGCTTCGACCTCTCGACAACGACACGATCTTGGAGACCGTCAAGAAGACGCACCGCGCGGTGATCGTCGACGAGGGCTGGCGCAGCGGCAGCATCTCGGCCGAGCTGAGCGCCCGCATCATGGAGGGAGCCTTCTACGACCTCGATGCGCCGGTCGTGCGCGTCTGCAGCGCCGAAGTGCCGATCCCGTACGCGAAGCACCTCGAAGACGCCGCCCTCCCGCAAGTCGAGGGCATCATCGCTGCGGTCGAGGAGGTGCGGAGCAGTGAGTGAGTTCCGCATGCCGTCACTCGGCGCCGACATGGAGGCGGGCACTGTCCTCGAGTGGCTGGTGAAGCCCGGCGACGAGGTGCACCGCGGCGACATCGTCGCGGTCGTCGACACCGACAAAGCGGACATCGACGTGGAGATCTTCGAGTCGGGAGTGATCGACGAGCTGCTGGTGCCGGTCGGCGAACGGGTGCCGGTCGGGACGCCGCTCGCCACGGTCACCAGCGCGGGCGCGCCGCGGGTGCAGCCGGCGGTCGCCTCGAAGCCCGCCGTCGAGCCGCGCGCGGAGCAGGTCGCGAAGCCCATCGAGCGCCAGCGTCCGAGCCACGTCGACGGCGCCCTCCATTCGCCCGTGATCCGCCGGCTCGCCGAGCACCTCGGTGTCGACTTGACGCAGGTGCAGGGCACCGGACCGAGCGGGCGCATCACCCGCGCCGACGTCGAACGGGCTGCGATGCCTGCCGTCACCGAAGCAGCGCCAGCGGCCACCGAAGCAGCGCCGGCCGCGACCGAAGCAGCGCCGGATCGGGCCATGTCGATGCGTCGGGCGATCGCAGGGCTGATGAGCCGTGCGAACCGCGACATCCCTCACTACTACGTCGCCACCGATGTCGACCTCGATGCCGCCCTCACCTGGCTCACAGGCATCAACGAGACCCGCGCCATCAACGAGCGTGCGCTGCCAGTCGTGCTTCTCCTCAAGGCGACCGCGCTCGCAGCCCGGGAGGTGCCTGAGGTCAACGGCTTCTGGCTCGACGATCGCCTGCAGTGCGCGCCGAACGTGCACCTCGGCGTCGCGGTGTCCCTCCGCGGCGGTGGGCTTGTCGCGCCCGCGATCCACGACGTAGACGAGAAGGACCTCGACACGCTCATGCGCGAGCTGCGCGACGTGGTGCAGCGAGCTCGTAGCGGACATCTGCGGAGCTCGGAGATGGCCGATCCGACGATCACCGTCACGAGCCTCGGAGAGCAAGGAGTCGACGAGGTGTACGGCGTCATCTACCCGCCGCAAGTCGCGCTCGTCGGCGTGGGACGAATCGCGCGACGGCCGGTGGCGGTCGAAGGCCTCATCGGCGTCCACCCGGTCGTACGGATGACATTGGCCGGCGACCACCGCGCAACCGACGGGCACACCGGTGCCCGCTACCTGGCCGCCGTCGAGCGGCTGCTGCAACGACCGGAGGAGCTATGGACTCGCGCACCGCTGTGATCGCGTCGCTCGCCGTCATCGCGCCCGAGACGGACTTCGACTCGCTCGCGCCCGACGCAGACCTTCGCGATGAGCTCGACCTCGACTCGATGGACTTCCTCAACTTCGTGACGGAGCGTCTACGAGCGCACGGGCATCGAGGTGCCCGAGCGGGACTACCCCAAGATCCTGACCCTCGACGCGTGTGTCCGCTACCTCGACACGGCGCTCGCCTCGAGATGACTTGAATTGGAGAACGCCATGGAGCTCGTGTGCTGGCTCGATGACATCAAGAAGGACGACACCGCGCTCGTCGGCGGCAAGGGCGCCAACCTGGGCGAGCTGAGGCGGGCAGGCTTCCCCGTGCCCGACGGGTTCGTGGTGACCGCCGACGCCTTCGCCGCCGCTGTGCGCGACGAGACGAACGATGGACGATCGTTCGCGGCGCTCGCCGCCGATCCTGACGCGCTCGAAGCGGAGAGCCGAGCGCTGCAGGCCGGGGTCGCCTCCGTGGTGATGCCCGACGACCTGCGAACTGCGGTCATCGACGCCTATTCCGAGCTGTCGCGTCGCCTCGGTAGCCACGACCCCGCCGTCGCCGTCCGCTCGTCCGCCACTGCCGAAGACCTCGCGGGAACCTCGTTCGCAGGGATGCACCGCACGTTCACGAACATACGGGGACCCCAGTCGCTGCTCGACGCGGTGAGCTCGTGCTGGCAGTCGGTGTACGAGACACGGGCGCTCTCGTACCGCATCGCCCAGCACATCGAGGGCAGGCCGGCGATCGCCGTCGTGGTGCAAGCGATGGTGCCCGCGGCGAGCTCGGGCGTCGCGTTCAGCGCGGACCCCGCGACCGGGAAGCTCCGACGTGATCGTCATCGAAGGCGCGCCGGGCCAAGGTGAGGTCGTGGTGGGTGGCCTCGTCGAGCCCGACACGTACACGCTCTCGCGGTCACCGCTCGAGATCCGAGATATCCGCGTCGGCGTGAAGTCCCAGAAGATCATCGCAGGCGTCGGTGGCGACCAGTCGGTGACCTTGAGCGCCGAGGAAGGCAGCGCGCGCGTCCTCACCAACGAGCAGGTGCTCGTCGTCGCGCACCTCGTGCTCGACGCCGAGGACCACTTCGGCTGCCCGCAAGACCTGGAGTGGTGCTACGACTCCGACGGCGGCGTGCACGTCGTGCAGACTCGCCCGATCACGACGCTGCCCGCATCGGGAACGACGGCCGCCGAGGCCGAGCCCGCGGCGGAGGGCACGAAGCTCTCCTGGTCGGTCTCGGCGCGAGCCCCGGGATCGCGTCGGGCCGAGTCCGCGTCCTCGCCTCGCCGGCTGAGGGAGCGCTGCTCGTCACCGGCGAGGTGCTCGTCGGCGCCGATGACGAACCCCGATTGGCTTCCCACTCTTCGACGGGCCGCGGCGGTCGTGACCGACAGCGGTGGTGTCACCTGCCACGCGGCGATCGCAAGCCGCGAGCTCGGGGTGCCGTGCATCGTCGGCGCGCACGACGCGACCACGCGACTGCACACCGGCGACGTCGTCACCGTCGACGGGGCACGCGGCACAGTGACCGCCGGCGCTGTCACCCCCGTCGCCCTCGTCGCTCCTCGCGAAGCGGCGACGATCGCGTCGGCTGAGCCGGTCACTGCCACGAAGCTGTACGTGAACCTCGCGCTCGCAGAGCGGGCCGACGAGATCGCGGCGATGAACGTCGACGGCGTCGGCTTGCTCCGGGCCGAGTTCCTCGTCACCGAGGCATTGGGGGGACGACATCCGCGCCAGGTGCTGGCCACCGGTGGCCGCGAGGAGTTCCTCTCCCGCATGGCTGCGTCACTCCTGAAGATCACGACGCCGTTCATGCCGCGGCCAGTCATCTACCGGACGATCGACTTCCGCACGAACGAGTTCAGGGGTCTCGAAGGCGGCGAAGAGTACGAACCGCAGGAGCGCAACCCGATGATCGGGTATCGGGGTTGCTACCGGTACATCAAGGAGCCCGATCTGTTCGCGCTCGAGCTCGAGCTCATCGCTCGGGTCCGTGAGCAGACTCCGAACCTTCACCTCATGATCCCGTTCGTGCGTACGAAGTGGGAGCTCGAAGCATGTCTCGAGCTCGTCGACGCCAGTCCGTTGCGAGACGACCGCAGCCTGCTGCGCTGGATCATGGCCGAGGTGCCGTCGGTCGTGCATTGGCTCCCCGAATACGCTGCGCTCGGCATCGACGGCGTGTCCATCGGATCGAACGATCTCACGCAGCTCATCCTCGGCGTCGACCGCGACTCCGAGGTGTGCGAGGAGCTCTTCGACGAAGGAGATGGAGCGGTCCTCGACGCGATCGAGCAGATCATCCGCACGAGCGCTCGGCTCGGGCTCACCTCTTCGCTCTGCGGACAGGCCCCTTCGAACCGTCCGGCATTCGCAGAGGCGCTCGTTCGATTCGGCATCGACTCGGTCTCCGTCAACCCCGACGCGGCGTCTCGCACCCGCCGGGTGCTCGCCGGCGCCGAGCAACGGCTTGTGTTGGACGCCGCGCGCAATCCGACGCACGGACACCAACAGCACCAGGAGGATGGACGATGAAAGCAGCAGCAGGAGATCGAATCGTCGTGAAGGGCCATCGGATCCATGAACCCGACCGAGACGCAGAGATACTCGAGGTTCGTGGCGAGGACGGCGGTCCGCCCTTCCTCGTGCAGTGGGCGGAGGACGGGCACGTCGGGCTCTACTTCCCCGGCTCCGACGCCGTCGTCGAGCACTTCCCCGCGCACACCGAAGCTGGAGGTTGACACGGAGGCAATGCGTGTCGCGGCACGTCTCTTCGAGGCTTCCCGTCCGGGTGCGGACGTTCTCGAGACGCACATCTCCACCGTCGCCTTCGACGGAGACGTGGTCCACAAGCGCAAGAAGGATGTGCGGTTCCCGTTCATCGACCTGAGCACGCCGGAGCGCCGCGAGGCGATCTGCAGACGCGAGGTCGAGCTGAACAGCCGCTTCTCCCCCGACGTCTACTTGGGGGTCGAGGAGGTCGTCGACGATGACGGCGTCGTCGTCGATCACGCGGTCCGCATGCGTCGGATGCCTGCGGACCGACGGCTGTCGACGTTGGTGCGCGGCACGGCCGACGTCGACTCATGCCTCCGACAGATCGCCCGTCTCATCGCGATCGCACATGCCGAAGCCGTGACCGACGCCGAGATCTCGTCGGTCGCCACGACCTCGGCGCTGCGCCAGCTCTGGCAACAGAACCTCGTCGAGCTCGAACCCTTCGTCCCGGAGCCACTCGACGGCAGGTCACTCGCCGAGATCGGCACCCTCGCGGATCGCTACCTGGCGGGTCGGGGCCGGCTGCTCGAGGATCGGATCCGACGAGGTTGCGTCGTCGACGGTCACGGCGACCTGCTCGCCGATGACATCTACTGCCTCGACGATGGCCCCCGGGTACTCGATTGCCTCGAGTTCGACGACCGCCTGCGGTGGGGCGACGTGCTCTACGACGTCGGCTTCCTCGCCATGGACCTCGAACGGCTCGGCCGACCCGACCTCGCAGACGCGTTCATGGCCTGGTATCGCGAGTTCTCGGCCGAGACGCACCCGGAGTCGCTGGCGCATCACTACATCGCGTATCGAGCGCTGGTGCGCTCGAAGATCTCGTGTCTGCGCGGAAGCAGCGCCGACCACGAGGAGGCACGTGCCTACCTCGCGCTGTGCGCTCGTCATCTGCAGTCCGGCAGGATCCGACTCGTCCTGATCGGCGGACTGCCAGGGTCAGGCAAGAGCACTCTCGCTACGGGCTTGGGCGACGAGCTCGGTTGGCCGGTGCTGCGGTCGGACGAGCTCCGGAAGGAACGCGCGGGCCTCGCCTCTCAGACATCAGCAGCAGCCCCGTACAAGGAGGGGCTGTACTCGCCAGCGACAACAGAGACGACATATGCCGCACTCTTCGATCGAGCGAGGCTCCTGCTCGAGGAGGGCCGCTCCACCATCATCGACGCTTCGTTCTCGCGCGCACCGTGGCGCGAGCTCGCGGCCACCGTTGCACGGGAGACGCACTCGGACCTGCTCGAGCTGCGATGCACGTTGCCGACGAGCATCGCTGCCGATCGCCTCCGTGAACGAGCGGCCCTCGGAACCGACGCATCGGATGCCGACGCGTCGATCCGTAGGGCGATGGAGGGCGAGTTCGACGAATGGCCGGATGCGACGGAGATCGACACGAGGCCGACCAGCTCGGTGGTCGCGTCACGGGTCGCCCGAGCTCGTCACGACCCCTCTACGCGACTGACCGCTTACGCGACTGACGGGCTCGCAACCCCGAGGAAGCGAGCCCGTCAGCGCAGTGGAATCGTCAGCCTCTGGTGACCTCGACATGCTTCGGGGCCATCTCAGTGGGCACCTTGTAGGGGCACGTCACTTCGAGGATGCCGTCCTTGTAGCTGGCCTTCACGTCATCCATGCTCGTCTCTTTCGGGACCCTTACGGACCGTTCGAACGAGCCATAGCGGAACTCGGAGAAGTAGGAGCCATCCTTCTCTTCCTTCGTCTCGCTCTGACGGTTGGCCTTGATGCGCAGCACACCCTCTTCCAGCGTGATGTCCACGTCCTTCGTGGGATCGATGCCGGGGAGCTCGGCCTTCACGGTCAGAGTGTCGTCCGTGAGCTCCTGCTCGATGCGCATCCGCTCGAGCCGCCCGAAGAACGGACGGGCATCGAACCAGCGACCGAGATCAGGGGCGTCGAACCACGCCCACAACCCTGGGGCCTCGACCTCGGGACGAACTGCAACTGCAGTGCCCTGTTTGGTCATGCGTGCACACCTCCTTCAGTTGGACTCTGGGTCACGCGCCAATCGCTTGACCTCCACGGTCAAGATACGAAACAAAAGCTCGCGCTGACAGAGGCGAACGTCCTTCCGCCGCGCTGCACTGGTCGACGGTCAGCCTGGCGGCGCGAAGAACTCGAGGGCGATGCCGTCGGGGTCGCGGAACGAGAGGCCAGAGCCGTAGCCGGCGTCGACGACGCCGCCGTTCTTGATGCCGAGCTCGTTGAGCTTCGACTCCCACTGCTCGAGCTCGGCGCGGTTCGCACACCCGAACGCGATGTGGTCGAGGCCGACCTGCCGCTCGTCGAACTTCGAGCCCTTCACGTGGTCCGGAAACTCGTGCAAGCCGAGCAGGGTGCCGCCCATGAGGAACACGGTGTGGTGGAACGGGCCGGTGTCCTCGTCGAGGACCGGATCGGAGCCGATGAGCGCCTTGTACCAGGGAACGCTCACGCCGAGGTCACGGACCGTGACGGCGACGTGCGTGATTGCGGGAAACGAGTCGGGCATCCGCCCACCCCCTTTGTTGTCGTGGCCCGCACGATAGGCACGGCTTCGTACACTTCGCTGATGTTCACAGACGTCGTGCGCAGCGAGAGCGAGCTGCGCGAGCTGTACCGGCATCCCGCCGCACTCACCAAGGCGAAGGTCATCGCCCAGCTCGATCAGCACGCCCGCACGTTCATCGACCATTCACCTTTCGTGCTCATCGGCACCGCCTCGCCCGACGGCACCGCCGACGTCTCGCCGAAGGGCGGTCCGCCAGGGTTCGTCGTCGTGCTCGACGACCACCACCTCGCGATCCCCGACCTCGCCGGCAACAACCTCCTCGACTCGATCGGCAACATCGTGCACGGCTCGGGCATCGGGCTTCTCTTCCTGATCCCGGGGATGGACGAGACGTTGCGGGTCAATGGCCAGGCGTGCCTCACCACCGACCCGGCGGTGCTCGACGCCTGCGCGGTGAAGGACCGTCGTCCGAAGGCCGCGATCGGGGTCACGGTGGTCGAGCAGTTCATGCACTGTGCGAAGGCGTTCCGCCGCAGCGAGCTCTGGAACGCCGACGCCTGGCCCGACCGCGCCTCGCTGCCCACGCTGGGCTGCATCCTCAAGGATCAGATCCCCGAGGTGGGCGACCTCGAGGCGACCGCCCTCGACGCATCGTTGGAGGAGGGCTACGCCAAGACCATGTGGGAGGTCGGAGGCAAGCGTGACTGACGCCACCCCCAGCAGCCAACGGCGCGATGTGCTCGTTGGCCGCCGGCGCGGGATGATGGGCGAGCGTACGGAAGGGAGAAGGCCATGTTCGACGTGGACGAGTTCGTGGCCGAGTGCAGGCAGGCCCTGACCGAGTCAGAGCCGAGGCTCGCGATCAAAGAGGTGCTCGAGAGGGCGGTGAGCGCACCCGACGAAGTGGCGATGGCGCTGCCCGCGACGCAGGCGGAGATCGTGCCGATCTACGCAGCGCCCGACCTGAGCATCTTGAAGGTCGTGTGGGGCCCCGACATGAAGATCCCCGCGCACAACCATCTGATGTGGGCGGCGATCGGGCTCTACGGCGGCCGGGAGGACAACGCGTTGTTCCGACGCAAAGGCAACGGCATCATCCCGTCGGGTGGCCACGAGCTGTGCACGGGCGAAGCCGTGCTGTTCGGAAGCGACACGATCCACTCGGTGCACAACCCGCTCTCGACGCTGACCGGGGCGATCCACGTCTACGGCGGCGACCTCACGACCAAGCTCGGTCGCAGCGAGTGGGACGCCGAGACGATGGCCGAGTCGCCGATCGACTTCGAGCGCACGCGGGCGCTCTTCGAAGAGGCGAACGCTCGCTACGTCACGCCCGGCTGACGCATCTCGGTTAAACAGTCGCCCATGAGTCGTCGGTGGGCGCTGGTGTCGCTGGCGACCGCGCAGTTCGTCATGGTGCTCGACCAGTCGGTCATGAACGTGTCGATCAGCCAGCTGGTCGCGGACTTCGACACGACCGTGACCGTCATCCAGGCCGTGATCACCTTGTACTGCTTGGTCATGGCGATGTTCATGCTGACGGGCGGGAAGATCGGCGACATCATCGGTCGTCGCCGCGCGTTCGTGGTCGGCCTCGTGATCTACGCGTGTGGTTCCGCGTTGACGGCGGTGGCGCCCACCGTCACGATCCTCGCCCTGGGCTGGTCCGTCCTCGAAGGCCTCGGCGCCGCGCTCGTGCTTCCGGCCATGGCTGCGCTGATCGCGGGGAACTTCGAGGGCGCGTCCCGCAAGGCGGCCTATGCCGTGATCGGTGGGGTCGCGGGAGCGGGCATCGCGGTCGGGCCGATCGTCGGCGGCTGGGCGACGACCGAGCTGTCATGGCGCGTCGTGTTCGCCGGCGAGGTCGTGCTCGTCGCCTTCATCCTCTTGACGACGCGGTTCATCGCTGACGCGCCGCGCAGCGGGGCCAAGCCACGGCTCGACGGTGTGGGGACGGTGCTGTCAGCGGGTGGTCTCGGGATCGTCGTGCTCGGTGTGCTCCAGTCGAGCACGTGGGGCTGGGTGCAGCCGAAGGACTCGCCCGTCGAGCCGTTCGGCCTGTCAGCCACGCTGTTCGTGATCGCGTTCGGCGGCGTGCTGCTCTGGGCGTTCGTCCGTTGGGAACAGCACCGGGAAGCGACGGGCAAAGACCCGCTCGTGCACCTCGACCTCACGAAGATCCCGAGTCTGCGCTCGGGGCTCTACGGCCTGTTCAGCCAGAACCTCATCCTCATGGGCGTGTTCTTCGTCGTCCCTCTCTACTTGCAGCTGGTCCTCGGCCTCGACGCGCTCGAAACCGGCATCAAGATGCTCCCCGTCTCGATCACGATGTTCATCGCGTCGGCTTTGGGCTCGCGGTTCTCGAAGCGCTTCCCGATCCGAACGATCGTGCGCGCCGGGTTGTGGACGGCGTTCGTCGCCGCACTCGTGCTCGTCGCCACGATCGACCCGCAGCTCAAGGACGCTGGCTTCGCGATGTCGATGGGCTTGCTGGGCATCGGGATGGGTCTCATGGCATCGCAGCTCGGCAACGTCGTGCAGTCGTCGGTCGACGCCTCGGGCCGCGGTGAGGCCGGCGGACTCCAATACACCGGACAGCAGCTCGGCTCGTCGCTCGGCGTCGCGCTCATCGGCGCGATCGTCCTCGCCGGCCTCACCGGTTCGTTCATCTCTCACATCCAGAACGACGACCGCATCAATCAGCAGGTCGCGGAACGGGTCAGCACCGCGGCAGGAACCGGCGTCGACTTCGTGTCCTCGAGCGAGATCGAGAAGGCCGCGCAAGACGCAGGACTGAGCAGGTCGACGACGGAAGCCATCGTCGACGACTACGAGAAGGCGCAGCTCGTCGCGCTCAAGGCCGGCCTGCTCGCCGCCGCGCTCCTCGCGCTCGCCTCTCTCGCCTTCACGTCCGACTTACCTCACGAGCTGCCGAAGCCCGACGACCGCGAACCCGCCCTGACCTGACCTGAGCCCGTGCGAGGCTCGCGGCATGTACTCGGCGGTGAAGCGCCTTCTCATCGGGACACCGCTCTCGTCATCGGAGCTCGGTGAGCAGCGGCTGAACAAGCGGGTGGCGTTGGCGGTGTTCGGCACCGATGCGATCGCGTCGACTGCTTTCGCGACGCAGGAGATCTTGGTCGTGTTGGTGCCGGCGGCGGGGATGGCCGCTCTCGATTACCTGGTGCCGCTCTCGATCGTCGTCATCGTGCTGCTGGCAATCGTGACCGCGAGCTATCGCCAGACGCTTTACGCGTATCCGAGCGGCGGCGGCTCGTACATCGTGAGTCGAGAGAACCTCGGGACGGGGGCTTCGCTCGTCGCGGCCGGATCGTTGATGGTCGACTACACGCTGACCGTCGCGGTGTCGATCGCCGCGGGAGCCGCCGCCATCACCTCGGCAGTGCCATCACTACGCGGCGACGAGCTCCAAGTCGGACTCACCCTGCTCGCACTCATCGCGGTCGCGAACCTGCGCGGGGTCCGCGAGTCGGGCCGGCTCTTCGCTCCTCCGACGTATACGTACATCGCGATCATGACGCTGCTCGTCGTCGTGGGCCTGTTCCGTGTCGCGACGGGCTCGCTCGGCCGGCTTCCTGTCGATCAGGCCGCGTTGGCGCACTTCACGGGTGGTGAGGCGGTGCTCGCCGGCGCGTCCTCGTTCCTGCTCCTGCGCGCGTTCTCCTCCGGCGCGGTGGCGCTGAGTGGCGTCGAGGCGATCTCGAACGGCATCCAGGCGTTTCGCAAGCCCGAGTCGCGCAACGCAGCGATCACCCTGACCTGGGTGGCCTTCATCCTCGGGGCGCTGTTCCTCGGGATCGCCGTCCTCGCGTCACATCTTCGCCCGACGTTGAGCCCCGACGAGACGCTTCTGTCGACGATGGGTCACGCGGTCTTCGGTGACGGCCTGCTCTACATCATCCTGCAGGCATCGACAGCCGCGATCCTGACGTTGTCGGCGAACACGGCATTCGCCGACTTTCCCCGCCTGTCCGGGATCGTCGCTTCGGACGGCTACCTCCCTCGCCAGTTCGCGAACCGGGGGGACCGGCTCGTGCTCTCGAACGGGATCCTCGTCCTCATGTTCGCCGCGGCCGGCCTGCTGATCGCGTTCGGAGGCGAGGTCAGCGCTCTCATCCCTCTGTTCGCGGTCGGACTGTTCATGTCGTTCACGCTCTCGCAATCAGGCATGGTCGTGCATCACTGGCGAGGCCGTGAGCCCGGGTGGCAGCGCCGACTCGCGGTCAACGCCGTCGGCGCGTTCGCCACGGCAGTCGTCACGGTCGTGGTCGTCGTGTCGAAGTTCACCGAAGGTGCGTGGGTCCCGACCCTCGTCATCCCGCTCTTGGTGCTGCTGTTCTGGTCGATCCACCGGCACTACTCGCGGGTCGACCGGGCACTCGCGTGTCCGCCCGGCACGCCGCTGCCCGAGATCGTCCACACGGTCGTCGTGCTCGTGCCGTCGAAGGTGCACGCCGGAGTGCTCGAGTCGCTTGCCTACGCGAAGTCGTTGAGACCCCAGTACCTCCACGCCGTGCACGTGGCGTTCGACGAGGAGTCCGGTGAGCAGATGCTCGCCACGTGGGCCGAGTACCACTTCGACATCGACCTCGATGTCGTGTCGTCGCCCTACCGAGCTCTCACCCGGCCAGTCTTGCAATACGTCGACGCGCTCGACGAGCAGTGGCCGCACGACACCGTGACGGTGGTGATCCCGGAGTTCGTGGTGCATCGCTGGTGGGAGGCCCTGCTTCACAACCAGACGGCGCTGCTGCTGAAGGCCCGCCTGCTGCTTCGCAAGGGAACGGTCGTGACCTCGGTACCCACTCACGTCGACTGAACAAGACCAGCTGCTCCGTGGAGCGCGTCGCTCTCTATGGTGGGAACCGCGTGCCGCCCGATGGTCCGACCACAGCTCACCGCCCCGGAGTTGGCGACCGCCTCACGATCCAGGCTGCGGCAACGCTCACGTCGGATCGTGTGCTCACGTTGCTCGAAACCGAACCCGGCGGCCTGAGCGCTCCCCAGGTGGCCGAGCGGACGGCGATCTACGGACCGAATGCCGTGCGGACCCACCATGCAAGCGCCGCGGCGGTTCTGGCGCGTCAGATCCGCAGCCCCTTGCTTTGGCTTCTCGGAGCGGCGGCCGCGGTATCTGCGTTCGTCGGAGAGGGTGTGGACGCCGTCATCATCGGGGTCATCCTCGGTGCGTCCGTCGGCCTCGGGTTCGTGAATGAGTTCCGCGCCGAACGGGCTGCCGAGGCGATGCACTCGGACATCCGTCACCTCGTCACGACGACGCGCGATGGCGAGCCGAGTCGGGTCGAAGTCACGCATCTCGTCCCAGGCGACATCGTGCACCTCGATGTCGGCTCGATCGTGCCGGCCGACTTGAGGTTGCTCACCGCCAGCTACCTGGAGTGCGACGAGTCGGTCCTGACCGGGGAGTCGGTGCCCGCGTCGAAGTCGGCCGCTCCCGTCGCCGAAGGGGCAACGCTCGCCGAGCTTTCCTCATGTGCGTTCATGGGGACAGTGGTGCACGAGGGCGCCGGCGACGCTGTCGTCATCGCGACAGGTCGCGACACACAGTTCGGGCGCATCGCGATCGGGCTCGGCGAGCGGCACCCACAGACCGAGTTCCAGATTGGGTTGACTCACTTCTCCGGCCTGCTCGCCCGGGTCGGCGGGGCGCTCAGCCTGGCGATCTTCGTCGTCAACGTGCTGCTCGGGCGTCCGGTGATCGACGCGGTGCTCTTCTCGCTCGCCGTGGCCGTCGGGATCACGCCGCAGCTGTTGCCGGCCGTCGTGTCGACGAGCCTCGCCACTGGGTCACGACGGCTCGCGGAGCGCAAGGTGCTGGTCAAGCGCCTGGTCTGCATCGAAGACCTCGGTGACATCGACGTGCTCTTCACGGACAAGACCGGCACGCTCACCGAAGGTCACATCACCCTCGCCCGCGCGATCGATGTCGCGGGGACCGAGGATCCGAACGTGCTCGCGCTCGGGCTGGTGTGCAACGAGGCGACGATCGCCGGCCACGGCGCAGTCGGCGGCAACCCCCTCGACGCGGCGATCTGGGACTCGCCCCAGTCCGCAGCCGTGCCGGTCGACCGCTTTCGCCGCATCGGCATCGCACCGTTCGACCACGAGCGCCGATGCGCGTCCGTGCTCGTCGACGATCCGTCCAACGACCGAGTCATCATCACCAAGGGCGCACCGGAAACGGTTCTCGACCACTGCCGGAACGTGACCGACGAGGCGCGAACCGTCCTCGAACGCGAGTTCGCGGCGGGCAATCGAGTGGTCGCGGTTGCGACGCGGGCGGCCGCTGGTGTGACCTCGGTCGGTCCCGCGGACGAACACGACCTGGACCTGGCCGGGTACTTGGTCTTCCTCGACCAACCCAAGCCGTCAGCCGCGGCATCAGTCGCTCGTCTTGGCGGGCTCGGAATCTCGGTCAAGGTGGTCACGGGCGACAACCCGATCGTCGCAGAGACCGTGTGCGCGACTCTCGGCATCGCCGTGGAGGGAACGCTCACGGGCGCCGACCTCGATCGTCTCGACGACACCCAGCTGATGGCTGCCGTCGTTCACACCTCGGTGTTCGCCCGCGTCAGCCCCGAGCAGAAAGCCCGCATCCTCAGCGCTCAACGCCACGCTGGCTCGGCGGTTGCGTTCCTGGGAGACGGAGTCAACGACGCGCTCGCGCTGCACCACGCGGACGTGGGCATCTCGGTGGACACGGCGACCGACGTGGCGAAGGACGCGGCCGACATCATCCTGCTCGAGCGCGATCTCGACGTGCTCGCCGATGGCGTCGTCGAGGGCCGGAGGATCTTCGCGAACACGATCAAGTACGTCCTCATGGGGACGTCCTCCAATTTCGGCAACATGTTCAGCGTCACGGTCGCCGCCGCGTTCTTGCCGTTCCTGCCGATGCTGCCGTTCCAGATCCTGCTCAACAACCTGCTGTACGACACGAGCCAGATGACGATCCCCACTGATCACGTGGACGAGGAACAGCTCGTCCGACCATCGCACTGGGACATCTCCTTCATCCGCAAGTTCATGATCCGGTTCGGTCCGATCAGCTCCGTGTTCGACTTCGCGACCTTCATGGTGATGCTCTGGGGCTTCAACGCGGCGGCGCCACTCTTCCGATCAGGGTGGTTCGTCGAGTCACTGGCAACGCAGACCCTCGTCGTGTTCGTGATCCGCACCCGCCGCGTGCCGTTCTACCGCAGCCGCCCCTCACGACCCCTGCTCGTGTCCGTGATCGGGGTGGTCGTCGTCGGTGCGCTGCTCCCCCAGAGCCGGCTGAACGACACACTCGGGTTCGCGCCGCTCCCGTTGACGTTCTTCGCGGTGCTCTGCGCATTCGTGATCGCGTACCTCGCGTGCACCGAGATCGCGAAGTACTTCTTCTTCAAGGTCCACCTCGCGACGACGCCTCGAACGCTCGCGCGAGATCACGAGCATCGTGTGCATCGCCTCGCCGCGCGATGGAGCCACCACGAGGCGATCCCGACCTGAGCTCGCGATCCCTTGCGGTCAGAGGCTGTAGCGCGTCTCGGCGAGATGGAACATGCGTCGCCAGAAGAGACGGTTCAGCGCGACGATGTACACCGCCATCACCGTGATCCCGGCGAGGATCTGATGGAAGTCGCCAGCTTGGGCGGCTTTCGCGATGTACGCCCCGAGGCCGGTGGCGGTGAGCGTGGTGGATCCGTAGCGGACGACTTCCGCGACGATCGAGGCGTTCCACGCGCCCCCCGACGCGGTGATCCCACCGGTCACATAGCTCGGGAAGATCGCGGGGAGGATGAGGTTCTTCCATCGCTGCCAGCCGTGGATGCCCAGGTTGTCCATCGCGTCCTTGAGGTCTGACGGGATCGACTGCGCGCCGGCGATCGTGTTGAAGAGGATGTACCACTGCGCGCCGAGGCTCATCAGGAAGATGCCCCCGACGTTCAGGGTCAGACCGGTCTTCACGAATGCCCAGGCGGCGAACGGGAAGAGGAAGTTGGCGGGGAAGCTCGCGAGGATCTGCACGATCGGCTGGGCGGTACGAGCGAGGCGCGGGTTCAAGCCGATCTTGACGCCAATCGGCACCCACACGAGTGTGGCGACGATGACCAAGACGATCACACGCGAGAACGTGACGAGCCCCTGCCACATCGGGGTCCAGAAGACGGCCCAGCCGTCTTCGGCGGTGATGTAGCCGACGAGCTTCCAGGTGCCGAACGCGAGCAACGCACCGATGACCAACCAGAAGGCGGCGTCACCGAACCGCTTCCGACGTGGGTCAGTGTTGAGCGCCGCGTCGTCGGTGCCGAGCACGCGCACACAGAAGCGGTTGACCGGTTGTGCGAGCCGGCGACGGGCTCGTCCGACGGCGCGAGGCCAGTGTGAGCGACGAAGGAGGTTCAGCACGGCCGAGCGCGGCACCTCCGCCGCCTCGGACTGCTCGTTCTTGAACTTCTCCGACCACGCGACGAGCGGGCTCCAGAGAAAGAAGTTCACACCGATGACCATGACCGCCATGGTGAGGATGGCGAGAGCGACCTTCCCGAGGTCGCCTGCGGCGATCGCCGCGCCCGCATACGCGCCGATGCCCGGAAGCGTGTAGCTGTGGTTCAAGACACTGATCGCTTCGGCGGCGACGAGGAAGAACCAGCCGCCGCCCATGCTCATCATCCCGTTCCAGACCAACCCGATCGCGGCGTTGGGCACGTCGAGCCGCCAGAACCGCGTCCACCGGGGAAGTCGCAGCAGACGCGCCGCTTCGTCGAGCTCGCGGGGCTCGGTCATGAGCGAGTGATAGAAGCTGAACGTCAGGTTCCAGGCCTGCGACGTGAAGATGGCGAAGATCGCCGCGCACTCGAGCCCGAGGTACGAGCCCGGGAACAGTGCGATGAACCCGGTGACCGTGATCGAGAGGAAGCCGAGGATGGGGATCGACTGCAGGATGTCGAGCGCGGGGATCATCACCTTCTCGGCCCGCCGGTAGCGCGCCGCGACATAGCCATAGATGAACGTGAAGGTGAAGGAGAGCCCGAGCGCGATGAACATCCGCAGCAGGCTGCGCGCGGCGTAGTACGGCAGCTGGGTCGGTGACGTGTCGATCGCGCCGACCTGGCCCGGGGTGAACGACACGCTCGCGCCGCGGCCCGCCTCGACGACCGCGTACAGGAGCACGAGCACTCCGAGGGCAACCACGATGTCGACCCACGTGACTGCGCGGAGGCTCACCGGCAGCCAGCCCGAGTACCCGCGCCGCCTGCGCGGCTCGCGAGGCGGCTCGTCTGCCCCCGGCCCCCTTCCCCTGCCGGCAGCGACGCGGTACATGAAGCTCACGGCTCGGGACTCGTGGTCGCGATTCGGCCCGGGTCGAGGGCGAGCTCGTCGTGGGCGGCGTCATAGCTGAACAGCTCGGCGTAGCGACCCCAGTCCAACGCGACGTCCAGCTGTTGCTTGGCCTCGGGCTCGGTGAAAGCGCGGCGCAGCACTTGGGTGAAGAACCCAGCCAGCAACGTGTGATCGCCGGCACGCTCGAGCCCGTTGACGATGACGCGGATCAACGGGGCCCTCGCGAGTGCCGCGTCGGCGAAGATGCGCTTGGACGCTTGGATGTCAGCGCCTGCGAACGTGACTCCTTCGGCGGTCAGGCGGATGCTGCCTGCCTCGACAGCGGCGAACCCGAGGAGCTCGAGGGCGTCGATGAGGGGCAGGAGGTCGTCGACGTCGAGGTACAGCTCGTCCGCCAGCTCGGCCACGCTGATCGGGCCGAGCCCCGCCATGATCTCCGCGAGGCCCGAGAGGCTGTCGACCGTCGCGTGCGGGAGCGGCACGGTGGCCGGCGTGCGGCGCTCATCGGCCGGGGCGAGGATCGGCGGCTCGCTTTCGCGGCCGGTCATGATCGCGTAGATCTCCTCGACGAGCCCGGCGAACTCGGGCGCGTTGCGGTCACGCGGTCGAGGCAGCACGCAGGGG
Source organism: uncultured Acidimicrobiales bacterium (assembly GCA_963739555.1). Taxonomy (GTDB): domain Bacteria; phylum Actinomycetota; class Acidimicrobiia; order Acidimicrobiales; family DATKAS01; genus DATKAS01. The sequence goes on along the minus strand of CAVUAV010000006.1, from coordinate 561,831 downwards.
AACTCGGCGCGGATCCGCCCCGGATTCGAGCCGAGGACGATGATCCGGTCGGCGAGGATCACGGCCTCCTCGATGTTGTGGGTGACGAGCACGATCGCCTCGATCGGGAACTCTTCCTTGTCCCACAGCTCGAGGAGCTCGCCGCGGAGGTTCTCGGCAGTGAGGACGTCGAGTGCGCTGAAGGGCTCGTCCATGAGCAGCACCTCGGGCTCGACCACGAGCGCGCGAGCGAACCCCACCCGTTGGCGCATCCCACCCGAGAGCTCCTTCGGGTAGGCGGACTCGAAGCCGTCCAATCCGATCAGGTCGATGGCCCGCTCGGCCCGCTCGGCCCGCTCGGCCGGCTCGACTCCCCGCGCCTCCAAGCCGAGCTCGACGTTCTGGCGCACGCTCAACCACGGCAGGAGGGCGAAGGTCTGGAACACCATCGCTGTTCCCGCGTTGGGACCAGTCACTGGTCGACTCCGGAACGAGACGGTGCCGGCCGAAGGGGCCATGAGCCCCGCGATGCACCGCAGCAACGTCGACTTGCCACTGCCGGACTTGCCGAGGAGGGCGACGATCTCCCCCGCCCTCACCTCGAGCGAGACGCCTTCCAGCACCGGCAGTGGACCGTCGAGCGTGTCGAACGTCTTGGTGACCTGATCCACGTCGATCAACAACGTCCCGTCCGCGACCACGGGGCGCTCATCAGCAGCACTCATTGACATCGGAGCTCACCTCCCTCGACGCGCACCCGCGCCGGACCCATGCACCACACACCCTGAACCCAGGGACGGCCCCTGACGGCTGAGGTTCGAACGGCCGTTGCGGCGGAGAGGGTCGTCGTCGATCAGACGGCGAACGGCCCGACGCGGGTGGCCGTTCGAGGACTACTGCCGTCACTCATGGGCCCACCTCCTTCTCGTCGAGACCGGGCCGGAGTGTAGCGACCGGCTCCCCTCAGGGCCGAGGGACGTTCGGCCCTAGCGGCGAGCGGCGATCTCCGGCACGTTGGCCACAGGTGACAGAGAGGAAAAGGGGGGTCGCGATGGCTGAGAAGCTTGGGCTGATCCTGCTGGATGTCATTCCGGGCAGCGACGGCGAGTTCGATCGCTCGTTCCTCGAGCGCAGCGGCCACGACGTCGTCGTCTGCCACGGACCCGAACACGGTGAGCTCTGCCCGCTCCTCGCCGGAACCGGCTGTGACAAGGTCGACCGGGCACACGGCATCGTGTTCGCGCTCGACCTCGACGTGGACCAGCACCGGGCGATCCTGCAGCGGTATCGGGACGTCACACGGCCAGAAGTGCCAATCCGCGCGGTGGTCCCACCCGGCCAGCGGGGCAAGTATGCGGATCTCCTCGGTGAAGTCGAGGTGTGGGAGCACGAGCCGAACTCGGCTGAGCTCGACGGCTTCGCCGCAAACGTCGAGGCCGCCGACCGGTGAGCGCAGCGAGGGGCACCGACTCCGACACCGAGAGGCGCCGGTGGCACACGCCGACCGGCGACCCCTGTCCCCGGTCCCAGCACATCGATGGCCGAGTTGAAGGCGGCGGCGACTGTCACGGCTGCGGCTTCTGCCTCCTGCTCGCGGGTCTCGTGGAGCTCAGTCCCACTGGCTGAGCCCCTGTGATGGAATCACGGGGTCCGCGACCTTGGGCACAGTGCCCCGACGACGCGAGAGGACGGAAGCATGGCGCCGCAGTCCACATGCGTTGACGGGAACGAGGCTGCCGCACGCGTGGCCTACGCGTTGAGCGAAGTGATCGCGATCTACCCGATCACCCCAGCGTCTCCGATGGGCGAACACGCCGACGACTGGGCCGCTGCCAACCGACCGAACCGGTGGGGGCTCACGCCGGACGTCATCGAGATGCAGTCGGAGGGGGGCGCGGCCGGAGCGCTGCACGGCGCGTTGCAGAAGGGCGCGCTGGCGACGACGTTCACGGCGAGCCAGGGCCTGCTGCTCATGGTTCCCAACATGTTCAAGATCGCCGGTGAGCTCACCCCCTGCGTGATCCACGTCGCCGCTCGGGCGATCGCCACGCACGCGCTCTCGATCTTCGGTGACCACTCAGACGTGATGCACGCGCGCACGACCGGCTGGGCGATGCTCGCCGCCAGCTCCGTGCAAGAGGCGCACGACTTCGCGCTCGTGAGTCACGCCGCGACGCTGCGTGCCCGTGTTCCATTCCTCCACTTCTTCGACGGCTTCCGCACCAGTCACGAAGTCGACAAGATCGAGCTCCTCGATGACGCTGATCTCGGCGCGATCGTCCGCGACAGCGACATCGTCGATCATCGACTGCGGGGCATGACGCCAGATGCGCCCACTTTGCGGGGCACGGCGCAGAACCCAGATGTGTTCTTCCAGGCACGGGAAGCCGCCAACCCGTTCTACGACGCGGTGCCGGGCATCGTCAGCGAGGTCTTCGACGAGCTCGCGGCACGCACTGGGCGTCGCTACGGGTTGGTCGACTACGTCGGAGCCGCTGACGCCGAGAGGGTGATCGTTCTCATGGGCTCGGCCGCCGGCGCGGCGACCGAAGCCGTCGAGACGATGGTGGCTGCTGGAGAGAAGGTGGGCCTCGTCACGGTCAGGTTGTACCGGCCGTTCCCCGCCTCGGCGTTGCGCTCGGCCTTGCCTTCCACAACACGCTCGATCGCGGTGCTCGATCGCACCAAGGAGCCGGGCGCGGTAGGCGAGCCGCTCTATCTCGATGTGGTGACCGCGCTGGCTGAAGCGGCGGCGTCGGGCGACCTGTTGCTCACTGCGGGCATGCCGCGTGTGATCGGCGGGCGCTACGGATTGGCGTCCAAGGAGATCACCCCGTCTCACATCGCCGGCGTGTTCAACGAGCTCGCCGCCGCCGAAGCCCAAGGTCCACTTCACGGTGGGCATCTACGACGACGTCACGCGCCTCTCGCTCGAGCCCGATCGGACGGTGCGCTACGCCCGCCCGCAAAGCGAAGTGCAGGCCATGTTCTTCGGTCTGGGCTCAGACGGCACGGTCGGAGCGAACAAGTCGTCGATCAAGATCATCGGCGAGCAGACCGACCGGTTCGCTCAGGGCTACTTCGTCTACGACTCGAAGAAGGCGGGTTCGGTCACGGTGTCGCACCTTCGGTTCGGCCCGGCGCCGATCCGCTCGACGTACCTGATCGACGACGCCGACTTCGTCGCTTGCCACCAGTTCGGTCTGCTCGACCAGCTCAAGGTGCTCGAGCACGCGCGCGGGTGCGACCTTCCTGCTGAACAGCTCGTGGGGTCCCGATGACGTCTGGGACCACCTCCCGATGGAGGTCCAGAGCGAGCTCATCGCCAAGCACATCGACATGTGGGTGATCGACGCACAGCGCGTTGCCCGCGAGGCCGAGATGGGCAACCGTGTGAACACGGTCATGCAGCCATGCTTCTTCGCGCTGTCGGGCGTTCTGCCCACCGAGCAGGCGATCGGCCACATCAAGGCGGCGCTCGAGAAGACGTACGCCGCGCGCGGCAAGACGATCGTCGAGCGAAACTTCGCGGCCATCGACGCGTCGCTCGCCGCCCTGCACCACGTCGAGATTCCCGAAAGGGTCACCGCGACCGTCCGGCGCGAGCACCGGATCCCCGACAGCGCGCCCGAGTTCGTGAAGCGGGTCACCGCGCTGCTCCTCGCCGGCGACGGCGACCTGCTGCCCGTCTCGGCGCTCCCCGTCGACGGCGTCTTCCCGACGGGCACGGCGAAGTACGAGAAGCGTTCCATCGCGCAGGAGATCCCGATCTTCGACCCGGACATCTGCATCGACTGCGGCCGGTGTGCGGCCGTGTGCCCGCACGCGACGATTCGGATGAAGGTGTACGACCCGACCGAGCTGGCCGGAGCGCCAGACGGGTTCAGGTCCAAGGCGTTCCGCTCGAAGGACGTGTCCGGGATGGCGATGACGATCCAGGTCGCGCCCGACGACTGCACGGGCTGTGGGGTGTGCGTGGACGTCTGCCCGGCAAAGTCGAAGTCCGAGGTGAAGCACAAGGCGATCAACATGGAACCGGCCGGCAGCCATCGCGAGACCGAGCGGCAGTCGTGGGACTTCTTCCTGACGATCCCGGAGATCGACCGGGACGCCCTGCCTCACGATTCCGTGAAGGGCAGCCAGGCGCTGCAGCCACTCTTCGAGTTCTCGGGAGCCTGCGCGGGGTGCGGCGAGACGCCCTACATCAAGCTCGTCACCCAGCTCTTCGGCGACCGGATGTTGGTCGCGAACGCCACCGGATGCTCCTCGATCTACGGCGGCAACCTGCCCACCACACCTTGGACCACGAACTCCGAGGGACGAGGCCCGGCCTGGAACAACTCGCTGTTCGAGGACAACGCCGAGTTCGGCCTCGGGATCCGTCTCGGCTACGAGGCTCAGCTCCGCCAGGCTCGGCTGCTCGTCGAGCAGCTCGCCCCCGTCATCGGCGCCGGCTTGGCGGCAGACATCCTCGCCGCGAACCAAGACGACGAGGTGGGCATCAGGGCCCAGCGCGGGCGCGTCGCCGAGCTCAGAGCCGTACTCGACACCATCGCCGACACCGACACGCACCGCGGCCCGGCCATCCACTTGCTGTCCGTCGTCGATGCGCTCGTGAGCAAGGGCACCTGGATCATCGGTGGCGACGGATGGGCGTACGACATCGGCTTCGGGGGCCTCGACCACGTGCTGTCGACCGGTCGGAACGTCAACATCCTGGTGCTCGACACGGAGGTGTACTCGAACACCGGAGGTCAGGCGTCGAAGGCCACGGCGCGCGGCGCGGTCGCGAAGTTCACGGCGGCGGGCAAGAGCGTGGGCAAGAAGGACCTGGGCGCGATCGCCCGCGCCTACGGCAACGTCTACGTCGCCCAGATCGCGATCGGGGCCAACGACACCCAGGCCACGAAGGCACTCATCGAGGCCGAGGCGTGGCCAGGGCCAAGCCTCGTCATCGTGTACTCGACCTGCATCGCGCACGGCATCGACATGTCACAGTCGATGAGTCACATGAAGGACGCCGTGCGTTCTGGCTACTGGCCGCTCTATCGCTTCTCTCCCTCCCACGCCGAGCACGTCGCGCCATTCCAGCTCGACTCCCACGAGCCCGCCATCCCCGTGGCCGAGTTCACCGCCACGGAAGCCCGCTTTGCGGCGTTGAGGCGCACCCATCCCGAGCGGGCAGCCGAGCTGGGCGCGTTGCTGCAGGCCGACACCGACGAACGGTGGCGCTACTACTCCCAGCTCTCGACGGTGGAGCGCACTGTTCCCCACCCCGTCACCCCACCCGAAGCCTCCGAAGGGGCCGACGCATGACCGATCTCACCACCCGCTACCTCGGCCTGGAGCTGCGCACGCCCATCGTGGCCTCCGCGGGGCCGCTGACCGGAGACATCGACACCGTCCGCAGGCTCGTCGGCGCCGGCGCGTCGGCCGTCGTTCTCCCCTCATTGTTCGAGGAGGAGATCGTCCACGAAGAGGTCGAGCTCAACCTCGCCCTCGAGGCCGGCTCGGAGCAGTTCGCCGAGGCGCTCGACTACTTCCCCGAAGCGGCGACCACTCGACTTTTCGCGCCGGTCGATCGTCACCTCGACCACCTGGCTGCAGTGCTCGACGCCGTCGACGTCCCCGTCATCGCCAGCATCAACGCGACCTCATCGGGAAGCTGGATCCACTACGCCGCTTTGTTTGCCAACGCAGGTGCCGCGGCCGTCGAGCTGAACGTGTACGAGGTCGCTGCCGACGCCTCCCGTTCGGGAGCAGAGCTCGAGGCGGCCCACATCGCGCTCGTCAGCGACGTCTGCGCGTCCGTCGGCGTGCCGGTCGCGGTGAAGCTGTCCCCGTACTACTCCTCTCTCGGTCACCTCGCCCGTTCGTTCGCCGAAGCGGGCGCTGCCGGCCTCGTCTGCTTCAACCGCTTCTACCAACCCGACCTCGACATCGACACCCGAGAGGTCGTCCCGCGCGTCGAGCTGTCGTCGCCCTGGGAGCTGCGCTTGCCGTTGCGGTGGATCGCCATCCTCCGCCCGCTCGTCCCCGACCTGTCTCTCGCCGCGAGCTCGGGCATCGACTCGGGGCGGGACGTGGCCAAGGCGCTGCTCGTCGGAGCCGACGTCGCGATGACGACCTCGGCGGTGCTCCGCCATGGACCAGAGCACATCGCGCAGATGGAGGCGGAGCTACGAGCGTGGGCAGCCGAGCACGAGTACGACTCGGTCGCCCAGCTGCGCGGCAGCGTCAGCCACGCCACGACGGCCGATCCCGCGGCGTTCGAACGCGCGAACTACGTGCGCACCCTCCACTCGTGGGTGTGATGGGCGGGCCGAACCACTCGGTCGGTCTCAGGCAGTCGGAGGTTCGTGCACGATTCGCCGTCCGGAGATGAACGTGGGCTCGATGCGAACGATCGTCGTACGGTGAGCGGCGCCCGCGAGCGGCTCGAGCCCGGCATCGAGCACTCGGATTGCCAGAGCGGCGTCGTGCACGACCTCCGCCGGCCCCACGGCGAGGACGCTCCAACCGGTCCGGTCTGTCAGCTGATAGTCGTCGACCTCGAACGCGACGACTGCGCCCACGGCTGCGGCCGACAATTTCGAGCCGGGTGAGGTTCGAAAGACGATGGCGCCGTCCATGAACCGGTAGTTGACGGGAAAGATCGCCGGCAGCGCGCCGATCGTGACCCCTACGCGACCTACCTCGCCGAGGCGGAGGAGCTCTCGCGCCTCGTCCTCGTCGAGCAGCTCGAGCCCCTCGTCGACGATCATTGGTCGAGTGTGCCGGTGAGACACTCGACCCGACAGGGCCAATGGTCCCGTCCGGTCCGCGGTCAGGCTCGCCTAGCCGCCGTGCGATCTCGGTCAGCGTCAGCGGCGGTGGAGTCCACGAAGTCACTCAAGACCTCGACGAACCGCTTCGGTGCCTCGCTCTGCGGGAAGTGACCGACGCCCTCGAGGATCTCGAGGCGGCTGCCTGGCATGGCCGCATGGGCGGACCGGCGTGGTCGACCGGGATGATCGGATCGGCGTCGCCCCAGATGATCAACGTCGGCATCGCCTCGGCGAGATAGAGGCGGTCGGTTGCGTTGACTGCTTGACCGCCGGGGTCGACGACCGACCGGAGGGTTCGGAAGAAGGCCGTCGGCTCTCGGGGTCGCCGAGCGAGGCGTAGGCGCTCCACATCTCGGCCATCCGCCCGGCCTGACGCCCTGGTCACACAGCCATGCGCTCAGGGCATTGCCCAACTCGCGCACGAACGCAGGAGTCACGAGCCCACAACACGACTCCGCGCCCGGGAGGGACAACGCCCGGAGGATGAGGCTGACATCACGGCCGAGACCGCCGCTCGACACGAGCACGAGGCGATCGCAGCGCTCGGGGAACTGGTAGGCGAACTGCATGGCCACGCCCCCGCCCAGAGACTGCCCCACCACGGTCGCCCGATCGATCCCGAGCCGATCCATCAGGTCTCGCAGCATGCTCGGCGTGCGCGCCGAGCGAGTAGTCCGTCGCTTCCTTTCCCGAGGCTCCGTGACCGAGGAGGTCGGGCGCCAGCACCCGATGATGCTCGCGCAAGCCCGGGCATCACCTCTCGCCATGTGCGCGAGCTCCCCGCCATCCCGTGGATCGAGCAGGATCGTCTCGCCCTCGCCTGCCAACCGGTACGCGACGTCGTGACCGTGGATCGTCGATGTGGCGAAGCGTGAACATGGCCACGGTCTACCCCCATGAGGCCCTGAGAGGGTCCCGCAGCGCGTCGCGGGACGTTCGGCGCTGGCGTCGAGCGGCGATCTGCAGCACGTTGGGCACCAGCACTGGAAGGGGGTCGCGCCGATGACGAGAAGCTTGGCCTGATCCTGCTTGATGTCACCCCGGGCAGCGACGGCGAGTTCGATCGGTCGTTCCTGGAGCGCAACGGCCACGAGGTCGTCGTGTGCCACGGGCCGGACACGCGAGCTGTGCCCGCTCCTCGCCGGGACCGGTTGCGACAAGGTCGACCGGGCGCATGGCATCGTGTTCACGCTCGACCTCGATCAAGCGCAGCACCGGGCGATCCTGCAGCGGTATCGGGACGTCACACGGCCGGAGGTACCCATCCGCGCGGTGGTGCGGCCAGGCCAGCGGGGCAAGTTCGCGGACCTGCTTGGTGAAGTCGAGGTGTGGGAGCACGAACCGACCTCCGCCGAGCTCGATGGCTTCGCAGCGAACGTCGAGGCCGCCGACCGCTGAGGCTCTCTCAGGAGGGTGACCTCACCGATGCGGCAGCGTCGCCAGAAGACACTCGACCCTTCACGTCCTCGTCCGCTCTGAAGCGGACGACGGCGTCGATGCCGCCTCGAGCCGACGGTCGAGACGGAGCGAACCTTGACTCGCCCGCGCAGCTGTTGGGCGATGGCGAGCCCGAGGCCCGAGCTTCCGTGCGCGACGTCCGTGTGGCGCTTGCCAAAACGGGCGCGAAGGCATCCGCCGTTCTTCCTCGGTCATGCCGGGCCCTTCGTCGATGACATGGATCTCGACGTACCCGCCGACTCGAGCGAGCGGAGGATCACCGTGCTGTCAGCGGGCTGACATCGAGCGCGTTGTCGATCAGGTTGTCGAGGATCTGTTCGAGGTGTCCGGGGACGAGCAGCGCGACGACGGACACGGCCCCGCTCACGTCGAGGTCGAGCCCGACGCGTGCTCGGCTGCGAGCGGGAGCCATGCTTCATGACGTTCCGCGAGCACGGCTGTGACGACACCGGCTCGCGTACCGGCCTGCCCCCTCCGCCCGGGCGAGCGAGAGCAGCCCATCCACCAGCCGGGTCAGCCGGGCCACCTCGTCGAGTGCGGCGTCGCGAGCTGGGCGACCATGCTCGGGGTCCCGGGATCGAGGTTCTCGAGGCGCAGCCGGAGCGCCGTGAGCGGGGTGCGCAGCTGATGGCTGGCGTCAGCGACGAACCGGCGTTGTGACGTCACGAGCTCATCGAGCCGGTCAGCCATCTCGTTGAATGTCGTCGCCAGCGCCACTACCTCTGGCGGCCCGTGCGCGGATGTCGGCCCGCGCATAGCTCGCCGCGACCGAGCGCGGCCGCCTGTTCGTCGAGGCGACGCAACGGATCGACCGACCCAGCGGCTCAATCGACTGCTGATGGCCAGCGACACGCGAGAACGCCGGCCACCGAGGCCGACGAGCACGAGCCAGAACTGGTGGACGCGGCGATCGATCGGCTCGTCGGACCGCGGCGACGAGCACCGCGCCTGCCCACGCTCACTGGAACGGCCACGTACAGGATCCCGTTGACCTCACCGGTGCCGCGTACCGAGTCGCGCGGCATCGAGCGCTTCGCGGAAAGCAGGATCCCTCGGAGCACGTTGTCGCCCGTCAGGTCGACGCCCGCGAGGAGTTGCCACTCCGATCGAGTATGACGAGTCCTGCCGGTCCGCCGCCGCTGAACGCGCTGCGCGAGGCTGCGAGGTCCTGGTCGCCCGGAAGCTCGATGACCTCCTCGGAGAGCACGGCGAAAGACGCCGCGTCGCGCTGCAGACGCGCTCATCGAGCGCATCGTGCTCGTGGCGGCTGTACACAAGGCCAAGCGGAACCTCGAGGACGAGCAACACTGCGAAGACGAGGACGAGGTTGCCGAGGAGCAGACGTCGCCTCACCGGTCACGCAACCTGAAGCCGACGCAGCGCACCGTCTCGATCAGACCAGGGTCACCGAGCTTCTTGCGCAGCGACGCCACGTGGACGTCGAGCGTCCGGGTCGGGCCGATACCAATGCGGGTCCCAGACCTCGTCCATGATCTGCTGCCGGCTGACGACGGCTCCCGGATCTTCGCACGAGGAGCGAGAGCAGTCGAACTCCTTCGGGCTGAGCGCCACCTCCTTGTCGTCGACCGTGACCCGCCGAGTCCGGCGATCGATCTCGACTGCGCCGATCCGCTGCGGCCGTTCGGTGTCGGCTTCGGGCCGCTTCGCCGCGACACGGCGCGCACCCGAGCGACCAGCTCCCGTAGCCGAACGGCTTCACGATGTAGTCGTCGGCGCCGAGCTCGAGCCCGAGCACGCGATCGCTCTCATCGCCGCGAGCGCTGACGATGATGATCGGCACGGCCGAGCTGGCCCGAACCTGACGGCAGACCTCTGATCCGTCCATGTCGGGAAGCCCGAGATCGAGCAACACCAGATCCGCATGCGCCACACGAGCGAGAGCCTCCGCGCCGGTCGCAGCCCGGTCGACCGAGTAGCCAGCGCCCAAGAGCCCCTCGACGAGGGGCACCGCTATCGCGTCGTCGTCTTCCACGACCAGGAGGCGCACGCACCAAGCATGACCGGCCCAGACCAGTCAACGAGCGGGCCTTTACAAATCCTTGACCTTGCGCTGGGCAGGTGCTGACAGCCCGGTCCGTACGGTCACCGCGACGACGAGACGACGATCGGAGCCAGCGAGACGTGGAGATCACCACCCTGTTCGGACTGCCGGCCCACCCGCTCCTGGTGCACATCCCCATCGTGCTCCTCCCGCTCGTGGGCGTCGGTGCGATCGCGATCGCGGTCTCCTCCAGCGCGCGCCAGAGGTTCGGCACTGCGGTGCTCGTCTTGGCCGGCGTGGCTTTCGTCGGGACGCTGCTCGCCGCCGGAAGCGGGGAGAGTCTGGTCGAGAGCGTGGATTCGAGCGCAGCGCTGCGAAAGCACGTGGACCTGGCTCGAGCGATGCGACCGCTCGCATTCGTGCTGCTGTTGGCGATCGGAGGCATCGTCCTCATTGATCAGCTGAAGCGCCGAGGCAAGCCGATTCCCCGATGGGTGCCCCGCTGGACGGGGACCGCACTCGGAGCCACCGCGATCGTCCTTGCCGTCGTGACCACCGGATGGTTGGTGGCGGTCGGCCACAACGGAGCGGAGGCGACCTGGGGCCACACCAAGGTCGAGTCCGGGCACGACGAAGGGCTCTCCACAGCGAGGGCGGGCCACTGACGTGACGACCGCCGTCCGCGCCGTTGCGCCTCGGCCGAAGGCAACCCCGACCGCCGGCACCCAGCTGCACCACGATCGGGCGCGGACGTCGGGGCCGTCATCGCTGCGAACGCCGTCGTGGTGGTCGGGCTGTGGTTCCGCCACGGCGGCCTCGACACGCACACCGGCCCGGGCGGCATCGCGACCGCCGTCGGTCAGCTCACCGGGCTGCTCGGCGCGTACGCGGTGCTGGTCGAGCTGCTGCTCATGTCGCGGATCCGTGGCTCGAGCGCGACCTCGGGTTCGACCGCCTCGCGGTCTGGCACCGCTGGACCGGGTTCGCGGCCGTCTGGTTGCTCGCGGCCACACCGTGTTCATCACGCTCGGCTACGCGGCGAGCAACCGGCAGTCGTTCGTGGGCTCAGACGCTCGACTTCGTCGCACCACTATCCCGACGTGCTCATGGCGTTCGTCGGGCTGGCGCTCTTCCTCGCGGTCGCGGTCACCTCGGTCGCGCTCGCCCGCACGACGGATGCGACGCGAGACGTGGTACTTGGTGCACCTGTATGCGTACCTCGCCGTCGCGCTCGGTTTCGCGCACCAGCTCGCCGTCGGCAACGACTTCAGCAGCGACCGCCATCGCGCGCGCGTGGTGGGTCTCCCTCTACGTGCTCGTGCTCGCCGCGATCGTCGCGTGGCGCGTCGGCTGGCCGCTGTGGTTCAACGCCCGCCACCGCCTGCGCGTCCACCGCGTCGGCCGCGAGGCGCCGGGCGTCGTCTCCATCTACATGACCGGCACGCGCCTCGACCGGGATCAGAGCCGCGCCGGGCCAGTTCTTCCTGTGGCGGTTCCTCACCCGCGACGGGTGGTGGAAGGCTCACCCGTTCTCGCTCTCGGCCGCGCCCACGGCCGACGCCTGCGCATCACCGTGAAGGATCTCGGCGACGACACCGCCCGGTGCAGCGCCTGCGGCCGGGCGTCCGGTGTGTTCGCCGAAGGCCCATACGGCACCTTCACCGCCGAGCGGCGCACGCGACCGCGGGTGTGCTCTGATCGCGGGAGGAATCGGCATCACGCCGCTGCGCGCCCTCCTCGAGACGCTCCCTGCCGACACCGGGCGACGTGACCCTGCTGTACCGGGTCGTGAGCCGACGACGACATGGCGTTCCGTGACGAGCTCCCAGCCATCGCGGATCGCGCGGCATCGAGTTGCGCCTCGGTGTCGGCACCGACGATCGGCGACGACCAGACCGACCGGCTCGGCGTCCCCGCGATTCGCGCCATCAATCCCGGACGTCGCCGACCGCGACTGCTTCGTCTGCGGACCGCCCGGCGTGCTCGACGCCGTCTGCCGCCGTCTCGGCTCCTCGGTGTCCCGAAGTCGCGAGATCCACTTCGAGCGGTTCGAGTTCTGATGGGCGTCTGACGCGTCGTCGCCGTCGTCACTCCGTCGGTCACCCTCGGGAGTGCTCGGGCTGCTGGCCAGCTTCCACACCAGCTGCCGGGTCGACCACCCACTGCGGGAGCGCGGCGGCGCGGAACCAAGGCGACGACGGACGCCACCGGCCCGACGACCGCGACCACCGCCCGCCGACCGCGGGGAACGGCCCCGACACCGGCCGGCCCCGGCTCGACGCACCGCCGACCGCGCACGGGCACCGGCACTCCGACCGGTCGAAGGCGACGACCGTGTCGCACCAGCTACGGCGACGTGCAGGTGCGGGTCCGTGTCGGGCGGACGCCTGGTCGACGTGCAGGCCCCTCAGCTGCCGAGCGACCGCGCCCGCTCGAGGCCATCAGCGAGTGACGCCGGGCCACAGCTCCGCGACGAGGCGCTCCAGGCCCAGAGCGCAAACATCGACACTCTCTCGGGCGCCACCTATACGAGCGAGGGCTACGCCCAGTCGCTGCAGTCGGCGCTCGACCGCGCCGGCTATCGCCTGAGCGGCTGCGCGCGGTGTCGCGAGTGATGCACATCTGGGGCACCGCGATCGGCGTCGAGGTCGTCGATGCCGTCGCCGCCCGAAGTCGTCGACGCGTACCGCGTGGTTCCAGCGGGTCGACGACTCTGTTCAGCACCTGGCGCGACGACAGCGAGATCAGCCGCATCGGCCACGAGCTGAGCTCCCTCGCGAGGCCAGCCCGAACTTCGCGACCGTCCTCGCAGCTGTGCGACGACGTCTGCCGAGGTCGAGCCGCGGCGCGTTCGACATCACGTCGGCGCCGACCCGCGCGTCGAGCCGTCGCGCGGGCTCGGCCCGCTCGATCCCTCGGGGCTCGTGAAGGGATGGGCGGTCGAACGGGCCGCGACATGCTGCTGGCCGCGGGAGCGTGCAGCTTCTGCGATCAATGCCGGCGGCGACGTGGCCGCCGCAGGGACGGCCCTCGATCCGATGACGCGGTGGCGGGTCGGAATCCAGCACCCGTGGGAGCGCGACAAGTGCCGCCGTGGTCCTCCTGGTCCGACGTCGGGGTCGCAACGTCGGGGCGCTACGAGCGCGGCGACCACGTCGTCGACCCGCGCACGGGCCAACCCGCGACCGGTCTCGTGTCGGTGACCGTCGTGGCCGAGACCTCGCGCTTGCCGATGGCTACGCCACGGCGGCGCTCGTCCTCGGCGAGGAGGGACATGCCGTGGCTCGCCCGGCGCTCGCTCGCCTCCCTCGCCATCTCCGATGACGGCACGGCAACCATCACCGACGAGCTGCGCCGCTACCCGCGGACTGGGAAACATCGGCGCCGCCCGATGCGTAGCGGCGCAGGATGCGCCGGCCGAGGGTGGTCTTGTGGACCTCGTCGGCGCCGTCGTAGATGCGGGCGGCGCGCTCGTGTCGGTACCAGTACGCGAGGACGGTGTCGTCGGTGACGCCGAGCGCGCCGTGCACCTGGATCGCGCGTGTCGACCGCCTTGCAGCATCGTGTTGGCGACGTAGAACTTGATCGCCGAGATCTCGTCGCGCGCGGCCTCGGCGCCGTGGCGGTCGATCATCCAGGCCGCGTGCAGCATCATGCAGCCGCGCGCCGCGGATCTCGGCGTCGAGCTCGGCCACCCAGTGCTGGATCGACCTGCCGGTCGGCGAGCGTGCTCGCCGTCGGCGTGATCACGCGCTCGTTCGCTCGCTGCGCACATCATGTCGAACGCGCGCTCGGCGATGCCGAGCCAGCGCATGCAGTGGTGGATGCGTCCCGGGCCCGAGCCGCTCCTGGGCGATCAGGAAGCCGCCGCCCTCGGGCGCCGAGCAGGTTCGATCGCGGCACGCGGCACGACTGGTAGATGACCTCGGCGTGGCTGGCATGTCCCGACCCGACGTGGCCCATGACGCTGATGTTGCGCACGAGGTTGAAGCCGGGCGTGTCGGTCGGGACGATGATCATGCTGGCGCGCGGGTGCGGCGGCGCATCGGGGTCGGTCACCGCCATCACGATCGCGAACGCGGCGCCGTCGGCCGACGAGGTGAACCACTTCTGGCCGTTGATCACGTAGTCGTCGCCGTCGTCGACCGCGGTCGTCGCGAGCATCACCGGGTTCGAGCCGGGCATCTCCGGCTCGGTCATCGAGAAGCAGCTGCGGATCTCGCCCTCGACGAGCGGCCGCAGGAACCGCTCGCGCTGCTCGGCGGTGGCGTGCGCGTGCAGGATCTCGATGTTGCCGGCGTCGGGCGCCTGGGTGCCGAACACGAAGTGGCCGAGCGGGCTGCGGCCGAGCGCCTCGCTCGAACAGCCCGTGCTCGACCATGCTGAGGCCGAGGCCGCCGAACTCGACCGGATGGTTCGGCGCCCACAGCCCCATCTGGCGGACCTTGACCTGTGCCAGCAGCGACGCCGGCCTCCAGCGTCCCCGGGTCACCGTGCAACATCTCGCCCTCCAGCGGGATCACCTCGCGTCGATGAACTCCCGGGCCATCTCGAGCATGAGTCTCCATCTCCTCGGACACCTCGAAGTCCATGCCGGTGACGCTAAGAGGCACCGCTTCGAGCCAATAGAGGCGAAAGACCCGTCAGCGAGAGAGGTCCGAGGTCCTGCGCTGACCTGGGACGTTCGGCCCTGACGATCCCGGCTTCCTCATGCGAAAACACTCGAAAGGTCGGATCGAGAGGAGCCAAAACGATGAAGCGCAGGACGCTCGACATCATCTTCAGCATCGGCGGCGCAACGCTTGCCGTGCTGTGATCGTCCTCGGGCTGGTACTGCGGTCGAACGCAGTGTTCGCCCAGAACTATGTGCACGACCAGCTCGTCGCAGCAGAAGATCACCTTCACCCCGGTCGACGGTCTCTCGCCGAGGAGCAGCAGTCGGCGGCGCTCGTCAAGCTACGCCGGTCAGCCGCTCATCACCGGAACGCAGGCTGCAGGTGTACGCGAACGACTACATCGCGGGCCACCTGGCGCAGTGAACGACGGCAAGACCTATTCACAGACGAGCAATGACGCCCGGGCCGTGCGGGCGCAGGCCACCGCGGCACAGACGAATGGTGCGGCCGAACGCAGCCCGCTCGACAAGCAGCGCCACCGTGCTCGAAGGCCAAGTGCAGACCCTGTTCCGGGGCGAGACCCTCCGTGGGCTGTTGCTGACCTCGTACGGGTTCAGCATCTTCGGCGACAAGGCCATGCTCGCCTCGTGGGTGTGCCTGATCGCCGCGTTCGTCCTCCTGCTGGCATCGGCAGCCGGTTTCGTGCACGCCTTCCGTACATCGAAGGACGAGGCGTTCGCTCCGGTCGAGACCTCGGTCTCGAACCAGTGCCCGCAGCCATCTGACCTCTCCGATCCGAGGGACCGAGGGGCCGCCGCGAGGCGGCCCCTCGTTTCGCGTGTTGGACGATGTGCGAGACCACCTCGGCCGCGTGGAGGAAGAAGGTCCCTGAGCCCCGCTGGGGACCTTCGACTCTTCCGGCGTGACCGGCACCAGACGCAATCTGGTCGAGTGGAACCGCTCTTGATCGCTCGAGATGTTCGAAAGCTCTATCGGTCAACCGGTGGCGAAGTGATCGCGCTCGACGGCGTGGACCTGAGTGTCGCGCGGGGCGAGCTGGTCGCAGTGATGGGGCCGTCCGGCTCGGGCAAGACCACGATGCTCAACTGCCTGTCCGGGCTCGACGACATCGACGGCGGCCACGTCTTGGTCGAGGGCCGCGATCTGTTCGCGATGAGCGACGCGGAGCGAACGCCGCACCGCGCGCACGCGATGGGCTTCATCTTCCAGGCGTTCAACCTGATCCCGGTGTTCAATGCCGTCGAGAACGTGGAGCTCCCGCTGTTGCTGGCGGCACGTGAAGCCGAAAGCGTCGCCCGGCACGCGCACTGGACATGCTCGAGCGAGTCGGACTCGGCCACCGCGCCGACCATCGCCCGAACGAGATGTCCGGCGGCGAGCAGCAACACGTCACCGTCGCCCGCGCCCTCGTCGGTCGGCCCGCGATCGTGTGGGCCGACGAACCGACCGGCAACCTCGACAGCGCCATGGCCGGCTCGTCATGGATCTCCTCCGCCAGCTGAACGAGGAGCAGCAGCAGACGATCGTCCTGGTGACCCACGATGCTCTCGATCGGCGCGTCCGCCGGCCGGCTCCTGCGGATGCGGGACGGCCGCCTCGTGGGCGACGAGCACCGACGGCCGGCGCCGACGGCGCTGGTGACGGCCCGGTGACGCGTGTTCCCCGAGCTGACCGCGCCGCTGATGGTCCTCCTCGCCGCGGCCCTCGCCACGGTCGCCTTCCTCGTCTTGCGCGGCCCGGTCCTGCGGCGGCTCGCCTTCCGCCAGGTCGCCCGCCGCCGAACCGAAGCGGTGCTCATCATCGGCGGCTCGATCCTGGGCACCGCGCTCATCGTCAGCAGCCTGTCGGTCGGCGATTCGCTCAACACGTCCATACGCGCCATCGCCCACCGCGCCCTCGGACCGATCGACGAGCGCATCACCACCGAGCTCGCCGCCGCGGCGTCCAGCTGAGCACCCGGCTGGCCGCTCTCGGGAGCGATCCCGACATCGACGGCATCCTCACCGTCCACCATGACGTCGCCGCGACCGCGTCACACATCGACGGGCTCCGGAAGGCCGAACCCGTCACATGGGTGTGGGATCTCGACTTCGCCGCTGCCACCACCTTCGGGGGCGTGACTCCGGACTAACAGGACCGACGCCGGCCGCTGGGTCGGTGGTCATCAACGACGAGCTCGCGCACGCGGCTGGCGGCGCGCCCGGCGACAAGGTCACGTTCTTCCTCTACGGCCGCGAGGTCGACGCCACCGTCGCTCGGGTGGTCCCCAGGCGGGGGCTGGCGGGCATGGGTCTCGGCTCGAGCGTGAACCCAGGCGCCTTCTTCGCCCCGGGCACCCTCGAGACGATCGCCGCCGGCGCCGGCGGCACGGCGGCGCCTCTGACCAGCGTCCTCGTTGTCCAACCGAGGAGGCGTCGAGAGCGGGGTCTCGCTCACCGACGAGGTGACCGGGAAGCTCCAGGCCGCGCTCGGACCGGCGCTGGCCGCACGACGGTCGTGCAGGCCAAGCGCGACGTGCTCGACGCCGCCGACAAGACCGTCGGCACTGATGGGCTCGCTGTTCCTGTTCATCGGCAGCTTCAGCATCATCGCCGGGGTGCTGCTGCTCGTGAACGTGTTCGTGATGCTCGCCGAAGAACGCAAGAGCCAGCTCGGGATGCTCCGCGCCATCGGGCTCACGCGGCGGCGGCTCGTGGGCGAGTTCGCCCTCGAGGGTACGGCCTACGCGCTGCTCGCCGGGGTCTTCGGGCTCGCTGTTGGATGGCTGATCGGTCGCGGGGTCGTCGGCGGTCGCCGCCGGCATCTTCGACCAGTGGAACACCAACGGCAACTCCGCTGGACATCACGTTCGGGATCACCCGCACCAGCCTGGTCAACGGGTTCGCCGGCGGCTTCCTGATCGCCTTTGCCACGGTGGTCTTCACCAGCATCCGGCTCAGCCGGCTGAACGTGATCGCCGCCATCCGTGACCTGCCACCCGACGGCCTCCAGCGGACGGGCCGCCGGTGGGTCGTCCTGTCGACCCTGGCGGCGATCGCGCGTCGGCGTCGCGTCGGTGCCCGCCGTCGCGAACAGCGCCGGTGCCGCCGCGTACCTGCTGCCGTCGCTGACGATCCTGTGCGCCGTGCCCCTGCTCCTTCGCCGGTTCCGGGCTCACGTGGTCTGGACGACGGTCTCCCTCACCATCCTCGCCTGGGGCCTGTTCGCCAACGTGCTCCGCCCGCGGATCTTCGACTCGTCCACCATGACGCCGTACATCGTGCTCGGGGTGCTGGTGACGTTCTCGGCGGTGCTCTTCGTGGCCGAGAACCAGCCGCTCGTGCTGCGTCCATTGCGGCGGCTGCTGGCGAAGCCTGGCGAACTGGCGCTCACCGCCCGCCTCGCTGTCGCCTACCCCACGGCGCGCCGGTTCCGCACGGGAGCGACGCTCGTCATGTACAGCATCGTCGTGTTCGTGGTCGTCCTGCTCACCCAGATCTCGGCGATCATGGGCGCCTCGATCTCGAGTGCCGTGGCCGACGCCAGCGGCGGCTGGACGCACCGTGTCGACGTCAACGGGGCGTCGCCCGTGAATGATCCCGAGCAGGCGTTGCGCTCCGGATCGTTCGCCGGGCGGGTCGCCGAGGTGACGCCGTTGCTCGTCGCCGGCGTCACCGCTGACCGATCCGGGGCGTCGAACCGACAAGCCGCTCCAAGCCGTCGTCGTCGGCCTCCCGGAGGGCGCAACGGCGTCCCATCCGCTCGCCCTGGACAAGCGGCTGGCTCGGTTCACGGACGACGCAAGGCGCATGGCAGGCCGTCGCCACCGATCCCTCCTATGTGATGGTCGACGGGTTCTTCGGCGGCACGGGCGGCCCGCAGGGCGAACCCTTCCGGCCCGGGGACGGCTTCGACGTCACCGATCCCGAGACCGGCCAGCGGCACCACGTGACGATCGCGGGAGTGCTCGCCGGCGCGGCGGCGTTCACCAACATCGGCGCCGGCGAGTACCGGTACCCGATCATCACCAGCCCCACCGCCGTCGCCCAGTTCAGCGGGGCCCGCACGACCAGCTTCCTCTTGGCCGCTCCCGGGGTCGACGGCGCCGCGCTGGCTTCCGACCTGCAGGGCCAGTTCCTGGCCTCCGGCGTCGTCGCCGTGAGCATCAAGGACCGAGTGGAGCAGGACTTTGCGGCCAGCAGGAGCTTCTTCCGCCTGATGCAAGGGTTCCTCGCCCTCGGCCTGCTCGTCGGCATCGCCGGCCTCGGCGTCGTCATGGTGCGGGCCGTTCGCGAACGGCGGCGCACGATCGGCGTGCTCCGCGCCCTCGGGTTCCGGTCCCGCGCCATCCGCCAGGCGTTCCTGGCCGAGAGCACCTTGGTGGCCGTGGAAGGCATCGTCATCGGCGCGGCGCTCGCGGTCGTCACGACCTGGCTGCTGTACCGGAACGCCGCAACCTTCCAGGGGCTGCACGCTCCCTACCCCATCGCGTGGCGCGACATCGGGCGTGATCCTCATCGCCACCTTCGGGGCGTCGATCCTGGCGACCGTCGGCCCGGCCAAGCGAGCATCGAAGATCCGGCCCGCGGTCGCGGTCAGAGTTGCCGATTGAGCGGTGGACGATGCTCACCTTCGTCGCCCGGTCACTTCACCGGGGTCGCGCTCATGACCTCTCCGGTCGGTACCGCCATGCCCATCGTCGGCGCCCCCGACGACTACGACGCGCTGCTCGACCTGGTCGGCGACCGCCGGTTCGTGCTGCATCGGCGAGGCCTCGCACGGCACGCACGAGTTCTACCGGGAGCGAGCGCGCATCACCCGCCGGCTGATCGACGAGCTGCGGCTTCAACGGCGGTCGCGGTCGAGGCCGACTGGCCCGATGCCTACCGGGTCAACCGCTACGTGATGGGCCTGTCGGACGACGCCGACGCCGACACCGGCCCTGTCGGACTTCCGCCGCTTCCCGGCGTGGATGTGGCGCAACCGTGACGTGCGTGGCGTTCGTCGAGTGGCTTCGCGCCCGCAACGACGCGCACCGCACCCGGCGACCAAGGCCCGCTTCTACGGGCTCGACCTCTACAGCCTGCGCGCATCGATGGAGGCGGTCATCGACTACCTCGACCGGGTCGACCCGGCCGAAGCGCGCCGCGGCCCGCGAGCGGTACTCGTGCTTCGATCACGTCGGTGGCGAAGGTCAGGCGTACGGCTACGCGCTCGCGCTCGACCGCGAGCGTCCCGTGCGAGAACGAGGTCGTCGCCCAGCTCCTCGAGCTGCGCCGCGGGCCGATGCCTACCTGCGCCGTGACGGCTGGATCGCCGAGGACGAGTTCTTCTTCGCCGAGCAGAACGCGCGCGCTCGTGCGCGACGCCGAGGAGTACTACCAGCAGATGTACCGCGCCGAGGTCTCGTCGTGGAACCTCCGCGACCGGCACATGGCCGGCACGCTCGACGCGCTCGTCGACGCACCTCGACCGCCAGTTCGGCCACGCCAAGGTCGTCGTGTGGGAGCACAACTCCCACGTCGGCGACGCCCGGGCGACGCGAGATGGGCGCGCGCGGCGAGCTCGAACGTCGGCCAGCTCGCGCGGCAGCGCTACGGCGGCGACTGCCTGCTCGTCGGCTTCACGACCTACGACGGCACGGTCACCGCCGCGACGGACTGGGGCGGCCCGGCCGAGCGCAAGCGAGTGCGGCCCGCGCTGCGCCGGACAGCCACGAGGCGCTCCTCCACGACAGTCGGCGTCGACCGGTTCTGGCTCGACACCGCGCGACGCCGCAGTGCACGACGCCTTGCGCGCCGCCGCGCCTCGAGCGGGCGATCGGCGTGATCTACCGCCCCGAGACCGAGCGCGGCGAGCCACTACTTCGACGCTCGGCTTGGCCGACCAGTTCGACGCGGTGATCCACCTCGACCACACGAGCGCCCTCGAGCCGCTCGAACGGACGTCCCTGTGGGACCAGGGCGAGCCCCCGGAGACCTATCCGTCGGGCCTGTAGCCCAGGGACGTTCAGCCCTGGTCACACCTCGATGACTGCTCGCATCATCGAGGTGTGGACAGTGGATCGATGGAGCGGATCGTGGTCGGCGTCGACGGGTCGGCCACCTCGCGCCGCGCATTGTCGTGGGCAGTCGCCGAGGCCGAGCTCTGGGCACGGCACTGGAAGTGGTGCACGCGTGGCTGGTCCCCCTCGCTCTCTACGAAGGGACAGGTCCCGTACCGGTGGACTCCGAGCTGCTCGAACAAGGAGTCCCGCGCGCGGTCCTCGACAAGGCGGTCGCGGTGGTCGGCAGGCGACGAGCATCGACCTCAGACCGATGCTCATCGAGGGCGAGCCGGCGCCCGTCCTCGCTCAGGTAGCCGCTGGTGCCGACCTGCTCGTGGTCGGATCACGGGGCCACGCCGGCTTCACTGGCCGCTTGCTGGGTTCGGTGAGTCAAGGTGCATCGAATCGGCCACATGCCCAGTCACGGTGGTCCCTCATGATGCAGAGCCGCGGACACGCCCATCGTGGTCGGAATCGACGGCTCGGAGCCGTCGGGCGAGGCGCTGTGCTGGGCGGTCGCCGAGGCGAGACGGCGCCGGACGCCACTGGAAGTCGTGAACGCGTACCACGAAACCCAAGTCGTCCTGCCGTTCGGACCAGCGACGACGTCTGATCACGACCGGCTCGAACAGACGAGCACGTCGCTGCTCGACCACATGATCGCCGAAGCGATCGGGCGCGCGGGCCTCCCCAGATCGACACCATCAGCTCACCTCTGGGAGCAGCAGCAGCATGCGCGAGGCGGCGGAGACTGCGGCCCTCCTCGTCGTCGGCTCTCGTGGCCGAGGCGGCCTGCGGGCCCTGGGACTCGGGTCCGTGAGCCTCCATTGTGTGCACCACGCGCCATGTCCCGTCGTCGTGGTCCACAGCGGACAGGCGGACCGGGCATGAGGTTCGCCGACCGCGCCGACGCCGGGCGCCACCTCGCCCGTCGCCTCGCCCACCTGCGGGGCGAAGACGTAGTCGTCGTCGGCCTCCCGAGAGGTGGCGTACCGGTCGCCGCCGAGGTCGCGCGGGAGCTCGCTCCCCGCTCGACGTGATCGTCGTCCGCAAGCTCGGCGTTCCTGTCCAGCCCGAGCTCGCCATGGGCGCCATCGGCGAAGGCGGCGCCAGGGTCGTCAACCACGACGTCGTCAGCGCCGCCCACGTCACCGCGCGCGAGTTCGCCGCGGTCGAAGCAGAGCAACGAGACGAGCTGAGCCGACGGGCGATGCGGTTCAGGGGGGAGCGGCCCCGGATCCCGCTCACGGGCAAGGTCGTGATCATCGTGGATGACGGCGTCGCGACCGGATCGACAGCGAGAGCCGCGTGCGCCGTTGCGAGATCCGAGGGCGCGCTCGGATCGTTCTCGCGGTGCCAGTCGCCCCGCCCGACTGGACACGGCGGCTCGCCGGCGTTGCTGACGAGTTCGTCTGCGTCGCAACGCCGGAGCCCTTCTTCGCTGTCGGGCAGTTCTACGACGACTTCGCTCAGACGACCGACGACGAAGTGGTCGAGTGCCTGCAGAACGTGCGGGGTCGCGCCCAAGGCGCACCGGATCCGCCCGCGCACGAATCGACCGTGACCGCTCCCTTGGGGGATGTCAGCCTGACCGGCGATCTGGTCGTGCCCGAAGGTGCCCGCGCAGTCGTGCTCTTCGCCCACGGGAGCGGCAGCAGTCGCCACAGCCCCCGGAACCGCTACGTCAGCGCCGTCTTGAACGAAGCCGGCATCGCGACGCTGCTGTTCGACCTCCTCACGCCTGACGAAGAGGCCGACCGGTCGAACGTGTTCGACATCCCCCTGCTCGCTCAGCGTCTCCTCGGGATGACGCAGTGGGTCAAGGCGAACCGAGCGACGACCGAGCTGGCAGTGGGGTACTTCGGCGCGAGCACCGGTGCTGCGGCCGCACTCGTGGCTGCGGCTGAACTCGGCGACGGCGTCGGCGCCGTGGTCTCGCGCGGCGGCCGACCAGACCTCGCGGTGCGGCTCGCACGAGGTCACGGCCCCCACGCTCCTCATCGTCGGCGGCCTCGACAGCGTGGTCCTCGACCTCAATCGCACCGCGCTCGCTGCGCTTCGGTGCGAGCGCAGGCTGGCGATCGTGCCGGGCGCAACGCACCTGTTCGAGGAGCCGGGTGCACTGCAGCAGGCGGCCGCGCTCGCCCGCACATGGTTCGTCGACCATCTCCTCCGCGCCGGTTGAGCGCTGCGGCGCAGTCCGTCGTACGTTGCGTCACGTGAGCCCACGCATCGATGCCACGACGGCCGACGCCGTGCTCGAGCACATCGGAGCCGGGGCAGATCTCATCGTCCCGCTCGCGAACGGCGAACCAGTGACGGTCTTGGACGCCGTCGAGGCTGCAGCCGACGAGCTCGCGCGGCGTCCGCGTCCACCAGATGCACTGCCCTGCACGACCGGCCGTATCTGCATGGCTCGTTCGGCGACCGGCTGCGCCACGTCTCCTACTTCCTGTCGGAGATCACTCGGCCGTGCTTTCGCGCCGGGACGATCGACCTCGTCCCCAACAACTTCAGCGAGATGCGCGCGATCCTCAACGCGCGCACCACCGACCCGCTCGTCCTCGCCGCGGCGTCACCACCTGACCGCCACGGCTACTTCAGCCTCGGTCTCAACGCCGACTACGTCGCCTCCTTCATCGGCCGGGCCCGCTTCTTCCTCGAGGCCAACGCAGCGGATGCCCCGCACCTTCGGGCGCAACCAGGTGCACATCAGCCAGGTCGTGGGTTGGTGCGAGGCCGACTACCCGCTCGTCGAGGTGTCCCCGCCGCCGTCCGAGAAGCTCGACGACCGCATCGCGGCTTCGTCGCCGAGCGGATCCCGGACCGCGCCACGATCCAGACCGGCATCGGGTCCATCCCGAACGCGATCCTCGTCCGCGCTCGCGCGGCCACCGCGACCTCGGCGTGCACACCGAGCTGCTCTCCGACGGAGTGATCGGACCTCGTCGACCTGGGCGTGGTCACCGGCGTCGCGCAAGCAGCTCAACCGCACCAAGGCCGTCGGCACCTTCGCGCTCGGCACTCGTCGCCTCTACGACTTCCTCGACGAGAACACGGCGTTCGAGCTCTGGCCGGTTCGCTACGTGAACGACCCACGCGTGATCGCCCAGGAGCCGGGCTTCGTGTCGATCAACGCGACGATCTCCGTCGACCTGCTCGGGCAGTGCGCATCCGAGACCATCGCACGGCAGCTACTACTCCTCGAGCGGGGGCCAGGCCGACTTCGCCCGCGGGGCGATGTACTCCGACGGCGGGCAGGGCTTCGTCGTCCTGCACTCGACGACCAAGGACGGGTCGATCTCCAAGATCGTGTCCCAGCTCGCCGCCGGGCGACGTCGTCACGACGCTCAAGAACACCGTCGACAAGGTCGTCACCGAGTGGGGCGTCGCCGAGCTCCGCGGTCGCTCGATCCGGGAGCGGCACACGCGCTGATCGCCATCGCACATCCCGACCATCGCGACCGCTTGCGAGCGGAAGCGGCGACGTTGGGCTACTGCTGAAGTCCTAGGCTCTGCTCGTGCCCGATGGAGGGGTCGCCGGCCCGAGGAGCCTCAGAAGGCTTCTACGCGCCGTCGTCGCGATCGGCACCGACCTCGACCTCACCGCGACCCTCCAACGCATCGTCGAATCGGCGGCCGATGCTCGCCGATGCCCAGTACGGGGCGCTCGGAGTGCTCGACCCGACCCGGACGTTCCTGTCGCGAGTTCCTCACCGTGGGCATCGACGAGCCGCGAGCCCGATCGGTGACCTGCCGAAGGGTCACGGCATCCTCGGCCTCCTGATCCGTGAGCCACGAGCGATCCGGCTTCCCGACCTGCGCGAGCATCCCGACAGCTTCGGCTTCCCCCCGAACCACCCACCGATGCGGTCGTTCCTCGGCGTGCCCGTCACCGTCCGCGGTGAGGTCTTCGGGAACCTGTACCTCACCGACAAGCGCTCGGAGGACGCGTTCAGCGACGTCGACGAGGAGCTCGTCGGTGGCGCTCGCTGTCGCGGCCGGCGTCGCCATCGAAAACGCGAGGCTGCACGCCCGGGTGCGGGACCTCGGCCTGCTCGAGGACCGTGAGCGCATCGCGATGGACCTGCACGACACGGTCATCCAGCAGCTCTTCGCGGTCGGGCTCTCGCTCCAGGCGACGCTCCGCCTGCTCGATGCCGAGGACCGGAAAGCGAGTGCAGCTCGCCGTCGACGATCTCGACACGACGATCAAGCGGATCCGATCGACGATCTTCGCCCTCGACGCCGCCAGGACACGCCGCGGGCCGGAGAGCCTGCGCCGGCGAGTGCTCGCGCTCGTCACCGAGATGACCCCGACCCTGCGAGTCGAACCTCGCACTTCTTCGACGGACCGGCATCGACTCGCTCACCGACGAGCACCTGGCCGAAGAGCTGCTTCGCGGTGCTCCAGCGAGGCGCTGTCGAACGTCGCCCGTCACGCGCAGGCCAGACCGAGGTCGAGGTCCGCCTCACCGCCGTCGACGGGCTGCTGACGCTCCGCGTCGAAGACAACGGCGTCGGGCCGTCCGACACGCCCGCGCGACGGGCGAGGGTTGCGCAACATGAAGCCCGAGCGAACACGCTCGGCGGGCACGTTCACGCTGACTGCTCGCCCGCCGAAGGGGTCACTCGCCTCGAGTGGTCGTGTGCCGCTCACATAGAGCGGCTCGCTACTTGTCGTGTCCCTGGTCGAGTGGCGCACGGCGTACACCGCCGCCTCGGTGCGCCGCGTCATGCCGATCTTCGACAGCACGCGGTGTACGTAGTTCTTCATTGTCTTCTCGGCGAGGTGGAGCTGCTCGCCGATCTGCCGGTTCGTGAGTCCCTCGGCGAGCAGCACGAGCACCTTGCGCTCCTGCTCGGTGAGCCGAGCCAGCAGCTCGTCCTGCCGGGGCCCGAGCGCAGTCGCTCGAGCACCCGCGCCGTCACCGCGGGATCGAGCAGGTTCTGCCCGGCCGCCACCCGGCGGACCGCGTCGACGAGGTCGTTCCGTGCGATCTGCTTCAGCACGTAGCCCGCGGCGCCGGCGAGGATCGCCTGGAACAGCGCCTCGTCGTCGGCGAAGGACGTGAGGATCAGGCACGCCGTGCGCGGGTGGCAGCGAGCGGATCTCGCGGCAGGCCTCGATGCCGTTGCCATCCTCGAGCCGGACGTCGAGGACGGCCACGTCGGGGTCGAGCGCGTGCACCCGTCCCACCGCCTGGTCTGCGGTGGAGCCTCGCCGACCACCTCGATGTCACCCTCGGCCTCGAGCAGATCACGGATGCCCCGCCGGACGATCTCGTGATCGTCGAGCAGGAACACCGTGATGCGAGGAGGATCGGACACTCCCCCATCTTCGCGTGTGCGGGCTCAGCCCACGCGCAGTGCCGCCCGGCCGGTGACTTGTGGACCCTCCGCCCCCAACCCGAGGCAGACCACAGTGAGGTCGCCCGGGTCGAGCTCGACAAGCGTCGATGCGGGAGCGTCGCCGGTTTCGAGGAGTGCTGACAACGTGAACCAAGGTGGGGGGCCGGTCGGCGAGGTCGCGAGGAACGCCTCGATCTCGGCGTCCGTCCGGCCCTGCTCGATGGCCCCGACAGCGACCGCAGCGGACGGTGACGCGAGCACCAACACCGACGCGCCGCCGCGATGGCAGACGGCGTCACGGAGCACCCGGCTCCCGCCGCGATGACGGCATCAGGAACGTGAGAGACCGCGACAGGCGTCGCTCCACCGTTCAACGTCGTGATGTAGGCGTCGATGAACGCCTCGCCCTCCACGACCGCCGCGATCTCCACGCGGGCCCCTTTCCCGACGGTCGTCCATCCCGCCCCCGCACCGTCGGTCACCACGGACACCTGCGCCGACCGCGTCGTGAAAAGGGGGCTGGACAGCGGCCGCGGCCGCAAGTGGATCCCAGAAGAAGAACTGATCGGACACGAAGAAGGGACTCGACATCAGCAGGTCAGCGACGACGTGGCCCGAACTGGTGCGTGCATTGCGCGCGAGAGCGCGCACCACATAGGCGTCGACCGGCACCTGCGTGTCGAGCGGGACGAACGTCACTGGGACTGCGCTGTCGAGCACACGCTCCGCCGCCACCGGGTCCACATAGACGTTCCACTCTGCGATCGCGGCGCTCGGGTGGGCATCGAGGTGCACGTTTCCCGGCACCGAGAACGCGCCGCCCATCACGACGACGTGGTCGATCTCGCGCCCGATCCTCGGGTCGGCCTCGAGGGCGAGGGCCAGGTTGGTCAACGGCCCGAGAGTGAGGACGGTGACCGGCCGAGGCGCTCGTGCACGACCCGGAGGAGCAGCCCGACCGCGTCGGTCGAGGCAGCGGGCGTCTCGCCGCTCGGCAGGATGCCGCCGTAGCGCCCGTCGGCTTGGGTTCGCCAGTCGTCGGGAAAGCTCCGATCCCCGTCGACGGGCTGTGCGGGCCCGCAGGCGATCGGGATGGAGCGGGCCGGAGCGGCGAGCGCGACGAGACCGGCTGCGTTCGCCGCGCCGATCGGGCAATGCGCCAGACCCGTGCCCGAGACGGTGATGGCCTCGACTTCGACGCTCGGATCCTGGAGGAGGTAGAGGAGCGCCATCGCGTCGTCGGAACCACCATCGGTGTCCGACGACCATCGGCGTCGGCGACGCCGAGTGATCGGGTGCCGGCTTCGGTGCGCACGCGGCCAGGACGGCAACCGTGCACACCGACACGACGATCGCGTCCAGCTTCGGCGGCTCACGACTCGATGATCGGCGCCGCCGACCCGATCGGGACCAGAGCCCAACGTCCCCTCGTGACCTTCGGCCCTACACCGGACCGGTCACGAGATCACGCTGGACGCATGCGAGCGCTGATCGTGTACGAATCGATGTACGGCAACACGCATGTGGTCGCAAACCACATCGCCGAAGGCCTCCGACCTCAATTCGATGTCGACGTGGTGCCCGTCGAGGAGGCGACGCCCGAGCGAATCGCCGGCGCGGACCTGCTCGTCGTGGGCGGACCTACGCATGTGCACTCGATGTCGAGTGAGAAGTCCCGCAAGGCCGCCAAGGACTCGCTCTCGAAGCCCGGTCCGGCCTCAGGTTGGACCCCGATGCCGAAACCAAGGGGCTTCGAGATTGGTTCCATGAGCTGGCCCCACGTGGAGAACAGGGGCCGCGGCAGCGTTCGACACCCGCATCGACGCGTCTCGCGCTGCTGACCGGGCGGGCATCTCGACGGGATCGAGAAGCGCCTCACGCGAGCTCGGCTACGACCTCGTCGCCGACCCGAGAGCTTCCTCGTCGACAAGCAGAGCCACCTGCTTCCTGGCGAGGCGGAGCCGCGGCCCAGTGGGCGAAGGAGCTCGCCACGAGCCTCGCTGCCGACCCGTGACGGACTTCCCGTCACAGGGCGCCGGCCGGCGCTCGGGACCAAGGTCCCCTCAATGGCCGACTCCGGCCCTGCTCCCGGACCCCCGGCGTCGCACGATCGTCGTCATGAGCCTCACCACCGACGAATCCACGCGCGACCCCGAACCGGCGACCACACCTTGTCGGCGAACGATCTCGAGACCCTCGAGGCGCTCATCAACAAACGCCAGACGCGCCGCGACGGCTGGACCCTGCTCATCTGGGCCTTCGCCGCCGTGGCTCTGTTCGCGAGCGCGGTCGCCATCGGCTTCGGCATGCGGGCGATCGACGAGTCGAAGAGGCGAGGCACCGGCGCGGTGGCGCCGCGAGGCGGTGCCACGCAGGTGACGCTCAAGGAGTTCTCGATCGCCCCGCGATGATCACGGCGTCGCAGTCCGGTGGAGTCGAGTCGTGAACAACGGGACCGTCGACCACAACTTCGCCGTGCAGGGCACGGACTTGAGGACCGACATGATCCCGCCGGGCGGAAGCGCACACCTCGATCTGTCGGGCCTCGCTCCCGGCGCGTTACACGGTGTTCTGCGAGGTCGCGGGCCACCAGGCGTCGGGGATGCAGGCGATGTTGCACCTCGGTGCGGGCACCGCGGCGGGCTCGCCCGGCGACCGCGACGGGCCACCTCCTCCGCGTCGACGATGTCGCCCGAGCAGATGGACGCAGGATGCAGGACGTCGATCGTCGCGTTCCCGCGCCAAGACAGCGGGGCTCGGCGCCAGGTGCTCGCGCCGACGGTCCTCCCC
Organism: uncultured Acidimicrobiales bacterium; assembly: GCA_963739555.1. Classification (GTDB taxonomy): domain Bacteria; phylum Actinomycetota; class Acidimicrobiia; order Acidimicrobiales; family DATKAS01; genus DATKAS01. The sequence goes on along the minus strand of CAVUAV010000006.1, from coordinate 532,761 downwards.
GACGGCACGAAGCAGTTCGACCTCACCGCCACGATCGACGACTGGGAGGTCGTCGCCGGGCAAGACCGTCAAGGCGTGGACCTACAACGGCACGTGCCGGGCCCGACGATCAAGGTCGACGCCGGCGACCACGTGCGGATCGTGCTGACAACCAGCTGCCGCAGTCGACCGCGATCCACTTCCACGGCATCGACGTCGCCGAACGCGATGGACGGCGTGCCCGACGTGACCCAGGACCCGGTCAAGCCGGGCGAGTCGTTCACCTACGACTTCGTGGCCGCAGGGCCCCGCGGTCGGCATGTACCACTCGCACGACTACGCCGAGCACCAGGTGCCCGACGGCCTGGCCGGCGCGTTCCTCATCGGCGACGAGCCGCTGCCGGCCGGCGTCGACCGGTGATCGCAGGAGGTCCCGATGGTGCTCAACGACGCCGGGCGTCATCGGCCTCGCGCTCAACGGCAAGTCGTTCCCGGCCACCGCGCCGGTCATCGCCAAGCTGGGCGAGTGGGTCGAGATCCACTACATGAACGAGGGCCTGCAGATCCACCCGATGCACCTGCACGGCATGCCGCAGCTCGTGATCGCCAAGGACGGCTTCCCGCTGCCCAGCCCGTACCAGGCCGACACGCTCGCCGTCGCCCCGGGCGAGCGCTACACGGTGCTCGTGCACGCCGACCGAGCGCCGGGCGTGTGGGCGTGGCACTGCCACATCCTCAGCCACGCCGAGAGCGACAACGGGATGTTCGGCATGGTGACCACGTTCATCGTGCAGTGAACGCGGACGGGACGTTCGTCCTCGTCCTCCCCCACAGTGCCCTGCTCCTCCGGCGCCCTTGTGTCACGGTGGTCTCATGACCATCTATGTGGGCATCGACGGATCCGACGGGGCTGCCGGCGCGGCCCGCTGGGCGGCGCGCGAAGGCGAGCTCAGAGGCTTCCCTGTGACTGCGGTGGTCGCGTGGGACTACCTGAACCAAGACGCCCGAAGGCCGGGGAGGAGTTCGACCCGGCGTACTCGGAGGACGATGCCCTGTCGGTCCTCGACAAGTGGGTGGTCGACGCCCTAGGCGCAGAGCGCGAACAGCGTCGAGCGGGTCTCGGTCTGCGACCTGCCGTGGCGTGCGCTCGTCACACATCTCGCAAGAGGCCGACCTGCTCGTCGTCGGCGCCCGCGGCTCCGGAGGCTTCCTGGGCCTTGCGCATCGGCTCGGTGAGCGAGCACGTGCTGCAGCAGGCGCCAGTGCCCCGTCGCGGTGATCCATGCCGACGGCGGACACCGAGATGCCGACCGAGGAGCGGATCGTCGTCGGAGTCGACGGATCGAAGACCGCGGCCAGGGCGCTGGCGTGGGCGCTCGACGAGGCTCGAGCCCGGCACGCCGAGGTCCGTCTCGTGTCCGCGTGGGCGGTGCCCGTCATGGTGTACCCGGGCGCGATGGAGGGCGCCGCCATCTTCGACGATGCCGCCGACGAGATCCTCCACGACGCAGTGCGCGACGCCGATGTGCACGGCCTCACGCATCCGATCGAGCGCGAGGCAGCTGCAGGAGGCGCCGCTGCGGCGCTCATCGACGCACGCGAAGAACGCCACGTTGGTCGTCGTCGGGTCGCGAGGCCTCAGCCGGGCCCGCGAGCTCATCCTCGGCTCGGTGAGCCACCAAGTCGTCCATCTACCCATGCCCGGTCGTCGTGATCCAGGGCCGAGTCGCGAGCGGAGACATGGACGACATCGAACTCGATGCCGAAGGCGACGTGCTGACGCGAGACGAGTGTCTGCACCATCTGGCTCGGGCTCGGTGGGCCGCATCTCGACATCGTCCCGGGCGCTCCCCTCAGTCCTCCCAGTGAGGTATACAGCGTCGCCGGTGACCGGATCCTGTTCTGGGCCGATCCCCATGACCATCCCGCGGCCATCGCCGACAACACGGTGATCGGGTTCCAAGCCGACCACATCGATGCCGTCACGCACGAAGGTTGGAGTGTCATGGTCGTGGGTCTCGCCTCGCACGTGACAGGACCCGAGGAAGCGTCGCAGCGCTGGAGGACGGCCCGCCTCGAGGCTGGGCAGCGGCAAGCGGGCCGCTCTGGTTGCGCTCGTCGTCGACCTCGTCGAGGGGCGCCGCTCTCGAACCTCGAGCTTCCGGGGGTCGGGCCATGAACTCCGACCCAGACATCGCTCTCGTCGAGCTCGCGCGTGACGAGTGCCTGGTGCTTCTCCGCTCGTTCACGGTCGGCCGAGTCGCGATCGCGTCGCCGTCCGGCTCCGTGCTCGTGGTTCCGGTCAACTACCTCGTCGACGGCGAGGCCATCGTCTTCCGTTCCGATCCCGGCGAGAAGCTCGAGCCGCTGAACGGGACGCCGGCGAGCTTCCAGATCGACTTCATCGATCCGGTCCATCACACGGGCTGGAGTGTCTTGGTGCAAGGCACGGCGCATCGCCGACCGACCACCGAAGTCGACCACCTCGCCGTCGAGTCGTGGGCGGGCGGCGAGAAGCCCCATTGGGTGCGCGTCGTGCCCCATGCGATCACCGGGCGTCGCCTCGTCACCGTCCAGCCTCCCGCTCGACCTGAGGGGATACCTGTGATGAACGCTCTGGCCGGCCTCGACATCTTGTCCCAGGCGCGCTGCACCGGCAAGCTCGTGGCCAGGTGCGTCGGGCGTGGGACTCATCGTCGACGGATCCCGCACGTGCTCCCGGTGAACTACGCCGCGGACGCGACGGGCAAGATCCTCTACCGCACCGCTGGCGACTCGGCTGCTCGCGACGGTGGCCGGGCAGTCGGTGGTGTTCGAGGTGGACGGCTTCGACGAGAACGCCAAGACCGGCTGGAGCGTCTGCGTCCACGGCAGGCTCTCGAAGTGCTCGTGCCAGGGAGGTCCCACGGCAGCGCACCTCGTCGAGCGTGCCGTCGTGACGTGGGCGCCGGGCCCGCGAGATCGTTGGTTCGCGATCACCCCGACCGAGGTCACCGGACGGAGCCTCCCGATGACGGCCGTCGTCGATGCTCAGGGATGGATCGAAGGAGTCGTGTCGTGACCCGCGTGGCGGTGGTCGGCGCGGGAGCGTGGGGCACGACCCTCGCATCGCTGCTCACCGCCCGCGCTGAGACGACGCTGTGGGCGAGGGAGCCCGAGGTCGTCGCGTCGATCCGGCAGGGAAGCGAGAACGTGCAATTCCTCCCGGGTTTCGGGTTGCCGCCTGCGCTCGAGGTCACCGGCGACCTCCGCACAGCGATCGCCGAACGCCGATGTCGTCGTCTTCGCAGTGCCGACGCAGCATCTGCGCTCTCTGGTGAGTCGATCGAGGTCGCCGCCGCCCCTCGTGCTCAACGTGGCGAAGGGTCTCGAGCAGTGCACATGCATGCGGATGAGCGAGGTGCTCCTCGACATCATGCCGCGACGTGATCCGCGGACGATCGGGGTGCTCAGTGGACCGAACCTCGCCAGCGTGAGATCATGAGCGGACAGCCCGCGGCGACGTGCGTCGCGTTCCCGGATCTGGCGTCAGCGCGGCCTGGTGCAAGAGCTGCTCATGACGCCGGCGTCGCAGCGTACACGAGTGACGACGTCGTCGGCTGCGAGATCGGCGGCGCTCTGAAGAACGTGATCGCGATCGCGGCCGGCGTCGCCGCATGGCCTCGGATCGGCACGAACACGAAGGCGGCGCTCATCACGCGGGGTCTCGCAGAGCTCGCTCGGCTGGGGCGTCGCCGTCGGCGGCCGTCCGCTGACGTTCCTCGGCCTCAGTGGGAATGGCGACCTCGTTGCGACGTGCTCGAGCCCGCAGAGCCGGAATTACCGGCTCGGACAGGAGCTCGCGCAGGGTCGCCAGGCCTCCGACGTGCTCGCCGGCCAGCGGACTGTCGCAGAGAGGGCGCGGCGACTGCGCCGGTCGCCGTCCAGCTCGCTGCCCGTCTCCGTGTCGGAGCTGCCGATCGCGGCATCGGTCGTCGCGCTCCTTCAAGGCGACCGGACGCCGCAACAACTTCGTGCCCGAGCTCATGGCACCAGCGATGGCAAGCACGGCTCCGCCGGCATCGACGTGACACTCACGCTCTGAACCCAGGAGGTCCTCATGAAAGAGCTCGTGTTCCACCGGATGTTCTTCCCAGCGCTCGAGAGGTTCTCCTCGAAGGTCGGCTTCCACGACGGCGCCTACCACGCCACGTTCCAACAGCACGGCGACCGTGTGCTGCGGCTGGCCAACAGCATGCGCCACGAGCTCGGCATGCAGCCCAACGACCGATTCGCAGTCATGTCGTGCAACAGCCATCAGTACCTCGAGTTGTTCCACGCCGGGTTCCTCGGCGCCGGTATCATCAACCCGCTCAACCTGCGCCTCGCCGGCAAGGAGCTGCAGCACATCCTCCGCGACTCCGGCACGACGGTCGTTTTCGTCGATGCGGTGTTCGCCGAGCACTTCGCGCGGAACATCGAAGAGCGATCCGCTCCGAGCTTGCCGCTGCGCCATGTCGTGCTGATCGGCGACGGCGATCGCCACACGACGTGCGCTACGAGGATCTGATCGAGCGCCGGCGAGCCCATCGTCCCGCAGGAGCCCGAGGAGACCGATCCGGTGGTCCTCATGTACACCGGGGGAACCACCGGGCGGGCCAAGGGTGTGCTGCTCGACCAACGCGCCGAGATGCTCAACTTCTACCACATCGGCCTCGCCGTCGACTTCGGTGAGGACCGCGTGCTACCTGCACCAGACGCCGATGTTCCACGCCGCGTCGATGGGTGGCGATCCTCGGGATACCCGCGACCGGCGGATCGTCGGTCTTCGTGCCGCTCTTCGAACCGGCCCAGGTGATGGAAGCCATCGAGCAGTACCGCGTCGACTGGACGGTGATGGTGCCGACGATGATCGCTCTGATGATGAACCACCCCGATTCCGGCCCGAACGCCTCGCGTCGCTGCGCGATCTCGTCTACGGCGCATCACCCATGCCGGCGGCACTGCTCGAACGGGTGATGACGACCTTGCCTGATCTCAATCTGTCGCAGGGCTACGGCATGACCGAATGCTCGTCGGTGCTCACGTTTCTCACCGCCGCCGACCATCGCCGCGGCGGCCCGATCCTGCGTTCCGCAGGACGCCCGATGATCGGTGTCAACCTCAGCGTGCGCCGTAAGGACGACACGGTTGCCGCGCCAGGTGAGAACGGCGAGATCTGCGCCCGCGCCGGCAACTTCATGCGCGAGTACTGGCACCAGCCCGAACTCACCGACGAACGCGTTCCGCGGCGGTTGGTACCGCACCGGCGACGCCGGCCACGTCGACGCCGCAGGGTTATCTCTTCTTGGTGGATCGAGTCAAGGACATGATCGTCACGGGCGGTGAGAACGTGTACTCGATCGAGGTCGAGAACGCCATCTCGACGCACCCAGCGGTCGAGCAGGTAGCAGTGATCGGCATCCCCCATCCGGTGTGGGGCGAACAGGTGCATGCGATCGTCGTGCTGCACGCCGGTCTGACGGCCACCGAGGAGGAGATCAAGGAGCACGCCAGGGAGACGATCGCCGGCTACAAAGTGCCCAAGTCGGTCGAGTTCCGGGCCGAACCGATTCCGTTGTCAGGCGCGCTCAAGCCGTTGAAGCGGGAGCTCCGGGCCCCGTACTGGGAACGTCAGGAGACCTGAGTCGGTGTCGGCGGACCAAGGTCCCCGCGAGGGTCGACTGGCCGCAGACGAAGAAGTGCCCTCGCCGTACGTTCAACCGCCGGAGAGCTGTGACCGAGCAAGGACAGGGACCATGAGCCACGAGCGTTGCACGGTGTCGAGATTCTCGATCCCGAACGAGTGCTTGGCACTCCTACGCGGATCTGTCGTCGGGAGGTTGGCGATCTCGATCGCGAACCACCCGGAGATCTTCCCGATCAACTACGTGGTCGATCACGGCACGGTCGTGTTCCGAACCGCGAGGGGCACCAAGCTCGCCGGCGCGGTGCTCGGCACGGGCGTCGCCTTCGAAGTCGACGGCCTCGACACACAGGCCAACCAAGCGTGGAGCGTCGTCGTCAAGGGTCGAGCCACCGAGATCAAGGCAATGCACGAGCTGTTCGACGCCGCCGATCTGCCGCTGTTCCCGTGGCTCGCCAGCCCGAAGCATCGCTTCGTGCGCATCGTGCCCGACGAGGTCACCGGGCGGCGGTTCCACGTCGTCGACGCTCCCGCCGAGACGCCACCAGCCCGACGCGGGAGCCACGAGTAGAGGCCAATGATGGCGGCGTGACCGATCTCTCCGCCGCGTTCCCCGGCCTCACGTTCGACCGGCCCGCCGACGCGCGTGCTGCGCATCACCCTCGACGGGCCCGGGCTGAACTCGGTCGAACCACGCGGTGCACCGGCAGCTCGCCGACGTGTGGCGCGCCGTCGACCGCGACCCCGACACGCACGTCGCGCTGCTCCGCGGCGCCGGCAAGGCGTTCTCCGCCGGCGGCAGCTTCGACCTCCTCGACTCGCTCATGCACGACGACGCGGTGCGCACGCGGGTGATGCGCGAGGCACGCGACCTCGTCTTCAACGTGATCGACTGCTCGAAGCCGATCGTGTCGGCGATCCACGGGCCGGCGGTCGGCGCCGGCCTCGTCGTCGGCGCTGCTCGCCGACGTGTCGGTCGCGGCGCGGACGGCCCGGATCATCGACGGCCACACGCGCCTCGGCGTCGCCGCCGGCGACCACGCCGCCATCTGCTGGCCGCTGCTGTGCGGCATGGCGAAGGCGAAGTACTACCTGCTCACCTGCGACCGCTGACGCGGCGAGGAGGCCGAGCGCATCGGGCTCGTGTCGCTCTGCGTCGACGACGACGCAGGTGCAGGACCGTGCGCTGGACGATCGCGACACAGCTCGCCGCCGGCGCGCAGCCGGCGATCCGGCTCACCAAGCACGACGCTCAACCACTGGTACCGCGCGCAGGCGGCCGACGTTCGACGCGAGCCTCGCCTACGAGTTCTTCGGCTTCGCCGGGCCCGACGCGCGTGAGGGGCTCGCCTCCCTCCAGGAGAAGCGAGCCCCGCGGTTCACGCCATGATCCTCGGCTCAGGCCGTGAGCTGCTGCATGACGGTGGCGTTGTCGACCTGCTCCCACCGTTCGACGACCTGACCATTCTCGAACCGCTCGATCGAGATCATCTCGGCCTTGAAGCTCCGGTTCGTCGCCGGGAACCCGAGGTAGTCGCCGACGTGGGTGCCCGAGCAGATCGCCCGCACGGCGATGCGGTCGGCCTCGACGACTGTCTCTTGCACCTCGAGGTGGATGAGCAACGAGTCGCACAGCATGCGGATCCACTGCCGCACGCCCTCTCTGCCCGCGGGGATGCCGGGCGGCAGGTGATGGTCGACGATCTGCTCGCCGACCACCTCGTCGATGACCGAGAGGTCGCCGGCATTCACGGCGTCGATCCAGCGGGTGAGGGCATCGAGGTTGGACATGAGCTTCTCCTTCTGTGTTTGGTTCGTCGGGTTGGGTTCAGTCGAGGGCGGCGGGAGGCGAGCCGGCCGTAGCGGCGTCGAGTCGCCATCCAGAGGAAGGTCATCGCCTTCGGCACGCTCGCGAGCAGCTCGCTCGCGCTCGCTCGTCGTCGAGGTGCGACATCAGCCACGGCGCGGTGAAGAGCAGCTGCTTGAAGGGCGTCATGCGCACGGCGCGGGCGTTGAGCTCGTCGTACTCGGCCGGGTGAGAGTGGCGTACGAAGAGCGGCGCGATCTCGTGGTCCTCGAAGGTCGAGATGCTCGTCGAGGTGGTCGCGCAGCTCCGCAGCGAGCGTCGCGCAGTGCGAGGGTCGTCGTTCGACGGCAAGCGCGGCGCGCAAGTCGTCGAGCAGGACGTCGAGGTCGGCATGGTCGCCCTCGAGCTTCGGGGCGATCTCGGGATACGGTCGCGACCCGAGCGGCGATGGCCGGGAAGAGCAGCTCGTCCTCGATGTGGTGGTGGCACTGGATCTCGTCGGCGAAGCCGTCGTACCAACGGCGCCGCGCCTTGCGGGTGCGGTCGTCGGCGGGACGGGCTGTCGCCTCGTGCGAGCTGCGCGGCGCTGGCGCGCAGCGCGCGGTGGACCCGGAGGTAGCTCTCGATGTCGGGACTGGTCGTGGTCGGTTCGCATGAGCCGACGGTGCGCCCGGCGGTCTGAGACGGCTCCTTGGCGGATCCTTGGCGTGCCGGTCAGGCCCGGGCTCGGGCCACCTGGTCGCCGACGATCGGGAGGCCGTATGCCTCGGCCAGGGCGGCGGCGCGGTCGAGGGAGGCAGCGCCTCCGCGCCGAGGAAGACGCCTTGATGGAGGAGCGATCGGGCCAGCCACGCCGGCAGCGCCGACCTGTTCGTGCGCCTCGACCGCGCTCCTGAACCACTGCGCGGGCCGCCGCGTCGTTGCCTGCCGTCGCGTGCAGACGGGCGATCGCGAGGTCGACGAGCCCGAGCGACCCCGCTCCGGTGCCCCCGTTCGCCCATCGGCCCGCCATCGGCTCGAGTCGCTCGAGCGAGCTCCCGGGACGGCGAGCGGCATCACCGACCTCGGCGGCGACGTGGGCTGCCGCGACGTCGATGAATACGGTCACGTAGTCGAGCGGACGCTCGGGTGCCTCACCGCGGCGATAGGGGATCCGCGCGATCGCTTCGTCGCGGCGACCGAGATCGAACAGCAGGATCGGCGCTGTACAGCTGCAGCGCGAGTGCGAAGCCGATCGCGGATTCGCTGTTCGCTGCCTGCAGGTCGCGCTCGGTGATGTCGCCGAGGTCGTGACCGATGGTGAGGCGCTGTGTGAACGCGAAGACCTCGGCTTCGAGCGGGACGGGTGCGCCGGAACAGCTCGTGCACCTCGCTCGCCCGGTCGATGGCTTCGCCGTACCGACCTCGTACGACTTCGACCAGCACGCGGAAGAAGCCGAGCTGGCTCCGCAAGGCGAGGCCGACTGGGAGATCGAGCAGGGCGATGCAGCGAGGAAGGCGCTCGGCGACGGCGCGGGATGTCGCCGAGCGCGAGATCGGCGAGTGCGATCTGCAGCTCCGCCAGCAGCGTGACGTCGGCGCCGAGGTCGTGCTCGTCGGCCAGCGCACCCAGATCGACGGCGACGCTTCCTGCGCTCCGCGGACCGCGTCGGGCTGCTTCAGCGAGAAGGTGCGGGCGTGGAGTGCCTTCGCGATCAGCGCCGGTTCACCAGACGCGCCTCGCCATGGCGATCGCCTCGAGGCTCGCCCTGTCGCGACGCGCGCCATCGACGCTGTGCATGAGCTCGGTGCCGAGTGCACCGAGCGTGAGCACGCGCTCGGGCGAGTCGGCCTCCGGCATCGTGCGCAGCGCATCCTCGAGCAGTGCGATCAGCTCGTGATCGACCGCCGGATACGGCTGGTTCGGCCAGATGCTCGCGTGGTTCAACGCGGCGGCCGCCGCACCGACCGACTGCCAATCGCCGAGCCCGCGAGCGAGGTCCATCGCGGTAACGACGGCGGTGCGCGCTTCGCGCATCTCGTCGGCCCTCTCGCGGGCTGATGCGAGCGAGACGAGCGCGTCGAGTCGCCGAGCGTCTCGTTGCCGCTCGATCATCGCCGCGGCGGTCGCCCAGTGGCGCGCCGCCTCCGAGTGCGCTCCATGCGCAGACGCGAGCCGCGCCGCGCGACTTGAGGCATCGACCGCGAGCGCGGCGGTGCCGCATGATGCGCCGGCCGCGGCGTGGATCGCGATCTCGGCCGCGTGGGCGTCGTCGGGATGTCGTGCGGACAGAGCCTTTGCACGGCAGCGTGCGCGGAACGCTCGCTCCTCGGGGTTGAGCTCGGCGGCCAGCGCCTCGCCGACGATCACGTGGGCAGAACCGCAACGAGACGCAGCGCCTCGGTTCGGACGAAGGCTCCTCGACGTCGAGCCCGGCGTCGACGGCCGCATCGGAGACCCGTCCGCGCAGGCTCGGGGCCGATCTCATCACCTCGGCGATCACCTCGTCTCGAACGGCGATCCGAGGCACGGACGCGATCTGCAGCGCCTTCTGGCGCTGCCGCTCGAGCTGACTGACTCGGCGACGCACGACGGCCTGCACGCCGGGCGGCACCGATTGCACCGGGCGAGGTCGCCGTCGCCGATGAGCTCGATCACCTCGCGCACGAAGAACGGGTTGCCATCCGTGCCGCGTGGATCGAGCGCAGCGAGCGTAGCCCGCTCGCCGAGCCAGTCAGCGACGTCGGCTTCGATCAGCTCTCGCGAGCACCACGTCCAGCGACGCGCTGGCCGCGAGAGCTCGGCCGCGCAGCCCGACCAGGTCAGGCGCCGAAGTCTGCTGCGAGCAGTCGTGAGGTCGTGATCAGCAACGTCGACGTGTGCCTCAGCTCCGGCCGCGAGATGGGTGAGCACTCGCAGCGTGTCGGTGTCGGCCCACTGGAGGTCGTCGATCACGAGCACCCGGGACGTTGCGCTGCGCTGCTTCACGCGCGATCTGTTGCGCGTGAGCGAACGGGATCCGACGCAGTCGCCGCGTCGGCATCGAGCAGACCGACCTTCGTCAGCGGCCAGAACGGCGGGCGCCGGAGCGCCCTCGGGACACCGTGCCCACGCGACGGGATGTCGCCCTGTCGTTCCAGGGCGCCCGTCAGCTCCTCGACGAGCGCGGTCTTGCCGATCCCCGACGGACCCGTGATCGGTGACGACGCCTCCGCGTCGCTCGCCGAGCCGGGCGACCAGGCGCTGGAGCGCGGCGAGCTCGTCGTCGTCTCCCGAAGAGAGTGGACGACGAGTGCCGACGACCGACGGCTCGGGGCTCGAGCGTCAGGCGACTGCTCGAGCATCCGGCGTTCGAGGGCCTTGAGCTCGCGTCCCGAGCTCGAGTCCGGCGGTGTCAGCGAGGGCGGCACGGGTGCGCTCGATGACCCGCAGCGCGTCGGCCTGCCTCCCCGTCCGATACAGCGCGAGCGCCGCCAGCGCGGCCATTCGCTCCCGCAGCGGGAACGCCGCGAGGTGGGGTGCGAGCAGCTGATCCGCCAGCGGCGGCGTCGCCGGCTGCGCAGATGCAGGTCCGCGGCCGCTTCGAGCGCGGCGCCGAGCAACCCGTGCCATCGGCCGACGCGCCTCGACGACGACCGGCTCGTCGGCCATCTCGGGCAGCGGATCGGCCCACAGCCCGATCGCCTCGCCGCAGCGTCGGCGATGTCGTCGAGCCGCGATCCCCTGTCTCCACGAGGTCCTCGAAGCGCAAGCGCGTCGATCTTCGCTCGGGCGATCGACGAGGCGGTACCCGGGTGACTGACGCACGAGGACCGTGGACGGCGTCGAGCCGACTCGCGCTCGGGTTCGAGCACCCGGCGGAGGTTCGAGATGTAGGCGTGGAGCGAGCGCTCGCTCCTTCTCGCCGTCGGTCTCCCAGATGCAGCTCGGTGAGCCGGTCGGTCGCGACGACGCGGTTCGCCTCGATGGCCAGCACGCGCGAGCACGAACCGCTGGCGGGGACGGCCCAGGTCGACCTCGCTTCCCTCGTGTTCCGAGCCGCAGCCCGCCGAACATCCGCAACTGCATCCGACTGACGGTAGGCGGTGTCATGCTGGGGGACATGGCAAACAAAGTGCCGGAGAAGCACAACGCGAAGAAGCCCGGCAAGTCGCTCAAGGAGAAGCGCGCCGACAAGCAGAAGAAGAAGACTGAGCGGCGGTCCGGCTGACGGGCTCGCTCGGACACATGGCCCACACCCGGGCGTACTGCGACGGAAAGCTGATCAAGGAGGACTTTCCTGTCGCAGACGTGTCCGAGTTCCTCGCGATGCCCGGCGCGATCGTGTGGGTCGACTACTGCAAGCCGACCGAAGCAGACATCCACGAGCTTCAGGCTGAGCTCGGGTTCCACGAGCTGGCTGTCGAAGATGCGCTCGGCGGCCATCAGCGGCCGAAGCTCGATCACTACCCCAGCCACCAGTTCCTGGTCTGTCACTCGGTGTCGATCGAGTCCGGTCGATCTGCGAGCGGTCGAGATCGACGCGTTCATCCACGAGCGGTGGCTGGTCACGGTGCGCAAGGACGAGGGCTTCGCCCTCGAGCCGCTGCTGCATCGGTGGGACCGATCGAAGGATCTCGCAGTCCACGGTGTCGGCTTCCTCGTGTACGGGCTGCTCGACGTCGTGATCGACCAGTCGTTCACCGACCCTCGACGACTTCGACCAGTACTACGACGACGTCAGCGACAGCGTCTTCTCGGAAGAGACACCGATCAAGCCCTCCCAGGAATGGTTCGACATGCGCAAGGCGCTGATCCAGTTCCACCGGCTCGTGGTGCCGACGCGCGAGGCGGTGAGCGCCTTGATGCGCCGGGACCACGGGCTCGTCGACGAGGCCCTGTACCCGTACTACCAGGACGTCTACGACCACGTCCTGCGGGTCACCGAGTCGACCGACGCGCTGCGTGACTTCGTCAGCACGATCGTCGAGACCAACCTCAGCCTGCGCGACTTCCGCACGAACCAGATCATGAAGAAGGTCACGAGCTGGGCGGCGATCATCGCCGTGCCGACGCTCATCACCGGCTGGTACGGCATGAACGTGCCCTACCCCGGCTTTGCCCGCCATTGGGGTGTCACGGCGGCGACGATCCTCATCATCGTGTGCTCGGGCGGGCTCTACGCGCTGTTCAAGAAGCAGGAGTGGCTGTGAGGTGGCCTCGATCGACGACATCCGGCCGCTCGCGCTGAGCCTGCCCCGCGCGTACGAGGTGCTCGTCCGCGACCGGGTGAAGTTCCGCGTCGGGCAATACGTGTGGCTCGCCTTCTCGCGTGACGAGACGATGATGGGGTTCGCGTTCCCGAAGGAGGAGCGTGAGGCGCTCGTTGCGTCAGAGCCGCACAAGTTCTCGATGCCGACGCAGTCGGACATGCGTTACAACTGGGTCGTCGTGCGCCTCGAACAGATCGACGCGGACGAAGCGCACGAGATCGTGCTCGACGCGTGGCGCATGGTCGTGCCGAAGAAGGTCGCCCGAGAGCATCTCGGCGACTGAGGATCAGGCGAGCAGCGCAAGCAGCTCGGCGCGATCGGGACCGGGCGGCACGACGACCGGCTTGCCACTCTGCGCCTCGACCTTGTCCATGAAGCCGGGCCTCGCCAGCACCTCTTGCGGGAACGCAAGGCACATGACCGTCTCCATCATCCCGCGGAAGACATCTGGGTCATAGGGAAACGCGGCGAACACCTTCTGCATCACCGGGTTCGGCGGCGGCGGATCCTCGCCCTTGCGCAAGCGCGTCCATCTCGGCGATGCGGGCGCGATCCGCGGCGATCTGGTTGTGGACGAACGGCGCCACATCGCGCTCGGTCAGCGTCGTCGAACTCGCGCGACGAACGCCTCGGGGTCGTCGAGGCTCGTGCGAGTCGCGTCACGAAGGCGTTGCGCGTGGCACCAGCCCGACCGAGATGCCGCGGCCCGCCGACGGGTTCGTGCACGCCCACGCGTCACCCACGGCACAGACCCCGGTCGCGACTGGCCGGTCGTCGACGACGAACCGCCGGTGTCGATCCATGATCCCGGCCATCGCCAGCACCTCGGTGATCGGCTCACCGTCGAGCCAGTGCTGCTGCATCGGGCAGGCTCGCACGACCCTGGTGAACTTCTCGGGATCCTTGAACGCCTTCAGCGGCAGGTCAGACGCCGACGCCGAACATCGTGACCGACCACGTGTCGTTGTCACCCGGCAACGTGAGGATCGAGAACGTGCCCATCGCGTTCTGAGCGCCGGCCCGAACGACCGCGGGCGGCTCGGGACCCGTGAAGTACCGGGTGTAGTAGACGAAGCCGGAGTCCTCAGACGTGATCGGGATCTCCGGCGACCCGAGCGCCTGCAACCACTCGACCAACTTGGAGCGGCGTCCCATCGCATCGACGACGAGATCGGCGTGGAGCTCATCCCCGTCGGTCGTGCGCACGCCGACGACGTGGGGCGACCCGTCAACGACAGGGTCACCGCGTGACCAGCGCGGCGATCGACACGCCGCGGCGCACTGAGACGCCGTCGTGCTCGGCCGCCGCCCGGCCGAACGCCCACTCGACGATCGGCCGGCGCCCGGTGATGAAGCGAAACCGGTCGTCGTCCGGCCGAGCCGAGGTGTCCCCCAACGTGGGTGGCAGGTGCTCCACGGGGTTCACCCACGTGCAGCCCGCATCCTCGAGCTTCCCGACCATGCCCGGAAGGTCCGCCTCGAGCACGACCCGAGTGCGCGGGAAGAGGTTGTGAGGTTGATGGTGCTGCGGCACACCCGGTCGCGGCCAGGAGGTCCAGGCTTCCGGCGCCGACATCGGAGGCGGCGCGGGATCACGTTCGAGGACCGTGACGACGTGGCCATCCCTCGCAAGCATCATCGCGGTCGACAGACCGATCATGCTGCCGCCGCACACCACGATCGACGCCATCGTCAGACCTCCCGGATCAGTGCCGCTTCACCCAGCGTCAATGGCGTTTCACGCCTCCGTACTTCATCCTCGTGTCGCTCATCGAAGCCGCGCGCACGGCGTCGTCGCGGATCGCAGCGTCGACCACCTCACCGACGAAGAGGGTGTGCGTGCCGAGGTCGAGCGTATGCCTCACTGCACAGTCCATCCAGGCCAGCGCGTCGTCGAACACGGGCGCGCCGGTGGTCGCGGCGTGCACCGCGCGGCCGTTGAGGGTGACGCCGTCGTCAGCTGCCGGCTTCGAGAACTTCACGAACACCTTGGTGTCTTCGGCGTCCCACAGGTTCACGGTGAACGAACCGCCGGCGGCGATGAGGCGATGCGTGACCGCGTCGTTGTCGACACCGACGCCGATGAGCACTGGCTCCATCGAGAGCTGCGTCACCCAGCTCGCGGTCATCGTGTTGCGCTCGTCGCCCGCCCGCGACCCGATCAGCACGAGCGCGTTCGGGATCTTCCACGTGAGCTTGTTGAGCAGCTCGTCGTCGAGCGCCATCTACGGGTTGCCATTCGCTGACGGCACGTCGGCGAGCACGCCCTTGAGCGCCTGCGCCGCACCCATCAACCCGACGCTCTCGAACGGCACGACGATCTTCGTGTTCCGGCTCTCCGCGAACTTGCTCAGCGTGTCGAGCTGCAGGATCGCGATGAGCGAGGGATCGGGCTTCTCCTTCGCGATCGCGCCGTAGACGGTCTCGATCGCCTGGGCCCGCCCCTCGGCCTCGAGGATCGCTGACTGACGGGTGCCTTCGGCCTTCAAGATCGCGGCCTGGCGCTCACCTTCGGCCGCGCGCACGGCGGCCTGGGCCGAGCCTTCGGCGATGTTGATCGCGTACGTCTGCTCGCCTTCGGACTGAAGGATCTTCGCCCGCTTCTCCTGATCGGCCTGCTTCTGCAGGGCGAGCGCGGCGAGGATCTGCGGCGGCGGCAAGATGTCGACGATCTCGATCCGGCTGATGCGGATGCCCCACTTGTCGGTGACGATCTCCATCTGCTCCTGCACATCGGTGTTGATGCGCTCGCGCTCGGAGAGCGCCTCGTCGAGGGTCATCGTGCCGATCACCGAACGCAGCGCGGTACGAGCGAGGGCGTCGATCGCGACGTCGAAGTTCTTCACGCTGAACAGGGCCTGCTTGGCGTCGACGACCTGGGTGAAGATCGTCGCGTTCACAGTGACGACGACGTTGTCCTTCGTGATGACGTCTTGACGGTCGCCTGGGACGGGGATCTCACGCATGTCGACGAGCTGGAGCGTGTCGACGAACGGGAGGATCACGACGAGTCCGGGCTCGTGGGTCTTGCGGTACTGGCCGAGTCGCTTCAACACGCCGACCTGTCCCTGCTGCACGATGTTCACCGCGGCCTTCAGTGTGGCGAGCAACGCCAACACGATGACGGCGAGGACGATCAGCCCTCCGATTGTGATGGTGCTGAGTGAAGCGAATATCACGACTGCTCTCCTTCTGCGTCATCCCCGCCGGGTTCGATCGAGTGCAACGCGTCGGTGTCGATGAACCCCGTCTCCCCATCGAGCGGCCACACCTCGAGCGTGGTGCCCCGCACCGCCGTCACGAGCACGCGCGTCCGAGCGGGGATGGGCCGATCGGCGCCGCTGACGGCGAGCCACCGCTCGCCGGCGAGCAGCACATGCCCCGGGCGATGGGGATCGCCCACGACGTCGAGGGTCATCACCTCTTCACCGACGAGCGTGCCGTGGACCCCGCGACCGAGCTTGCCTTCGTACCGTTGATGCATCAGCTCGCTGACGTGGGGACGCACCAGGAGGATCCCGAGCGTCGCGGCCACGACCGCCACCGCGAGCTGGAGCGGGATGGCCGAGGGAGCGATGAGGGCGACCACCGCGGCCGCGAACGCTCCGATCGCGCCGAACAGCGCGTAGAACGCCAAGTGGTGGATCTCGAAGGCCACAAGCACGACCCCGAGGATCAGCCACACGAAGACCACACCGCACCTCTCTTCAGTTCCGATGCTACGTCGGACAGATCAAATCACCCCCATATGATCCACGGGCCGCGGCTATGACCGAGATCGTCCTCAGCCCCATCGACATCAGCGCGCCCGTCGTCGTCGAAGCCGCGCGCGCCGCCGAGGCCGCCGGGTTCGAGGCGATCTGGACGTACGACCACATCTCAGGGGTGTCGTTCGGCGGCCGTCCCGTCCTCGACTCCTGGACCGTGCTGGCTGCCGTTGCCGCCCACACCACCCGGGTGGCGCTCGGCCCGCTCGTCGTGAACACCGTGGCGCGGCACCCCGCGCACATCGCCGTCGCCACCGCGACGCTGCAGCAGCTGAGCGGCGGCCGGGTGCAGCTCGGTCTCGGCGCGGGAGCGGGTGCCGAGTCGCCCTACTCCCGCGAGCTGGCGATGGTGGGCCTTCCGCTCTTGAGTGCACCCGAGCGCAGGCAACGGGTCCTCGACGCCGTCGCGTTCCTCCGTGCGGTGTGGCGACGCGACCCCGACTACGAAGGAATTCTCCTCCCCGACCCTGTTCCGCCGATCATCGTTGCGGCGAACGGCCCGAAGATGGCGGCCGTCGCCGGGCGCTGTGCCGACGCCGTGAACTTCCACGACTGGCAGTCCGACCTCCCGGGAGCGATCGCCGCTGCATCGGCCGCGGCGCGCGAGGTCGGCAACGACGAGTTCGCGGTGACGCTCGAGGTGCCCTTCGAGGAGGAGTGGCTTCGCGCCGACAGCAAGGAGCGCAAAGAGGTCGAGTCGCTCGGCGTGTCGCGGGTGATGGTGCGCTGGAGCTCGGCCCTCGGCGTCGAGGCGATTCAGCGCGCCGCGGCGTGGACCGACACCGCGTAGTCGCCACCTGAGAACGGTTCGCGCGACCACGTCGCCCAGCGCTCGACCAGCCCGAGACCGGCCGAGGCGCAGTCCTCGTCGTACTGCTTCGTGTCGTAGCCACGGTCGAGCGAGAAGCCGGCGATCAGGATGCCGCCGGGCTCGACGTGGCGCGCGACAGCCCCCGACGAGCGCTCGATGCGTGCCCGCCGGGGTGAACAGCGGCACGTTGCCGGCCATCACGACGACAGGGAACGTGCGCCCGAGGTCGAAGGCGCAGAGGTCGTCGACGCGCCACTCGAGCTCGGGGGACAGGCGTCGCGCGGTTGCCACCATCGATGCATCGGCGTCGACACCGACCACCGCCACGCCTCGACGAGCAAGCTCACGAGCAACTCGTCCGGTTCCGCAGCCCGCGTCGAGGACCGACGTGGGCGCGAAGCGCATGAGGAACTCGACTTCACCATGGACGTCGACACCTTTGTCAGCCAGCGCGTCGAACTGCTTCTGGTACTCGTCGCCGTCCCAACCCATCCCCACACCTCGTTCCGGTTCGAGTAACCGGCCAAGTCTGGCCGGTTACTCGCGCGAGAACCGCTGGGCCGGGCGGCGGAGGCTAGGGCTTGCCGCCCTGAGGGTCGTCGGGAACCTCGCCGCCCCGGGCGCGGATCGCCTCGTGACTCTCGGCGAAGTGCCAGCGGTGCCCCTCGAGATCGGTCGCCTCGTAGCGCCGCTCGCCGTAGAACGCGTCCTCCAGCTCCATCGTGACGTCGGCACCCTGCGCGACTGCACGCGCGTAGTGGCTGTCGATGTCGTGGACGGTGAGGTGCATGATCACCGTCGTGTGGCCGAGCTCGCTCGGCGAGTAGATGCGGTGGACGTCGTGGTTCGCGTGACCGATCATCACGATGCCGGCGCCGAGCCGCAACCAGGCGAGCATCTGTTGACGGCCGTCCCACTCGTGCTCCATGCGGGCCTCTCGCAGCTCGGTGAAGCCGAGCACCCTCACGAGATAGTCGAGGGCGGCGAACTCGTCCGAGTAGGCAAGCCGGGGAAACAGGTCGGGCAAGCGGGTGGTGGTCTCGGGTTCTTGCGCGATGGTGGACATGAGCTGCTCCTTCTGGCGCGAAAGCACGGTGGGGTCGCCCGGGTCGTCGGGCAACACGTTGTCGGGCCGCAGCCGGCGGAGAGGTTCGAGCTCGTCGCTCACAGCTCCATCCTCTCGCTCGTCGGGGACGCGTCGCGGAATCGAGCGCGAGCACGGTTGAGCCGCGATCGCACGGTCCCGACGGGAACGTCGAGGGCAGCCGCGATCTGCTCGTAGCTCAGCTCCTCCCACACGTACAGGAGGAGCGTGTCCCACTCGGCGGAGGGAAGCTCCGCCACTGCGTCGGCCACGCGTGACCAGTCACCCGATGCGTCCGTCGACGCGGCGACCCGGTCGGCCATGTCTTCGCCCCCGGGGCGCTGCGCGGCGAACCGCGCCATGGCCCGGAGGCGTCGAGCCTCGCTCCGCCGTTGCTTGGCGACGACGCGAGTCGCGATGCCGTACAACCACGGCGCCGCGTCTGGACGGCACGAGTCATACGTCTCGCGCCGCTCGAACGCGACACGGAACACCTCGCCGAGCAGGTCATCGGCTTCGGGGCCGACCCGTCGGACGAGGTAGCGAAAGATCACGCGGGCGTGACGGTCGAAGAGCTCGGAGAAGCACGCGGGATCGTCGAGTGACGCAGCGATCACCGCGGCATCCGTGCTCTCGTCCATCACCTCTACTTGCCCGCAGCGGCTCGCGAGTTCGCGGTGGACCACTCCGGTGGATGCGAGCCGAGCGGCGACGTGGGCAGCGCCCAGTGCGGTGGCGTCGCGCTCATCTGCGCGACCGGCCCGAGGTGGCGCAGCGTGCCGAACGCGGTGTCGCTGGTCGTGAGAAGTGGCTCGACGTCACCGAAGCCGGACGCAGTGCTGCGGTCGACACGTCGCTCGCGCGCGAACCACATCCCCGTCTGACACAGCGAGGCGCGGACGTGGTAGCTGCCCCCTTCGTGGCTCCGCCTCCACAGCGCCGCCATCGTGCCGAGCGCAGCGAGGTAGCCGGTCGTGTAGTCGCACGCCGCTGCGGGGATCAGGACCGGCGGCCCGTCGCCGCCGTGATGTGGGTCGCCGCTCGCTCCCTGCACTGCGGCGATGCCGGTCACCGTCTGCGCGAGCTGCTCCCAGCCGGGACGCTCTCGCCACGGCCCGACGTCGCCGTAGCAGCTCATCGACACGTAGACGATGCCAGGTCGGCGCGCCGCGAGCTCGTCGGGCCCGAGGCCGCGGCGCTGCATCGCGCCTCCGCGGTAGCCCTGCGCGAAGACATCCGCCGAAGAGGCGAGCGCGAGCAACCGCGCGTGGTCTTCGGCGCTGTCGAGATCGAGGAACGTCGAGCGCTTGCCATGGCTCGTGTCGATGACGAACGGCAGCACGTTGTCGAGGTTCGGTGAGTTCACGAGGAGCACGTCCGCGCCGTGCTCGGCAAGGGTGCGCCCGTTCGTAGGCCCGGCGAGGATTCGCGTGAGGTCGAGCACGCGGATCCCGTCGAGTGGGCGGGCCGTGCCGCCAACGGGCTCGGGCTCGGACTCTCCGATCTTCTCGATCTCGACGCGCGCGAGCGTGCCGATGGCTCGACCCTGCTCGTGATCGGCCCACTCTTCCTGCGTGCGCACCATGGCGCCGCAGGTCCGCGCCTCGGCGAGCGCGTCCTCGAGGGCTTGCGCGTCCCACTTCGCGACCGCGGCGGCGACTGCTGCCGCGTCAGCGCCCTCGCGCGATGCCGAGCACGCGCCGAGTCGGATCGGCGAGACGCGGGAACGCGCCGTGCAGATGGACCCAGCTTGCCGTCGCGGCACTCGTACAGCGCGATCAGCGGGTTGTCCGCGATCCGTTGCGGCGTCTCCGCGTCGAGCAGCCGCTGGAACACGAAGCTCAGCAGCGACGCGCCCGCTCTTCTCGTGTCGACCGTGACCGTCTGCTCCACGCCTGTCTTGTCGCGCCAGATCAGTCCGGCCGTGGCGGCGACCGCGCCGAGAGCGCGACCGCGGCCGACGACGCGACGGGAATCGGGCTCGCGTAGACCGGATCGCTGCCCTCGATCGTGACGGCGTCGGCCGCGTCGGCCGGGAGCCCGACGTCAGCGAGGAGCTCGGCGACTCGGGCATCGGCCATCAGGTGAGGGCGCCGTGCTCGGTAGAGATCGCGGAGCAGCGCGATCTCTGCACTGTGGTGGATGACCTCGTCGAGCGCGTGCAACATGAGCGCGAGGAACGTCGAGTCTCGCGTACGGGCCCCATGCGGGACCGAGCGGATCGAACAGCGTCTCGGGCGCTCGCTCGGACGAGGCCGGCGCGGAACGCGACGCCCGCGGCCTCGGTCGCGGCGAGCGCCTCCGCGACGTCGAGCGTGAACGCCTGGTCGACGAAGTCGGTGCCCCGACGACCGAACACTCGGGCCGAGTAGCTGTCGAGGCAGTCGACGGCCACGTGCCACAGGCGCCACGCGATCGTGGTGACGGGCGGCGGGTCGGGATCGGGCTCAGCCCATCCGCTCGCACCCCGTCCGCGACCTCGCGCACCGACCAGCAACCGGACACCGGCTCCCAGAGGTACTCGTCGCGCGTGAGCCCGTCGAGGCGCGCCACGAGACGCGGCCAGGCCTCATCGAAGAGCGACAGGACGTCGCTGTGGACCTGGGCGGCACTGACCTCTGCCATGCCGCCATCATGGCCGCCGTCGTTCTCGGTCGCGCCGACCGTCAGATCTGTCGGCTCACGCGACCAAGAACGAGCGGGCCGCTCAGCTCTTCAAGAACTTCGGGGCGAGCGGCAGCCACGTGCGTTCGAGCGGCTCGTCGCGCTGCACGACCGGTCCGTGGATCAGCGCAGAGATCGCTCGACGCGGGCGCTCGCTGTAGTTCGGCCCGCTGTAGTGGATCGTGCGGCAGTGATGCACTGTCGCCGCGCCCGCCGGGATCGGGCACGCGACGCTCGGTGCTGACGTCGGGCGGGTCTTCGAGCAGGAGCGGCTGACCGAGACCCACGTTGCGATGGGTGACGATGTCGCTGCGATGCGATCCGGGCAGGAACTGCATGCAGCCGCTGTCGACGGTCACATCGTCGAGCGGTGTCCACACCGACAGGCTGTGCGCCGTCACCGCCGGCTGCTCCCAGTACGCCTCGTCCTGATGCCACGGCGTGTCACGGCCCGCCGTCGCGGGCTTGAAGATCATGTGGGTGCCGCTGCCCGCCTGGATCTCGGAGTCGTCGATCTCGAGCAGCGCACATGCGATCTGCCTGGCGTTCGCGTACCACTTCGTGTCGAGGATCTCGGGCACGGTCAGCTCGGGAACCAGGATCTGGTCGACGACGCCCAGGGTGCCGTCTTCGCGCTCGGCGTCGAAGTGGAGGCGCATCACCTTCGGGTTCACGAAGATCTCGTCGTACATCTCACGGAACCAGGCGAGCTCGTCGGACGGCATGACCTGCTCGTCGACCTGGAGATAGCCGTTCTGCCAGAACGACTCGGACTGCTCGGGGCTGATCGAGAAATCGATTTCAGGATCGTAGCGCGGAGCCTCGTATGCTCGCTGCAGTGCAGAGCCGAGCAGCCACGATCGACGACGTGGCGAGGGCCGCCGGGGTCTCGCCGGCGACCGTCTCGAGGGTGGTGAACGGCACCCGCGACGTGTCGCCCGATCGGGCCGCACGAGTGCGGGCGGCAGTGGCGGAGCTGGGCTACCAGCCGTTCGGGCCCGCCCGAGCGCTCCGCCGCCAGGCCACCGACGTCTGGGCAGTGATCGTCGCCGACATCGAGAACCCCTTCTTCACGTCGATCGTCCGCGGGATCGAAGACGGCGGACGCGAGCGCGGGTTCCGCGTGATGCTCTGCAACTCCGACGAGGACCTCCGCAAGGAGGCCGACTACGTCGACGTCGCGATCGCCGAACGCATGGCGGGTGTCGTCATCGCGGTCGCGTCGACCCGAGCGTCGAAGCTCGACCCGTTGCTCGACGCCGGGATCGCCGTCGTGGCCGTCGACCGCCGACCCGCCGGCGGCAAGGTCGACAGCGTGCTCGTCGACAACGAGCGTGGCGCAGCGGAGGCGACCACCCATCTCATCGAGGCGGGCGCGACGCGCATCGCGTGCATCACCGGTCCGCCCCGTCTGAGCACCGCGAACGAGCGACTCACCGGATACCGCACGGCGCTGCGACGCGCGACACGCTCGCGCTCGATCCCGCCCTCGTCGCGCGCACCGACTTCCGCGAGACCGGCGGGTACAAGGCCATGCGCGAGCTGTGCTCGTTGCCGCAGCCACCTGACGCAGTGCTCGTCGCCAACAACCTCATGACCGTCGGCGCGCTCGAGGCTCTCCGCGACGAGGGACTCTCGGTGCCGGGCGACGTTCGAGTCGTCGGCTTCGACGACGCCCCGTGGGCGAAGCTGCTGCAGCCGTCGCTCACGGTCGTCGCCCAGCCGACCTACGAGATCGGCCGCCGATCCGCCGAGCTGCTGCTGACCGCGCGCTCGCAGCCGGCGCGCCCGCGCCAAGAAGTGCTGCTGCATCCGCATCTCATCGTCCGGGAGAGCACATGACTGCGACGACCACCTACCGCGCCGCGACGCAAGAGGACATCGACTTCTTCCGCACGCACGGCTACATCGTGGTGCGAGACGTGATCGATCCCGCCGAGCTCGACTCGATCACCGCGCTGTGCGACCAGATCATCGAGCGGAAAGAGACGCTCGCGTTCGACTGGGCGTGGGAGAAGGACAAGTCGCGCGACGAGCGCGAGTTCAAGATCCTGCAGTCGAGCCCCACCATGTTGTGGCCCGACGCGGTCAGCGGCGCCCCGTTCCGCAAGTGGGCGGTCGACTTCGCCTCCTCGCTGATGGGCTTCGAGCTCGAGTTCTGGTACGACCAGTTCCTCGCCAAGCCGCCGCAGAAAGGCGCGGCGACGCTGTGGCATCAGGACGAGGGCTACTGGGGCCGGAACCTCGACGACCTCGGGATCACCTGCTGGATGCCGTTCCACGACGTCGACGAGCGCAACGGGTGCATGCACTTCATCGACGGCGGCCAGCGCGACGGCGTCCTCCCCCATCGCCAGCCCGAGCACGTGCAGAGCGATCTGCTCTTCTGCGAGCCCGACGAGACGCGTGGCGATCGCGTGCCCGATCTCGCGCGGCAGCGTGACGTTCCACCACTCGAAGACGCCGCACATGACCACCGCGAACTCGACCGACGCGTGGCGCAAGATCCTGACGCAGCACCTCCGCAAGGCCGGCGCTCCCGGCGAGGGCGACCACTACCCGTGGAAGGTCTACGTGAACCAGATCACCGGCGAGCGCACGGTCCCGCCCACCCGCTAGCCCGGCTGGTTTTCTCACTTTCGCCGGGAGTGAGAAACACCAGAACGCGCTAGGGGGTGCCGACCACGGCGGAGATCGCCTCGGAGGGATGGGCGGTCTCCCACGGGCGACGCTCGATGTCGGCGAGCGCCGCGGCGAGCTCGAGCCGAGGCACTGCTTGCGGGCGCGTGCAGTACACGTACGACACCGCGCAGTAGTCGTCGACGCGCTCGGCGATGCCCCACGCGAGGTACCGACCCTTCGCGTCGTACTGCCAGCCCTCGCCGGCAACCGGATGCGTCGCCTCGTACTCCGCGAGCATGGCTTCGCCGCCGAGCGGGAAGAACTTCGCGCCGATCTGCTGGATCGTGACCTTCAGGTCGGACGTGAACATGATCGGGTCGAGCACGTGCCACCGGTAGAAGCTGCACGAACTCCGGCTGGTCGGGACCAGCCGGACCGATGTTGACCGGCGCGCCTCCGTAGGGCGCGGCGTGCGCGCCCATCCCCCATGCGCTCCCGACGTAGTCCTCGAGGCCCGTGCCACAGATCGTCGGCAGCTCGTCGTCGCCGTCGCGGAAGACCTTGACCTCGCCTTCGCCGTACCAGTCGCCCGCGTCGATCACACGGACGCCGATCGCGCAGCCCAGGAAGCGACCCGGCCCGTCGAGGCCGTCGACGATCACGAAGTCGCGCTTCTGCACCGTGGGGTTCTGCCGCCGGAACCCCACGTGCAGGTATCCCGCGCCTTCGTCGAGCGGCCCGAGCGTGTAGTCGACTTGGTAGTAGAGGATGATCGAGCGCTCGCCGCCGTTGGTCGCAACGATGCGCACGTGCTCGCCGAACGGCATGGGCACATAGCTGTTGAAGCCCCGTCCCTCCTGCACCGCATGGAGCGCGGAGTGGTACTCGACCGGGCGTCCGTGGGGCAGACCGAAGAAGTCGACGAACGGCACCGAGACGCTCGGCTCGGTCAGGCCGTCGTAGAAGACCTCGATGAAGAGCGACCGCATGACCTCGGGCGGCGCCGGCGGGATCGTCATCCAGATGTGGCGGATCGTGCCCGGTCCGTCGATGTCCGCGAGCACCACGGACTCGCCCGCGCGCATCCGCATGTTCGGAGCGCCCTTGCGACCGCCGTGCGCTGAGCCGCCCGCGCCCCGCGCGCCGGTCGGGTTCTCGAAGGTGACCGCGCGGCTGTCGATCGACGGGTCGATGTAGGCAGGGTTCTCGAGGTTCATCGCGCGATCGTCCGCGCTTCCCAGGCCTTGCGGCCTTCGTCGAGCCACGGGCGCTCCGCGACGACCTCAGCCGCGACCGGCGCGAGCTGGAACTCGTTCGCGTACGCGCGGCGGGGCTGGGCGGTCGTGTTCGGTCCGGCGTAGTGGATCATCCGCGGGTGATGGAAGGTCGCCGCGCCCGCCGGGATCGGCACCGCGACCTCACCGGTCGTGTCGGGCGCGTCGGCCTCGAGCCCGTGCACGCGCGGGTCATCTCCGATGTGGTGGTGCGACAGGACCGGCCCGCGATGCGAGCCCGGCACGAAGTGGAGGCACCCGCTTTCGACCGAGGCCTCGTCGAGCGGCATCCACGCGCCGACCGCGGTGTACGCCTTGTCGGCGGGCCAATACGCCTCGTCTTGGTGCCACGGCGTCTCGTGGCCTCGGCAGCGCCGGCTTCAAGATCATGTGTCCCCAACCGTGCAGCACAGCCTCGTCGGCGCCGAGCAGCGCCGACGCCATGCGACGGGCGTTCCGGAAGTACACGGTGTCGCGAAGCTGTGGGAAGCGATGCTCCGGCGAGAGCAGCTGCGGCAGCAGGTCGTCGCCCTCGGCGTCATAGGAACGAGCGAGGTCGAAGTAGCCGCCCTTGAACGCTCCCGTCTTCTCCTCGAAGAGGAGGTCGTACGCGACGCCGAGCCACTCGACCTCTTCGTCGGTCGTGATGCGCGGCACCGACACGAACCCGTTGTCGGCGAAGAAGGCCACGTCGGCTTCGGTGGGGATCGATCTCGAACCGCGCGCTCGGAAGCGGCGGCAGGTCGACGTCGCTCATGCCGGCTGAGGCTTGGGCTTCGGCTTGAACATGTCGCGGATGTGGGTCATCCCGACCGGCTGGTAGCTGTAGAGCAACGCTCGTCGCTCGGTGTCGGAGGTGTTCGGCGCCGACTGGTGCACGAGGAACGGCCCGAACGCGACGAGCGAGCCGGCCTTCATCTCGAGGGGGACGAGCTCGGCCTCTGCGTACGCGTTGAAGTCGATCTCGTTCTGCCCGAACACGTCGGCGTCGGTGCGCTTGTCCCACTCCCCCGACTTGTGGCTGCCGGGGACGACATGGAGGCACCCGTTGGCGAGCGTCGCGTCGTCGAGCATCAGCATGATCGTCATCACGCGGTCGGCGTCGTCCGCGGTGCCGACCCAGTACGGATGGTCCTGGTGCATCGGGTTCACGCCGCCGTGATGCGGACGTTTGAGGTTCAGCTTCTCGGTGAAGAGCATCGGCTCGGCGTCGAGGACGTCGCGCGCCAGGTCGAGGAAGCGGGGATCGTGGGCCCAGTCGTTGAGCGCGGGGCTGAGGTGCGCGAACGGCTCGATGCCGTGGACGATGTCGGTGTCGCCCTCCCACTTGATCATCGTCTGGCGCGTCACGTCGGGATCGAAGACGTAGCTGCCGGCGTGGATGCGACGGCCCTGACGGTCGCGCACGAGGTCGGCGACGAGTGCCTCGCAGGCCTCGACCATGTCCGCGATCTCGGCGGACGTGAACACCCCCTCGCGGACGACGAAGCCGTCGTCGTCGTACTGCCGACGTTCTCGATCGTCCACCCGTCACCCCCTGCCGTGAACACCTGGAAAACGATTTCCTGCAGCCGGGTCACGCTACCGCGTACGTTCGAGGCGATGGCCCAACCCGAAGAGGTCCGCGGTGAGGTTCGCGACTGGCTCGCCTCGCATTGGGACCCTGACCTCCCGCTCGTCGAGTGGCGCACGCGGCTCGCCGACTCGGGATGGGCGTGCCCGTCGTGGCCGGTCGAGTGGTTCGGCAAAGGCCTCCCCGCGTGGTCCGAGTCGATCGTTCAAGACGAGATCGCCGAGGCCGGAGCCGTCGGCCCGCCGGTCGGCGGAGGACTGGGCCTTGCCGCACCGACGATCCTCGCCCACGGTCCTGACTCGCTGCGACGCAAGCTCCTCCATCCGATCCTCACCGGTGAGCACATGTGGTGCCAGCTCTTCAGCGAGCCCGGCAACGGCTCCGACCTCGCCGGCCTCACGACGCGAGCGGAGCGAGACGGCGACGAGTGGGTGATCAACGGACAGAAGGTGTGGAACACCTCGGCCCACCATGCCGAGTTCGGCATGCTGCTCGCCCGCACCGATTGGGACGTGCCGAAGCACAAGGGCATCAGCTACTTCGCGCTGCCGATGCACCAACCCGGTGTCGAGGTGCGTCCGCTGCGCCAGATGAACCGTCACGCATCGTTCAACGAGGTGTTCCTCACCGATGCGCGTGTCTCTGTCGACATGATGGTCGGTGAGCCCGGCGAGGGCTGGCGCGCTGCGCTCACCACGCTCGCCCACGAGCGCAGGTTCGCCGGGATGTTCCGACCCCGGCTGCCGCGGGTCGACGGGCGCGCGGTGCGCGAGGCCCAAGCCGAGGCCGACGAGTACTTCGCGACCTACTCGTGGTACCCGCAGCGCGCGGGACGCGCCGACCTCCTCGTCGAGGCCGCGCGCGAGCAGGGACTCCTCGACGATCCGCTCGTGCGCCAGGCGATCGCGGCCGAGACCTCCCTCGTGCGAGCGAACCAGTGGACCGCCCAGCGTGCTCAGGCAGCACGCGCCCTCGGACGTCCCCCCGGTGCCGAAGGCTCGCTCGGGAAGCTGGCGGCGAGCGACGTCGCACGAGGTGCGGCACTGGCCCATGCACTCATCGGCGGCGCATCGGCGATGCTCGACTACGAGGACGGGACGATGGGCGGCGTCGTCGCCGAGGTGCTCGTGTCGGTGCCCGCGGTCTCGATCGCGGGCGGCACCGATCAGATCCAACGCAACATCATCGGGGAGCAGGTCCTCGGGTTGCCTCGTGAGCCGAGCGTCGACCGCGACCTGCCGTTCCGCGACGTGCCCCGCAACGCGGGCCGCTGAACCCAGCTCCCAGCGAACCCGGCGCGCAGAACCGGCCATCGGTGGCCGGTTACTCGCGCGAGAACGCGGGGGCGGGAGGTCGGGCGTACCGTGCGCCGATGGCGACGCACAACATCGAGATGCAGCAGACCGCGCGGCTCGTGAGCAAGGTCGATGTCGTCTTCGTCGTGTCGAACGACGAAGAGGGCAAGCTCGGCGAGCTCCACCTTTCGAAAGGCGGGGTCGACTGGTGGCCCAAGAACTCGAAGAAGTACTTCCATCGCTACAACTGGGAGCAGTTCCGCCGCCTGATCGAGAGCGAGCCGGCGAAGCGCAAGCCCGACGACGAGGAGTGATCGATGCCGTACACGCCGGCACCTGACGGCTGGTGGCAGGAGTTCCTCGGCGCGCTCCCCGCACACACGGCGAAGCTCGCGGTGGTGAAGGCTGATGGCAGCCCGCACGTCGCTCCGGTGTGGATCGACCTCGACGACGACGACGTGATGTTCACGACGAGCGCCGAGACGCTCAAGGGCAAGGCCATCTTGCGCGATCCGCGCGTGAGCATCTGCGTGGACGACGAACGACCGCCGTTCAGCTTCGTGACGATCAGCGGTCGAGCGCGCGTGTCGCTCGACCCCGATGAGCTCCTGTACTGGGCGACGCGCATCGCCGGCCGTTACATGGGAGCGGATCTCGCCGACGAGTACGGACGCCGCAACGCGGTGTCGCCCGAGATGGTCGTGCGCGTCACGCCGACAAGAGTCGTCGCGACCGTGAACGTCGCGGACTAGCCGAGAGCGGCGAGGGCCTCGCGCAGCGCCGGGCTCACCGGGCTGTCGGCAGGGAGCCGAGCGTTCACCGCGTCGATGAGCTGGTCGTCGGTGAGCGTCGCCTCGACACCGTTCGCCCGCACCCACGTGCCGTCGTCGAGGAGCTGCACCTCGACGTCGGGCTTCGCCTCGGCCAGCGCGAAGCGAGCGAACCGGGCTCGCCAGTCGCGCCGCGTCTCTTCTTCCCGCTTGTGCGTCGTCGGCACGCCGATGTCGTCGGCGTGCGTCGCCAGCTCGGACGCGAGATGCCAGGCCTGCCACCGCACCGGGTAGGCGCCGACGGCGGTCGGCATGTCTTCACCGTCGCGCCGGCGCATGTCGGACCGGGTGTCGCCGTTCTCGCGCTGGAACTCATCGAGCAGATCGGCCGGCGACTTGTCCTTGCGGTCGCTCACACCGAGCGCGTTGAACGAGTGGACGTCGGTCGCTCCTCGTGCGGCGTAGCCCTCGAACATGGTGCCGACCGAGTCGGTGAGGCAGGCGCGGTTGTACTCCTCGCCACCGGCAAGATGGGCGAGGACGTCTTTCACGGACCACCCTTCGCACGCCGAAGGCTCGTCCCAGTCGTCGCCCCTGAGCGAGCCGAAGTAGAACTCGAGCCGAGCGGCCTCGGACTCCATCAAGTCGTAGGGGTTGATCTCGGCGAGCTCGCTGTCGTCAGGCATCTGCCCACTTTGCCACCGAGGCGGCGAGCGCACTACCGGAGTCGCACTCCCGAGAACGGCAGGCCCGAGGCGACGACCTCACTCCAGAACGGAGCGAGGCGAGCGACGAACCGCAGCTCGACACCCGCGTGCGCGTGGAGGTCGAGGAGATCGCCTACCGGCCGCACCGAGAGGGGCTCGACGGACACCCACGAGGTCCACTGTCCTTCGGCCGCGGGCCACTCGACGAACGTCGCCCGGTCGAGCTCGTACACATAGAGCCGCACCGCACGCATGCGTTCGAGCCACGCGAGCTCGGTTGCGTTGATGCGGCCGGCATCAGACACGAACCGTGTGCGGAGCACAGCGCGCTGAGCCTCGTCGTTGGCCCACACCGAGGCTCGGGGGCAGTCACGCGGGAACCAGTAGACCGGCGCGTGGTCCGCGTCGATCGCCCACACAGCGGGCTCGTGCGTCGGGTTCGTAGCGGGGACGTGCGGGACGAAGCGCTCGATCGATGGGTCCTCACTGAAGTGGAGCAAGGGCGAGACGTCAGCCATCTCGGGCGAGCATGACGCAGAGTGACCCTCTGAGCGCCGGTCGCGAGCAAAGGTGCAGGTCAAACGAAGCGTCTACTCGTCCTGTCCGCGCTCGTGATCGTGCTCGGGGCGGCGCCGGCTGGCGCCATCACCCAGAGCAACACCTACACGAAGACGTCCTTGGGCCAGGTGACGATCGTGAACACCGGTGGGAAGGTGCAGATCACTCCCGCCCAGATCCACATCGGCTCGACCGGTGGAAGCAACGTGCTGGTCGTGAGCAACGTGTGGACGACACCGCCTGCGACGGCGATCAACGACGCGAGCCCACCGCCGATCGTCCAGACGAACACCAACCCCTAGGGCATCAGTCGCCCATGAGCTCGCGGTTGCGAGTCCACAGGCGGCTCATCCCCCGGATCCATCGATCGGGATCGTCGGCCTTGCGCGTCATGTACTCGTGCATCGCAGGGTGCGTCAGGATCAGGAAGCGGTCGGCGACGACTCCCTCGAGGACGCGCGCCGCCGCCTCGTCAGCCGAGATCGCCCCTCCACCGCCGATCATCGTGTCGGCCTTGTCGGGGTCGCCCAACGTGCCGCGCAGCATCGGCGTGTCGACCGCTCCCGGACAGATGCACGACACCTTCACGCCCCGATCGGCGTAGCTGATCGCCATCCACTCGGCGAACCCGACCGCCGCGTGCTTCGTCGTCGCATAGACGCCGTCGCCGAGGGTCGTGAGGATGCCGGCCATCGACGCCGTCGTGACGAGATGCCCTTCACCGCGCTCGATCCAGCGTGGGACGAGCGCTCGCGAGGCGTGGACGTGCGCCATGACGTTCACCTGCCACTGCAGGTCCCACAACGCGTCGGGCGCGTCGTACGACCCGCCTTGGGCAACGCCGGCGTTCGCGAACCAGATGGCGATCGGCCCGTCACGCTGCTCGACCTCGGCAACCAGCCGCTCGGTCGCGTCGCCGTCGGTGACGTCGAGCACCGCGTTCACGATCGCGTCGCCCTTGTGTCGCGGCGCGTCGAGATCGGTCGCGATCACCTTCGTGGCCCCCGCGCCGACGAGCGCCCTCACCAGCGCGCTCCCGATGCCACCCGCTGCGCCCGTGACGACTGCGACTCTGCCCCTCGGATCCATGGAGCGACGATAGGTCGCGTTCGCGATGATGGCCGCGTGAGCCCGAAGCGCGCGCAAGCCCTCCCCAAGGTGCGTGAGATCTGCATGTCGTTCCCCGAGGTGACCGAGCGCCTCAGCCACGGGTCACCTACCTGGTTCGTGCGAGGAAAGACGACGTTCGTCTCCCTGATGGAGGACGGGCATCACCAGGACCAGTTCCCCCACCTGTGGTGCGCCGCGCCTCCGGGAGTGCAGGGCGAGCTCGTCGAGGCCGAGCCGGACCGCTTCTTCAGACCTCCCTACGTCGGCGGACGCGGATGGCTCGGTGTGCGCCTCGACGTGGCGATCGACTGGGACGAGATGGCGCTCATCCTCGAGGACGCGTACCGGGTCGTCGCGCCGAAGAAGCTCATCGCCGAGCTCGACGCGCGCAGCGGCTAGACGTTTCGCCATGACCGGGGCGCGCAACGACATCCTGCTGACCGACGCGTTCGAGTACGCGGCTCACCACCATCGCGACCAGAAGCGCAAGGGAAGCGACATCCCGTACCTCGCCCACGTGCTCGGCGTCGCATCGTTGGTGCTCGAGTACGGCGGCACCGACCGCCAGGCCGCCGCCGCGCTCTTGCACGACGTGGCCGAAGACCACGGCGGCGAGGCGCGGCTCGAGGAGATCAAGAAGAAGTTCGGCAAGCGGGTCGAGAGGATCGTGCGCGACTGCTCCGACAGCCTCACCGCGGACCCGGCGAAGAAGCAGAGGTGGAGCAAGCGCAAGAAGCGCTACGTGAAGCATCTGCGGAAGACGGCCCACAACGACGCGCTTCTCGTGTCGTGTGCCGACAAGCTCTACAACGCGAGAGCGACGTTGGACGACGCCCGGGCCATCGGCCCCAAGGTCTGGAAACGGTTCCACGGCAGTCCCCAGAAGCAGGCCCGGAACTACCGCGCCCTGTCGACCATCTACTGCAAGCGCATGCGCAAGGGACCCGGGGCGAAGCTCGCACGTGAGCTGCGCGCAGTCGTGAACGACCTCGAGATCGAGGCCGCCAAGGCGCGTTGATGCGCGTGCTCGGGGTCGACGGCTGCAAGGGCGGTTGGGTAGGTGTCGTCCTGGAGGACGACGCCGAGCCGGTCGCCGTCGTGGAGCGCTCGATCGATCGCCTGGCAGACGCCGCAGGTCCGGTGGATGCGATCGGCATCGACATGCCGATCCACCTGAACGAGACCTCGGACCGCGTGTGCGACTCGGCTGCGCGCGCAGCTCATGCGTCCGTTCACGAGCCGCGTGTTCAACGCCCCCGTCCTCTCCGTGCTCGACTGCGAGACCTACCTCGACGCGTGCGCCGCCTCGTTCGCAGCCCTGGGCAAGAAGATCTCGAAGCAGACGTGGGCGCTCGTTCCCAAGATCAGAGAGGTCGAGGTCTGGCGCAGCTGCGGCGGGGTGCGCGGTCTACGAGGTGCATCCCGAAGCCGCGTTCGCGGCGATGGCCGGCGGGGTGGTCGCAGCGCGCAAGCGCACATCGGAGGGAGCGCAAGTCCGCCATGCGCTGCTGAGCGCGCAGGGGCTCACCGCTCCCGAGCGCCCGGCGGGTGTCGGAGTCGACGACCTGCTCGACGCGTGCGCGGCGGCATGGTCGACGAGACGTCTGGCGCGCGGCGAGGGTCGATCACTGCCCGATCCGCCGGTGATCGTGCGAGGCCAACGGCAAGCGATCTGGTTCTAGAGCCCGTCGCTCGCCGCGAGGTCGAGGTACCGGAGACGGAACGCTTCGATCCACGCGCGCTCCTCGTCGCTCTCGCACGCACGGGCGAACGCGTCGACGACCACATCGAGCGGCCAGTCGCAGAACGTGTCGTGCGGCGCCGCGAGGAAGGACTGATACGACGCGACGACGGCAGCGACACCCGGATCTCCGGGATGTCGCACCAACACCGATCGCCCTCGCCGCCCGTGAGGCTTGCTGGGGTGACGACCCAGCGCCTCGACGAGCAGGTGATTGCGCCACAGCTGATTCCACTCGGAGCTCGACATCGTGGCCCACGCCTCGCGTCGCCACAGCGAGCCGTCGCACTCGGTCAGCAGTCGGTAGGTCGGCTTGTCGTACTCGCCCGGCGAGAACGGCTCGGTCAGCTTCGTCTCGATGCCGAGGAACGCCGGCTGGCCGTCGGGGCGCGTGTACGCGACGAACGCATCGAACGAGGTGCGGTCGCCCAGGTACTCATCTGCGGGGGAAGGCGCGTACTCGATGCGGACCTCGTTCACTTGGCCGACCTCTCCGGGAAGCAGCGCAGTGATGCACCGCGTCGCCAAGCGGAGGTCATCGACGAGCGGACCGAAGAGGTTGAAGCACATTGGCTGGCTGCTGAGCATGTTGTGCAGGCACCGAAACGGCTCGACGCCACTGCCTTGCGCGATTCGGCCACGAGCGACGGAGAAGATCTGTGGGGTGAGGAAGTTCAGCCCGGTGGCACCAGCGGCGTCGTCGAGCATGTTGCCGTAGTGCGTCTGGCTCGTAGGCGACGGGCCGGTTCCGCACGGCACTCGGAGCACGTTGGCCCGGTACCAGCTCTGGTGCAGCCGCATCCGGGCGGTGAAGGGCGAATCACCCCCGTGTTGCGGCCCGATCACTTCCCGATCCTTCATCACCCCCTCTAGCGAGCTGCTGTGACAGGGGGTGAGAATCGTCCCACTTGTCATCCGGCCGCCGATGCGCGACGAAAATTGGGCATGCCGTTCAACATCGACACCTACAAGCGCCGGTCAGCGCCGGTCGCACTCGACGGCGTCGACTTCAGCGAGTTCGCACGCCACCCCCTCGACGCCGCAACGCTGCGCTGCATCAGCTACATGCACGACATCGAGCACCACACCATCTGCTACCTCCGCGACCTGCTGGTCACACCCGCCCACCGCGATCACGAGATGACGACGTTCCTCACGATGTGGGCGCTCGAGGAGTACTGGCACGGCGAAGCACTGGGTTCGGTGCTCGCCGCCCACGGCGAAGCCAGTGGGGCTGATCGCGTCGGACCCATGCGGATGCGCCTCCGCGTCAAGGAGAGCTTGTCTCCCCTCTTCTTCGGCCTCGGCTCGGCGATCGCCGGCCGCTCGTTCGCGGCGATCCACATGACGTGGGGTGCGATCAACGAGTGGACAGCACAGGCCGCGTATGGGCGCCTGGCGCAGCAGGCCGACCATCCGACGCTGTCGCTCCTCCTGAAGCGCATCCAGCGTCAGGAAGGTGGGCACATCGACTTCTACGCGTCGCAGGCGTCAAAGCGCCTCGACGGCGACAGCATGGTGCAGCGCGCGACTCGGTTCGCCCTTCGCCGGTTTTGGACGCCGGTGGGCTCCGACGTGATGCCCGACGAAGAGGTCTGGTTCGTCAACACCCACCTGTTCGGCGGCGAGGACGGTCGGGCCGCGGTCGAGCGCATCGACCGTCACATCGATCGACTGCCTGGCCTCGCCGGCCTGCACCTCGCCACGCGAGCGAGCGAGAAGCTGGCTGCCTAGGAGTCGGGAGTGAACGCGGCGCGGCAGTGCACGCACCGCCGGGCCGGGTCGTCGACGTCGATGACACAACCTGCCAGCTCGACGACGCCAAGGTCCGCGAGCTCGCCCAGGGCGGGCACCGGCATGCCGTAGATGATCGGGATCGTGCGGCCGCCGCACTCGGGGCATCGGGGCTGCGGCGCGCCCCAGGTGTCATCGAGTGCGACCACCTTCGCCACACCGTGCTCGTGGAACGCGTGGTGCACGGCCTCGTCGATCGCGTCGGACCCCAGACCAGCCGCGGTGAGCAGTCCTCGGAGGTCGAACTCGTTCATCACGAGGTGACTCGGCTCGCTCGGTTCGAGGCCGTCGGCGGCGGCAAGCAGCCGGGTTGCCATGCGGATCGACTCCAGATACTCGTCCATGCCTGTCCTTACCCTCGCGGTGTGACGGAGTGCGATGCTCGCGCCGTGGCCTCCATCAAGGAAGACTCCGAGCGGCTGTGGCAAGGACAAGGCGACCTCGTCTTCGCCGATCACCCGGTCGCGGCGACGCACCGCGAGGGCGAGGAGATCGCGGAGGGTGTGCTCTGCCTCAAGTCGATCGCGAGCGTGAACACGGTCGACACCGGCGACGGGCTCGTCATGCTCGACACCGGTGGCGAGTTCGACATCAACACCGTGCACCGTGAGATCAGGGGCTGGCGGCCCGATGCACCCGTGCGCGCCGCCGTCTACTCGCACCATCACGTCGACCATGTGTTCGGCACGAAGCGCTTCGAGGAAGAGGCGACCGAGAAGGGCTGGCCGCAGCCCGTCGTCTATGCGCACGAAGACCTGCCGAGCCACTTCGATCGCTACACGCACACGCTCGGTTGGAACACGGCCATCAACAAGCGGCAGTTCGGTCTGCCGGTCGACGGGTTCCGGTGGCCCGAGCACTACCGGTATCCCGACGTCACCTACAAGGACCGGTTGACCTTCACTCGGGGCGACCTCACGTTCCACCTGCACCACGGACGCGGAGAGACCGACGACGCGACCTGGACATGGGTGCCCGAGCGCAAGATCGTCCACCCGGGAGACCTGTTCATCTGGGCGGTGCCGAACGCGGGCAACCCGCAGAAGGTGCAGCGCTACGCGTCGGACTGGGCCGCGTCGCTCAGGCAGATGGCCGGTCTCGGCCCCGAGCTGCTGCTCGCCGGGCATGGCCTCCCGATCTTCGGCGCCGATCGCGTACGGGCCGCGCTCACCGACACCGCGGAGCTGCTCGAATCACTCGAGGCGCAGACGCTCACGTTGATGAACACGGGGTGCACGCTCGACCGAGTGATCCACGAGGTCGAGGTGCCCGGCCACCTCCGCGACAAGCCCTATCTGCGTCCGGTCTACGACCACCCCCAGTTCATCGTGCGCAACGTGTGGCGTCGATACGGCGGCTGGTACGACGGCGAGCCCGACAACTTGTTGCCCGCGCCACGCGCCGATCAAGCGCGGGAGTGGGTCGCACTCGCGGGTGGCGTCGAGAAGGTCCTCGCCCGCGCTCGTGCGCTCGCAGACGAAGGCGACCTGCGCCTCGCCTGCCACCTGGTCGAGCACGCGGTGATCGTCGCGCCCGATGCGAGCGAGGTGCACGAGGCTCGAGCTCACATCTACGAGACACGAGCGATGCAGCAGGAGTCGTCGATGGCGCGCAACCTCATGCGCCACGCGGCCGAAGCGAGCAAGCGCGGCAAGCGAGACCTGGCAGGTGACTGGTGAGCGATCTGATCCACCTCGACATCGACGAAGGCGTCGCAGTCGCGACTATCGATGCCCCGCCGATGAACGTGATGACGATCCCGCTGTACCTCGAGCTCGCCCAGCTCGCGGCAGAGATCGAAGCGAATGACGACGTCAAGGTGCTCGTGCTGCGCAGCGCCGACCCCGACTTCTTCATCGCGCACTTCGACGTCGAGGCGATCCTGCAGTTCCCCACGGATGGCGAGCCTCGACGCGAGGCCACCCCGAATCCGTTCCACCAGATGTGCGAGCGGATGCGCACGATGCCGAAGGCGACGATCGCCGAGATCAACGGCCGCGTCGGCGGAGGCGGCAGCGAGCTCGCGTCGTCGTGCGACATGCGGTTCGGCGCGATCGGGCGCACGATCGTCAACCAGATGGAGGTGCCGCTCGGCATCATCCCGGGTGGCACCGGCACGCAGCGACTGCCGCGCCTCGTCGGACGTGGCCGGGCGATGGAGATCATCCTCGGCGGCGTCGACATCGATGCCCTCACCGCCGAGCGCTGGGGCTACCTGAACCGAGCGCTGCCACCGGACGAGCTCAGGCCATTCGTCGACTCGCTCGCGCATCGCATCGCACGGTTCCCCTCGACCGCGATCGCGCTGGCGAAGCAATCGATCGTCAACGCGGAGCAGCTGCCGCTCGCGGACGGGCTCGCGGAGGAGGCACTCCTCTTCCAGCGCACGCTCCGCGATCCCGAAGCGCAGGCCGCGATGCGGCGGTTCCTCGAGCTCGGTGGTCAGACGCGAGAGCCCGAGCTGCGCATGGGTGACCTCGTCACCGAGATCTAGCCGAGATGTCTAGAGGCCGTACGCCTCCATCAACCGCAGCCACACCTCGCTCACCGTCGGGAACGACGGCACGGCATGCCACAGCCGCTTCATCGGCACCTCGCCGACGATGGCGATCGTCGCCGAGTGGAGCAGCTCCTGCATCGCCGGCCCGGTGAACGTGGCACCCACGATGACTCCGCGGTCCTCGTCGATCACGAGGAACGACGTGCCCTTGATCCCGTTTCCGGACGTGTACGCGCCGGCAACGTCGCCGGTGCCGACAGACACGGTGCGGATCGTTGATCCCCTTCTCGCGAGCCTGCGCCTCGGTCATCCCGACCGCGCACACCTGGGGGTCGGTGAAGGTCACTCTCGGCACCATGTCGTGGTCAGCCACGTCGACCACTTCCTTGCCGAGGATGACGTCGCCGGCGAGGCGCGCCTGGTACTTGCCCATGTGCGTGAGCAGCGCGCGCCCGTTGCAATCACCGACCGCGTAGAGCCACTCGCCCGGGCACCCCCACCGCGCGGAGCCGGTCGTCGACCTCGATGAACTTGCCGGCCGGAAGCCCCACGGTCTCGAGGCCGATGTCCACGGTCTTCGGCCGACGACCGACGCAGACGAGGAGCTGGTCGCCCTCGACCTCGGTGCCGTCGTCCAGACGAGAGCACGATCGGCCCGTCGGAGCCCTCGCGCCGCACCGCGGTCGCGTGCACGCCCGCGTGGACGACGATCCCCT
This sequence comes from uncultured Acidimicrobiales bacterium, assembly GCA_963739555.1. GTDB lineage: Bacteria > Actinomycetota > Acidimicrobiia > Acidimicrobiales > DATKAS01 > DATKAS01. Next base: position 495,092 of record CAVUAV010000006.1, on the reverse strand, counting down.
CGTTGGCGAACGCCGCGCACACCTCGTCGCCGGCGAACGGCTCCTCGCGAGCGAGCAGGCGGGGCCCGCCCTCGACGACGACGACCTCCTCGCAACCGAGCCGCTTGAAGGCCTGGGCCATCTCTGCGCCGATCGTGCCGCCGCCGAGCACGAGCAACCGCCGGGGCAGCTCCTTGGCCGACGTGACGCCGCGGTTGTCCCACGGGTTCACGTCCGCGAGACCAGGGATCGGGGGGATGAGCGCGCTCGTGCCGGTGGCGAGCACCACGGCCTTCGTCGCCTCGAGCCGGCGGATCGTGCCATCGCCCGCCGTCACCTCGACCGTGCGCTCGCCGGTGAGGCGGCCGGTCCCTCGCAGGAACGCGATGTGCTCGCCCTCGAGCCATCGGAGCTGCCCGTCGTCGGTCCAGTTGTTCGTCATGTAGTCGCGCTGCGCGAACGCGGCAGCGACGTCGATCTCTCCGGTGATCGCCTCCGCTGCGCCCGGCACGCGACGAGCCGCCGCGAGCACGTCGCCCGGTCGGATGAGCGTCTTCGAGGGGATGCAACCCCAGTACGAGCACTCCCCGCCGACGAGCTCCTTCTCCACGAGAGCGACTTTCAGACCGCCGTCGGCACACCGTCCGGCCGCGTTCTCCCCAGGGGGTCCCCCGCCGATCACGATCACGTCGTAGGTCTCCACGTCGCTCATGAGTGCTCCGTCTCCCGATGCAGGTCTGCGTTACGCGTAGCGTCGCACGCATGAAGTCGAGCATGCGGAGGGTGGCCACCGCCGCGGGCATCCTCGGACCCGCAGCCTTCACCGTGGCGTTCACCTCGAGCGAGCGCCGCCAGGAGGGCTACTCGATCCGAGACGAGCACATCAGCGGCCTCGCGGCGCCCGATGCACGCAACCCGGAGGTGCTGCTCACCGGCTTCCTCGTGATGGGGGGATCGACGATCCTGTTCGCCACCGCGCTGCGCGACCGCCTGGGCGGCCGGCGAGGTGGGATCGGTCCGCTCCTGCTCGCGCTTTCGGGCGCCGGCGCGATCGGCGCCGGGTTGCTCCGACGCGACCGCATGCTGCTGCACCCTCCCGACCAACCCGACGACTACCGGCAGTCATGGAAGAACGACGGGCACGACATCTCGGCCGGCGTGATCTACACGACCTCGGTCGCGGCGCCGCTCTTCCTCTTCCGTCATCTCCGACGCGACCCTCGTCTCGCGCCGCTGGCACCGCTCGGACTCGCGGCATCGGCCACGAGCCTGAGTCTGATGGCGTACTTCGCGACCCAGGTCGACCGCGAGGGCAACGGCATCGTCCAACGCGTGATGGTGAGCCTGCCGATGGCGTTCATGAGCGCCCTCGCGTGGCGGATGCTCGGCGACTGATGGCTCCCACGCTTCCGCCCGCACTTCCTCCCGACGCGCCGCCCGCGCTCGTCGAGTTCGTCGAAGGCAAGCGCGACGAGGTCACGCTGAAGTCGGGGAGGCTCTCGTGGCTGCCGTCTCCGAGCGCGGTGCGTCTCGTGATGCGGCCGCCCGACACCACGTTCGCGCTCGACCGGCCGGGGTACGTCCGCATCCGCGTGAGGTGGGGTCCTGCATCAGCTCGGCTCGTCGCCCACGTCGACAGCGACGGCGAGCTCGAGATGGACAGCTCGGGAGTGCCGAGCTTCCTCGGGTTGCGAGGCCCGATCGACGACTGGGTCGCAAATCTGAACGCCCACCTGCGCGCCACCGGGCGCCAGCTCGAGCCGGCCGAGGCGCGGGGAGACCACCTCATCCTGCGCACCCGCCCTCGATGATCAAGTACCTCGGCTCGAAGCGGCGGCTCGTCCCCGTGCTCGCGGCACTTGCCGAGGCCTCGGGTGCTCACACTGCCATCGACCTGTTCACGGGCACGACGCGGGTGGCGCAGGCGTTCAAGCAGCAGGGTGTGCACGTCACCGCGGTCGACACGGCTCGCTACGCCGAGGTCTTCAGCGGTTGCTACATCGAGACCGATCTCGACGCCGTCGACGTGCCCGCCCTCGAAGCCCAGCTCACTCGCCTCGATCAGCTGCCTGGCCGCGCGGGTTACTTCACCGAGACGTTCTGCCAGCGAAGCCGCTTCTTCACACCGGAGAACGGAGCCCGCATCGATGCGATCCGAGACGCGATCGCCACCGACCACGCGGGCACCCCACTGGAACCCTTGCTGCTCACGAGCCTGATCGAGGCCGCCGACCGAGTGGACTCGACCACCGGCGTGCAGATGGCCTACCTGAAGCAGTGGGCCCCGCGGGCACACCAGCGGTTGGCGCTGCGCGCGCCCACTCTGTTGCGTGGCCCGGGCTCCGCGATCCGCGGTGACGCCGTCGAGCTCGTGGCGACGATCGGGTCATTCGACCTCGCGTACCTCGACCCTCCGTACAACCAACACCGCTACTTCACGAACTACCACGTGTGGGAGACCTTGGTCGCGTGGGATGCGCCCGAGCACTACGGCGTGGCCTGCAAGCGGATCGATGCTCGAGACGAAGCGACGCGCAGCGCCTTCAACTCGCGGCGCACGATGCCCGACGCGCTGGCCGCGGTGATCGCCGGTGTCGATGCCGAGCTCGTGGTCGTGTCGTACAACGACGAGGCGTGGCTCACGCTCGACGAGCTGATCGCGATGTGCGCTGTCGGCGGCAGGCATGTCGCCGTGCTCGGGTTCGATTCGAAGCGCTACGTCGGGGCGCAGATCGGCATCCACAACCCGAAGGGCGAGCGCGTCGGTCGTGTGTCGCACCTTCGAAACACCGAGCTGCTCGCGATCGGCGGGCCCCGCGATCTCGTCGAAAAGGTTGTCCACGACGCGGTCGCGCGACCATCCCCCAAAGTGACGGACTCCCCACTTAAAGTGGCATTCCGATGACGATTCGGGCGATTTCCCGCTCAGAACGCCACCCAACGTGCCGATACCTGAAGAGTGAGCTCCGTCGGCCCCGACCGGTGAGCCGCGCCTGAGGTGATGAACGGCATGACTGCACTCAGCCACACGCTCCTTCGTGAGCGGCGGCTGTTGGAGCTACTGACGTACCGGCTGGAGACGCAGCATCACCTGCTCGCGTCGGGACAGCCGCGGTTCATCTCCCTGGCCGCACGCGAGATCGAAGACGTGCTCGACGAGCTCGGGCACACCGAGCTCGAGCGCGCCGTGCAGGTGAGTGGGCTGGCCGAGCGCCTCGGCCTCCCCGACGAGCCGTCGCTGTCCGAGATCGTCGACCAAGCGCCCGCCCCCTGGCGGGACATCCTCGCCGAGCACCGCGACGCGCTGCGCGTCGCCGCCGACGAAGTCGATCAGCTCACTGCCGCGAACCGAGCGCTGCTCGAAGCGGCGTACCTGGCCAGCGCGGCGCTCGTCGCGAGCGCGGAAGGGACTCTCTGATGCCCGACGTACGCGTGCCTGAGGCCGATGTTCGCAAGCGCCCGAAGCGCCGTCCGGCGTCGCTGGACGACACGCGGCTCACCGAGCTCCGAGACGAAGAGCTGGCGTGGCTGGCCGCTCTGGCGACGAGCGCGCGAGGCCTGCAGCCATCGCTCCGCGAATTCCTGCGCTGACGGCTGAGGCCGCCGCGGCGAGCTAGGCCGTGGCGAGGGTGACCAGCGGCTCGTTCGTCGAGACCTGGTCGAGCCGGCTCTTCCACGACGACTTCGTCGCAACCGCAGCGGCATAGGTCTGCTTGCGCCGAGCAACGCGTGCGGTCGTGCGGGCTGCGACCTCTTCGGTCTCCTCCGCCGGCCGGTACTGCGCCTCGATCGCTTCCCGCAGCATCTCGAGTGCCTCGGAACGCAGCTGCGAGATGCGGCTCTCGGTCACGGCCAGGAACCGGGCGAGCTCCTCGGAGGTGCGACCCTCGAGGAAGTAGCCCGTGATGACCAGCCGGTGACGCTCGGGCAGCAGGTGCACTGCGTCACGCAGGTACGCACGCATCTCACGAGCCTCGAGCTCTTCGGACGGCTCCGACACGGTGCGGTCGCAGAGCACGTCGACGAGCGACAGATCTTCGTCCGCCTCGCCGAGGCGATAGTCGAGCGCCAGCACCACCGAGCGGAACACACGGTCTCGGAGCGCCGCCAGGTCAGCAGGACTCGCTCCGACCTCTCGTGCCAGCTCCTCCATCGACGGCATGCGCCCGAGACGGCTCGCGAGGCGCTGCTCGGCCGAGTCGGCCTGCCGGGCCAGCGCCCGCACCGAGCGGGGCGCCCAGTCAGCCGACCGGACTGCGTCGAGGATCGCGCCACGGATGCGGCGCGCTGCGAACTTGTCGAACGGGACGCCCTTGCTCGGGTCGAAGCGGTTCGCCGCCTCCACCAGGCCGAGCACGCCGGCTCGGACGAGCTCGCCCCGGTCTACGTGCCGAGGGAAGTTCACCGCCACCTGCACGACGATTTGCTCGACGAGGGTCAAGTTCGCCTCGACGAGCGTGCGATCCGGGCCTCCGGTCCGCCCTGCGTTGGCAGCCGACTTGGCCGCGCCACGGGTGGTGGATTGCCGATCCTGGGTCTTTGTCTTCGCCATTTCGCCCGACTCCCTCCACGGATGTCCCCGCTGAGATCGGCACCTTGAGTGGCGACATTAGCACTGAGCGTTGTTTTGCCCTAGGGGTCGTTTGGCCTATTTCTGCTGCTCACAGAGGGTGAGCCCGTGCTGCCACTGACGGTAGCGTCACGCAATGTTGACGGGGTTTGTCGGGATACCGGCAGACTAGAGATACATCCAAATTCACCCGTCCACCCAGCGACTTGGAGGGTCCTCCTCATGACCATTCGATTGGGCGACATCGCGCCCGACTTCACGGCAGATACGACGCAAGGCACGATCAACTTCCACGAATGGCTGGGCGACAGCTGGGGCCTCCTGTTCTCCCATCCGAAGGACTTCACTCCCGTGTGCACGACCGAGCTCGGCTACATCGCGAAGATCAAGCCCGAGTTCGACAAGCGCAACACCAAGATCATCGGTCTGTCGGTCGATCCCGTGGACTCGCACGCGAAGTGGGCGGCCGACATCGAGGAGACGCAGGGCGCAGCCGTCAACTACCCGATGATCGGCGATCCCGACAAGAAGGTCGCAGACCTCTACGACATGATCCACCCGAACGCGAGCGACACCGTCACGGTGCGCACCGTGTTCGTCATCGGTCCCGACAAGAAGGTGAAGCTCACGATCACCTACCCGCAGTCGTGTGGCCGCAACTTCGACGAGATCTTGCGCGTCATCGACTCGCTGCAGCTGTCCGCCGGCTACAGCGTCTCGACTCCCGTCAACTGGAAGGACGGCGAGGACGTCATCATCATGCCGTCCGTCTCCGACGACGATGCGAAGGGCAAGTTCCCGAAGGGTTGGAAGGCGCTCAAGCCCTACCTGCGGTTGACGCCTCAGCCCAACAAGTGATCCGTCACCCACGCGCGCACCGGCGGCGCGAGCCGATCGAGGTGCGCGCGTGGGTCCTCACGGATCATCGTCGCCGAGATCGGCACCGCCACTCGCTCGGGATCCACATCGACCGCCCGAGCCCCGAGCCGTCTCGCGATCTCCGCGCCGTAGGCCTCTGAAGAGAAGTAGACGTCTGGCCCCTCTCGAGGGGCCAGCGTGCTTTGAAGAGCCCGATCCACTTCTGCCAGAGGTCCTCGTCGTCGAAGTCGGTCTCGAGGTCGTGGCGCACCTCGACGACGGTCACATCGAGGGTGCAGCTGCGCGAGCCACTCCGCCCGCAGCTCGCCGGGCACCACCTCGCCGTCTCGGGTGTTCACGAAGACCACGAGGTGGTCGACCTGTGCGGCTGCCGACTCGATCAGGTGCGAGTGGCCGAGGTGAGGCGGGCAGAACCGACCGACGATGAGGCCGGTGGTCAGGAGACGACGCCTTCGCCCGCGCCGCGCCCGAGCGCCGCGAGCCGGAACGCGGTCTCCCACCCCTGCGCCGGCGCACCCAACGCGATCAGCTCGGCTTGCGTCGCGTTGCGCAGCTCGTCGGCACCATCGGCGCCGAGCGCAGCCAACGCTTCCGCGCCGGCGAGGCGGGTGAGGCGTCGCGCGAGCACGTCGTCGGTCGCGTCGACGAAGGCCTCGGCCTCGGTCTGAGCGTGCTGCGTCGCCATCGCGTCGCCCTTCTGCGCGAGAGCGAGCACACGCGCCGCACCCGCTGTGACGCGGTCGAGATAGCTCGCACCCGGCGAGCAGTCGACCGAGTCGGCCGCGGCGATCGCTTCGTCGGGCTTGCCGATGGCAGCGGTGACCAACGCGAACGCGCTCAGCGCGTAGGGGCTCGTCGGGCTCAGCGCGGCCGCGTCCTCGATCAGCACGAGCGCCTCGTCGACCTTCGCGGTCTGGAGGTACGCGAGACCAGAGCTGACCCTCGACTCGAGGTCACCGAGCATGAGCTTGTCGTTCAGCTCGGTCTGCGCGTCGAAGAGCACCGCCAGCGCGCGATCGCCGTCGCCGAGGTGCACGAACGCGCCGCCCGAGATGGCGGCGCCCATGCGCTCGGATGCGATCGCGTTGGTCGCTGACAGCACCTCCTCGACGGTCTTCTCGACCTCCGCGGCGTCACCGGTCGCAGCAATCGACCGGGACAACGCGGCGAGCGCCATCGCCTTGCCGTAGTGGTCGCCGATCGACTGGAACAGGTCGCGCGCCTCGGTCGCGAGGGGCAGCGCGGCCTTTGCCCTCCCCCGCCACAGCCGGAGGTTCGCGAGGAGCACGAGCATCATCCCGTGCGCCCACTTGTCGCTCTCACGGGCGCCGATGGCGAGCTCCGCGAGCGCCTCGGCCTCTTCGAAGTTGCCCTCGTTGTAACGGACCCAGGCAAGCAGGCCTCGCGACCAACCCATGCCGAACTGGTCGCCGAGCTCGGTGAACATGCGCAGCGACTCTTGGAGTCGCGGGTTCGCCTCGTCGATGTCTCCCCGCGAGAACGAGATGAAGGCGAGGTACTGGATGGCCCAGGCCTCACCGCGCTTGTCGCCGAGCTCGAGGAAGATCTCGCGCGCCTCGGTGAGAGCGGTCTCGCCTTCCTCATAAGTGCGCAGGAAGATGCTCGTGAAGCCGAGGTAGCGCAGCGCCTCGGCGAGGCCCTCCTTCTCGCCGAGCTCGCGCCACAGCGCGATCGCGTCCCAGAGCGTCGCCGCCGACTCCTCGAGATGGCCCTCGCGCTCGAGCAGCTGGCCGAGCACGCTCATCGCCTGCGCTCGCGCCGAACGATCGCCGGCTCGGTCCGCGTCCGCGAGCGCGGCCATCACGTCCATGCGGGCGCCGGCGAGATCACGCAGCGCCGACTTCGACCAGGCTCGCAACGTGAGGAGGCGGCGGCGGGGATGCGCGGTCTCCTCGTCGTCGGGATCGAGGAAGGACAGCGCCCGGTCGGACAGCTTCAGCGCAGTGCCCGCCATGTCGTGCTGGTACGCGCGCTTGGCCGCCTTCGCGAGCCAGCCTCCGGCCCGCGCCCGCACGTCGTCGGGCACACCGGGAATCGGCCCGAGCTCACCGACGAGCTCGCTCGCCGCCGCGAGGTGGACAGCCACTTGCTCGAGGCGCTCGCCTTTGCCCATCGCCTCGTCGTTGACGAACAGCTCGGCGATCGCAGAATGCCGCCGCGCCCGCGATGCCTTCGTGAGCGTGTTGTACGCGACCTCGCGCACCGATTCGGAACGGAACGTCCACCGGTCACCTTCGAGGAGCAGCAGGTCCTTCGAGACGAGGGCGCTGAGCGCGCCTTGGCCGTCGTCGTCGAACTTCGCTGGCGCGTCGATCGGCACTCGGTCGTCGGCGAGCGCCGTGAGCATGCTCACGGGCCCCGACCTCCCGAGCACCGCGGCGTCTTCGAGCGTGGCGCGCTCGCCGGGTGACAAGGTGTCGATGCGCGCAGCAACGAGGCCGCGGATGTTGTCGGGGAGATCGGGCAGGTCGTCGTCGGTCTCGGCCGTGTCGCACACGAGCGACGCCAGCTCCTCGAGGAAGAACGGGTTCCCGCCGCTCCGGTCGAGCAGCTGGTCGGCGAGTCGTCGGGGCAGGCGCGACTCTGCGACCGAGTCGAGCAGCTGGCGCGCGGCGGCTCGGTCGAGCGGGTCGAGGTTGATGGCCAGCGTGTTGTGACGCCCCTGCGGCCGCCAACGGAAGTCTTGGCCAACGCGTGCCGTCGCCACGACGACGAACGGCAGCGAGCCGAGCGCCCGCAGCATCCGGTCGAGGAGATCGAGGACGAGGTCGTCGGCCCAGTGCAGGTCGGAGAGCACGACGACGACCGGACGCACGCGCAGGTACGCCTCGGTGAAAGAGAACAGCGACAGCGCGGCGTCTTCACGGGCACGAGCCGGGTCGAGGCTGTCGAGCGCCGTCGGGAGCCCCATGAAGAAGAGCAGGCCCTCGGCGACGCGTGCGACGGCGTCCGAGGTCGCCGGCTGCTCGAGCACGGCCGCCACCGCGCCGATGCAGCGGCGCCGGGCCACCTCGGGCGAGTCGTCCGGGTGGATGCCGGTGCCGTCACGCAGCATCTCGCCGATCGGCCACCAGATGTTCGCTTCGCCGTAAGGCACGCACCGGCCCTCGAGCACGGCGGCCTCGTGCGTCGCCTCGGCCAGAGACGAGGCCTCCTCGGCGAGGCGGCTCTTGCCGACCCCGGCCTCGCCGATCAGCAGGATCAGCTGGGCGCGACTGTGCTCGACGCACATCTCGACGCTGCGGGAGATGAGCCCGAGCTCGGTGCCGCGGCCGACGAGGGGGGCGCGGAGCCGCCGGGGGCGGTGGCCGGGAGGAGCGCTCGGCTCGACGGCGATCCAGGCCTCGACGGGCTCCTCCCGCCCACGTGCCTGCACCGGGCCCAGATGGTCGTAGCGCACGACCTGATGCGTCGCGGCGTGCGTGGCCGGGCCGACGAGGACTTGTCCGGGCCGGGCGACCGACTGCAGCCGGTTCGCGGTGTTCACCACGTCACCCATCGCGGTGTAGTCGCCTCCGGCGCGCAGCGCGCCGACGAGCACCTCGCCGGTGTTGACGCCGACGCGCATCTCGATGCCGTTCGCGATGCCTGCGGTGTGCTCCGCGATCGACTGCTGCATGCGGAGCGCGGCGCGTACGGCCCGCTCCGCGTCGTCTTCGTGCGCGATGGGTGCACCGAAGAGAGCGAGGATCGCGTCGCCGATGATCTTGTCGACTTGCCCGCCGAACGCAGTGACATCTGCCACGAGGCACTCGAAGCAGTCGTCCACCAGGTTCTTCAGCTGCTCGGGATCCATCGTCTCGGACAGACCGGTGAAGCCGACCAGGTCAGCGAACAGCACCGTCACGACGCGCCGCTCGTCAGAGCGCGTCAGAAGGTTGTGCCCGCACGTGGGGCAGAACCTTGCCCCAGCAGGCGCGATTGTGCCGCATGACGGGCACGTCATATCGGTGCATCCTACGGTGCGTCCGCCTCACTGTCGCGTGGGTTCGCGCCTTTCGCGACCCACGCGAGAGGGATCTGCCCATAGCGTGGAGCGCTGACCTCTCGAAGGAGCTGACCTTCCCCCATGTCGACCCTCAGCGAGGCGAACCCCGCCGCTCCGCACTCCCCCACTGTTGCTGCTCGCGCTGTCGACGCAGTGAAGATCTACGGCAAGGACGACAGCGAGGTGCGCGCGCTCGACGGAGTGACCGTCGAGTTCGCGACCGGAGAGTTCACCGCCATCATGGGCCCCTCGGGGTCGGGCAAGTCGACCCTCATGCACTGCTGCGCGGGTCTCGACACGCTGACCTCAGGCGAGGTCTGGGTCGGCGATCGCTCCCTCAGCTCGATGAGCGAGCGCGAGCTCACCCTCATGCGCCGAGACCGTCTCGGGTTCATCTTCCAGGCGTACAACCTCGTGCCCACGCTCACGGCCGAGGAGAACATCAACCTCCCCGTCGCACTCGCGGGGCGAGATCCCGACAAGGATTGGGTCGCCCAGGTGATCAAGAGCGTCGGGCTCGGCGATCGTCTGAAGCACCGGCCGAGCGAGCTCTCCGGCGGCCAGCAGCAGCGGGTGGCAGTCGCCCGAGCGTTGGCAAACCGGCCCGAGCTGATCTTCGCGGACGAGCCGACGGGCAACCTCGACAGCCGCACGAGCGGCGAGATCTTGCAGTTCATGCAGACGGCGGTCACCGACCTCTCGCAGACGATCGTGATGGTGACCCACGACCCCATGTCGGCGGCGCACGCGAGCCGCGTCGTCTTCCTCGCCGACGGCAAGATCGTCGACGAGATGCTCCAGCCGACCGCTGATCGAGTGCTCGATCGGCTGAAGCGCTTCGGGGACTAGCGACCACATGTGGCGCGTCACCATCCGGGGCCTGTTGGCCAAGAAGCTGCGACTGTTCACGACCGCGCTCGCAATCATGCTCGGCGTCGCGTTCATGTCGGGGACGCTCGTGCTCACCGACACCATGGGCAAGGTCTTCGACGACCTCTTCGCGGACGTGAACCGTGGCACCGACGCGTTCGTCCGCGGCCAGACCGTCTTCAAGAGCGACTTCGGCGACGTCCGCAGTCGCATCCCCGCCTCCCTGGTGTCGACCGTCCAGGGCGCCGAAGGCGTGAAGGCGGCGGAAGGGGCGGTGCAGGGTTATGCGCAGCTCGTCAAGGCCGACGGCAAGGCGCTCAGCGCCGGCCAAGCGCCCAACATCGGCAGCAGCTGGGGCGAGGTGCCCGAGCTGAACCCCTGGACGATCGTCGAGGGACGCGCCCCGACGGGCACCGACGAGATCATCATCGACAAGGGAAGCGCGGACAAGGGGGACTTCACGGTCGGTCAGACGGTGAAGGTCTTGCTCAAGGGACCGACGCAACAGTTCACGATCAGCGGCATCGCGAAGTTCGGCACCGCGGACTCGCCTGCCGGCGCAACGTTCGTCGGCTTCCCCTACAACACCGCGCAGAAGCTGCTCGCCGAACCCGGACAGATCGACTCGATCTCCGCGGTCGCCGACACCGGCGTGTCCCAAGAGCAGCTGGCGGCGAACATCACGAAGGTGGTGCCTGCTGACGTCGAGGTGCTCACGGGCGAGCAGATCACCAAGGAGAACCAGAACGACATCAAGCAGGGCCTCCGGTTCTTCAACGTCTTCCTGCTCGTGTTCGCCGGCGTCGCCGTCTTCGTCGGGATGTTCATCATCTACAACACGTTCTCGATCCTCGTCGCGCAGCGAGGCCGCGAGCTCGCGCTGCTTCGCGCGATCGGCGCGAGTCGAAGGCAGGTGCTCGGCTCGGTGCTCGCTCGAGGGAGTCGCCGTGGGGCTGATCGCCTCGGTTGTCGGCCTCGCGCTCGGCGTCCTCGTGGCGATGGGCCTCACCTCGCTGCTCGGCGCGCTCGGGATCGACCTGCCGAGCGGCTCGCTCGTCCTGCTCCCACGCACGGTCGTCGTGAGCCTCATCGTGGGCGTGGGCATCACGGTCGCCTCCGCGCTGTTTCCCGCTCGTCGGGCCTCGCGCATACCGCCCGTTGCCGCGATGCGCGAGGTCGCGGTGGATACGTCGGCCACGTCTCGCAAGCGGGTGATCATTGGCCTCGTGGCGCTCGCCCTCGGCGTCTTGTTGCTCTTCGCGGGATTGGCGAAGGGCGGTGGAAGCGGCGCGATCCAGGTGGGTCTCAGCGCGCTCGTCGTGTTCGCGGCGGCAACCATCCTCGGTCCGGTGATCGCGAAGCCGGTGGCCAAGCTCCTGGGCGCGCCGCTGCCCAGACTGAGGGGCATGAGCGGGACGCTCGCCAGAGAGAACGCGGTGCGCAACCCACGGCGCACGGCATCGACGGCGGCCGCGCTGATGATCGGCGTCGGCATCGTCGTGTTCATCCTCGTGCTGGCAGCGTCGGTGAAGCAGTCCATCACCGACATCACCGGCAGCCAGCTCAAGGCGGACTACATCGTCAACACGACGACCGGTGGCTTCGGGAACAGCATGGGGTTCAGTCCCGATGTCGCGTCCAAAGTCGAGCGCGCTGCCCGAGGTGCAGAGCGTCTCGGGCATGCGGTTCGGTGCGATGCAGGTCGACGGCGGCACCAAGTTCGTGTTCGCGGTCGACCCGACCACGATCGAGGACGTGTACGACTTCGTGAACGTGACGGGATCGATCAAAGACCTCGGCAAGATCAACACGATCGCCGTCGACAAGAAGGTCGCGGAGAAGAACGGATGGGCGATCGGCACCACGGTCCCCGTGACGTTCGCCAGCGAGACCACGCCGATGGAGATCGTCGCGTTGATCGACGGCTCGAAGGCGTTCTCGAACTGGGGGATGGGCATCCCGACGTACGAGCTGCACTTCGCCGACCAGTTCGACTCGTTCGTCTTCGTCAAGCTGAAGCCCGGGGCCGACACCGCTGCCTTCGAGCAGGGCGTCAACAACATCTTGAAGGACTACCCCACCGCGGAGCTGCAGACTCCCGAGCAGTTCACGAACTCGGTCGCCGGCCAGATCAACCAGCTCGTCAGCGTCATCTACGCGTTGCTGTTCCTCGCGATCATCATCGCCTTGCTCGGCATCGCGAACACGCTCGCGCTGTCGATCTACGAACGCCGCCACGAGATCGGGCTCTTGCGCGCGGTCGGCATGACGAGACGCCAGGTTCGTTCTTCGGTTCGTTGGGAGTCGGTGATCATCGCGCTCTTCGGCACCGCGCTCGGGCTCGTCATCGGCGTCGCGTTCGGCGCGGCGATCGTGCGATCGCTGCGGACGCTCGGGTTCACGGGCTTCGTGATCCCGGTCGGCCAGCTGGTCTTCGTGGCGTTCCTCGCTGCCGTCGCGGGCGTCGCCGCCGCGATCCTGCCCGCGCGCAAGGCGGCCAAGCTCGACATCCTGTCGTCCATCGCGACCGAGTAGCCGATGGCCGGCTACTCGGGCACTCCCCTGGCGAAGAAGCTGGGCATCAAGGACGGGGACGAGGTCGTGGCGCTCGCAGCGCCCGACGGGTTCGCCGACCTCGTCGACGGCGCGCCGGTCACGGCTGCGTCTCGTGTGCCGCGGCGCGCGGACGTGATCGTCGCGTTCTTCACCAAGCGCGCCGACCTGGCGAAGCGGATCGAAGGATGCGGCAAGGCGATCTTCCCCGACGGTGGGCTGTGGATCGCGTGGCCGAAGAAGGCATCAGGCGTGGCGACCGACATCACCGAAGACACCGTGCGCGAGGTCGCGCTTCCCCTCGGCCTCGTCGACAACAAGGTGTGTGCGATCGACGAGGTGTGGTCTGGTCTGCGCGTCGTGTGGCGTCGCGACCGCCGCGGCTGACTCGATGAGCGCGTCTCTCGTCGCGCACGGGCTCAGGTTCCGCCGAGCCGACGCGGTGATCCTCGACGCGGTGTCGCTGACGATCGGTCCTCGGACCCGGGTGGGCGTGGTCGGCGACAACGGGAGCGGGAAGACGACGCTGTTGCGCTTGCTCGCAGGCGAGCTGCACGCGGAGCGCGGCACCGTGAAGCTCGCGCCTCCGACCGCAACGGTCGGCTACCTCCCCCAGGAGGCCGAGCGAGGCGACGGCGAGACGGTGCGGGCGCTGCTCCACCGTCGCACTGGGGTCACCGACGCCGAGCAGGCCCTCGCACGGGCGACGGATGCGCTCGCCGCGCGCGACGAGGGGGCGGACGACCTGTACTCGGTCGCGCTCGAACGGTGGCTCGCGCTCGGTGGCTCCGACCTCGACGCCCGGATCGGCGTGATCCTCGCCGACGTCGGGCTGCCGGCCGACGCGCTCGACCAGCGCACGTCGACGCTGTCGGGCGGCCAGGCCGCGCGTGTGTCCCTCGCTGCGATCCTCCTGGCGCGCTTCGACGTGTTCCTGCTCGACGAACCGACCAACGACCTCGACTTCGCGGGGCTCGATCGCCTCGAGGAGTTCGTGTCGTCGATCGCGGGTGGCGTTGCGATCGTGTCTCACGACCGTGCCTTCCTCGAGCGCACGATCACCTCGGTGCTCGAGATCGACGACGTCTCCCACCATGCGACTCTCCACGAAGGCGGCTGGCTCGCGTACCTGGACGCACGAGCAACTGCCCGTCGCCATGCCGAGGAGGCGTACACGGACTACGCGGCCAAGCGAGACCGACTCGTCGACCGCGGCCGGCGCCAGAAGCAGTGGGCCGCCGAGGGGAAGCGCGCGGTGAAGCGGAACCCCGATCCGGACAAGAACGTCAACGCGTTTCGCATCGCGAGCTCCGAGAAGCAGGCCTCGAAGGTGAAGATCACCGACCGTGCACTCGAACGGCTCGAGGTCGTGGACAAGCCGTGGGAGGGTTGGGAGCTCCACCTCGAGCTCGCGTCCGCACCTCGCAGCGGCGCAGTCGTGTTCCGGCTCGAGGACGCGGTGATCGAGCGCGGTGCGTTCCGTCTCGGCCCGCTCGACCTCGAGATCGGATGGGCCGAGCGCGCCGCGATCCTCGGGCCGAACGGCTCCGGCAAGACGACGCTCCTCAACGCGCTGCTCGGCCGAGCGCCGCTCACGGCGGGCACTCGGTGGATGGGTCCCGGCGTCGTCGTGGGCGAGCTCGATCAGGCACGCGCCCGGCTCTCGACCGCCGAGCCGGTGCTGCAAGCGTTCACTGCCGCGGCCGGGCTGCTGCCCCAGGAAGCTCGCTCGCTGCTCGCGAAGTTCGGGCTCGGTGCCGCGGACGTCGAGAGGACCGGCGCGGCCCTGTCGCCCGGCGAGCGCACGCGTGCCGAGCTCGCGTTGCTCATGGCGCGGGGCACGAACTGCCTCGTGCTCGACGAGCCCACGAACCACCTCGACCTCCCGGCCATCGAACAGCTCGAGCAGGCGCTCGACACGTGGGAGGGCACCTTGCTGCTCGTGACCCACGACCGGCGGTTGCTCGAGACGGTCCGCGTCACGCGCACGATCGAGCTCGCACTCCCCACGGCGAAGCGGGGCGGAGGGGGGTCGGGTCAGGGCGTGACGCGGAGCTGGCAGCCCGGGCACCAGTAGGTCACGCGCGCGTTGATGCCCTGCCGCATGACTTCGATCGGGGTGTGACACCGCAAGCACGGCTTGCCGGCCCGCCCGTAGACGGCGAGGCCGCCAGTCACCGTCGCGCGTTCGGCCCCGCCGAGGTTCGCCTGCAGCAGGTCGGCTGCTGTCTCCACGAGCACGAGGCACGCTCGCGGCGCGAGCGCGCGGAGCTGCGTACGAGGATCGAGGCGGCAGGCCCAGAGCACCTCGCTCTTGTAGACGTTGCCGACACCACAGCAAAGCCGTTGATCGAGCAGCACGTCGCCGATCTCCTCGTGGCCGTCACAGAAGCGGGCCATCCGCTCGACGCACGACCGCAGATCGGCGTCGGCGCGGCACAGATCGGGGCCGAGCGAACCCAGGCCGGGGTGACGACGGCGATCCTCGACCCGGAAGACCTCGACGAGCGGCGCGTTGAAGCACACCGCCAGCCAGCCCTCGACCTGGATCACCACCCGCGCTGACTGCAGGCGCTTCCGCCAGTTCTCGCCCGGCCGGTAGAGGTGCCACGAGCCCGACATCCGCATGTGCGTGTGCAGCACGAGACCGTCGTCGAACGTGATCTCGAGGTGCTTCCCGGTCGCTTCGACCGCTTCGATGACCGAGCCGATCTTCGGGCGGAGGCCGACGAGCCGCGGCGCTTCGAACTTCTCGAGGCGCCGCCCGATCAACGCCGGCCGCAGCCGCGCGGCTGTGCGGTGGATCGTGTCGCCCTCAGGCATCGGGAGCGTGAACGCCCGGAGGCTCAGCGCCATCCCAATCAGAACAGCAGATGCGAGCTCTCGAGCGGTGGATCACGACCGGAGGACGAGACCTCGATAGCCGTCGACGAAGCCGGCGGAGCGCAGCATCGGCGCGACGGGCGAGGTGGACGCGGGCTCGCCGTCGATGCGGTGGAGCTCGAGCGAGCGCACGCGACCGTCCTTCACGATCCCGGCGAGGGTGTCGGCCCACAGGTCGTCGCCGAGCGCGCCCGCGAAGGTGAGCAGCGAGCGTCCACCCCGGTCGAGGTACGCGACAGCGAGCCCGTCGACGAGCACGACCATCGAGCCCGCAGCACGGGCCGGGCGGCCGGACGAGTCGGGCCACGGAAGCGACGCGCCGTACACCTGCGCGGGGTCGGTCGCCGCGAGCACCACGGCCTTCGGCGCCTCGCTCCCCTCACGTTGCGCCCGGAGGCGATCGACCGCGCCCGGCAGCGCGAACTGGGTCGCCCCCAGCCCGGCAACGAAGTAGCCGCGCCGCAGGTGCCCGCGCTCCTCGAGCGCCTTCAGCACGGGGTACACGCCGGCGAACCCGCCCTCGACACCCTCGGCCAACGCGGCCTCGCGCGTCAGCACGCCGTTGCGTTCGAGCAGCTGCAGCGCCGAGGCATGCGCGACCTCGGTCGCGGAGGCGCGAGCTTCGGCGAGCCACGACACGAGTGACCACCGACCGGCGCCTGCGGGTGGCCCGATGCGCGTGAGCCGACCCGGGCGCGGACGTGCGGTCTTCGGTGCGGTGCGCTTCGGCTTGCCCGACAGCAACGCTCGCATCGGCACCAGCGAGTCGTTGGTGACCTCGCCCGCCCACACGAGATCCCAGAGCGCGGCGAGCAGCTCAGTGTCGGTGACGTCGGTCGCGGCCGCGCGCAGGTCGGACCAGAACGACGCGCCTCGCTGCGCCAGATGGGCGCGCACGGCGTCGTGCACCCGTCCGCTGGGGGCCGCCTCGTCGTCCTTCGGTGGGAGCAGCAGGCGCACCTGATCGCGAAAGAAGAGGCGCACTCGCCCGTCTCCCGCACCGATCGGCCCTGCGCCGACCCACACCACGTCGCCGGACGTGCACAGCGCGTCGAGGTGCGCGGTCGAGTAGCCCCGCAGACGAGCCGGCAGCACATCGGCCTCGAGCGCGGACGCGATCAGCGGCGCGCCCTGCAGCTGGCCGAGCACCTCGACGAGGCCGTCGACCCCGTGACGCGCGCCGGTCTGCACGCCGTGCCACGCGAGCGCGAACCGCGCGTACGCGTCGGCATCGACGGGCTCGACCTCTCGGCGCAGCGCGGCCAGCGACCGGCGCCGGAGCTGGCGGAGGACTTCGACGTCACACCACTCGCGCTCGACGCCTTCGGGTCGGAACTCACCGCGAACCAGACGACCGTCGGCCTCGAGCGCCGCGAGCGACGCAGCGACGCGATTCGCGGGCACCTCGAAGCGGCGATGCTGGTGCGGACGCGAGGAACGGGCCATGGGTGGCGGCGTAGCGGGCGACGAGGTCGTCGAGCCCGTGCTCGGCCGGTTCGGTGCACACGGCCGGCAGCCCGAGCGGGATCGCGACCCCGAGGCCGTCGCGGAGGCGTCCGGCGTCGTGCGCGTCGGCGAAGCGATCGCTGCCACCGATGCGGACGGCGATCGCACGTCGCGTCTCGACCAGCGAGTCGATCGCGGCTCGCACGTCGAGCCCTGAGACGCAGCGCGCGGCCAGCTCGTCGAACGTGAGATCGCCGAGAAGCCGCAGCAGGTCGTGGACTTCGTCCGGGTCACGCGCCGGCCGATTCGGCGACAGCCGTTGGAGGTCGAGCTCGAGGTCGGCGAGGACTCCCGGGTCGATGAGCTCGCGCAGCTCCTCGGCGCCCATCAAGTCGCGGCAGCAGGTCGCGGTCGAGCGAGAGCGCGGCGGCACGACGCTCGGCGAGCGGGGCGTCGTACTCGTACATGTAGGCGGCGATCCAGCCGAAGAGCAGCGACTGCGCGAACGGCGACGCCTTCGGCGTCTCGACGGACACCATTCGGATCTTCCGCGACCGCAGCTCGCTCAGCACGGTGCGCAGCGCGGGCACGTCGAACACGTCCTGCAGGCACTCGCGCGTCGTCTCGAGCAGCACCGGGAACGACGGGTGCTTCGACGCGACCGCGAGCAGGTCGGCGGCGCGTTGGCGCTGCTGCCACAACGGGGTGCGCTCACCCGGGCGGCGGCGCGGGAGCAGCAACGAGCGGGCCGCGCACTCGCGGAACCTCGACGCGAAGAGCGACGACGTGGGCAACGTCGACACCACGAGGTCGTCGATCTCCTCCGGCGCGATCGTCAGCTCGTCGAGCGGGAGGTGGTCGACCGCCTCGGGAAGGCGCAGCACGATGCCGTCGTCCGCCCACATCACCTCGACCGGCATGCCGAGCCGCTCGTCCAGACGGGCACGCACCGCGATCGCCCAAGGTGCGTGCACCCGCGCGCCGAACGGAGTGAGCACGCACACGCGCCAGTCGCCGATCTCGTCGCGGAAGCGCTCGACGACGATCGTGCGGTCGTCTGGCACCGCGCCTCCGGCCTCGGCCTGCTCCCGGATGTACCGCAGCACGTTGTCGGCCGCCCAGGCGTCGAGCCCGAGGCCGTCGGTCAGGCGAGTGAGCGCGTCGGCGTCGCGCGCGTCACGGATCTCGCGCACGAACGCACCGAGCGCACGACCGAGCTCGAGAGGACGCCCCGGCCGGTCGCCGTGCCAGAACGGCATCTTGCCGGGCTGTCCGGGCGCCGGGGTCACGATGACCCGTTCGAACGTGATGTCCTCGATGCGCCACGCCGACGCGCCGAGGAAGAACGTCTCGCCGGCGCGGCTCTCGTAGACCATCTCCTCGTCGAGCTCGCCGACGCGCTTCCCGTCAGGGAGGAACACGCCGAACAAGCCGCGGTCGGGGATCGTGCCGCCGTTCGTCACTGCCAGGCGCTTCGCTCCCTCACGCGCGCGGAGCATGCCCTCGACGCGATCCCACACCAGCCGCGGCTTCAGCTCACGGAACTCCTCGGATGGGTAGCGACCCGAGAGCAGCTCGAGCACCGACGCGAGCACGTCGTCGGAGAGCTCGGTGAACGGTGCCGCCCTCCGGACGAGCGCCGCCATGTCGTCCACCGATGTGTCCCCCATGGCGCAATGGGCGACTATCTGCTGCGCGAGCACGTCGAGCGGGTTGCGCAGGTAGCGCGTCTCCTCGATCAACCCTTCGCGCATGCGATCGACGACGACCGCCGCCTCGAGCAGGTCACCGCGATGCTTCGGGAAGACCTTGCCTCGGCTCGGCTCTCCGACTTGATGACCCGCACGGCCGATGCGCTGCAGGCCACGCGACACCGCGCCCGGCGATTCGACCTGGATGACGAGATCGACCGCGCCCATGTCGATGCCGAGCTCGAGGCTGCTCGTCGCGACGATCGCTCTGAGCTTGCCCGACTTCAGCTGGTCCTCGACGACCACGCGCTGCTCACGAGCGAGGGAGCCATGGTGGGCTTTGACGAGATCCTCACCGCCCTCCTCGATCACGCCTTCCTGCAGTGCGAGCTCGTTGAGACGGGCCGCGAGCCGCTCGGCCTGGCGCCGCGCGTTGCAGAAGACGATCGTCGAGCGGTGGGCGAGGATCAGCTCGAGCAGTCGCGGGTGCATCGCGGGCCAGATGCTGCGCCGCACCGGGCCCGCCGCGGCTGGGCCGCTGACCGGCTCGTCGATGACCTCGCCGAGCGCACCCATGTCCTCGACCGGGACGACGATCTCGACGTCGAGCGGCTTGCGCACACCCGCGTTGACGATGGTCACCGGCCGCGGGCCGCTCGCGGTGCTGCCACCCAGGAAGCGCGCGATCTCCTCGAGCGGACGTTGGGTCGCCGACAGCCCGATGCGCTGGAACGGTCGCTCGCAGATCTCTTCGAGCCGCTCGAGAGAGAGCGCGAGGTGCGCGCCCCGCTTGGTCGGCGCGACCGCGTGGATCTCGTCGACGATCACCGCCTCGACCCCGGCGAGCGTGTCTCGCGCCGACGACGTGAGCATCAGGTACAGCGACTCGGGCGTCGTGATCAGCAGATCGGGAGGATGGCGGATGAGCGCGCTGCGGTCGCGACTCGATGTGTCGCCCGTGCGCATGCCCGACGACCGGCTCGGTGAACGGCACCTCGAGTCGCTCCGCGGCCAGGCGAATGCCCGCGAGCGGCGCTCTGAGGTTCTTCTCGACGTCGAACGCGAGCGTGCGGAGCGGGGACAGGTAGAGCAGACGAGTGCGGCCGGCGCGCTCGGGCACCGGCGAGGTCACGAGCCGGTCGATGCCCCACAGGAACGCGGCGAGCGTCTTTCCGCTGCCGGTGGGCGCAAGGATCAGCGTGTGCTCGCCGGCCGAGATCGGCCCCCAGCCTTGGGCTTGAGCAGGCGTGGGCTCCGCGAAGGAGCTCGTGAACCAGGCCCGCACCGCGGGCGAGAAGCTCGCCAGCGAGGCCGTGGAGCGGCTCGCCCCAGTCGGAGTCACCCAGTCGAGGCTACGGCACCTGATCCGTCATCGACGCGGTCGAGGTGAATCCGCCGAGCTGCGAGATCGCGAGGGCGGCATACATCGGGGTGCCGCTCGCCACCGGGCGGATCCGGAAGGTCAGCGACGTCGGGTCCGCCTTCAGCACGCCCCCGCCGGCCGGCACGAGCGAGGTGTCGGTGATCTTCACGAACTGCAGGTCTCCAGCCGGATCGACTCGGGCCACGAGGGGCACCAGGGCACCGAACGGGTTGATGATGAAGCCCGATGTCGCGAGGCCGACGCCCGCGTCGTCGGTGTCGCCCACGATCTGCGTGGGGTCCTGCTTCACCTCGAAGTACACGCGCTGCGCCTTGCCCGTCAGCAGGTCGACGGTCACGTTGCCGAAGACAGTGGTCGCGTGCGACTGGTCCTTCGCGTCCGGGTAGTACGCGAACGGTGCGATGAACGTGAGCTGGTTCGATTCGGGATCGACGGTCAGCTTTCTGTAGACCGGCACGCTCACGTCGCCATCACTGACGACGAGGTCGCTGAGATCCCACTCTCCGCCCGCGACGCCATCGGTCCCCTTGGTGAACGAACCGGGGGATTCACCGACCAAGACGGGCGCGCCTGTGTCGTCGAGCAGGCCGTAGCGGATTCGCACGTCGGTGATCGTGTCGGCCTCGTTGACCGTGAACGGCATCGTCAGGAACGCGCCCGCGTCGGTGAACTTGTAGTCAGCGTTCGCCTCGGTGGTGCCCTCCGTGTCATCGAAGAACGCGTGGCTCGCACCACCGGCGGTGGCGCCGCTCGCGTAGTAGGAGTTCAAGAACTTGTTCCAACCCGCGACGGCGGAGAGGTTGGCGTACGACTTCCGGTATGTGGTCGCCGCGGGCGGGAAGTAGATCGACACGCCTGACCCACCGGGAAGCCCAGGGCCCACGACCTTGTAGGCGACGGCCGCGTTCAGCGCGCCGGCGACAGGTGCGAGCTGCGGGGCAGACCCGCTCGTCGCGAGCGCGCCGAGGTCGACGAGGTTGAAGTCGAGCTTCGGGTCGGGGTTGCGCCCATAGCTGAGAACCGCCGCACGGGTGCCACTGACTGCGGGCGCGATGGCTTTCGCAGCCCCGGCGAGCGCGTTGCCCGCGCCGTTGACCGCGTTGACGAGGCCCGGCACCGCCGCATCGTTGATGACCGCGAGTGAGATGCCTGAGCTCGTGTTCTGGCTGTTGGCGTACGCCTGATATGCGTTCGCGATCGCCTTGCCGAGGTCGGCGCCCGAGCCGCCGCCACCGGCGATCGCGCCGAGCGCTGAGTAGTCCCAACCGTGGCCGGGTTCGAGCTCGGCCGACGCGGTGATCCAGTTGGCGAGCGGCGCCAGCGTGCCGAGCACGCCCATGTTCGCCATGAGACACGCGTCGAACCCGAGCATCTCGAACTTCGCCTTGCCCGCACCGGCCAAGCCCGACTGCAGCGCCTGCTGCAGCTTGGGGAGGGCGATGATGTGGTTGGTCTGCTCGTCGAGCGCGGTGCCCAGCCATCCCGCGCCGTGGTCCCAGATGATGAGGGCGAGCTTGTCGGAGGGATGCCGCTTCGCCGCACTCGAGATGAAGCTCGACAGCGTCGCGGGGTCACCGCTGTCGACGTTGCCGAGGTTCTGCTCCTCGGTGAACGAGCCCTTGTTGACTTGCACGACCTTCGCGCCTGACCAGTTGCCCAAGTTGCCGAGGGGCGCGTCGGAGTACTGCGCTGAACGGTCGATGAACGCCTCGATGTCGAGTCCCGGCCCGCTGCCCACCGACGCCATCTGCATGAGGTTCGGGATCGCGAACGGCTCGAGGTTGTTGTCGGCGGCGACGTAGACGAGCACGGTCCATCCCGGCTGTGCAGCGCCGGCGCTCGATCCTCCGATCGTCACGAAGCCTGCAGCTGCGGCGACGGCGGCCACGAGCGCGGCTCCGACCCAGCGCCTGCGCTTCGACATTGCCGAACGGTAGCCACCACGAGGCTCGGTTGCCACGGCGCGTGTCGGGACGACCCCGTAGCGTATGTGTCCGTGAGGCTCAGGACGCCATGGGTCGCAGCGATCGCTCTCGCGGTCGCTCTGTGTGCGGCGTCCTGCACCAGTGGGGATGACTCTGGGGCGGCATCCACGACTGCGGCGACGTCGAAGGGCGCTTCCGGCTCGGGTCCGACGGGCTCGAGCACCGGCGTCACCGGAGGCATGACCTCCGACGGCACGGTCGTGTTCGGTGCGTTCAACTTCAGTGAGAGCACGGTCCTCGCGAACATCTACGCGCAAGCCGCGGTCGCCGCGGGGGTGCCGGCCGAAGTCGTCAGTGTCGGCACGCGCGAAGTGGTCTACCCGCAGCTCTTCAACGGCGAGCTCGGAGTCGTGCCGGAGTATTCGGGTACCGCGGTCGTCGCGCTCGGCGGCGACGCGACGTCCGACGTCACGAAGACGCACGACGCGCTCGTCGATCTCATGAAGCCCAAGAAGGTCGCGGTGCTCGATTCGGCTCCGGCGCAGGATCGCAACGCGATCGCGGTCACGCTCGACACTGCGACGCGCTTGAACGTGCAGACGATGACCGATCTCGCCAAGGTCGCCCCTGACCTCACACTCGGAGGTCCAGCGGAGTGCACACAGCGTCCCTTGTGCATTCCCGGGTTCGAGTCGACGTACGGCATCAAGTTCAAGAGCTTCGTGCCGCTCGACTCCGGAGTCCCGACCGCGTCATCACTCGCGCGAGGCGACGTCGGCGCCGCATTGGTCTTCACGACGGACGCGACCATCTCGCCGTTCACGCTCATCACGCTCGACGACGACAAAGGGATGTTTCCCGCGGACAACGTGACCCCAGTGGTCCGCCAAGAGGTGCTCGACAAGTATCCAGAGCTCGGCCCCGCTCTCGACAAGGTCTCGGCCGCGCTCACGACGCCGCGACGTGAGAGCCCTCAACTACACCGTGGCCCTCGCGGGCGAACGCCCCGACCAGGCTGCGAAGACGTGGCTCCAGGACAAGGGTCTGCTCTGACCGGACTGATCTGACCAGACCGGTCCTAGACTCCGCCCATGGCCGAGTGGCACCCGGCGTTCGAGGAGTACTGCGAGACGATCTACGAGCTCGCCGAGGACGACGTCGACGTCATCCAGGCGCGCATCGCCGAGCGCATGGGCATCTCGCGGCCGGCCGTGTCAGAGATGATCAAGCGCCTCGAGCACGAAGGCCTGGTCGAGATCGACGGGAAGATCCGCCTCAGCGCCGAGGGTCGCACCCTCGCTGAGCAGGTCGTACGGCGACACCGCCTCGCCGAGCGCTTCCTCACCGACATCCTCGGGCTGTCGTGGGCAGAGGCGCACCACGAGGCTGGCAAGTGGGAGCACGTCATCTCCGAGTCGGTCGAGGGCGCGATCAACCGAGTCCTCGGGACGCCGACGACCTGCCCGCACGGCAACCCGATCCCCGGCTCGAGCTACGCAGCGCCCGACGCGCATCCTCTGTCCGGGCTCTCCGTCGGGTCGAGCTTCACGGTCAGCCGCATCCCCGAAGAGCTCGAATTCACACCGGGCCTCCTCGAATTCCTCGAGCAGAGCGCGATCACACCTGGGCGCGTCGGCACGATCACCGCGGCGTCGCCGGACGGCACGGTCACCGTCGAGATCGAGGGTCACACCGTCGGCGTCGGCTCGTTCGCGAGCGACCGCATCCTGGTTACTGCCTGAATCTGCGTCGCCGTCGTCCGCTGCGCTTCCGCCGGCTCCGGTCGCTGCGCTCCACAATCGGTGCTTCGCGCACCCCGGCGGCGCACTGCGCCGCCGTTCCAGCAGCTACTCCGCGAGTGCGTCGGGCAACGGCTCGGCGTGCACGATCACCAAGCGCTTGGTCGCACGCGTGAGCGCGACGTAGAGCGCACGAAGGCCCTGACGCTCCTCAGCGACGATGCGAGCGGGCTCGACGACGACAACCGCGTCGAGCTCGAGGCCCTTCACCAGGCCGACGGGCACCACCGTGACCTGTGCCTCGAGCGCTTGTCGCGCGGCACGACCGACCGCGAGCCCGCGCGACTCGAGCGCAGTCGCGAGCTCGTCGGCCTGCGAGCCGGGCGTCACCACCGCAACCGACCCGTCGCCGAGAGCGGCGAGCAACGACTCGACCGTCGACGCGACTTCGCCACTCAGCTCGGCGGGTGCGATGCCACGGATCACGGGCGCAACGTCGCCGTCGCGCACTGACCGCGGCGGCACCAGACCCGGAGCAGCGATCGACAGGACGCGCGCCGCCAGCGCCATCGACTGCGCCGGGATGCGATAGCCGATCGTCAGCTCGTGGACGCGCGCCGGCTTCCGGTTGGGAAGGTGAGCGAGCACGTCGTCCCAGCTGTCGGGCGCAAACGCGCCGGTCGCCTGCGCGAGGTCGCCGACGACCGTCATCGAGCCGTTCAGAGAACGCCGCGTCAGCATCCGCAACGCCATCGGTGTGAGGTCTTGCGCTTCGTCGACGACGATGTGGCCGTACGTGCGGATCTCGTCGACTTCGACGCCGGGGCGGGCAGGCTTCGGGCCGAGCAGCTCGAGTGCTTCGTCGAGCAAAGGCACATCGGCATCGGTCCAGACCACATCGTCCACATGCTCGGATCGCGGGCGAGCGAGCAGCTCGATCTCGGCGTCATCGAGCGCGCCCCTTGCGGCGAGCCGGATGAGGGCGCGCGAGCCGAACAGGTCGTGGAGGAGCTGCGCCGGGGTCAGCACAGGCCACATCGCTTCGAGCGCTGCTCGCACCTCGTCTGTGGAACGTGTGCGCTCGCGCACCGTGCCCGAGTCGACCTGCTCGCGGCTGCTGGCGGCGAGCGCGTCGAACAGGGCCTGCTCGACGAACTTGCGTGCGGCGTTGTGCTGGTGCGCGCGCCGGGCGGCACCTCGAACGATGCGGCGTGACGTCTCGACGTCGAGCCGCAACGACGTGAGGCCGAACGGCACGACGAGATCTCGTGGCAACGCGCGCTGGCGGTCGCGCACTGCGTTCGCGAGCAGCGCCGCCATCCGCACGTGGCCCTTCACCCGCGCGGTCGCGCTCGTGTCGATCGCCTGGATCCGCACCGCCGGCACCAGGTCCGCGAGCACGACCTGCTCGACCCCGGACTCACCGAGCGAAGGCAGCACGCGGTGGATGTACCTGAGGAACACCCGGTTCGGCCCGACGACGAGCACGCCTTGGTCTTCGAGCGGGAAGCGATACGTGTAGAGGAGGTACGCCGCGCGGTGCAACGCGACGACCGTCTTGCCCGTGCCCGGACCGCCCTGCACGACGAGGACTCCGTGCAGCGGTGAGCGGATGATCTCGTCCTGCTCCGCCTGGATCGTGGCGACGATGTCGCCGAGCTCACCGGTGCGCGACTGCTCGAGCGCGGCGATCAGAGCGCCAGGGCCGACGAGCCCGTCATGGCCGTCGCCGTTGCCATTGCCGTTGAAGAGCTCGTCCTCGATGCCGACGACCGTGCGGCCCTTGAGCGCGAAGTGACGGCGGAGCGAGAGGCCCATCGGGGCGCGGCCGGTCGCGCGGTAGAACGGCTCGGCCACGGGGGCTCGCCAGTCGACGACCACGGGCTCCTGGCGCTCGTCCGCGACCGCGAGCCGCCCGATGTGGAAGGCCTCCCCGGTGTCCCGGTCGATGCGGCCGAACACGAGTGCCGCGTCGCCGATCTCGAGGTGAGCGAGCCGGTTCCGCACCGTCTCTTCGATCACATCGCGCTCGTACCGGGCCTGGTGGGTGCCGCCTCGCCCGACCTCGGTCAGCCCACGCAGCCGAAGTGCCTGCTCACGGGCCCTGTCGAGACAGTCGTAGGCACGATCGATGTAGGCCTGCTCGGCGGGGAGCTCGGGGTGTTGCGACATCGACCGTCCCGAGGGTTCAAGGGGGCGAAACAGCCACGAGGGGGAGAACAATCGTAGCGGCGCGGGGCGCCAGTGCTACGGCACCATGGCGCGATGACAGATGCCGGCCTCGGCTACGACAGCCCGTATGGAGACCTCGTCGAGACCCGCCTGCGGGTGCTGTCGTGGAACCTCTGGGGCCGGTTCGGGCCTTGGGAGAGGCGGCAACCCGCGATCGTGTCGACGATCGCCGACCTCGAGCCCGACATCGCCTGCCTGCAAGAGGTGTGGTCCGCGGACGACTCGAGCATGGCGGCCCTCGTCGCGGAGCGGCTGGGGTTCGTGCACGTCTCGTCGTGCAACGACGACGGGCCCGTTCACTCGGGAAACGCCATCGTCAGCCGCTGGCCGATCCTGCGGACCGACTGGCGTCCGCTTCCCGCGGGCGACGAACCCGACGAGCGTCGCACGGTGCTGTTCGCGGAGATCGACGGGCCCCGCGGCCCGATCCAGGTGTTCTGCACCCACCTCAACTGGCGCTTCGACCACAGCGTGGTGCGCCAGCGGCAGGTCGAGACGATCGGGGCGTTCGTCGAGGAGTGCCGGCCGCGCGCGTACCCGCCGATCCTCTGCGGCGACATGAACGCGGCGCCGGACAGCGATGAGATCCGGATGTTGACGGGCCGCACCGGCGTCGTCGCGCCGAACCTCGTGTTCCATGACGCATGGGAGGTCGCAGGTGACGGCCCGGGCATGTCGTGGTCGAACGACAACCCGTTCGCGGCCGCCGTCATCGAGCCGGCCCGCCGGATCGACTACGTGCTCGCGGGATGGCCGAAGCGCGGCGGGCTCGGCCACGTCGTGAGCGCCGAGCTCGCCGGGACGCGCCGATCCGGGCGTGGTGCCTTCAGACACTACGGCGTGGTCGCCGAGCTGCGTTACTGAGCGTCACCGCCCGCACCATCCTTTTCGACCCCGGCCATCCCTTCAATCGGCGGTGGGAGCCCTGAAGGGCGAGTAGCGCACCAACGCCGCCGACCCGACCCGCACCCGCCTTGATGCGTGGGAGACGCCCCTGAAGGGCGAGGAGCGCACCACCCGCGTCGGTGACCTAGTCGGGCTCGATCGCGCCGATCAGCTCGAGGATGCGCGTCGGCGGCAGGTGCTGCTCGGTGATCGTGACGCCAAAGGGTGCGAGCGCGTCTTCGATCGTGTTGCAGAGCGTCGGCGGCGACACGATCATCCCGCCCTCGCCGACGCCGCGGAAGTTCACGTCGGGATCGAGCGGCACGGTCTCGAGATGGTGGATCTCGATCCGCGGGATCTCGGTCGCGGTCGGCAGCAGGTAGTCCATGAACGTGCCCGCGAGGAACTGCGCCTGGTCGTCGTAGGCGGACCGCTCGAGCAGCACCGCGCCGATGCCCTGAGCGACGCCGCCGCGCACCTGGCCCTCCACGATCGCGGGGTTGATGAGCGCGCCGCAGTCCTCGACGACGATGTAGCGCTCGACGGTGACCTGGCCGGTCTCGACGTCGACCTCGACGATCGCGGAGTGCGTGCCGTTCGACCATCCGCCCTCGCCTCCGTCGAACGCACGCGTCTCTTCGAGCGGCTCCGGGGCGCGTGCGGCGACGTCGCTCAACGTGATCGCGCTCACAGGCACGCCGCGCACGGCCACCTTGCCGTCGGTGAGCTCGAGATCGCTCGCGCTCGCTTCGAGAAGATCCGCCGAGACGTCGAGGATCCGGTCGCGGAGCGCCCGCGCGGTGTGAAGCGTGGCGCCGCCGGCCATCGTCGCGGCACGGCTGCCGCCGGTGCCGAAGCCCATCGGCGCGCTGTCGGAGTCACCTGCAACCACTCTGACCTGCTCGAAGGGCACGCCGATCTCGTCCGCGGCGATCTGCGCGAACGTCGTCTCGTGGCCCTGCCCGTGCGGCATCTGCGAGGTGAACACCGACACCATGCCGTCGGGCTCGAGACGGATGCGCATCTGCTCGGGGCCCATCATCCCGCCGCCACCGCCCCCTTCGCGCGGGCCGGGAGCGGCCTCGATGAACGTCGCCACGCCGAGACCGAGATACCGGCCTTCCTCGCCGTGCCGCCTTCTGGCGAGCGCGGAACGAGGGCAGATCGATGATCTCGGCCATCCGCTCGAGCGATTCGCGGGCGGTGACGCCGACGAGGCTGCGACCCGTGATCATCGTGAGCGGCGGCTCGCCTCGAGTGACCACGTTGCGGAGTCGCAGCTCGAGCGGCTCGATGCCGACCTCGTGAGCGACGATGTCGAGCAGGCGCTCGCGGGTGAACGTCTCGGCCGCCCACGGGCCGCGATACGCGACGTACTGCGCCTTGTTCGTCACCGTCGCGCTGAACGTGAAGCCGAGCGCTTCCATCTTGTAGGGACCGGGAAGCATCGACTCGATGAGCCCGCTGATCATGGCGCCCATCCCCGGGTACGCGCCGGTGTCGACGGTCATGTCGACCTTCAAGCCGAGGATGTCGCCTTCGTTCGTGACTGCCGCCTCGGCGATCATGCTCTCCTCGCGAGCGTGACCCGAGAACATCAGATGCTCGCGGCGGTCCTCGATCCACTTCACCGGACGTCCGAGGTCGCGTGACGCAGCTGCGCACGCGAGGTCCTCGCGAGACGTGCCGATCTTGAGGCCGAACGAGCCTCCGATGTCGCCACACAGCACGCGGACCTTGTCAGGAGCGAGGCCGAGCTGGCCGCAGAGCGTCATCTTCGCGAGGTGCACTCCCTGGTTCGATCCGTGGACCGTGAGCATCCCCGTCTCGGGATCGAAGCTCGAGATGCTGCCGCGGCACTCCATCGGTACGTTCTGATGGCGATGCTGGTCGATCTTCGCGGAGACGATGCGGTCGGCCTTCTGCGAACACGGCGTCGAGGTCGCCGTGGCTCGCCGTGCGGCCGTTGACGAGGACGTTGCTGCCGGCGTCGGCGAAGATCGGCGTGCTCGTCGGGTCGAACGCGTCGGCCGAGGAAGCGACAGGTCGAAGGTCGTCGTAGTCCACCTCGACGAGCTCGGCGCCGTCCTCCGCGAGGTACTTCGTCTCTGCGACGACGAGCGCCACGGGGTCGCCGACGAGGCGGACCTTGTCGGTCGCGAGCACGGTGAACGGCGAGGCCGGCAGCCCGGGGAACAACGTGAGCGGTGGGGCGCCAGGCACGAGGAGCGCTTGCAGCTCGGCCCCGGTGTAGACCGCGACGACTCCCGGCAGCGCCCGCGCCTCGGTCACGTCGACCGACGTGATCAGGGCGTGGGCAACCGGGCTGCGCACGAACGCCGCATGCAACATGCCGGGAAGGTGGATGTCGTCGACGTACTGACCTGATCCGGTGAGGATGCGGCGGTCCTCCGAGCGAAGCACGCTCGACCCGACGAAGCGCTGCGCGGGGATCATCGTGCTCATCGGTTCACTCCCACTCCGGCGGCTGCGAGCACGCCGTTGATGATCGTCTCGTAGCCCGTGCAGCGACAGATGTTGCCGGACAGCGAGTCGCGGACCTCGGCCTCGGTCGGCGTCGGGTTCTCGGCCAGCAACGCCGTCATCTGCATGACGAAGCCCGGCGTGCAGAAGCCGCACTGGAACGAGTGCTCGTCGCGCAGCGCTTGCTGCAGTGCGTTCATGTCCCCGCCGGAGGCGAGGCCCTCGATCGTCGTGATGTTCGCGTCTCGGGCCTGCACGGCGAGCATCAGGCATGAGCGCACGGGCTCGCCGTCGAGGAGCACCGTGCACGCCCCGCACACGCCGTGCTCACAGCCGAGGTGCGTGCCCGTGAGCTCGAGGTCTTCTCGGAGGAAGTCGGCGAGGGTCTTGCGAGCCTCGGCGTCAGCGCGCCGGGGCTCGCCGTTCACGACGAGCGAGATGGGGAGGGTGTCGGTCATGCGGCGTCCTTCGCTCGGTCGACGGCTTCGGTGAGTGCGCGGCGTACGAGCACTGCGGCCACGGAGCGTCGATACGCGGCAGTGGCATGGAGGTCCGCCGAAGGATCGAGGTCGCGGACCGCGAGTGCGGCCACCTCGGCGATCGGCAGGCCTTCCTTCATGGCGGCCTCGGCTTCATGCGCGCGCACCGGTCGGTCGGCCACGTTGATGAGCGCGATGCGGACGTCGCCGTCGACCGTCACCGACGCGACGACGGCGACCATCGCGAAGTCGCCGTGGCGACGCGCCATCTCCTGCACCGAGACTCCGGTGCGGGGAGCCACGTTGGGAAAGGTGACGCGGGTGAGGATCTCGTCGACCTCGAGCGCGGTCGTGAAGTAGCCAGCGAAGAAGTCGGCGGCTTCGATGGTTCGCGTGCCGCGGCTGCTCCGGGCCTCGAACGTCGCGTCGAGGGCGAGCGCGATCGCGGGCAGCTCGGCGGCCGGGTCGGCGTGGGCGAGGCTGCCACCGATCGTGCCGCGCGTCCGGATCGCCGCGTGGCCGATGTAAGGCACGGCGGTCGCGAGCAGAGGCACGTGTGACGCGACGTCCGCCGACCGCTCGACCGTGCGGTGGCGGGTCATCGCCCCGATGGTGGTGCTGCCGTTGACCTCGATCGACGACAGCCCGCTGATTCGGTTGAGGTCGATGAGCGCCGTGGGTCGCGCGAGGCGCAACGAGAGCAGCGGGATGAGGCTCTGCCCACCCGCGAGGACCTTCGCGTCCTCACCGTGCTCAGCGAGCGCCGCGACTGCCTCATCGAGAGACTCGGGGGCGACGTAGGTGAAGGGCGGAGGCTTCACGACACTGCCAGCGGCATCTTGGCCATGCCGCGCAGTGAGATGCGGGGCGCCCACTCGGGGTCGCCTGCGTACTCGATCGTCTCGAACCTTCGCAGGAACCGGCCGATCGCGACCTGCGCTTCGAGACGGGCGAGCGACGCGCCGAGGCAGAAGTGGATGCCTGAGCCGAGCGCGAGATGTGACGCCGCGTTCTGCCGGTCGATGAGCAACGCATCCGGGTCGGCGAAGTGCGTCGGGTCGTGGTTGGCGGCGCCCAGTACGGGCATCACCACCGCGCCCTTCTCGACGAAGTCGCCTCCGAAGTCGACCCGCTCGAGCACCGCGCGTGCGGTGAACTGCACCGGACCGTCCATGCGCAACAGCTCGTCGACCGCCGTCGCGTCGAGGGACGGGTCGGTGCGGAACCGCGCCAGGACGTCAGGGCGCTCCATGAGAAGACGCGTGCCGTTGCCGATCAGGTTCACGGTCGTCTCGTGACCAGCGACGAAGAGCAGGAGCACCATCGAGACGAGCTCGTTGGTGGACAGCCGCTCTCCCTCCTCCTCGGCCGCGATGAGCGCCGACAGCAAGTCGTTCTCACGCGGCGCCTTCCGTCGTTCCGCGATCACCGCTTCGACGAACTCGCGCATGTGGCCCGTCGCTTCGGTTGCGGCCTGCCGCTCCTCGGCGGTGATCAGCGGTTCGAGGGTGAGCGTGATCGCTTGCGACCACGCTCGGAGCTGGTCGCGCTCGTCGGTCGGCATGCCCAGGAGCTCGGAGATGACTTGGAACGGGAGCGGGAATGCGAGCGTCGAGACCAGGTCGCACCCGCCGTCGGCCGCGATCGAGTCGAGGATCTCGTCGACCATCTCGATGACACGGGGCCGCCACGCGTCGATGGCCTTCGGGGTGAAGGCGCGGGCCGCGAGGCCCCGCACCCGCGTGTGCTTCGGAGGGTCGAGGTTGAGCAGTGACTCGTTGAATCCCTCGTCGCGGACCTCGCCCTCCTCCTGGTTGCCGAACAGCCCGATGCCCTCGACGTTCGCGTTGGCCTCCATGTCCGCGCTGAACCGTGCGTCGCGCAGCACTTTGGCGCAGTCGTCGTAGCGGGTCAGCACCACGAGCCCGAACGGGCTGCGGTGCACGGGGTCGACCGCTCGGAGCTCCGCGTAGTGCGGATAGGGGTTGGCCCGCACCTCGGGATCGAGCGGGTTGAAGAACACCTGGGTGTCGCTCACTTCAGAATGCTCCCACGCGCATGCGACCATTGAAGACGTGACGTCCGTTGGCCTCGTGCTCGGTGCCGGCGGCGTGGTCGGCCACGCCTACCACGCCGGCACGCTGGCGACGATCGCCGAGGTGACCGGATGGGATCCCCGCACGGCTGCGGTGATCGTGGGCACGTCGGCAGGCTCCGGAGTCGGCGCGACGCTGCGAGCGGGGCTCGCGGCGCGTGACTTCGCCGCCCGCATCACCGGCGAGCCCCTGTCACCCGAAGGCGCCGCGCTCTTGAAGGGCATGGAGCGGCTGCAGCCGCCGCGCATCCGTCCTCAGGTGGGTGGGCGGATGGCGTTCCCCGAGGCGCCGATGCTGCTGGCCCGCGATCTCGTCGCTCCGTGGAGGTTCCGTCCCGGAAAGGCGCTTGCCGCGCTCGCGCCCGAAGGCCGCGTCCCCACGACGGGGATGGGCGATCGGATGCGCCGGCTCCACAAGGAGCGCTGGCCCGCCGCACCCCTGTGGATCTGCGCGTTGCGGCTGAGCGACGGCGCACGAGTGGTGTTCGGCCGCGATGCCGCGCCCGAGCCAGACGTCGGAACCGCGGTCGAGGCGTCGTCCGCTATCCCGGGCTTCTTCGCGCCGGTCGTGATCGACGGTGAGCGCTACGTCGACGGCGGCGCGCACTCCCCAACGAACGCCGACCTCGTCGCGCGCATCGGCCTCGACCTCGTCGTCGTGCTGTCGCCGATGTCGGCGCGCACCGAAGCCCTCATGTTCAACCTGCGCGCGGCAGCTCGCGGGCTGCACCGAAGCGCGTTGCATCGAGAGCTGAGCGCGTTCGGTTCGGGCACCGCTGTGCTGTGCTTCGAGCCCACGTCGGTCGACACGCAAGTCATGGGGATCAACGCGATGGACGCGAAGCGCATGGTGCCCGTGGTCGCGCAAGCACGGCGTTCAGCAGCCGCGCATCTCGCGTCTGATGAGTCGAGGGATGCGGTCGAGATGCTGAAGGCGGCCGCGTGAGCGCGTCTCCCCACTCTGCGTTCTTGGCTGCCTGCCGCGGCGAGATCCACGCGCGCCGTCCGGTGTGGTTCATGCGCCAGGCCGGTCGCGCGCTTCCCGAGTACCGCGCGATTCGCGGCGAAGGAAGCATCCTCGACGCGATCCGCAAGCCGGAGCTCGCGGCAGAGATCACGCTTCAACCGGTGCGTCGCTACGGCGTCGATGCGGCGATCCTCTACAACGACATCGTCGTGCCGGTTGCTGCGATCGGGTTCGGCGTCGACATCGCTCCTGGCATCGGGCCCGTCACCGAGCAGCCGTTCCGTTCCGAGGCCGATCTCGCGCGGCTGCGGCCGCTCGAGCCCGAGCTCGACATCCCGTACGTGCTCGAGACCGTGAAGATCCTGTCCGGTGAGCTCGACGTGCCCCTGATCGGGTTCGCAGGCGCGCCGTTCACGGTCGCGAGCTACCTCATCGAAGGGCGACCCTCGCGCACCTATGCGCGCACGAAGTCACTGATGTACGGCGATCCCGCGTTGTGGCACCGGCTGCTCGACCGTCTGGCCGATCTCGCGATCGCGACGCTGCGTGCGCAGGTCGAGGCGGGCGCGCAGGCCGTGCAGCTGTTCGACAGCTGGGCGGGCGACCTCGAGCGCGCCCGACTACGCAGCACTCGTGTGGCCCGCGAGCCGCAAGGTGCTGGCAGGGGTGGCCGACCTCGGCGTGCCCCGCATCCATTTCGGCGTGGGCACCGGCGAGCTGCTCGAGCTGATGGTGTCGGCAGGGGCCGACGTGCTCGGCGTCGACTGGAGGGTGCCGCTCGACGTCGCGCGCGCGCGAGTCGGAGACGACGTGACGTTGCAGGGCAATCTCGACCCTTCGGTCTGCCTGGGTGAGTGGGCCGTCGTCGAGCAGCGGGCGCTCGACGTGATCCGAAGAGCGGGCTCGGGCCCGCGTCACATCTTCAACTTGGGTCACGGGGTGCTTCCCGAGACCGATCCCGGCGTGCTCGCCCGCCTGGTCGAGCTCGTGCACAGCACGTGACGCACGTCGTTGTCGTCGGTGGAGGGATCACGGGCCTCGCGTGCGCACTCGAGCTCGGAGACGCCGGCATCGAAGTGACCGTGCTCGAAGCGGCCGATCGGCTCGGCGGGAGCATCCGCACATCCGACTTCGGCGGGCTCGCGATCGACGAGGCGGCAGACGCGTTCCTCGCGCGGGTGCCCGAGGGGGTCGCGCTGGCGCAGCGCGTCGGACTCGGTGATTCGCTCGTGTCGCCGTCGAACGCCGGGGCGTACGTGTGGTCGCGTGGCGCGCTGCGCCGGCTGCCCGGGGGACTCGCGCTCGGTGTGCCGGGCGAGATCTGGCCCGTGGTGCGTTCCGGGATCCTGAGCGTGGGAGGGATGGCAAGGGCGGCGGTCGAGCCGGTGCTGCCTCGCAGCGCGGTGCCGCCCGATGCCTTGGGCCCGCTCGTCGAGAGCCGGTTCGGCCGTGAGGTGCTCGACCGGCTCGTCGATCCGCTGATCGGTGGCATCAACGCAGGTGAGGCCGATCGCCTGAGCGCCGAGGCGGTGTCGCCCCAGGTGGCGGCGGTCGCGGCGCGGTCGAGGTCGCTGCTGCTCGGGTTGCGGGCAGACCGCCGCGCACATCCGCCCGATCCGACGGCCCCGGTCTTCTTCGCCCCGAGGGGTGGGATGGGCGGCTTGATCGAGCGCGTTGCCGCGGCACTCGGCGAAGGAGACCGAAAGGTTCACGTCGAGCTGTCGACGCCCGTCGAATCGATCGAGCTCGAGGCAGACGGATCGGTCCGAATTTCGACTGCCACATCGGCGCCGAATCGACATCGAATCGCTGCCGATGCGGCAGTGCTCGCATGTCCCGCATGGGCGTCGGCTGCGCTCCTCGCAGAGATCGCGCCCGGCGTGGCCTCCACGCTCCGGGCGATTGACCACGCGTCAGTCGCCCTGGTGACGCTCGCGTTCGACGACGCCGCGATCGGGCGCGCCCTCGACGGCACCGGCCTCCTGGTGCCCAAGCCCGAGCAGCGCACGGTGACGGCCGCGTCGTGGGGCTCCACCAAGTGGGCGCATTGGAAGCGTCCAGGTCAGGCGATCATTCGCGCGTCTGCAGGCCGCGACGGCGACGAGCGGGCGCTCCTCCTCGACGACGCGGCGCTCGTCGAGGCTGTCGTCGCCGACCTGCGAAGGCTCATGGCGGTGAGGGCCGAGCCGACTCAAGTGAGGGTGAGTCGATGGCCCCGCTCGTTCCCGCAGTACCGGCCGGGCCACCTCGGCCGCATCGACGCAGCCGAGCGCGAACTTGCTGCTCGCGCCCCGCATGTCGCTCTCGCGGGCGCCGGCTACAGAGGTCTCGGCATCCCCGCGTGCATCCGGCAGGGGCAAGCCGCGGCCCGCACCATCTCGACCCGACTTCTCGCGGGCACCCCGCGCGTGAAACTGGTAGGGAATGGATCGGCGGACTTTCCTCCTTGCTGGCGCCGGCGCCGTCGTGCTCGCGGCGTGTGGAGGCAAGAGCGCGGCCGACGATCCGGGCCTCGCGGCAGCATCGTCGACTGACGCGTCGCCGACGACCGCCGGCACGACGGCGCCCACGACCGCGGCACCTGTCGCCGCTGCGCCGACGACCGCCGCGCCGGCCAACGCACCAGCGCCAACGCCCGCGCCGGCCAACGCACCGCGGTCCGCCGCCGCGGAGGGCAACAACGACAACCCGGGCATCACGTCGCCGCCGAACGCCCACGCGCCCGAGGCCGTGAACCAGATCGGCACGATCACGGTCCCCAAGCTCGGTCTCAACACCGCGCTCTTCGAAGGGGTCACGCTGACGACGCTCAACAGAGTCGGCGTCGGGCACTGGCCGGGCACCGCGTTGCCGAGCCAGTCGGGCAACGTCGTCGTCGCCGGGCACCGCGTCACGCACAGCCGACCGTTCCGCAACCTCGACACGCTCGGCCCGGGCGATCAAGTGATCTTCACGATCGGCAACGGTCAGCACACCTACACGTTCGCGAGCAACGAGATCGTGCCTCCGAACGCCATGCGCATCGTCAGCCAAGGGGCGGACAAGACCGCGACGTTGTTCGCATGCCATCCACCGGGGTCAGCGCGCTTCCGCTTCGTCGTGCACCTGACCTACGTCGGCTCGACCTCCGTCTGATGATCGAGACCACCGATCCGGAGGCGGCTTCGGCACGCCCGCGCGGCCACGCGTCACAGCGCCTCGTCACGATCGCGGCCTGCGTCGGCACCGGCGCGCTCATGGCGTTCTCACTGCCGCCGTGGGGATGGTGGCCGCTGCTGTTCGCGGGGATCTTCTTCCTCGACCGTCTGCTCGCCGGTCAGCCCGCCGCGAGGAGGTTCTGGCGCGGCTGGGCGGTTGCCGCGGCGTGGCTCTTCCCCGGCATGGGGTGGATGGTCTTCCTGACGGCGCCGGGATGGATCATCGCGTCGGTCATCTACGCCGCGTACTTCGGTGCCGCGTGCGCGCTCGCACCCGCGAGTCGTTGGCGCTGGGTCGTGCTGCCCGGATCGATCGCCCTCGCCGAGGTCATCCGCTGGTCCTGGCCGTTCGGCGGTGTGCCGCTCGCGTCGTTCGCGATCAGCCAAGCGGCGTCGCCCGATCGCGTTCGTCGTCCGGCTCGGCGGCTCGCCGCTGCTCGTGATCCTCGTCGTCGCGATCGGCGTGATGCTGTCTGCGGCTTGGGAGCGGGCGTGGAAGGCACTGGCCGTCGGTGCTTCGTTGATCGCAGTGGTCATCGGCGCCGCGGCGGTCGCTCCCCGAGGCCATGACACGGGCTCGATCAACGTCGCGCTCGTGCAGGGCGGAGGGACCGCAGGGAACGCACGCCGACGACTCGACCCGCGCATCGTG
Organism: uncultured Acidimicrobiales bacterium; assembly: GCA_963739555.1. Lineage (GTDB taxonomy): Bacteria > Actinomycetota > Acidimicrobiia > Acidimicrobiales > DATKAS01 > DATKAS01. The sequence continues at coordinate 458,173 of CAVUAV010000006.1, read as the reverse complement.
TTCGAGCGTCAGCTCGACGCGACTCTGACGTCGGTCAAGCAACCCGTCGATCTCGTCGTCTGGCCCGAGAACGTCGTGCACGTCGAGGGCCCTGTGGCGAACACCGAAGAAGGCGCCGAGCTCGCCGAGCTCGCACGCACGCTCGGCGCCACGCTCAGCGTGGGCGTGATCGAGGGCGCGGGCGACGACCACTTCCACAACTCGCAGATCGCCTACGACGCCGACGGCAACCTGGTCGCCCGATACGAGAAGGTGCGACGTGTGCCGTTCGGTGAGTAGATGCCGATGCGCCGGCCTGCTCAAGGCGCTCGGCGCCCCCACCGACCTCGTGCCGCGCGACGCGATCCCCGGAACCGGGCACCGCAGTGCTCGACACCCCGGCGGGTCGGCTCGGCGTCGTCATCTCCTGGGAGGTCTTCTTCGGCGGACGCGCCGCGACGCGATCGGCCACGGCGGCGACGTCCTTCTCAACCCGACGAACGGCGCGTCGTACACGGGGACGCTGCTGCAGACGCAGCAGATCGACGTCGTCGCGGCTTGCGCGCGCTCGAGACCGGGCGCTGGGTCGCGCAGGTCGCGCCGACGGGCTTCACCGCGTTCATCGACGATCACCGGCCACGTGCTGCAGCGCACCGGGATCAGCGAGCAGAAGGTGATCCAGGCCGACGTGCGCACCCGCGAGGGCGACACGATCTACGTGCGCATCGGAGACCGACCCGTCGTCGCGCTCGCGCTGCTGCTCATCGCGATCGGGCTCATCGGGGACCGAGCTCGAGCATCACGGTCACGGGCCCGTCGTTGACGAGCTCGACGGCCATCGTCGTGCGGAACCGTCCCGTCGCGACACGCGCACCCAGCTGACGCAACGCTTCGACGACGACGTCGACCAACGGCTCTGCAACCTCGGGAGGCGCCGCGGCGAGCCACGACGGACGCCGGCCCTTGCTCGTGTCGCCGTACAGCGTGAACTGGCTCACGACGAGCACCTCGTCGCCGGTGTCGGCGAGCGACCGATTCATCACATCGTCGTCGTCGGCGAGCACGCGCAGGTTGAAGATGCGATCGGCCATCTTGCGGGCGACGGCATCGCTGTCGTCATGGGTGACCCCGACGAGCACGCAGAGGCCGGCGCCGATCTCGCCGACGACCTCACCGTCGACTGTCACCTTCGCCCGAGAGACGCGTTGCACCAGCGCGCGCACGGAGGCGGACCCTACGGTGTGCGCCGTGCTGACGCTGACGGGTGACGACCTGATCGTGACGCTCGACCCCGTGCAGGGAGGCCGCATCGCGTCGATCGTCGCGTTCGGTGAGGAGCGCCTCGTGAGCCCCCCGCTCGGTGACCCGGCTCCGAGGCCGAGCTCGTGGGGTGCGTTCCCGATGATCCCCTGGGCGGGCCGAATCCAGCACGGGAAGTTCTCGTTCGACGGTGTCGACTACCAGATGCCGATCAACCACCCGCCGCATGCGATGCACGGCATCGCCTACACGTCGGAGTGGACCGCGATCGACGACCACACGATGCGCCTCGACCTCGTCGACCCATGGCCGTTCGGCGGGCACGCGGTCCATCACGCTGACGGTCGAGGGCAACACGGCACGGTTCCGGCTCGAGGTGCACGCCCACGATCGGCCGATGCCCGCGATGGCGGGCTGGCACCCCTGGTACCGCAAGCCGGTCCACCTCTCGTTCGATGCGGCGAAGATGTACGTCCGCGACGACGAGGACATCCCGACTGGTCAGATCGTCGAGCCGCCTCCAGGCCCTTGGGACGACACGTTCACCGAGCTGTCCGGCTCGCCGGTGCTGGCCTGGCCGGACGGCGTGACGGCGACCATTGGGTCGAGCTGCGACTTCTGGGTGATCTTCACGAAACCTGACCACGCCCTCTGCGTGGAGCCCCAGACCGGCCCGCCGAACGAGTTCAACCTGGGTGCGAGGGTTGTCGAGCCCGGCACCCCTCTGATCGCGGAGATGACGGTCGCCTTCACCCGATGACGGGGCCGGGGCGCCCTGACCGCCTGGTCAAGCCGACCGATAGAGTGCGCCGATGCCTCCCCCCAGCAGCGGGCATGGCGGCTCGCCGCGCCCCGACGAGCCCCTGCGAATCGCTTACCTCTCTTATCGGGGGAAGCCCCACGTCGGCGGCCAGGGGGTCTACACCCGCCATCTGACGAAGGCGCTCGTCGACCTCGGCCACCACGTCGAGGTGCTCGGCGGCCAGCCCTACCCGGTGCTCGACCCGCGGGTACCGCTCGTCAAGCTCCCGAGCCTCGACATCTTCAACGACACCTACCCAGGCCGCTTCCCGGCGTACTGGGAGATCAAGCACTGGCAGGACCTGGTCGAGATCGCCCAGTTCTCGACCGGCCGTTTCAGCGAGCCGCTGGCCTTCAGCCTTCGAGCCTGGCGCTACCTCGACGGCCGCAAGCTCGAGTTCGACCTCGTCCACGACAACCAGTGCCTCGGCTACGGCATCTTGGCCATCGACCGCTTCCTGCCCGTCCTCGAGACCCTGCATCACCCGATCACGAAGGACCGGGCGCTCGAGGTCGCGCACGCGCCGAACGCGAAGAAGCGGCGGTCGGTCAACCGCTGGTACGGCTTCGTGAAGATGCAGGCCCGCGTCGCGCGCCAGCTGCCCCGCGTCGTCGTGGTGTCCGAGAACTCGATCAACGACATCCACACCGACTTCGGCGTGCCGCGCGAGAACATGCGGCTCGTCCCGGTGGGCGTCGACCCTGAGCTGTTCAAGCCGCTGCCGCACGTCGAGCGCCAACCCGGCCGGCTGATCACCACCGCCAGCGCGGACGTCGCCCTGAAGGGCCTCTCCTACCTGCTCGAGGCGCTCGCGAAGCTCCGCACCGAGCGCGACGTCACGCTCACCGTGATCGGCCGTCCGAAGCCCGGTGGTCGCAGTGCGGAGACCATCGAGAAGCTCGGTCTCACCGAGGCCGTGTCGTTCGTCAGCGGAGTGCCCGACGAGCGCATCGTCGAGCTCTACGCCGAGGCCGAGCTCGCGGTCGTCCCGTCGCTCTACGAGGGCTTCTCGCTGCCTGCAGCCGAGGCGATGGCGACGGGCACGGCGCTCGTCGCGACGACCGGCGGCGCGCTGCCCGAGGTGACCGGCACGGACGGCGAGACGGTGCTGTCGTGCCCTGCCGGCGATGCCGACGCGCTGGCCGCCACGATCCGCCGCGGCCTCGACGACCCTGCGCTGCGCGCCAAGGTCGGCGCCGCGGGCCGCGAGCGTGTGATCAGCAGGTGGAGCTGGGCGCACACCGCGACGGCGACGGTCGAGCAGTACCGCGAGCTCCTCGACATGCGCGCTCGCGCACGGCAGGGACACACGAGCTGATGCTCACCGTCGACTACGCCAAGCTCGGCGTGCAGCCGGGCGATCGGCTGCTCGATCTCGGCTGTGGCTTCGGCCGTCATGCGTTCGAGGCGGCCCGGCGCGGTGCCCGAGTCGTGGCCTGCGACATGAGCGACGCGGAGCTGAAGGAAGTCCGCGCGACGTTCGGCGCGATGGCCGAGGCCGGTCAGGTCGCCGAAGAGGGCTGCACCGGCGCGGTCAACGGCGACGCGGTGCACCTGCCGTTCACCGACGCGGCGTTCGATCGCGTCATCGCCTCCGAGGTGATGGAGCACATCCCCAACGACTTCGGTGCGATGCACGAGCTCGCCCGGGTGCTGCGTCCGGGCGGCACGATCGCCGTGACCGTGCCGGCGTGGCTGCCCGAGAAGGTGTGCTGGATGCTCAGCGACGAGTACCACGCGCCCTTCGTCGAGGGCGGGCACGTGCGCATCTACACCGAGGACGAGCTCCGCGTCCGCATGCGGTCGGCCGGGCTCGTCCCCGGCGCGTCGCACCGCGCGCACTCGTTGCACAGCGCCTACTGGTGGCTGCGATGCGCGGTCGGGCCGACGAACCAGACCAACAAGGCCGTCGTCGCCTATCGCAAGCTCCTCGAGTGGGACATCACCGAGGCCCCGGTGACGACGCGCACTGCGGACCGCATCCTCAACCCGGTGTTGGGGAAGTCGCTCGTCGTCTACGCGCAGAAGCCGGACGCCCGATGACCCGCGTCCCCGAGGTGCGAGGGCGTGCTCGACGCGCGCCAGCTCGAGGCAACCCTCGACGCCATCGCGGTGGAGCAGCTGCGCAACGGGCTGATCCTCTGGTACCCGGGCGGTCACTCCGACCCCTGGAACCACGTCGAGGCGGCCATGGCGCTGGCGGTCGGCGGCCGGCAGACCGAGGCCGAGCGCGCCTACGAGTGGTTGGTGGCGAACCAGCTCGAGAACGGCGCGTGGCACAACTACTACCTGGCCGACGGCATCGAGGACCACAAGCTCGACACCAACGTGTGCGCGTACGTCGCCGCAGGTGTGTGGCACCACTTCCTGCTGACTCGAGACCGCGGCTTCGTCGAGGCGATGTGGCCGGTCGTCGAGCGGGCGATCGACTTCGTGCTCTCGATGCAGACCGCTCGCGGCGAGATCATCTGGGCGCGTCACACCGACGGCACGCCGTGGTCGTACGCCCTCCTCACCGGCTCGTCGTCGATCTGCCACAGCCTTCGCTGCGCGGTCGCGATCGCGGAGGCGGTGGGCGAGGAGCGTCCCGACTGGGAGCTCGCAGCGGCGAACCTCGCACACGTCGTCGCGCACGTGCCCGACGCGTTCGAGCCCAAGGATCGCTGGGCGATGGACTGGTACTACCCGGTGCTCGCCGGCATCGTCACGGGCGCCGCAGGCGCGGCTCGCCTCGCCGATCGCCGCGACACCTTCCTCATGGAAGGTCTCGGTGTGCGCTGCGTCGCTGACCGTCCGTGGACGACTGCGGCAGAGACGTGCGAGGCCGCGATCGCGCATCTCGTCGTAGGCGACGAGACCGGCGCGCTCGAGCTGTTCACCTGGGCGCAGGCCCACCGCCTCGACGACGGGGCGTACCTGACCGGGATCGCGCACCCCGAGCGTGTGAGCTTCCCCGACGCCGAGCGCACCTCGTACACGGCCGCGGCGGTCGTGCTCGCCGCCGACGCGCTCAGCCGGGCATCGGCCGCGTCGGGCCTCTTCCTCGGCGAAGACATCCCCTCGTTCATCGACACGAGCGACCCCGTCACCGACTGATCCCCCCGCTCGTTCTTGGTCGCGCTGACCGTCAGATCTGTCGGCTGACGCGACGCAGAACACGGGTCGCACTTGTATGCTACTTGTATGTCGATCGTCCGACTCGATCACGTGCAGCTCGCGATGCCCTCGGGCCGCGAAGCCGAGGCCGTCGCGTTCTACGAGGGCTTGCTCGGCATCCCGAACATCCCGAAGCCGCCGCACCTCGCGGTGCGGGGCGGCTGCTGGTTCGAGACTGATGAGGTGAAGGTGCACCTCGGTGTCGACCCCGACTTCCGCCCGGCGCGCAAGGCCCACGCCGCGCTGATCGTCGACGACCTCGACACGCTGATCGCGACGCTCACCGCCGCCGGGCACATCCCCCGCGACGACGAGCCGCTCGAGGGCTACCACCGCGTCTACGTCGACGACCCGTTCGGCAACCGCCTCGAGCTCATGCAGCCCTCGCTCGCAGCGTCACACAGGAACATCCCCACGATCTGGTTCTCGCGCACCGTTCCGTCATGAGCTCGTCGGGGAACTCGTCGTAGAAGTCCTCTGCCACGCCTCTCCACGTCAGCCCGCGTTCCACGCGGAGCCGCTCGACAGCGGCGGCGTGCGGTCCGATCGACCGGAACGTTCGCGCGTTTGCCCGCGGCATAGTGCGGCAAACGCGCGAACGGTGGGACGAGGATCAGACCCGGCGGAGGACTCGCAGGCTGCCGGTCGCGCTCGTCTCCTCGAAGAGGCCCGATTCGAGCGCGGGCTTGTAGATCTGCTCGTAGGGAGGACGACCGCCGTCGGCCGGATCGGGGAAGACGTCGTGGATCGCGAGCGTGCCGCCGACGACGACCTTCGGTGTCCACGACTCGTAGTCCGAACGTGCGGGCTCGACCCCGTGACCGCCGTCGATGAACAGGAACGCGAGTGGGGTCCCCCAGTGGGCGGCGACGATGGGTGACAGGCCGACGACGCCGATCACCGTCCCTTCGAGGTCGGCCTCCCGCATCGTGCGCAGGAACGTCGGCAGGGTGTTCAACCGACCGGTCGTCGGGTCGATGAGCGTCGTGTCGTGGTGCTCCCACCCGGCTTGGTTCTCCTCAGAACCGCGGTGGTGGTCGACCGTGAACACGACGGTGGGAGGGTCGACCTCGAGGCACGCGGCCCCGAGGTACACCGCCGACTTGCCGCAGTAGGTGCCGACCTCGAGCATCGGCATCCCGGGCAGAGCCTGAGCGGCTGCGACCGCGGCGTCGTGCAGCGCCAGGCCTTCGTCCACGGGCATGAAGCCCTTCGCCGCTTCGGCGATCGCCCGGAGCCGGGCGTCCACGTCAGCGGACTTCGGCGGGGGTGTGCGTGTTGAACAGCACCGCATCGAGGATGACGAACTTCGCCACCCAGAGCACGCCGAACCCCGCCAGGTTCGCCAAGCTCACGACGACCGTCGAGTCGGACCACTGCGATGCGATCGCGACGAACAACGTCGAGAGGATGAGGCCCGCGAACGTCAGACCCCAGAACGGCACCACCTCGCCCCAGAACCGGTTGCGGTCGTTCTTGCCCCAGATCCAGTAACGGCTGAGGAAGTAGGTCGGTATCGAGGTGACGGTGACCGAGAAGACGTTCGCGGCGACACCGCTCCAGCCGAGCTTGCCGTGGGTGAACCACAGCAACAGCTGCGTCGAGACCGTGCCGAACACCGAAACCGTGACGTAGCGAAGCGCCTTGCCGCGGAACCGCTGCACGATCGCGCGGGGGCTGAGATCCATCGGAGTTCAGGGTAGGGGCTAGAGGTCGATCGCGTTTGCGCGGGCGATCGCTCCGAGCCACCGTCGCGCTCGGCTTGACCGTGCGCTCCTGGGTCGTTCGGTCTACTCCGATGAGCCCGAAGGTGGGGCCGTAGCCGTTCGCCCACTCGAAGTTGTCGAGGAGGCTCCAGTACGTGTAGCCCCGCACGTCGATCGCGTCGTCGATGCAGGCGAGCACGCCGAGCAGGGCGCGGCGCACGTACTCGACGCGTCGCGTGTCGTCCGTCGCGGCGATCCCGTTCTCGGTGACGATGATCGGCGTGTGGTTCGTGACGTCCCAGGCCCTGCGGATCGTGGCCTCCAGCGACTCGGGCCAGAACTCGTAGCCCATGATCGTGGTCTCGACGCCGTCCTCGTTGCCGAGCGTGCGCTCGGGGCCGACCCGTTGGCGGCTGTAGGTCTGCACGCCGATGTAGTCGTCGTTCTCGGCGGCATGGAGGTACACGTCCTCGAGGCCGTCGAGGATGTGGGCCGCCCGCTCCGCGGCGGCCTGCAGCTGCTCGGGCGAGTCGCCCACGGGCCACATCTGCTGCATCGCGAGCGTGAGGCCCGCCGGCACGTCGGGCTGGTGACCCTTCAGCACTTCGACGGTCTTGTGGTGCGCATCGACGAACACGTCGTTGGCCTTGCGCCGAAGCGCCCGGTCTCCCTGCCCGCCCGGCGGGAACCGGCCTGCGAGATAGCCGATCGTGGCGACCATGTTGGGCTCGTTGAACGTGCAGAAGCGTGTCGTGACGTCGCCGAGATGCGCCGCGACCCGATCCGCGAACCGAGCGAACAGATCGGCCGTCGCTGGTTCGATCCAGCCGCCCATCTTCGCCACCCACCGCGGCGTCGTGAAGTGGTGCAACGTCACCGTCGCGTCGAGTCCGTTCTCGAGGCACGTCGCGCACATCCGCTTGTAGTGGTCGAGCTCGGCCTTCGAGAACTCACCGTCCTCGGGCTCGATGCGGCTCCACTCCACCGAGAACCGGTACGAGTTGAACCCGAGGCCCGCGAGGAGCTGCAGGTCTTGTGGGTAGCGCGTGTAGTGCTCGCACGCGTCGCCGCTCGGCTCGATGCATCCCGAGCCCGGCTGGTGCTCCCACTCCCACCAGTCGTTGTTCCAGTTGCCGCCCTCGACCTGGTGCGCGGCAGTCGCGGTGCCCCAGCGGAAGCCTTCGGGAAACGAGCGCGTCGTCATCCGCGGGACGGTACCTGTCAACATGACCCCGTGTTGGCAGACGGGGGGCCGAGTGCGCTCGACGACCTGATCGACCTGCTCGATCTCGAGGCGATCGAGGTCAACATCTTCCGGGGCCACTCACCGGACGAGAAGCGACAACGAGTCTTCGGCGGGCAAGTCGCCGGCCAGGCGCTCGTCGCAGCCGCGCGGACGGTCGATCACTCCCCCGACGAGGGCCCGCCCCGCTTCGTGCATTCCCTTCACGCGTACTTCTTGCGCCCGGGCGACGTGGACACACCGATCCTCTACGAGGTGGATCGCATCCGCGATGGCAAGTCGTTCACGACCCGTCGTGTCGTCGCGATCCAACACGGCAAGGCGATCTTCAACCTGCAGGCCAGCTTCCACGTGCACGAAGAAGGTCTCGACCATCAGATCCCGATGCCGGCCGGCGTCCCGTCACCCCAGCACCTGCCCGACTTCAAGACCCGCATGGCTCCGTACAAGGACGCGTTGGGCGACTACTACGACCGGCCTCGCCCCATCGACGTGCGCTACGTCGACGGACGCGCCGAACGCCGCGAGACCGACGCCGACCCCTTCCAGCGTGTGTGGCTGCGTGCGGACGGGCGGCTGCCCGACGACCCGGTGCTGCACGCGTGCATCGTCACGTACGCGTCCGACATGACCCTGCTCGACACGACGCTGCTCCCGCACGGGGTGCATTGGCCCGACGAAGGCCTGATGATGGCGAGCCTCGATCACGCGATGTGGTTCCACCGGCCCTTCCGGGCGGACGAGTGGCTGCTCTACGACCAGGGCACACCGACGACGTCGGGCGGACGCGGCCTCGCGTACGGCTTCATCTACACCGGCGAAGGCGCGCTCGCGGTGACCGTCGTGCAAGAAGGCCTGATCCGGGTCATGCGGTGAGACGAGTACGGAGGTGAAGCAGATGAATGCTCCCGTCAAGCTGTTCGCAGTCGCCGGCCTCGCGCTCGGCATCGCGATCATCGCCCTTGCGAAGTGCTCGCCGCCGCCGAACCCCGGCAATCCAGCGTTCTCGCTCACCACTGATCGCGACGGTCGACCAGCCGATCGCCATGGCGGTGCGCACAGGCGACGACACCCTCTACGTCGCGGAGTGGGCGGGACGGGTCCGCGCGATCCGCAACGGCGCTGTCGACCCGACTCCCGTGCTCGACATCTCACGGCTCACGCGTCCCAGCGGCGAGCAGGGCTTCCTGGGCCTCGCCTTCTCGCCGGATGGAAGCCATGTCTACGTCGACTACACCGATCTCAACGGCGACTCGCACGTCGACGAGTTCGCGATGGGAACCGATGGCCGCGCCGACCCCGCGTCGCAGCGACAGATCCTGTTCCAGAAGCAGCCCTTCCCCAACCACAACGGCGGCCAGCTCGCGTTCGGCCCCGACGGCTACCTGTACATCGGGTTCGGCGACGGCGGCAGTGGCGGTGATCCGCAGGGCAACGGCCAGAACCTGAACACATGGCTGGGCAAGATCCTGCGCATCGATCCGAGCAAGCCCTCGGGAGGCCGCGCGTACGGCATCCCGGCCGACAACCCGATCGCGAACGGCGGAGGGCTCCCGGAGATCTGGGCGTACGGGCTGCGCAACCCATGGCGCTTCACGTTCGACAAGGACACCGGCGACCTCTGGATCGCGGACGTCGGTCAGGGCAAGTACGAAGAGATCGACTTCAGCGCCGCCTCCAACGGCAAGGACGCCGCGAAGGGCGCGAACTTCGGCTGGAACCGGTTCGAGGGCAACCACGACTACCAGGGCGGCGGAAGCCACGCCGGCTTCGTGTTCCCTGTCTTCGAGTACACCCACTCCGAGGGGTGCAGCGTGACGGGCGGCTATCGGTATCGAGGAAGTGCGCTGCCGGGCATGCAGGGCGCGTACGTGTTCGCGGACTACTGCAACAACACGATCCGAGTCCTCAGCCTCACCGGCAGCACTGCGAAGCAGATCGCGTCCGTGAAGGTGGACCCGCAGCCGATCGTGTCGTTCGGTCAGGACGCGAAGGGCGAGCTCTACGCGCTCTCGTTCGACGGCGCGGTCTCGAAGCTGGTCCCGCCCGCAGCAAAGACTGGGTGATGTGCAGGAAAGGGGCGCCGCAGTGCGGCGCCCGGGTGCGCGAAGCACCGATTGTGGAGCGAAGCGACCGGGCGCGTCAGCGCCCGTGAAATTCCGGAGCGCGCTTCTCGAGGAACGAGCGCACTCCCTCGCGGTGGTCCTCGGTCTGGAACAGCTCGGCGAGCGTCGAGCTGACGTACACGCCGACCTCGTTCCAGTCGGGGTCGAGGGCCTGACGCAGTCCGCGCTTGATCGCCTGCACGGCAAGGGGCGGGTTCGCGGCGATGCGCTGCGCCAGCGCGAGCGCGGTCGGCAGCAGCTCGTCGTGGGCGACCACTCGACCGACGAGACCGATCCGCAGCGCCTCCGCGGCGTCGATCACCTCGCCGGTCATGAGCAGCTCCGCGGCCTTCTCACGCCCGACGAGCTGCGCGAGTCGTCCGAGCCCGGGAGCGTCGCTCACGAGCCCGCGCAGCACGAACAGCTCGCCGAACTTCGCCTTCTCGGAGGCGACACGGAAGTCGGCCATGAGCGACAGCTCCATGCCCCACCCCACGGCCGCGCCGTTCACCGCCGCGACGACAGGGACGTCGGTGTGCAGCAGCGCGTCGGCCGCTGGAGTCAGCCGCGGAGTGCGCGCGAGCGAGCTCATGTCGGGGGGCTTCTCGCCTCCTCCCATCACGACCTTCACATCGTCCCCCGAGCAGAACGCGGGATCGGCGCCCGTGATGACGAGGCAGCGCGCCGTCGTCGTGCGGACGGCATCCTCGAGCTCGGCGTAGCTGCGGAACGTGAGCGCGTTGCGCGCCTCGGGACGCCGAAGGGTGATGACCCCGACGTGGCCCTGCTCTTCGTAGGTGAGGTCTTCGTACACCGCTCCCCCTCTTAGTCTCATCCCGTGCGGCGAGTGCTCCCCATCTTGGTCGCGATCTCGGCCGCGATCCTCCTGGCCGGCTGCAACGGCGCGTCGCGACGACGCCGCGGACAGCACGGCGGCCGCGGTGAGCACCACCGTCGCGACGACCACCACGGCGCCGCCGACGACGACCACGACGGCACTCACCGTCGCGGACGATCCGGTCGCGCTCGCTGCGCAGGTCACGAAGGCCGAGCGGACGCTCCGCGACCCGACGACCTCACCCGAGAAGGCCGAGGCCACCGGCACGTTCCAGCAGCTGCTCTACCGAAGGCTGTCAGCGCATCCAGAGTGGCAGTCGCAATTCTTCGCGTCGCTCGAGTCTGACGTCGCGCCGATGGCCGCGAACAACGTCGCCGCGTTCCTCGCGTTCCAGCGGCCGCCGTCGGGCAAGCCGTCCGACACGCTCCCGGCGTGGCAGATCATCGGGCCTCTCCCGGCCGAGCAGCTGCTCGCCTACTACCACGAGGCCGAGGCCGCGACGGGGGTGCCCTGGTACTTCCTCGCGTCGATCAACCTCGTCGAGACGCGCATGGGCCGGATCCACGGGCTGTCCACGGCGGGCGCGCAGGGACCCATGCAGTTCCTGCCCTCGACGTGGGCGGCGTGCTGCACCGGCGACATCGAGGACGCACACGACGCGATCGTCGGTGCCGCGACCTACCTCGAGATGTCGGGCGCGCCCGGTGACATGGACAAGGCGATCCTGGCCTACAACCACGACACTCGATACCTCGACGCGATCAAGGCCTACGCGGCGAACATGGCTGCCGACGAGCGCGCCTTCCTCGGCTATCACGCGTGGGAGGTCTTCTACGCGTCGTCAGCGGGCAGCTTCCACCTGCCGGTCGGCTACGACCAGCCGACGCCTGTGCCCGTCGCCGATGCCGCGACCACCGCCGCCGAACCCGCTGCCTGAGAGCGTTCTCGGCCCTTCGCGTCTCGAACGGTTCGCTGACGGAGGATGGGACGCTACTCCGGCGAGTGACACACCGCTTCGACGTTGTTGCCGTCGGGGTCGCGCACGAACGCGCCGTAGTAGGTCGGGTGGTACTCGGGCCAGAGGCGCGGCTCGTGCAGCACCTCTGCACCTGCCGCGACGGCCGCGTCGAACCACGCCCGCACCGCGGCTCGGTCCGCGGCGACGAACGCGATGTGCACCTCGCGGTTGGGCTCGCCAGTCGTGAGCGGGCCGATCCAGAAGGACGGCTTCTGGTCGACGCCGTAGCCCGTGAAGTCGCCGAAGCGCATCACCGGGCCGCCGCCGATGGTCGGGAGCACCGCGTCATAGAACGCCGTCGCAGCAGCGATGTCTGAGCACTGAATCGAGAAGTGATCGAGCACCCGCCGATCGTAACGTCGGACTCTTGCGAGTTCGCCCGTACGTCGACGGAGACCTCCCCGCAGTGAAGGCCGCCCTCGCGACATGGATCCGCGACGCGGGCTGGTGCGGGTACTGCCATCCAGGCGACGCCGAGCACCGCATCTACCGCGAGGCGCCAGCGCAGCGAGACGCCTACGTGTGGGAGGACTCGCTCGGCATCGCGGGCATCGAGATCACCGGCCGCTTCGGCACCGTGTTCGACTTGTTCGCGCGCCCGGACTGTCGCGGCGAGCCTCGAGCTCGAGATGCTGCACACGGCGACATCTCGAGCGAGCGAGACCGATGTCTGCAGCTGCGATTCCATCCGTATCGACCTGCTCGCACAGATCGGGTTCGAGCAATACCGCTCGTGGGATCACATCCGCACCCGGTCGCTCCACGATCTTCCTGACGTGCAGCTGCCCGACGGCTTCTCGCTCGCCGAGGCACAGACCGTCGCTCGCGCCACCATCTGGTTCGACGAGGTGAACCGCGTCGGGCTGTTCGAACCCGTCGAGACCCACGAAGACTTCCGCCGCCTCGGCCTCGCTCGGGCGGTCCTGACGGACGGCCTGCACCGCATGCGCGCCGCGGGCATGCGCACCGCTCGTGTCGAGCACGACATGACGAACGCTCCCGCGGCGGCGCTCTACGAGTCGCTCGGCTTCACAGTCGCGTTCGAGACCCTCGGCTTCCGCGCGGCGCGGTGAACCTCAGAGGTCGAAGCGATACACGTTGGTCTCTCGTTCGGTGAACCCGAGCCTCTGATAGAGGCGCTTCGCGGCCTCACGCGACGGACGCGACGTCAGGTCGACGGTGATCGCGCCGAGCTCGCGCGCGATGCGCAGCGCCTCGACGTTGAGCGCCTCGCCGACGCCGTGGCCGCGCGCGGCCTCGTCGACGACGACGTCCTCGATCCACGCGCGCACGCCGGTCGGGATGCGGAAGACGACCAACGTCAGAGATCCGACGATCGAGTCGTCGACGCGGGCGACCAACAGGTGCGACGCGGGCGAGGTCGCGATCTCGTCGAGCTGCTCGGCGGAGGGCGCGGGCGCCGACCTCGAGAGCTGCGGGATCAGCCTCGCGAACGCGCCCACGATCTCGGGTGTTGCGGCCTCGCAGACGGTCACCGACACGGTCATCGCGCTGGAAGTTAACGCCTACACTCCGGCGACCTACGTGCTCCTGGGGGTTGTGATGCGCGACGAAGAGGTGCGGGCAAAGGCCCGAAAGCTGCGTGACCTGGTCGAGGTCGTCGCGGCGAGCGTGTACTTCCTCCCGGAAGCGCACGCCGAGTACAAGGAGCTCGGCCTGCCCGACTTCGGCCCGGCGTACTTCACCAGTCGAGGAGCCTGCATGGGCCAGGTGCCCGGCGAGGTCGTCACCGCGGCGTTCGGAGTGTTCAACCCGGCGATCGTCATCCCCGCCGTCGACGAGGGCTGGGCGAAGACCGATCGCGACTCGATCCTCGGGGCACGCGAGAGGGGTGCTGTCGACGGCCTCACCCGGCTCCTCGGGCCGTCACCCGACGGCATGAAGCGCGCCACCGAGATCCTGATCCGCGGCGGAGACGCCGCGACGGGCGAGGGCCGCGGCCTCTACTCGGGTCTGCGCTCGCTCGGCTTCCCCGGCACGCCGATGGGCGACTTCTGGCGAGCCAGCGACCTCGTGCGCGAGCACCGCGGCGACTCGCACATCATCGCGTGGGTCGCGTACGGGCTCGACCCGATCCAGGCGACTCTGAGCACCGAGCTCTGGTGGCGGCTGCCGTTGCGGTCGTACGTCAAGACCCGCGGATGGTCCGACGAAGAGATCGACGCGGCGCTCGACGACCTTCGCGAGCGAGGGCTCGTCGACGGCGACGCGTTCTCCGAGAAAGGCGAGGAGCTGCGCGGCGAGATCGAGCTCTCCACCGACAGGCAGGAACGGTCGATCGTCGAGGCGATCGGCGACGACTTCGAGGAGCTGTGCATGATCCTCTCGCCGATGAAAGACGCGATCGTCGCGGGCGGTGGCTACCCGCGCGATCCGGCAACGATGACCCGGCCATGAGCGACCCGAGGCTCCACACGACAGCCCGTCAGCTCGCGGCCTTGCTCGAGCCAGTCGTCGGCTCGGTCTACTTCGCGCCCGAGTGCCACGAGCGCTACGTCGCGCTCGGGTTCAATGCCAGCGCAGCGAAAGCGGGGGCGGTCGCGCTCCCCGATGGCCCCGCGTACTTCACGAGCCGTGGCTCGTGCCTCGGTCAGGTGCCGGGCGAGCTCGTCGCGTCCGCATTCGCGGTGTTCAACCCGAAGGCCGTCGTGCCGAGCGTCACGTACGGCTGGACGCTCACGAACGCGAGCACGATCGCAACCGCGCGCACCGAAGGCGCGGTCGCACAGCTCGAGCGCATCCTCGGCCCCGAGCCCGACGGACTCGACCGCGCGACCGCGATCCTCCGCAGTGCCACCGACCCGCTCCGGCCGGAAGGGCGCCCGCTGTACTCGGGCCTGTTGAGCCTCGGTCTCCCCGGCACGCCGATGGGCGACTTCTGGCGCCTCGGCGACTACCTGCGCGAGTTCCGCGGCGACTCGCACACCGCGGCGTGGGTCGCGCTCGGTCTCGACGCGACCGAGATCGGTCTGCTCACCGAGCTCTTCATCGGCCTGCCGATGCGCACCTACATCCGCACGCGCGCATGGAGCGATGAAGACCTCGATGCCGCGGTCGAGCGACTGCAGTCGCGCGACCTCATCGACGCGGACGGCACCGGCTTCACCGACGGGGGCGCGAGCTCCGCGAGAGCATCGAGATCTCGACCGATCTCTCGATGGCGCCGACGATCGAAGCGATCGGCGACGATGCCGACGAGCTCTTCGCGTTGCTCGGTCCGTGGGGGCAGAAGGTGCGCGAGGCGGGTGGCTACCTCGGAGGCGGGGCCTCCGATCTGGCACGCGCGAGCGAACGAGACCCCGGCGCCTAGCGCTGCGCTGAGAGACCTAGAGCTCGGGCGCGTTCACGTACTTCTCTCCGCCACCCAACCGCACGACATCCTCGTACCAGCTGCCTTCGTACACCTCGTTCGGCGGCTGCAGCAGATCGGGCGGCTGCCCGGGCTCGGTGGTGACGAACGTCCAGGCCTGACGCTTGTAGGTCCAGTTCTCGGGATGGAGACGGTGCGCCTCGCGCCAGAACGGCACGGCATCGTCGCGGAGGCCGCGCTGCCACAGCTCCTGACCCATCTCGAAGCACGCTGCCGCGCGCGCGTGATCCATCGGACGCGGCTGTGACCGTGCGATCACCTCGTCCGGGCTGAGCGCGAACCGACTCGCGGCGCCCTTCTCGGCCCAGTCGACGATCGCGGCCCGGTATGCGATCGGATCGCCGGGGATCTTCTGCACCTCTTCCATCACCTGACGGATGCCGTCGGGGAAGCCCGAGATGTCCATCGTCCTCAGCGGCGAGTCCTCGACCGACGCGCCCTCGGGGGGACGCACGAGCACCCCTTGTTCGTCGATCCACACCGCCATCGGGACGTTCCAAAACCCGAGCAGCTCGTCGAGCAGGTGGCAGGAGTCGATGAGCGACGGATGCTCGGGCGCCGCGATGTCGATGAACGGATGAGCGAACGTCGGATCGACGTCGAGCGCGACCGTGACGACTTCGAGCTTCGGGAAGAGCTCGAGCGCGCAGTGCCTGCCACCCGGGCAGGCTCGTGCGGCATCCTCACCAGCTGGCCCACGCGACGAGCAGCACCTTCCGCCCGCGGAGCGACGACAGTGAGAACGCGTTGCCGTTGCGATCGGGCAGCGTGATGTCGGGGACGACTGCCGTCGTCAGCGCGTGCCCACCACTCTCGGGACCCAACGCCCAGAGACCGTGCGCCTCGTCGTGGACGAGCGGCATGCGCAGCCGTTCGGCCAGCACTTCGACCGACAGGAGTCCGTCGGACGGCGTGCCACCGGGGAGCGGAACGCAGACGTCACCCTTGCAAAGCCCCTGTGGCTTCGCCTCCCAACCAGTCCGCGTTGCGAAGTCATCAGCGGCGATGGAGAGGGAATCAACGATCATGAGACGACGCTATCGGCCGGTAGGGTGATCAGCCATGGAGCACGTGCGGTGGTCGTCGCGACCCCGGCTTCGCACGCCTGTCGTGATCGTCGCGTTCGCAGGATGGAACGACGCGGGCGAAGCGGCATCGAGCGCCGGTCACCACCTCGCCGACGTATGGGCGACACGACCCTTCGCGACGATCGACGCGGAAGACTTCTACGACTTCAGCTCGACGCGACCGCACGTGCGCCTCGTCGACGGCGGACAACGCGAGATCGTGTGGCCGACCAACGAGCTCTCGGCGTCGTCGGTGCTCGGCGCCGACATGGACGTCGTGCTCCTGATCGGCACCGAGCCTCAGCTCAAGTGGCGCACGTTCTGCTCCGAGGTGATCGAGGTCGTGACCGAGCTGAACGCTCGCATGCTCATCACGCTGGGTGCGCTGCTCGCGGAGGTCCCGCACTCGCGGCCCGTCTCGGTGATCGGCACCGCGGCCGATCCCACGCTCATCGACCAACACGACCTGCAGCGCTCCCGCTACGAAGGCCCGACCGGCATCGTCGGGGCGTTGCACGATGCGTGCAACACCGCCGGGCTGCCGTCGCTCTCGCTGTGGGCCGCGGTGCCCGCCTACGTGCAGGGAGCGCCCTCGCCGAAGGCGGCACTCGCCCTCGTCGAACGCGTCGGCGACGTGCTCGACCTCATGATCCCGACGACAGCGCTCGAGATCGCGTCGGCGGCCTACGAGCGCGAGGTCGATGAGGTCGTCACGAACGACGACGAGCTGTCCGGCTACGTGCGGCGCTTGGAAGACATGGTCGACAGCGGCGAGCCCTTCGGCGACGACGACGAGGACGAAGCGATCAGCGCCGACGACACGGTCGACGAGCTCGTCGAGGAGCTCGAGCGGTTCCTCCGCGATCAGCAAGGCGACTGACATGACGCTCGTACCGAGCGGCGGTTGACATGGCGCTCGTGCCGAGCTGCGTCTGGAAGGCGACGCCCCAGCTGATCATCGCCCTCGACGAACGCTTCGGTGAGCCGGTCGACGCGTACGTGAACGGATCGCAGGTCTGGATCCGCGACGACGGCCCCGGTGGAACGGCACTCGAGTGGCGCTTGCATCCGATCGCTGGCTACTCGCGCCCGACCGCGGTCGACACCTACGAGGTCTTCTCGGTCACGGCTCTCGCGCTCGCCAACGGCGAGGCGCCACCCGCGCCGCTCGATCAGCTCTGGGATGGCCTCGAGGCCTTCCCGACCGAAGGCGACGAGATCGAGCCGGCACCCCTCGCCGCCGCGGTTGCCGACGCGCTCGGCATCGCGCCCGACGCCGCGGGGCTCGTCGACCACGACCGGGTCGGTGACGCCTGGGAGATCAGTCAGGGCAACGTGTCGATCATCGACACGTTGCTGCAGCAGCTCTCCGCGGGCTGAGTCGCGGACTAATCGTCGCCGCGCCAGACCGGGGCACGGGGCTTGTCGAACTGCACCTCGACCGCCTCACCGCGAATCGCCGCGAACGCCGCCGGCCCCCAGCGGTCGAGCCCGACGATCGGGAACGGCATGTCGTCGGGGCTGAACCACCCGACGTCCGCGGTCTCGAGCGGATGCCGTTGCAGCGCCCCACCGGTGGCCTTGCAGTGGAACACCAACGAGTAGAGCGGCACGCGGGTGAAGCCCATGCGCAGGCCGTCGATCACTGCGATCAGCCGGAGCACCTCGCACTCGATGCCGGTCTCCTCGAGCACCTCTTTCACCGCGACTTCCGCGGGTGAGTAGCCCACGTCGGCCCACCCGGTCGGGTAGAGCCAGATGCCCGAGTCCGACCGCTGGACCAGCAGGATCTGCCCTTCGTCGTTGCCGACGACGGCACCGACTGCGACCTTCGGCGTCACGTACCCGGGCACGCCCTCACCGACCGTGTCGAGCCACTCCTGCAAGAAGTGCCCCGCTTCGCGTCGCACTTCGACGTCTTCCTCGGCCGCGGCCCGCATGTCGGAAGCGACCTTCAGCACCTCTTCGAACCGCTCGCGCTCGTACAGGCTCTGCGTGAAGCCGAGGCCGGTGCGCGCGATGCCGGCGAGCGCTTCGCTCCAGCGGAGCAGCTCTTGGGTGAAGTCCTCGGGACTGGCGGGCGCGTCCGACACCGCGGTGGAGGCTAACGCCGTCTCACGTGCGACTCGCCACGCGGGCCGCGACCAGCACGGGGTCCCAGACGGGTGAGAACGGCGGCGCGTACCCGAGGTCGAGGTCGATCATCTCGACGACGTTCATGCCCGCGGTGATGGCCGTCGCGAGCACGTCGATGCGCTTCGCCGCGCCCTCCTCGCCGACGATCTGCCCGCCGAGGAGCCGGCCAGTGCGCTCTTCGGTCACGAGCTTGACGGTGGTGCGCTTGCGGCCGGGCAGGTAGCCGGCGCGAGTGCTCCCCTCGATGATCGTGCTCCTGAACACGAACCCAGCGTCAGCCGCTTCCCGCTCGGAGAGCCCCGTGCGCGCGATCTCGGTGTGGCAGATCCGCGTGATCGCGGTGCCGACGACGCCGCCGAACGTGGCGTAGCCGCCTCCGATGTTGATGCCCGCGACTCGCGACTGCTTGTTCGCGACTGTGCCGAGCGCGATGTGCACCGGCCGCCCACTGACGCGGTGGATGCTCTCGCAGCAGTCGCCCGCGGCCCACACGCCGTCGGCCGACGTCTGCTGTCGCCGATTGACGCGCACTGCGTCGCGCACACCGACGTCGAGCCCTGATTCCTTCGCGAGCGCGGAGTTGGGCGCGACGCCGATCCCCAGCACGACGAGATCGGCCTCGAGATCTCCGGCATCAGTGAGGACGCGCCCGGGCTCGAAGCCGGTCACCGCCCGCCCGAGGTGCACGTCGATGCCGAACTCACGCATCGCCGCGACGACGAGCTCCGCCATGTCCGGGTCGAGCGAACGCATCACCTGCTCGCCCGCCTCGATGAGGGTGACCGGCGTGCCGCGGTTGACGAAGGCCTCGGCCATCTCGAGCCCGATGTACCCGCCCCCGACGACCACGACCTGTCGCAGGTCTTCGCGCGTCGCACGGCTGAGCAGCTCTTGCGCGTCATCGAGCGTCTGCACGCCGAGGACGTGCTCGCTGTCGATGCCCGGAAGGTCGGGGCGTATCGGGATGCCGCCGGTCGCCACGAGGGCCTGATCGAACCCGAGCCGCAGGGTGCGGTCGTGCTCGAGGGCTCGCACCTCGACCTCGCGCCTGTCGAGGTCGATCGCGGTGACTTCGTGCCGCATGCGGACGTCGACGCGGAAGCGGTCACGGAAGGCCTGGGGCGTGCGGGCCACGAGGTCATCGAGGGTGGCGACCTCGCCACCGACGAGGTACGGGATGCCGCACGCGGAGTAGGAGGTGTAGTTCCCGCGCTCGAAGGCGACGATCTCGATGTCGGGTCGCGTCTTGCGCACCTGCGACACGGCGGCCATGCCGCCCGCGTCGCCCCCGATGATCACGAGCCGCTCGGCCACCGCGCGCAGGATAGGGGTGCGAGCATGGAGGGATGGCCGTGCGTGACGATTGCCGCCACTACTCGACCCGCTCGCTCGCGACGGGAGACCGAGTGGAGAAGTGCCGGCTGTCGGTCAACGACGACGCCCCGTTCGCCTGTCCGGAGGGTTGCCTCTTCTTCGAGCCGCGAGCAGGGATGTCAGTGGGATGGACGGTCAGCGATCCCGACGACGGCTGAGGTGGGTGTAGGCCTTCCAGGCCCCCCACGTGATGCCCGGGTCCTGCAGCGCCGGATCGATGTCGGTCCAGGTCGCGGGCGTGAGGTCGTAGACGTCTTCGGGGAACGCGCGGACGGCGAACTCGTCGCGTCGCGCGGCTTCGGGCACGCCCGCATCGCTGAGGACCTGCGTCGGGTACCGCACCGCTCCCCGAAGGATCGAGAGCGGGTTCGTGCGCTGCTCGTCGATGTCGGTCTCGAGGAGCGCGCGCACCGCGGCTCCGACCTCGGCGCGGGCTCGTTGCCCCGCGACTCGTGCGGCTTCGAGCATGTCCGCGTCGGGCTCACGCCCTGCCCTGGTCGCCACACCCACCACCGCGCGCAGCACCCAACCCGGGATCGCGTCTTCGATCGCGACTGCCAGCGTCTCGGCCGGCGGCTCCATCAGAGCAGCGCGTTCAGGTTTCCCGACCGCAGTCCCTCGAGGTCGAGCGTCACCCAGGAGTAGCCCGCGGCCTTCACCGCCTCGACGACCTCGAGTCGTCGTTCGATCGCGCGCGTGAGCGCGTCGACGGGGAGCTCGACCCGCGCCACCTTCCCGTAATGACGGACCCGCAGCTCGGGGAAGCCCAAGGCGCGAAGGCCGGCCTCGGCTCGCTCGACCTGTCCGAGCACACCGATCGTGACGGGGGTGCCGTACGGGACGCGCGACGCGAGGCACGCAGCCGCCGGCTTGTCCCACGTGCGCAGCCCGAGGTCACGCGAGGCCGCACGCACGTCGTCCTTCGTGAAGCCCGCCTCGACGAGTGGGAATCGAGCGCCTCGCTCGGCGGCCGCGCGCTGGCCGGGCCGATGATCGCCGAGATCGTCGACGTTCACCCCGAGCACCACGGTCGCTGACTCGACTTCGGCCAGCGGCGCCAGCGCATCCATCAACGACGTCTTGCACCAGAAGCAGCGATCGCCGTCGTTGGCGATGTAGGCGTCGTGCGACAGCTCGTCGGTCTCGACCTCGGTCCACCGGAGTCCCCACTCGCGCGCCAAGGCAGCGCAGTCCGTTCGTTCGGACGCGGCGAGTGAGCTCGACACCGCAGTCACGCAGTGGACGTGGGCAGCGCCGAGCGTGCGCGTCGCGACCGACGCGAGGAACGCTGAGTCCGCGCCGCCGGAGAACGCGACCACGACGTCGCCGAGCGACCGGAGCTCGGCCTCGAGGCGAGCCAGTCGGGGCATCACGTCAGGCATCGACGGCTCCGTCATCAACCACTTCGAGGCGGATGCGCTTGTTCCCCTTGCCCTTCGACTCGGTCTTCGTGACGCGGATGCGGCCGACCTCCCCGGTCGAGCGGACGTGCGTGCCACCGTCGGCCTGCTTGTCGAGCCCGACGATGTCGACGACGCGGATCTCGGGCACTGACTCCGGCACAAGGCTGATCTTGGTGCGGATCAGGTCGTCGTCGAGCACCGCTTCGGCACGCGGCAAGAACGACACCTCGATCGGACGATCCGCGGCGAGCTCGGCGTTCACGAGCTGTTCGACACGGGGACCGAAGCCGTCCGGCAGCGGATCGAACTCGAAGTCCATGCGGGCCGACAGCGGCTCCATGTTCCCGCCGGTCACCGGCACACGCCACTCGTTCCAGATCACGCCGCAGAGCACGTGCAGCGCGGTGTGCGTGCGCATCAGCGCGTGGCGACGCTCCCAATCGACCTCGGCCTCGACGTCGTCGCCGACCGTTGGTGGCACTCCGTCAATGACGTGCCAGACGAGGCCGTCGGCCTTGCGCACGTCGGTGACGCTCACCCCACCGATCACGCCAGTGTCGTGCGGCTGGCCACCACCCGTCGGGTAGAACGCGCTGCGATCGAGGGCCACGGCGCCGTCTCGCACGGCGACCACCGTGGCCGAGAAGGTGCGCAGATAGGCGTCACGCAAGTACAGCGAGTCGGTGCCGGAAGGGTCGCCCATCACCAAAGATCATGCCCCGTTCCAACCCTGTTGCGGAACGGTGACAGGACTGCGGGTACGCCAGGACCAGCACCTATGCTCACGCCCTAACTTGAACGGACCCGGTCGATCCTGACCGGCCATGGAAGGTAGGGACATGCGAGTAGGAAAACTCTTCGGCGCTGGCGCGCTGTTGCTGTCGCTGGGCCTCTTCGCCGCAGCATGCGGTGACGACAGCGGCAGCAGCTCAGCGACGACCGGCGGCGGCAGCAGCGCGACCACGGCCAGCGGAAGTGCCGCGGCGCCGGGCGCTGCGAAGTGCAACGGCGTTGCGCTCGGCTTCTTCGGCGCGCTCACCGGCGACAACGCCAACCTCGGCGTGAACATCGAGCAGGGCGTCGAGCTGGCCGTCGACCAGTTCAACACCGCGAACCCCGACTGCCAGGTCGCGGTCAAGAAGTTCGACAGCCAGGGCAGCCCGGACCAGGCTCCGGCGCTCGCGAAGCAGGCGATCGACGACGCGTCGGTCATCGGCATGGTCGGCCCGGCGTTCTCGGGTGAGTCCAAGGTGGCCGACCCGCTGTTCGACGAGGCCGGTCTCCCGATCATCACTCCGTCGGCCACGAACCCGGCGCTCGCCGACAATGGGTGGAAGATCTTCCACCGGGCGCTCGGCAACGACGCCTCCCAGGGTCCCGGCGCGGCGACCTACATCGACACGACGATCAAGGCCTCGAAGGTCTTCGTGATCGATGACGCGAGCGAATACGGCAAGGGTCTCGCCGACCAGGTCAGCTCGACACTCGGCTCGAAGGTCGTTGGCTCCGACACGATCGACCCGGCCGCGACCGACTACTCGGCCACGGTCACCAAGGTGAAGGACGCCGCGCCGGACGCCGTGTTCTTCGGTGGCTACTACGCCCAGGCTGGTCCGCTCTCCAAGCAGCTCCGTGACGCCGGCGTGGACGCCGTGCTCGTGTTCGGCGACGGTGTCCTCGACCCCGGGTACATCGAGGGTGCGGGTAGCGCTGCTGAAGGCGCGATCATCACCTGCCCGTGCGCCCCGGTCGACGCCTCATCTGACTTCGCGAAGGCCTATCAGGCGAAGTTCAGCGTCGCTCCCGGCACCTACACGGCAGAGGCCTACGACTCGGCGAACTTCTTCCTCGCCGGCATCGCCTCGGGCGCCCAGGACCGCGATGCGCTGAACACCTACGTCAGCACGCAGTCGTACAAGGGCATCACCAAGACCATGAAGTTCGACGAGAAGGGCGAGGTCTCCGACGTCGCCATCTACGCCAACACCGTCAAGGACGGCAAGATCGTCTCGGTCGGCCTCATCCAATAGGCTCGCCGAATTCTGATCGAACCGCTGTAGCCGGAACCGGGAGCGACTCGTTCGCTCCCGGTTTCGCGCGTTTGAGACACCTTCGGGGGTAGGTGTGGGCGTGCTCGCAACCAGCTTCTTCCATCCGGACTGGTCGCTTCTGCGCGACCAGTTCTGGAGCCTCACGGTGGGCGGGCTGAGCGCGGGCTCGATCTACGCCCTCGTGGCCCTCGGCTACACGCTCGTGTACGGCGTCCTGCGGCTCATCAACTTCGCGCACTCCGAGATCTTCATGTTCGGCACGTTCGGTGCCGTCTACGCCACGCGCTTCCTCGGCATCAACCCAGACGACTCGATCCAGACCGGGTTCACGCTCATCGCAGTGCTCCTCGTCTGCCTCGCGTTCGCGATGCTGTGGTCGGGCGGCGCCGCGGTGCTCCTCGAGCGAATCGCCTACCGGCCCCTCCGCAAACGAGGAGCCACCCGACTCGCCGCCCTGATCGCGGCCATCGGTGCGTCGCTTGCGATGCAGCAGATCATGGCGCTGCGGCTCAAGCACGGCACAAATCAAGTCGCGTTCCCGCGGCTCGTCGCGCACAAGACGGCGTTCACCTTCTTCGGGGCCGACATCCGGAACGACCAGATCATCGTGATCGTGTCCGCACTCGTCATGATGGTGGCGCTCGACCAGTTCGTGGGCCGCACTCGCCTCGGCCGTGGCATCAGAGCGGTCTCACAAGACTCCGAGACCGCGACGCTGATGGGAGTCAACATCGACCGCGTCGTGATGTTGACGTTCCTGCTCGGCGGCCTCATGGCCGGCGCCGCGGGGCTTCTCTACGTCTTCTTCCTCGAGGTCACGAAGTTCAACGTCGGGTTCACCATCGGGATCAAGGCCTTCACAGCGGCGGTGCTCGGAGGCATCGGCAACTTGAGGGGCGCCCTGCTCGGCGGCCTCATGCTCGGCCTCATCGAGAATTACGGGTCGGCGCTGTGGGGCACCGAGTGGAAGGACGTCATCGCGTTCCTCGTGCTCGTGGTCGTGCTGATGGTCAGGCCCACCGGGCTCCTCGGTGAGTCTCTCGGGAAGGCGCGGGTATGACCGCGGTCTCCGATCTGCGCAAGAAGGTGCAGGGGCGGATCCCCCAATACGACCTTCGCAACAGGATGGCGAATTGGTGGGAGGGCCTCCCGCGCTCGGGGCGGGCCGCCATCACGTTGGTCGCGATCGGGTTCGCCTATCTGCTCCCCAACCTCACCATCCCGATCGTCGACACGCCGACGCCGTGGGCGAGCGTGCTCTTCTCGCCGATCGCCCTCTACGTCATCGCGGCGCTCGGCCTCAACATCGTCGTGGGGTACGCGGGCCTGCTCGACCTCGGCTACGTCGCCTTCTATGCGATCGGCGCGTACACGATCGCCGTGCTCACGTCGGCTCACGCGCATCTCGACTTCTGGGCCGCGCTGCCGTTCGCGATCGGCTTCGCGATGCTCGCCGGTCTTCTGCTCGGGACACCCACCCTGAGGCTTCGAGGCGACTACCTTGCGATCGTCACCCTCGGCTTCGGTGAGATCATCCGCCTCACCGCCCGGAACAGCAATTGGCTCGGCGGCCCCCGGGGCATCAGCCAGATCCCCCGGCCTCCCGACATCGGGCCCTTGCACTTCACGGGCCTCGACGCCAGGGCGTACTACTACCTGGCCTTGACGTTCATCATCGCCATCATCCTGATGGTGCGCGCGCTCGAGCGCAGCCGCGTCGGCCGGTCGTGGACCGCCATCCGTGAAGACGAAGACGCCGCAGAGCTGATGGGCGTGCCGGCGTTCAAGTACAAGATCTGGGCGTTCGTGATGGGAGCGGGCATCGGTGGTCTCTCGGGGGCGCTGTTCGCGTCGTATCAGACCGCGATCACGCCCGACACCTTCATCCTGAACCTCTCCATCCTGTTCCTGGCCGCGGTCGTGCTCGGCGGCGCCGGCAACATCCCCGGCGTCATCGTCGGCGCGATCCTCATCGCCTACCTGCCCGAACGCTTCCGCGGGCTCGGGTCCACTCGAGTGTTCTGGTACGGCGTCGCGCTCGTCGTCATGATGATCTTCCGACCCCAGGGCATCTTCCCGAGTCGTCGGCGGGCGGCCGAGCTCGCGGACCCCGAGGCTGGCGAGGGTCTCGCTGCGGTCACAGAGGCCGACATCGAGCGGATCGAGGAAGGCCTCGGCGAGGTCAGCTTGCCAGCAGGCGAGCTAGAGGGGCATCCGGATGCCTGAACGACTCCTCGAGCTGGCGAACCTCACGATGCGCTTCGGCGGCGTCACCGCGCTCGACACGGTCACACTGCACGTCGACCGCGGCGAGATCTTCGGCCTCATCGGACCGAACGGCGCGGGCAAGACGACGGTCTTCAACGTCGTGACGGGAGTGTTCGAGCCGACGAACGGCGAGGTCCTCTTCACGGGCAAGAACATCGCGGGCTTGAGCCGAAACGAGATCACTCGCCTCGGCGTCGCCCGCACGTTCCAGAACATCCGCTTGTTTCGCGAGATGACCGCACTCGAGAACGTGATGGTCGGCGCGGACGCGCACCATCGCACGAGCGTTCCGGGCGCGATCATCCGGTTCGGCCGGCACCGGGTCGAGGAGGCGGACGGCCACGAGCGGGGCATGCAGCTGCTCGAGTTCATGGGGATCGCGCGACGACACGGCGAGGCCGCCCGCAACCTTCCCTACGGCGATCAGCGCCGGCTCGAGATCGCGCGCGCAATGGCGACGAAGCCGCAGCTGTTGCTGCTCGACGAGCCGGCAGCGGGGTTCAACCCGGCCGAGAAGCGGAAGCTCATGGACCTCATCCTGAGGATCAGGGAAGAGGGCTACACCGTGCTGCTCATCGAGCACGACATGAGCCTCGTGATGGGCATCTCCGACCGGATAAACGTCCTCGACTTCGGCAGACTGATCGCCGAGGGCACCCCTGCCGAGGTGCGCGAGAACCCGGCCGTCATCGAGGCGTACTTGGGAGCTCCCAATGCTTCTTGAGATCGAGGACATGCACGTCCACTACGGGCGCATCGAGGCGCTGAAGGGCCTCTCGTTCACCGTCGACGACGGGGAGATCGTCACGCTCATCGGCGCGAACGGCGCGGGCAAGACGACGACGTTGAAGGCGATCTCCGGCGTTCGTCCGCTGTCCGGCGGGCAAGATCATCTTCGACGGTCGCGACATGACCCGAGTGGCCGCGCACGAAAGGGTGGCGCTCGGCATCTGCCAGGCGCCGGAGGGCCGGGGCATCTTCCCGGGCATGTCGGTCACCGAGAACCTCGAGATGGGCACCTACATCCGCAAGGACCGGAAGTCGGCGGCGAAGGAAGCCGACCTCGAACGCGTCTTCAGCCTGTTTCCCCGGTTGCTCGAACGCCGGATGCAGGCGGGCGGCACGCTCTCCGGTGGCGAGCAGCAGATGCTCGCGATCGGCCGCGCGCTCATGGCGCGCCCCCGCGTGCTGCTGCTCGACGAGCCGTCGATGGGGCTCGCGCCGATGCTCGTCGCGCAGATCTTCTCGATCATCACCGAGATCAACCAGCAGGGCACCACCATCCTGCTGGTCGAGCAGAACGCCGCGCAGGCGTTGCAGCGCGCCGATCGCGCGTATGTCCTCGAGACCGGCCGCATCGTGCGCTCCGACGACGCCAAGGTGTTGCTCGGTGACGACTCGGTGCGCGCCGCGTACCTCGGCGGCGACGTCGAGGGCTGACGCCCGGGCCGAGATGAAAGTCACGCGCACGGTGGCCGCGCTCATGGTCGTGGTTGGCCTGTTCGGTGCCGCTGCCTGCAGCGACGACGGATCTTCCTCGTCCTCCACGACGAGCGAAGCCACACAGCCGACGATCCCGGACCGCGGCAACGTGGACGGCGTGCTGCGCATCGGCTACCTCCTGCCGACGTCGGGGCAGTCCGCGGCCGTGGGTCCTCCGATGATCAAGGGCATCGAGATGGCGGTGCGCGACATCAACGCCGCCGGAGGCGTGAACGGCGAGCAGGTCACGCTCGTGGGCGGCGATGAGGGCGACGATCCGTCGATCGCCGGGGTCACGCTCGACAACCTGCTGAACGTGGAGAAGATCGACGTGCTGATCGGCCCGGCGTCATCGACGACCGCGCTGCGCGTCCTCGGCCGCGTCACCAATGCGGGCGTGCTCACGTGCTCACCGTCGAACACCGCCCTGGCGCTCGAGCAATTCCCCGATGACGGGTACTACGTGCGCACCGCGCCGTCCGACCGGCTGCAGGGCGTCGCCCTGTCAGAGGTCATCGCCGAGGGCGGCTACCGCACGATCGCGCTGATGAGCCCGAACGACGACTACGGGCGCGGCATGGCCGACGTGCTCGTCGACCAGCTGAAGACCCAGGGCATCCGGGTGACGATCAGCTACCTGTACGACCCGAACGGCACCAACTTCGCACCCGACGTGCGCAAGGTCCTCGAGACGAACGCCGAGTCGATCGCAGTGATCGGCCTCCCCGACACGGCGGGGCTCATCCTGCGCAAGCTCGTCGACCTCGGTGCCGGCCCCGACCGCCTGCCGACGTTCGTCACCGACGGGCTGAGGGTCACGAACCTCTACCAGAGCGTCGACCCGACGCGGCCTGAGGTGACCGCGGGCATCCGAGGCACGTCGGTCGCCACCGTGCCTGTGAGCGCGACCAGCGACTTCGCCACGGAGTTCGAGGCGTTCGCTCCAGGCTCGCCGATGACGTTCGCCCCCTACGCGTACGACTGCGCGGTCAGCCTGGCCCTCGCCGCGCAGGCGACTCGCTCTGACGACTCCGCGCTCCTCCGCGACGAGATCATCAACGTGACACGAGGCGGCGTCGCCTGCCGCACCTACACCGACTGCAAGCGACTCCTCGACCTCGGACGCAACATCGACTACGAGGGCGCGTCCGGCCCGCTCGACCTCAACGACATCGGCGACCCCAGCCGCGCCACCTACGACGTCTTCGTCTACAACCCGGACGGCACCGACACGACCGAGCGCCAGATCCAGGTCAGCCCCTGACCGAGCCCGTGGGTCAGGCGAGGTTGAGGCGGGTGACCAGCTCGTCGATCGGACACACCATCCCGACGAAGAACCGACCGAACTCCGCGTAGAGCGCCGACGCCTCGTCGAAGCGCATCGTGTACACGACGTCTTTGAGGTCGTCGGGGTGCACCGCGAACAAGGTGACCCCCCACTCGTAGTCGTCGAGGCCGGTCGAGCCGGTGATGAGCTGCAGCACACGACCGGCGAACGTGCGGCCGGTCTTGCCGTGCCCGTGCATGAGCTCGAGGCGCTCGTCGTAGGGCAGCGAGAACCAGTTCTGCCCGACGTTGCGGCGCTTCGACATCGGATAGAAGCAGAACGCCGGCTTGCCCTCGGGCGGCAGCGTGGGGTGCAGCCGAGCCTCGAGCATCGCCTCGGGCAGGCCCTTCGCGTACTCGCTCACCTCGGTGAGCGACACGTACGAGTCGACGATCGAGACGCCGGCTGCCTGAAGGTCGGCCTGCAGCGTGTGAAGCCGCCACAGGTCGGGGCCGACCGCCATCACTGCGAAGTCGGCCTTGTGCCCGAGCAGTGCGGCGGTGACGACCTGATGCTCCCCTTCGGACGCACGCTTGATCGCAGACGTGAGCGCGCCACTGTCGGTCGCAGGTGTGATCTTGCAGAAGAGATGGAGGACCCCCCACCCTTCGGTGGGAGACAGCGGTTCGGTCATCGCTCCTGCGGCGGAGGAAGCGGCTCGGTCGCCTCGTTCTCGGTCTTGGCCCCGTTGCCGTTGCCGTTCCCATTCCCGATCGGCATGAGGATGCTCTGCGTGACGGCCTGGAACACCGGCAGGGGCTTCTCGGGCGAGCCCTGGCTCTGATGCGCCGCGACCACACTCAGGTGGTACGCCTCGTACGAGATCATGAAGTCGTCGGTGTGGTACACGCCTCCGTCGAGCGTGGGGCCGCGACCCCCTTCGAAGATCGCGACGATGTCCTCGCCCGTGATCGTCTTGTGGGTCTCGAGCGCGTGCGCGATGGCCAGCACGTAGCGACGATCCTCGACGAGCATCCCGTGCGCCCGATCGAGCAGCTCTTGCAGCCTCGACTCGACTCGACGGCCGAGCTCGGTCTCGAGGAAGTTGCGGTCCTCGCCGGTGATGACGCTTCCCGTCGCACCGGCCGCGCCCGGCATGTAGCCGCGCGAGCCGACCGTCGACCCCATGCCGGCGTAGGCCTCCATGCCCGCGACGATCGTGGTCGCGTTCTGCAGGTCGCCACCGACGCCCGCGGAGTTGTCGCCCTCGAAGAAGAGACGCTCGCCAGCCAGCGACGCGACGAACGTGATGACGTCGCGCTCCTTGCCCGACTTCCAGTCGACGAACTGCTCTTCGAGCGGGACCGGCGCGACGAAGCCGCCGGTGCCACCGCGGCGCTCGATCGTGGCGACGTCGATCATCTCTCGCTTCTGCAGGCGATACATCGCAACGGCGTGCGACGCCTCGTGGATCGCCACCGCGTGGCGCTCCCAGTCCGCGTACTTCCAGTCGTCGGCCGGGCCGTTGTTCTTCAGGTGCTTCGCCTTGAGCGCGTCGGCGTACTCGACCGTGTCGCGACCGTCTCGGATCGCGACGATGAGCGCCTCGTTCACGACGTCCTTGATGGTCGCACCAGTCGCGTACGGTGACATCAAGGCGAGCTTCTCGATCTCCTCGTGTGTGAGGGAGTGCTTCACCTTGTCGAGGTAGCCCTCGAAGGTCCGCGTGCGCCCGTCGAGGTAGGGGTACCCGACCTTGTAGATGCGGTCGATGCGGCCCGGCCGCAGCAGCGCCTCGTCGAGCGACTGCGGCATGTTCGTCGCCATCATCACGAGGATGCGGTACTTCGGCGGCGGCTTCGGCTTCATCGTCAACAACCGGCGCACATAGCGGTTGAAGAAGCCGCGGGGCTTCTTCAACCCCGAGAGCTCGGTGAGCAGCGCTTGAAGCGTGCCCATCCCACCGCCGCCGCCTCCCATGCCTGCGCCCATGATGAAGCCGCGAATGCCACCGGCCTCCGGTGCGACGGGCTCGACGGGAGCGCTCCCTCGCCAGAGCTCGGCCCGCGTGTGCTCGGACACGTAGTCGAGCGAGTTGCAGCACGTGTTGAACGGAAGCTGGTTGCCGTCGCTCCAGCCGCCGCCCCCGCCGCCTTGGGCGAGCTGGCCGCGGTTGCCGAGGCTGTCGGCTTCGTCGAAGAACACGATCACGCCGCCGTAGCGCAATGCGAGCTTGCGCAGCTTGCGGAAGAGAGACTTCACCTTGAGGATGCCGACCCCGAAGAACATGTTCGTGAACGCGCCAGGGTCGACGAACACGAACGGCCTGCCGGTCTCACCGGCGACCGCTTCGGCCATGAGCGTCTTGCCGGTGCCGGGAGGGCCCCACAGCAAGATGCCCGACGGCACGTGGCCGCCCTTGCTCTCGATCTTCCCCGGGTCCTCGAGGAACATCACGTTCTCTTTGACCCGCTCGAGCACTGGGTCTTGGCCCCACACGTCCGAGAAGCGCGTCTTGATGTCGTCGGGGTAGTAGGTGTCGACGCCGCCCCGCGACAAGAACCAGAAGATCGCGGCGAACTGCCCCACAGCGAGGCCGAGCAGCATCATCACCTGGAAGATGAACGGAAGGCCCGTGGCGGTCGAGAAGAGGATGTCGTAGATCCGTGAAGGCGCCTGGAAGAACGCCTCGATCGGCGTGACATCCCACCGGCCGGCGAAGAACACGCAGAGCACGACGCTGACGAACGTCCACTTGAGCACCCGCGAGATGCGGAAGCGCGTCCACGGGTTCATCTTCCCGGCGCGCTTGTTGAAGCGGCCGAACACCTGGTCTTCCCAGAACATGTTGTAACGGGTCGAGTGCTCGCAGATCACGTAATGGATCTGGCGCACGAGCTCGAGCAGGAACGCGAGGAAGAACCACCACTTCGCCCGGGCCGTCTCGCGCAGCGCCTCGCGGAACGGGATGATCGGATTGTCCGCCATGTCGTTCCAGGTGAGGAACGCGAACAAGAGCGCGATGACGATCAGGATCTTCGTGCGATCCCACATCATCATCTTCTTGCGGGTGCGCCTCACCTCTGCCTCGGGCACGGGGACGTGCACCGGCGGAGGAGGCGGAGGGGGCGCAGGCGACGGATCGGGCCAGGCGATGCTCATGTCAGCTCTTCTTCCTGATCTGCCACGAGTCGACGACAGCGTCGATCTCACTCCGATGCTGCAAGTAGCACTTCGATGAGCACTTCACGAGGAACCGGTACAGGGTAGTGGTGCCCGGATCGACCAGTGCGATCTGATCGATGGTCACGTACGACCCGTTGATCAGCTTGTTGAGCACGATCCGGTTGCCCCGCAAGCCGTCGTGCGTCGTGAGTGCTTCGTACTTCACGATCTCGATGTCGGTGCTGCCCTGCTGGTACATGGCGATGGGGTCACCGGTGCCGTTCAGAGCGAGCGCGCGCAGGTCGACGTTCGACACCTGGTCGCGCACCGACTCTCCGATGGGGCTGATCTCGGCCTGGCCCACGATCGCCTGCGGGATGTCTTCCTCGAAGTGGGTGACGTCGGGCTTCTGGTCCGCGTCGAACACGATCCGCCACGGGCCGGCCGCTGGTCTGGCCCGTCGGTCGCGGCGTCAGGGAACGGACGGTCGTCGGGCAGCGCGTTCGGATCGAGCTTGTAGAGCTTCCAGCTGTCCGGGACCTTGAAGTACGCACCCTCGCCGCTGTTCTTGACGTAGGTGTATCCCGACGACGAGCAGGCGGCGGACGAGATCGCGATCGCGCCCACGACGGCCAGGAGCGCGAGCCGCTGGAGCCGAGGGGCCATGCGTCATTATCGGTCCAAACGGGCCCCTCCGGTACCGCGCGGAGACGAATTCGCCCCTGGCCACGGCCCCGGTGGTTCGTCGGGCAGATCGTGGGCTGCCGTTCCGACCTCGAACACCTCGAGGCCTCGGGCCTGGTAGTTCGCCAGTGCGGACGGGTGATCGAGGCTGCAGGTGTGCACCCAGACCCGGCGTGTGCCCTCGAGCGCCCATGCCCGTTCGATCGTCGATGTCAGCAGGTGACCGCCGATGCCCTTGCCGATGTACTGAGGGAGCAGCCCGAAGTAAGCGATCTCGACGTCGCCGCCGTCCTGGCGCTCGAGCTCGAAGTAGCCGGCCGGGCTACCCGCGCACCGCGCGACCCAGGTCTCGACCTCGGGACGGTCGAGCCACGCCATCCAGCGCTCGTAGGTCCACGGCAGCCGGCCGAGCCAGTACCACTCGCCTCCGACCGCGGTGTAGAGGAACCGGTTCAGCTCCGGCTGCGGCACCTCGGCGCGCTCGATCGAGACCAGCATCGCCGGCGCTCGAGCGGGCTTCAGCTCCCCCGCGTCGCGCATCTCGAGCGACCAGGTGGTGACGTCGACGCGCGCCATCGCGGATCAGGCGCGGCGGAGCTCGGCCGAGAGGTGGTGCGTCATGGGTTGACCCACCGCCGCCATCCGCACGGTGTACCGGAGCACGTCGCCGTCCACGGTGATCGTGCGCTCGATGCCGGTCACGGTCTTCGCGGCAGGTGTCGAGACGACCGAGAGCGACTGGAGGTCGATGGTCGTTCCGGAGAGCGACCCGACGGCCATCTCCGTGGCGCCGAACGGGTGGATCGCGACGAGCTCGACGCTGCTCGGCGCGGGCAGGCGCCAGAACCCGAGCTCGCCGTGCGTCGGGCTGCCGTCCGGGTGCGTGGTGCGTTGCACATAGGAGAGGTACGGCTTGCCGACGTGATCGAACGTGATCGTCTCGAGGTACGGGAACGTCTCGATCGTCGGGTACTCGCCTGTGCCGGTACCCGTCCACGTCCCGAGAAGGAACGCGAGCGGCCCGACCATCGGATGGAGCTCCACAACTGCATCATCGCCCGAAAAATGAAGAAGCCGGGTGAGTGCGAACACCCACCCGGCTCTTCCGGATTGCCTAGAAGTCCTCCATGCCTCCGCCGGGCATGCCGCCGCCGTGGGAGTGCTCTTCGGGCTTGTCCGCGATGACGGCCTCGGTGGTGAGGAAGAGCGCCGCGATCGATGCCGCGTTCTGCAGCGCCGAGCGGGTCACCTTGGCGGCGTCGATGATGCCGGCCTTCACGAGGTCCTCGTAGGCGCCGGTGGCGGCGTTGAGGCCCTCGCTCTTGCCGTCGAGGCTGCGCACCTTCTCGATCACCACGCCACCCTCGAGGCCGGCGTTCTCGGCGATCTGCTTGAGCGGCGCCTCGAGCGACTTGGCCACGATGCGAGCACCGGTCGCCTCGTCACCGGTCAGCGAGTTGGCGCGTTCGTTGACCTTCGCCTGGCTGCGCAGCAGCGCAACGCCACCGCCGGGCACGACGCCCTCCTCGATGGCCGCCTTGGTGGTGCTCACCGCGTCCTCGATGCGGTGCTTCTTCTCCTTGAGCTCGACCTCGGTGGCCGCGCCGACCTTGAGGATCGCAACGCCGCCCGACAGCTTGGCGAGGCGCTCTTGCAGCTTCTCGCGGTCGTAGTCGGAGTCGGTGTTCTCGATCTCGGTCTTGATCTGGTTGATGCGACCCTTGATGTCGTCCTCGGAGCCGGCGCCCTCGACGATCGTGGTCTCGTCCTTCGTGACGACGATCTTGCGGGCACGACCGAGCAGGTCGAGGGTGACGTTCTCGAGCTTCAGGCCGACCTCTTCGGTGATGACCTGACCACCGGCGAGGATCGCCATGTCCTGCAGCATCGCCTTGCGCCGCTCGCCGAAGCCGGGGGCCTTCACTGCTGCCGACTTGAACGTGCCGCGGATCTTGTTGACGACGAGCGTGGCGAGCGCCTCGCCCTCGACGTCCTCGGCGATGATCACGAGCGGGCGGCCGACTGCATGACCTTCTCGAGCACCGGCAGCAGGTCGCGGACCGAGGTGATCTTCGAGCCGACGAGCAGCACGTACGGATCCTCGAGGACGGCTTCCATCCGCTCGGGGTCGGTGACGAAGTAGGGCGAGATGTAGCCCTTGTCGAAGCGCATGCCCTCGACGAGGTCCATCTCCATGCCGAAGGTCTGGCTCTCCTCGACGGTGATGACGCCGTCCTTGCCGACCTTGTCGATCGCCTCGGAGATCATCTGGCCGATCTCCTCGTCAGCAGCCGAGATCGACGCGACCTGGGCGATCTGCTCCTTCGAGTCGACCTCGACGGCGAGGTCCTTGATGCTCGCGACGGCGGCCTCGACGGCAGCCTCGATGCCCTTCTTGAGTGACATCGGGTTCGCGCCGGCGGCCACGTTGCGCAGGCCCTCACGGACCATCGCCCACGCCAGCACGGTGGCGGTCGTGGTGCCGTCGCCGGCGACGTCGTCGGTCTTCTTCGCGACTTCCTTGACCAGCTCGGCGCCGATCTTCTCGTACGGATCCTCGAGGTCGATCTCCTTGGCGATCGACACGCCGTCGTTGGTGATCGTGGGGGCGCCCCACTTCTTCTCGAGGACGACGTTGCGGCCCTTGGGGCCGAGGGTGACGCGTACGGCGTCGGCGAGCTTGTTCATGCCCGCCTCGAGGCCGCGGCGAGCCTGCTCGTCGAAAGCGATGGTCTTGGCCATGTGGTGTCCCTCCGTTGGGAGCCAGTCGGGTCGCTGCGTCGCCGAGGTTTGGCGACCGCGGCAGTTAGCACTCTCAGGTCGTGAGTGCTAACAGCAAACCACCTCCGGAGGCGACCTGCAACCTCGCCCGAGATGTCGACGGGGGCCTGTACCTTCAGTCGTCGTGGGGTCTGACGAGAAGCGCATCGTGGTGGTGGGGGCCGGAGTGGCCGGGTTGGGCGCCGCCCTGGCGCTGAGCAGAGACGGTCACCAGGTCACACTGCTCGAGCGCGACGCCACCCCCCTGCCGCCCGATCCGAGCTCCGCGTTCGAGTGGGACCGGCGGGGCGCTCCCCAGGTCCGGCACAGCCACGCCTTCCTCGCCCGGCTCTACAACCTGCTCCGCACCTCGTATCCCGACGTGCTCGCCGACCTCCTCGCGGCCGGCGCGACCGAGATCCGCATGGCCGAGAACCTGCCGCCCACGATGACCGACTGGACCCCTCGGCCCGGCGACGAGGAGCTGGTGATGCTCGCATGTCGACGCACGACCTTCGAGTGGGTGCTTCGGCGGTCGGTGCTCGCCAGTCCGAGGTGCTCGATCCGCGACGGCGTCGCCGCTGAGGGGTTGCTCGCCTCACCGGACGCCGACGGTGTGCCGGTGGTGACGGGCGTGCGCACGAGCGCGGGCGACTTCCCGGCCGACCTCACGATCGTGGCGGGCGGACGACGCTCGACGCTCCCCGACTGGCTCGCCGAGATCGGCGCCGACCCCGTGCCCGAAGAGGTCGAGGACACCGGCATCGTCTACTACTCACGGTTCTACGAGCTGCTCCCCGGCGCGGAGCCTCCGCCGCGAGACGGCCCCATCGGCGGCGACCTCGGGTATCTCAAGTACGCGATCTTCCAGGGCGACAACGGCACGTTCTCGATCACGCTCGCGACGCCCACCGACGACTCGCTCCTGCGCGGCGCGCTCTCGACGATCGACGCGTTCGACACGACTGCGGCCGTGCTGCCCGCCACGAAGGCGTGGGTCGATCCCGCGGTCTCGCGCCCCATCACGGACGTGCACCTGATGGCAGGGTTGCTCAACCGGCTGCGCACGTACGTCGTCGACGGGCGCCCGCTCGCTCTCGGAGTGCACGCGCTCGGCGACGCGAGCGTGTGCACGAACCCGCTCTACGGGCGTGGGTGCTCCACTGGGTTCTGGCACGCGCATCTGCTCGCGGGCGTGCTACGTGAGCATCCCGACGACCTGATGGCGCAAGCACTCGAGCTCCACGCGCTCACCGACGAGCACCTGCTTCCGTGGTATCGCTCGTCGGTGGTGCAAGACGCGGAGGCGAGGCGCATCGCCGCCGCGATGCTCGCTGGCGAAGACATCGACGATCCCGAGGATCCTCGTTCGTTCATGCGCTCGGTGCTGCGCGAAGGGCTCGCACCGGCGATGCGCACCGATCCCGAGGTGTATCGGGCGTTCGTGCGCACGTTCAACCTGTTGCTGCCGCCCGAGACGCTGATGAGCGACGCCGACATCGGCGCACGTGTGCTCGCGGTGTGGAACGACAGAGAGAACCGTCCGCCCGAGCCCGTGCTGGGGCCGCCCCGGCCCGAGCTGCTCGAGGCGCTCGGGCTGGCTGCGTAAGCGGTTTGGTCAGCCGCCGGCGACTGCGGGGATGATCGACACCGTCTCGCCGTCGGGCACCGGCGTGTCGAGGCCCTGCAGGAAGCGCACGTCGTCGTCGGCGACGAACAGGTTCACGAAGCGACGCAGGTTGCCCTCGTCGTCGAAGATGCGCGAACGGAAGCCAGGATGCGCGGCTTCGAGGTTGTCGAGCACCTCTGCCAGCGTGGCGCCTTCGACCTTGACCTCGGAAACACCGCCGGTCGCGGGACGCAGCGTGGTGGGGACTCGCACGGTGACGCTCATCGGGGGCGCAGCGTAGCGGCCTCGTCTCACGACTCCACCGCCGGACTCACGCCACAGTCGCCGCTCGGAGCCGGCGCAGGTACACCTTCTCGACCGACCGGCAGAAGCGGTCGGGATCTTGCTGATCGGTCCACAGCGCATACAGCACCTCCCAGCTCTCGGCCGCAAGCCAGAAGTCACGCGGCATGGTCTCGACGACGGTTTCGGTCGCCGGCGTGGCCCTTCGCTCCCGAGGGCTCGACAGCGAGGCCGACCTCTGGCCACGCGAGGTCGAGGTACGCGACTCGAGACCCGCCGGTCTCGCACACCTTGTGCTGCCGCAC
Organism: uncultured Acidimicrobiales bacterium; assembly: GCA_963739555.1. Taxonomy (GTDB): domain Bacteria; phylum Actinomycetota; class Acidimicrobiia; order Acidimicrobiales; family DATKAS01; genus DATKAS01. Next base: position 420,801 of record CAVUAV010000006.1, on the reverse strand, counting down.
GGGTGGAGGCACCACCGAGCTCACGAGAAGGCGCTCGACGAGCCGTTCGAACCAGCTGTCGGGCAAGGCACCGGAACGGTCAGGCAGGTCGAAGATGCGTCGCAGCGTCGCTGTTCCGCTCGGCCCTGGGCGATCGACCCGAGACAACGTCTCGCGGATCCACCGCTCGCTGACGCCGCGGCGCAGCGCGTCGTCGAGCGCTTGCTCGACCTTGTCTTGCGGCACGACCGCGCCGAGGTCGCACAGAGTTCGCGCGATGTTCGTGCACGGGATGCCGTCGACCTTCGTCGAGGTCGCACCGGTCGAGAACAGCAGCGCGGTGGACCACATAGCCCGGCGCACGAAGGTGTCGCGTCGAAGCAACGCTCATATCGAGGAAGCCAGGTTGGAGCCCGTCGAAGCTCGTGCAAGGCCCCCGCTGCCCGGAACGACGCCGCGACATCGCCCGGCGTAGTGAGCGTCGGAATGACGAGGTCTTGTCGCCACGTCTTCGGTGCGGCCGTGAACACGAGCACCCCAGGAATCGGTTCTGACCAGGACCCCAGACCGAACGCGCGTCGCGATCATCTTCGTCGACATCCCAACTGAGGCGGCCTGGCGTCTGCCGAAGGCACTGTGCTGCGAGGCCGCAAGCGCAGCCACAGCGCGCTCGGCGCCGGCTGCATCCATGTACGTCTAAGCGTACGAAAGGGTGTGACATTTCTCGACAGACCGGACAGTGACCGAACCAACCTGTACCGGAAGACGCCCGAACGGGCGCCAAGGGGTACAAGTCGGCCGCGGAAATGCGTCTGCCTGGACCACTTGAACCTGCAGACGCCCAAACGGGCAACCACAGGTACAAGTTCCTGCAGGGCCAGAAGGAGGGGGACCGCCTTGCGGGATGGACGTGTCGCAAGGGACCATGGCGCCGTGCCAGCCCCCGTGGTGCGCGCATTCCACTACCGCGCGTTCGATCTGCCGCGCCTGGTCGAGGCCAAGCGCGAGTCGACGATCTCTGTCTGCTTGCCCGCGCGCGACGAGGAGGACACGGTCGGCGAGATCGTCGAGCTGATCCAGCACGAGCTCGTGGAACGGTGGCCGCTCGTCGACGAGATCCTCGTCATCGACGACCGCTCGATCGACGGAACCGCAAAGGTCGCGGCTGACGCGGGGGCCCGGGTCGTGAGCACCGAGGAAGTGCTGCCCGACTTCGACGACCTCGGTGGCAAGGGCGACGCGCTGTGGCGATCAGTGTTCGCAGCGGACGGCGACATCATCGCCTGGTGCGACGCGGACATCCGCAACTTCGGCGCGCGGTTCGTCATCGGCCTCGTCGGCCCGCTGCTGATGCGCAACGACGTCGCGTTCGTCAAGGGCTACTACGACCGTCCGCTCGACGGTCGCCATGGCGAGGGAGGAAGAGTCACCGAGCTCGTCGCTCGGCCGCTCGTGTCACTCCTGTTCCCGCACCTGTCGACGATCATCCAGCCGCTCGGCGGCGAGTACGCGGGACGCCGCGAGATCCTCGAGCAGCTGCCTTTCGCGACGGGCTACGGCGTCGACCTCGCGCTGCTCATCGACATCAGCGCGCGGTTCGGGCTCGAGTCGATCGCGCAGGTCGACCTCGGCACTCGCATCCACCGCAATCGCTCGCTCGACGAGCTGTCACCTCAGTCGATGGCCATCATCCAGACGGTCTTGGCCCGCTCCGGCCTCACGCTGCCGCACGGCCCGGCCCGGCCGCTCGTGCGCCCCGGATCCGAGCCGGTGCTGGTCGAGACGATCGACCGGCCCCCGCTCATCGAGCTCGCGTCCTACCGCCGACGCAGCGCCTGACCGCAGCGGTACGCTGCGGTCGTGGGTCAGCTCGAGCCGCGGAAGCCGCAGCACCCGGAGAAGCCGTCGTTCCCCGCGGGGATGGTCGTCATCGGAGTCCTCGCCGTGCTCGGCGCGCTCTGGCTGCTCAGGTTCGTCACCGGTCTGCTGTTCACCGGCGTGAAGCTGGCCCTGATCGGCATCGTCGTCTATGCCGCGGTGCGGCTGGCGATGGGCCCGCGTGACCGCCGATAGCGAACCGGTTCAGCCCTTCAGCCGCTCGGCCACCACCTCTTCGATGCACACGAGGGTGTCGGCCATCGCGCGCTCGCGCCCGAACCGCGCGACCAGCGACACCGCGTCGACGCTGTTCGTCGCAGCCATCGAAGACCTCACCGGCGACCACAAGCGCGGGCACATCGAGTGAGGCCGCGAGGTCGACCACCCCACCGACGACCTTTCCCTCGAACGACTGAGCATCGACGAACCCTTCGCCGGTCACGACGAGATCGGCGCCCTCGATCGCGTCGGCGAGGTCGGTCTCGCTCGCGACGAGCTCGAACCCCGAGACGAGCTGCGCACCGATCGCCGCAAGGCCACCCGCGAGACCACCCGCCGCGCCACTGCTCTCGATCTCACGCACGTCGACGCCGTAGTCCTCGAGGTAGATCTGCGCGAGGCGCTCGAGGCGACGCCGCAGCAGCTCGACCTGCGCGGGAGTCGCCCCCTTCTGAGGGCCGAACACGGAAGCTGCGTCGACGAACAGCGTGCGCACGTCGCAGGCGACCAACATCTCGATGCCGCGCAGCCGCGCCGGCGGGAACATCGCGCGCAGTGCGCCCAATCCGCCGTCGGTCGTCGCCGAACCGCCCACCCCGACGATCACCCGGTTCGCTCCCGCCTCGAGCGCGGCGGCGATGAGCTCGCCCGTGCCGTGCGTCGACGCCGCCACGGGATCGTTGCCCTCGGCGCCCCCGACGAGGGCAAGGCCCGACGCGCGCGCCATCTCGATGACCGCGGTGCGCTTCGTGAGCCTCCACTCTGCGTCGACCTGGTCGCCGAGCGGACCCATCACCGTGGTGCGACGGTTCGGGCCACCGAGCGCGTCGAGGGTGCCCTCGCCGCCGTCGGCCATCGGGCGGGCGTCGCACTCTGCGCCGGTGCGCGCGGCAGCGCGACACACCGCGGCGGCCGCCTCGGCCGCGGTGGCGGTGCCCCGGAACTTGTCGATGGCGGCCACGACGCGCACGCCGCCAATGGTCGCACTCAGGCGGCCCCTGCATATGCGGCGGAGGTCTCGAGGTATCGATCTGCGATCTGGCGAACCGCTGCGTCGCGCGTCAGCTTTCCGGCGAGGAACCCTTCGAGGGCTGTTTGCCACAGCGTCCGCCCGACCGCGAACCCGTCGAACCCATGGACTGGAGCAGCGACCTTCAGCCACTCGATCACCTTGGGCTCGTCGGCCCCGCGCCCGAGCACCACGCACACGACGCCGTCGCGACCACCCGATCGGGCCAGGTCAGCGACGCTCGCGCAGTCGCCTTGCTCGTCGAGGCCCTCGATCTTCCACACGTCCGGCTCGACGCCCGCGGCCTGCATGGCGCTCACGATCTCGAGGAGCAGGCGCGGTCGGATCTCCCGGTCGTAGCGGCCGTGGTCGCCACCGCACTGCGCGAGCTGCGCGTCGGTGGGAGGAACCAGGAGCTCGAACAGGAAGCGGCGGTCGCGTTCGTGGAGCCAGTCGCTGAGTCGACGCAGCCGCTCGGTCTGCCGCACGTTCGTCGCCGCGTCGCCTTCCGGGTTGTAGCGCACCAGGACCTTGGCAAACGTGGGGTCGAACGCCTCGATGTGGGCGCCGAAGTCGTCGCCGTACTCGAAGTCGAACTCGTCCTGTCCCGAACGTTCGACGGGCATCGCGAGCGCGAACCCCGCGTCGAGCGCGGCGCGCGCGACTGCGGCGCCGTACTCCTCGTCGACGAGCACTCCCGCGCCGACACGCGGTGCGCCGTCCTCGACCGCACGCACGAATGCCTCGTAGATGAGGTTCTTCGCGTCGACGATGCCGGCGTGCACCGCGGCCGAGATCGGCGGAGTGGCTCCGAAGAGGCCCTTCTCGAAGGACCCGCGATGGTCGAAGGCCATGAGGTAGAGCGGCTTGTCGTAGCCGAGCGCCATCACGGCCTCCTCACTCGGCAAGATGCCAGCGATAAGGAGCGATCAGCTGCGTGATCGACTGTGGCCCCCATGATCCCGGTTCGTACGCCTCGACCGGCGGTGGGTCCTCGAGCAGTGGCATCGAGATCTCCCACAGTCGCTCGATTCCGTCCGACCGGGTGAACAGCGCTTGGTCGCCGAGCATCGCATTGAGGATCAGCCGTTCGTATCCCTCGAGGTTGTTCGACGCGGCCCACGAATCGGTGTAGCGGAACTGCATCGACACCTCAGCCAGCTGCATCACGGGGCCGGGCTCCTTCGTGAGGAAGCTCGCGCTGATCGACCCCGGATCCTTGAAGTCGATCACGAGCTCGTTGCGCCGCGACCCGTGCGTCTCGACCAAATCGATCGGGAACATCTTCAGCGCGGGGCCGCGAAACCCCAGCGTGATGACCTGCCGGTTCTGGGCCAGGCTCTTCCCGGTGCGGAGGTAGAAGGGGACGCCGTGCCAGCGCCAGTTGTCGACCGCGACCTCGACCGCGACGAACGTCTCGGTCTGGGAGCGCTTCGCGACTCCCGGCTCGTCTCGATAGCCCTTGTACTGGCCACGCACGACCTTCGCCGGATCGATCATGCGCATCGAGTCGAAGACCTTCGACTTCTCGTCGCGGAGCGACTTCGCGCCGAGCGAGGTCGGGGGCTCCATTGCAACGAACCCGAGCACCTGCAGCAGGTGCGTGACGATCATGTCGCGGTAGGCGCCGGTCTTGTCGTAGAAGTCGGCGCGGCCTTCGATCGAGAGCGTCTCAGGCACGTCGATCTGCACGTAGCTCACGTGATCGCGATTCCAGATCGGCTCGAACATGCCGTTCGCGAAGCGGAAGGCGAGGATGTTGTCGATGCACTCCTTGCCGAGGAAGTGGTCGATGCGGAAGATGCACGACTCGTCGAACACCGCGTGCACGACTGCGTTGAGCGCGCGGGCGCTCTCGAGATCGTGGCCGAACGGCTTCTCGATGATGACGTGCGCGTCCTTGTTGAGCCCTGCTGCGCCGAGCATCGTGACCACTGAGCCGAAGGCCGCAGGCGGGATCGCCAGATGGTGGAGCAGGCGCGCGCCGGCTCCGATGTCGGCCTTCGCCTTGCCGACCGCGTCGACGAGCGGCTTCGGGTCCTCGGGATCAGACGCGCCGAAGTCGAGCGCGGCTTCGAAGGTCTTCCACGTCTCACCGGTCGGCTTCACGATGCCGAACTCGCGAATCGACTCCTTCGCGTGCTTGCGGAACGCAGCGGGCGAGATCGCGAACTTCGCCGGCGACGTCCCGATGATCCGGTAGTGCTCGGGGAGCAACCCTGCGGCCGCGAGGTGGTACAGGCCGGGGATGAGCTTGCGCTTGGCCAGATCGCCCGTCGCTCCGAAGAGCACGATCACATGGTCGTCAGGGATGTCATTGCTCATGTCGACTCACCGTTCTGTCGGGGGAAGGGGCTGTCCAGTAGGTTCCCGCGGTCATGGCGACCGTGGAAGACGAGAAGCGGCTCGCCGCCGAGGCGTCGGCTGAGCTCGTGGAAGACGGGATGACCGTCGGGCTCGGCACGGGCTCGACGGTGGCGTACCTGTTGCCCGCGCTCGCCCGGCGCAAGCTCGACCTGCGCTGCGTCGCGACATCGCCTCGCACCGAGAAGGCTGCGACCGAGCTGGGCCTGCGAGTCGAGCCGTTCGACACGATCGATCGCTTCGACATGACGATCGACGGCGCCGACCAGATCGCGCCCGACGGCTGGCTCGTGAAGGGTGGGGGCGCCGCGCACACGCGCGAGAAGCTCGTCGCGATCGCGGCCGATCGGTTCGTGGTCATCGCCGATTCGTCGAAGCCGGTGCCTGCGTTGCGCGCTCCGGTGCCGCTCGAGCTGCTCGAGTTCGGCCTCGCGGCGACGCTCCGCCGCCTCGGGAACGTGACGTTGCGCGACGTGCCTCGTAGCCCCGACGGTGGCGTGATCGCGGACTACCACGGGCTGCTCACCGACCCGCAGGTCCTCGCCCTGCTGCTCGACTCGACTCCCGGCGTCGTCGACCACGGCCTCTTCCCGCCGTCGATGGTCGCGACGGTGATCGTCGCCCGCGGCGACGAGATCGAGCATCGGGAGATCAGCGCTCCAACGTCTGATTAGCGCTTGAGCGCGCGGTACTTGCGAATCAGCGCGTTCGTCGACGAGTCGTGGGTGAGGTTGGGCTCGTCCCCGCTCTCGAGCTCCGGAACGATCCGAGCCGCGAGGACCTTGCCGAGCTCGACCCCCCACTGGTCGAACGAGTCGATGTTCCAGATCACGCCCTGCGTGAAGACGCTGTGCTCGTACAGCGCGATGAGCGCACCGAGCACGTGCGGCGTCAGCACCTCGGCGAGGATCACGTTGGTCGGGCGATTGCCTTCCATCACGCGGTGCGGCACGACGCCTTCGGGCGTGCCCTCGTCGCGCACCTGCTGCTCGGTCTTCCCGAACGCGAGCGCTTCGGCTTGCGCGAACACGTTCGACGACAGGATGTCGTGATGTGAGCCGATCGGGTTCAGCGACTTGCCGAACCCGATGAGGTCGACGGGGATCAGCTTCGTGCCCTGGTGGATCAGCTGGTAGAAGCTGTGCTGCCCGTTCGTGCCGGGCTCACCCCAGTAGACCGCGCCCGTCTGATAGTCGACGTGCGTGCCCTCGATGGTGACGTGCTTTCCGTTCGACTCCATCGTCAGCTGCTGCAGGTACGCAGGGAACCGCTTGAGGTACTGCTCGTAGGGCATCACGCCGACGGTCTGCGCGTCGAAGAAGTCGCCGTACCAGAGCGCGAGCAAGCCCATGATCACCGGCAGGTTCTGCGCGAGCGGCGCCCTGCGGAAGTGCATGTCCATGTCGTGGAAGCCGGCCAGCATCTGCTTGAACCCGTCGGGACCGACCGCGAGCATCGTCGACAGGCCGATCGCCGAGTCCATCGAGTACCGACCACCGACCCAGTCCCAGAAGCCGAACATGTTGTCGGTGTCGATGCCGAACTCGGACACCTTCTCCGCGTTGGTCGAGACCGCGACGAAGTGCTTCGCGATGGCGGCCTCGTCGCCGAGCTGCTGCAACGCCCACACTCGCGCGGAATGCGCGTTCGTGAGCGTCTCGAGCGTGGTGAACGTCTTGGACGAGATGATGAACAGCGTCTCGTCGGCGGAGAGGTCTCGCGTGGCCTCGGCGAAGTCGGTCGAGTCGACGTTCGAGACGAACCGGAACGTCATGTCGCGGCGCGTGTAGTGACGGAGCGCCTCGTACGCCATCACGGGCCCGAGGTCGGACCCACCGATGCCGATGTTCACGACGTTCCTGATGGGCTTGCCGGTGTGCCCCTTCCAGTCGCCCGAGCGCACCCGGTCGCAGAACGCGCTCATCCGGTCGAGCACCTCGTGCACCTGTGCCACGACGTCGACCCCGTCGACCATCAGCGACGTGCCCTTGGGCATCCGAAGCGCGACATGGAGCACCGACCGGTTCTCGGAGACGTTGATGCGCGCACCGGTGAACATCTTCTCGGTGTGCTCGCGAAGCCCCGACTCCTCGGCGAGCTGGATGAGCAGTCGCAGTGTCTCGTCGGTGACCCGGTTCTTCGAGTAGTCGAGGTAGAGCCCGATGGCTTCGAGCGTCAGACGCTCACCGCGAGCCGGATCCGCAGCGAACAGATCGCGGAGATGTGTGCCTGCGATCTCGGCATGGTGCTGCTCGAGGGCTTTCCACGCGAGTCGATCACGAAGAGAAGTCGCCATCACTTCACCGATGCGCCCTTCTGCTCGATCGCGTGGATCAGGTCCATCCACGCGTCGACGAACGAGCGGGCTCCATCGGACTGGAGCTTCGCGGCGAGCGCCGTGAGGTCGACTCCGGCTGCTTCAAACTTCTGGAACAGCTCGTCGCACGTGCCGCCATTGGGAGGCATCGGATCGCCCGCATCGCCGTGGTCGTAGAAGGCTTCGAGGGTCTTGTCGGGCATCGTGTTGATCGTGAACGGCGCTGCGAGACCGTGCACGTAGAGCGTGTCGGGCGCGTTCGGATCCTTCGTGCCGGTGCTCGCCCAGAGCAGGCGCTGCATCTTCGCTCCCGCGTTCTCGAGTCGCAGCCATCGGTCAGAGGCCTTCAGCTCTCGATAGGCCCGGTACACGTCGAGGCCGACCGCGAGGCCGAGGTCGTTCTTCAGCTCGTCGGGGACGCTGTCGCTCACCGACGTGTCCCACCGCGAGATGAACACCGACGCCACCGACCCGACGAACGGATCCTGGTTGTGGGCGACGCGCCGCTCGATCCCCTTCATGTAGGCGTCGGCGGCCGCCCGATACTGCGCCTCGTCGAAGAGAAGCGTCACGTTCACGGGCACGCCACCCGCAATGGCCTCCTCGATCGCAGGAAGCCCCTCCTCGGTACCGGGGATCTTGATGAACAGGTTGCGCCGGCCGGCGCGCGCCGAGAGGTCCTTCGCGGCAGCGACCGTCTTCTGGGTGTCGTACGCGAGCTCGGGCGAGACCTCGAGCGAGCACCAGCCGTCGATGCCGTGGGTGCGCTCGTGGATCGGAAGGAAGAGGTCGGCCGCGCGTTGGAGGTCCTCGATCGCGAGCTCGAAGAAGAGGTCCTCGCCCGAGAGCCCGGCCTTGGTCTTCTCGCGGATCGCATCGTCGTAGTCGCCTGACTGGATCGCCTTGTCGAAGATCGAGGGGTTCGAGGTCAGCCCGGTGACCGAGTAGCGGTCGATGTACCGCTGGACGACGCCGTTGTCGAGCATCGACCGCGTGATGTTGTCGAGCCAAAGGCTCTGGCCCTGTTGGTGGAGCGTCTCTGTCGCCTTCATGCGCTGTCCTTTCCGGCTGCGACTCTCTCGCGCGCGACCTGCGCCACGCGGTCAGGGGTGAAGCCGAACTTCTCGAGGAGGTGCTTCAGCGGCGCTGACGCACCGAACGTGTTCATGCCGATGACCGCCCCACCGTCACCGACGTACCGGTCCCACCCCAGTGTGGATGCTTGCTCGATCGCGACCCGCGCCTTCACCGAGGGTGGCAACACCTCGTCGCGGTACTCCTTCGGCTGGCGGTCGAAGAGCTCCCAGCACGGCATGCTCACGACGCGTGCCTGCAGGCCGCCCGCCGCGAGCTCGTCGCGCGCCTCGAGCGCGAGGCCCACCTCGGAGCCGGTCGCGAGGAGGATGACGTCGGGATTGCCGTCGGGCGGGTCGGCGAGCACGTAGGCGCCCTTCGCGACGCCCGATGCGGGCGCGTAGACCGTGCGATCGACCGTAGGAAGGTTCTGCCGCGACAGGACGACCACCGCGGCCTCGTTGTGCAGGCCCATGAGGATCCGCCAGGTCTCGACGACTTCGTTCGCGTCGGCCGGGCGGAACACCAACAGGCCCGGCATCGCACGGAGGGAGGCGAGCTGCTCGACGGGCTGATGGGTCGGGCCGTCCTCACCGACACCGATCGAGTCGTGCGTGAAGATGTGCACGACGGGGATCTCCATGAGTGCGGAGAGCCGAATGGCGCCCCGCGCGTAGTCCGAGAAGATCATGAACCCAGACCAGTACGAGCGCAGCTTCGTGAGCGCCATGCCGTTCGCGACGGCGGCCGACGCGTGCTCGCGGACGCCGAGGTGGAGGTTGCGCCCGCCTCGGCTGTCGGCTTGGAAGTCGCCAGCGCCGTCGAACGTGAGGTTCGTCTTCGTCGACGGTGACAGGTCGGCGGAACCGCCGACGATCCACGGCACCGCCTGCGCGAGGGCGTTGAGCACCCGGCCTGACGAGTCACGGCTCGCGATGCCCTTCTCGTCCGCGGGGAAGGTCGGCAGCGCGCTCTCCCAGCCCGTCGGGAGCTCTCGGCGCTGGATGCGCTCGAGCTCGTCGGCCAGATCGGGGTACTCCACGCGGTACTTCTCGAACATGGTGTGCCACGCGTCGCGCGCCTCGCGCCCGGTCGCGCCGATGCCGGCCGCGAAGTGGTCGTAGACACCGTCCGGGATGTAGAAGTCCTCGTCCTCGGGGAATCCGAAGAAGCGCTTCGTCGCCTTGCAGCCTTCGACTCCGAAAGGCTCACCGTGTGCCTTGGGCGAGTCCTCCACCGGGGAGCCGTAGCCGATGTGGCTGTGCACCACGATCAGGGTCGGGCGGTCGCGCTCGGCCTTGAAGGTGTGGAACGCGCGCTTGATCGCGTCGAGGTCGTTCGCGTCGGCGACGGTGGTGACGTTCCAGCCGTACGCCATGAACCGCGCCGCGACATCTTCTGTGAACGCGATGTTCGTATGACCCTCGATCGTGACCCGGTTCGAGTCGTAGATCCAGCAGAGGTTCGAGAGGCGCTGATGCGCGGCGAGCGACGCCGCTTCTGACGCGACGCCTTCCATCATGCAGCCGTCGCCCGCAAGGGCGTAGACGTCGAAGTCGAAGATCGGGAAGCCCTCGCGGTTGTAGCGAGCACCGAGCCACTGACCGGCGATCGCCATGCCCACCGAAGTCGCGACGCCCTGGCCGAGCGGGCCCGTCGTCGTCTCGACGCCGCTCGTCCACCGGTACTCGGGATGGCCCGGGCACTTCGAGCCGAGCTGACGGAACGTCTTCAGGTCGTCGAGCGAGACGGCGGGCTGTCCGAGGATCTCGTAGTCGGGATCAACGGCGCGCACGCCGGTGAGGTGAAGCAGCGACCAGAGCAACGCAGACGCGTGGCCTTCGGACAGCACGAAGCGATCGCGGTTGGGCCAGATCGGATCTTGCGGGTCGAACCGCATCACGCGCTGCCACAGCGAGTACGCGACTGGCGCGATGCCCATCGGCGTGCCGGGGTGACCGGAGTTCGCCTTCTGGATCGCGTCCATGCAGAGCGTGCGGATCGTGTTGATGGACAGCGTGTCCAGATCGGGGGTCACGGGCGCCTCCTGTCAACAGGGCGCCCGACAATGCCACAGGAATGGCGGCTCGGCTCGAGCCGCGCTCGCTACGCGGGCTTGGCGACGTCCGGGCCGAGCACCACGAGCACCTGCGCGCCCTGGATGTCCGCGATGGGCGGTGGCGTGGGCATCGGCTGCACCGAAGCCGCCGGCGCGCCGAGTGCCGCAGCAACTCCCTGGGCTTCGGCTTGGTAGCCCTCGGTGTAGTACACGGTCGTGGTCTGCACCCGGTTTGGTGAATTCCCGGCGACCGCCACGTAGCCGAGCGGGGTCAGCGTCTCGACGGCCTTGCCCGCCGCGCCCTGGATGCCGGCGCCGTTGGCCACGAACACCTTCACCTGATTGGCCGGTCGGGTCGACGGCGTGGAAGCCGCCGTGCTCTCGGTGCTGCCTCCCGCTGCCGTCGTGTTCGTCGAGACCGACGTGACCGCGCCCGCCGACGTCGTGGGCGGGGACGACGAGCCGCCGCCTCCGTTGTCGAAGCCGTTGCGGAGGATGAGCACCCCGACCAAGACGGCGACCGCGATGAGCAGGATGCCGCGACCTGCTGCGCCGCCCGCGGACTTGGCGAACGACCCGTCAGACGCGGCGTGACGGCGTTGACTCACCGGCCCGGGGGCTCTGAGACCGAGGGCCCCTCGAAACGGGCACGACGGCGCCGGTCGCGCATGCGGCGAAGACGCCGGATCACCAACGGGTCGTATTCCAGGGCGTCGTCGGAGTCGACCAGCTCGCCGAGGAGCTGGTAGTAGCGAGTGGCTGACAGGTCGAAGCGCTCACGGATCGCGAGCTCCTTCGGACCGGGCTCAGTCCACCAGCTGCGCTCGAACTCGAGGATCGCGCGTTCCCGTTCGGTCAGCGTCATCGCGGGCAGCCTTGTCGCCCACCCCACGCGAATCAAGCATCCCCGGGCCGGGGGGCGACTTGGCGCCCGTTCTGAGCAGGCAGAATCGGAGGACGCCCGAGTAGCTCAGAGGCAGAGCAGGCGCCTTGTAAGCGTCAGGTCGTGGGTTCGATTCCCACCTCGGGCTCTCGCGAGCCCGGCATGCGCTGGCGCGTCACCTCGTAGCAAGCCAGCGCGCCTGCGGTCGCGACGTTGAGCGACTCGAGCGGGCCGACCAGCGGGATGCGCACGACCACGTCGCAGCGCTGCCGCGTGAGCCGAGAGATCCCCTTGCCCTCGGCTCCGAGCACGAGCGCGACTGGCTCACGAGCGACGTCGCCCAGCTCGAAGAGGGTGCGGTCGGCGATCATGTCGAGCCCCACGACCCAGACCCCGAGCTCCCGCAGCCGGGTGAGCGCGTTCGGGATGCCACCGACCAGCGCCATCGAGAGGTGCTCGATCGCCCCGGCCGCCGTCTTCGCCACGGTGGGCGTGATGTGCACTGCTCGATGGCGGGGCAGCACGACACCGGTCGCTCCGGCGCAAGACGCGCTGCGGAGCAGCGCACCGAGGTTGCCCGGGTCGGTGACGCCATCAGCGACGATGAGGAAGGGCTTGGCGCCGCTCGCGTGGCGCAGCTTCGCGAGCTCGTCGAGCTCGACCTCGTGAAGCGGGGCTGCCTTCGCCAGCACCCCTTGCGGCGCGTCGGTGCGGGCCTCCGCCGCCATCTTGTTGCGACTGACCTCGCGCACCGTGATCCGCATCTCGCGCGCGAGCTCGAGGATCTCGTCGACGACAGATGCGTCGTCGAGATCGGTCGCGACCCAGAGCTCGCGGACCCGCCGGCCCGAGAGCAGCAGCTCGCGCACTGCCTGCCGTCCCTCGACCTGGTCGCCGCCGAGCCCGCGAGCGGCGGCCGGCGCACGATGTGCGGTCGTCGGCGCGCGCGTCGGTGGCCGCCTCCGGAACGGGACGGCGGCGGCTTGCGACCGCCGCGCTTCGGCGGGCTCATGAGGCTCCGTTCGACACGATGGCTACAGCGAAGCACGCGATGCCCTCACCGCGACCGAGCGCGCCGAGTCCCTCGGCTCGCTTCGCCTTGACTGTCACTGGCGCGCCGACGGTCGAGGACAGCCGGTCCTCGATCTCGGCCCGACGGGGCGCAACCTTCGGAGCCTCCGCGATCACGGTGCAGTCGACGTTTCCGGGCTGCCAGCCGGCGTCGCGCACCATCGTGACGGCCTGTGCAAGCAAGCCGATCGAGTCGGCGTCCTTCCATCGAGGATCGGCGTCGGAGAAATGCGTGCCGATGTCGCCGAGACCGGCCGCGCCGAGCAGTGCATCGATCACGGCGTGCGCGACGACGTCGGCGTCGCTGTGCCCGCGCAGCGGCGTGGCCTCAGGGAACTCGACTCCTCCGAGGACGCAACGAGCCGCTCGCCTCGGCGTCGAATGGATGCACGTCGAAGCCTTGACCTACGCGCACGCTCATCGTCGACTCGCCGAGGTCGGCGGGGGTCGTGATCTTGCGATTGGTGACCTCGCCCTCGACGACGACGACTCTCCCGCCGACGGCTTCGACGAGAGCGGCGTCGTCGGTGGCCTCGCCTCCGTCGTGGTGTGCAGCCCGCAGCGCGGGCAGCCGGAACGCCTGAGGCGTCTGCACAGTCACGAGATGGGTCCGGTCGAGGGTGGCGAAGACGCTGCGGTCGGCGCGCACCTGCTTGACGGTGTCGGTGATCGGTATCCCCGGCACTGCGCCATCGGCGCCCGAACGCACCGCGGCGATCACTGCCTCGAACAGCGCTCGAGTGGCGAACGGACGCGCGGCGTCGTGCACCACGACAACCGTGTCGTCGCTCGCGTCAGGCGCGATCGCCGCGAGCCCGGCCCGCACCGACTCAGAGCGAGACGCGCCGCCTGCGACCACGTGGTCGGCGGCCTCGGGTGCGTCCGCGCGGTCGGGCGGCACCACCAAGATGACCTCCGCGCACGACGCTCGAGCCGTCGCGAGCGACCAGTCGACGACCCGCTTGCCCCCGAGGAGCGCGTACTGCTTCGCGCTGCCGAAGCGGCTTCCGGCTCCGGCCGCGACCACGATCGCCCACACACCAATCGCTGTGTCGGCGTCGTCATCGAACGCGGCAGCAGCGCTCACAACCGTCAGCCTGCCATGAGCGAGGGGTAACCTCGCCGGTCGATGGTCGAGAGCGCCCTCCTCACCGACACTGACTTCTTCCGCGACTTGAGTGAGGAAGACCTCGGCTTTCTGCTCCCGACCTGCACGATCCGCAGCCTCCGGCGTGGCGATCTGCTCTTCGAGGAGGGCGACGACTGCTCCGAGCTGTTCGTCGTGTCGTCGGGTCTTGATCGCGATCTCGAAGAAGTCGATCGACGGACGCGAGTCAGTCGTGGCGCTCATGGAGCGCGGTGAGCTGTTCGGCGAGATGGGCATGCTCGACGGGCTCGGTCGCTCCGCCGAGGCGCGAGCGCTCGAGCCCTCCGAAGTCGTGGCGATCCCCTACGCGCCGATCCGTCAGCTCTTCGAAGACCGCCCGGCGCTGCTGTGGGGAACGACGGCGATGCTCGTGGGCCGGCTCCGCGCGATGGACGAAGCGCTCGCGGATTCGGTCTTCCTCGACGTCACCGGTCGCACGGCCAAGCGACTGCTCGAGCTCGCCGGTGAGGCGAACGAGTTCTACCTCCCGGTGACGCAGGAAGAGCTCGCCGGCATGGTCGGCGCGTCGCGCGAGCGCGTGAACAAGGCGATCTCGTCGTTCATCCGCCTCGGGTGGCTCGAGCAGTCAGACCGCCACTACCGCATCGTGAACCGAGAGCGGCTCGCGCAGCGCTCTCGCTAGCTCGTCAGCTGCGTCAGGAACGCGATCGCCTTCTGCCATGCGTCGGCGGCGTCGTCGGGGCGGTGGGCGGGACGGTCGGGATCGTGCACGAACCCGTGCTCAGCGTCGGGGTAGCGCACCACGGTCACCCGCGTGTCGCGCTCGAGAGCCGCGACATCCTCGGGCGGTGTGTACGGATCCTGCTCGCCGATGATCGCCATCGTCGGTGACGCGAGCGGGTTCGCGAGCTTGTCGAGCGGCTCGGCCACGCCGTAGCCCTTCCATGCGGGCGGGATGCGGATCATGCCGTAGAAGGCGACGACGCGGCGGAAGTGCGAGAGCCCCGCGGCCTTGAGCGAATACATGCCGCCCATGCAGAACCCGATCAGGCAGACGTTCGCGTTGCCCGTCGCGTTGCCGGCCGCGACGAGGTCGCCGAGCACCCGGTCGTCGTCGAGGTTCGGCACCGCGGCGAAGCGCTCGTCGACGTCGCCCAGCGTGCGACCCGGAAAGGGTTCGACCGCGCACACCGCCCAGCCCTGCTCGGCCGACAGTCGCGCACAGAGGTCGTCGTAGAGCGGTCGCAATCCGAAGATGTCGGGCGCGATGACGAGGCCGAGGGAGGCCTCGCCCTCTGGCTTCACGAGCTCGGCCGGCGTCCCCGAGGGAAGCTCGATGCGCATGAGGTCTCGATCTCCTTCGTCGTCAGGAGTAACGGTCGAGGATGCTGCTCTCGGCGAGGCGGGACAGCCCGTCCTTGATCGCCCGCGCTCGCGCGGTGCCCACGCCTTCGACGTCGACGAGGTCGTCGATCGTCGCCCGCATGATCTTGTGGAGCGTGCCGAACCGCTCGACCACGCTGTCGATCACCTGATCGGGCAGGCGCGGGATCTTGCTGAGAAGTCGGTAGCCCTTTGGTTGCACTGCGCCATCGAGGTCGGCCGCGGCCCCTTCGGGATGCACTGCCGCCGCCGCGACTGCTCGCAGGTCGACGAGCTCGTCGGTGTCGAGCGCGCCGAGCGCGTTCATGAGGTACTCGATCGAGCGCGCGTCGCCGTCGGCGAAGTAGTCGCGCACGACGAGGCGGCCGTCGTCTTCGATTCCGCCGAGCTGCTCGTCGAGCTGCAACCGCACGAGTCGACCGTCGACGCCGAGCTCGACGATGTAGCCCGCGATCTCGTCGGCGATGCGCATGACCATCTCGGTGCGCTGCAGGACCGACAGCACGTCGCGCAGCGTCACGAGGTCTTCGACCTCGAGCGCCGACAACGCACCCGACACGGCGTCGAGCCTGGTCTTGTACCGCTCGACCGCCTGTTGTGCCTGGTTCGCGCGGTTGAGCAACCGGGGGATCTCTTCGAGCGGATGCTTCTCGCTGCGCATGTAGACCGCGATGATCGAGAGATCCTCGGACACCGAGATCACCGGGATCCCGATCGAGCGCGCCACACGCTCGGCAGTGCGGTGCCGGGTGCCGGTCTCGGACGTCGGCACGTTCGGGTCGGGCACGAGGTGGACGTTCGCCCGCGCGATGCGGCTCGCGTCTGACGCCAGGATGATCGCGCCGTCCATCTTCGCCAGCTCGGACAGACGCTGAGGGCTGAACGCGGCGTCGAGCAGGAATCCGCCCGAGCAGATGTTGAGCACCTCGGGACCGTCGCCCACGACGATCAGCGCGCCCATCTTCGCCTTCAGGACGCGATCGAGCCCCTCACGAAGGGCGGTGCCAGGCGCGACAGCCCGAAGGGCCTGCACCAGGTCGGGGCTGCGACGAGGCACCACGCCGCGATCGTAGTTGCGGTGACGGACGCGTCGTCACCAAGCGGCAGCTTCGACGTCGCCGCGCACTCCGACGAGGTCGAGCGCGTCGGCGAGCGTCGCGGCGCGCAGGAGCACCGGCGCCTCGACCGACGCGGCGCGGACTGCGGCACGACGAGCTGATCGAAGCCGAGTCGGCGCGCCTCGGCCACGCGCCGTGGTGTCTGTGCGACTTGGCGGAGCTCGCCGGCGAGACCGACTTCACCGAGAGCGACGAGATCGGCCGGCAGTGCGTGCCCCGACACCGCCGAAACGAGTGCGAGCGCGATGCCGAGATCTGAGCCCGGCTCGGTCACCCGTACGCCACCCACCACCGAGACGTAGACATCGAGGCCCGCGAGACTGACGCCGACTCGTTGCTCGAGCACCGCGACCAGGAAGGCCAGCCTTCCGGGATCGACTCCCTGAGCCGACCGGCGTGGACCCCCGGGGCCCGCGGACGCCACCAAGGCCTGCACCTCGACGAGCAGCGGACGGTTGCCGTCGACGGTTGGCACGACGATCGAACCTGCGACACCAGACCGCCGATCCGCGAGGAACAGCGCGCTCGGGTCGGGCACGCCGATCAGGCCCTGCTCCCCCATCTCGAAGAGGCCGAGCTCGTCGGTCGAGCCGAAGCGGTGCTTCAGCGCGCGCAACAGTCGCAAGGCGTGGTGGCGATCGCCGCCGAACGAGAGCACGGTGTCGACCGCGTGCTCGAGCACGCGCGGGCCCGCGATCTCGTTCTCCTTCGTGACATGGCCGACGAGCACGGTCGCGGTCTGGCGGCGCTTGGTTGCGTCGATGAGCTGCTGCGCGCAGCCGCGCACCTGCGAGACAGTGCCGGGGGTGGCGCCGAGCTCGGAGTCGTGCATCGTCTGCACGGAGTCGACGACCACGAAGTCGGGATCGAGCGAGTCGATCAACGCAACGATGCCCTTCACCTCGCTCTCGGCCGAGAACCACAGGCCGTCGACCAGCGCGTCGACGCGCGCCGCACGGCCTTGCACTTGCGCAGCCGACTCTTCGCCCGAGATGTAGAGGCACCGCGCACCACTGCGCGCGACCGAGGCCGCGGCCTGCAAGAGCAACGTCGACTTGCCGACGCCGGGCTCACCGCCGACGAGCGTCACCGAGCCGGCGACGAGGCCTCCGCCCAACACACGGTCGAGCTCGCTGACGCCGGTCGGCCGCGGGCTCCATTGGCTCGGGTCGACCTGCGTGATCGGCAACGGTGCCTCGACCGCGATGGCGGCCGCGACTGCCGATCGCACCGGCTCGGCCTCTTCGACCAACGTGTTCCACTCGCCGCATCCGGGGCAGCGACCCGCCCATTGGTGGGCGTGCGTGCCGCAGTCAGTGCACGAGAAGACGGTGCGTTGGCGAGCCATGCCGCGACGGTACGAGGGGGGTGGGACATTCCCAGGGATGTCGGCGAGGCGGCCTGCACCCCCTCGAGATTGATGAATTGGGGACCGCATACCGTCCCCGAATCATCAATCTCAGCCGGCGGGGCGCTCCAGGAGCACGTTCGGGGAGGGCTGGTCGCGGACGAGCGTGTGGTACAGCTCGGAGTAGAGGCCGCCCGCCGCGAGCAGCTCGTCGTGGCTGCCGCGTTCGATGATGCGGCCGTCGTCGACGACGAGGATCTCGTCCGCGTTCGTGATCGTCGACAGCCGGTGGGCGATCACGATCGAGGTGCGACCGCTCGAGCGCGGCGTCGAGTGCGGCCTGCACGAGGGACTCGTTCTCGGAGTCGAGATGGCTCGTCGCCTCGTCGAGGATCACGATCGCCGGGCTCTTCAGCAGCATGCGCGCGATCGCGATGCGCTGCTTCTCGCCACCCGAGAGCCGGTAGCCGCGCTCGCCGACGAGAGTGTCGTAGCCGTCGGGCAGCGCGGCGATCACGTCGTGGATCTGCGCGGCGCGGCACGCAGCCTCGAGCTCGGCCTGCGTGGCCGACGGCTTCGCGTACCGCAGGTTGTCTGCCACTGATTCGTGGAAGAGATGGGGATCCTGCGCGACCACTCCGATTGCGGCGCGCAACGAGTGCTGCGTCAGCTGGCGCACGTCGTGCCCGTCGACGAGCACCGCTCCGCTGGTCACGTCGTAGAGGCGCGGGACGAGGGACGCGAGCGTCGTCTTGCCCGCGCCGCTCGGCCCGACGAGTGCGATGAGGCGGCCCGGCTCGATGTGAGCGGAGACGTGGTGGAGCACCTCGACGCCGGCATCGCCGTCGAGCACCGGCACGCTGCCGTCGGCCTGGGCGCCGCCGACCTCGAGCGTCGCGACCGACACCGAAGCCCCAGCGGGATAGCGGAACGTGACGTCGTCGAACTCGACGCGACCGACCGGATCGACGAGGTCGATCGCGCCAGGAGAGTCTTCGAGGGGGTTCGGCGCGTCGAGCACCTCGAACACTCGCTCGAACGAAACGAGCGCGGTCATGACGTCGACGCGAGCGTTGGTGAGGCTCGTCAACGGTCCGTAGACACGTCCGACGTATGCGGCGAGGGCGACGAGCGTGCCGATCGTGATCGTCCCCGAGATCACCATCTGCGCGCCGAGGCCGTAGATCACGGCGGTGCCGACCGCCGCGACGAGGCCGAGGGCGACGAAGAACACGCGGCCGTACATCGCGCTCTTGATGCCCATGTCGCGCACCCGACTCGCACGGTTCGAGAACGACTCTGCCTCGACGTCGGGGTCGCCGTAGAGCTTGACGAGCATCGCCCCGCTGACGTTGAACCGCTCGGTCATCGTCGTGTTCATCGACGAGTTGAGGTTCATCTGCTCGCGCGTGATGGCCTGCAGCTTG
This sequence comes from uncultured Acidimicrobiales bacterium, assembly GCA_963739555.1. Lineage (GTDB taxonomy): Bacteria > Actinomycetota > Acidimicrobiia > Acidimicrobiales > DATKAS01 > DATKAS01. The sequence goes on along the minus strand of CAVUAV010000006.1, from coordinate 401,564 downwards.
CGGCCGACCCGCTTGGCCGGGATCACGAAGATCGGCAGCACCAGCAGCGCGATGAACGTCAGCCGCCACTCGAGGGCGATCATCGCGACGAGCGTCAGCGCGAGCGTGATCACGTTCGACACGACGGTGCCGAGCGTGCCGGTGACCGCGCTCTGCGCGCCGATCACGTCGTTGTTCATCCGGCTGATGAGCGCGCCAGTCTGGGTGCGAGTGAAGAACGCGATGGGCTGGCGCTGCACGCGGTCGAACAGCGCGGAGCGCAGCTCGTAGATCAGGCCTTCGCCGATCCGTGCCGACCACCAGCGCTGGGCGACCGACAGGATCGCGTCGCCGAGTGCGGCGAGCACGGTGAGGCCGGCGAGGATCCAGACCTGCCGGCGATCACCCGACGGGATCGCGTTGTCGAGCATCGACCGCAGCAGCAGCGGCGGCGCGATCACGAGGATCGCGTCGAGCACGATCGTGGCGAGGAAGCCGATGATCATGATCCGGTAGGGCCGGGCGAACACCCAGGCGCGCTTGAGGATCTGCGTGTCGACCTTCGAGCCCGCGACGTTCTCGGGATCGTGGCCGAGCATCCCGTGAGGGCCACCCATCATGCGCACTGCGTTCGAGGCTAGGGCCCACGATCTCAGGCTCCACGGCCGCCCCTACCATCAGCGGGTGCGCCGGCTCGTCTTCCTCGTTGCCGCCGCGCTCGTGCTCGCGGCGTGCGGATCGAGTGACGACAGCGGCAGTGCGGCGACCACCGGCGCATCGACGACGGGGGCCGCGTCGACAACGGGCGCAGTGACGACCGATACGACCGACGCGACAGCCGCGGCGACGACGCTCGACTGGAAGTCGTGCCCCGACGCGGGACCGCGCATCGAGTGCGCCACGCTGACCGTTCCGATCGACTACGAGAACGCGGCGAGCGGCACGATCGACCTCGCGCTCATGCGCCTTCCTGCGAGCAACAAGTCCGAGCGCGTCGGGTCGATGCTCGTGAACCCTGGTGGCCCTGGTGTGCCCGGCACGGAGCTCATCCCCTCGGCCACGTCCATCTGGCCGAAGGACATCCGTGACCGGTTCGACATCGTGGCCTGGGACCCGAGGGGCACCGGGGGCAGCGCCCCCATCGACTGCGTCGCCGACGTCGACCGCTACTTCGCCGAGCCCGACCCGTCGCCCGACACTCCGGCCGAGAAGCAGGAGCTCGTCGACCGGGCCCAGGAGTTCGACACTGCCTGCGAGAAGGCCGACGGGCCGATGCTCGCCCACATCTCGACCGTCGACACCGCCAACGACCTCGAACGCGTCCGTCAGGCGCTCGGTGAGGACACCATCACCTACTTCGGGTTCTCGTACGGCAGCGAGCTCGGGGCGACCTACGCCACGTTGTTCCCGAAGCACATCAGGGCGATGGTGCTCGACGGCGCGATCGATCCCGACCTCGACGGCGTCGAGACCGCGCACGCGCAGGCGGTCGGGGCCGAGCACGCGCTCGACTCGTTCCTGGCCGACTGCTCCTCGCATCGCACGTGCGCGTTCAACAACAACGGCAACGCAGAGGGAGCGTTCGACGCGCTCATGTCGAAGCTCGACTCGAACCCCCTGCCGCCGCCCGAGAAGGGACGGCCAGAGGTTGGCCAGGGCGTCGCACTCAACGCCGTGATCCAGGCGCTCTACAGCAGTGACCTGTGGCCGTCACTCGCCCACGCGCTGAACGACGCGCAGCACGGCAACGGCGACGGGTTGCTCGCGCTCAGCGACTCGTACCTCGAGCGCGAAGACAACGGCACCTGGAACAACACGATCGAGGCGTTCATCGCGATCAGCTGCCTCGACGATCCGGTGCCGACTGACCTCAATGCCTACGACGCGCTCGCGGAGCAGTTCGCGAAGGACGCGCCCCGCCTCGGTCGCTCGTTCGCCTACGGCTTCCAGTGCGCGCTGTGGCCGGTGCCACCACGGCCCGGGCCCAAGGCGACGGGCGCCGGCGCTCCCCCGATCCTCGTCGTCGGCACGACCGGCGACCCGTTCACTCCGCTCGTGCAGAGCCAGCAGCTCGCGGATGCGCTCGAGAGCGGCGTCCTGCTGGTGCGTGAAGGCGAGGGCCATACCGCGTACGGCGAGGACAAGTGCGTCGACGACGCCATCGACGCGTACATCCTCGACCTCACCGTCCCCGCCGACGGCACCCGCTGCTGACCGTTTGCTGAGGTTCAGGCGTCGAGGGCGGCGGCGAAGCGACGGACGCCTTCGTCGAGCTCCTCGGGGGACGCGGTCGCGAAGCTCATGCGCAGCGTCGAGACATCGGGTGGCCCCGAGTAGAAGGGCTCGCCGGGCACGAAGGCCATGCCCTGCTCGACCGCCTTCGGCAGCAGGTCGGTCGCGGAGCGGCCGTCAGTGAGGCGGCCCCACAAGAACATGCCGCCGTCGGGACGACTGAACGCGAACTTCTCGCCCACGCGCGCGACCAGAGAGTCCTCGAGCGCCTTCGCACGTGTGCCGTACACGCGCACCAACGCCTCGATGTGATCGGACAGCCATCCCCGCTCCGAGACAAGCGCGCTCAGCAGCACTTGCCCCCAGCTCGACGTGTGCAGGTCGGCGCCTTGCTTCACCTTCGCGAGGTGCTCGCGCGCCCACGTCGGCGCGACGGCATAGCCAACCCGCAGTCCGGGCACGACGAGCTTGGAGAACGTGCCAAGTGAGATCACGTTGTCGGACCACGACGCGATCGACGGAAGCTGCTCGCCCGCGAAGCGCAGCGCCCAGTACGGATCGTCTTCGACGATGACGAACCCGTACTTCTCGGCGAGCTCGGCGAGGTGCATCCGGCGCTCGAGCGAGAGCGTTGCACCGGTCGGGTTCTGGAAGTTGACGACGGTGTAGAGCACCCGCGGGCGATGCCCGGCAACCAACAACGACTCCAAAGCAGCGCTGTCGATGCCGTGCTCGTCGACCGGCACGGGAAGCAGCGCCGGCTCGAACACCTGCAGCGCCTGGATCGCCCCGATGTAGCCGGGCTCGTCGATCGCGACCTCGACGCCTGGGTCGACGAACACCTTCGACACGAGGTCGAGCGCCTGCTGCGACCCGTGGGTGATGAGCACCTGATCGGGGTCGACCTCGCGCCCACGACTCGCGGCAGCCTGCTCCGCGATCCACGCCCGCAGCTCGGGGAACCCTTCGGTCGTCGAGTACTGCAGCAACGACGTCGGGTCGTCGCGCAGCAACCGCGCGGTCACCGTCCGGATCTCGTCGACGGGAAACGCATCGGATGCGGGCAGCCCACCGGCCATCGAGATGACGTCGGGTCGTTGCGTGATCGCGAGCAGCTCGCGGATCGCGTTCGAGCGCAGGTTGCCCATGCGGCCCGCGAGCGGGACCGGAGTCATGTCCATGTCAGAAGGATCACACGAGATGGCTGGCCGAGGTCGTCGAGTTGGACTCGACGACCCCACCAGCCCTGGCTCATCGGGTCGCGAGCCCCCCAGCTCGCCGCGCCGTCGATGTAGCCCTCGGATGCGCTCCACGTGACTTCGCCATCCACGAGCACGGTGTCCATGCCCACCGAGTGACGGATCCAGCGAGTGCCCCCGCCAGGGAAGTCGTCGGACGACGACCTCCGGCCCGCGGCCGAGGGTGTCGGCGTCGAACACCGCGACGTCCGCGTGGTAGCCCTCGCGGAGCAGGCCGCGCTCGGGGAGGCCCCAGATCGTCGCGGGGTCGAGCGTGATCTTCTTCACTGCCTCCTCGAGCCGCAGGGCGCCGGTCTCGCGGACGTACCGCGACACGAGGAAGCCGGTGTCGCCGTAGGTCGCGAACGACCCGACGTGCGCGCCGCCGTCGCTCGCGCCGACGTGCACGTACGGATGCGCGAGCAGCCCACCGACCGCGTCGGCGTCGCTGTGGCCGATGTCGGCGCGCATGAACCACGTGCCGAGGTCTTCCTCGACGGAGAGGTCGATGAGGAGGTCGCCGGGCGTCGACGCCGCGCTCGCTCGGCGATCTCGCCGAGCGTGCGGCCGACGAGGTCGCGGTTGCTCTCGAGCGCGACCTCGCGGACGACGAAGCCGCTCGGGTCGAGACCCGCGTTCGGCACGCTCGCGAGCATGTTGATCGTGCCGGCGAGCGCGCGCGCGCTTGTCGGGGTCGGCGAACGCCGCGAGCTTCTCTTCCTTCGTGGGCAGCGAGAGCACCGGCCACCAGCCCGGCAGCGCGAGGAACATGATGCTGCGCTGGTCGAGCGTCCAGCTGATGTCGATCGGACGGGTCTGCACCTGCGGCCACACCCGCGCGCCCGCAGCCCACTCGCGCTCGACGGCTGCCATCACCTTGTCGCACGCGTCGGGCACGGCCTTGCTGTGGAAGATCGGCGAGAGCGTCGTCGGGATGCCGTGCTCGCGCGAGAGCTTGCCGAGCATCTCGACCCGCGACACGGTGAGCCCCGCATCGAAGAACTCGTGGACGATCTGGAGCATGCGGCCGCGCTCGCCGAGCACCGCGCACAGCGCCTCGAGCTCGGAGTGCTCGGCCCAGCGGCAGGGCACCGGGTTGAAGTCCTCCTCGATGTCGACGTAGCTCGTCGACATGCCGACCGCGCCGGCATCGAGGCACTCGCGCAGCAGGTCGCACATCGCCGCGACCTCTTCTGCAGTCGCGGGCCGGCGGACGTCCTGGCCCAGCACTGCGAGGCGCAGCACCGAGTGACCGACGAGCGGGGCGAAGTTCAGCGCGAGGTTGCCCTTCAGCGCGTCGACCATCCCGCCGAACGACTCACCCCAGCGCCAGTCGACGCCCTGCGCGAACGCCGCTTCGGGCATCTCCTCGATCAGCCGGAACATGCGCGAGAAGCGCTCGCGCAGCGGCGCGGGCACGGGCGCGAGGCTCAGCGAGCAGTTGCCGGTGACGACCGACGTGATGCCGTGCTCGATCGCCGGGTAGGCGTACGGGTCGAAGCAGAGCTGCGCGTCGTAGTGCGTGTGCGGGTCGATGAAGCCCGGCGTGACGACCTTGCCGGTCGCGTCGATGACCCTCGCCGCGTCGGCGAGCGTGCGGCCGACCGACACGATGCGGCCGTTCTTGATCCCGACGTCGCCGAGATACGCCGGGCAACCCCGAGCCGTCGACGACCTTGCCGCCGCGAATGATGACGTCCAACATCACAGAGCTCTCCGATCTCATCTGGGTCGATCAACACAGTCCACGGCTGCCCGTGGAGGTCTTCGAGTGAGGTAGCGCCGGCGGCGTCGAGCGCGCGCGCCATCGCCTCCTCCGTCACGCTCAGCTGCGTGCGCGCGCCGTTCGGGTACGCGAGCTCGAGCACGAGCTCGGCGCGGCCGTCGTGGCCTGCGGCGACCGAGGTCGCGGCGATGACCGGCGCGTCGGCCCGAGTCGTCACGGAAGCGGGGCCTCGACGTACACGATGTCGGTGGGCAGCAGCTCGCCCGGCGCGCCGATCGGGAACGGACGCATCGCGAGGTGGAGGTTCCACGACAGCAGCAGCTGCGCGCCGTCGTCGACGTCGGGAAGGACACGCTTGGCGACCATGCCGATCGTCTCGCCCGGATCGGGAAAGACGTAAAGCCGACTGTCAGGCATCGATCTTGAACAGCTGCCTGCAGTTGTCGCCGAGGAACTTGCGCCGGCTCTCGTCCGGGAACATCGACGCGAGCACGTCGAGGTCTTCGATGTACTCGGGCGTGTGGTCGGCATGCGGGAAGTCGCTGGCCCACATGAACCGGTCGTCGCCGAACCGCTCGGCGAGCCACGGGATCGATCGCTCGTCGGGGTCGCAGCTGATGTAGCAGCGCTCCGTGAAGTAGTAGGAGGGCGGGTTCTCGAGCGGCACCCGCTGACCGATCGCGGTGTGACCGAACACGCCGTCCATGCGGTCGAGCCAGTAGCCGAGCCAACCGCCGCCCGACTCGAGCACGAGCACCTTCAAGCGCGGGAACTTGTCGAACACGCCGTAGTCGAAGAGGGTCGTGAACTGATGGCGCACGCCGTCGGAGGCCTGCACGGACGCGGTGAGGCGCAGCTCGCGCACGTTCTCCCACGCACCCATGCGGTTGCCCTTCGTCCACTGGGGCTCGAATGTCGGGTGGATCGCGAACGGCACGTCGTGGTCTTGCGCGGCGGCGAAGACGACGTCGTTGTCGGGATGCCCGAGCGGCTTCGCCGAGTGCGTGAACGGCGCGACGTACACGCCTCGCGCGCCGTCGCCGACGGCACGGGCGAGCTCTTCGGCCGCACCCGCCGGATCGCCGAGCGAGAGATGCGCAGCGGGCACGAGCCGGCCGCCGCTGTCGGAGCACCAATCACAGATCCACCGGTTGTAGGCGCGCGTGTAGGCCTGCGAGAGCTCGGCGTCGTCGAGCTCGGCCTCCCAGAGCAGACCGGTGGTCGTGTAGATCACCGCGGCGTCGATGTGCTCGGCGTCGAGCAGCTCGAGCCGCTCTTTCACGTCGGTCGAGCCGTACGCGGCGTGGTTGTCGTAGGTGACCTCGGGATCGCGAGCCATCTGGGCGAGGTCCATCCGGCCCATCGCCGCGAGCGTCGACGGCATGCCGCGGCGCGCCATCATCGAGCGCTTGCCGTCGATCTCGAGCTCGTCGAGGCCGCGGTCGTCCTTCGCGATGCGCAGAGCCCGGTCGCGGTACTTCGGCTCGAGGTAGCGCTCCCACAGGTCAGACGGCTCGAGGATGTGGCCGTCGGCATCGACGGCGCCGTCGTAGGACAGCCGATGGGTGTCGTGCAGCGCCTCGTGCATCGTGTTCAGCCTCACAGCGACCCGACACCACTGTCAACTTCCCTCCCGCGACCGCCACAGCGCCGTGGCCCCGGGCCTCTGGTCACTTCGACACAAGTGTCGGGTTCTGCGAAACTCCGCTCCGGATGGCCACCGAGCGAGCGACAGCCAGGACCGCGCGGGGCGAGGAGACCCGCCGCGCCCTGCTCGACGCCGCCGAACGCCTCTTCGCCGAGCACGGCTACCACGCGACGAGCGTCCCCGACATCGTCAAGGCGGCGGGGGTCGGGCACGGCACGTTCTACGAGTACTTCGGCAGCCGCCACCAGATCCTGCTCGCGCTCACACAGCAGGCCCTGGCATCGCAGCAGCGGCGGCCGAAGCTCGCGAGCCAGACGCTCGCCGAGCGGATCCGGTCCGAGATCTTCTGGTACCTGTCCGATCACGTCGAGCACCTCACTCTCTCGAAGGTCTGGCACGAGGCGTCGAGCTTCGACGACGAGATCGCGACGGCTCGCCGCGTCGAACGCGCCCGCCGCGTCGCTCGTGTGAAGCGGGGCATCGAGGAGGCCGGGCCGCGTCCGGGCATCGACCCGGACGTCGCTGCGACCGCGCTGAACGCGATGCTCGAGGAGTTCGCGCACCGGTGGTTCGTCGAGGGCCTCGGTCCGGGCACCACCGCGGCCGACGTGGTCGCCGCGTCAGAGACCTTGACGACGATCTGGCTCGCTGCGGTCGGCCTGTCTGACAAGGGGGATGCATGAGCGATCTCTTCGAGATCGTCGAAGAGGACGTGCGGGGCACGCCGACGCGTGTGTTCAGAGGCGCCCCTCCGTCACTACGTGCGGTCTGGCTCGCGAGCGCGGTGCACGGCGACAAGACGTTCCTCGTCTATCAAGACGAGCGCTACTCGTTCGGCGAGTCGCACCGCATCGTCAACGCGCTCGCCCAGCGTCTCGGCACCTACGGCGTGCAGCCCGGCGATCGTGTCGCGATCGCGATGCGGAACTACCCCGAGTGGGCGTTCGCGTTCTGGGCCGCGATCGCGGTCGGCGCTGTCGTGGTCCCGCTCAACGCCTGGTGGACCGGTCCCGAGCTCGCGTACGGCCTGACCGACTCGGGCAGCGTGGTGCTGTTCGCGGACGAGGAGCGCGCCGAGCGGCTCGCACCACTGCTCGGCCAGACGACAGTGCGTCAGGTCGTGCTCGCCCGAACCGAGCGCTACATGCCGAATGCCGAGACGTTCGCGGACGCACTCGGCGAGCTCGACGTCGCGGCTCTGCCCGACATCGCGGTCGATCCCGACGACGACGCGACGATCATGTACACGTCGGGCACGACGGGGAAGCCGAAGGGCGCGGTCGCGACGCACCGCAACTTCATGGCCTTCCTCATGAACCTCATGTACCGGCAGACGATGGCTGCGATCGCGAACCCGCCGGCCGCTGACGCGCCTCCTCCGCTGCCGCCCGCGACGCTCCTGACGTTCCCGTTGTTCCACGTCGGAGGCCTCCAGTCGGCGCTGCTGGTCTACGCCGCGTTCGGCGGCAAGATCGTGCTGATGTACAAGTGGGACGCGGTGGAAGCCGTCGACCTCATCGAGCGTGAAGACGTGACCGCCGTGGCTGGCGTCCCCACCACGATGTTCCAGCTGCTCGAGGTCGCCCAGGCCCAAGGACGCGAGCTGCCGTCGCTCGCGAGCGTGTCGTCTGGTGCGACGTTGGTGCCACCCGAGCTCGTGCGTCGCATCGACACCCAGCTGGCGTCGCGAGCCGCGCCGACGAACGGCTACGGGCTCACCGAGACCTCGGGCGCCGCCATCGCGAACGGGGGGAAGGCCTACATCGACCGGCCCGACAGCGTGGGCACCGTGATCTCTCCCGTGATCGAGGTGAAGATCGTCGGGGCCGACGGCACCGACCTCGCAACCGGAGAGGTCGGTGAGATCTGGCTCAAGGGCCCGACGGTCGTGCGCGGGTACTTCAACAACCCCGAGGCGACGGCCGCGGCCTTCAAGGACGGATGGTTCGCGACCGGTGACCTCGGTCGGCTCGACGACGAGGGCTACCTGTACGTAGTCGATCGGTTGAAGGACGTCATCATCCGCGGCGGAGAGAACATCTACGCGGCCGAGGTCGAGGCCGCGCTCTACGAGCACCCCGACATCACCGAGGCCGCGATCATCGGCATCCCCGACGAGCGACTCGGCGAAGAGGTCGGCGCAGTGGTGCGCGTGCGCGAAGGCGTCGTGGTCACCGAAGACGACATCCGCACCCACGTGCGCGAGCGCCTGGCCTCGTTCAAGGTGCCGACGCGGATCTGGATCACCGACGAAGAGCTGCCGCGCAACGCGGCGGGCAAGGTGCTGAAGCGCGAGCTCCGCGAGACGCTCGCCGTCTGAACGAAAGGTACGAACCCGTGGACTTCGACATCCCGAAGGATCTGGCCGATTACCTCGACGAGCTCGACGAGTTCATCGAGCGCGAGATCAAGCCGCTCGAGCAGGAGAACGACAACATCCGGTTCTTCGACCATCGACGTGAAGACGCGCGCACCGACTGGGAGCGGGGCGGCCTGCCGAACCACGAGTGGGAGCTGCTGCTGCGCGAGGCGAGGCGCCGAGCCGACGCCGCCGGCCACTACCGCTACCCGTTCCCGAAGGAGTACGGCGGCAAGGAGGGCACGAACCTCGGCATGGCCGTGATCCGCGAGCACCTCGCCCGCAAGGGCCTCGGCCTGCACTGCGACCTGCAGAACGAGCATGCGATCGTCGGCAACAACGTCGGCCTGCTCCTCATGATCATGTACGGCACCGAGGAGCAGAAGGCCGAGTGGATCGACGACCTCGCCGAAGGCCGGCGGGGCTTCGCGTTCGGCATCACCGAGCCCGAGCACGGCTCCGACGCGACGTGGATGGACACGCACGCCGAGCGCGACGGCGACGAGTGGGTCATCAACGGCGAGAAGACCTGGAACACCGGCATCCACGCCGCGCAGTACGACCTGATCTTCGCCCGCACGAGCGGCAAGGCGGGCGACGGCATGGGCATCACCGCGTTCCTCGTGCCGACGAACAGCCCGGGCTTCGAGGTGCTCGAGTTCCTCTGGACGTTCAACATGCCGACCGACCACGCGCACATCCGCCTGACGAACGTGCGCGTGCCCGACAGCTCCATCTTCGGAGGCGAGGGCCGCGGCCTGCAGGTCGTGCAGCACTTCTTCAACGAGAACCGCATCCGCCAAGCCGCTTCGAGCCTCGGCGCGGCCGAGTTCTGCATCGACGAGGCGGTGAAGTACGCGAACCAGCGCGCACCGTTCGGCAAGAAGCTCTCGACCAACCAGGCGATCCAGTTCCCGCTCGTCGAGCTGTCGACGCAGTGCGAGATGCTGCGAGTGCTGATCCAGAAGACGGCGTGGTCGATGGACAAGTACGGCGCGTTCTCGCAGTCCGACAAGGTCTCGATGTGCAACTACTGGGCCAACCGGCTGTGCTGCGAGGCGGCTGATCGTGCGATGCAGGTGCACGGGGGCATGGGGTACTCGCGGCACAAGCCGTTCGAGCACATCTACCGCCACCATCGCCGCTACCGCATCACCGAAGGCAGCGAAGAGATCCAGATGCGCCGCGTCGCCGGCTACCTGTTCGGGTTCATGAGCCAGCAGGCCCCGAAGGGCGTGGACGAGAGCAGCGCGGCGGCCGCCGCAGCGCGATGACGCGCTTGGCCCGAGCGTCCGGTCGCGGACGCGATCACCGCGACCGACGACGAGATCCGGCGAGGCGGTCGCGGAGGCCGAGGTGCCGCCCCTGCTGCCCGCGCTCGCGTACCTCACGGGTGACCTGTCGCTGCTGCGCGACGACCTGCGCCCCGATCCCCTGCTCCTCGCGATGGAGCAGGGCGGGCTGAGCGAGGAGCAGCTCGCGACGGCGCGTGCGCTTGGCCGTCGACACGCTCATCAAGTACCGCGACGCAGGCTCGAAGCCCGCGCCGATCCCCAGCGACGACGTGCTGCTGAAGATCATGGAGTACGCGGTCGGCGGCCAGGAGATGGCGGCGTACCTGCCGCTGCTCGAGGAGGAGCTCGCGTACCGGGGCGAGGACCGTCGGGCGCCGGCGTGGCACGTCGATCCCGCGATCGACTTCCACGTGGTCATCATCGGCGCCGGCATGTCCGGGCTGCTCGCCGCGCATCGACTGCATCAGGCGGGCATCCCGTTCGTGATCGTCGAGAAGGACCGTGAAGTCGGCGGCACGTGGTGGGAGAACAGCTATCCCGGCTGCCGAGTCGACAACCCGAACCACAACTACAGCTACTCGTTCGCGCAGCGCCACGACTGGCCGTTCCACTTCTCGACGCAGGACGTGCTGCTCGACTACTTCCGCCACTGCGCCGACACGTTCGAGCTCCGCGAGCACATCCACTTCAACACCTCGGTCGAGTCGGTCACGTGGGACGACGCGACCGAGACGTGGACCGTGGAGGTGCACGGCCCCGCCGGTCCCGAGACGATGCACGCGAACGCCGTCATCAGCGCGGTCGGTCAGCTCAACCGGCCGAAGCTCCCCGACATCGCGGGCCGCGACTCGTTCAAGGGACCGGCGTTCCACTCCGCTCGTTGGAACCACGACGTCGATCTCCGCGGCAAGCGGGTCGGCGTCATCGGCACCGGGCGCGAGCGCGATGCAGCTCATCCCCGAGATCGCGAGCGTGGTCGGAGAGATGACCGTCTTCCAGCGCACGCCCGCGTGGATGGGGCCGACGCCCGACTACCACGACGCGGTCTCCGACGGCCTCAAGTGGCTCTACGAGCACGTGCCGTCGTACAGCGAGTGGAACCGGTTCTGGATCTTCTGGCGGATGGGTGACGGAGGCCTGCCGAACTTCCGTGTCGATCCCGAGTGGCCCGCGGACGGCGAGTCGGTGAGCGCGATGAACGACTTCGTGCGGCTGGTGCTCGTCGAGTACCTGAAGGCCGAGTTCGGCGACCGTCCCGACCTGCTCGAGAAGGTCACGCCGCACTACCCGCCGGGCGCGAAGCGGATGATCCGCGACAACGGCATCTGGGCGCGCACCTTGAAGCAAGACAACGTGCAGCTCGTCACCGACGACATCCGCTCGATCACGCCGAAGGGCGTCGTCACTGCGGACGGTGAGGAGCGCGAGTTCGACGTGCTCATCTACGGCACGGGGTTCTCGGCGTCGAAGTTCCTCACGCCGATGAAGGTGACCGGCCGCGGTGGCATCGACCTGCACGAGCAGTGGGGCGGCGATGCGCGCGCGTACCTCGGCGTGACCGTGCCGGGCTTCCCGAACCTCTTCTGCCTCTACGGGCCGAACACGAACATCGTCGTGAACGGCTCCATCGTCTACTTCTCGGAATGCGGCGTGCGCTACATCCTCGGCTGCCTGAAGCTGCTGCTCGATCACCAGGCCAAGGCGATCGAGGTGCGCAAGGACGTGCACGACACGTTCAACGAGGCCGTCGACGCCGAGAACAAGATGATGGCCTGGGGCGCGTCCGACGTGAACAGCTGGTACAAGAACGACCGCGGCCACGTCGCCCAGAACTGGCCGTTCACGCTGCTCGAGTACTGGCAGCGCACCAAGGAGCCCGACCCAGAGGACTACGTCCTCAGCTGACCCCTCCGGCCTCGCCGCAACCGTTCGCGCGCTCGCCCGCGTCATACATCGGCCATCGCGCGAACGGTCCGCGAGGGACTTCCGGCGGGCGTTCCATGCAGTGTGCAACACTTGCATAGTGCATGAGTCCCCCATGAGGGAAGAAGACCTCGTCGACGCTGTGCTGCGAGCGTCACGGGCGCTCGTGGCAGTCGCCGCCCGGTCGATCGCGCAGGCCGGCGACGCGGTGACGCTGCCGCAGTATCGGGCGCTCGTCGCTGCTGGCCGCGCACGGGCACGCAACGAGTGACCGATCTCGCCGACGAGCTCGGTGTGCACCCCTCGTCAGCGACGCGGATGTGCGATCGCCTCGAGCGAGCCGGGTTCATCGACCGAGGGGTTGCAGTCGGCAACCGACGCGAGGTCGACGTCGGTCTCAGCGCGTCGGACCGGCGCGCTGCTCGACGAGGTCACCGCCGCACGACGGCGAGAGATCGCACGATCGTCGAAGACGTCCCCGCGGAGCTTGCGCTCGGCGATGGTGGAGGGTCTCGCAGACGTTCAGCGACGCGTGCGGGCGAGGTGCCCGATCAGGCGTGGGCCGCGGGTTGGGACACCCCGTGAGCGACGCCGAGACCGATGCGACGAGTCGTCGAGAAGTCCGCACAGGTCGTCGTCATGGCCGGGCTCGTCGGCGCGGTCACCGGGTTCGGCGTGGCGGCGTTCGAGCGCATCGTCGTGAACGGCCTGTTGCTCCACCTCGAGGAGCTGCCGCTCTGGATGGTGGCGCTCGCGCCGATGGTCGGGCTGCTGCTCGCGCTGGCCGCGCTCGAGGTTCATCGGTCGGCGGCATGTCGTCCGCGACGTCGGACGAGTACCTGCGCGCGTTCCACGATCCGGCCGTCGCCCTCTCGATCCGCGGGCTGGCGGCGCGCATGACCGCGTCGATCGCGACGCTCGGGTTCGGCGGTGCGATGGGCCTCGAGGGCCCGTCGCTGTACCTCGGTGCCACGATCGGCTCGCAAGCCCAGCGTCTGCTGCCACGCCTGTTCCGCGACGCTGACAGGCGCCTGCTCATGGTCGCCGGCGCGGCCGCAGGAGTCGCCGCGATCTTCAAGGCCCCGGCCACCGGAGCGATCTTCGCGATCGAGGTCCCGTACCAGCGACGACCTCGCTCGCCGCATGCTGCTGCCCGCGCTCGTCTCGGCGGCGACCGGCTATCTCGCGTTCGCCGCCATCAACGGCACCGACCGGCTCTTCCCCATCGCCGCCGAGCCGACGTTCAACTTCCGCGACCTCTCGGCGCACTCGCACTCGGCGTCGCGGCCGGCCTCGCGGCACGCGCCTTCGCGGTGATGGTGCTCAAGGCGAAGGAGCTGACTCGCGCGGCCCAGCATCTGGCAGCCCCTCGTCGCGGGCGCGGCGCTCGCCGGGATCTTCGTGATCGGCCGCATCGCGACGGGTGAAGACCTCACGTTGGGGCCTGGCTACGACACGATCGCGTGGGCGCTCGACCCGACACCACGGCGCGTGGCTCGTGTTCCTCGTGTTCGTGCTGCAGGTGCGCGGCGACAACGGCGACAGTCGGCGGCGGTGGCGCGGGTGGACTCTTCATCCCACTCGTGGTCGGCGGCGCGCTGATGGGACGCGTCGTCGGTGGCGCGGTCGAGAGCCTGAACACGACCCTCTTCGTGGTGATCGGCGTGGCCGCCTTCCTGGGCGCGGGCTACCGCGTGCCACTCGCGGCCGTGATGTTCGTCGCCGAGACCACCGGACGACCAGGGTTCGTCGTTCCCGGACTCCTCGCCGCCGTGGCCGCCGAGCTCACGATGGGCCGTCGGTCGATCACCGTGTACCAGGCCGTCGACCCGAGCTGATTCCCCTCGCCCCTGGCGCTCGCCCCGGTGAGCGTCCCCGAGGCAAGGGCTACCGTGCGGCATTCCCCCGACGGTGCAAGTACGAAGAGGGCGAGAACGGTGACGCAGCGCAGGGGCCCGGTCGATCCGCGGCTCATGCAGCTCGGCCGCGGCGTGCGCGCGCACATGGCGCTCACCGTCGTGCTCGGCGCTCTCACCGCGCTGCTCGTGATCGCGCAGGCGTGGCTGCTCGCGGACGTGATCGCTCGCGCCTTCGATGGCTCGATCGCGGTCGCCGACGTGCGCACGCCACTCACGATGCTGCTCGTCGTCGTTGTCGCTCGCGCGGCCACGGCGTGGTACACGGAGGTGTCGGCCAACCGCGCGTCGAGCCGCGTCAAGTCGCAGCTGCGCGTGGCTCTCGTCGAGAAGCTCGCCGCCGAAGCGCCCCGAGCGCGCGAGGAATCGGAAGGCCACCTCACCACACTCGCGACGCACGGCGTCGACGCGCTGGACGGCTACTTCTCGCGCTACCTGCCTCAGCTCGTGCTCGCGGTGATCGTGCCGGTTGCCGTGATCGTCGCCGTCTGCACCGCGGACTGGGTCTCGGCCGCGATCATCGCGATCACCGTCCCCCTCATCCCTCTGTTCATGGCTCTGATCGGCATGCGCGTGCAGCGCCGTCAGGATCATCAGCTCCGCACTCTCCAAGTGCTGTCAGGCCACTTCCTCGACGTCGTACGCGGCCTCACGACGCTCAAGGTCTTCGGACGGTCGAAGGCTCAGGTCGAGACGATCAGGTCGGTCACCGACAGCTACCGACGCACGACGATGTCGACGCTGAAGCTCGCGTTCCTGTCGTCGCTGGTGCTCGAGCTGCTCGCGAGCGTGTCCGTTGCCCTCGTCGCCGTGTCGGTGGGGTTGCGCCTTCTCTACGGACATCTCGACCTGCGGACGTCGTTGTTCGCGCTCGTGCTCGCGCCCGAGGCCTACCTGCCCGCTGCGCCTCGTCGGCACCAGCTTCCACGCGAGTGCGGAAGGGCTGAGCGCAGCGGACCAGGTCTTCGAGGTGCTCGAGCGCCCGATGCCCGAGCATGGCAACAGAGCCGAAGTGCCCGACCCGGCCACGCACGCAGTCACGATCGATCGAGTCACCGTCGCGTACCCGGGGAGGACGAAGCCCGCGATCGAAGGCTGCTCCCTCACGATCGAACCCGGCGAAGCCGTCGCGATCACCGGACCGAGTGGGTGCGGCAAGTCGACGCTCGTCTCCGTGCTGCTCGGGTTCACCGCTCCGAGCGAAGGCACCGTCCGCATCGGCGACGTCGATCTCACCGACATCGATCCCGCGGCGTGGCGCGAGCACATCGCGTGGGTGCCGCAACGCCCCCACCTCTTCGCGGCGTCGATCGCGGAGAACCTGCGGTTGGGTGCACCTCATGCGACTGACGACGAGCTCTGGAGCGCCGTCTCGGCCGCGTCGCTCGAGCAGCGGATCGCGTCGTTGCCCGATCAGCTCGACACGAGGCTCGGCGAGCGTGGCAGTGGCCTCTCCGCTGGTGAGGCCCAGCGACTCGCGATCGCGCGAGCCCTTCTGAAGCCCGCCTCGCTCCTTCTCCTCGACGAGCCCACTGCCCACCTCGACGCCGACACGGAAGCGCGTGTGATCTCGTCGCTGCAACAAGCGGCGCGTGGCCGGTCGATGGTCGTCGTCACGCACCGACCCGCCGTGCTCTCGATCGTCGACCGGGTCGTGTCACTCGAGCCGGCAACGGTGCTGCGATGACAAGCGCATCGACCCGCGACACGATTCGGCTCGCACGCCCCGAGACGCGTGGCCTCGTGCTCTCGACGCTGCTGGGCGCGGCGTGCATCGCCTCGGCCATCGCGCTGCTCGGCACGTCGGCCTGGCTCATCTCGCGCTGCGCACAGCACGGATCGGTCGCCGACCTCGGCCTCGCCGTGGTCAGCGTGCGGTTCTTCGCCCTCGCCCGCGGCCTGTTCCGCTACGGCGAGCGGCTCGTCGGTCACGACGGAGCGTTCCGTGCCCTCGCCGACCTGCGCGTCACCGTGTACGAGCGGCTCGAGCGCATCACCCCGTCGGGCCTCCGCTCGTTCCACCGCGGCGACCTGCTCGATCGCGTGGTCGAGGACGTCGACGCCCTGCAGGACGTCGGCCTCCGCGTCCTCCCGGCGTGGTGCATCGCGGGCGTCGTCGGTGCGGCGACGACGATCGCGCTCTGGATCATGCTTCCGGCCGCCGCGGTCGTCGTGGCGATCGCGCTGCTAGTCGGAGCGGTCGTCGTCCCGTGGCTGTCGCGAGCGTTGGCGCACCGCAACGAAGCTCGCCGCGCGCCAGCGCGCGGCGAGCTCACTGCATCGGTCGTCGACCTGCTCGAGGGCGCTCCCGACCTCGTCGCCTTCGGCGCCGTCGACGCGCAGGTGCAGCGAGTCGTCGACCACGACCGTGAGCTCACTCGAGTCGCGGAGGCGAGCGCGCACACCACGGGAGTGGGCAGCGGGCTGGTCGTGCTCTGCACGGGGATGGCGATGTGGGCCGCACTCGCGCTCGGAGTGGGCGCCGTGCACGCCGGACATCTCGACGGTGTCTTCCTCGCCGTCGTCGCACTGATCCCCCTCGCCGCGTTCGAGCTCGTCTCGCCGCTTCCCGTCGCCGCACAGGCCCTCGAGGGCGCGCAGCGCTCGGCCGGTCGTCTCTCCGCGGTGCTCGACCAGCCCGCGACGGTCGTCGAGCCCGTCGTCGCGAAGGCCATCCGGCCCGGGTCTCACCACGACCTACGCGTGCGAGGTCTGCGGGTGAGGCACACGCCCGACGCGCCCTGGGCGGTCGACGGCGTCGACCTCGACCTCACCGAAGGACGACGCCTCGCGCTCGTCGGCGCCGAGCGGCGCCGGCAAGTCCGACGATCGCCGCGGCCCTCGTTCGGTTCGTCGACTACGAGTCGGGTTCGGTGCGACTCGACGGCACCGAGCTGCGCGACCTCGACGGCGACGAGGTGCGGACGATCGTCGGCCTCGTCGAGCAAGACGCGCACATCTTCGACTCGACGTTGCGCGAGAACATGCGCCTCGCCAAGTCGACCGCCTCCGACGCCGAGATCATGGCGGCCCTCGCTCGTGCCCGGCTGTCCGACTGGGTGACGACCCTTCCCCTCGGCCTCGACACCGCGGTCGGCGAGCACGGCTCTTCCTTGTCCGGCGGCCAACGACAGCGCCTTGCCCTCGCCCGCGCGCTCTTGGCTGACTTCCCGATCCTGGTGCTCGACGAGCCCGGCGAGCACCTCGACGCCGAGACAGCGGACGCGCTGACTCGAGACCTTCTGTCCGCGACGACCGGTCGCACCACGCTGCTGATCACCCATCGGCTCGCCGCGCTCGAGTCGGTCGACGAGATCGTGGTGCTCGACCACGGTCGCGTCGTCGAGAGCGCCAGTGCCCGCAATGAGAGGTGTCGCATGAACGTCGACCTGGCGCGCATCCAGTTCGCGTCGACGAGCATCTATCACTTCCTGTTCGTCCCGGTCACGATCGGGCTGGGCTTCCTCGTCGCAATCCTGCAGACGATGTGGTACCGAGGCGGCGATCCCGAGTACAAGCGCCTGACCAAGTTCTTCGGCACGCTGCTCGTGATCAACGTCGCGATCGGTGTGGTGACGGGGCTCGTGCAGGAGTTCGAGTTCGGGATGAACTGGTCGAGCTACTCGCGCTACGTCGGCGACGTGTTCGGTGCGCCGCTCGCGATGGAAGGGCTCGCGGCCTTCTTCCTCGAGTCAACGTTCCTCGGCCTCTGGCTGTTCGGCTGGGATCGGCTTCCGAAGCGGATCCACCTCGCCACCATCTGGCTCGTCGCCCTTGGCGGTGTGCTCTCGGCCGCGTTCATCATGGCTGCGAACTCATGGATGCAGCATCCGGTCGGGTATGAGATCGACCCGACCACGAACCGGCCGGTGCTGAACAACATCGGCGCGGTGTTCACGAACCCGGTCTTCGTGTGGGGATACCTGCACGTCGTGCTCGCGTCACTCGTCACCGGGGCGCTCGTGATGCTCGGCGTGTCCGCATGGCATCTCCGTCGCCACGGCGCCGAGAGTCCGTTCTTCCGCACCGCGAAGACGGCCCTCGTCGTGCTGGTGCCGGCGATCCTCCTGAACCTCATCGTCGGCAGCAAGCTCGGCATCATCGAGACGACGTACCAACCGATGAAGATCGCCGCTGCGGAAGCGCAATGGGAGACCTGCGCGCCGTGCTCGTTCTCGGCGTTCCAGATCGAAGGCGGCAGGTACGACGAGACTCCGAAGAAGATCATCGCGATCCCGCATCTGCTGTCCGTGCTCGCGACGGGCACGTGGGACGGGCAAGTGCTGGGCCTCAACCCCCTGAACGAGCAGTACCAGCAGCAGTTCGGTCCCGGCCGGTACATCCCGAACGTCTTCATCCAGTACTGGTCGATGCGCGTGATGGCCTACTTGGGCGCGCTCATCTCCCTGCTCGCCCTGTGGGGCGCGTGGCTCCTCCATCGAGACAAGCTCGCGACCTCGAAGTGGTTCCTGCTCACCGCGACTTGGGCGATCGTCACCCCGTTCCTGATGAACACGGCCGGATGGCTGCTGACCGAGAGCGGACGACAACCCTGGATCGTGCAGGGGCTCATGCTCGTCAAAGACGGCGTCTCCCAATCCGTCAGCTCGACCGAGATCTGGATCAGCCTCATCTTCTTCATCGCGCTCTACGGCCTTCTCGCTGCCGTGGACGGCACGCTGATGTTCCGCTTCGGTCGCAAGGCGCTCAGCGATGGCGACGAAGACGAGCACGGTGCTCCGACGGACGACGAGACCTCATCCGACGACGAGCCGGTCCCGGCGCTCACCTACTAGGGGATTTCCATGGGCTTGCAGATCGTCTGGTTCATCATCATCGCCTTCTTCTGGACGGGGTTCTTCGTCCTCGAAGGGTTCGACTTCGGCGTCGGCGCGTTGCACACCGTCGTCGGGAAGACCGACCTCGAGCGCCGCGTTGCGATCAACACGATCGGGCCGTTCTGGGATGGCAATGAGGTCTGGCTCATCGTTGCTGGAGCCGCCACGTTCGCTGCGTTCCCCGACTGGTACGCGACCTGGTTCTCCGCGCTGTATCTGGCGCTCGTGCTCGTGCTTTTCGGGCTGATCATCCGAGGCATCTCGTTCGAGTACCGCGGCCGCATCCAGACCGCCCGATGGAAGACGACGTGGAGCGGCGCGCTCACTCTCGGCAGCGTGATGCTCCCGCTGCTGTTCGGCATCGCGCTCGGCGACCTCTTGTACGGGCTTCCCATCGACTCGAGCGGCGAGTACACGGGCAACTTCTGGAACTTGCTGACGCCCTATGGGGTCTGGGTGGGCATCACCCTGCTCTCGCTCACGCTCTTGCACGGATCGACGTTCCTGACGCTCCGCACGACCGGCATCGTCTACGAACGGGCCCGCCTGCTCGCGAGGCCGTTCTCGTTCGTCGCGATCGTCACGGTGACCGTCTTCACGATCTGGACGCAGGTGCTCTCACACCACGGCGACATCCCCGGGCCGCTGCAGGCGATCCCGATCATCGCGGTCGTCGCAGCAGGGTGGGCGGTGCGTGATCGCCACGATGGCTGGGCGTTCAGCGCGACGGCAATCGCGATTGCGCTCACCGTGATCTCGATCTTCGTCGACTTGTATCCGAACGTGATGGTGTCGAGCACGAGCTCGGACAACAACCTCACGGTGTCGAGTGCAGCGTCGGGCAACTACGCCCTCAAAGTCATGACGGTCGTCGCCCTTGTGCTCACTCCGGTGGTCCTCGCCTACCAGATCTGGAACTTCTACGTGTTCCGGAAGCGGATCGCGAGCCCCAAGGTCTCGGCCGAACAACCTTCCCCCACAGTTGCAATCCAGGAGACAACCTGATGTCAGACGAATCCCCCAAGCCCACAGTCGTGATCGTCGGCGCCGGCTTCGCCGGCGTCGCGTGCGCGAAGGAGCTCGCCAAGCACGACGTGCCCGTGACCCTGATCGACCGGCACAACTACCAGCAGTTCCAGCCGCTGCTGTACCAGGTCGCCACCGCCGAGCTCGGAACCACCGACATCGCCCGGCCGATCCGCGCGATCTTCGCCAAGGACCCGAGCGTCTCGATGCGTCAGCTCGATGTGACGGGGGTCGACCCCGAGACCCGGACGGTCACCACAGCGGACGGCCAGACGTTCACCGGCGACTACGTCGTCGTTGCCGCGGGCACGAAGCCCAACTTCTTCAACACCCCGGGCGCCGCTGAGCACGCCTTCCCCCTCTACTCGGTGCCAGACGCAAAGAAGCTGCGGGGCCGCGTCTTCGAGCTCTTCGAGGAAGCGGCGTCGAACCACGAGCGCATCGACGCCGGCGCCCTGAACTTCGTGATCGTCGGCGCCGGCCCGACCGGAGTCGAGACCGCGGGCGCGCTCGCAGACCTCGTGAACGAAGTCATGCCGAAGCGGTACCACAACCTCGACGTGAGCCGGACGCGCATCTACCTCGTCGATCATGGCCAAGTCGTGCTCCGTGCGTTCTCGGAGAAGGCACACGCGTACGCCGCGGGAAAGCTGCAGCACAACGGCGTGACGCTGATGCTCGGCATCGGCGTCAAGGAGGTCGACAAGGACAAGGTCGTCCTCAGCGACGACACGGAGATCATGACGCGATGCGTCATCTGGGGCGGCGGCATCCAAGCCTCCACGGTCGCCGGGAACACGGGGCTCACCTCTGGTCGGGGCGGCACCCTCACCGCCGAACCCGACCTCTCAGCGGCCGGCTATCCGAACGTGTTCGTCATCGGTGACATCGCCGCGATCCCGGACCACGAGGGCAACGCCCTCCCGCAGCTGGGATCCGTCGCCATGCAGAGCGGGAAGTGGGCCGCGGAGAACATCCTCGCCGACATGACGGGCAAGCCCCGCACCCCGTTCCGGTACAAGGACAAGGGGATCATGGCGATGATCGGCGACGGCGCCGCGGTGGCCGAGATGGGCAAGCATCACCACGAGCTGCACGGCCACGTCGCGTTCTGTGCGTGGCTCGGCGTGCACGCCTACCTCATGAGCGGTTCGCGCACGCGGGTCGACGCCTTCATCGCCTGGGCGAGCGACTTCATCGGGCTCGAGCCGGGCCAGCTCGATCATCGAGGACCCCGACGCCTCTCGCATCGACTGGGGCGACGAAGAAGGCGACGACGAGCCCCTCAGCGACGCGCCGCCCGCTCCCGCAGCGGCGAAGACTTAGACGGTCGTCGTTGCGGGCGCGGTGTCCTCAGCGCGGTACGTGGCGAGCAGCCGCAGCTCGTCGTCGTGCTTGGGGAACATGAACCACACGAGCACGGCTCCGAGGGTCACGGCGATGAGTCCTGCGGTGTAGGCCCACTTCTGGCCGTCGACGAACGACGACTTCGCCGCGGCGATGATCTGCTCGGAGTGCCGCGGGTATCGCTGCGCAGTGGATGCCGCGCTGGCGAACGACTTCTGCAGCTCGGCCTCGGTGTTGTCAGTGACCAGCTTCTGATCGGGCGATCCTGCGATCGCGGTCGCGATCGCGGACGCGTAGCCGGCGGTGAGCAGCGCTCCCATGATCGATTGCATGATCGCCCCACCGAGATCTCGCTGAAGGTCCGCCGTTCCCGACGCCATGCCGGCGCGCGACACCGGCACCGAACCTGTGAGTGAGTGGGACGCGGGCGTGCCCGCGAAGCCGACCCCCGCGCCGATGAACGCATACCCGAGGGCGATGTGCCAGTAGGGGCTGTGGTCGCTCCAGAGCACCAGCATCGTCAGGAAGCCGAGGAAGCAGAACAAATAGCCGGTGAGCAGCGTCATGCGGGCGCCGTTCGCTTCGACGAGCTTGGCCGATCTCGGAGCGATCGCGACCATGAAGAGCGCGGCGGGGATGATTGCGGCACCGGCCTCGAGGCTCGAGTACCCGAGCACGTTCTGCAGGTACTGCTGCCCGACGAACATCGCACCCATCAACGAGCCGAAGACGATGATGCCGGCGCACGCAGCCACCCAGAAGATGCGACGCGACGCGATGTCGAGGTCGTAGAGGGGCGCCTCGACGCGCTTCTGCCTGATGACGAATGCGATGCCGGCGACGATCGCCACCGCCGAGAGGCCCACGACGACCTTGGTCTCGTTCGGCACCGGCGCGAAGTTGATCGCGAGGATCAAGCCTCCGACCATCAGCGCGGAGAGCACGCCGCCGAGGTTGTCCACCGGCTCGGTCGTCTCGTTCACATGGCTCGGCACGAAGAGGACCGCGAGGACCAGTGCGACAACCGCGAGTGGCAGAGTGACTACGAACACCGAGCCCCACCAGAAGTGCTGCAGCAGCGCGCCCGCCACGAGCGGCCCGAGCGCGGCGATCGCGCCTCCGAGCGCCGACCAGAGCGCGATCGACCGAGTGCGAGCAGGACCCGACCACAGGGCAGTGATCAACGCGAGCGTGGTCGGGTAGGCCATGCCGGCCGAGATGCCGCCGACGATGCGTGCGCCGATGAGGACACCGATCGATCCGGCCCACGCGGCCGTGAGGCACGCCGGGATCGACAACAGCACGCCGAAGATCAGCATCATCTTGCGGCCATACCGGTCACCGAGGGCGCCGAGCCACAGCACCGACGCGGCGAGCCCGAGCGAGTAGCCGACGGCGACCAGGTCGAGCGCCGTCTGCGACGAGTCGAACGCCTTCCCGATGTCCGGCAACGCGACGTTGGCGACCGCGAGGTTCAGGTTCGCGACCGCGGCCACGAGGATCAGCGCGAGAAGCACGAGCGTTGCTCGGCCGGGCGCGGTCGATGGTTCTGCGGTCACGGTGTCGGCCATCGCGCCGGAATGTAGGCGCTCGCCAACCCCGGTGGGCCGAACGGCCTATTTCGGGGCCACGCACTCGCTGACCACTCTCCGTGGTCGACAAGAGAAGGAGTGGCGGAGCAGGTCACTTCCGACCGGCGCGCGGCGGGCCGATGGCACGCACGGCACGGGGCTGCCCTCGCGGTGCGCGTCACCGCGGCCCTGATCCCCATCGTCCTGTCGATCGTGGCCGCGTGCCTGGTGGCGCGCATCGTCGGCCCTCAGGAGCTCGGGCTGATCGGATGGCTGCTGCCCGGCATCGCCGCGCTCGCCGTTGTCTTCATCACCGAGCGCGCGTGTCGCCGGCTGCTGCCGCTCGCGGGCCTTCTGCGCCTGACGCTCGCGTTCCCCGACCGAGCGCCGTCTCGCCTCTCGATCGCGTTGCGCACCGGCACCACGAAGCAGCTGCAGCGCTGGAGCACCGAGCTCGAGCAGTCAGGCCGAGACCTCGACGCAGCCGAGGCCGCCGAGCGCGTGTTGACGCTGGCCGCCGCGCTCAACGCGCACGATCGCCGGACTCGAGGACACAGCGAACGAGTGCGTGCGCTCACCGACCTCGTTGCCGCAGACCTCGGTCTCGATCAGCACGACGCCGATCGCCGCGCCCCCCCGCGGCGCGTCTCCAGCTTCATCAGTGACGCTGCCCGACATCACACTGCCGCCGGTCACCTTGCCCAAGTTTCCGCTCTGATCAGATCCCGGCGGAGAAGCGCTCACGATTGGCGGCTGCGGCACGCTCGTAGGCAGTCGCTGCGACACCGTCACCCTTGGCCGCAGCGATCTCGGCGGCGCGGGTGAGGCCGTAGACGCTCGACTCGCGCAGCGCGAGCCGCTCGCTCACCAGGGCACCGGCAAGGTCGAGGTCGCCCGACCTGATCGCGGCGGTGAGCAAGGTGCGCTGCAACGCGTCGCGCTGGGCGTGGGATCCGCCGAAGTGCTGGAACACCTTGCGAATCGGCAGGAGGTGCTCGATCACGGCTGCGTAGTCGCCCTGAGCGGTTGCGACGACCGCGCGACTCGCGGGCAGCCCGATCTCAGCCGTCATCGCCACGTTGGTGACCTCGGGTCCTCCGCCTGCGGCGACATAGCGATCGAGTCGTTCGATCACGACGTTCGCATCATCGAAGCGACCCGCGCCAACGAACGCCATCACGGCGTGAAGGTCGTTGAAGGCATACCAGGGCACGTCTCCTGAACGAGTCGCCCACGCGTCGGCGAGTGGGCCGAACCGTCCGCCGGTGTCCTCACCTTCGAGGAACAGCCGCCACAGCAGCGCACTGGCATCGAGCATCTCGATCGGGACACCCGCGGACTCCGAGTTGTGGACCCGGACGTCGTACAGGTCGAGCGCGTCGTCGATCCGGTCCGCTTCGAGCAGGTAGAGCGCGAGGTGCCACGAGTTGTGCACCGTGAACATGTTCCCGCTGCCCCAATCGGCTTGGCGGGAGCGCAAGAACGCGATGCCGTCGTCGACGCGTCCCTGCATCTCGTACACGTGGGTGACAGCGTGGATCGCCCACACGTCCTCGGGATGCGCGGCGACCGCAGCGAGGCCATGGCGTTCGGCGGCCTGGTAGTCGCCCGACTCCTCGAGCCCGAACGCGAACATGCCTTGGACGAACCCGAAGCAGGGGCTCGCAGGATCGATCCGCCCGATCGAGCGGGCGACTCGATCGCGGAGGTTCGCGGCGTCGCCGCGGAAGAAGTCGAGCTGGTGTCCGACAAGCAACGCGAGGATGTCGTCGGGCCATTCGACGAGCAGGGCGTCGAGCGCGCGAGCGGCTCCGTGCCAGTCACCGCTCAGCCAACGCTGGATAGCGGCGCTGTGGGCCATCTCGTGCGCGGTGAGCGGCAGGTCAGCGAGCTCGGCGGCCGACGCGCTGGCAGCGGAGAGGTCGGGTACGTCGGTCGACGTCAGCGACAGGTACGAAGCGAGCGCGTGGCCCATGGCGAACCCGGGCTGCTCGGTGACGAGCTCGGTCGTCAGTGGCACGACGTCCGGGTGGTAGCGGACGAGCCGGTCGACGGCGAGTTCGTAGGTCTGCGTTGCTTCGGTGATGCCGCATATCAAATCACCCGAATCGGATGGGAACCGACCCTCGTGAGCCGTGGGAGGCTGCGCGGATGACCAGCGAAGGAAAGCGTCTTCAAGAAGCCCGAGACGGCGTGCCGTGGAGGGCCTGGGGGCCTTACCTCAGCGAGCGGCAGTGGGGAACCGTCCGCGAGGACTACAGCGACGACGGCGATGCGTGGTCCTACTTCAGCCACGACAAAGCGAGGTCGCGCGCGTATCACTGGGGGGAGGATGGCCTCGCGGGCATCAGCGACGAGAAGCAGCAGCTGTGCTTCGCGCTCGCGCTCTGGAACGGACGCGACCCGATCATCAAGGAGCGCCTCTTCGGGCTCACGAACGCCGAGGGCAACCATGGCGAAGACGTGAAGGAGTACTACTTCTACGTCGACAACGTGCCGACGCACAGCTATCAGCGGTGGCTGTACAAGTACCCGCACGCCGAGTTCCCGTACGCGGACCTCGTCGACACGAACGCGCGCAAGTCCCGGCACGACATGGAGTACGAGCTCCTCGACACTGGCGTCTTCGACGAGGGCAAGTACTTCGACGTCGAGGTCGAGTACGTGAAGCTCGATCCGGAAGACATCCTCTGCCGGATCACGGTGCACAACCGGTCGACCGAGACGGCGTCGTTGCACCTGCTGCCCACGCTGTGGTTCCGGAACACGTGGTCGTGGGCACCACACACCGACAAGCCGTCCATCGCGCGCGTCGACGGAGGGTCGTACCCGACCGTGAGGGCCGAGCACAGCGACCTCGGCGCGCTGCATCTGTATGCAGAGCGCGGTGCCGAGCTCTTGTTCTGCGAGAACGACACGAACAACCCGCGCGTCTGGGGCACCGAGGCGACCACTCGGTTCCCGAAGGACGGCATCAACGACCACGTCGTGCACGGCGCGCCGACGGTGAACCCGGCGTACGAAGGCACGAAGGTGGCGGCTCGAGTGATGGTCACCGTCGCGGGAGGCGACCAGGCCACGACACTCGTGCGACTCACGCGCCGCCCACCCGAGTCACTCCCGGAGCCGTTCGCCGAAGCCGACGAGCTCTTCTCGTTGCGGCGGGCGGAGGCGGACGAGTTCTACGAGTCGATCAGTCCTCCCGGCGCTCGATGACGATCCGCGGTCGGTGATGCGCCAGGCGCTCGCCGGGATGCTGTGGTCGAAGCAGACCTACTACTTCGACCTCGACGT
This sequence comes from uncultured Acidimicrobiales bacterium, assembly GCA_963739555.1. Classification (GTDB taxonomy): domain Bacteria; phylum Actinomycetota; class Acidimicrobiia; order Acidimicrobiales; family DATKAS01; genus DATKAS01. The sequence goes on along the minus strand of CAVUAV010000006.1, from coordinate 375,172 downwards.
CTGGCTGCGCGAGCGCCAGTCACATCCACTGAGGTCCCCGCTCCGCCGCGGCACGCGCAACGAGTCGTGGTTCCACATGGTCAACCATGACGTCATCTCGATGCCGGACAAGTGGGAGTACCCGTGGTACGCGGCGTGGGACCTCGCGTTCCACTGCGTCGCCCTCGCGATGGTCGACCCCGACTTCGCGAAGAACCAGCTCCGGATCATGCTCTCCCAGCTGTACCTGCATCCGAGCGGACAGATGCCCGCCTACGAGTGGAACTTCGGCGACGTCAACCCGCCCGTGCATGCCTTTGCGACCCTGTTCCTCTACACGATCGAGTCCCACGCCGGGGAGATCGACCTGGAGTTCCTCAAAGAGGCGTTCACGCGGCTGATCCTCAACTTCCAGTGGTGGGTGAACCGAAAGGACCCGTCCGGCCGCAACGTGTTCGAAGGCGGGTTCCTCGGCCTCGACAACATCGGCGTGTTCGATCGCAGCGCGAAGCTGCCGACCGGCGGAAGCCTCGAACAGGCCGACGGCACCGCGTGGATGGCCATGTTCAGCCAGAACATGCTCGAGCTCGCCATCGCCGTTGCGGAGCACGACCCCGCGTACGAAGACCTCGTGCTGAAGTTCGTCGAGCACTTCTTCTGGATCGCGGCCGCGGTCGATCCGATGGGCGACCATCCCGACGAGCTGTGGGACGAAGAGGACGGGTTCTTCTACGACGTGCTTCGACGTCCGGACGGCACCGGTCAACGGCTGAAGGTGCGCTCACTCGTCGGGATCTTGCCGATGTGCGCGGTGACCGTGATCGAACCGGAGCTCATCGAGCGCTACCCACGCCTTGCCGCGCGCATCCGTGAGTACCTCAACCGAAATCGCGACCTGCTCACGACCGTCGCCGATCCGATGGTGCCCGGCGCCAACGGGCGGCGCATCCTCTCGCTGGTGAACGAGGACAAGCTCCGACGGATCCTGACTCGCGTGCTCGACGAAGAACGCTTCCTCGGTCCGCACGGCATCCGGTCACTGTCGCGATGGCACCTCGATCATCCCTACCGGCTCGACGTCGACGGCATCGTCTACGAGGTGCAGTACGAACCGGCGGAGTCGACGACCGGCATGTTCGGAGGCAACTCGAACTGGCGCGGGCCCGTGTGGGTGCCGATCAACGTCCTGATCGTCCGAGCCCTCCTGCAGCACTACCGGTACTACGGCGACGCCTTCAAGATCGAGTGCCCGACGGGGTCCGGCGTCCAGATGACGCTCTTCGAAGTCTCGATGGAGCTGTCGCGCAGGATCGCCTCGACCTTCCTGCGCGGGCCGGACGGCACGCGCCCCGTCTATGGAGGCACGCGCCTCTTTCAGGAGGATCCCGCACTGGCGGGACCTGATCCTGTTCTACGAGTACTTCCACGGCGACAACGGCGCCGGGCTCGGCGCGTCGCACCAAACGGGGTGGACGGGCGTGGTCGCCCGTCTCATCCAGGCGCATGGGCCAGCTCGAGCCCGACGACGTCTTGACCGAGTCCGTGCCGATGGCGCGCCTGTACCACGCACCGGTTGACTGACTAAGCGTTCGCGGGCGCAGCCACGATGTCTGCGAGCACCGACCCGGGATCGCGTCGACGCGCCATGTCGCCCATCGACAACACGCCGACCGGCACCTCATCTTCGACGACGACGATCCGGCGCACCGCTCGGTCACGCATCAAGCGGACGGGTGTCTCCACTGGATCATCGGGGTCGACGGTGATGACGGCGTCGGTGCAGATGTCACCGAGCTTCGTCGCCGTCATGTCACGGGCTTCCGCGACCGCCCGCAACACGATGTCGCGGTCCGTCACGATGCCCGCGACCTCACCGTTTCGCATCACGACCACCGAACCGACGTCCGAGTCACGCATCGCGGCACCGGCTGCCTGCAACGGCGCGTTGGCCTCGAGCGCGACAACGCCCGTCGTCATGAAGTCGCGCACGGGCTGCGGCCCGTCAGTCACGCCTTCGGCGACCTCGAGCTGGTTGCTCACGTCGATCACACCCACCGTGTCCCAGCAGTCGTCGCCGGCCGAGCGCTTCGCGAGGCGCGAGTCGACGACCCCGGCGAGGATCACGACGCCGCGCTTCACGTCGACGCGCAGATCGAAGCTCTTCGTGAAGAGGTTCTTGCGCAGCCGATCAACGACCGCGGCCTTGATCGAGCTGTCTGGGGGACGCGCAGGACCCATCGGGATCTCTGCTGCGTACCAGTCGTAGTAGTAGCGGCTCTCGGGATACACGAACGCCATCGCGGCACCTCCCGTTTCGTCCGACACCGTTTCCGTACCCGGAACGACGCTCCGTCACAGCCTCGGCTGCACCGCAGCGCCGAGAACGCTCCTTACGAACGGGCTGTGTCCCTGTGCCTCGTACCCACGATTCGCGGTGTGAACGTCGTGACCTGGGGGTACGAGCCGACACGATGCGGCCCGCGTTCGACCGGTTCTCTTGGCGGAAAGTGACCTCAGAAGCTCCGACGCGCCAAGAGAACCAGCTGGCCTAGACGATGGACACGCTCGACGGCGTCGACGAGGGCGCGGCCGCCGACAAGGACGCGGGGTGGCGCCACTACGCCAAGGCGCTCGGCCCGGGGCTGATCACCGGCGCGTCGGACGACGACCCGTCCGGCATCGCGACGTACGCCCAGAGTGGCGCGCAGTTTCAGTACGGCCTCGTGTGGGCGGCGCTCCTCACCTGGCCGCTCATGTCCGCTGTGCAAGAGGTGTGCGACCGCACCGCGCTCTCGACGGGCAAGGGCCTCGGCGAGCTGATCCGGGCGAGGTTCGCCCCTCGCGCACGCGCACTGATCGGCGTCCTCATCGCGTTGCTCATGCTCGCGAACGCCCTCAACATGGCGGCCGACCTCGTCGCGATCGGGCAGGGCATGCACCTGCTCCACGCGGGACCCGCCACCGTGTGGGCAGTCATCGGCGGGATCGCGATCACCGCGCTCGTCGTCTCGGGGTCGTTCGAGACGATCGCCAAGGTCTTCAAGATCCTGTGCCTTTCGCTCGTGTCGTATCTGATCGTGCTCGCGGTGACGCACGTGGACTGGGAGCGGTGGTCCGCAACCTGCTCATCCCGCACATCACGTGGTCGGCCGCGTACTTCGGCCTGCTCATCGGCGTGCTCGGTACGACGATCTCCCCGTACCTCTTCTTCTGGCAGTCGGCGAACCGCATCGAAGAGCTGCGAGCCGAGCCCGAGGGAGGCGAGCACCCCGTGCCGCTCGACGAGCGCTCGAGCGCGCAGGCCAGTCTCAAGGTCAAGACGAGCCGGCTCGACGTCCTGTTCGGCATGACGCTGTCGAACCTCGTGATGTTCGCGATCATCGTCGCCACCGGTGCCACGCTCGGTGCCGACGGCGGACAGAAGATCTCGTCAGCCGCGGACGCGGCGAAGGCGCTCGAGCCGATCGCGGGAAGTCTCGCAAGCGTCGTGTTCGCGCTCGGCTTCGTCGGCTCCGGCTTCCTCGCGGTTCCGGTGCTTGCGGGGTCGGGCTCGTCCGCCATGGCCGGGCTGCTGAACAAGGGCTGGGGCTTCTCGCGCAGCCCTCGCAAGGCGCCGGTGTTCTACGGCCTCGTCGTCGTTGCGACGATCGGCGCGACCTTCCTGAGCCTGTTGCACGTGAACCCGATCGCGCTCCTCGTCGTGGTCGCGGTGATCAACGGCGTGCTCGCCGCGCCGTTCGTCGCCATCGTGATGCTCATCGCTGACGACGAGCGGATCATGGGAGATCGCCGCAACGGTCGCCTCGCACGCACGCTGGGCTGGCTCACCTTCGCGCTCATGGGGGCAGCAGCGATCGCGCTGTTCGCGATCCAGCTGTGAGCACGAGCACCACGACTCAGAGCGAGTCCCCTTCCCTCGATCGGGACGACGAGCCGCATCACGAGGCGAGCGGCCTCCGCCGGCTCAGCGCGGAGGTGGTCCACATCGGCACGACGCAGACCGTCTTCGGCTCGGGTCGTCGCGACGCCGACATCACCCGTCCCGCGGCGCTCCGGGCCGAGGAGCAGGCAGCCGAGATCCGCGCTCGCATCGTCGCTGACCTGCTCCGAGCCGAAGGCCTCGCCGATTCGGGATGACGCGCGGCCGCCGCGGGTAAGTCCGCAGCCGTGGCCTGCAGCCTCGACACTCCGCTCTCGATCACGGCCTCGGTCAACGGGTCCACCGCTGAGGTGACCGTGACCGGCGAGATCGATCCCTCGACGGTCGGCACGTTGACCACCGTCCTCCACACCCTGGTCAGCGATGGTGTCGACCACTTCGTCATCGACGCCTCCGGGCTGACCTTCGTCGACTCGACGGCGATCCACGCGCTCCAGAGCCTCGTGAACGAGGGCGCCACCGTGACGCTCAGCGGCACGACGCATCGGCTCCTCGACCTCCTCCTTGCGACTGGGATGGACACGCTCATCACGATCGCACCCGTTTGACCGGGGCATTCTCGGGTAGGAACGTGGTGGCCATCTCCAGGACCCGGGGTTCCGCGTGGGCGGGTTTCGACATGAAGCGCTCTTCTACGAAGGTCAAGACGACCTCTTCGCGCGCGTGGTCCCGTTCGTGCGTGAGGGAGCCGAGGCTGAGGACGCCGTGCTCGTCGCCCTTCCCGAGCCCCGGTTGGGAGCGCTGAAGGCCGAGCTCGGGTCGGCGGCCGAACACGTGACCTTCGCGGACATGGCAACCGTCGGGAAGAACCCGGGGCGCATCCTCTCGGTCTGGGACCAGTTCGCTCGCGGACGCCTGGGCCCGTCGGGCCGGGCTCGCGGGGTGGGAGAGCCGATCTGGGTCGGCCGCTCGCCCGACGAAGTCATCGAATGCGAGATCCTCGAGCGCCTGCTCGACCTCGCGTTCCTCGACCTCGCGCTGCACCTCGTGTGCCCGTATGACGTCAACGCGCTCTCCCCCGACGTCGTCGCCCGAGCCGCCGTCACACACGGCGAACACCGCGACGACGCAGACGGGCTGACGTCGGCCCTTCGTCCCCCGCCCGAGGGCGCGCACGTCGTGCCGTTTCGCGATCTCGACCTGCGAACGGTCCGCGCGAGCCTCGCGGCTCTCTCCGCGCACGTGGGTCTCACGCCCGAACGCACCGACGATCTCGTCCTCGCCGTGGACGAGGTCGCGACGAACAGCGTGCGCTACGGAGGCGGCTCGGGGACCCTGCGAGTGTGGATCGACGGCGACTCTGTGGTCTGCGAGATCGCCGACGCTGGTCGGATCGTCGACCCGCTCGTCGGGCGGCGGAGGCCCGCCGCTGATGCCCTGGGCGGCCGGGGCCTCTGGCTCGTGCACCAGCTCTGCGACCTCGTGCAGATCCGAAGTGACGGTGACGGCTCCGCCGTGCGGATGCGGATGAACGGGAGCCGGGTACCTTGACGGTCGCTCACCCCTTTGAGCCGAAGGGCAGGTGATGGCGTTGACGCACGATCCTGACTCGGCTGCGATGCGAGCGCTCGGCCACACCCACCTCGTGCTCGACGCTCTTCCGCGCGCTGTCGTCGTCGCGGACCTCGAGGGCACGATCCTGGCGGCGAACGCGGTCGCCCGGAGGGTCTACGGGCTCGCGGCCAGGGAGCCGGTCGGGCGCTCCATCAAGGAGTTCTTCTCGTCCGCGAGCGCGCTCGACGTGGCCAACGTCATTGGCCTTGTTCGCTCCGGCCAGACATGGACCGGCGCCGTGCCCGCGGCTCAGCCGGATGGCACGACCGACTGGGTGTACGCGTGGGTCGCTCCGCTCAAGGACGAAGCCGGTGAGGTCGTCGGGTTCATCGGCGCCGCTGACGACGCGCAGTCAGAGCTCCGAGTGCTCGAGCAGCGCGCGTCCGATCTCAGCGAGCACCTCGTGCTCGCGCTCGCCGCGGGCGAGCTGGGCACGTGGCACTGGAATCTCGCGTCGGGCGTCACCGAGTGGGACTCGACGATGGAGCGGATCTTCGGTCTCGAACCCGGGACCTTCGACGGCACGTTCGAGCATTGGGTCTCGTTGATCCATCCCGACGACGTGGATGAGACGGTCGCCACCCTCGAGCGGGCCGTCACCAACAAGTCCGCGTATGAGGTAGAGCACCGCGTGATCTGGGGCGACGGCACCGTGCATTGGCTTCAGGGCCGCGGCACGGTGACGCTCGACTCCGATGGCAACGTGACCGGCACGATCGGCTGCACCTCCGACATCACACCCCGAAAGCGGCTCGAGCTCGAGGCGACGCGCAGGTACGCGCAGGCAGAAGACGCGGTGCGACAGGAGCGTGTGCTGCGCGAGCGACTCGAGTTCCTCGCGGAGATCAACCGGGTCGCAGTCTCCGCCCGGGACTATCGCCAGCTGATGAGGGCCGTGACCGCGGCGGCAGTGCCACAGCTGGGCGACTGGTGCACGCTGCACTTCCTTCCCGAACCAGGGGGAGCGCCTGAAGTCGAGCTCGCGCACGTCGACCCGACAAAGGTGGAGTGGGCGGTGCTCATGCGACAGCGGTACCCCTACGACCCGGACGAATCGCGTGGTGTGCCCGCCGTGATCCGCACTGGTCGCCTCGAGTTCCTGAGGGAGGTCACGCCCGAGTACGTCAACGCTGCGCTCGATGCGGTGGACGCCGACGAAGCCAGGCGGGGCGACGTCCTCGACCTCCTCGACAAGCTGCAGCTCACGAGCGTCATCACCGTGCCCCTCAACACCAACCGGCGCACGATCGGAGCGATGCAGTTCGTCAGCGCTGAGTCGGGGCGCATCTACGACCACGAAGACGTCGCGCTCGCACAAGCGGCCGCCGGGCGCATCGCCGAAGCGCTGGACAACGTGTGGCTCACCGAGCAGCACCGGTCGATCGCGAGCAAGCTGCAGGCTGCACTGCTTCCTCCTCGTCTCCCCCAGGTCGACGGGTTGACGATCGCCGCGCGGTACTGGGCCGCAGGCGCGGTGTCCGAGGTCGGCGGAGACTTCTATGACGCGTTCGCGATCGACGACTGTCGGTGGGCGCTCGTCATCGGCGATGTGTGCGGCACCGGCCCCGATGCTGCCGCGGTCACGGCGATCGCACGGCACACGATCCGAGCCGCGGCGACCCACGGGGCAGATCCCCCTGCAGTGCTCGCGTGGCTGAACGACGCGCTGCACGCCGGCAACCGGGGCCTCTTCGCCACCGTCGCCTACCTCACGTTGGAACCGAACGGTGATGGCACCTGGCAGATCACCACGACATCCGCAGGGCACCCGTTCCCTGTCATCGTGCGCGCCGACGGCACCGCTCGGATGGTCGGATCGCCGGGAATGCTCGTCGGAGCAGTCCCGTCCATCACGGTGACGCCGGTCGAAGGCAGGCTCGAGCGCGGTGACACCCTCGTTCTCTACACCGATGGTGTCACCGACGTCTCCCCACCGCACGGACTCGATCCCGACGAGCTCGAGAAGCTCGTCGCGCGCGCCTGCGAGAGAGAGACCGACGCGGAAGACATCGCCGTCGGCCTCGGCCGCGAGATCGAAGAGGTGCTGCCGATCAGCGAGCGCAACGACGACGTCGCGCTCGTGATCGTGCACGTCACCTGAGCACCGCTTCCCAGTCCCAATCGCCTGCATCCGACGGGCTGTGCCACGTCGCGACTTGCTCCCGCGCCCACGCGGCCCACCCGGCGATCTGACCTTCGTGGTCGAGCTCGAATCGGAGACCGAGCGCGTTGATCGGCCACCGAGACGTGAACTCGTACGAGGGCGTGCGGGCGTCTTCGATCATGGCCCGCAGCTCGCCGACGCGTGCGCGTGCTGTTCGCTCGATCGAGTCGAGCGTCTCGCGCAGCTGCTCGATCGTGCCGCCGTCGGCGAAGAACACCTTCACCATCCCCTCGAACTCGAGCGCGGGCGGTTCCGGCGTGTGCCCGAGCCACCCGCGCAACGCCTTCCGTCCGGCCGGGGTGATCGCGTACACCGTGCGGGGCCGATTCCCCGTGTGCTCTTCGGTGGCGGTGGCGAGACCGAGCGCCACGAGGTTCTTCGGCTCGTCGTAGAGCTTGCGCTCGGCCCGCGGCCAGAACCATCCGAGGCTCTTCTGGACTTGCTTCGCGAGCTCGTACGGAGTCCACGACCGGAGCCGCAGCAATCCGAGGATCGCGTAGGAGGTGGTCGTCAGCGGCTTTGCCATGAGAGCACCTTGACATACTGCCCAGGGCAGTGTCTACTGGATCGCAGATACTGCAGAGGGCAGTATGTGGAAGGAGGACATGATGGAGACAATCGTTCGACACCGCAACGAAGGCGATGCGACCTGGTTCCTGAACGCCCTGGTCGTGACGAAGGCCGACTACACGGAGACGGGCGGCGCGTACAACCTGATGGAGCACCTGTTCACCGCGGCGTCGAACCCGCCGGTGCACATCCACCAGGATGAGGAGGAGGCGTTCTACGTGCTCGAGGGTGAGCTCGAGATCGAGGTCGACGGCGTGACGTCAGTTGCTCGCCCGGGATCCTTCGTGCTCGCACCGAGCGGGCTACCCCACGCGTTCCGCGTGCTGAGCGACACTGCTCGGGTGCTCTCGATCAGCTCGGCTCCGAGCGGAAACACGAACGGCGGGTTCCCGAGCTTCCTCAAGGAGGTGGGCGAGCCGGCGCGGGCGCTCGCGCTGCCTGAGCCCCAGGCACCCGATCCCGGCGTCTTGATGGCCTCTGCGGCGACGCACGCCCTCGAGATCCTCCCGCCTCCCGGGCTGTGAAGCTCCTCCTGACCGTCGCTCATCCGGACGACGAGACGTTCGGGTGCGGGTCGGTCATCGCACACGCGGCGGCGAACGGCATCGAAGTCGTCGTCGCGTGTGCGACGCGCGGAGAGCTCGGCGAGATGGCCGACCTCAATGTGGGCGATCCGTCGCCGGCGCAAGTGGGAGAGATCCGCGAAGCCGAGCTGCGCGCTGCCGCAACGCTCTTGGGCGCCGCCCGAGTCGAGCTCCTGGGATGGCTCGACTCGGGCACGACCGGTGATGCTGCGCCCGGCTCGCTCGTCGCCGCCGATCCCCGCGACGTTCAGAAGGCAGTCGTCGATGTCATCGAGCGCGAGCGGCCCGACGTCGTCGTCACGCTCGACGCGAGCGACGGCCACCGCGATCACGCGGTCGTGCGTGACGCGACGCTCGCTGCGGTGAAGCGAGTCGATGACAAGCCCACGCGTGTGTACCTGTTCTGCCTCCCTCGATCGTTGCTGGCCGACTTCGCGGGAGTGCCGGGTCTCGGCACTCCGGACGACCAGATCACGACGTTCGTCGACGTGCGCGAGCACCTCGACCTGCGTTGGAGGGCGATCCGCACGCACGCGTCGCAGTCGCCTCCCTACGACGCGATGCCACCAGACGTCGCGCACGCGTTCCTCGCGACCGATCGCTTCCTCCGAGTCGAGCCCGCGTGGTCAGGTGGCGACGTCGAGCGCGACTGGATCCCGCGCTGATCAACGCTCGGGAGTGAGCGAGCGCAACGTCAGGTCGAGCTGCTCGCGGAAGACCACCTTCCCGACGACCGAGTCGTTCCGCGAGTCGGTGACCGTGTGCTCCTTCAGCATCAGGCCCGTCTCCTGATCGATCCAGACGTCGGTGGTGACTGTGCCGTCGGAGTCACGTGACAGACGGTCGATCCAGCTGACATGGATCGCCTGTCGGGTCTTCCCGTCGATCGGATAGGGCTCGATGCCGACGACGCGGCCGGTGCGGGTGCTCGTGCGGGCGTCGTTCGAGCACGAGCTCGTCCACTCGGTGACGTCGGGCGGCGGAACCCACCACGAACCGTCGCACACGAAGCCGGTGTCGTACGTCTGGCGGAAGAACGAGTGCACGCTGCTCGCGCTCGGCGTCGTGAGGCCCCCACCGACCGGGCACACGAGCCAGGTCTCCGCCCTACCAGCGAGCGGCTTCCATGTCATGCGCTCGCCGCAGCCCTCGGTCGTCACGGTGAGCGCCGTGTCTGCCGGATACGTGTGGCTGTCGCCACCGAGCACGTCGACCGCCTCTTGTCCCGAGGTGTCGTACACATAGACGCCGTCGATCGGGGCCGATTCCTTCGACACCTTGCGGAAGCCTTCGACGGTCTCCGCGACCCCGACTCGTCTCGGCGGCTCGGTGAGCCACGCCCGCACACCGATCACGACGGCGACCGTGACCACCACGACCGCGCCTGCGACCGTGGCCGCGATCCACCATCGTCGACGCCTTCCACCCACCACCGGGGCGAGACGCTACGCGGACTGATGCGGGCCGGTCAGTACATCTATGGCGCGCCCGAGGCAGCCGGGCTATCTCAGGTGCGAGCTCGTTTGTGGGCCGAGGCACTCGGGAACAGTTCCTAGAGATATGCCTGAACTCCTGGTCGACTTCATCACTTCGCTCGATGGCTACGGCGCCGCCGAGGGCTGGCCGGGCTGGTGGGGATTGGAAGGGTCCGGAGTACCTCGCGTGGTTGGGCGAGCAGCCGGAGGCAGATCACACATCCTGATGGGCGCGAACACCTACCGCGTCATGTCGGGACTTCGCGGCCGAGGGCGAGCCGGGAACGGAGGCGCTCGCGGGCATGTCGAAGATCGTCTTCTCGACCACTTTGAAGGAGCCCCTCGCGTGGGCGAACACGCAGCTCGTCAACCGAGACGCCGTCGACGTCGTGAGGGAGATGAAGGACGACGAGGGCGCGAGCTCCATGCGCACGATGGGCAGCCTCACGCTGTGTCGCTCGCTCCTGAAAGCCGGCCTCGTGGACCGCTTCCGTGTGGTCGTCTTCCCGGTGATCACTGGAAGCACCGGGAGCGACCGGATCTACGACGGGTACCCGGATGTTGCACTCGACATGGTCAACAGCCGTACGTTCGACGGTCGCACCCAGCTGCTCGAGTACGTACCGAGAGTGCTCACTTAGCGGACATGTCGTTCGAGCCCAGCGTCTGAAACCTGAGTTGCGTCGACCCCGACCGGCTGGGAAACTATCTTCGTGTCTGCGAAGGTAGTTGCGGAGCCCTCGAGGGAGGAGTTCGTCGCTGCGGCAGAGATGTTGAAGCTTCTCGCCGACCCGACGCGTCTGGCGATCATCTGGGCGCTGCTGCACGGCGAGCACTCGGTCGCGGCGCTGGCAGAGCACGTCGGCGTCCGTCCGACCGCCGTGTCCCAGCACCTCGCGAAGCTGCGGCTCGTGGGCGCTGTGCGCACTCGACGCGAGGGCAATCGCATCTTCTACGCGGCCGAGAACGAGCACATCGAGCGACTGGCCTCCGAAGCGCTGCTCCAGGCGGACCACCTCGTGACAGGCGGGCGTCATCACGCCAAGAGGCACAGCGCGTGACGCACGAGCATCACCACAACCACGATCACGACGGAGCCGGGTTTCGGACTCGCGAGATCTCGCCGCACAGCCACGACGCCGCCGACGTCGACGGCGCTCGAAGCGAGCGTGGCGTGCACGCGGTCAAGGTGTCGTTCGTCGCGCTTGATGCTGACTGCGCTCGTGCAGGTGGCGATGGTGGTGCTCACCGGTTCCGTTGGGCTGCTCGCTGACACGATCCACAACTTCGCCGACGCGCTCACGGCGGTGCCGCTGTTCGTGGCCTTTCGATTGGGCCGCCGTCCGTCGAATCGCAGGTACACGTACGGCTATCACCGTGCCGAAGATCTCGCAGGAGTGTTCGTGATCCTGATGATCACGCTGTCAGCGGTCATCGCCGGGTGGGAGGCGATCACCCGCCTCATCCATCCCCAGCGAGTGAGCCACGTCGGGATCCTGTTCGTCGCCGGGATCGTCGGCTTCGTCGGCAACGAGCTGGTCGCGCTTGTACCGCATCCGCGAAGGCAACGCGATCGGCTCCGCCGCGCTCGTCGCCGACGGCTACCACGCCCGCACCGACGGGTTCACCTCCCTCGCTGTCGCGCTCGGCAGCCGTCGGCATGTGGGCTGGCTTCGAACGAGCTGACGCCGTCGTCGGTCTCGGCATCTCGATCGCGATCCTCGTCGTGCTGCGCGGTGCTGCCCGGCAGATCTACTACCGGCTCATGGACGCGGTCGACCCCTCGATCGTCGATCACATCGAGTCAGCCGTTGCGACTTCACCTGGCGTCCTCGCGGTAGCGCCGCCGAGAGTGCGATGGATCGGCCACCGTCTCGTCACCGACCTCGACATCACGGTGCCCGCGTCGCTCCCAGTGAGCGAGGCGCATGCGATCGCCGAGGACGTCCGCCACCGACTGCTTCATCGCGTTCCACACCTCGACGATGCCCACGTGCATGTCGACCCCGACGACGCGCACGCCCACGAGGGAGCCGGCCACCACGGCTGAGGCTGTAGCGGCGCGGCGGAGCGAAGTCAGTGCGGAAGCTCGGAGACGCTCCGTAGGCTGCGTTGTGCTTCGGGATGCCCAACTCGTTGGGTTTCTGCTCATCACGGACGTCGAGCGCGCCAAAGACTTCTACTGCGGCGTGCTGGGCCTGCCGATTCGCCACGAGGACGACTACGCCGTCGTCGTCGACGCTGGCGGCACACCTCTTCGACTCGCGGTCGTGGAACGAGTGCCCGAGCCGGTTGGCACCAACGTCGGTTGGGTTGTCGAAGACATCGTTGCTGCCGTGCGCGGTCTCGCTGCCAAGGGGATCACGTTCGAGCGATTCCCGGGCATGGAACAGGACGCAGACGGCGTTTGGAGGCCGTCACCCGACAGCGGCGGTGTCGCCTGGTTCCGGGACCCTGACGGCAACCGGCTGTCCCTGAGCACTTGAAGAAGTTCGCGCGCCGCGCCAGACGCTGGCGCCCGGCGCACTGTTCGATCTCGTCGACCCGCACCCACGGCAGGTGACTGCGATGCTGACATCGTGGATGACGAGGACTTCATCCGGTGGTACGGCCCCTGGTCACCGCTCGACGTCGGAGGCGTGCAACGACTTCTGCGCCGCTTCGACGCGCCGTGGTGGGTGGTCGCGGGCGACGCGGTGGAGCGGTTCGAGGGGGTATCGCAGGTCACGAAGACGATCGTCTCCGGCGTCCGTGGTCGACGCCAGCCAGCTACTGCGCCTTCTGCGCCGGACTTCCCTCTGTGCGAACCCGATCCGGGTCACTAGTCTATGCCGGAGGGGGTCGACGTGCCATCGCGTGCGAGGTCAGATCTGGGCCCGGCGCAGTGCGCTGTCGCCGTGGGAAGTCGACTTCGTCCTCGCCGAAGAGCGCGACGGGAACTTGTGGATCGACCCGATCCGACCGTGACGATGACGATTGCCGACTTGACGTGGATGGACGACATCCGGGGTGCGGTTAGCCCGGCCTGAAGTTGTGCTTGCTCATAAGGCGAAGTGGCGACAACCCAAAGACGATCTCGACTTCGACGCCGCCTGGCCACTTCTCGACGCCCGTGCGAGAGCGTAGCTTCGCGCGACGGTAATGAGGATATATCCGGCCATGGCTGGCTGCCCCGGATGGATTGAACCTACTGATGCAGTGAACGTTGTGACTCTGGCAACGGCTGGCGGAGATGTGTGAGCGTGTCGACAATCGGACTGTTCCCGACGATCGCTCTGATCGGCACCATGACGTGCGCAGTACCGGTCAGCGAGCGTCGGCGGCAGCGACTCCATCGCGATACCGAATCTCTCGATGTCTTCGGAACCTCCCCGTCACGACTCACGAGGTCATCGTGTTGTCAGCGGCGCGATCATCCGCGGAGAGCGCGAGGCCGGTGAGCACTTGCCGCGTCGTCTAGTGACGAGCGACAGCCACATCCTCGAAGCCAGCAGACTCGCAGGCTGCGGCAAATTGTTCGGCTTGGTCATCCGTCCATCCATGGAAAACGTGACCAGAGGCTCCGAGCTTCACTCGCTGTTCGATGGCGATCAGCCGGCCACCGGGGACGAGCAGCGACTACCTCGCGCAGGGGCAGCTCGACGTCACACCAGTGATGCACCGTCGACATCGACCAGATCGACTGTCGCCGACTGCGTCTTCGAGGGAAGCGCCTCGGCGGCACCTCGGACAAACCGAACACGAGCCCGGCGCGGGCGGAGAACGCTGGCCTCGCGATCGACGCGCAGCATCTCGGCCGCCGGATCCACACCGATGACCGAGGCCGCACCGGCCGCGGCGGCGCGCCGCATCGCGACACCGGGTCCACATCCGATGTCGACGACGCGATCGCCCGCGCCCACTGAGGCCAACCGCACCGCGAGGTCGGCGTCAGGTTGCCGCCCGACGGTGAAGCTGAGGGCAGCCATCACCTCCCAAGCCTATGTACCCGGCGGATCGCCGTGATGGTTGGGAGTAAGCGGTCCGGGCAGCTCGGTGTCGGCGGTGCGATCCATGCGTTCGACCTTGACAGTTGAACCCGAGTTCAAGTCAAGTGCTTCAGATGGCTCCGCAGGCAGACCTCACCATCGGGGACATCGCCCAGCGGGCCGGAGTGCCGACCTCGACGGTCCGCTTCTACGAGCGGCGCGGCCTGGTCGAACCCGGACGCGTGGCAATCGGGACAACGCCGCTACCGACGAGCCACGCTGCGCCGGCTGGTGTTCCTCGGGATGCTCCAGGACGCCGGACTCTCGCTGGACGACATCGCCGGCAGTCCTCGGCGCCGACCACGTGCCGCGTGGAAGGCGATCGCGCGGCACCGCCTCGAGGCTCTCGACGCGACATCGACGGAGCTGCAGCTCGCGCGCGAGTTCCTCGCGGCGCGCTCCTCTGTCGGTACGACCACCCCGCCACCGAGTGCCGGATCATGGGAACCGAGATCGATCGTCGCCTCACGCACCCCGCAGAGATGTCCCACACTTCGAAGACGGGATAACAGCGGCGAGGCGGGGAATTTCGTTTGCGGGCGCAGCGGAAGGAGTGGAATTCCGACTCAGCCCTTGCGGGCTGAGGCGGCGCTTATGGCGGCGTGGGCCGGAGTACTCGCCGAGGAGCGCTTCACGGACGTCTACAACGAGGAAGGGGCGAAGGACGACCTCGACTACGGCACGTCGTGCACGGTGGAAGCGGAGGTCTTCCCCGCCGGCTCGAACGAAACGGTCCGCCCCGGCCCGTACACCTTCGCCGACGCCGCGCAGGCGACGGCCTTCGTCACCGAAGCGCTCGAGTCGCTGATGTATCTCGGCTGCGACGTCTACGCCGAGTAGCGCCCGCGTCCGACGGCACGCGCCTAGGCACTCGTCCATTCCGGCGCGAGGAGGCCGAGGACGACCTCGTCCGCGAACGCGCCGTCGACCCACGCTCCGCCTCGCAGTGTTCCTTCGTGCGTGAAGCCAACGCGCGTCGCCGCCTTAATCATCGGCTGATTGTCGGCGAGCGTCTCGAGCTGTAAGCGGTGTAAGCCACGAGTGCCGAAGCCGTAGCGGCAGAGCACGCGGAGCACGTCGACGCTCAAGCCGCGACCGCGGAAGCCCGGACGGAGCGAGACTCCGAGATGGGCGGCCCTGTTGTGCAGATCGATGCCCCAGAGGAGCGCTTCACCCGCGAGCTCCCCGCCGGCGCACTCCACCACCGAGAAGACTGCGACATCCGCAGCAGGCTCCGCCGCGCGTACGGCGAGGCGGGCGAGTCGGCCGAAAGCGGCACCCACGGGCGCGAGTCGGCCCGAGACCGCGTCGGGACGTCGTCGTAGAGCTCCGCGTGCAGCACTGCGACGTCTGCGTCGCTGCGCGAGCGCAGGTCCACCTTCTCTCCCCGGAGCATCTCGACAGTTCTACTTCCTCGACGCGATGACACTCCGCGTGCGGGGTGGAGATATCGACCGAGCGCGCTCGTACAAGGTGATGCTCCGCGGTCTGACGGCGACCGTTCTGGCCGACCCCATCATGGTTGCATGGGTCGCCGCGGTAGCCGACAGGCTCCTCGCGCGTGCACGGCGTTTTGTTCAGCACGGTCGACGCGACGACGCCGCGCTTGCGGGCGTGTCCCGGCGGTGGCGGCAAGGCGAGCGATGCAGTCGAATGGTTCGTGACTCCGGTCGAACTCTGGCACGCTGCTTCAGGATGGTGACTGAAGTTCGTCTTCGCCCACCGCGTGCCCAGGACGAAGCCGCGGGGCGGCTGGCGCATCAAGTGCTGCAGGACGACGGCTACACGTTCTTCCTCGACTATGACTCAACGGAGCCTTGGGCGGAGTTCATCAACCGGGTCGAGCGTTCGGCGCACGGGATCGACGTTCCCCACGACCGGGTTCCGGCGGCGTTCCTGATCGCGTGGGTCGGCGACAGCCTGGTCGGCCGCTCCTCGATTCGCTTCGCACTGAATGACTATCTGGCCTCCGCAGGCGGGCACATCGGCTATGCCGTTCTGCCGGCTCACCGCCGACGCGGATTCGCAACGGAGATCCTTCGCCAGAGTCTGATCGTCGCTCGCGAGCATGGTGTCGAGGACGTCCTAATGACCTGCGCCGTCGACAACTACGGCTCACGAGCCGTAATCGAGCGGAGCGGTGGTGAGTTTGAGTCGACCGTCCATGACCCTCTGGAAGGCGTGGAGAAGCGGCGCTACTGGCTCCGCTGACGAGGGTCCGTCAGCAAATTCGCGTTCCTGTCCGCTCCCACGACGTCGTACTACCCACTCAGAGCTGGAAGATCGCTCAGCGACCCTTGCCAGGCAAGATGCGATAGGCGTCGTCTAGCCGGCTGCGAGCGCTGTTGTGTCCTGTTCGTGCCGGACAACTGTGAGCGTTGTGGGCGGATCTATCGGGTGTAGCGACGCCGAGGAACGTCAAGCGACCTGTTGGCGGAACTGGTGAGATCTCTTTCGAACCCTTCGATTGGAGTTCGTCAGGACCTGCCCGGTGGAGGCGCGAGGACCTATCCGACGAGATCGTGGTCGTAGGCGTAGGCGGTGGCGGCGGACCGCGAGGTGACGCCGAGCTTGGTGAAGATGTGGCTCACGTGGCTGGCGACGGTCTTCTCGCTGATGACGAGCTCCTGGGCGATCACGCGGTTCGTCTTGCCGCTCGGCGAGGAGGCGGAGCACCTCGAGCTCGCGCTGGGTGAGGCCCTCGGGAGAGGACGCCGCTCGTCGGCGGTGGCAGGCCGCGCCGAGCGATCGAGCGCGGACGGGCCGCAGCCGACTCCATCGCGGCCGCGTCGTGGTCGCCGAGCGCTTGCGCATGCCGTCGGCGATGAGCAGGCGGGTGCGCGCGGCGTCGTAGCGCACGCCGAGAGCGTTGAACTCGTTGAAGGCGCGCCGCAGCTCGACGAGCGCTGCCTTCGGCGTCGCCCTCGGCCAGCAGCACGGCCCGACGGCCCGAGCCGCGTGTGCTCGCAGGAGCGGGGTGCCGAAGGTCGGCGGCGACTTCGACGGAGCTCGTCGGCGGCGTCGCGGGCGGCGGTCGGTGTCGTCCGTCGCGAGCACGATCTCGACGTACGAGCCGAGCAGGCGAGCTCGCGACATCGGGTCTTCGGCCTCGCCGAGGGCCCGGCGGATCATCGCGTCGGCGGCGTCGAGCTCGCCCTGCGGCGAGTCGTAGCAGCGCGAGGCCGGGCTGGGGGTCGTGGCCGTGCTCGCTGGCGCGCTGGTAGGCGGCCTCCGCGCCGTCGAGGTCGCCGACGAGGCGAAGCAGATCGCCCTCGATCGCGCAGCGCCGCCGAGCGCCGCCGGGTTGACGGGCGCGGCGAGCCGATCACAGGCGTGCCGGCTTCGACGAGCGCCTCGGGCCATGCCCCGAGCAGCTCGAGGACCTCGGCGCGGTGCAGGAAGCAATGGCCGCGGTAGAGCACGAGCTCCTGCTGGGTGTCGCACCAGCGGATGAACGATTCGGTCCAGGCTCGGCACCGTGCGAGGTCGAACAGCTCCGCGCAGGCGTCGATCACCGTGCAGTACGCGTCGCCGGTAGCGATCGGTGACAGCTCGCCGGCCTCGATCGAGACCATGGCCTCGTCGAGCAGAGCCATCCCTTCGGCGATCTCGCCCAGGTAGATGAGCATGCGGCCCTCGCCGATGCGGGCCAGGGTGATGAGCTCGCGGTGGGCGAAGCGGGCCCCGATCTTGCCGGCCTGGACGAATTGGGCGTGCGCTCCGGCGACGTCACCGGCCTCGAAGATCCGCAGCATCGCCGAGCCCGTATTCGAGGTAGCCCTGCTCGACGCAGTCGATGTCGGCTTCCTCCAGGAGGCGGGCGCGTGCGGTCCACCCAGCCGCGGCACCGGGCGAGATCGCCTTTGAACGCCGAGGCCCTGCGCGAGCTTCGTCCCGAAGTACGCCGCCCGGTGGACCTCGCCGCGGCTAGCGCAGACCTGGTGCGCTCGCACCCAGTGGGCGAAGCCCTCCTCGTCGTGGCCGGTGAGGTACGCGGCGGTGGCGAGCCGGTCGAGGTCGTCGACGTCGAGGGCGTCGAGGTCGACGCCGGACCAGCAGCCGGCAGGCGTCACCCCACCGGTGGCCGTCGCACGCCGCCCGAGCTTCCTCGATGGCTGCACCACGCCGTCCAGTCTTGCCCACATCCCGAGCGGCGGTCAGCGCGAAGAACGCCTCGGCCTGCTCGCGGGTGCACGCCGAGGAACATCCACATCTCGGCGATGCGATCGCCTTCGAACCGGTACACGAACGCGTTGTGCGACTCGAGCGTCTCGCCGTCTTGCGGCGCCGAGCGTGGCGTGCTCCCACTCGGCGGCCCACCCGTCGGCCCCGATGCAGAACTGCTGGTCGAGCTCGATCTGGCCGTCGGTCGGCCTCGAAGAGCGAGCCGACGACACCGAGGAAACCTCCGAGGCCCGGGTGGTCGCCCGCCATCGGGTGCGGGCCACGGAGGTGGAACACGAGGTCGTCGGTGAAGATCTTGGCCAGGGTGTCGTGGTCCTGGTCGAAGATCGCCTTGGTCATCGCGGTTCACGGTCTCGACGTTCGGATGGTCGCTCATCGGTCCTCCAAGGAGCTGATCGTGCTGTTCGGACCTCGCGACCGTACGAAGCCCGAGCGTGCGCGGCGCATCGGGCGAACCGATCGATCTTCGTCGACCACCGGGCTCAGAGGTTCTACCGATGCCGCGCGTCCGAGGATTCCGTGCTTCTCCCGATGCGCTCACCGCTCGATTGCTTCGTACGGTCGCACGAGCGCAGCCAACAACAGGAGAGCGCCGACATGAGCCAACTCGCATCTACCGTCCTCGACGATGCCACTCGCTCAGGAGCTGAGCGAACGCCTCGCCGACGTGTTCCGCACCGCCGACGCCAGCGACGTGCTCGCCGACGACGTCTTCCTCGACGGCAACCCGCCGCTGTGGCGGTTCCAGCTCCAAGGCCGCGACGCCTTCGACGCCTGGCTCAAGAGCTTCATGCCCGATGGCGCCGACACGACGGTGGTCCGCACGATCCCGACGGTGACCGGCTTCGTCACCGAGTTCGCGGGCCGCCACGACGAGAACGGCGAAGAGATCACCGACCGCAAGATCCTGCTGCCGAGGTGCGCGGCGGCCGCATCGCCGAGCTCACCGTCTACTGCAGCGGCGACTGGGACGCCGAGCTCCGCGCCCGCCACGCCGCCGAGACGCAGCTCATCCGACCGTGAGGCCTCGACGATGAACGCAGCCGACCACGTCGAGCAACGAATGCTCACAGGTCTGTCTGCCACGACCCGGACCCTCGACATCGGCGGCGTGTCCACCGCCGTCATCGAGTCCGGCGACGGCCCACCGACTGCTGTTGCTCCACGGCGGTATCGAATGCGGCGGCGCCATGTGGGCACCGGTGCTCGACCCGGCTCGCCCAGCACAACCGCGTCGTCGCGTGCCCGACGTCCCCGGCCTCGGCGAGTCCGCGTCCGATTCCCCGTCTCGATGTCGAGCACCTTCGGCCAGGTGGCTCACCGGTCTTGCCGAGCGGACCGGTCTCGAACGTCCCACCGTCGTCGCCCACTCGCTCATGCGGCAGCCTCGCCGCCCGGTTCGCCGCCCGAGACGGCAGCGCTGCATCGGCCGGCTCGTCGTCGTACGCGAGCACCGGGCGTCGGGCCCTACCGCATGCCGCTCCGTCTCCGATACGTCGCCATCCGCTTCGCGATCCGGCCCACCGCACGCAATGCCGAACGCTTCGACCGCTTCGCGCTTCTCGACCTCGACGCCACTCGTCGGCGCGACCCTGGCTGGTACGCCGCCTTCGACGCGTACACGCAGTCCCGCGCCCCGAGCCCGCCACGAAGAAGACGATGCGCCATCTCATCGCGACCGAGACCAAGCCGATCGCCGACACCGAGCTCGCCCGCATCGACGTTCCGACCACGCTGCTCTGGGGCCGCCACGACCGCATGGTGCCGCTCGCCATCGCCGAAGCCGCCGCATCGCGTCACGGCTGGCCTCTGCACGTCATCGACGACGCCGCGCACGCTCCCCACATCGAACAACCCGACGCATTCGTCGAGACGCTCACCGCCATGATGTCTGTGTCCTAGCTGCAGCGCCCGAGCGCCCGCGAGCGGAACTGGTGAGATGTCTTTCGAACCCTTCGCCCGGACTGCTCGAAGTCCTCCACGAAGTCCGATAGAGCCGACGAGCTCCCCGTTTCGAACCACAAGGAAGCACAACCTCCAGGTCATACTCTCTGCCGAGTCAAGGCTGGTGGGGAGGAGTGATGTGGCGCCGAAGGTGGACCTCCGAGCCTCTTCACGAGAACTATCCTTGCTTGTCGCTGTCGCCTCGGGACTCGTGGTTGCCTCCGTCGTCCGGATCAACGGGTCGGAACCTGGACGGCAGCGGTCGTAGGTGCGCTCATGTCCTAGCCCAGGTCGTGCTCTGGTTCCCGAAGTACGGCCCGCTACGCCGCTACACCGAACGGCTTCTCGCGGCGAACGCGACCAGCGCAGCGGCCAGTCGAGTCGCCGAGATCGTCCCATCGGGTCGTTGACCTCCGCTCGGCCCGAGAAGCGCGATCTCCGTCGGTAGGAGGTCACGACTACTTCGACGACCCATGCCCGAGCGCCAGGCGCTTCTGTGGCTTGCGCCGTCCGCCGCCATCTGGCAGATGGGAGCCACTTGTCGCGCTTCATCTCGCGACCGAACTTCGCCGCGACCATCAGTGCCGGGACACGCGCGATCACCGAGGAGGAGATCTGGCGTGGAGAAGTCGAGCACCATTTCCTGCTCATCGCCGCTCGCAACCTGCTGCGCGCGATCGAACTTCACGAGGAACTTCCCGATGTCGACTCCGTCTTGCGGCCGAACTGATCGAGGCGCGATCTCTTGGAGCACTGGACTGAGAACATGCCCATCTTCAATGTCACGCCCAGCTCACACGCCGAGTACCGCTCGGGTCAGGACTTCGCCGGTCGCAATCCGCGCAACTCGCCTTACGGCTGGTGGAACTGGGACAACCATCGAGGACTAATGTCCCACCGAACGTGTCCGCCGATGCCCTCCGGGCGTTTACCGACACGGTGATAGTCGTTCTGGTCACTGCGAATCCCGGACTCGGACAGTTCGTTCCTGCCTCGCCCCAGTCACCGTGGATGGAATCGAGCGAGGGGGGCGACCGGTGGTGGCCCGACACTGAAACGCGCGATTGATCCTGCTCAGTCGGCGAGATGGGGACGATCGGACTGGGAGACAATGGACCATGGTCGACGACTTCAGCGGTGAGGTCCGGGAGCTGGTCATCCCTTTTACGGCGTCTCCCTCCGGCGGCGATCTGTTCGTGCTCCAGAAGGAGGAACGTCGGAACGCCTATGTGCTTCTTGCCGGATACACACCAGGCTTGGACGCCGATCCTCCGAGCGAGTGCGTTGCCCTGTTCACTGTCCACGGAGTGGTCCAGAGCGTCTTCGGCTATCCGAACGAGGAGGCGTACTGGCATGATCCGAGGGGCGAGATAGGACAGCGTGTGGTCGAGATCGTCGGGTCGAAGTGGCCTAACGAGATCGACTCGTACAACGAGCGGACCTTTGGCTCAGCCTTCCCGTGGGCCCAGCCGACCCGGCACTTCTTCTTCGGTTCGAAGGACGTGTCGGCGCAGTTTTTGGCGACTGACGTCACGCTCGATCTGTTTTCAGATCATCCCGTCGCCGCGTCCTTTGAGCAAGCGACGCGACTTGCGGTACGCGCGCCTCCACGCGCCTCCGGACACGTAGGTGCTACCTCGCCCCACGCAACACGACGTAAGAGCCCCGATCACGCATTCGTCAAGGCGTCCGAAATGGCACCCCGATCGGACACGGAAGTGCCGCCACCACCAGCGCAAACGTTGTGATTCTGGCAACGGTTGGCGGAACTGGTGAGACGTCTTTCGAACTTACCGACCACCACTCGCGAAGTCATCACGCTCGGTTGAGCTGGTCAGCCGTCGAGCTGGCCCAGGTGGAAAGCGTGGGCAAGTCCTTCCAACCTCCAAGACCTTGGAAAACCAACGCCTGCGCCACGCGCCAACGAAGAGCCGGTCAGCTCGAGGCGGCCACGGGTTCCGGCTTCTCTCGAGCGCGCGGGTTGCTCGTGGGGTAGCTCACGTGTGAACCCGAGGGAGAAGAGGGCGAGGAGCGCAGCGCCCAAGAGGCCAGCCTTGAGTGATCGAAGCTGGGCTGTCTCATAGTCGTCGACGAGTGCCGCCGTGGTGGCTTCGTCGAGGCCGGCTTGTGTTGCGGCGCTCTCGATCTGGCTGGACGAGACGAAGTTGGTGTTGGACACCGCAGCCACACCGACCTGGGTCGACACCTGTGCGCTGATGCGCGAGTCGTGCTCGATGGTGGAGATGAATGTGTTGGTCAGTCCGATCAGCACGATTGAACCGATGAACGCGACCCCGAGGGCCGAGCCGAGCTGCTGGCCGGTGAACTGCAGCCCACCGGCCTCGCTGCGACCCGACTCCTCGACCGACGACTGGATCACGTTGCCGAGCTGGGAGATCATCAAGCCCATCCCGATGCCGAGCACGCCAAGGCCGAGTGCGAACCCCGCGTCGGAGAGCGTGGGCTCGATCGTCGAGAGCAGGATCAACACACCAGCGATGGTCACGACGAGCCCGGCCCGGACGATCGTTCGCACGGGGAAGCGGTTCGACAGCCTCGCGCCGGTTGCTGCGGTCGCGAACATGGTGACCGAGATGGGCAGCATCTTGATCCCGGTCTCGAGCGCGTCGAGTCCGAGCACGAGTTGGAGGTAGAGCGGGACGACGAAGAAGGTCCCCATCAGGATCAGGTTCTGGCTGAACAGCCCGATGACTCCAGATCGAACCGGCGGGATCCGAGCCAGCGAGAGATGCAGAAGTGGATCGCGCTTGGTCGCCTCGCGGTGGCGCTGCCACGTCACAAACCCCCAGAGCAGCACACACCCGGCGGCGATGACGAAGACGGTCAGCGAGAAGCCGAAGATCGTGATCGGCGAGTTCTTGGGTTTGAGCCATCCCCAGGTGCTCGATTCGAGCACGCCGAGGACGAACAGCCCCAGGCCCGAGGCCGACAGCACCGAACCGATGACATCGAGCTTCGGCGTCGGAATCGGACCGGGGGCGTCGGCCACCTTGCGCGTCATGAGCAGGATGAAGCCAGCGATGAAGACCTCGCCGACGAAGACAATCCGCCACGTGAGCTCCGTCGTCGCCCACCCGCCCACGATCGGACCGATCGCGATCCCCGCGCCCGCGACGCCACCGATCACCGCGTACGCCGTCTTGCGTCGGGCTCCTTCGAAGTTGCCGGCAATCAAGGCAGCGAGCGCGGGGAACACAAGCCCAGCACCGATGCCTTCGAGCACCGACCATCCAAGAGCGAGGACAGCCACCGTCTGCGACACGGCGGTCAGCGCCGATCCGCAGGCGTAGATGATCAGGCCGATGACGAACGCCCGCCGGCGGCCGATGATGTCGCCGATCTTGGCTCCGGTGAGGATCAGCATGGCCATCACGAGGCAGTACAGGGTGATGACAGCCTGGATCGTGGTGACCGTGGTGTCGAAGTCGCTCACGAGTGTGCTGATCGAGACGTTCATCACGGACTGATCGAGCACCATCAGGAACTGCGCTGTGGCCAAGGCGACCAGCGCCGCCCCACCACCCTTGCTCGCAGAGCTGCTCATCGCGTCGCGAAGAGGAGTCGTCGTAGGTCTCGGAATGGGACGACGAGGTAGACGGTGAGGGCGAAGTACAGCGCAACGGCGACTGTCGGCAGAGCGAGCCCGATGAGGATGGCGACGATGTAGGCGATCACCACGGGGACGATCGTGTGACGGTCGGTCTGCAGCTCCTCGTCGGCCTTCGCGTCTCCGTACAGCTGCTCACGTCGGGCGTACGCGTCGAGCCCGAAGCTGAGGACCCGGATGGTGAGCAGTGTGAGCCCGTACATCGTGACGAAGACGCGCTCGCCGTTGGTGTCGTGGATCGCTTCTGAGACGAGCCTCGTCGGGAACGGCAAGAAGGCAACGACGAGGAGCAGGAGCAAGTTGATGCGCATGAGCAGGAAGTCGGCTCGCGCGAGTCGGTCGGTCATCGCGCTGTGGAGGAGCCAGGCAGCGCCAATGGTCAGGAAGCTGACGAGGTAGCCCGCGTAGGCGGGCCACTCGTGTAGCACCTGTTCCAGCGGCGACCCCGGTGGATGGACCGCGAGGTCCAGCACCAGGAGAGTCGCCGCGATGGAGAACACGCCGTCGCTGAACGCTTCCATTCGCCCGGAGCTGAGCGATCGCGGTCCCGCGGCTGTGCTTTGTCGTTCGGCAACGGCGGCCTCCGTCATGGCTCGCAACACGAGCAGTTGTTAGTCGTCCTCGGTCTCGAGTTCCGCCTCGATCGCCATCGCCTCGATCGCAAAGCCGAGAGCCCGCGTGAGGTTGCTCGCTGCGCTCATCACCCGAGCCGTCCCGACGATCGGTGCGACGGCGATGAGCACACCCCGGACGTCTTCGAGCGTGATGCCAACATCGACCGCGGTGCCAGCGTTGAGGAGGTACGAGACAGGTGGCGCGCCCACAGCCGCGAGCCCGGCGATGCGGGCGAGCATCAACTCTCGGTCTCCGAGGTCGCAGGCTTCGACGGATGCCGCCGTCATGAGGGCCAAAGTGTCGAGGACAGGAGTGTCTTCAGGCATTGGTGAATCCTTTCGCTTTCACGCGCGTGGCGTGAGTCCAATGTTCAAATCGAGTTGCGTGAGCTTCTGGGACGACGGAGAACTCGGACGGCCGTCTCGCTGGGCGGTTCAATCGGTCGTTCAACCCGCGAGCGCCGCTGAGCCCGGACCGCGTTCAGCTGACTTCTTTGGCGGCTTCCTGAACGGCCTGATCGATGTCCTTGGAGCTCACGTCAAGTTCTTTGGCGACGTGCTTCTCGGCCTTCAGCTCAGCCTTGTCGAGCGCGGCTTCGATCGTGGACTCGCCGACGATCACGAGAGCAGCCTCACCAGAGTCGATGAGCTCGCCGAATTCCTTCACATCGGCACGAGACATGCCCTTCCACAGGTGGCCACCGACACCGCCGACACCCGCGCCGACGATCGCGCTCCCAATGAGCGCGGGTGGGAACAGGATGCCGACGACCGCGCCGGCCGCGGCCCCGCCCCACGCCCCGTGGCGGGTGGAAGTCTCGTCCTTGTTGACGTGGACCTTCCCCTTCTCGTCCTTGGTGACAACCGAAGCGTCGTATGTCCCTACCGCACCGAGTGCACGGAGGTCTTTCACGATCTCGTAATCGTCACGTGCCGACATCTCGTCGGGATAGGTACCGACATAGATGAACACACCGTCTGCCTTTGCCATGTTTCTCTCCTTGCTTGTGAGTTGCCAGGGATGTGACGAAGAACAAAGCACCGAAACACGCGCGCTGAAGCAAGCGATCGGGACGGTTGAGATCTCCCCGTGCTAGACGTCGGTCACGATCACATACGGGTCGATCGGTCGGGTGAGGATGTACGCGACCACCCCGACAATGGGCACGAACACGATGAAGAGGAACCACAGCGCCTTGGCGAGCCCGTTGTGGTCGCGGCGCCGGAAGTTGTCGACAAAGCACCAGATCACGACGAAGACCCACAAGACGAGCAGGGCGAACGTGAACAGCGACCAAAAGACCCCAAGCAGCGGATAGTCATAGGCGAGCATTACGTACTCCTCTTCTGAGTCGCTGACCCGTCGAGCCAGCGGTGTAGTAGGCGGCACTCCTCGGCCCTGACCATCTCGGAGGGCCCCCGACGCGCTCGAGTCTGAGTTGGTGAACACAACCGCGGCAGGGCCAATCGTCCCTACCGCCGTGTGCCGGGGAGCTCGACTCATGAGTCGTCGGCGATCAGACGCACGTTCACGAGCACGAGACCGAGCGAGTTGGCGCGTTCGATGACGCCGTGGAGCTCGGCCTGGTCCACGAACTGACCGCAAAACAGCGTCAGCCCGTCTTCACACCGCAGCTCGAACTCCGGAAAGGCGGCGCGTGTCACCGGTCCCGGCTCACCGCGGAGTGCGATCTCATAGGTCTCCGTCACCGCCGCTCCCTCGAGGTCCGAGTTCTGTGGCCAGGGGTACGCTTCTCCGCCGATTGCCTTGAACCGCCGCCTCTGCAGCATGCGGGCCGACGAGGTGATCGGCTGTCACCCAATCGGGGGTGACCTGCGAACAAAGGACCGGGACCTGACTCCGCGACTCCTGGCCGAGACCAAGTTCGCGCCGCCAGCGCTTCCGAGCTGGCACGTTCCGCGCCTTCGCCTGCATGCGGCCATAGACGCGGGTGTCCACGCCCCGCTCACAGTGATCGTCGGAGCGCCCGGGGCGGGGAAGAGCGTGGCGCTCGGATCGTGGGTCCGCGATCGCCCCGAGGTCTTGTCGATCTGGCTCTCATGCGACGACCGCGATGCCGATCCCGCCACCTTCTGGTCGGCGCTCGCTGCCGCGCTCAATCGACGGTGGCCTGACCGCTGGCTCGACGCAGCCGACTTGGTCGGCGAGGCGGACCCGGATCTCGGCGACGTCGCAATCGCGATCGTCAACGACCTCGCTGCGCTCGGTGAACCAGTCGTGATCGTGATCGACGACTTCCAGTTCGCCTCGGCTGCGGCACCGAGCTTCACGACGCTCATCGAGCGCCTGCCACCCGGCTGCCGTGTGATCGTTGGCAGCCGGAGTGAACCCCAGCTCGCGCTGTACCGACTCCGTGCGCATGGGCAGCTGGTCGAGGTGCGCGACGGGGAGCTTCGACTCACCCGAGCCGAAGTCGCCGCCGTCATGCTCGAGTTCGGAATCGAGCTGAACGAGACCGACATCGAGCTGCTCACCGACCGCCTTGAGGGTTGGGCCGCCGGCCTTCAGATGGCCGCGCTGTCTCTTCGCGACGAACCAGTCCCCGATCGCTTCCTCATCGAGTTCGCGAACACGCCGCGCTCCATCACAGACTTCCTCGGAACAGAGGTCCTCGAACGCCAGCCGGCTGAAATTCTCGAGTTCCTTCTCGCGACTTCGATTCTCGACGTGCTCGAACCGGAGAGCTGCGCCGCCGTGACCCAACGACGCGACGCCGCTGATTTGCTTCGCCGTGTCGAGGACCGGCATCTCTTCCTCATCGAGTTGGCCCGAGACACGTACCGGTACCACCATCTGTTCGGGGACCTACTGCGGCACCGCCTCCACGCGGTCGACCCGGAGCGTGAGCGGGACCTCCATCGACGAGCCGCCGCCTTCTTCGTGGACACGGGGGACATCGAGAGTGCGTTTGGCCACCTCTTGCTCGCGGGTAACGAGGCAGCAGCATTCGAGGTGCTCAGACGCAGCCTCGTCGACGCGTTCATCCAAGGCGACGGTCGCGTGCTCCATCGCCTTGCTGCGAAGGTGGGAACGGCGGCCTCCGGAGGCGAACCCGGTCGCCTCGTCGACCTCGCGCTCGCGTTGGCCGCGAGTGCCCCTGCCGGCCAGGCCGCGCCGTGGATCATCCGCGCGAGCAACCGCGCCGGCGACTTGCGCGACGCCGACCTTGCCCGCCTCGTGATCGCGCGTGCTCTCGTGGCCGTGCAGTACGGAGAAGCGGCCGAGGTCGAACAAGCGGTTGTCGATCATCTCGGACGGAAGGACCTCCCCGACGACGAGGTCACCGAGTACGGGCCCACCCTTCTCGCGCACCCGCCTGTGGCTCGGCAATCTTCAAGGCGCACGCAGGATCTGCGAACAGACCTTGCGTCCGCTCGCCACGCCGAGCCTGCAGCAGGTCGCGCTGACCGGCGCGCTGGCCTGGGTTGCGTCCGTCGAAGGTCTGCTGACCGAGGCAGAGCAACTCGCGGGACAGGCGCTCAACGGTGCCGAATCACTCGGAATGGCCGCGCATCCGACGATGGTTGACGCGGTTCGGACGAAGGGGCGAGTCGCGTTCGAGCGCGGCGATCTCATCACCGCAGAGCGGCTGCTCGAGCAGGCAGTCTCGATGAGCGAAGACGTGCGTCCCGCCTTCGCGCTCGTGAGCCAGCTCTCGCTCTCACGAGTGTGGCTCGCCGATGGTCGAAGAGGCGGGGCTCTCGCGGGCGTTCGAGCGAGCGCGTGCCTTCCTGCGGCCCGACTCCACAAGTCCGCTCCTCGATCTCTGTGACGGGTTGGAAGGCCGCATCGCGGTCGAGATCGGAGACCTCGAGCGCGCGTCCCGATGCGCCGAGCGCCTCCCGCCGGGAAGCCGGGCATCCCTGCTTCATGCTCGGATCGAGCTCGCCCGCGGCGAGTTCGATCGCGCCCACGACGCCCTGGCCGTGTGCGCTCCGACAACGATGCGCGAGCGGATCGACGTGGCCCTGCTCTCCACCCGGGTCGCGCACGGCCGGAGATCTGACGCCACAGACTTGTTGCTCGCGGAGGCGCTGTCTCTGGCGAAGACCGAGGGCTTCGTCGTTGTCGTTGCCGACGACCTCGTCGAGCTCCGACCGCGGGTCGCTCTGCTCTTGCGGTCACGGCGCATCGAGCAGTACGAGCAGGCCGTGCTCGATCGCCTCGAACGTGACCCGACCGTCCCGCACCAGAGCGGCAGCACGTCGGGACCCCTCAGCGGCCGCGAGCTGACCGTCGTTCGATATCTCGCCTCCCGTCTCACCTACAAAGAGATCGCCGCGGAGCTCTTCGTCTCGACCAACACGCTCAAGACAC
The DNA here is from genome assembly GCA_963739555.1 of uncultured Acidimicrobiales bacterium. GTDB lineage: Bacteria > Actinomycetota > Acidimicrobiia > Acidimicrobiales > DATKAS01 > DATKAS01. The sequence goes on along the minus strand of CAVUAV010000006.1, from coordinate 346,168 downwards.
ACGTCCAGCGGAGCTACCAGAAGCTCGGGGTCTCGTCTCGCACGCGAGCCGTAGCCGAAGCACGTCGCCTCGGCCTCTTCTGAGAAGCTCGTCGTCGCGCGTGATCACCCTGGAGAGGGTGACGACGCGTCACGCGCCGGTGTCATCTGAACCGGTTCGGTCACCGCAGGGACTCGATCGCGAGGAGGCCCGCCCATGGGCAGCGTTGAAGCAGAGATTGGGTGGACGAGTCGAAGCCGATCCCGGCGGGCATGCGGTACGAGCACGGGAAGGTGGTCCCGCATCTGACCGTGGCCGAGAGGGTGGCTCGAGGCAAGGCGGCGCGTGCGGAGGTGCCGCGTTCGAGCCACGCGGAGTTCGCCCCGAGCGCGGCCCGGCCCGACCCAGTCGCGCTCGTTGGAAGGGCAGGCGGCAACGCGGGTCGCGGAGCTCGTGCCGATTCGCTACGGGCGGATGTTGGTGTCGCCGTTCACGTTCTATCGGGGCGGAGCGCTCATCATGGCCGCCGATCTGGCCTCCACCCCCCGCTCGGGGCTCACGACGCAGCTGTGCGGTGACGCTCACCTCATGAACTTCGGTGTGTTCGGGTCACCTGACCGCAGGCTGGTGTTCGACGTCAACGACTTCGACGAGACGCACCCCGGCCCGTGGGAATGGGACGTGAAGCGCCTCGCAGCGAGCTTCGCGATCGCTGGGCCGCGACAACGGATACCAGACCAAGGAACGCAAGAAGGTCGTGCTCAGCGTCGTGGCCGGCTACCGATCGGCGATGCGCGAGTTCGCGGCGATGACCAACCTCGACGTCTGGTATTCGCGTGTCGACGCCGCGACATTGCTCGAGCAGATGAAGACCCAGCTCGCCCGGCGAGTCGCCAAGCGCGGCGAGGCGACCGTGGCCAAGGCCCGCACGCGAGACAGCATGCAAGCCCTCGACAAGCTCACTCACATCGTCGACGGCGAGCGGCGCATCATCAGCGACCCGCCGCTCATCCAGCCCATCGAAGAGCTCGCGGGCGGGATGGAACAAGACCAGCTCATGGACTGGCTTCGGGCCCTCCTACGCCGCTACCGCGTCACCCTGCAATCGGATCGTCGTCATCTGCTGGAGGAGTTCCAACTAGTCCACGCGGCGCGCAAAGTGGTCGGGGTGGGCAGCGTCGGCACCAGCGCGTGGATCGTGCTGATGTTCGGCCGCGACGACGCCGACCCGCTGTTCCTCCAGGCCAAGGAGGCCCAGCCTTCCGTGCTCGAGGAGTTCGTTGGACCGAGCCGACACGCCTCGAATGGGGAGCGCGTCGTCCACGGTCAGCACCTCATGGCCGCCTCGAGCGACATCTTCCTGGGCTGGATCACGCTCGAAGGTCTCGACGGAGCTACCCGCGACTTCTACCTCCGCCAGCTCAGGGACTGGAAAGGCTCCGCTGTGGTCGAGGGGATGGTGCCCGCGACGATGGCGTACTACGGCCAGGTCTGCGGCTCGACCCTGGCCCGCGCCCACGCCCGCTCCGGCGACCGCGTCGCGATCGCCTCCTACCTCGGTGGGAGCGACTCCTTCGACCAGGCGCTCGCCGAGTTCGCCGAGGCCTACGCCGACCAGAACGAACGCGACTACGACGCCCTCGTCCAAGCCGAGAAGGACGGACGCATCACCGCCCAACGCGGGCTCTGACCTGGCAAACCGAGGACCTTTGGCCCTGTGCCCTATGCCCCGCAGACGGTCTACTGGGTCAACACCGATCGAGAGGAACGGCGATGCTGCTCGCAGACTTCGGAACCGGACAGGTCTTCCTGTCCATGATGTACTTCTTCCTCTTCTTCATCTGGTTCTGGCTGTTGATCGTCGTGTTCGGCGACATCTTCCGCAGTCACGATCTCGGCGGGCTCGCCAAGGCCTTGTGGGTGATCTTCGTGATCGTCCTGCCCTTCCTCGGCATCTTCGTCTACCTGATCGCGCGCGGGCACAAGATGAGCGAGCACGCGGTGGAAGCTGCGCAGGCTCAAGACGCGGCGCAGCGCGCGTACGTCCAGAGCGTCGTGGGCGCGGCTCCGAGCACAGCTGAGGAGTTGGCTCGACTCGCCGACCTCAAGGCCCAGGGCGCGATCTCCGACGCCGAGTTCGAGCAGGCAAAGGCAAAGGCGATCGCCGCCTGACGGGCGAAGCGGCTTTTCACGGAACGACGCAAACGAACGGAGTGAACCATGAGCGAGGTATCTCTCGATGAGCTCGGACCCGTCGACTATGTCGTCGTCGAGTTTCCCGCGGGGGCGAGCAACTTCACGGGTGAGATGGCGGCTGAGCTGCTGGCGCTCGTCGATGCGGGAACCATCCGTGTGATCGACGCTCTCATCCTCACCAAGGACGAGGACGGCAGCATCGATGCGATGGAGCTCTCCGATGTCGGCGAGCTCGGCGAACTGGTCGCGCTCGAGGCTCAGCTGGCCGAGTTGCTGGCCGCTGACGACGTCGCGCACCTCGCCGCGGCGATGGATCCCGGCACGACCGCCGGAGTGCTCATCTGGGAGAACCTGTGGGCGGCGCCATTCGCCGCTGCAGCTCGGCGTTCGGGTGGCCAGCTGATCGCCAACGGGCGGATTCCCATCCAAGCGATCATCGCCTCGATCGAGGCGGACAACGCAACTGCGACCGTAGGAGCCTGACATGCCAGTGAGACCAGCTCGTGTCGGAAGAGTCGGCGTGATCGGCGCGCCGGTGGCCAAGACCGCTGTGGTCGCCGCGGCTGTCACCCCAGGGCCATCACCGGTTGCCAAGGCCGCGGTGGTCGGCGCTGCAGTGAGTCCCGGGCCTTCACCAGTCGCAAAGACAGCGGTCGTCGCGGCGGCGGTCACACCTGGGCGCCGTCGGATCTGATCCGTCCACGACGACCGATCACCCATAGGAGCGGCGGGAGATGACGTACCGGGAGTTCTTCTCGCACGTCGTCGATGTCGTCGAGGGTGTGGGCGCAGCAATCCTGGTCATCGGTGGACTAGGTGCCTTCATCCGCTTCGGGTACGACACGCTCGCGCGTCGAGATCGCGACGCCTACGGTGATCTGAGGCGAAACCTCGGCCGAGTGATCCTGCTCGGACTCGAGGTGCTGATCATCGCCGACATCATTCGCACGATCGTCGTCGACCAGTCCGTCAAGAGCGTCACGGTGCTCGGGATCATCGTGGTGATCCGGGTAGTCCTGAGCTTCTCGCTCGAGGTCGAGATCGACGGCATGTGGCCATGGAACAAGTGGCGCGTTCCGACAACGGGCAACGAACCCGGGAGCCGGTGATGGCCATCGCCGACGCGCACGGCGCGGAGCTCAAGAACCCCGGGTACGAGATCTTCGTCGGCGTCCTCTCGATCCTGTCGATCGTGAACATCGTGCTTCTGTACGCGGTCGAAGACCCGAACCTGGACAGCGTGCTGCACGTCATGAACGTGCTCCTCAGTGTCATCTTCCTGGCCGACTTCACGTACCGCCTGCTCACCGCGGAGTCGAAGTCCCACTACTTCTTCCGCGAGTTCGGCTGGGCCGACCTTCTCGCCAGCCTGCCGTTCGAACAGGCGAAGATCCTGCGCGTCTTCCGCCTCGTCCGCGTGTTCCGTCTCCTTCACGAATATGGAGTGAAGAACGTCGGGCGCAGTCTGGTCAGGAACCGAGCCGGCAGCGCGCTCCTCACCCTGCTGCTCATGGGCATCCTCGTGCTCGAGTTCGGGAGCCTCGAGATCCTCAACATCGAGCAGTACGCCGCGGGCGCGAACATCACGACGGGTTCAGACGCGATCTGGTACGTCATCGTCACGATCTCAACCGTGGGCTACGGCGACCAATATCCCGTGACGAACGCCGGTCGGTTGTTCGGCTCCCTCATCATCATCATCGGCGTCGGCATCTTCGGCACGTTCACCGGCTACCTCGCGAACCTCTTTCTCGCCCCAGCCAAGGAACCGGTCGAAGAGGCCTCATCGCCCGCTCTGGACGCTCGCTCGAGGATGGCCCGGCTGAGGGAGCTGATGGCCCAGCAACAGGCCGCGATGGACGAGATCGACCTCCTCCTTGCTGATGAAGCCTGAGCGAACGGCTCGCGAGGGAGAGCGGCGATGGCCCATGGCCGTGGCAGTGCTCACCGTTGCCGCTCTCGCGTTCCTCCTTCCTGACGACTTCCGACCCCTCCCCGGCTGGATCTTCCAGGTTCTCCTGCTCGCGTTCCTCGTCGTCCTGATGATCGGTGACCCGGGACGCATCGACCGCGACAGTCGCTGGCTGCACATCACGACGAACCTGATGATCGCGGTGATCACTGTCGGCAACACATGGGCCGCGGCCCGACTCGTGCGCGGCATCCTCACCAACGCGAAGTTCACCGACGCGCAGGACCTCCTGCAGATCGGGGCGAGCGTCTGGCTCGTCAACGTCATCGCGTTCGCGCTCTGGTATTGGCATCTCGACTGCGGCGGTGCCGCCGCCGCGAGCGAGCGGCAACACCGCGGTCACTCGGGCGTTCGTCTTTCCCGAGTCCGATCTCCCCGAGCACGCCGACGGCCTCTGGTACCCACAGTTCGTCGACTACCTCGCGATGTCGTTCAACACCGCGACAGCATTCAGCCCGACCGATGTGTCGGCCGTGAAGCGGTGGGCCAAGCTCCTCGTCATGGCCGAATCGAGCGTTTCCCTCGTCGTTGCGCTCCTTGTCATTGCCCGAGCGATCAACGTCTTCCCGGCCGCAGGTTCCTGACAGCCGCGACTGCCGTTGGCGAATCGCGCTCGCGGCATCGTGGGCGACGCCTCTCGGCGGAAGGTGCGGCCGTGATCGTCGCTGCCTGCGGGTCATCGAGCACCCTCAGCGCGGTCGTGTCGGTGAGGACCAACGGCCCTATCTCGGTTCAGGTCGTACTCGTACCGTTTGTGTGACCGCATCGGGAGGGCATCGGCTCATGGACAACGTCGAGGAAGAGCACACGCCGGACGAGTCGATGCCGATCCCCACGGGTATGCGGTACGAGCACGGCAAGGTGGTCCCGCACCTGACCGTGGCGGAGCGGGTGGCTCGAGGCAAGGCGGCGCGTGCGGAGGTGCCCCGTTCGAGCCACGCGGGAGTTCGCGCCCAGCGCGGCACGGCCTGACCTTGTCGCGTTGCTTGAGGGCCAGGCGGCAACGCGGGTCGCGGAGCTGGTACCGATCCGCTACGGGCGGATGTTGGTCTCGCCGTTCACGTTCTATCGGGGCGCGGCGCTCATCATGGCCGCCGATCTGGCCTCCACACCCCGGTCGGGGCTCACGACTCAGCTGTGCGGCGACGTGCACCTCATGAACTTCGGGGTGTTCGCGGCACCGGACCGCCGGCTCGTGTTCGACATCAACGACTTCGACGAGACCCTCCCCGGCCCGTGGGAATGGGACGTGAAGCGGCTCGCGGCGAGCTTCGCGATCGCTGGGCGAGACAACGGGTACCCGGTCAAGGAACGCAAGAAGGTCGTGCTGAGCGTCATGGTCGGCTACCGGTCGGCGATGCGTGAGTTCGCTGGGATGACCAATCTGGATGTCTGGTACTCGCGGCTGGACGCCGCGACACTGCTCGAGGAGATGAAGGGCGAGCTCGACCGGCGTGCTCTCAAGCGTGGCGAGGCCAACGTGGCGAAGGCCCGCACGCGAGACAGCATGCAAGCCCTCGACAAGCTCACCCGCATGGTCGACGGTGAGCGGCGCATCATCAGCAACCCGCCCCTCATCGAGCCCGTCGAAGAGCTCGCGGGTGGGATGGGAGGAGATCAGATTCTGGACTGGCTCCGGGCGAGTGTGCGCAGCTACCGCAGCACCCTGCAATCCGACCGTCGCCACCTGCTCGAGGACTTCCACGTCGTCCACGCTGCCCGCAAGGTGGTCGGGGTGGGCAGTGTCGGCACCAGAGCGTGGATCTTGCTGATGTTGGGCCGCGACGACGCCGATCCGTTGTTCTTGCAGGCCAAAGAGGCCCAGTCCTCTGTGCTCGAGGACTTCGTCGGACCCAGCCGGCACGGCTCCAACGGCGAACGCGTCGTCCACGGTCAGCACCTCATGGCCGCGGCGAGCGACATCTTCTTGGGGTGGGTCACTCTTGAAGGTCTCGACGGCGTGTCTCGCGACTTCTACGTCCGCCAGCTCCGAGACTGGAAAGGCTCCGCCGTCGTCGAGAGCATGGATCCCCCGACCATGGCCTCCTACGGCCGGATCTGCGGTTCGACGCTGGCCCGCGCCCACGCCCGCTCCGGAGACCGCGTCGCCATCGCGTCCTACCTGGGTGGCAGCGACGCCTTCGACCAGGCTCTGGCAGAGTTCTCCGAGGCGTATGCGGACCAGAACGAACGCGACTACGACGCCCTCGTCCAAGCCGACAAAGACGGCCGCATCACCGCCCAACGCGGGCTCTGACCCGGCCCTGCGCTCGACATTTCGCAAGACGGGAAGGACCCAACGTGAATCAACCGGTACCCAGGCCTGAGCCCGCGCATCGGGTGGCGCTGGGCTTTCTCGAAGACCGACTCGAGTCGCTCGAGACGGTGTTCGCCGACTTCAACGACCCCAGCCAGGAGTGGCGGCGGCTCTTCTCCGAGCTGCTGGGCACGTTCTTCCTCGTGTTGGTCGCCGCCGGCGGCGGGATGATGGGCCAGGCATTCCCGAACACGATCAGCCGCACCGCTGCCGTCACGGCCCCGGCGCTGATGGTGCTCGCGGTCATCCTGTTCATGGGCAAGGTGTCGGGCGCCCACCTCAACCCGGCAGTGAGCGTCGCGTTCGCGCTTCGAGGCGACTTCCCGTGGCTGCGCGTACCCGGCTACATCGTCATGCAGCTCGGAGGTGCAGCACTCGCGGCATGGTTTCTCCAAGCGGTCGTGCACGTGTCGGCGTCGTTCGGTTCGAACTATCCGGCCGCCGGCTTCTCCGGGATCAACGCGTTCTGGATGGAGCTGATCCTCACGTTCGGTCTCGTGAGCGTGATCCTGGGCACCGCGTCAGGCGCCCAGAACCTCGGCGTCATCGGCGCGATCGGAGTCGGCGGCTACATCGCGCTCGCCGGCCTCTGGGGAAGCCCGATCTCGGGTGCGTCGATGAACCCGTCCCGCACGTTCGGACCCGATCTCGTCTCGGCCGACTTCACCGCCTACTGGGTGTACGTCGCCGGGCCGCTCGCGGGCGCCGTCGTCGCCGTCGGCATCGCGTTCGTCCTTCGCGGTCGTGGCGGAGGACGCGCCGGTTCGGGCGCCGCCCAAGGCGCGTTGTTCACCGAACCCGCCGATCCCAACAAAGACTGAACAACCTCGAACGGGGGGCGCCGTCGACCAGTAGCGGATGCGCCGACGGCGCGAGGAGAGGGGCGCACCCCCGTCGAGCGGAAGGATGAGGCGTCTTTCGAACCTTTCGCCCAGCACGCGGGCGGTCATCGTGGTCGCGTGATGGCGACGCCAAGCCATCAAGCGAGCTCTTGCGGGTTCCCTCCGAGGAGCGGGAAGAAGTGACCGGCGATCGCTCGGAGGAACGGGAGGATGAGGCTGCCGGCCGATCTCGCCGGTGAACGTCGAGATGTAGTCGGTGACGAAGCCGTCCATCGTCGGCGTCGCCCCAGACGCAGGCGCGTTCCACGGCGCCGTCACGGCCTCGCCGATCTTGAACCGGTTGTGCTCGTCGAGGGTGTTGTAGAGCTGGGTGTTGGTGTGGAAGTACTCCTCACCGGAGTCTGGGTTGGGCGAGTCCATGTCGGTCGCCTCTGCGTACGGAACCACCTTGCGCTCCGCGCCGTGCTCTGCCCAAGGCGGAATCGGATTGCTCAGGCTCTTGCCGATGACCCCGTCGAAGTTCTTTCCGTCCTCCGGGCCGTAGAGGTGCCCGAGCACGTTGTCGAACGAACGGTTCTCGAAGAGGACCACCACAACGTGATCCAGGGCGTGAGACTTGTCGGTCTCGGGCATCAGCCCGTCCTCTCACTCGGGTGACTGGCGTCGCGTCGGAATCTTCGCGGACAGCCGGCTACGGGCGCTTGCCGCTGCTCGGTCGGTGATGCTCCCAGATGAGGACGACCCGCCTAGGGGCGCCGTCGGAGGATGATGGCAACGGTTGGCGGAACTAGTGAGACGTCTTTCGAACCTTCCGGTGACCAGCTCCGAGGTGATCGCACCACAGCCATTCCGCGACGATGCGTGAGCCGCGAGGGACTGGCGCGCGGTCAGGTGGTCACCGCGATCCGGGCTTCCTGATGGACGGTGATCGGTACTTCGCTGCCCAGCAGTCCGTGGAGTGCTGCCTCAGCAGCCCGCACACCCGTCGCGCAACGTGGACCTCGCGCATCGCCCATCGCGCCCCGGGCCCGCGGGCCGCGGCCTCAGCCGCAGCCGTCCGGCCGCGTCTGGGGGATGAACGCGCCCGCTCCGCCGAGACCGGCACACGGGCCGCCGGACCCGAACGGCCCGTTGACGTGGGCGGGCGCGATGAAGGCACCGGCTCCGCCGACGCCGGGGCTGTTCGAGCCATCGAGAGGCGATTCGACGGCTCCTGCGATGCCGGCGACGGCGAGCAGGCCAACGGCAGCCGTCGCGGCCAAGTATCGGACAGGTTTCACAGTGATGACCTCCGTGCTACAAGGGCGAGGCATGGGCTTCGCTGGTGGCCGCCTGTCGGCGGCGATCACAAGGAGGCTGCGCTCCGGCACTGGGGGATCGCTGGAACCACGCTGCAGGCGGGCTGGAGGTCGGGTGGGAGAATGCCAAGGCTTGATCCGCCTTGCGCAGTCATGGAGGCGTGCGTGAAGTTCTGCGTGCTCGGCCGTATCGCGGTCGTGGCCGATGGCCGCGAGCACGTCTTGGGTCCCACCCGCGAGGCCGCGCTGCTCACTGATCTCCTGGTCCACGCCGGTGAGCTCGTGCCCGCCAGCCGGCTCATCGACGATCTGTGGCGGGGCGATCCCCCTCCCAGTGCCGCGGGCACCCTGCAGACCTACGTGAAGAACCTCCGCCGGATGCTCGAGCCCGACCACAGGTCGGGAGTGGCATGGGAGGTGCTGGTGACCAGAGGTCCCGGCTACCAGCTGCGCGTGTAGAACGTGACGGCCTCGATGCATGGCGCGGCGAGCGGCTCATCGTGGAGGGCCGCAGCGCCCTCGCCGAAGGAGACGCCAAGCGGGCGCAAACACGATTACGAGAAGCGTTGGCGTTGTGGACGGGCCCGGCCTTCGCCGAGTGGGCCCAGGAGAGCTATGTGCAGGCAGAGGCGGCTCGGCTGGACGAGCTACGAATCGTCGGGATCGAAGAACGGGTGAAGGCCGATCTCGCCTTGGGACTCCACGGCGCGCTGGTGCGGCGAACTGGACCGGCTGGTCACCGAGCATCCGTATCGGGAGCGTCTGTGGGAGTACTGGATGCTCGCGCTCGACCGGGCCGGGCGGCAGGCAGACGCGTTGCGCGCCTATCAGCGCGTCCGAACCCAGCTAGGCGACGAGCTCGGCATCGCACCGGGCGAGCCCCTCCGAAGCCTGGAACAAGCGATCCTCCTCCAGCAGCCCACGCTCGACTGGATTCCGGCATCCGACGCCCAACCCTCGCCAGGCGGCGAGCCGTTCGAACAGGCGCACGGTGGGACCGCGCTGAGGACGTGGAGCCGATCGCAAATCGCCGGGCGGGCGAGCGGCAATCTTCCGGCAGAGCCGCCCGAGCTGTTCGGCCGGTCGGAAGCGATCGTTGAGATCGGGCGCCATCTTGGCGCGAAGCGACTGGTGAACCTCGTCGGGGTCGGGGGTGTGGGCAAGACATCGCTGGCGCTGGCTGTCGCCCACTCGCTGCGCGACGGCTATCCGGACGGGGTTTGGTTTGTCGAGCTCGCTTCCACCAGTGAGCCCGAGAACGTGCCATCAGTCATCGCGGGAGCGTTCAGCCATCAGGCGCAGTCCGGGCTAACGCTCCTCGAGAGTCTGCAGCGACTGCTGATTCCGAAGGAGTTGCTGCTGGTCCTCGACAACTGCGAACACGTTCTCGACGCCATCGTGACTTTCGTCGAGCCGTTACTCGACGTGTCGAGCTCGCTCGACATTCTGTTGACGAGCCGGGAAGGCTTGGGCCTCGCGAACGAGCACCAGATCACGGTGGCTCCCCTCGCGACCGACGGGGCGCAAGCGCCGGCAGTGCAGCTGTTCGCAGCGTGGGCGGCACAGATCGTCGACTCATTCAAGGTTGACGAGACGAATGTCGAGGACGTCGCCGCGATATGTCGGGAGGTGGACGGGCTCCCGTTGGCCGTGGAACTCGCCGCTACGAGGGTGCGCAGCCTGTCGCCCCGGGAGATCCGTGATCGGCTGGCGGACCGGCTGAGGCTGCTCAGTGGCGGGCGCAGGCGCACCGAGCGACATCAGACGCTGCGGCACACAATTCGAGCGGTCCTACCAGCTCCTCACCCCGGGTGAGAGAGCGTTGCTGAACCGTCTCAGCGTGTTCGTGGGGGGCTTCACTCTCGCCTCTGCCACGGCAGTGTGCGCTAGTTCGGCCGTCGAACGCGACGCGATGTTCGATGCTCTCGATTCCCTGGTTCGTGAAGTCACTCGTGGTAGCGGAGCTTCGAACGAAACGACGCGATACCGGTTGCTCGAAACGATCCGCCATTTCGCACTGGAAGAGCTGCACGCAGCCGGCGAGGCAGCGGCGGTGCAGCGGCGCTACGCGACGTACTTCTCGGACACGCTCATGGAACACGTGGTCGCCCTCGGCGAGAGCGAACATCCAGTCGGGTTTCTCTGGATGGAAGCCGAGTTCGACAACTTGCGGGCGGCGTTCGAGTGGATGCTCGGCGCCGACCTGCAGGCAGCCACCCGGTTCTGCATCCCGATGGGCGGATTCGGTTGGCGCTTGCTCCGCTATGAAGCGGGCGGATGGCCCGCGCGAGCAATCGCAGCCCGCGCCGACCCAGTCGATGCGGTACCCGCCGATCTGCTCGGCGCCGCTATCCACGGCCGGCCTATCGAGGTGACTTCGAGGCAGCGCGCAGCCTGGCGGAACGGGCGCTTCTCGCGGCCCGACAGAACCCGCCATCCGGCGACCTGATCGAGCCCTGGGGCGGCGCCATCGTGCTGGAGATCCTCACTGGCAACGGCCCGCGCATTCTGGAGCTGGTGGAAGAGGCGCGCCGGCAGCCCCGTCGGGCTCGGATCCTCGACGACTCCATGTGGCACTACATCGCGTGGGCCCATCTCCTGCTCGGTGACATCGACGCCAGTCGTGCCGCGGCTGAGGAAGCTGACCGCCAGCTGCAAGGTAGGGCGTACGCGTTCTTCGCGGACTGGTCAATGGCGCGGGTGATGACAGATCCCGCGGCTGCGCTTGCGCGCGATGAGCGTGCAGTCGAGCGCGTCGAACGACTCGGCTTCTCGTTTGTGAGCCTGGGTGTTCGCCGCGACATCGCACGCCTCCGCTGTGCCAACGGTGAGCCTCGGGAAGGCCTCGTTGTGCTCCAGCCGGTGCTCGAGCGATGGTTCTCTGCAGGAGACGTGGCGGACTGGACAGGCGCCGTGGCCATCGTCGCCCTCGCGCTCGTCTGCGCTTGGCGACGACGACACGGCGTCCGTCATCCTCGGCGCGGTCGAGGACCGCCGTGATGTCGCGTCAGCATTGTCGGTGCTTCCTGCTCACGAGCTCGACGAGCTGGCCCAACGGTGTCGGGAACACCTCGGACCTGACACGTTTGAACGTCTCCATCGCGAGGGCCGAGCCGCGAGCGACAAAGAGATCATGGACCGCGTGCGTGTCGCCATCGGAGGCCTCGTCAATGGCTCCCGAGGTCCGTCGCCCGATTCGCGGTAAACGCCGAGGGGGACGTCCAACCGGGCGCTGCGGAACTGGTGGGATGTCTTTCGAACCCTATGGTCCGACTTCTTGAGGCCCTGGGGTGAGCTGGGCCGCCAGCACGCGTGACTCCCTGGTTCTCGCCTGGCCGTAGCCGCTGGCGGGACACTGCGAGCGACGGTGTGTCGGTCAGCGGAACTCCCGGTCGAGGATGGCTTCGACCGTGAGCGTCCGAGCGGTCAGCCTCGCCTGTTCGACGACGTCATCGTCGATGCGGACGCGGGCTCGCTCGGCGAAGTCCCTTCGTATGTCGAAGAGGATCGGGAACATCAGGGGTGCACGGCGCAGTGCTTCGAGGTAGGTGAACGCACGCTCAACATCCCCACTCCGGAAGCGTGCGAGGGAGATCGCCAATGCCATCTCACCACGCCAAAGGATATCGCTCCGTTGGCTGGCGTAATCGACCACAGCGCGGGCCTCGGTAATGGCACGCTCGGGGTCACCCGCGAGCGCCTGACACAAGGCATGTGTTCCGATCTGGTCTAGGGGGTGGTCGTACTCGGTGGAGCTGCTCTCTAGGAGTTCCTCGGCGACGGCAAGGTTGCCGAGACGAGCTTCGTGGTAGATGCCGGTCGACGCGGCGCAGCTCCATCCCATTGAGTTGCTCCCCCCGAACGCCGACGGCGCCCAGCTCGGGCGAGCGAGGCGCCCCTGTGGCGTGCACAGCTCCGCATGGAGGCGCCACGCCGCGACGTAACCGGCTCCGAGCGGCGACTCCGCTTGACTCGCGGCAAGCTCGGCCGCGTCGTACAAGAGAGCTGCGCGTTCGGGGTCGCGAATGACCGTGAGAGTCGCCCTCCACTGCAGGAGGAAGCACGCCAGCGTGGGGTCGGCCCACTCGACCAGCTCCTCGGCCTGGGCGCCCCATGCGTCCATGGTGCGGTGGTCGCCGACGCCGAGCGCCGCGGCCACCTCCCGCGGTCAGCACCGCCACGCGGTCCTTCACGTCCAGCTCGCGGTCCAATAGTGCTGATGCCCACCGATAGCCCTGCTCGTTGCCAATGAGGTTGTGCATCGCGCCGGCGGTCGACACGAGCAACGTCGCGGCTTGGGCGAGCTCCTCGTGGTCGAACGACCACTCGAAGGCCGAAGCGAGGTTGTCGAGCTCGTCTGCGCAGCTGTGGATCCACGGCAACCACCACAGTCGCTGCTCCACGGGCGTCGTCTCGATCCACAGAATGAACCAGTCTCGGTGCGCGACGCGAACCTGTTCTGCCATCCCCATCTCGCCGAGCTTGTGCTGACCGAACAACCGGACCGTCTCGAGCATGCGGTAGCGCGGCCCATGACCGGTGCGATGCGGTTCGATGAGCGACTTCGAGGCGAGCGAACGCAAGAGCGCGGCGACTGGCGCGGCCTGCGAGCCCCCGAGCCACACCTTCGGCGGCATCGAGGGTCCAGCCACCCACGAACACCGAAAGCGATGCGAGGACCCGACGCTCGTCTTCACTGAGGAGGTCCCAGCTCCACTCCATGACTGTCTGCAATGTCTGCTGTCTCTGGCGATTCCCTCGCGCGCTGCCGACGAGCAGCTGGAACCGGTCATCGAGGCGTTGGAGCAGCTCAGCGGGAGAGAGGTAGACGAGGTGTGGTGCCGCAAGCTCGAGTGCGAGCGGCATGCCGTCGAGCTGGCGGCACAACTCCACGGCCCCGATCTCGTCCCCCCGACCGAGGCGAAACGAGTCCGATGCCTCCGTGGCCCGAGCAACGAGAAGAGCCAGCGAGCTCTTGTCGTCGAGGCTGGGCAACCGGTGGCCCTGCTCACCCGGAATCCCGAGCGCTTCGTGGCTCGTGACAAGGATCCGGGCGTTGGGGCCGCCATCGAGCACGTCCTCGACGAATCCAGCAACCTCATCGAGCAGATGCTCACAATTGTCCAACACGAGCAGGAGGTCCTTGGTAGCGAGGAAGCGCGCAACCGTGGCCCGCTCGCTGCCTCCGGACAACGACAAGCCAACCGCGTTGGCGATCACCTCGGCGACGCGCTCGGGTTCGGTCACGGGAGCGAGCTCGACGAAGAACACTCCTCCCGACGTGTCAATGGCGAGCTCCGCTGCCACAGCGAGCGCGAGCCGCGTCTTGCCACAGCCCCCGACACCGGTGAGCGTCACGAGTCGATGTGATGCGAGGAGCTCTACGACGCGCCTCACCTCGCTATCGCGACCGATCAATGGAGTCAGGCGGCGTCGGGAGGTTGTGGCGACCGACGTCGATCGTCTCCAGGGGTGGGAAGTCGGCGATCAGACCATCGAGCAGCGGCTGGTAGACGTGTTCTGGCTGGCGGAGGTCCTTGAGGACGACCAGACCCAGATCACGCAGCGTCACCCGGTCCGCCAGCAGCCGCGCCGTGACCTCCGAACAGAGGATCTGGCCACCGTGCGCCAGCGCCACGAGTCGGGCCGTCCGGTTGAGAGGCGGACCGAAGTAGTTGCCATCGCGTTCGACTGCTTCGCCGCTGTGCAGAGCCATTCGCACCCGGAGCACCACTGGTGACGGCCACGCTTGATCGTTCAGCTCCCGCTGTGCGTCCGCCGCGGCGTCGAGGGCCTCATGAGCGGTACGGAACGCGACCGCAAACGCGTCACCGCCGGTCGAGAACACTGAGCCCGAGTGTCTGTCGGCCTGCCGTCGCAAGATCTCGTCGTGGATCCGCAAGGCGGTCTGCATCGCCATCGGGTGGTCCTCCCACCACCGCGTTGACCCCTCAACATCGGTGAACAGGAACGTGACCGTTCCGGTCGGCGGCGCCGGCATCACGACCAGCCTCGCGCCGACCATCGGAGCCTGCTCGGCGACTTCCGCGAGCGGAAGGAGTGGGATTCGAACCCACGGAGGCCCGAAGACCTCAACGGCTTTCGAGGCCGTCCCATTCGTCCGCTCTGGCATCCTTCCGGGTCGCACGCTAGTGGGGCCCGGATGCGAGACTCCCGCCGATGGAAGTGCCCGATGTCCGTTACGCCATCAGTGACGGGCACCGGATCGCGTGGCAGCAGTGGGGATCCGGCCCTGATGTGCTCGTCGTCCCTCCCATGGTCTCGAACATCGAGCTGGTCTGGGAGCAGGAGCTCTATCGGCGTGCGCTCGAATACCAAGGCGACCACGTTCGCCTCACGATGTTCGACAAGCGAGGCATCGGGCTGTCCGACCGATTTGGGATTGCGCCCACGCTGGAGGATCGCTGCAAAGACATGCTCGCGGTGATGGACGCCGCGGGGCTCGAGCACGCGACGATCGCAGGGTTCTCCGAGGGCGGACTGATGTGCCAGCTGTTCGCCGTTCTGCACCCCGACCGAGTCGAGCGACTCGTTCTCGGGAACTCCAACCCGGGAGCAGCCGCCTTGGAGGCGGCCCTGTTCGATCCCGACGGTTCGCGACGCGGCTCGACGAGACGATCGGCAACTTCGCTGCGTCTTGATCGAAACGTGGGGGACAGACCCGCAGTTCTTCGTCGACCTGTTCAACCCATGCCAGTCGGGCAACGCTGCGTTCGTCCGATGGAGCGGCCGCTACTGCCGTCAGTCAGCCACCGCGGCCGACATCCTGGCCCAGGCGCTCAGCTTCGGGACACTCGATGCCGCCGACCGCCTGGCCGAGATCGCGGTGCCCACGCTCATCACTCATGACGTCGACGACCGCGTGATGCCGTTCGCGGCGGGCGAGTGGCTCGCCACGCAGATCCCGGGCGCGATCTTCAAGGAGATGCCCGGCTCCGACCACTTCGGGCTTGACGAATCCCGACTGGCGCATCGTCGTCGACGCGCAGCTCGAGTTCATCTGCGGCTCAATCAGCGCCCCGCGGACCGAACGGCGGTTCGCAACGGTGGTGTTCACGGACATCGTGGGGTCCACGAAGCGCTCCGTGCGGGAGGGCGACGAATCAGTGGCGCCACACACTCGACAGTCACGATCGCATCGCTTGGGCTACGGCGAGCTCGGCATGCGGGGACGATCGTCAACAGCACTGGCGATGGCGTCGTGGTGCGCTTCGACGGGCCATCGCAAGCGCTGGCCTTCGCCCGCGACTTTCGTCGTGAGGTCGGAAGCGCCGGGTTGCCGGTGCGGTGCGGGATGCACGCGGGCGAGATCGAGATGCGTGCCGATGGTGACGTCACTGGCTTCGCGGTGAACCTGGCCGCCCGCGTCGAGCAGGCCGCTGACGATGGGGAGATCTTCGTGTCGTCGACCGTCCGTGACCTTCTCCGCGGAGGTGACACCAGGTTCGAGGACCGCGGCGAGCACACGCTGAAGGGCTTCGACACGCCGTGGCGGCTCTACGCCCTCGCTGACTGACCGCGAACCCGTCAGTCGAGGGGCCGGCGAGCGATCGCCGCGGGCTCCCGACCGGCGAACAGCCAACCTGCGCCCCCGGCGACGAGCGGCGTGCCGATCACGATCACCGCCAGCTCGGCGAACGGCAACGGCAACAAGTGGCTCAGGCGACCTGCCGCCAACCCGACATACGCGCCAGCCATCCCGAGGAGCGCGCCGAGCGCAGCGAGCGCAGCTGCGGTGACCGCGGTGATCACGCGTCGCGTCGATCTCGTGGCTCCCGTGGCGGTGAGCGTGCGCAGCTCCCCCATCGACTCGCCTCGGATGAGGCCGATCGTCATCGACAAGATCGCGAGCGCGAGCAACATGCCAACTGCGACTGCGCCGGCGCTGATGTTCGTGAGCCGTGCGTGGCTGTCTCGGGTCTCGAGGCGGAGGTTGTACTGCGTCGCGAGGACCCGGGCTGCTTCGAGCTCGCTCGCGGTCGGACGCCTCGCGGTGTCGATGAGCCACTGCCCTGACGGCACCGCGCGCCAGCCGCGGGCGGCGAGCTGGTCCGGATTCACGAGCACCCGCGGCAACGACGAGAAGCTGTCGGGCAGCCCGCCCTTCGACACGAATGCCTCACCGGGCTCGCTGTCGGACGAGCGCGGCGCACCGGTCCACAAGAGTCGCAGCGCCCCGGTCTCGCTCGTGACGACGTCACGGCCGGCGAGATCGCTCGGGGCGAGCCCGTAGGCCCGGAGCAGCGAGGGTGTGGCCACGAACACGGCGCCGATCTCCTCGTAGCTGCGATCGCCCGACGGACGAGCGAGCCCGACCGGCGCGTTTCCGGGAACCCGCGAGTCGGTCTGCGCAACCGGATCGACGGCGACGTCGAGCGGCGCCGCGGTCGCACCCGGAAGCACAGCGGCGATCGCGTCGGCGCCCTGCTGAAGCGATTTGACCGCAGGCGCGTCGGGAAGCGTGAGCAGCTCGAGGTCAGACCCACGCAGCAGGACCTGCGTCGACGACAGGTTCCCGGGGCCGATGTTGTTGCGTGCAGCGCCCGCCGCTGCGACCACCGTCACCGCCATGCCCAGCGCGAGCGCGATCGCCGCAAGGGCAGCGCCCGATCGCGCTCGATACCGACTCAAGTCGCGCAGCGCGAGCCGCGCGGCGACGGGCACACGGGCAGCGATCTTCGCGACAGCCTGGATGGCAAGCGGGCAGACGAGGAGGATCCCGGCCACCACGCCGACCATCCCGACGAAGAGAAGGACCAACGCACCGGTCGTCGCTTGCGCGTTCGTGTTGCTGAGGCCGAGGCACACGACGCCGCCGACGAGAAGGCTGATCGCGAGGACTGCCGAACGATGCAATGGGCGAGGGGCGGGCGGTCGTCCCGACAAGGCCAGCATCGGTGGGATGCGAGACACGGTTCGGCCTGGCCACCATGCCGCTGCCGTTGCGGCGCCGATGGAGAGCAGCATCGCGGCGACGATCAACACCCATGGCAGACGCAGCGCGTCGATGCGATACCCCACTCCGCTGCCGACACTCGGAGCGACCGCGATCCAGCCGACCAACCCGAGTGCGGTGCCGAGCACCGCCGCGATCGCGCCGGTGGCCGCGCCCGTCATCAGCATCGTGAGGCGAAGCTGCTTCTCGTTCGCCCCGACCGCGGCCATCATCCCGAGCTGCGGAAGCCGCCGGTGGGCGATGACCGTGAAGCTCGCTGTCGCGATGAGCGCGACGAGGAACAAGACGAGCGTCGTGACGACGAGCGTGAGCACGCCCGCGAGGACATCCTGCGGTATCGCGTCGCGCGCTGCAGTGACGCGCCCGGTGTCACCGGGCGGACGGAACGAGTCGACGCGCGCGTTGCTCGCGTCGACGAGCATCGTGACGAACGTGGAGGTCGTGAGCGCCGACGGGGGAAGCAGCACGAACTCGTCGCCGAGGTCACTCGGGTTCTCGACTGTGCCGACGACGGTCCGCTTCACTCCGTCGAGGTCGACCGTCGAGCCCAGCTTGAGACCGAGGGTGTGGGCGACGGTGTCTGTGATCGCCGCCTCGTTGTCCGCCACCGGGTACCTCCCGGACCGGAGGCGCAGGAGCGGCTTGCCGAAGGCACCGTCGGGCTGCTGGGCGCGGTAGTCGATCACCTTGACCGTGCCGGGCAACGCCACGCGACGATGGCCGATCGCGTCGATCTGGCCGAACCACGCCCGCGCGGCGTCGAGCTTCGCCGGCAGTGTCTGAGGATCGATGTCCTTGAAGGTGAACCAGTGGTTGGCGTCACCGAACTCCGCACGACCCGAGACCGGTGCGATGTTGAACGCGGCGCACGTGAGGCCCACAGCAGCGGCGACCGAGACCGTGAGCATGCTCAGGATCAGCATGTGCTGCCGCCAGTCGCGGCGGAAGAGCCGCCACGCCCACCGTGACACCGCACGGCGCGCGGGGATGCCTCCGTTCCCTCCCGCGCTCATCGGCCCGACGTCTCCGACAGCAACGAGTCGGGCCCTGCTGACGGAGCGGACTGGTCGACCACGCGGCCGTCGCGCAGGAAGACCACCCGATCAGCCCAAGACGCGAGCTGCGCGTCGTGCGTCACGAGCACGCCGGCGACACCTCGCTTGCACGCCGAGCGAACGAGGCGCATCACGGCTTCGCCATTGACCGAATCGAGCGCGCCGGTTGGCTCGTCAGCAAGCAACAAGCGGCGGTCACCGACGATCGCGCGGGCGATCGCGACGCGCTGGCGTTCGCCGCCCGAAAGCTCGTCGGGGTAGCGGTCCGCGCGGTGACCGACGTTGAGCTCCTCGAGCGCCGCGGCCGCGGCACGGCGGGCATCCTTCGCGCGCGTGCCATCGAGCTCGAGCGGCAGCGCGACGTTCTCGGTGACTGTCAGCCCGGGCAGCAGGTTGAAGTCCTGGAACACGTAGCCGATCACCCTCCGACGCAGGCGTGCGCGGTCGTTGCGCGACATCGTCGAGGTGTCCTGACCGTCCACGCAGACGGTGCCCTCGGTCGCCTCTTCAAGGGTGCCTGCAATCGTCAGCAACGTGCTCTTGCCCGATCCGCTCGGGCCCATGATCGCGACGAGCTCACCGGGAAGCACCGTGAGGTCGACGCCGTCGAGCGCGCGCACCGTCGCTGCGCCCTCCCCGTACGACTTGGACACTTGGGAGATCTCGAGCGCCGCGCTCATCGCCGTGCTCCGACCTTGCGCCGCGCCGGCCGCGGCCGCGGAAGCGACGACGCCGGACTCGCGCGCCGGCATGCGCTTGATGCGGGCCTCTGCGGCGTCCAGCCAGCGCACGACGGCGTCGAGCCGGTAGATCTCCGCGTCGGCAACGAGGAGGAGGCTCGTGTCGTCCTCGTGCGCGTCCTCCTTCAACCGTGTGTATTCGTGCATGGCCTGGATTACGTGCCGGCGGTAGGTCTGGGTCAGCTCGGCGACGTCGACATCGGGCACACGCAGCGCGACGAGCACCTTGATGACGAGCTCGTCACGAGGGGGACTCGCAGTGTCGGGAGGGCTGTGCAGCCACGAGTCGAGCTCGCTCGCGGCCAGCCTCGGTGAGGCGGTAGCGGTTCTGCGCGCCGTTCTCGACGGTGTCGTCCGACTCGACCAGCTCGTCTCGTTCGAGCCGTTGGAGGGTCGTGTACACCTGACCGGTGTTCAGCGGCCAGACCTCGCCGGTGCGGGCCTCGAACTCCTGAGCCAGCTGGAAGCCGTGCTTCGGACCCTCGCTGAGCAGGGCCAACAGCGCGTGTCGAATCACCATGCGCAGTACACTACTCAGTAGAGTACGGAGTTGCTACCTCAGTTCGGTGAAGAACTGGTGAACGAGTGCCGCTGACTCTTCGGCCATCACGCCGTGCTGCACCTCGACCTCGTGGTTGAGCCTCGGGTCGACGCAGAGGTTGTAGAGCGACCCGACCGCGCCGGCCTTCGGGTCGGGTGCTCCGAAGACGACGCGAGCGACACGGGCGTTCACCAACGCTCCCGCGCACATCGCGCACGGTTCGAGGGTGACGATGACGGTGACGTCATCGAGACGCCAGCGACCGAGCACGGCTGCCGCATCGCGCATCGCGAGCAGCTCTGCGTGCGCCGTCGGATCGCCGGTGAGCTCGCGCTCGTTGTGACGCCGCGCGACGACCTCACCGTCGACGAGTGCAACCGCGCCGACCGGGACGTCACCGTGCGCGAGCGCGGCCCTGGCTTCCGCCAGGGCCAGCGCCATCGCTTCGAGGTCGTCCACGCGCTCCATCATCGGTCATCTCAACGGCCGACGTCGCACTCCTTCGGATCGATGTGACCGAGGTTCTTCACGACCTTGAACGTGCCGCCCTCGGACCGTGCGATGTACATGTTCATCCGCACGTGGTGCTGACCGGGCACCATCTCGGCCGGACCGCCGGGGCCTTGCGCGATCTTGGCGTGGTCGAGTGCGGTGACGACGTCGTCCTGGTTCAGCGAGCCGGCCTCGGTGACCGCGGCCTCCCAGAGCTTCAGACCCCGGTACATGCCGGAGCATGCGCTGCCAGCCGTGAACATCGCGCTTCCCGGGTAGAGCGCCTCGTACCGGTTGAGGAGCTCGGTGCTGAAGGGATCCTTCACGTCCCGGTAGAAGTCGAGACAGCCGTACAAGCCCTCGACGTGCGCGGCCGGCACGAGGTTCAGGAAGTTCTCGTCGAAGTAGGTGCACACGATCTGCCCGCCGCGCTCGCCGAAGCCGGCATCGTGCAGCTGCTCGAGGAACGGTGTGAGCCCCGGGGGAACGATCGTGTTGAACACGACTTCCGCTCCCGTCGCCATGATGTCCTTCACGACCAGCTCGTAGTCGGTGTGATCGAGCGGGAAGTACTCCTCGCCGACGATCGTGCCGCCTCGGGCCGTGACGACCTCGCGCACCTTCTTGTTCAGGGTGTGCGGCCAGATGTAGTCGGCCGACGGCATGTAGAAGGTCTTCGCCCCCGTGTGCTGCATGAGCCACGGGAAGAGCGGCTCGATCTGCTGAGCCGGCACCGGACCGGTGCAGAAGATCAGGGGATGACACTCCTGGCCTTCGTACTGCTCCGGGTAGATGTAGAGCTTCTTGCCCTCGTCGACCGCGGGGCCCTTGATGGCCTGACGAGTCGAGCTGTAGATGCCGCCGATCACGAGATCGACGTCGAGCTGCTCGACGACCTTCACCGCTGCGGCCTCGGCCGCGCTGTCCTCGGTGGCGCTGTCCTCGATGAACAGCTCGACCGGACGTCCGAGCAGGCCGCCGCGTGCGTTGATGTCGTCGATGACCATCTTGGCGACGTTGGCGTTGGCGATCCCCATGAACGAAAGCGGACCGGTCTGGTCGGTGATGACTCCGACCCGTGCGGGACGGTTGAGGTTGGTTGTCATGGCGCGCCGTCCCTATGCCCGGTAGGTGCCGAGCACCACTGCTGAGACGGGCTTGGCCCGGTGACCGGCGTCCTTCAGGATCGGGGGCACCTCGGGGTCGGTGACGAATGCGGTCCAGCCCTGCTCGTCCCAGTCGAAGATGGCCCACACGCGGCTCTCGTCGGCCGGATCGCGGAAGACCGTCGAGCCCTTCGAGCCGTGGAAGGCCCGCTTGTCTGCGCCCTTCTCGCCGAACACGGCGAGGAACTGGTCGATGTCGTCAACGGTGGTCGTTGCGAGGATCATCTGGATCTCCGTTCTCGAGTGCGCCAGCCCGGTGGCTGCGCTGCAGTCGATTGTCCGGATCCGCGTGATCCCCGGCATCGGTAGAGCTACCCATTTGCCGAAAGTAGGGAGAGGTCGGTCAGACGACGTCGTGCTCGACCGCCCAGCGCGTGGCGGCAGCTCGGCCGGTGACGCCGATCTTCGTGTACACGTGCTGGATGTGGTGCTCGGCAGTGCGGGTGGAGATGAAGAGCTGCGCGGCGATCTCGCGCGCAGTCCGGCCGTCGGCGACGAGGCGCAGCACCTCCACTTCTCTTCGGCTGAGACCTCCGGGCCGCGCAGGACGAGCGGCGGCGATCGGGTTCCGGCGTGCGATGTCGATCTGCGCTCGCGCGTAGACGGCCGCCGAGTTGAGGTCGAGTGCCGCGCCAGCAGCGATGAGGTCGGCGACCTTCTTCTCCCCGAGCGTCTCGGTGAGGCGACTGCGGAGATCATTCAGCTCGGGAACGTGGTGAAAGCTCGACGGCTCGCGCTGCATGGCACCGAGCAGCGTCGCGGCGGGCTCGGGACGATCGATGCGCTCGAGGAGCGTGGGGACGCTCGCGAGCGTGATGATCAGCTGAGGAACGTTGCCCACTCGCTGGAACGCGGCGATGGCTTCGAAGAACAGCACGAGCGCCGCCTCGGGTTCGCCGTCCGACGCATGGAGGCGCGCCGCGTCTCGTGCGAGGAACCCTTCAAAGAACTGCACACGGTGTTCGCGTACGAACGCGACGCCCTCGTCCCACGCCGCGAGGGCGCGCCGCGCGTCCACCTTCGAGAAGGCCTGGCCCGCGATCCACAGCGCGTACGAGACCCAATAGGGATTGCCGAGCTCGCGCGCCGCGGAGACCGAGTCCTCGGTCAGCGCGATGGCCTCGTCCACTCGACCGCTGGCTTGAAGTCCGTCGACGTAAGACGCGAGGCCGTAGCCGCGTTCGCTGCCGTAGAGCCGCGCCACCTCGCCTGTGAGGGCGACGTAGCGATCGAGGTTCCCGCAGTAGACCTCGCAGAGCGCCTCGATGAACGTCGCGTACCCCGGCGCGCACGGCTCGTAGCGAGGGTCGACCTCGAGCTCGGTCGCGCGGTGCGCATGTGCACGCCCGGCCTCCGCCCGTCCGGCGAAGCACGCGTAGCCCGCACCCGTGTACAGACGAGGAAGGCGACGGACGTCGGCGGCGGTCGCCGCGTCGATGAGCTCCTCGGCCCACGAGAGCGTCTCGAACAGCTGCACGGAGAAGCCCATCAACGCCGAATGAGCCGCGATGTCGGTTGCAACCTCCGCCTCACCTCGTGCTGCACTCCACCGGAACCCGGCACGAAGGTTGGCGAGCTCGAGCTCGACCCAGTCGACGGCGTCACGCCATCGCGGCCCATCCCAATGATCCCAGCGAGCCGCGGCCTCGAGAGCGAAGTACGCCGCGTGGCGATCTCGCGTCGGTTCGAGCGCTCCGGTCTCGGACAAGCGATCCTCCGCGAATTGGCGGATCGTCTCGAACAGGCCGTAGCGCGTCCGCGTCGTCGTGTGGTCGGCGACGACGAGCGACTTGCGGACGAGCGAATCGAGGTGTTCGAGGACATCCACCTCGTCGTCGCCGTCGACGACAGCGAAGATGCTCGCGAGGTCGAAGCCGCCCGCGAAGACCGACGTGGTGCGGAGGAGAGCTTGCTCGTCGTCGGTCAGCAAGTCGTATGACCAGGCGACCGCGTGACGAAGGGTCTGCTGGCGATCGGGACCGGACGCGGGCGCCTTCAACATCCGGAAGCGATCGCCGAGTCGATCTCTGACCTCGCTCGCGCTCATGGCCGCCATCCGCGCCGCGGCCAGCTCGATGCCGAGAGGAAGCCCGTCGAGCGTCTCGCAGATCTCGATCACAGCCGCGGCTGCCTCGGGATCCTGGAGCCCGAAGTCGGCGCGCACCGCGCGGGCGCGGTCGGCGAACAGCGTGACCGCGTCGGATGCAACGCCACCCTCGAGCCCGAGCGGCGACACAGATAGGAGCGTCTCTCCCGCGACCCACAGGTACTCGCGCGACGTGGCGAGGACGGTGACGGTCTCGGACCGGGCGAGGATCGCGCTGATGGCCGACGCCGCCGCGCTCAACACGTGCTCGCAGTTGTCGACGACCAGCAGCAGCCGCCGGCCGGCGAGCGCCTCGGCAACGGTGTCGATCAACGCGGCGTCGCCCTGCGGGGTGATGCCGAGCGCTGTCGCGATGGCCGCAGGCACCGACGAGGGGTCGCCCACGGGCGCGAGCTCGACCATCCACACTCCGTCGGGAAGCTCGCCCGCGAGCTCGGCGCCGACCTCGATCGCCAGCCTGGTCTTGCCGACACCGCCGACACCGCTCAGTGTGACCAACCGGTTCGATCGCACGAGGTCGGCGACTTCGGCAACCAGGTCTTCGCGACCGACGAACGAGTTCAGCTGCTGGGGGAGGTTGCCGGTCGAGCGATCGAAGCTGCGAAGCACGGGGAAGTCGACGCGCAGCCCTTCGGCGATGACCTGGAAGACCGCGGTTCGTCCGCGCAGCCCACGGAGGCGGTGCTCGCCCAAGGGCCGGACCGCGACTCGGTCTCGGAGCATCACCTCGGTCGTGTCGGATGCAACCACCTGGCCGCCGTGAGCAAGCGACGTCAGCCGTGCCGCGCGGCTCACGCTCGAGCCGACGTAGCTTCCGTCGCGCTCGGTTGCCTCGCCCGTGTGCAGCCCCATCCTGATCGCGAACGGCAGTGCCGCCCCGGTGAGCCGCTGCTGCGCTTCGATCGCCGCGCTCGCGGCGTCGCCCGCACGCGCGAACGCGGCGCCGAAGCCATCAGTGACCGTCGTGAACACGTAACCGTCGTGGCGCTCGATGGCGTCGCGCACGATGCCGTCGTGCACCTGCAGTGCGGCTGCCATGTCGGCGGGAGCTTCCTCCCACGACCTCGTCGAGTCCTCGACGTCGGTGAACAGGAACGTCACCGTGCCGCCCGGCAGCTCCTGCGACATCGGCGAACCGTATTCCAGTTCATTCTGGCTAGAATGTGTTCTAGGAAAGTCGCCACAATCGTCGGAGGGGAGCCTGCAGTGGAAGTCGGCGTCCGAGACCTGCGCGACAACCTCAGCCGTTACCTCGAGCGGGCGCGAGCGGGTGAAGAGGTCGTGGTGACCGACCACGGCCGCGCCGTCGCGCGCATTGTGGCCTTCGATGTCGAGCGGCCGATTGACCGGTTGGTGCGAGAAGGCAGGGTCACGCCCGCCAGCGCGCGTGAGCGAAGACGACCTCGGCCTGCCGCGGCAAGCGGCACGGTCTCAGACCTCGTGGCTGAACAGCGGCGGTGATCGCGTACTTCGACACCTCAGCCCTGATCCCACTCCTGGTTGCCGAGCCCGGCTCCGACGCAGCGGGCGAGCTGTGGGACCACGCACTGCGCGTCGTGAGCGTGCGCCTGGCACGGGTCGAAGCCCGCGCGGCGCTCGGTCAGGCGGTCCGCACCGGCCGCTTGACGAAGCCGACCGCGCGCCGGTTGGTGGCCGAGCTCGACGGTCTGCTCTCGCAGCTCGATCTCGTCGAGATCGACGAGGCTCTCGTGCAAACAGCAGCGAATCTCGCGGACACCCACGCGCTGCGGGCCTACGACGCCGTCCATCTGGCGGGAGCGCTCACGCTCCATGCCGACGACCTCGTGGTGGTCGCCGGCGACCATGCGCTCCTCTCAGCAGCACACGACGCCGGACTCGCGACGGCGGCGGTCGGCTAGAGATCGAGGGTCAGCTCGTCCAACGGCTGCGAGCAGCAGAGAAGCGCAGTCCCGGGCGTCGGCGGTTCGAGCGGGTCCGGCCGGTAGCCGACCTCGCCACTGATGAGTGCGGTCTCACACGTGCGGCACACCCCCGTGCGACACGACCAGCGCACCGGCACGTCGCAGGCCTCGGCGAGCTCGAGCAGGCTCGCGAAGGCCGGATCCCACGCGACCGACAGGTTGCTGCGACTGAATGCGATCAGCGGGCCCGACCCCGGCTCGCCGGCCGGAGGATGCGGCGGTCGAGCCGTCTCCGCGACGACACCCGGCATGATCGGCGCGGCCGCACCGAAGACCTCGGTGCTGATCCGCGCGGTCGCCGCGCCGCGCGCGATCAGGGCCGCGGTGATGTCGTCCATGAACCGTGCGGGTCCGCAGAGATAGAAGTCGGCGTCGATCGGAACGCCCGCCTCCTCCAACACCTCGCTTGTGAGCCGCCCGCGGTGGTCGAACCCCTCATCGCGCGCACCGGGCTGGCTGTAGCAAACGAGGTGATGCGCGTCGGGGAGCTGCGCGAGCAACCGCCGCGCCTCGTCCTTGAACGTGTGCTCGGCACCGTTGCGCACGCTGTGGACCCACCACACTGCTCGCGATGAGCCAGCGCTGGCGAGCACGTGAAGCATCGCCAGCACCGGAGTCGCACCAACCCCCGCGCTGATCAGCACCACCGGACGATCACCCGCAAGCAGCACGAACGAGCCCCGAGGCGCGCCCACCTCGATGACGTCGCCAACACGCAGCCGGCCGTGCAGGTACTCGCTCGCCGCACCGTGGGGTTCCCGTTTCACGCTGACGCGGTAGCTGTCTGCGCTCGGCATGCCCGAGAGCGAGTAGGTGCGCAGCAGCGGTGCGGCGGCGGGGTCTGGACGCAGTCGCAGGGTGAGGAACTGGCCGGGCTGCGCCGGCACTGCGGCCTCGCCGTCCGACGGCACCAAGGTCACGGAGATCACCGTGGTGCTCTCGCGGTCGATCGCGGCGACGCGCATCGGCCTCATGCCCGACCACGCCGGTTGCGTCGTCGGGCCGCCGGGTGCGGCCTGCGCGAGCAAGTCGCGGAAGGATCCCTGCCATCCCTCAGACAGCGCCGGGATCCGCAACGCGCGGTGTCAGGTCGGGCTTCGCGTGGCCGGGCAAGTACAGCAGCGCGTCGATGTCGGCGACCGTCATCGCCTCGGGCCCGCTCTCGACGCGTTCGATCGCGTCACCGGCGCCGACCTCGCCCTCTTCGATGACGCGGAGGTAGAAGCCGGGTCGGTGATGTGCGACGACCAGCGCGGGCATGCGTGGCTCGTTCATGCGGAGGCCGAGGCGATAGCAGGTGACGCGCTGGCTGGCTGACTTCGAACAGCGCCGAGCCGATCTGGTAGCGGTCACCGATGCAGACGTCGTCGTCGGCGAGCCCTTCGACGGTGAAGTTCTCACCGAACTGCCCGTAGGTGAAGTCGTCGCGGCCGAGGAATTGCTGCCAGTAGCGGTAGGACTCGATCTGGTACACGAACACCGCCCGGTTGACGCCGCCGTGTCCAGCGAGGTCGCCCTGGCCGTCGCCGTCGACGTTGAGCCGCCGAACGATCCGCCGACCGTCGACGGGCTCCTTCCAGATCCCCGTGCGGACGGTGCGCCCTTCCCACTCGACATCACGCGGCATGCCTACGTTCACGGACAGCAGCCGGCCGGTCGACGCTTCAGCCACGAGTGACAACCTTGCATACGCTCGCGCGGTGAGCTACGTCGCAGCAGCCGACCGCTACGACGCGATGCAGTACCGCCGCTGTGGTCGCAGTGGGCTGCGCCTTCCGCTGATCTCGCTCGGCCTGTGGCACAACTTCGGCCATGACCGTCCCTTCACGGTGCAGCGCGACATCTGCCTGCGCGCGTTCGACGCCGGCATCACTCACTTCGATCTCGCCAACAACTACGGGCCGCCGTATGGAGCCGCCGAGGAGAACTTCGGCCGCTTGATGGCAACAGATCTCGCGAGCCATCGTGACGAGCTCGTCATCTCGACGAAGGCCGGATACGACATGTGGCCCGGTCCGTACGGCGAGTGGGGCTCACGCAAGTACCTACTCGCGTCACTCGACCAATCGCTGCAGCGCCTCGGACTCGACTACGTCGACATCTTCTACTCACACCGATTCGACCCCGACACGCCTCTCGACGAGACGATGGGCGCCCTCGCCAGCGCGGTGACGCAGGGCAAGGCTCTCTACGTCGGGATCTCGTCGCATTCGTCGGCTCGCACGGTCGAGGCCGCCCGTCTGTTGCGCGAGCGCGGGGTCCCGCTGCTGATCCACCAGCCGTCGTATTCCATGTTCAACCGTTGGCTCGAAGACGACCACCTGCTCGACACCCTCGAGACGGTGGGTGCCGGCTGCATCGCGTTCTCGCCGCTCGCGCAGGGCCTGCTCACTGACCGCTACCTGCACGGCATCCCGGACGACTCGCGGGTCGCGACCGGGGGCGCGATGTCACGCTCCATGGTCACCGAAGCGCGGCTCGTCAACGTGCGAGCGCTCGCCGACATCGCGACCCGCAGAGGACAGAGCCTCGCTCAGCTCGCGCTGGCATGGGCCCTTCGCGATCCGCGCATGACCTCGGTCGTCATCGGTGCGAGCAGCGTCTCGCAGCTGAACGACAACCTCGGTGCTCTCGATCATCTGAGCCTGACCGCCGAGGATCTCGTCGACATCGACGCCTATGCCGTCGACGAGGGCATCAACCTGTGGGCACGGTCCTCCGACGGGTGACGGCCCGCCGCTTGCCCTCGTCGCTTGCCTCGTAGAGAGTTGTATCCATACAATCCTGGTGGATGACCGGACCCCGCATCACGCTCGACGACGTCGCGGCGAGGGCCGGCGTGTCGAGGATGACGGTGTCCAACGTGTACGGCCGGCCCGACGTCGTGGCGACGCCGACCCGCGAGCGTGTCCTGGCTGCAGCGGCCGAGCTGGACTACGGCGGCCCGAGTGCGGTCGGTCGCACGTTGCGGCGAGGCTCGACCGACGTGCTCGGGATCCTCGTGAACGTCGGCATCCCGTACACGTTCTCCGATCCCGGCGCGGCTCTCTTCATGCGCGGCGTCGCGCAAGGCGCAGATGAGGCGGACCTCTCGTTGCAGGTCGTCCACGCGTCGGGACCAAGCGCGCGCCGCCGCGTGAACAACACCGCAGTCGATGCCTTCATCGCGTGGTCCCTGCCAGCGGACGATCCTGCGCTCCTGGCCGCGGTGGAACGGCGCCTTCCGATCGTCGCCGTCGGCACCGCGAGCGGCGTGCCCACCATCCCGTATGTCTCCGCCGACAACTTCGGCGGCGGTCGTCTCGCCGCGAAGCACCTCGCGGACCTTGGGATCCGCCGGTTCGCGCTCATCGGCGGCGCGCTCGTGGGCGACCAGTTCACTGAGCGAATCGCCGGCTGGCGCGCGGGGCTCAGCGCAGCCGGCATCGATTGGTCGACCGTCCTTCGGCTCGCACATGCCGGCAACAGCCGCACCGCGGGGAGGGCGGCGGCGGAGTCGTTCCTCGCGCTCCGCGATTCGAATGCACGATGGGGGATCCTCGCTGCGACCGACGTCCTCGCTCTGGGGGCGATGCACGCGCTGCGCATGGCCGACGTCGATGTCCCGAACGATGTCGCTGTCGTCGGCTTCGACGACATCGAGGAGTCCGCGATGAGCACGCCGGGGCTCACGACCGTGCACCAAGACCTCTTCGCCGTGGGGCGGGAGTGCGCGCTGCGAGCCGCCGGCCGGATGCACGGGCCCACTCGTCCTCATCCGACCTCGCTCATCGTGCGAGGAAGCACGTGAGCATGCAGAACCTCGGCCTCGTCGCGGGCGTGCTCACCACCGCGGCGTGGCTACCTCAGATCGCACGCACGTGGCGCAGCCGGTCCGCCGATGATCTGTCCTGGCCCTACCTCTTGGTGTTCTCGTCGGGCGTCGCTCTTTGGCTGGTGTATGGCGTGCTGTCGGGCGACGTCCCCGTGCTCGCGGCGAATGCCGTGACGATCGTCCTCGTCGGGACTACTCCTCGGCCTCAAGACCCAGCACCATCCGGGGACGGCGCGCCAGCGATTGACCGGCACGGCTTAGCGGCGCTGGCGAGATCTACGGGCGAGGCGGTGAGCGGACCTGGTGAGATGTCGTTCGAACCTTCCGGCCGCCTGCCGCGAGTTCGGCGGCATCGGCGGAGGTGAGCGAGACCAAGGGGTCCCTGTGGTTCAACTCCACGGGTTCGCATTGCTTGACCTCTGACTACGCACAGGAGAGTTCGACCCCGCGGCTGGCTCAGGTGACACCTTCGATGAGCCATAACGGTTCGTCGACGCTGTAGACGTGGCGGCGCGCGAGTTCGACGAGCTCGTGGGCCTTGTTGAGGACCGCGCCTTGCTCGGGTGTACCGGCGACCGAGGTCACCGCGCGCGTCGGAACTCGTGCAGACCTTCATCGCGCGGAGACGCAACGCGCGCAGCACCGTGTTGGTGTGGACGTCGAGCACCGCGGCCAGATCCTTGGCGGGCGGCAACCGCTCGCCGGGTTTGGCTTCACCATCGGCGATGGCGCGGCGGATCTCGGAGGCGACCTGTTCATAGAGATCGGTGGTGTCGGCCTTGTCGACCTCGACGCGGATCATAGTGCTAATAATATTAGCACAATAGGAGGTGGCCAGCCATGAGGACTACCGCGCCTTCCGGCGACCGGAGTTCCGGGAACACACATCGGGCGAACTCCGGGACGCCCTATGCACGAGGGCGAGGCGACGTGCCATCGCAGCCGGAGTCAGATACGTCGGCGCCGGCGTAGTCACCGCTGTCGCCCTGATCGTGGGAAGTCGACTTCGTCATCGCCGAAGAGCGCGACGGGAACTGGGTGTGGCGACACGATCCGACCGTGACGATGACGCTTGCCGACTTGACGTGGATGGACGACGCCGGGGTGCGGTTCGCCCGGCCTGAAGTTGTGCTTGCTCATAAGGCGAAGTGGCGACAACCCAAAGACGATCTCGACTTCGACGCCGCCTGGCCACTCCTCGACGCCCGTGCGAGAGCGTGGCTTCGTGAGACCGTGACGAGGATGTATCCCGGCCATGGCTGGCTGCCCCGGATGGAATGACCGAAGCGAGTCTGACGCGGTGACCGTGCCCGCCGACGAGCCGCGCGCCGACTTCCTTTGGCAGATCGGTGTCTCAGGGACAACGACGCGCCAAGAGAAACCGCCAGCCGAGCGGAGGGAGTGGGATTCGAACCCACGGTGGGTTGCCCCACACACGCTCTCCAGGCGTGCCGATTCGTCCGCTCTCGCATCCCTCCGGACGTGCACGCGCCCGCCGAGACGAGACCGGCGGGCGCTTTCGCGCCCGCCATCTCAGGGCGACGGCCAGGCGATCTGCGGCACACCGCAGTTTCCGCTGAGAGCTGCTGCCTCCCGGCCCTGACTCGGTTCACGGGCTGCCGTTGCACAGGACCCGGCCGCCACCTGACATGGCGGGCGCGTCGTCAAGGGTAGCCGGGCCGTCCCGCCGAAGCCTGCCGGTAGTCTCCCGGCATGGCGGAGCATCAAGCCCTTTACCGCCGATATCGGTCGCAGCGTTTCGACGAGGTGCTCGGCCAGGAGCACGTCGTCCGGGCGCTTCGCAACGCCGTGCGCGACGACCGCGTGTCGCACGCCTACCTGTTCAGCGGGCCCCGCGGCACGGGCAAGACCTCGACCGCCCGCATCCTCGCGAAGGCGCTGAACTGCCCGAACGTGACCGAGGGTGAGCCCTGCGGCGTGTGCGAGGTCTGCCGTGCGATCGAGCACGGCACGTCGTTCGACGTCTTCGAGCTCGACGCGGCGTCGAACAACGGCGTCGACAGCATCCGCGAGCTCAACGAGCGCGCCGCGCTCGGCACCGCCGGCCGGCGCAAGGTGTACATCCTCGACGAGGTCCACATGCTCTCGAAGGGGGCGTCGAACGCGCTCCTGAAGACCCTCGAAGATCCGCCTGCGCACGTGGTGTTCGTGCTCGCGACGACCGATCCGCAGAAGGTCGAGAAGACGATCAGCAGTCGCACGCAGCACCTGCAGTTCCACCTGCTGCCTGCAGATGTCCTCGCCGAGCACGTCGAGCACATCGCGAAGGACGCGAGCCTCGACCTCCCGCCCGGCGCGCTCGAGTACGTGCTGCGCGTCGGCGCCGGCTCGGCCCGCGACACGCTCTCCGCGCTCGACCAGGTCGTGGCGGCCGGGTCGATCCCCGACGACGGGCCGTCCGTCGAGGATCTCGTCGATGCGTTGGCGGACCGTGACGCGGCGCGGGCGCTCGCGGGCATTGCCGACGCAGTCGCGGCGGGCATCGAGGTGCGCGGCCTCACCGAGCGGCTCATCGCATGGTTACGCGAGACCTTCCTCATCGCTATGGCCCCCGATGTCGCCGAGCTGTCCGAGGCATCGCGTGCGCGAGCGACCGACCAAGCCGCACGGCTCGGTCCTGCGGCGACGGTGCGGGCGCTCGAGGTGCTCGGCGCCGCGCTCGTCGAGATGCGCCACGCGACCGATCCGCGCGTGCTGCTCGACGTCGCAATCGTGCGGATCGCGCACCCCGCGCTCGACGACAGCCCCGCGGCGCTCCTCGAGCGACTCGAACGTCTCGAGCGCGTCGAGCGAACGGGCGCACCCGCGATGGCCGCGCCGTCAACGCCCTCATCGCCCGAGCCGCCGGCGGCATCGAGCGGTGCGCGCGCTGCACTCGGCACTCACGCGCGGAAGGCCGCGGCCACGCCCGCGGCAGTCGAGGAACCGGAAGCTCTCGAGGACCCGGCGCCCACAACCCAGGCCGGACCC
Organism: uncultured Acidimicrobiales bacterium; assembly: GCA_963739555.1. Lineage (GTDB taxonomy): Bacteria > Actinomycetota > Acidimicrobiia > Acidimicrobiales > DATKAS01 > DATKAS01. Next base: position 313,738 of record CAVUAV010000006.1, on the reverse strand, counting down.
ATGCCCTCGCGTGACGAGCTCACGATCGCGTGGGCCGACAACGTGCTGCCGCAGCTGAAGGGCATGGTGAAGGCACTGTTCGCCGCGGGTCGCTTCGTGTCCGCGGACGAGAACGGCGCGGTGTTCGCCCTCCCCACGGCTCCGCACCGGCAGAAGTGCGAAGAGAAGCGCAAGGACGTCGAGGCCACGCTCGCCGCGCACTACGGGCGCCCGATTCCGCTCACGCTGATCGTCGACGGCGAGGCGACCGCACCCACGACCTCGGCAGCCGCAACCGCGCCGGCTCCAGACGAAGACGTCGACCTCGACGCGCTCGTCGACGCCCCCGCGGCTCCGACGGCGTCCATCGACCGTCTCACGCAGGCATTCCCCGGAGCCGAGCTCCTCACCGACGAGTCCTGAGAGGAGCGCCATGTCCGGCGACGACGATTTCATGGGCAACCTGCTCAAGCAGGCGGCAGCGATGCAGGAGCAGATGGCCGCCGCGCAGGCGAGCGCCGCCGCGCAGGAAGTGGAAGGTCAGTCCGGCGGGGGTCGCGTGAAGATCAGCGTCACCGGCGGCATGGAGTTCAGGGCAGTGCGGATCGACCCGAGCGTCGTCGACGCGACCGAGGTCGAGCTTCTCGAAGACCTGGTGCTCGCGGCGTTGCACGACGCGGTTGCACGCGCGCAGCAGGTGCAGAGCCAGGCACTCGGCAGCTTCCCGAGCATGGACGACCTCGGCGGGCTCGGCGGCCTGCTTCCCGGCGGTGAACCCGGGTGACGATGTACGCAGGGCCGGTGCAGACGCTCATCGACGAGCTCGGTCGTCTGCCCGGCATCGGACCGAAGTCCGCGCAACGGATCGCGTTCCATCTGCTCAAGCTTCCAGCGGAAGACGCGGCCCGACTCGCGCACGCGATCGAGGAAGCCAAGGCGAAGGTCACGTTCTGCACGCGTTGCTACAACGTGTCCGAAGGATCCGAGTGCTCCATCTGTTCAGACCCGCGACGGGATGCGACCGTCGTGTGCGTCGTCGAGGAGCCGCGCGACATCGTCGCGGTCGAGAAGACCGGCGAGTTCAAGGGTCGCTACCACGTGCTCCAGGGCGCGATCAGCCCGATCGAGGGCATCGGCCCCGAGCAACTCCGCGTGAAGGAGCTGCTCATCCGCCTCGAGCCCGAGGGCGTCACCGAGGTGATCCTGGCCACGAACCCGAACATCGAGGGTGAGGCGACCGCGATGTACCTCGCGAGGCTGCTCAAGCCGCTCGGCTTTCGGGTGACGCGCATCGCCAGCGGGCTTCCCGTGGGCGGTGACCTCGAGTACGCGGACGAGGTCACCCTGGGCCGGGCGCTCGAGGGCCGACGCGAGGTCGACGCCTGAGGTTGCGCACGGCATCCCGGCCCGAAAAGGGGGCTCGGGGTACCGCCTGCTCCGGTGCGAGGCGGGCGGACACCCGCACCGGCGAGGCGGCACCCCGAGACACGAAGGACCCGAGGGGGGCTGCAGGTCCATCTGTTGCGAACACGTTACAACAGTGACGAACCCGTGACAACGAATGGCGAGTGAACAGCCGTGACCAGGACGTCTACGGACGTTCTGCGCTGGTCAATGTGACACGAGCGGCTCGGGTGCAGGCGTCGGATCGAGTGCCTCGGCCACCTCGGCGGTCTGCACCGGCTTGGCGAAGCGGAGCAGACGGCCACCGAACGCGATCGAGCTCAGGGCGAACCAGGCCCACCCGAGGGCAAGCCCCGCGAGGACGTCGGTCAGCCAGTGCACGCCGAGGAAGACCCGGCTCGCGGCCACGGCGACGGCGACGCCGACTGCGATGGCGGCGCCGATCGTCTTGGCCCGACGGGAACGAGTGCGGGTGAGCAAGAGGACGAACGCCGCGAGGCAAGCCGCCGATGCGGTGGCGTGGCCCGACGGGAAGGAGGAGCCTGCGAAGCCGGTCAGCCGCAAGACATCGGGACGATCTCGGTGGACGGCGACCTTGATGAGGTTCGAGATCAAGAATTGCCCGCCCACGCACAAGATGAGAAAGCCGACAGGCGCGAGCCGGCGCTCCTTGACGAGCTCGTACGCCGCGATCACGACGGCGGCCCCGACGACGAACGCGGTGCCACCGAAAGTCGCCACGTCGCGCAGGAAGTGCGTAGAGAACACCGTCGCATGATCGGCTCCCCACTGCGCGAACGACGCGTCCCACTGCGCGAGACCGCTGTCGGTGTGGACCATCTCGAGCAGCAAGCCGATCGCGATCGCACCGCCGATGACGAGCGCGAGCGCAACGGTGAGCGCGAGACCGGTCAGCGTGCTCGCGTCGAAGCGGCTTCGCATCAGGCGACGCAACGGCGAGTGGTCGTGGACGGTCTCGGTGATCGTGGTGGGGGCGACCGCCGGTGCGGAAACCTTCGGCCAGCGGTGGGCGAGGGCTGCGCCAACCAACGCGCCGATCGCTCCCGCAGCAATCGTCACGAAGATCACCATGACTCAAGTCTCCCCCGCGTTACGCCTGGGTAAACCCCGGGCGTGATTCAACAGGCAGACCCTTCAATCGCTCATCACGTCAACCACAGCGACGACAGCACGGGCCGGCGGCGCTTGCCTCTCTGGGCACTCCCGCCCGTGCAGTGGGTCGCCATCTTGGTCCCCTTCGTCATCCTCGGCTGGCTGATCACCGGCCCGTTCGATCTGACGAACATGGAGGAGCACGCGAACACCTGGCTCGAGAGCCACCGCACCAGCCGGCTCAACGACCTGACGGCGTTCCCGACGCACCTCGCCAGCACCGAGGGCATCGCGATCGTCGCTGGCCTCGCTGCGCTGTTCCTCGTGATCAGACATCGGTGGTCGAGCTTCTCGCTCCTCGTGTGGGCACTGACCGCGGAGCTCACGCTCTTCCTCGTGATCAACCTCATCGTCGGGCGCCCCCGTCCCGACGTGGTTGCGCTTGACTCGGTGCCCCGCACCTCGAGCTTCCCGTCGGGGCACGTCGCAGCGACGTTCGCACTGTACGGGTCCCTGGCGTTGATCGCCACGTTGCACAACTCGAACAAGGTGCGCGTGTTCCTCCAGTGGGTCTTCGCCTTCGCGGCGGTCGTGGCGGTCGCGTTCGCTCGCGTCTACCGCGGTGCGCACCATGTGTCGGATGTGATCGCGGGCGCCGCGCTCGGCATCGTGTGCGTGATCGTCGCCGAGCACTTCGCCTTCCGCATTGCCGAGTGGCTCCACGATCGAGGCAATGTCGCCGAGGCGACCGACTTCGTCGACGAGGTCGAGCTCCATGAGACGGGCCAGGCGGCATGAAGCGCGTCGCAGTCATCGCCCATAGCAGGAAGTCGATCGGCGGAGGGCTCCCCGAGCTTCGACGACGCCTCGACGACCGTGACGGCATCGAGGTCATGTGGCACGAGGTGCCGAAGAGCGCGAAGGCAGGCAAGCGTGCACGCGCCGCGGCAAAGGAAGGCGCTGACCTCGTGCTCGTGTGGGGTGGCGACGGCAGCGTGCAGCAGTGCATCGACGCGCTCGCCGGCACGGGCGTGACGCTCGCGATCATCCCCGCCGGCACCGCGAACCTCTTCGCGACGAACCTGGGCGTGCCGTCGTCCATCGAAGAAGCGCTCGACATCGCGTTCAACGGCCGGCGGGCCACACTCGACGCCGGTGTCGTCAACGGTGAGCACTTCGCCGTCATGTCCGGCACGGGCTTCGACGCTCGCATGATCGGCATGGTCAGCGGCAAGACGAAGCGCCGCCTCGGTCGCGTCGCCTACGTCTGGACGGGGCTGAAGGCTGCTCGAGCGAAGCCGATGTCGATCACCGTCGACGCCGACGGGTCGACCTGGTTCACGGGCGAGGCGACCTGCCTCCTCGTCGCGAACGTGCCGAAGGTGATCGGAGGGATGGAGGTCTTCCCCGACGCCGATCCCGAGAACGGCACTCTCGAAGTCGGTCTCGTGACCGCGCACGGCCTCGGGCAGTGGGCGAAGGTCTTGATGGACGTGGTGGGCGGACATGCCGAGACGGCGCGCTACGTGCACCGCACGCGAGCTCGCGAGCTCGATGTGAAGACGAAGGGGTCGCAGCCCTACGAGCTCGACGGTGGCGCACGCCCGGCAACGAAGGAGCTGCACTTCTGCATCGAGCCCGACGCAGTGAACGTGATGGTGCCGGGGGGCGACTCGTGAGCACCGCGAACCTCGTCCCCGAGACACGGGATCTCACCGGCGACGACGCCTACCAGACGCTCCGTCGCTCGGGCCGTCGGCGCTTGCTCGTCGATGCGTTCCAGCGCCTGCGCGTGTCGGACGGCTTCAGCCATGCCCGATCGCTCGCGTTTCTCAGCGTGCTCGTCGTCGTCCAAGGCACGATCGCTCTCGTCGGCCTCGCCAGCGTCCTCGGCAACCGGGCCTTCAGCGAAGCCGTCGTCGCAGCGATCAAAGGCGCGGCTCCCGGCCCGTCGGGTGCGCTGCTGACGGCCGCGGCCACCCAGGCGCAATCAGTCGGCGACCGTCACCAGTGGGTCGCCGTCGTGCTCGGCCTTGCCGGCTGCCTCTTCACGGCCACGACGTCTCTGGGGCAGTTCGAGCGAGCCCTCAACCGCATCTACGGCGTCGAGACCGACCGACCCACCACGCAGAAGTACGGGTTCGCTTTCGTCCTCGCGCTCGCCGTCGGCACCTGCCTCGTCGCCGCGCTCGCGTGCGTTGCCTACGGCGGCATCCACCTCGTATCGCTCGACGGAGGCCTGATCGACACGGCCTGGCAGCTGGCGCGCTGGCCGCTTGCGCTCGGGCTCGTCGCGGGTGGCCTCGCGCTGCTGTCCAAGTGGTCGCCAAGGCGGCGCCAACCGCACTGGTCATGGCTCGCGTACGGAGCGGGCGTCGGCACGCTGCTGTGGGTGGTCAGCACGTTGCTGCTCGGCCTCTTCTTCCGATGGAGCTCGACATTCGGCGAGACGTACGGCCCCCTCGCCGGCATCGTCGCGCTCTGCCTCTGGGCACTCATGTCGTCGATCGCGCTGCTCTACGGCGCCGCGGTGAACGCACAGCTCGAAGCGGTGAGGGCGCAGGCGTCCGCGCCGCAAGACACAGAGAAGGTCGTCGAATCGGAGCCCGAGGCGGAGGCCACTGCGGACTCAGGAGTGTTGGTGACGAATGCACGATGACGCAGAGACTCAGCTGCGCCGCACGATCGAGGGCCTCGTCGGCGTTCCTGCGACCGACGGCAACCAGATCGACGTGCTGCGAAACGGCGTCGAGGTGTTCCCCGCGATGCTCGAGGCGATCGATCAGGCGCAAGCGCACCATCGACTTCCTGACGTTCGTCTATTGGAAGGGCCACGTCGGCACCGACGTTCGCCGAGCACCTCTCGGCTCGAGCGCGGGCCGGCGTGCGAGTGCGGGTGCTGCTCGACGCCTTCGGCTGCAAGCCGCTCGACCGCGCCCTCGTCACGATGATGGACGAAGCAGGCGTCCACATCCGATGGTTTCGGCCGCTGCACCGCATCAAGCCCCGCTCGTACAACCACCGCACGCACCGCAAGGTCTGCATCGTCGACGAGGGCACCGGCTTCACCGGCGGCATCGGCATCGCCGACGAGTGGGATGGCGACGCCCGCGACGAGAGCGAGTGGCGGGACACGCACTTCCGCATCCGCGGACCAGTAGTCGACGGGTTGCGCGGCCGCGTTCCTCGACAACTGGGTCGAGACCGACCCCGAGCTCTACGACCCCGAGTACGACCACTTCCCGCTGCAGCCAAGTCCGGGTTCGACCACAGCGATGTGTGTCCGAGGAGCGTCAGAGACGGGATGGAGCGACATCGCCACTCTGTTCCGAGCCCTGCTGCAGACCGCGGAGAAGTCGATCCGGCATCACGACCGCCTACTTCGTGCCGGAGCCCGAGCTGATGACCCAGCTCTGCGATGCCGGCGACCGCGGCATCGACGTGCAGGTGCTGCTTCCCGGACCTCATGCCGACAAGCGCTTCGTGCGGCTCGCCGGCCAGAGCTCGTACGCACAGCTGCTCGGTCACGGAGTCACCATCTGGTGCTTCCAGCCGACGATGCTCCACGCAAAGGTGCTGACCGTCGACGGTGTCGCGGCATGCATCGGTTCGGCCAACTTCAACTGTCGATCGTCGTCGCTCGACGAGGAGATCAACGTCGTCGCCTTCGATCCGGATCTCGTCACGGTGCTCGACCGTCAGTTCGACGAGGACCTCGAACGCAGCGTCCTCCTCGACGAGACGCGATGGGAGCACCGACCGATGCGCCACCGCGTCGCCGAGGCGCTCGTGCGTCCGCTCAGGCGAAACTTCTGACGCTCCCTCCACGTTGGCCGCTACAGCGTCTTGAGGAGCAGGGCGTCGCCCTGACCGCCGCCGCCGCACAGCGCTGCAGCACCGACGCCACCGCCACGGCGGCGCAGCTCGTGGAGGAGCGTGAGGGCGAGGCGGTTGCCGGACATGCCGATCGGGTGGCCGAGCGCGATCGCGCCACCGTTCACGTTGACGACGTCGTCGGTGATGCCGAGGTCGTCCATCGACGCGATGCCGACGGCGGCGAACGCCTCGTTGATCTCGAACAGATCGACGTCGGCGATCGACTTGCCGGCCTTCTCGAGCGCGGCCTGGATGGCTCGCGACGGCTGGCTCAGCAGCGACGGATCGGGGCCGGCGACCTGACCGTAGGCGAGGACCTCGCCGAGTGGGCTCACCGCGAGCCGTTCCGCGGCAGCCTTCGACGCGACGATCACTGCACTCGCGCCGTCGGACAGCTGCGACGCGTTGCCGGCCGTGATGTTGCCGGCCTTGTCGAACGCGGGCTTGAGCGCGCCGAGCGACTCGAGCGTCGTGCCGGGGCGCACGCCCTCGTCGGTGTCGAAGAGCAGCGGGTCGCCCTTGCGCTGCGGGATCTCGACCGCGATGACCTCGTCGTTGAACCGGCCGTCCTTGATCGCCGCGGCAGCGCGCTCGTGGCTCTTCGCGGCGAGGTCGTCTTGACGCTCACGTGAGATGTTGCGCGACGCCGCATACTTCTCGGTGCCCGCGCCCATCAGGCACGCGTCGAACGCGCACCACAGGCCGTCACGGATGATCGCGTCCTGCAGAGAGGCGTCGCCGTAGCGGAAGCCGGCCCGCGATCCGGGGAGGATGTGCGGTGCGTTCGTCATCGACTCCATGCCACCGGCAACGACGATGTCGGCTTCGCCGGACTGGATCATGAGGTCGGCGAGGTAGATCGTGTTGAGACCCGAGAGGCACACCTTGTTGACCGTCGTCGACGCGACCGTCATCGGGATGCCCGCGTTCACCGCTGCCTGACGTGCGGTGATCTGGCCCTGACCCGCGCCGATCACCTGACCCATGAAGACGTAGTCGACCTCTTCAGGCGTGAGCCCGGCGCGCTCGAGCGCGGCCTTGATCGCGAACCCGCCGAGCTCCATCGCAGTGAACCCGGCCAGCGCACCTGACAGCTTGCCGATCGGCGTGCGGGCCCCAGCGACGATGACTGATCCGGCCATTGCGGCGCTCCCTCGAGACAGTGACGGTCGAGAACTGAAGGGCCTTCAGTCTATGGGCCATTCGTGGCCTAAGTGACCGGCCGGTAATCTGCGCCGATGCAGCCGATCCTCGAAGCGATCCTCGGCGATGCGTCAGGTGACGAGCTGGCCGCCCTCCCCCTTCCCGAGTCGTACCGAGCGATGGTCGTCCGCAAGGACGAGGTCGGGATGTTCGAGGGGATGGAGTCCGCGGCGAAGGACCCGCGGAAGTCGCTCCACCTCGAAGAGGTGCCGCTGCCCGAGCTCGCGCCGGACGAGGCCTACGTGGCCGTGATGGCGAGCTCGATCAACTTCAACACGGTCTGGACATCGATCTTCGAGCCGCTCCCCACGTTCATGTTCCTCGAGCGCTACGGCAAGGAGAGCACGTGGGCCAAGCGCCACGACCTGCCGTATCAGGTCGTCGGCTCCGACGCGTCGGGGGTCGTGCTCCGCGTGGGCTCAGCGGTGCGCAACTGGAAGCCGGGCGACAAGGTCACCGTCCACTGCAACTCGGTCGACGACCAAGACCCGTCCGCTCATGACGACTCGATGCTCGCGACGAACCAGCGGATCTGGGGGTTCGAGACGAACTTCGGCGGGCTCGCCGACGTCGCGCTCGTCAAGGCGAACCAGCTCATGCCGAAGCCGACGCACCTCACGTGGGAGGAGTCGGCGGTCAACGCGCTTTGCAACTCCACGTCGTATCGCATGCTCGTCGGCGCGCACGGCGCGCGGATGAAGCAGGGCGACATCGTGCTCGTGTGGGGTGCGACCGGCGGGATCGGCGGCTACGCGGTGCAGTACGTGTTGAACGGCGGCGGCATCCCCGTCGGCGTCGTGAGCTCGCCCGACAAGGCGGATCTGCTGCGTGACATGGGCTGCGAGGCCGTCATCGACCGCGCCGCCGGTGCCTACCGCTTCTGGAAGGACGCGAACACGCAGGACGAGTCCGAGTGGCGGCGCTTCGGCAAGGACGTGCGCGCGCTGGTCGGTGAAGACCCCGACATCGTCTTCGAGCACCCAGGTCGCTCGACGATGGGCGCATCGATCTTCGTCGCGAAGCGCGGTGGCACCGTCGTCACGTGCGCCGCGACATCCGGCTACATGGTCGAGTTCGACAACCGGCACTTCTGGATGAAGCTGAAGCGCCTCATCGCGAGCCACTTCGCGAACTACCGCGAGGCGTGGGAGGCGAACCGGCTCGTCAGCCGTGGCGCGATCCAGCCGTTGCTGTCTGCGGTGCATCCGCTCGTCGACACAGGCGAAGCCGCCTACCAGGTGCACAAGAACCAGCACGAGGGCAAGATCGGCGTGCTCTGCCTCGCTCCTCGCGAAGGGCTCGGCATCGACAACCCCGAGCTGCGCGCGAAGGTGGGCGAGGATCGCATCACGGTGTTCCGCCGTCATGCCTAGGAGGCACTCATGAGCCCACAGGTGGTCAGAGGTCCGAACGACAGCGAGCACAGTGGCGAGGGATACGGCGGCGAGCTCACGCTCGGCGAGCCATTGCTCACCGAGATCGACCACGTGGCGATCGCGGTCCACGACCTCGACGCGGCGATCGACTACTACCGCGACGTGTTCGGCGCGACCGTTGAGCACCGTGAGATCGTGCACTCCGACGGCGTCGAAGAAGCGCTGCTGAAGGTCGCCGAGAGCTACATCCAGCTCCTGACGCCGACCACACCGGAGTCGCCGGTCGCGAAGAGCCTCGAGAAGCGCGGCGAGGGCTTGCATCACGTCGGCTACCGCGTCGCCAATTGCGCGGTCGCGCTGCAAGCCGTGAAGGACGCCGGCGGCAAGGTGATCGACGAGGCGCCCCGACCGGGCTCGCGCGGCACGACGGTCGCGTTCGTGCATCCGAAGGGCGCGTTCGGCACGCTGATCGAGCTCGTTCAAGAGGGCTGAGGCCCGACGAAGCCCGCAACGGTCACGGTGACGCTTCGCACCGATCTGCTGCTCGACCCGTTCGGAGGGCGAGTCGCAGACGCGGTGCGCGCGGCGCAGGCCGCGGAGGATGCCGGCTTCGACGGCATCTGGACCTGGGACCACCTCGCCGGCCGCGTGCACGGCGCGAGTCACGTGCTCGAGTGCTGGACGCTCTTGACGACCATCGCCGCGCACACCGAGCGCGTCGCGATCGGGCCTCTCGTGCTCAATGTCGCCAACCGCGAGCCGGGCGTGGTCGCAGTGATGGCGGCGACGCTGCAAGAGGCGTCAGGGGGAAGGCTGCTGCTCGGTATCGGCGCCGGCGGCGGCCCGGGCACGCCGTACCCGGAGGAGCAGCGGGCGCTCGGGCGCAGCGTTGCCGGCGACGCGGTGCGCCGGGCGCAGGTCGAGCGCTCGATCGAGACGATCCGTGACGTGTGGACCGGCCGAGACGGCTTCCTGCGGCCCGATCCCCCGCCTCCCATCGTGATCGGCGGCTTCGGGCCGAAGATGGCAGCGCTCGCGGGCCGCATCGGCGATGGGTTCAACACGCCTGCCAGCCACCCGCAGCTCGGCGACCTGATCGAAGCCGCTCGGCGGGAGCACAAAGGCTCCGACTTCCTCGCAACGGCGAGCGCGTCGCTCTCCCCACGGTGGGTCAGTGAGGACAGCGGGCAACGCGAGCGTCTCCGCGCGCTCGGAGTGACACGGCTGATCCTCGGCGTGCCCGCGCCGTACGACTCCGCGCAGATCACCGCGCTCGGGGGCATGCTCGGTCGGTGACGACGCTCGCCAAGCTGTTCGACGACGTCGCCGCGGGAATCGGTCTCGGCCCGCCGATCGACCGTGAGTCCATCGACGAGCTGCGCACCGACCTCGCCGCGCACCTCGACGAGCTCGGCACGCGGCTTCCTTTGGGTGCCCCGCCGTTGGTGCTCACGAAGGCCCGCATCCGCGACGTGCTCGCGTGCGAGGCGGGAGCACTCGCCTCCGATGCCGAGACGACCGAGATGAACCACCAGCTCGTGCTCGGCAACCTCGTCGATCGGGTGGCGGCGGCGTACGTCGTCATGGGACGCGTGCCCGACGACCCGTTCACCTGCGCGCTCGAGTCGTTGCGGGCCGAGCGCGACGAGCGCTGCCTCGCGTGGCTCGACGCCGCGCCGCCCGACGAGCTCTCCGACGTGCGACAGGAGCTCGAGGAGCGCGCCCAACGAATCGCGGCGTCGTGGCCGCACGTCGAGGCCACGTGGTGGCCGCGGCCCGAAGACCGAGCCACGATCGCGTTCGCCGGCGGGCGCCTCCTCCTGAGCGGCCGCTTCGATCTCGTCGTCGGCGGACGCCCCACGCCGATCGAGCGAGTGATCGTCGAGGTCAAAGCGGGCGTCGCGACGGGCGTGCATCAGCCCGACCTCTACTGGTACGCGCTCCTCGGCGCGCTGCGCGATCACATGGCTCCGCGCGTCGTCGCGGTCTGGTCCGCAGGAGACGGGACGACAGTCACCGCTCCCGATCAGCGCGGGCGCGCTCGAGTCGGCCGCGCGTCGCGTCGTTGCCGCGGCGACGAGATGGGTCGAGCTCGGCGTCGGACGCGCACCAGAGGTGACCGGCCACCAAGGATGCCGCTGGTGCCCTGCGCTGGCCACGTGCGCGACCGGGCAGGCCTGGAGCCCCGATGAGTGACGGACGCGGGCTCGCGTGGAGAGACCGCGCACGGGCGCGACTCGAGCCGCTCGTCGCCGAGGTCGAGTGCGGCCGAACCACTCTCGGCTGGTTCGACATCGAGCGACTGCTCGACGGGCGTGACGCGAGCGACGGGTTCCGATGGAGCGCGGTCTTCATGCGACGCACGATCGGGCTTCCTGCACTGCAAGAGCTCGCCGCCGCAACCCACGACGGACGGCGGCTCACCCCGCTCGAGGCGGTCACTCGCGTCGTCGATCGCATGGTTGCAGTCGGTCGAGAGGGATGGGCCGATCGGGATGGCACGGAGCCGGAAGACTGGTTGTGCAGCGTGGGCGAGGGTGGACGAGCGGCAGCGATCCGAGACGCGGTCACGTGGGTCACCGCCTGCCGCACGCAGCTCACGTGGCCGCCGCGTGACATCCGGGCTCGCGGTGAAGGGACCTCCTACGCGACAGTGCGCAAGGACGTGCTCTCGCTCTCGACGCGCATCGACCTCGGCTCGTGGAAGCAACCGGGCGTCATCGAGCCCGGCGCACCGACCGATCACACGCGCGCCAGCCTCGGCTACATCGCCCTCGTGCGCACGACGGACGCCGGAGTGCTTCCCGAGTCGGTCACCGCGTTGCATCTCGCCTCGGGTGATCGCACGCGGGTCCTCCCGACCGACGACGTGCTCGAGGAGGCGTTGGCTCTTTGCGCGTTCGCGATCGAGCGCTGGGCCGAGACCGCGCAGCGCCTCACTCCAGACGTCTAGCCCCAGCTGTCGTCCGGCGGCGCCGTGCTCGGACCGACGTGCTTCGCGAGCCATGCGTTCACCGTGTCGGACGCATGCCACGCGTCGACGATGCGATCCTTCGCCTTCGCGGTCTGCATCCACTTCCCCGGCTGCCAGCCCTTTCCGACGGTCAAGCCCTTCATGCGCAGCAGCTCGATGCGCGGGTGATCCTTCGGATAGCCCTTCGGCGCAGTCTTCAGCGACTCGCCGCCGATCTCGTAGCCGGCTTTGCGTGCGGTTGCGACCGCCCGTTCGATGGCAGGTCCTGTCTTCGCATCGTCGATCGCCTCCCGCATGCGGGCGAGCTGATCGGGCGCAGGTCGGTAGTAGCCCGAGCCCGCGAACAACCCGTACGAGCCGAGCGAGACGTAGTAGATCGCCCCTCCCTCGCTCTCGGTGACCGCGCCCTGTGCGGTCTTGTAGGGCGACTTGTCCTTGCTGAATCGCACGTCGCGATGCGGACGGAAGAGGTGCAACGGCCCGAAGTCGTCGGCGATCTCATCGGACAGCGCGCGGAACGGCATGACGACAGCGGACTCGTAGATCTCCTTGTGGGCCGCCCAGTAGGTCTTCGAGTTGTCGGCTTCGAGGCCCTCGTAGAACGACACCGCCTCAGCTGGCCAACCCCGAAATGCCATGCGGCGCACGATACCGATGGCCGGCACTGGTGCACACTGGCGCGATGCCGCGTGCCTCCCGCGCCATCGCTGCGTTGGCGGGCGCCGAGCCGTACCGCAGGCTCGTCGTGGCGAACTCGGTCGCGGTCGCGGGCGACGCGCTGTTCACGGTGTCGCTCGCGGGATCGCTCTTCTTCAACGTGTCGGCGGATGCGGCACGACCGACGGTCCTCCTCTATCTCCTGCTCACGTTGGCCCCGTTCGCGGTGGTGGGCCCGTTCGTGGGCACGGTCATCGACCGCTTCCCGGGCAGCCAGCGCGGGCTCATCGCAGTCACGAACGTCGGGAGAGCGGCGGCGATGGTGCTCGTCGCGTTCCAGCTGCGCACGCTGGCGTTCTTCCCGCTCGCGTTCGCGGTGCTGGTGCTGAGCAAGGCCGCGTCGATCGCGAAGAGCTCGCTCGTGCCGTGGCTCGTAGGGAACGACGAGCGGCTCGTCGCCGAGAACGCACGGCTGTCGAGAGCGACTGCGCTCGTGGGAGGCGTCGCAGGCGCAGTCGGCGCGCTCCTGTTGAACCTCACGTCGACCGAGACCGTGCTCATCGTCGCGGCGGCCGTGCACCTCGCGGCGATGCCACTCGCCCTGCGCATCCCGAAGGTGCATGTCATCGCCCGCAACCCGATCGTCGACGATGTCGAGCTTCGGAGCAGCGCGGTCACGTTCGCGGCGAACGCGACGAGTGCGATGCGCGCCGGCGTCGGGTTCCTCGCGTTCTTCATCGCGTTCAACCTGAAGGTCAGCGGGGAGCCCGCGTGGTTCTTCGGCCTGGTGATCGCGGCCGGAGGCGCGGGCGGGTTCATCGGGTCGTACATCGCCGCATTCGCACGGCAGCATGTGAACGAGGAGATGCTCCTCGGGCTCTCACTCGGCGTCGCCGGAGCCGCGGCGCTCATCGCACCCGTGCGATACGAGGAACCCGCGGTCTTCTTCGTCGCGTTTACGACGGGCATCGCCGCGAATGTGGCCCGGCAGGCCTTCGACAGCCTCACCCAACGCCTGGCCCCCGACGCCGAGAAGGGACGGGCGTTCGCGCGCTTCGAGACCCTGTTCCAGATCGCGTGGGTCATCGGCGCGGTCATCGCAGTGCTCGCTCGACCGGGGAACGCGATCGGGCTCGCCGCCCTCGGCGTGGTGCTGGGCGGCGCCGGCGCGCTCTACCTGATCAGCCTTCGGGCACTGCGTAGTCACCAACTGGTAGTCCAGACATCACTCGACCGCAGGGAGCAGAACCTGTCGAGGTCACTTCTCGCGATCGCTCAGCGCGCTGCACGCGCAAGGGGCCGACCGTCTCGCGGTGACCACGGCAGCCGACGCCGTGCGGGTTGCCCGCGCCTCGAACCCGAGCGGCAACGGCCTCGACGCCGAGCTCGATGCGATCTGGAAGGAAGCGGTGAAGGGCACCGGGCCACTCGACGGCGACCTCGCGGCGCGCGCGCTCGAGCTCGCACAGTCGTCGGTCGACGCCGCAGGCCAGACCTAGCTGCCGGCGGAGGTCGGCGCGCTCCCGGCGGGCGCCGTGGTCGACGCCACCACCCAACCGTTCGCCGTCTCGTTCACGACGTACACGACGGGCGCCGCATCGGCCTTCGTGCGGTACAGCTCGCCGGGGACGTTGACGCTCGCGCCCGACTCAGGCACCTCGCCCAGAGCGGACGAGCACCGCGTCGTCGATCACCGGCTCGGTGGCGTCGTCTTGGTTGATCGCCTGATCGGCCTTGTCGACGAAGCGCAGCACCGCCGCGTCGGCGACCGAGTCGACCACTGCGACCTGCACGTTCAGCGGGATCGGCTTCTCGTTGCCGAGTGGCGCCACGTAGACGATCGGCGTCGACTCATCAACCGTCTCCGCGGCAGCGACGCTGGTCACGATCGCCGCGTACACGTCGGACTCGCGAGAAGCGGTGTCTTTCCCGCTGGAGTCGTCGCCGCACGAGGACACGCCGAGCATCGCCACTGCCACGACCAGGAACGCGACCAGACGGCGGATCGATGCTGCTGACACTGCCGATCAGGCTGTCACAACTGTTCCGGCAACGAACGCACGCCCCGGCCGATCGACCACACTGGCGCGCATGGACGTGCACCTGGTCGACGGCACCTACGAGCTGTTCCGCCAGCACTTCGGCCGACCCGAGCCCGGCCCGTACGGAGCGGCGATCGGCGTGCTGAGCTCGACGCTGGGCCTGTTCGAAGGCGGCGCCACGCACGTCGGCGTGGCGTCCGATCACGTCATCGAGTCGTTCCGCAATGACCTGTGGCCGGGTTACAAGACGAGCGCAGGGATGCCGCCCGAGCTGCTCGCCCAGCTGCCGGTGTACGAGGACGCGCTCGACGCGATGGGTGTGACCGTGTGGCCGATGATCGAGTACGAGGCGGACGACGCTATGGGCGCGGCGGCCGCGATCGCAGCAGCGGACGAGCGCGTCTCCCAAGTGTTCCTCTGCACACCCGACAAGGACCTCGGCCAGTGCGTCACCGGCACGCGCGTAGTGCAGCTCGATCGGCGCAAGGGCCTGATCATCGACGAAGACGGCGTGCGCGCGAAGTTCGGCATAGGCCCCGAGTCGATCCCCGACTACCTCGCGCTCGTCGGCGACAGCGCGGACGGCTTCCCGGGACTCCCGGGGTTCGGTGCGAAGACGGCAGCGGCAGTGCTCGCGAGGTACATCCACCTCGACGAGATCCCGACAGTCGCCGCGCAGTGGGACGTGCCCGGGCTGCGCCACGTGCCGCGGCTCGCCGAGACGCTGGCCGAGAACCTCGACCTCGCGCTGCTCTTCCGCCGGATCGCGACCGTCGAATGCGACGTCGACGTCGGCTCGGTCGACAGCTGGCGGTGGAGCGGCCCGACCGCCCGCTTCGCGGCCGTGTGCGAGAAGCTGGGAACGAAGAGCCTCGCGGCTCGGGCGGCGCGCGCCGCGAAGGGTCGGTAGCGCGCTACCGCAGGCGCGCCTGCGCTTGCACGACCGTGTAGTCGGTGCTCACGGTCGGACCGGGCACGCTGCCGACGGTGCCGAAGCGCACCGGAGTGCCGGTCGCGTCGAGCAGTGCCCACTCGGCGACCCACATGACCCGCACGGTGAGGTGGTGACGCCCCGAACGCCGGAACACGAATGGGCCGACCGCGTCGGTCGGCGCCCCCGCCACCGGCTTGAGCCGCACGGCTTGCTTCACGCCATCGAGTGTCACCTCGACTGCGATCGGTCGTGCGACTGCGTGCAACGCGTAGCCCTCGATCGTGACGGCGACGAGCTTCTCATCCGGCACTCCGACGTGCAGCCAAGTGCGCAAGCCCACGAGCCCGCGCACGCGTGGATCGAAGCCCGCTGTCGGCAACGCGAGCTGCGCCGTGTCGCGCGCTGCGGCACTCGCGGCGTCGTTCGCCTCTGACGGGCGGACGCTGCTGACCTCACACTGCGACACGATCGTCTCTTGGCCGCCGTCGGCGGTCGTGCCGGTCATCGTCACGCGCACCGCTCCCGGCGTCTGGCACGCGCCCGGGCCGTCGTCGTGCGCGACGGTCACTTCGCGATAGCTCGATGTGTCGACGATCGGTTCGGACGACTGCGGTGCGCTGCCCCCTCTGTCTCCGTCGTGGGTGCTGCCGAGAAGCGCCTCGACCGACTCGGGCCGGAGGTGCACCTCCTCTTGCCAGCTGTCGTCCGCCGCCGCCGGCGCTGTGAGACCCGCGACGACGAGCGCGCACACGAGCCAGAGCAGTCCCTTCCGCCGAACCTTCACCCGTCGTCCTCCGCCGTTCCGCCGTTCTGCGCTCTCACCCCGAGAGGCTCGTGCAGGATAGACGGAGATGCATCGAGATGATGCAATCGAGCCCTGACGGCGTGGTTACGTGATCCTTTCTCTCATCTGTTGGACCGAGGAGGGGGAGCTCAGTGGAGTTGAACACCGGTGACAGCGCTTGGGTGTTGGCAGCGACAGCCTTGGTGCTGTTCATGACGCCGGGCTTGGCGTTCTTCTATGGCGGCATGGTCCGCTCGAAGAACGTGCTCGGCATGCTCATGCAGAACTTCTTCGCCATGGGGATCCTGGCGGTGCTGTGGTGCGCGGTGGTCTTCAGCCTGTCCTTTGGGGCGGCGGGCAACGGAGGCGTCATCGGCAACTTCGACTTCGCCTGGATGAAGGACGTGGGGCCCGCGCTCCCGGCGGCAGACGGGTTCTTCGGCACGCTGGCGATCCCGATGGTGCTCTTCTGCGCGTTCCAGATGACGTTCGCGATCATCACTCCGGCGCTGATCACTGGAGCGACGGCAGACCGGATGAAGTTCTCCGCCTACGCGATCTTCATCTCGATATGGCTCGTCATCGTCTACTCGCCGATCGCGCACATGGTGTTCGCTGGCGGCTGGCTCGCGAAGCAAGGTGCGCTCGACTTCGCAGGCGGAGCCGTCGTGCACATGAATGCCGGCGCCGCCGCGTTGGCGCTCATCCTCGTGCTCGGTGTGCGGAAGGGCTACCCAGAGCGCGCGATGCCGCCGCACAGCCTCCCCCTCACCTTGATCGGCACGGGGATCCTTTGGTTCGGGTGGGCCGGATTCAACGCGGGCTCAGCGCTCGCGGCGAACGGCATTGCGGCGCAGGCGATCATGAACACGTTTGTCGCCGCATCGGCAGCGATGCTCGGCTGGCTCATGTTCGAGAAGGTGCACAGCGGCCACCCGACGACACTCGGGGCCGCGTCGGGTGCCGTCGCTGGACTCGTCGCGATCACGCCGTGCGCAGGGTTCGTGGGTGGCATGGCGCCGATCTACATCGGGCTCATCACCGGCGCGGTCTGCTACCTGGCGCTGAACATCAAGAAGATCTTCAAGTTCGACGACAGCCTCGACGTCATCGCGGTGCACCTCGTGGGAGGGCTGCTGGGGTCGCTGCTTCTCGGCTTCTTCGCCGATGCGTCGATCAACTCGGCGGTGACGCACGAGGGCGTGTTCCTCGGCGGCGGGGTGACGCTGCTCGGAGACCAGGCACTCGCGGCTGCAGTGACGCTGGGTTACTCGTTCATCGTGAGCCTCATCCTCGCCGTGATCATCCACCGCACGATCGGCCTCCGCGTCACCGAGGCGCAGGAAGAGGAAGGCCTCGATCTCAGCCAGCATCGCGAGACGGCGTACGCGGTCGTCTGAGCTCACGAGCACGAAGCGGAACGGTCGACGGCCCCCGGCCTGACAGGCTGGGGGCCGTGGCCACCAAGGGAGACCACGTCGACATCGAGGTCGACGACCGCACGGTGCGGGTCTCGAACCCCACGAAGGTCTTCTTCTCCGAGCGCAACGAGACCAAGCTCGACCTCGTCAACTACTACCTCGCGGTCGGGCAAGGTGCGCTGAAAGGAGTCGCGACTCGACCGACCGTGATGAAGCGTTACCCGAACGGGGCGGAGGGCAACTTCTTCTTCCAGAAGCGAGTGCCCGACAGCCGCCCCGACTGGCTGCAAACCGTCACCGTGGCGTTCCCGAGCGGGCGAACTGCGACCGAGCTCTGCCCCGTCGACGTCGCCCACCTCATCTGGGCCGTGAACCTCGGATGTCTCGACCTCAATCCTTGGCCGGTCCGACGTTGGGACGTGCACCATCCCGACGAGCTGCGCGTCGATCTCGATCCGCAGCCCGGAGTCGAGTGGAGCTCGGTCCGCACCGTCGCGATGCACGTGCGCGAGGTGCTGGCGGAGCACGGCATGGAGGGGTTCCCGAAGACGTCGGGGTCGCGTGGCATCCACGTGAACATCCGCATCGTCGCGAAGTGGGGGTTCGACGACGTGCGCCGCGCCGCGCTCGCGCTGGCGCGCGCAGTCGAGCGCCGCATCCCCGAGATCGCGACGTCGAAGTGGTGGAAGGAGGAGCGCGGCGAACGCGTCTTCCTCGACTACAACCAAAACGCGCGTGACCGCACCGTCGCGTCGGCGTACTCGGTACGAGCGAACCGGCAGGCGCTCGTGTCATGTCCTCTCAATTGGGACGAAGTGCCTGACGTCGAGATGTCGGACTTCACGCTCGCCACGGTGCCGGCGCGCTACGCAACGATCGGCGATCCCGGTGCCGCGATCGACGAGCAGTCGTACTCACTCGAGCCGCTCCTCGAGCTCGCGGCACGCGACGAACGCGAGGGACTCGGCGATGCGCCGTGGCCACCGCACTTCCGCAAGCAGCCCGGCGAGGCGCGCCGAGTCG
Source organism: uncultured Acidimicrobiales bacterium (assembly GCA_963739555.1). Lineage (GTDB taxonomy): Bacteria > Actinomycetota > Acidimicrobiia > Acidimicrobiales > DATKAS01 > DATKAS01. The sequence continues at coordinate 294,952 of CAVUAV010000006.1, read as the reverse complement.
CTGCCGAGTCGCCGCGCCAAAGACGACGAGGGATGAGAGGGGCGCCGCAGTGCGGCGCCGGGGTGCGCGCAGCACCGATTGTCGAGCGCAGCGAGCAGGAGCCGGTCGAAAGACCGGCGACGTAGACGTCACGGCGACGCACTAACCCGGCGGGATCGGCGGCGGCAACGTGGTCGGCGGCGGGTCGTCGACGGGCGGCAGGGTGTGCGGGATGCGCATCGGGATCGCTGTCAGGCTCGTCGGCGGCCGCTGGTCGCGGGGGCGGAAGGCGAACATGTTCGCGATGCCGCCGGCGTGGGGCTCGTACGCGACGATTCGGTCACTGGTGTCGCGCACCAGCAGCGCGCCGCCGCTGGACCAGGTCATCGCGACGGGGGTCGTCGAGCGGATGTCGGGCGTCGCGACATACGGCGGGCCGAACTGGTGAGGACCATCGAGGTCGACCACCGCGACGCCGTGGACGATGGCCCCCGTGCCGCCTCCCGGCCATGCGCCCGTGATCGCCACCGCGAGAAACCTGCCGTCGGTTGAGAACGCTCCCGGCACCGACGGGTCGAGGTTCGGTACCTCCTTGACGATGCGGATCGTGTCTGCCCCGCCGCACGTAGATGCCGCAGTCGGCGCAGCCGGGCAGCGTCCAGGCGACCGAGTCGTCCCCCGCCGCGAGGAGCGAGCCCCGCTGGGTCACGAAGTCGGTGGTGCGGGTCTCGGGATCCCACGTGAGGATCTCGTACGGACCGAGCGACTTCACAGCGCTCGACAGCACGAGCCGCTTGCCCGCGACACCGGCGACCTCGTAACCCTCGGGCAGACGGATGAACCCGGTCGCGAGCTGCGGCGGCACCGTGCCGTTGACCGGCATCTCCTTCACGGCCGCGTTGCCGTCGACGACGCCGCTCAGCCACACGCGTGCAGGATCCTCCGACGGGAAGACCCCGCGAGCGCTGCCGAGGTCGAGGCCATCCGGGTACATCCGTGAGTACGCGTGGACCAAGCCGTTGCTCAGCGCCACGACCGTCCCCGGGGGACGCGCGACGTAGCCCGCGATCGTGTCGGGCGACTGGGCAACGTCCACCTCGAACGCGCCGCCGCGCGCGAGCACGATCAACGCGGTCGCGTCGCGCGACATCAGCACCGCTGGGTACGAGGCCCGGACCGCGTCCGCTGCAGCGCGCGCCCCCGGTGAGTCAGTCGCCGGCGTGAACAACGTGCTGGGCGTCGATGGCGTGGTCGGCGCGGACGCGACCTGCGAACCGCCGTCGTGGCCAGTGACGAGGATCGCCGCCGCAAGAACTGCCGCACCGACCGCGATCGGCCACCACCGCTTGGACTTCACGTCGACGGTCGAGGCCGACGGCACGGGCTCCTCCTCGTCGAGCGCGAGCAGCTCGAGCTCGGGAAGGTCGCGATCGCGTGCGCGCGTCACGGGCCCTCGCGCCAGTCCTCGATGGGGATCCGGGTCGTCGTGCCGACGCCGGGCTCGTACCGCAACACGTCTCGAGGACCGAGCAGGTACAACCGCGAGTCGGGCGACCACGCCATGGCGAGGGCGTCGTCGCCGCTCACGCCCATCATCGGCTCGATCGTGCGGTTCACGAGGTCGGCGATCGCGACGCCGTCGAACGGGCGGTGCTCCTCGGCGAAGCGCACCACGACATAGCGACCGTTCGGCGAGAACGAGCCTGTCGACACCGGTTGGAAGCCCTCGAAGGGCGAGATCTCCTCGATCAGCCCGCCTTCACTCCCGCTGATCCGCATCGCACATGAGGTGCAGCTCTGGTCGACAGTCGCGACGCGGTCGTCCGAGGCAGCCACGAACCTTCCTACGCCGTCGAGCAGGCGAAGGTTCGAACCTCCGCCCCAGACCTCGACGGGGGGGCCGGCGGTCGACGCCGGGACCAGCACGATCGACCTGTCGAGCACAGCGACCGGACGCCGACCGGCCGGCAACCCTCCGAGCGACACGTCGAGCGCGGACGGAGCCGCGACGTCGAGCGGGTGAAGGCCTTCGTCCGCGGTCGCCGCGAGCCGCACCGCCCGACCTCGCGGATCGACGAGCACGAAGTGGCGGGACAGCGAGTCGCGCATGACGATGCTGAACGAGCTCGGAGGCGTCGACGGAGTGGTCGTCGCGACAGGAGGCGGTGCGACGGCCTGCTGCGCGGCTTGCTGGTCGGCGTGGTGCGAGCTCTTCCCCGTCAGCAGGAAGGCCGCCGCGACCCCGACCGCGGCGACGACCGGCCACCACCCCCTTGCGTCGCGCGCGTCGTGCTCGACCCGCAGGTCGACTCCCCCGGCCGGCTCGAGCGCGCTCAGGTCGAGCAGCTCGAGCTCGGGCAGGGAGCTCGACGTCACGACTTGGATCCTCCGAACACGCTTTCGAGCTCGAGCGGCGCGGCCACCTCGAGCTGGTCGTAGGTGCACGAGCTCGGCTCGCGGTCGGGGCGCCAACGCACGAACGTGGTGGCGTGGCGGAAGCGGTTGCGCTGCAGCTGATCGAACTGCACCTCACACACGAGCTCCGCTCGGATCGCCGTCCACGAGAGGTCCTTCTTCGCGTTCCAACGGCTGACAGCGCCGGGCATGCGCCGACCCGCGGCCTCCTCGCGCTCGACCGCCTCCGCCCAGCCCTGCCACGGATGACCCTCGAGCGCGCCTTCGCGGAGGGGCGTGAGCTCCTCGAGCAGCTCCTTGCGCCGCTTCGCGGTGAAGCTGGACGCGACGCCGACGTGCTGCAGGTCACCTTCGTCGTCGAACAGGCCGAGCAGGAGTGAGCCGACGCCGTTGCCGTCCTTGTGGACGCGATAGCCGCCGACCACGCAATCGGCCGTGCGCCGGTGCTTCACCTTCACCATCACGCGCTCGTTCGGGCGGTACGGGAGCTCGGCCCGCTTCGCGACGACGCCGTCGAGCCCCGCGCCCTCGAAACGGCTGAACCAATCCTGCGCGGTGGCGATGTCGCTCGAGATCGGCGTGACGAAGATGGGTGGCCGCGTCGTCGCTACCTGCTCGAGCGTGGCTCGGCGCTCTGACAGCGGGAGCTCGGTGAGATCCCGATCACCGATGGCGAGGAGGTCGAACGCGACGAAGCTGGCCGGCGTCTCGAGCGCGAGCTTCTGCACGCGGCTGTCCGCAGGGTGAATGCGCTGGAGGAGCGCGTCGAAGTCGAGCCCCGTCTCACCGGGGATCAGGATCTCGCCGTCGACGACGCACCGTGCCGGCAGCTTGCTCTTCACCGCGGCTACGACCTCGGGGAAGTACCGGGTCAGCGGACGTTCGTTGCGACTCCCGAGCTCGACCTCGTCGCCGTCTCGAAAGACGATGCAGCGGAAGCCGTCCCACTTCGGTTCGTAGATCCAGCCGTCGCCCTCGGGCAGCGCGTCCGCCGCCTTCGCCAGCATCGGCGCGACGGGTGGCATCACGGGCAGCCGCACAGCGATCCAGCATTGTCCAGTTGCCGGGGGCGCGTGCAGCGGCCGCGCCGTGGAAGGGTTTGCGCATGCCGGTACCCGAGCCGCCGCCTCCGCCGCCTCCCCCGCCGCCACCCCGACCGGCCACGATCCGCGTCGTCGGCACCGGAGAGGTCAGCGCGCCACCCGATCGTCTCTCGATCGACCTCGGCGTCGTGTGCCGATCACCCACCGCACGGCAAGCCCTTACCCGGGCCAACGAGCGGGCAAGCGAGCTCATCGCTCTGCTCGTCAACGAGGGCGTGGTCCGCACCGACATCGCGACGCGGTCGATCGCGATCCATCCCAACTATGACGACAAAGGTCAGAAGGTCACCGGCTACGAAGCCTCGAACGATGTCGTCGTCGTGCTCCGTGACCTGTCGCGCGCCGGCACGGTCATCGACGCGGCCGCGGGGCGGTCGGTGACGACGTCCGCATGGGTTCGCTCACGTTCGGGATCGAGGACCCGACTGCGGTGCTGGCCGACGCGCGTCGGGCCGCGGTCGAGAAGGCGACCTCGCAGGCGCAGCAGCTCGCCGCGGCGGCAGGAGTTGCGCTCGGCCCGATCCGGCGGATCTCCGAAGGCGGAGGAGGTGGCGCGCCGCCCCCGTTCCGTCCGATGATGCGCGCGCTCGCCGCCGAAGCCGTGCCGATCGAGCCGGGTGCGCAGAAGCTCTCGGTGTCCGTCGAGATCGAGTGGGAGATCGCCCCGCCCCACTGACCCGCCGTACGTCCCGCCGCGGCCCCTTCGGAGCACCGCACCCCCGCTTGTCGCGTGACCTCGACCGCAGGCCGATCGTCAACGCAGCGAGGGCGACCATCAGCTCGCGCCCGACGAGAGAGCGAGGGCCCGCAGCGCGAGATCTCGCTTGCGGGAGAGGAGCTCGGCCGCGGTGACGCCGTCCGGTCCGGGGGTGTCGTACCGCGGGCCGAACCGGGCGAGCGCGAGGAAGTGCTCGCTCTCGCTGATGTCGGCGCCGTGATCGAGGAGCAGATCGATCGCGGCGAAGTCGTCGTTGAAGCTCGCCGCGAACAGCGCGTGGTTGGGGTCGGCGCCACGCTCCAGGAGGAACTCCGCGAGGTCGAGGTTGTGGCCCCGAGCGACGCTGAACCAAACCGGCGTCGCCCTCCACGTTCCTTCGGTGAACGCGGAGTCGTTGATGTTGAGGCCGCGCTCGATCAGCGCCGCCGCGAGGACGACGCTCGCGTGACGATCGACCTTCGACCGGTTCGTGACGTCGACGCTGCAACACAGGTGGAGCCACGTGCGGCCGCGCTCGTCGCGCACCTGCAGCAGGTCGGGCGCAGCATCGAGCGACTCCGTGACTCCGGCGACGTCGAACGAGCGGACCTGTTTGGTGATTGTCGTCTTCGAAGTCATGTGATCAAGCGCTCTTCTAGGCGCTCCGATAGGCTACTTCCATGGCGCCTGTAGAGACAACGACCCTGAGGCTGCCGATCGCTCTGCGAGACGAGATCGCACGGATTGCCCAACAGAGGGGTTCCACCATGCTCGAGGTCGTCACCGATGCCGTGCGGCGCCTTCGCCGAGACGAATGGTGGATCGCCGTACACGTCGCGCTCGACGCTCCTGACAGCGATCCCGAGGGTTACGCCGCCGAGACCCGGATCCTCGACCACACGAGTTCCGACGGCCTCGATGTCGGCTGAGGCCCTCGAGCGCGGCGACGTGTGGCTCGTCGACTTCGGCTCCAATCCCGAGCGGCCCGAGCAGGCCTTCCAGCGTCCCGCGGTCATCGTCTCAGACAACCGGCTGCACCATCCGCGCCTCCACATCGTGATCGTCGTCCCCGGCACCACGACGATCAGGCGGCTTCCGCTGCACGTCGTCGTCGAGCCACAGCCATCAAATGGTCTGACCGCACAGACCGCGTTCCAGGTCGAACACGTCCGCTCTCTCAGCACCGCCAGGCTCGTCTCGCGTCTCGGGTCGTTGGACGCAGCGTCGCAGCGCTTGGTCGACGACGTGTTGCGCGACGTCCTCCATCTCGCCACTGACTGACGCGCATCACTCACACCAGCCTCTTCGCGAAGCACCGACTCAGCGGCGCCTGCTCGTAGATCCCCCAGCACGGGATGAGCTCGAACCCGGCCGACTGGTAGAGCGCGATCGCCTCGGGTTGCTTCACCCCGGTCTCGAGCCGTAGCTCGCGGTACCCGCGCCGCCGTGCTTCGGCCTCGACCTCAGCGAGCACCGCCCGGGCGACACCGCTGCGGCGGGCGCCGGGCACGACGTACATCCGCTTCACCTCTCCGATGCCGTCGGCGAAGTGCTTGATGCCGCCGCAACCGACCACCTCCCCGTCCCGCGACGCAACGAAGAACAAGCCCTTTGGCGGAGCGAGGTCGTCGGGCGACGGAGCCTCCTCGTCCTCCTCGCCGTAGATCGCCCGCAGCTCGTCGAGCAGCGCGGCGACGAGCGTGAGACCCGGGCTCGACGTCGATGCGTCCCACGACGACCTGGATCACGCCGACATGGTGCCCGGTAACCTGCGCCGCATGACCGATCACCCGCTCAGAGAGCGGATCGAGGACCTCGAGCGCCGCAAGGCCGAGGCCTACCAGGCCGGCTCGGCCCGAGCGATCGAACGGCAGCACGCGAAGGGCAAGATGCTCGCCCGCGAGCGCGTCGACTTCTTGCTCGATCCCGGCTCGTTCAACGAGCTCGACCTGCTCGCGCGCCACCGTGCGCAAGCGGCCGGCCTCGAGGAGCATCCGTACACGGACGGCGTGATCACCGGCTGGGGCACGATCCACGGTCGCAAGGTGTTCGTCTTCAGCCAGGACTTCACGGTCTTCGGCGGCGCGCTCGGCGAGGTCTTCGCCGAGAAGATCCACAAGCTCATGGACGTCGCGCTCAAGGTGGGCGCGCCCGTCATCGGCCTCAACGACGGCGCCGGCGCCCGCATCCAAGAAGGCGTCGTGTCGCTCGCGTCGTACGGCGGCATCTTCTACCGGAACGTCCTCGCGTCGGGCGTCGTCCCGCAGATCTCGGTCGTGCTCGGCCCGTGCGCGGGCGGTGCGGTGTACAGCCCCGCGATGACCGACTTCATCTTCATGGTGCGCGAGAGCTCGCACATGTTCATCACGGGCCCCGACGTCGTCCGCACCGTGACCGGCGAGGACGTCACGCTCGAGGAGCTCGGGGGCGCCATGAGCCACGCGACCAAGTCGGGCGTCGCCACGTTCGTCGCAGCGGACGAGAAGGCGTGCCTCGAAGACGTGCGCTACCTCCTGTCGTTCCTGCCGTCGAACAACTTGGAGGATCCGCCGGCGTTCGAGTCGGGCGACGATCCCGAGCGGCTGTGCCCCTCGCTCGTCGACCTCATGCCCGACACAGCGAACAAGCCGTACGACATGAAGAAGGTCATCACGACCGTCGTCGACGACGGCGAGTTCTTCGAGTACTTCCCGCACTGGGCTGGCTCGATCGTGTGTGGCTTCGCTCGACTCGACGGCCACCCGGTCGGCATCGTCGGCAACCAGCCGATGGTCCTCGCGGGCGTGCTCGACATCGACTCCTCCGAGAAAGCCGCGCGGTTCGTCCGCACGTGCGACGCGTTCAACATCCCGATCGTCACGTTCGTCGACGTGCCCGGCTTCCTGCCCGGCGTCGACCAGGAGTACGGCGGCATCATCCGCCACGGCGCCAAGCTGCTCTACGCCTACTGCGAGGCGACCGTGCCTCGCATCCAGGTCATCACCCGCAAGGCGTATGGCGGCGCGTACGTGGTCATGAACTCGAAGTCGATCGGCGCGGATCTCGCGTACGCGTGGCCGAGCGCCGAGCTCGCGGTGATGGGACCGCAAGGAGCGGTCGAGATCTTGTACCGCCGCGAGCTGCAGCAGGCGGCCGATCCCCCGGCCCGACGAGCCGAGCTGGTCGCCGAGTACACCGAGAAGTACGCGAACCCGTACAGCGCGGCCGAGCGCGGCTATGTCGACGACGTGATCGACCCGGCCGAGACGCGAGTGAAGCTCGTCGCGGGCCTGCGCATGCTGCGCTCGAAGCGCGAAGAGCTGCCACGGCGCAAGCACGGGAACATGCCGCTGTGACGACGGTCGTGCCGCACGTCGCCGACGTGCATCCGACACCGACCGACGAGGAGATGGCAGCGATCGTCGCGGCGATCACGATGACATGGCCGCAGCCCGCCCCATCGATCGCCGCAGACACGACATCGCCCACTCCCGCGTGGCGGTTCTCGGGCCGCTGGTGGGCGCGCCCTGTGGCCGTGCGACGCGCCCGGCCCTGGTAGCGAAAGATGGCAGCCGAGCTCACAACGGTCGCGGACGACGAGGTCGTCTTTCACGACGACGACGCGGTCCACCGCTTCGACGGGCTCGAGCCCGACACCGACTACACGTTCCTCGACACGCCGGTGCGCACGCTGCCGAGGCCCCGAGGGGCACTCTTGTGCCGGTTCGCCACGGTGAACGACGTGCACTTCGGCGAGACCGAGTGCGGCGTGCTCGAGGAATTCGACTTCGAGGGGCCCATCTTCAGCGCCGAGCCGGGAGAACCGCCGTATCCGGAGATGATGAACTCGGGCGCGATCGCCGAGATCTCGGCGATCGATCCGGCGGCGGTGATCGTGAAAGGCGACCTCACCGCAGACGGACAGGACGACGAGTACGCCGCCTTCCTTCGGTTCTACGGCGGCGCGTTCGGCGATCGACTCCACGCCGTGCGCGGCAACCACGACGGCTATCGGGGCCAGACCTACGAGGCGGGGGACCGTGAGGTCGTGCTGCCCGGCGTGCGCGTGCTGGTGCTCGACACCGTCATCCCGTTCGAGACGACGGGGCGGATCACGAAGGACCAGCTCGCGTGGGTCGACACGATGAGCGCCGAGAGCGATCGCGCAATCATGGTGATGGGTCATCACCACCCGTGGAGCCCCGACTCTGCGAAGCGCAGCCTCACCTACTTCGGGCTCAACCCCGACGACTCCGAGGGCCTGGTCGACGTGATCGCGCGCCGACCATCGATCCTCGGGTACTTCGCCGGCCACACCCATCGCAACCGCGTACGCCACTTCGAGCGCGACCGGCGCGATCCCCTACGTCGAGGTCGCGTGCGTGAAGGACTTTCCCGGCACGTGGGCGGAGTACCGCGTGTTCGAGGGCGGGGTCATCCAAGTGCACCGGCGGATCTCGACGCCCGAGGCCCTCGAGTGGACGAACAAGACACGCGCGATGTTCGCCGGCTTCTACGAGCAGTACGCGTTCGGCACGCTCGACGATCGATGCTTCACGATGGACGGGCTCGCATGACCGACATCCGACACGCGTTCAACGAGGCCACGGCCGGATTCGTCGACGCGGTGCTGGCCGTTCCGGACGACGCGTGGTCGGCGCCAGGCCTCGGAGTGTGGACTCTGCAGGAGCTGGTCGGCCACGCAAGCCGCGCCGTGGTCACGGTCGAGCAGTATCTCGACGCACCGAAGCTCGAGATCACGATCCAGTCGCCGCTCGAGTACTACACGCGCGGACTGCAGATGGCGACGCCAGCGCTGCACGACGACGTGGCGGAGCGTGGCCGTCAAGCAGGTGCCGCGCTCGGGGATGATCCGGTCGGCGCGATCCGTCCCCTCGCGCAGCGGGTTGTCGATCGTGTCGCGAGCGAGCCCGACGACGCAGTCTGCAGCTCTCGCTTCGGCGGCATGCGCCTCATCGACTACCTGCCGACGCGGATCGTCGAGCTGACCGTCCACACACTCGACATCACCGACGCGCTCGACTTTCCGCCGACCGTTCGCGGTGACGCGGTCGCGGTGACGACGGAGATCATGGCGAAGGTCGCCGACCCGCTCGTGTTGATCCGGTCGCTCGGCGGGCGAGCCGGGCTGCCCGACGGCTTCAACGTCTTCGGGTGAGCGACGAGCCGACCGCGGGGCCGCTCGCGGACCTGAAGGTCATCGATGCGTCGTCCGTCGTGGCCGGCCCCGCGTGCGCCCGCTACCTCGCCGACTTCGGCGCCGACGTGATCAAGGTCGAGCGTCCTGACGGCGGCGACACGCTGCGCAACATGGGTTGGCGCGACCCACGCGACGGCGTCACCCTCTGGTGGAAGCTCGGCGGACGCGGCAAGCGCACCATCGCTCTCGATCTGAAGTCACCCAACGACCTCGAGCTGATGCACCGGCTCTGCGACGAGGCCGACGTGCTCATCGAGAACTTCCGGCCCGGCACGCTCGAGCGTCTCGGCCTCGGGCCTGACGTGCTTCTGGCACGCAACCCGAGGCTCGTGATCACTCGCATCACCGGCTTCGGTCAAGACGGCCCCTACGCGACACGCCCGGGGTTCGCCACGATCGCCGAGGCGATGAGCGGCTTCGCGGCGATCAACGGCGAGCCCGACGGTGGGCCCTTGCTCCCGCCGATCGCGCTGACCGACGAGGTCACCGGGCTCGTCGCCGCCTTCGCCACGCTCGTCGGAGTGCACTCGGGCGTCGGCCAGGTCGTCGACGTGAACCTGCTCGAGTCGCTCTTCCAGCTCATGGGGCCGCTCATCGGCGCGCACCGATTGCTCGGCTACGAGCAACCTCGCATGGGCTCCGGCATCCCCTACTCCGTGCCTCGAGGCACCTACCAGTGCGCCGACGGCAAGTGGGTCGCGCTGTCGACGTCGGCCGAGTCGGTCGCGTCACGCGTGATGGCGCTCGTAGGCCTCGGCGATGACCCTCGGTTCGCAACGTTCGCGGGGAGAGTCGAGCATCGAGACGAGGTCGACCGCGTCGTGCGCGACTGGATCGCCGCACGACCTTCCGCTGCGGTGCTCGCCGAGTTCCAACGAGCCGAGGCGGCGATCGCGCCGGTGATGACGATGGGTGACATCGACGCCGATCCCCACTACGTGTCACGCGATGCGATCGTCGAGGTCGACGGCGTGCCGATGCAAGGCCTGATCGCGCATCTCGCGAAGACGCCCGGCCACATCAGATGGGCCGGGCGTCCTCTCGATGCCGACGGGGACGAGATCAGATCGAACGGCTGGTAGGGATCAGCTCGCTTCGTACTTGTCGCCCGCCGGCGTGACCACGTACCACACGCCGCCGAGGTCCTGGCCCTTGGCGTCTCCAGAAGCGACGTCGCTGATGAACGTGTAGAGCAGGTGGCCGTTGTATGCAACCTGCTTCGTGCCATCAGGCTGCGTCGCGACCGAGAGCTTCGACGCGTCGACACCCGTACCGGCGACCGGCGTGCCGTCCGCGACGACCGGCGGCCAGTTCGCCTTGATGCCTGCGGGCACGGCACTCGTCGTCGCCGTTCCGTCAGGCTCGAAGAGGTACAAGGTCATCCCGGCCGAGTTCACGAGGATCGTCTGGCCGATCGCCGAGTTGTCAGCAGCCGAAACGGTTGCACTGCCCGATGCGGCCGCAGTGGTCGCCGCTCCCCCGGAGCTCGATGCTGCCGTCGTCGCGGCGCCGCCCGCCGTCGTGGATGCAGACGCAGCGGCGGTCGTGCCCGCGCTGCCCGTCGTGGCCGAAGAGCTGCCTGAGTCGTCGCCGCATGCGGCGAGTGCGAGCGCGGCAACGATCGCCACCGCGACGCCGATTAGTCGTCTGGACACCACAAGCCTCCGTTCCGTTCGCGTCACGTCGGGATACGGACGCAGGGAACGGAGGGTTCAGTCAGACGCGGTCGCGACCTCGATGCGATCCTGCGGCCAGTCCTTCGCCGCTTCGAACGCGGCCTGTGCCTTTGCCAGAGTCTCCGATGCCGAGAACGCATGCGCCGGGTAGCACGCGATGCCCGCCCAGCGCGTCTGCACAGCGTCGCGTTCGGTCTGGTTCGCGTCGGTGAGCGCGCGACGGAGGCGCTCGACGGTCCAGATCGCGCCGTCTTCGGGCGTGTCTTCGAGCACGAAGCCGAAGCGGCCGTCCGCGAGACGGCACGCCGTGTCGGCTTCGCGCAATGTCGTGCGGATCGCTTGCACCACCGGCTCGGGAGCGACGCGGGTCGGCGCTCCGGAGCGCACACCTTGCACGACGTCGAACAGCACGATCGCGACAGGGCGAAGATGGCGGCGCGCCGCGGAGACGCGCGTCTCGACAGCGATCTTGAAGTAGTCCTCGCTGAAGAGCCCCGTCGGGTCGGTGATGGGGGACGTCATGACTTTCTCGACCTTCCTGGTGGCATCAGTCGGGAGGTGCGCCACTTCGGCGCCCTCGGGGTCGGGCTCGACGATCTCGGATGGCTCGACGACGGCGAGAGGCTCGAGGTCATCGGTCGCAACCTCCACCGCGGCTTCGGTCGCACCGTCGGCGTCGGTGCGGCGCCGCGCGGGCACCGGTTCGGGCTCGTTCTCGGGCTCGTTCTCGCGGAGCTCGTGCACTTCGGGCGCGGCGGGCTGTCGGGCCACGAACACTGCGACGATCGCACAGATCCCGGCGAGAAGGCCGAGCGCTGGCAGATCGAGCACAAGCGCGGCAATGCCGAGCCCCAAGCCGAGTACGCCCGGGGCTAGACCGAGGACCGCCCGCCGATCAGTCATCGGAGGTCCATCGGCGCGTGCTGACTCGAATCAAGCACGCACCCCCTGGGTCGATCGGCCCATTCGTCGCTTCTCGACGATGTCTGCGATGTCGCTCATGATGCGCGACATCTCGAAGTCCTTCGGCGTGTAGACGGCTGCAACGCCCGCGCTGAGCAGCCTCGGACGGTCCTCCTCGGGGATGATCCCGCCGACCACAACGGGTACGTCGACGCCCTCGCCGCGGAGCAGCGCGATGACCTGCGGCACGAGCTCGAGGTGGCTCCCCGACAAGATCGAGAGCCCCACGATGTCGACGTCCTCGTCGCGGGCAGACGCGGCGATCTGCTCGGGTGTGAGCCGGATGCCGGAGTACACGACCTCCATGCCCGCATCGCGTGCCGCCACCGCGATCTGCTCCGCGCCGTTCGAGTGACCGTCGAGCCCCGGCTTGGCGACGAGGAACCGCGGCGGGCCTCCCGGCATCGTCGAGATCCGCGTGAACAGGTCACGCATGTCGCCGTCGCGATGACCCACGGCCGCACTGACGCCCGTCGGCGCCCGATACTCGCCGAAGACCTCGCGCAGCGTCTGCGCCCACTCGCCGGTCGTCACGCCTGCCTTCGCGCAGGCAATCGTCGGTGGCATGAGGTTCGCATCAGTCGTCGCTGCCGCCGCGAGCTCGCGGAGCGCGGCGTCGACCGCACCCGCGTCGCGCCGCTGACGCCAGGCCTCGACATCGGCGACCATGTCGGCCTCGACTTGCGGATCGACTCGGAGGATCGCCTCGTCACCTTCGAGCGGCGAGGCCATGTGCTCGGTGAACGCGTTGACCCCCACGACGATCTGCTCGCCCGATTCGATGCGGCGGGTGCGCTCTGACAACGACCGCACGAGGCGGCCCTTGATCTCCTCGATCGCCTCGAACGCCCCACCGAGCGAGAGCACGTCTTCGAGCTCGGCCCACGCTGCCTCGGCGAGCTCAGTGGTGCGCGCTTCCATGACGACCGAGCCGTCGAAGATGTCGTCGTGCTCGAGCAGGTCGGTCTCGAACGCGAGCACCTGTTGCATTCGCAACGACCACTGCTGATCCCATGGGCGAGGAAGGCCGAGCGCCTCGTTCCATGCCGGCAGCTGGATCGAGCGGGCCCGCGCCCGCTTCGACAGCGTGACCGCGAGCATCTCGAGGATGATGCGCTGCACGTTGTTCTCAGGCTGGTTCTCGGTGAGCCCGAGCGAGTTGACCTGCACCCCGTAGCGGAAGCGGCGGAGCGCCGGGTCGGTGATGCCGTAGCGCTCGATGCCGATGCGTTCCCACAGGTCGGTCATCGCGCGGAGCTTGCAGATCTCGTCGACGAAGCGGATGCCGGCGTTCACGAAGAACGAGATCGAGCCGAACACCGCGGGGAACCGATCGGGCTCGACCTGGCCCGACTGCTGCACGGCGTCGAGCACTCCGATCGCGGTGGCGAGCGCGTACGCGATCTCCTGCACCGGTGTCGCGCCCGCCTCTTGCAGGTGGTAGCTGCAGACGTTGATCGGGTTCCACTTGGGCGCGTGATGCGCGGACCAGGCGACCATGTCGACGATCAGCCGGCGGCTCGGCTCGGGCGGGAAGATGTAGGTGCCCCGCGACAGGTACTCCTTGACGATGTCGTTCTGGGTCGTGCCTCGGAGGTCGGCTGACGCGACGCCCTGCTCCTCCGCGTTCGCGACATAGAGCGCAAAGAGCCACGCGGCTGTCGCGTTGATCGTCATCGACGTGTTCATCTGCCCGGGCGGGATGCCGGCGAGGAGCGTGCGCATGTGGCCGAGATGCGCGACCGGCACACCCACCTTGCCGACCTCGCCCTTCGCCATCGGCGAGTCGGGGTCGTAGCCCGTCTGGGTCGGCAGGTCGAATGCGATCGACAGGCCGGTCTGCCCCTTCGCGAGGTTTGTGCGGTAGAGCTCGTTCGACGCGGTCGCGGTGGAATGACCCGAGTACGTCCGCATGAGCCACGGTTGGTCGCGCTCGGTCACGCCTCCATTCTCGCTCACTGGTCTCGTCTCACCATGCGTCGGCGACCTCCATCTCACGCGCCTCTTCGAGCGCGACCACGTAGCGCGGTCGTGGGATCTCGATGACACCGAGCGTGCGCAAATGCGGCGTCGCCCACTGCACGTCGAGCAGCCGGTAGCCCGCAGCACGCAGCCGTTCGACCAGGTCGACGAGCGCGACCTTCGACGCGTCGACCGCGCGACTGAACATCGACTCGCCGGCGAAGAAACCACCGATCGCGATGCCGTAGAGGCCACCGACCAGCTCCCCGTCGGCGCTCCACGTCTCGACGCTGTGAACCCAGCCGAGGTCGTGCATGCGGACGTACGCCGCGACCATCGGCTCGGTGATCCAGCCTCCGGCACGGCGGGGATCGCCGCACGCCGCGCATCACCGCTTCGAACCTCGTGTCGACCCGAACCTCGTACCGATGCGTCGAACGGCGCAGCGACCGCGACACGCGCAGCTCGTCCAACGGCAGGACGCCGCGTGGATCAGGCGACCACCACCCCATCGGCCCGTCGCGTCCGGCCGGCATCGGGAAGAGGCCCGTGCGGTACGCGGCGAGCAAGGTGCCGGGCTCGAGGTCGGCGCCCACGCCGACGAGGCCGTCCTCATCGGCGGCGTCGACGGGCGGGAAGCGCCATGAGGTCGGCGGAGGCTCGACCGGCCGTGCGGCCACCGACCCTCGTGCGTTACTTGCGGTAGTCGTAGAAGCCGAAGCCGGACTTGCGACCGAGGCGGCCGGCGCTGACCATGCGGCGCAGCAGCGGCACGGCGCGCGTAGTTCGGGTCGCGGAACTCGTCGTAGAGCGCATCCAGGATCGCGACCGAGGTGTCGAGTCCCACGAGGTCGAGCAGAGCGAACGGGCCCATCGGGAAGTTGCAGCCGCCCTTCATCGCGGCGTCGATGTCTTCGCGGGAGGCGGTTCCGGCCTCGAGCATGCGCACTGCGTTGTTGAGGTAGGGAAACAGCAGCGCGTTGACGACGAACCCGGCTCGATCCTCGACGACGACCGCGTCCTTCCCGCACGCGTCGGCGAACTCGCGTGCTGCCGCGATCGTCTCTTCGCTCGCAAGCAACGGGCGCACGACCTCGACGAGGCTCATCGCCGGCGCAGGGTTGAAGAAGTGGATGCCGCACACGCGCTCGGGACGACCGGTCTCGACTGCCATCTCGACGACCGGAAGGGTCGACGTGTTGGTCGCGAGGATCGCGTCGGCCCGGCAGTAATGGTCGAGCTCGCGGAAGAGCTGCTTCTTCACGACGAGGTCCTCGACGATCGACTCGATCACGAGATCGCAGTCCGAGAGGTCGCTGAGCACGGTCGTCGCCGTCACCCGCGAGATCACCGCAGCGCGCTCGGCCTCTTCGAGCTTGCCCCGCTCGACCTGCTTGGCCAACGCCTTCTCGAGTGCGGCGACCATGCCCTCCGCGCTCGCTTCGTGGCGCGACCGCAGGATCACCTCGAACCCGGCCTTGGCGGCGACTTCGGCGATGCCCACGCCCATGATCCCCGACCCGACGATCCCAACCCGCTTCACGGTCACCCCGCGATGTTACCGGCGGGTAGGAACACGCTTCCAGACGACGTCACCGGGCGTTCACACCGCGTCGACCGGGAAGTCAGGTCGCGTCGATACCGTCGAAGCCATGTCGACTGCAACGGCCCAGCCAGTTCGCCACATCGAGCTCGAGCGCGCCTTCAACTTCCGTGACCTGGGCGGATACCCCACCGAGGACGGCCGCACCACCAGGTGGCAGACCCTGTACCGGGCCGACGGCATCCACCGGATCTCCGAAGCCGACGTCCTCACCCTCCAGCCCCTCGGGCTGCGCACCGTCATCGACCTCCGCACCCCGAACGAGATCGCGGAACACGGTCGCTTCCCCCTCGAGACCTACGTGGTCGAGTACCACCACCATCCCGTGCTCGACGTCGTGTGGAGCCCCGAGCAGATGGAGGCGCTGGGCGACTCGCCGACCTTCCTCGTCGACCGCTACCGCGAGATGCTCGTGACCGGCGAGGGCGCGCTCGGCGGTTCTCTGCGCTTGCTCGCCGAGAACGACACATACCCAGCGGTGTTCCATTGCGCCGCGGGCAAGGACCGCACCGGCATCCTCGCTGCACTCGTGCTTTCACTCGTCGGCGTGCCCGACGAGGTGATCGCGGAGGACTACGCGCTCAGCGGCGCGGGCGTCGCCCGCATGATCGAGTGGGCGATCGAGAACATGCCCGAGGCGCGCGAGCGCATGAGCAAGGCGCCGAGCTCGATGATGGAGGCGGAGCCCGAGAGCATCCTCGCCCTGCTCGACCACATACGGGCCGAGCACGGCACGGTCGAGCAGTACGTCGGCACCTTGGGCGTCGAACGCGACCACATCGAGCACTTGCGAGCCGCGCTCGTCAGCTGAGCACCGGCGTCCCACTACCGTGGCCGCGGTGAGCGGCACGCTGGCATTGGTGGGCGGAGGCGAGTTCGGCAGCGACTGCGGCTTCGACGCGGAGCTGCTGTCGATCGCGCAGGCGAGCGAGGTGCTCATCGTGCCGACGGGCGCCGCGTACGAGCACCCCGAACGAGCGGTGGCGCTCGCCGCATCGCACTTCGAGTCGCTCGGCGCCAAATCCAGAGGGCTCATGGTGTTGAACCGGCACGACGCGCTCGACGACGCCAACAGTGCCGAGGCACGTAGCGCCCGATTCGTCTACATCACGGGCGGCTCACCGATGCACCTCCGCTCGGTGCTGAAGGCCACGCCGGTGTGGGAGGGCCTGCTCGAGGCCTGGCGAAACGGCGCCGTGATCGCGGGTTCGTCCGCAGGCGCGATGGCGCTCTGCGACCCGATGGTCGACCCCCGCGGCGGCGCGTTCACGCTCGGGCTCGGGTTGCTCGAGCAGATCGCGGTGATCCCCCACCACGACCAGTGGAGCCACGATCGCTCGCGCCGCACGTTCGAGCTCGCGGGCAGCTCGTTTCCGATCGTCGCGGTGGACGAGCAGACCGCGGCGATCCGTAGTGGCGATGGCACCTGGCGCGCCGCCGGCCTCGGCAAGGTGCAGGTCATGCTCGACGGCCATGAGGTCGGCCTCGACCGTTGCCTCTCCCTGGCGCCGCATCGCGCCGCTCCGTCGGCGACGGCATCGATTGCCGGCAAGCGGTACTTCGGCGCCCGGCGGCGCACTGCGCCGACTCGCCGGATCAGGATTCGGTGATCGTGACCTTCTGGATCTGCACGGGCTGGGAGGGCGGACCGTCCGTGCCGGGCGTCGCGAGCGCGGCGATCGTGTTGATCGTGGTGTCGAGGCCATCGGTGACCTGACCGAACAGTGAGTACTGCGGCGGCAGCTGCGTGCCCTGCGAGCCGCTGATGACGAAGAACTGGCTGCCATTCGTGTTCGGTCCGGAGTTCGCCATCGCGAGTGAGCCGAGCTTGTACGAACCCTCCGCGGGGAGCTCGTCCTCGAACTCGTAGCCCGGGCCGCCGGTGCCGTCGCCCTTCGGGTCACCGCACTGGATCACGAAGTCCGCAACGACGCGGTGGCAGGTGATGCCGTCGTAGTAGTGGTACAGCGAGAGCACGACGAAGTTGTTCACCGTCTTGGGCGCAGCCTTGGGGTCGAGCTCGATGGTGAAGCTGCCGAAGTTGGTGTCGACCACGGCCGTGTACTTCTTGGCCGGGTCGATGCACATCGGCGGGGCCTTCGCGAACGACGTCGTGCGCTCGGCCGAGCCGTCGGTCGGGGGGCACGGCGTGTCGCCGGTGATGGACTTCCCTGCGATCGTCGTGACGGTCGAAGCCGTCGACGCCGCAGTCGTGCTCGCACCCGCCACCGTGGTGTCGGTGCTGCCGGCTCCGGTCGTGGCGGCGCCAGATGCGACGGTGGTGCCGGATGACACGCTCGAGTTGTTGTCGTTGCCGCCGACGAGCCGGCTGATGCCGAACGCCACCGCGATGAACGCGACGAGCAGGATCGCACCGCGGATGACAGTCCGCTTGCGCTTCGCTGCAGACTGCTCGGCCTCCTGGGCCTCGAGACGGGCCTGACGACCGGCCTTCTGGCGTTCACGTTTTGCGGTGCCCACGAGCCGGAGAACCTACCGGTTTACCTGGATGGCCCCACAGTCGGCACTGGTACCTTCCAACGCCGTGGCCCTCCTCGTGCAGAAGTACGGCGGCACCTCCGTCGCCGACGCGGACCGCATCAGGGCGGTCGCCGACCACGTGGCGCGGACGCATCGTCAAGGCAACGACGTCATCGTCGTCGTGAGTGCGATGGGCAAGGAGACCGACGACCTCATCGCCCTCGCGAACCAGGTGTCGTCAGTCCAGCCCGGCCGCGAGATGGACATGCTGCTCACCGCCGGCGAGCGGAAGTCGATGGCGCTGCTGTGCATGGCGCTCGCCGAGCTCGGCATCGAGGCGTCGTCGTTCACCGGCAGCCAGGCCGGCATCGTCACCGACACGGTGCACGGCAAGGCCAAGATCCTCGAGGTCAGGGGCGACCGGCTGCGCGACGCCATCGCGGCGCGGCACATCCCCGTCGTCGCCGGCTTCCAGGGTGTGTCCACCACGAACGACGTGACGACGTTGGGCCGCGGCGGCTCCGACACGACCGCGGTCGCGCTCGCAGCGGCGTTCAAGGCGGACGTCTGCGAGATCTACACCGATGTCACCGGCGTGTTCACCGCCGATCCACGCGTCGTGCCGACGGCTCGTCGCCTGAACCGCGTGTCGTTCGACGAAGTACTCGAGATGGCCGCCACCGGCGGACGCGTGCTCGCGCTTCGGTCGGTCGAGTTCGCCCGCAACCACCATGTGCCCCTCCACGTGCGCTCGAGCTTCACTTGGGAGCCGGGCACGTGGGTCACCGAGGAGGACGCTTCGATGGAAGCCCCGATCATCTCCGCCGTCACCCACGACACGTCCGAGGCGAAGGTCACGATCACTGGGGTGCCCGACAAGCCCGGCATCGCCGCGAGGCTCTTCCGCGCGCTCGCCGACGAGTCCGTGAACGTCGACATGATCGTGCAGAACACCTCGATCGGCGGAGCGACCGACATCTCGTTCACGGTGCCGAAGGCCGACCTCGCCGCGAGCGAGCGCGTCACCGGCGCACTCGTGGCCGAGATGGGGGCGAGTGGCGTCACCCACGACGAGAACATCGGGCGCGTGTCGCTCGTCGGTGCCGGCATGAAGACCAACCCTGGCGTGGCGGCCACCATGTTCGAGACCTTGGCGAACAACGGAGTGAACATCGAGATGATCTCGACGTCGTCGATCCGGATCTCGTGTGTCGTCGCTGCTGACGACGTGGAACGGTCGGTCCAGGCCCTGCACGACGCGTTCGCCCTGAGCGCCTGAAACTGCCGGGATCGGCGGCAGGGGCCGCCGGTAGCCTGACGGCCATGCGTGTAGGTGTCGTAGGAGCAACCGGGCAGGTCGGCAGCGTGATGCGGGCCGTGCTCGAGGAGCGGGGCTTCCCCGTCGACGAGATCCGCTACTTCGCTTCCGCCCGTTCGGTCGGGCTCACGTTGCCGTGGAAGGGCACGCAGATCCCGGTCGAGGATGCGGCCGTCGCCGATCCGAGCGGCCTCGACGTCGCGCTGTTCTCCGCAGGAGCCACGGGCTCGAAGGCGCTCGCGCCACGGTTCACCGACAAGGGCGTGATCGTCATCGACAACTCGTCCGCGTGGCGGATGGACCCCGACGTGCCGCTTGTCGTCTCCGAGGTGAACCCGCACACGCTCGCGAACATCCCGAAGGGGATCATCGCCAACCCGAACTGCACGACGATGGCCGGCATGCCGGTGCTCAAGCCGCTGCACGTCGCCGCGGGGCTGAAGCGACTGGTCACGAGCACGTACCAAGCGACTTCGGGCGCGGGTCTCGCCGGCGTCGCCGAGTTCGACGAGCAGGTGCGCAAGGTCGTCGACGGCGCGTCGGCGCTGACGTTCGACGGCGACGCGGTCGAGTTCCCGACGCCGACGAAGTTCCCCCGCCCGATCGCGTTCAACATCATCCCGTTCGCGGGCTCGCTGATCGACGACGGCCGTGACGAGACGAACGAGGAGCAGAAGTTCCGCGACGAGAGCCGCAAGATCCTCGAGATCCCCGGCCTGCCGGTGTCGGTCACGTGTGTGCGGGTGCCGGTGTTCACCGGCCACTCGCTGTCGATCAACGCCGAGTTCGAGCGCGCGATCACGCCCTGACGAGGCGCGGGCGCTCCTCGCCGGCGCCCCCGGTGTCGAGCTGTCCGACATCCCGACACCGCTGCAGGCTGCGGGCAAGGACCCGTGCTACGTAGGCCGCATCCGCCGCGACGACACCGTCGAGCACGGCCTCGCGCTGTTCGTCTCGAACGACAACCTGCGCAAGGGCGCCGCGCTGAACGCGGTGCAGATCGCGGAGCTGCTCGCAGCCCGTTAGGTCACGGTCCGAGCGGAGCGCCCGATCCAAGTGGCGCGGCATCCGCCCCCGCCGGGGGCGCCAAGCGCGCCACCTTGAGAAGTCACGTCACGGGCACGCGCAGGGGATCGCCCCGCACTTCGGGCACCCGTTCGCGAAGTGAGCGATCGCCTCGTCGAAGTCGATGTCGAGCTGGTTCGCGAGCGACGCGAGCCACGCCAGCACGTCACCCATCTCGAGCACCTGCTCTTCGCGGGAGCCTTTGCGCACCGCCCGGGCGAGCTCGCCGACCTCTTCTGCAAGCCATGCGATCGTGACCGCGACCCCGCGCTCGGAGTCGCGTTCGAGGTAGGTGCGGGCGATCACGTCCTGGAGCTCGCGGAGTTGCATGTCGCAACGATGCCGCAGCCGGCGGTCGAGTCGGTTCGACTGACCGCCACCCTCCGCCGTTCTGAGTCGCGAAAGCCGTCAAATCTGGCGGGTATTGCGACCGGGAACCCCGATGGAGACGCTCGCAGGGGCGGCTACGCTCTCCGGCCTACCGGGAAGTAGCGCAGCTTGGTTAGCGCGCAGCGTTCGGGACGCTGAGGCCGCGGGTTCAAATCCCGCCTTCCCGACCAGGTCGCCGCAGGTCAGGCGCCTCACAGTGCCGCCGAGATCTGAGCTACGCGGGTGCGATGGCACGAATATGACGCATTGAGGGGTGAGAGCGGCCTGGGCGGGTCCCGTTCACGTGGGAAGCCGGCACCTGACGCGCGCGCTCCCGGCGCGTTTCGCGGCCTTCGTCCCGGTGGTCGTCTCGCGGTGCTCGCGCTTACTTGTGAGTCGAAGATGGTTCACGGGTTGCCGCAGCGGTCGGGCATCGCTCCGAGTTCGATCGGGCATGTCGCATCCGCCTGGACCGTCGAACGTCAGGAGCTCCTCTCCGGTGTGCGCGTCGACGATGTGCACCACGTCGCCCACTTGAGTGGCTCGAGCCCAGAGTCACGTCCTTCTCGATGAGGACCCAAACGACACGGTCCGTGAGCAGTGTGTCGTCCAGGTCCGTGTATCGGCCCACGTGACAGCTCCACCGAAGCGGAAGCGGACATTCGCTCCACCGTGTAGAGGACTCCATCGGGGCCGATTTGCCAGGTGTCGTCTGTGCGTAGCGGAGCGAGCACCGCGCGGCGGTAGGCGAACTGCATGGTGAGGTCACCGTCGCAGAGTCGAGGCTCGCGCTCGTGCCGCTCAGCCACCACGATGCAGTGTCCCCCAGCGGCCTTCTGATCGGCCCGCCTTGGGCCCCGAGCGCGTTTCCGCGCGCATCGACAAAGACGATGAGGACGGACGCGATCGACTCTGCCGACGCTTGGATACGGAACGTGCTTCCCGCAGGCCGGCACCAGAGAGTTCGCCGTCGTGGGTTGCGGCCCACCATCTGACTTCCTGAGTCCCGGGCGGGGACGAGAAATTTGCCAGGGTCGCGGACTCCGGCCCGTCAGCGCGGACCGTGCCGAGGGGAGGGATCCCGACTTCGATGAAGGCCCACCCCGACTCGGTCGCTTCGGCGGTGGGAAAGGCGCGAGCACTCATCTCGGCGCCGGTGGCGGGGGATGAGATGCGCAGTTGCACCGTTTTCCCGTCGTTGTCGCCCCCGAGTTGCTCACAATCCTTTGGGACGCTCCAGGCGTGCCGCGCCTCGTCACTGATGTTGTCGGCATCCCTGTAGGGCGCCTTATAGGGAGAACAGACGAGCTCGACTTTCGCTGAGTCGCCCCATCCGAGGAAAGCGGCGAGTGCTCGCCCGAGCGCGACGGGAGAGTCCGGACGGTGTGTGACGTCCGGCCAAAAAGCGTCGCTTCTCGTGAGGCCGATCGGTGCGTCGGGGAGGGCGGTCAGCGTGAAGCTCGTCGCGACCGTTGCGTGGTCGGTGCGGGATGTCGCGACGACGCCGATTCCGCCGAGCGCGAGAGCGGCGACTACAACGCCGTAGACGGATCCGCGTCGCCGTCGGCTCCGCCGCAGGACGCGCCCAGCGTCGGGGACTGTCACTTCGAGCTCGGTGAGGCGGTCAGCGGCGCCCGCCAGGCGTTCGGTCACACTCATTCGTCACCCTCCCGGAAACGGTCGCGTAGCTTCGCGAGTCCGCGTCTGATGTGTGTACGCGCCGTCTCGCCCGAGCAGCCCAGGACCGAGCCGATCTCCTCTGCCGTGAGTCCCTCTACCGTGGACAGAACGACCGCAGCGGCCTGGCGGCGAGGAAGTCTTCGCACTGCCCTCCAGAGCTGCTCGTCCTCCCCCGAGAATCTGGGTTCCACTGCGTACGGCGCCCGCACTCTTGTGAGCGCGGCGGCCTCACTCACGAGCTTGCGGTGTACCGAGACCGCCCGGTTGATCGCGGCCCGCCTGATCCACAGATCCGAACGGTCAAGCACCGACACCGTTGCCCAGCTTCGGTACGCGGCGACAAACGCCTCCTGCGCGATCTCCTCAGCGACGGCCCAACTGCCGGTCAGCGACCACAGCAGCCGCACCAGCGGCGCGTACCTCTCGGCGTACTCGGCATCGAACGAACGCGCGACGGCTACCAGAGGCAATGCTTCCAGCTCGTCAGCCCCGACCCCACGCAGGTCCACATCTCACTACACGCACGGGCGTGCGCAAACCGGTACAGCGATCCGACTTTCGAGTGCCGACTCCCCGGCCGAAGTTGGACGACGTTCCGTACAAGAACACCGCTGATATGCGAGAGCCGACAGCGACGCCCGCACGATGATGACGGACATGACCTCCACCGTGCCCACACCAGTCGGGCCCACGGATGCGCAACTCCGAGAGCTAGTAGAGGCAGTGGGCTACGAACTGAAGATGGTTGCAGTCACCGGTTCCTGGACCGCAACCGTCGAGTGGTTGGCGTACGCCCTCTTGGAGTCGGCACTACTCCACGCGCGGGAACCTTGACGACTTCCTGGGTCGCTCCGAGCGTTTCATGGATGACGTGTTTGCTCTCGACTACCTGAAGTCGTGGGTACCGACGCCAATCCTCACCGACGATGAGCGAGCTGACATCAACAAGCGCCTTATGCATGTCTCGATTCAGCGAGTACGCCTCAACGCTGCTTGGGACCTTCGAGACCTCGCCGAGAGAGTCATCGACGGCTTCGGCAAATTCCACAACGCGCTCGGTGCGAGATGACCCACGGAAGGCGGCCTGGTTCACGGAGCCGTTGGCGAATGCTCGCGGTCTCCTACACCAGCAGACCTGACGCCGCGGGTGTCTCTCCGAATGGATCTCGGGATTCGTGGGTCCTCAGCGCGACAGAGGATCAGCTGACAGCGATCGACCGTGGCCCGTAGAACGCGCCGCGCGTCCGCGGCAGCTCGGTCGCGATCGTCGGTCGCTTGCGCGTATACGGCCAGCGTGCGCCTCACGTCGCTGTGACCCATGCGGGTCTGCCCTCCACCGCATCCAACGCTCGCCGGCGCGGGACGTGCCGTCGCCCGGCGAGCCCCACCGTTCCCGCCCGAAACGTCGAGGGACGTCTCCGGCGTTCAGCAACGTGAGACTCGGGCCGTTCGGTCCGCCTACCGTCGCCCGAGTGCTGAGCGTCATGCTTGACTCGAATGGCTTCGACGCTCTCGCTCTCGACGACGACGTGCTCTCAAAGGTCGAGGCGGCCGTACAGCGCGACGCCTTGGCGCTTGTTGTGACCCACGCGCAATACGACGAGGTCCTCAACGCTCCGGCTGCGAAGCGAGAGCGATTTCTGCGTCTTGCGCTGAGGTGGACAACCACGGCGGGATTCGTCATCGGCGTGTCTCGCCTCGGTATGGCCAACTTCGCGACCAACGAGGAGGTCACGATCTTTGACGCTCTCGCACCCACCATCGGCCCGAGAGACGCCCTTGTCCTCCTCACCGCTCGACGCGAGGGCATCCCGGTCGTGACTGGAGACAAGGGGCTGACGAAGGCGTGTGGCCGATTCTCGGTCGCCGTGCTGGATCCAGAGGAGCTGCTGCGCAGGGTCTCCGACTCCGGTCCTTCGTGACGATGGCACATTCATGACGCATCCGCCGGGGATCGCTCGCGTTCATCGTCGGTCGCTGACCCGTTCTGACCTGCTGGCATCGTTCGCCTACGTTCGTATGCAACCGGCTCGTTCGCATTCGGGACGCTGAGGCCGCGGGTTCAAATCCCGCCTTCCCGACCAGCGGCCGAATCGTCAGCTGGACACGCCATCAGGGACCGCCGGGAGCTGGCTCGGTGTCCGGTGGCCGCGGCGAAGATGCACTGCGATGGCGACGCTGGTGACCGCGGCCCACGCACACCAGAGGGAGATCAAGCCGCTCTTGTTCAACGCGGCGAGGAAGCCAACGGCGACGAAGTTGATCATGCCGAACCACCGCACGTGCTGGTGCTTCGACACGAGCATCGAGCCGCAGGTCGCAACGGCGTAGAGGAACACGATCAAGCCACCGTGCCAAAGATCGACGCTGTATGCGATGTGGTGCCCTTCGATGGTCGCGGTGATCGGGCCACGAATGACTGCGTACATCAACACGACTGCCACTGTCACGCCGATCGCCGTGAAGACAGCAACACGACGCCGATTGGCGAGCGGCTCGAGGGCACCCACTGCCACGGGAACGAGGACGGGCAGGACTCCGAAGGCGATCGCGAGATACACCCAAAGCGCAGTGCGCCAGACGGCGCTCGGCACCTGGTCGTCGAGGCCCCACCAGATCACCGCCTCGATCAGCTGATGAGCGGCAAGCACCACCGGTATTGCTGCCAGGGGAAGCTCGGCTCGTCGACGGACGTGGCGCAAGCGCGTCGATGCCGATTGCGCCCACCACGAGACCGGCGACGACATCCGCTTCGGCCGAGAAGCACACCTCGTCAGCCTCGGCGATCTCGTCGAGCACATCGGCCCGAGAAGCGCTCGAGATTCACATCGCTCCTGGCCATGCGTTGACGTACAAAGGCAGAGTCGCCCTTGGCCCGATGATGGACGTCTCACAGCCGAGCGACCAGGGCCGGAGGTCCCTGCCCGCAGCCGTTCACCCGTCCGACGAGCGTGGATCCCCCGCGTGTGTTCGTAGGTATCCGTTTCGGTCGCGTTCGGGACGCTGAGGCCACGTGTTCGAAATCCCGCCTTCCTACGACGTCAATGCGCACTCGGCTCGTACCGCATCGCCGCTGCCCCCGAGCCGAACTCGAGCCGGCTCACGAGCTTCAAGTCGACATGCTTCGACAGCCCCGCGAACAGCGTCGGGCCGTGGCCCGCGAGCCTGGGATGCACCACGAACTCGTAGTCATCGATCAAGCCCAGCTCCGTCAACGCGAGTGGGAGCGTCACCCCTCCCACGAACAGTCCGTCGCCCGACTCCTGCTTGAGCTGCCGAACCGCCTCGCCCAGATCTCCGCGGACGAGCTCCACGTTCCAATCGACTTGCTCCAGGGTGCTCGACACGACGTACTTCTTTGCCACGTTGATCGTCTGGGCGAAGGGTTCCATCCACTCAGGTCTGGCTCCAGTCGCCGCCTGGCCGCCACGCTGACTCCATCATCTCGTACGTCACCCGGCCGAAGAGAAGGGCATCGGCCTGGCTGATGCTCTCGGCCGCGTGACGATGCAAGTCTTCGTCCGCGGGGATTGCCCGATGGTCGCAGCACCCGTCCAACGTGACGTTGATGGAGTACCGAAGGGGCCGCATCTCGCAAGTATGAGCCCCTCGTCCGCCTATCGGTTGCGGGCGAGGAGTGCGAGCAGCCGCAGCAGCGTGATGTAGAGCCAGATGAGCGTGACCATCAGGCCGTAGCCGGCGTACCACTCCATGAACTTCGGCGCGCCACGATCGACGCATCCCTCGATGAACGCGAAGTCGAGCGTCAACGAGAGCGCCGCGAGGATCACGGCGATCACCGTCACGACGATCCCGATGCTGCGGAACTGCGCTGAGTAGAGGAAGCCCCAGTCGAAGATCGCCAGCACCCACACGAACAGGTACAAGAGCGAGAGGCCACCGATCCCGACGATCACCGCGAACGCGAGCTTCTGCGTCGGCCTGACGATGCGGGTGACGTACAAGATCAGCGCAGCCAGGAACACAGCCACCGTGCTCAGAACCGCTGCGGCGACGATGCCGTCGGTCTGCGCGTCGAACATCGCGGAGATCGCACCGAGGCAGAAGCCCTCGAGGATCGCGTACACGGCGCCGAGCAACGCGGCGCGGCGAGGGTTCACCGCCACGAAGATCGCGACCAGGAAGGCGCCGAAGCTGGCCAGCCAGAAACCGCCGGGGATCGTCACGGTCGTGTTGGCGTAACCGGTGCCGAGATCGACGGCGACGGGCTGGGTCGCCGATGCCCAGCCCCACGCTCCGCCAGCCACCAGCACGAGGAGCAGGAACAGCGTCTTGATCGCCGTCCCGAAGACGGTCATCGAGCGCGGCGACGTCTCCGCGAACAGCGCCACCGCGGCCTTCGAGCCGAGTGCTGGGTTTCCGGAGTCGTTGGTTTCGGTGATCACGGCTGTCACGAGTCAGACCCTATGGCGACACCGAGGACCATCGATGGAAGCGACTTGCTAGCGCTCCTGCTCCGTCGGGCGGATGAGGACCTCGTTGATCGTGACGTGTCGCGGCCTCGTGACGATGAACGTGATCGTGTCCGCGATGTCATCGGCGTCCATGGTCTGGGCGATCTGGGCGCCGATGCCCGCGAGGATCTCCGGACGGTTGTGGCTCGCAAGCTCCGTCGCGGTGGCGCCCGGCTCGACCAGCGAGACGCGCACGTAGCGCTTCGTCACCTCTTGGCGCAACGACTCGCTGAACGCACCGACGCCATGCTTGGTCAAGCTGTACACGCCGTTGCCGTTGCGGGCGTGGCGGCCCGCCACCGAGCTGATGTTGACGATGTCGGCCACGCGTCGAGGGCCTTGCTCTGCCGCCTGCAGCAGATGCGGAAGCGCAGCGTGGGCGCTGTAGAGCAGGCCCAGGATGTTCAGCTCCACCATCTGCTGCCACTCCGAGATCGGAGCGCCGACCACAGGGCCGAGGAGCATGACGCCGGCGTTGTTGATCAACGTGTCGAGCCGGCCGAGCTCCGCCACAGTGCGCGCGACGGCGTCCGCGGCCTGCGCTTCGTCGGTGACATCGCACTCGAGCACCAACGCGGTGCCGCCTGCGTCACGGATGTCGGCCGCAACTGCGTCGAGCCGATCTCTTCGACGCGCAGCGAGCGCGACCGCCGCGCCTTCAGCGGCCAGGGCTGTTGCGGAGGCCGCACCGATGCCGCTCGACGCGCCCGTCACCGAGCGCGACGGTGCCATCCAAGCGTTCCTGCGAGGTGCGAGCCGTCATCCGGTCACCTTCCTTCGCTCGAGCGACGCGGCCGTTCTATCTGCCCGAGGTCGAGAACGGTCTCGTTCACCGCAAAACGTCGTCGAGCATCTTGATCACACCGGCCGGATCCTCGAGGTGGAGGTCGTGGGTCGATCCTGGCTTCACCCGGACATCCCATCCGAGCGACCGAAGCTCCTCAGCCACGGCAGGCGAAACGAAGAGGCTCTTGTCCGCGAGCAGCAACGTCGACGGCACAGCCGGGGCGACGAGATGGAAGGGCTCGGTCTTCAC
Source organism: uncultured Acidimicrobiales bacterium (assembly GCA_963739555.1). Taxonomy (GTDB): domain Bacteria; phylum Actinomycetota; class Acidimicrobiia; order Acidimicrobiales; family DATKAS01; genus DATKAS01. Next base: position 266,930 of record CAVUAV010000006.1, on the reverse strand, counting down.
GCTCCCGGCGAGGTCCCCCATCATCGATCGGTCCCAGGCGTCCCACGCCGATCGGCGGCACTCCAGTGCGCCTGGCGCCGATCCTTTCGGCGGGACACCCAGCACCCGCAGCACTCGGGCGGGCATATGAGGCATGACGGGAGACAAGTAGCGCAGGGCCAGCCGCACGGGGGTCGACGCGAAGAGCGCAGGGTCGAGGCCGATGAACCGTTTGGGGAGCAGCTGCGGAGTGGCGAGCATGCCGGCGCGGCCACCGAGCGATTGGCCGACGAGGAGGTCGAGGTCCGTCGGGAGCGTGTCGACGAGGTCACCTACGAAGTCGCTGACTCGATAGCGGTCGCCGCGCGGGCTGTCGCCGTGCCCACGGAGATCGACGAGCGTCACCGTGAAGTCGTACGACTCGACGAGGATCGCGGCGAAGTCCTTCCAGATCTCGCCCGACGCCGACGCGCCGTGCACGAGTGCGGCCGAGCGCGTGCCGGATCCCACGGTCTTGGTGCTGAGCTGCACGTCGCGTCTCCCTCTTGCCGGTCGAGGGACCGTACAAGCAGCTCAACAGCCGCTGTCACTGACGTACTCTGCGTCGATGCCGGCGAAGAAGACTGACGCCAAGTCACCGTCGCAGCTGATCGACGGGAGGATCAAGGAGCTCGGAGACTGGCGCGGCGACACGCTCGCGAAGGTCCGGGCACTGATCAAAGAGGTGGTCCCAGACGTCACCGAAGAGTGGAAGTGGCGAGGCGTCCCGACGTGGTACTCGAGCGGCAGCATCATCTGCACCGGCGAGACCTACAAGGACAAAGTCAAGGTGACGTTCGCGAAGGGCGCGAAGCTCGCCGACCCGAAGAAGCTCTTCAACTCGAGCCTCGATGGCAACATCCGGCGCGCGATCGATTGGTTCGAAGGCGACAAGGTCAACGCGACCGCGTTCAAGGCGCTCGTGCGCGACGCAGCCAAGTTGAACGCCGCGGCCAAGGGCTGACTCAGAACGGCGTCTGCTGGTGCACGGCCAGCTTCCACTTGCCGTTCTGCCGTGTGTAGGTGCTGCTGAAGAGCGCGTGGTACTCGTCGTCGCCACGACGGGCACGCGCTTCGTACGCGACGACTGCAGCATCGGGCCCGAGCCACTGCACGAGGCCGGGTCGCAGCTCGAAGCCACTCCAGCTCGTGAGCCGAAGCGCGTCGAGCGCCGCACCGCGATCGCTCAGCACCATCCCGCCGGGCAGAAGCATGAGCACTCGCTCCGCGAGCACATGGCCGTAGAAGTCTGCGACGGCATCTCCGCCCTTCGTCAGCGCTGTCCACCCCTGACGTTCGAGGTCGAGAAGGTCATGGTCGGGAACGGTGGCCATGCCCTTCCGTACCCACCCAACGCTGCGGCTATGAAGTCGAGGTGACCGTCGACGACGAGGAGCTCAGGCTCACGATCTACCGGTCGTTCGCCGACACCGGCCGCGTGCCAGAGCTGCCGGACGACGACGCTACGAGAGGTGCCATCCATCGCCTCGCCGAGGCGCGCCATGTCGTGCTCGACGCGCACGGCGGCATCGTGATGGCCCACCCGTTCGCCTCCATCCCGCTCGGCTTCGCAGTCATGGGCCGCGAGACGCTCTGGTGGGGAGGCTGCGCGTGGGACTCGTTCGCGGTGCCGCATCTCGTCGACCGCGAGCCCGAGGTCCTCGTGTCGACGCAGTGCCCTGCTTGTGCCGCCCCCCACGTGTGGGTGGTCGGCCGCGACGCGCCACCGAGCGCATCTCAAGTCGCGCACTTCCTCACGCCCGTCTCACACATGTGGGACGACGTGGAGCACACGTGCCGACACCAGCGGATCTTCTGCGACGAGCACTGCGTCGACGCGTGGCTCACTGGCACGCAGCACGACAAGGGCTACGTCATGGACCTCACGACGCTGTGGCGCCTTGCCCGAGGGTGGTACGCAGGTCGACTCGACCCCGGCTACCAGCGGCGCGACCCGGCGAGCGCCGCGGCCTACTTCGTGGACGTCGGGCTCACGGGTTCGTTCTGGGGCTTGCCGAGCGCGACCACGTGAGCAGCACGCCCTCGCGCGCCACCATGTACGACCCCGGCATCACGCGCAGACGCCACGGCACGACTTCGAGGATGCCGAACGCGAGCGCGGTCGGCGAGTCCCAGCCGGGGATGATGCTCGGGTCGTAGCCGACGGGCGCCGGCGCGTTCCTGATGCGGTCCCATCCCTCGGCTCGGCTCTCGTCGTCGAGCTTCCACTCCGCGGCGCACTCGGCGAGGCACGTGTCGTGGCTGTTCGCCCAGTAGTTGAGCGAGATGAACGGATGGGCGTCGAGATCAGCGCGCTTCGGAGAGAGCGGGCTCGTCGCGATGACTCCGCGCAAGGCGGTGCCATCCCATTCCCACACCGGGTGGAGCACCCGGCTGCGTGGGCGTCCCGACTGGTCGATCGTCGCGGCCGAGCACCACACGATGCGATGTGCCATCTCGACGAAGGCGGGGGCCACGACCTTGAGCTCGTCCATCGCCTCTTCCTAGCCGCTGAGGCGCGTGAGCAGCTCGTCCAGATCGATGCCCGCAGCCGGGTTGCCGGACGATGCCATGCCCTCGCCGAGTCCGTCTGCGTCCGCTGCGGCGACGAGAGCCGCGGCAGCCTCGCTTCCGCAGGACGAGTCGAGGAACACCACCAGCGCGGGCAAGACATGCGCGCCGCCGTAGACCTTGAAGAAGGCGTCGTCGAAGTCGCTGGATCCGAGCGCGCACCACGCATCGGCATGCGCCTGCCAGGCCACGAGCAGGTCGTCGGGAGAAGTCGCCTCGGTAGCGTCGCCGATCTCTGTCAACAGGATCCCCGGATCGCGGAGGAAGTCGAAGAAGTCCGCCGGCGCTTGGGTCCCACCACCGCTCACGATGTTCAGGATCGAGTCCTGGTTCTTGTCGAGCACCTGCTGCTCGGCCTGGAATTGCTGCTGCACGATCTGCATCTTCTTCTGCAGGTCTTGCGGATCCGCAGACGCCGCAGCCGGCGAGTCGCCACCGCACGCGGAGACGACCGACACCGCCAGCGCTGCACACACCATTGCGGGGCCCCACGCCCGCCACACCTTCGTCATGTGGTGGTGCCGACCCCCAACAAGCTGAGCTTCGCGGAGCGGGCGGTGCTGTCGAGCATCGCTGCGTCGTTCGAGATGTTCGCCGCGGCGGGCGCCTGCGTGCCAGGAGGCGCCAGCGTGATCTGGGTGAGCGTCGCGTGGAGCGTGCTCGACGCGTTGATCACGGGCACCGAGCGCGTTGCGCTCGACTGCTGATGGCCCGCGCTGGTGGATCGTCGACAGCTGCGCGTTCAGCTGCACGAGCCGCCCCTCGGTGCGTGCCGCGATCACCGGGATCGCCGAGGGCTGCGCCGCGGCGAGGTTGATGCCGACGTCGGACAGCTCGTCGAGGAGCGCCGTGGCTTGCTGCTTCCACACCTGCTTCGCCTTCAGCGAGCGCGAGCGCCCGACGAAGAACGCGACGATGCCGAGGACGATCACGATCCCGATCAGGATCAGCAGCCAGTTGTCGCTGTCGTTCGGGCTCGTCGCCGCGGCGGCGGTCGTGGCGGGCGCGGCGGTGGTGGCTGCTGCGGTCGTCGCAGGCGCCGCCGTCGTCGCCGCCTGCGTCGTCGTCGGCGCTTTTGTCGTCGCGGCCGCAGTCGTCGGGGCGGTGGTTGCCGCGGTCGTCGGAGCGGTCGTCGCCGTCGTGGTCGCCGTCGTGTCTTGCGCCCAGGCAACCCCGGCAGCACCACCGAGTGCGGCAACGGCGATCGCCGTGGCGAGGAGAACGGATGTCAATCGGGGGCGTGACATCCGCCCGACCGTAATGGGTCAGCCCGGCGCGACGCCGAGGCTTGCGAGCAACGCCTCGACCCGTCGCTCGATGTCGTCACGGATCTCTTTGACCCGCTCAAGGGGCTGATCAGCAGGGTCGTCGACGGTCCAGTCCTCGTAGCGCTTGCCCGGGATGAACGGGCACGAATCGCCACATCCCATCGTCACCACGACATCCGCCTCATCGAGGTCGGCGTCGGACCAGCGCTTCGGGATCGCGTTCGTGATGTCGATCCCGACCTCGGCCATCACTTCGACGGCGCGGGGGTTCACCTCTGAACCGGGCTCCGAGCCACCGGACAACGCGACCGCCCTGCCGGCAGCCAGATGTTCGAACCACGCCGCCGCCATCTGAGACCGACCGGCGTTGTGCACGCAGAGGAAGAGCACGCTCGGGACCGTCATGAGACCTCCACTGCCGTGCGATAGAGGTACGCGCAGAACGCGATCGCGGCGAGGCCACCGGCGAGCTGTGCGATCACGAACGCCGGCACGGACGAAGGGCTGATGCCCGCGAACGTGTTGGTCAACGAGCGGGCGATCGTCACGGCGGGTTCGCGAAGCTCGTCGAGCTCGTGAACCAGTAGGCGGCGGCGATGTAGCCGCCGACCGCGAACGGCACGAACGACGAGCGATCCGTACGTGCGAGAGCGAGGATCACGAGCAGAAGCCCGAACGTCGCGACGACCTCCCCCAGCCACACGCCGGCGGACGAACGGTCGTGGGTGGAGAGCGTCGACCGCAGGCAGGTCGAACATGAGGTTCGCGACGACCACGCCCACGCAGCCACCCGCAACCTGCGCGATGACGTACACGACGCTCTCGCGGTTGTCGAGGTGACCAGCGAGCCGACTCGCGAGCGTCACGACGGGGTTGAAGTGAGCGCCTGAGATCGACATGAAGGCGAGGATGAGCGCGATCAGCCCAGCGCCCGTCGCGATGGAGTTCTCGAGCAGCTGCAACCCGATGTCGTTCGGCGACAGCCGTTGGGCGAAGATGCCCGAGCCGACGACGACGGCGACGAGGAAGCCGGTGCCGACTGCCTCTGCAGTGGCGCGTCTTGCCGAGGTCGGCGGGCAACGTCAGCAGCAGCGCGGCGGCCGACTCCGGCGCTGACGAGCAACAGAGCTCATCGCGCGTGCCGTCTCGATGTCCTCGAGCACGGTGTAGATCTCCCACGGCTCGCCGTCGGGCGCGTCGACCCAGACCTTGTCTTGCACCGCATAGCAGCACGCGACCTCGTCCTCGGTCGCGCACGCGAGGCCCTCACCCTCCAGGCGAACATGCGCTGCAGCGACGGCCTCGGTGTCGTCGACCTCGACGCCGAGGTGGTTGAGCGTTCCGGGCACGCCGTCGCCCGCCATCAGCACGAGCTTGAGCGGCGGCTCGACGATCGCGAAGTTGGCGTATCCCGGACGAACCTTGCGAGGGGGCGTGCCGAACAGCTTCGAATAGAAGGCGACGGCCTCGTCGAGGTCGGACACGTTGAGTGCGAGCTGGACCCTTGACATCACCTGGCTCCTGATAGATTCACAACCATCGATACATCAACTGTTGCAAATACATCGACCGATGTCAATACGTGCTGCCCGTCGATCCTGGTCGCGCCCCTCGCCGCAGTCGAGGCGGAGGACCTGGCCCGGGGCTTCGCGGCGCTCGCCGACCCGGTTCGCCTTCGACTCCTCAGCATGATCGCCACCGCTGACGCGGTCTGCTCGTGCAACTTGGTCGAGCCGTTGGGCAAGGCCCAACCGACGATCAGCCATCACACCAAGGCGCTCAGCGACGCCGGGCTCATCGTGGGTGAGAAGCGGGGGCGGTGGGTCTATTGGCGCGCCGTGCCCGAGCGGCTCGACGCGCTCCGCTGCCGCGCTCGCTGGCTAGGCGACCTCGGGGGCAGGCGCGGGCACGCCCTCTTCGTAGGTCTCGTCGCGCAAGATCGCGTCGGCGGCGCGGCGCAGTCGGAAGGCGTCGAGTGGCTTGATGAGCCAGCCATCAGCGTGGGAGCGCTGCGCCAAGAACACATCGGCGGCACGATCGAGGAGCATCAGCACACCGACGTCGGGCAGCCGATCGGCTCCCGCCTCGAGCCGGATGTCCATGCACACGGCCATGCCACCCATGTTCCCGATCTGCAGATCGAGGACGACGAGGTCGGCGGGCTCGACCTTCAGCGCGGGCACCACGTCCTTTCCGGCACGCACCCAGCGGATCGTCGTGTCCCTCCCGCCGAGCGCCGCCCTCACCTCGCCGAGGATCCAGTCGGCATCGGTCGCAACGAGGATCACGGGCACGGAGCGAGGCTACCGAAAGAGGTGCGCGCCGATCGCATCCAGACCGCCGAGGTCGTGCACGTCGCTCTCGAGGAACGGCACGCGCACCACCGGCGCGGGCTCGACACGCGCGGCCAGACCGGCGAGGTGATCCTCCTCGCGCGCGGCGACGAGCTCGAAGTCGGCGAGGTTCGCGAACAGCTCGCCGAGATCGGTGCCCGCCAGCGTGCGAGCGCGTTCACGCGTCGCCTCTGCGAGTCCGGTGCCGAACCGCGGATGCATCCGGTTCACGACGAGGGCTGCGACCGAGATGCCGCCTTCCGCCAGCCGGTCCGCGAAGTACGACGCCTCCTCCACGGTGTCACCGCGCGGTGACGCCACGAGCACGAATGACGTCTCACGCGCGGTGAGCAGCTCGAGCACCCGCTCCGCTCGATCGCGGAAGCCGGCCTCCATCCCGTCGAATGCCTGGAAGAACGCGATCGCGTCATCGATCACGTCGCCTCCGACGACCTTCGAGACCGTGCGGAGGAATGCCTGCGCGGCGACGTTCACCGCCTTGACGTAGGCGCGACCGGGCGTCATGAGGATGCGGTAGAGGCGATGGTCGAGGAAGCGAGTGAGCCGCCGCGGCGCGTCGAGGAAGTCGAGGGCGTTGCGCGTGGGAGGCGTGTCGACCACGACGAGGTCGAACTTCGATTCCTCGTGCAGCTCGTAGAGCTTCTCCATCGCCATGTACTCCTGCGTGCCCGAGAGCCGCCCGGAGATGTTGCGGTAGAAGCGGTTGCCGTAGATCCGCTGAGCCTGCGCGGGATCTGATGCGTTGCGCGCCACCAGCTCGTCGAAGGTCGTCTTCGTGTCGAGCATCATCGCCCACAGCTGTCCCGGCCAGTCACCGTCGATCTCGGACGGAGTGTTCGTGAGCCCTTCGAGACCCAACGCGTCGGCGAGGCGCTTCGCAGGGTCGATGGTCACGACGACACAACGTCGACCCCTCTGCGCGCGCCGTGCAGCGCGATCGACGCCGCGATCGTGGTCTTCCCGACGCCTCCAGTGCCGCAGCACAGCACGATCGAGCTGCCCGCGACGATCTCGTCGAGCGTCATGTCGGCAGCGCGTCGAGACCGGCGATGCCCTCGAGCACCGCGTCGGCAAGCACGTGGACGTCGTCGCGGGCGAGGTCGGTCTTGAACAGGAACGGGAGGTGGATCTGCAGAAGCGGCAGACGCTCGGACAGCCGCGCGATCTGCTCGTTCTGCAACGTGACACGTGCGGTGCGGAACCTGGCCGCGGTGCGCAACGCGTCCGCCTCGCCGGGCATGAGCGCGACTCCACTCGCTTCGGCGGCCGCGGCCGGGTCGACGTCCATCCCGGCGCGCTCCGGGTAGAGGCCGTTGACGATCACGGGACCGAGACTGATGCCGACACGATCTTCTAGTGAGTACGCCGTGTCGACGAGCTCGTTGACCGGTGTCTCTTCCGGCAGCGTGACGAGCACCACCGAACAGCGCTCCGGGTCGTTCAGCATCTCCATGACATCGCGCGCTTGGGTGTTGATGGGCCCGACCGTGACAGCGTCGAGCAGACCCCGCGCCGATTCGAGGAACGTGATCGCGTGGCCCGCCGCAGGCGCGTCGAGCAAGATCACGTCGACGGCGCCACCTCGCTCGAGCTGCTTCACCTTCCCGAGCACGAGGATGTCCTCGATCCCGGGAGCCGCGGTCGCCACGACGTCGAGGGCACCTCCGCGGACGAGACGGTTCGAGAGCCGGCGCATGCCGTGGTCGACGAGGTACTCGAGCAACGCGTCGGTTGGCGTGATCGCTCGGGCCTGCACGGTTCCGGACCCGGCACCCTCGAGCACCGTGGCCTCGTCGTAGTGCAGCGCGCCGAGGCCGAACAGCCGGGCCAGGCCGCTCTTGCCCTCGACTTCCACCACGAGCACACGCAGGCCAGACTTGGCTGCCGCGACCGCGAGCGCTGCGGTCACCGTGGTTTTGCCCACGCCGCCCTTCCCGGCCACGATGACCAACCGGGACGTGGCGAAGAACGCCAGCGGATCCAACCATCCCCCTTCGGAGGCTCGGTTGCGCAGACTATCCAGGGTGTGCGCCGCCCTCGGCGCCCTCGTGGCCGCGAGCACCCTCTTCGTCGCGCATCCGGCAAGCGCGCAGGATGCCCCAAAGGTCCCGCCGATCAACGTGATCGAAGTCACCGGCTTGCTCGACCCCGTCCAGGCCGACTTCATCGAGCACGCGATCGACCGCGCGGAGAGCCAGAAGGTCCAGGCGCTCGTCATCCAGCTCAACAGCAAGAAGGCCGTCATCGACGACGACCAGATGGCTGCCCTACTCGACGACGTCGCGGCGTCCAAGGTTCCGATCGCGATCTGGGTCGGGCCGAGCGGTGCCCGGGCGTACCAAGGCAGCGGGCAGCTCCTGCTCGTTGCGGGTGTCACGGGCATCTCGCCGGGCAGTCGCGTCGGCAACTTCGGCGATCCGCTCGACGCCACCGCGCTCACCGTGAGTGACAAGGCGACGATCGAGAAGTGGTGCTGCTCGTCGCTCGGAGCGACCGAAGCGGTCGCCGCGGGCGTCATCGACCTCAACTCCCCCGTGCTCGGCCAGTTCATCGTGGGGCTCGACGGTCTCGACGTGAACGGCACGACTCTGCACACCGCGCAGATCGTCCAAGGCACGAATGGCCCTCGCAGCCAGCCGATCGCGCAGGTGAGGTTCTCGAAGCTCGACCTGCTGCCTCGCCTGCTGCACACCGTCGCGAGCCCACCAGTCGCCTACCTGATGCTGACGATCGGGCTCGTGCTGCTGGTGTTCGAGTTCTACGTCGCGGGCGTCGGCATCGCAGGCGGTGTGGGCGCGCTCTTCCTGGTGCTCAGCGCGTACGGGCTCGACGTGCTCCCGACTCGACCCGCGGCCGTCGCGCTCATCCTCCTCTCGATGCTCGCGTTCGCCATCGACGTGCAGACCGGGGTGCCGCGCTTCTGGACAGGCGTGGGCACCGCAGCGTTCACGGGCGGCAGCCTCCTCCTCTACGACGGCCTGTCGCTCTCCTGGATCACCTTGCTGTTCGCGATTGCCGGAGTGCTGCTCGCGATGCTCGCCGGGATGCCGACCATGATCCGCACGAGGTTCGCGACGCCCACGATCGGCCGCGAGTGGATGATCGGCGAGATGGGCACCGCGGTGGTCGACGTGGATCCTGACGGAGTGGTGCGCGTCCGTGACGCCGCAGTGGCGCGCCCGCACGAACCGTGCGACCCCGATCAAGGCCGGCGACCCGATCCGTGTGGTGGAAGTCGATGGCCCGTTGCTCGAGGTCGAGCCCGAGGCGGGCGGCGCGCGCGACTACCGCGAGCAGCGCGAGCGCCGAAAAGGGGCCGAATCCACTGAGGAGGCCCGTAATGAAGCGCCCTACGACCGGTCCTGACCTGCACGAGTTCGCGCGAGTATTCACAGAATTCGCGAAAGTTCACCGTTGAAAGGCCGCGAGCAGCGGTTGTACGGTCGGCCTCCTGACAAGGGGGTACACGGGCGTGACCGCTCAGCGCAACGAGGAGGCCTGGCAGGTCAAGGCGGCGTGTCGCGGGCCCCAGGCCGTCGTCTTCTTCCCGCCGTCCCAGTTCGAGCGCAAGGAAGAGAAGGCCGAACGTGAGGAACGGGCCAAGGCGATCTGCGCGCAGTGCAACGTGCGCGAGCCCTGCCTGTCCTACGCGCTCCGGATCCGTGAGCAGCACGGCATCTGGGGCGGGCTGAACGAGCTCGAGCGAAAGCAGCTGCTCGCTCACCGCGGCTGACACCGCCCGACGCTTCCGACACAGCTTCGCAACACTCGCTCGCATGCGAGTGACGTTCGCTGGGTATGGTGTCACTGGTGGCCAGCGTCCGTGACGCCTCGGCCGAGGGCGGGCGGGGCCCCGAGCTGGGCATCGCCGCACCTCTCGATCCCGCGACGAGCGAACGCGCGCCTGTGGTCTGGAAGCGCACCTGGGTCGACGAGCGTCCCGCGATGTATGGAGTGGCGGGAGAAGGACTCCCCGTGGTCATCCTCCACGGATGGGGCCTGGCCCACCACGCGTACAAGGGAGCGATCCAGCGGCTCGTCGCGCAGGGGTGCCGCGTGTACGCACCGGCTCAGCCTGGGTTCGGCGGCACCGCCGAGCTCCCCAAGCGCGAGTTCTCGCTCGCCGGCTATGCGCGGTGGGTCGAGCGGTTCCTCGAGGCCGTGCACATCGACGAGCCCGTCTTCCTGATCGGCCACTCGTTCGGTGGCGGGGTCGCGATCCGGTTCGCGTACGACTTCCCCGAGCGCGTGCGCTCTCTCGTCCTCGTCAACTCGATCGGCGGGTCCGCGTGGAAGGCGGGCTCGAAGCTCAAGTCACTCGCGGACCGTCCGCTGTGGGACTGGGGCCTGCACTTCCCGAGCGACATGTGGCCGATCCCGCAGGCCACGAAGGTCATCCCGATCATGCTCGAAGATGCGCTGCCGAACCTGCTGCGCAACCCTCGGGCGCTGCTCAAGGTGGGGTTCCTCGCTCGGCGCGTCGACCTCACCTATGAGCTCGAGGCGCTGAAGCGGCGCGAGCTTCCGGTCGTCGTGCTGTGGGGCACGCGCGACGGCATCATCCCGAGAGAGTCGTTCGACGCTCTGTGTGCTGCGGTCGGCGCAGACGGTCAGGTCGTCGACGGATCGCACTCCTGGCTGCTCGCGGATCCCGACGGGTTCGGCGAGGTCATCACGAACGCGGTTGAGGTCGCGAGAGTCGCGCGAGAGCTCGAGACGGCTGCGCCTCCGCGCCGGGCCGGCTTCCTCGGCAAGGACCGCAAGCGCGTGCGCACGCTGCGCACCGTGGTCAACGCCAAGCCTTCGGACGAGCGCTAACGCGAATCGGGCGAATCGGGCACGTCGGGCATCCGTGGCCCGGCGATGCGAAGGTCGTCTCGACGCCGCGTCACTCCCCGGGCGTCGAGCTCCGCGATCAGTGGCATCGCGTACTTGCGCGAGGTGTCGAGGGCCTCGCGGATCTGCGACACGGTGATGCCGTCGGGATGCTCGCCCAGCAGTGCTGCCGCGATGCCGGCCGCCGCGTCGATCGCGTCGGCCGCGAACCAGATCCCGTCACGTTCGACGACGAGGCCGCGGCGTACGAGCTCGCGAAGCTCTCCCCGGTCGACAGAAGTCGGCGCCGGCGGCGCGAACGGAGCGCGGCGGAGATCGTCGAGGAACGGGTGATCTGCAAAGCGGGTCGGCTTCGGCGACAGGTCGAGCTCTGCCCCCTTCAACCGCGACGTCGTCGAGGTGAGCGAGCGCCTCGCGCTGGTAGTCGTCGAGTGTCGCGATGTCGAGACCGAGCGGGCCCGCCGACGCGATCGCGTGCGCCACCGTCTCGCGAATCTCGTCGATGCGCTCGGGAGCTGCGACCCATCGCCCGAAGTTCGGATCACGATGCTCGCCCGTGAGCGCCTCGAGGTCAGTTGGGAGCATCGGTCCCCGCTCGGCGATCAGACGATCGACGGAGCGATCGGGATGGGCCTTGCTCACGGTGCGCACCGGCGCGAGCTCGACGATCTCGCCGCCGCCGACGGTCTCGGCCCGGCCGGACTCGCGGAGCACGAACCGGTCGCCCGGGAGCAGCGGCACCGCGGCCGGGATCCTCAGCCGCACCCATCCCGACGTGCCGGCCGCGATCGCATCAGCGCCGATCACACGTAGCTGCGCGGGATGCTCGCCCGAACCGATCGACAGCGTGTACGCACCGCGACGCGAGACGTCGTGTGCGAGCGAGCCGAGCGCGCGGAGCTCGGCGTCGAACACCCTCGCGGGTCGCCAACGCGATGGCTGCACGATCGCGTCACCGCGTGAGACCGCGTCGTGATCGATGCCGGCGAGGTTGACTGCGACCCGGTTGCCGGGCTCGATCTGGTCGACCGCTCGATTGAACGTCTGGAGCGCACGAACGCGCGCTTGGCGATGGCCCGGCTCGACGACGACCTCGTCGCCGACTTCGAGCGCGCCACCCGTGAGCGTGCCAGTCACGACCGTGCCCGCCCCCTTCGCCGCGAAGACCCGGTCGATCCACAATCGGGGACGCCCGCGGTCCTCTGATGCGGGCGTGCTCAGCACGAGACGGTCGAGGGCGGCGCGCAGCTCGTCGACGCCGACATCGAGCGGGGCGGCCGTGTCCACGACCTCAGCGGATTCGAGGAAGGTTCCCGCCACACGCTCGGCGAGGTCGAGCTTCACGAGCTCGAGGTGATCGGGGTCAACGAGGTCGGTCTGGGTCAGCGCGATCACCCCGTGCGCGATGCCGAGCAGCTCGAGGATGCGCAGGTGCTCCTCGCTCTGCGGCTTCCACCCCTCCGTTGCCGCGACGACGAAGAGGCAGGCATCGACCGAACCGACTCCCGCGAGCATGTTCTTGATGAAGCGGACGTGGCCGGGCACGTCCACGAATGCGATGTACGCGCCTGAGGGCAGCGCCGTCCACGCGAAGCCGAGGTCGATCGTGAGCCCACGGCGCTTCTCCTCCTCGAAGCGGTCGGGGTCGGTGCCCGTCAGCGCGAGGACGAGCGTGGACTTGCCGTGGTCGACGTGGCCGGCGGTCGCGATGACGCGGCTTGGCGGTGTGGCGTCGGTCAAGCCAGCGCTCGGAGTGCAGACGCGAGCGCGGGATCGTGCGTCGGATCGACGGTGCGCAAGTCGCAGATCGTGAGGTCGTCGTGCACGCGGGCGATGATCGGGAGCGGCGTCGTGCCGCGCAGCGCCGTCGTGTGATCGCCCGGAACCGCGAGGCCGACCGACGGGATCTCGGTGCCGGGAAGCGAGCCCGCTCCCGCGACGGCTTGCGTCTCGACGACCTTGCCAACGTCGATCGCCTCGGCGCGGGCTCTGAGGTCGCCGACGGGGATCGTCGCCATCCGCCAGAACGGGATCGCGTTGCCATCACGGCTGAGGTACGCGAGCGCGGTCGCTTGCAGCGCCGCGAGGGTGAGCCCACCGGCTCTGAGCGCGCGAGCGAGAGGGTGGCGTGCGCACGCGTCGACGACGTCGCGGCGACCGGCGATGATGCCGGCCTGCGGTCCGCCGAGGAGCTTGTCGCCCGAGAACGTGACCGCTGCCGCGCCCGCCTCGAGCGTCTGCCGTGCCGCGCGCTCGCCTCGCACCCATTCGGGAGGGCCACCCTTCAGCCACGGACACGCAGCGTCGAGCAGCCCGGAACCGATGTCGACGACGACCGGCACACCGAGCGTCGCGAGCTCGGCCACCTCGACTCCCTCGGTGAACCCTTCGATGCGGTAGTTCGACGGGTGCACCTTCAGCACGAGCGCCACATCGGTGTCGCCGCGACTCGACCGCGCTCGAGTAGTCGCCGAGGCGAGTTCGGTTCGTCGTCCCGACGTCGACGAGGCGAGCACCCGACTCCGCCATGACCTCTGGTACCCGGAACCCTCCGCCGATCTCGACCGCTTCGCCGCGCGAGACGAGAACGTCACGCCCACGCGCCACAGCCGCGAGGACGAGGAGCACGGCCGAAGCGCCGTTGTTCACGACCATCGCGGCCTCTGCGCCGCACGCGCGAGCGATGAGGGCTGCTGCGTGCGCGTGGCGTGAGCCGCGACGGCCGGAATCGAGGTCGAGCTCGAGGTTCGAGTACCCGGCGTCCTGCTGCCACGCGACGGGAGCGCGCCCGAGGTTCGTGTGGAGCAGCACACCTGTCGCGTTGATCACCGGCTGCAGCAACGCATGCGCAGTCGCCTCGGCACGCGCTCTCGCCGAGTCGGGATCGTTCGCCGCGACCGCGGCGCGAGCGGCGTCGACGAGCAGCGGCTGCGGCAGCGCGACGTCCGCGATCGAACGGGCCAACGCGTCGATCGACGGAGGTTTGTCGGGCACGCCGCCGAGCATAGGAACGATGCCCCGCCGATAGGGTGGTCAGGGTGTTCTTGGCCCTCCTGATCGCCGTTCCGATCATCGAGATCGGCGTCGCGATCTGGGTCGCCAGCGCGATCGGTTGGTGGAACACGATCGGCTTGCTCGTCCTCTTGTCGATCATCGGGATCTGGGTCGTGAAGCGGCAGGGCCTCGGCATCATGGCGACGCTGCAGCGGTCCGCGGCAGCAGCGCGAGGTGCCCACGAAGGAGCTCATGGACCGCTTCTTGAAGGCGGTCGGCGGCGTGCTCCTCGTGATCCCCGGCTTCGTCACCGCAGCCATCGGTTTGCTGCTCTTCCTGCCTCCGGTGCGCTCGCTGATCAGGGGCGCAGCGAGCAAGCGCGTGCAGACGACGATGACGACCGGGCGATGGGCGTATGGCACTGTTCGCGACGTGACATCGTGTGAGGTCCGACCCGACGCTGCGCAGCCTCCTTCGTCGACGCCCCCGTCGGGCCCTCCTCCCGAGATCGAGAACCGCTGATGGTCGAGGTCCGCGATGCGGCAACCGTGATGCTCGTGCGCGACGGCGACGCCGGCATGGAAGTCCTCATGCTGATGCGCAACCTCAACTCCGACTTCGTCGGAGGCGCGTATGTGTTCCCCGGCGGCGCGGTCGACCCGCACGACCGTCACGAGGACCTCTCGCCCTACTGCCTCGGACGGAACGACGAGGAAGCGAGCGAACGGCTCGGCATCGAGAGCGGCGGCCTCGCGTTCTGGGTCGCGGCGGTGCGGGAGTGCTTCGAAGAGGCCGGCATCCTGCTCGCCTACAACGCTCGACGGTGAGATGGTGCGACTCGACGACCCGGCGGTCGAGGCGCGGTTCGTCTCACATCGGGCAGCGATCGACAAGAAGGAGCGGCGGCTCATCGAGGTGTGCGACGACGAGGGGCTCAAGCTCGCCGTCGACCGCATCCACTACTTCAGCCACTGGATCACGCCGGAGGGTCCCCCCCGTCGCTACGACACCCGGTTCTTCGTCGCTCGCGCGCCCGACAAGCAGGTCGCGCTGCACGACGACCGCGAGACGGTTGCGAACACGTGGATCCGTCCTCAGGACGCGCTCGACGCACACGAGCGCGGCGAGTTCGAGATCATCTTCCCGACGATCAAGAACCTGAGCGCCATCGCACGCTTCGAAGAGGCGGACGAGCTCGTCGCCGTTGCTGCAACAGCGGTCACGGTGCCGACCGTGGTGCCGCGCATCGTGGGCGAAGGCGAGCAGATGCGGATCCTGCTCCCAGGTGACCCGGGGTACTGATGTCCGATCCGGTCGCCGACTACGTCGCCGCGATCCCGTCCGAGCACCGGCCGCTGTTCGATCGCGTCGAGCGGCTGATCCGTTCCGTCGCGCCCGACGCGAGCGTGCGGATCTCCTACGGCATCCCGACCTACGAGGTGGGGAAGAAGCGGCTGTACGTCGGCGCGTGGAAGCACGGTGTGTCGCTCTACGGCTGGGGTCCGGGCGGAGGCGGCGGGTTCGTCGAGCGCCATCCAGAGCTGAAGACGGGCAAAGGAACGATCCAGCTCTCCGAGGACTCGGCCGCGGCGCTGTCAGACGACGAGCTGCTCACGTTGGTGCGCGCCGCCCTCGGCTGAATCGCCCGGCCATCGTCGGGGCTGGTCAACGTCCAGACTCGACATCGCAGGCTGAGGCCGAGCGATCGGGCTGGACGCCTCGCAAGGTTGATCGTGTCCTCGCCACTTGCCAACCCGCGGGTGCTCGCCTCGAAGCGGCATGTAGTTACGGTGATGCTGCTCTCGATCAACGCCGCGTTTGCGCGTCGCCGCCCTCGGCGGCGGCCGAACTTAATGTCACACCCTCTGTTTAGAGTGATGGCACAGGCTTCGTAGCCCGCCTCGAGTGGCTTCTCCCGACCGGTCGACCGCGGAGTTGGCAGGTGTCGGAGTTCGTGGGTGTGGGTGAGGTATCTGGCGTAGCTGCGGCAGTGCGGCTCGTTGCCGCTCGGCTCGATCCAGATCTGCTGATGGCGAACGAGTGCGAACGCGCGGTGCACGACGCGGCGGCGATCGAATCGATGGGCGCCACGATGAAGATGTTGTTGGCGGCACGCCTCGCACAGACCGATGCCTACAAGGCCACGTCGTCCGTGTCGCCTGAGGCTCACATCGCCGGGCTGGTCGGCGGCAGCCCCGCTTCGGTCCGCAGCCTCATCGAGACGGCAAAACAGCTCGGCGGGTTGACGGCAACCGCAAGCGCGGCTCGGGCGGGTTCGCTCTCGACCGCGCAGGTGCAGGCGATCGCCGGTGCGGCGACCGCCGATCCGACCGCCGAGCACGAGCTCATCGACGACGCCGCCCGGCTGTCGCTGGGCCAGCTCCGTGACAAGTGCGCCAAGGTGATCGCCGATGCCGATCCTGATCCCGAGGAGCGGCATGCTCGGCTGCGAAGGCAGCGTCGGGGCCGTCGGTACTCGACGCCCGACGGCTTCCATCACCTCCACCTGCAGTCGACCCCCGAAGACCTCGCCGATGTCGACGTCACGCTGAACGCGATCGTCGACGAGCTGTTCAAAGCTGCCCGAGCCCGCGGCGCACGCGAGAGCCGAGACGCCTACCTCGCCGATGCAGTCGTCGAGATGGCGCGCCGAGCGCGTGGGGCACACGGCGGCAAGCCCTCGCCGACGTACACCGCCGTCATCCGCGCCGACCTCACAGCTCTCGTGCGGGGACGCGTCGGCGAGGGAGAGGTGTGCGAGATCGCGGGGATCGGCCCTGTGCCGGTCGCGGTCGTGAGCAAGCTGCTCGGCGAGGCGGTGCTGAAGCTGGTGCTCACGAACGGGGTCGACGTGCGCAACGTGACCAGCCTCGGCCGCGGGCCGACGGCTGCACAGAAGATCGCGCTGCTCTGGGAGCAGCCGACGTGCTCGGTCGAACGGTGCGGCCGGCGAGCACGACTCGAGGCCGACCACACCACCGGTGCCGAATACGCGACGACGAAACACACGCGCCTCGACGAGCTCGACCGCTTGTGCGACCAGCACCACGACAAGAAGACCTACGACGGGTGGGGGCTGGTGCCAGGTACTGGCGTCAGACCGATGGTGCCGCCAGAGCATCCCAGACACCCGAACCAATGCTCTTCCCCTCCCACGCGAGCCAAAGGGAGACAGCCATGAGAACGTACGACGACGCGCTCGACGACGACTTCGACGATGACGAGGTCGAGCCCGACATCAACGACCATCGGTTCCGCGCACCCGACGATGTCCGGGAATGGGTGCGGCGCGACTTGCTGATGTCGTGCAAGGCCTACAACGAGGTGTGGCTCCTCGACAGCGACGGCGCCTACGTGGGCTGCTGGACCAGCCGATCGGTGGTGCGACTTCGCGATCTCGCGGTCGACCCCTCGAAGTTGCTCGCCGCGACGCGGCTCGCGCTGGCCGAGGTCGCGCACCCCCGCTGGCTGGTCTTCGAGAACCGCGAAGGCTCCGACCGCAATCCACGACCGACCGAGGCGGATGTGCAGGCGTTCCTGAGGCTGCGCGAAGCACTCGGAGCGGAGGCCACCGTCGTCGATGCGGTGATCCTCGGCGAGCGGCAGTTCTGGTCGTTGCACGACGTGCTCGCACCGGGAGAGCCCTATGCGCTGCGTTCCAGCGCTACGTAGACGACGCCGGTTCCTTCGGGCCGAGGGCCTTCTCGACCTGCTCGAGCAGCCGGACGCTGCAACCGGCCATCTGCACGGGCGGCACTGTGTGGTCGACGATGCGGTGCGCGATCGCACGGAAGGCGTCGGCGGCTGGACCCTCGCCGCGGAGGGCGACCGGATCGCCGGAGTCGCCACCCGCGGCGACGCTCGGCTCGAGGGGGATCTGGCCGATCAGCTCGGCACCGATCTCGTCGGCGAGGGTCTGGCCGCCGCCGGAGCCGAAGAGGGCATAGGTCTCGCCGTGATCGCAGGTGAACGAGCTCATGTTCTCGATCACACCCGCGACGCGGAGGAACGACCGCCTCGCCATGTCGGCGGCGCGGATCGCGACCTTCTGCGCGCTCACGGCGGGGGTCGTGACGATGATGAGGTCGGTGCGCGGCATCATCCGCGCCAGACCCATCTGCACGTCACCCGTGCCGGGAGGCATGTCGATGAGCAGGTAGTCGAGGTGGCCCCACTGCACATCGCGCAGGAACTGCTCGACCGCCTTCGTGAGCATGAGGCCGCGCCACATCGAGCGCGGTGCCTTCGTCGTCGACGAGGTTGCCGGTCGACACGACCTTGACCATGCCGTCGCCGATGCGGCGCTCGTTCGGCAGGATCTTGCCGGCGCCGTCGTCTCCACGGACGCCTTCGAGGCGACCCGACATGCCGAGCATGCGCGGCACCGAGAAGCCCCAGATGTCGGCGTCGAGCACGCCGACCGTGAAGCCCATCGCCGCGATCGCTGTCGCGAGGTTCACCGTGACCGAGCTCTTGCCGACACCGCCCTTGCCAGACGCGATCGCGAGCACGCGGGTCGTGGCGGGGATCTGGGTGTCGGGAGCGTTCTCGCGCGCGTTCCAGCGCGCCTTGAGCATCACCTCCGACCGCTCCTCGCTCGTCATCTCGCCCCACTCGATGCGCACGTCGCGCACACCCGGGTGGGTCGCGATGCGGGTCTCGATGTCGGCCTTGATCTGCGCACGCAGCGGACAGCCGCCGATCGTGAGCTTCACCTCGATGGTCACGAGCGCCCCGTCGGGGCCGGGCTCGACTGACACCGAGGGGATCATCCCGAGGTCGACGACGTTGCCGCCGAGCTCGGGATCCATGACGCCGCGGAGCAGCCCGAAGATCTCCTCGACGGAGGGAGCGGCGGTCGGCGCGGCGGGCATCACGAACGATTTTACCGGTCTTCGCCGTGTAATCTTGAGGTTGTGACCGACAGCCGGTTGCCGATCCTCAAGGCGCTCGGCGACAACACCCGCTACGCGATCTACCTCGAGCTCGCCCGCTCGCCGCGGCCGCTGTCCACGTCCGACATCGCTGAGTCCCTGGCGCTGCACCCGAACACCGTCCGGCCCCACCTCGAGCGGATGCGCGACGTCGGTCTGCTCGACGTCCGCACCGACGGCACGGGCGGGGTCGGCCGGCCCCAGCACCTCTACTCCCTTGCCGCCGGACGCCCCGTCGCTCGGGCTCGAGTCCGCCGACCTATCCCCTCCTGGCCCGGATGCTGCTCGAGACGGCCGCGGCGGCGGGAATCGCTCCCGACGACGCCGCCGAGATCGGCCGGGCGCAGGGCCGAGCCAACAGTGCCCGCTATGCCGATGCGCCCTCGTGCCTCGAGGCCCTCGTCCGAGAGCTCGATGTGCTGGGCTTCGATCCGGCGGTCGATGGGTCAGACGACGGCGAGATCGCGGTCATCGGCTTCGCCCACTGCCCCTTCCGGGAGCTGGCCGAGGCCCACCCAGAGCTGGTCTGTGCCCTCCATCGGGGCATGGTCGAAGGATTCGTCGAGCAGACCGGCGAGGCGGCCGTCGACGACTTTCACACCCTCGGCCACCGCGAACCCTGTCAAGTCACCATCTCCAGTCGATAGGATTTTCACTGTGATCACGCTCACCGATTCCGCCGCCAGCAAAGTCCGCGAGCTCATCGACGCCGAAGGCGATCCGTCGCTCGCTCTGCGCGTCGCCGTGCGGCCGGGGGGCTGCTCGGGGTTCTCCTACGAGATGTTCTTCGACACCGACGTCGCGCAGGACGATCAGCTGGTCGACTTCTCGGGTGTGAGGGTGATCGTTGATCCGTCGAGTGCGCAGCTGCTCACCGGCGCGACGCTCGACTACAAGGACGGCCTGCAGCAGGCGGGGTTCTCGATCGACAACCCCAATGCCACCCGCACGTGCGGGTGCGGCCAGTCGTTCAGCTAGTCCGGCTCAGCTGACGAGCGCGTTCAGCGCGTCGCGCAGCTCGTTCGTGTCGAAGATGCTGTCGAGCCGCGTCTGGATCACGCCGTCGGGTGTCGCGAGGTAGAGCACGGGCTCGAAGGTGAGGTGGTAGTCCTGCACCGCTTGCGTGGTGCTCTTGAGCGACGAGTCGGTGTACACCTCTGCGTGCACCATCTGCACCTTGTCGCCGAACTCTGACTGCTGGCCGAGCAGCACGTCGAGGACCGGGCCGCACGCGGCGGTCTGACAGTACGCAGGCGTCGCGATGAGGAACGCGACCGGCTTTGCCGTCTTCAGCGCGTCGGTGAGCGACTCTTGGTGAAGGTCGCATGCGGGCTGGCGCGTGCAGATCGGCGTGACGCCCGCCGGGTCCGCGGTGGTCGGCGTCGCTACCGGCACCATCTGGTCGCCGGGCTGCGGGATCGAGACCTTCGAAGCATCGACGATCGAGAACGCGGTGTTCACCTGCACCCCGTCGACCGTGCCGACGAGCGCGTAGGTGCCGGGCTCGGCGATGTTCATGATGAACGGGTAGTACGGCCGGGGCAGGTCCTGCGCGTGTCGATCGACGGTGAGCGGCGCTCCCACGGGCTTGCCATCCTCGGACACGATCTGCGCGGTGAACGTCGCGGGGGTGTCGACCAGAAGCGTTCCGTCCGCATCGGCGAGACCGACCGGAAGGCGCTGGGTCTTCCCGGCCGCAAGGATGCCGTCCGCTGCGAAGCGCACGAGCACGCGACTCGGGCGGTTCGCATCCCCCGTGCCCGACGGTGTGCTCCCCGACGCAGCCGCGTCGGCGGTCGGGATGGTCGATGCGCTGTCGTCGCCGCCGCACGCCGCGAGGACGACGCCCGCGCCGACAGCGCCCGCGGTGACGAGGAAGGTCCGCCGGGAGAGGGAGGCCACGGTCCGAACCTATCCTCGAGGCCGTGACCGTTGGGATCGCGCTGCGCGTCAACGGTGAGCCCGTGACCGTGCGCGACGAAGCCGGATCGTTGCTCGACCTCCTGCGCGACCAGCTCGGCATCACAACTGCAAAGGACGGGTGCAGCCCTCAGGGGCAATGCGGGTGCTGCACGGTCTGGATCGATGGTGCGCCCCGCGTCGCATGCGTCACGCCAGTCGCGCGACTCGCGGGACGCGACGTCACGACGCTGGAAGGTCTCGACGACGCCACGCGCGCAAGGTGGGTCGACGCGTTCACAGCAACCGGCGCGAGCCAGTGCGGCTTCTGCACCCCCGGGATCATCATGCGGCTGAGCGCGCTCGATCGACACGACGAGGCGACCGTCGGACGCGCGCTGCTCGCCCACCTCTGTCGATGCACCGGCTGGCGCACGATCTTCGAGGCCGCGGCGGACACGATCCCCGATCGGGATCGTGATTGGGAGCGCGCGGCACAACGCGCGTCGATCGAAGGCGGCACCCACCAACGCGTGGGCACCGACGTCGCCGCTGGGGCGGGACGATTCGCCGACGATTCGGCGCCGAGGGACGCGCTGTGCGCGGCGCCGCTGCCGGCGGGAGACGGATGGGCGACGGGCACGACCGTGCGCGAGGCGCGTGCCGCGTCGGGCAAGCGCCAGGGGCGACGCACGACAGCGAGCCTCGGTTGGCCGATCGAGCTGCCCGAGGGCGACTGGGCGCTGACGCTGCGCACCACGTGGGTCGAGCCCGCGTACCTCGAGACCGACGCGTCGTGGGCGCGTCCCGGCGAGGAGGGGGCAGATCCGCTCGGAAACGGTGGTGCGTTCGGCGGGAAGGTCGCGACCCCGGTCGTCACGGCGGCGGCAACGCTGGCGAGCGAGCAACAGCGCCCGGTGCGCGCCCTCTGGTCGCGTGAAGACGCCGTGCGATGGGGACCGAAGCGCCCGCCGATGGCGATCGGCGTGCGTGCGGACGGCACCGGCATCGCTCGGGTCAGGCGCACTCCCGGCATCGAGGCCGCCATCCACTCGGTCGCGCCGCAGTGGACCGTCGAGGAGGTCGATGTCGCCGGACCGCCGACGTCGGTCGCGCTGCGCGGCGCGGGCTGGGCGGAGGCTGCCGTCGTGCTCGCTGCGCTGTCGCGTCGGGCCGAGATCGAGTCACCGACGGGAGCACGAGCAAGGGCAGAAGTGGACGAACACGCCGTGCGCGTCTGGGTGTCGTGCGGCGACGTGCTCGACGAGGTGGTGCTGCGCAGCTACTGCATCGGTGCCGCGCACATGGCGCTGGGATGGGTGACGAGCGAAGGGATCCGGGTCGACGAGAGCGGCGAGCCGCAGGACCTGACGATCCGCTCGTTCGGGATCCTGAGGGCGACCGAGATGCCGCGTGTCGACGTCGTCATCGAACAGAGCGGCGGCACCCCGGTGAACGGCTCCGACGCCGTGTTCACCGCAGTGGCGGCCGCCGCGTGGATCGCGCAAGGCTGCCCCCAGGACTGGCCGACGCGACGCTGAGGGAGCGACCGATGAGCAAGCCGGTAGGGCCATACACACCAATCGTCCGAGCCGGCGACTGGCTCGTCGTGTCGGGCCAGATCGGCGCGGTCGAGGGCAAGCTCGTCGAGGGAGGGATGCGCGAGCAGCTCACGCAAGTGCTGACGAACCTGCGCGGGCTGCTCGAGGGCGAAGGCTCGTCACTCGATCAGGTCGTGAAGTGCACCGTGTTCCTGACGCACATGAGCGACTTCGCGCCGATGAACGAGATCTACATGCACGCGTTCGGCGATCACCGGCCCGCTCGGAGCGCGATCGCGGTGAAGGAGCTGCCGCTCGGCGCGCTCATCGAGATCGAGGCCTGGGCCTACACGGCGTAGGGTGACGTCGTGGCCGGAGGCATCCTCATCGCCATCATCCTCGTGCTGACCCCGGTGTTCGTCGCGATCGGCGCGGCGGTGATCGCAGCCATTCTCGGGTTCGTGCTCAAGGAGCGGGCCGAAGCGACCCACGAGGGCAGTGAGCTCATCGCGCTGAACGACTAGCCCGAGCCGCCACATGCACCGGTTCGACGAGTCGGCCGAGACGCTCGCCCGCGCGATCCTCGACTACGCGCTCGAGCGTGTGCGGATGGATCCTCCCCCGCTCGATCGCAGCCGCACGCCGAGCGAGCTCGCCGCGGCCGCCGGTCGCACGATCACGCCCGCCGGGATCGGCGGCAAGGAAGCGCTCCGAGTGTTCGCCGACGCGCTCGCTCCCGCAACGATCTCGGTCGACCATCCGCGGTTCTTCGTGTTCGTTCCCGCGGCGCCGACCGACGCCGCGATCCTGTTCGACCTCGTCGTGGGCGCGTCGTCGATCTACGGCGGGTCATGGCTCGAAGGTGCGGGCGCGGTGTTCGCCGAGAACGAGGCCCTGCGTTGGCTCGCCGACCTCGCCGGCTTCCCACCCGGTGCGGGCGGAGTGTTCGTCGCCGGCGGCACCGCGGCCAACCTGAGCGCGCTCGTGGTCGCGAGAGATGTCTGGCGAAGCAGGCGCGGCGAGCACGGACGATCCGCGGTGGCGGTGAGCGATGCCGCGCATTCGTCGGTCGCAGCATCCGCCCGCGTGATGGACGCGCTGATGGTCGTCGTCCCGACCGACGAGAAGGGACGTCTCACTGGTGCAGCGCTCGAACGCGCGCTCCACGAAGCCGACGACGCCGACGACGTCTTTGCCGTGGTCGCCACCGCGGCACGACGAACGGCGGGTTCGTCGACGACCTCGGAGGGATCGCCGACGTCGCCGCGCAGCGCGGCTTGTGGCTCCATGTCGACGGCGCCTACGGCTTGGCGGCGCTCGTGGCGGAGAGCGCACGGCACTTGTTCGCAGGAGTGGAGCGCGCGGACTCGTTCTCCGTCGATCCGCACAAGTGGCTCTTCGCACCGTTCGACTGCGCGGCGCTCGTGTACCGAGACCCTGAGCCGGCTCGGGCCGCGCACACACAGCACGCCGCGTACCTCGACGTGTTGCACACGACCCCCGACTGGAACCCGTCGGACTACGCGTTCCACCTCACGCGCCGGGCGCGAGGCCTGCCGTTCTGGTTCTCGCTCGCGACGCACGGCACCGATGCGTACGCCGCCGCGATCGAAGCCACGCTCACGTTCACGCGCGACGTGGCACGGATGATCGACGCGCATCCCGCGGTGGAGCTGATCGAGGAGCCCGAGCTGTCGATCGTGCTCTTCCGGCGCGTGGGGTGGACGGCCGCGGACTACGCGGCTTGGTCTGATCACGTCTTGGAGAGCGGACTCACGTTCACGGTGCCGACGACGTGGCGCGGCGAGACCTGCTTGCGCTTCTGCTTCGTGAACCCGCGCACCACGTTCGACGACGTGGCGCTCGTGCTCGACTCGCTCTAGCCGCTCAGGTTGGCGGAGGAGGCACCGCGATCGGGCGCCGCGCCGGCGGACCCGGCGCCTCGGGCCGCAACGTCGACGCTGCCATCGGCCCCCAGAGCGCCTCGTGCACGAAGAACGTGCCCGACAGACCCTTGAGCTCCACCTCTTCGCCGTCGTCGAACGCGAGGTCATCGGCGCCCGCGACGAGCTCGCAGACCAGGTTCGACACGAGGATCTGTCCACCCTCGGCGTGACCGGCAATGCGCGCCGCGAGGATGACGTGCCGTCCGAAGAGGTCACCACCCTCTGCGATCGCCTCGCCAGTGTGGAGGCCGATGCGCACGCGCACGCCCTCCTCGGGGTGTGCTCGGCCATGGCGGTCGATCTCTTGCTGGATCGCGACCGCGCACATGAGCGCCCGCCGTGCACTCGGGAAGGCGAGCATGAACCCGTCGCCCTGCGACTTGATCTCGTTGCCGCCGTACTTGCGCAGCGCCTTGCGGACGACGTCGTTGTGTGCGCGGAGCACCTGCATCCACTGGGTGTCGCCGTACTTCTCGGCGAGCATCGTGGAGTTCTCGATGTCGGTGAACATCACTGTCACCGTGCAGTCGAGCTGGCTCAGCCGCGAGAGGTTGGGGTCCTCGGTGCTCATGCCCGAGGCCACGCGGTCGATCGAGGTGAAGCGCTCGCCACTGTCTCGGGCGCGGACCCGACCGTCCGAGGAGAGGGTCGGGGGGCCGATCACGGTGCCTCGCGCGCCCGCGGTGTCGTGCGAAGGGCCGACGGCGGGCGGTGCGACCAGGGTGATCGTCGTGTCCCCCACGGCCACGATGTCGTTCGGGGAGACCGGCGTGGGGCCGACGATCCGGGTGCCGTTCACGAACGTGCCGTTCGAGCTTCCCATGTCGAGCACGGTGAGCCCACCGGCATTGGCCATCAACGTGGCGTGGCGGCGCGATGTCCGAGGGTCGCCGAGCAACAGGCCGTCGCAGTCGCGGCCGACCTCGAGGTCGGCGGTGATGACGACCCGAATCGGTTTGCGTCCAGGTTGGACGACCTGCACCACGACTTCAGCCACCCGACCAGCCTGTCACGCGGAGACCGCTGGAACCTACGGGTGCGCAGACGGCTACCCTGGGTGGCGGAGTCGGGGTAGAGAGAGGCAAAGGCGATGCGGGCGGCACGACGAATCATCGTGCTCGCAGGAATCCTCGCGTTGGCGGTGTGCGCGCCGATCACGTGGACTCAGGCGGGAGCACAGAGCGAAGCGGCGGCGAATCGCCACAGATCACGTTCGTCAAGATCATGTGCGCGGACTTCGGCGCGATCCCCGCGAACACAGACGAGCCCAACGGCCTCAGCGCGCGGCCCGAAGGCACGACGCTCGGACCGCCGATCGAAGTGGAGCGGGTCGACCCGAACGAGACCGCTGCCGGCTGTGAGCGGATCGCGGACTGGCCATTCGTGCTCGGCTCCGACGCCGATGTCGGTCGCGACCCGCACGGCACGGGGAACATGGTCGATCAATCGCTTCCCTCGGTCACCGGCACGGTGGCGCTGACCCCCGAGCAGGTCGCACTGCTCGCCGAGGGGCGGCCTGAAAGTCAGCGAGGTCGCGCAGGACGGCTTCGCCTTCGGCACCCTTCGGTGCGGCACCGACAACAGAAACGACGACAACCTCGAGTTCCTCGGCATCACGCCGGATGATCCGCTGGTGTGCGTGGCCTACAACGTGGGCGCCCCGGTCACGATCACGAAGACCGTGCAGGGCACGTTCGACGGCGAGAGCCAGTTCTCGTTCGAGGTCACCTGTGGTGACGGCGAGTCAACGACCTACGACAAGACCTTCGACCTGGGCGCGGACGGCAGCACGAACCTCTGGCTGCCCTACGGCACTGACTGCCACCTCATCGAGACGAACACGGGAGGCGCCGACGACGTCACCTTCGCCGTCAACGGCGAGAGCGCATCCGCCAGCGAGGGCAGCGAAAGCGGTCCGACGCTCGCCTTCACGACTCCGAGCATCGTCGAGAACAAGGTCGACCCGACCACGATCGAGGTCACGAATGCGCACCGAGCGCGCCGACCTCGAGCTGACGAAGGCCGCGAACCCGAACTCGGTCGCTCAGGGCAGCCCGGTGTCGTTCGATCTGACCGTGACGAACCTCGGTCCCGACTCGGCGAGCAGCGTCGCGCTCACCGACGCGCTCCCCACCGGCGTGACGTGGACGATCGCCAACGCTCCCGAGGATGTCAGCGACGCCGCGTCGCCCTGCTCGCTCGAGACCGGCGAGGGCAGCAGCGCGCAGACGCTCCGATGCGACATCGGCAGCCTCGACTCCGACGGCACGTTCTCGGTCACGGTGACGTCGAGCGCCACGACAACGTGCGGCACGATCACGAACGAAGACGCCGCGGTGACTGCCGACACGCAGGACCCCAACCCCGACAACAACATCGCCAGCGCGTCGGTGGGGGTCAAGTGCCCGCCGCCGCCGCAGCAGCCGACGCCTTTCATCCAGGCGCAGCCGACGGACGACACGTCCACCACGACGACATCGACGACGACCACGACGCACGCTGCCGCCGGCTCGCGAGGAGCCGCCGCCGGCTCCGACTCTGCCGCCCCCTCCTCCGCCCTCGCCCACGGTCCTGGCGACGGTCGTCGTGCGCACGTTCATCCCACCTGAGCTCCCGCCGCCGTCCGAGCCGCCCCCGCCGCCGGCGTCGATCGTGCCCAAGCCCACGCCGCGGGCGACGCCGCCGCCTCCTGAGGTCGTGCTCAAGACCATCAACCCGTCCGCGACTCCGGGCGGCGTGCTCGGCGTGACCGGTGAAGGCTGCACGCCGAACTCCAAGGTCGAGTTCAGCATCGACGGCACGGTGGTCGGCGAGACGACGGCGAGGGCCGACGGCACGTTCGAAGCGAACGTCAACCTTCCCGTGCTCGACATCGGGCGGTCGGTGTTGCACGCTGACTGTGGTGGCTCCACCGACACGAACTTCGACGTGGTGCTCACGACGAGCTCCATGCCCGCCGGCTCGTTGGGCATGGGCGTCCTGTTCCTGGCCATCCTCGCGGTGATCGCGTTCGCCCACCCGCTTGCCGCCTCGAAGAAGGGCTGACCGATGCGTTCGATCTCTCGGCCGATCGTGGCCACCGTCGCCGCGCTGCTCGTCGTGCTGGTCGCCGGGGTGACCTTGGTGCCAGTCGCATCTGCGGCCGACAACGTCACGTTCGTCGTGAAGATCGACGGTGAGGACGTCTCGAAGTCGAACGGCTCGAACCCGGTGGCCATCGACGGCGAAGTGCCGCTCGAGGTCACGATCGACAACGGCACGAGCAAACCGGTCACCGTGAACGCGGTTCGCCTGATCGGTCGTTCGGTCGGTGCAACGGTCTTCTCGAGCGAGATCGCGATCGGCGCCCAGCTCGACCCGGGCGAGACGCAGACCCGCACGATCCAGCTCGACCTGCGCGGCATCACCGATCAGGCCAACGGCCTGTTCGAGGGAGAGGTGCAGCTGCTCGATCCCGATCGCAGCGTCATCGCCTCCGAGGACGCGGTCTGGGACGTCAGGGGCTCGATGACCTCGCTGTTCGGCCTGTTCGCGATCATGCTGCTCGTCGTCACGATCATCCTCACGGCGTTCTCGTTCCGCGACCTCGCGACAGGGCGGCTGTCGAAGAACCGCTGGTGGCGAGGCGTGAGGTTCGCGTTCGTCGGCCTCTCGATCGGCGCCACGGCCCTCGTGTGGATGTCGGTGCTGCGGCTCGTCGCACCGCGAGCCGTCATCGCGTATCCGTTGCTTCTCGTGCTCGGCATCGCCGGGTTCGTGCTGGGCTCGCTGTCTCCTGACCCGAGCCACGGCATCGAGGACGAAGACGACGACGATGAAGACGACGAGGAGTACGACCGCGCAACCGCCCGCATGGGCGCGAGCGTGGGCGCTCCCGCCGAGACGGTCATCACGAACCCTGATCCCGCGAGCACGATCCCCGGGAACCAGGAGCAGTGACGACCGACACTGACCTGCAACGGGTCGCGCACGCCCTTCCTGCCTACGACATCGGTTCCGAGCTCGGCCGCGGCGCGATGGGCGTCGTCATCGCCGGCGAGCACCGCCAGCTCGGGCGACCAGTCGCGATCAAGCAGCTGCCGCTCGGCTTCGGCCAGGACCCGACGGTCAAGGTGCGGTTCGTGCAAGAGGCACGGCTGCTTGCGTCGCTCGACCACCCGCACATCGTCCCGGTGTTCGACTTCGTCGATCAGGACGGCTTGTGCCTGCTCGTGATGGAGATGCTGACCGGCGGCACGGTGTGGTCGAAGTTCACGACGACGGGCCTGACGAACGCAGAGGCCTGCGGCATCGTCATGGCGACCGCGAGCGCGCTGCAGGCTGCGCACTCGCGCGGCATCCTGCACCGCGACATCAAGCCCGAGAACCTGATGTTCTCGTCGGCGGGTGCCCTGAAGGTCACTGACTTCGGCATCGCCGCGGTCGTCGGTGGCGACCAGACCCTCGCGAACGAGCAGGGCGAGGTGATCGGCACCCCGGCGTACATGGCTCCCGAGCAAGCCCTCGGCCAAGCGCTCAGCCCCGCGACCGACGTGTTCGCCGCTGGCGTGCTGCTCTACGAGCTGCTCACCGGCCAGCTCCCGTATTCGGCCGAGGGTGGCCCGGTCGAGACGCTGCAACGCCACGCGTACGACGACCCGATCCCGATCAACCAGGTCTCGCCGACGTTGCCGGCGCCCCTCGCGGCGGTCGTGATGAAGGCGCTCGCTCGGCGACCTGAGGACCGCTACCAGACCGCCGAAGAGTTCGGCGTGGCGCTCGCAGAGGCGGCGACGTCGTCGTGGAAGCCGGGATGGCTGAACCCGACGACGGGTCGGCTCACGTTCGGCACCGACCCTCTCGGCGCAGCGGCTCAACGAGGGACGATGGCGACGCCGGGCACGGCCGCCGGCGCGACGCTCGGTACCGGGCGCACTTCCCGCGCCGGACGCGACAGGGCCGGCAGCGAACCCGACGCCCACCGTCGTCGTCGGCAGCGCGAGCGGCGAAGGACGGCACGGCGCGGAGCTGGACTCCGACGCACGGCCCGATGCGTTCGTCAATGCGGGCCGGGTCGTCGCGGGCAAGAAGCCCCTCGTCCCGTACCTGATCGGGCTCGTCGCGATCGGTGCTCTCGGCCCTCGCGCTCGTGGCGTGGCCTGAGAAGGAGCTTCCCTCAGGTCAGCCGCCCCAGGGGATGACGATCGACGGCGTGCCGCTCGCGAACGGGGCCGAGCCTCCGAAGCTCGACCTGCAGAAGCCGCTCGTGATCGAGCTCCCGGCGGCCGAGGCGCCCGCAGCCGGAAACCAGATGAAGGCGACGCTCAAGCTGCTCGGTCGCTCGGTCTTCAACGCCGACGCGGCGGTCGAGGCCAGCCCCACCGGTGGCGCTCAGATGAGCTTCGACTTCGGCGGCGCACGCTTCGTCGCAGCGGGTCCGACCGACCTCGAGCTTCGGTTGGCCGACGCTCCGTCGAACGCCGAGCCGATCGCCCAGGCACGCATCCGCACGAAGCAACCGCTGCTGACTGCGCCAGTGATCGGCGCGATCCTGCTCGCGCTCTACGCGATCTTCACGCTCGAGGCGACGAACCGGACGCTGACCCGTCGCAAGAAGCGCGCCATCGGCAGCATCATCGGTGCCGGCATCCTCGGCATCCTTCTGGCCGCGTCGTTCGCCGTCCTCACGTGGGGCCTGCTCGGTCGGGTGCCTGGTGCACCGGGTGTGGTCGTCGCGTTGGTGCTCGGGTGCATCGGCGGCGTGGGCACGGAAGTCCCGGCCGTCGTCATGTGGCTCGAGCACCTCCTGCTGCTCTCGATGCTCCAGCACGAGAGTGGACGTTGGACGTGGGGTCGCTACGTCGTGGTCCACCCTGAGGGCAACACGGACGTCGCTCACGGCACCGACGAGTACCGAGGTGCTGGCCGACGACGCCACCTTCGCCTCGGCGACGATCGAGGACTTGCTCGCCGGAAGGTGCTGGCGCCCAAGACCACTGCCGGCTCCGCCGCCGTAGTCGCTGCTATCGATCCCTTGCGATCACCGCGATCGATCCGGCTCTGCCGGTCGATCGCTGTGTGGGTTTCAGCGTCGGCGCCAGCCGACGCAAGTTCGGTCGGAAAGGTCTCCTTTCCGACCGAGGGTCAGACCCCCCAGCGGGATTGGCCGAACCGGTACCCCACGGAGCGCACGGTCTGGATGAGGTTTGCGTGCTCCTCGCCGAGCTTGGCTCGGAGGCGCCGGATGTGCACGTCGACCGTGCGGGCACCGCCGTAGTACTCGTAACCCCACACACGCGAGAGCAGCGTCTCGCGGGTGAACACCTTGCCCGGATGCGATGCGAGGTACTTGAGGAGCTCGTACTCCATGTAGGTGAGGTCGAGTGGACGGCCCGAGATCGCGGCCTGGTAGGTCTCGAGGTTGAGCACGAGCACGCCGTACTCGATGAGCTCGGGACGCGTGCCTCCGCCACTCCTCCAGAAGAGGTGCTCCAGCCGCGCTTCGAGCTCGACCGAGGTCGACGGCGTGACGCAGAAGTCGTCGAAGAGGTCTTCGCGCAGCTCGAGATCGCCGATGTGGTGCGCGGGAACCAGAAGGAGGAGCGGCTCGAGCGGGATGTCACGCTTGCGAAGCACCCGGCACAGGCCGAACGCCGCCTCGGGGTCGGGCGTCGCATCGATCACCGCGCCGGCCCACCCCTCCTCAGGCTCGATGCGCGCCGCCATGTCGAGGGTCGCTGCGGCCTTCCACGGGTAGCCGGCCTGGTCGAGGGTCTGCGTGAGCACCTCGTTCGGCGGATCCGGGAACAGGAGCAGCGGTTCCATCTGTGTTTCCCCTCCGCTTACAGGTTGCGGAGATAGCGGTCGAGCTCGAACTGTGTGACCTGGGTCTTGTAGCCGATCCACTCCTGGCGCTTGTTGCGCAGGAACCACTCGAAGATGTGCTCGCCCAACGCTTCTGCGACGAGCTCTGACTTCGCCATCGCGTCGAGCGCGTCGGAGAGCGACTGCGGCAGCTGGATGATGCCTTCGGCGGCACGTTCCTCGTCGGTGAGCTCGAAGACGTTCGACGAGGCCTCACTCGGAAGCTCGTATCCCTGTTCGATGCCCTTCAAGCCTGCGGCGAGCATCACCGAGAACGCGAGGTATGGGTTCGCGGCAGGGTCGGGAGCGCGGTACTCGATGCGGGTCGACGCCGCTTTGCCGGACTTCGTGATCGGGATGCGCACCAGCGCGGTGCGGTTGTTCCGCGCCCAGGCGATGTACACCGGCGCCTCGAACCCGGGGATCAACCGCTTGTAGGAGTTCACCGTCGGGTTCGTGATCGCCGTGATCTCGCGTCCGTGCACGAGGAGCCCTGCGATGAAGGCACGAGCGATCTTCGAGAGCTTGAGCGGGTCGCCGCCTTCGTAGAACGCGTTCTCGTCGCCCTCGAAGAGCGACATGTGCGTGTGCATGCCCGAGCCCTGCACGCCTTCGAGCGGCTTGGGCATGAACGTGGCGTAGACGCCCTGTGACGCGGCCGCCTCGCGCACGACGAGCCGGAACGTCATCACGTTGTCGGCCATCGACAGGGCGTCGGTGTGGCGCAGGTCGATCTCGTGCTGGCTGGGGCTGTCCTCGTGGAACGAGTACTCGACGGGGATGCCCATCGTCTCGAGCGTCTGGACGGTGCGCTTGCGCAGGTCGCCGGCGACGTCGGCGGTCGTGAGGTCGAAGTAGGAGCCGTTGTCGAGGATCTTCAGCGGCTTCGAGGGATCGCCCTCCTCGAAGTAGAAGAACTCCATCTCAGGCGACACGTAGAACGAGAAGCCCCGCTCACGGGCCCGGTCGAGGTTGCGCTTGAGCACCTGACGGGGGTCGCCTTCGAAAGGCGAGCCGTCGAGGTTGGCGATGTCGCAGAACATCCGGGCGGCGGGCGCCGTCGGGTCGACCCAGGGCAGCAGCTCGAAGCTGTTGGGGTCGGGCGGGCGAGCACGTCGCTCTCCTGCACCCGGGAGAACCCGTCGATCGACGAGCCGTCGAAGGTCATTCCCTCGGCGAAGGCGTTCTCGAGCTCGGCGGGCGTGATGGCGAACGACTTGAGCTGACCCAGGACGTCGGTGAACCAGAGCCAGATGAACCGGACACCGCGCTCCTCGACTGTCCGCAGCACATAGTCCTGCTGGCGCTCCATGGCACTAGTTTCCCTTGCTCGATGACCCGGAATCGAACCCGGGAGCCGAGTTCATAGGCCGTTCACAATCATGCAACGGCTGAGAAATGGGCACCCGCAATCGTTTCGGCCGCATCAGTTGACCAATGAGTCAGCCTCAGGAGGGAACTGTGGAGAAGCGCACGTCAGGCGAGGTGCTCGCCCTGGTCCAGAGCGAGGGGTGCGACTTCGTCGACCTCCGGTTCTGCGACCTGCCCGGGATCATGCAGCACGTGACGATCCCCGCGGAGGTGCTGAACGAGGGCACGTTCGTCGACGGCCACGGCTTCGACGGCTCGTCGATCCGTGGGTTCCAGGAGATCCAAGAGTCGGACATGATCCTCATCCCGGATCCCGAGACCGCGTACATCGATCCCTTCATGCAGCACAAGACGCTGGTGATCCACTGCTTCGTGGCCGACCCGGTGACTGGCGAGAGCTACAGCCGTGACCCCCGGTACATCGCGTCGAAGGCAGAGGCCTACATGGCGTCGACAGGCATCGCCGACACGGCGTACTTCGGCCCCGAGCCCGAGTTCTTCATCTTCGACGATGTGCGCTTCGACTATCAGCCGAACTTCGCGATGCACATGGTCGACTCGGTCGAAGGCATCTGGAACACGGGCCGCGACGAGAAGCCGAACCTCGGCTACAAGCCGCGGACGAAGCAGGGCTACTTCCCCGTGCCACCGATGGACCACTACCAGGATCTTCGGTCCGAGATGGCGACGAACCTCAAGAAGGTCGGCATCGACGTCGAGCTGCACCACCATGAGGTGGCGACCGCTGGTCAGGGCGAGATCGGCACGAAGTTCAACACCCTGCTCGCCATGGGCGATCAGCTCATGACGTTCAAGTACATCCTCAAGCGCACTGCGCACGCGGCCGGCAAGACGCTCACGTTCATGCCGAAGCCCATCTTCCAGGACAACGGCTCCGGCATGCACACCCACCAGTCGCTCTGGAAGGACGGCAACCCGCTGTTCTTCTCGGAGACCGGCTACGCGGGTCTGTCCGACATCGCGCGCTGGTACATCGGCGGGCTCCTGCATCACGCTGCGGCGATCCTCGCGTTCGCCGCACCGACGACGAACTCGTACAAGCGGCTGGTGCCGGGCTACGAGGCGCCGGTGAACCTCGTGTACTCGCAGCGAAACCGTTCCGCCGCGTGCCGCATCCCGCTCGCGCAGAAGAGCCCGAAGGCCAAGCGCGTCGAGTTCCGCTGCCCCGACGCATCGTCGAACGCGTACCTCGCGTTCTCGGCGATGCTCATGGCCGGCCTCGACGGCGTGCAGAACCGCATCGAGCCTCCGCCCCCGGTCGACAAGGACCTCTACGACCTGCCGCCCGAGGAGCTCGCCAAGGTGCCGCAGGTGCCGGGCTCGCTCGACGCGTCGCTGAGTGCGCTCGAGGAGGACCAGGCGTTCTTGACCGCCGGTGGCGTGTTCACGTCCGACCTGATCGAGACGCACATCGAGTACAAGCGCGCGAACGAGATCGACGCGCTGCGCCTGCGGCCGCATCCCTACGAGTTCGCGCTCTACTACGACATCTAGGCACTGACAGCCCGCTTCGACTTGCGCCTGTGGGTGCCCGAAAGGGCGTCCGCAGGCGCAAGTTGCCGCGTCTGGATCAGCTCAGGGGCGTGGCGATCCACCAGCTGTGACCTTCGGGATCCAACACGGCGTACTCGCGCTGGCCGTAGGGCTGGTCGGTCGGCTCGCGGAGGATCGTGGCGCCGCGGGACTTCGCATGCGCGAAGTGCGCCTCGACGTCCGCGACGAGCACGACGATGCCACCGGTCTGCGCCTTGGCCTGGTTCGGTGTGCTCAGCCCGCTCGCTGCCGCGTGCAGCCAGATGCGCCGGCCCTCGAGCTGGACCTCACCGTGCACCACGGTGCCGTCGACCTCGTAGAGACCGGCCGACGTGAACTGCAGCGCGTCGCAAAGGAAGTCGTGGGCGGACTTGATGTCTTCGTACGGAACCACCGGGATGATGTCGCTCATGCGACGACGGTACGACTGGCGGTCACGCGCTGTCTTGTACGAATGTCGCCTGGTACGAGCTCGGCGTCTCGCCGGCCATCTCCCGGAACTCGTGGGTCAGGTGCGACTGGTCGGCATACCCGCACTCGGCCGCGACGGTGGCGAGCGAGGTCGCCGTCGCGAGTCGATCGAACGCCGATCTGAACCGGGCCACCCGTGCGAAGCGCTTGGGCGAGAGTCCCACTTCTCGTCGAAAGCGGTCGACGAGGTGGCTGCGGCTCCACCCGATCTCGTCCGCCAGCCATGCGATGCGGGTCGAGGGATGTCGGTGCAGCTGCGTGTACGCCCAGTTGACCTCGCGGGAGACAGACGGGCCACGTCTGCATCGCCGTTCGTCAGCTCGTCAGCCGCGGCAGCGCCGCCCGTCTCGAGCAGACGATCGACGTTGACCACCTCGAGGTCGCCGACGTCGATGACGCGGTTGGTGAGCTCGTCCATCCGCCCGCCGACGAGCGCGTAGGCGACCGCCGGCGCGAGATCGATCTGGATTCCGTGGGCGTCGCCGTCGTGCTCGGTGAGCGCAGGTTTGTCCCACATCCCCACGAGGAATGACGACACCGTCTGGCCGTCGACGCGCATCGTCGGCCCGAAGCTGAGGATCAGCGCGACGCCGAGCGTGGGCACCTCGACGCGGCTCATCGGCGCGTCGTGATCCTCGTAGGCGACGATCCGCCTGATCATCTCGACATCACATCACATGAGCAAGCATCAACCCTGGTACGGGAACCGTCACCTCGAAGGAGGCGTCCAATTGAGCATGAAGCGCCTCTGGGTCGTGGTCGCGGTGCTGGCGTTGGCGGCGTGCGGAAAGGAGACGGTCTCGACGGGAGGTGGCTCCTCGGCCACCTACTCGACGGACCCGTCGTCACTCGTCGTCCGCGTCGAGACGACCGGCGGCTTCGTGCCGGTGGAGACGATCTTCACCAACCTGCCCGCGGTGAGCATCTACGGCGACGGCAGCGTGATCACGACCGGACCGCAAGTGATGATCTATCCCGGTCCCGTCGTCCCGAACCTGCTCGTGCGCAAGCTCGACGTTGCCGGGATGCAAGCCGTGCTCACCGCCGCGCAAGACGCCGGGATCCTCACCGAGCCGATCGACTACGGGCAGCCACCCGTCGCCGACGTGCCCGACACCGTCGTGACGGTCAACGCGAACAACACCTCGTATACGCAGAGCGCGAACGCGCTCGGCATGGACGAGGCGAACAGCGGTCTCACCCAGGAGCAGATCGACGCCCGAGCCAAGCTCTCCACGTTCGTCAACTCGATGACCGACCTCGAGACGCTCGTGGGCGCAGATCACATCGGTCCCGAACAGCCGTACACGATCGCAGGCTGGCGTCTCCGCGCAACCGTCACCGATGAGCTGCCGACAGGTGAGCCCGCGCCGACAGTCGTGCCGTGGCCGGTCACGTCGGTGCCGCTTGCGTCGGTCGGCGAATGCACTGCGGTCACCGATCCGGCAACGGTCACTCAGGTCACCGACACGATGACCAAGGCGAACCAGCTCACGTTCTTCACCGACGCGGGCAAGACCTACCAGGTGCTCGTGCGCCCTCTTCTCCCGGACGAGACCGGCTGCTGATCGACCGTTCGCGCGTTCGCCGCACCATGCCGCGGCCTATCGCGCGAACGCTGCGTGGTGCTCGTCACTCGCGCCCGTAGAAGAGGCGCTCCATCACGGCCCGGCTGCGGCGAGTCACGCGCCGGTAGTCCTCGCGTAGCTCCGTCGGCGTGGTGTCGAGCGCCCGCGCGAGCACGCGCATCCGCTCGGGCTGCTGCGGGAGCGCGTCGCTCGGGCCGCCGCTGGTGAGGAACAGCCGGTTCCGAGTGCGTTCGCAGAACCGGTACGCCTCGATGAGCGTCGCGTGATCGGCGGACTCGAGGATCCCACGCTCTCGCAAGAGGTCGAGCGCGGCGATCGTCGCTGGCGACCGCACGTCGTGCTCCAGCTGCAACAGCTGTGCAGTGAACTCGACGTCCGACAGAGAGCCTCGCCCGAGCTTGAGGTGGAACTTGGGATCGTCGGTGGGAGGGATGCGCTCGCGCTCGACCCGCGCCTTGATGCGGCGGATCTCGCGGATCTCGTCGTCGGTGAGGCCGCGGCCCCACACGAAGTCGTCGAGCAGCGCCATGAACCGCTCCGCGAGCGCCATGTCACCCGCGACCGGCCGGGCGCGGATCATCGCCTGTCGCTCCCACACCAGGGCCCATCGGGAGAAGTACGTCGCGAAGCCCTCGACGCTGCGGGCCAACGGACCTTGCTTTCCTTCGGGACGCAGGTCCGCGTCGACCTCCCAGAGCCGAGCCGAGGGAGTCGCACCGCCCACGAATCGGCGGACCGCGGTCGCGAGCTTCTCGGCTTCCGCGAAGTCCGCGGGCGTAGGTCCCTCGTAGACGAACAGGACATCGAGGTCGCTCGCGTACGACAGCTCGGCGCCCCCGAAGCGACCGAGAGCGATCACGGCGAACGGCAACGATGCATCGAGAGCCTCGAGCGCGACCTCGAGCGACGCCTCAGCGAGCGCGCTGACATCGCGCCCGACGGCCGCGACATCGGCTTCACCGAGCACGTCGCGGGCGGTGATGCCGACCAGATGGCGCTCCTTCCATCGCCGCAAGCCGGACTGTCGTTCCTCGACGTCGTCACGCCACGCCAACGCCTTCCGCGCGCTCTCGACCAGTGCCGGCTTCGGGCGCGTGCGCAGCTGCTCGAAGTCGGGGAGGCGCGCGATGAGGTCAGGGTTGTGCAGCACGGCGTCCGCGACCATCCCGCTCGCTCCGATCAGCGCGCACACGCGTCGCGCCGCTTCCGGCGAGTCGCGGAACAGCGACGCGAGCTCGGTCGACCGCTGCGAACCCGATGCGAGCTTCCGCAACGAGAGCAGTCCTTGATCCGGATCGGGTGAGTCCGCGAGCCAATCGAGCAGCAGCGGGAGCATCTGCTGCATGAGCCGCGACGAGCGAGTGAGCCCACTCGTCAGCTCACGGACCGCGACCCGCGCACGGTCAGGAGACGTGAAGCCGAACGCCGCCAAGCGGGCCTCGGTCGCGCCGGGCCTCGTGAGGAGCGGCAGCGCGGCGAACGCCTCGAGCAGCGGTCTGAAGTAGAGCCGTTCGTGGATCGACCGCACCGTCGTCTGGTGCCGCCCGAGGTCGGAGAGGAAGTGGTCGACGGCGTCGGCCGCTCCGGTGTCGCGGTATCCCATCGTGCGCGCGAGGCGCACCTGCGCATCGGGCGCGTCGGGGATCGCGTGCACCTGCAGCTCGTCCACCAGCTGAAGACGGTGCTCGACCTTGCGGAGGTAGCAGTACGCGTCGGCGAGCGCCGACGCGTCGTCCTGGTCGACGTATCCGCCGGCTGCCATCTCGCGGAGCGCGACCAGTGTGTTGGGGCTGCGCAGCGCCGCGTCGAGCCCGCCGTGCACGAGCTGCAGCAGCTGGATTGCGAACTCGATGTCACGGATGCCGCCGCGGCCGCGCTTCACCTCGCGATCCTCGAGGCCCTTGCGCGCCATCTCCTGCTCGACGCGGGCCTTCATGGTGCGCATCGCACGAAGGTCGTCGGCGGAGAAGACGTGCCGCCAGAGGTGCGACCCCGACGCCTCGTCGAACCGGCCCTGCAGCTCGGGATCACCAGCGACCGCTCGCGCCTTGATGAGCGCTTGGAACTCCCACGCGTCGGCCCACTGATCCCAGTAGGCCTCGTACGACGCGAGCGTGCGGACGAGCGGACCGTCCCGACCTTGAGGGCGGAGGTTCACGTCCACGCGGAAGCAGCGCCGCGCGATCTCGAGCAGCGCGCGAGCGCGCTGTGCAGCCGCGTGCCCATCACCGTCGCCGACGAACATCACGTCGATGTCGCTCGCGTAGTTCAGCTCGTCGCCACCGAGCTTCCCCATCCCGACGACGACGAGCGGCTCGGGCGTGTCGACGAGCGACGCCGCTCCTCGCAGGACGTCGCGACCGAGCGCTGCGATGGCGGCGACCGTGACCTCGAGCTCGTCTCGACCCAGCAGATCGCGCGCGGCGATGCGCAGGTACTCGCGGGTCTTCCATCGCTTGAGCGCGTCGGGGCTCGACGAGTCGAACGTCGGCCTCGCATCGAGGTCAGCGAGGATGTCGAGCGCTCCGGCGTCGACTTCGAGGAGCATCGTGAGCGAGCGGCTCGCGCCGCACGCCGCGATCACCGCGTCGCGCAGGCTCGGGTCCTCTTCGACACGATCCTCGAACGAGGGATGGGCGGAGTCGATGCGGTCGAGCGCGAGCCGCACAGCCACCGGATCGGCCGATCGCTCGACGACGTCGTCGAGCGCGGGTCGGGAGCGTCGGCGATCGACCATCGGCGCCAGTGTCGCACCTCGGTACGCTGAGGCCATGGCCCGAATTCGGGTGGCAATGGCCCAGCTGAACACCGTCGTCGGCGACCTCGACGGCAACGTGAGCCGCGTGCTCGATCGCGCTCGAAGAAGCCGAGCAGGCGGGGGCCGACGTGCTCGTCTGTCCCGAGCTGGCCGTGACCGGCTATCCGCCCGAGGATCTCGTGCTCAAGCCCGGCTTCGTGGCCGACAACCGGGCCGCCCTCGACAAGATCGCTGCTCGCACCGGCCGATGCGTCGTCGTCGTCGGCTTCGTCGACGAGGACCGCGACCTGCACAACGCCGCCGCGATCTGCGCGCACGGCGAGGTCCAAGGCATCTACCGCAAGCGACTCCTTCCGAACTACGCGGTGTTCGACGAGCGCCGCACGTTCGTGCCCGGCGAAGAGCCGTTGCAGCTCTACGTCATCGCGGGAGTGTCCGTCGGGGTGTCGATCTGTGAAGACGCGTGGAGCCCGACCGGTCCCATCGCGGCGCACGCCGCGGGGGGAGCCGAGCTCGTGGTGAACCTGAACGCCTCACCGTTCTACGCGGGCCGCGTCGCGGAGCGTGAGCGGATGCTCGCGACCCGCGCCGCCGACGCGTCGTGCGCCCTCGTGTACGTGAACCAGGTCGGCGGCCAGGACGAGCTCGTGTTCGACGGTGCGTCGCTCGTGTTCGACGCCGACGGCGCGCTCATCGCTCGCGCACCGCAGTTCGTCGAGGAGGTCAGCGTCGTCGACCTCGAAGTCGAGCCTGTGTTTCGCAAGCGCCAGCTCGACCCCCGCGGGTGGATCAACGGCGATCCCCTGCCACGGGTCGTGTTGAGCAACGAGACCGACGGTGCTGAGTTCCGGTCGCCGACCATCGCGCCGCTCCCGAACCGCGAAGAGGAGGTGTACGAGGCGCTCGTCCTCGGCACGCGCGACTACGTGAACAAGAACGGGTTCTCGGACGTCGTCATCGCCCTGTCCGGAGGCATCGACTCCTCAATCGTCGCGTGCATCGCCGCCGACGCGCTTGGGCCCGAGCACGTCCACGGGGTTTCGATGCCGTCGCGCTACTCGAGCGACGGCTCACGCACCGATGCCCAGGCGCTGGCCGAGAACCTCGGCATCGACCTCCGGACGATCCCGATCGAGCCCGCGCACGGCTCGTTCCTCGAGATGCT
Source organism: uncultured Acidimicrobiales bacterium (assembly GCA_963739555.1). Lineage (GTDB taxonomy): Bacteria > Actinomycetota > Acidimicrobiia > Acidimicrobiales > DATKAS01 > DATKAS01. The sequence continues at coordinate 226,818 of CAVUAV010000006.1, read as the reverse complement.
CGCACCTTCGTTCGGTGACCTGCCTCCCGATCTCACCGAGGAGAACCTGCAGAGCCGGATCCGCGGCGTCGTTCTCATGGCCCTCTCGAACAAGTTCGGCTGGCTCGTGCTCACGACCGGCAACAAGAGCGAGATGGCCGTCGGGTACTCCACGCTCTACGGCGACACGGCCGGTGGGTTCGCCGTCGTCAAGGACGTGCTCAAGACGACCCTCTACCGGCTGTGCGAACACCGCAACACGATCGGCCCCGCGCCGGTGATCCCGAGCGAGGTGCTGACCAAGCCGCCGTCGGCGGAGCTTCGCCCCGACCAGCGCGACGACCAGAGCCTCCCGCCGTACGAGGTCCTCGACCCCGTGCTCGCCGCCTACATCGAACGCGACCTCACTGCCGCTGAGCTCATCGCCGAGGGCTTCGACGAAGCGATCGTGCGGCGCGTCACTCGGCTCGTCGATCTCGCCGAGTACAAGCGCCGGCAGTCGCCTCCCGGCGTGCGGGTCACGCCGAAGGCGTTCGGCAAGGACCGTCGCCTGCCGATCACGAACGCATATCGCGGCTGACAAGTGCGACGACGGACCGAGCTGCTGTCGGCAGCCGCCCTGGTCCTCGTCGCGTTCCTCTTCGGCACGAGCTTCGTCGTCGTCAAGGGCGCGCTCGACCACATCGACCCGATCCCGTTCCTCGCGCTGCGCTACCTGTTCGCGACCCTCGCCCTCGCGCCGTTCGCGCTGCTGAGGCCGTCGCAACCCGGTGAGCTCCGCGCCGGACTGATCACAGGGCTCACCTACCTCGCCGGGATGCTCGGCCAGACGATCGGGCTGCAGTACACGACTGCCGCGACGTCGGCGTTCCTCACCTACATGCTGATCGTCTTCGTGCCCTTCGTGTCGTTCGCGGTCGGCCGCGGGAGACCATCCCGCGTCACCGTCATCGCGATCGGCGTCGCGATCGTCGGCCTCGCGCTGCTGACCGGAGCAGGCGATGGCTTCGGCCGGGGCGCGGTGCTCACCCTGCTCGGCGCCGTCGCGTTCGCCGTCCATCTCGTGCAGATGGGCGAGTACGGCCCTCGCTTCGACATCTTCCGGTTCAACGCGATCCAGCTGGCCGCCGTCGCGATCCCTTGCATCGCGCTCACGCCGTTCACCGGCGGGCTGCCCTCGACGGGCGAGCCCTACTGGGTCGCCTTCTACGCCGGCGTCGTCGTGTCGGCCTTCGCGCTCATCCCGTGGACGTGGGCGCAGCGCCACATCCCCGCGACCCGCGCCTCGCTGATCCTGCTCACCGAGCCGGTCTTCGCGACGGTCGCCGCCTACCTCGTGGACGACGAGCGGTTCACCCTCGGGGCCGCTTGCGGGGCCGTCCTCATCCTGGTCGCCGCCGTGATGGCCGAGGTCGGACCTGTCTTGACCGCGCGGTCAGGGCTAGATTCGGCCCGACCACTGGCCGCACGCATGCGAGGGGACTGACGACCATGGCCGATCCGAACAAGCCGAGAGCACCATTCGCTCCGTGGGACCGCCGGGAGATTCCGGGCGCGTTCGACGTGGAGGACTCCGCTCGGCGAGTCGGCAATTACAAGTGGATCGAGATGAAGCTGTTCGAGGCGCTGGGCGGCTGGGTCGCCACGGTGCCCGAGCTCGACGTCAAGATGCGTCTCGGCACCCACTGCTACCACCACGCATGGCATGCCGAGCTGTGGCACAAGCGCCTGCCCGAGCTGCGCGAGATGAACCCCGACCGGCTGACGGTGCCGGCGAACGACGAGCTCGTCGCCTTCGTCGACGCGATGACCGAGCCCGAGGCGCCCGGCCTCACGATCGAGAAGCTCGTCGGTGTCTATCGGGTGCTCATCCCCCACAAGATCGCGGCGTACACGTACCACCTCAACAACACCTCGACGATCACCGACGCTCCCACGATCCGGTCGCTCAAGTTCGCGCTGCAAGACGAGTTCGAGGACTGGCGCGACGGCGAGATGCTCATCCAATCGCTCATCGAGACCGATGAGGAGGTGGATCGGGCGGCGCAGCATCAGGCCCGCCTCGAGAAGCTCATGTTGGCCTCGGGCGGCATCGCCGGCGCCGGCTCGATCGGCATGCAGCCGGCACAACCCGCGGAGGCAGCAGCGTCATGAGGAAGTCGTTCCCAGTCGAAGAGCTCGCCCGCGATCCGAGGTTCGTGCGTGTCGAGATGCGGGAGCGGCTCGCCGATCCGCGTCCGCGCCCGACCGCAGGCGAAGGCAAGCGAAACAACAACCGGCTCGTGCCGCAACGCCCTGACGCGCCCGACGCAGCACGCGCGCTCATGCACGGCATCTTCGTCGGGGAGATCCAAGCGCTCGAGGGCGCCGGCCGCACCTGCTGGGACTTCACGACCGGCGACGGCGACGACGAGGCGCCGTTCGCGCTGAAGCTCGACATGGCTCGGCAGTGCTGGGACGAAGCTCGCCACGTCGAGATCTCGATCAAGCTCTCCGACCACATGGGCACCGGGCTCGGAGAGTTCTCCGAGAACACCTTCCTCTACGAGGCCGCGTGCAACCCCGATCCGGTGCTGCGCCTCACGGGCGTGAACCGAGCGCTCGAAGGACTCGCCATCGACGTGTTCACGACGATGAAGGACTTCGGCGACAGCGCTGGCGACCCCATCCTCGAGTTCTGCGAGGACTGGATGCTCGCCGACGAGGTGACCCACGTGAAGATGGGCTCCGACTGGCTCCGCCGTCTCACGTTGAACAACCCCGAGCGCCGCAAGGCCGCGCTCGAGTTCCAGGCGATCGTCGACAAGCTCTTCGCGATCGGCGGGTTCCGCAGTGAGTCCGAGGAGTCCCCCGTCAAGCTGGCCCGGCGATTCCGTGAGCTCGCGGGCTTCGACGAGGACGAGATCGACGAGATCGCCCGGCTCTCCGAGGAAGCGCTGCACGAGGCCGACTCGAAGCGGCGTGAGGCTCGCGAGCGGGCTCAGGCGGCCGTCGCCACGCCATGACCGTCACCGTCACTCCCGACAAGTTCACGATGGTCGGCTTCGACGCGGCAGAGATCGCAGCCATCACCCAGAAGCTGCTCGACGACATCGGCGTCCCCGATCTCGACGTGCAGATCAACGTCGACGAGACGAGCCCCTTGGGCCGCACCCAAGTCGTCTCGCAAGATCCGGTGGTCATCGAGGCCGAGAGCGGCGCTCTCGAAGACCCCAAGCGTCCCCGGCAGCTCTCCGAAGCCGGAGCCGCCGACGTGATCGGCCGGGCGCTCTTGCGCGTCGCCGATCGTCGCACCCCCGGCTTCGCCGATGCGCCTTCCGATGGCGACCTCACGTTGCCTCAGAGCGTGGCGTGGGCCGTGTACTCCAACGGTCGGCTCGAGCGGTTCGGCTACCCGGCGCAGCGGCAGCGGTGGCTCTACCACTTCCGCAACCGTCACGGCTTCACTGACGTGGCCGACGCCGCCTTCGAAAGGCTGTGGAGCTCGCCGTCGCTGACCTGGAGCGAGATCGTCGCGCTGTCCGAGGGCGCGATCGCCCACGAGACCGTCGCCTGACGGCCGCGACGACATGACGATCGAGATCCGCCACCGGCAGGTGGCCACGAACGGCATCGAGCTGCACGTCGCGGAGGCGGGCGAGGGCCCGCTCGTCCTGCTGTGCCACGGCTTCCCCGAGAGCTGGTACTCGTGGCGGCACCAGATCGTGCCGATCGCCGAGGCCGGCTATCACGTCATCGCCCCAGACCTGCGCGGCTACGGCGACTCGACGAAGCTTCCGAACGTCGACGACTACGGCATCGAGAAGCTCAACCACGACCTCCTCGGCCTGGTCGACGACGCCGGTGAAGAGCAGGCGGTGTTCGTCGGTCACGACTGGGGTGCCCTGATCGTGTGGGATCTCGCGAGGCTCCATCCGGAGCGCGTCCGCGGGGTCGTCGGCGTGAGCGTGCCGCTCATGAACTACCCCGCGCCGCCTGTGCCCCTGATGCGAGCGGTGTTCGGCGAGAGCTTCTACATCGTCTACTTCCAGAACGTCGGGCCCGCCGAGACCGAGATGGCGAAGGACGTGCGGGCCACGATGACCCGAACGTTGTGGGGCGCCTCCGGCGACTTCGCACGTGTGCTCGAGTCCGCCGCTGCGCAGGACACCACGGGTCGGGGCGGCTTCCTCGAGTCGATGCCCGACATGCCCGAGAAGCTGCCGGCGTGGCTCACCGAGGAAGACATCGACGTCTACACCGCGCAGTTCGAGAAGTCGGGCTTCTTCGGGCCGGTCAGCTTCTATCGCAACCTCGACGCGAACTGGGAGCTGACCAACGTCCTGCCCGTCGAGCGGATCTCGATGGCCTCCGGGTTCATCGGTGGCGACCACGACACTGTCGTCCGCGGCACTCAGGCGCAGATCGACGCGATGCCGTCGCTGCTCCCCGACTACCGCGGCACGTGGATGCTCGAGGGTCCCGGCCACTGGACCCAGCAAGAGGACCCGGCCGGCTTCAACGCAGCACTGCTCGAGTTCCTGCGCGGCTTGTGAGCTGCCGCGTCAGCGCAGGTCGTGCGCGCTGATGCTCTCGAGCAGGTCGATCAACGGCGCGCGGGTCAGCAGCCCGCGGCACGCCGTCGCCATGTCGACCATGACGTCGCTGTCGAAGTGACGCTGCTGGGCGTCGGGGTTGTCCCACTTCTGGACGATCACGAACCGGGCAGGCGTCGTCACCGATGCGCAGAGGTCGATGTTGCGGCACGCCGGGTCCATCCGGGTGAGGACGGTGTACTTCGCGAGCACCGACTGGAGGGCGTCGGGGTCGCTGGCGTCGAACTGCATGGTGACGATCGTCAGCTCGACCTCGGCCACGCCTGCCCTCCTGCTCTGATCCGCTCTGATCCGTCGCTGTTTCCAGCCCGAAGTCCTCAGGACCCCGTGTGACGGTGCCGACACTGTGAGTGGTTTCCCGGCCACGGAAGGGCAGAAAATTCGCCCTGTGGAAGGGGTTGACCTCGTCGTTATCGTAATAGCCAGTCCTCTGGCGCCCACGCTTCGCGCGGGAGCCACCTCCGAGCCAGCAAGCGTCAGGAGCCACGTGCCCAAGGAACGTGTCGAGCGGGACGAAGAAGACCTCGTTCGCTTGTACCTGACCGACATCGGCCAGTACCCGCTCCTGACCAAGGACGACGAGGTGCGGTTGGCCAAGGCGATCGAGGCCGGCAACGAGGCCCTCACCGCGCTCCAGGGCGCGGGCAAGGAGATCACCGCGGCCCGCAAGCGCGAGCTGCGCCGCACCGCGCGAGATGGCGAGGACGCCGAGCGCACTTTCGTCCAATCGAACTTGCGGCTCGTGGTGTCGATCGCGAAGAAGTACCAGGCGTCGGGCCTTCCCCTCCTCGACCTGATCCAAGAGGGAAACCTCGGTCTGATGCACGCCGTCGAGAAGTTCGACTGGCGCAAGGGGTTCAAGTTCTCGACCTACGCCACGTGGTGGATCCGACAGGCCATCACCCGCGGCATCGCGAACACCGGCCGCACGATCCGTCTGCCCGTCCACGCGGGCGACACGCTCGCGCGTCTGCAGAAGGCACGGGCGCGCCTCGAGCTGAAGCTCGGCCGGCCCGCGACGCTCGCGGAGCTGTCGGCCGAGGTCGAGATGCCCGAAGACAAGGTCACCGAGGCACTGCGCTTCGCGGCCGAGCCGCTCTCGCTGTCCGAGCCGCTGCGCGAAGACGGAGACGCCGAGCTCGGCGACGTGGTCGAGGACCGCTCGGCCGAGTCACCGTTCGAGGTCGCGGCGACCGCGCTGCTGCCCGAAGAGATCGCTCGGCTGCTCGCTCCGCTCGACGAGCGCGAGCGCGAGATCCTGAAGCTGCGCTTCGGGCTCGACCGCGGCGAGCCCCGCACCCTCGAAGAGGTGGGCGAGCACTTCAACCTCACCCGTGAGCGGATCCGCCAGATCGAGGCACGGGCGATGTCGAAGCTGCGCCACCCGTCGAGCGACACGGGCGCGCGCGACCTCCTCGCCGTCTGAGCGCTGACCGCGGGAGACTCGTCCCGTGGACCGCGGAGATCCGGTACGCCCGCACCAGCGACGGGCTCAACATCGCGTACTACGCGATGGGTCGTGGTCTCACACTGATCGTCCCGCCACCTCTGCTCGTCCAGACGATCGAAGCAGAGTGGAACGTCCCGAGGATGCGCTCGGCGGCCGAATTCGCGTCCCGCGCTCTCCAGTACGTGCGCTACGACCCGAGGGGCGGCGGATTGTCCGACGCCTACAAGGACACCTTCACGATCGACGCGCTCGCTCCGTGATCTCGAAGCCGTGGCCGACGCGGTCTCACCCGACGAGCCGGATCGCGATCTGGGCCACACACCGGTTCGGGCCGGTCGCAGTCGCCTACGCCGGCGCGCCATCCGGAGCGCATGGCCAAGCTGATGCTGTGGTCGACCAGCCCGGTCGGAGCCGACATGGTCACCGAGTCGATGAGGAGCCTCGCCCGAGCTCGGCAGCCTCGACTGGGAGCTCGCGATGGAGAGCGTCACGCAGGCGGTCGGGAGCTTCGAGGATCCCGAGATCGCGCGCGACCTTCGCGGCGATGTACCGCGCGAGTCTCCCCGAGCGGTCGCGACGCCTTCATTCGGTTCGAGACGGACCTCGCTCACATGGGATGTCACGGATCTCCTGCCCGCGGTGGAGTGCCCGACCCTCGTGATGCACCCAAGGCGAAGCCGGTACTTCCCAGTCACGAACGCGCAACGGCATGGCGGCCGGCATTCCAGGAGCCCGCCTGCAGATCATCGAAACGAGCTCTTCGTTCACTCCTCCCGACGCGATTCGGCTCGGCTGCCGAGTTCCTCTTGGGTCAGCGAGACCATGCCGGCACGGCCGCGGTCCGCGACGAGCATGGTCGTCGTCCTGTTCGCCGACATCGTGAACTCGACGGGACTCACCGAGCAGTGGGGCGACGCCGAGTTCCGCAACGCGTTGCGCACGGGCTCGATCGGCACGCTCCGTGCCGTCATCGAGCGCGCGCGACGGGCGCGGTGGTCGAGGGCAAGACCCTCGGCGACGGCGTGCTCGCCACATTCCTTTCCGCGAACGATGCCCTCGCCGCCTCCAGGCGATGTGCGCGGGCCGGCGACGACGCGGGATTGCCGCTTCACCTCGGGCTGCACGCTGGCGACGTCATCCGAGAGGCGGGCAACGTGTTCGGCGGGGCGGTCAACGTCGCGGCGCGGGTGTCGGCGCTCTCCGCCCCGAGCGAGATCCTCGTGTCTCAGACCGTGCGCGAGCTCGCTCGCACATCGTCGGGTGTCACGTTCGAGGACCGCGGCGAGCACGAGCTCAAGGGCGTGAGCGAGCCGATGCGCGTGTGTCGCGGTGCGCTGACCGATCAGGCGGCCGCCTGCAGCTCCTTGCGGGCTGACCGCAGGCGGAACCCGATCACGATGTCGCTGATGCCGCGCATGATCGCGGCGATGCCGACCCAGAAGACGAGGAGCACGGTGCTCCTCCACGTCGAGACGGTCGAGTTGTCGGGAGCGATCGCCCAGATGCCGAGCCCGACCATCGCGATGCCGCCGATGAGCTGCAGCCACCACAGGTTGTCGATGTGGCGACTGCCGAACGCGAAGACGATGTCGATGATCCCGTAGAAGAAGAGCAGCCACGCGACGATCGCGGCGAGCACGAGGAACGTCTCGCCGGGCCACACCAGCGCCATGATCCCGGCGATGATCGAGACGATGCCGATCAGGATGTAGAGCCACTTCCATCCCGGCGAGACCGCCGCGACGGCGAGCTCCATGACGCCGCCGGCGATGAACCCGATGCCGAAGAACACGGCGATCGCCCAGACCGTCGCCATGTTGAACGACAGCACCACGAACCCGAAGAGCACCCAGACGATGCCGGCGGCGAGGAACCAGCCCCAGTTCCCGGCGAACTCTCGAGCCTCATCCATGACCGAGTCGGTAGCAACCACTGTCACCCTCCCCTACCGGACCTTGCACAGCTGCTGATGGCGGAGGTGGACGGGAATCGAACCCGCCGGACGGGGATCGCCCGTCCCAGCCGCTTTGAAGGCGGTGGAGCCCACCAGGTGCCCGGACACCTCCGGGCCGCACGGTAACGGCTCAGACGCAACGATTGCGGATCGTGCCGATGCCGTCGATCCACGATTCGACGACCTGGCCGGCCCGCAAGAACTTCGGCGGCTTGCGAGCGGCACCCACACCCGCGGGCGTGCCCGTGAAGATCACGTCGCCCGGAAGAAGGGAGAGCACGCTCGACAGCTCGGCGATGAGTCGCGGCACGCTGAAGACGAGATCGTTCGTGCGCGCCTTCTGCATGGTCTCGCCGTCGACCGAGCAACCAAGTCCGAGGTCGTCGGGATCGTCGAGCTCGTCGATCGTGACGACCCACGGACCCATCGGTCCGAAGCCCCGCCTCGACTTGCCGAGTGAGAACTGCCCGCCCGCCGCGAACTGCAGCGCGCGATCGCTGACGTCCTGCCCGACAGTGAGGCCCGCGACGAAGCTCCAAGCATCCGCTTCGGCCACACGATCCGCTCGCTTGCCGATCACCGCGACGAGCTCGACCTCCCAGTCGATGCGGTCGGCGACGATCTCGATGTCGTCGTACGGCCCGCTGAGCGACGCGGGGAACTTCGTGAAGGTCGCGGGCACGTCGGGGATCGCCATGCCCGACTCTTCGGCGTGCCGCCGGTAGTTGAGCCCGATCGCGAAGACCTGCCGAGGCGCAGGGACAGGGCAGCGGAGGTCCGCGTCCACCAGCGGGCCGGTCGAGCGATCGACGGTCGCCGCGAAGTCGACCAGCTCCGGCCACCGGTCGAAGAGGGCCATCGGGTCGGAGCCGAACCCACCGTCTGATGCAGCAGCGATGTCCGCGATGCCGTCCGCGAGGACGAGCGCGGCACGGCCGTTGACGTTCGCGAGCTTCATGGGGCGAACCGTAGAGCCCGCCGTTCCAGGGCGCTTCGGCGCCGTCGCACTTGCGCTGCAGACAACCTCCGCGGGAGGGGTTAGGGTCGGAGCCATGAAGAAGATCCTCGTGCTGCTCGTGGTCGTCGGCCTCGTCGCGCTCGCCGCCAAGAAGGTGCGCACCGTCTGACGTGACCTGCTGGGCGCACTTGCGCTCCACAAGGCCTTTCATGTAGTTTCACGCACACCTCCCCTCGTGTCGATGCTTCGCGTCCCGAGGGAGTTCCCGTGCTCGTCGCTTGCTGGTCCGCCAAAGGCGGAAGCGGCACCACTGTCGTCGCTGCCGCACTCGCGGTGTCATTCGCCCGCGCGCCATCGGGTGCGTTGCTCGCCGACTTCGCCGGTGACGCGCCGTGCGTCCTGGGCGTGCCCGAACCCGACGGGCCCGGCCTCTCCGATTGGCTCGACGCCGGCGCGACTGTCCCCATCGACGCGCTGAGGCGCATCGAGGTCGAGGCAGCGCCTGGGCTCGCACTGCTGCCGCGGGGCGCGGCGCCCGCCGAGGCCAACGTGCGCGCCGACGTGCTGGCCTCGCTCCTGCTCGGCGACGCACGCACCGTCGTCGCCGACTGTGGGGTCGGGCCCGTCGGCGCCGCGCGCTCGGTAGCCGCCGCGGCTTCGGTCTCGCTGCTCGTCGTACGACCCTGCTACGTCGCCTTGCGCCGCGCGCTCGCCGCGCCACTTCGACCATCCGGGGTCATCCTCGTCAGCGAGCCGGGCCGCGCACTCGGTGCCGGCGACGTCGAGGACGTCCTGGGCGTCCCGGTCCGCGCCGAGGTCGCGGTCGAGCCATCGGTCGCCCGCGCCGTCGACGCAGGTCTGCTCACCACGCGGCTGCCCCGATCGCTCGAGCGCGCGCTGAGGCGAGCGGCATGACGCCCACCGTCGAGGTCGAAGCGCGCGTGCACCAACAGCTGCTCGAGGGCGCGCGGGCAGGCGATGCGCCGCTCACGCGCGCCGCGATCGTCGAGCTCGTTCGGCGGGAGGCGCCGTTGCTCGGCGCCGGCGAGCTCGACACGATCGTCCGCCGCGTCTCCGCTCGCACCGCAGGGCTCGGCCCCCTCGAGTCGCTGCTCGCTGATCCCACGATCACCGAAGTCATGGTGAACGCCTCGACGGGCGTGTGGATCGAACGCGACGGCATGCTCTCGCGCACCGACCTCTTGCTCGACGACGGCACAGTCGCTCACCTCATCGAGCGGGTCGTGGCGCCGCTCGGCTTGCGCGTCGACCGATCTCGTCCGCTCGTCGATGCGCGCCTCCCCGACGGCTCTCGCGTGAATGCAGTCGTCCCACCCGTGGCGATCGACGGCCCGTGCCTCACGATCCGTCGCTTCGGAGCTCGCACGCTCGCACTCGAAGAGTTCTGTTCGTCCGCCGTCGCGGACTTGCTTCGGGGCGCCGTGTTCGCGCGGCGCAACATGCTCGTCACCGGTGGCACCGGCAGCGGGAAGACCACGCTGCTGAACAGCTTGGCGGCCTGCCTGCCCAGCCACGAGCGGATCGTCACGGTCGAAGACGCCGCCGAGCTGCGCCTGCCGGGCGAGCACGTGGTCCGCCTCGAGGCACGCCCAGCGAGTGCTGAGGGGCTCGGTGCCATCACGATCCGCGAGCTCGTGCGCAACGCGCTCCGGATGCGCCCCGACCGCATCGTCGTCGGCGAGGTCAGAGGGGCAGAGGCGCTCGACATGCTCCAAGCGATGAACACCGGGCACGAAGGGTCACTCTCGACCTGCCACGCGAACAGTCCCGACGACGCGCTGCGACGCATCGAGACGATGGTCCTGATGGGCGACGTGCAGCTGCCGCTCAGCGCCGTGCGAGAGCAGGTGCACGCCGCGCTCGACCTCGTGGTGCACCTCGCGCGCCAGCGTGACGGCACGCGCCGCATCACTGCAGTGGCGGAAGTGAGCGAGCACGCCCACCGTGACATGCGCACGCAGCTGCTGTCCGACGGCGTGCGCGTGGTCGGCGTGCCCAGTCGCGCCGCACGGTGACGCAGATGCCCGCAGTCGTGTCGGCGGCACTCGTCGTCGCCTGTGTCGTGGCCGCTCGTGCGGCTTGGCGCGGCGCAGCAGGCCCACCGCGCCCGCTCACGGTTCGAGCGTGTGCCGGTCGAGCATGTAGGGGTCGTCCGCGCCCGCGCTCCACATGTCAGAGCGCCCGGCAACGTCCGGCGATGGGCGCTCGATGGCGGCGTGGCACTCGACATCGACGCGGTGTGGTCGATGTGGCTGATCGCGCTGATCGTCGGCAGCGGCGCGTTGCTCGTCGTCGCGGGACCGGGCGCTGCCGCCCTCCTCGCCGGCGCGCTCGTCGTCACGCCCACGGTCGCCCTCGTGACGTCGGGTCGCAGCCGCCGAAGACGGCTGGGCGGCAGCCTGCCCGGTGCGCTCGACGAGATCGCCCGTTCGCTCCGATCCGGCGGTTCGCTGGTCCAGGCGATCGCCGACGCGGCCAGCGCGACCCCAGGGGCGATCGGCGACGACCTCTTCCAGGTTGCCGCGGCGCACCAGGCGGGCATGCCGCTCGCCGATGCGCTGGCGCGGTGGCGAAGAACCCGACCGATCGCTGGCGTGCGCCTCACCGCGAGCGCGCTCGAGCTCGGGCTCGCCGCCGGTGGCGCGCACGCACGCGCGATCGACGGCGTGGCGGCAACCCTGCGCGACAACCTGGCGATCACCGCGGAAGTACGGGCGCAGGCCGCGCAGGCGCAGGCCTCCGCGCTCGTCATCGGCCTCGCTCCGATCGGGTTCACCGCGCTCGCCTGCGTGGCCGACCATCGCACCGCGACGTTTCTGTTCCAGACTCCCGCAGGGCTGGCATGCCTCGTGGTCGGGCTCGCCCTCGACGCGGCAGGTGCGATCTGGATGAGCCGCATCACGCGGACTCGCGAATGAGCGCCGTGGTGCTGCCAGGCGCATGGGCCGCGGTGGTCATCGCGTGGGCATGGCGATCTCGCCCCGCACCCCGGCGCACGCGAGCGCTCGTCGTGACCGACGTTGGCCGCGCACCGAGGCGCCGGCTCGCTCCGGCCCGCTTCGTCGGCCGCGCGATCCGCGGCCGTCTGGGCCGGCGGCCCGACCGCGACGCCGACGGCCGGCTCGGTGTCGCCCTGTTCGTGGGCGTGCCGTTCCTTCCGTTCGCGCCGCTCCTCGCTCCGGCGGCGGGCGCCGCCGCGTGGGGCTTTGGCGCCTGGCGATCACGGCAACGCCGGCGAGCCGAGAGCGACCGAGTCCGGCGAACCCTGCCCGAAGTCGTCGACCTGTTCGTCGTCGGGATCGGCGCGGGGCTGAACGTGCCGCTCGCGCTACGGACCATCGGGCCGCTGTGCCCGGCACCGTTCGACGACGCGCTGCGGGCGACCGTCGCCGAGACGGACCTCGGCGTGCGCACTGCCGACGCGCTCGAAGCGCTGCCGACCCGACTCGGCGAGACCGTGCGACCGCTCTCGAGCGCGCTCATCGCGTCAGAGCGCTACGGCGTACCCCTCACGGCGTCGCTCGAGCGCCTGGCCGACGAGGTACGACGCGATCGGCGGCGTCACGCCGAAGCCGACGCGCGTCGTGTCCCCGTGAAGCTCCTCTTCCCCTTGGTGTTCTGCAGCCTGCCCGCGCTCGCGCTCCTCAGCGTGGCGCCGCTCATCGCCGGCGCCCTGCGGGCTCTTCGCACATGAGGGAGAAGACATGAGGGTCACGTCACGGCTCGTCAGCTGGTGGACCGCGCGGCGCTTCGGCGACGCCGGTCAGGCAACGGCGGAGTACGCGCTCGTCCTGCTCGGCGCGGCAGCGATCGCGCTGCTCATCGGGATCTGGGCGACGTCGGGAGGCGGCGCCGGAAAGGTCGGCGACCTGCTCGACGCGGTGTTCTCTTCGATCAAGAAGAACATCTCGTGAGACATCCCGGGGGCGACGAGGGTCAGGCCACAGTCGAGCTGGCTCTCGTCCTCCCGGTCATCGCGATGCTGATGCTCCTGCTCGTACAGGTGGGCGTGCTCGTACGCGACCAGGTGCTCGTGATCCATGCCGCGCGCGAAGGCGCTCGGGCGGCGGCGGTCACCGGCGCCAACGCGGACGCGGCCGAGAAGGCCGCGCTCGCGGCCGCCGGCCTGCCGCTGAAGAGCACCGACGTGCTCACGACGCCGCCGGGCACGAAGCACGACCTCGTGCGCGTGCAGGTCACGTACACCGACTCGACCGATGTGCCGCTCATCGGGCGACTGCTCGGCGACGTGCGCGTCACGGCTGCGGTGTCGATGAGAGTCGAGCCGGGATGAACGCGCTGATCGTCAGGCGAGCACGGCGCGCAGCAATCCGACCGCTCCTGCCTTGTCGAGGGGCTCGTTGCCGTTGCCGCACTTGGGGCTCTGCACGCACGACGGGCACCCGGCGCGGCACGGGCAGCGCTCGACCACCGCCAGGGTGGCCTCGAGATGGCGTCGCCCGCGCCGTAGCCGAGCTCGGCGATGCCGGCGCCGCCGGGATAGCCGTCGTAGATGACGATCGTCGGGTTGTCGGTGTCCGCGAGGTACGCGGTCGACACCCCGCCGACGTCCCATCGGTCGCAGATCGTGAAGAGCGGGAGGATTCCGATGCCGGCGTGCTCGACCGCGTGCAGGGTGCCCGGCACCTGCTCGGGCGAAAGCCGCGCGGCCGCGATCACATCGGGCCCGACCGTGTACCAGAACGCCCGCGTGACGAGGCGCGTCGGCGGGAGGTCGAGCGGCTCGTGGCCGAGCGACTTGTGCGAGCGCACGTCCCTTCGGTCGTAGCCGACGACGTGACTCGTGACCTGCACCTGACCGAGGTGCAGATGCACGCGGCCGATCGGGCGCGTCGCCTCGGTCGCGAGGATCTGCACGTTCGTCTCGGAACGCACCTGCGTGTACTCGTCGCCGTCAGCGGGTTCGACGATCGCAGCGCGGTCGTCGAGGTCGAGCGACACGACGCGAAACGTCTGACCCTGGTGCAGGTAGATCGCACCGGGGTGGACCGACTCGAACGCGCGCGATCCGTCGACCGTGCCGACCAGTCGTCCGTCGTCGTCAGCGATGCGGTACTCGTCGGCGGCGCCCGAGCGAAGGCCGATGCCGGGGGCGGGCGCGCCTCGCCCGCTCCACACTGCGCGACGGTTGCGCAGCACGAGCCGGTCTTGCACGACGAGCTGACGCACGCCCTCGCCGAGGTCGTCACCCCACCACTGCTCGTCGTCCAACGACAGCGGCGCCTCGAACGCCGCGCACGCGAGGTGCGGCAGCAGCACGAACGGGTTCGAGAGGTTCACGACCGCGGGTTCGGGCGGGCGCGTGAACACCTCGCGTGGATGGGCCATGAGCCACTGGTCGAGCTGGTCGGAGCCCGCGACGAGCACAGCCAACGATCGCTGCGTGGTGCGACCCGCGCGCCCGGCCTGCTGGCGGAGTGAGGCCACGGTGCCGGGGAAGCCGTCGATCACGCACGCGTCGAGCCCGCCCACGTCGATGCCGAGCTCGAGCGCGGTCGTGGCCACGACGCCGGCCAGCTGCCCGTCGAAGAGCTCGGTCTCGATCTCGCGCCGCTCGCTCGGCAGGTAGCCCCCGCGATATGACCGCACTCGACTGGCGAGGTCGTCGTCGAGCTTGCGTCGCACGGTGCCCGCGACGATCTCGGTCGCCTTACGGCTGCGACAGAAGGTGACGGTGCGCGCGCCGTCTTCGAGGAGCGCTGCGGTGAGCACCGCGGCCTCGACGTTCGGTGAGCCGCGTGTGCCGGTGTCGACGTCGAGGAGCGGTGGGTTCCACAACGCGAACAGCCGCTCGCCGCGCGGCGACCCGTCGTCCACGACCGGGCGCACCGACACGCCGCACAACGCGGAGGCCAGAGCGGCGGGTTCGCCGACGGTCGCGGACGTGAAGATGAATTGAGGATTGGCGCCGTAGCGCGCGCAGAGCCGGCGGAGCCGGCGCAGCACGTGCGCGACATGGGTGCCGAAGATGCCTCGGAAGACGTGCAGCTCGTCGACGACGACGTATCGAAGGCGGCGCAGGAAGGTCGCCCAGCGTCCGTGGAACGGGAGGATCCCGACGTGGAGCATCTCGGGGTTCGTCAGCACGACGTTCGCGTGCCTGCGCACCCACGCTCTGCTCGCGGGGTCGGTGTCACCGTCGTAGGTCGAGGCGACGAGGCCGGGGAAGCCGGGCGCGGCGATCGCCCGCAGCTGATCCTGCGCGAGCGCCTTCGTGGGGAAGATCATCAGCGCGGTCGCGAGATCGTCACCCGCAACCGCGTCCGCGATCGCGGCTTGGTAGATGAGCGACTTGCCCGACGCCGTGCCCGTCGCGACGACGACCGATTGCCTGTCGCCGAGCAGGTTGAGCGCCTCGGCCTGATGGCACCAGAGGGCGTCGATGCCGAGGCGCTTCCAGACCTCGTCGGACATCGGGTCGACCACGAGGCCCATGCGACTGGGACGAGCCGGCTCGTGCTCGAGGTGCACGAGCTGGCCCTCGCAGGCGAGCGACTCGAGCAGGTCCTCGAACATCTCCCCCATCCTGCCCTGGGGGTGAGCAGTTACCGTGAGGCACCCATGGATCTGGCGATTCAGGTGTACGCACAGGACGGCTGGCAGGTCGTCCTCGCCGCGGGCGAAGTCGACGTCGCGACAGCACCACGGCTGCACGACCGGCTCGTCGCGCTGACGAGCGAGGGCCATCGCCAGATCGCTCTCGACCTCGAGGGGGTCACGATGCTCGACTGGATGGGCCTCGGCGCGATCCTCGGCGTCCTGGCCCGCGTGCGCTCGCTCGGCGGTGAGCTCGCGCTCGTGTCGCCGTCGTCGACGACCCGCGAGCTCCTCGCCCTGACGGGAGTCGACCAGATCATCCCGATCCGCGACCGCCTCACCCCGGCCGAGACGTGAGCGACGACGGGCTCACCCCGGTTCCCAAGCCAGACGAGCTGCTGGCGCTCGGGGGCATCACGGCCGAGATGTTCGCGATCTTGCGCACGTGGTTCGACGTCCCGCCCCGGGTCACTCTCGATCTGGTCGACGTCGACTCCGCCGTCACCGAGCTCGGCGACCCCGTGATGATCGCCGCGCTCGCGATGCGAAAGCTCCAGGCGCTGAACCTCCTCGCGACGCCCGGAGTGCAGACGACGACCGACATCGTGGTGACGATCGTGTCCGATCTCGATCGGGCGCTCCTGCAAGCACCGGTCATGCGTCTCCGCCTGGCCGCCGAGGTGACTGATTGGGATGCCGAGCTCGCGTGGCTCGAGGGTGACGAGGCCGCCGTCGACGAGGCGCCGGTCGACCCCACCGACTCCGACCCCGAGGCGGCGCACTTCCGGGCGCTGCATGCGAAGCTCCACGAAGCCATGGAGGCCGTCATCGAGGCGAGCGGAGGCGAGATCCGCGTCCTCGAATGAGAAGTGCATTGCCTCTGACCTGGGCGGACGCAGTGCTGTGACGCTGGTGGCTTGACACAACCCCGGCGCCCTTCTTACCTAGCGCCGATGGCCCGATCTCTCGTCATCGTCGAGTCTCCCGCGAAGGCGAAGACGATCTCGCGCTTCCTCGGCGACGGCTACGACGTCAAAGCGTCGGTCGGCCACGTCGCAGATCTGCCCAGCAAGGGCCTCGCCGTCGACGTCGACAACGGCTTCAAACCGACCTACGAGCTGACGACGCGTGGCAAGGAAGTGGTGAAGGAGCTGCGGGCTGCGTTGAAGGACGCGGACGAGCTCTACCTCGCGACGGACGAAGACCGAGAGGGCGAAGCCATCTCGTGGCACCTGCTCGAGGCGCTCAAGCCCCGGGTCCCCGTCAAGCGGATGGTCTTCCACGAGATCACCCGCTCCGCGATCGACGAAGCGGTGCGCAGCCCTCGCGGCATCGACTACGGCCTGGTCGATGCGGCCGAGACGCGGCGGATCCTCGACCGCCTGTACGGCTACGAGGTCTCGCCGGTCTTGTGGAAGAAGGTCAACGCAGGGCTGTCGGCTGGCCGAGTGCAGAGCCCCGCGACCCGGCTCGTGGTCGAACGCGAATGGGAGCGCATCCACTTCGTCGCCGCGGGCTACTGGGACATCGAGGCGACGTTCGCGACCGACCCCGGCTTCGCGGGCACGCTCGTCGCGTACGAGAGTCGCCGTGTCGCGACGGGCCGCGACTTCGACGAGAGCGGTCGTCTCAAGCGCGACGACGTACGCGTCGTCGACGAGACGCTCGCCCGTGGCCTGACCGAACGGCTCGAGCGCAGCGAGTTCGCGGTCCGTTCCGTCGACGAGAAGCCGTATCGCTCGAGCCCGAAGGCGCCCTTCATGACGTCGACCCTCCAACAAGAGGGGGGCCGCAAGCTCAACATGAGCGCGTCGCAGGTGATGCGCGTCGCGCAGGGCCTGTACGAGCGGGGCTACATCACGTACATGCGCACCGACTCGACGATGCTGTCCGAGTCTGCGGTCGGCGCGGCGCGGTCGCAGGTCACCGACCTGTTCGGCTCGCAGTACCTCGCCGACAAGCCGCGGCGGTGGGAGGGCAAGGTCAAGAACGCGCAGGAGGCGCACGAGGCGATCCGTCCGGCGGGCGAGACGTTCCGCACCCCGGCCGAGCTCACGGGCGAGCTCAACGGCTCTGACCTGCGGCTCTACGAGATGATCTGGATGCGCACCCTCGCCAGCCAGATGGCTGACGCGACCGGTCAGACCGTCACCGTGCGGATCGGCGCGACCTCGTCGACCGGCGAGGACGCCGAGTTCTCGGCGAGCGGCACGACGATCACGTTCCCCGGCTATCGACGTGCCTACGTCGAGGGCAGCGACGATCCCGACGCCGAGCTCGCAGACCAAGAGCGATTGCTGCCGACGCTCGCGGTCGGTCAGCGCGTCCCTCTCGCAGGCCTCGAGCCGAAGGGCCACACGACGACGCCACCGGCTCGCTACACCGAAGCGTCGCTCGTGAAGCGGCTCGAAGAGCTGGGCATCGGCCGTCCGTCCACGTACGCCTCGATCATGCAGACGATCCAGGACCGCGGGTACGTGTGGAAGCGCGGCCCGACCCTCGTGCCGACATGGACCGCGTTCGCGGTCGTCAACCTCCTCGAACGGCACTTCGAGACGCTCGTCGACTACGCCTTCACCGCGCGCATGGAGGACGACCTCGACGCCATCGCGCGCAACGAGATCGCGAAGGCCGAGTGGCTCGGACGGTTCTACTTCGGCAACGGCGACCCGGGCCTCAAGCGCCTCGTGGAGGACAACCTCGGAGCCATCGACGCCGCTGAGATCAACTCGATCCCTCTCGGGCTCGACGAGTCGGGCGAACCGGTCGTCGTGAAGCCCGGGCGCTACGGGCCGTACGTGAAGCGCGGCGAGGACACCGCGTCGGTGCCCGAGAACCTTCCCCCGATGAGCTCACGCTCGACAAGGCCCTCGAGCTCCTCGCGGCGCCCAAGAGCGACGACCCGATCGGCACCGACCCCGCAACGGGCTTCCCGGTGTATGCGAAGAACGGTCGCTACGGCCCGTACGTGCAGCTCGGCGACGCGGACACGCTGGCCGCGAACGAGAAGCCGAAGATGGCATCGCTGTTCAAGACGATGACCCTCGAACGGCTCACGCTCGCCGACGCGCTCGACTTGCTGTCACTTCCGCGCCTGCTCGGCACCGATCCGGCCGACGGCGAAGTCGTCGAAGCGGGCAACGGTCGGTACGGCCCGTTCGTCCGCAAGGGCAAGGACTACCGATCGATCGACACCGAGGAGCGGCTCCTCACCATCCCGCTCGACGAAGCACTGGCCCTGCTCGCGCAGCCACGGCAGTACCGAGGCCGGGGCGCGCCCAAGCCGCCGCTGCGCGAGTTCGGCCCCGATCCGGTGTCCGGGCGACCGATCGTGGCGAAGGACGGCCGCTTCGGCGTGTACGTGACCGACGGCGAGACGAACGCATCGCTCCGGCGCGGCGACCTCCTCGAGGAGATCAGTGCCGAGCGCGCCGCCGAGCTGCTGGCCGAGCGTCGCGAGGCCGGCCCGTCGAAGAAGAAGGCCGCGAAGAAGGCCCCCGCGAAGAAGGCCGCAGCCAAGAAGACGGCCGCGAAGAAGACGCCGGCGAAGAAGGCACCGGCCAAGAAAGCCGCGGCCAAGAAGGCAGCCCCGACCGACGAGGGCTGAGACGGCTCATGAGGGCTGCGCCCATTGCCGCTCAACTGGCGTCCCGTCCAATAGCCTGACCGCCCGATGGGCGAGTCGAGCGAGGGCCCTCTGGCGGCGCGCGCCGCGGACACGCTCGACGACGACGTGCCGACAGACCCGTTCCCCCCGATCGTCCCTTTGATCCCGCCGGAAGCGCGCGTCCGGGTCTTCGGGTCGCGCGCGTTCTTCCGACTGTGGCTCGCGCAAGTCGTGTCGTCGCTCGGCGACTGGATCGGCTTCGTCGCGGTCGTCGCGCTTGCCCAGCGCATCGGCGGCTCGTCACCCGAGGCCGCGATCGCACTCGTCATGTCCGCGCGGCTGATCCCCGGCTTCTTCCTGAGCCAGTTCGCCGGCGTCCTCGTCGATCGTTGGGACCGCAAGAAGGTGATGGTGTGCTGCGACATCGGCCGCGGCCTGGTGCTCGCGACGCTTCCGTTCATCCACACCGTGTGGGGCCTCGTGCTCGCCTCGCTGCTCCTCGAGATCGGCACGCTCTTCTGGGCCCCGGCGAAGGAAGCGTCGGTGCCGAACCTGGTGCCTGCCGATGAGCTGACGACCGCGAACTCGCTGTCGCTCGTCGCCGCTTACGGCACGTTCCCGATCGCCAGCTTCGTCTTCGCGATGCTGACCGCCGTCGCCGGTGGCCTCAAAGAGCTGCCGGGCTTGGGCTTCCTCGACGTCAACCGAGAGACGCTGGCGATCGGCGTCGACGTCTGCACGTTCTTCCTCTCCGCAGTGATGATCGCCACGCTCCCGTTGACGAAGCCGAGACGCGATCCCCTCGACACCGAGAAGATCGGCATCGGGTCGGTCGTGCACGACCTCAAAGAGGGCTGGCACTTCATCTTCCTGAACGCGAAGGTCCGCGCGGTGATGATCGCCCTGGGCACAGGGCTCATCGGCGGGGGCATGGTCGTGCCGCTCGGACCGGTCTTCGCGGACGAGGTGCTCGACTCTGGTGCCACGGGCTTCGGTCTGCTCCTCACCGCGCTCGGCACCGGCATGGCGATCGGCGTCGTGCTGCTCTCCGCGTTCCAGAAGAAGCTGCCGAAGGTCACGATCTTCACCGCATCGGTGCTGGGCGCGGGCATCACGCTGATCGTCGGCGCCTCGATGTCCACCTTGGCCCCGGCGTTCCTCGCCATCCTCGGCATGGGTGTCTTCACGGGGTCGGTGTACGTCCTCGGCTTCACGATCCTCCACGAGACCGTCGAGGACGATCTGCGCGGCCGCACGTTCAGCGCGCTGTACACGCTCGTGCGCTTCTGCCTGCTGATGGCTTTCGCGCTCGCGCCCCTGCTCGCCGGTGGGCTCAACCGCTTCTCGACTCGCGTGTTCGGCGGCTCGGTCGAGATCGGGGGATACACGGTCAGCCTGCCCGGCGTGCGCCTCGCGCTCTGGCTCGCCGGAGCGATCATCGTCGCCGCGGGTCTCCTCGCCATCCACTCGCTCCGCTCGGCGAGCGCGACCGGCCGCACCCGCGATCTGTGAGCGGGCGCTTCATCGCGCTCGAGGGAGGCGAAGGGTCAGGGAAGTCGACCCAAGCCAAGCTGCTTGCCGCTGATCTCGGTGCTTTGGCGACGTTCGAGCCCGGCGACACCGCGCTGGGTGCAGCGATCCGCGGGCTGCTCCTCGATCCCGCGACGTCGGCCCTCGACGATCGCGCCGAGGCCCTCTTGATGGCGGCGGACCGCGCCCAGCACGTTGCCGAGGTCATCCGCCCGGCACTCGAAGGTGGCCGGCATGTCGTCTGCGACCGCTACCTCGGTTCGTCGATCGCCTACCAGGGCTACGGACGTGGGCTCGACCCGAGCCGGGTCGCCGCGCTCAGCGAGTGGGCGACGGAAGGTCTGGTGCCCGACCTCACCGTGCTCCTCGACGTACCCGAAAACGTTGCCGAAGAGCGCCTGACGTCCACACGCGACCGGTTCGAGGACGCCGGGCACGAGTTCCACCGTCGCGTGGTCGCTGGCTACCGGGCGCTCGCGGCCGACCCGCGGTGGGTCGTGATCGACGGCACGCGCAGCGTGGATGAGGTTGCAGTTGCGGTGCGGGCCGCAGTCCGCGACCGTCTGGCTCTGTGACGACCGCCGTCGACGTCGATCTCTTCCGCGAAGTCATCGGGCAGGACCGCGCCGTCGCGCAGCTCCGCGCCGCGGTCGCTGATCCGGTGCACGCATACCTGTTCGTCGGCCCGTCGGGCAGTGGCAAGCGCGCGGCCGCGCACGCCTTCGCCGCCGCGCTGCTCGCGCCTGCGGGCGCTGATCGTGACGACCGTGACGCACGGCTCGCGCTCGCGGGGACGCATCCCGACTTGCTGATCGTCGAACGCGAGGGCGCGTCGATCTCGGCCAAGCAGGCCGACGACATCGTGCGCGCCGCGTCGCTCTCCCCGATCGAAGGCGACCGGAAGGTCCTCGTCCTCGACGAGTTCCATCTGATGACCGCGGCGGTCGCGCCGAAGCTGCTGAAGACGATCGAGGAGCCTCCGGCCCCGACGATCTTCGTCGTGCTCGCCGACGACGTGCCTCCCGAGCTCGTCACGATCGCGTCGCGGTGCGTCCGCATCGACTTCGGCCCGGTTCCGGCTGCGCTCGTGGAAGCAACGCTCGTCGCGGAAGGAGTCGAGCAGTCGGCGGCGCGGCTCGCTGCCGCGGCAGCGGGAGGCGATCTCGATCGCGCTCGGCTGCTCGCGAGCGACAGCGGGCTCGCGGCGCGCCGTCAGGCGTGGCACGACATCCCGCGGCAACTCGACGGTCACGGCGCGACCGTCGGAGCGATCGTCGACGAGCTTCTTGGGATGATCGATGCCGCGGCCGAGCCGCTCGCGGCGCGGCAGGAGAAGGAGGACGAGCAGCTGAAGGAGCGGATCGAGCAGTCCGGTGAGCGCGGCTCGGGCAAGAAGGAGCTCGAGGACCGACACAAGCGCGAGCTGCGCCGTCACCGCACCGACGAGCTTCGATTCGGGCTCGCGACGCTCGCCGGGGCGTACCGCGATCGGCTGGTCGCCGGCGGCACACGTGAGGACGCTCGAGCCGTCGACATGATCCAGAACCTGCTCGAGGAGCTCATCCGCAACCCGAACGAGACCTTGCAGCTGCAAGCACTGTTGCTTCAGCTCCCGGGCTGACCGACCTTCGCCTGCTCCTCGACCGCGGCGAGGAAGCGCCGCACCGAGCTCGCCGACTCCGACCGCCACAGCGACACCACGTCGTCCTCATCCGGGCTCTCGAGCCGCGCGAGCACAGGTCCGAGCCGACGCTGCTGCGCGCGCACGAGCGACGCGAGATCGAGCCCACGCCGCTGCCGCAGCACGAGCTTGAGCAACAGCTCGGTGCGCACGTCGCGGACGTGTTCGACCGGCAGCGCGAGCCAACGATCGACCGCGCGTCTTCCCGCCCCGGTCGCGGTCAACAGCGTGCGTGACCTCGCGCCGAGCTGCTGCACGCCGATAGGCGCGACGAGTCCCATCGCCTCGAGCCTCTCGGCGGCTCGATAGACGAGCGGTCGGCTGAGCGACCAGACCGACCCGACATCCCCGGCCGGAGCCAGCAGCTTGACGATCGCCCAGCCGTGCGTCGGCTCCTCGCGCAGGAGTGCCAGCGTCGCCCACTCGCCGAGCGACAGCTCCGGCAGCGACACGGTGACCACTCCGCGAGTGTGGCTGATCTCGACGGCGGCGGTCCGGATGCGACTCGCCCGAATGCTCGCCGGAGGGATCTCGACGGCGGCCGTCGCCATGCCAGCGGATAGAGTCTGCGACCCGTACCACCCCGCCCGGGTAGCTCAGTCGGCAGAGCGGCTCACTCGTAATGAGCAGGTCAAGGGTTCGATTCCCTTCTCGGGCTCCGCGTCGATGTGTTGCTTCGGCTGATGCCCGACATTGGGGCTTCGGCTGATGGTTGACACTGTTTCGGTTGATGCTTGACGGCTGTTTCGGCTGATTGTTGACACTCTGATCCATGAGGGAGATGAGTGTGAGCGAGCAGCGATATCGAGGCGGTGCTGGCGGTGATCAGCGAGGGCCACGCGGTGACCGAGGTGGCTTGCGCTCGGCCCTCGCGGCATCGCCAATCAGCGGCGCGGTAGGACCTCAGGGGCCGCCGGAGGTCGTCAGCTGTAGTACGGCGTGTGCGGGTGCGGGTAGGCGGAAACGGAGGGTGCCGTCGTCGCGGGTGGTCACGGGGAGGTCGGTGGGGGCGACCGTGCGAGGGGAGTCCCAGTCGTTCTGGGCTTTGGGGTGCGCGTGGAGGACGGTGGCGACAGTGACGGTCATGGCACGGTCCGCTATCCGCAGGTGGACGTCGACGGGCTTGTCCGCGTCGCGGTTGACGATGGACACCGATGCGTTCCCGGTCGGCTCGTCGAAGGTGGCGGCGACGTCGATCACCGGGACGTCGCCGCGGCGCGTCGTCTTCATCTCGGGTGCCCGGAGGGCAACGCGAAGGGCGTCGCCAGTGGCGGCGTCTCGCAGCATCCGGAACGGCCAGTAGATGCTCTGCACGAGGAGGCCATCGGGGCGGGTGAGGATAGGTGCGATGACGTTGACGATCTGCGCAATGCAGGCGACCTTGACGATGTCAGCGTGGCGGAGGAACGAGTGGAGGTACTGCGCGCACACGAGCGCGTCCTGCAGGTTGTAGGTCTCCTCGAGCAGGTGGGGTGCCTCTTGGAAGTCCCCTCGGGTAGGCATCTCGCGGTACCAGACGTTCCACTCGTCGAACGAGACGTGCACCCGGTGGAAGCTGCGCTTGAGGGCGCGCACGTGGTCGATCAGCCCGCGGTACTGGGTGATGATCGCGTCGAGCTCGACCCCCTGGGCGAGGAAGGACGCCGTGTCGTCGTCGTCGTTGCGGCTGTAGTGGTGGGCGGAGATGTAGTCGATGTGGTTCCAGCACTCCTCGAGGACGGTGCGGTCCCACCCGGGATAGGTCGGCAACCAGTTCGTGCTGGAGCCGCAGGCGACGGTCTCGATAGTCGGGTCGAGGCCCTTCATGAGCGACCCCGCCGCGCCGGCCCGCTCGGCGTAGGTCGCGGCGGAGACGTGTCCGGCTTGCCAGGGCGCGTCCATCTCGTTGCCCAGGCACCACATCTTCACGCCGTAGGGCTCGGGGTGGCCGTTGGCGGCGCGTTGGTCGGCGATGCTCGTGCCGGTCGCCATGTTGCAGTACTCGAGGATCTCCGCCGCGTCCTTGGCGCCGGCGGTGCCCAGGTTGACCGCCATCATCGGTTCGGTCCCGAGCTCGTCGCACCAGGCCATGAACTCGTCAGTGCCGAAGTGGTTCGTCTCGATCGACCGCCACGCGAAGTCGGGCCGCCGAGGACGTCGATCACGGGGGCCGACACCGTCGCGCCAGTCGTAGTTCGACACGAAGTTGCCGCCCGGGTAGCGGACCATCGGCATGCGCAGTGGAGCGAGTGCGTCGATCACGTCGCGCCGGAAGCCCTGTTCGTCGCTCAGCGGGCTGTCGGGATCGAAGACCCCCTGGTAGATCGCTCGACCCATGTGTTCGAGGAAGCCGGAGAAGATCCGCTCATCGATCGCAGCAACACGGTGTTCGGTGTGGAGATCGATCCGCGTTTCGTGCCCGGCGTCGGTGCTCGGCGATGTGGTCACACGCATCTCCTCGGTCGGGCCCGTGCGGGTGAGATGTCGGCCGGCCTCGCAGCAACGGACCGTTGGCCCATCTGGTCCCGCCCAACCCGACCCCGCGGTAAATCTATGTTTCGTATAGAGCGGCTCGGCAAGCGTGACCTGTGTGTCGTCGTGAGCGTCGGTTCCCGCAGCCCGTCAACAAGCAGGCACCCGATCTGCCGCCGTCTTCTCGGGCTCCGCGGCATCTTGCGTCGTCACGGCACCGACGAGCGACGACGGACGGCTACCGAGGCCACTCCACGCGCGGTGCTCCGAAGTCACGCGAGTCGCCAGTCGAGCTGGCTCCCGTGCGGGTGCACGTACCCGAGCAGCTCCGACTCCGGCTCTCCGTGTCGGAAGATGACGAGGCCGAGCACGCTCCATTCCAATCCGCCGGGATCGGTCGGGATGGCCGCGCTCGGGATCAGGTCGATGACGCCGTGGGTCTCAGCGCTGATCCACGCCACGGGACGCGACGCAGAGGCAGCAGCCAGAGCGTCGCGGAAGGCGGCCCGCTGCTCGAGAGAGAAGTACCCCACGACCCAAGTCGACGTCACCGTGGCAGTGGCGTCGAGCGGAAGGCTCTCGACCAAGGCGCCGACCGCTTCGACAGCGTCTCCCCGGATCACAGTCAGAGACGCCCTCCGACCCTCGTCGAGCGCGAGCTTCGTTCGCGCGAGTCGTCCCGTGTCGGGCCAGGA
This sequence comes from uncultured Acidimicrobiales bacterium, assembly GCA_963739555.1. Taxonomy (GTDB): domain Bacteria; phylum Actinomycetota; class Acidimicrobiia; order Acidimicrobiales; family DATKAS01; genus DATKAS01. Next base: position 201,339 of record CAVUAV010000006.1, on the reverse strand, counting down.
ACACGCCAGCTGCCATCTCGACTGGTCGGGATCGTGCAGGTCGACCGGAGCGCGGTCGAGACCGACGCGCGCAGAGATCGTCGGAAGCGTGGGCTCGATCGGCGGAGACCCACCGACGATCTCGCACTCGATGTGCACTGGTGCGCGAGCGGGCCCGGTCGCGCCGGCCGTTCCGTAGTCCAGGCGGTAGCGGTCGCAGAGCAGGTTGAGGCCCGCGCTGCAGCCGACGTCGACGAGACCGAGAGGGGCCGAGAGCCGGGAGGCGACGACGGTGAGTGCGGGGCCGATCGCCGCCGACCTGCCCACCTCGTTTGTGTTCACCTGCTGGGTCGCGAGGAGCTCCGAGATGACGTCACGGCTCTCGAGGCACAGGTCGACGAAGAGTGGTCCCGGGTCGGCTTCTGACTCGCCCGCGTAGACCGCTGCGAGCGGGTGATCCAGTCCGCCCAGCAACAGGTAGTGGACGGCGGCCAGCAGCAGCACCGGGTTGTGCGCGACCGGCGGCGCCTCGGTCACGAGGTCGAGGACCTCCTCCGACTCTGCGACCGTGCGGCAGATGCGCTCGTAGATCGGTGAGTAGCCGCGACAGCTCGACTCCGCGACGTAGACCCAGATCTTGCCGAGATCGCGCACGGCTCATGATCGCCCACGGCGAGCCAGCAGCGCTGATGCGATCGCCCTACCGGTACGGTGCCGAGAGCGACATGGCCAGCTCGGGACAGCGACGCAAAGTGCGGACGGGCGAAGTGGTAGCCGTCATCGGGGGTGCTCTGCTCCTGGTGGCCAGCTGGGGCATGGTCGCGGTGACAAGCCACGTGCCTCATTGGGAGGCGCGCCTCTTCAGGGCGGTGAACGACCTGCCCGACTTCCTCTGGCGGGCGCTCTGGGCTCCGATGCAGCTCGGCAGCTTTGTGGGGTCCCTTGTCGTCGTCGCCATCACCGCCGTCGTGAGCAGGAGTGCACGGCTCACGCTCGCCGCGCTCGTCGCGAGCCAGCTCGCGTTCTGGCTGGCGAAGATGGTCAAGACCACGGTGTCGCGCGGCCGACCCGAGGCGCTCCTCGCGAACGTCCACCTTCGGGAGCACGCGCGACGGCCTCGGCTACGTCTCCGGTCACACCGCGGTCGCGTTCGCACTCGCGGCCGTGCTCGCGCCGTCACTCCCCCGACGGTGGCAGCCGGTCGCGTGGGTCATCGCCGCACTGGTCGCCGATCGCGCGGGTCTACGCAGGCGTCCATCTGCCGCTCGACGTGGTCGGCGGAGCAGGCCTCGGGCTGTTGCTCGGCACGTTCAGCCGTTGGGCGTTCGGCCTCGGGGGCGAGGGTCTGCCGGTGGAGGGCAGCGAGATCGGTCTGCCCTAGATCAGGTTTCGACGCTCGAGCAAGTGGAAGCTGATCCACCCGGGCAGGATCGGGAGCCAGTAGGTCACGAGGCGGTAGCTCAGGACGACCGCGACGGCCACACCGGATTCCATCCCGACGCCCGTGAAGCCGGCGACGAGCGCGGCCTCCAGCGCGCCGAGACCGCCGGGGGTCGGCGCTGCGGCCGCGAGGAGCGCCGCGCCGAGATACACCGCGCCGACCTCCGCGAAGCTCACGCCGCCGTGGTACGCCGCGACCGATGCGGCGAGCGCCCCGATGTACGCGAGCGTGACTGCTGCCGATCCGCCGAACAGGAGCACGATCTTGCTCGGCGACCGAGCGAGCAAGGCGATGCTCGCCGGCGGACTGCTTCGCGAAGCGGACGCACACGCGTGCGCACCAGCTTTCGGCCGCTTCCTCGTCGCCATCACGACCCCTACGACCGCGAGCACGACGGCGATGACGACGAGCAGCTTGCTCGTCGACGGGGAGCTTGAACGCCGGCGCTGTCCTTTGCCCCGCCCACGCGAAGAAGACGAACAGGAGGACGATGTGGACGACGCCGCGCCGCGAGCACGTTCAGCCCGATCCCCGATGACCGCTGCGCCGGGCTCGACACCAGCCTTCTGCAAGAAGCGCACGTTCAACGCCATTCCGCCGACGTTGGCCGGCGTGACCCGGTTGACGAAGGAGGATGCCATCTGCATCTCGACCGTCGGGACGATCGGCAGATGGTTCGGCACGCCGCCGATCAAACCGATCGCCGACTGCGACGTAGGTGAGCGCGGACATCACCACTGCGACGGCGAGCCACCAGCAGTTCGCCGTGCCGTAGCGCGGTGAAGCTGTCGCCGACGTTGGCGAGCTGTGGGAGAAGGACATAGAACGCACCGGTGAGTGCGGCGATCATCACCAGCGTGCGCGGCCGCACGCGAACGAGCCGTTCGAGCGGCGCAGGCTCGGTCCCCGCTCGCCAGGGCGATGCCCTCCGCAGCTCGTCGCAACACGACTTCGACCTCCTTGCGCGTCGCCGCCGAGAGCGCGAGCGGCTGCAGGTACGGCATCGCGGACGCGACTGTCAGCGGGGCCGAGCACCCGCTCGCCGGACGCGATCGCCCGTTCGGCCCCGACAACTGCGGCCAGGGAGGCGATGAGCTCGGCGCGATCGATCGCGAGCAGGCGCGGCGGAGCCGAGCTCTTCGGCCGAAGCGAAGTCGATGATCACCGGCCCAGCGGCCACGCACGACGATGTTCGACGGCGCAGGGCGCGGTGCGCGAGCCGACGTCGATGGAGAGTGTCGGCCTGTCGTCCACGTCGCGTCGAGCAGCGCGTCGTCGATCGCGCCTCGTCGCATCTCGCATCGAGCCGGCGGCCGTCACGTCCTCGAGCGCGAGGACCATCGAGCCGCTCGGGAGGGCGGTGAGCGACCTCGAGCTCCGGGCACCGCACGCCAGCCCGTCCGCGCCAGCGAGCAGCATCAGCGCCTCGTGCTCGACGTCGCGCTTGAGGGACGGTGACTGGCCACTCCTCGTTCGGGCCGCGGTAGCAGAGCGCTGCGGTAGCCGCGGTACAGGAGATCGGCGTCCCGGCTGTCGCGGCCGTAGACCTTCACGAACAGCGCGACGGCCGCCGGCGGCGTCGCCGTCGTAGAGCTGGGACCGCCCGCCCTCGGCTCGCTGCAAGGTGAGCTCGCGACACGGCGATGCCCGCCCTCGTGCAGCGCGGCGGCGACGGCAGCCGGCGCAGGGCGGCGATTCGGCGCCCCGAGCAGCGACGAGGACGGCCGCCCCGACCGGCAGTGCCGGCCGAGTGCTGCGAGCAGGAGCCGGGCACGCCCAGCGCTCCCGGCGCTCGCCATCACGAAGACGAGGTACGCCATCGCCACATCGGCTGGCGCGCCGCCACGACGGCTCGAGAGCCATGGCTTGCCGACCATCGCCGCGGCCGCGCGCCCGCTAGGTACGCGAGCGACGGGAAGCCGCGTCGACGTCACCCACGTCGCCGCTGCTCGACCGCATCCGCGAAGCCGACCGGGGACTTCGAGGTAGAGGTCGAGAAGCAGGAAGACGGCCGCGCCGGCGGCACCCGCCGACACGACGAGACCGAGGCGACGCCATCGCGTTGCCAGACGCGCAGGCCGATTGACCACCGCGGCCGGCACGAGCGATGCGCGAAGACCTGCGACGAGCGCGAGCAGCAACTCGCGGATGGCGATCGGGCATCGACGCCGCCGACGCGACCGATGTCGGTCGGTGACACCCGCCGCTGGTCGACTTCGCCGAGTCGGAGGACGCAGCACGAGCAGGAGCGCGGCGACTCCCCACACGACGAGCCGAACGATGTCGCCCGGATGCCGGAAGTACCGCTCACCAGGCGGCCGAGCGGAAGTCGAGCGCGTCGCCCGTGAGCGGGAGCCCAACGTCGTACCGGTTCGGTCATTGCTGTCCTCATGTCGTCCCGTCGCGTGCAACCGCGGCCGCGACCCGCAGCAGCAGGACGATGCCGGCGAAGCAGGCCGCCGTAGCCGAAGACCTCGAAGAGCCCCAGTTCCGCTGGCGACCATCCGGGCCCGCGTCGGCGGCGATCAGCAGCAGCACGGCACGCGAGGAGGAACATCGAATCCGATGACGACGAGCAACCCGCGATTGACAAGCGTCCGCAGGATGCGCTGCGCCGTCCTCGTCGACGACGTGGCGGATGCGAAGATCTCCCCGGCCGGCGAGCGTCAACATGCGGTCGATGCCGATCCGGTAGATGACGCAGGTGCGGCAGCGCGGCGAGCAGCTGCGTCGCTGACCATCGTCGTCGCGATCGATCGGCGCGTCGGCCGAGATCATCGCCTCGGTGGCGGCGGCGACGAGCGACAGTCCCGGGGCACATGATCCGCAGGGTGCCGTCGAGCGTGGCGAGCGCTCGCGACAGCAGCACGAGGTCACCGGGAAGCCGCATACCGAACGCGGAGATCGTCGAGACGAGGTCTTGCATGATCGTGGGCTCGACCGCGCCGTTGGCCGGACGTTGTCCGCCATGCAGGCGCGCGAGCGCTCGCTCCAGCCGCTCGGGCGGACGCGCTCGCTGACGTCGGCGACGCGCTCGACGCCGTCGCGCAGCAAGGCTGACGTCGCGCCGAGCGATCGCGACGAGCATGTCGACGACCGCGCCTGCTGGATCGGGTCGAGCCGTCCGACCGCGCCGAAGTCGATGAGGCCGAGCGTCCGTCGCCGAAGACGAACACGTTGCCGGGGTGCGGATCGGCGTGGAAGAAGCCGTCTGCAGCACCTGGTCGAGCATCGAGCGAAGCAGCCGATCGGCCAGCTGCCGCCGGTCGAGCGCCATTCCACTCACCGAGCTTCGTCCGCATCGGCGACGGTGCATCCCTCGAACCGCTCCTGAACGAGCAGCCGGCGGGTGCACAGGTCGCGATAGATCCTCGGGACGCGGACGTCGCCGACGGACCGAGGAGCGAGGCCATCTCCTCCATCGCCGTTGCCTCGCGTTGGAAGTCGAGCTCGGCGCGCAGGCTGCGGCGCGAACTGGTCGAGGACGTCTCCCGATGCGGATGCCCTGACCGAAGGACGTGCGTCCGTGCGCGACCTCGGCAACGAGGGAGAGGGCAGCGAGGTCTCGCTCCATCACCTCGGCGATGTCAGGACGCTGGACCTTCACGACGACGGCCTCGCCCGTGCGCAGTCGCGCCGCGGTACGTCTGCCCGATGGATGCGGCGGCGAGCGGCTCCCAGTCGAAGCTCTGCGAACATCTGGCTCGTCTCGCCGCCGAGCTCACGGCTCGAGCACAGGCTCATCCGATCGACCGGCTCGGCTGCGAGCGCGGTTCTGCAGCCGGCGAGCTCGTCGCACACCTCGGGCGGGAGCAGATCGACACGGGTGGCCGCGATCTGTCCGAGCTTCATGTACACGCCGCCGGCGGCTTCGAGCACTCGCCGCAGCCGCACGCCTTCGGGCACCGGCCGTGCGTTCCTCGCGGGCGGTCGCATTGAGAAAGGGGCCGAACCCCTCCCGTCGAGCAATGCCGACCAGCTCGCGTGTAGCGCCGGAGCGACGCGATCCACGGCGCTGCACGGCCCGCAGCGGGCGCGGGCCAACGACGAGACCCGCCCGCTCGCCGGTCGCCAACGAGCCCGGGCGCGCGAGCAGGTCGAGCGTGACCGCTACCGCCATCGTCGGCCGGGATGCCGATCGCCACGATGTGCAAGACGAGACCGTCGGCGCCCCAGTCCCAGTCCGACAGGCTCAAGCGCCAGCAGCGCTGCCGTGCCCCATCCGATGACCTCCGGCGAGGAGTGCCGTGGGCCACCCACGCCGCATCCCGAGCAGGCGCAGCGAGCCCGATGGTCGTGACGACGGCGAGGACCACGGCGAGCACGACCGCAGGACGGTCACCTCGACCGAACGAGGTGGCGACGATCACGGGTCGCTACCCGAACAGGGAGGAGCGACCGCGCCGCACAGGGAAAGGTCGGTGCGGTCCGCGACCTCGGCCACGAGGTCGCCGCGCGATTCGAACGCCAATGCGCTGATCAGCCTCGAACACGAGGGACGTGGACCGTTGCCGCCCTGGAACGCGAACCCGTACGTCACGCAACCGCCAGCGAACAAGTAGGTGCGAGTCACTCTGAGGTCCGGTGGCAGCTGCTCGGGTTGCTCGAAGCGGCGCATGCCCGGCCTCGTCGCTGGGCACCTCGGTGCTGTCGTCCACCGAGCACTTCTCGGGCGGCAGCAGGGACGCCTCGACCGCATTGCTCCCGGCGACCGCGAGCTGAGCCAGAACTGGGTCTTGTCACTCGTCGACGTTGACTGTCCCCACGCTCCCAGCCCGCAGGGAGGGAGGCGATGCACGGCACCGATGTCGCCGACGGCACCGACTGCGCGACGAGCACCATCAAGTCGGTCGGTCCCGCATTCCGGCTTTCCGTCCACGTCCCGAGTGACCGAGTTGCCGGGCGACAGCAGCTGGACGATCTGCGAACCGACGAGCACGAGCACCGAGAGCGATGCCGAGCGATCAGGGCGACTCGCTTCACGCTCCACCGCTGCAACGCGATCGGGCGTCGCGGGGGTGCGAGCTCGCGGAACTGCCGCGAGGAGGTTGCGGCCGTCTTCCTTCATCGCGGTCCGCAGCTGCGTGGGGCTCGCGATGCCGCGTGCGGCCGCGAACGCCTCGGCGATCTCGTCGGGAGTGAAGAACCGAAGCGCTCGCTCGTACACCCGTTCAGCGTCGGTGCGAACGGCGAGGACGAGCATCATGTTCGCCAGGTCGACTGCTTCACGCCACGGCGACGGGCGAACTTGCGCGAACGCAACGTCGATGATCAGCACCTCGCCGTCGCGCACGAGGATGTTTGCAGGCTTGATGTCGCGGTGAGCGACACCCGCATCCCACATCGCCCGGATCAACCCGAGCCCGCCATCGATCACGGTGTCGTCGACGTCGGCTTCGCCGATCTCCTTGCGCCGTCGAAGAACTCGGTGACGAGGAGGTACTCGCGCTCGGGAGTGAGCTCGACGATTCCGAACGGGGCCGCGGTGCGGATCCCGACGTCGCGGAACAGCCGAAGCGTGTAGTCCTCGTACTGCACGAGTCGACGTACCGACTGGAACGGCGCCTCGTCCTCCAGCCGTCCGTAGATGACGGTCCGTCCGACCTTGTACCAGCGGTCGGCGCGGACGTGACTCATCGCGTAGAGCTTCCCGAACAGCAGCGTGTCGGGATTGCCGGCGACCCGCAGCCGCAATGGCGTCGATCCACCCGACCCGCGAGACCCACCGGCTTCATCTCGATCACCGAGAGCCCGAGCTGGTCTTGCACTGCCCTTTGTATGGCCTCGCCCCGCTCGCCGCCGACATCGAGGTGCGCCTTCTTGCCGCCACGGTAGGAGACGGGAAACACCTCACTGGGCGTGAAGATGCGAAAGCCGTTCACCACGAGAGCGACCGGCAAGGCGATGGCCATCGCGATGTCGAATGGACCGAACGTCGCGAGGTACAACGCGGCTGCCGACCCGACAGCAACGACCGCAGCGGCGATGCACTTGGCGATCGTGCGCGGACGTCCGGGCACCACCATCGAGTACGCGAACACGATCGCGCAGAGGGCGGCGAACGCGATCCCGGGCGCCGGGAAGAGTAGCCAGCCCAGTGACCGATTGTCGTGACGTCGAACGGCCACGCGCCGGCTGAAGTTTCGCCACATGGTCTGCCCGATGACCTGCAGCAGGAACATGCAGCCGAGGAGGATGAACAGGTGCCGCCAGCGCTTGAACACCATCAAGAGGGCCATGAGCGCGAGCAAGGCCAGGGTCGCGATCCACAACGAGAAGCCGCTCGACGACGGCGTCGGCGACGTTCGTGAGCCAACCCGTGCGCACCCTCGCGACCTGCCGAAGGATCGCGGAATCGAACCGGTCAGTCACCCGACCGATGGCGACGACGTTGTAGGCGAGGAGCGCCCACAGCAGCAGCGCCACGAACGCCACCAGCCACCCGGTGCCCGTGGTGCCGATGTGCTTCGGTAGCGGAGGCGGCGCGCCAGACGGCCGCCGACGACGCCGCGTGCGGGTCGCAGTCGGGGGCGCGATCGGCGGCCGTGGAGGAGTCGCCCCTGCCGGCGTCTCGGGTGCCGAAACCTCGTCGCCGATCGTCACGACAGCCCCTGCTCGGCGAGCCAAGACGCGCGATCGATGCGATGTCGCCTTCGCCACGCGTGACCCTGCCGTTCAGCGCGCGTAGCTCCCCGGTGGTCATGTGCTCCGACACCGCGTCGACCACGTCGACGAACTCGGTTCCCCACCGGTCGACGACCTCCGCGCGGACGAGCGGTGTGACGTTCTCCGGGGGCTGCAGCCCCCGGTCGTCGCGCAGCTCGACGAATCCCTCGGTGTCGATCACGGGATCAGTGGTGAAGAGGAGTGCGATGTCGATGGCGCCGTCGTGCAACGCCTGTCGCGTCAGCGGACCGCCCGCGTCCAGAGCAACGACGTCTCGGAAGGAAAGCCCATATGTCTCGCTGAGGCCGACCAGGCAGAGCGGCCGAGAGGGACACTCCGCGGGCCCACCGAAGGTGAGGTGCTCGTCGGCCTTGGCGACGTCGCTCAGCTCCGTCAGGCCCTCACGGTCCGCAGTCTCCCGGGTCACGAAGAACACGTTGGAGTCCTGCGCCGGTGACGACTCGAGCGCGATCAGCTTGCCGGTGCGCAACGTTTCATCGAGTGCCCTGTGACTCGATGAAGTGTCGGCGCCCTGCGCCGATGCGCCGAGGCTCAGGAACTGCAGCGCTGTGCCGAGGTACTCGGGCACGAACTCGATGAACCCGGCCGACAAGGCGGGCAGCACGAGCTCGCGGGGGCCGATCTCGAATCGGCGGTGCACGACGAAGCCGCGCCCCTCGAGGGCCTGGCTGTACATCTCCGCGAGGAGGGCACTTTCCTCGAAGTCGAACGAGCCGACGGTGATCGCGTCATCGTCGAGCGCGGTCGAGGCTTGGGTCTTCGGCGTTGACGTGCACGCGGCGAGCGCCGCGATTGACACAACGAACACGATCTTCGCAATCGACGACGACTGCTCATGCACGCCCCCACGGCATTGCTCCCCGCTGGACTCTTTCACAGACAGGGTCGAAGATGCTCGGGGAACGCGATGGGAGGTCGCCTACGTGACGAAGACCCAACCGCGTTGGGTGCGCAGGCGAGCAGATTGGATCTGTGCGGTCGCTCGGGCTCGCGGTCCTCGGCCTCGGGATGATCGCTGTCCGCAACGGCACGGTCACCGGCTTCGAGAAGTCGATCTTTCGCGCGATCAACGATCTCCCGCGAGGCGCTCTACCGACCGCTGTGGCCGCTTCAGCAGGCGGGGAACCTTCTCGTCGGCCCGGTCGTGGCGCTCGTCGCGTTCGTGCTCGGCTACAGACGGCTCGCTGCTGCTGCACTTGTCGTCACCGTCATGAAGCTCGTGCTCGAGCGGATCGTGAAGGCGATGGTGACCCGAGAGAGGCCGGGAACCTCGATCGGCTCCGATGTGCACATGCGCGGCAGTGTGAGCGCAACGGGAGAGAGCTTCGTCTCAGGGCACGCGGTGTTGATCGCCGCGTTGGCCACGATCGTGATGCCGTATCTCCGCGGCCGCTGGAAGGTCGTTCCCTGGGTGATCGTCGCGTTGGTGCTCGTTGCCCGCGTGTACGTCGGCGCTCACAACCCGCTCGATGTCCTTTGTGGCGCGGCCCTCGGAGTAGGGATCGGAGGCGCCGCGAACCTCATCTTCGGCGTGCCCGAGGAGGCGTGATCCAGCCGCCGAGGTCGCTTCGGGTGAGAGACCGGCCGCAGCACGAGAACCACGCCGGCCCGGTCGGCTACGACCTTCTCTCGGTGAACTACTGCCAGCAGCCCAACAACGTCTGGGCGACTGCGAGCTTCACATCCGAGGGTGACCGCGCCGGCTGCCCGAACTGGGGCGGGAGGTCGGAGACGTTCACATCGAGAACCATGAAGTCTTTCCGCACGACGATCTGTGTCGGGGTCGCGAATGCGCCCTCACCGAGAGAGATACCGCCGGGTGGTTGGCCGAGATCCTTTGCCAGCCCTTCGAAGTAGCCGGTCGTCGCACCGGCATCGGAGAGCTCCTTGACCGACAACGAGATCACTCCATTGGCGTACTCGTACTTGCACGAGTACAACCGTTCGCTCCAGGTCGGAGTGCTGACACGGAGGGGCTTCGCTCCGAGGGTCGCGGCGATGTCTCCTTGCGCTTCGTCTGCGCAGATCATCTTGGCGTGGTCGGACGGCGTCGCATTCGCGTCCCCCGAACCCGAGGAGGAACCGCACGAAGACACCACGAAGGTGGCGACGACCACGAGGGCGGGAAGCCATCGGCGCACGGGCTTACAGTACCGACTCGACGGTCGCCTGAAGCGTCGGTCGGCCCGGGTCTGACCTAGCGGGCCAGATGTGCAACCGCATCGACATCGAGCACTTCGATGCGCCCACGGCCGATCCGCAGCACACCACGCTCCTCACCAGTGCGCAGCACCTTGTTCGCACTTGGCCGCGTCGTGCCCGCGAGGTGAGCGACGTCGTCCTGCGTGAGTGGGATCAGCACGGCCCCGTCGACGGCGGGTCCGTAGAGGTCGGCGAGCTCGGCGACGCGCCGCCAGACGCGGCAATCGACGGGCAAGTACAGCGCCTCGATCAGAAGACCGGACACCCGGCGCACTTCGGCGACCAGCGCATGGGTCAAGACACCTTCCACGGCCGGATGCTTGAGCCGAAGCTCTTCGAGGACGTCACGGTGGAGTGCGAGGGTCTCGACCACCTCGAGGCAGACGATCGTCGCACTCCGAGGCGCGGGTGCGACGACTGCGAGCTCACCGAAGTACTGGCCCGCGCCCAGCACCCGGAGCAACGCCGTGTCGCCCAGCGGCGTCGCGATGCGCACCGCGACGTGTCCCTTCGCGATCAGGTGGAGCGTGTCACCGGGATCGCCCTCGTGGAACACGACCTCGCCGCGAATGAAGCGTCGACGTCGGGCGGCCGCCAACACCTCGCGCCGCTCCGCTTCGGCCAACGAGCCGAGCAGACCCCACTCCACCTGCGCATTCTTGCCCCATTGACGCGGCTGAGCCCGGCCGACGATTGGCCGGGCTCTGCGATGCGCTGGAGGGTGGTGCTTACCGAGGGCCGAAGAGGGCGTCGGGCCGTTGGGCAGGCGCCACGACCCGCTGGCCGCCCACATGGCTGTGGCTCACCGGCGCCGGAGGGGTGATCGTCGACACGATCTGCTGCAGCGACTCGTGCGCCGCCGCAGGGGAGGGAGCCTTCGTCGAGACGGAGCTCGTGCCCGTGGGCGTGATCGTCGAGACGATCTGCTGGTTGGTCGGGTGAACCTTCAACGTCGCTGAGCTCGTGTCATTGTTCGCGCGGACGACCAAAGTCGTTGCAACAGCAACGATGGCGACTACGGCGATGGCGGCGGCCAAGACGACGTGACCGCGCCTGAGGTGAAGTGTGGGAGAAAGGGAAGCGGTCGCATTCATGGTGCCTCCTTGGAGAGCGTTCCGTGCGCGCATCGTCTGCCCGATCAGCGCTCGGGTCTGTCCGCGCGGCGACACAACCCGCGTGCTCATGGCGACAGAACAGTCGGCTCAGCGCTCCCAGCGGCGCGACGCGGCGAGGCCGATGACCCCGAGGGCCGCGGCGATCCCGATCACCTCGGCAGCGAGGCCGCCCGGCACGGGAAGGTCGCCGGCCGAGAGCACGAGCGCGGTCAGCCCGGCTCCGACCACCACGACGGCGACGGTGCGAGCCACCCTGATCGTGCTGTCGCGACCCCGCTCGATCGCGCCCGTCGCGGCGTCGAACGACCATGCCGTCAGCTGATCCACGATGAGGAGCAGTGCGCTCGCGCCGATGACCCCGGCCGACGCGACGTGGTGCCCCGTGAGCGAGAACGAGAACGACACGCCGAGGGCGACCAGCGCCGCCGGGTACACGCCGCTGCTGACGACGAGGCCGGCGATGAGGAACACGACGCCGGCGATCCCGAAGATGACCGTTCCTCGCCGCCCATCGGCGCCCGCGGCCGACGCGGCAACGAACACGACGAGAACACCGGCAACGAGGGCGCCGAGCGCCGCACCCCATCGCACCGATGTGGCCCACCGCGTCACGACGACCGCCGAGTCGGTCGACGTCGCACGCGAGTCAACGCGAGCACCTGCGACGGGTCGTCTTCCGTCATCGTGACGACCGGGATGCCGAGCCGTTCGAGTCCGCGGCGACGCTCTCGAAGCTGCAACCTCCACAACCGACGTGCGAGCACGACAGCGTCGGTCCGCGCACCAGTGCTCGCGCCGCCGTCCATCTCACGCGGCGCGATCACGACGACCGATGTGTCGTGACCGCGGTGCACGAGCTCGGCGATGCCCGCCGTCATGCGCTCGTCGTGGAGGCCGGTGACGGCCACGATCTGCGCCCCGGGTGGGAACACCTGCCGGGGAAGGAAGGTGACCGACCGTTGTGCCTCGTTCCACATCGCGTACGAGTCGAGCAGCCGGTCGATGACGACGAGTCGAGCGCGCTCTCCGCCGCCCGGGAGCACCCAGCTCGGGAGCCCCCCGAACCCGACGAGCCCGACTCGGTCGTGCGCTGCGAGGTGCGCCATCGCGATCCTCCACGCGACACGCACGCTCAGCTCGAGCGAGGCAGAGCCTCCCGGTCGACGGTCTGCGAACGTGTCGACGAGCACCACGAGATCGCCCGAGCGCTCGGGATGACGCTCGTTGACCCACAGCTCACCCCGCCGCGCGCTCTGGTACCAGTTGACCGATCGCAGGCGATCGCCCTCGCGGTACTGGCGGATCTCCGCGAACTCGAAGCCGTCGCCGCGCCGCCGGCTCACGTGCGCGCCGCTCGCCGTGCGCGGCTCGAGGTTGGGCAGCAGGTTCTCGAGCGAGCCGTCGTCCGGCAGGACCCGCACGACGGCGGTGTCCCCGCCGGTGCCCGCCCAGCGCACGAGCCCGAGTGGTCCGGCGAGCTCGAGCCGGGCGGGGCCGACCGCTTCGACGCCCCACCTCGACGCATGGAGCCGCACGGGGATCGACGCGGGACGCCGACCAACCGTGGTCGCCCACGTGAGCAGGCCATCGTCCGGGTTGACCACCGACGCGAACCCACGCCTCGGGAGCCACAACGCGACGCGGCTCACGGGCACGCTCGACGTGATCGTGACCGAGATGTCGATGTCGTCCCCTGCGACGACGCGGTCGAACGCGGGAGTGATCGCGACTCGCACGTCGGGACGTTCCGCGAGCACGATCCCGGCCACGAGGAGCACCGCGAAGGGCGCGGCAAGCGCGACGAGCGCGGGCCGTCCGGCGAGGATGCTCCCGAACAGCCCAGCCACCGAGACCGCTGCGAGCGCGACGAGCCGAGGGCTCGCCTGCCGGCGGAGATCGATCGGCTCGCTCACCCGACCGACGGGGCCGGCACCGCGGCGACGAGCTCGGCGAGGACGTCGTCGGGAGACACGCGTCGCACCCACAAGTCGCTGCGCAGCACCACGCGGTGCGCGAGCGCAGGAGCCACGATCGCCTTCACATCGTCCGGAGTGACGAAGTCGCGCTCTCGCATCAGCGCGTGCGCGCGGCCCAGCTTCATCAAGGCGAGCGTGCCGCGCGGGCTCGCTCCGACTTGCAGCTGCGACGCAGCTCGCGTCGCAGTGACGAGCGAGACCACGTAGCGACCGATCGCCTCGTCGACGTGGACGCACTCGAGCGCAGCCTGCATCGCACGCAAGCCCGACGGATCGGTGACCGCGTTCAGCACGACCTCGTCGGTGCCCCGCTCCATTCGGCGCGCGAGGAGATCCCACTCGTCGTCGACCGACGGGTAGCCGACCGCGGTGCGCAGGATGAAGCGGTCGAGCTGGGCCTCCGGAAGCGGGTACGTGCCCTCGTACTCGATGGGGTTCTGTGTCGCGACGACGAGGAACGGCGGCTCGAGGACGTGCGTCACGCCGTCCGCGGTCACTTGCCGCTCCTGCATCGCCTCGAGCAACGCGGCCTGGGTCTTGGCCGGTGCGCGGTTCACCTCGTCCGCGAGCAAGAGGTTCGCGAACAGCGGGCCGGGGCGGAAGGTGAAGGTCTGCGTGCGCTGGTCGAGGAGCGTGGCGCCGGTGATGTCAGCGGGAAGGAGGTCGGGCGTGAACTGGATGCGCCTGAACTCCAATCCCGTTGCTGTCGCGAACGAGCGCGCCATCAAGGTCTTGGCGACCCCGGGGAGGTCGTCGAGGAGGACGTGCCCGTCGGCGAGGAACCCCATCAGCACGAGCTCGAGGACGTCGCGCTTGCCGATCACCGCGCGCTCGACCTCGTCGAGCACCGCGTGTGCGGTCTGCAGTGCTGCGGCCAGTATCGAGTCGGTCACGATGCCTCCAGGTCGTCGAGGAGCGAGGACCACTCCTCGAGGGTCTCTGGGAGCTCCGCGCGCACGCTCGCCGGCGCGCCCGCATCTTCGAGCGCGTCTCGCAGCTGGATGTGCGCGCTCCGATGGATCCGCTCGTGCTGTGAGGGCGCGAGAGTGAACGCGATCGCCAACGAGTCGACGGCGAACGGCTCGGTCGGGATGGGTTCGGCTTTGGCCGCGCGTGCGATCGGGTCGGCGGTGAGTGGGAGCCGTTCACGCGTGAAGTGCAGGAACAGGATCGCCCCGAGCACCGCCAGCATCCACAGCTCGAGCCTGATCGTCGCGGTTCGCTTGGTGGGCACCGACGCGACCAGCGTCGCCGCGGCGACGATGCTCACGACGATCGCGATCACGAGGCGACGGATCATGCGAGCGCCATGATCTCTGCTCGCGCCGCTTCCAGTGCCGAGATCGCTCGCGCACGATGCGCCGGGCCGAGCACGTGCTCGCTGAACCGGGCCTCTGCGAACAGCGAGGTGAGCTCGTTCAGTGGCTCCGCATGCACCGACCACCCGCTGAGGACGCGTCGCACGTACTCCTCCGGGGCTTCGTCAGGTCGGCGGGGCCGACCTGCCCGGGCCAGGCCGTCGAGCAACGCGGCGTACGCCGCGACGATCGCAGCGCGGTCGTCTCCCGGCTCGGCGAGCGCGTCGAGAGAGCTCGAGAGCGAGGCGACGACCTCGGCGCGCTCAGCTGGCTCCTCGGTCTCGTCGGCGTCGACCATCCGTCGTCGGGTCATCGCCGCAGCTCCGAGCACCACGAGCACGGTGCCTCCGAGCGTCAGCGCCGCCCACGGCCTGCCGGTGTGCGACACCTCCGGCGAAGGCTTCGCGTCGGCTTCGGTGTCGGGAGGCGCGAGGGGCTGCGTCTCCGAGACGTGACGCTGGTGGAGCGCCTTCAGCAGCGCGAGGAGCACGACGAGCGTGAGCACCGTCGCGAGCATGTTGAGAAACCCACGCTGGCGGCGCACACGCGCGAGGGGACCGCTCGCTCGTTGGGCCGATACGAACAGGATGATCCAGAGCGCGATGAGGAGCACGACGAGGCCGAGCACGAACACGCTTCCCCACGAAGGGACGCGGATGCCGCCGGTGTCATCGCTGACGTCGAATGGCGCCTGCTCGGCGGCGAGCGCCACGAGGGCGAGCAAGACCGACCGCCGCCACGACCACGCCCGCGCCCCAGACCTGTCGAGGACGAAGGCGCATCCCCGCAACCGTAGTTGCAGGGCCTTTCGGTCAGGGCTTGTTCGCCGAGACCGAGGGCTTCGAGCCGTTCCAGCGTGTAGCCGGCCGGCGGGGCCACGTTCGTGACGATGATCTCGACCTTCGTCACCGGGTTGCCACCGTTGCGCTGAAGCTGCGGAGTCGTGTAGCCGACCGTGCCGTTCGACGCCCGTCGTCTTGCATGCGGTCTGATCCGTGTAGGTCGCTGCCCGTCCACGATCGCACCGTGAACGTCACGACGGCACCGGGGATGCCAGCGCCGCTCGTCGACTTCACGGTCATGGTCGTCGACGCAGTCCACTTGTCTGGCGTTGACCGCGTTGGCCGTCGCAGCACTCAGCAGAACCGAACCCGAGGGGAGCGTCGTCGTCGTCGGTGCGACCGTCGTGGTGGGCGCCGTCGTCGTCGTGGTCGCTGCGGTCGTCGTGGGGGCGACTGTCGTCGTGGGCCGCAGCGGTCGTGGTCGCTGCCGCCTCCACCACCGCCACCGCCTCCACCGCCGCCACCGCCTCCACCGCCCGTGGTGGTCGCTGTCGTCGCGTCCGGTGGCGATGCCCTGCTGTGCGCCTTCGAACTTGTCGGACGAGTTGTTGCCGAGCCCCCGCACGGCCGTCGTCACGAGGACCGCGACGAGCGTGAGCATCAGTGCGTACTCGACGAGCGTCGCCCCCCTGTCGCGACGGCCGCGTCGAAGTGGAGGCCGGAGAAGTCATGTCCACATTTTCGGGACTTCTGAGCGCAACTACCATAGGCCATCCGAACCGTTGCGCGTGGCTGACGGTCACTCACCGTCACTCGAGCAGCGCGAAAAGTGGGCCATCCGCCTCACGCGAGGCGCGCGACGACCGGAGCGAACGCGTCGATCTCGCGGATCGTCACGTAGGTGATGCCGGCCTCGTCGCGCAGCCGGGCGTACTTCTCGCAGAGCGCATCGACCGACCCGAACCCGAAGTATGGGCTGTCCACGACGACGTCGCGGGGGAGGCCCAACCGCTCGCAGGTGCGCTCGATCGCGTCGTCTGCGTCGTCAACGGCAACCCGTTGCACCAGCACGGACAGCTCGGGATCGCGATCGCCCGCGAGCTCGCGCACTTGCCTCACCTGCGCGACCGCGGTGGCCCACGACGCGTCGCCGATCGTCACGCCGCCCTCTCCGTCGAGCGCGAGCCCGGTGAGCTGCACGATCTCGGCCCGGCGCGCGGCGATCGCGAGCATCCGAGGCCGGAAGGCGCCGATGAGGATCGGGGGGCGAGGAATTTGGACGGTCGTGACGCCGAGCGTCGCGTCGGTGATCGTGTACAGGTCGTGCGCGGACGCGCTCCGGCCTTCGAGGAGGTCGACGATGACGTCGAGCGCCTGTTCGAACAGGTCGACACGCTCACGCGGCGACGGAAGAGGGATGCCGAGGGCGTCGTGCTCGGCCTGCGCCCATCCGGTGCCCAGCCCGAGCTCGAGGCGACCATCGGTCAGAAGGTCGACCGCCGCTGCTTGCCGAGCCAGCAACCCCGGGTGGTGCAATGCGTTGTTGATCACCAGAGGGCCGAGGCGCAACGTCGTCGTCACGTCGGCCGCGCTGATGAGCGGGCTGAACGGATCGACGATGCCGAAGTGGTCTGCCGTCTGCAGCGTGCTGTAGCCGAGTGCCTCGGCCTTGCGGGCGAGGTCTTGCCATTCGGCCCTGGTGCCGCGTGGAAGCGCCTGCAGCGCGAACCGGAACGGCCTCATGGTGCCTTCTCCCCCGCCTCGATGGCGACGGCGAGCCGATTGCCCGGCGGAGCGAGCGGACAGCTCCACCTCGGGTCGAACGCGCACGAGGGCGAGTACGCGAAGTTGAAGTCCACGATGAGCGCGCCACCGAGGTCGGCACCCTTCACTGTGTCGAGCACGTAGCGCCCTCCGCCGTAGGTCGCGCTGCCACTCGTCGCGTCGCGCACGGGCAGGAACACGCCTCCTCCGTACACGTCGATCCAGTGGACGTCGAGCGCGCCGCCGGCGACTTCGACGACGCCGATGCGATCGAGCGTGAAGTCTTCCCCGGTGTCGCTCTGCACGACCAGACGTTGCTCCGGGGCGGGCTGCACCGCCGCCTCGAAGCGCCATGCGGGGTCGTAGGGGAAGAACGAGAGACCCTCGAACGTCGATCGGTCGACCACGGGGCTCTGCTCGTGGTGGGCGTACAGATCGTTGCGCCGCTCGCACCAGAGCCCGTGCGCCTGCCCCGGATCGACGGCGGCGATGCGACGCACGTCCGCGTAGAGCCCGGCGATCTGGCGGCGCCAATCGAGCAGCGACAGCACCGACGCACGGTAGGTCACTACATTGCCGCCGATGCGCAAGACGGTGGGCTCGATCGCGGCGGCCGCATCGGTGGCCCTGATCCTGGTGCTCTCCGCATGCGGCGGTGACGACAGCAGCGCCAGTGGCACCGCCCCAGCAGGTTCGGCTGCAACCGGCACTGATGCGCCGTCCGGCACTGATACGCCATCTGGTACAGGGTCGAGCGTGAACGACGCGTGCTCGCTGGTGACGATCGACGAGGTCGCGGCCGTGACCCAGGTCGAGGTCACGCCCGACCCGCAACCCTCGTCAGCGACAGCCTGCGCGTACGACAGCCCGACGCTCGGGGATCTTCTACACGATCAACCTCACGACGCTGCCGAAGGCCGATCAGCCGGCGTTCGACGCCGCCGTCGCAGGTCAGGAGCAGGGCGGAAACATCACCGTGATCGACGGCGTCGGCGACGGCAAGGCTGCGCTGGTCAAGCACGACGTCAATCAGACGCTCTACGCGCGCAAAGGCTCGACCCTCGTAGCGATCACGGTCTTCAATGAGGTGAACGACCCCGCGGCCGCCGCGAAGCAGCTGATGACCACTGCGCTCGATCGTCTCTGACTCGACGTGCTCCGAAGGCCAGCGGTCCACCGGCCGGCGATCCTGGACGTTCTCGAGCCCGGCTACGACGCGCTCTTCGCCCGCGCCGTCGAGGTGTTCAGCCAAGACGAGCGCGTGCGGGCGATGTGGCTCTCGGGCTCGCTGGGCCGCGGCGACGCCGATGCAGTCTCCGACCTCGACCTGCTCCTCGCGGTCAGCGACGACGCGCTGCCGTCCTTTGCCGACGAATGGAGCGATTGGCTCGCGGCGATCACGCCGACAGTCATCGCCCGGCCGCTGCCGTTCGCAAAGGGAAGTCTGTATGCAGTGACGCCCGATCGGCTTCGGCTCGACATCGTGAGCGAACCCGCATCGCGCGTGCCGCAATCGTTCTTCCGTTCTCGCGCCGCCGTCTTCGACCGCGACGGGCTCGACGCGCTGGTGCCGGCCGCCGCGACTGACCCGCCGTCAGGTGAGCGGATCGCGATGCTCGTCGAGGAGTTCTTCCGCGACGTCGGCATGTTCCCCGTCGTCGTCGAGCGCGAAGACTGGCTGCTCGGGGTCGAAGCCATCCATCTCGTCCGCTCGCTGCTCTATCAGCTGTTCGTCGAGATGAACGCGCCACTCCCACCGATGGGGGTGAAGCAGTGGAGCACGAAGCTGACGGATGGGCAGCGAGCCGTACTCGAGTCACTGCCCACCGGAGCGGCAACCCGAGAGGCGGTCTTCGAGGATCACCGCGCCGTCGCCTCCGCGTTCCGACACCACGCCCGCGCCGCGTGCGACGCGCTCGACGTCGCGTGGCCGCACGAGCTCGAGTCCGCGACGATCGACTACCTCCGTCGTCACGGAGTGGACATCGATGGCTGATGCGCTCTGGCTCGCCGAGGCCGACGTCGTCGCGACAGTCGACCTCGTCGATGCGATCGACGCCGTCGAAGAAGCGTTGCGCTCGGAGGCGCGAGGCGACGCGCACACCATGGAGAAGACGCATGTCGCGTGGGGAAGCGGGCACACGCTCCACGCGATCGGCGGAGTCGACGAGCACGAAGGCATCGTCGCGACGAAGACGTGGGCACACACCCACGGTGGGGCGACGCCGCTCGTCGTGCTCTGGGACGCGCACGAAGGCACGTTGCGGGCCGTCGTCGAGGCGTTCGCACTCGGGCAGCTCCGCACGGGCGCGATGACTGGCGTCGCCACCCGATGGCTGGCACCGGAACACGCGCGGACCGCCGCGCTCATCGGCACTGGCAAGCAGGCGATGGCCCAGCTCGCGGCCGTGGGCGCCGTGTGCGCCCTCGACCGGGTGCTCGTCTACAGCCCCAACCCAGAGCATCGGCACGCCTTCGTGGAAGAGGCGCGCGGCGGCGGTTGGCCGTTCGCGGTGGAGGACGCGAGCTCGGTCGCCGAGGCGACGGCTCAGGCGGACGTGATCACGACGGCGACGCGCGCACGCACGCCGTTCCTGGACGCGGCATCGGTGCAGGCCGGCACGCTGGTGAACGCGGTCGGCGCGATCACGCCCGAGCGCGCCGAGCTCACCGGCGCCCTCGTCGCCCGGTGCGACCTCGTCGTCGCGGACAGCCCCGACGCCGCCGGACGCCTTGCGAGCGAGCTCGACGGACGAGCCGCCACATCTCTGTCCGAGATCGTCGCGGGCGGGACGAGGCGTCCGCCGCACGACGTCACCCTCTTCAAGGCGATGGGCATCGGCCTCGCTGACCTCGCGATCGCCCGGCTTGCCGTCGAGCGGTCGATCCGAGACGGCCGGGGCGCGAACATTGCGCAACCGCAGCAGGCGCGCCCACGGTTGCGCCGGACTTAGGAGCGCGACGATGACCGAAGGCGCGGGCAAGCGTTTCGTCGATGTCTCGGGGAAGGACCCCGCCGACCCAGAGGCCTGGGAGCCGGTGCTGTTCAGCGCCTCCGAGATCGATGCGGAGATCGAACGGCTCGCGTCACTGCCGCGTCCCGCGGACGGTCGGCGCGAGTCGCTGTTCGTGCATCCACGCGCGACGTCGCCGGGGCTCGGGCTCGCGCCGGGCATCCGGGTCGCGTTGTGCGTGCTGCTCCCCGGTGAGCAGACGCGTCCGCGCCGACAGAACTCGACGGTCGTCGGCTTCTGCATCCGCGGCAACGGCGCGGCGATCATCGGCGGCGATCGCATCGCCGTCGACAAGTACGACGCGTGGAACATCCCGTCCTATCGAACGGGTTGGCACGTGAACGACGGCGACGACCTCCACGTGCGGCTCGAGTACTCGAACGCTCCTGTGCTCGAGAAGCTGCACGTGCACCTCGTCGACGCGAACCCTCCCGAGGAGCCCCCGCACCGCGACGAGCAGGAAGGCACCGACGACGACACGGATGATCCCCGGCGTCGCAGCCCGTACGGCACGTTCGAGCTGAACGACTCGGGCGCATCGCTGATGCCGTACGAGCGCCTGATCAACCCGCCCGCGGTCGCGTCACATGCCCTGCACTGGCCGTGGACCGACGTGAAGGCTCACCTCGACGAGCTCATGGCCCTCGGGTCGGAGTACAGCGGCCGCCGGCTGTACCTGCTCTACAACCCGATGACCGGGCGGACGAACGGCACGACGCCGAGCTTCTTCGCGACGATCACCATCCGTCCGCCGGGAATCGTCGATCGTCCGCATCGCCACGTGTCCGCGGCGATCAACTACTTCTTCGAGGGATCGGGATGGAGCCGCATCGCCGGTCAGCGCTACACGTGGAGCGCCGGCGACTTGATGCTGACCGCTCCGGGCTGGGCCATCCATCATCATGCGAGCGACGATGCGCCCGTCTACGAGCTCACCGTGCAAGATCAGCCGTTCCACATCGGGCTCGAATCGCTCCTGTGGCAAGAGGATCTGCGCAAGCCCGCTGTCGTCCTCGGTGCGCAAGCAGGCTTCTCGACCAACCGCGTGTGATCTCGATGCCTGCGTGACGACGCTCCTTTCCGCTACCTTGATGGCTGGTTGCGGGCGAGTGGCCGATCTTCGCGAGGTCCCTTGCGAATGCGTATGGCGGTGCCCCGACTCGAGCCTTCCCCATGAGCAACAGTCGCCGATACATCCGTGGCGCAGTGGCGCTCTTCGTCGCGCTCGGCCTCGGGTCGACGGCGCTCCCCGCGAGCGCAGACCGGAACAGCATCAACGACAAGAAGCGCCAGCAGCAGCAGGTACGCCAGCAGCGCGCGCTGATCGCCTCGCAGATCAACACTCTGAAGGCGAGTGACCAGCAGATCGAGTCGGCCCTCAAGGCGCTGAACGCGAACGTGCAGGGCACCCAGGCCCAGCTCGAGTCGGCCCAGAACGCGCTCGCGCAGGCGAACCACGACGCCGAGGTCGCTCGGCAGGGCATCGAGTCGGCGACGAGCTCGATCTCCTCATTGCAGACGACTCTGGCGGGCCTCGCGGTCGACAGCTACGTGCACCCGCTCGGCGACACGATGCTGGCGGTCTTGAACACGACGAACATCAGCGACGCGGCGCAGAAGCGCGCGTTTCTCACCGTGGTGCACCAGCGCGACGCGGATGTCGCCGATCAGATCAAGCAGGCACGTGAGGACCTGACGACGCAGCGCGAGAACGCACAGGACGCCGCAGCGCGCGCCGAGTCGAGCCGGCAAGCGATCACAGCGGAGCTGCAGAAGCTCCACGACGCGCAATCGCAGCAGATGCAGTTCGAGGACAAGGTGCAGGCTCGCCTCGACGCTGCGCTCTCCGAGTCAGCAGTGCTCGAGTCACAGGACAAGGAGCTCGCCGCCGAGATCGCGCGTGACCAAGCCGCACTCGCCGCACAGCTCCGCGCCCGCGGGTGGCGGGCGCGGCACCGCGCTCCCGCCGATCGGCAACATCAACGTGGTCAGTGCGGATGGGATCTACGTGAACACGCAGATCGCCGACAACGTGCGCTGCCCTCCTCGCGGCGGCGCAGGCCGACGGAGTGCCGCTCGCCGGATGGGGTTATCGCGACACGAACGCGCAGATCGCGCTTCGGCAGGCGCACTGCGGATCGAGCCAATACGCGGTCTACGCGATGCCCTCGTACCAGTGCTCACCGCCGACCGCGCCGCCCGGCGCGTCGATGCACGAGCGCGGGCTGGCGATCGACTTCACCTACGGCGGCTCGACGATCGGCAGCCACAGCAGCCCCGGGTACAAGTGGCTCGCCGCCCACGCCTCGCAGTACGGCCTGTACAACCTGCCGTCGGAGCCCTGGCACTGGTCGACGAACGGCAACTAGCGCTCAGCGCGCACCCCGCGAAGTCTGAGGTGGTCGGCTCGCCGCGTCGGCCACTCAGTGCCCGCGGTGGACCTCCTCATCGATTTCTGCCTCGGTGACGGGTCGGCGGAAGAACACCTCCCAGGCGTGGAGGACCAAGCCGACTCCCCAGCCCGCCAACACCCAGGCAGGCCAGAAATACCCGGCACCCGTCATGGCCCAGACGCCGATCAGGAACGCGTTCACGACGACATAGGCGACAAGATGCGAGCCGAAGTCGCGACGCTCCTGCAGCCGTTTGCGCGCCTGCACTCGCTCGGAGACGGCGGAGTCCTCAGGCTCAACCTCGGAGTTCAACGTTGATGCCAGTGTCCGCATCAGCGCACCTCCCTTCGCACACCGGCTGGTGCCGCTGCGCCGGAGTGGCACACCGCAGCCAGCCGCTTCTGCTCTTCAAAGTCGCACCGGGGCCACGGAAGCGCCAGAGGCGAACGTCCCTCGGCCCCTACAGCTCGCTCTCGTCGAAGGCGCTCGGGTACACGACCTTCCCTCGGATCGACGCGTCGTAGCTCCCGAGGCGCAGCACCTGACCGGCCTCACGGGGCGCCCAATCGGGCAGATCCAGCGTGATGCCGAGCGGCACCGACCACTCGAACCCGAACCGCGGGTAGTAGCCGGGATGGCCCTGCAGGACGACGAGAGGCTCGCCGCGCTCCTCCGCAGCTGCGATCACTGCCCGCATGAGCGCGGACCCCACACCCGCACGCTGGTGCGTCGGCTCGACGGCCAACGGGGCGAGGTTGGCCACCGGCCGCCGTTGCCCGTCGTCGTCCAACCATGCCGTCGTGATCATCACGTGACCGACGACGTGCCCGTCCGCCTCCGCGACGAGTGACAGCTCGGGGATGAAGCACGGCGACGCGCGCAGCAGCTCGACCAGGCGGGCCTCACTGGGTTGACCGAAGGCCGCCTCTACGACTGCAGCGATCGCTGCTTCGTCGTCTGCCCGCTCGGGCCGGATCGTCAGGTCCATCGGCGCATTGTGACGACCGGCACGGGGGCTACCCCCACCAATTAGACGCCAGGCCCCCGGATGGGACCTGCGAGCTCGCTCCTTCATCGTCGAACGCATGGTTGAACGAATTGCTCACGCCTGTGCGACGCACCGTCGTCGCACCTTCGTCCTCTGGCTCGTGGCGGCGATCGCGCTCACCGTCGTGGCCGGCAGAGTCCACCCGAAGGAGGTCACGAATGGACGCTTGAACGGCACCGACGTGCAAGCGGCCTACGACCTCGTGAGCGCGCACTTGCCCACACAGGGCGACGAGTCGGCCATCGTGGTCTTCAAGTCCGGCTCCGATCTCCACTCCACTTCGAACGAGGCCGCGATCCGGTCGCTCGTCACTCAGATCGCGGCCGTGCCGGGCATCGCGGACGTGGCGTCGCCGCTCGACGACACCGCTCGGTTCTCCCCCGACGGACACATCGCGTTTGCATCGGTCGACTTCGTTCCCCACGACACGCTCGTCGCGATGGGCGCGGACCCCGTCGCCTCGATGCAGAAGATCGCCGAGCACGCACCGGTCGAGGTTGCCTTCGGAGGCGACCCGTTCGAGCAGGGTGCCCTCCCGGCAACCGAGATCGTCGGCCTCCTCGCCGCGGTCGTGATCCTCCTGCTGGCCTTCGGCTCCGTGATCGCGATGGGGCTGCCGATCGCGACCGCGATCGCCGGCGTCTTCGTCTCGCTCACGGCAGTCACCCTCTGGTCCGCGCTCGTCAACACGCCGGACTTCACCGGTCAGGTGGCCGCGATGATCGGCATCGGCGTCGGCATCGACTACGCGCTGCTCATCGTCACGCGCCACCGCGCTGCGCTCTCCCGCGGGGCGAGCGTCCTCGACGCGATCGACGAAGCGATGCGCACTGCGGGCCGTTCGGTCGTCTTCGCAGGTGTCACCGTGATGATCTCGCTGCTCGGCCTGCTGCTCGTGCAACTCAGCTTCCTCACCGGCCTCGCGTGGGGCACTGCGACCGCAGTGGCCGTTGCGGTCGCCGCCGCGATCACGCTGCTCCCGGCGCTGCTCTCGCTCGTCGGCACCCGCATCGACAAGCTGCACGTCGGACGTCGCCGGCGCTCGGACAGGCCGACCGTGAGCGCTCGCTGGAGTGCCGCGGTGAGCCGTCGCCCTGTCCGTAGCGCGTTGATCGGAGGCGGCGTGCTCGTCGCCCTTGCGCTGCCCGCCCTCGGCATGCGGCTCGCCGTGGCCGACGCCGGCAACGACCCGGTCGGCACCACGACCCGCAATGCCTACGACTGGCTCGCGGACGGCTTCGGCCCCGGCGTCAACGGGCCGCTCGTGGTCGTCGTCGACACCCCGACCGACGCCGCTCGAGCGGAAGTGCCGGCGATCGTGCAGCAGGTCACGCGCACACCGGGCATCGCGTTCGTCGAGCCCGCAACGGAGAGCCCCGACCGCGGGATCTCGACGTTCACCGCCTTCCCGACGACGTCCCCACAGTCCGCAGCGACCGAGCATCTCGTGCACGACTTGCGCCGCGACCTTCCCGACAACGTGCACATCGGCGGGCAGACCGCGGTGGGCGTCGACTTCTCGACGGTCCTGGCGAGCCGTCTGCCGTGGTTCATCGGCGGCGTGCTGCTGCTGAGCTTCGTGCTGCTGCTGATCGTCTTCCGCAGCGTGCTCGTGCCGCTCAAGGCCGTGGTGATGAACCTGCTCTCGATCGGCGCGGCGTACGGCGTCATGGTCATGATCTTCCAGTGGGGATGGCTCGGCAGCGTCTTCGGTGTCGACCGCGGCGCGCCGATCGAGCCCTGGGCTCCGATGATGCTGTTCGCGATCGTCTTCGGGCTCTCGATGGACTACGAGGTGTTCCTCCTCTCGTCCATCAAGGAGGAGTACGACCGCACCCGCGACAATCGCTCGGCCGTCGTGCAAGGTCTGTCATCGACAGCCCGGGTCATCACGGCTGCGGCTGCGATCATGGTGTGTGTGTTCGGCAGCTTCGTCGTGGCCGACGTCCGGGCGATCAAGCTGATCGGCCTCGGGTTGGCGGTCGCGGTGCTCATCGATGCGACGCTCGTGCGGCTCGTCCTGGTGCCCGCCACCATGGAGCTGCTCGGCGACCGCAACTGGTGGCTGCCGCGGTGGCTCGACCGGGTGCTGCCTCGCCTCAGCATCGAACGTCCCCGCACCGACGTGCCGGAGCCCACGCGTGATCTCATCGAGGTGGGTTCCTGAACATGGGCACGCTCTTCCGTCCCCTCATCCGGGCTCGCACCTGGAAGGAGACGCTCCACCTCCTCGTCGACCTCCCCTTGGGCATCGCCTGGTTCACGATCATCGTGACCGGCATCGCCCTCGGGGTGGGTCTCATCCCGCTGATGTTCATCGGCGTGCTCGTGCTCTTGCTCACGCTCCAGTTCGTGCGGGTCGTGTCGGCGATCGAGCGGGCTCGAGCGAAGGCCTTGCTCGACGCCGACATCGCGAACCCGTTCATGCCGATCGGCGAGATCAAGGGCTGGTGGCCCCGCATCAAAGCCGTGCTCGGCGACGGCGCGCTGTGGAAGGGCGTCGCGTACTGCGTGGTCGCGCTCCCCGTCGGCATCATCACGTTCACTGTCGCCGTCACGTTCTGGTCGATCGCCCTGGGCGGGGTCACCGCACCGATCTGGGCGACGATCGAGGCGATGGTGGGCGCCAACGACCCGCACGGATGGGCGTACGTCGGCATCACGGCCGCGTCGTTCGTCGCCGGCCTCGTCTTCCTGGTCGCCACACCGTGGGTCATCCACGGCCTCGCGGTCATGGATCGAGGCCTCATCCGGGGGCTGCTCGGCGCCGACCGCAACGCACAGCTGCGACGCCGCGTGACGCAGCTCGAGGTCAGCAAGACCGCGTCGCTCGACGTCGCCGAGGCTGAGCGCACTCGCATCGAACGAGATCTCCACGACGGCGTGCAACCACGGCTGGTCGTCGCGGCGATGGATCTCGGCCTTGCGCGTGAGAAAGCGAGCGGGAGCGATCCCGAAGTCGTTGCTCTCATCGAGCGCGCACAAGACGAGACGAAGCAGGCGATCGCAGAGCTGCGCGAGCTCGTGCGCGGCATCCATCCCGCGGTGCTCACCGATCGCGGCCTCGACGCGGCGCTGTCGTCGCTCGCCGCGCGGTGCCCGGTGCCGGTGACCGTGCAGGTCAGCCTCGACGAGCGACCGCCGACGCCGGTCGAGTCGGCCGCGTACTTCATCGTCGCCGAGTCGCTCACCAACATCGCCAAGCACAGCGACGCGAAGCACGCGCGCGTCAATGTGAACCGCGACGACCGCACGCTGCGCGTCGAGATCACCGACGACGGAAAGGGCGGCGCCCAAACCGAGCCCGGTGGCGGCCTCGCCGGCCTCGCCGACCGCGTCCGATCGCTCGAAGGCACGTTCCGCGTCGCCAGCCCGGTCGGCGGTCCCACCACGATCCTGGCGGAGCTCCCGTGCGGGTCGTGATCGTCGAGGACTCGATCCTCCTTCAGGAGGGGCTGGTGCGCTTGCTCGCCGGCTACGGCCACGAGACCGTGGCGAAGCTCGACACGGCCGATCGCGTCGTCGAGACGGTTGAGGAGCACGACCCCGACCTGGTGATCGCGGACGTGCGGCTGCCGCCGACCTTCACCGACGAAGGCATCCAAGCCGCGATCGCGCTGCGGGGCGCGCGGCCGGCGCAACCGATCCTGATCCTGTCCCAGTACGTCGAGGAGCGCTACGCGAGCGAGCTGCTCGGCGGCGACGCCTCCGGCCTGGGCTACCTGCTGAAGGAGCGCGTCGCCGACGTGAAGGACTTCATCGACGCGTGCACGCGCGTGGCCGAAGGAGGCACCGTGCTCGACCCGGACGTCGTCGCGCAGCTTCTCGCGCGACGTCGAAAGGAACCGCTCGACACCCTCACCGCGAGAGAGCGCGAGGTGCTGGGCCTGATGGCCGAGGGCAACTCGAACGTCGGGATCGCGCGACGCCTGGTCATCTCGGAGGGCGCCGTCGAGAAGCACATCTCGTCGGTGTTCTCCAAGCTCGGGCTGTCCGCGACCCAGACCGAGCATCGTCGCGTCCTTGCTGTGTTGCAGTACCTACGCGCCACCTGAGAGCCGCGACACCCGAGAGAGTCCACCGATAGGTTGGAGAGCGATGGCCGACCAAGCGCGGTTCGCCGAGCAAGCGATGGAGTTCATGCCGTCGCTCTACTCGGGCGCGCTGCGCATGACTCGCAACGCCGCCGACGCCGAGGATCTCGTCCAGGAGACCTACCTCAAGGCGTACCGGGCCTTCGCGAGCTTCGAAGAGGGCACGAACCTCAAGGCCTGGCTCTTCCGGATCCTGACGAACACCTTCATCAACACCTACCGGGCCAAGCAGCGGCGCCCCGGCGAGACCGACCTCGACGACGTCGAGGACCTCTACATGTACCGGCGGCTCGGCGGCCTCGAGGCGGCGATGGCCGGACGCAGCGCTGAAGACGAGCTGCTCGAGCGGTTCACCGACGACGAGGTGAAGGAGGCGTTGGAGGACCTCCCCGAGCAGTTCCGGGTCGCTGTCCTGCTCGCGGACGTCGAGGGCTTCTCGTACAAGGAGATCGCCGAGATCCTCGACATCCCGATCGGCACGGTGATGTCTCGCCTCCATCGGGGAAGAAAAGGGCTGGAGCGCCGGTTGTTCGGCTTCGCTGAGGGCAGGAACCTGCTGCCCAAGGCACCTGACCCGTCCGAAGATCCCAATGGGATCGACCCGACCGAGACCGAGCGAGTGCATGGCTGATTGCGACGATGTCTTGCGTGAGGTGTACACGTACCTCGACGGCGAGACCGATGGTGAGCTGCGCATCCGCATCGAGCGTCACCTCGACGGCTGTCACGACTGCCTCGAGATATTCGACTTCCAGGCCGAGCTTCGTCAGATCGTCGCCCGCAAGTGCCACGACCCCGTGCCGGACACGCTGCGGCAGCGGGTGATGGACTGCCTCGAAGGCGAGCAGTCGGCCGACTTCGGTTAGGCGAATCCCCGCGATGTCGAGGGCGGCGCAATGCGCCGCCGGGTGCGCGAAGCACCGATTGTCGAGCGTCAGCGAGCAGGAGCCATCCGGAGTGCAGCGAGGATGGCGACGAAGATGGAACGGTTACCATGCCCGACATGATCCTCGCCGCGACGCTGTGGTACCAGTGGCTCGCCTGGGCGCTCATGATCGGGGCGGTGCTCACGTTCATCGGCCTGTTCGTCGCGTACCTCATCAGAGTCGAGGCGCCCCGCTACCCGAAGCGTCAGCTGAGGTAGCTCCCGGTGAGCAACCTCGTCGACTGGGAGCTCGCTGAGCGCATCGCCACTCGTCTGGCCCGGCGGAACGATCCATTCGCCGACTCGTACCACTACGCGTCGTTGCAACCCGACTTCGCTGAGCTCACCGCGCAAGCCGAGGAGCTCGTCGCCGAGTGCACCGGGCTTCGATCGCAGGCCGGTCCCGCTCGGGCCCGGGTCGCCGACCGCGCCGGATGGGTGGACGCCAACATCGCGTCGTTCCAACGCCTCCTCCGCCCGGTCACCGACCGTCTCGAAGAGCGGCTCCCGGAGCGCGGCGCACCGCCGCTCGCGTCGAAGGTCGCGGGTGTCGAGGTGGGCTCGCTGCTCGGCTGGATGTCCGCGCGCGTGCTCGGCCAGTACGACCTCCTCGTCGTCGAGGACAACCCGGCCGAGCAAGACATCGTGTACTACGTAGGGCCGAACGTCCTCGCTCTCGAGAAGCGGTTCGCGTTCCCGCCCCGCGAGTTCCGGCTGTGGCTCGCGCTCCACGAGACGACACACCGTGCGCAGTTCACCGGCGTGCCCTGGATGCGCGGCTACTTCCTGTCGCTGGTCGAGCAGACCCTCGGCTCGGTCGATCCCGACCCGAAGCGGTTCGTCGAGGCGTTGAAGAAGGCAGCGGCGGGCGCGCGCGGTGGTCAGAACCCACTCGACGACGGCGGTCTCGTCGCGCTGCTGGCGACGCCCGAGCAACGAGCGACACTCGACAAGATCGGTGGCTTGATGAGCCTGCTCGAGGGCCACGGCGACGTGACGATGGATCGCGCGGGCGCGGGGCTCATCCCGAGCGCGGGCCGCTTCAGCCGCGTGCTGCGCGAGCGGCGTCGTCAGGTGAGCCCGATGGCGAAGCTGGCGCAGCGACTGACTGGCCTCGAGGCGAAGCTCGCGCAGTACGAGCAGGGTGAGAGGTTCATCGCGGCAGTCGAGCGCGAGGGCGGCACCGCACTCCTCGACCGTGCGTGGGAGGGGCCCGAGAACCTCCCGTCGCTCGCCGAGATCCGCGACCCGAGCCTCTGGATCGGGCGGATGCGCGTTGCCGTGGCCTGACCTCCTCGCCCGCTGCACCTTCCCTCGACCGGGCACCCCGGTCTCGTGCGCCGTGTCAGGCGGCGCCGACTCGCTCGCGCTGCTCGTTCTCGCCGTCGACGCTGGTTGTGCGGTGACCGCGATCCACGTCGACCACGCGCTCCGACCGACCTCCGACGCGGACGCGGACGTCGTGGCCGCGGTTGCGGACTCGTGGGGCGTTGCGTTTCGCTCGCTGCGCGTGCCGGTCGAGCCGGGTCCGAACCTCGAAGCCAGGGCGCGCACGGCGCGGTACGCGGCCCTGCCGGACGGCGTGCTCACTGGCCACACGGCCGACGACCAAGCCGAGACGGTGTTGCTCAACCTGCTCCGCGGCGCGGGCCTCGACGGCCTCGCGGGGATGCGCCGACAGCGACGCCCGATGTTGTCGCTGCGCCGGCACGAGACGCGGTCGCTGTGCGCGCAGCTCGGCATCTCGCCGGTGCACGACGAGACGAACGACGACTTGCGGTTCCGTCGCAACCAGATCCGCCATGAGGTGATGCCCGCGCTCGACGACATCGCCGCACGCGACGTGGGCGCGCTCATCGCTCGCCAAGCCGACCTGCTGCGCGACGACGCCGACCTGCTCGACGCGCTGTCGCTCGAGATCGATCCCACCGACGCTCGCGCGTTGTGCGGAGCGCCGCCGCCCCTCGCCCGCCGCGCGGTGCGACGCTGGCTCGCGAACGGCCACCCGCCTGACGCCGCGACCGTCGATCGGGTGCTCGCGGTCGCTCGGGGCGAGGCAGTCGCGACCGAGACGGGAGACGGGCGTCGGGTCGAGCGGCATCAGCAGCGACTGCGACTCGCCTAGCGAGTCGCGATGTCGTGACTCGCCTAGCGACCCGGCGCGCCCTGTAGGGTCGCCGCCGGTGCACGGTGGCAACCCCGACCTGGGCGAGGTCCTGGTCTCAGAGGACGACCTCGCCCGACGGGTGAGTGAGCTCGGCGCACAGATCACCGCCGACTACACCGGGCTCGACCCGCTCCTCGTCGGCGTGCTCAAAGGCGCGTTCGTGTTCATGAGCGACCTCGCCCGGGCGATCTCGATCCCCGTCGAGTTCGACTTCATGGCGGTCTCGTCCTATGGCAGCTCGACCCGCACGAGCGGTGTCGTGCGCATCGTCAAGGACCTCGACCTCGACCTCGCCGGCCGCCACGTCCTGCTCGTCGAGGACATCGTCGACAGCGGCCTCACCCTCAGCTACCTGCGCAAGAACCTCCTGGCCCGGAACCCGGCCAGCCTCGGGGTGTGTGCCCTGCTCGTGCGCGACGAGCTCGTCATCGACGAGTCCGACCTCACCTACGTGGGCTTTCGCATCTCGCCCCAGTGGGTCGTGGGGTATGGCCTCGATGCCGGCGAGCGGTACCGGAACCTCAGAGAAGTGCGGTCGTTCACGGGCGCGACGGGCTGACCCGCACCGGTACGCTGGCGGCCGTGTCGCCGCAGGTCATGGGGGTTCTGAACTACGGCGGTCTCTTCGACTCTCCCGACGACGCCGTTGCTCGCGGCCTCGACCTGGTCGCCGAGGGGGCCGACATCCTCGACGTGGGCGACGACCTGCCTCAGCTCACCGACGTGATCGGCACGCTCGCGGGTCACACGCGGATCTCGATCCACACCACTGACCCGGTGGTCGCGGAGGCGGCGTTCATCGCAGGGGCGACCCTCGTGAACGACATGTCCGCGTCGCTCTGGCCGATCGCAGCCGACGCCGGCGCCGGGTGGATCGCGGTGCATGGTGCGGGCGGGGATGAGACGGTCCGCGACTGGCTCGTCGAGCGCGCGACCACGGCGCTCGAAGGTGGCGTCGACGAGGTCTGGATCGATCCGGGCCTCGGCGTCGGCAAGTCTGTGCGCGACTCCGTGGCGCTGCTCGGCCGCATCGACGAGCTCGTTGCGACGGGCATCCCGGTCGCGGTCGCCACGAGTCGCAAGCGGTTCGTGGGCGCGCTGCTCGCCGCATCTGACGCCCGGGCTGTCGAGCCCGCGCTGCCCGGCCTGCTCGCGCCTCCGCTGGTCGAAGTTGCCGACGACGAGCTGATCAGCGCCCCCGAAGACCGAATCGAGGGCTCGTTGGCCACCGCGATGTTCGCATTGGTGCACGGCGTCGCCGTGCTCCGGGTGCACGATGTGCGGGCGACCGTGAACGCGGTACGGCTGCTGACTGCGGAGGCCGCGTGAGCCGGATGAAGGGAAAGTGGGCGCAGGGGATCAAGCCCCGCAACTTCGCGTGGATCATCCGCGACCGGCTCGCGATCTGTGAGCGGCCCGGTGGCTACGGCGTGAACCACCGCCGCGTGCGCCGGCAAGAAGAGATCATCTGGCTGCGCGAGCAGGGCTTCACGCGCGTGATCTCGCTGATCCCGTCACCGCACAACCTCCACAACTACGACGAGCTCGGGCTGCCTTGGATCCATCGGCCGTTCGGCCCGCACGAAGACAGCGCGAAGGTGCTCCGCGAGCTCTACCCCGAGATGCGCAGCCTCCTCGCGACTGGCCAGAAGGTGATCCTCCACCAGGAGGAAGTGGGCGACCGATTGGCCGGAGTCGTCGCTGGCTACATACGGTGGTCGGGCATGGTTCCCGAGGGCCCGGAAGCGATCGCGATCATCGAGCAGATCACCGAGCAACAGCTCGGTCCGGTCGGCCGTTCGCTGGTAGCGCTCTCCGCGCAGCTCGACTGACGCCCAGACACCGGAGCGCGACATCGTGACCGACCAGATCGAAGTCAGGGGCGTACGAGCGCTCGGGATCATCGGGGTATGCCGCGAGGAGCAGGAGCGGCCCCAACCGTTCGAGATCGACTTCGACGTCGAGACCGACGTCTCCGCCGCGGGCCAGACAGACGACCTCGCGGACACGATCGACTACGGCGCCCTCATCGGTGTCGTGTTCCGTGTCGTCGAGAACGAGCGGCACCTGCTGCTCGAGAAGGTCGCGTCGAGGCTCGCTGACGAGCTGCTCGCGTTCGATGATCGGGCCCTGGCGGTGCGGGTCACGATCCGCAAGCTGCGGCCTCCGGTCCCCTACGACGTCGCCACGACGGCCATCACGGTCCGCCGCCGGCGCTGACCGATGCGGGCGTTCCTCGCCCTCGGGTCGAATCTCGGAGATCGCGCGAGCAACCTGCGCGCGGCCATCGACGTGATCCCCGACGTCGTCGCCGAGTCGAACGTGTACGAGACCGAGCCCGTCGGCGGTCCCGACGACCAGGGCGCGTACCTCAACATGGTCGTCGAGCTCGACACCGTCCGTTCACCGCGCGAGCTCCTCGACGTGTGCCGAAGCACCGAGGCCGCGGGCGGGCGTGAGCGCATCGTGCACTGGGGACCACGGACGATCGACGTCGACATCATCTGGATCGACGGCGTCACGGTCGACGAGCCGGATCTGAAGATCCCGCATCCGCTCATGCACGAGCGACCGTTCGTCCTCGCGCCGTTCGAGGAGCTCGCGCCCGACGTCGTGCCGCGGCATTGGCGACACGAGCTCGGCGACCACGGTCTCAAGATGCTCGGCAATCTCGATGAGGTAGCCCAATGACTTCCACGTACGCTCGACGGCGATGACCGAGGTCGTGCAGAGCGTGGCCGAGCTGCGCCAGGCGCTCGCCCGGCGGCGGATCGTGGGCTCGCAGATCGGCTTCGTGCCGACCATGGGCGCGCTGCACGAAGGGCACCTCTCGCTGATGCGACGCTCGGTGAGCGAATGCGACGCGACGGTCGTGTCGGTCTTCGTCAACCCGCTGCAGTTCGGCCCACGCGAAGACCTCGGCTCCTACCCGCGCGACTTCGCCCGTGACGTCGCGCTGACCGAGTCCGCGGGTGTGGGGCTCGTCTTCGCCCCGCCCGTCGAGGAGATGTACCCGGTGCCGTTGCTGACGACGGTGGCGGTGCGCGAGATCAGCCAGCCGTTCGAAGGCGAGAGCCGGCCCACGCACTTCGCGGGCGTGACCACGGTCGTCGCCAAGCTCTTCAACCTCGTCGGTCCGTGCCGCGCGTACTTCGGCGAGAAGGACTGGCAGCAGCTCACCGTGGTCCGCCGCATGGTCGACGACCTCTCTTTCGACGTCGAGGTGATCGGCTGCGAGACGGTGCGCGAGGCCGACGGCTTGGCGCTGTCGAGCCGCAACGCGTACCTCGGCAAGGCCGAGCGGGCTGCAGCCCCCGTGCTGCAACGATCGCTGACCGCCGGAGCCGACGCGATCGCTGCGGGTGAGCGCGACGCTGCCAGCGTCCTTGCCTTGATCACGAAGCTGATCGACGCCGAGCCGCTCGCCTCGCTCGACTACGTGGCGGTCGTCGACGCGAGATCGCTGAGCCCGGTCGACCCCCTCAGCGGCGAGCTGCGCCTGCTGGGCGCGGCACGGTTCGGGAAGGCTCGCCTCATCGACAACGTCGGCGCGACTGCGGGGTGACGTCGATGGCGAGCAACGATCCCGGCCTCGACCACGGACTCGATCTTCTGGTCCTCGGCAGCGGAGTCGCGGGGCTTTCGGCCGCGGTGCGGGCTGCCGACGCTCTCGGCCTCCGTGTCGGCGTGCTCACGAAAGGCGAGCTCGACCAAGCCGCCACGCGGTGGGCACAGGGCGGCGTCGCCGCAGTGCTCGCCGGTGATCCCGACTCGACCGACCTCCACCTCGCCGACACGCTCTCGGCCGGAGCGGGGCTGTGCGACGTCGAAGCCGTCCGCATCCTCGTCGACGAAGGTCCCGATCGGGTGACCGAGCTCATCGCGATGGGCGCCGCGTTCGATCGATCCTCCGACGGGCGACTCGAGCTCGCTCGCGAAGGTGGGCACACGCTGCCGCGCGTGGTGCACGCGGGAGGCGCGGCGACGGGGGCCGAGATCGAGCGCGCGCTCGTCGAGGCCGTGCGCCGCTCCGCGGTCGCGATCTTCGAGCGCTGGTTCGCGCTCGACCTCCTCGTCGAGGGCGGGCGCTGCCGCGGGCGTCTCCGCCCTCGGCGCCGACGGGCTCGTGCGCGAGGTCCGTGCCACGCATGTGCTGACGGCGACCGGCGGCTCGGGTCAGGTGTTCGCAGTGACAACGAACCCACTCGAGTCGACGGGCGACGGCCTCGCGATGGCGCTGCGCGCCGGAGTCGCGGTCGCCGACATCGAGTTCGTCCAGTTCCATCCGACCGCACTCCACCATCCCGGCGGTGCCGCGACCGCTGCTGTCCGAAGCGCTGCGCGGCCACGGCGCGCTCCTGCGCGACGCGAAGGGTGAGCGGTTCGTCGATGAGCTCCTGCCACGCGACGCGGTGTCACGGGCGATGACCGCCCGGATGCTCGAGCAGGACGTCGACCACCTGTGGCTCGACGCCACCGGTCTCGACCACTTCGACGAGCGCTTCCCGACGATCGCGGCAGCGGTGCGGGCCGTCGACCTCGACCCCGCAACCGACTGGCTGCCGATCGCGCCTGCCGCGCACTACCAGTGCGGCGGGATCGTGACCGACCTCGACGGCGCGACGTCCCTGCCCGGGCTGTGGGCGGCGGGCGAGGTCGCCAACACCGGCATCCACGGAGCGAACCGCCTCGCATCGAACTCACTGCTCGAAGGAATGGTGTTCGGGCCGCGCGTGATCGAAGCGATCGAACGCGGCGACTCAGAGGCCAAGCCGACGGGCGCGATGCGCGCGGTGATCGACGACGGCGTGCCCGACCTCATCGCCGGTCGCCCGATCGACGTGTCGTTCTCGGCGCCGAGGTCGAGCGAGGCGCCTCGACCCGACGCTCGAGAGCGCTTGCAGCGCGCGATGACGACCGGCGCGGGCGTGCTCCGCAGCGCGAGCAGCCTCGCCGAGACCGCGCTCGTCGTCGACGAGGTCATGGGGCTCGACCGCGGTGTGGTCGATGTCAGCGCCGCCGAGACCCACAACCTCGCGACGGTCGCGCACGGCATCCTCACGGCTGCGACGGTCAGGGAGGAGAGCCGCGGAGCGCACACACGCTCCGACTTCCCGAAGCTCGACGACACGATGCGCGTGCGGTTCGTGCTGCGATGACCGACGTGCTGCCATCGGTGATCCACGACGCGGTCGCACGCGCGCTCGCCGAGGACCTCGGTCCGCTCGGCGACATCACCGCCGCACTTCTCGACCCGGACGAGGTGGGCCACGCGTCGTTCGTGCCCCGCAGGCCGGGTGTGATCGCGGGAACCGCGTGTGCGACCGAGGCGTTCCGGCAAGTCGACACCTCGGTCGTCGTGCAGTGGAGGGTCGTCGACGGGGATCGGGTCGCGGCAGGTGATGTCATCGGCACGGTCGAAGGGCCGCTCGCCCCGATCCTCACGGGAGAGCGCACCGCGCTCAACTTCCTCTGCCACCTCTCTGGGATCGCGACGATCACGCGTCGGTTCGTCGATGCCGCGGCCGAGGCGCCCGGTAGTCGCGCCCGCATCTGGGACACCCGCAAGACGCTCCCCGGTCTGCCGCGCGCTCGAGAAGGCAGCGGTGCGCTCCGGCGGCGGCGTGAACCACCGCGGCTCGTTGTCCGAGATGGTGCTCGTGAAGGACAACCACCTCGGGCGGCTCGGCATCACCGAGGCCGTGCGGCGCGCTCGCGAACGATGGCCAGGACGCAGCATCGAAGTCGAGTGCGAACGGATCGAGCAGGTGATCGAGGCCGTCGACAGCGGTGCCGACCTCGTGATGCTCGACAACATGCCACCTGAGGACGTCGCGAAGTGCGTCGCCGTGGTCGACGGCCGCGCGGTGGTCGAGGTCTCGGGCGGCGTCACGATCGAGACGGTCGCGCGCTACGCCTCGACCGGTGCCGACCTGATCTCCACGAGCGCGATCACGCAGAGCGCCCCTGCCTTCGACATCGGCCTCGACCTCGACGCCTAGCGTCCCTGGTTTCTTGGCGGAACGGCTCCTATGGGCGCCTACACGCCAGAGAATCAGCCCTCCTCGTAGAGGGCTTCGCCGCGGCGGAGGCGCTGAGCGATGCGCACCACGGTGGGCAGCTCGCGCCGGGTCGGCGTGTGGGCGGCGAGGAAGCGGGCGAGTCCGGTGAGGATGAGCGCGGCTTCGTCGGATCCCTCCGGCCACGCCGCGACTTGTCGCATCGAGGCCTCGTACACCTGGAACCAGTGGAACTCGGTGTCCTCGGCCAGCAGCGCATGACCGAGAGCCGCCGAGAGCGCGGCCTGGGAGCCTCCGCCCCGGAGGTACCCGTACGCGATGCGGCCGGCGTCGTCCACGCGGCCCTGCACCTCCCAGCACTCCGCGAGCTCGGCGAGATCACCAGCGTCGGACGTCGGCAGCCGCGCCGCCGGCACGTTGAGGAAGCGGTCGAGGTAGACGCGAAGCGCTCCATGCACGAGCCCGCGCATCAGCTCCGGGGTCGGCGCGCGGACGAGCGCCTGGTGCAGCGCGTTCGCCGCGGTGAACGCGTGGTGGACGGTGTTCCAATCGCCGAAGTCGTTCTGCACGTGGAAGCGCAAGATCCGCAGCGAAGCCGAGTAGGCGAGCGCGCGACCGAGCTGCTCCGGAGCTGCCCCAGCGCGCATCGCGTCGAGCAGCGCGCCCACGACCTCCTCGGGATCGTCGGCCAGGAACCGCCAGCCAAGGCCCGCGACGTCGTCGTACTCGCCCAGGTGTTGACGTCCCTCTGCCGTCGCGCCCGGCAGCGCTGTCTCCGCTCGACGCACGAGGGCGACGAGGTCGTGGGGATGGCGCCACTCCGAGAACTCCTCCGAGCGCTGCGCCCCGACCGTCTGGCGCACCAACGTCGGGAGCACGATCGACGCCTCACCCGGTCCGACGTGGCCGAGCGCCTCGAACGCCTTGTTCGTGAAGTCGAGCGTGTGGCCCTCGTCGATGAACACGTGGTCGGTGACCGCGGCCTCCATGAAGGCTTCGACATCGGTGAGCGACGCACCCGCGTGGATCGCAGTCGCGAGCACACGCTCCGACGCATCGTCCGCTCGTGTCTCGACGAACCGCCGGTACCAGTCCGACAGCCGGTCGATGTCGAGCGCGTCGGTGCGCAGCGCCTCGATCGCGAAACGCGGCGCTCGCCCTCGCGTGTCACGGCTGACGAACGCCAGCGCGTGCACGAGCGCGAGCGTCTGATCGTCGGGGGCGAGCCGGTCGAGCACGTTGGCCATCGCGACAAGCGTCGTGAGCCCCGCGCCCCACCCATCGGCGCGATAGGTGCAACCGAACTCGATTCCGGTGCGCACGATCTCGCTCGGCGGCACCGACGCCTCGAGAAGGCCTTGCACTGCCTTCGCGATGACGAGCGTGAGACCCTGCTCGAGGCCGTCGCGCAGCCGCTGCTGCAGCCGCTCGACGCGATCGCCCGATGCACGGGCGTGGACGATGACGTCGTCACCCGCGAGCTCGACGTCGAACCCCTGCGCGTCGTCGGCCCAAGGGTCGAGCGTGCAGCCCGACACGAGGTCGAACCGAGCGTGATGCCAGTGGCACGTCAGCAAGCCGGCCTCGACGGTGCCCTGGTGAAGCGGGAAGCCGAGATGAGGACAGCGATCCTCGATCGCGAGCGCGCGGCCCTCGTGCCACACGACCACGACCGGGAGCGCGCCGACCTTGCAGAGCAGCCGACCCTCACGTCGAAGCTCGGCGAGCGACCCCGCGTGGGCCGAAGTCGTCACGGTGTCGGTCATGCACTCATGCTCCGCCCGCCGCGACAATACGTCAAGTAGTTACTTGTGAAAATCGGCGAGCCGCCGAGCGGCCGAGTGACAGAGTTTGCGCCGCATGCTCCTCGCCATCGACGTCGGCAACACCCAGACCGTGGTCGGTCTCTACGCCTCGGGCGAGGACGGCGCCACCAGCGCCGAGCTGCTCGACCACTGGCGGATCGCGACGAACGCCGAGCGCACCTCCGACGAGCACGCGCTCGTCGTGCAGGAGTTCCTCGGGTTCCACGGCTTCTCGTTCTCGGAGAACGTGAGCGGCCTGGCGGTGTCGTCGGTGGTGCCGCGCGTGACCGCCGCGGTCCGGGAGATGAGCCTTCGGTACTTCGGGTTCCTTCCGCTCATCGTCGAGCCCGGCGTGCGCACCGGGATGCCGATCCTCTACGACAACCCGAAGGAAGTCGGCGCCGACCGGATCGCGAACGCGGTCGGGGCCTACGACCTCTACGGCGGACCGACTGTGATCGTCGACTTCGGCACGGCGACGACGTTCGACGCCGTCTCAGGCAAGGGCGAGTACCTCGGCGGCGCGATCGTCCCCGGGATCGAGATCAGCCTCGACGCGCTGTTCGAGCGGGCGGCAGCGTTGCGTCGAGTCGAGCTCGCCGAGCCACGAAACGTGATCGGCCGCAGCACGGTCGAGTCACTGCAATCGGGCGCTGTGTATGGCTTCACGTCGCAGGTCGACGGGATGTGCGAGCGCTTCCGCGAGGAGCTCGGCGACGACATCACGGTCGTCGCGACGGGCGGTCTCGCTGCGGTCATCGCCCCCCTCTCGCGCTCGATCGAGCATCACGAGCCGTGGCTCACCCTCCACGGTCTCCGCCTCATCTACGAACGCAACCGCGCCAAACCAGGCTGAAGCCACGGATATCGGCCACCTGGCCGATGTTGCTCAGACCGCCATCCCCCACGATCTGAGGGTCCCAACGACAGAGGAGCACCCCCATGATCACCGAGCGCATCAACCCGCCCGCCCTCCAGGAGATCCCCGGGCTCACGCACGTCACAGTCGGCGCCGGGTCGAAGCTGGTCTGCATCTCGGGCCAGACCGGCGTCGACTCCGAAGGAAAGGTCGCCGGCTCGACGCATCTCGATCAGGCCCGGCAGGCGTTCATCAACCTCGCTACCGCGATGGAGGCTGCAGGCGTCGGGCCCAACGACGTCGCTCGCCTCAACATCTACGTCGTCGACTACTCGGAGGAAGCGCTGGCCGCGATCTTCACCGCGGCATACGAGGCGATGGGCGAGGACGCGCCTTCGCCGGCGAGCACGCTGGTCGGCGTCGCCGCGCTGTGGCAGCCCGATCTGCTGATCGAGATCGACGCGCTGGCGATCGTCTGACTCGATGACCGAGCCGCGCCACCCGCTCGTCGCTGAGAACGTCGTCTCAGAGGCCGCCGACGCTTCGACGTTCCTCCTACCGACGGGGACGGTCACGTTCCTGCTCACCGACGTCGAGCACTCGACCGCGTCGTGGGAAGCCGCGCCGGAGGCGATGGCGAAGGCGATCAGCCGCCACTACGAGATCCTGGCCGACGCGGTCGGGTCGCACCGCGGCGTGCGGCCAGTCGAGCAGGGCGAGGGCGACAGCATCGTGGCCGCGTTCAGCCGCGGCGTCGATGCGGTCGCCGCCGCACTGAGCGCGCAGCAACAGCTCGCTCGAGAGACATGGCCGGAAGGCGTCGACCTCCGCGTCCGGATGGCACTCCACACCGGCGACGCGCAGCTCCGCGACGCGTTCAACTACTACGGCCCGACGGTCATCCGCACCGCCCGGCTACGCGCGCTCGCGCACGGCGGGCAGACGATCGCGTCACGGGCGACCCGCGACCTGGTCGCCGATGGGCTGCCGCCCGGCGCATCGTGGCGAGATCTCGGAAGCCACCGGCTCAAGGACCTCGGCCGGCCCGAACACGTCTTCCAGCTCTGCCACGTCGAGCTGCCAGACACCTTCCCCGCGCTCGCTGGCCTCGACTCGACGCGCAACAACCTGCCCGCGCAGCTCACGACCTTCGTCGGCCGCGAGCGAGAGCTCGCCGAGGCGGGGTCGCTCATCGACGAGCACCGGCTCGTGACGCTCACGGGTTCGGGAGGCTGCGGCAAGACGCGGCTCGCGCTGCAGCTCGCGGCTGAACGCACCGATCGGTACCCCGGCGGCGTCTGGTACGTCGAGCTCGCGACCCTCGCCGGAAGTGGCACCGTCGCCCGTCAGGTCGCCGACGTGCTCGGAGTTCCTGAGGACCCGGAGCAGCCGCTGCTCGACGCCGTCGCGCAGCGCCTCGCCGAAGATCAGGTGCTGCTCGTGCTCGACAACTGCGAGCATCTCCTCGACGACTGCGCCGTCCTGGTCGACACGCGTGTCGCGGCAGAGCCCCGGCCTCGCCGATCATCGCGACGAGCCGGCAACCGCTCGACGTGCCGGGCGAGGTCGTATGGCGCGTGCCGTCGATGACAGTGCCCGCCCACGCCGCGGCCGACTCGCTCGAGGCGGTCGGCGCCTGCGACGCGGTCCGCCTGTTCTGCGACCGTGCCGCTCGCGGCCGCCCGGATTCGCGTTGTCAGTCGACGAACGCCGACGTCGATCGCCACGATCTGCGAACGCGTCGACGGGATCCCTCTCGCGATCGAGCTCGCCGCGGCGCGCGTGCGCACGATGGCGCCTCGACGAGATCGTCGAGGGCCTCGACAATCGGTTCCATCTGCTCACCGGCGGGAGTCGCACCCTGCTCCCCCGGCAACAGACGCTCGAGGCCTCAGTCGACTGGAGCTACGACCTGCTCACCGATCGACGAGCAACGGGTCTTCAGCGCGCTGTCGGTGTTCTCCGCGCCGTTCACGGCCGAGGCCGCCGCGGCCGTCAGCGGCGCGGACGCCGCTCGCGACTCGCGACTCGCTCGCCGCGCTCGTGGATCGGTCTCTGATCCAGCTCGATGACGACCGCGTCCCCGCGCGCTACCGGTACCTCGAGACCGTCAAGGCCTACGGCCGAGGCGCTTGCGCGAGGGCGGCAACGACGAGCGCCACGCGCGACCTGCCACCTCGCCTACTTCCTCGACACAGCCGAGCGATCAGAAGGCAGGCCTGATCGGCCACGAGGAGGACATCGTGGCTCGCGCGCCTCGACCTCGAGCACGACGAGATGCGCACCGCGCTGGAGTGGGCATCGACGACCTTCGCCCAGGACGACCTGCTGCGGCTTGCTGTCGGCGCTCGGGCCCGTACTGGCACACGCGGGGACACAGCCGCGAGGCGCAAGCGTGGTTCGCACGGGCACTGGCCGAGGCGCCAGACCGCGCCGGACGGCTTGCGTGCCCGCGTGCTCTGGGCGTCGGCGTACCAGGCGATCTACACGAACGACGATCGAGTTCGGCGTCGGTCGAGCCGAGGCGGCGCTCGAGCTCGCGCAAGAGGTCGGCGATCTCCGCACGGTCGCCCGCTCGCATGGACAGCTCTCGCGAGCGCTCATGCAGTTCGCCGATCCCGCTGGGCGCCCAGCCGACATTCCGCGAGGCCGCCGCCCTTGCCGACAGCGAAGGCGACATCTGGTGCCAGATCGACTGCCTGCAGAAGGCCGCCTACAGCGACTACTACCGCGATCGTTGGCCGGAGGCGATCGACGGCGAGCATCGAGGTCGAGCGACTCGCTCGATCGATCGGGAACCGGTTCTTCCTCTCCTGGAACGACCTCGCTCTACGGCACCGCTGCCTGGCGGCAGGGCCGGCTCGGGAGGAAGCGAGGCAGCGCATGCGCAACGCGCTCGATGTCGCGCTCGCGCTCGGCGAGCCGACTGACGATCGGCTGTCCCGGCGCGATGTGCATCTGGCTCGAGCATCCAGGCCGGCAACGTCGAGGGCGCGGCGGCGCGTCCGACGGCGAGCTGGGGACGCGCTCGGCGAGCAAGCTCGAACGACTCGATTGGCCGGCGTCCTGCTGGCGTGCCTCGATGCGTACGACGATCGCTCGACGACGGTGACGCCGACACGGCCACCGGCATCGTCACCGGCGTGATCGACGCGCTTCTCCAAGACGGCGTTGTCTATCCCGACCTCGATGTTCATTCCCGTCCTCGCGATCGCGCAGATGGCCGTCGGGCGACCTCGGAAGGCGCGAGCGCACGGTCGACCGCCTTCGGGCATTGGCCGACGACCTGCACAGCGAGGCCGCAGTCGCCGACGCCGACCACATGGCCGCGCT
The DNA here is from genome assembly GCA_963739555.1 of uncultured Acidimicrobiales bacterium. GTDB lineage: Bacteria > Actinomycetota > Acidimicrobiia > Acidimicrobiales > DATKAS01 > DATKAS01. The sequence continues at coordinate 158,377 of CAVUAV010000006.1, read as the reverse complement.
GCGTCGCTCGGCGCGAGGGCGCGCCCGGATCTCGCGGCGCCGCTCGCGCGCAGCGCGCTCACGACGTACCTCCAGCTCGGGCTGCGGCCACTGGCAGTCGAGGCGCTCGATGTCGTCGGCGGGATGCTTGGTCGACCTCGGCAACGCCTCCGGCGGGCTCCGGCTGCTCGCCGCGTCGACTGCGATCGCGACCGACGGAGGGATGGCACCGACGTGGGGCGACGCTGCGCGCCGGACGATCGTCGGACATCGCGCGCGGCGAGCCGAGGCGCTCGGCGATCGTGCTGCCGAGATACGCGGCGAGGGCGCGGCCCTCACGCTCGAACAAGCCGTCGAGCTCGCGATGCGCGCCCACGGCACGCGCAAGCGTCCGGCGAGCGGATGGGCGAGCCTCAGCCCCACCGAGCTCGAGGTCGTCGCCCTCGTGGCCGAGGGCAAGACGAACCCTGAGATCGCTTCCGCGCTGACGATCTCCCGCGCGACCGTGAAGACGCACGTCTCACATGTGCTGACCAAGCTCGGTCTCGGCAGCCGATCTGAAATCGCAGCCGAGTTCGCAAGGCGAGGTTCACTAGGTTGATCTGATGGCCGAGCAGCCCCCGTTTCGCTATGAGCGAACGTGGGACGCCGCCACGATCCAACGAGACTTCGCGCACCTCGAGCCCGGTGAGGAGTGCCCGGTCTCGGTGAGCGTCGCCGGCCGCATCCTGCTGCGTCGGGTGCAGGGAAAGCTCGCGTTCGCCACGCTCGCCGACTCGAGCGGCCGCGTGCAGCTGTTCGCGCCCGCCGACACGACTCCCCGCTTCCAGGAGTTCTGCGACCTGCACCTCGGCGACTGGCTGGGCGTCACGGGAGACGTGATGAAGACCCGCAAGGGCGAGGTCTCGGTGAGGGTGCGCGAATGGGTGCTGCTCGCCGAAGCGCGCCGCGCGTTCCCCGACAAATGGCACGGCCTGACCGACGTCGACACGCGCTATCGGCAGCGCTACGTCGACCTCTGGGTCACCGAGGACGCGCAGCGCACGTTCGCGATGCGATCTCGCGTGCTCTCGCTCACGCGGCGGTGGCTCGAGGACCGCGGGTTCATGGAAGTCGAGACGCCGGTCTTCCACCCGATCCCGGGTGGTGCGACCGCGAAGCCGTTCGTCACGCACCACAACGCGCTCGATCTCGACCTGTACCTCCGCGTCGCGCCCGAGCTGTACCTGAAGCGCCTTGTCGTCGGAGGGTTCGAGAAGGTCTTCGAGATCGCGCGCGTCTTCCGCAACGAGGGCATCTCACCGCGCCACAACCCCGAGTTCACGATGCTCGAGCTCTACGAGGCCTACGCCGACTACACCGACATCATGAGGCTCGTCGAGGAGCTCGTCGCGTACCTCGCCACCGAGATCCTCGGCACGACGAAGATCACCTACGGCGGACGCGATCTCGATCTCACGCCGCCCTGGCGCCGCGCCACGATGGTCGACCTCGTCGACGAGCAGATCGGAGTGCGGGTCGACTTGCGCGCGCCGATCGAAGACCTGCGCGCCCTCGCCACCGAGCACGGCGTGCACGTCGAGTCCGACTACGGCCCGGGCAAGCTCCTGCTCGAGATCTACGAGAAGACCACCGAAGCTGAGCTCTGGGGACCCGTGTTCGTCATGGACTACCCCGTCGAGGTGTCACCGCTCTCTCGCGATCACCGCGAGCTCCCCGGTTTCGTCGAGCGGTTCGAAGCCATCGTCGCGGGGCGCGAGCTCTGCAACGCGTTCAGCGAGCTCGTCGACGCGGACGTCCAGCGGGCACGGTTCGAGACGCAAGGCGCGGCTCGCGCCGCCGGCGACGAGGAGGCGATGGCGGTCGACGAGGACTACATCCGGGCCCTCGAATACGGGCTCCCTCCCACCGGTGGCCTGGGAATTGGCGTCGATCGCCTGATCATGCTCCTGGCCGACGCGCCCTCCATCCGGGACGTCATCTTGTTCCCGACCCTCAGGCCCGAACAGGATTGACCGGGTGCGACTGCTGATCACGGGCATGGGGGGCGAGCTCGGCACCCGCGTCGCCCAGCTGCTCGAGACGAACCGCGAGGTCTCCGAGCTCGCAGGGCTCGACGTCGATCCCCCGCGCCGACGGCTGCGGCGCGCCGAGTTCCATCGCATCAACCCGCGCGACCGCACGCGCAGCGTGGCGTTCGTCCGCGCGTTCGATCCCGACGTCGTGGTGCATCTCGGCATCTACGAGCCGAACGCGCGCACTGGTCCGCGCAGCGCGGCCGAGCGCACTCGTGCGGGCACTGTCTCGATCCTCGGCGCGGCGGCCGAGTGCCCCTCGCTACGGTCCATCGTCGTCCGGTCCGGCATCGAGGTGTACGGACGGCGCCGCGGCTGCGCAACCGTGCCTGCCGAGGACGTGCCTCGCGACCCGACCTCACCGTTCGGCGCGTCGCTCGCCGAGGCCGAAGACATCGCGACCTCGGCGGGTTGGGCAGCCGATGTGCCGGTGACGCTGCTGCGCATGGCCCCGGTCGTGGGTCCTCACGTGCCGAGCCCGCTCGGTCGCTACTTGCGGATGGCGCCCATCGTGCCTATCAGCGCGTTCGCCGACCCCACCTTCTCGCTTCTCCATCAGGAGGACGCAGTCGCGGCGATCATCGCGGCGACGATCGCGGCGCCATATGACGGGCCGTTGAACGTCGTCGGGTCCGGCGCGGTCACCGCGTTCCAAGCGGTCCGCCTCGGCGGCCGCATCCCGCTCCCGATCCTCGGCCCGGAGCTGCGGCTCATCCGACCGGTCGCCGAGCTGTTGGGCTCGCCGGTCCCGCCCCACGTGCTCGAGGTGCTGCACCGTGGCCGCACGGCTGACGGCACGCTCGCGAACGACGTGCTGCGCATCGCTCCGCGGTCGACCGTCGACGTCGTGAAGGACCTCTACGACTGGGCGACGGTCACGCATCTGCATTCGGCCGAGGCAGCGTGAGCACGCTCTCCGACGTCATCCGGCGCCGCATCGACGGCTCCTACGTCGTCGACGAGTGGGGCTTCGACCCCGACTTCGTGGCGTTGCTCGCTCCACTCCTCGGAGCGCGGTGGCAGATCTCGGTGAACGGCTCGGAGCAGATCCCCGACGAAGGGGCCGCGGTGCTCGTCGCGAACCGCCGCTTCGGGATGTCCGAGCCGTTCGCAGTGGCGAGCGCGGTATGGCAGGCGACCGGGCGGATCGTGCGCGTGCTCGGCGTGCCCGACATCGCGCCGATCGGTCCGGTGCTGCGCCGCATGGGCGCCGTGCAGGATCGACCGGACGAGCTCGCGGGAGTGCTCCGTGCTGGGCAGCTCGCGCTCGTGTTCCTCGATCGCCAGCTTCGGATGGGCGCGCGGGTCGGTCAGATCGGACGCGACGCGATGGCGCCCGCTGTCGAGCTCGGTGTGCCGGTGCTGCCCGTCGCGGTGACGGGGCGAGAGCTGAGCCGGAGCTGGCGGGTGCAGGTCGGCGCACCGGTCGTCGCCCGCACCGCGACGGGTGCCGGTCCGCTCGCCGTCGCCGAGACGATCGACGCAGTCCGCGGCGGAGATCCAAGAGATCATCGACCACCGCTCGTGAGCCGCGCGACCGCGAGCGACGGGACGCGCCTCGCCTTCGACGTCTTCGGCAGACCCGGCGGCGCGCCCGTGCTCCTCATCCAAGGGTTGGGTGCTGATCGCACTGCGGGACTGCTCCAGCGCGCCGCGCTGGCGCCGCGGTACCGAACGATCGGGATGGACAACCGCGGGGTCGGCCGGTCCGACAAGCCGAAGGGTCGCTACCACCTCGACGTCATGGCCGACGATGCCGCTCCGTGTGCTCGACGTGTGCGGGCTCGACTCGGCGCATGTGATGGGCCACTCGATGGGTGGCGTCATCGCGCAGCTCCTCGCATTGCAACATCCCGAGCGCGTGCGCTCACTCGTGCTCAGCGCGACCGCCTGCCATCACCACATGTGGCGTCGCGAGCTGCTCGCCGAGTGGGCATCGGTCGCGCTCGAGCAAGGCATGCGCGAAGTCAGCCGGCGTTCGATGCGGTGGCTCGTCGGGCCGCGCTCGCTGCGTCGGTACTGGCCCGCCCTGGGTGTGCTGGGCCCACTCGCGTTGAACGTCCCCGCCCACGCGTTCGCCGCGCAAGCACGCGCCATCCTCGACACCGACGACTCGTTGCGGGATCGGCTCGTCGAGGTGCGAGTGCCGACGCTCGTCGTCTCGGGCAGCCAAGACATCCTCACGCCGACCGCCGACGGAGAAGAGCTCGTCGAGCGGATCCCCTCGGCCGATCTCTCGATCATCTCCGGAGCGGCGCACGGCTTCCCCGTGGAGCACGTGCTCGCGTTCAACTCCCTCGTGCTCGAGTTCCTCGCCGCCGGGATTGGTGAGTCGGCGGACGCATAGTCCGTTCAATCATCAATCCCGGGCGGTGGGAGGGGACTCAGCGGCTCTGCATGTCGGCGAGGCGGAAGGCGGCTGCGGACGGAGGCGCGGCTTCCCCGGCGAGGCGGTCGAGCTCCTCGTGGATCCGGAACTGGGCAGGGCTGCCCGGCGCGGCCTCGGTGTACAGCGCCGTCAGCCGTTGGACCTCGGCGCGCCGAGCGGTCAGAGCGCCCGCCGGTGCGATGGCACACAGCAGTGCGACGGCCGCCACAGCGACAGCAGCGACCGACTTGGACGACTTGGACGACTTGCGGTACATGGCTTCCCCTCTCGGTGTGACCTTCCGAGATGACGATGCGGGAACGCAGACGTCCCGCCATCGGGGGAACCACGGACCTCCGGTACTGATCTTTTCAGCCGGTCCCGTCGAGTCCGCTCCGTACCACCCACGCGGCGATCTCCGCGGTGGAGGTGAAGCCCAGCTTCGTGAGGATGTGCTGCACGTGCGACTCGACGGTGCGCTCGGACAACACGAACTCCTCGGCGATCTCACGGTTCGACCGGCCTCGAGCGACCAAGCGAGCGACCTCGACCTCTCGCCGCGTCAGCCCGCCGGGCGGCTCGTCGCGGCCGGGGACGCCCACGAGCTCGTCGACGCGTGACGCCAGCGCTTCCCATCCTCGGCGTCGACTGAGCTCGCCCGCGGCCCGCAACAGGCTCGCCGCGACCCGGCGGTCTTCGTCGGTGCCGCGCCGCAGCCGCGCCACGGCCTCGTCGACATCAGTGTGAGTCACCCAGATGTCAGCCCGGTACGCGCGGTGCAGCGCTCGCGCGGCACCAAGGTGCGTGAGGGCGTCATCCGGTCGTCCGAGCAAGGAGGCGAGCTGACCGAGGGAGAGCTCGACCGACCCACCCGCGATCTCGCCTCCGCCGGTCGCCATGAGATGAGCGAATGGGAGCATCTCGTCGTACAGCGTCTCGGCGAGCTCCTTGTCGCCCGTCCGCGTCACGATCTCTGCGAGCACCGTCATGCCGTAGGCCCAACCGTTGTCGTGCGGCAACGTCTCCTCACCACCCCGCACGATCTCGCCGGCGAGCGCGGCCGCGTCATCCGGACGGCCCGCCTCGAGGCAGGCAAGGGCGAGGACGCAGCGGAAGAGGCGATAGCCCGGATACAACGTGCCGGCCTCGATGAGGTCGTCTTCGAGCTCGGCGAGGCGACCCTGCTCCCGTCGTAGTGCGGCGAGCGCGAGGAGGTGGGCGGCGCCCGCGTCCCACGACTGCGCCCTCTGGCCCTCCGCGTAGGTCTGCTCGGCTTGCATCTCGGCTTCATCGAGCTCGCCCTCGAGCAGCAGCATCGAGGTCTGCATCAGGCCCGCGTACCAAAGATGTGAAGGTTGACGGACCTGGGCAGCGGTCTGCGCGTAGTACTCGAAGGCCGGACGCACCTGGTCGGGCGGACCGGTCGCGAAGATGCTCTGCGACCGGTTGAGACGCGCAGCGGCGACGTGCTCCTGGTCCCCCGCCTCTGCTGCCAGCGCCATCGCCCGCTCGGCGAGAGTCCGCATCTCGAAGGCGCCCCGCGGCCCCCAGATGGCCATCGCGCGTGAGATCAGCGCGTAGGCCGATGTTGCCGGGTCGCCGATGCGTGCCGCGATCGCGACCGCCTCCGCGCTCAGCTCATCACGTGGCTGCATGTCCCAGTCGTCGCGACGGGCTCCGGCAAGGCGAGCGAGCAGCCTCACCCGCAGCTCGCTGTCGCCGTCGGGCAGCGCCGCGAGCGCCTCGTGCAGCAGCGGGATGATCCTCGTGTCGGAGCCGGCACGCATCCACACGAATCGTCCGCTGTAGCCGATCACCGCACGGGCGAAGTGCTCTGTGTCGTGCGACTGGCGCGCGAGGTCAGCCGCTTCGAGGAAGGTGGCCTTCGCGACGTCGGTGTCCCCCGCCCGGCTTTGCGCGTCACCGAGCGCGAGGAGCAGGTCGATGCGATCGGCGTCATCCGGTGCGCCGGTCAACGCCTCCAGCGCCATCGCGAAGAGACGCGCGCCTTCCTCGAACGCCAGCTGCTGAACCGCCCGCTCGCCGGCGAGGCGGGCGTACCTCACCGCCCGCTCCACCGGACCGACAGGGAGGCTCGCGCAGCAGTGCCTCGCGAGCTCCGCCAGCCGAGGGCCGAGGTCGCGGTCGCGTAAGACCTCGAGTGCGCGCCCGGCCTCGTCGTGCAGGCGGCGACGCCGCAAGGAGGGGATCTCCTGATAGAGCGCCTCGGACATCACGGCATGGCCGAAGCGCAGGTGCCCCGCTCGGCCGGGGCTGTCGACGATGACCGCGACCGACGCCGCTTCGTCGAGCGCCGCGGCGACATCGACCTCGTCCCCCGCAAGCGCGTGCAGCACGTCGAGTGGGAAGTCGCGGCCGAGCACCGAGGCGAGCTCGAGCACGTGCTGGCACGAGTCCGAGAGCTGGCCGAGGCGACGCAGCACGGTCTGTCGCACGTCGCGCGGGATCTGCAGGCGATCCGACTCGGCCGCGTCGTCGAGATGGCCTTCGGCCGCGAGGAGGCGCGCGACTTCACCCGCATACAGCGGGTTGCCATCGGTCAGCTCACGCACACTTGCGACCAACCTCGGGGACGGATCCGAGCCTGTCGCGCCGCCGATCACCAAGGCCACGCCGGCCGCGTCGAGTCCACCCAAGCGCAACCGTGTCGTGTTGCGTTCACGGAGGAGTTGCGCCAGAAGGTCGAGAAACCCATCGCCGACCATGTCGACGTCGCGATAGGTCGCGACGACGAGCAGACCCATCTCGTCGAGGTGGCCCGCAAGGAACTGAAGGAGCAACAGCGACGAAGGGTCCGCGATGTGGATGTCGTCGAGCACTGCGACCATCGGCGAGTCGACCGTCGACTGCCGGCAGAGACGAAGCACTGCGTCGTAGAGACGGAACCTCGCGGTGTCGGGGCCCAAGTGCGCATCGGGCGCGGCCACCGCGAGCGCCGGCACGATCTGCCCGAGGTCGTCCGCTGACCGACCGAGCCGCGCGCGGAGGTCGTCGGCGCCGAGTCGATCGACCAGCGTCGTCAGCACCTCGGCCCACGGCCAGTAGGCAGGTGCACCCCCGGCCTCCCAGCACCGACCCCAGCCGACCTGGGCACCTGAGTCGCGCGCGCGGTCGGTCAGCTCTGCGGCCAACCGGGACTTGCCGATGCCCGGGGCGCCGGCGACGAGGAACAAGCGCCCGCGGCCCGACCAAGCGTTCGCCAGGGCAGCATCGAGAGCCGCACTCTCCGCATCCCGCCCCACGAAGGGATCGCGGACCACGGAGAGATTCTGCGTCAGCCGGGCAAGGAAGACACGAGGTGCACGGCGCCGGCCCGCATGGCGTCGATCGCAGGCGTGGCCGGGAAGGCGTCGAGCTCGTGCACGGCGGCATCGACCTGCGCCCGGGCTGCGGCCGCCGCTCCCGGGATGCCGCCATTCGAGCGGACGATCCCGAGCGCCTTCTCGAGCTCGATTCCCTCGACCGGGCGACCGAGAAGGTCGCGGAGCTCGCCGCTGGCGACCGACTCGTGCGACAGGGTGAGGAGCACCGGCAGGGTGTAGACGCCTTCGAAGAGGTCGTGCCCGGTCGGCTTGCCGAGCTCGGCTTCGCTCGCGGTGAGGTCGAGGATGTCGTCGACGATCTGGAACGCGGTGCCGAGCCGGAGGCCGTAGGTCGTCGCCGCATCGATGAGGTCGCGGTCGTGCCCGGCGACGAGAGCCCCGATGCGGGCCGCCGTCGCGAAGAGCGCAGACGTCTTGCCCTCGACGGAGGCGTAGTAGTCGTCCTCGGTGCGGTCGATCTGGAACGCCGACTGGAGCTCGCGGATCTCTCCCTCGCACAGGCGGCCGATCGTCGCGGCGAGGAGGCCAGCGACCTCGGTGCCGAGGCTCGCGGCGATCTCCGAAGCCTTCGCGAGCAAGAAGTCGCCCGCGAGGATCGCCTTCAGGTTGCCCCAGCGCGCGTTCACGCTCTCGACCGAGCGGCGGGTCGCCGCTTCGTCGATGACGTCGTCGTGGTACAGCGATCCCAAGTGCACGAGCTCGACCGCCGTGCCTCCCATGACCGCATCGTCAGACGCCGGCGCCGCGTCTGCTGACACAGCGGCAGCAACGCCGATCGCGAGCGCGGGACGCAGCCGCTTGCCTCCCGCGAGGATGAGATGGCTCGCCACCTCGGTGAGGAACGGGTCGTCGGTGACGACTGCTTCGCGGAGTGCTCGCTCGACGCGACCCAGGTCAGCGCCCATGGAGGGCAGCGTGAGCAGGGGGCTGGCCACCGCGCCACGCTACGTCAGTGCCTTCTCGGGGGGGAAACCGAACTCGATGAGCCTCCATCCGAGGCCCCCGCGGCCGACGAAGAGGGGGCATTGAGTGAACCACCCGGCCGTGTCTTCCACAGCCTCACCGATAGACTCGGCCTACGTCTCACTGCTGCCCGAAAGGCGGTTTCCTTGTTCGAGCGCTTCACAGACCGGGCCCGCCGAGTCGTCGTTCTGGCTCAGGAGGAAGCACGTCTCCTGAACCACAACTACATCGGCACCGAGCACATCCTCCTCGGCCTCATCCACGAGGGCGAGGGCGTGGCCGCGAAGGCACTCGAGTCGCTCGGCATCTCGCTCGAAGCCGTCCGCAGCCAAGTCGAAGAGATCATCGGGCAGGGCGGGCAGTCGCCGTCAGGGCACATCCCGTTCACGCCCCGCGCGAAGAAGGTGCTCGAGCTCTCGCTTCGTGAGGCGCTGCAGCTCGGTCACAACTACATCGGCACCGAGCACATCCTCCTCGGCCTCATCCGTGAGGGCGAAGGCGTGGCGGCTCAGGTGCTCGTGAAGCTCGGCGCCGACCTGTCCCGCGTGCGCCAGCAAGTGATCCAGCTCCTGTCGGGGTATCAGGGCCCGGCCGGGGGCAAGGAGCCTGCGGGCGGTTCGGGCACGGGCAGCCAGAGTGAGCCCGCCCAGGGCGGCTCGCTGGTGCTCGATCAGTTCGGACGCAACCTCACCCAGCTCGCTCGCGAGAAGAAGCTCGACCCGGTCATCGGTCGACACCGCGAGATCGAGCGGGTCATGCAGGTGCTGTCCCGACGCACCAAGAACAACCCGGTGCTCATCGGCGAGCCCGGCGTCGGCAAGACCGCCGTCGTCGAGGGCCTCAGCCAGAAGATCGTCGTCAACGACGTGCCCGACACGCTGAAGGGCAAGCAGCTCTACACGCTCGACCTCGGCGCGCTGGTCGCAGGGTCCCGCTACCGCGGCGACTTCGAGGAGCGCCTCAAGAAGGTGCTGAAGGAGATCCGCACCCGGGGCGACATCATCCTGTTCATCGACGAGCTGCACACGCTCGTGGGTGCCGGTGCCGCCGAAGGCGCGATCGACGCTGCGTCGATCCTCAAGCCGATGCTCGCCCGCGGTGAGCTGCAGACGATCGGTGCGACGACGCTCGACGAGTACCGCAAGCACCTCGAGAAGGATGCTGCGCTCGAGCGCCGGTTCCAGCCGATCAAGGTCGAAGAGCCCACCGTCGCGCACACCATCGAGATCCTGAAGGGCCTCCGCGATCGCTACGAGGCTCACCACCGCGTGACGATCACCGATCAGGCCCTCGTCGCCGCGGCGAACCTCGCCGACCGCTACATCTCCGACCGTCACCTTCCCGACAAGGCGATCGACCTCATCGACGAAGCCGGTTCGCGCCTGCGCATCAAGCGCATGGAGACGCCGCCCGACTTCAAGGAGCTCGAGAACAAGATCGCGGAGGTCGTGCAGGCGAAGAAGGACGCAGTCGAGGCGCAGCGCTTCGAAGAGGCGGGCCGTCTCCGCGATCAGGAGAAGGCGCTGCTCGAAGAGAAGGCGCGCAAAGAGTCAGAGCTGAAGGACCGCGGTGTCGACCTGTTCGACGAGGTCGACGAAGAGTCGATCGCCGAGGTGCTCTCGATCTGGACGGGCATCCCCGTCTACAAGCTCACCGAGGAAGAGACCGCGAAGCTGCTTCGCATGGAGGACGAGCTGCACAAGCGGGTCGTCGGCCAGGAAGACGCGATCCGTGCGGTCTCGCAGGCGATCCGGCGCACGCGTGCCGGCCTCAAGGACCCGAAGCGCCCGAGTGGGTCGTTCATCTTCTTGGGCCCGTCGGGTGTCGGCAAGACCGAGCTCGCGAAGACGCTCGCCGAGTTCCTGTTCGGCGACGACGACGCGCTGATCCAGCTCGACATGTCCGAGTACATGGAGAAGCACACCGTGTCTCGACTGGTCGGCTCGCCTCCGGGCTACGTCGGCTACGAAGAGGGCGGGCAGCTGACCGAGGCCGTGCGGCGCAAGCCGTTCTCGGTCGTGCTCTTCGACGAGATCGAGAAGGCGCACCCCGACGTGTTCAACACGCTCCTCCAGATCTTGGAGGAAGGCCGTCTCACCGACAGCCAGGGTCGCAGCGTCGACTTCCGCAACACCGTGCTCATCATGACGTCGAACCTCGGCACGCAGGACCTGCGCAAGGCCAACCTCGGCTTCGCGAAGGCCGACGAGGCGATCACCTACGAGCGCATGAAGGAAAAGGTCAACGACGCGCTGAAGCAGCACTTCCGGCCTGAGTTCCTGAACCGCATCGACGAGACGATCGTGTTCCACGAGCTCACGCTCGCCGAGGTCACGCAGATCGTCGACCTGATGATCAAGCGGGTCACCACGCAGCTCGAGAGCCAGGGTCTCGGTCTCGAGCTCACGCAGTCCGCGAAGGTCTTCCTCGCGGAGCGCGGCTACGACCCGACCCTCGGCGCCCGGCCCTTGCGTCGTGCGATCCAGCGGCAGGTCGAGGACCCGCTCTCCGAGCGCATCCTCCACAAGGAGTTCCGCGCCGGCGAGATCATCATCGTCGACACCGAGGACGATCCCGATCGCCCGAACGAGAAGCGGATCGTCTTCCGTGCGATCGAGGGCTTCGAGCCTCCTCCCATGGAGCTCGCCGGCGCCACCGACGGCGGCGAATAGCCGAGACACCCACGTTCCCACACGGGTCGCCTGCGTCGCGGGCGGCTGACCCGGCAGACTGATCACCCATGAGCACCGCGGATCCTGGTCTCGACGCGGCCATCGAGCGCGTCGCCGAGACCGCGCCGATCTCGTCGCTCGTCGGGAGAGTCGGCCAGCTGCCCTCGGCGGCCGGCCGAGCGATGACCGACCTCGGCGACCGCGTCGTCGACCGGGTGATGTCGACACCGCATCGAGTCGAGAACGCCCGCGACGCGGTCGAGCTGCTCGGTGAGGTCGGCGACGGCACGGCGGCGATGCAGGGCATCCTCGCAACGGGATTCGTCACTCTCGGGACGCGACTCATCAGGATGGGACGGTGGGGCAAGTTCCCGACCGTCGCGGTGCTGACCGGCACGGCGGCAGTCGCCGCGTCGGTGCGAGGAGGAGTCGGCGAGCTGCAGGTCGTCGGCTCCTACCTGGCGAGCCGGCTCGACGACGCCGGCATCAAAGCCGACACCGACTTCGTGCGCCGGGTGACGATCGAGGTGTACCTGAACCCGGGCCGCGCGGTCGACCTCGCCAATCCCGACGACCTCGGTGCGAGCCGGCTGCTCGCCTACTGGCTGCGGCACTCCGGCGCGATCCCGATCGTCTCGAGGGCCCGCAGCGAGCGGCATCGCCGCGCCTGGATCGACGCCGTCGACCGTCTCGATCTCCCGGCTCTCTGGGCCGAGTGGCAAGCGCACCCCCGCACCGGCGCCTGACCTTCCTTCGCCTCGTCGGAGTGCTCGCCCTGGTGCTGGCGCTCGCGGGATGTCGGATGGACGTCAACGTCGGCATCGACGTCGGCGAGGACGGCAGTGGCACCGTCACCGTCGCGGTCGGCGTGGATGACGATCTGCTGTCGCGCGCGCCGGGCGCGGCCGACCGCGTCCACCTCGACGATCTGAAGGCTGCGGGCTGGGAGGTCACCGGTCCGGCGAAGGAAGCCGACGGCGACACCTGGGTCCATCTCTCGCATCCCTTCGCCAACCCCGCCGAGATGAAGGAGCTGCTCGCCGAGATCAACGGACCGGGCGGTCCGCTCGGAGCGTTCGGGCTCGAAGTCCGCGACGAGTGGGACGAGAAGACGTGGGTGCTGACGGGGACGGCGGGCCTCACGGGTGGAATCGCATCGTTCGTCGACCCGGATCTCGCCGCCGCGTTCGGCGCGTCGAAGCCGCTCGACCAGCTCGTCCAGGACAGTGGGGTGCCGGTCGAGCAGGGCCTGAACCTGACCGTCACCGTGAACATGCCGCACCAGAAGGCGGCGACCGTCGTGCGCGTGCCCCTCGACGGGCGCGAGGTGCCGATCCGCGTCGAGACCCACAAGGTGGACCAGAGCACTCGGGCCGCGGCGATCGTCGCGGGCATGTGCGGCGCGCTGCTCGCCGGCTGGCTCGCGTACTGGGCCTCGAAGGCGGTGATCAGAGTGAGCAAGCGAAGGGACCCCTTCACCAGCCGCTGATGGACTCGAAACACGCCCGAAACGCGGGGTCCCTACCGTCCAAGGGGTGAGCTACCGAGCCCGATTGCGTGTGGAGCTCCCCGATCGTCCCGGCGCGCTGAGCCGGGTGGCAGGGATCATCGGCGAGTGCGGCGGCAACGTCGTCTCGGTCGATGTGCAGGAGGTGGAGGGAGCGCTCGCCGTCGACGAGCTCGTGGTCGATCTGCCCGACGACGTCGACGGCGACAGCTTGCGCAACCGGCTCGACGAGGACCGGGCCGGCATCCTGCTCTCGATCCACGGCGCGCGCCCATACAGCGACATGGTGCTGCGAGCGATGCAATGGACCGAGGCGCTGCTCGAGTCACGGCAGTCCGAGCGCAGCGACATGCTCGCGAGCGCGCTCGCGGACCTCTGCTCGGCCTCTGGCGCGTGGGTGGCCGACTCGGTCACCGAAGCGCGCCAGTTCGAGGCGGGGCGGTACGCGCTGGAGCGGGGAGCACCGGTCGCGCACCGCACCGACTCGATCCCCGTGGGCATCGCACCAGATCTCGGGGAGGGCGCGTGGCTGCTCGCCGTGCCCGACCACGACACCGAGCCGCTCCGAGTGGCGTTTCTCGCTCGGCCGCTGCGACTCCGCTTCACCGCGACCGAGATCGCCCGCGTCGTCGCGCTGCTGCACACCTGTCGCACGCTCGACCAGCAGAGCGGCGATCCGGCGTTCGGCTTCCTCACCGAAGTCTAAGTCGCCGTCGTCCGCTGCGCTTCCGCCGGCTCCTGGTCGCTGCGCTCCGCAATCGGTGCTGCGCGCACCCGGCGGCGCATTGCGCCGCCGACGAAATCGCTTGTCGTTCGCCTGCCGCGCATCTGCTCACCTGAGCTCATGAGTCAAACGTTCGCGTCCATCCGGAAGGGAGCTGCCCAGCGAGAGGACCGAACGCTTGCACACGTTGAACTTGGGGATCCTGGCGCATGTAGACGCCGGTAAGACCACCCTCACCGAACGGCTGCTCTACGCGGCCGGAGCGATCGACGCGCTCGGCAGCGTCGACGAGGGAACGACGCAAACCGACTCGTTGACGCTCGAACGTCAACGCGGCATCACGATCAGAGCCGCGGTCGTCGCCTTCACCGTCGGCGACCTGACCGTGAACATCATCGACACCCCCGGCCACCCCGACTTCATCGCCGAGGTCGAACGGTCGCTCGCCGTGCTCGACGGAGCGGTGCTCGTGCTGTCGGCCGTCGAGGGCGTGCAGTCGCAGACGATCGTCCTGATGCGCGCGCTGCAACGCCTCCGTGTGCCCACAGTGCTGTTCGTCAACAAGATCGATCGCGTCGGCGCCGACCCTGATCGCGTGATCGAGGCGATACAGACACGTCTCACGCGCGACGCGTTCGTCGTCGAGGAGTTCGACTCCGAGCTCACGGCCGACCTCGTCGCGGAGACTGCATCGGGACGGGCGCATCCGACATGCTTCGGTTCGGCCGCGACCGGCGCAGGCATCGACGCGCTGATCGACGCGATGACGACCTACCTCCCAGTCGCGCGCACCGACACAGAGGGTCCCGCGTCGGGCTTGGTCTTCAAGGTGGAGCGCGCCGCCGCGGGCGAGAAGGTCGCGTACGTGCGCATGTTCGACGGCTCGCTGCGGGTGCGAGAACGGCTTCACTTCGAAGGCGGCCGCGACGCGACGATCACCGGGATGAAGGTGTTCGAGCACGGCGCGGCGATCGACCGACCGATCGTGGGCGCGGGTCAGATCGCCAAGCTCGCGGGTCTGCGCTCGGTGCGCACCGGTGACGCCATCGGCTCGCCGCCCCGCCGGGCGACTCAGGTCTTCGCGCCGCCGATGTTCGAGGTCGCGGTGGTGGCGCGAGACATCGCCCAGACGGCAGCGATGCACGCGGCCCTCGTGCAGCTCGCGGAGCAAGACCCGATGATCGGCTTACGCCAGGACGGCGAGCGGAACGAGACGTTCGTGTCGCTGTACGGCGAAGTGCAGCAGGAGGTCATCCAGCAGACGCTCGGCGCAGAGCTCGGCATCGAGATCGGCTTTCGCGACATGACGACGATCTGCATCGAGCGGTTGCGCGGTGCCGGCCGCGCGTGCGAGCGGATGGGTGAGCAGACGAATCCGTACGTCGCGACCGTGGGACTCTGCGTCGAGCCCGCCGCGCCCGGCTCGGGTGTCTCGCTCACCCTCGACGTGGAGCTCGTGACGATCCCGCTCTACATCTACAAGACCGTCGAGGCGTTCCGCGAGTCGATGCTCGACTACGTGTCCTCAGGGCCACGCGGCCCGGCCGGGTGGGCTCTGCCTGACTTCACCGTGACGGTGTTCGAGTGCGGCTACTCGTCTCCGACATCGAACGCGCGCGACTTCCGGAAGCTGACCGACGTCGTGCTGGCCGCGGCCGTACGTGACGCCGACACGATCGTCTGCGAGCCGGTCCAGCGCTTTCGGATCGACGCACCCGAATCGAGCCTGGCCGGCCTGTTGCGCGCACTGGCCCGGCTCCGAGCGACACCGGAGCAACCGACGATCGAGGGCGGGTGGCTGACCCTGCAAGGTGAGATCAAGGCCGACGCCGTGCCGTCGCTTCGCCGCCAGCTGCACGGGCTCACGCACGGCGAGGGCGTGCTGGACGTCGAGTTCGCTCGGTACGCGCCGCGATGACGCACGTCCGGATGCACGATGACGAGCTCGACCTCGACGCCGCGCTGGTGCAGCGACTGCTTTTCGCCCAGATGCCGCAGTGGGCCGATCTCCCGATCGCACGTGTCGCCTCGTCGGGCACCGACAACGCGATGTTCCGCCTCGGCGACGACATGGTCGTGCGCATGCCGCGAGTCGGGCGCGCGGTGCCGAGGCTCGAGAACGAGCAGAAGTGGCTGCCAGCGCTCGCGCCGCATCTTCCCCTCGCGACTCCCAGGGTGCTCGCGAAGGGCAAACCAGGCCAGGGCTACCCCTGGATCTGGTCGGTCCATTCGTGGATCGACGGCGACAACGCGTTCGACGCCGAGGTGCACGACCCCGCCGAGGCGGCGCGCGACATCGCCGCGCTGATGGCCGCCCTCCAGCTCATCGACACCCGTGGTGGTCCGCTCGCCACGCCGGGCCGGCGGGGCCAACCGCTCTCGGCGACCGAACGTCAGACGCGCCGAGCGATCGACGAGGCGCGCGACTTGGTCGACGTCGCTGCCGTCACCGACGCGTGGGAGGCCGCATCGCGCGCGCCGGAGTGGGATCGCGAGCCGGTGTGGTTCCACGGCGACATCGCCCGCGGCAACCTCCTCGTGCGCGGCGGTCGCATCCACGCCGTCATCGACTTCGGGAGCATCGGCGTCGGTGATCCCGCCTGCGATCTCGTGATCGCGTGGGATCTGTTCGACCGCACGACGCGTCCGGCGTTCCGCGCCGCGCTCGACGTCGACGACGCGACGTGGGATCGGGGCCGCGGGTGGGCGCTGTGCACCGCGCTCTGGGCGCTCCCCTACTACCTGCACACCAACCCGCCGATGGTCGCCCAGGCCCGCTACAAGCTCGCCGAGGTGCTCGCAGAGACGACCTGAACAGGGCGGATCGGCGTCATCCCTCGGGAATGTCCCACCCCCTCGTCATGATGACGCCATGACCGTGATCCTTCTGGCCGCCGTTCTGGTGGCCGTCGCCGCCCTCGTCGTGGGGGCCGTCGCTCTGGTGACGCTCCTCCGACGCACGGCCGCGCCAACCGACGAGCAGTCCCGCCAGCTGCTCGACGAGGCGCGGTCGCAGGCGGCGTCCGAGCGCGACGCGGCGATCCGCGCCGCGCTCGAGCAGTCCGCAGTGCTCAGCCGCGAGGCGCTCGGCGCCCAGGTCGCCGCCACGCAGGCCGAGCTCGACGCGAAGAAGGCCCTGATCGACGCGCGCCTCGAGGCCGTGAGCGAAGACGTCGGGGCGCAGCTGACTCGAGTCGAGGCCCAGCTCAGCGAGCTCAGCCGGTCGAACGCCGTCTCCCTCGGCCAAGTCAGCGAGCAGCTCCAGATGCACGCGTCGACGACCCGTTCGCTCGCCGACACCACACAAGGCCTCCGCGAAGCCCTCGCGAACAGCAAGACCCGAGGCCAGTGGGGCGAGCGGATGGCCGAAGACGTGCTCCGCCTCGCGGGGTTCGTCGAGCACATCAACTACGAGAAGCAGATCGCGGTCGAGGGCGGTCGGTCCATCCCCGACTTCACGTTCATGCTCCCGAAGGGCCACGTGCTCTACATGGACGTGAAGTTCCCGCTCACGGCCTACCTGCGGTACCTCCAGGCGACGACCGACGACGAGCGATCGCGTGAACGCCAGCAGTTCCTGCGTGACGTCCGCCTCAAGGTGAAGGACCTCGCGCGGCGCGACTACCTCGACCGGGCGCGGATCTCGTGCGACCAGCTCCTCCTCTTCATTCCGAACGAGAGCGTCAGCGCGTTCATCCACGAGTGTGACCCTTCGCTCATCGACGACGCCCTGCGCGACAAGATCGTGTTCTGCTCCCCGCTCACGTTGTTCGCGATGCTCGGCGTCATCCGCCAGGCGTTCGACACCGTCATGCTCGAGCAGACGTCCGACGAGGTGCTGCGGCTGGTCGGCGCGCTGCGCACCCAGTTCGACAAGTACACCGAGGCGGTCGACAAGCTCGGCAAGCGGCTCGACTCCGTGCAGTCGGCGTTCGACGATCTCAACGGCACTCGTCGCCGCGCGCTCGAACGGCCGCTCGCCAAGGCCGACGAGCTGCGCCGTGAGCGCGGCCTCGCGATCGCGCCCGATCTCGCCGCGGGCGCCGACGTCTACGACCTCCACGAAGAGCTCGGCGCGTAAGCGCCCCGTCTCTCCCGAAGGTCAGTGAGTGTGGGGGTGGTCGTGGCCCTGCCGTTGCTCGAGCCAGCGCCTGAACCCCGCGGCGTTCGAGTGCACGCCGTTCAACGTCTCGAGCTTCTCTCGATTGGCGGGGTCCGTGCCGGCGAGCGCGCCACTGAACGCAACATCGAGCGCTTCGGCGATGTCTCGCCCCTCGCGGAATGCCTTCTCTGCGACTTCGGCCCACTGGCGCAAGATCCCCTCGGCCTCGTGCAACGTGTCGATCGGGTCGGGCACGAGGCCGTAGTGCGCGAGGGCAACCTCGGCAGGGTTGCGCTCGACGAACTTGTGCAGCGAGGTGATCGCGAGATCCAGGTCGAAGTCGGGCGGAGGCGTTGCGGGGCGCAGCACACCGGCGTCGGGCAGCCGCACTCCTACGGCGTCACCCACGAACAAGATGCCACTCTGCGAGTCGTGGAGCGCGAGGTGGTGCTTCGCATGGCCGGGCGAGTCGACCGTCGTGAGCACACGGTTCGGGCTCACCACGATGTCCTCGCCGTCCTCGAGCACGTGGATTCGCTCCGGCGCGGTCGGTTCGAGCCGGCCGTAGAGCGAGTCGAGCAAGTCGCCGTAGACCATCCCGGCGGAACGCACGAGCCGCGTGGGGTCGACCAGATGCCGAGCACCCTTCTCGTGCACGTACACCGTGGCTCTCGGAAACGCCTTGGCGACATCGCCGACACCACCGGCGTGGTCGAGGTGGATGTGCGTCACCGCGACACCAGCGAGGTCCTCAGGTCCCAAGCCGAGCTCGTCGAGCGCAGCGAGCAGCACCGCGATCGAGCTCTGGCTGCCGGTCTCGACCAGCACAGGCGCGTCGCCCTCGATGAGGTAACCGGCGGTCATGCGGTCCCAGCCACCGAGCAACGTGTCGATCTGGATCACTCCGTCACCGATTCGCGTGTGCACGCTGGCGTCCTCCCTGCCGTTTCGAGAGCGGCCGTTCTCAGAGCGGCGGTTGCCAGAGGGCAGTATGGCGGAACGCCATGAGCCAGCCGTCGTTCGACCTCGACCTCGATCCGACGCCCACGTTCCGCGTGAGCGAGCTCGCGGGGGCGATCGGTGCGGCCGTGCGCAAGGGCTTTCCCGAGGAGGTGTGGGTCCGCGGCGAGATCGACTCGCTCAGCCGCTCGGCGGCGGGCCACCTCTACTTCGACCTCGTCGAGGGCGTGGGCAACGAACGCGTGGCGTTGCGGGTCGCGTTGTTCCGCACGGTCGCCGAAGCCGTCGAGCGCCATCTCGCCAAGCACCGCATGCGGCTCGAGAACGGCCTCGAGGTGCGCATCCGGGGCCGGGTCGAGCTCTACGAAGCGCGGGGCCAGGTCAACCTGCGCATGTCCGGAATCGACCCCACCTACACGCTGGGCCGCCTTGCCCAAGATCGCGACCGGCTCGTCCGCCTCCTCACGGGCGAGGGCTTGCTCGAACGAAACCGCCGCCTGGTGCTCGCTGCGGTGCCACTCCGCATCGGCATCGTGACGAGCCGCGAGAGCGCGGCGTACGCCGACTTCATGCACGAGCTCGAAGCGAGCGGCTTCGCGTGGCACGTCACGGTCGCCGACAGCCGCGTGCAGGGCGTCGAGGCGACGCAGTCTGTCGTGCGCGCACTGTCGGCGCTCGCGCGGTGCTCGCTCGACGCAGTCGTCGTCGTGCGCGGCGGCGGCAGCCGCAACGAGCTCGCTGTCTTCGACGCTGAGCCCATCGCACGCGCGATCGCCGCGATGCACGTGCCGGTGCTCACGGGCATCGGGCACGAGGTCGATCGGTCGATCGCCGACCTCGTCGCTCACACGTCCCTGAAGACGCCGACGGCGTGCGCCGGTCATCTCATCGAGCGGGTGCGCGCCTCACTTGGCGTGCTGAGCCGATCTGCGACGGCCATCGCGCGGTGTGCTCGCACCGCGCTCGACCGCAGCGAGCAGAACGTGAACCACACCGCGACGCTCGTGCAGCGAGACGTGAACCGCGCCCTCGACGTCGCCTCGTTCAGCGCGCAAGCGTCGGCAACCCGGGCCGCGCGGTCGGCGTCGCAACATCTCCAGGCCGCGGATCAGCGAGTCGACCGTGGCGTCGCCCGGCTGGTCGGTCGATTGCCAGCGACGATCGGTGCCGCCGTTCGGCACCTCGACGGCGTCGAGGCGAGAGTGGTCGCACTCGATCCGGCGCGGGTGCTCGCCGCGGGTACTCGATCACCCGAGACGAGAGCGGCGCTGTGGTGCGCGCCGCGAGTGAGGTGCGCGTGGGCAGCCGAGTCGTCACGACGCTGGCAGACGGGTCGATCACGAGCGAGGTCGTCGAATGAGCGACGAGTCGATCGGCTACAGCGAGGCGGTTGCCGAGCTCGAGCAGATCCTCGAGCAGCTCGAACGCCCCGACGTCGATGTCGACGTGCTCGCCCGCCAGGTGCAACGCGCTGCCGAGCTCATCCGGATGTGCCGGGCCCGCATCGCAGCGGCGCGGATCGAGGTCGAGACGGTCGTCACCCAGCTCGACGAACTGGGCGACAGCGCCTCGCCCTAGGCTCGCTGCGATGAGCAGCGCGCCCGCGAGCCTCACGGTGATCGCAGAGGGGGTCGAGCAGCGGCTGCGCGCGCTCCTCGAGACCGAGATCGAGCGGTGGCGAGCGCTCGATCCCGAGATCGTGGCGCCGCTCGAGTCACTCGGTGCGCTCCTCCTCGCGGGAGGCAAGCGCCTCCGGCCGGCGTTCTGCCATTGGGGCTTCGTCGGGGCGGGCGGCGACGCCGACGACCCGGTGGTCGCCGATGCAGGCGCGGCGTTCGAGCTGCTGCACGCCTTCGCGTTGATCCACGACGACGTGATGGACGGATCGTCCACTCGGCGCGGCGTGCGCACCGCGCACCTCGAGTACGCGACTCGGCACACGATCGGCGATTGGCGCGGCGAAGCGAGACGGTTCGGTGAGGGCGTCGCGATCCTCATGGGCGACCTCGCGTTCGTCTACGCCGATCAGTTCCTGCCGGCGACGAACGCCGAGGCGATGGCGGTGTGGCATGAGCTCCGCATCGAGCTCAACGTCGGCCAGTACCTCGACATCGTCGGCACTGCGCGGGCACAGACGAACCGCCTCGCTGCTGAGCGCATCGCCAGGTACAAGTCCGGCAAGTACACGGTCGAGCGGCCGCTCCATCTCGGCGCCGCACTCGCCGGACGGTTCGGTGAGCTCGCGCCCGCGCTCTCGGCCTATGGCCTCCCCCTCGGCGATGCCTTCCAGCTCCGCGACGACATGCTCGGCGCGTTCGGCGAGTCCGCTCTCACGGGCAAGCCCGTCGGCGACGACCTCCGCGAGGGCAAGCCGACGCCGATGCTCGCGATCGCCGCCAGCCGCGCCGGCAAGCAGCACGCCGAGCTGCTGCACCGCGTGGGCGCTCCCGATCTCGACGAGGACGAGGTCGCTGCGCTTCAGGCCGTGATCGTCGACACCGGCGCGCAGGCCGAGGCCGAAGCGACGATCACCGCGCTCACCGAACAGGCCGTGCGTGCGATCGCCGAGGCCCCGGTGACCATCCCCGCACGCGACGAGCTGATCGAGCTCGCGTACTACGTCGCCTGGCGGCAGCGGTAGGTCACGCGCGGGCGTAGGTCGCGAGCGCGTCTTCGATCGACGCGTCGACGACGCCCGGCTCGCTCGCCGCTGCCTCGAGCCAGGGTGGCCGCCACCGCGCGGACACCGTGAGCGGCGTGGGGAGCTCGGCCAGCGTGAGCACCTGGCGGGCGAACGTGGCCGCGTAGTCGGGCGGCCGCACGTCGCGCGACAGCTCGAAGAGCGCAAACGGATCGGGCGGCACGACTCCTGCCTCGTCGACGCCGATCAGCATCGTGGACGACGGCCCGGTGCCTCCGCCCGCGAGACCCGGCCCGTCACTGAGGATCGCTCCACGGACCATCTGCGGCCGTGCTCCCGCGATCAGCAGCCCGACGTACGCGCCGAGGCCCCGACCCAGGACCGTCGCGGGACCGATCTCGCGCAGCGCGGCGTCGGCGTCGCCCATCAGCACTTCGCACGTGTAGCCACCACCGCTCGGCACGTCCGAGTCGCCGTGCCCCGTGAAGTCGAGGCCCCACACGGCGCCCGGCCAGCTCGACGCGTACGCGGGCACCTTCGAAGGCGTGCGCTCGCCGAGGCCGTGCAGCAGCAGCAACGGACGTTCGTCGCCCGCTTGCAGCTCGTGCAGCGCGAGGTTGATGCGGAGGTGACGCACCCACCGAGTCGTCATGTGGCGACGAGCTCGAGGATGAGGTTCGTCACGACCTCGGGCTGCTCGATGTGCACGAAGTGGCCAGTGCCCTCGAGCGGCACGAATCGCGCGCCGAGCGGCAGGTAGCCGACGACGTCTTCGGGCTTCGTGCCCCAACCCATCTCTTCGTACTCGAGGCCGAGCACGCCGAGGAACGGCATCGACAGACCGGGCAACCGCATCAGCGACCACTCGGGACGCCACGGGCCGAACCCCCCGAACCGCATCGAGGGATCGAGCTTCCACCGCCAGCCGTCCTCGTCGTGGCGCGCGCCGATCGTCACGATGTAGCGCAGCCAGTCGCGTGAGAGGCGAGGGTTCATGCGGGCCCTGCGCTCGGCGAGCTCCTCGATCGTGCCCGGGCGGCGCTGTGCCACGGTGCTGCGGAGACGATGGTCGAGCCAGTCCTCGAGGTCCTTCGCGAGCAGGCGGGTGCGCTCGTGGTTCGCGATGTCAGGGGGGAGGCGCTTCGAGGGCAACCCGTCGAGGTTCGCGAGGTGGCTGACGCGATGCGGCATCGCCTCGGCGAGCTGCATCATCAGGCCGCCGCCCTTCGAGTGACCGACGACGGGCACCGGCGAGCGGGTCGTGCTGTCGAGCACGGCGAGGGCATCGCGCACGTCGGCGTCCCACGAGTAGAGCGCGGCATAGTCGCTGTCGCCATGGCCCCGCTGATCCCACGCGACGACCCGCCAGCCGGCGTCGGCGAGCAGTGGCGCGATCAGATCGAACGTCGCCGCGAAGTCCATGCCGCCGTGGCAGAGCAGGATCGGCGGTGCGTCGAGGTCACCCCACTCGTAGGCCGCGATGCCGACGCCGTGCGCGTCGACGCGCCGCCGGCGATCGGGGCGGCGAGCGCCGGGATAGGTGAGCACCTCGTCGGTGACCGTCACGTGCCCGAGACTAACGGTGGCCAACCCGTAAGGTTTGGGGCGATGAGGTCGCTCGCAGTCCTCGGGCTCGCAGCAACGGTGAGCATCGCCCTTGCAGCGTGCGGCGGCGACGACAGTGGTGCCGCAGCCACGACGGCGGTCGTCACGTCGGCGACGACGACCATCGCGACCACGACGACGTCGCCCGAGGTGACCTACGTGATCCAGAAGGGCGACTCGCTCTCGAAGATCGCGAAGAAGTTCAACCTCACCGTCCCCCAGCTCATCACGATCAACGGCATCACGAACGCGGACCACATCGAAGCGGGTCAGGTGCTGATCATCGTCCCCGCGGCCACGCCGCTCCCGACGACGACCGCCCCACCCGCGGCGCCGCCGTCCACCTGACGGCATCGGGTTTCGGCCGACCCGACCCACGGGTACGGTCGCAGCATGACGTACACCCTCCCTGATCTTCCTTACGCCGAGAACGCCCTCGAGCCCTTCTACTCCGCCGAGGTTCTCGCCCTTCATCACGGCAAGCACCACAAGGCGTACGTGGAAGGGTGCAACAAGACGCTCGAGCGACTCGCCGAAGCCCGCGAGAAGGGCGACTACGACAACATCGTCGGCCTCGAGAAGGCCCTCGCGTTCAACCTCTCGGGTCACGTGCTCCACACGCTCTTCTGGCAGAACCTCAGCCCCTCGGGAGGCGACAAGCCGACCGGCGACCTCGCCTCCGCGATCGACGAGCACTTTGGCACGTTCGACGCGTTCCAGGCCCAGATGACCCAGGCCGTCGTGACGGTTCAGGGCTCCGGATGGGGAGCGCTCGCGTGGGAGCCGCTCGGCCAGCGCCTCTACGTCGAGCAGATCTACGACCATCAGGGCAACGTCGGGCAGAGCGGACAGAACCTGCTCGTCATCGACGCCTGGGAGCACGCGTACTACCTGCAGTACAAGAACGTGCGCCCCGACTATGTGAAGGCGATCTGGAACATCGTCAACTGGGACGACGTCACCGCGCGCTTCAACCGCGCGCGTGAGATGCAGTTCTAGACCTCCAGAGCTAGCGGTAGCGCTGCCGGGTCGGCTCGATGACGAGGATCACCCGCTCGCTGCCGATCGGGCTCGCGTAGTCCTTGTCGAGGTACTTGCGCGACAGCTCGTCGATGTGGGCTCGGGCGCGGGCGCCGCGCACGATGTCGACGACGTTGCCGCGTACCTCCGCGTACTTGTACGCGTTCTCGGCGTCCCAGATCATCACGGCAACCCGCGGGTCCTTCATCACGTTGATGCACTTCTGACGCTCGAGCTCGGTGTTGATCAGCACGTGATCGTCGTCGGCATCGACCCACATCACGTGCGTCGCGGGGCGACCGGTCGGCCCAAGGGTGGTGAAGCCCGCGAAGTTCTTTCCCTTCGCGAGGTCTCGAATCGTGGGCTCGAGCACGGCCTGCTCCTTGCTCCGATCGCTTCGGATCCGGTTGGCTGAGACCAGGGTAGGTTCACCAGCAGTGGACATCACGATGCCGCAGCTCGGTGAGACTGTCACCGAGGGCACGGTGCTGCGATGGTGCAAGCAGGTCGGCGAACAGATCGGCATCGACGAGCCGCTGCTCGAAGTGTCGACCGACAAGGTCGACGCCGAGGTGCCGTCGCCCGTCGCGGGTGAGATCGTCGAGATCCTCGTCGCCGAGGGCGACACGGTGCCGATCGGTGCGCGTCTGGCGGTGATCACCGAGTCGGTCGGCGAGCCAGCACGCCCCTCTCCGGTCGCGCCGGTCGCGACACCTCCTGCCACCCCGGTGCCGACGGCACCCCCGCCTCCTGCGGCGCCACGCGCCACCCTCGAGCCATCGGTGGTGCCCTTCACCAACATCCGCAAGCGCACCGCGGAGAACCTCACGCAGTCGTTGCGCACCTCGGCGCACACGCTCGTCGCAGTCGAGGTCGACTACGAAGCGGTCAACAAGGTGCGTCGGGCGGCCGGGCTCACCTACCTGCCCTTCGTGATGCGCTGCCGTCGTCGACGCCCTCGCCGAGTTCCCTCGGCTGAACGCGTCGGTCGTCGAGAGCGACCTCGTCGTGCACGGCTCGATCAACCTCGGCATCGCGGTCGACCTCGACTTCGAAGGCCTCGTCGTCCCTGTGATCCGCGACGCGCAGAGCAAGACCATCACCGAGCTCGCTGCCGCTGCTGCCGACCTCGCACAGCGCGCGCACGCCAAGCGGCTCACCGTCGATGACCTGGCCGGCGGCACGTTCACGATCACGAACGCCGGCGGCTACGGCACGCTCCTCACCGGCCCGATCATCAACCAGCCCCAAGTCGGCATCGTCTCGACCGACGGCGTGACGATGCGGCCAGTCGCCATCCCGATCACGGACGGCGAGTACGGGGTCGCCGTACATCCGATGGGGAACCTCGCGATGTCCTTCGATCATCGGGCGAACGATGGGGCGTATGCCTCGGCCTTCCTCGCAAAGGTGAAGCAGATCCTCCAGACGCGCGACTGGAGCACCGAGGTTGACGGCGTGGTGTCACGCGCAGCGTCTGTCACTACACCGGCGACACCGGCGACACCGGCGAGGCAGCCGAAGGCCGCGCCGGTCGAGTTCCCGCGTGACGAGGTGCTCGAAGACTTCCGCCGCGCCTGCATCTCGCGTGCGATCGACGACCGCGAGATCAACCTCCAGCGTCAGAGCCGCGTCTTCTTCCAGATCTCGGGTGCCGGGCACGAAGCCGTGCTCCTCGCGCTCGCGCGCCACCTCCGGCCCGGCTACGACTGGTTCTTCCCCTACTACCGCGACCAGGCGCTCATGCTCGGGCTCGGCATCAGCGCGTACCAGATCCTCCTCCAAGCGGTGGGCTCGGCCGACGACCCTGCCTCGGGTGGACGCCAGATGCCTTCGCACTGGGGAAGCGTCGAGCATCACGTCGTGACCCAATCGAGCCCCACGGGAACGCAGTGCCTTCCTGCGGTCGGATGCGCGGAGGCGGCGCGCTACATCTCGCGCCGCCCGCACCTGCCGGGCTGCACGGCGCGCGGTGACGAGCTGACCTACGTGTCGCTCGGCGAGGGAGCGACGTCGGAGGGCGAGTTCTGGGAGAGCCTCAACACGGCTTGCACGCTGCACCTGCCCGTCGTGTTCCTCGTCGCCGACAACGGCTACGCGATCTCGGTGCCGTCGAGCGACCAGTCGCCAGCCCCGATCTCCGAGCTCGTGCGCGGGTTTCGCGGACTCGACGTGCACCGCCTCGACGGCACCGACTACTTCGGGGTGCGCGAGCGGGCGGCGTCGATCATCAGCCACGTACGAGCCGGTGTCGGTCCGGCACTCATCCACGCGACGGTCACGCGTCCGTACTCGCACTCCGGAGCCGACACGCAGGCGAAGTACCGATCGCCCGACGAGCTCGACGACGAGCGCGCCCGCGACCCGATCACGCGCATGCACGCTGACCTCGTGGCCCGAGGCATCCTCACCGACGACGAGGCGCAGGCGATCAGGGCGGAGGCGACCGCCCACGTCGCCGAGGCGGCGCGACTGGCACTCGAAGCCCGCCGGCCCGACCCCGCGTCGGTGACCGAGCAGGTCGTCGCGCTCCCGGCGTTGCTGCTCCCTGATGAGCCAAGCGCGGACGGCGAGGTCGTCGCGTTCGGTGAAGCGATCAAGCGCACGCTGCATGAGCAGATGGCGGACGACGAGCGCATCCGCGTGTTCGGCGAAGACGTCGCCGACGCGCGCGAGGCCGTGCTCGCAAATGTGGAGGGAAAGGGCGGCGTCTTCGGCACGACGCACGGCCTCCAGCGCGCGTTCGGGATCGCCCGCTGCTACAACACGCCGCTCGCGGAGGCGAACATCATCGGCCGCGCGGTGGGCCAGGCGATCCGCGGCCTCAGGCCCGCACCCGAGATCCAGTTCTTCGATTACATCTGGCCCGCCATGCAGCAGCTGAAGAGCGAGGCGGCGACCATCCGCTGGCGTTCGAACGGCGCGTGGACCTGTCCGATGGTCGTGCGAGTGCCGATCGGCGGCTACCTCACCGGCGGATCGATCTGGCACAGCCAGAGCGGCGAGTCGATCTTCGCCCACATCCCGGGCCTGCTCATCGCGTTCCCGTCGCGAGCGCGTGACGCCGCGGGGTTGCTGCGCGCCGCGTTCCGTGCCGAAGACCCCGTGCTCTTCCTCGAGCACAAGCACCTCCTGCGCCAGCCGTACACGCGCGATCCGTTCCCGCCTTCGGACTATGTGCTCCCGTTCGGCCGAGGCGACATCCGGCGACCGGGCCGAGACGTCACGATCGTGACGTGGGGCGCGACGGTCGAGAAGTCGCTGCAAGCAGCGCAGCGCCTCCACGACGAGCGCGACTGCGAGGCCGAGGTGATCGACCTCCGCACGATCGCTCCCTGGGACCGCGACCTCGTCGGCGAGAGCGTGCGCCGCACCCACCGGCTCGTCGTCGTGCACGAAGACGTGCTCACCGCAGGCTTCGGTGCCGAGGTCGCCGCGTGGGCCGCGCAGGAGGTGTGGAGCGACCTCGAAGCCCCGATCCGGAGGGTGACGGCGCTCGACACCCACGTCGCGTACGAGCCGACGCTCGAGAAGGCGATCCTCCCGCAGGTGGACGACATCGTCGCGGCGCTCGCGGCGACGCTCCCCTGACCGGCCCCGTAGGCTGACGTGGTGCGTACGGCTCCTGCTGCTCCCACCGCGCTGCGCTCGAACGACCCCTGCTGGTGCGGGAGCGGCCGCAAGTACAAGCGGTGCCACAAGGAGCTCGAGGGCCGCGTCCAGCCGGGCACGGTCAGCCCGACGCGTGACGTCCCGCCCGAGATCGAGCGGCCGCCCTACGCCGAGTCGGGCGTCGCGGTGCGCCGGCCGGAGCCCCATGTGAAGTCGCCCGACGTCATCGAGCGCATGCGCCGCACCGGTCGCTCCGCCGCCGAGGTCCTCGCCGCCACGGGCGCCGCGGTCCGTCCCGGCATCACGAGCGACGAGCTCGATGCGATCTGCCACGCCGCGTGCATCGAGCGCGGCGGGTACCCGAGCCCGCTCAACTACAACGGCTTCCCCAAGTCGCTCTGCACCTCGGTCAACGAGGTCATCTGCCACGGCATCCCCGACGATCGCCCACTGGTCGACGGTGACATCGTGAACCTCGACGTCACGTTGTATCGCGAAGGCGTGCACGGCGACACGAACGCCACGTTCCTCGTCGGCGATGTAGATGACGGATCGCGGAACCTGGTGCGCGTGACGCGCGAGTGCTTGATGCTCGGCATCGAGGCGGTCAAGCCCGGGCGCCCGCTCTCCGACATCGGGCGGGCGATCGAACGCCATGCGACGAAGCACTCGCTCGGAGTCGTCCGAGCGTTCATCGGCCACGGGATCGGCGAGCAGTTCCACACCGACCTGCAGATCCTGCACTACTACGACCCGGCCTCCGCGACCGTCATGCAGCCCGGCATGACGTTCACGATCGAGCCGATGATCACGATGGGTCGCTGGCAGCACCGCATGTGGGACGACGGCTGGACTGCAGTCACGATCGACGGCGGTCGCACGGCGCAGTTCGAGCACACGATCTTGGTCACCGACGACGGGTCCGAGATCCTCACCCTCGCCGACTGACAGCGCCGCACGTGCCTCGCATCGTCGCCGTCGACGTCGTCGACGTCCGCTTCCCCACGTCCGACGCGCTGGACGGCTCAGATGCGATGCATCCCGATCCCGACTACTCCGCTGCCTACGTCGTGCTTCGCACCGATGCCCGCGATGCGGACGAGCTGAGCGGCCAGGGCCACGGCCTCACGTTCACGATCGGTCGCGGCACCGAAGTGGTGTGCGCGGCGGTCGACGCGCTGCTGCCGATGGTGGTTGGCATCGACGTCGACGAGCTCATGGGCGATCTCGGACGCTTCGCTCGGATGCTCGGCGGCGACTCACAGCTGCGCTGGATCGGCCCCGAGAAGGGTGCGATCCATCTGGCTACGGCGGCATTGGTGAACGCCGCGTGGGACCTGAGGGCAAAGCGTGAGCACAAGCCCCTCTGGCGTGTGCTCGCCGATCTGTCGCCCGAGGCGCTCGTCGAGCTCGTCGACTTCACCTACCTCACCGACATGGTGACGCCGGCGGCCGCCGTCGAGCTGCTGCGCGCGCAAGAGCCCCACCGAGCCGACCGCATCGCCGAGCTCGAGCGCGACGGATACCCCGCCTACACCACCTCGGCGGGTTGGCTCGGGTATGACGACGACAAGATCCGTGCGCTGTGCCGCGAGGCGATCGCAGACGGGTTCAACGCGATCAAGATGAAGGTCGGCGCGGACCTCGACGACGACATGCGCCGCGCCGCGCTGCTCCGCGGCGAGCTCGGGCCCGACCGCCTCCTCATGACCGACGCAAACCAGCGTTGGGACGTCGGCCAGGCGATCGAGTGGATGCGCGCGCTCGCCGATCAGGACCCGTACTGGATCGAAGAGCCGACGAGCCCCGACGACGTGCTCGGGCACGCCACGATCGCACGCGCGCTTGCACCGATGAAGGTCGCGACCGGTGAGCACGCCCACAACCGCGTGATGTTCAAGCAGCTCTTGCAGGCCGACGCGATCGGCGTATGTCAGGTCGACTCGTGCCGGCTCGGCGGAGTGAACGAGGTGCTCGCGGTTCTGCTGATGGCAGCGGTCGCCGGGGTTCCGGTCTGCCCTCATGCGGGTGGGGTCGGGCTGTGCGAGTACGTGTCGCACCTCGCACCGTTCGACTACATCGCGGTGTCGGGCTCACTCGACGGCCGCATGTGCGAATGGGCCGACCACCTGCACGAGCACTTCGCCGACCCGGTCTCGGTACGGGGTGGCCGGTACGTCCTGCCGAGCGCACCTGGCTACGGCATCACGATGCGGCCCGAGTCGCTCGAACGCTTCCGCTTCCCCGACGGCCCCGTATGGAGCGAGCGCGTCAGCCTTCCTCGTCGCTGACCTCCGCTCCGCTTCGGCCAGCTCCTGCTCACTTCGTTCGACAATCGGTGCTGCGCGCACCCGGCGGCGCACTGCGCCGCCCGCGACTACCGCGTGAAGCCGTAGGCGCGTGTTGGCCGCAGCCAGCAGATCAAGCGCTTGTCGCTCACCATCGCGGCACGGTACTCATCCCAATCCGGATGCTCTTTCTCCTGCACGGCGCGGAAGAGCGTGATGAGCTGAGCGACAGTCGCATCACCGGGTGACCCACTCACGGGTGTGAGCTCGGCGGTGCCCTCGAGCACGACGTACGACCAGAAGTCCGGGCTCGAGACGTAGAGAGACGCTCGGGGATCGCGGCGCAGGTTCTTCGTCTTCGCGCGGTCGTCGGTGATCGAGATGCCGATCGTGCCGTCGATCACGGCGTACGAGATGTTCGACAGCTGGGGCCGACCGTCGCGCTTCAGCGTGACGAGCACGCCGTTGTGACTGGCACCGGCGAAGGCCAGCGCGTCTGCAAGATCCATAGTGCGGGAAACCCTCTCACATGGCCCGAGCTTCCCCGCGGTCCGGCCACTCAGCGTGCCGCTTGCACGATCAGAAACCACGTGCTGTGCTGACGGCGTGGAGGGGGCGGGCGACCCCAGGGCGAAGGGGTCGGAGGATGTTCGGCGGACCACGGACGTGCGCGGGGTCTTGGCGGGCGTGCTCATCGCACTGCTCGTGGCATCGCTCGCGCTCCCCGTCGGGGGTTCGGTCGTCACGGGAGGCATGGCGCGGCGACTCGTCCTCCCTGCCGATCCCGACGAGGCCACCAGCGGGCCCGACGCACCGGGCGCGTTCTTGATCGCTGCGGTCCAGGTTCGGCCCCAGACGCTCGCCCATTGGGTCTGGAACCACACGCTCGGCGGGGGACGACTGCTCGCGGACCTCTCGCCCAGCCACCTCGAGGCGATGACCGCCGAACCCCGCAAGCTGTCGGTCGATCCGACTGCCATCAACTCCTGGGCGGCGGCCGTGGCGGAGCTCGGGCCCGTGCTCGAGGTGACCCGCGTGCAACCGAAGTCGATCGCGGAGCGGGCGGGACTGCAGGCCGGCGACGCGGTGATCACGATCAACGGGCTCACTCCCAACGTGCACACGCTCAACGGCAACCTGGCGACGAACATGCCGTCTCGGCTCCGCGTGTACCGCGACGGGCACGTCGTCGACATCGACCTCAAGCCGGCGCCCCCGTGGCCCCAGGCAACTGGCGGCGGAGCCACGTTCGTGCGACGCCTCATCACTGCGCCGGCGCCGGCTCTGCCGGTCGGCAAGGTGACCGGTGGCTCGGCCGGGCTCGTGCTGGCGCTCGCCTACATCGACCTCTTGACCGCCGGTGACCTCACTGGCCATCGCCTGGTCGCGGCAACGGGGGGCATCGGGCCGGGAGGCAGCGTCGACCCGGTGCTCGGCTACGACGCGAAGGTCACGGCAGCCACCGCGCGGGAGCGACAGTGTTCATGATGCCGAGGCCCGACATCCCCGCCGCGCAGCCCTACGCTCCGGCGTCCGTGCAGGTCGTCGGCGTGTCGACGCTCGACGAAGCGGTGCGGTGGCTGTGCGTGAACGGTGGCGCGAGCAGCGCCTGCCGGGTCTAGCTGCTCCGCCTAGCTGTTCCGCCAGACCGGCGAACGCTTCTCGAGGAACGCGCTGATGCCCTCGTGCGCGTCGTCAGTCATCGCGTTCATCGTCATGATCGGCACGGTGATGTCATAGGCCTGACGCTCGTCGACGTCGATCTGCGCATAGAAGGCCTGCTTGCCGATGGCGATCGTGAGCGCGCTGGCGTTCGCGATCGACAGCGCGAGGTCGTCGACCGCATCCTGCAACATCTCCGCGGGGACGACTCGGTTCACGAGGCCCCAATCGAGCGCCGTGTCGGCGCTGATCAGCTGGCCCGTCAGCAACATCTCGAGCGCACGCTTGCGACCGACCGCGCGAGAGATGGGCACCATCGGCGTCGAGCAGAACAATCCGATCTTGACGCCAGGAGTGCCGAAGCGAGCGCCCTCCTCGGCAACCGCGAGGTCGCACGCCGCGACGAGCTGGCAGCCGGCCGCCGTGGCGACCCCGTGCACCTGCGCGATCACCGGCTGCGGGATCGTGCGGATCGAGCGCATCAGCAACGTGCAGCCGTCGAACAACCGCCGATACGCCGCTGCGTCGCGTGCGGAGGCCATCTCGCCCAAGTCGTGGCCGGCCGAGAACGCCGGGCCCGACGCGGCGATGACGACAACACGAGTGTCTTCGTCGTGACGCACGGCCTCCAACGTGCCGGTGAGGTCGGCCATCAGCTCGAAGCTCATGGCATTGCGCTTCTCGGGGCGGTTGAGCGTGATGCGGGTGATCGGCCCGTCGCTCTTGACCAGGACGTTGTCGCTCACATGTCGATCCTAGGGCTGACCTTCGAGAACACGACCACTGCTCCCGACCCGCACATGGCGCCGAGCGCGGCTCCGCCGACCGAGTCGAGCGCGAATTGGCCCCCGCTGTAGACGCGGCTCACCGCGACGAGTGCCACCGCAGCGAGCAACAGAGGCCGCAAGGCCCGAGGGACGACGAACACCACGGGAACGATCAGGGCCGCGGCCAGCGCTGCATGGGCAGACGGGTAGCCGTGGCCGGCCAGCGGATCCCTCGCCGGGCCGCCCAGCAGCGCGGCCGACGGGCGTGATCGACCGACGAGCTGCTTCGTCAGCAGCGCCAGCCCCCATGATGCGAGGGCGGCGGCCACCATCGCGACCGCGGGCTGGGCCTTCCGCCACACGAGCAGCGCGAGCCCGATCCACAGGAGCGCGACCCGACGAGTCGCGAGGCGCCAGGTGGTACGCATCGCGCCGCGCCAGCCATCCGGCCAACCGAAGATCCACGTCGTGAGCCGGCGGTCGATGCCAGCGACCCAGTCGGTGACCGCGAGCACCGTCAGCGCGGCGAAGCATGCCGCACTGACGATCAGTGCTCGCTGCGCGGTGCTCACACCGAGGGTTCGGGCTCCTCTTTGCCAGCCATGAACTGGTACAGCACCGCCCCAGCCACACCGCCGACGATCGGGAAGATGATGAACACCCAGAGCTGCTTGAGCGCATCACTCCCGGCGAAGAGGGCGACGCCGAGGCTCCGGGCCGGGTTCACTGATGTGTTGTCGATCGGGATGCTGATGAGGTGGATCAGCGTGAGGACGAGACCGATAGAGACTCCCGCGAAGCCGGCCGAGAACTTCCAGTGGAAGATCGCCGCGATCGTCACGGTGAGGAACGCGGTCATCACGATCTCAGCGACGATGACCGCGGCGAGGTTGTAGCCACCGGGTGAATGCGTGTCGTACCCGTTCGCCGCAAAGTTGTTCTTCGCGCTGAAGCCGTCGACACCCTTCGCCATGATGTAGATGATCGCGGCGCCCACGATGCAGCCCACGATCTGGCCGACGATGTAGTACGGCACGTCTTCCTTCTTGGTCTTGCCGATCGCAAGCAGGCCGAGCGTGACCGCGGGGTTGATGTGGCATCCCGTGATCGGGCCGATCGTGTACACCATCACGAGCAGGCTGAGCCCGAATGCGATGGCGATGCCGAGGGTGCCCACCCCGGAGCCCGCGATGATCGCGGTGCCACACCCTCCGATCACGAGGAAGCCTGTTCCGAAGGCCTCGGCCACTGCGATGCGCATCCGTTCGTCCACGACGCAGAACCTCCCTTTGCCGGGTGCGCGCGCACCATACCCGGAAAGGTCCCGCTGACGACGGTTACGGAGCTTGGCTGATCGAGCTCGCGGCGATGGTGCCGTCGCTTCCGGTCGCGCCCTGCACCGTGATCGTGTCACCGGTCTTGAGGTCGCTCACTGCACCTGCCGCGGACTTCGTCACCTTCGACGTCGGCGTCGTGGTGACCTTCACCGTCGAGCCATCACTCGTAGTGATGTAGATGTTCGAGCCGTCGACGAGCTTGATCTGACCGGTCGTGCCGTTGCTCGGCGGCGCCGGAGTCGCGCCTGCGGCACCGCCATTGGGCGTCGCGCCGCCGGCCGTCGCTGCCGCCAGCACCATTCGCGCCGGGGAAGCCAGCGCCCGCACCGCCCGCGCCGGGGAAGCCGCCGTTGCGGGCGAAGGCGGCGAAGTTACCGGCCGCTCCGCTCGTCGCAGGCGCGTTGTGCTTCTCCATCTGGATGCCGGCAACGAAGCCGGCACCCGCGATCACGAGCGCGGCGAACACGACAGTCCACGCAGTGACGATGCGCCGTGAGGCGCGGCGTCGGCAGATCGTCCGCGTCGTCGACGTCGTCGCGGAACAGCACGTCGGTGTCGTCGCGCGGCTTGTCGGCGTCGGCCGCCGCGTCTTCGGTGTCGGTCGTGACGATGTCACTCATAACGAAGCGCCTCAATCGGTCGGAGCGATGCCGCTCGGTTGGCGGGGTAGATGCCGAAGAACAGGCCGACCATCACCGCTACCCCGAAGGCGAGGACGACCGAATAGAGCTGCACGACGGGCTCGACCCCGACGATGCGGAAGTGGCTGCCGGCGTAGCCGACGAACACGCCGATGAGCCCACCGATCATGGAGAGCAGTACCGACTCGACCAGGAACTGGCTGAGGATGTGGCGCTTGCGCGCCCCGATGGCCTTGCGGATGCCGATCTCGCGCGTGCGCTCCGTGACGGTCACCAACATGATGTTCATCACGCCGATGCCGCCGACGAGCAGCGAGATCGCCGCCACCGCACCGAGCAGCACGGTGAACACCGAGTTCGAAGCCTCGCTGGCATCAAGCAGCGCCGCCTGGTTCAGCACCTGGAAGTCGGCAGTCGTCACTTTGTGGGTCGACAGCAAGGTCGACGTGATCTCGGCCGAGGCGGCGTCAGATGCGCTGCGTGACTTCGCCTGCACCGTGATCTGGTTGTAACCCGAAGTGCGGCTGCTCAGCGAGTCTTGCACCGAGGTCACCGGGGCGATCGCGATGTCGTCCTGGTCTTGGAACCCGTTCGATCCCTTCGCCTTGAGCGTGCCGATGACAGTCCAGGTCGACCCACCGATCTTGATCTTCTGGCCGACGGGATCGACCCCTTCGCCGAACAGATCGGTGACGACGGTCGGACCGAGCACGACGACCTTGCGGTGCTCGGTGACGTCTTCGGCGGTGAATGCGGAGCCGGACGCGATCTCGAAGTTCCGCACCTGGAAGTAGTTCGCGGTGGTGCCGATGCCCTGGCCGATCTCGTGCGTCGCGCCCTCATAGGTCGCGGTCGCCTGAGCGTTCACGACGGGCGCGACTTCGACGATGTCCGGCGCGTTGGTCTTGTCCGCGAGCGCGGTGACGTCCTTCGCCGTGAGCCGCGCCTGGCGGCTTTGCGTTCCCGTGCGGTTCGCGCCGCCGGGAGGACCGAAGCCACCCGACGGGAAGACCGTCAGCGTGTTCGTGCCGAGCCCTGCGAGCTGGTTCTGCACCGCGGCGGAGGAACCTGCACCGACCGCGATGAGGATGATCACGGCGGCGACGCCTATCAGGATGCCCAACATTGTGAGCGCAGACCGCAAGCGGTTCGACATGATTCCCTGGAACGCCAGGCGCACGCTCTCGATCATGCGGGCACTGCCTCGCGTTCAGCCGCGCCCCTACGCGTGTCACTCAGGATCATCCCGTCCCGCAAGCGCACGACGCGCTTCGCGTAGGCGGCGACGTCGTTCTCGTGGGTGATGAGCACGATCGTGCGGCCGCGCTGGTTCAAGCGGGAGAAGATGTCGAGCACCTCACGAGTCGACTCGGAATCGAGGTTGCCTGTGGGCTCGTCGGCCAGGATCATCGCTGGTCGCGTCGCGAGTGCTCGAGCGACAGCGACCCGCTGCTGCTGGCCACCGGAGAGCTCGGACGGGAGATGGTCGACGCGATCTCGCAGGCCGACCGCTTCGAGCGCGAGCAGCGCGACCTGACGGCGCTCTCCTCGCTTCATGCCCCCGTACATCAGCGGAAGCTCCACGTTCGCGACCGCTGATGTCCGCGGGATGAGGTTGTAGCTCTGGAAGACGAAGCCGATCTTGCGATTGCGGATGTACGCGAGCTCCACGTCGTCGAGGCCGTTGACATCGACGCCGTCGAGCTCGTACTGACCGCTCGTCGGCCCGTCGAGGCAGCCGAGGATGTTCATTAGCGTGCTCTTGCCGCTCCCCGAGGCGCCCATGATGGCGACGAAGTCACCACGCGCGACCGTGAGCGACACGCCCCGGAGCGCCCGCACTTCGACCGCGCCCATCGTGTATGTCTTCACGAGGTTGCGGACCGCGATGACGGGCTTCGATGCCGCAGACGCCGTTGCGTCGCTCATGATCCGACCACGAAGCCGGGACCACCGCCACCGACCCGTGCGCCGCCCCCGAGGCCGCCCGGGAGGCCGCCACCGCCGGTCGTCGTGCTGGACACCTTCGTCACCACGACGTCACCGGCTGAGAGTCCACTGGCGATCTCGACGTTGTCGTCGCCCCTCAGGCCGATCGTGACCTGCTTCTGCTCGTCGCCGCTCGCGGTGCGGACGGTCACGGTCGCGGTCTGGCCACGGCCAGTCACCGCCGAGGCCGGCAGCACGAGGACGCCGTCCTTCTCCGCGACCGTCACGTCGACGGTGGCGGTCATGCCTTCCTTCACCTGCGGCGAGCTCGAGTCGAGGGAGACCGTCACGTTGTAGGTGACGACGTTGCTCGTGACCGTCGACGCCGAGTCGATCGCGACGACCTTGCCCGTGAACGTCTGGTTCGTGAGCGCATCGAACGACACCGACGCGGTCTGGCCGACCTGCACCTTCGCGGCGTCGGTTTCCGAGAACGCGGCCTTGACCTGCAACGAGCTCAGGTTCACGAGGGTGATGAACCCGGTCGTCCCTCCGCTCGCAACTGCCTCACCGACAGCCCCGTTCACGGCGCTCACGGTGCCGGCCGCAGGAGCGACGAGCGTCGTGTCGTCGACGCCCTTCTGCGCGGTCGAGACCGCAACCTGAGCGGTCACGATGCTCGCCTGCTGCTGCGCGATGTCGCTCGCGGTCGCAGGCGACGACGCCGCCGCGTTCGAGGCGATCGTCGACTTGAGGCTCGTCTCCGCGGTCTCCAGCTGGCGCTG
The DNA here is from genome assembly GCA_963739555.1 of uncultured Acidimicrobiales bacterium. Classification (GTDB taxonomy): domain Bacteria; phylum Actinomycetota; class Acidimicrobiia; order Acidimicrobiales; family DATKAS01; genus DATKAS01. The sequence goes on along the minus strand of CAVUAV010000006.1, from coordinate 121,396 downwards.
GGCCGTGACGATCGCCTGCTGATCCTTCATCAGGGTCGCCGTCTGCTGGTTCTGCGCATCGGTGACCGCGGAAGCCGCGTTGTCGAGGGTCTGCTTCGCTTGCGCAGAGTTCGATGCCTCCTGGTTCTCCGCCGTCACCAGGGCTCGAGCCGCCGACTGCACGTCCGAGACGGCGGCCATCCGAGTCGCAACGTCCGCGCAGGTCAGGCCGTCCGACAGCGCCAGCGACGTTGCTCGCGTTGGCGCAGACGTTCTGATCGTTCTTGTAGTACGACGCCAGCGCGGTGGAGTCAGTCAGCGCGGCGTTGCCGTCGGTCGTCGAGACGATGTCGCCGACGGCCAGGTGCGACACGGCTTCCGAGAGCGCCGTCCGCGCCTGCTGGAGGCTCGAGCTGGTGCCGCTGCTTCCTGCCGCTGACACAGCTTGCGAGTTCGCGAGGGACTGCTTCGCCTTGTCGATCGCTGCTTGGGTGGTGACCTTGTCCTGCGCCAGGTTCGCGTTCGCGTTGTCGAGCGAAGTCTGGGCGGAGTCCACCGACGCCTGAGCCTGGTCCACCGACGCCTGGTTCTTGATCTGGTCCTGCGCGGTCAACGGGTGCAGCAGACCCTGCAAACGCGCCTCGGCGCTCGAGAGGTTCGCTTGCGCGGTCTTGAGCTGATTCGCGGCTGTCGTGCCGTCGATCTTCGCGAGGACCTGGCCCTTCGTGACCGTCTGGCCGGCGGTGACGTCGACCTCGGTGAGCGTGCCTCCGCTCTGGAAGTTCAGCGTCAGGCTGTCAGCGGCCGCCGCGTTGCCGGTCGCCGACACCGTCTCGGTCACGTTGCCGGTCTGCACGGTCGTCTCGGTCTCGGTCGCGGCCGCCGATCCTTGCGAGCCGAGCGACGTGACACCAAAGGCCACGAGGCCGACAGCGCTCACGGCGAGCACGGAGTTGAGGATGAGCGTCTTTCGCTTCACGGGTTCGTCCCTTGTGTCGAATTGTTGGGCGTCGACGCGTTGGCGCCCTGTCCGGGTTGTCCGCCGAAGCCCTGCCCGCCGTTGGGCAGCAGCGATGCGCACACGTCGTTCGCGGCCTTGAACGCGTCGCTGTTGCGATCGATCGACACCGGCGCGCCGCTGCTGTTCTCACCGTTCTGCCGCTCCGGGATCGTCACACCATGGTCGGACATGCACGAGCGGTACGCGTTGAACGCGCTGTTGTCGATGCCACCGCCCGGACCTCCGCCCGGGAAGCCGTTCCCGAAGGTCGCACCCTCGGGGAGGAGGTCGGCACACGCTTGTTGCGCAGCTTGGAACTTCTCACGATCAAACGATGGAGGCGCGCCGCCGTTGCCGTTGCCACCGTTCGTGGCGGTGCCGCCGCCGGTCTGGGTCTGCGGTGCGCCGCCGAGCTGGAACGACCCAGGAGGCGTCGCACCTGCCGACGACTGGCCGTTGCCGCCGGGTGCACCACCGGGAGCCCCGTTGCGGCCGCCGAAGCCGTTGGCCGGCAGGTCGACGCCGTTCTTCTTCAGGCAGTCGACATAGGCCTGCATCTCGGCGGGCACTCCCGATGCGCCGCCGGTGGCCGTCGTGCTCGCGCTCGAGCCGTCACCGGCCGCGGCAGCAGCGGGCGAGCCACCGCCGCCTCCGCACCCAGCAAGGGCGACAAGCGACAGCATGACCAATGGGACAAGAAGGCGCGTTCTCTTTTGCTCGCTCACGCGAGCAATGTCTCAACTCGCTCTTGGGATCACCTGAGAGCGTGATGGGAGGTTGCTGAGGGCACGTCAGCCTCCGACGCGGGGAGCACGACACGGAACGTCGCACCTTCGCCGGGCTTCGACTCGACCTCTGCGCGCCCGCCATGGGCTTCGACGACCGCGGCGACGATGGCGAGCCCGAGGCCCGAACCACCCGTCGCGCGCGTCCGCGCGGGATCGGCTCGCACGAACCGCTCGAACACCTTGTCCGCGAGCTCGGGCGACGAGCCCGGGACCGTGATCGGTCACCTCGAGGACCGCAGCAGGGCCGTCCCGGCGTACCCGCACCTCGACCGGCGTGCCGGCAGGCGTGTGCACGAGCGCGTTCGCCAGCGAGGTTCGCCGCGACCTGACGCAACCGATCCGCATCGCCCGACACGACGACACCGTCCTCGGCCGACAGGGTGATCGGCCGTCCGGGCTCGACGGCACGGGCGTCCCCGACGGCATCTTCCGCGATGTGGCCCAAGTCGACGTCGACGAGGTCGAGCGGTCGACCCTCGTCGAGCCGAGCGAGCAGCAGCATGTCGTCCACGAGCCGGCCCATGCGCGAAGCCTCGTGCTCCACGCGGCGCATGGCATCGGCCTGCTCATCCGGGGTCTCGATCGCGCCCGCACGCCACAAGCTCGGCGTAGCCGCGGATCGAGGTGAGCGGAGTGCGTAGCTCATGGGACGCATCCGCGACGAAGCGACGCAGCCGATCCTCCGACTCCTGTCGTTCCTCGAACGCACCCTCGATCTGACCGAGCATCGTGTTCAAGCGCGATGCCGAGCCGACCGACCTCGGTCTTCTCCTCTGCGGGCGCGACGCGGCGGGAAAGGTCGCCGTCCGCGATCGCGTTCGCCGTCATCGCCATCTTCTCGATCGGACGGACGCCGTGTCGGAGCAGCCACCACGCCGCCATGCACAAGGTCAGCAGCACAGCCAGCGCGGCTGCGACCTCGACAGACACGATCTGCCTGTACGTGTGCTCCGTCGCGCGTAGCGACTGCGCGACCGCGATCGCTCCGCCGTTCGGCACGCCCTCGATGAGCACCCGGTAGTCCGGCCCCCCACCGACCGCGCCCACCGTCGTGAACCGCGGCAGTGGGGTCGGCGAGCGCGCCGTCCGCAGGCAGCACGTCGGTCAGGTCAGGGGGCGGCTCCGAACCGACGGTCGGACCGAACACCCGAAAGCCTTCACGGGACGCGACAGCGAAGTAGAGCTCGGTGAACCGATCCTCGGTGTTCGTGCCGACGCGGCCACCGAAGGGAGGGGGCCCTGGCTCGAACACGCCGACGAATGTGCCGAGCGGCGCCGCGGCCCGCTCGAGCTGGCTGTCGACCTGGTCGACGAGCGCCCCCCGGATGAGTCCCGCAACGGCGACGCCCGCGCCGATGAGCACGACGCCGATCACCAACAGCGCGGCGACGAGCCGGTGTCGCAGTGACACGGTCAGTCCTGACGAAGGGCGTAGCCGACCCCGCGCACCGTCTTGATCAACGGTTCGCCCAAGGGATCGAGCTTCTTGCGCAGGTAGCTCACGTAGGTCTCCACCACGGTGGCCTCTCCACCGAAGTCGTACTCCCATACATGATCGAGGATCTGAGCCCTCGTGACCACTCGCCCCGCGTTGATCAGGAGATACCGGAGCAGCTTGTACTCGGTGGGAGACAGATCGACCGAGACACCCCTGCGCCGCACGACGTGCGCGTCTTCGTCCATCTCGAGGTCACCGAAGCGCAGCACCGAGCTCGGGGCCTCGCCGTTGGCCCGCCGCAGGATCGCCCGCACCCGGGCGACGACCTCCTCGAGGCTGAACGGCTTCGTGACGTAGTCGTCGCCGCCGAGCGTGAGGCCGCGCACCTTCTCCTCGGTGCCGTCGCGGGCCGTGAGGAACAGGACCGGCACCCGGACGCCGTCGGCCCGCAGGCGCCGGCACACCTCGAAGCCGTCGAGGTCGGGCAGCATCACGTCGAGCACGATCAGGTCGGGCTTGTCGTCGGCCACCGCCCCGAGCGCCTCACGGCCGTTCGCGGCGAGCACGACGTCGAACCCGAAGTGCCGCAGCGCCGCATCGAGAAGGAAGCGGATGTTGTCCTCGTCGTCGGTCACGAGAACGCGTGCCGCGGGAGGCGCCGTGGGGCTCACCGCACCAGCATGGCGCTGAATCCTGAGAATTGGCTGAGAAGCAGGTCAGAGACTTGTGAGAGCCGAGCGGCCGGATTCGTGGTCGAGGAGCCATCGCTTCACAGCGAGACCCCAGCGGAACCCACCCAGGCGACGGTCGTAGGGACCCGTTCCCGTGCGGACGACCCGGTGGCACGGCACGAACAGCGCCGCGCTGTTGTACGCGCACGCGTTCGCGGCGGCTCGCACCGCCTCGGGGCGACCGACCTTGGCTGCGAGCTCGGCGTACGTCACCGGAGAGCCCGCGGGAATCGTGCGCAGCACGCCCCAAGCCTCCTCGATGAACGGACCGGAGTGCTGCTCGACCTCGACGTCGTCGATCGCGAGGAAGTCACCGTCGAAGTACCGAGTGACCGCCCGCGTCACCGCACCGAGCTCGCGCCGGGCAGCGATGGCGCTCGGCCGTGACGACGACGGGACGGGCTCCATCAGCTCGTCCACCTCGGTCGTCCACCCGCTCGCGATGACCGCGTCGTCCCGCATCACCACGGTGAACGGGCCACAGGTGGTCGTCATGGTGGCTGTCGTCACGCGGGTTGTCGTCACAGTGCTCATAGCGACCTCCAGAGGTGCATCACTGCATACGAACGCCACGGTCGCCAGCGATCGGAGTGCGCGGCGATGTCGACGCAGGAAGTGGGGAGGCCGAGGCGCTCGAACGCATGACGCACGCCGAGGTCAGACGCGAGGAACACATCCGGATCGCCGAGACCGCGCATCGTGATGTACGAAGCGGTCCACGGCCCGACTCCGCGGATGTCGAGAAGCGCGGTCGCCGTCGCGACGCGCTCGGCACCGGCGTCGATCATGACCTCGCCGTTCGCGACTGAAGCCGCGACCGCTCGGAGCACGGCTCGACGCGACGCGGGCATGCCGAGCGAATCCAGCGACGAGTCGGCGATGTCGGCGGGTTCGGGGAACAGGTGCGTGAGGCCACCGTCGGGCGCAGCGAGCGGCGAGCCGTGCGCGGCAACGAGGCGCCCGGCAAGGGTGCGTGCCGCGGCAAGGCTCACCTGCTGCCCGAGCACCGCCCGTGTCGCGATCTCGAAGCCATCGACCGCGCCGGGCAGGCGCAGGCCGGGAGCCTTGGCCACGAGCCGGCCGAGGTCACGGTCGTCGCCGAGCTGCTCGGCGACGGCCTGCGGGTCGGCGTCGAGGTCGAACAGACGACGGCAACGCTGCACCGCGGCAGTGAGATCCCGAAGGTCTTCGAGACGGAGCACGGCGCGGACGTGATCAGGCTGCGGGGTCAGCTCGGCCACGCCCGCGCCGTGAGCCAGGCGCATGGTGCGGCGGTAGGTGGTGCCGTCGATCTCTTCGATGCCGGGCACGGCACGCGCGGCAAGGAACTCGACGACCGCGTCGCCGTCGAACGGAGTGCGGCACGGCAACCGCAGCACGATCACGCCGGGAGGTGCGAGGTCGCGTCCGCGCCGCGCTTCGCGCATCTTGCTGGGGGTGATCGCGAAGATCTGGCGGATCGTGTCGTTGAACTGGCGGATGCTCGAGAACCCCGCCGCGAACGCGACGTGCGCGAAGGGCAGCTCGGTCGTCTCGATCAGCACCCGGGCGCTCTGGGCCCGCTGCGCACGAGCGAGCGCGATCGGACCCGCACCGACCTCGGCGGTCAGCTGGCGGTTCAGGTGCCGCTCGCTGTACCCGAGCCGCTGGCCGAGCTCTGCGACGCCTCCTCGGTCGACGACGCCGTCGGCGATCAGGCGCATCGCGCGCCCGACCAGATCGGCGCGCGCGTTCCACTCGGGTGACCCAGGAGTCGCGTCGGGACGGCACCGCCGGCAGGCGCGAAAGCCGGCCGCCTGTGCTGCTGCGGCGGTCGGGTAGAAGCGCACGTTCTGCGGCTTCGGCGTCATCGCAGGGCAGCTCGGCCTGCAGTAGATGCCCGTCGTCTTCACTGCAGTGAAGAACCACCCGTCGAACCGGGCATCGCGGCTCTGCACCGCGCGGTAGCACCGCTCGAAGTCGTCGATCACAGAGTCATGATCGCGCCCTTGCCAACCTCATCTCTGGCGGGAATCGGACATGACCGTTCACCCCTATCCGAGCAGTGTCTCTCCGAGGTAGCCGTCGCTCGAAGTCACACCCGGCAGCGCGAAGAAGAACCCCCCCGCCCCCGGTGCAAGTCCGTCACCCCAGTGGGTTGACCGTTCCCGTGCTCAGCACGACCGCGAGCTGGTCCGCCAGGGCGACGCCCACCCTGCGCTGGTCACGCGAGACAGCCCGGCGACCTTCCGGCTCGAGCACGAGCCGGCCAAGCGTCCGGCCTTGTCGCTCGACGAGGATCTCGACTCCCTCGGCGGGCAACGCGAAGCCGCCGCCCGTGAAGTACCGCTCGCCCTCGAGGAGACGCCCGTCGCGCTGTATGCGCGGGAGGTGAGTCAGTGCTACCCCCGGATCGAAGCGGCACGACGCGAGCCCGAGCTCGGCGACGAGCCCCGCACGCACGGCGTCCCACACGTCCGACTCGCTCGCACCACTCGCGACGAGACCCGCGACCCGTTCGAGGTGACGAGCGCCCGTCGCGTGCTCGTCTGCGACGACCTCGTGTCGGTGCGAGAGCACCGCGATCTCGCCGACAGCGAGACCGACGACCGCGAGCAGGATCGTCGTGATGATGTCGAACCGATCAGAGATGCGAAGTGAGTAGTAGGGCTGGGTGTGGAAGAAGTTGAACGCAAGAGCAGCGACGACCGAGGTCGTGACCCCTGCGGCGCGGCCCCCGAAGCTCGCAGCCGCGACGATCACAAGGACAAGCACGAGCGCGACGTTCGTGTTGTCGATCGTCGACCGCAGCGGGACGAGCAGACCTGCGACCGCGATCGCTGCAAACGCGCCGAGCGCCGACCAGATCCTCGCTGCGTCGTTCACGGGTTCGGTCTTGCCCACAACCTCAATCTCTCCGGATGTCCCCCCGGAGAACCCGCTCAGGCCGATATTGACATGTTCCTAACGAGCCACCCTAGTGAGGAAGCCCGCGATCGCCTGGCGGAACTTCGGGTCGCCGACCGCGGTGAGGTGGTCGCCGTTGACGATCACGAGCTCGGCGCCCGGGATCGCGTCGACGAGTGCCTGCGGTGGGCCGACCAAGGCGTCCTTGTCGCCACAGATGACGAGCGCCGGCATCGACAAGGAGCCAAGGCTCTGCGGTGGCTGCCCCATCCCCGCTCGCATCACGGCAGCGAGTGCTTCGCGGTCCGCCCCCGTCGACTCCGCGAACGCGCGAAACCCACGGGCGGTCGCGTCGGCGATCGCAGACTTGTCGGGCGCAGTCAGCGCGGCAGCGATCGCTTCCGCTCCGGCAGGACCGCGGCCCTGGATCACGCCGACACCGACACCGCCGAGCACGATCGAGCGCACACGTTCCTCGCTGAGCGCGACCTGCGCGGTGATGCGGGCGCCCATCGAGTAGCCGACGACGTCGACCTGGTCGAGGTCGAGGTGATCGAGCAGCGCGCTGACATCGCGAGGCATCGCCTGGCCCTGGTAGGCGGCGATGTCGTGCGGCTTGCCGGACCGCCCGTGCCCACGGGCGTCAGGCGTGATGACCCGGCGACCCGCCGCGACCACGGCTTCGACGACCTTCGGCTGGTGCCAGTTCGCGCGCGCGTCGGCCGCGAACCCGTGGAGCATCACCACCGGCGGGCCCTCGCCGAGGTCGTCGTACACGATCGTTGTTCCGTCGAATGAGCTGAATTCCCCCATGCGCCACTTTGCCTCAGATGGCCCCTACGGCGCCGCCGGGCACTGCGCGATGTCGGCCGTCGACGACACCGGCGGGCACAGCAGTGGGTTCGTGTCGGCGAACTCGCCCCAACGGTTCTCGTAGCCGGGGACGACCCACGCGTGGAGCATCCAGAGGTCGCTGCCGCCGAGGTACGCGCCTGCGCACAGCGACGGCCCCGCCACGTTCTCGCGGTCGACCCAGCCGTTCACGATGCACAGCCCCGAGTGCTGGTGCCAATGGTCGTTGTCGCCGGCGAATCCCGCTGGCGCCGTGGTGGAGTGGACCCAGTACGAGAAGCCGACGAGCACGGGAGGATCTCGTCGGAGGTCGAAGAGCAGCATCGACGGCGCGGTGGGATCAAAGGGCTCGTCGATGAGCGACCACTTCACCAAGTGCACGCCGACGCCGGCGGCGTTCGTCGACGCGACGACGTAGCCGGCCGCGTTGGCCTTCGCGACGGTGTCGAGCTGCTGGGCGGCGGCCACCGCCTGTGCCCATTCGCTGTCGAACGTGGCCTGGTCGGCGGCGCCGAGGGCTGCCTGGGTCGCCGGGCCGCCGTGGTTGTGCCCGTGACCGTTCGTCGGGAAGAGCGGCGACGAGATCGCGGCGAGTGCGTCGACCGCTGCCCGCTGATCCGCCGCGATGCGGGTCGGATCGGTGGGTGTGAGCGGCGTGAGCGGAAGCGGTCCCGGTGGCACTGTCGAGCCCGGTGCGGTGACAGCCGGTGGCGCGTCGGGGATCGAGCCCTTTGCCTCCGCGCCGGCGCAGGCGGTGAGCCCGACCACGAGCAGCGCAACGGCGAGGCGCACCCGCTGAGGGTAGGCCCGTCAGATGACGAATCCGGGGTCGAGGCCGAGGAGTGCACGCCCCGCGACCTCGATGCGCCCGACGTTCAACATGACGTGCTGGGTCGAGGCGTGGACGTCTCGCCACGCTCGCTCGAGGGGAGACGGCACCGCGATCGCGTGCATCCCCGCGGCATCGTGGATCAGGTCGACGGCACGGCCCGCGAGCCGCACGGCAGTCACGAGGCGCATGCGGAACGCCACCCGGGTGGAGAGGTCGAAGCCCTCGCCGCTCTCGCCTCTTCGCCACATCTCGGCCGCGGCCGCAGCCAGCGCGTCCTCCGCCGCGAGGATCAGTCCCTCCGCTTCTCCCGCTGCCATCTGCCCGTACGACCGCTCTGCGAGCGTCAGCAGCGCGCCGACGGGACGCTTCTCGCTCGCGAGCGCGATGAAGCGCCTCTGCGCGCCGCGTGCGGCGCCCACCGCGGTGGCCGCGAGCCCGGGGCCGAACTGCATCAGCAGCGGGATGCGACCGAAGGTCCCGGTCTCGAACCGCGGCTTCGCACCGAACCACGGGAACACCCAGTCGTTCGCGGCGAACGCGTCCTCGATGACGCAGTCGTTGCTGCCGGTCGCGCGCATGCCGGTCACCGACCACGTGTCGGTCACCCGAACCTGCTCGATCGGGATCACCCCGGCGATGAACTCGGGGCCCGCGTCGGTGAACGACGGCTTGCCATCCCGATGCACCCATCCCCCGACCATGAGCCATGTCGCGTGACGGCAGCCGCTCGCGAAGTTCGCGAGGCCGCTGAACCGATACCCGCCATCGACCGCTTCGGCCTTCGACGTCGTCGGGTTCAGTGAGCCGGCCATCCACGCGCGGGTCTCGAAAGATGGTCTCGAACGCGTCGCGGGTCAACAGCCGCCCCGCGAGCGGTCCGCCGACACCGATCGCGTACGTCCACCCGACCGACGCGTCATACGTGGAGAGCACGCGGACGAGCTCGATGACGTCGGGGATCGTCAGGTCGAGCCCATCGAGGTCGTTCGGCACCAGCGCTGCGCATCAGACCCGTCTCGAAGAGACCGTCGACCACGTCGTCGTCGAGGCACCCGCGTGCTTCCGACGCGTCCGCGCGCTCGAGGATCAGAGGACCGAGGTCGTGCACCGAGTCGAGCGCCGACGCGAGGCCCTGCGAGCCCATCACTCCACCATCGAGAGCGCATCGGCCAACGGCTCGAGCACCTCGGGCCGATGGGGCGGCGCGAGGTACACGATGCCGAGGTCGAGGCCGCCGTCGCTCCACTGCTGCACTTCGTCCACGAAGGCCTTGATGTCCCCATCTGGATCGAACCGCAGGTGCGTGGAGGTCGTGATCGTCGAGAGGTCGCGCCCGATCACGCTGCAGTGCTCGCCGAGCACGGCTCGCTTGCGCTGGAAGCTGGCGACGTCACCGCTCGGCACGTTCCAGTGCTGCGCATACTTCGCAACGGCCCGGAGCGTGCGCCGCTCACCTCCACCGCCGATGCAGATCGGCGGATGGGGGCGCTGCACGGGCTTCGGCTCACAACGAGCGTCGTTCAGCTGGTAGTAGTGGCCCTCGAACTCTGACGTCGTCTCGGAGAGCAGCTTGATGAGCACTTCGCAGGCTTCGTCGAACATGTCGAACCGCTCGCGCAGCGGAGGCAATGTGATGCCGTACGCGTCGCACTCCTGCTGGTTCCAGCCCGCGCCGATGCCGATCTCGAGCCGTCCGTTCGAGATGACGTCGACTGTCGCAGCCATCTTCGCGAGCACGGCCGGGTGTCGATAGATGTTGCCGGTCACGAGCACGCCGAGCCTGATGCGTCGGGTCGCGTTCGCCATCGCAGCGAGCATCGTCCACGCCTCGAGGCACGGCCCCGTCGAGTCGGAGAAGATCGGGTAGAAGTGATCGAAGTTCCACGCGGACTCGAAGATGTCGATCTCGTCGGCACGCTGCCAGACGGCGAGCATCTCGGACCAGGTGGTGTGCTGTGGGGCGGTCTTGATCGCGAATCGCATCCGCGCAGTCTCCCCGACTAGGCGAGCACGTGCAGGGTGTAGGCGAGGATGAAGCCGAGCGTCGTGACGACGCCGACGATCGCGCCGCCGTGCTCGTACGCCTCGGGCATCATCGTGTCGGCGAGCATCGTGAGGATCGCCCCGCCGGCGAAGCTCTGCACGAACGCGACGACGTCGGGCGACGCGGTGTCGAGGAAGCCGTAGCCGGCGAGTGACGCCAACGCGGACACGAAGACGATGAGCAACCAGAGCCGGATGAGCCGCGCCTTCGGCCATCCGCCGGTCAGCAGGCCCTGCGTCGACGAGATCCCTTCGGGCAGGTTCGAGAGGAACACCGCGGCGAGATAGGAGATGCCGAGCGACTGGCCGCCGACGAGCGTGAGCCCGATGACCATCGACTCGGGGATGCCGTCGAGGACGCTGCCGAGCACGATGCCGAGGGCGCCCTCCCCCTCGCCCCCGCCGGGCCCCGTGGGGTCCTTGCGCTGCGCGCCACCCATCTGCGCGATGAGATAGTTGCCGACCGAGAACGTGGCGCAGCCCACGATCAGCCCGAAGCCGACAGCCTTCCCGCCGCCGGCCAGGTCATACGAGTCCTCGACGAGGTCGAACGCCACCGCACTGATGAGCACACCGGCGCCGAAGCCCATGATGGCGCCGATCACCCTCACGCTGATGTGGAGCTGCATCGCGATGAGCGCGCCGATGAGCAATGACGATGCTGCGAGCGCGCCCCACAAGAACGACCCGCCGAACGACACGGCCAGGATGGGACTCACCACTCGGCCGCGCTCCTCTCGGTCGGACGCGGGTCATCTTGCTCCGTGTCCGACCGAGGTGTCGATGTGCGTCGATGACCTCGACCGTCAGCCGAGGAGCGAGTCGACCTCCTGGAAGTACCGGCCCGCGACCTCGAGCATCTGCGCGCCGGCCACGAACCGGTTCACGTGAAGATGATCGACGACGAGCGACGCCCGTTGCATCTGGCGACCGAACTCGTCCGAGGTGACGAACCGATCGAGCCGCTGTTCATCGGCACGAGCGATGATCCCGCCGAGCAGGCCCATGCTCGCGCTCCCGCCCTGGAACCCGATGATCTCGAAGTCCTCGATCTCGCCGTTCGCCTTCGCCTTGTCGTAGTACGCGAGGGCGTCGGCCCAAACCGTCATCGCTTGCTTCTCGCGACCGACTGCCACCTTGTCCCACGCGATCATCACTCCGAAGTCACCCATACCTGCCCTTCCTCCACTCGCTGATTGTGCGATTGTGCTCACAGAGTGGAGCGAAAGACAATGAGAAGCCGTGATGGCCCGTCACTTGTCGCGAGGGACTATGCGCCGCCCTCGTACTTGAACGACACCTTCACCCTGGCCCGGTAGGCGAGGATCTGGCCGTCCTCGATCTGCACGTCGAGCTCGTCGACCTCGGCGATGCGAAGGTCTCGCAACGACTGCGCCGCCTGTTTCACCGCTGCGGCGACCGCCCCCTCGAAGGACTCTGAGCTGGTTCCCACTAGCTCGATGACCTTGTACACGCTGTCTGCCATGCGTGCCTCCTCTCGGTGAGGTCGAACCATCGTGCGCCCCATCGGGCCCTGTGTCGACGGCCCGCAAGTGAGTGAGGCTGTGTCGAGGGCAGTGGGACGAACGCGCCTCTAGACGAGCTGGGTGGCAGGTACTGAGGACAGCTCGCCCGACTCCGCGAGCTCGCGCACGGCAGGCACCGGGTCGGGGTCGGCGAACTGTGCGGTGTCGCCGTAGTCCGCCGGTCGGCCGGTCGCGTCGAGCACCCACCACGACGCCTCGAGCGCGATGCCGTTGGGGTCGGTGAAGTAGATCGACCTCATGATCGAGTGATCGACGACGTCGGTGACCTCACATGCCGCGCTCTTCAGGCGGCGCTGCAGGTCGAGCAACGCCTCCTCGTCGGGCACGTTGAACGAGAGATGGTCGAACTGGATGGCGAGGGGATGGGGCGTGCCCGCGGGCTTCGCCAACCGCTCGTGCTTGTGGTCGCTGTACTGGAAGAACGCCACCGTGCACTCGGGACCGAACTCGAAGAAGTAGTGCTTGAAGTGCGGCGTGCCGATCGTCGCCACCAGTCGGGCGCCGAGAGTGCCGTGGTAGAAGCGCACGGTCGCATCCATGTCATCGGTGATGAGCGCGAGGTGGTTGATCCCTCGCCAGGGCGGGGTCGACGGCTGCGGGGTCGCGGGGATGTTCGGGTGCTCACTCATTGGGGCTCCTCTCGGTGCCGTGCCAGCGTACGACCGGTTGTGACGGTCGGGCTACAGTCCGGCCCGCAATCGGGACCCCTTGGAGGAAATGCAATGGCCACGCCGCAGCCGGCGATTCTCGCGAACCTCATGGAGCACCAGTGGTACGTCCACTTGAGCCGCGTGGAAGGTGCCGACCTCGACGTCATCAAGACAGCCCTCCGTGACCTCAGGGCCGCAACAGCCCCGACAGGCATCAAGGTCGAGGTGAACGTGTGCATCCTCTTCGGCCCCACGCTCCTCGCCGACCTCACGAATGACCGCCCCAACGACTTCCAGCCCTATCCGGGCTACGAGTCGCCCGACGGCAAGGTCGCGAAAGGCACGCAGGAGGAGCTGCTGATCTGGCTGCACTCCGACGACAAGGACCTCGCGTGGGAGGCTCAGTACAACTTCCGCACCGCCGTGGCCGGGCACCTCAACGTCGCCCGCGAGACGATCGCGTGGATCTATCGCAACAGCCTCGACCTCACCGGCTTCATCGACGGCACGGGCAACCCGGCGCCTGAAGACCAGCACGACCGGGCGATCGTTCCCGATGGCCAGCCTGGTGCTGGCGGCGCGTTCTGCATCGCGCAGCGCTGGGTGCACGACCTCGAGTACTTCAACAGCCTGTCCCTCCACGACCAGGAGAACCTCTTCGGCCGCAAGAAGGCCGACTCCGAGCGGCTGAAGAAGCAGAAGCCGACGTCGCACCTCTCGCACGTCGAGCTGCGCGAGGGCGACACCGCGGACGACTCGAAGCCCAAGCGCGGCGAGATGGTCCGCCGATCCACGCCGTACGCGTTCCATGACGGCACGGTCGGCCTCTACTTCATGGGCTTCTGCAAGGAGCAGGCTCCGCTGCGCGAGCGCATGGAGGCCATCTACGGCATGCACGGCAACCCGCGCGATGCGTTGACCGACTACTCGACTCCTGCGTCCGGCTCGTTCTACTTCGCACCCTCGGTGGAGACGCTCGAAGCTGCGCTCGCGTAGCCCTGGCACACCATGGTCCTCGCGTCGGTCCTCCTCGCCGGCGCGGGGGCGGTGGTGCTCGCGCTCTCGATCTTCTGGGCGCGCTATCCCGAGATCCATCCCGCGGAGATGCGCGTCTTCCGCGCGATCAACCGCTTGCCCGGTTGGCTCTACGGGATCCTGTGGCTGCCGATGCAGCTCGGCAACCTCGTCGTCGGCTGCGTCGTCGGTGTGCTCGTCGCCCTGTCGCGGGGCGATCTCGGCATCGCTGTCGCGGTCGTCGTCGCGACGATCGTGAAGCTCGTCGTCGAGCGGATCGTGCGTCGTGAGATGGCCGCCGTACCTCACCGTGCGGCAGCGCCCGGGCACCAGCGAGCCGGGCGCCATCCTCCGCGGCAAGGACGTGCCGCGCTCCGGCATGAGCTTCCCGTCTGGGCACGTCATCCTGATCGCCGGCATCACCGGGCTGCTCGCCCTCAGCCTGGAGTGGCAGTACGCCTGGATCCCCTGGACGCTGACGGCCCTGGTGATGCTCGGCCGCGTGTACGTCGGCGCTCACAACCCACTCGACGTCACCGCCGGTCTCGGCGCCGGGCTCCTCATCGGCGCGGGCCTCCTCTTCGTCGTCGCCTGGCTCTGACCCCCCGAGACCAGGGGCGCCGCGTTTGGGCTGGTCGGGCCCGACGCGGCATGATCGCGTCATGTCCGGACAGATCCCGCTGGTCGATTACCTGATCCTCGGCGACCATCCCCACCTGGTCGCCCGCGAGTGCACGTCATGCGGTGCGCGTTTCTTCGATCGCCGCAACGCCTGCGCCTCGTGCTTCGGCACCGACTTCACGCAAGTCGAGATCCCGACCGAGGGTGAAGTGAAGGCGTTCACCATCGTGTCGATGGCCGCGCCGGGCATCCCGACGCCGTTCGTGGCGTCGGTGGTGGACTGTGGGGGAACGAGCGTGCGAGGCAACGTGATCAACACGGCGCCCGATCCCGAGCACGTCACGCTCGGGATGAAGGTTCGCCTGGCGACCTACCCGGTCGGCACTGATGATGAAGGCACCGAGGCCATCGGCTTCGGCTTCGAGCCCCTGGAGGCATAGCGATGGCCAGCGACGACATCTACATCCTCGGCATCAAGATGACGAAGTTCGGGAAGCATCCCGACAAGGACACGGTCGACCTCGCCGCCGAAGCCGCGCAAGCCGCGCTGGCCGACGGTGGCGTGACGATGAAGGACATCGGCATCCTCGCCGCGGGCAACCTCATGAGCCAGGGCGGCGCGATCGGCCAGGCCCTGCAGAAGCAGATCGGCCAGACCGGCATCCCCGTCTACAACGTGTCGAACGTGTGCGCCACGGGCGCCACCGCGCTGCGCACGACGGTGATGGCGTTGAAGGCCGGCGAATGTGAGATGGGCCTCGCGGTCGGCGTCGAGAAGCTCGCCGGTGCGGGCCTGCTGGGTGCAGGCGGCCGCGCGAAGTCAGACAAGACCGAGTACACACCTCAGGGTCGGTATGGCGCGGTCGCGACGACCGACGGGCGCATCGGCACCGACACGATGCCGGGTGTGTTCGCGCAGGTCGGCATGGAGTACGGCCACAAGTACGGCGGCACGAGCTTCGAGCTGTTCGCGAAGATCAGCGAGAAGAACCACGGCCACTCGACGCTCAACCCGCTCGCCGCCTACTCGAAGCGGATGAGCCTCGAGGAGATCATGAACGACATCATGATCGCCTACCCGAACACGCGGCCGATGTGCTCGGCGAACTGCGACGGCGCCGCGGCTGCGGTCGTCGTCACCGGCGAGAAGCTGAAGACGCTCTCGAGCGAGCAGCAGAAGCGTGCGATCAAGATCCGCGCGTCGGTGCTCACGAGCGACCCGTGGCAGGAGTCGTGCCAGGTGCTGCCGGACGTCAACACGCTCACTCGCAACGCTGCGAAGCAGGCCTACGAGCAGGCGGGCGTCGGCCCCGAGGACCTCGATCTCGTCGAGCTCCACGACTGCTTCGCGACTGCCGAGCTCGTGCACTACGACAACCTCATGCTGTGCCCAGAGGGCGGCGCGGTCGACTTCTTCGAGTCGGGTGCCCCCTTCCGCGACGGCAGCACGCCGGTGAACGTGTCCGGCGGTCTGCAGTCGAAGGGTCATCCGATCGCGGCGACCGGCATTGCCAACATCTGGGAGATCTGCCACCACCTCCGCGGTGAGGCCGGCGATCGCCAGATCGAGGGCGCGCAGATCGGTCTCGCGCACGTGATCGGGCTGGCGAGCGCCTGTGGCGTGCACATCCTGGAGCGCACCGCGGCCTAGCCGCCACCGAGCAAGCAGCCTCGACGATGGGCGCCAACGCGGACTGGAGCGATCGGTTCGCGTCGGCGCCCGTCGACGCGATGCAGGTCTACGACGACATCTTCGTGCCCGGCCTGTTCATCCCGTGGGCGAACCTGCTGCTCGACGAAGTGGCGCTCGCACCCGGCGAGGCCGTGCTCGACGTCGCGTGCGGTCCCGGCACCGTGACGCGGCTCGCGGCCGAACGTGTCGGCGCGGGCGGGCGCGCCGTTGGTGCTGACATCAGCGCCGCGATGCTGGCGATCGCACGAGCGAAGCCGGCCCCGAACGGAGCCTCGATCGAGTACGTCGAGACTTCGGCGGCACCGCTGGCCGTCGGCACGGCTGAGTTCGATGTGGTCGTGTGCCAGCAGGGCTTCCAGTTCGTCCCCGATCGGCCCGCCGCACTCCTCGAGATGCGTCGCGCGCTGAGGCCCGGAGGCCGCGTCGCGCTGGCGGTTTGGACGGCGATCGAAGACCAGCCCAGCTTCGCCGGGCTCGCACGAGCAGTCGCCGACGTCATGGGCCCCGACACCGCCGCGCGCTATGCGGGCGGCCCGTGGGGCTACTCGGCCCTCGACGTGTTCGCAGCAGAGGTCGCGGCCGCCGGCTTCACCGACGTGCGCGCTCAGACCCGCGAGCTCGACGCCGTCTTCGACGGCGATGGCGCTCGGTACGCGGACACGCTCGCGGCGGCGGGCATCGCCGACGAAGTCGCTGCGCTGAGCGCTGACGACCGAGCGCGGCTCGTCGACGCGGCGGCGCACCACCTCGCCCCGCTCGTCTCCGACGGCAAGCTCCACAGCGCGAGCGCCTCCAACATCGTCGTCGCCCGCGCGTGAGTCGGCGCGACAATGTGAGATGACACCCAGTCGCCAGGCGCGGATCGATCGCTCGGTCCTCGCGACCGCAGCAGTCGCGTCGGTCGCGGCGGGAATGGTGCACGCCACGGCAGCGGGCAACCATGCCGGCGACGACACCCTCGTGCGGCTCTTCGCGCTCACGGCCGCGGCGCAGGCTGCCTGGGGACTGATCGCGCTCATGCGGCCGATGCGCGCCGTGGCGTGGGCCGGCGTCGTGCTCAACGCGGTGTTCGTGGGCACTTGGCTGCTCTCGCGCACTGTCGGTCTGCCCCTCGTCGACTCGCTGCGGGGCGTCGAGCCCGCGGGCACCCAGGACGTCATGGCCGCGGCACTTGGTGCCACGGCTGTCGCGGCGGCGCTGCTGAGCATCGTGCAGCCAGTGCGCCGCGCGACCCTCGAGACCGGTTGGGTGATCGCGAGCGTCGTCGCAGTGACCTTCGTCGCGGTGCCGGCGATGGCCGCAGAGCACACGCACGCGGCTGGGCACGTGCACACTGACGGCACCGTCGCTGCTGCAGCCGACCACGCCGGCCACCAGCACGTGGACAGCGCGACTCCCACGAGCGCCGACGGACATCATCATGAGGTGCCGGCTCGACTGGACCACGACCCCACGGACGCGCAGCTCCAGGCCGCAGCCGATCTGATCCTGAGCACCAAGGAGGCGACGGTGCAGTACTCGGACGTGAAGGCCGCGGAGGCGAACGGCTACCGGTCGATCGGCGACGGGTTCACCGGCGTCGAGCACTTCATCAACTCCGAGTACATGAACGACACCGACACCCTCGATCCGGCAAAGCCCGAGTCGCTCGTGTATCGGGTGAACCCCGACACGACACGGCAGTTCATCACGGTGATGTACATCCTCCCGAACGGCTCGACGATGGACGACGTCCCGGACATCGCGGGCAACCTCACGTTGTGGCACGACCACGACAACCTCTGCTTCGACCCCGCGACGTCGAGGCTGAGCGGGATCTTCGTCGACGGCGCGTGCAAGCCCGCCGGGGTCCACGTGCAGACGGCGCCGATGCTGCACGTCTGGGTCACGCCGAACCCTTGCGGCCCCTTCGCCGGCACTGACGCCAAGCAGATGACCGGCTCATGCGTCACCGACAGCGGCCTCGGCGTCTAGTCGCAATGGCCGAGTCCTGGAATGAGCTGACCGACGATCTCGCCGCCCTCACCTCCGCATTGGGCGCGCTCAAGGGCACCGAGCTCGAGGAGCAGGTTTTCATCGCGACCAGGCCCGAGGTGGGTGCACAACCCGATCCGCTGCTCGATGTCGCGCACATGGAGGAGGAGCCGGGAGATGGGCGGTTCCACGTGTACGTGACCCTCCCGCAGGGCACCACGCTCGACGACTACGACCTGCCGTGGCCCTCCGGATCGGGCATCGTCGACGACTCCGGTGACAACGCGACACTCGAGCTCGGCCCGGCCTCGGCGCACATCGTCGCTCGCGGTCTCGTCGAGGTCGCGACGACGCTCGCCGCCGGCGCAGATGCCCTGGTCTGGTCGACGACGCTCGAGTTGTAACGAACGGCGTCTCTCGCGTGGGTAACACTGGGGAGCCCCTCATGGACAGCTCTCCCTCCTTCGCGCTCACCGACCTGACGAAGACGTTCGGGAGCGTCACCGCGCTCGACGGCCTCACGGTCACCGTGCCTCGGGGCTCGGTCGGGCTGGTCGGAGCGAACGGGGCGGGCAAGACCACGATGTTCCGGCTGCTCCTCGGGCTCATCGCACCGACCAAGGGCCGCATCGAAGTGCGGGGCCAAGACGTGCAGGCCGACCCCATCACCGCCCGCAGCCGGCTCGGCTTCATGCCCGAGCACGACTGCCTCCCCCCGGATCAGACCGCGGCCGACTTGGTGTCGACGCTGGGCGAGCTCAGCGGGCTGCCCGCACGCGCCGCCCGTCAGCGAGCGTCCGATGTGCTCGACCTCGTCGGGCTCGACGAGGCGAGGTTCCGCCCGATCGAGGGCTTCTCGACCGGCATGCGCCAGCGCACGAAGCTCGCACAGGCGCTCGTCGCGGATCCCGAGCTCGTGCTGCTCGACGAGCCAACCGCGGGGCTCGACCCCATCGGCCGGCAGGAGATGCTCGACCTCGTCAAGCGCCTCGGTGAGTTCGGGATCTCGGTCGTGCTCGCGACGCACCTGCTCGACGACGTGCAGTTGGTCTGCGATCACGTCGTGATGATCGATGGCGGCAAGCTCGTGCTGTCGGGCCCGACCGAGCAGCTGCTCGAGCGAGCCGGCACCGTCCGGGTGGACGTGAGCGGTCTCAACGACGGGCTCGTCGAGGCGCTCACCGCACGGGGACTCTCTGCGACGGTGCTCGATGACGCGACGCTCGAGGTCGCGGGCGAGGGCCGCAACACCGACGCGCTGCTCGACGAGGTGCGCGACGTCGTCGCCGACCTCGAGCTGCCGCTTCATGCCCTCTCGACCCGTCACGCCTCCCTCGACGAGGTGTTCCTGCGGACCGCGGAGTCGAGATGAGCACTGCGTCGGGCGCGCTGGGCGCGGTCTATGACCGCGGGTATCGCCCCTACGAGGGGCCGCGCGGCGGGCGGCGCTACGCGACGTTCGCGCTGTACCTCGCGTCGATCCGGCGCGCCCTGGGCATTCGGCGCTCGTGGCGACAGAAGGTGTTCCCATGGGTGCTGCTCGCGATCGCGACCGTGCCCGCTGTCATCAACGTCGGGATCGGCTACGTCACACGTGACAACCCCAGTCCCGACTTCTCGTTCATCACCTACCGCGACTACGTCGGTGTCTCGAGCGCGCTGCTGCTGTTCGTCGCGCTCACCGCGCCCGATGTCGTGTGCCCCGATCGGCGGTACCGCGTGCTGCCGCTGATCTTCGCCCGGCCACTGGTCGGTGCGGACTACGTGATCGCGAAGGTCGCCGCGATCACGACGATCCTGTTCGCGTTCAGCATCATCCCCCAGATCGTGCTCTTCGTCGGCCAGATGCTGGTCAGCAAGGGGGCCCTCGACTACTTCAAGAGCAACGCCGCGGTGCTGTGGGAGGTGCCGCTCGCGGTGCTGGTCCTGGCCGTGTACTACGGCGCGGTCGGCGTCGCGGTGTCGTCGCTCACGAGTCGTCGCATCGTGGCTGGCGTCGCGATCCTCGCGCTCGCCCTCGTGCCGTCGGTCGTGACCGGCATCCTCCTCAACAACGGCCATCGTGACGGCACGGGCGCAGTCGCGGTCCTGAACCTGCTCGCGCTGCCGTTGCACCTTCGCGACCTCATCTTCCTCGGGCACACCGATCCTGAGGGCCCGCTCGCGGGCGTGGCGTACGGCGGCCTCCTCGCGGTGACGGTGTACGCGATCGTCCTCGTCACCGCATTCGTGATCCTGTTCATCCGATATCGGCAGCCCGACGCATGAGCACGCCCGATCCGTGGCCCGCGCCATTCCCGGCGCCCGCGTCCGACCCTGCGTTCGCCGCCAACGCGACCGTCGAGGTCCGAGACCTCTCGGTGTGGTTCGGCCCCAAGGTCGCCCTCTCCGAGCTGACCTGCTCGTTCGGCCCCGGCGTGACGGGCCTCCTCGGCCCGAACGGCGCGGGCAAGACCACGCTCATGCGCGCGATGACCGGGCTCCTCGGCCCGAACACCGGCGAGATCCGCGTGCTCGGCGCCGATCCGAAGGTCGATCGCGAGGTGCAACGATCGCTCGCCCTCGTGCCCGAGGACGAAGCGGTGCCTCCCGTCCTCACCGCTCGCCAGCTCGTCCGCTACGTCGCGGACCTGCACGGCGTCGCCGACGCGAGTGCGGTCGATCGGGCCATCGAGACGGTCGGTCTGACCGACGTCGCGAACCGCCGGGTCGGAGGTTTCAGCAAGGGCATGCGGCAACGCACGAAGGTCGCGGCCGCCCTCGTCACGGACCCGCAGGTGCTCGTGCTCGACGAGCCCCTGAACGGCGCCGACCCGGTGCAGCGCCTCCATCTCATCGCGCTCTTCCGCGCGCTCGGGGAGGAAGGCCGCACGGTGATCGTCAGCTCACACGTCCTGCACGAGATCGAGCGGATCGCCGAGCGCCAGATCGTGTTGGTGCGAGGAAGGCTCGCCGCGGCCGGCGGTCATCGAGCCATCCGCGACGCGATGGCAGATCGACCTCGGCGCGTCCTCGATCCGCACTCCCGCGCCGCGGCTTCTCGCCGCCGCGCTTCTCGAGCTCGACGCCGTGAGCAGCGTGAGCGTCGAGGCGGAAAGCCTCATCGTCGGATCGAACCGAGCCCGTGACGTCGCAGTCGCACTGCCTCGGCTCGCCCGCTCGCTCGACGCTCGGCTCGAAGAGGTGCGTCCGCTCGACGACTCGCTCGAGAGCATGTTCAGGGAGCTCGTGACGTGAGCGCGACGACGGCTGCGCTGCGGTACACGCTCCGGGTCTCGATCCCCGCCAAGCGTTGGTGGACGCTGGCGCTTCCCTGTGCAGCCGCGATCGTGCTCGGTCTGCTCTCGCTCACGTCCGACGCCCCAGCGAGCGACGTCTTCCCCCACATCGCCGATGTCGGGCTCTTCGCGCTGCTGATCCCGATCGGGTGTCTCGTGATAGGTGATGCGGTGCTCGGCGCAGAGATCCGCGCCGGCACCTTCCACTTCACCTGGCTCGCGCCGATCCCCGTGCGCACGGTCGTGCTCACTCGGTGGTTCGGTGGGTGGCTCATCGCACTCGTCACCCTGGTGCCCGCGGTCGTCCTGTCTGCCCTGGCGGGTGACCACCCGGCGAGTGCGGGGCCACTGGCGATCGCGACTGCGGCCGGCTCGGCCGCGTACATCGCGCTCTTCGTGCTCGTCGGGTGCTGCACGAAGCGCGCCGCGGTCTGGTCGCTCGCGATCGTGTTCTTCGTCGAACGACTTCTCGGCGCGGCACTCTCGGGGATCGCGCAGCTCTCGCCGATGTGGGTGTCGCGGTCGGTCTATGCCGGGCTCTGCGACGACGCGTCGTTCCTCCTCCGCGAGGGTGTGCCGAGCGGATGGAGTGGCGTCGTGCGTCTCGTCCTGCTCACCGTGGTGATGCTGGCGATCTCGACCTGGCGGCTGAAGCACCTCCGTCTGGCCGGCGCCTCCGACTGACCTCTACTGCTGGTAGCCCTCGACCGTGCCCTCGTCGCGGGTCAGGGCGTCGTCGGGATCTTCGCCGTATTGCCGACGCGCGCGGCGCTGACGCAGCAAGTCCCAGCACTGGTCGAGCATCCTCTCGATGCTGTCCAACCGCTCGCGGTCGACCGCCTCGCCCTCGCTGCGGAGCGTGTGCTCCTCTTCGACGAGGTTCTGGATGAACTGCAAGATCTCGGCGTCGTCCATGGCTCTGTCACTACCACCTCAGCCCTCCCGGTTCGAGCCTGAAACGATGACAGCCATGACGTCGAACGCTCAGGAGACAGCCCGCTCGCTCGTCGCCGACATGACCGAGGACGAGAAGCTCTGGTGCCTGGACGGCGACGCGCCGTTCTGGGCGGGGCTCGGGTACATGGGCCGGGGCGGCTACCACAAGAGCCCCTTCTACGCCGCAAGGGTCGAGCGGCTCGGGCTGCCCGGATTCGCGTTCAGCGACGGTCCGCGCGGCGCGGTCGTCGATCGTGCCACCTGCTTCCCGGTCAGCATGGCTCGCGGCGCGACCTGGGACCTCGACCTCGAGGAGCGCATCGGAGAGGCGATCGGCCGCGAGATCCGAGCCATCGGTGCGGACCTCTACGGCGGCGTCTGCGTGAACGTGCTCCGCCACCCGGCGTGGGGACGGGCACAGGAGACCTACGGCGAGGATCCGCACCACGTCGGCGAGATGGGGGCAGCGCTGACTCGCGGCATCCAGCGTCACACGATGGCCTGCGTGAAGCACTTCGCGTGCAACTCGATGGAGAACGCGCGCTTCAAGGTCGACATCGAGGTGGACGAGGTCGCGTTGCACGAGGTCTATCTCCCCCACTTCAAGCGGATCGTCGACGAGGGCGTCGCCGTCGTCATGAGCGCGTACAACAGCGTCAACGGTGAGTGGTGCGGCGACAACCGGCAGCTCCTCACCGACATCCTGCGCGACGAGTGGGGCTTTCAGGGCTTCGTGATCAGCGACTGGATCTTCGGGATCCGCGACGCCGCTCGCTCGATTGAAGCCGGGCTCGATGTCGAGATGCCGTATCGCATGGTGCGAGCCGATGGCCTGCGCGACGCGCTCGAAGCGCGAGGACATCACGTGGGAGCAGATCGACCGGAGCATCGAGCGCGTGCTGTCCACCCTGCTGCGATTCGACAAGGTGCTGCAGCAGCCCAAGCCGGACTACGAGGTCCTCGCCTGCCCCGAGCACCGCGCGCTCGCGCGCGAAGCCGCCGCGAAGTCAGTCGTCCTCCTCCGCAACGAGCCGGTCGACGGCAAGCCCATGCTGCCCCTCACCGGTTCCGACCTGAGGAGAGTCGCGGTGCTCGGCCGGCTCGCGTCGATCGTGAACCTCGGCGACGGAGGGTCGAGCGATGTCTGGGCGCCGTCGGTCGTCACCGTGCTCGAGGGAGTCGAGGCAGCGTTGCCTCACGCCGAGGTCGTGCACCACGACGGCAGTGACGTGGAAGCCGCGGCACGCGCCGCCGCCGACGCCGACGTCGCCCTCGTCGTGGTCGGGTACACCTACGCGGATGAGGGTGAGTACATCGGTGACGCAGGCGTCGACCTGCGCAGCCTCATGCCCGAGAAGGATGACCCGGCGCTGGTCGCCCGCTTCGAGGCCGAGACCGAGACCCGGCGACCCGTCGACACCCCCGAACACGTGCGGGCACGGCGCGACGAGGGCGGCTTCGCGCGCGGCGGCGACCGCACGTCACTGCGCCTTCGCGACGACGAGGTCGCGCTGATCCACGCGGTCGCGGCAGCGAACCCTCGCACCGTCGTCGCGATCGTCGCGGGAAGCGCCGTCGTCATCTCCGAATGGGACCACGAGGTTCCCGCGATCGTGCAGTCGTGGTACGCGGGGATGGAGGGAGGCCACGCGCTCGCCGACGTGCTGCTCGGTGTGGTCGACGTCGGGGGGCGGCTCCCGTTCACCGTGCCCGAACGCGAGGAGCACCTGCCCCCGTTCGACAGAGACGCCACCCACTTCGTCTACGACCGCTGGCACGGCTGGTGGAAGCTCGCTCAGGACGGCAACGCACCCGCGTATCCCTTCGGATTCGGCCTCGGCTACACCACGTTCGAGCTGGAGGAGGCAAGCGCCGTGGTGGACGAGGACGCGATCCGGGTCCGGGCGACGTTGCGCAACACGGGATCGCGGAGCGGCACCGACGTCGTGCAGATCTATGCGGCCGACCCGACCCGACTCGTCGGGTTCGCACGCACAGAGATCGGACCGGGCGAGACCGTCGAGGTCGCCATCACGGTGTCGTTCGAGACGCTCGCGGTCCGGGATGTCGAGCAGCACGCCATGGTCGTGCGGCCGGGCACCTACGAGCTCCGCGTCGCCCGGTCCGCTGTCGACGAGGGCATCCCCCTCACCGTCATGATCAGCTGATCTGCTGCACCACGGGCATCACGTCGGACGCGAAGAGCCGCAGGTTGCGCTCTGACTCCTCGGGCGCCATGTCGCCGTACGCGCACACCGCCATGAACATGTCGTTGCCGACCATCCGGCGGATGTCCTCGATCTTGTCGATGCACTGCTTCGGCGTGCCGATGACGTGGAGGTCGGTGAACGCCTTGATCGCCGGTGCAGTGCCGTACTTGTCGAGGTAGCCGGAGAGCCGGCCGTAGTACTCGTAGCCCTTCGTGGTCGCGAGGTGATCGCTCGTGAACTCGTAGTGGTTGATCACGGTCTCGTAGTAGCGGCCGACGTACTGCTCACCGAGCTCGCGGGCCCGGCCCGGGTCGGGGTCGCAGAACACCCATCCCGCGCTCGCCGGCGGCGGCGGCTCGGCGCCACTCGCCTCGCGGTAGAGGTCGCGGTACTCGGCGAGCTCCGCGACGACCTGCTCCCAGGGCTTCTGCGGCACGATCATGATGCCGACGCGCAGGTCGGCCATGATGCGCACTGACTCCGGGCTCACCGCCGACGCGTACGTGCGATCGCGGAACGACTTGAACGGCGCGGGCCGCAGGTCGCGCGGTGCCTGCTGGTAGTAGGTGCCCTCGTGCTGCACGCGGCCCTTCTCGAGCCCTTCGAGCACGATGTGCGCGCTCTCGACGAACCGAGCGCGTGACTCGTCCATCGACACGCCGAACCCGCCGAACTCGACGCGTCCGAGGCCGCGGCCGATGCCGAGGATGACCCGACCACCCGAGAGGTTGTCGAGCATCGCGACGCCTTCAGCCACGCGCACCGGGTCGTGCCACGGCAGCACCACGACCATCGTGCCCAGCTGCACGCGCTCGGTGCACCCCGCCATGTACGTCAGGAACTGAAGAGGGTCGGGCACCATCGTGTAGCTCGTGAAGTGGTGCTCCACCGTCCAGACCGAGTCGAACCCGAGCGGTTCGGCCAGACGGGCGAGCTTCAGCTCGTCGGCGTAGACCTCATGGTCGGTCCGCGTCGCCGAGCCCTGGAAGATGAGTGAGAGCCCAACGTGCATGGACCCGACGGTAGGCCAACTACGCGTCGGGAGCGATGGGCGGCAAGGAGCCCACGGCGTCGACCATCGCGTCCGCGCTCGGAGGCTCAGCGACGTCCTTGTACCGCTCGAGCCTTCGGTACACCTCGGCGGCCGACAGGAAGGCACCGTCAGGCAGCCCCGCATCGTCGAGGCTCGTCGCGATCTCTCGCATCTCGGCGACCCAGCGCCACGCCTTCTCGGCGGTCGCGGGCGAGCGATCGACGGCGGCGAGGGCGGCAGGCTGCGACCGCTGCCACTCGGCGACGAGGGCCTCGTCGACGCCCTCCGCCCGGGCGAGCGCCCGGATCGACAGCACGAGCGCGTTGAGGCCCTTTGTCCACGCGGCGTACGACATCTTGAGCGCGGAGGCCGCCGCCGCGGGCTCTGGTCCGAGCCACTCGACGCGGATCTCGGGCGTGCGAAGCGCATCGGCGACCACGTCGCCACCCTCGCCCGAGAGGTAGAGCGCGGTCGGACGGCCCGGCGCCGGGGGCGCACCGATCAGCCCGCCATCGACGTAGCGCATGCCCGCCGCATGCACGGTTGTCGCGATCTGCCGGCTGCGACCGGGAGAGATGGCGTTGCAGTCGACGAAGATCCTGCCCTCGATGGCGGTGTCCTTGGCCACCCGCGCGACCTGGTCGGCGACCGCAGAGGCAACTCCCGGAGGCACGATCGACAGCACGATGGTGCTCCGCGCCATGACCGCGTCGAGGTCATCCACGGCTTCGATGCCCTCGCGCGACCGCTCGAGATCGCGAGGCCGCCGAGCGATCGGCCAGCGCCGAGACGACCTGCGATCCCGCCGACACCAACGAGCCGCCGATGCCGGAACCCATCGCGCCGAGCGCCGACGAGGCCGATCGTGCGTGCACTCATCGCGCTACGCGCCCCAGCCCGAGTAGTCCTGGGTCCGCCAACGCTCGGGCGTGATGCGGGCGACCACGCTCTCGAACCCAGTCGTCTGCTCGACGTACGCCTTGGCGCCGGTCTCTCCGAGGTAGCGCGCCGCCATCTCGAACGCGATGTCGTCGGCCCCGGCTTCGAGGACCGTCGGCCCCTCGATGGTCACGAACCGATAGGGCATCGCTTCGCTCTGCGCGCACAGCGACGCCACACCCGCCGCCCGCACCAGCTCGGCCTTCTGACTGTCTTTGCCGACGATCACCCGCACGTCGCCACCAGGCTCGTACAGGTACCAGACGGGAGTCGCGAGCGGCGCCGCTCCCTGGCGGGTCACGCAGAACACGCCGACATGCACGTCCGCGAGGAACGCTTCGCGCGTCGCCTTCGACATCGTGAGCTCACTCATGCCGCCAGCCTTGCTCGTCTGGACATGTCATGCCGCGGGTAGTCGACGGACATGTCAGTCACTGCATTCAAAGACCTCCCGCTCGCGTCACGGACCGGGAATGGGACCACGACGCAGCCGAGGCCCGGGTGCGCCGGTGGGCCATGGGCGACGACGCGCCCTGGCAACGCGCCAGCTAGTCGGCGAAGACGTCGCGCGACAGCTGGATGAAGAACGAGTGATCGTGACCCTTGTTGGGATCTGACGCGTTGTAGTGCTTCTTGGTCTGCCCGTCGGGCACGACCTCCTCGCTGTAGATCGCGCCCACCGGGCACACGTCGGGCTGGTAGCACGCCGTGCACGACGTGCACTCCTCGGTGTTCACGTAAAGGATCGTGTCGAGGAAGATCGCGATCGAATCGGCGTTCGGCGTGTGGGTGTTCTCGATCTCGCCGCTGCCGGCCTGCTCCTCCGAGAACAGCTGGTTCTTCGCCGGATCGAACTCGTAGATGCACTGCACCGGGCAGACGTCCACGCACGCTCGGTCCTTGGTGTCGATGCATGCCTCGGTGATGATCGCGACTCCAGCCATGTGCAAGGTTTACCCCTCGGGCCGCCGCACCATCCGAACGGCGGCCAGAGCACGGGAGGCGCAGTGCGCCGACCGGGTGCGCGAAGCACCGATTGTCGAGCGAAGCGAGCGACGCCGATCGAAGCGAAGCGGAGAACGGCGGCGAAGACAGAGGGGAGATCGAATGAGCGAGACGTTGCGGGGGAAGGCTGCGATCGTGGGAGTCGCCGACCTCGCGTCGCCCACGGGTGAGCTCGAGCTGCACGGACGTGCGCTCGAGATCGCGATGATCAAGGCGGCTCTCGACGACGCCGGCCTCTCGATCGAGGACGTCGACGGGGTCTGTCACACCCAGTCGTCGATGGTGCTGGCCGAGTACCTGCGGATCGTCCCCCGATGGACGGAGACGACGATGACCGGCGGGTCGTCGTTCGAGGTGCATGCCGAGCACGCGGCCGCGGCGATCGCTGCGGGCCTGTGCGACGTGGTGGTGAGCGTCTACGCGAGCACTCCCCGGTCCGACCGCAAGCGCGCATCCGGCGAAGGACGGGGTCGCCGACCGGGCGGCGGTGGCGGCAACGATGCCGCGATCGAGTTCGAAGTCCCCTACGGCCTCCGCGCGCCGATCGCCCCCTATGCGCTTGCCGCGAACCGTCACATGCACCAGTACGGCACGACGGCGGAGCAGCTCGCGGCGATCGCGGTGCAGACGCGGCGATGGGCGTCGATGAACCCGCAGGCTCGCTACCGCGACCCCCTCACCATCGACGACGTGGTCGGCTCGCCCTACCAAGTGGCGCCGCTGCACACGCTCGACTGCTGCCTCGTGACCGACGGCGCGGGAGCGTTCGTGATGACGAGCGCCGAGCGGGCCAAGACCCTGCGCAAGCCACCCGTGTACGTGCTCGGTGCGGCGACCGCGCACGACCACGCCTCGGCGATCGCCGAGATGCCCGACCTCACGACGACGCCTGGCGCGATCAGCGGGCCCAACGCGTTCCGCATGGCCGGCATCGCGCCGGCCGACGTCGACGTGCTCGAGGGCTACGACAGCTTCACGATCACCGCGCTCCTCCACCTCGAGGATCTCGGCTTCTGCGCGAAGGGCGAGGGCGGTCCGTTCGCCGCAGAGGGACACACCGGACCGGGTGGCTCTGTGCCGATGAACACGCAAGGCGGAGGGCTGTCGTACACCCATCCCGGCATGTACGGCATGTTCTTGCTCACCGAGGCGACCAAGCAGCTGCGCGGCGAGTGCGGCGATCGTCAGGTCGAGGCGGCAGACGTCGCGGTCGCGCACGGCGCTGGGTTCATCCTCTCGTGCATGTCGACGATCGTCCTCGGAACGGAGGCGACCCTGTGAGCAGGCTCGAGCCACGTCCGACCGACGCGAGCGTCCCGTACTGGGAGGCGACACGGGAGAAGCGGCTTCTGCTGCAGTGGTGCCTCGATTGCGAGATGGCCGTGCACTTCCCCCGCGTCGTGTGCCCCCGCTGCCTCGGTTCTCATCTCGAGCACCGCGAGGCGTCGGGACGCGCGACCGTGCATGCCGTCGTCGTCGACCACCGGCCGCCCTCGCCGTTCGACGACGATCAGCCGTATGCCGTCGCGCTCGTCGACCTCGCCGAAGGGCCGCGCATGGTGACGAACGTCGTGGGCTGCCCGCCGATGGACGTGCGCCCCGGCATGGCGGTGCGCGTCACGTGGGAGCCGCTGTCAGACGGTCGTCACTTGCCCCTCTTCGAGCGGGAGCCCGACTCGGACGGATAGGCGAGGTGGACCGCGGCCTCGGGTGTGTTGACCCGGAACGCGATGGTCTCCTCGATGTAGAGCTGCACCGAGTCGGCGTCTGCGCCCGCGTAGCCGATCGCGAAGTCTTCGCCGATCGTGATCTCGAAGTCACCGCCGCGCTGACTCAGCACGACGGCGCCATCGACCGCAGGCGCCCACACGACCGGGCCGCCGAGGATCTCGCGCAGATGGTGGAAGACGGGATAGCCGCCCCGCTCGGTCGTCTCGGTGACGCCGGTGAAGCATCGTGACCCGAGAGCGACTGCATAGGGCCCGTCGATGTCGGCGGCACGCAGGATCGCGACCGCACGCGCGACATGCTCGGGGTAGCGCACGTAGTCGTCGCCGATCGTGACTTCGGGATGCGGCGACGACGGGATGATCCCCGCGATGTCGGCAGAGGCGTAGCCGTGGAACACGAGGCCGTCCTCCGCGAGGGCGGCGGCGCGCCCGGCCGCGATGACCGAGTCGAGGTCGACGTCGTCCGCGCCTCGATCTGCCGCCGCGAGCTCTGACCGCGGGAGGAAGAACGGCGCCCGGAGCTCGACGAGCGGGAGCACGCTTCGCCGCACAGCGGAAACGCCCTCGATCGGACCCTTCGCGATCGGCGTCACCCGGCCGAGATCGACCGCGGAGTGCTCCCACCCGTGCGGACCGGAGAAGTCGATCAGCCGACGGGCAGCGAGGTAGTGCTTCAGCGACCGCGTCGCCTCCTGGTCGATGGCCTCCCACGCACGCTCGGTGACGGGGGCGAGGTCACGCAGCAGATGGTTCACAGCAGGTTCCCACTCTCGTTTCGAAGGTCGCCGATGCCGAGACTGCCATCTCGGACGAGGGCGAGGGCCAGCGGGTTCAGCGAGGGTGGGGCAACCCTCGTGAGGGTGTTCGTGTCGGTGTGCTCGAAGGGCTCGGCTCGATCGGGGATCTCGAGGACCGCGTTGCCGTCGTAGGACCAGCGCCCGTCGGCGTGCGTCGTGACCTTCAGGCGGTAGCTCAACGTGCGGAACGCGCGATCGATGAACGGCACCGCCGAGATGCCGTAGACGCCCGAGCCGACCGCGGCAGCGACTTCGAACTCGGTCGCATCCGGTTCGGCCATGCCGCCCGCGACGACGACCTGTCCGCGCGGGATCGTCAGTGTGTGCACCACCGTCTTCGTAGCCGGTTCCCAGAGCCAGTAGCCCACCTGGTCGTGGAACGTCTCCGCCTTCCCGACCTCGTGGATGTGGGTGTGGTAGCGCAGGCCGTAGAAGAGCTGCGGTCCGTTGGTCTGGAAGTCGATCGGCACGAGCTCGTAGTGCTCGACGAACACGGCGGCATCGCCACCGCCGAGCACCGGATGGAGGTCGTCGCCTCTCACGCCTTCCCAAGCACCCGCGAGCGGAGCGAGTGGCCCGAGGTTGGCGAGCGTCTGAGGGTCGCCGGCGGGCTCGGTGAACAGGTCGTCCCCGTAGCCGTCGGCGTGGACGACGCGCTCCGCCTCGCTCATGGGCGCCGAAGTTACCGAGCCAGCAGGATCTTCGCGACCGCTCGCTAGCCGATGAGGTTGTGGATCACGTCCTTCGAATGCGTGAGCGGGATCCGGTTGCCCTCGAGCTCGATCCGCGAGCCGGACGCCGTGTCGATCAGCTCGAGCACCCGGACGTTCACCCGCGTGTGCACCTTCACCTCGACCTCGCTCCGCGGGAGCCGGAAGACGAGGGCCGACGGCTCGCTGCGCCGCGTACGCGCGGCGAACCCGTACACCGTGCCCTCGGAGACACCGACGAGCATCTGGGCGGGCAAGGCCGACGCCGCGTCGTGCGCGTGCTGGGCGACCGCGGCTCCTCCCACGACACCGACCGCCTCGCCGAGCCCCCCGGCTTCGTCACCGACGGTGCCGCCGATGAGGCCACCGATGAACGCGCTCCCGGAGCGGCCTCGCGGCTCGAACTGCCCCGCCGCCAGGATCTCGTCGTCGATGCCGCGATCCTTCAGCGCGCCTTGCACGAGGCTGACCATCTCGGCTTCGGACATCGCCGGACGCTACCCCCGAGGTCGCGCGATGGCGGCGGCCCTCGCCCCGGTGACTTCGAGGAGCGCCCGCGGCGCGATCTCGAGCTCGAGGCCCCGGCGTCCCGCACTGCAGAACACGGTGTCCCACGCAAGCGCAGACTCGTCGATGACGGTCTCGAGCCTGCGCTTCTGACCGACCGGGCTGATCGCACCGACGAGGTAGCCGGTCGAGCGTTCGGCTGCCGCGGGGTCGGCCATGTCCAGACGCTTCGCGCCGACGACGGCGGCCAGCGCCTTCACGTCGAGCATCGCGGGCACGGGCACGACACCGACGACGAGGGTCGCTCCGGTCGAGACGATCAACGTCTTGAACACCCGGGCCGCGTCGACGCCGAGTGCCTCGACTGCCTCCTCGCCGAAAGACTCCACGGAGGGGTCATGGTCGTACGTGTGGACGCGATGCTCGATTCGAGCCCGGACGAGCGCCGCGATCGCGGGGGTGGATGCCGCCACGCCCGACAGCGTCGCGCCTCTTGACGTCTTCGCTACAGCCTTGACATACCCCCTCACTAACCCCACTATGACCCCATGCCGAAGATCAACGTCTACCTCCCCGACTCGCTGGCCGAAGCGGTGAAGGAAGCCCAGCTGCCCGTCTCGTCGATCTGCCAAGCCGCACTCGAGAGCGCAGTGCAGAAGGTGCAGGCGGCGCGCGACGGCAGGCTCTACAGCCGCTTCACGCCCCGGGCCAAGCATGTGCTCGAGCTCTCGCACGAGGTCGCTGCGCAGATCCCGAACGAGCACGTCGACACGATCCACCTGTTGGTCGGCATCGTCGACGAGGGCGGCAACCTCGGCCTGAAGGTGCTGCAGTCGCTCGACATCGAGCCGGCCGACCTCCGCTCGGAGCTGATGGGCTCGATGCCGCCGAAGACCGCTGCCGCCATCGACAACCCCGGCTACGCGCCGGGTGCGATGCGCGCGCTCGAGCTCACTGCGAAGGAGGCAATGGCGCTGGGGCACAACTACATCGGCTGCGAGCACATCCTGCTCGGCGTGCTCGCGACCGAGGACACGATGGGCGCACAGGTGCTCCACCGAATGGGGGTCGACGTGCGTTCTGCTCGACGTGCGGTGGTCAGCGCGCTCTCCGGCTTCGTGCACGCGACGGCTCAGGCGACACCGCCCACCGCGCCCGTGGCAGATCCCGCTGTCGAAGCGATCCTCCGCCGCCTCGACGCGATCGAGCAGCGCCTCGGGAGCGAGTGAGCGAGACTGCACGACGCGTGAACGTGCTCTACGACGTCGAGGGGCCGTTGGGGATCGTTCGGCTCGACCGCCCCGAGAAGCTGAACGCATTCACGTTCGAGATGGTCGGGGAGATCCGATCGGTGATGGACGCGGCGGCGTCCGACCCGAGGGTGATCGCGATCGCGGTGACCGGAAGTGGCCGCGCGTTCAGCGCCGGGCTCGACACGGGAGACCTGGCTCGCTCGGCCTCAGGCGATCCGGCCGCGCGAAGCCGCCCGAGCGCAGACCCCGAAGAGCTCCCTGCGTTGTTCAGCCACATCCTGCGCGTGCCCAAGCCGGTGATCGCCGCGGTCAACGGCGTGGCCGCGGGCGGCGGGTTCGTGCTGGCGATGATGTGCGACCTGCGGTTCGCGGCAACCGGTGCGAGCTTCACGACGGCGTTCTCACGCCGCGGCCTCGTGGCGGAACACGGCACGAGCTGGCTGCTGCCACGGATCGTCGGTCTCAACCGCGCCCTCGACCTCATGTGGAGCGCGCGCCGGTTCAGTGCCGAGGAAGGTTTCCGCATCGGCTTCGTCGATCGCCTCGTCCCCGACGAGCAGCTCCTCGACGAGGTGAGGGCCTACGTCGATGAGCTCGCCGCCAACGTCTCGCCGCGATCCATGGCCGTGATGAAGCGGCAGCTCTACGGGGACTCGGGATTGCCGATGGCTGATGCTCTGCGCGGAGCCGACGTGCACGTCCAGGCCGCGCTCGTGCATCCCGACGCGACGGAGGGCGTGGTGTCGTTCGTCGAGCGCCGTCCGCCTCGCTTCGCCCCGCTCACCGACGAACCGTCCTGAGCGGCGAAGGCCGGACCGGGGCTCGAGCGACTCGGTCTCGTCGACCTGCTGAAACGGGCTACGACGCGAAGTTCGGCATAGCGCTCCGCGCGTCGGCGGCGCGCCCCTTCGGCTCTTCCCACTCCTCCTGCCGCCCGAGCGGTGTCTCGTCGAGGAGGTAGTAGGAGCCGCCGATCGTCTCGAGGCCGCGCGCGTAGACCGAGTAGGTGTGGAACACCTCGTCACCGACGCGGAGGAAGGCGCTGCGTCCCGGCATCTCGACCGAGTGCTCGCCGTTCATCTCGAACGGCTCGTAGTTGTACTCGGGCGCAGTGATCGTCTGGTCGAGCGTGACGTGGAAGTCGTAGTTGAACTCGGTGCCGTACGACGAGTACCACGGGAAGGTCCACGCCTTCGAGAGCTTGTAGGCCTCGATCTTCGCGATCGGCGCGCGCGACACGTACGCGAACGTCGTGTCCCGAGCATGCAGGTGCATGAGGTGCCCTTCAGACATCTCGTCGGCGCCCGCCGAGCAGCTGGAGCAACCAACTTCCCACCCGGGATCGAACATGAAGTGCCCGACGATCAGCTGCGACCGACCCTCGAAGAGGTCGAGCAACGTCGCAGTGCCGTTCGAGTCCTCGAACACGTACTGCTTCTCGATCTTCACCATCGGGAGGCGGCGCCGATCGGCGCTGATCCGGTCCCGGCGGTGCGTGAGGTCCTTCTCCTGCTTCCAGAGCTTCTTGCGGGCCTTGATCCATTCATCTCGGGTTGCGATCTGAGGCAGCGTCATGCCCGCGCCGTACCCGCGACGGCACCGGGCTGACCAAGCGGGTGACCAAGATCATTAACGAGACGGTTGCGTTTCGATTCGGTGCCGGATAGAAACGTTCGGATGCGCGCTGCTCTGAAGGACCCCGCCATCGTCTACCGCCGCCGGTGGCTCACGCTGCTGGTGCTGTGCATCAGCCTCGTCGTGATCGTCCTCGACAACACGATCCTCAACGTGGCGCTGCCGACGATGGCCCACCCGGTCAGTGAAGGGGGGCTCGGGGCGACCGCCAGCCAGCTGCAGTGGATCGTCGACTCCTACACGCTGGTGTTCGCCGGCCTCCTGCTCACCGCGGGGAGTCTCGGCGACCGGTTCGGGCGCTACCGCTTCCTCGCGATCGGCCTGTCGATCTTCGGGCTCGGCTCGCTCATGTCGGCGATGGCCGGGTCGGCCACGACCCTGATCTTCACCCGCTCGCTGATGGGCATCGGCGCCGCGTTCATCATGCCGGCGACGCTCTCCATCATCACGAACGTCTTCACCGACCCGCGTGAGCGCGGCAAGGCGATCGGCATCTGGGCCGGCGTGTCCGCGCTCGGCGTCGGCATCGGCCCGATCACCGGCGGCCTGCTGCTCGAGCACTTCTGGTGGGGCTCGGTCTTCATGGTCAACGTGCCGATCGTGATCGCCGGCCTCATCCTCGGCTACTTCCTCATCCCCGAGTCGAAGGACCCGTCGCACGCTGCCCTCGACCCGCTCGGCGCCGTGCTGTCGATCGGCGCCCTCGGCACGATCTTGTGGGCCGTGATCGAGGCTCCGAGCAAGGGTTGGACCTCGACCACGATCCTCACCGCGTTCGCGGTCGGCTTCGTGATCCTCGGTGCGTTCTTCGCATGGGAGCTTCACTCGACCCACCCGATGCTCGACATGCGCTTCTTCGAGAACCCACGGTTCAGCGCCGCCAGCGGCGCGATCACGCTCGTCTTCCTCGCGATGTTCGGTTCGCTGTTCTTGATGACGCAGTACTTGCAGGGAGTGCTCGGCTACTCGACGGTGAAGGCCGGCGCGGTGCTCATCCCGCAGGCCGTCACGATGATGATCCTCGCTCCGATGTCACCGATCTGGGTGCGCCGCTTCGGCAACAAGCTCGTCGTGGCCGCCGGTCTCGCGATCGTCGCGCTCGTCGTTCATCCTCTTCTCGACGTTCCAGCCGAACAGCAGCACGCTGCACATCATCTTGGTGATGATGCTGATGGCGGTCGGCATGTCGCACGTGATGGCACCGTGCACCGACTCGATCATGGGCTCGCTGCCTCGAGCCAAGGCCGGTGTCGGCAGCGCGGTCAACGACACGACCCGCCAGATGGGCGGCGCCATCGGCGTCGCGGTCTTCGGATCGTTGATGGCCAGCCACTTCACGAGCTCGATGGCCGGCAAGCTCGGCTCGGTGCTGCCCGACGCGCTGGTCGGTCAGGTGAAGGACAACATCAACTCGGCGCTCGCCATCGCGGCGAAGGCGCCGGGTGCGCAGCCCTTCCGTGCGCAGATCGTCGGCGCTGCGAACGACAGCTTCGTCAGCGGCCTGCACATCATCGGCCTCCTCGCGGCGGTCATCACCCTCCTCGCTGCGACAGGCGTGCTCATCTTCCTGCCCGCTCGCGCTCGGGACGAAGCCGACGTGAGCGCCTCCGCGGCCGAGCCCGAGCCTGTGCCCGTGGGGGTGGCGGGATGACGCTGAGCGAAGCCGAGGTGCTGGGCGAAGCCGAGGTACGCCCCCGGTCCGGTCGACCCCGCGACCCGGCGTGTGACGAAGCGATCCTTCGCGCGACGCGCGAGGCGTTCACCGAGTCCGGCTATGCCGGAGTGAGCGTCGAGGGGATCGCGGCACGCGCTGGCGTCGGCAAGGCAACGATCTACCGGCGCTACAGCTCGAAGGCACATCTCGTCGTCGAAGCGATCCGCGACGGCGCCATCGTCGAAGACCACCTGCCCGACACGGGAGACCTCCGTGCGGACCTCATCACGATGATGAAGCCGCTCGCCGACCACCTCCGCGGCGACAACGCCAAGCTGCTCACGACCTTTGCGATGGAGCGGATGCGCCATCCCGACCTCGCCGAGGAGTTCAGCCGGTCGGTGATCGGGCAGAAGCGCGAGCACATGCGGCGCTTGGTCGAGGCCGCGGTCGAGCGGGGAGAGCTGCGTCCCGACGCTGACGTCGAGCTCGTCGCAGAGTCTCTCCCCGCCTTCCTCTGGCACCACGCGGTCTACAACCTGGAGATCACCGACGACCTGCTCGACCGCGTGCTCGACCTGATGCTCGGCTAGGCGCTCTCGCCCGAACCGACATCCGGGGCGTTCGTGCCACCCGTCGCGCTGACGGCGAGACGGTCGAGGTAGACCTGCCAGCCCTTGCCGTGATCCTCCACGGCAGCCGCGTCGGGCAGGCCGCTGTGCACGAGCCTCACTCGTGTCTTCGTCCCCTTCGGGATGCAATGAGATCTCGACGGTCGTCGAGCCCGGGGTGATCGGGTTGCCCGGCTGCTCCCATCCGAACGAGAAGGCCACCTTCTCCATCGGGATCACCTCGAGGTAGCTGCCCGAGGACTGGTGCTGGCCGGCCACCAGCACTCGGTATTGGCCTCCGGGTCGGGCATCGATCTCGGCGACAGTGCCCATCCACTCGAGGTGCTTGCTCGGATCGACGAGGAACGGCCAGATCGTCTCGGGGGTCGCATCGACCATGATCTCGCGCACCAGCTCGGTCATCGGGGGGTCTCCTTCTCTCGTTGGGCGGCCTCGGCGACGTCACGTAGCCGCTCGAGCCCAGTGGTCCAGTAGTCATCGAGGAACTTCCGGAGCTTCTTCATCTCGTCGCGCTCGGCCCGGTAGAGCCGGCGCGTGCCGTCTCGGCGTTCGGACACGAGCCCGGCCTCCTTGAGGACGGTGAGGTGCTGTGAGATCGCAGACCTCGTCACCTCACTGAAGTGGTCGGCGATCTCGGTCGCGGGACGTTCTTGCGACCAGACGAGCCGGAGGATCTCGCGCCGTCGGGGTTCTGCGAGTGCCTTGAGCGCTGCATCCACGTCACTATTTCAGCACTCACTTACGTAAGTGTCAACTAAAATATCTACCAGTCGTACGCTCGCGGCCATGGCGATCATCGGAGCCCATGTGCTGCTGTACACGTCGGAGCCAGAGGCGGTGCGAGACATCTTCCGAGATGTCTTCGGCTGGAAGCACGTCGACGCGGGCCACGGCTGGCTCATCTTCGCCTTGCCACCGGCCGAGCTCGGTGTGCACCCGAGCGAGGGGCCGACGTTCGACGAAGGCGTGCGCCACCAGCTGTCGCTGATGTGCGACGACCTCGCGGCGACGGTCGCCGAGCTGCGAGCGAAGGGGCTCGACATCGCCGGCGAGCCCGAGGCGGCCCCGTGGGGGCTCACGACGACGATCGTGCTTCCCGGCGGCCTCGATCTCATGCTCTACCAGCCGCGCCACGCACTCGCGATCTGAGGCATGGGCGTCCGCAGCGCTCGGCGTCTGCCAGCATGTCGGCCATGATGCGTGCGCTTCGAGTCACCGCAGCACTTGCCGCCTTGTCGACGCTGGGGCTCGCGGCGTGTGGTGACGACAGCGGCTCGTCCGCGGCCACCACCGCAGCAGCGGGGCAAGCCCAGAGCCAGACGGGCTTGGCCGGCACCTCGTGGATCTTGAACAGCTACAACACCCGCACCGGTTCGAGCGTCGATGCCGTGAAGACCGCGCCCGCGGCCCTCGCCTTCACCGACGACAAGGTGAGCGGCTCGACTGGATGCAACGACTTCTCTGGCACGTACACCAGCGATGAAGAGGCGCTGACGATCACGCTCGGCCCGATGACCCAGAAGGCGTGCGGCGACCCGGCCATCACCGCCCAGGAGACCGCGGTGGTCGCACAGCTCGCGAACGTGGCCTCGTACACGTCAGACGACACGGGCCTCACGCTCAAGGACTCGAGCGGAGCCACGGTGCTCGTCTACGGACCTGGGCTGAGCGGCGTGGAAGGCGCGTGGACGGCCACGGGCGTGAACAATGGCAAGGGCGCCGTGCAGTCGACCACCCTGACCGAGCAGATCACCGCGGTCTTCGGACCGGACGGTGGGCTCGCAGGGTCGGGCGGCTGCAACGACTACAACGCGACCTACGCGGTGTCGGGTGACGCACTCACGCTCGGCCCGGTCGCAGCGACGAAGAAGGCGTGCGCCGACGACGTGATGACCGAGGAGAACGCGTACTTCGCCGCCCTCGGGAACGTGGCGACGTTCGACATCAAGGGCACGACGCTCACCCTTCGTGACAGCGGCGGGGCGATCCAGGTCACCTATACACGAGGTCGCTGACTCCGTACACTTCCCTCAAATGCGCCCGCGGTGGCGGCGGGGTGAGGGTTTGGAGCGGGAACCATGAGCCAGGCACGCAGGTTGTTCGTCGCGCTCGTCGTGGTGGCGGTGGTGGTGCTCAGTGCGAGCGCCGCGGACGCCGGCGGGGTGTCTCCGGGGCCCGACCCCGTGGGTCGACCCAGACCAGCCCGTGGCGGGTCAGTACATCGTCACGCTTCGAGACTCCTCGAGCTCGATCCCGGGCGCCGCTGATCTTCTCGCGCGCCTGCACGGCGGCCTCGTGCTGCGCACGTTCCAGTCCGCCATCCAAGGCTTCACGGTGCGGATGAGCGACGCGCAGGCCCGGGCCCTCGCGAGCGACCCACGGGTCGCCGCGGTCGAGCAGGACGGGTACGTCCACACGCTCGACACCGAGACGCTCACCGCCGTCGTGGGGGCTCGACCGCATCGACCAGCGCGACCTGCCGCTCGACAACTCGTACGCGTACCGACGGCGGACGGCTCGGGCGTGCACGCCTACATCATCGACACCGGCATCCGCACCAGCCACTCCGACTTCGGTGGGTCGGGCGCGCATCGGTCGGCGTCGACGAGATCGGTGACGGGCAGAACGGGCAGGACTGCGCCGGCCACGGCACGCACGTCGCCGGCACGGTAGGCGGCACGACCTACGGCGTCGCGAAGAACGTGCAGCTCGTCGCGGTCCGGGTGCTGGACTGCAGCGGATCCGGCACGTACTCGCAGGTGATCGCCGGAATCGACTGGGTGACGGCAAACGCCATCAAGCCCGCCGTCGCGAACATGAGCCTCGGCGGCAGCAAGTCGACCGCCCTCAACAACGCGGTCACGAACTCGGTCAACTCCGGCGTCACGTACTCGATCGCCGCCGGCAACAGCAACGCGAACGCGTGCAACTACTCGCCGGCTTCGACCTCGACAGCGATCACGGTCGGAGCCACGACGATCTCCGACGCACGTGCGTCCTTCTCGAACTTCGGGTCGTGCGTCGACATCTTCGCTCCGGGCGACACGATCGTCTCTGACTACAACTCGAGCGACACCGGAACGGCCACGATGAGCGGCACGTCGATGGCCACCCCCCATGTGACCGGTGCGGCCGCGCTGTACCTGTCCGCGAACCCGAACGCGAGCCCGGCGACCGTCGCGAGCGCGCTGACCGTCGAACTGCGACGCCCGGCCTCGTCACGAACCCAGGCAGCGGCTCGCCGAACCGGCTGCTGTACGAGGACCCCGGCACGCAGAACCAGCCGCCGCCGCACGCCGAAGGCGCCGACCGCTCCCCGACGCTGACCGCGACCGCCGGCGGCGGAAGCGTCTCGCTGAGCTGGACTGCGCCAAGCGAACCCCGGATCGAAGCCGATCAGCGGCTACAAGATCTATCGGGGCACGACGGCAAACGGAGAAGATCCGACGGCGGTCGCCACGGTCGGCAACGTCACTTTCCTACTCCGACCCCGGCCTCACGATCGGCACGACGTACTACTACCAAGTGAGCGCCGTGAACCAGGAGCCACTCGAGAGCGCCCTGTCGACCGAGGCGTCAGCGACGCCGACGGCGGCGCACGCCGCCCGGCGCGCCGACGCTCACGGCCTCGACGCCGTTCTTCTTCTTCAGCGGCGTGAACCTCTCGTGGACCACACCCTCGGCGGGGTCGAGCCCGATCACCGGCTACCAGCTGTGGCGGTCGACCACGTCGGGACAGCCGAGGTGCTCGTACGCGACGATCGGCGTCACGACCAGCGGACGTGACACGGGCACGACACGCGGCACGCGGTACTACTACAAGCTCGCGCGCCGTCAGTGCGGCCGGCGTCGGACCGCTGCTCGAACGAGTCGAGTGCGATAGCGAACTGATCCACCTTCGGCGGGGCGGCCGCCGCGAAACTGCCTCATGGCTTCATGGCGCGACCACGCGTCACGACAGGCGCAATCCGACCTCGACGGGTTGATGGATCAGGCGTTTCCGTTCGCCAAGCAGATGCTCGCGCGGCACGGCGAGTTCTTCCCCTACGCCGTAGGTGTGAGCCAGCTCGGTGAGGTGAGGATGTTCGCCGCCGAACCCGGAACGGGTGAGCAGCCGGCCTCGACCGACGTGCTGCAGGACCTCCGCGAGGGTCTGCGGTCAGAGCGAAACGCATTGCGCGCGGTGGCGCTCACCTCAGACGTGCGGATCGCGGACTCCGACGCGATACGCGTCGATCTCGAGCACAGCGAAGGCATCGCGATCTCGGTGCTCTTGCGCTACCGCCACCGCAACGGAAGCGGGATCGAGTACGGCGCCCTCAGCGCTGACCCGGGCCGGGCCCACATCTGGGCGCCGTAGCGAAAGTCAACCGCCCGCGGTCATCACCCCGCGCTGCGTGCGGTGAGACAGCATCGACCACCGCGAGAGCGACGAGAGTGCCGAGCCGATCGACGCGAACGACGCCACCGAGAGCACCGACGCGAACGAGCCCGCGCTTCCGATCGAGAGGATCGAGCCGACGCTTCCGATCGACAGGATCGAACCCTTCGATCCGATGGACAGGATCGACCTGTCGGACGCAATCGACCAGAGCGAAGTGCGACTGGGTGCCACGGCGGGATCGATGCGGGGGAGCGTAGGCCGCGACGGTCAGACCGTGACGGTCAGACCGTGAGCACTGCGATGTCGACCGGCTCGTCTCGACCGCGGACGTCGACTCGCTCGAGACGTGCGTGCGGGTGCTCGTCGCTCACCAGCGAGTAGAGGTCGGCCGCGAGCACGACCTCGCCAGGGGAGGCGTGGGACTGCAGTCGAGCACCGACGTTCACCGCGTCGCCGAGCGCGGTGAAGTCGCGGACCGCTCCGGAGCCGACGTTGCCGACGAACGCGACTCCGGCGTTGGCGGCGACGCCGAGCGGAAGTCCGTCGACCGACTTCGCGAGATCAAGGGCCGCGAGGCGCTGCCTCTCGCCGGTACTCCGGGCCGGCGAGGCCACTGATGAACAGTCCCATGACTTCGTCACCGATGAGCTTGTCGACGAGCCCGTCGTGCGCGATGAGGACGTCGGTTGCCATCGCGTAGAACTCGTTGAGCCTCGACGCGAACTCCGTCGCCGTCGAACGTTCGCCGAGTGCGGTCGACGAGCGCACATCGGCGAAGACGACGGCGATGTCGATCTCCATCCCACCGTCGGGCAGGTGATCGAAGCAGTACTGACAGAGGTTCGGGTTCTTGCGAGAGGGCTTGCGGCCGACCATCGCGAACATTCGGCCACCAATGCCGGCGAACGGGTTCTGGCAGAGCTTGCAGCGCGGGTCGCGCGGAAAACGCCGAAACACCCGCTGCGCCTTCCGCAAGGGCTCGTAGCCGTCGATGAGCAGGGCCTGCCAGTCCATCTCCTTCGGCATGCTCAGCGACCCCCAGCGATCACACCGCGAGACTACGGCCGATGACCGCTGTGACTGCTTCTACTGACGGACGTCTGCGCCGATCGTGGGACCGCTTCACGCAAGCGACGTCGTGGACTCGCCCGACCTCGACCGAGGTCGGTGTCGTCCTGAAGGCCGGGCTCGCCGCCGGGTTGGCTTGGGCGCTCGCCGACCTCGTCACCGACATCGCGAACCCCGTGCTCGCTCCGCTCACCGCGCTCGTGAGCGTGCGGGTGTCGGTTCGAGCCTCGGTCTCCCGCGCCGTCCTGCGGAGCCTGGCCGTCGTGCTCGGCGTGCTGCTCGCCCTGGCGATCGGTGACACGATCCGTCTCAACGGCTGGACGGTCGGCCTGCTCGTCGTCGGCTCGCTCGCCGTCGCCGAGCTCCTGCTGCGGATGCCGACGTGGGCCGCGACCCAGATGCCGGTGAGCGTCCTGGTGGTGCTCGGGGCGGTGTCTTCGTCGCAGCGGACGAACGGCTGGTGGCGCGCGGTCGACACCCTGATCGGGGCCGCCGTCGGGATCGCGGTCTCGCTCGCCTTTCCCGCGTCACGGTTGGTCGACGCCCGCCAGACCCTCGAGCGGCTGACCGATGGCATCGGCGACACACTCGACGAGATGGGCCAAGGGCTGCAGGAGCAGTGGACGGAAGTGCAGACGACGGAGTGGCGACGCGACGCACACGTGAACCGACACCGCCTGCTGCCGCAAGCCGCGGAGGCCGTGGGCGACAGTCACGATGCTGCCCGGTGGAACCACCGCGATCGACGACACCGCGCCGAGCTCGCGCAGCTCGAGGCGCTCGTTGCCCGCGCCGAGCGCGCCGCGATCGGCGCGTCGGCGATCGCCCGGACACTCGACGAGTTCGCGCAGCAGTCACCCGACGCGCACCCGCCGATGCGCAGGATGAGCGCGCTGCTGCTCGCGCTCGGCGGAGCCGTGCGTGCGGTCATGCACGCGGGCATCGACGAGCACTACCTCGGCGACGTGTCCACGGCCATCGGGAACGTGAACGAGAAGCGCGAGGCGTGCTCGCTCGGCGCGATCCGCCGTGCACAGCTTGCGCTCGAGCAGGAGGGAAGCCGCGACCGAGCCG
This sequence comes from uncultured Acidimicrobiales bacterium, assembly GCA_963739555.1. Lineage (GTDB taxonomy): Bacteria > Actinomycetota > Acidimicrobiia > Acidimicrobiales > DATKAS01 > DATKAS01. The sequence goes on along the minus strand of CAVUAV010000006.1, from coordinate 78,503 downwards.
GCGACGAGTGGCTCGGGTACGCAGCGGTGCTCGTGCACGTCGACCGGATCATGCGAGATCTGACCGGGCCGCTCCCGACCTGAACGTTCCGCGCGATCACCAGTACGTGCCGACAGGGCGCACCTCGACCGCACCGCCGTGACGCGCCGCGGGGACCCGCGACGCAAGATCGATCGCGGCCTGGATGTCATCGGCCTCGAAGACGGCATAGCCCCCCACCGCGCCGTCCGCGCCGAGGAGCGGACCGTCGCTCGCGACAGCTCGACCACCTTCGACGCGCACCGTCTTGGCGTCCGTCGGGAGCCCGAGTGGCAGGCCCGCGCTCAGGCCGGGCGTGTCGTTCAGCGCGGCGTAGTCCGCGTAGATCGCGCGTTGCTCGTCCTTCGGCAGCGCCGACCACGCGTCGGTGTTCGGCAAGGGAGTCGTGCCCTGATAGATCAACAAGACGAACTGCATGTGCCTTCTCCTTCGTTCGAGTCATCTGCATGACACGGCGGAACGCGAAGATGTGACCGTGAGGTTCGGATGATCGAGGAAACCTCGGTGCTCGGAGTCCTCGACTCCTGCGCCCAGTCGTTCTCGTTTCCGATGCTCGACAACGGCTACATCTACCCTGCCGGCGCGCGCGCTATCGGTCTTCGGTGACCGCGAGGATTGGGCGATCGTCATCGAGACGTTCGGCTATTCCCCTCGCGCGCACGTCCCGACGCTGAACGTCGAGACGTTCGCCAGCAGGCTGCACAACAGGCAGGCGGCCGCCGCCTACTACTCCGACAGCGGTGACTATGAGACGCACGTGCGCGCGAACCCGCACAACGAGTCCGTCTTCTTCACGCCGCTCGAAGACGGGCCCTGGATCGACATCGAGCACGTCGCCACGAAGGCCGCGGAGGTCACGTTCCGAGGTGAGCGGACGAGGCTCCCTGCATTGTCCGATTACGAAGCGCTCGGGATCGCGCGTGAGGATCCACGCCGCGTCGCGATCTTCGAGCTGTGCCGAGCCCTCGCCACGACGAGACGCCGCGACGTGCTCGGAACGAACGAGGAGCGGCGAACGAACGTGCCCCCAGAGCTCCCGGAGCTCCTCGTGCTCGACGACTGGCATCACCCCGACCTCGTCGTCGGCGAGCTGCCGAGCGACACCGAAACGTTCCGAGCGCTCGCGGCAGTCGCGGCGCACGGTGACCCCGCCAGATATGTGACGAGCGAGACCGGCAACACGCACTGGACCAATTGGCCTGACGGCGGGCGGCTCTGAGCGAAACCTGAGCGTTCGCTGTCTTACCGGCTTCTCACGCGCAGTTGCGGACGGGTTTACAGGGGTTCGAGATCGTGGGCTCCGTGCAAGTCGCACACGGCGACGACACCCACAACACGACACCCACAACCCCATGACAAGGAGATCCCCCCGATGAACCCCCTCCGCAAGCTTGCGTTCGGTGGCGCGATGGCCGGCACCGCGCTCCTCGGCGGTGCCCTCGGCGCCAGCCTCATTGGCACTGCGAACGCGCAGACCACTGACTCCACCTCGACCACGACGCCATCGTCGAGACTCGAGCACCGCGACCCCGCCGCCCGACGCGCACGGCGCTCCCGACTGGAGCAAGGGCGGCCACCAGGCCAACGGCATCACCGAGACGGTGCTCACCGGCGACGACCTGACGAAGGCCACCGCTGCCGCTGAAACCGCAGTGCCCGGCGCCACGGCCGAGCGCGCCGAGACCGACGCCGAAGGTGCCTCCTACGAGGTGCACATGACCAAGGCCGACGGCTCGGTCGTCACCGTGAAGCTCGACGCCAGCTTCAACGTCACGTCGACGATCGACGGCATGGGCTGATCCGCCCCGCATCCCCACAGCCGGCCCCGGCCCAGCGCGCTCTCGCTCCGCGCTGGGCCGGAGGCCGTGCAGGCCGCTCAGGTGTCGACGTCAGCTGTCGTTCGAGTCCGACCGCCACCGCCGGTACAAGCCGACGAGCTCGTCGAGTGCCTCGTCGCTCAGTGCATCAGGTGGCACGTCACCGAGCGCATCGACCGTCACTCGCAGCTGGGCGAGGTACTCGGAGCAATGGGGACACGCCGCGAGATGCCGTTCGAGCCGCTCGCGATCTGCAGGCTGGAGTCGACCATCGAGGTAGTCGGTCATCAGCGCGACGGCGTCACGGCAGACAAGCGCTCGACGGCGCCACCAACGGATCTTCATGACCGGCTCATCTCCGCAGCGAGCAGCTGCCGTAGCCGTGCTCGGCCCCGGTGGAGCAGCACCCGTCGGTTGCCCTCCGTGAGGCCGAGCATCGAGGCGACCTCCGCGGCTGGAACTTCTTCGACGTCGGTCAGGACCACGACCTGCCGTTGCGCTTCGGGCAGCATCGCCAGAAGGTCGTGCACGCGCGTCGAGAGCTGCACAGCGACGAGGCGATCGACCGCTCGATCGGCCCACGGCTCGGGAGGCTGCGCCCACGCCCCGTTCGCGTCGAAGCGCTCATCGCCGATCGTGCTGTCAGGCCGACCCGCCCGGTCTTCGCGACGGGCAGCCGACCGGGCCCGGTTCAACAGGATGCTGAAGAGCCAGGACTTGAACGACGAGCGACCCTCGAAGCGGTCGATGCCTTTGAAGACCGCGAGCCACGTGTCCTGGGTGACTTCCTGCGCCACCGACCCGCGACCGACCGTCGCCTCAGCGACGCGGAGCAACCGCGGCTGGTAGCGGCCCACGAGCTCGACGAACGCTGACTCGTCGCCAGACCGAAGCCGGTCGACAAGCACCTCGTCGTCGTCCACGGGCGACGAGGCTACGGCGAGCGTCGAGCGGCGCGGGTGAAGGTCGGTGCACATGTCGGTGACCCACGGGAGTCCCCCGCTTCGTCGCCCGCGTTACAACCGGACCGATGCGCGATAGACACCAGCCGATGCAGATCGGCGTGGTGTTCCCTCAGACCGAGATCGGCGCGGACGTGGGCGCGGTGCGTGCATATGGCACCGGGGTCGAGGCGCTCGGATACGCACACCTCCTCGCGTACGACCACGTGCTCGGCGCCGACCCCGCGGTGCACGAGGGATGGGCGGGGCCCTACGACGTCGACACGACGTTCCACGAGCCGTTCGTGCTGTTCGGCTTCCTCGCCGGCATCACGAAGCTCGAGCTGGTGACCGGCGTGATCATCCTCCCGCAACGCCAGACCGCGCTCGTGGCCAAGCAGGCGGCCGAGGTCGACATCCTGTGTGAAGGCCGCTTCCGCCTCGGCATCGGCGTCGGCTGGAACCCGGTGGAGTACGACGCGCTCGGCAGGAGCTTCGGCGACCGGGGCGTGCGCAGCGCCGAGCAGATCGAGCTCCTCCGGCGGCTGTTCACCGAGCGCTCGGTGACGTTCGAGGGTCGATCCGAGCACGTGAGCGGAGCGGGGATCGCTCCGCCTCCGGTGCAGCGCCCCATCCCGATCTGGTTCGGCGCGTCGACGCCTCCTGCCTTCCGTCGTGCCGGCCGACTCGGCGACGGATGGTTCCCCATGGTGCCGCCCGGCCCGCGCCTGGACGAGGCGAAGGCAATCGTCGACGAGGGAGCACGCGAGGCGGGTCGCGACCCCTCGTCGATCGGGATGGAGGGCAGGGTGAGCTGGACGCCCGAGGGCGGTCTCGACATGGTGCTCGATCACGTCGAGCGATGGCAGAGCACGGGTGCCAGTCACCTCGAGGTCAACACGATGCGCGCCGGCTTCGCGTCGGTCGACGATCACCTCGCCGCGCTCGCGAAGGTCGCAGACGCGCTCCAGCTCGCGTGTCAGGGCTGATCCCATCAAGTGTTCACGCTGGAGCGCGGCATAGTGCCCCGAGCGTGAACACTCAGCGGGCTGAACTGTCACCCTCGAAGCGTAGGGTTCGCCGGTGGCCACGGATCTCTCGGAGCAGCTGGTCGACGCGCTGAACAGTGCGTACGGAGTGCATCCGGGACATCGCGCCGCACACGCCAAGGGCGTGCTGTGCGCGGCGACGTTCACCGCCTCACCGACGGCCGCGGCGATCTCGCGAGCGGTGCACTTCGATGGTCATCCGATGCGAGCGCACGTGCGCTTCTCGAATGGCGGCGGCGACCCAACTGTTCCCGATGCGACACGAGACGCGCGGGGATGGCGGTGAAGCTCTACCTGCCCGACGGCACGACGACCGACGTGATCGGCATCACGCTGCCCGTGTTCTTCACGCGGACACCTGAGGACCTGATCGAGTTCAACATCGCGCGTCGACCCGACCCCGAGACGGGCGCGCTCGACCTGGCGAAGGTCGGCGCGTTCCTCGAACAGCATCCCGAGACGGTTCCGGCAGTGACTGCGGCGATGACCCTGCCGATCCCGGCCAGCTACGCGCTTCTGTCCTACAACGCGCTCCACACCTTCAAGTTCATCGCCGCCGACGGAGCCGTCACACCTGCGCGCTACCACTTCGTTCCCGCCGAGGGAGAGGCGTCGATCACCGACGAGGAGTCCGCCGCCGCCAGCGCGAGCTACCTCCGCGAAGAGCTCGAGTCGCGGCTGCAGAACGGGCGTGCGGTCTTTCATGTCGAGCTCGAGCTCGCCGGAGACTCCGATCCGCTCGACGATCCGACTGCCCTCTGGCCAGATCGCGAGCGAGTGCGCGTCGGCGAGCTGTCGGTCACCGAGCTCGCGTTCGACCGCGAACACGACGGCGATGTCCTCGTGTTCGACCCGACCCGCGTCACCGATGGCATCGAGCTCAGTGACGACCCGATCCTCCACGCGCGGTCGGGTGCCTACCGCGCAGCGTCGCCCGTCGCACCGCGCGCTGACCGCCGCGCGCGGCGTACGGTCGGCGCCATGCTCATCACCACCGCATTCGACTTCCCCGGATACGAGACCATCGCCGTGCAAGGCGAGATCTTCGGCTTGACCGTGCGGGCCCGGAACATCGGCTCCGGTTGCGTTGCCGGGCTGCGATCTCTGTTCGGCGGCGAGATCCCGCAGTTCACGAAGCTGCTCGCGCAGAGCCGCAACGAGGCGATGGGGCGGATGATCGAAGAGGCGAAGCGACGCGGTTCGAACGCGATCGTCGCGATGCGGTTCGACTCCGGCGCGCTCGGCCAGTGGAGCGAGATCTGCGCGTACGGCACCGGCGTCTGGGTGCGACCTGTGAGCGACGAGGCGAAGGCGCAGTACGACGCCCTCGTCGCTCTCGGTCAGCTCCCCCATCAAGACAGCTATGAGCTCCGCGTGAGCGAGCTGCAACCGACCCAAACGATTCCCGGCTCACCGCCTCGATGATGGGCAATGTACGATCCGCGTCCCGTCGACGACGAAGGGCAGATCTGGCATGGCCGACCTCGACGAAACCGGCGCGATCGACTGGCTGTTGATCGAGGCGCCCGACAAGACGATCAATGGCGAGCTCGTGCCGCCCCTGCTCGACCTCGTCAATCGCAGGCTGATCCGCATCCTCGACGTCCTGATCCTGCTCAAGCGCACCGACGACGACTTCGACATGCTGACCACTGCCGACCTCGACGAAGCCCAAGTCGGTGAGCTCGGCGAGCTCGCCGGTGCGTCGTCGGGGCTGCTCTCTCACGACGATGCCAAGACCGCAGTGTCGACGATGCAACCCGACAACCTCGGGATGCTGATCGTCTACGAGAACCTCTGGTCGCTCCCCTTCGCCGTCGCGGTGCGCAGGGCGGGTGGACAGCTCGTGGCCCAGGGCCACATCCCGATCCCGGCGGTGGTCGCCGCGCTCGACGCCCTCGAGGCCTGACGAAAGGAACCCCTTGCGATGGGATTGATCGGTGGGATGGCTCGCACCGCCGTCGTTGCGGGCACCGCAACCGCAGTGAGCAACCGTGTGTCGCGGCGTCAGGCGAATCGATGGTCGCAGAAGGATCAGGCCGCGGCGTACAACGAGCAATACGCGCAACCCCAGTACGCGCAACCCCAGTACGCGCAGCCGCAGTACGCGCCGCCTCCCCAGTACGCGCAGCCCCAGTACGCCGCGCCGGTGCAGTACGCCGCGCCACAACCCGCGGCCCCGGCCGCACCCGACATGACCGAGCAGCTCCGTCAGCTCGCGCAGCTGAAGGCGCAGGGCATCCTCAGTGACGAGGAGTTCACGGCGGCGAAGGCCAAGCTCCTCAGCTCCTGAGGGACCGCTTCATCAGCTGAGCAGGCGCTCGATCCGCTCGACCGCGGCGTCGGTGACGACCGTGACCTGTTCGAGGAGCGCAGCCGCGCCGGCCATGTTGCCCCCTTGCGCGAGCGTGAACGCTTGGACGAGCAGATCGCGGCGCATCTTGTTCAAGCGATCGAGCTCGGGATCGGGTGCGTCCTGGAACAACGGCTCGAGCCGCCGGATCTCGTCGATCGCGGCCGCGAAGGCTTCGGGTGGAGACTCGTCCGAGAGCTCGTCGGTGACCACCGCGAGACGTTCGTTGAACGCGGCGCGGGCACGCCACCACTCGATCAGCTGCAGCTGCCGAAGCTTTCGCTCTCGTGTTCGTCGCAGCACAGAGGCGATCCAAACACGAACGCGACGTGAACGTCACATGACGTGACAGATGGCTCTCAATCGACGCTCGGTCACTCGGCCCGCGGGGCCTAGGCTTTCGTGTTCCCCAGGAGGTCGCTGTCTTGTTCTCGCGTCTCGGACCTTGGTGTCACGACCATCGAAGGCTTGTGCTCGGCGTCTGGATCGGGCTTCTGGTGCTCATCGGCGCCACTGCCGGCGCGGTCGGTTCAGCGAGCCGCGATGAGTTCAGCCTTCCGAACGTCGAGTCGCGGCACGGCTTCGACATCCTCAATGACCAGTTCGGCGGCCAAGGCGCCGGGCAGATCGGCACGATCGTGTTCCGGGCCGACCAAGGGGTCAACGACCCTGAGGTCAAGCAACAGATGGAGGCGTTCTTCGCCGAGGTCGCCGCGATCCCTGACGTCGTGCGGGTCGAGAGCCCCTACGTGCAGGGCGCCCGGCCGCAGGTCGCGTTGCAGGGCCCTGAGGCCGGGAAGATCGCGTTCGCGAACGTCGAGCTGCCCGACAAGATCTCGTTCACCCGCGCCAACGAGATCGGCAAGGAGATCCAGCGACTCACGCCCCACATCGACGGTGTGCAGATCGAGCTCGGCGGTCAGGTCTTCGCAGCGTTCGAGCCGCCTTCGTCCGAGGTGCTCGGCCTCGCGTTCGCGATCATCATCCTGATCCTCGCGTTCGGGTCGGTGCTCGCGATGGGGTTGCCCGTCGGCAACGCGCTGTTCGGCATCGGCATCGGCGTGTCGATCATCACCCTGCTGACCAACGTCCTTCCGGTCCCGGACTTCACGACGTTCCTCGGGATCATGATCGGCCTCGGCGTCGGCATCGACTACGCGCTCCTCATCGTCACTCGCTATCGCGAGCAGCTCCACGCCGGGCACGACCCTCGCGAGTCGATCGGCATCGCCATCGACACGGCCGGACGTTCCGTGCTCTTCGCGGGCACGACGGTCGTCATCTCGTTGATGGGCCTGCTGCTCATGGGCGTGAAGTTCGTGCAAGGCCTGTCCGTCGGCGCCGCCGCAGTCGTCGCGGTGACCGTCGCCGCGTCGCTCACGCTGCTCCCGGCCTTGCTCGGGTTCGCCGGCCACCGCATCGAGCGCACGCGCTGGCGCGGCCTCGTCGCCGCGATGCTCATCGCGCTCGGCCTCGTCGGCGTCGGACTCCACGTGCCTGCGCTGTCGTTCGCGTTCGTCGTCGCCATCTTCGTCCTCATCGCCGGGTTCTTCGTGAGCGTGCTGAAGCGCGAGGTCCCCCGCCGTCCGACGAAGCCACGCCGCCAGACCACGGCGTATCGGTGGAGCCGCGTGATCCAGCGACGGCCGTGGACCGCCGCGATCTCGAGCGCGATCGTGCTGATCCTCCTCGCCATCCCTGTCCTCAGCTTGCGCATGGGCTTCTCGGACGAGAGCAACTTCGCCAGTGACACCACGACCCGCAAGGCCTACGACCTCCTCGTCGAGGGCTTCGGGCCCGGCTTCAACGGGCCGCTGCTTCTGGTCGCCGAGGTGCCCGAGGGCGCCGATGTCGAACAGCTGTCGACGTCGGTCACCCAGGCAGTGAGCGCCGACCCGGGCGTCGCGTTCGTCTCGCCGGGCCAGCCGAACGACCCCAACAACCCGACCGCGGTGGTCTGGAACGTCGTGCCGACCACCGGACCGCAGGACGAATCGACGACGCAGCTCGTCCACCGTCTCCGCACCGAGGTGCTGCCCCCCATCGAGCAACAGACCGGAGTCGATGTCCTGGTGACCGGCAGCGTCGCTGTGAACGTCGACTTCTCGAGCTACCTCGCCACCCGAATTCCGTACTTCTTCGGCGCGGTGCTCATCCTGTCGTTCCTGCTCTTGATGGTCGTGTTCCGTTCGCTGCTGGTGCCGCTGAAGGCCGTGATCATGAACTTGCTGTCGATCGGCGCGGCGTACGGCGTGCTCGTGATGCTGTTCCAGTGGGGATGGTTGAGCGACCTCACGAACATCCAGCCCGGCCCGATCGAGCCCTGGGCGCCGATGATGCTCTTCGCCATCGTGTTCGGTCTGTCGATGGACTACGAGGTCTTCCTCTTGTCCCGCATCCGTGAGGAGTGGCACCACACCGGCGACAGCCGACGGTCGGTCGCCGACGGCCTCGCGGCGACGGCGAAGGTGATCACAGCGGCCGCGGCGATCATGGTCGTCGTGTTCGGCAGCTTCTTGTTCGAGAACGACCGGTCACTGAAGCTGATGGGCGTCGGCTTGGCGACGGCGATCTTCCTCGACGCGACCATCGTCCGCATGGTGCTCGTGCCCGCGACCATGGAGCTGCTCGGCGACAAGAACTGGTGGCTGCCGCGCTGGCTCGATCGCATCCTTCCGAACATCGACGTCGAGGGCCACGCCGAGCATCTGACCGACGACGAAGAACCCGAACGCGAGCCGGTCGGCGCGGGCGTCAGCTGAGCTGCAGCTGTTCGACTTCGAATACACGCTCGAGATGTACAAGCCGCAGGCCCAGAGGCGGTGGGGCTACTTCGCGCTGCCCGTGCTTCACGGCGACGCCCTCGTCGGCAAGGTCGACGCGATCGCTGACCACAAGGCGTCGACGCTTCGCGTCAACGCCATCCACGAAGACGTCGCGTTCACGCCCGGCATGACGAAAGCAGTGAACGCCGAGCTCGAGTCATTGCGTCGATGGCTCGGGCTGGAGCAGGTCACGCGCTGACGTCGTACGCTCGCCGTGGTGGGGGGCGCCGAAGGCCACTACGCGAAGAGTGGCGATCTGTACATCCGGTACGACGTGATCGGCGACGGGCCGATCGACCTTCTCGGGTTCAGCAACGGCAGCAGCGTCTGGGTTGACCGCGACGACGAGCCCCATTGGTCTCGCTTCGACCGCCGGCTCGCGTCGTTCAGTCGATTGATCCGGTTCGATCCGAGCGGCGTCGGGCTCTCCGACCCGCTCTCGAGTAGGGCGATGCCGAGCGTCGAGCTGTGGATGCAAGACGCGATTGCCGTGCTCGACGCCGTGGGCTCGCCGCGTCCTGCCTTGTTCGGCGTCGGTTCGGGTGGGCACGTTGCGATGCTCCTGAGCGCGACGTATCCGGAACGGGTCTCGGCGCTGGTGCTGATGCACAGCTGGAGTCGGCTGATCCGTGACGACGACTACCCCTGTGGGATCCCACGGCACTTCGTCGAGCGTTTCATCTCGACAGTCGCGAACCCCAGCCAGAGTGGTGACAACCTCGATGACCTCGCCTTGATGGCGCCGAGCGTCGCGAGCGATCCGGAGTTCCGCTCCTGGTGGAGCACCGCGGGTGAACGGTCCGCAGGGCCTCGGATCGCGCAGGCAATGAACACGATCGGCGCGCTGACCGACATACGAACGATCCTTCCGCTGATCCAGGTGCCCACGCTGATCCTCCATCGCGTCGACTGCGGCTACATCCGTCCCGGGCACAGCCACTACCTCGCCGACCACATCGCCGGTGCGAAGCTCGTCGAGCTCCCGGGGCAGGACCACCTCCCGTACGTCGGAGACACCGATCCGGTGGTCGAGGAGATCGAGGAGTTCCTCACCGGGACGCAGAGCAGCGCCGAACACCGACCGGATCCTCGCGACCATCTTGTTCACCGACATCGTCGACTCGACGAAGCAGGCCGCGGCGACAGGCGATCGGCGCTGGCACGAGCTGCTCGACAACCACGACCGCATGACGGTCCGCCAGATCCAACGGTTCGGCGGGCGACAGGTGAAGACGACCGGCGACGGAGTCCTGGCGACGTTCGACGGACCGGCACGCGCGATCCAGTGCGGGCTCGCCATCGCCGACGGCGCCCGTCAGCTCGGCATCGACGTGCGCATCGGGTTGCACACCGGCGAGGTCGAGCGGCGTGGTGACGACATCGCGGGGATCGCGGTGCACATCGCCTCCCGCGTGCAGTCCCACGCGCAGCCCGGTGAGGTCTGGGTGTCGCGAACCGTGACCGACCTGGTCGCGGGCTCGAACGTCAGGTTCAGGGATGAGGGCGAGCACGCACTCAAAGGCGTGCCGGGTACGTGGCAGCTGTTCGTCGTCGATGTGTGACAGGAGGACTGATGGCCGCGGATGCGACGTGGAACTTCCTCGAGGCGGCGAGCAAGGGCCGCATCATCCAAACGCTCACTCGACAAGCGAGCGCCCTGTTCGAGCTCGCGGACGATCCCGCGCACTGGCAGGTCGCCACCGCGTGTGAGGGCTGGGAGCTGCGCGACATGATCGGCCACCTGGTCGACGCGATCGAGAGCTCCCTCACCGGCTTCGCGCTCGCGCGCAGCGGCGGCGACTCCTCCCCTCCCATCGGCATGGCGGGCATGGCGAAGGCGTCCGACGAGGCCGCTCGGGCGTTCCGTGAAGTTCCGCGCGAGGAGCTGCTCGCCCGTCTACGGAGCAAGACCGATGACTTCGTGAGGGAGCTCGGCTCCTTGTCGGACGCCGAGTGGTCGAGCTTCCTCGTCCGCGACCCCTATCTGGGACCCCTGCCCGCGATGGTCGTCGCCATCGGAATGCTCGGTGGCTATGCGGTGCACGGGTGGGATGTTCGGCAAGGGCTCGGCGGGGCGCACGCGATCGACGCTGACGCCGCGGACCTGCTCGTGCCGTTCATGTTCCTGCTCTGGCAGGCGACGGCAGACACGAGCTCAGTCACGGACTCGTACGCGATCGGCGTACGAACGACAGGGCGCAACGGCGGCGACACGCGCATCGACGTCTCCGAGAAGGGCCTCCGCGTGAAGCCGGGCGACCTGGATGGGTGCGCCGCGGTCCTCGAGGTCGACCCCGGCACCCTCGTCTTGACGGCTTACAACCGCGTCAACGCGGGCACCGTGCACGGTGACGCGCGAATGATCGCCGACTTCCGCTCCCGCCTCGTCGCGATCTGATCAGGCCGGCACCGAGGCCTTGAAGAACCCGCGCAGCGCGTCGCCCATCTCGGCCCGCAGGGGCGCGCCGGACAGGACCGCATCCACCATCGTGAGTGAGGTATGCGTGTGGCCTCGAGCGAAGACGTGCCTCGTTGCGACCCCGGCCGTGTGCAAGGCATCGGCATAGGCGGCCCCCTCGTCGCTCAGGGGATCGAACTCGCTCGTGATGATGACCGCGGTCGGGAGGCCTGAGAGGTCGTCGGCGCGCAGTGGTGACACCCTTGGATCGGTGCGGTCGGCGCCGTCCATGTAGTGATCCCAGAACCACTCCATGAGCGCCTTCGTGAGGACATAGCCCTCGGCGCAGTCGCGGTAGCTGTCTCGGTCCATGTCGCTGTCGGTGACCGGGTTGATCAGCAGCTGGCCGACGATCTCGGGACCGCCGGCGTCGCGGGCCATGCGCGCGGCGACGGTGGCGACGTTGCCCCCTGCGCTCCAACCTGCGATCGCGAGCTGACCAGGGATGCCGCCGAGGTCCGCGGCGTGATCGGCGATCCAGCCGACAGCGGCGAACGCGTCGTCGGCGGCGGCAGGGAATTTGTGCTCGGGCGCATGCCGGTAGTCGACCGAGATCACGATCGCGCCGGATCGGTCGCAGAGGTCGCGACAGAACGGGTCATCCGAATCGTGGCTGCCCAACACCCAGCCTGCCGCCGTGGAAGTAGGCGACGATCGGATGCGGCCCCGAGTGACGCCGGTCGGTAGAGCCGGTACCGCAGGTCACCGCCGGCGCCAGGCAAGACACCGTCGATGACTTCGCCGACGTCGGGGCCGGGCGGGCGCATTCGCTGACGACGCCTCCATGAACGCGCGGGCGTCTGCTGGCGACATGGTCTCGAGCGGTGGCAGCTCGAGCGACGCCATCATCTCGAGCACCATCTCGACGTCGGGCTGCAGCCGGCGGACGACGCCGTCGTTGCACTGCGAACCAGCGCGGCCGGACAGCTGGAAGCCGAGGTAGTCGTTCGACACGACCTCGTCGCAGATCACGCGATAGGGGCCGACGCCGCCGATGTAGGGAAGGAACACCCGAGGCTTGCCCGGCACGTTGGAGCCCATGTACCAAGAGTTCGCACTTGGGTAGAGCGTGATGTCGGCGCAGTCGTTGACGTGCTGCACCCAGCCGGCTTCGGCCTGCGGCGTGGGCTCGATCGTGTCGAAGCCGCGCGCGGTGAGGTCGGCGACGGTGTCCGCGATCCAATCGCCGTGCTGCTCGATCGACACCGACATGTTCGAGAGCACCGATGGGCTTCCGGGCCCGGTCACGGCGAAGAAGTTCGGGAACCCGACGGTCATCAGGCCGAGGTACGTGGTCGGGCCGTGCACCCACTTCTCCTTCAGCGTGAGGCCGTCGCGACCCGTGATGTCGACCGAGACCAGCGCGCCGGTCATCGCATCGAAGCCGGTTGCGTAGACGATGGCGTCGAACTCGAACGTCTCACTCGCGGTGTCGATCCCGGTCTCGGTGATCGTCGCGAACGGATCCTTCCGGAGGTCGACGAGCCGCACGTGCGGCAGGTTGTACGTCTCGAAGTAGCCCGTGTCGAGGCACGGCCGCTTGGTGCCGAACGGGTAGTCCTTGGGGCACAGCGACTCCGCCGTGTCCGGGTCGTGCACGATCGCGCGGATCTTCTCGCGGATCATCTCGGCGACGATGTCGTTGGCCTCAGCGTTGACCGCCTGGTCGGCGAAGATGCCGAGGATGCTGAACAGCTCGCCCGCCGCGTACGCCTCTTCGAAGCGCGCCCGGCGTTCCTCCTCGGAGACCATCGCCGCGGTGAGCTCGGGCGGTTCGACGGGGATGCCGCCACGCGACAGCTTCGCCTCGTTGCGGTAGGTGGCGCGGTCGGCTTCGAGCGACGCGAGCCGGTCGGCTGGCGCGGGGCCGTTGTGAGCGGGAACGGAGAAAGCGGGCGTGCGCTGGAACACCGTCAGCTGCGCGGCCTGCGCGGCGATGAGCGGGATCGACTGCACGCCCGACGACCCGGTGCCGATGACCGCGACTCGCTTCCCTGTGAAGTCAACGCCTTCGTGCGGCCAACGGCTGGTGAAGTACACCTCGCCTGCGAACCGATCGGCACCCTCGATGTCGACCTCCTTGGGCATCGACAGGCAGCCGGTCGCCATGACGTAGAAGCGACAGGACAGTTCGTTGCCGGTCTCGGTGTGCAACCGCCAGAGCGAGGCCGCGTCGTCCCACACTGCAGAGGTGACGCGCGTCGAGAAGTCGATGTCGCGCCGCAGGTCGTACCGCTCGGCGACGAACTGGAGGTATCTGAGGATCTCGGGCTGGGTCGCGTACTTCTCGGACCACGTCCACTCGCGCTCGAGCTCGGGATCGAAGCTGTACGCGTAGTCGGTGGTCGGGATGTCACACCGAGCGCCCGGATAGCGGTTCCAGTACCACGTGCCGCCGACGTCGTCGGCAGACTCCAGGACGCGAGTCGAGAACCCGAGCTCGCGGAGCCTGCGGAGCAGGTAGAGCCCCGAGAAGCCCGCACCCACGACCACCACGTCGTAGTCCGGTCGGGTCTCGTCCGAACCGTTGCGTCCAGCCACGTCTGATCCCCCTTGTACGCGGTTCACGGCGATGTCGCCGCGATTCTCACACTGCGAGCGTCGCGTCACACTTCGACGCGACGCACCTTGCTCACCACCATGCTCTTGACCACGTTCGGGTTGCTCGCGAAGGCCTCCGCTCGCTCCGGTGACGCGGTGTACTCGGCCTCGGCGGCGTCGAAGTCGCCGTCGTGCTCGACGGCCCACACGAACTGGTCGTTCTCGTCGTCGGCGTACGCGAACACGACCCGGAACCCGAACTTCGTGCGCGGCCCGGTGATGGACGGGAACCACGCGACGAAGTCGTCCATGCGTCCCGGCTCGATCGCGTAGCGGCGCAGCTGAATCGTCGTCATCTGTCCTCCTGTGTAGCTCCGCTGTCTAGGCCGGTTGCTCGACGCCGAGCCACCCGGCCGCGTTGGTGGCGAAGAAGCCGGCGACCGCTTCGTCAGCCGCGGGCGTCTCGGCCCACGAGCGCTCGAACCGGCCGAGGGGGTCTCGCCCGCCCTCGGCATGCGGGTAGTCGGACGAGAACAGGTACAGGCGCGGGTCCGACTCGGCCGCGATGCGAGCGATGTCTTCGAACGGATAGGGGGTGAAGCGAAGCTGCGCGCACGCCTGCTCGGTGGGCGTCCGTTCGAACGTCGCCAGCCTCGGTTCGGAGCGACTCCAGATCGCCGTTGCGTGATCGAGCCTGCGCAACATGTCGGGCACCCAACCCGCACCCATCTCGATCGCGCCGCCGCGCAGACCGCGATGACGCTCGAGCACGCCGTCGAGCACGAGCACCGACAGGAAACGAGACGCGGTGTGGTACACGACCATGAAGTCCTTCGAACCGATGATCTCGGCGCCGCTGAACTGCTCCGAACGCGGCCGTCCGTCGTCCATCCACTCGCTGCCGATCGGCAGCCGACCGCTGCCGACGTGCAACACGAACGGGACGCCGCGCTCGGCCAGGCGCGCCCAGAAGGGATCGTGGTCGGGATGGCCGGGCGCTCGACCGCCCGGCGCGCGGGCGGGGAGCCACACGAGGCCGAGACCCATGTCGAGCGCGGCGTCGAGCTCGACGACCGACTGCTCCGGCACGTCGAGGTCGCAGATCGCGACTCCGTGAAGCCGATCGTCCCCGTCGCAGAAGCCAGCCATCGCCCGGTTGTGCGCGCGGTACGCGCCGTAGCGGAGCGCGGCGTCATCGATCTCGAACAGCGGCGCGCAGAACGACGAGTACACGACCTGGTGCTCGAAGCCGAGGAGGTCGAGCGCGTGACTCCGCTCTGCCGGCTCGACGGCGCCCAACGCCGCGTGCCACTTCGGGCCTCGCTTGACGAGGTCGTCGCCCAGCCCGATCAATCGGTCGCGCTCGTCGTCCGAGTGCTGCCAGTGGCTCGGGTCGACGCCGTTCGCCACCATCACCGCCTCGATGTTCGGCAGGCCGTGACGCAACTTCGGGTCGACGTGATCGCTCAGGAAGCCCGGCCACTCCATGAGGTGGCTGTCCGCGTCGATGATGCGGCGACCCCCGGCGTACGTCACTGAGCGCCGAAGTTACTGCGCTCGCGTACCGTGGCTCGATGGCAAAGCCGAAGGACGTCGACGCCTACATCGCCACTGCACCTGCGGCGGCCCGCCCGATCCTCGAAGAGCTCCGGAAGATCGTGCTGACGACCATTCCGAAGGTGGAAGAGAAGATCAGCTGGGGCGTGCCCTTCTACCGGTATCAGGGTGAGATCGGAGGGTTCGCCGCGTACACCAAGCACGTGAGCGTCGGTTTCGGTGCAGTCGCGGTCGACGACCGCGCCGCGCTCGAAGCGAAGGGCTACAAGGTCCTGAAGGACACCTTCCAGATCAAGTTCGATCAGAAGGTGCCGGCTGCGGCGATCAAGAAGATCCTCAAGGCGAAGGTGAAAGCAAACGCCTGACTCGTCAGCTGCCGTCCCACCAGCGCAGCACACGCAACGCGCGCAGGGTGTTCCAGCGACTCGGCATCCCCACGACTTCGAGGTCGAAGTGCACGCGGCCCGGGTACACGCGGTCGAGGAGCCAGCGTCCGTCGGCCTGCTGCTTCGAACGCACGACCTCCACAGCTTCCTCCATCCGAGGATCTCGTTCGGCCTCTGACGTTCGGAAGTAGTCGAGCGCGCGCAGCACGTCGTAGTGCCAGTAGTACGGGAACGCGAAGTCGAGATACGTCGCCTTCGCGACCTCGCCCGTGCTCTTGCGGCGGAACAGGTTGCGCTCGAGCAGGTACTCCTCGCCCCTTCGGCGCGCGGCGTGCACCTCGTCAGCACGGCCGGTCGAGCGCTCGAACGCGAGCAGGCCGTCGAGGACGTTGATCGTCGTGTCGAACGACGAGCGCACCGATCCGTTCTCGGCCTCGCAGTTCCATCCGCCATCCTCGAGTCGTTCACCGAGGATGCGGTCGACGATCGGCGTCACGTCCACGCCGAAGTACGCGCCCGTCTCGATCGTGCGCCCGTTGATGCAGGGCTCGACCTCACCGTCGAAGAAGTGCTGGCCGGCGTGCTCCCAGCGTCCGTTCTCGGCGACGAGCGCTGTCGCTCGGCGAGCCGAGTCACACGTCGGGTCGAGCCCGAGAAGCTGCAACGTCTGCAGCGTGTGCATGGTCGCCGTCCAGGGTTGCCCCGCCTCGCCAGCGGCGAACGAGAAGTGCGCGGGGAAGCACGCGCCGCCCGCCCACAACCCGTCGGAGTCCTCGACCGCGAGCAGGCGCGCGCCCCAGCCTTCGTGTTCCACCCGCGCCCGTTCGGCAGCAACCGCCTCGGGCGGCGCGTCGGTCAGATCGCGCATCACTTGCCAGCGGATCGCGGGGTCACCGTCGAGCAGCCACTCGATCACGTCCATCAGCCGCAACGTACCCATGGCGCAACGAACGTCACATGGACAGGCCCGCCTCAATTGTGTACCATCTGGTACATGATCACCGAAGGAAGCATCGAGATCGAGGCGCCGGCGTCGGTCGTGTGGGACGTCTTCACCGACGTCGAGCGCTGGTCGGAGTGGACCGCCTCGATCGAACGGATCGTCGCGCTCGACGGCCCTCGCATCGAGGTGGGCAAGCGGTTCGAGATCAAGCAGCCGCGGATGCCCAAGCTCGTCTGGGAGGTGACCGAGGTCGAGGCCGGCGTCTCGTGGACGTGGCGTCAGAAGGCCCCGGGAAGCACGGCGTTCGCGACCCACGAAGTGACCGCCATCGACGCTGAGCGCACGGTCGTGCGGCAGACGATCGACCAGCGCGGGCCCCTCGGGGTCGTCGTCGGATGGCTCACACGGCGCCTGACCCGCCGCTACCTCGACCTCGAGGCGCAGGGACTGAAGCAGCGGAGCGAGACGACGTTCTCAGTGCATGCCGCGTCAGCCTGACGAACGGCGACGCGCCGACCTGCTGAACGCGCTCATCGACGCGTACGCCGACGGCGGCATCGGCGGACGGTCGCTCCGCGAAGTCGCAGACGCGGTCGGCACGAGCCACCGCATGCTGCTCCACTACTTCGGGTCACGCGACGAGCTGCTGCTCGCGATCGTCGAGGAGGTCGAGCGTCGTCAGACGGCGCAGCTCGAAAGCCTTCCCCGCTCGCCCGCCGACGCGATCGAGGCGACGTGGGCCGACCTGCGCCGGCCGGAGATCCGACCCTTCGAGCGGCTGTTCTTCGAGTGCTACGCACGCGCCGCGCAGGGCGAAGCGCCCTTTGCACGCATGGTCCCCGGCGCGGTCGACGGTTGGCTCGACGAGATCGCGAAGCGAAGCGACGGACGTCTCGATCCCGCGCTCGTGAGGCTGAGCCTCGCGGTGACACGGGGGTTGCTGCTCGATCTCGTCGCGACCGGTGACGAGGAGGGAGTCGACGCGGCCGCAGCGTTGTACGCGTCGATGCTGCGCCGATGAGCTTGCGCTACGGGCCCTTGGTGTTGACCACGTAGGTCGAGCAGGTCGCGTGATGCACGACGCGACTCGGGACGTTCCCGAGGATGAACCGCGACTTCGAGCCGATCCCCCGATTGCCCACGACGATCAAGTCCGCACTCACCTCGTCGGCGACGTCCAAGATCGCCTCGGCAGGGTTGCCCGCTCTCGAGTGCGTGCGCACGTCGACGCCCGACTCCTTCGCCTCGGCCGCGGCGCCGACGAGCACCTCCTCGACCCAGCCACCATCGAGCCCGGCCGTCGCCGACACGCCAGCCGACAGCGCGAGGCCGTCGGCAGCGACGGGCACGTGGTACGCGCACACGACATGCAGCTGCTGGCCGAAGGTCTTGGCGAGCGCGGTCGCGGTGCGCACGGCAACCGCCGCGGTGGGTGATCCGTCTGTCCCGACGACGATTGGTCCGTTCACACCGGTCACTGTCTCACAGTGAGGGCAGGCCCGACGCCCAGTCGACGACGGTGTCGGTGAAGAGCTTCGGGTCCTGGCCATGCATCGAGTGGCCCATCTGCTCGAACGACCGGTAGTCGACGGCCACGCCTGCCTCACCGAGCAGAGCGACGACACGCCTCGCGTGAAGGTCGGACATCGCGCCCATGAGGAAGCCGGCCTCCTCGTCGACGACGCGGAAGTGGTGAGTGAGCAGCACCGGCACGTTCACCGAGCGAAGCATTCGCTCGTGATCACAGGACGCGGCCACGGTGCCGGTCCAGAACACGCGCCCCCACTCGGGGTCGTACTCCCTCAGGTTCTGGGGCGGCTCTTCGCCGGGAGTGACGAAGCCCTGCATCCACGTGGGGAGGATGTCGGGCGCGGCAGCGCGGACCCCGTCCCAGTCGCCGATGCTCCATTGGTCGCCGAGGAACGTGCTCCACAGCCGGAACATCGGCCCGATGCCGTGGCGCATGCCTTGGCCGGTGGCCGGCGTGAGCTCGGACGCGAACAGCGGGGGATCCTCGTAGTGCGCGCCGACGACCTGCCCGGCCTTCGCGTACGCGGAGAGCCATGCAGACAGCACACCCCCCGACGACAGACCGCTCACGATCGTGGGCCGCCCGATCACGACGTCGATGAAGCGCACGAGGTCGTTGCCCATGTTGTCGAGCGTGTAGCGACCGGGTGTGCGCGTCGAGCGGCCCTGGCCGCGCAGATCCACCGCGAAGGCCTGGAAGTGGTCGGCGAGCAGCGGCAGTGCCTGCTCGTATCCCCACCACGACTCGGTCTGCCCGGGGATGAGGAGCAGTGCCGGCTTCGACGCGTCGCCGACGGTGACGTAGTTCATCTGCACCTCGCCGAGGTCGGCGAGCTGCTCGGGGAACTCGTGCGGGATGTACGTCTCGTCGGGGTTGTGCGGCCCGAACCGGTTCCGATAGCTCGCCATCTCGTGTTCCTCTCAGCTCACATGTGGGCGCTCGCCCAGACGCGTCAGGACATTCCTCGTGATCTGCTCGATCTGCGGGTCGCGAGCCGCGAGCCCGTGCGCCCAATCGGTCGACCCCGAGGTCACGACGGTTGCGCCGGCGTCGTTCGTGTACGCGCCCAACACCGCGTGGCCGTGCCGGATGCGCTCCATCGCCTCGGGCTCACGCGTGCCGAAGACCCGCGCCGCGATGTACTCGAGCTCACTCGGTTCGTCGGGCTTCGGCGGCCGCGGCGCCGACTCACGAGTGAAGTGCTGCGTCGGGCACGAGCCGAGGATCTCGAACGTCGACGGCGTGCCGTCCTCGCCCGTCGGATACGGCAGGCCGTCGCGGTAGGTGAACACGCACCCGTCGCATTCGTAGCCGACGACTGTCGCGCCCACGCCGAGCACGTCGCCGTAGCCGAGACCGGTGCCGTCGAAGATCCAATGCGCGGCGCGGTGGACGGTGTAGCCGCCGAGGCCGGAGGTGACGTTGCGACCGATGCGGTGATACCCGCCGCGCGTGAACGAGACACCGGTCATCTGGTTCTCGGGGCGTCCGACGAGCACGTCTGACCAGAAGGTGGTGACCTCCCGCTCACGGTCGGTGCCGAGCAGCGGGTCGTCTTTGAAGAAGCCCTTGTACCCGATCATCACGTCGTGGTCGTCGCCCTCGATGCGCACCTGCCACAACGACGTGTTCCCCGAGAAGAACGCCGCGTTGCCTCCGTTGGCGACGAAGCGCTCGACCCGTGTCGCGCATGCCCTTCGACCAGTACTCGTCGTGACCCACCGAGAGGTAGAGGTGCGCGCCGTCCAACACCTCGGGATGCAGCTCGAGGTCGGCGTTCGTGCACACGCCGATCTCGAACCCCTCGCGCTCGGCCCACTCGATGAACGGCAGCTCCCAGTCGGGCCAACCGGCCGAGCCCGCGTATCCCGACAGGTGGTTGAGCTGGAGGTAGCCGACGTGCGCGGCGTTCTGGGGATCGGGTGCGCCCGTGCCGGTGACGCGGCGGCCCTTGCCCGGCGGCTTGAAGAGGTAGCCCGGGGCCATCGGCCGCTGCATCGAGACCTGCGTGCCACCGGTGTAGAGGTTCGGGCCCCCGAAGTCGTTGTAGGCGTAGTACGTGTTGGTGGCCAGGGCGAGCACGATGCGCGTGCCTGCACGCGGGCGCACGACGAAGAACGCGAAGTCGCGTCGCACCTTCTCACCGACGTCGATCTCCATGACGACCTCGTAGTAGCCCGATCGCCATGCGGGGTCGACGTCGATGGTGAGCGCACGCGGCCAACGGCAGCCGTTCGACGACGCGTCGCGTGGCGTGTCGTGCTCGTCAGCCGCGACCGCGTCGGCGCGAAGCACGACTTCGCGGTGCTCGCCGATCCTCGCGACCTCGACCCGCACCGGGCGACCGCCGGACGACGACAGGTGCAGCCCGACCTGTTCTCCCGCTACCGCGGACTGCGGCCAGCAGTACCCGGTCACCACCTCGCGCGCCATCGCCCGAACCTAACGGGGATGGTGCTCGTGGGTCCTCCCTAGGAGCGGGAACCGATCAGAAGGGCGAGCTCGGCGAGTCGATTGGCGTAGCCCCACTCGTTGTCGTACCAACCGAACACCTTCACGAGCTTGCCCGCCGCGATCGTGAGCCCTGAGTCGAACACGCAAGAAGCTGGTGATCCGATGATGTCGCTCGAAACGAGGGGCTCCGTGCTGTACTCGAGCACGCCGGCGAGTCGGCCCTTGGCGGCCTCGGCGAATGCGGCGTTGACCTCCTCGGCGTTCGTCGCTCGATCGAGCACGACGACGAGGTCGGTGATCGAACCGTCCGCCACCGGGACTCGGAGGGCGGTGCCATCGAGCCGACCTGCCATCTCGACGATGACCTCGCTCGTGGCGCGGGCAGCGCCGGTCGACGTCGGCACGATGTTGAGGGCAGCGGCACGGGCGCGACGCGGGTCCTTGTGGGGTCCGTCGACGAGCGCTTGGTCGCCCGTGTACGCGTGCACAGTCGTCATCAGCCCCTGCTCGATGCCGAATTGGTCGTGCAGGACCTTGATCATCGGCACGAGGCAGTTCGTCGTGCACGACGCGTTCGACACGACCTGATGAACAGCGGGATCGAAGTCGCCGTCGTTCACCCCGATGACGAACGTGGCATCCGCGCCCTTGCACGGAGCCGACACCACGACGCGTTCGGCGCCGCCGGTGAGATGTGCTGCCGCCGCGTCACGAGTGCGGAAGTGGCCGGTCGACTCGATGACGACGCTCACGCCGAGATCGCCCCATGGCAGGGCGGCGGGGTCACGTTCAGCGAAGGTTCGAACCCACCGCTCGCCGATCCTCAGTCCGCCCTCGCCCACCGTGATGGGTGGCGCAAACCGGCCGTGCACTGAATCGCGCGCCAGCAGGCCGGCCATCGTGGCTGCCGGCCCCAGCTCGTTCACCGCCACCACTTCGAGATCCAGGTCTCGTTCTTCGATGATGCGATACACCGCTCGGCCCATCCGGCCGAACCCGTTGATGCCAATGCGAGTCGTCATGACGTCATCGAACCGCTTCAGTCCTTCGCCGACCAGGGCCGAAGGGCCCTGCACAACAAAGCCGCCGACGGCACGACGTGACCTTCTTCCCTGGTCGAGCCGACTCAGGCCGCAGACCATGGATCCCGAGAACCCCAACTGGAGGTGACCCTCATGGGTTGGCTGCTTGCGTCGACGCTCGGCTTCATGATCCTGATCGCAGTGGTCGTCCTCCTCGTGCACCGCAGGGCGCGGCCAGTGCGGGCGCCAGAGCCCGACGCCGAGGACTTCTTGGCGGAGTACTTCGCTCTGGAGGAGTTCACGCACGACGCCGATCTGCGCGAGCGTCTCGAGCATCTCCGCGGACAGCCCGAGCTGCGGTGAGGTTCCGCGTCAGTTCGACGGGCGGACCGCGCGACGGCGAGTAGCGCCGCGGGGAACCGGCGCAGAGCGGGCCTGCACGGCTGCCAGCTGGAGCTTGGCGAGCGACCTGAGGAGCGACCGTTGCTCGCTGGGGGTGAGGGCCGCGCACATCACGTCACGTTCCCGCGTGCAGAGATGGGAGCAGCTCGTCGACGATCGCTTGTGCAGCCGGTGTGATGTCGATGAGGAGCTTCCGCCGGTCCGCGGGGTGTGGCCGGCGGCGGATGAGGCCCCGCTTCTCCAGGTTGTCGAGCAGTGAGGTCATCGACCCGGTGGTGACGAGAAGCCGCTCCGCGATGACAGATGGTTCGAGCGGCTGGCCCGCACCCTCGATGGTGGCCAGGATCTGACGGGCGCTCGGCGAAAGCTGGTAGTCGTCGAGAGTCTGGCGGTTGTGGAGCTCCATGAGCAGGTCGGAGGCCCGAAAGAGGTTGGCGTAACACTCGGTGGCGAGGGCGCTGGCGCCGGGGTACTCCTCTTCGAAGTCAGCACCGACCCGGATGAGTGGTTCGATCGCACGGCTCGAGGGACGGCGAGTGCCGCCCCTCGAGGTGCCTTCCGCCGACGTGGACGAGCTCAGTGGGCACCCGCCAAGTCAGGGATGCGCCGCGTCAGCTCCGACCAGTCATCGCCAAGTGCTGCTTCAACAAGCCGCGTGGCCCCGGCGAACGCTTCGGCGGGCATGACCGTCTGCCAGATGCGCGTCATGTTCTCGCGGTCGTCGTCGCACATCAGGGGGAACATCCAGGCCACCAGCTCCGGGAAGCGATCCTGCGGAACGGTGCTGGCCATGACGCCGACAGCCTGGCCCTGGTCGGGCACCGGCACCCGCTCTTTGATCAGGCGATACAAGTGGCCGTCCTCCTTGTCCAAGTGGACGTCGAGGAAGAACCTGAAAGCCCTTGTCGCGCGAGCCGTCTCCAACGGGTCACGCACTGACACCGCGTTGTTCAGAGCCTCGAAGGCCGCGTCGAGGGCTCGGTGGTCCTGCTCGTACGCTTCGGCGACCGACGGTGCCACGGCTTCGAGGGCCGGGAAGATCGCCAGCTCCTCTCCGTGGGCGTGCCACTCCAGCACCTCATTGAAGAACCGGAAACGCTCGACCGTGGCCTCCAGGCCGGGCTTGCCCCGGGCCGAGTCGAGTGCCGCCGTGTCGATGAGCTTCATGTCTTGCCTGAACGCGTTGTGGATGGCCAACACCGCATCGATCGGACCCGTCATGACATCTCCCCCCAGTGCTAAGTGGCAAAGTTACTTGAATTCAAGTTACATGGACTCAAGGCACATGTCAAGGGACCAGCGGAGCGCTGTGTGACCCTTCTGAGAGTGAGTCATTGGTGACGTTCGGCCCTGGTCGGCCGAGGGGCTGTGGCAGGACCATCGCGACATGGAAGCCAGGCACGAACACGCGCCTTCGTCCGGCGGGGACGCTCCCTTGCGGGTGCTGGTCGTTGAGGATGACCGCACGATCGCCGAGCCCCTGACCGAGGGCTTGGAGCACGAGGGGTTCGCCGTGCGTTGGGTGAGCAGTGGCGCCGAGGCACTCGCCGCGGACGCTGTCGACATCGTGCTGCTCGACCTCGGGCTGCCCGACCTCGACGGGCGAGAGGTGTGCCGTCGCCTCCGGGAGCGATCGCGGGTCCCGATCATCGTGGTGACTGCACGCGAGGACGAGGTCGACCGCGTCCTCCTGCTCGAGATGGCCGCTGACGACTACGTCGTCAAGCCCTTCGGCTTTCGTGAGCTAGTAGCGCGCATCCGCGCAGTGCATCGGCGAAGCGCATCGGCCGATGCGGGCGAGCCCACCGAACAGGACGCGGGTCCGTTGCGTATCGATCGGCGGGCCCGTCGGGTGTGGCTGGACGGCGACGAGGTCGACCTGACACCCAAGGAATTCGACCTGCTCGCACTCCTCACCGAGGAACCCGGCGTCGCGCGCACCCGCGAGGAGATCATCGCCCGCGTGTGGGACGAGAACTGGTGGGGGCCGACCAAGACACTTGACGTCCACATCGCATCGTTGCGACGCAAGCTCGGCAACCCCCCGTGGATCGTGACCCTGCGGGGAGTTGGCTATCGGTTCGACCTGCCGGGTTGAGCCGTGACCAGACGCCTCCTCCTCACCTATCTGACGATCACGGCATTCGCCTTGGCGATCGTGGTCATCCCCTTCGGCGTTGTGTTCGCCGGGAGGGAGAAGAACGACCTTCTCTTCGACATCGAACGCGACGCGCAAGTCGTCGCCTCCCGCTCCGAGGACGACCTCGAGAACGGCGTGCCCTCTGCAGCTCGACACGTTGCTCGCTGACTACCGCGCCAACGGAGGAAGGATCGTGATCGTCGACCCAACCGGGATGAGCGTCGCCGACTCCGAAGCGATCGGGGGGCCTCCGCAAGACTTCTCCAACCGACCGGAGATCCAAGAGGCGCTCCGTGGCGGCCGAGCCAACGGCGTGCGCCAGTCGGAGACCGCGGGCACGGGTCTCGTCTTCGTCGCGATCCCCGTCGTCTCCAATGGCGTCGTGCACGGCGCGGTGCGCATCACTTACCCGACGTCGACACTCGACGCTCGGGTGCGGTCCAACTGGATCCGCCTCGGCGTGCTCTCCGCCCTCGTGCTGCTCGTCGTGACCGCTGTCGGCGTCGTGATGGCCCGCAGCGTGAGCCGTCCCGTCCGCCGGATGCAGGAGGCCGCCCATCGCATGGCCCTCGGCGATCTCACGTGTCCGCGTGCCGACCGACGAAGGCCCGCCGGAGCTTCGCGACCTCGCGGCGACTTTCAATCTCACGCGCGGAGCGGCTCTCGCAGCTCATCGACTCCCAACGGCGCTTCGTCGCCGACGCGTCGCATCAGCTGCGCACACCACTCACTGCGCTGCGGCTTCGCCTGGAAACGCTAGCCCCCCGTACCGCTGCAGCAGACCGTCCCCGGCTCGAGGCGGCGGTGAACGAGACGGCGCGGCTCGGTCGCCTCGTACAGTCCCTCCTGGTCCTCGCCCGTCTCGACGCGGCGCCGCATGACGTGACTGACATCGACGTCGCGGCGATCGTCACAGAGCGAACCGAGACCTGGATCCCTGTCGCAGGCGATCACGCCGTGCAGCTCACGAGTGCCTCGCCTCCAGGGCTCACGGCGAGGGCGGTACCGGGGGCGCTCGAGCAGATCCTCGACAACCTCATCTCCAACGCCCTCGACGCAGCCCCCGCGGGTTCGACGGTCACGATCAAGGTCACTCGCTCCGCGGAGGGCGTCGACGTCCATGTCATCGACCAGGGCCCAGGCATGACCGACGAGCAACGAGCCCATGCGTTCGAGCGGTTCTGGCGGCCGGCGGGAGCCGCGGGAGAAGGCTTCGGCCTCGGCCTGGCCATCGTCACCCAGCTCGCCGGCGCCTCCGAGGGCGGGGCGCGCATCGAGACCGGGCCCGGCGGGGTCGGCCTCGACGTCGTCGTGCACTTGCCAGCCGGCTCCATCAACACTCAGTCACCGATGGCCCACGTCGAAATCCCTAACCCGGTGCTTACCTCGACGTGAGGGTCGCATGACCGGCCCCCCCGTACCGTCCCAAACATGGAACGCCGCAGAGCCATCAGTGTCGCCGCTGTGATCTCAGGGGCGCTGCTGGTCGGCGCCCTCGCGATCACGGCCAATGCCGACATCCTCGGCGCCCCCAACAACGACAAGGTGGGTCAGCTCACGCCCGTCGTCGCGACCCCGCCCACCACGATCATCTACGTCGACGCGCCGGCGGGGGCAACCGCGACGACCGCCCCGTCATCGACTGGCGCGACGTCCACCGGCTCGCACGAGGACGGCGGCGGCCACGACAGCGAGCACGGCGGTGCTGAACGTGACGACTGAGCGGGCGCACACGACCAGCGACGAGCGCGCGGCCCGCCTTGCCGCGCTCCGAGAGCGACGCCAGCCGACACCGCCCGCTGGGGGCGCGAAGGGCGAACCAGGAGCAGCGGCTGCGCCCGTCAACGTACGACGACGCCACGCGGCGATGGGTGGTCGTGTGCTCGCAGCAGGCATCAGCGTGAGTGCGTCCGTGGTGTTGATGAACGTCATGGCCGCCTCGCGACCGGCGACCACGGCGACGGTTCCAGCCGCCCCCACCTCGCCGGAGGCGCCGACCGTCATCATCGTCCAGCGCCCGCCGACGAGCATGGCCGCGACGCCAGCGCCACCCGCGCCCGCATCGAGCGTGGTCAACCTCGCGCCCGTGACGAAGACACACGGCAGCTGACCGCAGCGATCCAGGAGCCAAGGACATGAACTCGCAGCTGTGGTGGTTCCTCGCGCGGGCCACTGGGTTCGTCGCGTGGGGGCTGCTCACTGCGTCCGTCATCTGGGGCCTGCTCCTCAGCACGCGGCTGACCCGCGGCCGCCCGACCCCGGCGTGGCTCACCGACCTGCATCGCTTCCTCGGAGGAGCTGCCGTCATCTTCACGGCACTGCACGTCGGGGGCCTGGTCGCCGACAACTACACGCACTTCGGTCTCGGAGATGTCCTCGTTCCCCTCGCGTCCGCATGGAAGCCGGGGCCGGTCGCGCTCGGCGTGATAGCGCTGTACCTCCTGATCAGCGTGGAGGTCACCTCCCTGCTGATGCGCCGCATGCCCCGACGCTGGTGGAAGGCGATCCACCTCTCCAGCTTCGGTCTGTTCTGGGTCGCGACCCTTCACCTCGTGACCGCCGGAACCGACGCCTCCAACCTCGTCGCGGCAGTCACCGTCGACGTCGCCGCCACCTCGGTCGTGTTCCTCACCCTCGTGAGGACGCTCAGCCCCCGTGCTCATGCTGGGGCGAACAGCAGCCGAAGAAGTCAGAGCGTGAGCGACTCGGCGTCGGCGGCGCGAATGAGGCCGACGACTCGTCCATCGGTCACGACCGCAGCGACCGGGAGTTCGCCGTCGAGCAAGCCGCTGGTCTCGAGCAGATCGTCAGGTGCGAGCGGCGGGATGCTGTCGGCCACTGATCTCACGCGAGCGTCCGGCGCTGCGTGCAAGAGCACTCGGGCTCTCACGAGCCCGAGGTAGGAACCGTCCGGGCCGACGACCGGGAAGTCACGCTGCGCAGTGGTCGACATCACATTCAGAAGCTGCGCGACGGTTTCATCGGGTGGGGCACAGATCGGGTCGCGGACCATCACATCGCTCACGTGTCGGTCCTTCACGCGCTCGTGGACCCGCGCTGCCTTCTCCTCCGCGGAGCTCGCGAAGTACACGAAGGCTCCGATGAGGACCATCCATACGTTGAGCAGGAAGCCGACGCCGATCATCGCGATCGCGACCACCCGAGCGACACGAGCTGCGAGGCGTGTTGCCCGCTCTCGATCGGTGTGCTGCGCGAGCATCGCACGGAGCACGCGGCCCCCATCGAGGGGCAGAGCCGGCAGCAGGTTGAAGGCAGCGAGCAGCAGGTTGACCCACGCGAGCCGGGCGACGAATCCGCCGCCGTAGAGCGTCGGCGGCCACATCTCGACCCTCGCTGCGACCGCGGCGAGCGCGAAGACGACTCCGAGCGCCAGGCTGACGATCGGCCCGGCGATTGCGACGCGCAGCTCGACTCCTGGGCCCTCTGGGTCACGGGCGAGCTTCGAGATGCCCCCGATCGGCAGCAGCTCGATCTCGACCGTTTCGATGCCGTTTCGGCGGGCAACCAAGCTGTGTCCCAGCTCGTGGGCGACGACGCACGCGAACAGCGCGACCAGCCAGCTCGTCGAGGACGCCAGTGTCGGGCCCTCCTTCTCGGTCGCCGCGAGCGCCACGAGCGCGACCAGAATGAGGAAGGACGCGTGGACGCGGATCTCGATCCCCGCGATCCTTCCGATCCGCATCGAGAGGCTGCGCCGCGGCTGCGCACCGGTCGAGCGCGACCCACTCGACCCCGGTCCGGTCGGGGGTGGCGGCGGTGGGAGCTTGCGGGTCGCACTCATCGCCGTCACTCGAGCGCGATCAGCCCGTAGTGGCCGTCGAAGCGGTGGTAGATCACGTTGCCCCGTCCGGTGGCGGCGTTCACGAAGAACACGGAGCGCTCACCGTCGACGTTCATGCGCTCGATGGCGTCCTCGAGGTCGAGTTCCGGTACAGGCGTCTCTGACACCGTCAGTGCGATGGCGGTGGGATCCGCGTCAACTGGTTCTGGACGGACGCGGGTGAGGACGTACGAGCCCGTCTCGGCGCGTTCGAGGACCGCGTCTTGCCCGCTCGCCAGCTCTCGGAAGAGATAGAAGTCGAAGTCGAGATCCTCCATGTCGAACGCAGCCTCGTCGGGAGTGAGCCCCTCGTCCACGTACGTCTTCCGACGCACGACCTCGCGCTCATCCGGGGGGCGGTCGAAGTAGTCGGGCCTCGAGGTCGGCGCATCGCCGTGCCGCCATTCGCCTGGTGGTGAGGCCGGGGGACGCCGACGCAGGGCCTGGCGATACTCGTCACGGTGTCCGAGCTTGTCGCGGAGCCTTGCATCGAGGAGATCGACCGCTTCGCTCATCACGTGGGCCGCGACCTGAGCCCGCACGATCTCGCCGTTGATGTCGACGGTGACCTGGGCAATGGCGGGCCGGTCCCGAGCCGGATCAGGCGCCTCGGTCAGCTTCACGCGTGCGAACAGGACGGGCTCGTCGATGTGCTCGATGACTGCGCCGATCCGTCGGTGCGCGTAGGACTCGGCGTCGTCAGCAACGTCGCCGCGGGTGATGACCAACAGGGAGGCCTCACGGGCCTCTGGCTCGAACGTCTGGATGGCTTCATCGCGCATCACGATCACCTCTCCATGTCGTCTCGATCGTTCAACCGTTGCGAACAGCAGCCAGCCGCTGCCGCAGATCGACCGCCCGAATGCGCAGATCCTCGGCGACCTCGGTCGCGGTCGAGTCAGCGACCACGTCGGCAAGGTCGGCGACGAGCATCGCGAGGTCGCGCAGGTCGTCACTCGGCTCATGCAGCGCGATTCGTGAGAATGGGAACGCGACGGTCACTCGCGTGCCGTTGACCACCGTTGCAGGTGCCTTCCGCTTCTCATTGCCATTCGAATCGTCCATGTCCTCACCTCCGGCACGATCGTGAGCCGACAGCCGACGGTCCGGAAGTGCCACTGGTCCCGAGTCCGCTCGGAGGTCTCGCCGTCTGCCAGGCTCGCCCCTGAGTGGCCAGACCTCCGAGGAACGAGCGACTCTGGAGACCATCGGCGGAAGTTGTCCGCGCCCAAAGCGAGACGGCCAGCGGGCTCAGTCGGAACGTCATCGTGGTGTCGTTCGTGTCGTTCCTCCAGGACACTGCATCGGAGCTCATCTACCCGGTCTTGCCGTTCTTGGTCACGGGAGTGCTCGGGGCCCCACCCGCCGTCCTCGGTCTGATCGAGGGGCTCGCCGACGGAACGGCGTCGGCGATGAAGGCGATCTCGGGTCGGCTCGCCGACTTGCGACACCGTCGGCCGCTCGTCGCGATCGGCTACGGCACCTCCGCGTGCGGCAAGGTCATGCTCGCCGCTGCCGGCGCGTGGCCGTTGGTACTGGCATCGCGGGTGACCGATCGAGTGGGCAAGGGCCTGAGAGGTCCGCCCCGCGACGCGATCATCGCCGACGACACGACCCCGGTGAATCGGGGACGCGCCTTCGGGTTTCACCGGGCCGCGGACACGGCGGGCGCCGTCGTCGGGCCGCTGATCGGTCTCGCCGTGTACGAGCTGGTGGGTCAGCAGTTCGGGCCACTGCTGTGGATCGCGGTCATCCCCGCCGTGATGAGCGTCGCATTTGTCTTCCTCATCCGCGAACGTCCGCACCCCCAACCGACGTCGGAGCGCGCATGGTCGCTGCATGGGCTGCCCCGCCGCTACTGGCGTGTCGTGACGCTGATCGGCGCGTTCGGACTCGTGAACTTCCCCGACGCCCTCTTGCTGTTGCGGGCCGAAAGCCTGGGCCTCGACTTTGCCGGTGTCGTGCTCGCGTACGTGCTCTACAACACCACCTACGCACTGCTCAGCTACCCAGCAGGCGCGGTGTCGGATCGGTTCAGTCGTCCGGTCGTGTTCGGGGTCGGGCTCCTCGTGTTCTCGGCTACCTATCTCGGCTTCGGGCTCACCGACACCGCCAGCTGGGTGTGGGTGCTCCTCCCGCTCTACGGCGCCTACACAGCGCTCACAGACGGCGTCAGCCGCGCTTGGGTCACCGACCTGGTGCCCCCGTCGGAACGGGGTACCGCGCTTGGCGTTCACGCCGCGATCAGCGGGGTCGGCCTGCTCGTCGCCGGCGTGTGGGCCGGCCTCGCATGGCACGGCACTGGCCACGTCCCCTTCGTCATCTCCGGCGTCATCACCGCCGCCCTCGCCGTCATCTTGCTCGCCAACAGGCGGATGTTCGACGCCGAGCCACTCAACCCGGGGACCTTCGGCACTGCCCGGCCCCCAACGTTCGGCGCACGCTGAGAACGATGAAGGGTGGCTGGTGCGGGCTCGTGCTCACACTCCTGGCCATGACCGTCGCGTGTGGGGACGCGGGCGGTTCCAGCCCGGGGACAACGGCAGCCGGTACGACGGCAAGCGCGCCGACCACTGAGGCTGCCACGGCGGAGGTTCGTGCCTACTTCGTCCGCGACGAGAAGGTCGCGGCGGCAGGACGCACCGTGACCACCCCAGCGGTCGCGAGAGGGGCAGTCGAAGCGCTCCTCGATGGGCCTGACAGCTTCGAGACCGGCATCGGCATGACGTCCCAGATCCCCCCAGGCACCGAGCTGCTGGGTCTCAACATCGACAGCGGAGTCGCGACGGTCGACCTCTCCACTGAGTTCGCGTCCGGCGGCGGCAGCCTGTCGATGGGGCTCCGTGTCGCGCAGGTGGTCTTCACACTCACGCAGTTCGACACGGTCGACACGGTGTCGATCCTTCTGGAAGGTGAGGTCCCGACCGAGGGCATCGGCGGAGAGGGCGTGCCCGCCACCGCACCTCGACCGGCGAGACGCCGCCGATCTCACCCCACTCGTCCTCGTCGAATCGCCTGTGCCGGGCGAACTGGTGAGCTCGCCACTCACGATAGAAGGGATCGCGAACACCTTCGAAGCGACGGTGAACTACACGCTCACCAGTGCCGACGGGTCGATCGTGGCAGAGGGCTTCACCACCGCCACAGCGGGCAATGGTGAGTGGGGCGACTTCAGTGCCACCTTCGAGCTCGCGCACGTTCGGTCCGACGAGGGGACGCTCGTTGCCTTCCAGCAGGACGCCCAGACAGGTGCTCCTCGTGATGTGTACGAAGTGCCGGTCCGATTGCGCTGAACCGCACGCCCAGACTTACGGGGCCCGCCTCCGCGGCGCGAGGTCGCGCCGAGCTCACCCTCAGCGGAACAGCGCCTCGTTGAGGGCTCCGAGCGTGCCGAGGATGCGGCGCACGAAGGAGTCGGGATCAGCCACCGGGACCGGGACGTCGATCTCGATGCGGGCGATGCCCGGCTCGTCGGGGAGGACCCTCGCGCCCTCACGAGCCAGCGACTCGATCGCCAAGTCGTTGCCCCACTGCACGTAGCTGACGAACGTGTCGATGCCCCGCTCCGCCGCCACCTCGCCCAGCGCCCGGGTGAGCAGCGTGCCGACCCCGCGTCGCTGGTGTTCGTCCATCACCGTCACGGCGACCTCGGCGGTCGCCGGATCAGTCGGATCGCGCAGGTACCGACCCACGCCGATGCCCTTGGGCGCAGGTCCGCCGAGGAGCATTGCCGCGAAGGCGAAGTGGTTCTGGTAGTCGATGTTGGTCAGGTACTCGAGCTCGTCACGGCCGAGCGTCTCGGGCGGCTGGAAGAACCGGAGCTGTCGCGACCGAAGTGAGAGCTCGGTGAACCCCGCCGCCAGCTCGAAGCGATCGCCGTAGACGAGAGGGCGGATCAAGACCTCCCCGCCATCATCGAGCATGTGCCGGTGGGTCAACGACTCGGAGAGCCACGTCGGGCACGCCTCACATGTCCCCACGCCGCGCACATCCAGGACAGACCAGTACGTTCGACCTCGGGGCCGTCGCCGCTCCCCTCCCAGCAGCGGCCGCAGTGACCGCACACCGCCCGCCGGGTCGGTGGCCCGGCGGGCTGGAGGTCGGTCGACCGCAGGCAGGACAAGCGCGGAGCCATCAGCCATACAGCTCCTCGATCACCGACTCGTAGGTCTTGGCGACGACGGCCCGTCGCACCTTCAGGGTCGGCGTGAGCTCACCGGCCGCGATCGTCAGGTCGCGGGGAAGGACGGCGAACTCGCGGATCGACTCCGCCCTCGACACCGAGGCGTTGGCACCATCCACCGCCGCCTGAAGCTCGGCTGCGCAGCTCCTCGTGGACGAGCAGCTGGGGGGCGTCGAGCCCCTCCAGGCTGTGGTCGGTCGCCCACTCGCGAAGCGCTTCCTCGTCGAGGGCCAGCATGGCCGCGACGAACGGACGCTCATCGCCCACCACGACGGCCTGGCTGATCAGCGGGTGTGCCCGGAGCCGATCCTCGAGGGGCGCCGGGGCGACGTTCTTCCCCGCGGCCGTGACGATCAGCTCCTTCTTGCGCCCTGTGATCCTCAGGAAGCCGTCCGAGTCGAGCTGCCCGATGTCACCGGTGCGGAACCACCCGTCGGCGTCGAACGTCTCTGCCGTCGCCGCCTCCGCGTTCCAGTAGCCCTGGAACACCTGGGGCCCCTTCGCGAGGATCTCTCCGTCGTCGGCGATCTTGATCGTCGTCCCCGCGAGCGGGCGACCGACCGTCCCGGGCTTCCAGGCCTCGGCGCTGTTGATGGTCAGGGTCGGGCTCGTCTCGGTGAGGCCGTACCCCTCGAAGATCTTGACGCCGATGCCGTTGTAGAAGTGCGTGAGCCGCTCGCCGAGCGGTCCGCCGCCGCTGAACGCGAACCTCAGGCGCCCACCGAACACGGCCTGGAGCTTCCGGTAGACAAGGCGATCGAGCACGGCGTGCTCAACGCTCGTGAACGGCCGGAAGTGCCCGGCCGCATGAGCTTCGGACCAGCGGATGGCGACCTCCTCCGCCTTGGCGAACACCTTTCCATGCCCTTCGGCCGTGGCCTTGTGCTGCGCCCCGTTGAACACCTTCTCGAACACTCGTGGAACCGCCACCACGAGGGTCGGGCGAACGAGCGGCAACTCCTCCTGCAGCTGGGGCAGGCCAGTGGCGAACGCCAGCTTCACGCCCCATTCCATGCAGACCAGCGCGATGGCTTTCGTCAGCGTATGGGCGAGCGGCAGGAACACGAGAGTCGTCTCGTCGTCGGTGAGCATCGCGCGCACCGCACCGATGTTCTGCGCGGCGTTCGTGCACAGGTTGCCGTGGGTCTGGATGCAGCCCTTCGGTCGGCCGGTGGTGCCCGACGTGTAGACGATGGTCGCGATCCAGTCGGCCTTGATCGCAGCGATGCGCTCGTCGAGGACGGCGTCATCGACGTCGTGCCCGCGATCGGTCATCTCCTCGATCCCGCCCTCGTCGATGACGAAGACGTCCCGGCACACGGTCGCGTGCGCGTGGACCTCCTCGTAGCTCTCCCGCATGGCAGGCGTCTCGACGAAGGCGAAGACAGCGCCGCTGTCGCTCAAGATCCACTGCAGCTGCTCGCTCGACGAGGTCTCGTAGACCGGGACCGTGACGGCGCCTGCGGCAAGGACCGCATAGTCGATGAGAAGCCACTCGAGCCGGGTGTGCGACATGAGCACGACCCGATCGCCCGGCTCGATGCCGCTCGCGATGAGGCCTTTGGCCAGCGCCCGGACACGTGCGTAGAAGTCCGCTGCGCTGACGTCGACGAACTCGACTCCGCGCCGGAACGAGACGATCGGACGGTTGGGTGCCTCCTTCGCCCACCGCATGATGGGCTGGAGCAGATGTGTGCCCGGCGGCAGAGGCGGCAGGGCTGCCCCTGTCGCCTCCCGCACGGTGATGTCTTTCTGGATGGTGGTCATCTCATGATCCCTTCGCGGTGGCTGACGAGCTCGCGCTCGTCCTCGGTGGGTCGAGGCACGGGCTGTGTCTCGTCGGTGGGGCTGAGGCCGGTCGGGCGAGGCCGGCGACGCATGAAGATCACGGCGCCGATGACGAGGCTCAGGAGCGCTGCCACAACCAGGCCCAGCGGCAGCCAGACCTTGGCGAGGAGCACCTGCTGGCGCATCGAGCTGGCTTTGGCCGCCACGTCGGAGACCGAAGCCGGGGTCTGCTCGTAGCTGTAGTTGAAGAGCGGGATCGCCGGTCCGTTCACGAGCTGGTCGAGCGCAGTGCCCGCGGCGACCGCCTCAGGGATGTCGGGATAGTGGCCCAGCACCTCGAGGAGCGCCGGCATGTTCGTCACCTGGGGGCGGACCCCCACCGACTCGTTGACGGCGACCTGCACGTCCGCGCCGGTGACGGGTTCGACGGCCATGCGGCCTCCGAACGACAGCACGTAGTCGAGTCCGATCGGCTCACCGGCGAACTTCGCCAGTGTCGCGGTGTCCTCAGGCGTGAGCGACGGGGTGAGCGCTGCCAGCACGGCGTCGACGTCGATGCCGGACGCCAGCAGCTGGGGCTTCATCTGATCGAGGGTCAGCGAGGTGGGCAACGGCACGGCCTTGCTCAGCTCGGCCAGGTAGGCGCCAGAGATCGGTGCCTCGTTCACGCTGGCGAGGAAGTAGGAGACGTCGACGCCGTCGATCGACCCCGTCGGGGTCGCGGTGTCAGCAGCGATGTCGTACGTGCCGTCGATCTCGTTCTTGTAGATCTCGTAGGTCTTGTCAGAGCTCGTGTCGAAGGGCAGGTTCAGGCGGTACGCACCGGACCGGTCGACCACGTTGGCCGGATCGAACGCGAAGGCTCGGTCATCGGCGACGTTCTCCACCGTGGACCGGTCCATCACGTACTGGTTGGTCTGGGTCACGTCCAGGAGGTCACCGGCCTGCTGGTGGATGGTCTCTCGGACCACGACGAGGGAGGCGCCGCTCTCGTCACCGACCGCCTCGATGTGACGGTCGACGGTGAGAGGCAGCACCATCGGCTCGGCGAGGGGCGCGGCCGTGGTCGGGTTGACGAGCACGGTGAAGGTGCCCTTGTACTGCAGGTCCACGTTGAGGTCAGTCGGGTACTTCACGAGCGCGGGCACCGCGACGAGCATCCAGAGAAGGGCCGCAACGGCGAGCACGCCGGCGACCACGAGCGCAGACCGTGGGAAGCGGTGTCCTTTGCGAGGAGTGCCTCTCGTGTGCGATCGGCGAGCTTTGGTCATGTCCTGACCTCCAGTGCTCAAGCCCAACGCATGAAGTTCGCGTCAGACCTTCTCTATAGGCCCTTGGTCCTCGGGCGGCCAGAACGGTCGAGCACCGATCCAGGGGACCTTTGGCCCTGGATCGCCGCGCACAACCGTTGTGCACACCAGCCAGTCGCTGCCGCAGGGCCTCCGAACGGGGACGTTCGCCTCTGGGCGGATCGTCGCCTCTTGCCAGACGATGCGAGGGTCAACCACGGCCCCAGGAGGCTGCGATGAAGGCTCTCGTGTATCACGGTCCAGGCAAGAAGGCGTGGGAGGAAGTTCCCAAGCCGACTCTGCAAATGGACACCGACGCGATAGTTCGCGTCGACGCGGTGACCATCTGCGGCACCGACCTGCACATCTTGAAGGGCGATGTACCCGCGGTGACCGACGGCCGGATCCTCGGTCACGAGGCCGTGGGCACCGTTGAACAGGTCGGATCGGGCGTGAGGAACGTGAAGGTGGGCGACAAGGTGCTCGTGTCGTGCATCACCGCGTGCGGAACCTGCCGCTTCTGCCGCGAGGGCAGCTACGGCCAGTGCCTCGGCGGCGGCGGGTGGATCCTCGGTCACAAGATCGACGGCACCCAGGCCGAGTACGTGCGTGTCCCGTTCGCCGACACATCGACCCATCGCGCTCCCGCGGGGATGCCCGACGAAGACCTTCTGATGCTCGCCGACATCCTGCCCACTGGCTACGAGGTCGGTGTGCTCAACGGGCAGGTCTCCCCTGGCGACGTCGTCGCCGTCGTCGGTGCAGGTCCGATCGGCCTTGCCGCGATCATGGGGGCCCGCCTGTACAGCCCCGCTCACATCGTCGCGATCGACAAGGCGGACACGCGCTTGGAGGCGGCCAAGGCCTTCGGCGCCGACGTCACGATCAACAACGACCGAGAGGATCCGGCCGCGGTGATCGCAGGAGCTGACCGATGGACTCGGGGCAGATGTCGCAATCGAGGCAGTTGGAGTGCCGGCGACGTTCGAGCTCGCCACAAGCCTGATCCGGGCCGGAGGGCGCGTCGCCAACATCGGCGTGCACGGGGAGCCCGCGACGCTGCACCTCGAGGATCTGTGGATCAAGAACGTGACGATCAGGACCGGGCTCGTCGACACCTACTCGACGCCGACCCTGCTGAAGGCGGCGATGGCCCACCAGGTCGACGCCTCGAGGTTCGTCACCCACCACTTCGACCTGGACCAGTTCATCGACGCCTATGACACCTTCGCTCGAGCTGGCGAGACCGGCGCCCTGAAGGTCGTCCTGACGCGAAGCTGACCGGCGGGACGAAGGCGGAAAACGATTGGTGGCGTAGCGCCTTGGCGCTGCGCCACCGGTCGACGATCAGAGGCTGGAATGTCTTCTTCCGGCGCCCGATCACCGAGGCCGACATCGACCAGGAGCTCCACGGCAGCCGGTGACTTCGACGACGCGCTCGCAGATTCGTCGCCCGTGATTCACTTGTCGGCGAGCCGGCGAGAGGTGGTCCGATGAGCGAGACCGGGGCGTCAGACGTCGAGGCGGTCGTGCGATCCACGCTCGCAGCGGCGCACATCCCTGCGACGCCGGACGAGGTGGCGCTCTTCGTGATGATGTACCCGCTGCTGCGAGCCAAGGCCGATCGCGTGTACGAGCTGGACCTCGGGGACCAGCCGTGAGCGACATCCCCGACACGCTCGCTGAAGCCGCGGCCGCGCTCCGTGCCGGGACTGTCTCGAGCGTCGAGCTCACCGCGGCTTCGATCGAACGGGCCGACCGGTTCGACGACCGGCTCGGCACGTACCTCTGCCGCGCCGACGACGCCGCGCTTCAAGCCGCGAAGCAAGCGGACGCTGAGCTCGAGGCAGGGCACGACCGCGGCCCCTTGCACGGCATCCCCATTGGCGTCAAAGACATCGTGGCCACGATGGACCTGCCCACTACAGCGCAGAGCCTCGTCCTCGATCGACAGTGGGGCGAAGGTCGCGACGCGCCAGTCGTGGCGCGCCTGCGTGCCGCCGGCGCTGTCATCACGGGCAAGACCACGACCATGGAGTTCGCCATCGGGCTTCCCGACCCGACCAAGCCATTTCCGATACCGCGCAACCCGTGGGCACTCGACCGGTGGGCCGGGGGATCGAGCTCGGGAACCGCGAATGGCGTCGCCGCGGGCATCTTCTGGGCTGGGATCGGCACCGACACGGGCGGCAGCATCAGAATGCCTTCGGCGCTGTGCGGGATCACTGGGATCAAGCCCACCTTCGGTCGGGTGCCCAAGTCAGGCGTGGTCCCTCTGTCGTGGAGCTTCGATCACGTCGGCCCGATGGCGCGCACTGCGCGTGACTGCGCGCTGATGCTCGACGTGATCGCGGGGCACGATCCTTCCGATCCGCTGAGCGCTGACGTCGCTACCGACGCTTACGCGGCGGCACTCGACGGGTCCGTCGCCGGCTTGCGAATCGGCGTGCTCCGACACCACCACGTCGACGCGCCGTTCGTGGATGCATCGGCCATCGCTGCGTTCGAGTCCGCGCTTGCCGCGCTCGACGCGGGCGGCGCGCGAGTCGAGGAGATCGACGTGCCGGCGTGGGACATCCTCAACGAGGCGTGCTTGCCCATCTTCATGTCGGAGGCACTCGCGTACCACCGACCGAACCTCGCCGAGCGTTGGGAGGACTACGGCTCGTTCACGAGGCAGATGATCACGTCAGCGCTCTTCTACACAGCGGTCGACCACGTGCAGGCGCAACGGGTGCGGCACTTCGTGGCGTTGAAAGTCGACGACATCCTCGGCGAGGTCGACGTCATCGCCACACCGACCGCGGGAGCCGGGGCTCCGCTCGTCGACAACCTCGACTTCGTCGAGCGCGCTGACACTGCCGGTGTTCACCGCTCCGTGGAACGCCCTCGGGCTGCCGACGATCTCGGTCCCCTGCGGCTTCACCGGTGATGGCTTGCCCGTGGGACTGCAGCTGGCGGGGCGACGCTTCGACGAGAGCACGGTGCTGCGTGCGGCCGACGGATTCCAGGCGCTCACTGATTGGCACACCCGGCGCCCACCCCTCGCCGCGGGCTGACGCGCGTCAGCCGAGGAAGTCGCGCGCAAGCACGTCCCACAGCTCGACCGACATGTCGAGCGATTCGATGTCGACACGCTCATTGTCGCCGTGGCCCATCGTGGCGAGGTCGTCCATCCCGAGGCGAGTGCTCCACATGCCGAAGCCATAGGCCGCAGTTCCGAACTTCCGTCTGAAGTGGCGGGCGTCGGTCGTGCCCACCATGCGCATCGGGACGAGCTCGGCGTCTGGGTAGAACGTCCGCGCCGCACGACGGATGGCGTCGACGAACGGACCCGACGCGGGTGACCGGGTTGCGAGGTCGTCCGGCCTCGGGAACCTCACCTCGACCTCGTCCGGCGAGGTCGCCGAGCGCCTCGGCGATCATCCCTCGAACGCTGTCGGCGTCGTCGCCGGGCAGCACCCGGATGTCGAGCGCGATGTCGACTTCGTCAGGGATGATGTTCACCTTCGAACCAGCCGTGAGCATCGTCGGCGTGATCGTCGTGTGGGTGCTCGAGTAGGCGAGCTTCGAAAGCCCGAGCGGCAGCATCTCGATCGTCTCGACGAACCCCTCCTCCCGGAGCAGTGGCGCTCGGAGCTCGGCGGGGAGGCCGAGCCCGGCGACGAACGCGCGCCATGACTCATCGAGACGCGAGGGAGGTCGATACGACGCGATGCGGCGAACGACCTCGGCGGCCTTGACGAGCGCGTTGTCAGCGCGGAACGGCATCGAACCGTGGCAGGGCGCTCCGTGCACCTTCATGCTCGCCCACAACGGCCCCTTCTCCTCATGGAGGTAGGGCAGGCGCACACCCTCGGGGCTCGGCATCGGAAAGCCCCCTGACTCGGTCACGAGGAAGTCGCACGCGACGGCGTCGGGCTCGCGTTCGGCGAGGAACCGAGCACCGTATTCGCCGCCCGCCTCTTCGTCGGCCACGGCGGCGTAGATCAGGTTGCCGCGTGGCCGGAAGCCCGACTTCGCGAACGTCTTCATCGCCACGGCCATGGACGCGGTGAGGTTGAACATGTCGATCGCGCCGCGTCCCCAGACACAGCCGTCGATGATCTCCCCGCCGAAGGGATCCTCCGACCATCGGGCCTCGTTCACCGGCACGACGTCGGTGTGGCCGAGAAGGCACAGCGTCGGTGCTTCCGGGTCGGTTCCCTCGATGCGGGCGATGAGGTTCGAGCGGCCTGGCGCCGAGTCGAAACGCTGGACATCGAGACCCGAACCGGCGAGGTACGCCTCGAGCAGGTCGGCGTTGCGCACCTCGCCGCCCGACCCCGGCGTGCCGTCGTTGACGCACTCGTTTCGGATGAGCTGTTGCACGAGGTCGACGACCTCGCTCGTCGGAGCACTCGAAGCCATGCGCAACCCCCGGTCGG
This sequence comes from uncultured Acidimicrobiales bacterium, assembly GCA_963739555.1. Taxonomy (GTDB): domain Bacteria; phylum Actinomycetota; class Acidimicrobiia; order Acidimicrobiales; family DATKAS01; genus DATKAS01. The sequence continues at coordinate 38,517 of CAVUAV010000006.1, read as the reverse complement.
GCCGTTTGACGGAGACTAGGTCCGTGAGCTCGGTGCAACACGGGCGAGCGGCGACTTCGAGGTCGGTGAGACCGCGACGCTTCTGGCGCCACATGGTCACGGGTCCACGGCCCGAGGCGTTCGCTACCGCAGAACTCGCGTGAGGCGGACGCGTCGCGCTCATATCGTTTGCGCATGCCTAGTCAAGGCCTCGATGACCTGGTCCAAGACCTCGGAGTCAAGCATCGGTCGAAAGCCGCGCTTCGCGAGCTCATGCAGCGGGGACCGCAGGCCACGAGGGCGCTGCAGCGCGGGCTGTCAGATGCGAATCCCGCAGTCAGGGTGGGGTGCTGCGTCGTCCTCGACCACCACCTCGACGCTTCGGCGATCCCCGATCTGGTCGCCAACGTCGCGCACGAAGACGCGGCTGTGCGGCGTTGGGCCATCCATGCATTGACATGCGACCGGTGCAAGGAAGGGGAGAGTCGGCCGGGCGAGAACAACATCATCCCGCTCGCGATCCAGCTCTTGACCGACGATGTCGACTATCAGGTCCGCACGGCCGCAGCCCACGCCCTCGGCCCGTCGGCTCACACCCGCGACGACGTCGTCCACGCGTTGCAACGTGCGCACGCGCAGGATCCGCATCCACTCGTGCGCAAGGTCGCCGGGTGGTTCATCCCCGGGGGCCCCATCTTCAACAGGACACAACCACGGCGAGCGCGGCGTGAGCACTTGCGATGACCTCAGCGCTTGTCGCTCTGTGCTTCGACGCGAACGATCCCCTCGGTCTCGCGCGGTTCTGGGCCGCCGCGCTGCGCTGGAACGTCGACGACGCGCGAGATGAGGTCGGTCTCGTCCCCACCGATCACACGAAGTTCCGAATCCTGTTCCGACCCGTAGTTGACAAGAAGGTGGGCAAGAACCGCATCCATCTCGACCTGACCACGACTTCCCTCGACGATCAGAGGGAGACGGTCGAGCACCTGCTCACACTCGGCGGCCGCCACGTCGACGTCGGTCAAGGCCCGGACGACGACCACATCGTGCTCGCCGATCCCGAAGGCAACGAGCTGTGCATCATCGCGCCGACCAACCGATTCCTCGGGGACTGCGAGCGCCTCGGGTCGATCACGTGCGACGGCACGCCGGCGGTCGGATACTTCTGGAGCGCGGCACTCGGATGGCCACTGGTGTGGGACCAGGACGAAGAGACCGCGATCCGTGCACCGGGCGGCGGTCCCTTCATCACGTGGGGTCCACCGGTCGTCCCGAAGCTCGCGAAGAACCGGCTGTACCTCGACATCGCTCCGCTCGGCCCCAGTGGTCTTCAGGAGGAAGTGGAGCGCCTCGTCGCTCTCGGCGCGGCTCGAATCGACGCCTGGCACGGCGACCTCGATTGGGTGCTCATGGCCGATCCCGACGGCAACGAGCTCCGCGTGACGACGCCTCGCTAGTCGGGCGGGACCGCGACCCGCGACAGCGCGCCGAGTGTCGCGTCGACGTAGGTGTCCTCGAGAAAGCGCAAGTCGTCGGCCGTCGACTTCGATCGCACCTGGGCGACGAGTGCGTCGACACCCGAGAGCAAGATGCTCATGACCGACCTCGCGGTGCGGGCATCGAGCGCGAACTCCGTCGCAGCAAGATCGGCGAAGTACCCGACCGTGCGGCGGTCCCACGATCGCTGGTCCCGCCGACTCGCATCACTGGCAGCGAGCGAGCGGAGGGGCGCGAAGAACCGCCCGTGCTCCCCTACTGCACCGAGCACCGCACGGGTGAACGCGCGGAGCTTGGGCTCGAAGCCGTCGGGCGCCTCGGTGACCTGCACGCGAATCGCTCGGTCGAGCTTCTTCGCCTCCCGCTGGTACACAGCGGCGAGGAGGTCGTGCTTGTTGTCGAAGTGCTTGTAGACGAGCGCTCGAGTGACCTCGGCGCGCTCGGCAACGGTGCCCATCGTGACCGCCCTGGGCCCACCCTCGACGAGGAGGTCACGGGTGACGTCGAGCAACAGCTCGCGGCGCTCGTCCGAGGTCAGGGTCACCGGCATCACCTGAGTATGCCCGGTGCGGTTGCATTTTGTCACTCGGCGTAGTTGAGTAGTCGAGTCGACCGGTTGCACTGTGCAACCGACGATCTGAGACGAGAGCGAGCACCGATGTCCTACGCCGATGGCCGCGCCATCCTCGACGCCGACAGCCACCTGATGGAGCTGCCCGGCTTCCTCGAGCCGTTCATGCAGCCCGACATGGTCGAGAGGCTCCGAGGCCGCACGATGAGCATGCTCAAGCCGGTCCTCGACCGAGCCACGCAGGCATCGGAGGCCCGGGCGGTCGATGCCGCGGCTCGAACCGAAGCCGAGCAGCGGCTCTGGCAAGACAAGGGCTGGAACGCGATGGGCTCGTTCGATCCCGCTGAGCGCAGCCACGTGCTCGACCTCTTCGGCTTCGACGGCCAGCTGGTGTTCGCGACGTTCGCGACCGCGCAGTTCGTCGGCAAGGACCAAGACCTCCTCTACGCAGGCAGCGCTGCCCACAACCACGCCGTCGTCGACTTCTGCAAGGACGACCAGCGGCTGCTCCCCGTCGCGTACGTGCCGCTCGTCGACCCCGACCGTGCGGTCACCGTGCTCCGCGAAGCCCTCGATCTCGGATCGGCTGCAGTCCATGTGCCGTCGACCGCCGCAGGCGAGCGCTCGCCGACCCATCCCGACCTGTTCCCGTTCTGGGAGATGCTCGCCGACTCAGGCGTGCCGTTCGTGCTCCATGTCGGAGGAGGAGGCCGGCTGCTCGACCGTGCCTTCCACAACAACGGCATGCCGGTGAGCGATCACCTCGGCGGTGGCGAGAACATCCGCTCGAAGGACTTCCTCGCGATCGACAACTCGCCGTGCCTCTTCCTCGGCACGCTCATCCTCGACGGGCTGTTCGATCGGTTCCCCTTGCTCCGCGGCGGCGTCATCGAGGAAGGCGCGAGCTGGGTCGTGTCGTGGCTGCATCAGCTCGACTTCGCGCAGCGCGCATTCCGGCGCACCGAGGAGCCGCTGCGGAACCTCCAGCTGCGGCCGTCTGACTACGTCCGCAAGCACCTCAAGTTCACGCCGTTCCCCGGTGAGCCGGTCGGATGGATGATGGAACAGGCGGGCGCCGAGCTGTTCATGTTCTCGACCGACTTCCCGCATCCCGAAGGCGGCCGCGACCCGAAGGCGAAGTTCGAGGACGCGATGCCCGGTGTCTCCGAAGCCGACCAGCAGCGCTTCTACTACTCGAACATGGCCGAGCTCCTCGGCCCGGCACTGGTTCCGACGCCGACCCGCGCCTGACACGACACCCTCAGTGAACAGCTGAGCGGCCTAGTTGCCTGGCTGCGCAGCAATGCTGCGCTTCAGCAACACGGCGACGTGGCCGTCTCCGAGGGCGGTCATGCCGACCGCCTCCCAGCCCTGCGAACCCTCCGCGTTGAGCACGGAAACGGAGTCGGACTGACCTTGCATTGCCATGGCGGCCTTGAACACCGGCAGCTCGAGGATCAGGTACTCCCAGTTGCTCATCGGGCAGCTGCGGCGAAGGCCGCGCAACGCCAGCAGTCGTCGCTCGGATCGGGCGGATCGTGGTGAACGGCGAGGAACGACGGCCACAACACCTGGTGCCGACCCGGTGATCCGACGCGTATCCCAACTCCGTTGGCGCCATGCGTGGTTCGGCTCGTGTCGACGGTGACGACGGCCCCTGACGTAGCCGGATCCCGGCCCCGCGCGCCGTGCACGAGCACCGGGTCCCCGACGCGCAACGCGTTCCACTCAAACTTCAGCATGTGACTGTCCTTCCGATGCTTCCCACGTGTGCTGAAAGCCTTCTGGCCGCGGCGCCGATCCGGCCCAGTAGCTGCGTCCGTCATCCGTCCGGACCCTCACGCGGGTCGTGCGACTACGTCCCCAGGCGACGGCTTCGTCGGCGGATGCAGCACGGGCTTGCTCAGCGACGCGTTGGTCGTTGGGACCGACGAACCAGTAACAGAGGAAGTCGCCTTGGGCTCGGTCGGCGACGAGCCAAGCCGAGCCGTCACCGTTGCGCGGTGCGAGCGGGCGCCTCGTCATGGACGTTCAGTTGGCGCGGAGGAAGACCGGATGGGATCGGGGCCAAGGAGAGCCGTTCGACACGGAGGGCACAGCCACCACTCGGGCAGCGCGCCGGAGACAAGCGTCGGATCGCCGTCGAACAGCTCGCGACACCGTCCACACTGCCGGGGAGGCACGGCCCGCGGCTCCTGCTGGGCTTCGACCGTTCCCATCAAGCTCACAACGGGCTCCCTTCCTCAGAAGGCCACCCTACAGTGGAAGTCAATAACTAGTAAAAGAACTCTGGTATTGCACTACTGTTTAGAGCGTGGGCGACTGGACCTTTCTCACCACGCACGCGCTTGCGATGCTGTTCCTCGCTCACCAGCCCGACGCTCGGCTGCGCGACATCGCATCCGCACTCGACATCACCGAGCGCACGGCGTACGCCATCGTGGCGGACCTCACCGAGGCCGGGTATGTGGTGAAGGAGCGGGACGGCCGGCGGAACCGCTACCACATCCAGCGCCACGTCCCTCTGCGAGACGAGATCGGTCGAGAGCGCAGCGTCGGCCAGCTCCTCGACCTCCTCGGTGCCACAGAGCCTGGACGAAAGGCGAAACCTCGCCGGGCCGCCTCCTGAGCGCGCTCCCGTCACTGTTACTGTGCCTTCAACCGCGCGGGTGACTCCGCGTCGGTGGCAGCGGCTCTGAACCTCGGTCGCGGTCCTCCGCCCTCTCCCGGGACGGAGGGAATCGTCACCAGGAGCCCACATGCCCACCGACCTTCTGCCGGCGCCCGTCACGTCTGCGCCCCCCGACGAGGGAGAGCAGGGTCGAACAGTCGGACGAGGCGAGCGAGCGATCACCCTTCTGATCGTCGGGGCTCCATTCGTTGCGCTGCTCGTTGCGGTCTTCGCGTTCTGGGGTCATGGGATCCACACGCGCGATGCACTGCTCGCCGTTGGGCTGTTCTTCTTCGTCGGCTACGGCATCACCATCGGCTACCACCGGTTCCTCGCGCACAAGTCGTTCGTCGCCGTCCGACCCCTCAAGCTCGCGCTCATCGGCGCCGGGTCGATGGCCTTCGAAGGTGGACCGATCGGGTGGGTTGCCGACCATCGCTGCCATCACGTCTTCTCCGACCTCGACGGCGACCCGCACTCGCCCAACGGCACGACGACACCGCTCCGAGGGCTCTGGCACGCCCACGTCGGCTGGCTCTTCAACCACGAGCCGACATCGTGGGAGCGTCATGCGAAGGACCTCATGGCCGACCGCGACATCGTCGTCATGAACGCGCTCTTCCCGATGTGGTGTGTCGTGTCGCTCGCCATCCCCTTCGTCCTCGGCTGGATCTTGGGCGGCAGCCTGTGGGCCGCTCTCACGGCTCTGCTGTGGGCCGGCGGAGTCCGCGTGTTCCTCGTGCACCACGTGACATGGAGCGTGAACTCCCTCTGTCATGTCTATGGCCGGCGACCGTTCGTCACGACCGACCGCAGCACGAACGTCGCCGCACTTTCCGTCGTCACGATGGGCGAGTCGTGGCACAACGGCCATCACGCGTTCCCTCGATCGGCGCGCCACGGAGTGCTCCCGCACCAGTGGGATTCCTCGGCGCGCGCCATTCGGTGCTTCGAGCAGCTCGGCTGGGCCACCGACGTCCACTGGGCGACGCCGGCCGCGATCGCACGGCGTCGATCCTCAGCCTGATCGATCCTCGACCTCAGCCGACAGGGCGAGGATCCGCTCGGCGACCTCGTCACTGCACTCGATCGGCAACATGTGGCCCGCGTTCGCGAACGTCTCTATGCGCGCGCCGGGGATGAGGTCCACCGTTCGCACCGACTCGTCGATCGGAACCACGGCGTCGGCGCCGCCGGCCAGCACGAGCACTGGCACCTCGACCCGCGAGAGCGCTCGAGTCAGGTCGATGCCGAGGAGCCGGCGGGCGAAGCCGCGGCGGCGCTCGACCGGGCTGTCGGTGCCGATCGTGCGCACCGCATCGACGTGGCTCCGCCGAGGCTCGGGCCCGAAGTTCGCGCGGGCGAGCACGAGGCCGTGCCGCGGGTTGTGGCCGAGTCGTTCGAGGAACTGCCAATCGAGCGCCGTGAACTTGGCACGGGTGAGCGGCCGGTCCGCGGGCCCGCGACCCGAGCTGTTGAGGAGCACGATGGCCGCCACTCGCTGAGCGACGACCTCGGGACGGTCTACCGCGAGGCCCAGAGCCACGCCTCCGCCCATCGAATGGCCGACGACGATCGCGCTCCGGAGGTCGAGGTGCTCGAGCACCGTCGCAGCGTCATCGACGAGACCAGGAAAGCCGAACATCGGCGGCACAGGCGAGGAACGACCGAATCCCCGTTGGTCCATCGCGATGACCCGGCAACCGCCGGCAGCCAACGGAGCAGCCATCAGTGAGAACGTGCGCATCGACGCACCGTGGCCATGCAGCAAGAGCACGGGGCGTCCCGCTCCACACTCCTCGACGCACAGCTGGCCCCCGTCGCATGTCGAGATGAGATGTGTGTGCTCACCAGGGAACCGGAAGTCGCGGTCAGCGTCCGGATCAGGCCTCGCCGACAGCTGCAGCAAGACCCGCGACTCGTACAGCGCGACGCACATAGCCAGGAACGCGGTGGCGCCCAGTGGCAGCAGGAAGCGTCTTCCGCGTCTTCCGTGCACCGAGCCATCCTCTTCGAGGCGGCGTCAGGAGCAAACGGCTCGACGACACGACGCCTCAAGCGAGCGTATCGGCGGAATGTCCTGAGCAGCCGACTTCTCTCAGGCCACCGCTGCGGGTACGGTCGTGACGCGGGTGGCGTTGCTCCGGACCTCGGTATCGCACGCGCGAAGCCGAGGAGCGCCGTGTCCCCCAACTCGTCCTTGCCCGTCGTCTCGAAGCTCTCCGTCTTCGGCGCGGTCGTGGCACGCTCGGCCCCGCGCCTCATCGAGGCGTCGCTGATCCCGAGCGCGCTGTTCTATTGCGCGCTGGTCTTCGTCGGCATCGGGGCGGCGTACGGCGTCGCGATCGTCTGGCTGTACGGCACCCTCGCGACCCGGTTGGTCTGCCACCGGCGCGTCTCGCCCCTGCTCATCCTTGCCGCCGTCGGCATCACGATCCGGACGATCGTCGCCGTGGCGAGCGGAAGCACGTTCGTCTACTTCGCGCAGCAGGTGATGGGGTCGCTCGTCGTGGGTTGCGTGTTCCTGGCCTCCGTCGCACTCCGACGGCCGATGGTCGAGGCGCTCGCGCACGACTTCTGGCCCCTGACACCCGAGATGCGGGCCCACCCTTCAGTGGTGCGACTGCTACGACGACTGACGTTCCTGTGGGCCGGCATCAACCTCGCGATCGGCGGGGCGACCTTCACACTCCTCCTGTTGCTCCCGCTTCCCGCCTATGTGGCGCTCAAGCAGCCCGTCGCCTGGTCGATCACTGCTGCCGGCATCGCCATCACCATCGACCGGGCGGTGCACACCGGCCGGCGAGCAGGCTTCGCTGCCGCGTGACGCACGCGTCTCAGAGCTTCAGAGGGGAAGCGAGTCGAGGCCGGGTGCCGCAAGCGACCCCCCGATGACGTCGGTGGCGACATCGACGAGCCGCAAGTTGTGGTTCCGGGCGTGGTTGCGCAACGTGGCAAAGGCGTGCTCCATGTCGAGGTCTTGACGCTCCGCGACGATGCCCTTCGCCTGCTCGATGACGACGCGCGTGTTGAGCGCCCCATTGAGCTGTTCGTTCACCACGTACGCCTCGGTCGCCGCGCGGTGTTGCAGGATGGCGATGGTCGCGACGTCGGCAAAGGCCTGGGCGGCGTCCAAGTCCGGCTTTCGCATCTCACCCGGCTCCACATTGAACAGGTTCAGAGCTCCGATGACCGTGCCCCGCAGGCGCATCGGCAGGGCATGGACGGAGTGAAAGCCTGCTGCGAGCGCTTCGGCCGCGAAGCGCGGCCAGCGGTCGTCGCGAACGACGAGGTTCTGGTTCACCACAGCCGTTCCCGTGCGGTAGCTCTCGAGGCACGGGCCCTGTCGCGCCTGGAGCTCGAAGAGCTCGAGCACGCGCATGGCCTCGGAGGAGGAAGCCATCACGCGCAGCTCACCGTCCGGCGCGGCCAGCATGATGCCGGCGGCTCCGACGTCGAGCACGTCGACGCAGCGGTCGGCGAGCACCGTCAGAAGCTCCACCACGTCGAAGTCGGCGACGAGCGAGTCGGCCAGCTCCACGAGCGTCCTGGCGAGCAGCGTTTCTCTAGGCATCGGCTCTCCGATCGTACGACTGACGCGGCCGCTCGTCACTCGGAGTCCTGCTCGCCGGTGGACGGCGTCGAAGCGGAGGGTCCGGGCGACGACGTCTCGAGCGACGTCGGCAAGAGCACGGTCGTTTCCGAAGGCGTAGGCCCGGAGCCGCACGAGCGCTTGGCCGACGGTCACCCCGAGCTGAACGGACACCATCCCGGCCGCTTGATGGACGACGAGCTGGAAGTCCGCGCCGGCCTCGAGCTCAGCGGCCACGAGGCCCGGGGGCGCGTTGGCCTGGAGAAGGAGGACGGTCTGGGCGGCCACATCGGCCATCACCAGTGCGTCGGCGTGCTGCTCTGTGTCGAGGGAGCCGGTTCGATCGCAGTAGAGGTTGAGGGCGCCCAACCGCACGGCAGCCGACGTGGAGCGGGAACCCGAACACTGCCCGCACACCCGCAGCGACCGCCGGCCCGGTGAAGGCGAGCCATCGGGGGTCGGCTGGATCGGCCAGATCAGGTTCGAGGACAGGGCGATCGAGCTGGTAGGCGTCCACGCATGGCCCCTCGCCGAGGTCGTACTGCAGCTGCTCGATGACAGCGCTCACCTCGTCAGAGGTGCACAGCGAGCCGTGCGGGATGTCCCCGGACATCAGCATGATGCCCGCGCCGGTCGTGCCCGTCACCTCGGCGCACACCCGGCACAGGCGCGCGGTCTCTGCCCCAGGCTCTGGGCCGACGAGTCGGGCGACGATCCGTTCGCGCCGGTCGCCAGGCACCGCCTACGGGCCTCGACCGGTGAGCTCGACGAGATCAGACCGGCCACACACATTCAGAAGACGCAGAGCGGACGCCGGCGGAGATCGCAGCACCAGACACCGCGAGCGAGCGGCCAAGAACTCTTCCGCTCGGAAGAGCACGCCTGCTGCCGACGCGTCGAGGAAGTCCACGGCACTCAGGTCGAGGATCAGATCGGCGTCGCCGAAGGCGATCACGGCGGCCAACGCCTGGCAGAGGTCCCCGCGGGTCGAGATGTCGAGTTCGCCGCTGAGTGACGCGACGGTGGGCTCGAGGCCGGAGCCGACGCCGCCCGGCGGGCCGCGGAGCGAGAGGACGGAGAGCGAAGAGATCGAGTGCATTTCGGCTCCTGGCGTGTCGCGACGACGCGCTACCAGGGTCCGGAGCACCGCTATCAGGAACGTACACCTGTTCAGGCGCCACGGCGAGGCCTCAGCCTGATCCTCACCTGATCAGCGCAGGCAACACGCTCACGCCCCCGGCGACCATGTGCGATCCGGGGGCCTCGGGGCCGAGCGTTGACGCTGTCAGCCCGCCGGGTGCGGGTGACGCCTCACGTACTCGTCGGCGAGCTCGGTCCGTGAGTGGAGGCCCGTCTTCGTGAAGACGTGGTCGAGGTGCGTCTTCACCGTGGCGCGACCCATCAGAAGTCGCTCTGCGATCTGTGGGTTCGTGAGGCCATCGGCGACGAGGGTGACGACCTGGACCTCGGTCGGTGTCGAGCGCGGCCCATCCGTGGCTCGGACGCTGACGCTCGCCGCGCGCCCGACCCGCGTAGGCCGCGGCTTCGCGCCATTCCAGCGCGGCGCCCTCCGCAGTCGCTGCACTCGCGAGCTCTGATCCGAGCGCCTCGGCCGCGGCCGCCACCGCGGCGTCGAGACGGCCCTGCTCGAACGCGAACCTCCATCGGTAGCCCGTCTCCTCTCGTAAACGGGAAGCCGCGGCCGCAAGGCGGAGGCACTCGGCCCAAGACTCCGCCGTCGCCGCTGACACCGGCGAGCCCTTCGAGCGCGTCGACGCCCACAAGGCGAAGCTCGTGCTCGACGGCGACGCTCGAGTGCCTCGTGCCATCGGTCTTCGTCCTGCGCGGCCGTGGCCTCGATCGCGGCCCGCGCCGCCTGTCCGAGCGGCATGTCGCGCTGCCGAGGCCCGCGACCGCCTCCACGGCGACCGCCGCCTCGCCTGCCTCGACGGCTTCTCGACAGAGGAGCATCAGAACGAAGGACGGTGCGAATCGCGGAGGCCGACGTTCTCAGCCGGATCGCCGGCCCGACTCGCGCCGGTCCTCCAGCGAGCAACGACCGTTGATGCACCGCGAGATCCGCGGAAGCCTGCGTGCCAGGGACATTCGAGAGGCGCTCGTGCGCGACCGCGGCGGCCGCGTCGCCGCCGAGACTCATCGCGGGCGAGCAGCCCGGCGGCGCCCAGGAGTGTCGCGGCAGACTCAGCCATCAGCAGGGACGGGCTCGCGCAAAGACCCCGGGCAAGCGTCGACGCTCTCTTCGACGATCACCGAGGTAGAGCGCGGCCCGACCGGCGGTCCGGTCGCTCCAGTCGCGGAGGTACCGGCTCTCACGGGCAGCAACCCGGAAGTCCGCGTCGTCGAGCATTGCCCATGCTGCACTCGGGTCCGCCTCGAGCAGCGACGGAAGCCTGGGCCATGGTGGCGACGCACTCGACGTACCGCTGTCCCTGCTCGTGAGCGAGCCGGCGCAGGCGCTCGGTGTTGTCCGCGGTGTATCCGATCAGGAAGTCGTTGACGGCGACGAGGTACTCGTCGCCGGCTCGGTCGGCGACCGCCCGCCCGCGCCGTCGCAAGCCCGGCCGCTTCGGGCCGGCTGCGAGCGGTGCCGACAAGCACTGCCGCCGACGCGGCCGCAGCGGCCCAGGGCAAGGGGAACCGCTCGGCGTTCTCGTCGGTCAGCAGCCGATCGACCGCGGTCAGCACAGCCTGCGGGCGACCGCTTCCCTGCCACGCGCGGGCCAGGAGCCGCAACATCCGAAGTCCGACCCCGGGATCGCCGGTGCTCCACTCGAGCGCGGCCGCCACGCTGTCGTGGAACAGCTCGAGGTGCTCGATCACGGCGTCGGTGTGCACGATCGCCTCGTGACGCTCCAGCCAGCCCAGCCAGAACGACACCTGCGCGTCGCGGAGCGGCCCGAGCTCACCGGCCACGCGGGCTCGTTCGATCGCGTATGCCCGCAACGTCTCGAGCAGTCGGTAGTGCTGCTCCCCGCCGGGCCGCTCCTCGATGACGACCAAGTTCTTGTCGACGAGCCGGCTCATCACGTCGAAGACCGTCACCGGGTCGAAGTCGCCGACCGCCGCGGCGACGTGCTCCGCCCCGTCCATCGGGAAGCTCCCGGCGAACACCCCGAGCCGGCGGAAGAGCACCTGCTCGGTCTCGTCCAACCGGTCGTAGCTCCAGTCGACCGACGCCGCGAGCGTCTGCTGTCGGGGAAGCACCGTGCGAGCACCACCCGTCAGGAGATGAAAGCGGTCGTCCAGCTCCGCCGCGATCCGCTCCGCCGACATCTGCCGGCAGCGCGCAGCGGCCAGCTCCAGGGCGAGCGGGATGCCATCGAGCCGGGAGCAGATCTGAGCGATCGCCGGTGCGTTCTCGTCGGAGACCACGAACGTCGGGCGGGCTCGGCGCGCTCGGTCGATGAAGAGACGTACGGCGTCGTATTGCCGCAGCGCGGGCAGCGCAACGATCGTCTCGGGAGGCGGCGCCGACAGGGAGACCACTCGCCATGTCACTTCTCCCGGGACTCCGAGCTGTTCGCGCGCTGTCGCCAACACGTTCACCGCCGCGTGTTGTGCCAACAGCGCGGCCGTGAGCGCCGCGCAGGGCTCGAGGAGGTGCTCGCAGTTGTCGAGCACGAGCAACGTTCGTTCATCCGCCAGTGCGGCGATCAGCTGCTCGACGGGTTGCAGCCCGGGGACGTGATGGGCTCCCATCGCGGCCAAGACCGCCGATCCGACGCTCGCGGGGTCGAAGACGCTCGCGAGCTCGACAAACCAGACGCCGCCCGGGAAGAGCTCGAGCAGCTCGGCACCCACCGCGAGCGCGAGACGCGTCTTGCCCACTCCGCCCGAGCCCGTGAGGGTGACGAGCCGCTCGTCGACGACGAGCTGGCCGATCGCGACGACATCGTGCTCCCGCCCGATGAGAGGAGAGAGCTGCACCGGGAGGTTGTGACGGTGCGCGTCGAGCGACCGCAGCGGAGCCTGTCCGACGGGAAGCTCGGGATGAACCACCTGCCACACGCGCTCGGGCCGACCGAGGTCCTTCAGCCGATGCGTACCGAGGTCGGCGACGTGCGCGCCATCGGGCAGCTGATCGGCGACCAGTCCGGCGGAGGCATCGGACATGAGGATCTGGTCACCGTGCCCGATCGCTCGAAGGCGCGCGCAGCGGATCACCGTCTGACCGAAGTAGTTGCCCTCGTCGCGCAGCTGGGCTTCGCCGGTGTGGATCGCCATCCGTACATGGAGCTCCGCGCCGGGAGGCCAGGTCTCGGCCGTGAACGCTCGCTGGGCATCGACCGCTGCGGCCACGGCATCGGACGCGCGGGCGAACGCGGCGACGACGCTGTCGCCTTCCCCTTGCTCGACCGGCCGCACGCCGCCGTGGGCGGCGATGACCTCGTCCAGGATCTCGTAGTGCCGGGGGATCGCCGCGGCCATCGCCGCCGGCGAGTGCTCCCACCGCTGGGAGGACGCCTCGACATCGGTCAGCAGGAACGTGACCGTGCCGGTCGGGAGCGCGAAGCCGGCCGGCTCGGGGCCGCTCACCTCGTCGACCAAGAGACGTCGGAGTGTCGTGTCGATCTCACCCATGACCATGGTGTCAGCATCCGAGGCGCCGGCCCGGGGGACATCCCCCATGTGGTGGACCCCGACTCTGACGGCCGGGGGATCGTCAGGCGGGGCGCCGCTCGAAGAACTCGATCATCGCTCGCACGGCGGCTCGGTTCACCCCGTTGCCAGTGCCCGGAAGGACGGCGAGCTCGCCCTCGGGTAACGCTCGAAAGGCGCGCACGCCTTCTTCGACGGAACAGAACGGATCGCGGTCGCCGACGAGGATCAGGGTCGGCACGGTGACGCCTTGCAAGTCGTCGACGGTGTAGCCCGCGGGCTGGCTGACCCGGTCGAACGTGCGACGCAGAACCGTCTCCCAGTGTCCGTCGCCCTGCGCGACGTCGTGGTCCGCCCGCATCAGCTCGACCATCACGTGGAGCTGCTCGTGGTCCTGCACCGCGTCGGGATCTGCTTCCGTTGCGTCCGCACGGCCGCCGAGCATCTGCCTGGCCATGACCATGCTCGGCGCGTCGGAGTCGGCCGTGAGCAGGTCATAGCCCCCGTGGTTCACGATCGCCCCCACCGACGAGGGGTGGCGGATCCCGACGATCGTCGCCACGGCAGCGCCGTCGCCGTATCCGCCAATGAACGGACGCTCGAGCCCGAGCGCGGCAACGAGCGCCGCGATGTCGTCAGCCAAGAGGTCATACGAGACAGGACCGTCCGGCTGCTTGGTACGGCCGGACCCCCGAAGGTCGGGCTCGATGACATGGAAGTGATCAGCCAGGTCTGCGCGGTGGTGCTCGTACGACGAGATCCAGTCAGCCCAGATCGGGTTGGTCGAGATCATCCCGTTGTTGAGCAACACGAGAGGAGGGCCGGACCCCTGCTCGACGTAGTGGACGTCGATCCCGTTGGCGTGGACGTAGTGCCCGACGTTCGTGTCAGCCGCGGCGGCCATGAGTGCTCTCCTCGTCTCGAGCACGAACGGCCGCGGGTCGAGCAGTCTGAGCCCGACCGGTCGTCCGTGTAGCTCGGTCATGCGAGGACCATGAGCCCGACTCGTCGCCGAAGCATCGGCGAACTCACCTATTTCGGGTCAGAGCGCACCGCGAAGGCAGCCGCTTCGGCCCGGCCGCGAAGACCGAGCTTCGCGAGGATGCGGGCCACGTGATGCTCGACCGTCTTGCGAGAGATGAACAGACGCTCGGCGATCTCCGGGTTCGAGAGACCCTCGGCGAGAAGCCCCAGCACTTCTTGCTCGCGCTGGGTGAGTCGCCCGAGGTTCTTCGGTCCCGACCGGGCTGCCTTCACACCCAGCTCTCGAAGAAGGGCCGCCGCATCGTCGGCGTCACGACCGGCGCCGAGGTCTTCGAAGACCGTGAGTGCGGTGCGGGCTTCGGCCGCCGCGAGCTCGACGTCGATCCGGCGCGACAGCCGCGCGATCGCCAGGCGAGTCTGAGCGACGCGGTAGGGAACCTCAGCCCGCCCGAAGGCAACGAGCGCGGCCTCGAGGTGTGCGCGCCCCGCGGCTGGATCGCTGCCGGCCGACGCCAGACCCAAGAGCCTTCGTCCGTGTCCGATGATGAGGTGGCAGTCATTGGCGCCGCCGAGCGCGACGAGGTCCTCCCCGCGACGGGCGGCCTCGTCGGCCTGCCCGAGCGCGATCTCGGCCTGCCCGAGCAGGTCGACGACGACAGCAGCGTCGAGCCTGTTCGAGCCAACCGCGTCGAGGCGACGCCGCAACAGGGTCGCCGCGAGTGAGGGTTCGTCGCGAGCGAGATGCAAGGTGGCCAGCGCGACGACCACCTCGTCGCGCCCGTGAAGACCATCGAGCACCCGTTCGGCATCCTCGATCCGGCCCTGCGCGAGGCGAAGCTCCGCCAGGGTTCCCGACGCCAGAGCGAGCGAGGCTGGGATCGTCGCGGACATCGCGATCGCCTCGACGAGGAATTGCTCGGCCGCGGTCCAGTCGCCGTTCTCGAAGAGCACGCGGCCGTAGTTCGTACGGCACTCGGCGTCGAGGAACGGGCAGCCGAACCGTTCGATGAAGCGATCCATTGCCTGCACCCACTGGGTCGCCCGCTCGATGTCGAAGTAGCTCGCGCACACGAGCATCGTCATGCAGCTCGTGTGCGCTGCGGTCAACGGATCGCTGCATCCCCCGCCGATCGCCGCTGCCATTGCCTCGTCCAGGAGCGCCATCCCCTCGGCGGTCCGGCCTTGCTGCACCAGCGCGCCGCCGATCGCGGTCATGGCGAGCACTTCGAGGTCGACGTTGCCACTCGCGCGTCCGATGTCCCAGGCCTCGCGGGCGAGGCGCTCGCACTCCACCGGATCGTCGCTCACGAACGACCGCGCGCCGAGGAGCTCACCTCGCAGCTGCGGCGCTTCTGTCTCGATGATCCGCGCACCCCGCGCCAGCCACCCGCGGGCGGCGGCGACGTTGCCCAAGAACTGCTTGTGATACCCGACGAGAGCGAGCGCCGCTGCAGCAGCAAGCACGGGGTCGGGCCGTTTGCGCGCGGCGGCGTACGCGCGCTCGAACGAATCCACTACGGCCGCGAGATCACCGAGCCAATACGACGCGTTCCCCAAACCGATGAGGGCCTCGGGAAGCTCATCGGTCTCGAGCACTGTCGTGAAGCCGTCTCGCGCCGCGCTCCAGCTTCCCGCCACCATCGCCTCGAACGCGGCTCCGACTTGCGCCTCGACATCGCCTGACATGTCAGAGCGGATCGTAGAAGTCGCTCAGGGATCTATGTCGTTGGTCACCGGCGTGATCCTGCTCTGCTACGTCGACTCGCCTGATTACGGTGCGAGCCCATGGCAGTTCTGAAGCGAGTTGCGCCGGGCTTCCCCGTCAGAGATGTGCGCGCTTCGCTGGAGTACTACGCGCGACTCGGCTTCGTGACGCGGGAGTACGTCGGCGGTGACTACGGGTATGCGACGCGCGACGGCGTCGAGATCCACCTCGGGCTCGCGCCCCCTCGCTTGGGCGAGTCACCGAAGCACTCTGCATACGTCTGGGTCGACGACGCCGACGAGCTCGCGGAGGAGTGGCGCGCTGCGGGGGCCGAAGTGCATGGGCCCGAGGACACCGAGTGGGGGCAGCACGAAGGCGCGCACGTCGATCCCGACGGCAACGTCATCCGATTCGGCTCGCCCATCTCTCCCCAAACCTGATCCCTCGAGTCAGCAGGCGTAGCCCCAATCGGACAGCCCCGCGGGCGGGTCGATCCCGAGGAGATCGGAGATCGGGCTCTCCTCACTCAGCTTCTCGCGCGGGCACGGTCTGCGGGTACACCGACGAGTCGTCGGCCTTCATCTCGCCGATGTCGGTCTGGATGGTGCGCGTCGTCGGGGACCAGCCGAACCCACCCACGTCACTCGATGACGCCGGCGCATCCGGGCAGTCGTACGCGAACAGGACCGCGTCCGCCTCATGCGCAACACCTCCGCCCCACGTGCTCGGCCCCGCGGTGGAGAGTACGACCTCATGGTGACCGGAGCGTCCAGATCCCTGGACGCACTTGCAACGGGCCGATCGGCCCATCCCGTGCGCGCAACGCGTCCCGATCATCAAGGCGACAGAGCGGCGAGCCCTGGGCTCGCCGAACTGGGGAGGTGTTGATCCGTCCGGCTGAACTGGTCGCTGCGCCGGCGGGGAGCCATAGCGAACCCGGCCCCAGGCTCACCAACAACGAGCCAACGGGAGCATTGGGATGTTCGCCAGAAGTCGCAGGACGAAGCGCCACGTCGTCGGGTATCTCGGCATCGTCGTGGGAACCACATTGATGTTGCTGTCGGCGACCGCCGGGCTCGCCACGGCGGCGCCCAAGCTCGACAAGCTGTCGGTGGACGGGCTGTGCACCCTGCCCGGCGGCGACGCCGTCTTGCGCGTCGGCAACACGAACAGCGTCGACATCGCCTACACGTGGGACATCGACAAGACAGAGTTCAAGGGATCGGGTGTCGCGCACCCGGGGGACTCCTACCTGTACGTGCCGCCTTCCCACAACAACGTGCGGGTGTACGTCGACGGCAAGCAGATACTCGCCCCGAAGCAGGACGCCGATCTGTGCGCGTTCCACGTGCGCCCGGTGAAGCGATGGGTCGACGCGGACGGCCACGAGCTGGGCTC
The DNA here is from genome assembly GCA_963739555.1 of uncultured Acidimicrobiales bacterium. Classification (GTDB taxonomy): domain Bacteria; phylum Actinomycetota; class Acidimicrobiia; order Acidimicrobiales; family DATKAS01; genus DATKAS01. Next base: position 21,500 of record CAVUAV010000006.1, on the reverse strand, counting down.
GCCGGACGTGCCCACCTCCTGGACGCTCACGCTCGAGAACGAAGTCGACGCCGTGTCCTGCACATGGAAGAAGGGTGACCTCTCCTGCAAGGGCGGCGACAAGGGCGTGCTCGACGTGCCCTTCGGTTCGAGCTACTCGATCATCGAGTCGGCGACCCCCGGGTTCGAGCAAGAGGGCACCGGCGACTTCGGTCCGGTCGGGACGCCGCAGAACCTCACCGCGTTCTTCAACAGCGATGAGGACATCGTCGTCACAGTGACCAACCAGCTCGCCGAGGAGAAGATCGAGGCCGCGACGACGACCGCTGCGACCACCACGACAGAGGCGCCTGCCACGACGCTCGGCACGACCACGACAACCGAAGCGCCGACCTCCACGACCTCCACCACCGTCGAGGAAGAGACGACGACCACCACCGAAGCGCCCACATCCACGACCTCCACCACCGTCGAAGAAGAGACGACAACCACGACCGAAGCGCCGACAACGTCGACGACCGTCGAGGAGGAGTCCACGACCACCACCGAGGCGCCCACATCCACGACCTCCACCACCGTCGAAGAAGAGTCGACCCCGTCGACGACCACCGACGAAGAGTCGACGACGACCACGTCCACGACGATCGAGGGGCTGATCACTGGCGAGAGCGTCACGACCGCTCCGACCACGACGGAGTCCCCGACGACCACCCTCGCCTCGACCTCGACCCTCGCGCCCACCACGACGCTCGCACCCGGGAGCACGCTCTCGGCGAACACGACAGGGGCCGAAGAAACCGCCTCGACTTCGAACGCTGGACCCGACCGGGCCCACCTCCACGGAGGTGCTGCCTACCGATGACCGTTCGCCGGAGCTCACCGGGAACGAGGTCGACCCGGCTGCGGTCGCTCCCGCTCGCGGACACCCTGCCCTTGACCGGCGGAGAAGCTGGCATCGTCGCCGGCCTCGGCTTCGTCCTCGTCGTCGCCGGCCTCCTGGTGCTCGGCTTCGCATGGGGTTCGGCAACCCCGGGCCGCACACGCCAGGCGTCGCCGCCCGATCTTCTGAAAGCGCGCTGCGCGCGCGAGGGCACCGAGCGCGGAGTGCGCTCGGTGCCCCTTGCATCACGCGACGAGATCGGCCGCCGGGAGCGTGTAGCTCTTCGCTCCGAAGTCGACGACTGTCTTGCCTGCGACGTCATGAGCGTGCTCGGTGAGCCAGCTCGAATCCGAGACCAACCCGTCGGTGTTGTTCTCACCTTGGATGAGCGTGTCGTCGCCGGGCCCACCATCGAGCGAGTCGATGCCGTCGCCGCCGATGAGGAGGTCGTCGCCAGCGCCGCCGCTGATGGTGTCGTTGCCAGGCCCGCCAACGAGGATGTCGTTGCCATTGCCACCGTCGAGCGACAGAAGCGCTGATGCGCCGCTGACGCCGGACGCATCGACGATGTCGTCACCGTCGAGTGCGGCAACGATCAGGTGATCAGTTTCGGGGCTCGAGGCCGAGACGGTCACGGTCGGCTTCAGGTTCACGACCTGGAGATCGCTGCCCTGCTGTCCGACGATGGCGACGTCGTCGCCGGCGGTCCCGTTCACGGTCACGTTGTCGGCCTGGCCGTCGTCGACGCCGCTGCCCGGCACCTGAGCCAGATCGACGTGGACGTCGGTGAGGTCGGTGCCTGTCATGTCGTTGACCACGACGTTGTCCGCACCGCCGAGAGCGTTGAGGTCGATGTTCTCGACGCCTGCGGTGTCCATCGTGATGTTGCCGAGGTTGCGGAAGAACCGCACGCGCTGCCCGTTCGCCGAGACGTCGAAGTTCTCGCTCATGTTGTTCCCGTTGAACAGCATCGTGTCCACTCCGTCGCCGCCCTCGACTGTGTCACTGCCATCGCCGGGATCCCACTGGAAGACGTCGTCGTCCCCACCGAGCAGAGCGACGTCGGCGCCCTGGTTGCCGTCGATGAAGTCCTTGCCGAGCCCGCCCGCGAGCCTGTCGGCGCCGTTGCCGCCGAGGATCGTGTCGTCGCCTGCGCCCCCATCGACGCTGATCGCGATGAGCGGGGCGAGGTTGCCAGTCGCGGTGAACGAGTCGTTGCCGTCGTTGGCATTGAGCTCGAGGTTCTCTGTCGTGCCGATGTCGACGCTGAACGGTGCGGGACTCGTGCGATCGAAGCGCACACGCGTGCCGTCCGGCGTCGTCGCCGTGAACACCTCCGCACCGTTGCCACCGTTGACCTGTGCGGTGTCGACGCCGTCGCCGCCTTCGTTCACATCGGTGGCGTCGCCGGGGTTCCAGATCATCAGGTCGTCGCCGGCTTCGCCGAACGCCTGGTCGTTGCCGGCGCCGCCCGTGAGCGAGTCGTTGTCGGCTCCGCCGAAGAGCTGGTCGGTGCCGCCCTTGCCCAGGAGGTGGTCGTTGCCCGCCTGCCCGATGAGCAGGTCGTTCGCCGAGCCGCCCGTGAGAGTGTCATCACCGGAGCCGCCGACGAGCGTCGCTCGCGGCAGCGTGCCGTTCGCCTCGTCGAGGCTGATCGTGTCGTTGCCGTCGAGGCCGAACGCCGCGATCGTGCGCGTGTTCGCGACCGTTGGCGTCGGGCCGAGGATGCGTACCGCGCCGCCGTTCACGAAGATCTGTCCGGCTCCGTCTCGGCTGACGACGATTGTGTTGTCGTGCGCATCGCCCACGACCGCGAGCAGCCCGAGGGCGAACACTGCCGACGGACCCGATGTCGATTGAGCCCCTGCGGGCGTGGCGGTCTGCGTGACCAGTGCCATGGTGCTGGCACCGATCAGTGGCGCGATCGCGAACATGCGAAGGGATGGGGCGCGCTTGTCTAGATCCGAATCGCTTCATGTCTCTCCAGTCGGTGTCGACCGGCCGTAGCCGGTTCCGCTAATCGCGACAACCGACGCAGCGGGCTCCCCCACACCACCGCACTTGTGTCACGTGCGGAGTCATACGAGCGCGGCGCGCGAAAGGATCGCTACGCGAGGTGCGATACCCGTCACGCGAGGTGTGTGACGCGCTCCGGTCCGGGGTACGTGCGAGGGTCGTCGAGGAGAGGAGCACACGATGACATCCCTCTACAAGAACAAGATCAACCCGTGCCTGTGGTTCGACACGCAGGCCGAAGACGCCGCGAAGCACTACACGAAGATCTTCGAGAACTCACGAATCGTGCACGTGAGCCACTACGGCTCTGCTGGGCCGAGGCCTGCTGGCATGGTCATGGTCGTGCACTTCGAGATCGACGGTCAGGACTTCATCGCTCTGAACGGCGGACCCGAGTTCACCTTCGACGAGGCGATCTCGTTCCAGGTGAACTGCGACTCGCAGGCCGAGATCGACACGTTCTGGACCAAGCTCTCCGAAGGCGGCGAAGAGGGACCGTGTGGATGGGTGAAGGACAAGTTCGGTGTGTCCTGGCAGATCGTTCCCACGAGGCTCGACGAGCTCATCCGTGACCCCGATCAAGAGAAGGCGCAGCGGGTGATGAGCGTGATGCTCGGCATGAAGAAGCTCGACATCGCCGAGCTCGAACGCGCTGCCGCCGCCGGTTGAGCGACGCGTGCTCAGCCGAGCTCGGCGAGCATCGTCCTCACCCGGAGGTTCAGCGACGCCTCCGGAGAGTCGGTGAGCAGCTGCTGCACAGAGCGACAGTGCGCACGAGCATCGTCCGTTCGCCGGTCGTGCTTGGCCAGCTTCGCGAGCTCGAACTCGATAGCCGCCAGTCGTCCGTCCTCACCACGGTCGGCGAGCGACTTCGCGAGCTGTTCGAGCGCGACGCGTGCCTTCCTGCTCGCCCCCACGCGGTGGCTCTTGACGAAGGCCTTGTCACGAAGGCTCGCCGGAGGTGTGACCGCTCCCACGACCTCGCCGGTCGCGAGGCGAGTCTGCACGGTCGCCATGAAGACGTCGATGTTCACCACTGTCACGCAGTCCCCGGCGGCCTCCCGCTCATCGCGTAGCTCGGCCAGCTTGGCCATCCCCCGACTGGGGTGACCGTCGAGCACGTCGATCATGTGATCGAAGCAGGCGAGCACGGAGGCGTTCACCGTCCCACCGGTCTCGCGCCACATGAGATCGAGCTCGTCGAGCCGACGCCGAGACTCGTCCATGCTGTCCTCGCCGATCGACAGGCCGGTCGCCCAGGCCCGCGCGAACAGCATGTACATCGGGTCCGCGTCACAGGCGATCGCCGCGCCTGTCGCTGCCTTTGCTGCGTAGAGATCACCTCGGGAGAGCGACGCCGCCATCACGACCATGTGTCCCATCGCGGTCGCGCGGCGGTTGCCGGTGCGCCGTCCGATGTCGAGCAGCTCGCCGGCGCATGCGGTCGCCGCCTTCGCGTCACCACACCGCGCCCACGCCAGCCCCACACCGCCGAGGCCTTTGATCTGCACGTAGAGACGATCATGCGGGTCGGCGATCAGGGGCACGACCCGCTCGAGCGCAGCACCGACCTCGACGGCCCGAGTCAGGTCGCCCGCCTGGGTGGCGACCCACGCGAGCCACGCGAGCGCGTAGCCCTCGGCAGTGGCGTCACCGCAGCGCCGAGCCAGCTCGAGTGCTTCGGTGAGATGTCGGCCTGCGTCGGTGATGCGCTCGACCTGCCACGCCACCATGCCGACCCATGCGAGCCAGCGGGCGGTGAGCACGTCGTCGCCCACAGCCGCCGGCAGATCGCGGTGGCGCTCCTGCAGATCCCGGAGACCGCCGATCTCGCACGTGTAGTAGTGACATTGCGCCCACTCGATGATCGTCTCGATCAAGAGTCGATCTCGAGTAGCGCTGTCAACGGCGAGGGTGTCCTCGTCATCGGACGTGAGGAGGTCGTATGCGGCGCGGTACTGCCGGTGCGCCTCGGCGAGGGCATACCGATCGAGGGCCTTGCGTCCGGAACGCCGGAGGTAGTCGACGGCTTCGACGACGTGGCCGCTGCGTTGATAGTGGTACGCGAGCGTCTCGACGAACTCGGTCGCCCGTCCACCGAGCTGCGCCTCGATGCCCCGTGCGACTCGCTCGTGCAGCGCCTGACGATCGCGACGCAGCAAACCGTCGTACGCGACCTCTTGCGTGAGCGCGTGCTTGAAGATGTACTCGAGCTCGGTGTCGACGTTCCGCTCGTGGATGAGGTCGGCGGCCGACAACCCGGCAAGGCTCCCCTCCAGATCTTGGGGAGCATCGGTCACCGACTGCATGATCCGGTAGAGGAACTCGCGCCCGACGACCGATGCCTCGCGGAGCACGCGGCGAGGCTCGGGGGCAAGGTTGTCGATGCGCGCCGCGATGAGCCCGCGGATCGTCGAAGGCACGGTCACTGCGTCGAGGTTCGTCGTGAGCACCCACGTCTCGCCCTGCCGGGCCAGCACGCCGTCGTCGACGAGTGTGTTCACGAGCTCCTCGACGAAGAACGGGTTGCCGTCGGCGCGCGCCGTGACCATCGCGACGAGCTCATCGGGCGGTTCGGCGCCGTCGAGCAGCGAGATCAGCTGCTCGCGGGACTCGACGCGCGGAGAGCTCACTCAGGTACAACGACCGCTCGCCCGGCGCGCCGAGCTCGAAGCCGGGGCGGAAGTTGCAGATCGTCACGACGGGCTCGGTCAGCGTGCCGGCCAGCTCGCGGACGAGCGTTGCTGTCGACGGGTCGACCCAGTGCAAGTCCTGCAAGCACACCACCGTCGGCGCCCGGCGGGCAACGGCGTCGAGCAGACGGGCTACCGCGCCGCGCAGCACCGACTGAAACGCTTCGAGGTCGACTGCGCCATCGGCCGGGGTGGTTCCGTAGAGCTGGCCGATGGCCGCCAGCGCGAGGTCATCGCCGGGCAGCAGCGTCGTGATCATCGCGGCGAGCTTCGCTCGCACCTCCGCGGCGTCGTCGTTCTCGTCGATCGACGCGGCGTTGTTGAACAGATCCACGAGCGGGGCGTAGGGAATGTCGGCCGTGTAGGGGTATGCGCGTCCCTCGTACCACTGGACGTCCTCGCCGAGGCGAGATTGCACCTCTTCGAGCAACCGCGTCTTCCCCGATCCTGCCTCCGCGCACACCGTGATGAGGGACGTCTCGCCGTCGCGCAGTCGATCGACCGCGCCGAGCAAGACACCGAGCTCCTCCTGGCGGCCGACGAAGCTCCCAGATCGGCGCGACGGGCGTGTCTTGGCAGCGCGCAGGCCGTCGACGCGCGTGACTCGGACCGGTTCGCGCCGACCCTTCAGCTCGCGATCGCCCAGGTCGGTCAGTACGAACCGGCTGCCGACAAGCGACCGGGTCTCGGGACCGATGTAGATCTCGCCGGCCGAAGCGAGCGACTGCAGCCGCGCCGCCACGTTCACCATGTCGCCGAGTGGGCCGCTCGCCCGGTCGCCCTGCAGGTCGCTCGTGATCACCACCCCGCTGTTGACCCCGCTGTGCATCTCGAACGAGTGCCCTGTGCGAGCCTCGAAGGTCGAGCGCAGGTCGTTCACCGCGCCGTGGAGCTCGAGCGCAGCGCGCACGGCGCGAACTGCGTCGTCCTCGTGCACGACGGGGTCGCCGAACACCGCGAGGACGGCGTCGCCCATGAGCTTGTCGATCCGGCCGCCGTAGCGGGACACGATCTCCCCCGCTTTGTCGTAGACGAGCTTCATCAGCTCGCGCACGACTTCGGCGTCGACCGACTCAGCCATCTGCGTGTACCCCGACGCATCCGAGAAGAGGACCGTCACGAGGCGACGTTCCGCCTCCGAATGCGGCGCGGGCTGATCGGGGGTGAAGGGAGCTCCGCAGCCGTTGCAGAAGCGGGAACCAGGCGGGTTCGGGGCGGCGCACCCCGCACACGTGAGGTCCGCCACGTGCGAATCGTCTCACAGAACGCGCGGTGCAGCCGGCCTGCAGCATGCCGACGTCGTGCGATGATCGATCCCGTGACGGACGCAATGCTCGAGCTCACCACCGGCCTGCCGGAACGCACGTTGGCCGCGGGCGAGGTCGTGTATCGCGCGGGCGACCCGGTGACGACCGTCCTGGTGCTCGTCGACGGACAGCTCGAGATCGAACGCGGGGGCCTGGTCGTCAACAGCCACCGCGTTCCGGGCTCGGTCGTGGGCGAGCTGGGTGCGCTCCTGCACCAACCGCGCTCGGCGACGGTGACCGCGGCAGTGGCATCAGTGGTTCGCGAGATCGGCGATCCCGACGAGTTCTTCGCCGCCCACCCTCAGGTCGGTCTCGAGGTAGCGCGTCAGCTCGCCGGACGCCTCTACCGCCTCACGGCCTACGTCGCCGATGTGCAGCAGCAGTTCGGCGGCCGAGACGATCACCTCGGGATGTTCGCTGAGCTCCTGAACAGAATCGCCGACCGGCCGCCGATCGACATCGAACCAGGCTCGGACCGCTCGCCCGACTACTGAAAGTCGATCGTTCCTTGCCGGGCGAGTGAGTGCCACGCGGCGGTGCGTTCATCGAGATCGACCTCGATGGACGTCGGCTCCTGTCCGAGCTGGTATCCGGCGTTGAACAGCCAAGTGTCCCCGCGGCGCTCAGCCCAGCCGCCGTCGCTGGTGAACGGCGCCTGATGGATGTGGCCGCACAGCACGACATCGGGCGAGTAGGTGTCGAGCAGGCGCGGGAGCTCCGGGTCGCCGTAGTGGCGCGCGCCGGTCCACGAGAGCGGACCCTCGGGTGGACCGTGGAACGCCCACGCCCAGTGGGCCGGCCGATCGGTCGCGGCCTCGTCGAGCCGCTCCTCGAGGGCTGCAAGGGTCTCGGGACCCTCCCACCACGCGCACGCCGTCAGCCGCCAGCCGCCGAGGTCGAGCGAGTCGCCGTCGACGACGACCCCGTGCGCCCGTGCCTCGGTGAGCCACCGCGTGGTCTTCTCGCCCGAGTCATTGCGGCTGTCGAGATCGTGGTTGCCCGAGCACACGACCGTCGGCACCCGCGCAGCGAGCCGCTCGAGGTAGCTGAGCACCACGGTGATCTGCGTGTCGAGCGGCACGGACGACGCGATGTCGAGCAGGTCACCAGCGAGGACAGCGACGTCGATCGCCACGCTCGGATCCGCGACGCGTGCCAGCACCCAGTCGAGCTTGCGAAGGTCGTAGTGAAGATCCGACACGAGCAGCACGCGCACACTGGAGTCTTTCATCCACCAGCTGAGCGAGATTCGAGCTCATCGTGACCCAGTTCTGTCAGGCGGGAAGCCACGGGCCGCGGCCGCGACACGCGGCCAACCAGGCTCGTCCGACGGTCACGGCCAGGTGATCTTCTGCCGGGGCTTCGTCGACAGCTCCGACAGCGGATGCGTCGACCTCGTCGTCGACCTCGAAGCGAGGCCTGACTGGCACATCACCGATGTTCGTTATTGGGGGTACCCAGGCGACCGGTGGCACCTGGCGTTTGACTCTGACAGCGACCTGCCGGCGCAGCTATCCGGACTCGCGCGAACGCTCCCCGACGAACTGTCGTAGCGCGACGCCGGATCGCCAGCGGGAGCGCTGCGAGACCGGGTCCAAGTCGAGACCTTCGGCCCTACTCGACCATGCAACACGGCCCCATCCTGGTCTCATCGGTGCGGCGTTCCCGCGGTGCCGACTCTTCAAGAACCGGAAGGAGGCAGTTGATGAGTGACTACAAGACTCTCCGAACCTGGGCGATGTTCCTCATGGTCATCGGAGTGGTCAGCGTCATCAGCGCCGGGATCGGTGTCTTCTCACTGGCCATCGCCGTGGACGGATTCTGGGACACCATGGGCGTCATCTTCTTGGGCGCTCCGATCGCGTTGCTCCTTGCGAGCTGGCCGTTTGCGCTCGGAGAGGCGCTCCGCGCCATCGCCGACATCGGTGACCGCGTCGTGTTCAACGAGGTCCGGATGCCGGTCGACGTCTACTGAGCTCGACCCGGCTGTGTGAGCGTCCAGGCTGGTGGCCGCGACACACGTTCGTGGCCACCAGTTCTGAATGCCCTGGGCGACCGAGGTCGGTCCGCAGGCCGGGGAAGGCGACTCCGGTCCTCGTGTAGCGTTTTCGCCAGCCTCGTTCGCAGTTGCGACGGCGAACGCCTTGTCTCCCCTCGCGTCGAGAGCCTGCGCATGACCCTTCGCACGCCCTACTACTTGATCGACGAGCGCCGCCTCCGGCAGAACCTGGAGGTCGTCGGCCGCGTACGTGACGAGTCCGGCGCCAAGAGCGTGCTCGCCCTCAAGTGCTTCTCCGCCTGGGGTGTGTTCGAGTTGATGAGCCGGTACCTCGACGGCACCACGAGCAGCTCGCTGCACGAGGCGCGCCTCGGCCGCGAGCAGTTCGGCAAGGAGGTGCACGCGTACAGCGTCGCCTGGGATGCCGATGAGGTCGTCGCCGTCGCCGAGGTCGCCGACAAGGTGATCTTCAACTCGGTGGCGCAGCTTCAGCGGCACCGAGCCGCGATCGTCGGCCGGCAGGTCGGGCTGCGCGTCAACCCCGGCGTCAGCTACTCGCACTACGACCTGGCCGACCCGGCGCGCAAGCATTCGCGCTTGGGCGTCACCGACGACGACGAGCTGCGGGAGGTCGCCGCAGACCTCAGCGGTCTCATGTTCCATTTCAACTGCGAGAACGAGGACTTCGACGCCCTCGCGACGGCGGTCAACCTGATCGCCGAGCGCTACGGATCGATGCTCGACCGGATGCAGTGGGTCAGCCTCGGTGGTGGCATCTCCTTCACGACACCCGGCTATCCGATCGAGCGCTTCTGCTCGATGCTGCGGGACGTCGCCGACCGCTTCAGCGTGCAGATCTACCTCGAGCCGGGCGAGGCGGCGATCACCGGCACGGCCGAGCTCGTCACGACGGTGCTCGACGTGGTGCACAACGAGGTCGACATCGCCGTCGTCGACGCCTCGATCGAGGCGCACATGCTCGACCACCTCATCTACGGCACCAATCCGCAGGTGAGCGCGCCGGCCGCGGGCCATCACGCGGTCACGATCGCCGGGCGCACGTGCCTGGCCGGCGACGTGTTCGGCGAGTTCAGCCTCGACGCCCCGCTCGAGGTGGGCAGCGAGGTGCGTTTCGCCGACGCCGCCGGGTACACGATGGTCAAGACCACGTGGTTCAACGGGCTGCGGATGCCGTCGATCGTCGTTCGCCGGCTGAACGGCACCGTCGAGGTCGTGCGCGAGTTCGGGTACGAGGATTTCAAGCGCAGCTTGTCGTAGGAGGTCAGCGATGAAGAAGAACCTGTTGATCATCGGCGCGGGCGGCGTGGCCCACGTGGCCGCTCACAAGGCGGCGATGCACAACGACGTGCTCGGCGACATCTGCATCGCGTCGCGGACGGTGTCCAAGTGCGAGGCGATCATCGACAGCGTCAAACGCAAGGGCCACATCAAGGACGAGTCGAAGACGGTGCACGCGCGCGGCAGCTCGACGCCCTCGATGTCGCCGCCACCGCGGCGCTGATCCGCGAGACCGGCTCCGAGATCGTCATGAACCTCGGCTCGGCGTTCGTCAACATGTCGGTGCTCGACGCGTGCCTCGAGACCGGCGCGGCCTACATCGACACCGCGATCCACGAAGATCCGGACAAGGTCTGCGAGGACCCGCCGTGGTACGCCAACTACGAGTGGCGGAAGAAGGACCTCTGCGCGGAGAAGGGCGTCACCGCGGTGCTCGGCGCCGGCTTCGACCCTGGTGTCGTCAATGCCTACGCCGCGCTCGCCGTCAAGAAGTACTTCGACACGATCGACACGATCGACATCCTCGACGTCAACGCCGGCAGCCACGGCCGTTACTTCGCCACCAACTTCGACCCGGAGATCAACTTCCGCGAGTTCGTCAAGGTCTGGACCTGGATCGACCGCGAGTGGCAGGAGTTCCCGACCCACGCGGTCAAGCGGACGTTCACGTTCCCTGTGGTCGGCGAGCAGCCGATCTACCTCAACGGGCACGACGAGCTCCACTCGCTGGCGACGCACATCGACGCCCGCAGCATCCGGTTCTGGATGGGCTTCGGCGACCACTACATCAACGTCTTCACCGTGCTGCGCACGCTCGGCCTGCTGTCGCACGAGCCGGTGCAGCTCGCCGGAGGTGGCGAAGTGATCCCGCTACGAGTGGTCAAGGCCGTGCTGCCCGACCCGCAGAGCCTGGCGGCCAGCTACACGGGCAACACGTGCATCGGCGACATCATCAAGGGCACGAAGGATGGCAAGCCGCGCGAGCTGTTCATCTATCAGGTGTCCGATCACGCCGAGGCATACGCCGAGGTGGAGTCGCAGGGGATCAGCTACACCGCGGGTGTTCCGCCGGTCGCGGCCGCCATGCTGATCGCCGACGGCCGTTGGGATGCGAAGACGATGGTGAACGTCGAGGAGCTCGACCCCGAGCCGTTCATCGCCATCCTCGACGAGATCGGCCTGCCGACCGAGTTCCTGGAGATCGAACCCGACTCGGCGGCGTCGTTCCACGGTGAGGTGCGCAGCCTGGAGGAAGAGCTCATCGACTCCACGGCGACCGTCACGGTGTCCGCCGCCGACCCGATGATCGCGGTCCGCAAGAAATAGCGCCGAGGTCTTGCGCACGTCGCCGTTCTGCGCGAACGTACAACCAGATGGTTGTAGATCAGGTATCCCCCGCCGACGTCGACCGCATCTTTCACGCCCTTGCCGATGGCACTCGGCGTGACATCGTGGCCCTCGCCGTCGGGGGCACGTACAGCGTGTCGGCGCTGGCGAAGCGGTACCCGATGAGCTTCGCCGCCGTGCAGAAGCACGTCGCCGTGCTCGAGGGTGCCGGGCTCGTCACCAAGGAGCGGCGGGGCCGCGAGCAGCTCGTGCGCACCGACGTCGACACCGTCCACCGGGCCCGGGTGCTCCTGGACGGCATCGAGGAGCTGTGGCGGGCGCGGGTCGACCGGATCGACGACCTCTTGGCGACCGAGAAGCGAACCACTGGAGGCAAGCGATGAGCGTGACCAGCGTCGAGAAGGACCTGGAGGCCCTGACCATGACGGTCACGGCGGATCTCGATGCCACCGTCGAACGGGCGTGGCAGCTGTGGGCCGACCCCCGCCAGTTCGAGCGGTGGTGGGGCCCCCCGGGCTACCCGGCGACCGTGGTCGACCACGACCTGCGCGCCGGCGGGCGAGTCACCTTCTTCATGAGCGGGACCGAGGGCGAGCGCCACGACAGCACGTGGGACGTCATCGCTGCCGACCCGCCCCGCCATCTCGAGCTGCGCGACGCCGACGTCGACGACGACGGCCGCCCGAACGACGGAAACGCGATGACGGCCATGGTCATCACCATCGACGAGCGCGACGGCGGCGGTGCGGTGATGGCGATCCGTACCCACTTCGACTCGGTGGCGGGCATGGAGCAGGTGCTCGCCATGGGGATCGAAGAGGGCATGCGCATGGTCTTCTCGCAGATGGACGCGGTCCTCGCCGGCACGCCTGCGTGATGGGCTGACCCGCTCGCATCGGGAACCCGCTCGTCAACGATCGGGCGCCTCCAACTGCGGGTCCTCCAGCACGACGCGTACACCGAGAAGCCTGACCGGCCGGCCACCCTCGAACCGGGTGAGCACCGCGAGCGCCTTGTCCGCCACGACGGCCGCGTCGTTCGTCGGCTCGGCGAGCTTGCCGCTTCTCGTTCGGGTGAAGAAGGTCGCGGTGCGAACCTTGACTGCGACGTGGGTGATTCGACGTCCGAGATCGGCGACCGATGCCGTGACCTCCTCCGCGAGCCGGCGCACGTTCGCTTCGATCTCCGCTGCGTCGGTGAGGTCGCGCTCGAACGTGACCTCGCGGCTTCGTCCTCGCGGCAGGCGCGGCTCGTCGATCAAGGGCGCGTCGTGGCCGCCCATCCCCAGCAAGCGCAGGTACGGACCGATGGTCGGGCCAAAGCGACGGGCGAGCTCGTGATGGTCGGATGCGGCGAGGTCTGCGACGGTGAAGATGCCGAGCTCGGCGAGTCGCGCTGCGATGCGCGTGCCGATCCCCGAGATCGCGGACACAGGTTCTGCCCCCATCACAGGCAGCCATGACCGACGGGTGAGGCTCGCGACTCCGCCGGGCTTCGCGAAGCCGGTCGCAGTCTTGGCCTGCAGCCTCGTCTCTCCGATCCCGACCGCACAGCGCAGACTCGTGCGCTCGTAGACGGTCGCCTGAACAAGGCGTGCGAACGCAACCGGATCCGTTGTCCGCACACCGACACACGCCTCGTCCCAGCCCCACTCCTCGACGACCACTTGGAGGGATCGAAGCGCGGCCATCACCTCCGCCGATGCCGCCTCATAGGCAGGCCGGTCCAGGGGAAGGAACACCGCGTCGGGACACCTCCGCAGAGCGGTGCGAAGGGGCATGCCTGAGTGGACGCCCGCAGCCCTCGCCTCGTACGACGCCGTCGCCACGACCTGACGCGCGCGCGTTGGGTCTCCATCACCACCGACGACGACTGGCCGACCGGCGAGCTCGGGCCGCCTCAGCACCTCGACTGCGGCGAGGAACTGATCCAGGTCGACGTGCAAGACCCACTCGCGCTCCTCCTCAGAGGGAGGCGGCAGCAGGTCGCGCATGGTTCCATTCTCGGCGCGCTCGGAGGGAGTCGACCCCCAACCTTCTGATCCGTAGTCCGGCACTATTCGTAAGGCTCGTGAGGTCTCGACGCGTCACGGCACGTGACCCAGGACGCCCGAACGCTCGTTCGTGAGGTGGGACGCACCATCTGTTCGCGAAGGAGTTGCCGGGACGTCGCTCTCGGCTCACCTCATGGGCAGATCGCACATGAAAGGTACGGAGTCCAGACCACGTTGCACCTCCGGAAGGACTTCGCTCTATGTCATGGAAACGAAAGACGCTCGTAGTGGGCGCGGCCGGCGTCGCAGCCGTGATGCTCGTCGCCGGTGGCGCGATCGCCGGTTCGGACTTCGGACAGGGTGTGCAAGACGACCTCGCGCACCACAGCAACCAGCTGTTCGGCTTCAACAAGCCGGTCGACGCGTCGTCCACGGTGTCGGCCAACCCGGCCGCCGCGTCGGCTGATCCCACCCTGCTCGTCACCGCGGCCAAAGGACTGTCCGTTCGGACCGTCGCCCAGGTTGCCAGTGCGCCGAACCTCGACCAGATGGCCCTGTGGCCGAACGACACCGCTCCGACGCATGTCATCGGCTGCAACGAGCAGGGCTCGGGCCAGGTCGGCGTCGTCGCGATCAAGCTGAGTGACGGCACCAGCTCGACGATCGTAAAGAGCGGGCTCACGTCCTGCGATCCAGTGCGGCGCACCTCGTGGGGCACGATCCTGTTCGGCGAGGAGAACGGCAGTGCCGGACGGCTCTTCGAGCTCGTCGACCCGCTCAACACGACGAATGTGGACGTGAACCCAGACGGGACGACGACGAGCCCGAACATCGTGAACCGAACGCCGGTCACGGGTGGGCTCTCCTATGAAGGGATCGCCCTGTACGACTCGGGCCTCATGTACTACGCGGACGAGAACCGTCCGGGTGGCGGCAACCCCGGCGGCGCCTACTTCAAGTTCATCCCTTCGCATCCATCCAACGGCTCGCTCACGGTGACCAACGCAAGCCAGCTCCCCAACTCGCCATTGGCGAGCGGCCAGGTGTATGGCCTCCAGGTCGGCATCCGCGGCTCTGGAGACAACGGTGAAGGCACCGAGGTCGGCCTCGGTCGCGTGGGTCAACGTGTGCAACGGCACGGTGGCGTGCGGAAACCTGCGGACAGCCACCACCACCAACAAGCTGACCGGCTTCTATCGACCCGAGGACGCGGAGAAGGACCTGTTCGCGCTGGCCGACGGCCAGGTGAAGTGGTGCATCAACAACACCGGCAACGAGGCGAGCCAGAACAGCGGACACACGTGGGGCAACGCCGTGTGCGTCACCGACGGTTCACTGGCGGACGGCCTCGCGAACACCGGACGGCCCGACGTGCAGCTGCTGCTCGTCGGCTCGCCTGACCTCGCGATGCCCGACAACATCGCCCAGCAGCCGGGCACTGGCAACTGGATCATCCACGAAGACAGCGACATCGGCGACACGCACAAGAACAACGATCTGTGGGATTGCCTCCCCGATGGCGCCGACGCGGACACCCTCACGGACGGGTGCGTGCGCATGGCGACGATCAACGATCTCATCGCCAACAGCAACGAAGGCGCTGAGTGGACGGGCGGCTTCTGGGATGCGTCTGGGAAGACGTTCTACGTGTCCGTGCAGCACAACATGACGGGCAAGGGCACGCTGCTCGCGTTCACCGGCTTCTAGTCCGGCGTCTGTGTGATCCGGTCACGTCGAAGGCGGCGACGTGGCCGGATCACTCACCAGCACGCCGGCGCGGGCCCAGCCATCAGGACCCTCAGCGCGCTCGGAGGGAGCGCCGCGGTAGGGAACTTGGTACGCCGCTGATTCAGCCGAGCGGCACCTCCCTCGCCGGAGAGCTCGTGCGCTACTTTCCCGACGACACCGATCACCCGTCAGCGGGGAGCACCTTGTGAAGCGCGCAAACGTTGCCTGACCCAGCGGTGGCGGCGGGTCAGGGGCGGTGGTCGAGCGCAGCTCGAATCTGTTCAGCGGTGCAGTCCTGAGCTGACGCGGGCGACAGCCCGTGGCAGCCGACAAGAGTGGCACGCCGAGGGGCGGCGCCCGCATCGAGCGGTGTCGCCCACGTCACGATCATCAACGCACCGACCGCGTACCCGACCAAACGTCTGCGGTGGCTCATCGTGTCCTCCTTGGTGCTCATGGCGCGCGCTGCGCCTCGGGGGAGACGATGCGGGAAGACGGCAGGGGCTGCCACCGCAGGTGACGCCCCCGCGGTGCGTCATATGGGGCAGTGATGCCCCATATGGGGCGGTAATTTTGGACTGGTGGCGACGAGGGAGGGCGTGAGACTCGGCGGCTTCGTTGCGCTGCTCGACCCGGACGCGCGCGCGCGCTCCTGGGTCTCGGGCGTGTCCGCCGTTACCGGCGCGGTGCGACGCTCTTCATGCAGGGTGCGCGCGACGACGTCGTCTGCGTCCTCCTCGAGGGCCGGGTCAAGGTCACCCTCGACACGCCCGAGGGCCGCGAAATCGTGCTCGCCGTCCTCGGTCCGGGCGACCTGCTGGGCGAGTGGGAGGCGATCGAGCCCGAGCTCGTCAGTCGCAGCGCGTCCAACGTCGCCCTCGAACCAGTCGAGTGCCGCGTCTTTGCGGCCGACGACCTGCGTCGGTTCCTCGTCGCCCACCCCGCCGCTGCGCTCGAACTGCTGCGCGTGACCATTCGCAAGTTCCTCACAGCAGACCGGCGGCGGGTGGACGCCACCGGGCTCGACGCCTCCCACCGCCTCGCTCACTTCCTCATCGAGCGCGCTGACGCCCAACGAGAGACCGAGCTCGACATCGCTCTGACCCAGGAGGAGCTCGCCAGCCTCATCGCGTCGTCACGGGAGTCAGTGGTCCGAGCCCTCACTGCGTTGCGCTCGCGCGGGCTGATCGAGACGGGTCGGCGCCAGATCACGATCCGCGACATGGAGGGTCTTCGGGCGTACGCCGGTTGACCAACTCGGTCTCAGCTACGCCGGAGGGCGGCGCGAGCCGGTGTGTCGGGTGCGCTGCTTCAGCGACGTGACCGCGGGCTCGTTCGTCGGCACGTTCCTCGTTCTGGGCACCGAGGGGGTGCTGAAGCAGCAGCACCGGCGTGACTCATGCGTCCGCGGCTGGTTGTGCGCGCCCCACGCCAAGGAAGTCAGTCGCCCGAACAACGTGTGACGGCACGCGGCACGCGGAGCGAGCAGCTGCCGACGAGCTCAGCTGTCAGTTGATCCTGCGGAGGATCACCGACTGGCCGCTCCCGGGCACGAACAGATCGCGCGCCTTCTCCATGAGCTTCGCGACGGTACCGTCCCCTTGGAGCTTCTCGTTCGCGGCTTGCAGCCCTGCCATGGAGTCGGCACCCATGGCGAACCGAGTTCCACCGAAGGCTCCGGAGACCGACACGACGAACGCCGCCGGCGCCCCCGTCGCCGAGCTCACGGCCTGGTGCATCTCCGTTCCGAACGCCACGACGTCTGCGGCTCTGCCTGGGAACGCAGTTGCGCTGATGACACTCATCACCGTCCTCGGCTCTTGGATCGTCGACACGACCAATCGGCCGATGTTGTCCTCAGCGGCTCCCTCGAAGAGCTCGGCGGCACGAGTGCCGTACTCGGCCGTCGCCGCGTCGCTCGTGATCTTCTCCTGTGACTGGTCCAGCTCGCTCATGTGATCGAAGAGGTAGGTGAAGTGCACGACTCCCGCGGGCTGGCCAAACGTGAGTCGAGACACTGTGATGTTCTTCCCGATGAGCTTGCTCACGTGGGCGGCAGACTCGATGGAGAAGTCCACCGCCTGAGCGAACTGGCTCGGCTTGATGATCCGACGGCGAGTGAAGACGAACATGTCGGTTCCTCCTGGCATTCCTCCTGGTCCGGGGGGCATCCCTGGGCGCGGCGATCCTCCTCCTCTGGTGACCGGCGGTCAAGCGGAAAGACACGCAACGCTCCGCCGACAATCGTCTCGGCCGTGGAGCCGACCGCTGCGCGCGCTGCGTCGGGCAGATCGCCAGCCCTCCCGCCCCGCCGACGTGATCGGAGGGTTCCCCGCCAAGTCAGGATTTCCGGGCCGTGATCAGCCAGACCGCGCTGCCGAACCGAACGCCTTCAGGCGTTTCGTGCGATCGGAGCGCGGCCTTCAACTTGTCGTGTGCGTCCGCTCGGGCGACTTCGTCAAGACCTTCCGACAGACCTTTGACGATCCCGATCCCTCCCACGAACGCGTACGCCGCGTCGGCGTCGGCGCCAAACCACAGCGGCTCCTCGAACGACGTGAGTTCGACCGCCTCGAAACCGACGCCCGTCAGCAGGGCTTCGACATCGTCAGGGTCGGCCAGCGCGGCCGGGCCCGGCGCGCCGGGCGGAGGCATCGGCAAGTCACGCCCCGCGGCCATCGACTCGCGCGCGACCATGATCCACTCGTTGCGGGTGGTGGCCTGCCAGACCAACAGGGCCACACGACCTCCCGGGCGCAGCGCGGAGGCGATGTTGGCAAAAGCGGCCGGCCGGTCACTGAAGAACATCGATCCAAAACGGCTGATCGCGAGGTCGAAGGTAGCGGTGTCGAAGGCGTGTACTTCCGCGTCGGCCCGGAGGAACTCGACGTTCGTGAGGCCTTCGGTGCTGGCCCGCCGTCGAGCTTCGGCCAACATCGACTCCGAGAGGTCTACTCCGAGCGCGGACCCGTCCCTCGCAAGCCGTGCCGCGTCACGAGTCGACTGACCGGAGCCGCAACCGATGTCGAGCACACGATCGGCCGGCGCGATCGGGTCCGTCTCGAGAAAGCCAGCCCAAATCGAGCGAACGCTGGCGTCGTACTCGTCGGCGAACTGGGTCCACTGGTCGCCCTCCTCGCCGTCCCACGCGTTGGCCATATCGACGTTGGCAATCGGCTCACTCATACGACTCCCTCTTGACGGCTGTCCTTCAGTCCTGACTCGCGCCGGCCGGTCACACCGTCTCGACGGGTGACGTCGACGGTAGGTCCGCCGGTGGTTGGTCTGCAGCACGACGCAAATCTCTTGTCAGTGAGGCTTCATGTGAGATCTGCCCGGCGCGCCCGGGTCTACGTCCACCCGGAGCCGCAAGTCCCTGTTGACCTGCTCCAATCAGCGCGCTCGGAGGGAGTCGAACCCCCAACCTTCTGATCCGTAGTCCGCCACTCGTCGTGAGGTGTCGTGAGGCCTCGACGTGTCAGGGCAGGTCACCTAGGAGGACCGCTCAGTAGTTGTGAGGTCTGGTGTGGTCCCGTAGGGCGCAGTCCGGTGGAGTTGCGTTGACAGATCCGTTGACACCTCAGTCGGCCGCTACGTCAGTCGTGCCGTTCTGCGCTCGTCGGTGAGCCGGGTCGATGATCGTTCGGTGCGGCGTTCTGTGCTCTATCGAAGCGCGTGATCGGTATTTCACGGGCTCCACCCACCGCTTGCTACGCCCCATCATTTGAGGCGGTAGCCGACACCGCGCGCGGTTTCGACGCGGTTCGCGATCGGACCGAGTTTCTGGCGGAGGCTGCGCACGACGACATCCACGACGTTGCTGCCGCCGACGTAGGTCGTGCCCCAGACCCGCTTGATGAGCTCGGCGCGGGTCACGGCGCGGCCCGGTCGTTCGGACAGCGTTGCGAGCACGCCGAACTCGAGGGGCGAGAGCTGAACCCGTTGCTCGCCGAGATCGACGGTGCGGTCCTCGGGATCGAGGAACCCCCGGTCGGCGATTCCGAGCTCGGCGGCGGCGAGGCGGGACAGCCAGCCGTCGACGGACTCGGGCCCGAAGTCGAGCGCGGCGAGGTGGTAGCGAGTCATCGCCGAACGAGACGGGTTCCAGGAACTGGAATCCCAGCACGCGCCAGCGCGTCCGCGAACGGGGCGGGATCGGCGATCGCCGTGTAGATCCGACCCAGCTGGGGACGCATCTGGAAGTAGTGCCGCTTGCAGTCCAGCCACGCGGCGGCCTGGGGGCCGCTCGGTCCCTCACCCGTGTCGCGGGCGAGGGCGCGCCGCACCACGAGCGTTCGTCTGCCCGTTCGGCAGCGGATGCAGTGCGGCGTGGCGGGCCCACGCGCCGCATGACCGGGTCGTCGCGTTCGAGCGAATGCGGAATGTCGCGCCACTCGGCGACGATCGAGCAACCCACGACCGCTCCGGACCGGTCACGGATCACTCGCACCGCTCCCGGAGCGCGCTCCAACCAGAGGTCGAGCGCGTGAGCCGCTTCCGGCGGGTCGTATCGATGCCACAGTGAACGCAGCTCGTTCGTGTCCTCGATGCGGGCCGGTTCGACGCTGTAGGCGTGCGCGGTGGTGGGGAACATCGCCTCGCGAACGACCGGGTTGTCGATCAGGAAGAGCAGATCGGCGGTCGAGCGAGCGAGTTCGTGTCGCGCGACACCTCTGGTCTCGGTCTGGAGGTAGTGCCAGGCCGCGGCTCGGTAGCGGCGGAAGCGTTCGGGATCCAAGGCTCGGAGCCGTTCGACGATCGCGCTCTGCACCGCGTCGTGCAGGCGTAGCCCCTCCGACGTGGCCTCCACGAACGCCAGCCGGCTCAGCGTGTCGAGCGCGTCGTCCGCCGCCTCGTCGCCCAACATCGCGGCGAGCACGCCGCGGGTGATGCGCCGCGGGACGGCGGCAGCATCCAACGCGCGGCGCGCGTCCTCGTCGAGGCCGGCTCGGAACGCGCCGGCCAGCGCGTCGACGACCTGCGACATGGCGTCGGCTTCCGGCATCTCGCCACCGGCGAGGCGCGCCTCCAACGCGAGCCGCAACGCCAACGGGTGCCCTCGGCTCACCCGCGCGATCTCGGTCGCGGCCGGGCCGTCCTCGAACCCCGCGGTTCGCACGATCGTCTGCACGCTGTCGTCGTCGAGTCGGCCCAAGGGGAGGACTTCGAGACCTCCGAGCTGTCCGCGCTCGACCGCCCACTCGAGCATGGGCGGCTCGCGTCCCGCGACCACCACGCGCACGTCGGGCCCGAGCGCCGGCAACAGCTCGTGACGCAACCACGGATCAGCCAGCCGGAACACCTCGTAGGTGTCGATCATCACCACCGTGCGACGCCCGCCCGCGAGCGCGGCGAAGTCGGTTGTCGACGTGATCGTCATCGTCGGGTCGACGCGCCGAGGCCAGACCGCCCAGGAACCCCTGCTCGGTCGGCTCGATCGACCGGCAGTCGACCGTCGACGACGCCGATCCCGAGCCGTTCGCACTCCTCGCCGAATCTCGCGAGCAGCGACGACTTCCCGATGCCCGCGATCCCGTACACGAAGCACACACGAGGGCCGTGCTCCTCCAGAACCCGGAGGAGCACGGACAGCTCGACGTCACGTCCCACGACCGAGGAACCCGCGGACCGACAGTCCATGGGCGCCATTGTGGACCTACGCGGCCGCGGGTGCCAGGCCGTGCGTGATCGCCGTCGGCTCCGCCAGCACCTCGAAGCGGCGGACCGAGATGTCCACCAGGCCCGGATTCGCGGCCACCTGCGCCAACAGGTCCGAGGCCAGGTAGGCGTCCAGCGCCGCGCCGTTCTCGAACGTATAGACGCCGCCGTACACACCGTTCGCCCGATCCGCCAGCCAGACCTTGGACACGAGGCCCGGCACCGCCGCGAACGCCGGCGCGACCTCGTCGCACAGGTTCCGGTACTCGGACTCGGTCATGCCCTCGAGCGAGAAGTTGATCACGAGAATCTCCACCAGCTGCCTCCAGGTCCGTGACGACACGCCGCCGTCCTCACCACAGCATGAGCCGACACCCACGAACCCAGATGAGGACAACATGAGGATTTGCCCGAACAGCGACTCACCTCGCCTTCTGCCAACCCGGCTTCCGGACTGATAGCGCACGCCGAACCAGCGATTGGCGGTCGACCCCAAACTGGCTCATCCGCTCGGGGCGTTGACATAACCAGATCAGAGCGGGGCCTCGAGGCGGGTCGAACCTGGGTCGCCACGTGACCTGACCAGGAAGAGCTCGGCGCG
>CAVUAV010000005.1:0-1325044 GCA_963739555.1 uncultured Acidimicrobiales bacterium | reverse complement strand
ATATTTATAAGCGCAGCTGACCTGCCAGCCGCAGGCCGTCGCCGATATTCAATTGGAAACTGTCACGGCTCACTACTTCAGCGCACGCCGGGTCACGTCGATGATGCGATCTTGCGTCGCGGCGTCGAGGTAAGCGTGCATCGGAAGGCTTATGACTTCGGACGCAAGGCGCTCGCTCACGGCAACGCCGCCTTTTCCGACCGGAAAATGTTTATAGGCTTGCTGGCGATGCAGCGGGATCGGGTAATAGATAGCGGTCGGCACCCCCTCTGCTTTCAGTGCTACTGCCAGCACGTCGCGGCGGCCACCAGCGACCCGAATGGTGTATTGCGCCCAAACTGAAGTGGAGCCTGTGGGTGTAGCCGGGACAATCACAACATCGCCGAGCCCCTCGCTGTAGCGCCGCGCGATCTTGTTGCGGGCGTTGATTTCCTCCGGAAATATCTTCAGTTTCTCGCTCAGGATCGCCGCCTGGATTGTATCAAGACGTGAGGCGAGCCCGATACGAATATTGTCATATTTGTCGCCGCCATGTCCGTGGACGCGCAGGCTTCTCAGTGTATCGGCGAGCCCCTCATCGTCGGTCATCACCGCGCCGCCGTCGCCATAGCAACCGAGTGGCTTGGCGGGGAAGAAACTGGTCGCGGTGGCCTGGCCGAAGGTGCCAAGTCTACGATTGTCGTAAACCGCACCAAACCCCTGCGCGGCATCATCCACAACCACCAGGTTTTCCGCCTTTGCTGCGGCCAGGACAGCGCCGTGGTCTGCCGGCAAGCCGAACAAGTCGACGGGAACGATGGCTTTTGGCTTTAGTCCGGCCTCCCTTGCAGTCGCTACAGCGCTTGCGATGCCTCTGGGATCGACATTGAACGTAAGCGCGTCGACATCGAGGAACACCGGCGTCGCGCCGACCAAAGCCGCCACTTCCGCAGTCGCACAAAAGGTAAATGACGGACACAGCACCGCATGACCGGGCCCGATCCCCATCGCGCGCAATGCGAGCACAAGCGCATCGGTCCCGCTTGCGCATGTGACGACATGCCGGGCCCCACAGAATGCAGCGAGCTCCGCCTCGAAGGCGCGCACCTCCGGTCCCAGGATAAATTGGCAATGATTCAAAACGCGGGCAACGGCCGCATCAATCGCGGGCCCGAGCCGACGGCGCTGGGCGGCAACGTCTATGAACGGTATAGGCGGCGGGTTTGTGCGCAAATTCATCGAACGCCCGTAATTGACCCTGTGCGTCAGCCAACGACGGCGCGCGGGCCTTTTCGTTGCGCGGGCATCACTACTGTCGGGCGTGTGGCGAGGCAGCGCGTCGCTATTTCAAGGCTCGCCACAGCTTCCTCGCCGGTTACTGCCGGGGTTGCCCCCGAGCGCACGGCACGCATGAAGGCGAGTAATTCCGAGCGGAGCGGCTCGGCGTGGCCGACGGACAGATGCCGCATGGAATAGCTGCCATCCGGCTGGAAGCCGAAGCATTCTGTTACCTGGCGCGTCAACAGATCACCCATGACGTATTTTCCGCGCGTGGCGACAGTGACATTGCGCGCCTTGAACGGCGTCAGCCAATTGGTGTTGATGTGTGCGAGAACGCCAGAGGCAGTCCGGAACTGCAAAAGAGCAATGTCTTCACGCTCGGCGACCGCACTGGAAAGCTGTGGTTGCACCTCGATAATGTCAGAATTGGTGAACCAACGGATCAGATCTATATCGTGGACCGCGAGGTCGATCACCACGCCGACGTTTGACATGCGCGGGGGAAACGGCCCGACGCGGGTGATGGCAATCGAGAGAATATCCTCACCGCGGAGTGCTTCCTTGATCGCTTCGACGGCAGGATTGAAGCGCTCGACGTGGCCCACCATCAGCGTTACGCCCGCGCGGCGCGCCGCGTTGATAATCTCGCGTCCCTCTTCGATCGAAGACGCGATCGGCTTTTCCACCATCACGTGGATGCCACGCGCAATGCAGCTGAGTGCGATATCGCGATGGAGGTGAGTAGGTGCGGCAATGGTGATCGCATCGACGTCGCGGTCGAGCAACTCGCTGACATTGTCGACGGCGATGCAGCCCAAAGTACGTGCAACGAAGTCAGCCTGCTTGCGGTCAGGGTCGGCCACGCCGACTAACTCAGTACCGGGCAATCCAGCGAACACACGGGCGTGATTGCTGCCCATGACGCCAACGCCAACGACACCGACACGCAGCTCCGCGCTCGCTATTGCAGCCTGCATCATGTCTCGATGGTATCCCCACGCCCCGGCACATAGGCCTCGCATTCCCCTAGCATGGGATCGCGCGGCTGGCGACTGCTCCTCGAAAGCCGAGGTGAACACGTTTTGATTCAAAGCGTTACAACGGGACAAAATTAAACAGGATCAAGCCGATTATTCGGCGGCTTGCGAAGCCGGAACCGCAAGCCGCAAGCCGGCTGCAACCGCGTCATCGCGGAAAGATTTCACTGCTGCGAGCGAGAGTTCCGCCGCCGTCTGGGTGGCGAGCGCAGGAAGCTTTTTGAGGACGTCCGCGGGGGCGGTGATGATGTGGCAACCCATGGCGTCCGCCTCCACCACATTGAAGACCTCGCGCGTGGACGCCCAGATGATCTCGACGTTCCGGGTTTTGCGCGCGCGGGCGATGGCATCCTGCATGACCGGCCGGTAGTCGATGCCGAAATCGGCCAAACGCCCGGCGAATACCGACACGCACGCGGGCGCACCACCGTCCAATGCCTCAATGGCGCGAGCGACCTGCTCACCTGTGAAGATCGCAGTCATGTTGATGTTGACGCCGTCATGCGAGAGCGAGCGAACTGCCTCGAACAGTGGCTCGCTACGCGTGTTTGTCACCGGCAATTTCACGTAGACGTTTTTTCCCCACCCTGCAATGACGCGCGCCTGTGCAACCATTTCAGGCAGGTCATCGGAAAAAACCTCGAACGATATGTGCCGATCAGGCACCGCAGCGACGAGCTCGTGCGCATAACCTGCATAGTCGCTTACGCCCGCCTTCTTGAGCAGCGAAGGATTGGTGGTGAAGCCCGCGATCCACGGCTGCTTGGCCATCTCAACAATCTGGGCCTTGTCGGCGCCATCCGTGAACAATTTGACCTTTAATTGTGCCAGCGTTGGAGTGGTCATGATCTGCTAGTCCTTTGGTCGCGTGCGCAACGATACCAATATAAGACGGTTGCTTGACGCGATCCAAGTTGGTCTGAGCACGCGCCTTTGAGCGTCCGACTATCGCTCACGTACTTGCCGGCCTTGTTCAAGAAAATCCTTATAGGCCGCTTGCAAACCTTCGCGTAACGGCGTCCTCGCAGTCCACCCTAGCGCAGAGAGCTTAGAAACGTTGAGTAACTTGCGTGGTGGACCGTCGGGGCGGCCGGTATCAAACACAAGTTTCCCGCAATAGCCGACGATATCTGCCACAACTTCAGCAAATTCCCTGATGCTGACTTCTTCCCCGGTACCAATATTGAGAAAACCCTCGTCCGAATAATGCTTCATGACGAAGATGCAAGCATCGCCGAGGTCGTCCGCTGCCAGAAATTCACGCTTGGGCTTGCCGGTGCCCCATACCACAACCTGTTTCGCACCTTGCACCTTGGCTTCATGAAATCGCCGGATGAGCGCGGCAGGAACATGGCTGTTTTCCGGATGATAGTTATCGCGTGGGCCGTAGAGATTGGTCGGCATTACGGAAATGAAATCGACGCCGAACTGTCGCCGATACGCCTGAGCCAGCTTGATGCCAGAAATTTTAGCAATCGCGTACCATTCATTGGTCGGCTCGAGCGAGCCTGTCAATAATAGATCTTCAGTCATCGGCTGCGGCGCGTTGCGCGGAAAAACGCATGACGAACCGAGGAACATCAATTTTTTTACGTTCGCAGCTACGGCCGCGCGCATCACGTTGAGAGCAATGGCAAGATTGTCGGCAAGAAAATCAACCGGAAATGTGTCATTGGCATAAATGCCCCCGACACGGGCGGCCGCGAGAAAGATCGCATGCGGTCGCTCCTGCATGATCCATTTTTCGGTCGGCTCCTGCTTTGTCAGATCGAGCGTCTCGTGTTTCGCGGTGAGAACCTCACAGTCTTCGGATGCGAGGCGGCGCATGATGGCAGAACCAGCCAATCCGGTATGACCCGCGACGTAAACGCGTTTATCGCGCAGATCGAAGAGAAGCGGCGGTGGCTTCATCGACTCACTCGCCACGATTGCCGCGCTTGGCTTCGCCGCGCAGCGCCTTGCGGTCTTCTTCGACCATCTCGCTTACCAGCGCATCGAAACTAACCCGATGTCTCCAGCCGAGTTTGGCATGTGCCTTCGATGCGTCGCCAACCAGAACATCCACTTCGGTCGGTCTGAAATAGTGAGGATCGACCTTGACCAGTTCCTCGCCACTCGCTTCGTCGATGCCGATCTCATGCCTGCCCTCGCCCCGCCACTTGATGCGGCGGCCGATCACAGCAAAGGCCCGCTCGACAAACTCGCGCACGGTATGGCTATCGCCGGTCGCCAACACGTAGTCGTCTGGTTGTGACTGCTGCACAATCATCCACATGCCCTCGACGTAGTCGCGAGCGTGGCCCCAATCGCGCCGTGCATTGAGATTGCCAATAAAGAGCTGCTCTTGCAGCCCGACCTCGATTGCGGCGACGGCCCGGGAAATCTTGCGCGAAACGAAGGTTTCACCACGGATCGGACTTTCGTGGTTGAACAAAATTCCATTTGAGGCATGAATGCCATAGGCCTCGCGATAGTTTACGGTGATCCAAAAGGCGTAAAGTTTGGCCGCGCCATAGGGGCTGCGTGGCGCAAACGGCGTCGTTTCATTTTGTGGTCGATGCGGCGTATTGCCGTAAAGTTCTGAAGTCGATGCCTGGTAGAAACGAACGCGGTTTTCAAGTTTCAGAATCCTGATCGCCTCTAGTAACCGCAGCGTGCCTAATCCGTCAGCATTGGCGGTGTATTCCGGCGTCTCGAAGCTGACCTGAACGTGACTTTGTGCGGCGAGATTGTAGATTTCTGTCGGCTGCGATTCTCTGGATTAGGCGGATTAAGTTGGTTGCGTCGGTCATATCGCCGTAATGCAGAAAAAACCTGGCATTCTCGACATGGGGGTCGACGTAGAGGTGATCGACGCGCTGGGTGTTAAGCGAGGACGAGCGCCGTTTTACGCCGTGGACAATGTAGCCCTTTGCTAGCAACAACTCAGCCAAATAGGCACCGTCCTGTCCCGTTGTGCCGGTAATTAGTGCGACCTTGTCCCCCATCGATAAACGCCTCGTCTGTTGCCTGCGTTACATCACATGCGATGATAAGAGCGATACCATTCGACGAATCGCAAAATTCCGTCAGTAATCGGCGTTGACGGCTTAAAATCAACATCTCGCATCAGATCATCGACATCGGCGCAAGTGGCCCGCACATCACCCGGCTGCATCGGCAAGAGCTCGCGCTTGGCTTTTCTGCCGATGGCTTCTTCGAGAAGGCGCACAACTTCTAGAAGTTCAACCGGCTTATTGTTGCCGATGTTGTAGACGCGCCACGGCGAGCTGCTCGACGCGGGATCTGGTGACGCCCCCGAAAACTTTGGATCCGCAGCCGGCGGCCGTTCCACCAGACGCACGACCGATTCCACGACATCGTCAATATACGTGAAGTCGCGCCGCATGTTGCCGTTGTTGAATAGTTTAATGGGTTCGCCGGCAATAATTGCCTTCGTAAAAATCCACAGCGCCATGTCGGGGCGGCCCCAAGGCCCATAAACCGTGAAGAACCGCAAGCCTGTCATCGGAATACCGAACAAATGCGCGTAAGCATGCGACATCAGCTCGTTGGCTTTCTTCGATGCCCCATAGAGGCTCAAGGGATGGTCGACATTCTCGTGCACAGAAAATGGCATTTTCGAATTTGAGCCGTAGACCGACGACGACGATGCGTACAGCAGGTGCCGGCACTCATTGTGGCGGCATCCTTCGAGGATAGTAGTAAAGCCGGTGAGATTGGCGTCAACATAGGCGAAGGGATCGACCAGCGAATACCGAACCCCAGCTTGCGCGGCGAGATGAACCACGTAGGGAAAGCGGTGTTCCTTGAACAGCGCGGCCATTCCTTCTCGGTCGGCAACGTCCAGTTTGACGAAGCGCATGCGATTGGATTTGGCGAGCTCTGCGCGACGCGCCTCCTTTAGCGCGGGATCGTAGTACGCATTCATGCTGTCCAGGCCGACAACGTCGCGGCCATCTCGCAGGAGACGCCGTGCGACATGAAAGCCGATGAAACCGGCGGCGCCCGTGACGAGAATGGGGCAGTCAGTCATCGGGCTCATTCCGCTTCTGTTGATTGATGCTTAGAGCCGCCACAAATCAATGCCTTCCGGCTTTTTCGCACGATCGAGCTTCGCTTTCACGTCTAACACAATGCCCTCGCTGTCCTTAAGCAATTTGGCGACCAAGGGCCAGCTGCCGGCCACATAGTCCTTGTGAGCAACAGCGAGGATAACCGCATCGGCGGGCCGTAACGACTCGAACGGCGTCAGCTTAATTCCGTATTCGTGAGCCGTCTCCTCGGCTGACGCGAGCGGATCAGCAACTTGCACGCCGACGCCCACACGCTGAAGTTCGCGCGCAATATCGATCACCTTCGAATTGCGGACGTCTGGAACATTTTCTTTGAAGGTCATGCCGAGAATAGTCACCGTGGGATTTGCGCGACCGCGCTGCAACAGCGCACGCATGCATTCGCGCGCGACCCGCTCGCCCATGCTGTCATTGATGCGGCGTCCGGCCAGGATGATTTCTGGATGGTAACCCGCCTTTTCGGCGCGAAATGTCAGGTAGTATGGATCAACGCCAATGCAGTGCCCCCCGACAAGCCCCGGCTGGAAATTTAGGAAATTCCATTTGGTCGACGCAGCGGCGAGCACGTCGCCTGTATCGATGCCGAGCTGATGAAAAATAGCGGATAGCTCATTCATGAAAGCGATATTGAGATCGCGCTGCGTATTTTCGATAACCTTGGCGGCCTCGGCGACCTTGATCGATGGCGCGCGGTGGATGCCAGCTTTCACCACGGCGCCGTAGACGTCAGCGACGATATCCAGCGTTCGCGCGTCCTGCGCGGATACAACTTTAATGATAGACTCAAAACAGTGCTCCTTGTCGCCCGGATTAATACGCTCGGGCGAATAGGCGACAGTGAAATCGCGGCCGCCCGCAAGACCCGATTTTTTTTCGAGGACGGGCAGGCATTCTTCCTCGATCGCGCCCGGATAGACCGTCGATTCATAAACCACGATGTCGCCGCGCTTGAGCACGCTGCCGACACTTTTGGACGCCGCGAGCATGGCGCTGAGGTCGGGCCGACGGGCGCCGTCGACCGGCGTCGGCACCGTGACCACGTAAAAATTTGCTTCCGCAAGGCGGCTCAAATCGTTTTCGTAGCGCAGCGTCGGCTGCGTGAGCTCGGCCGGCTCGACCTCGCGCGTGCGGTCGCGGCCCAAACGCAGCTCGTCGATGCGCCGGCGGTCGATGTCAAACCCGATCACCGGCGCGCCCGAGCGCGCGAAGGCGACGGCAACCGGCAGTCCGACATAGCCGAGGCCGATCACCGCGATCTTGCGATTATGCGCCACGTCTTTCGTCCCTACCCGACTGCTAGCGCACGATCACGTTGCCCGCCCATATTGGAGGCCCAGCGCCGTCGCCAGGATTCGAACATCAATATCGTCCAAAGTGCATAAGCCCGATCACGGCCGCCGTCGACGTGTTCGGACCACAACTTGCGGACGGCCGCGACGTCGAGAAAGCTGCCCCCCAGATGCTGCGGATCGAGCAGGTCCTCGGCCCAATCCCGCAACGGGCCGCGCAACCAGGCGGCCAGTGGAATCGCAAAGCCCATTTTCGGCCGTTGCACCAGCGCGCGTGGCACGTGTCTATCAAGCACGCGGCGCAGCAGCCATTTACTCTCGCCGTTGCGCATGCGCAGGTGTCGCGGCAGCGTCCAGGCAAATTCGACCACACGATGGTCAAGCAGCGGCGGCCGCACTTCGAGCGAGACCGCCATGGCGGCGCGATCGACCTTTTGCAGGATGTCGTCCGGCAGATAGGTCGCCGTGTCGAACAACTGCATACGCTCAAGGACGTTTTCATGCGCGGCCGCCATGTACTCAGGCAGACCGATCGGGTGTTCGACCAGCCCGTGCGTGAATGCCGAAGGATTTGGGCAATTGCTGACCAGCTGCAAATAGATGGCATCGCCGTCGAGCCGCAGGATTTCTGCGAGCTTCCTTAGCTTGTCGGCGGGTTGCGCCGAACGAAGGGTACGCGGCGCGACGCTGGCCAGTAATTCAGCGGCGCGTTCCGGAACCGCTTCCAGTATGGCGGCGGCGGCGCGGCGGACTGGCAGCGGCAGTTGCGTTAATCGCCGCAATAGTCCTTCGGCCAACCTATAGCGATTATACCCACCGAATAGTTCGTCGCCGCCGTCGCCGGACAAAGCGACAGTGACGTGCGCGCGAGTCAGCTTGGAAATGGCGTGGGTCGGAATTTGCGAGGAGTCGGCAAACGGCTCGTCGTACATATCAGGGAGATATGGCACAACGGCCAGCGCATCGACTGCTGTGACGGTTAACTCTTCATGCACTGTTCCGAGATGGCGCGCGACCGCCCTCGCGTGCACCAATTCATCATAGCCGAAGTCGGGAAAGCCAATCGAAAAGCTACGTACCGGCCCGCGCCGCGCAGCCACCATGAGGGCGACGACCGTAGAGGAATCGATGCCGCCCGACAGAAAAGCGCCGAGCGGGACGTCGGAGATCATCTGCGCCGAGACGGCGTCGGCTAGAAGCGTATGCAGGGCCGCTTCCGCTTCGGCGTCCGAACCGGAAAACGGACGGGCGAGGCCGGCAGCCGCGACCTCCGCGATGTCCCAATATTTGCGTCGGGTTATTCGCCCGCCCGGTGCGATCGAGACGACCTCGCCCGGAAGCACCTTGCTGACGTCGCAGTAGATTGAAAACGGCGCCGGCACATAGGCGAAGCGCAGAAAGCTCGCGATTGAAGCGGGGTCGAGATCGAAGGCGAGTCCCGCAGACGCAAAGCTTTTGAGTTCGGATGCGAAATAAAACGCGTCTTTACGTCGCGCATAGAACAGTGGCTTGATACCGAGACGATCACGCACCAGGTGCAGCGTGCGGTTAGCGCGGTCCCATAGCGCGATCGCAAACATGCCATTGAGCTCAGCGAGCGTCGCACCAAGCCCGCGCCGCGCCACCGATTCGACGATTACTTCGGTGTCCGAAGTGCCGCGCCGTCTGAGACCGGCGAGAGCCGGCGCGGCGGCAATCGTCTCCGCGTTGTAGACCTCGCCATTATAGGAGATCACCCAGCGCCCGTCGGCGGACACCATCGGCTGCGAGCCGGTCGGCGTGAGATCGATGATGGCTAGCCGGCGGTGCGACAGCGCAATGCCGGGTTCGGTATCGCTCCAGACGTCGGCGCCGTCGGGCCCGCGATAGGCAATTGCCTCGGCCATGGCGCCGGCGCGGCGCGCGAGGTCGGAATGATTACCTGATCGCGAAAAGTCGAGCAGACCGGCTATGCCGCACATGACCTATTTTCGAGCCCTGGCATGGGCGCGGATTTTGTCCACGGCATAGACCAGCGACGGGCTAAACAAGACTTGAAACAGGGCCGAGATTGGAAGCGTGAGCGAGACCAAGGCTCTCGCCGGCCAGTTGTTGAGGGACGTCAAGGTATTCATAAATGAATGCCGCGAGGCCCGCGCAACAATCGGCAGCATTATGGCCGCCTTGAGAAACGGCATCGGCGAGTAAAAGAAGTAGGACAGATCGTTGTTGAGCAACCAAACATAGTAATGCAGCCGGCCCGGCGCGTTCTCGCCAAGACTTTGCCGCTTCGATAAGACGGCCCCGGTCGCCGCGTCGTCGACGTAATAGACACGAAGTGCTTCATTGACACAGCGCATTTTGTAGGCTTTCGCAATATCGAACCAGATCAAGAATTCCGGTATGAATTGGGTATCTCGAATCTCCGGAAACGGATGGTGCCGAAGCACGTCTGTCTGCGCTGTGAGCCACTTCTCGCCGCGGACCCGGTGAATATAAACCATTTCACTTAAAGCGGCGTCGAAAGGATCGGATGGAAAACGGTCACCGACGAGCGTTCCGAACTGATTGCAGCACAAGCAGACAATGCCCGAATAAAGCGGCCGCTGCGCGGCCGGAATCGCCTTCCAATGGTGGGCCAGGCGTTCCAGCGCGTGCGGAACGCAGGCGTCGTCGGAGTCGAGCGGTACGAACAATTGTCCGCGCGCCTCGCGCAAGGCCAGATTGTGCGCGATGTGTTTGCCGGAATGCTGTTGCTTCACGTAACGGATCGGGAACGTCGCGGTTCTAGCCCAATTCGCAACCAGCTCAGGGGTGGCGTCCGTCGATCCATCGTCCACCACCAGCCATTCGAAGTCGCGGAGTGTCTGCGTGCGCAGACTGTCATACACGCGATGGATCGTGTGCGCACGATTATAGGTTGACGTGAAGACGGTAAATTGCGGCGCGCCCGGCATTCGATGCTCTTCAGGTGACCTGCGCCTGGATGAAGGCGTGCAAGCGCTCACGCCGCGTGACTAGCTCGTCCCAGGTGCCGCATTCGACCAGTCGACCTTCGTCTAGTACGGCAATCACGTCGGCGTGGCGAACCGTCGCCAGACGATGCGCGATCAGCAAAATGCCGATCTGCCCG
Organism: uncultured Acidimicrobiales bacterium; assembly: GCA_963739555.1. Lineage (GTDB taxonomy): Bacteria > Actinomycetota > Acidimicrobiia > Acidimicrobiales > DATKAS01 > DATKAS01. The sequence continues at coordinate 1,314,270 of CAVUAV010000005.1, read as the reverse complement.
CGCAACTCCTTTAAGGCGGACAAGACCGTGGCTTCGGATTCCGAATCCAGCGCGCTCATGGCTTCGTCCATCAGCAGCACGATTGGATCCATCAACAGGGCGCGCGCGATGGCGATGCGCTGGCGCTGCCCGCCCGACAGCAAGACACCTTGATCTCCGATAATCGTATCGTACCCGCGTGGCAATGCGCTGATAAAGTCGTGGGCGTGCGCGCGCTTTGCCGCCAGCTCCACCTCCGCGGCCGTGGCGTTCGGCCTGGGAAGCATGAGATTTTCACGGACAGATGCGTGAAACAGGGTGGTTTCCTGCGGCACATAGCCGATTTGCCGTCGCCAGGCGCGAAGTGGGGCGCTCGCCAGATTATGCGCGCCGAGCGTGATCGACCCGGCCGACGGCGATACAAGCCCCAACAAGACGTGCACGAGCGTCGATTTTCCAGCGCCCGAGCCGCCGACAACACCGATCATGCCGGGTATCGGCATGGACAGGTCGATGTGTTCGAGCACACTGCGCTCGCCGAACTTCACCGCGACATCGCGCAATACCAGCTGCGAGGGCAATGGAACCGAAAGCCTTTCGTCGGCGCCGTTCCGCTGTTCGGCATGAGCCTCGACAGCGCTTTGCAGTTCGTCGATCGCGCCCATAGCATGCAAAAAGCCGTTGAGCAGATGCAGGTAGCTTTGCACTGTCGTGATGCGCGGAAACAACCGCATGAACAAGGCAAAGACGACGATAACGTTTCCTGGTGAAACACCGAAATGTTCCTGGCCAAGCACGAATATCGCGGCCAGCGCGCAGAAGGCAAGGAATTCGAATAGTCCACGCACGAACATCGGCAGGAAGTTCACGACGACATTCGCACTTTCGAGCCTGCCGACAATGGAATTGACGCGCGCACAAGCCGCAGCCTCGCTTGTTGTCGCCTTGACGATCTTAATGCCGGAAATCCGCTCGCTTAGGATCGATTGCAATTCCGCATTCAGCGGGGCGATCGATTTGCCGACCGCGAAGCTTTTTCCATAGAGTCGCAAGACCGCGAGGGTCATCACCACGGCGCTGCCGATCAAAGCGAGCGTAATCGGCCAGGCAATCATCAAGGCGAGGACCAGGTAGATGCAGGTCCCGAGGAAGGTCGAAATCAGATAGAGGCCGATGTAAAACGATTGCGCGAGACGCTCGCTTTCGCTGACGATCGCGTTGGTCAGTTCGCCCGCTTTTTTTGAGGATACGAATTCCCACTGAGCATACATGATCGCGCGGAACAGCTGCGATTGACGACCGCGCTTATAGCTGCGCGACGCGCTCGTCATCCACCAATGCAACGCGATGAAGAAAACCGCCTGAAGCGCGGCAACGCCTACGATAATCACGAGCAGGCTCGAAATTCCGAACGATCCACCGATGGCGCTGAGAGCCTGGTGCAACAGGCTACCGGCAAGGCCAGGGCCGGCCGAATAAGAAATCCCAATCTGAGAGAACAGCGGCAGCAGCAGACTGACCGAGAGCCCTTCGGTCACCCCTACCAACCCCATAAGAATAAGTATCGCCGGAAATTTCCAGCGCAAATATCGGACGATATCGATTAGAAGCCGAAAATAGAGCTTCATCGGTTATGGGAACCAGTCATTTCAAACGCACGATCAAAGCTTTCGCCGCCTCACGAAGCGCCACGCTTTGCCGAGGAAGCGGCGCGCCGCAGATTCCTCCCATCGGGCATAAAGCTCAGACTCAGTAGGCCGGTTCGTGGAATCGAAGGTGATGCCGAGCGCCGCGAATTGACGGATCGCACCAGGTATCCATCGTCCACGCCGCACCGCGTGGCGGTATGGCAGGGCAAGACCGTCGTAGACACTCAGGAATGGATCAGAGATCTGGTCGCTGCGCCGCGAGCCTTTGAGCTCGAAGTCCCACGCCGTTTCGTCTTGCCGCAACAGGCCGAGCAAGGCTGACCGCTCCCAAAACGCGATTTGCAATGATGTCCGGTAGGGCGCACCCTTTGCGATATACCCGATATCTGAAAATCCGGGACACGGACTGTCAGGCTTCGGCGCCGGGGCCAATCGCAAATAGACGGCCCTCAACTTGACCATCGTGGCATGCAGTCTGGCGATGCGCGCCGTATCGACTCGGCCAGTCAAAAAATAGTCTTCAAGCATTAGAAGTACGTAGCGGCCGGGGATATGGTCAAGGGCGCACGCAAGCGTCTGCGACCAAGATCGGTCGTCGCCCACCCGCACCGGGATAACGCGGTCATCCGGGAAAGTCCGGCCGTTGCTGACCAGATGCAACGGATAGGGCAGATCCGGCCAAAAGCGAAACAGCAGCTCAAAAAATGCCGGCCAAAGGTCCGCATATCCGTCGTGCGATAACACCACCGCCGACACATCGGGCGCCAGTTGCTGGGTCGCCGTCACGCCTTCGACGAGGTCACAAATAGAACGCTGGTCGTGAAGCATCGGCATATCTTCGGTGTCGCGTGGAAAGTCGCAAGGTTTGATCGAGAATTGCTGCCGCAGTCCGGGTGAGCCGTGGCCCAGATCAAGCGCGGCACCTTCGCGGCGCAATGCTCTATGCCGCCGCCACCGCATCGGCATCCACTAGCACGCGGACCTTACGGCCGAGCAAGTCGAGCAGAATAGTCACGCGGTCGCGATCGGTCATGCCGTCATAGAGGCCGAGACAGTCGGCGAAGACCCCCTCGAGAATACGAATCTTGTCGCCGGGGCGAAACGGCCGCGGCGCTAGGCGAATGAAGCCAGCCGCATCCTCGCGCTCTTTCAGCGTCGTCACCACTTCATCGGAAACCGCCGCCGGCACGTCGCCGTTGCAGATCAGCTGCGCAACGCCGATCGTCGAATAGATCGACCTCCAGCGCTGCACGGTCATATCGATCGCGACGAAAAAATAACGCGGGAATAGCGGCGCCGGAATGATATCGACACGCCGTGCGTGCCGCCGGCGCTTGAGATAACGCGGCAAGTACGTCGTAAAGCCCTGGCGCACGAGATGCGCAACCGCTTTGTTCTCGGCGTTCGGCTGCGACTGCACAACATACCAGCGTAGGTTGGCGCAGGTCATTCGATCGCCTCTTGCGGTTTCTTCATCCTGACCCTGAGCAATTCCGGCACCAGTACGCGGTCGGCGCCGAAACGCACAGCTGCGGCTTCGCTCAATGCGCGCGCGTCGGTGACACCGGTGATCAACACGCAGTCAAACGGCTTAGTGACTGTCTCGAAATCAGGGAACACCGGCGCTCCCATGAATTCGCGTTTTACCGCACCGGCCTGCACCAGGCCGATTATTTCGATGCCGTGCTCCATGGTGCAGATCGCGGCGATCTCCGCGAGATCGGATTCGCCCGCGAGAAGTATTTTCCTTACGCCCTGGCCTTTGGCGACGCCAAACAGTTCTGAGCAATCATGCTTTGCCTGCCGGAAAAATCCGAACGAATAGGAAAGATATTCGACCGTAAGCCGCGACTTTTCGGCGAACCCCTGGGGGGTGAGATAATAGGCATATCGCCGCGCCGGCGCGCTGCGGACTTTGACGAGGCCTTTCTTGACGCAACGCTTGAGATAGGCGTTGACCAAGCCAAGCGCGATGCCAAGTTCGGAGGCGAGCAGCCGTTGCGATTGCGCGCGGTCCTGCTCCACGGCGTCAAGCAGCCCGAGCATTATTCGCGAGCTTTCCGGATTTTCTTCGCCCACCCGCCGCATGAAAGACGCTCCCGCCGGCAGGCAACTAGTACGGCGTTCATTACGTGAACGTCAAGTTTCGACGTTCAAATGGTGAACACAATTTGTTACCATTTTAAATTAAAATAGCGCTAAAGTTACAATGCGTTATATAGCAGCTGATTTGATCAGGGCTAGCGCGGCCGGAGGCCAGTATTCGGACTCGCGCACGGATGTGCCCGAGGTCGCCGCCAGCATCGGCATAGCGGCCAAGCCTGCGGCCGAAGTATTCGCGGAATGAGCCGCGAAGGTTTTGCGGCCCGGCGACACATGGTTTTAAAACCGCTCGGTCGGCCGCTCAAAGGGGCGATATGCACGTTGGCTGGGTTGCGCTCCCAATTTAGTTTTTATTGGAGATTCGATGACCGACCGACGTGGTACCGGGCGCTGAGAACAGCGTTCGCCTCATCGTATCGCGACTTCCGCACGGCATGCGTATCATCATCAGGAAGACAATCGCCACGGCGGTTCTACCTCTCGCAGGTTTGGCGTCTTTACTATCCCCCTTTGGCATGTCACCCAATCGCTGCCAATATCCTGGTATGCCGACAAATCGTTCTATGTCATGCGCACCGATGCCTATGATCGGTTCTGCTCGCGATTGGAAAAACTCACCCGAATGCAGACCGAGCAAATGCTGGTGCTTGCGGGATTTGAGGGGATTCGCATCCGGTGCGCCGTCGGAGCCAGATCGCAACACGGGCTCTCATCTTGATGGCCCATAAAATCCTCTACCTTGTCTCCGAAGACTGGTATTTCGTCTCGCATCGGCTCCCTATGGCGCGCGCTGCACAAAGAGCGGGGTACGAGGTGCATGTCGCGACACGGATTGGCGATTGCGCCGAGCAAATAAAGCACGAGGGTTTCGTCTTACATCCGGTTCATTGGCGTCGCGGCAATATGAATCCAATTCGACTGATCGCAGCGATACTAGAAACCAGACGTCTCTATCGGAAAGTTCATCCCGATCTCGTTCATCACGTTGCCGTCGTGCCGACGCTGATCGGTTCGCTGGCCGCACTGGGAATGCCGATGGTGCGGCTCAATGCCCTCGCGGGATTGGGTTTTGCATTCACGTCGGACACGACAAGGGCGGTCGCTGTGCGGCCGATCGCCCGTTTCCTTCTCGGTTGGCTGTTAAAGCGGCCCAAAACGGCCGTTCTGGTGCAAAATCCCGACGACCACGCCGTCGTAGTGAAGCTCGGCGTGCCGCAGGAGAGAATCGCCCTGATTCCCGGTTCTGGCGTCGACATCGACATTCTGACCCCAATACCGGAGCCTTCGGGTCCTTTTACCGTCGGATTTGTTGGACGATTGCTTGATGACAAGGGCGTGTCGACGCTAGTGCGCGCGCATAAACTTTTGACAAGACGCGGTGTTGACGTTCACACGCTGCTCGCGGGAGCGCCCGATCCATCCAACCCGGCGTCGATCCCCGGTCGCGTGCTGGTCGCCTGGCGAGTCATACCGAATCTTCGATTACTCGGGCATGTCGATGATATCCGCTCGGTCTGGGCCCAAACCCATGCGGCCATCCTTCCGTCGAGACGAGAGGGCCTACCAAAGAGCCTGCTTGAAGCAGCGGCCTGCGGCCGGCCGCTGATTGCCTCCGACGTACCGGGATGCCGGGAGATCGCGCGGCACGGCGTCAATGCGCTGCTTGTTCCGCCCGACGATCCCGAAGCGCTGGCACACGCTATTGCAACGCTCATGAACGATCCCGAAATGCGCATCCGTTTTGGCCGGGCAAGTCGCCAAATCGTCATGGCAGAATTTTCCAGCGCGCAAATCGGCAGCGCGATTGTAGTGCTCTATGCGCGCTTGCTAGTGGAAACCGCGTCGTCCGAGGATCGGGCTGCCGGCCGAGTGGTTCAATGAGACAAAGCGGAGATGCCTTGGCTTGGCTGAACGAATTCGGCGGAATCGTGCTCCTCGCCGCCGGCGCAATCAGCTTTGTTCTTTTGCTCTGGCTCAAGCCCGTGCTCAGCCGTTATGCAGTGGCAAAACCCAATGTCCGCTCATCGCATAAAACGCCGACGCCGCAGGGCGGCGGCATCGCCGTAATCGCGGCGACGGTCGTTGTGTTTGCCACCATCGCGATTTTTTCTCCCGCCCTCATAAACGAATCCTGGCGATTGGCCGTTGTTTTTGTATCCGTCATCGCTCTTGCCGTCATCGGCATCACCGATGATATCCGCCCAATCGCGGTCCTCCCACGACTGCTGCTACAAGCGATCGCGGTTGTTACGGTTGTCACTTCGCTGCCCGACGATCTACGCGTGCTCGTAGTCCTCCCATGGTGGCTCGAGCGCGCATTGATATTCGTTACGGTGCTCTGGTTTGTGAACCTCGTCAATTTCATGGACGGCATCGACTGGATGACAGTAGTGGAGGTGGTTCCGCTCTCGGCCGGTCTCAGCCTATTCGGTTTGATGGGCGCGCTTTCGTGGGATGCCACCCTCGTAGCACTTGCCCTCTGCGGCGCCATGGTTGGCTTTGCCCCCTTCAACCGCCCGGTGGCACGGCTGTTTCTCGGCGACGTAGGCAGCCTACCGATAGGCTTGTTGTTAGGCTGGCTGCTGATTTTGCTCGCCGGCAGCGGACATCTTGCTGCAGCATTGATATTGCCGCTCTACTACCTGGCAGATGCGACCATCACTCTGCTGTGTCGGCTTATCAACCGCGAGCCAGTACTGCAGGCACACCGCAGCCACTTCTACCAACAGGCGATCGATGGAAAGTTTCGTGTCTACCAAATCGTCGGCCGCGTTTTCGTGCTAAATATTATCTTGATTGGGCTCGCAACAGTGACGGTGATGACTAAATCCACAACGCTGCACATTATAATGCTGGCGGCCGCTAGCGCATTTGTAGGGATCCTGCTTTGGGATTTTCGCCATGCCTACCGTAGTGATCACTCATGATCACCAGCCAACCATTCTAAATAGGTTTTTGCTCACATTCCGGAGATTCTGAAACGCGTTCGTCAATCCGGATCGAATGCCGAACTGTAGTCGCGCTTCAGGTGATGATCCTGTGCGGCCTTATGCAATACGCAGTTGCCAACGACTAAGAGATCAAGCTCGTTGCCCATGAAGCACCGAAAGGCGTCCTCCGGCGTGCAAACGATTGGCTCACCGCGCACATTGAAGCTGGTGTTAACCAGCACCGGGCAACCAGTTTTCTCTTTGAACCGCTTAAGCAGCCGATGGAAGAGCGGATTGGTATTGGCGTGTACCGTTTGAATACGAGCCGAGTAATCCACGTGCGTGACCGCGGGAATCTCCGAACGCACGAGATTGAGTTTTTCGATGCCAAACAGCGCCTGCTGTTCGGGCGTCATTGTGCGCCGCCGATCTTTGCGGACGTCAGCGACGATCAGCATGTAAGGACTATCGGAGTCGAATTCGAACCATTCGGCGACATCCTCACGCAAGACCGCAGGCGCGAACGGGCGAAAGCTCTCTCGATATTTAATCTTGAGGTTCAGATTGCGCTGCATGGTTGGGGACCGCGGATCGCCAAGGATCGAGCGGGCGCCAAGCGCGCGTGGCCCGAACTCCAGGCGACCCTGGAACCAACCGACCGCTTGCTGTCCCGCAAGAGCGTCGGCCGTCTGTTCCACCATGGAGTCTTCACTGGCAACTGAGAATTTTGCTCCTGCTGCCGTCAGCCGTCGCTCAATGTCCGCTTGACTATAGCTCGGGCCGAGAAGCGAACCATGCATACGATCACCGCCATTCGGTCTGCGCGGATGGCCCTCGTAGAGGTGTACGGCCGCGAGCGCCGCCCCGACTGCGCCACCTGCATCGCCGGCCGCGGGCTGAATCCAAATGTTTTCAAACGCACTATCACGCAGAACCTTGCCATTGGCGACACAGTTGAGCGCCACGCCACCAGCGAGACATAAGTTGCGCGCGCCCGTCTGCTTCGCGAGCGCTCGGGTCATCCGCAATACAATCTCTTCGAGCACGGCCTGGATTGAGGCGGCAATGTCCATGTGAAAGGACGTAAGCAGCTCATTTGGAGCGCGCACGGGCGCGCCAAACAGGTCGGAAAATCGCTAGTTGGTCATCGTCAGGCCAGTGCAATAATCAAAGTACGACATGTCCAACCGAAACGAACCATCGGGCTTTAGATCAATGATCTTGTCGAGAATGAGTTTGCGCGTATTTCGGCTCACCATAGGGGGCAAGTCCCATAACTTTGTACTCGCCCGAATTCACCTTGAAGCCGGTATAATAAGTGAACGCCGAATAGAGCAGTCCGAGTGAATGTGGGAAATGGATTTCCTGAAATACCTGCAGCCGGTTGCCGGAGCCCATCGCCGCGGACGTGGTCGCCCATTCTCCCACCCCATCCATCGTTAGAACCGCCGCATCCTCGTATGGCGAGGGAAAAAACGCCGATGCCGCATGACTAAGGTGGTGCTCACAGAACAGCAGTCGCCCTTTCCAATCGCCGTTCTCGCTGAACCGCTTGAGTTCCCCGCGAAGCAGCGATTTCTGGAACAGCTTTTCGCGTAACCAAAGCGGTATCGCCATTTTAAACGAGCGGAAGCCGCGCGGAGCCGTAGCTACGTAAGTCTCCAGAAGCCGCTCGAACTTGAGAAACGGTTTATCGTAGAAGACGACATAGTCGAGTTCATCCAGGCGAACCTTTCCCTCTTGCAGGCAATAAGAAATTGCATTTTGGGGAAACGATGCGTCGTGCTTCTTGCGGGTAAAACGTTCCTCTTGCGCAGCTGCAACGATGCGGTCGTCTTCGACCAGCGCCGCGGCGCTATCGTGATAAAAGGCTGAAATGCCAAGGACGCGCATCGTTACTAGATTGGATCAGCTAGAACAGTGTGTAGATGAACGGAGCGACAGCAGAGCCCTTGCTTAGCACCACAAGACCGCCGAACACCACCATCATCAATAGAACTGGCAGCAGCCAGAATTTCTTGCGGACACGCATAAAACGCCACAACTCTTGGAGAAAATCTACCACGCAATTTCCCTCAAAATTGATCTTTCATCGTCGTCGGGCTCAGGTCCAGGGGGCTGCCGAGCGATCCAGTAACTGCTGCATTCAGGCTCACGTTTTAGTCGTAGCAGGTCCTTTCCCAATGCCCGCATGACCAGACCGGTCGGCCACACGGCGGTGTAGAACAATAGACCCATGACGATGGGATTGACCACAGAGTGAAGCAGTAGACCAAATTTGAACCAGAGCCAATTGAGGGGCCTGAGCGCTGCAGGACAAAAATAACCTGTGACAATAAACAGAACTGAGGTCCCTGCTAGCCAGGGCCAGATTTTTCCGTCATGCCACCAATTGAACAGCGTGAGCACCCCTAGGGCGGCTGCGATGACGACGCCAAAGGAACGCTCCGAACCGCGCACAACGGTCTCTTCGCGCGAAAAACTCTCATGCGTGGTCTGGGTTCCCATGGATTTGCGCGTCAGCCTTTGCACAAGAAGCAGAAACTACTCTTCGTCTAGCACGAAGCGCGCATCGATTAAAATCCGATTTTGAGCCGATGCACGCAACCGAACGCGCAACCATTTCCGCTAACACACTAGCACTCAACAGGCAATAACCGTCGCGCAAACTCCCGAATAGAGCTTTGTAGAAGTCGCCTCGCGAAATGTATACCTTCAGATTCGCGCATGGATGCCTTTACACGTCGTTGCGACGAACCGCATATCGCGATAATTGGCTTCAAGGCGCCGCTTGATTCAGAACTTTTTTCACCGCGGAGTAAAAGAACTTTCCCAGTGCCGCGTTGCCAATCTTTGACAGATGCACAACGTCAACGTAGGCGTCGGGCAAATTCTCCAAAATACCTGATGCGTCCAGATAATGATCGCCGGGCATGTTTCGAATAAGCGCGTAGCCACGCGAGTACATCTCGTGATCATGTGGGAAATATCTTGCGTTCTCCCGCACAATGGCCTCGGTACTCCCCGTCGGTGCGCCCTCCAGCACCGGGATTGGCTGCAATATGAAGAGGCATTTCACCTCGATAGTGCGCGCACAACGCTTCAGCAAACTCTCGCGCTCTCAGGTAGTAGCCTACTTCCTCGTCTACACGCGCGAGATCAACCTGACTCGAAACGTGTCTCGAGCTTGGGAAAATGCCCGTCCTGATCAGGGCTATCTGGGCGAACCGACTCTGGTTGAGTGCCCGGTCCAACAAGGACATGATTGGGCTTTCGACCCGTTTTTTCACGCCTACCGTCCAATGCGCATCATCGCCTGGCCGCCCGCCCAGATAAAGGGAATAAAATTCATTGAAGCCGTCGAGAAATAGGGCGACATCTGGTTTTAGGTCTGTGACTTCATCCATGAAACGGGCCAGCATATTCGACAATCGAGCACCTGGCTCGGCGAGATTGATGCTCACGATATCTTCGTGTTGGCCGAAGGCGTAGTAGTCCAGGGAAGTGAGGTAATTGACAGCTCCAACATTCGCCATGGTCGAACCACCAAACATTACTATCCTGATCTTGCCAGAACCGAACAGCCTTCGCGCGCAGCTTTTATCAAGCGCCTTTGAGCTAAACCCGAACCGCGAATTCCAATGTAGCTTCGATTTGTCCTCTCGGACGCATTCGCCGCCTTGCCGAGGCAGGTACATTGGCAGATCTGCCCGGTTTTCCTCTGCAGTGTTGAGTTTGTTCCGGATCTCCGATGTCAGCGATGACTGCTTGACCATGGGGTTCGGCAATGCAACTCGAAGTCCCAACTCCAGTCCGCCGAAAAAGAGCAGACAAGACAAAAAAAGAGCCGCCACCCGGACTAACATCCGATAATGCGAACTTGGCCGCTCGGTGCGATGCTCGGTTATTGTTGTCTGTTTCATTGCAGCAAGGAACGCGGTTTACAGGCGGGGTAACTCAGATTCAATTATTGCAAATTTTATTTCGCAATCTAGCTAATGGCGTTCGGCGCAGGCAGATCAATTATTGGATTACTGGTTGCTTGCGTGCGTTGGCGACCGCATCGCGCCTTTCAATGTTCACTTTGTATTATGGCATCGTGAATGTACTTGCCGAGCAAAGCGTTGCCGACCTTTGTGAAATGTTCTACATCGAAATACGCATCTGCCACGCCGTCAAACAGTGCAGAGGCGTCCAGCACACGATTGCCATTTCGACCTCTCTTCAGGAGGGCATAGCCGCGTGTCATTATTTCCTGACTCTGTGGAAAATTTTTCAAACGCTCCTGAACGAGCAGACGGTCGCGGTCATTTAGATTGCTTTGCACCAGGGGGGTCGGTTGCAGAATGAAAAAGCATTTAATCGAATACTGTCGGCAGAGAACTGAAGTATATTCCTGCATACGAAAATAATAATCGACCTCCTGATCGACCAAAGTGAGATCTATCTTTCTGGTAGCTCTTGGGCTTAGGTAAATCCCTGTTTGTATCAACAATGCTTGCGCGAGCTCGCTGCTGTCGATTGCCTTATCCAACAAGAACATCATCGGGTGGTGCACTCGTCGAGTCACGCCAGCCGTCCAATAAAAATCGTCACCAGGTAAACCCCCAAATTGCATTGCGTGAAATTCGTTAAATCCCACAAGAAACACTGCCACGTTCGGTCGCAATTCAATGATTTCGTGAATGAACCTAGCCAACATATCTGACAACCTCGCGTAGCTTTCGGACAAGTTAATGCTTACGAAGTCTTCGTCACGGGCAAACGCGTAGTTTTCGATAGTTGTCAGGTAATTTGGCGCAAAAGCGCTACCCATTGTCGAACCACCAAGTAACACAACCTTAGTTCTTGCAGATTTGAAAAGTTCTTTTGCGCATGCCATGTCGAGCGTTTTTGAGGCAAGCCCGAATTGCGGATCCCAATTCATGCCCTGCCGTTGCTGACGCACACATCGGCCTCCTTGCCGTGGCAGGATCTGCTCCGATCGCCGTAACTCCGCTGGTGAATATAGGCGACCGTAAATGTCGTCTCTAAAGCGCACCATTTTTGCATCTGTTGCAAGGGACCAAAGACGAAGCCCAATCTCCAGACTGCCCGCAATGATTATGAAAAACACCAAGCCAGCCAGAATTCGAACAGAAAGACGGAAATGATGAACGTGCCCTAGCGGATACTGGTCAGTCGATGGAACGGATATCATGCGGTTACCGGTCGTTCGCTACCATTGGTTTCAAAGTGCGATAGAGGCCCTGTGCAATCAGATCATTGGCATGGGCATTTGGATGCGGGTCCGGTGGCGTGACCCAAAGAGCTGCTGATTCTTCCTTTTGCAAATAGGGCAGGATATCCACGTAATCGACGCTATATTGATTGGCTGCATCTCGCACAAGATTGCTGATCCTGGCAAAGCGATAATGTTGCACATCATGGAGTTCTGGAAGGTTCGCGATTACGAGTGCAATTCCATGCGATTTACAATAGCCTGCAAGTTTCTCTATGGATTCCTTTGCTTTCAACCAGCCCGTTGCGTTTCCATCATCATATAGGCCGAGATAATACTCAGCCCAATCCTTCTTGTTCAAGAATTTGCGGGTAAGCGTGTCTACTCGACCGAGAATAAAAATACACGCGTAGCATACGCGCGCTAGAATAGAAGGTGATTCATGCTTCAGAATAGGCTCGGCGTCGTTAACGAAGAAATTCAAAACTACGATGTCAGGCCGATATTTAAATCCTTCGGTCATAAAGTATTCGACCTCTTGAATCGTATTGTAGTTACCGACGCCAGTATTAATCACCTCGGCATTGACGCCATCAGCGGCAAATAGTTTTTCAATTCGCTTAGAAAACGTCTGCTCGGCAGGAACACCCCAGCCAACCGTCAGCGAATCGCCCAACATCAGGATGCGTAGTGTACCAGGTTGTCGATCATACGAGAATTCCCGGTCGCGAAGCCCTTTTGAGTTTGTTTGGAAATCAACGCCCATTAGTACAGCGGCGCGGTTCGGTGCATGCTCGTGTGCAAGCAAAGGATCAGCAGAAAGCTGTTTCACATCGCGGGCATATTTCCACATTTCAAGATCGAATTGCATTCCGTCATCAGCGATGACGCGAACATAGATCTCGATCACCAACATGATTGCGCTTAACGACAAAATGATCCCAAGAGCATCAAAAACTCGTCTTCGCCTCATGCCAGAAATCCGATATTGCTCGACTTAGATGAGACAATGGGATTTAGAACAGCGTATAGATGAAGGGAGCGATAGCAGTTCCCTTGGTAAGGACGACGAGACCCCCGAACAACCCTAGACAGACGACGATAGGAAGCAGCCAGAATTTCTTCCGTGTCCGCATGTACAGCCAAAACTCAGACAAGAATTCCATTTCTTTCCTCTTTGCGACCAAGTCCAATCGCCCGCCCAAGTCGCTTTCATACACCGTTGCGAAGCAAGGAATCAATAAGGCCGGCTTCGAGTGGCGCATGATTCCAATTATGTTCGTATTTTGTGCGGCACAGGCGTGCCGAATGATTGGCTGAGTTGCCGTGCGTTCACGCTTTCAAGTGCTTTTATCCAAACGTTTCCACTTTTGGCGCAATGAAACAAATAGCGACCGATTTCACTCAAAGCGGCCAGAATCGCATTATCGGATGTCAGTCCGAATAACGGCCATTATATTATACGGGGTGCTGTTATAGGCGGGCTCGCAGGCGCGCTCGCTCTGACAGCCGCCATGGTCGAAGCCTTTCACCCAGGAAGCCGATCTCCATGGTAAGTGCGCACTGGCCGTGATGTTGCCGGGTGCAAGTAGCTTCCGCGTCCGGGCGCCAAATTTGGTGAGTCGGAAGATGCCCCCTTCTAGGGGTCCTCGCTGCCCGACATATTGGTGTATTCAATCTCGACCCCGCGCTGTTTGCTGCTCTCGGGCAGCATAGCTATTGCGAGATCTGTGCCGCGCCAGCAGACTGCGCAGGTCACTTTGGCACTGCCGGAAGCAGTGTCGTCGCAGACGTAGTCATGGTTGAGCTCCGGCGGCGGGCTTAGTCAAGTGATCGCAGCCTCCATACGGCCCAACCATTGATTGCCGCGTCACAGCTCTTGTACCGTCCGCCACCAATCATGGGATCGGATCGTGGGGCTTGCAAATAAAATCGTTAGGCTCGCGCGGGACCCAGTCCAACTCGCGAAGCATCCCACCATCACAACTAGATTACTTAATGCGCTTCATCGCGCGGGGATAATTTCCAGCGAGACCGCGCTGACGTGCTGCAGCAAGACGGACGGCGGCGGGGCGCAAATTCATGCGATGATGTCAGTCATAGCGTTCTGCAAGGTGATGGGCTTGCGTTACGTCCACACACCCATTCAATCAATTGAACACGCGGCCAGCAAAGGAGTTGCGGCGCGCTGGGAGGCCTTATTCAGGCTAGGGATGGGCGAGACGCCGCTCGACGACATTTCAAATCCCATTCTTCCTTTGCACACCTTCTTGGCCGCACCTCAACGATGGCAGCAACCGGTAGTAATCCAGACACCACATCTGCATCCGTTCACCGATGCCCATCCGGATATCTACGCTAAAATCACCGACGAGCTACGACAAAAATATGCGGGTAAACCGCCTGTCCGAACGCCATCCGTTTGTCGATCGCCCTCCATATTCGCCGCGGCGACGTGACGCTGGAAGCTCACCCCCTGCGGTATACATCCAATTCCAAAATACGAACCGCAATTGCTGGAGTCATCAGAACGATCAAACGGTCCGGAAAGGCATGTCAGTTGTCCATCTATTCCGAAGGTGTTGAACAAGATTTTTGCGGCATCCTCGATTGCCCTTTCGAATTGCACCTGAATGGCGATCCGCTCGACGCCCTTCAAAACATGATTTCTTCCGACATTCTTGTCATGAGCAAAAGTTCATTTAGCTATGTGGCCGCGCTCATGCATCAGGGATCGGTCATTTATGAGCCATTCTGGCATCGGCCCATGGGCCATTGGCACACCATGGAACGCCGAGGCCAGATCGACGAAGAACGGCTTCTAGCGGACATCATCGTTCGATGAGGGAGGTCCCAGCGCGCCCTTTGGATTACTAGTCTTGAGTTTGAGAACGCAAGCTGAAGCGCCTGTTGTTTGGTGCAGCACTTGTCTTTGGGTAACGTCCCTCGCCGATAACAATCCTGTCGTCCCAACTGTGGATGTTCAGAAAATGGCAACAAACATACCGCTCATTACGTCGATTGCGCCGAGGATATTCCGGCGCGACGACAAGGGGGACGAGATCGGAGAAGCGTACCAGTTAAACTGCATTGAGTCCTGGCGACGTGCAGGCTTTGAACCTGTCTCCGTTAACCCCATAAATGAGGCTTATAGTCACTCGGTACGCATGATCCCTGTCAGCCGTGATGCATCCGCAATCACGGGGCGAGCTCACGTCTTCCTTGCCGACCTACTAGCCGTCGTATCAACCGAAGCACACGGTCGGCCGTTTGTACTGATGAACGCCGACCTCGTTATACCGTCGACCTCCGCACTCGCCGACAGGCTGGCGCAAATTCGTCCGGGCGAGTTCATTTTCAGCCGAAGGATCGATATTGATCAGCCGGGCCAGACCGACGGGGTTGCTCCGCGGTGGGGCTACGACTTCTTTGCTGGTCACGCTGATGACATCTCGGAGCTGCCCGATGCTGGCATGGTATTTGGTGCTCCTTGGTGGGATTACTTCTTTCCACTTTTGATGTTCATGCGGGGCTGCCGCATCTACCAGATCAAGCCGGCGGTTCTACATCTTAATCATACAGAGCGGTGGAACTGGGCAGCGTGGGAAACGCTCGGGCAGCGCTTTGTCGCCGAGATCGGAGCCCGCGTTTCGGACAAGACGTACAGATTGCGATTGGAAAACGCCGTTAAAGGAAAAACCGGCCATCTACTCTGGGATCTGACATATAACATTTTGAGGCGCTTGCCGATAATTGCTGCAGGCGAGCCCCGCCGGATGCTCCACCGCGTAGCAGTCGCAAATATTTCATTCTTGGACGAAATGTCTCTAATAGCAGAGCTTTAGGCACGTAACGATTCGACGGGCCCATGCTCGCCTCCTGCTGAAACCCTTTCGCGTGTCTCTCTGACAATAGTGCGAAACGGCAACTGGACTACTACCTCCCAAATCGACAGCTTTGGCAACGCTATGACACTCATTTGCAGGCAATGGACGTCACAACATGGTGATGGTTCCTCCACCAGCTTTAATTTCGACTTCAGCGTATTGATACGGTGTTTGACCTGCGCTAAGGCGGGCCATCGACGTTTGGCAAATTGGTGATCTCTGCTGGTGATCGGCACCAGCCAGAGACACCTCGCGCCCGTTCACTCTATTCAATGCGCGTCATTGATGCTGAGTTGGACAAGCGGCAAATTTGAAACACCTCGCAGCCGCATGGCATCTATAGCTCGTTAAGTGGATCGCAGCCCAGCAACGAGGCGGTAATAAGCAACAATGAAAAATCAGATCGCCTTGAATAATAGCTCAAAGTATCGGCCACCTTCGCGGTGTTTCGCGAAGGATTCCTGGCGCGCGAGTTGAAACCCGCACTCAGACAAGAACTGTATAATCTGCTTTGCCGTCGGGCCGCCTCGATAAGACTCAAAATCAGCTGCCTCCACTTGAATGTACTTAAAGTGCGGGCGTTGCCGATGTCATGGCAATGTCGCGCACATAGGAGACGTCGGGCCAGATGTCCCGGTGCATGGGCAAATCCAAAATCGAAGATGATGCCCCATATGCAGAAAGCAATTTTCTCCATCCTTGTCTGTGACGAGTGCTTTGATGGCACGCTGATTTCGAAAGGGAGAAATGTTTAACACTAACTGTTCGTAAACCTGCGGGATAGGCTCGATCCAGACGACGGCTAGCCCCCGGCTTGCGTAGAGCTCACGTTCCTGGCCTTCATTGGCCCCGACATGGATGACGCCCAGACAGTCACCGAGATAGTCGCAGAGATCGCCGCCAGCCGGCTTCCACGCTCTATTGAGCGGGGAAAGAATGCGGCGACGAAGTTCTGCAATGCCGCAGCGTATCATGAGATGTCCCAGCTAGGTGCCCTCGCACCCCACACTGTGCCAGGGCGCGCATATGGTAAAAGGAATATTGCTAAAAGGGCCTCAGAGGTGGCGTTGATGAAACAGATATTAAAGACTTTAATCAAGGACAACGTTTCACCACAGGCCTACAAAACAATTACGAAATTGGTGGACACGGCCACGTCTACATGGAGGCTGGCCACGCGACCGTTTAACGGCCAGCGCTCTCGACAGGATTTATTTCACAGCCTTGAGATCATCTTCAGCGGTTTTCCGAATGCAGTCGTAATGGTTGACGATTTCCACGTCCCTTTTGATTCAGGCTATGGCTATGATGACTATGGCGCCGGCCGATCTTTGACGGCGGCCTATATCGAGCCAATCGTTGCGGCGCACGGCCTGCGGGTCTTCTATCCTTCAACACCATCCGCTCACGAAACTGGCGCGCGACGAGGCTGCGTTATTCTCGCGAAAAAATACCACACCGGAACAGTGCTTGCCTCTCTGCCACTGCTACAAGAGGCGCAGCCGCCTTCGGGCTCCGAAAAATAACATTCATGGTTTTCTCGATGATTTTGGAGCAGTTGCAATCGTCGAAATATAACTGACCCTAAAAAGGAGTGCCGGTCTTGATATCCTGGCTGAAGGCGATTCTACACCAACAAGTTTCCCGTGATGTCTGGGCAATCCTCACTAACACCATTATGTTGTTTCTTGGTGCAAATCTGGCACTCGCTGTTTTATTTCTCACAAAAGATAAATTCGCTTCCCTCCCTTCAAATCAGAAAGCTCTGTTTGACCAAGCGGGCGCACCTATAAATGTGGGCGAGGCTTATCAGCGTGACTGGTTCGACTATACCGCGTACGAAGGTATTGTTGATCAGACCTACGCGGGTGCCGTCTTAGATGATTTTTACCGTTTGGGGAAATTGGGATTCGCCTACCAACCATGGGTGCAATTTTCAGAGCCTCCTTACAAAGGCAAGCTGGTAAACGTAGATGTAGATTCGCTAGGATTCTCGATACGAAGAACCCGCAATGAAGAGCAAAAAGAAAAATCGCCCGCGTTGCGAATTTTTACGTTCGGTGGAAGCACCACCTTCGGCTACAATGTTTCGGACGAGCATACATGGCCTAGTTACCTTTCAGATGTACTCAATAAACGAGCAAAAGAATTGGGCCTCAATATTCGGATCAAGGTAACGAACTACGGACGGGGATTTTATTATACGACCCAGGAAGTACTGCTTCTTGAGCAGCTTCTGCGACGCGGGCAACGGCCCAATCTTGTCATTTTCCTCGACGGGGTTAACGAAGGACAGTCCTGCAAGGACGCGCCATTTTTTACGGGTAAGCTCCAAGAGGCGATGCACAATTTGCAATTTGCAGTCGTCGACGTCCGCTGGTTGCCGATTGTAAGATTAGCGAACGCTGTAAACCTTAGACTTTTTCCTTCTACACGGACCAATGACTGTGAAAATGAGCCAGAAAAGGGCGGTGAAGGTGCAGTTCAGTACGAGCAGAACATAAAAATAGCTCGCGCTGTCTCAAAGCTGTACGATGTAAGAGTTTTATTCTTTTTGCAGCCGGATGCCCGCTATAACTACCCCATAGAATTATACAGAGATAAAACACGCGTCAGAAATTTAATTCAGCCAGTTTACGAATACAAAGAGATGTTTTATAGCAAAGCTAGAAACGTCGACGGCGTTATTGACCTAACGAGCCTTTTTAATTTGTGGGGACGCGCCAGGAAGGCGATTATTGATGACGTCCACTACAGCCCGAAGTTCAACCAATTTTTGGCCCAGCATGTGGCAGATCAAATAGACTTGGACTCGCTGGTGAACAACGGTCGTCGTCCTGCCTCAAACAATGGAGAACCGTGACCCTTGGTCAGGCGATAAAGGCAAACTGCAACAGCTTGTTGATCTCATGAACGAAGTCTGCGTTGATCCGCATAATTCAATAATTCCTTGTAGTATCGCCTGGACTCGTTGCAAACAATCGTGTCAATTCCTCAGCAAGAACATGGTGACCATATTTGGATAGGTGCACGTCATTATAAAATCTCATGTCTTTTTTGTTGATTTCACCTCCATTAAATTTCGATTCTAACTCAGTTGCCAAGGGCAATACGACGAACTCTCCTGCTTGATTGCTGTTTTGTAAAAGTCTTTCGATATCCGGTCCGGCGCAGGGGTCAGTGGTTACACAAGGAGAGGCAGCAATATAAAGTGTGGCGCCGTTCCTTTTTACAGCCGCAGAGAGTATCTTTACAAGCTTAAATAAAATTTCGGCCTGATCGGCAGGTATAGTAGTGTAAGTATTCGCGACCTGAGATCGGCCGGCATGCCACCTCTCCAAGAGCTTGATTGCTGTTGATGTAGTGTAGAAATGATCACTCGCGAAAATACGAAAATTAAGATATGCGCGCTCTAAATTTGGAATAGTCGGAAGATAATATGTTCCAAAAAAAACGCGTCCAAAACGTTTCGCAATATTTATATAGGGGAAAAGTTGCGTATTTTCCCACAAGTCAGTGTCGGTTATCAGATACAAAACCGCATCATGTTTTATGGATCTCGAAATACGTGTGTAATTCGCAATCACTTCATGTGTGTCATAACCTAGAACACCAAAATTGGCTCCGACGATATGGGTCGTTTCACAATTGCTGTTAATTTTCGAAACGAATGTTTCCTCGTCATTAACCTCAAAGCCAGCAGTGATTGAATCTCCCATAAATAAAAAAAATGGAACATTCCTGCAATTTCCTTCCGAGCTCCTCCTTTCACCAAGAGGACCTATCGAGACGAATGTAGAAAATGAGTTGAGAAAGCCCCCAAGCTTTCCCGAGAAGTTTGGCTTATTAATGTGTCCCACTGTAGGATCTGCGGCAAGGAACGAAGAAACGCCTCTAATATCTAAAATATAGGTGCTGACCGCATCCGGCAAAAACCATACCGCCAGCGTTATAAGCATCGGGACAAGTAAGGCCATAAGGAATTTCTTTTGGGTCATTTTGACTCCAGCAATACGCAACCTACGAAGTAGGTCGGCAACAACATTAACGTATCGCTGGGCCGCCGCTCGGAGCAGAAGACCGATCGCGATGTCGAACCCCGTGTGCTCGAAGTGGAGCGGCGCGACGGCAGCGAAGTGCGCGATCGCGCGATCGATGTGCCCTGCGAGCTCGGCGTCGGCGAGAGCCTCGAGGTCCTCGCCCTGCAACGCAAGGTTCTGTGCGAGCACGGGAGAGCGCTCGTCTTCGTACCAACGATCGATCTCTTCTCGCCACGACTGCGTCGCAAGGGTGCGCTCGGCGACCGGCTCGAGCGCGAGGGTCTGATCCCAATCGATCGTCCCCGGCGAGTAGTAGAGCCATCCGTTCACCGTGGCGAACGTCGTCGACTCGATCGGCCACCCGTAGCGCGCTGCGGCGCGCTGCCACCCGACGATCGTCAGAGGGAACAGCGACGCGAAGAGCCGCGACACCGGCAGAGGGAAGTGCTCGCGCGTGAACCACCAGACGCCAGGGCCAGGCGGCTCCCATTTCGTCTTCGTCGCCGTCCTCCGCAAGCTCTGGCCGCTCCTGCTCGCCGTCGCTCGACAATCGGTTCTTCGTCCACCCGGCGGCGCACTGCGCCGGCCAGTCAGTCAGTCGTGCACCTGCTGCGCGAGGTAGTGGGCCTCGCCGATCTGGCGGATGAGCTCGAGCTGCGTCTCGAGCCAGTCGGCGTGCTCCTCCTCACCCTTCAGGATGTGCTCGAGGAGCTCGCGGCTCCCTGCCTCTTCCTTCCCGAGGCACAGCACGATCCCGGCGTTGAGCCGCACGATCGCCTCACGTTCGAGATCGAGCGCGAGTGCCAGCTGCTCCGGCACCGTCTCACCGACGCGCACGACGCCGAGGCGCTGGAGGTTCGGCAATCCCTCGAGGTAGAGGATCCGCTCGATCAGCGCGTCGGCGTCCTTCATCTCGTCGATCGACTCGTCGCGGAAGTGGGAGGCGAGGCGCTCGTAGCCCCAATTCGCGCACATCTTCGCGTCGACGAAGTACTGGTTGATCGCGGTGAGCTCGCCCGTGAGGACGTCGTTGAGCAGCTCGATGATCTCGTCGTCGCCGGTCATGGCGGGCGACCCTACCGGTCAGGCCGCGACCATGGCCTCGGGTGCCGCGGCGCGGACCTCGAGGAGACCTTCGATGTACGGATGGCAGCCGCCGCACCGGATGCCGGCGCCACAGCGGGACCCGACCTCCTCGACGGCTGTCGGCGCCAGACGCGACCGCGGCCTCGACCGTTCGGTCGCTGACCCGCTTGCAGGCGCACACGTACATGGGCCCGATGTTAAGCGACCCTAAGTATCCTGTAAAGGGACCCTTGTCACACCAGGTCAGGCAACCAGGTGGTACTCGCTGGTCCGCCGGGGCGGCCCGTCGGTCGCCACCTGGCCCTCCTCCGCGAGCATCAGGAGGTGGGCGTAGGTCGACGCCGCGGCCGGCTTCCACAACCCCTTGCTCACGTCGGCGTAGATCTCGGGAACCAGTTGGGCGATCGTGGCCGGACCTCGGCGGAGTCGCTGCAGCACCTGCTCGGTGCGCTCGGCCCGGTGCGCGAGGAAGGCTCGGACCAGGGCGTGCGGCTCGGTGACCTGTGGCCCGTGGGTCGGCCAGTAGACCGCGTCGTCGCGATCGAGGAGGAGGCGGAGGCTGTCGAGGTACGCGCCGAGCTGCCCGTCGGGTGGGCCGATCACGCTGGTCGACCATCCCATCACGTGGTCGCCCGTGAACACGGCGCTCTCTTCGCGCAACGCGTAGCAGAGGTGGTTGGACGTGTGACCAGGAGTGTGGATCGCCTCGAGCGTCCACCCCTTCCCCGCTATGACGTCGCCGTGGCCGACGCGCGTGTCGGGCACGAACGTCGTGTCCGCGGCCTCGCGCAAGATGTCGCCGTCCTTCGGCACGTCGGGCAGGTCGGATCGATCCGCCTCCTCGTCGCCGAACACGACCCGGTCGTCCGGATCGTCGTCGGGCACCGCGCCGTGCGGCCCGAACCCCCACGCGGGCGCGTCGGTGCGCGCCGCGAGTGCCGGCGTCGCCGGCGAGTGGTCTGAGTGCGTGTGCGTGATGACGATCTTCGCCACGCGCTCCCCCGGTTCGAGCGCGTCGACGATCGCGTCGACGTGAGCCCCGATGTCAGGGCCCGGATCGATCACCGCGACAGCGCCGCGTCCGACGATGTACGTGCCCGTGCCGAGGTAGGTGAACTTGCTCGGGTTCTTCGCGACGACGCGGCGGATCAGCGGTGAGACCTGATCGACCCGTCCGTACTCGACCTCGAGGTCGCGGACGAACGGGATCGGCGTCGTCAGACCAGCCCCATTCAGACGTTGCGGCCGAGGAACGCCATCAGCTGCGTCTGCTCGTCCGCTCCGGCCGGCGGATCGACCTTCGGTCCGAAGAGGTTCGGCTGCCGGAGGATCGCGTCGAGCGGCTTCACGTTCTCGAAGCAATCGTGCACGAGATCGGGCTCGAGCGTGACCTCTTGACCGATCGCCTTGACCAGGTCCCACGTGTGCGTGATGACGTCGAGCGTGATCACGCCGAGGAACTGATCGACCGGCATCTCGCCGAACGGGCTCTGCACGACCTTGTCGAGGTTCTCGGGAGTGAACGTCGCCTCTGCCGCGGATCGGGCCGCGGTGAACGACGCCTTCGGGTCGGCACCGGCGGCGTCGCGCGTGGAGGCGAACGAACCGACGGTGCCCGTGGTTGCCAGCGAGGACGCCATGCCCAGCCCCTGGACGAGGTGGCCGACGACGTCGACGGCCTTCCAGTCGGGACAGGGAGATTGCGCCTCCCACTGGTCGTCCTTCACCATGCTGATGACTGCTTGCGCGCCATCGAGGGCCCGTACGTACTTCTCTTGACCTTCGCTCATGCGCGCACGCTAGGCCCGTCGCGGATCAGATGCCGAGAGCGATCTGGTGCGCACGGTCGGGGTCGACGCCCGCACGGGCAGCGAGCCAGCACGCCACCGGTGCGGACTGCCTCTGCGATGCGTGCGCGGCGGTGCCCGCGAGCTCGAGCAGCGTGTCGATCTCCTCTGGCGTGGGCGCCGCGATGCCGAGCGCGGCGGCGAACCGCCCACACCAATCGGTCACCTCTGCTGGGACGTCGGTCATCTCGCAATCCTGGTCGCGTCACGGGCGCTCCGTAGGATCGCGGGAATGGCGACAGTCGACCACTTGATGTGGGTGGTGCCCGACCTGAGCGCCGGAGTCGACGACCTCGAACGCCGTACCGGAGCGCGTGCGACGCTCGGCGGCTCGCACCCGTCGATGGGAACGGCGAACGCGATCCTCGGCCTCGGACCTGGCGTGTACCTCGAGGTGCTCGGCCCCGATCCCGCGCTCACGGAGCCCACGGGCTTCGGTGCGGCCATCGCGGCGGAGCCGGCGCCGCGCCTCGCGAGCTGGGCCGTGCGCACCGACGACATCGACGCCGTGTGCGCGGCGCTCACGGCCGCGGGCTGGCCGACGACCGCGAACGCGATGACACGCACGCGCCCCGACGGCACGACGCTGCACTGGCGCCTCGCGATGCTGCCGGGTCATGCGCTGGCCGACCACTGGCCGTTCGTCATCGACTGGGGTGCGTCCCCCCATCCGTCGGAAGACGCGTCGAGCGCATGTCGACTGAGCCGCCTTCGTGTCTCCGAGCCCGACCCGACCGCGCTGCGCCGCGTGATCGAGCTCCTCGACGTCGAGGCGGTGAGCATCGTCGAAGGTCCTCCGGCGGTGGGCGCGACACTGCAGACGCCTCACGGCGCGATCGAGCTGTAGGAGCCAGATGCGACAGATCCGACATCCCCTCAGCGGGGCGCTCTACGACCTGAACGAAGACGGCACGGTGACGGTGAGCAAGGACGGTCGCGAAGGACGCTTCACGTCCGACGGACGGTGGCTGTCGGGCGAGCTCCGGACCGCCGATCCGCAGCTGTGCGGCTGGATTGCTGGTCCGCAGCTGCCGACGCGCCGCCGGGGTGTTGCATGACGAGCGTCTCGCACGCGCGCTCTCCAGGCCTGTCGTACCAGGAGCTGCTCGACTCCGACACCTGCGCCGTGCCCGCGGTCCTCCGTCTCGATGCTCCCGCCGACCTCGGCCACGACGACAAGCCTGTCGCGCGCTACATCACGCGCGAGTTCCACGAGCTCGAGGTCGAGCTGCTCTGGAAGAAGGTGTGGCAGATGGCGTGTCGCGAGGAGGACATCCCCGATGTCGGCGACACGATCGTCTACTCGATCGCGCACCTCTCGATCCTGATCGTGCGATCGGCTCCCGACTCGATCAAGGCCTTCTACAACGCATGCCTGCATCGGGGTCGGTTGCTGCGCGAGGAGGACGGTCACACGCCCGAGCTGCGTTGCCCGTTCCACGGGTACTGCTGGAACCTCGACGGGTCACTCAAGCAGATCCCGGCGGAGTGGGACTTCCCGCAGGTCGATCGGGACGAGTTCCACCTGCCCGAGGTGCGCGTGGGGACGTGGGGCGGCTTCGTCTTCGTGAACCTCGACCCCGGCTGCGAGCCGCTCGACGCGTTCCTCGGCGATCTCAGCGAGCACTTCGCGCGGTGGCCGCTCGAGGAGCGGTTCAAAGAGGTGCACGTCGCGAAGGTGCTGCGTTGCAACTGGAAGGTCGCGCAAGAGGCGTTCATGGAGGCCTTCCACGTCGTCGCGACGCATCCTCAGCTGCTCGCAGGCATCGGCGACGCGAACTCGCAGTACGACGTGTTCGGCACCTTCAGCCGCGCCGTCACTGCCAACGGCACACCGAGCCCGCACCTCGGGTACACGCCGACCGAGCAGGAGCGGTTCGACGCGATGACCGATCGCCGCCTCGACGAGCCGCCCGCGTTCGAGCTTCCCGACGGCGTCACCGCGCGACAAGCAGCGGCGATGGGAGCGCGGATGCAGCTCGCTCAGGTGATCGGCCAAGACGCGGCCGACGCGCTGTGCGACGCCGAGCTCGTCGACAGCTTCTATTACACGGTGTTCCCGAACTTCCATCCGTGGGGCGCGTACAACCGCATCGTGTACCGCTTTCGGCCCAACGGCGACCGGTACGACGAGTCGATCATGGAGTGCATGTACCTGTCGCCGTTCGCCGGTGATCGCCCGCCCGCAGCGCCGATCCATTGGCTCGGCCCGGACGACGACTGGACCAAGGCGCCAGAGCTCGGCTTCCTCGCCCGCGTGTTCAACCAGGACACGTTCAACCTGCCGAAGGTGCAGCTCGGGCTACGGACGATGGTCAAGCCGGGCGTGACGCTCTCGCTCTATCAGGAGACCAAGATCCGCCATTTCCACCGGCTGCTCGAACGGCAGCTCGGGCTGGACGACTAGCGCACTGCGCTCGCGCTGCGGCGACCCCGGGTCGGACCGAACAACCCGGCGAGGATGCCGAGCAGCGCGAACGCGCCGACGATCGCGAGCGCCGGCCAACCCGACTCAGTCGCCAGCTTCCCGTAGATCAGCAGCAGGATCGCGACACCGAGGCCGATGAAGACGCCCGCGAAGAAGCCCCGGATCGGGTGCCGCTTGCGCCTCATGCCGGGCTCCCGTCAGGGGGAGGAGGTGGCGGCGGAGGTGGAGGTGGGGCCTGCGGTGTGGGTGGCTGCTGCACGGTCGGCTCGGGCTCGCCGAAGGGCGCGTGCTCCCGCGCCGTCGGTGGCTCGTTCGAGATGGGTGGCGGCGGAGGCATCGGCTCTGCAATCGGGGGTGCCGGAGGCGGGCCGCCCGACGCGACGAAGACAGCCTCGAGCCCCGCGAGACCTGCGGCGGTCGGCTTCGCCTTCGGCAGCGACACGTACCCGAGCGCGACGCCAACCACGATGAGCCCGATGGCGACGATCCACGGGATCGTGCCTACCGGGGAGCCGATGAGCTTCAGATAGGCGTCGCCGCTGCACGCGCCGCCGTCACCGTGGATCTCGCCCGACACGTAGTAGACGCCTGTGATCTTGAACGGGAGGTAGTCGCTCACGTCCGCCACCCCGATCGTGGCGGTCTGATGTGAGCCGTTCGGCGCGCCGCCGGACTTCACCGGGATGCCGAACACCTTGATCTCCCAGTGGTGGTCGAGCATCAGAGGTCCGGTGCCCGCGTACTCGACCGTGCCGTCGTAGTCGACCAGGAACGGGTTGCCGCTCGTGCCCGGCTCCGCGCTCGGCGCGGTCGCCGACATGATCTGGTTGTGGTCCTTGTCGAACGACGTGCCTTGGCCCGCACAGCCGCCCGTCAGGTTGACCGCGCCCGCCGGGGCGGAGCCGAGCGCGAGGCACGTGACCACGATCGCGATGAGGCACAACCCACGACGCATGCCGACCCCCTCCGAGGGGCGACCCTAATTCGAAGGTGCCTGGGGTGCTCCGGAGGGTCGAGGCTGCGTCCGAGCCTGCGGTCGGGACGCTGGCACCGCCGGGCCGTCGCGGTCGAGCGCGGCCCACTTGAAGAAGAGCACCGCGATCACGGTCCACACGATCGGGATGTTGCCGACCTTCATGATCGCGCCGGCGGTCTGCTGGTCGTTCAACGCCGCGAAGTTGTGGATGCGAGGGGCGAGCTCGTACGTGCGGTACAGCGGGAAGGACGAGAACGTGAGGAAGCCGCCGGGGATCATCGCGAACACGCCCGCGGCCACGAAGATGTAGATCATCCGCACCGGGTACGACGGGTGGATGAGCTCGGGGAGCGGGCTGATGAGCGGCAGCCACAGCACGAGGCCCCCGACGAGCCAGATCATGTCGAGCACGAAGCCGCCCATCTGCGTCGTGCGCACGTTGTCGACGACGATCGGCGCGTGCGTGCAGAGCAGGACGGCGTTGACTGCGATCGCAGCGAAGAGCGGCCGCGACACGAACCGCAGGAAGCGGTAGATGCGAAGCTTCTCGGTGATTCGACGGGCCATCCACTCAGGCGTGCCGAGCAGCAGGAGCGGCGTGGCCACGAGCGTGTAGAGCATGTACTGCACCATGTGCGCGGACGCGAGGTAGCCGGCACCGAGCGTCGCCAGGGGCCAATCGCTCGCCAGCCACAGGGCGAGCCAGCCGAAGCAGAACCACATCAACCGGCGGCGGTCGACGGGCGCGCCGGTACGGCGATGCCGGCGGTACACCGCCCTGAAGTAGGAGAACGCGAGCAGCCCGACCATGAGCCATACGCCGGGGTACGCGCGGAACTGCCAGTGCCAGGGCACCTTCAGGGCTTGGCACCAGAAGCTCACGCGCCCACCTTCGCGTTCACCTGGTCGTACGAGAGCACCGGCGCGGTCACGTCGACAGGAGCCGAGTGCTCGAACAGAAGCCGGACACCGACCTGACCCCCCGGGCGCAACGGCCGTGACAAACCCTTCGAGCATGATGTGCGTGCCGCCCGGCGCGAGCTCGGTGTCGGCATGACCCTTCACAGTCGAGCCGAGTCTGCGGCGCCATGGCTGCGTCGTGGATCGTGACGGTGCTCGGCGCCGCCCGCGATCACACCGACGAGGTGATCAGACCCGCCCTTGTTCTGGATGGTCATGTACATCGCCGACGAGCGGTCGGACGTCGACTGCGACGCGTACGCATCGGTGACCGAGATCTCGGGTGGGGCGCTGCTGCCCGACGAGCTGCGAGACGAAGAACACGACGCCGAGCAGCGCGACGACGGCGATCACGACGCCCATGATCGCCTTCGTGGTCGTCGTCATGCCGGCCACTCGGTCGTCGAGACGAGCCGAGGCAGGTCGCGGGCCCAGTCCGCCTGGCGGATGCCGAACGGGTAGACGACGTGCGCTTCGTCGTCGAGCGTGTAGGCGATGACCTGGCTCGCGTGACCGACGGTGTACTTGCCGTTCGCCGACGGCGGCTGGAGCACGGCCTCGGGCACGCCCGCGGCGCGCTCAGCGTTGGTGATCTGCGCCTGCGTTCCGGTGAGTCCGATGAAGGTCACATCGAAGTTGTCGAGCCACTTCCGGATCACTGCCGGAGTGTCGCGCGCTGGGTCGGTGGTCACGAACACGACCTTGATCTTGGCGTTCACCTCACCCGAGACCTCGTCGAGCACGGACGCGATGTTCGCCATGTGGAGCGGGCAGACGTCCGGACAGCTCGTGTACCCGAAGTAGAGCAGGGTGACGTAGCCCTGGGTCTGCTCGCGGAAGTCGAAGGGAGCACCCGCGGTGTCGGTGAGCGTGAAGTCGGGCTTTGCTACCGGCTGCGAGAGCAGCGTGCCTGCCCATCCGTCGTTGGCATCCGTCTTGTGCGACTCCGACGCGCGTCGCGAGGAGGCCGAGCACTCCGAGCACGACGATGCCGACCGCGACAGAGACCGCGGCCAGGCGGACGGACGGCCCCGCGGGGCGCTCCTTCGGCTGCGGGACCTCCCCCGAGGGATCTGAAGTCACGAGGCTCATCGCAGGCCTCAGTCTCGCACCGGGCCGCCGCCGTCTCCCATTCGCCTTGTAGTTTCCTGAGCATGCCTGACCAGCCCGTCGAACGTCGAAGCTGTCGCTGCAAGGTTCTTCGCCGCCATCGAGGCCGGCGACACCGACGCGATCCAGGCGATCTACGGGCCGGACGCCGTGGTGTGGCACAACACCGACGAGGTCGAGCAGCCCGTCGCGCAGAACCTCGTCGTCCTGCGCTGGGTGATCGACAACGTCAAGGGCTGGCACTACGAAGACGTGCGCCGCACCTGCTTCGAAGGCGGGTTCGTGCAGCAGCACATCGGCAAGGGCATCGCGCCGAACGGGGCGGCGATCGCGATGCCGGCCTGCATCGTCGGGCGGGTCGAAGGTGGCCGGGTCACTCGCATCGACGAGTACATCGACTCGGCCGGGGTCGCGGCCCTGACGGCTAGACGAGATCCCCCTGGCTGACCGGCGATTGCTGCGTCACCGGCACCCCGCCGCGCACCTCGTCGGTGATCATGATCGTCTTCACGCGCGGGTCGGTGTGGAACGCGGACACGTTCGGCTCGTTGCCGAGCACTCCGAGTGAGATGACCTCGTCGTCGATGACGCCCCACATCTGATACGTGCGGTCGGACGCCAGCGTCGGCATGCTCCGCGGCACGAGGTAGCCCTGGCCGTTCGGCTGGACGACCACGTCGGCCATCGTGGCGCCGTCGGTGGTCGTCAGCGAGGTGAGACGAGCGTTCGGATCGGTCATCGCCTCGGCGGCGCCGACGACGACCGCGTCCTTGCTCGTGACGGCTTCGAGGTCGTCGATGCGATGGCCCTGATGCACGACGGTGAGGCCGAGCACGGCGATCGCCGCGGCCGCGACCGAACCCAGTGCCACTCCCCACCATCGGCGCGAGGTCTTCGGCTTCTCGTCGACGGGGACGAGTCGGAGCTGCGGGACCGCGCCGGTCGGATCAGGTCCGAGCTCGTCCGCGATGCGGTCCCACAGTCCGTCGGGGGCCTGACCACCGGCGAGCGACATCATCGCGGCGACCTCGCGGTGCTCGGTCACCTCGGCGCGTGCTCGCGGGTTCTCCTCCAGGTACTGCTCGATCTGCTCGCGCTCGTCGGCATCGACGGCGTCGAGTGCGTAGGCGCCCAACAGCTCGTCCATCTCGGCAGGTGTCAACCGTCGGTTCATGACGGCCCTCCCGTGCCGATGTCGATGAGCGTCGAGCGCATCCGCTTGAGACCGGACCGGATGCGGCTCTTCACTGTGCCTTCTGGTTCCCGCAAGAGTGCAGCCACCTCGCGATAGGTGTGCCCGCCGAAGTATGCGAGCTCGATCGCCTGGCGCTCACCCTCGGGCAGCGACGAGACCGCGGCGCGCACGCGCTCGGCCGTCGCGAGATCCCAGACCTCGTGCTCGAGGTCGTAGCCGCCCTCGGCGGTGGCGCGAGCCTCGCGTTCCTCGCGGCGGCGGCGAGCACCCTCGGAACGCAGCAAGTCGACCGAGCGGCCATGTGTCTGCGCGAGGAGATATGAACGCAACGACCCGCGGCTCGGCTCGAACCGGTCAGGGTGGTTCCAGAGCCTGAGGAAGACCTCCTGCGTGACCTCCTCCGCGAGCGGCTCATTGCCGAGGAGCCGACGGGCAAGGCCGTAGACCGCGCCGCCGTGACGGCGATAGGCCTCGGCGAGGGCGTCCTGCCGGTAGCGCGCGACCGCGACGACGAGCGCGGCATCGCTGACGTCGCGCAGCGGCTCGGCGTTCACTGGAGGCATACGTACCAGGCGGTGCGGTTGGATCACCCGACCCGATCGAACCTCGTCACGACTTCGACATGAGGCGTGTGCGGGAAGAGATCGACCAGGGTCGAGCCACCGTGCTCGAACCCGAGGCCCGTCAGCACCGACGACGTCGCGGCCCAGGGACGCGGGATCACAGCTGACGAGGATCAGACAGGTGGCACCGGTCGCCGCGAGCCGCGCCGCCGCCTTGCCGCCGAGGCCCGGACGAGCGGGATCGGCGACGACGACGCGGGCCGGCACCGGGTTCCAAGCCGCGACTTCGGCGCGGATGACCTGCGCCGCATTGCCGAGGTTGTCGCGCGCGTCGCGGACGGCCGGTCCGTACCGCTCGACCGCAACCACCTTGCGATCGTCACCGAGCAAGCCCGCGAAGACGCCGACCCCGCAGTACGCGTCGACGAACGTGCCCCGCTCGTCGTCGTCGACGAACGCGTCGCGGATCGCGGCGACAATCGCCTCGGCACCATCGGGACGAGCCTGGAAGAACGACGTCGCCGAGATCGTGAACCGACGGCCGTCGATCGTCTCGTGGAAGCGCGCGGTGCGGCCGCGCTTCACCTCGTTCTGCCCGACGACCACGACATCCGGCGGCACGTCCACACCCCGAGCACTGGGCGACGCAAGGACGAGGCGCTCCCCCGTTCTTGCACCGCAACGCAGCGTCACCTCGCGCGCCTCGCCGTAGCGGCCGTCCTCGATGAGATCGGCGAGCAGTGGATGCGCGACGAGGCATCGGTCGATGTCGACGAGGTCGTGACTGCGGTGCGCGCGGAAGCCGGCCCGCCCGTTGCTGACGCCCATGCGCACCGTCGTGCGGTAGTCGGTCTGGGTCAGTGTCTTCCCGACGGCGACGTCGGCAGTCGCGAGGCGCCCGATGCGTCGAAGCGCGTCGAGCACGATCTCGCGCTTCAGGTCGACCTGCACTGACGGGTCGATGTGCTGCCATCCGCATCCACCGCATCCCGCCGCGACGTACGGGCAGGGCGGCGCGATGCGGCCTTCGGCGGGCTCGTGCACCGACACCACGGTCGCCTTCGCATAGTCCACGTGCTCGTCGTAGACCTCTGCGTCGACCAGCTCGCCGGGGAGGGCACCGTCCACGAAGACGACCCGGCCATCGTCGTCGCGTGCGAGCGCGGCCCCGCCGGCTGCCATGGTGGTCGGTCGAAGGCGGAGCATCGGTCGAGCGTAGGGCGGCGCCGTGAGGCGTAACGTCGCGATGTGCAACCCATCGCAATCGTGCCGTCCGTGCTGCCGATCGACCAGGGCCGTCTCACCGAGGGCGTGATCGAGCTCGAGAAGGCTGGCTGCGACCGCGTGCAGTTCGATGTCATGGACGGGCAGTTCGTGCCGGTCATCACCTTCGGAGCCGATGTCATCGCCGCGATCCGCGCCGAGGTGACGCTGCCGTTCGAGGTGCACATGATGATCGAGACGCCCGAGCAGATGCTCAAGCCGATGTTCGAGGCCGGCTGCGAGACCTTGATCGTGCACGCGGAGACGACCCGCCACCTGCATCGCACGCTCGGAGCGGTGCGCGAGCTCGGTGCCCGAGCCGCCGTCGCGATCAACCCTGCGACTCCTGCGTCGGCGGTCGCGAACGTGCTCGACCTCGTCGACCACGTGCTCGTGATGACCGTCAACCCGGGATGGGGCGGCCAGAAGTACATCGCCACGATGGAGCCGAAGATCACCGAGGTGCTACGGATGATCGAGGCGAGCGGCTACTCCGTCGGCATCGAGGTCGACGGCGGCATCGGCCCGAGCACCGTCGCCGGAGCGGTCGGCGCGGGAGCGAACCTGCTCGTCGCCGGCAGCGCGCTGTTCCGCGATCCCGAGGGCATCGCGGCATGCGGTGTCTGACATGCGCTCACGCGGCGTCGCCGCGCAGCAGGCTGCCTCAGGCTGACGTCAGCAGGGCCTCGACCTCGCCGCGGGCGGTCGCCAGGTCGCTGAGCTCGCGCTCGAACCACCTCGTCGGGTTCGCGAACACGAACACGCACCGCGACACCGGGCGCGCCAGCGACCGCGACACCGCGAGCGCGTAGGCCGCTGCCTGCAGCCGATAGCGGCCGACCGCTTCGTCCGCGTCGGCTTCGTTGCGCACCCCATCGGTCTTGTAGTCGACCACTACGAGCTCACCGTCGGCGTCCTCGTAGAGCAGGTCGATGAAGCCCTCGAGCACCCGCTCGCCGACCGGCACGGCCACGAACACCTCGCGCCAGTACTTGCCGGTCGCGACTGCGGCCTTGACGCTCGGGGACTCGAGCACCGAGCGCACCCGCTGCTCGATCACGGTGGCGAGGTCGGGCACGCCCTCCGCGGCGGCCTGCGCAGCTGCAAGCGCAGCGGCGCCGTCGCCCGTCGCGAGGTCGATCGTCTGCAGCACCGCGTGCACCGCGCGGCCGATCGCGGTGCCGGCGCGGCCCCGGCGCCACGGCGGCTCGTCGTCGGGACGCTCGTCGGCCTCGGCGCGGCTCGGCCGGTCGGCGCACCTGCTCGGGCTCGATCTCTGTCTCGGCCTCGGCGTCGGGCTCGTCTGCCGTCGATGGACGCCGCGAGGTGCTGCAGGCCGGTCGCCGCGACGGCGGGCGAGCGGCCGAGCCGCTCGAGCGCAGCGGCACGCTCGGCGACCCACGCGACGCGCTCCTCGAGCGATCGAGCTCGACGTCGACCGACGTCGGCTCGGCGATCGACGCCGTCGCGGGCGACGAGTGCGGGCGTTCGAGCGTTCGGCGACCTGCGGGCAACGACGGTGCGATCTCACGCGCCAGCGTCTCGAACTTGGTCGCGGCGGAAGCAGGCTCAGGACGAGCCGATCGCGCGCCCGTGTCATCGCGACATACGCGAGCCGCACGCGCTCGGCCTTGAGCAGCGCGCCTTCTCCTCGCTCCACGAGGCTGTCGTAGCCGGCCGTCTCGAACCGGTCGCCGTTCTGAGGCCCCGCCTTCGCTTCGAGGCCGTCTTCTCGGTCCACAGCACGGGACGGCCCGAGCGGCTTGGTGCCGCGATGTTGAGGCCCATCAGCACCACGATCGGGAACTCGAGGCCCTTCGACGCGTGGACGGTGAGGATGCGCACGGCGTCGTCGTCGGGATCGGGCGCGACCGCGTCGTTCACCCAGACGTCGCGCTCGGCCTGCTCGCGCGCCCATGCGACGAACTCCTCGATCGAGCGAGCCTCCCGCCGCCTCGAACGCCCGCGCCTGCGCGAGGAAGAACTCGATGCGGCGCCAGCGATCACGAGGCCGCGCATGGGCGAACGCGAGCTCGCGGAGGTGGCACACGTCGATGACTCGCCGCACCATCTCGCCGATCGACAGCCAGTACCGCTCGCGGTGGAGGCCGCGGAGCACCCGCATCGCGACGGCCGACCGGATGCTCGGGTCGCCTCGGCAGTAGATCGCGGACGAGGTACGGACCACCAACTCGCTCGTCCCACCGCCACGTCGCGAGGTCGACGTCGGAGCAGCGCGAGACCCGGTGAGCGCGAGCGCGGCGACGATCGCGACCTGGTCGTTCGGGTCGCTGATCGCGCTCAGCACGGCCAGCAGGTCGCGGACCTCGGGTGTGTTCCAGATGAGGATGCGGCTCTCGACTCGAGCCGGGATGCCCGCGGCGTCGAGGCCGTGATCGAGCGCCGGCAGCGACGCACGCGTGGGCATGAGGATCGCGATGTCGGAGTACGTCGCCGGGCGCAGCTCGCCGACTTCGCGATCGCGCACCATCCACCCCTCGCGCTTCGCCTGCGCGATGACCCGCACGACCTCGTCGGCCTCTCGAGCGCCGGACCTCGGCGGTCGGCAGGCTCCGGCGATCTCGTCGCCGATCGTGCACGACCGCCGGAGCTGTATCGTGATCGAGGACGTGCGGCAGTGAGCGGCGTGTACTCGGGCTGCGACACCGTCGCCTTCGCGTCCATCCAGGGTCCGAAGAGCGCGTTCACGAAGTCGACGATCGACGCGACGCGTGCGGAAGTTCTCGGTGAGGTGCAGCGCCGGACTCGGCGAAGACTTCTTGCGCCTGGCGGTAGAGGTCGACATCGGCGCGGCGGAAGCGGTAGATCGACTGCTTCGGGTCGCCCACGAAGAACAGCCGGCCCGCGTCGGCCGGCGGGAGCGGATCGTCGTACCAGTCGCGGGACGGCGATGTCGGCCCGGGACGAAGCGAGGAGCACCGCGATCTCGATCTGAAGCGGATCGGTGTCTTGGAACTCGTCGATCAGGATGCGCTCGTACGCGAGCGCGGCACGCCGCGCGCACGTCGTCGTTTCGCAGCGCGTCGCGCGCGAGGACGAGCAGGTCGTGGAAGAGGAGCTGCCCTGGCTGCGTCCGCTCGTCGCGCCCAGCGCAGCACGGTCGCCGCCAACGCCGGAAGCAGCTCGGCGTCGAGCGCTCGCTGCGGAGGCTCGGCAGCTCTCGAGCGCCGCCTCTCGCCGTGGCATCGACCCATCTTCCAGCGACTTCGGCAGCACGCCCTCGGTGCGGAGGATGTCGATGCGGGCTCTCGTCGGTGTCGGCCTTCTGCGCCCGCTCGATGTACTCCTCGAGCACCGCGTCGCCGTCGAGTCTTCGAGCACTCGGCAATGGCGTGCGAGGAACGGCGTGATGTCGATCGGGGCGACCGTGACCCGGCCCGCGTCGGCCACTCCCACCCGCGATCCGTCTCGCGCAGGCGGTCGTAGCTCTGGTGCAGCGCGAACACGATCTCGCGAATGCCGACCGGCTGTGAGCCCGAGCTCGACGGCCCGCGCGCACGACCGGCGCGAGCGGGCCGGCAGGTCGAACAGCTCGGGCGGCGAGCTCACGCCATGGGTCCTCGAGGTAGATCGCCTCACCGACCTCGTCGAGCACGTCGAACCGAGGCGGCACGCCGACGGCGAGCCGTGCTCGGTGAGGAGCCGACGAGCGAACGCTGTGCAGCGTCGACATCGGCGCGCTCGCCGAGGACCGCGAGCGCCGCCGCGCCGGCCGGCGTCGTCGCGTTCTTCGAGCTCTTCGCGCACCCGGGACCGCAGCTCGGCCGCCGCCTTCTCGGTGAAGGTGATCGCCGCGATCGTTGCGCACGTCGATGCCCGACTCGACGAGGGCGCAGACCCGGTCGACGAGCACCGTCGTCTTGCCCGAGCCTGCACCCGCCTCGACGAACAGCGTGTCGTGCGAGATCGGATCGCGACGCTGCTCGCGGACCGCCTGATCGCTCGGCAGCCGGCTGTGTCGTCACTCATCGTCGACCTCTGTCGGCGTCGACCGGCTTGCTCAGCTCGCGGTACCGCCTGACGCCGGGTCGTGCTGCAGCTCGGTCCCATGCCCGGTCGCGGTCGGCAGGGCAGATGCGGTCGTACTCGCACCACTTGCAGTTCTCGAACGAGAACCAGTCCTCTTCGCCGGGGTGCGCCGGGAAGACCCCGGCCGCCGATGCCGGCCGAGATCGTGTCGAGCGACTCGAGGAAGCGATCTTGGATCTCCTCGTCGATGTCGATGATGACGTCCTTCCAACCCCCCTTCGACGACACGTACCAGTAGCCGGCGGCGACGGGCGCGGCGGGGTCGAACTCGGCCTTCGCCGCGAGCCCGTAGAGCGGCAGCTGCAGCAAGGTGCCGGACGCGATGCCGGAGCGGACCGTCTTCTCGCTCTCGGTCGTGCCGGTCTTGTAGTCGATCACCCGGAGCCGGTCGTGCAGCCGGTCGATGCGGTCGATCGTTCCCCTGAAATGGAGTGTCCGCCCGCTCGGCAGGTCGATCGAGAACGGCTGCTCTGCCGGCTCCTTCGGGTCGCCGAACTCGTGCTCGACCGCGATGAGCTCGGCGTCGGCGACGTCAGTGTCGAGCGTGCGCAACACGTCGCGGAGGATGCGCTTCTTCTCGACCGCCCAGAGGATCTCGTACGGCGCGCTGCCGCGGCGTTCGAACTCCTCGAGCACCGTCTTCGGTGACCTGCTTCGACGACCTCGCGCGCCGTCACCGTCCACGGGAGCCGTGCTCGAGCGGCGAGCTGCATCTGGTCGGCCTTCGCCAGGTAGCGCTGCAGGTGCTCGCGCGCCGAGCGTCTCGAGGATCTTGTGGACGAGGCTGCCCCGATGGCGCGCTTCGAGCTCGTCGACTTCGCTCGAGGTCGTCCTGCTCGCGAACGCTGAGGACACTGCTTGAAGAAGTACCGCGCAGGACAGCCCGCCCAGGTCTGTAGCGAGGTCGCAGACAGCAAGGTGTCGGCGATCTGCGAGCTCGACGTGCGCGCCGACGTCGCCCTCCCACTCGGTGAACTCGTCGCTCAACCGCGCCGCGATCGCGGCGAAGCCCACGCGCGAGCTCGGGGTTCGCGCACGACGAGCGGGTGCTCGACAAGCGCGCCGGGCGGGATCGATCGCAGCACCGCGGAGGTCGCGCTCGTGCAACGAAGCCGCCGGCCCGGCCGGGCTCGGCGAGCTCCGCGTCGAACGACTCGATGGTGACCGTCTCGTGCGGCTCGGCCGACCAGCCAAGGCGCTTCGTGAGCGACCTGGCCGGCCGCCGCTCGAGGAGTGACAGCCACCGGCGGGCGCGCGGACGCCGAGTGCGGCGAGGTACGTGCGGCGCTCGTCTCGCGCCCGAGCGGCCGGCGCGAACGGCGACCCGACCGCGTCGCGCTCGGCGGAGGAGAGCACGGTGCTCTGGACGCCCGTCGGCGGGAAGTCGACCCTCGGCCATGCCCAGTACGACGACGCACGTCGAGGTCGACGCCGATGACGTGGCGCAGCGGGCCGCACAGCACCCCGTGACCGAAGAGACCTCGGCGACCAGCGGGCATCGCCGAGCATCGCCGCGAGGTGCGCACGCGGCCGCCTGCCGACTGACCGGACCGGGCTCGACCTCGACGAGCGAGCGGAGGCCTTCGACCGCGCGCTCGACGGCAGTCGTACGCGGCGAGCTCTGCCTCGGGCCACCGGCGCCGAGCGGCGGGCGACCCGAGCGTCCTCGCGCATGAACCGCGCGCGCCCAGTCGGCCCACGCTGCCCACGACTCGCGCTCGTCGACGCCACACTCGTCGACGAGCCATGCGACGTACTCAGCGAGCAGTGGCGCCTGGTCGTCCGTCGTAGCGCCGCTCGCCCGAGGCGCTCGGTCCACTGCTCGGCGCCGCGCACCACACCAGCCCGCAGCGCGGTGCGAGCCCATTGCGACGCCTTGAGCGCGCCCGCTGCTGGTGCGGATCGGTGCGGCGCTCATCCAGCCGCACCACCGAGGGTCGACCGAACTCGTCGTCCGCAAGGGCCAGAGCGCCGAGCAGCGTGCGACCGGCGACCGACTGGGCGAGCGTGCGGACCGAAGGCCCGTGCATCGGGATGCCGGCCGCGGTGAGCTCTTCGTCGAGAAGCCGCGCGTACGGCTCGCTCTGCGCGACACGATCACGCAACGCGGTTGCAGCGGACGGCCGGCGTCGAGCTCGGCTGCGATCGACCCGCATCGCCTCGCGCACCTCGCCCGGAGCGTCGGGCGCGGTCACGACGACCTTGGTCGTCGTCGCCTCGACGGGATCGCCGACGTCGACCGCGCCGTCCGAGCCGCGGCGTCGAGGTGGGCCACGAGCGCAGCGGCGTCGGTCGTCGGCCTCGGCTTCACCCGTGAGGCCCACGATCGCCCACACTCGATCGATCTCCGCGAGCGCGTCGACGAGCGTCGAGCTGCGCGTGGCCGAGCCGGTGCGGGCAGGTGGAGCACGACCTGGCCGACGTCGCGCAGGTCGGCCGTGCCGTTCAGCGGACCACGCCCGCAGCCGCGAGCGCGAGGTCGTGGCTCGTCGTAGAACGACGCCTCGGCCAGCGATCGGAATCGCTCCGCGATGCCGACGCGAGCTCATTGCCCCGCCGGCTGAACGAGCGCAGCGCCTCGATCGGCGCCGGCACCCGATGCCGCCAGCTCGTCGAGCATCTCGACGACGGCAAGCTCGGTGTTCTCGGCTGCGGCGACACGCGTCGAGCGGCGCCGGCTTCGCGCGCAAGCACCTGACGGACGAGCGCCGCCTTCACGGCATCGTCGAGGGGCGTGCGCCCTTGCGCGGCGAGCACGCCCGCACCGAGCAGCTCGGCGAGCCGGTCGAGCACGAAGAAGCGGACGTTGAACAGGCCGTCGCCGCGACCCCCCAGCTCGCGGCGCAACGCAAGGCCGGTGAGGTTGCCCGGGACGATCACGGTGACCGGCGCGAGCGCGTCACCACCCTTGGCCGCGCCGATCGTTGCCCACAGCGCATCGGTGGCGGGCGCGCCGAAGGGGACCGTCAGCAGACGCGCTGCGCCCTCGACAGCCCCACCCGACTCCATGTGGCAACCGTAGCGAGGGGGTGTGACACGCCCCCGTTTCTGGCCCCAGGGCGTGACGGCTCGGTCAGCCGCCGGCCAGCTCGGTTGCCTCGTCCTCGCTCGAATGCCGTGTCGGCGAAGACCGGCAGCGCACCGCCCAGGCCGAGCTCGGCCACGTCCTCAGCGGCAGAGACCGCGTCGTGCATGGCGCCGTGCTGCTCGATCTGGTGGGGCATGAACTTGAGCACGGCCAGCGCCGCGCACGCGCACAGCACCGAACCGGTGAAGGCGGCGAGGTGGATTCCGTCCACGAACGCGTGCTCCGCGGCCGAGACCAACGGACCCGCGAGGTTCTGCGGCAGCCGGGCGGCCGTCTGCAGCGCCGCACCGAGCGAGGCCGAGGCGGTCGCCTGGTCACCGGGTGAGAGCGGGCGCGATCGCGCTCGCGATGCCGGCGCTGTACCTCGAAGCAGCGACGCTGCCGAGCACGGCGACACCGAGCGCCGCGCCGAGCTCGCGCGTCGCGTCGTTCATCGCGGAGCCAGCACCGGCTCGGCGCGACGGCACGACGGACATGATCGACGCGGTCATCGGCGAGATCGTCAACGCGATGCCGCCGATCAAGACGAGCATGCAGACGAGCACGTAGGTGTACGGCGTGTCGACTTTGAGGAGCGTGAACGAGAGGAACCCGATCGACACGAGGCTCATGCCGAGGCGACGGTGCGGTTGACGCCGATGCGAGCCGCGATCCTCGGCGTCATCGGAGCGACGAAGAGCATCACCGGAGCGATCGGGAGGAACCGCAACGCGGAGCCCAGGGGGCTGAAGCCCGAGGATCAGCTGGAAGTACTGCGTGATCAAGAACATCACGCCGAACATCGACAGGAACACGAGGATCATCCCGCCCGTCGCCGTGCTGAACGCAGGATGGCGGAAGTACTTCATGTCGAGCATCGGCTCGTCGACGTGCGACTCCCACAGGACGAACGCGGTCAGGAACACGACGGCGATCACGAACGCGGCGATCGTCTCGGGGCCGGTCCATCC
Organism: uncultured Acidimicrobiales bacterium; assembly: GCA_963739555.1. Taxonomy (GTDB): domain Bacteria; phylum Actinomycetota; class Acidimicrobiia; order Acidimicrobiales; family DATKAS01; genus DATKAS01. Next base: position 1,274,945 of record CAVUAV010000005.1, on the reverse strand, counting down.
GTCGTCGGGCGCCTGGATGAGCCCGTACACGAGTGTCGAGATGCCGACGATCGACAGCCCCGCGCCGACGAAGTCGAGCGCCGCCTCTTCGGGATCGCGTGAGGTGGGGACGAAGAACACGCCGAGGCCGAGCGCGACGAGGATGAACGGGACGTTGACGAGGAACACCGAGCCGTACCAGAAGTGGCCGAGCATCCAACCGCTGAGGAGCGGGCCGACCATGCCCGGCGGCGCCACTCACGCCTGCCCAGATCGCGATCGCCTTCGTCCGCTCGTGCGCGGGGAACACGTTCACGAGGATCGAGAGGGTCGACGGCATGATGAACGCCGCGCAGCCGCCCATGAACGCGCGGCAGGCGATGATCTGCCACATCGACGTCGAGGCTGACGCGAGCAGCACGCCGAAGAAGAAGCCGACGAGTCCGAGCTGCAACGCCCCCTTCCGCCCGAACCGGTCGCCGATCGCGCCGGCGGTGAAGAGCAGGCCCGCGAACACCAACGAGTAGGCGGCGATCGACCACTGCAGCTGCGACGTCGTGGCGTGGAGCTCTCGGGACAGGGTCGGGATGGCCACGTTCAGGCTCGAGTTGCCGATCGTGACGATCATCAGGCTCAGGCAGAGCACGCCGAGCGTGTACCAGCGACGGGCGTACGCCGGGTGTGCTCGGCAGGCGCGGGGGCATTCACGGTCCCCCACTCTGGCCTGTCGTGCCACGTGACACAACATGACAAACGTCATGTCACGCCATTCGGGCGATGCCACCGTCGCCAGCAGGCGGGTGTGCCACCCTCTCGGAGCATGCGTCGTGGGGTGGTCCAGCGCCTGGGGTCAGGGCTCGTCGCCGGGCTCCTCGTGGCCACGTTGGCCCTGCTCGCGGGCTGCGGAGGAGACGACAGCGGGGCTTCGAGCGACAGCACCAAGTACTGCGACGCCGTCCGCAGCACGCAGGGGTCGTTGTCGGGGACGTCCAAGACCCGACGGCGGCCAAGGCGGCCGTCGCCGGCGTTCGGTCAGCTCGTCTCGACGGCTCCGCCCACGATCAGGGACGACGTGAAGACCGTGGCGAACCTCATCGACAAGATCGCCGCGGCCGACCCGACCGACGAGAACGGGGTGGCCGACCTGTTCGCAGCCGCGCTCGATCCGTCGTTCCTGGCCGCGAGCAAGCGGATGCAGCAGTTCACGCAGGAGCAGTGCGGCATCGACCTCAGTGGGGCGACGCCCTCGCTCACGGCACCCGCCGCGAGCACTGGCCTCGTAGCGGTCAGATGACCTCGCCGCGCTTCAGGATGACGTGATCGATGAGGCCGTAGTCCTTGGCCTGCTCCGCGGTGAACCAACGGTCGCGCTCTGAGTCGAGCTCGACCTGCTCGACCGTCTGACCGGTGTGGAACGCGATGCGCTCGGCCATCAGTCGCTTGATGTAGGCGAGCTGCTCGGCCTGGATGGCGATGTCGGACGCCGGCCCGCGGATGCCACCAGAGGGCTGGTGCATCATGATCCGCGCGTGCGGCAGCGCATAGCGCTTGCCCTCCGCGCCGGCCGAGAGCAGGAACTGCCCCATCGACGCGCCGAGGCCCATGCAGATGGTGGCGACGTCGCTGCGGATGAACTGCATCGTGTCGTAGATCGCCATGCCCGCGGTGATCGACCCACCGGGTGAGTTGATGTAGAGCCAGATGTCCTTCTCGGGATCTTGGCCCTCGAGGTACAGGAGCTGCGCGGTGATGAGGTTCGCCATGTCGTCGTTCACATCGGTGCCGAGGAAGACGATGCGCTCCCTGAGCAGGCGGTTGTAGATGTCCATCCGCTCGAGAGCGGTTCCGTCCTGCTGCGCGGCAGGAGTGAAGAAGTCGCGCTGATCCATGAGTCGCAGGCTACCGGGGACGCCGCCGGGTACCGTCCTCACAGCGTTGCGGGCGTGGCGGAATTGGCAGACGCGCCGGGTTTAGGTCCCGGTGGAGCGATCCGTGAGGGTTCGAGTCCCTCCGCCCGCACTCCTGTCTCGAGCCTCGACCGGTCTGCTCAAGCCCGCGGCAGCGCCGACGGCTCGATGATCTTCGAGGCGGCGATGGGGCCGCCGATCTGGAGTGGCACGGCCGGCAACGGCGGGATCGGCTCATCGGCCGGACGCGGCCACGCGATGGGAGTCGCATCGCTGTCGATGACTTCGCCGACCGCGATCGAGCCTCGGTCGACGCTGAAGTGCGCGAACGGGTAGCCGCGGGTGCTGCCGTCAGGGAAGTAGATGATCGTGTGGACCGCCCGGTCGCGGTCGGTCGTGTTCGGCTTCGCGAGGTGCACGGTCAACCCGTGGTGGAACGCGACCGATCCGGCGGGCACCTCGACGAACACCGGCTCGATGCCGCGGATCTCGGGGTCCGCGAGGATGTCGTGAGGCTCGCCGAAGAAGATGTTGACGAACTTGCGCATGCCGATGAGGTGGCTCCCGGGCACATAGCCCATCGCACCCGACGCGAGCGTGGAACCGACGAGCGGGATCCACGCGGTCACCGATGCGGTCTCCGCGATCGGCCAGTACGGATGGTCCTGGTGCGCGTCGGTCTCGCGCCCGCCCGCCTCCTTGTAGAGCGCCTGGTCGTGCCAGAGGCGGATCGCGTCGACCTCGAGCAGCTCGGCGGCGGCCTGGCCGATGCGTTGGTGGAACGTCAGCCGCGCGACGTCGGCGTCGTCCTCCCAGAGGTTCATGCACTGGATGAACGACTGCTGGTAACGGCTCCGCTCGGCCAACGGCGCGATCTCGATGCCCTCCCGGCGGCGACGCACCGCGCCGGTGACGATGGCCTCGAAGGACTCGATCTCCGCGGCCGACAGCAGGTCGGGAACGACCACGTAGCCGTCACGCTTGAACGTCTCGACGATTTCAGGTGTGAGCATGGGTCGTCGCCTCGTCGTTCTCGTTGTCGTTGTCGTTGTCGCGCATTGCGCTCGTCACCGCTCGCTGCCCCCGGCCAACACCTCGTCGATCCTCGCGAGCGTCGCGTCGTCGAGCGTCACGCCCGACGCGGCAGCGGTCTCGTCCAGCTGATCCGGGCGGGATGCGCCGACGATCGCCGAGGTGATCTCGGGCCTGCGAAGGATCCACGCGAGGGAGAGCTGTGCGAGCGACAGGCCGAGGTCATCGGCGATCGGGCGCAGCTGCTGCACGGTCGTCAGCACCTCGTCGGTGGTGAAGTTCCCGATGAACCCGCCCATCTCGTCGCTCGCGGCGCGAGAGCCCGGCGGTGGGGGCTCGCCCGGGGCGTACTTGCCCGTGAGCACTCCCTGCGCGAGCGGGGAGAAGACGACCTGACCGATGCCGTTGTCCGCGCAGAGGCCGAGCAGCTCCTTCTCGGGACGTCGCCACAGCATCGAGTACATCGGCTGACTCGACACGAAGCGCTCGACGCCGGTCAGCTCGAGCGCGGCTCGGATCTGCTTCGGCGACCACTCACTGAACCCGATGTAGCGGGTCTTCCCCGCCTGCACCGCGGCAGTGAGCGCTTCCATCGTCTCTTCGAGCGGCGTCTCGGTGTCGTAGCGGTGGCACTGGTAGAGGTCGACATGATCGGTGCGCAGCCGCTGCAACGATGCGTCGAGCTGCTTGCGGATCTGCGGCGCGCTCAACCCGCGATCGGTGGCCGACATCGGGAAGAACACCTTCGTCGCGAGCACGTATGAATCGCGGTCGACGTTCTGGAGGGTGGTGCCGAGGAAGGTCTCCGCGGCTCCTTGCCCGTAGGCGTTGGCCGTGTCGATGAAGTTGATCCCGAGATCGAGGGCACGGCGCACGCACGCCTCGGAGGTCGCGGGATCGACGCCTACCGCGAACGTCAGCCACGATCCCAGCGAGATCTCCGAGACGCGGAGGTCGCTGTTGCCCAGAGTGCGGAGCTGCATCACCCGCCAAGTTACCGTCGGGGTCGATGACGGACGTTCCGACCACCTCAGTCCCGCGGGGCCAGCTCTACATCGGCGAGCAGATCGACGCGGCGACACACTCCCGCGACGGGAAGCCCCTCATGCTCGCGGCGAGCGACTTCACCACCCACGGCGTGATCGTCGGCATGACCGGGTCGGGCAAGACCGGCCTCGGTGTCGTGCTCCTCGAGGAAGCGCTGCTGTCGGGCGTGCCTGCGCTCATCATCGATCCGAAGGGCGACCTCACGAACCTCGCGCTGACGTTCCCCGAGCTGCGGCCGTCCGACTTCCGCCCGTGGATCAACGACGGCGACGCGCAGCGGGCGGGCTCGACGCCCGATGCGTTCGCAGAGCAAGAGGCGACGAAGTGGCGCGACGGCCTCGCGTCATGGGGCGTGGCTCCCGAGCGCATCGCGCGCCCTCCGCAGCACTGTCGGGATGACGATCTACACACCCGGCTCCACGTCCGGGGTGCCGCTCAACCTCGTGGGTTCGTTGCAAGCACCGAAGGGTGCCGATGCCGAGACGATCGGCGACGAGGTCGAGGGATTCGTGTCAGGTCTCCTCGGACTCGTCGACATCGACGCAGACCCGCTGTCGAGTCGCGAGCACATCCTGCTGTCGAACATCGTCGCGGCTTCGTGGAACGCGGGACGCGACCTCGACCTCGCCACCCTCGTCGGGCAGGTGCAGTCGCCGCCGATCCGCAAGCTCGGGTGTCTTCGATCTCGACACGTTCTTCCCGCCATCCGATCGCACTGCTCTCGCGCTGCGGCTGAACGGCCTGCTCGCGTCGCCGTCGTTCGCCGCGTGGGCTCAAGGCGTGCCGTTCGACATCGATCGGCTCTTGAAGACCGACGACGGCAAGCCGGCCGCGGCGATCGTCACCATCGCGCACCTCTCCGACGCCGAGCGCCAGTTCGTCGTGTCTCTCCTCCTCGGCAAGCTCGTCACGTGGATGCGCCGGCAGAGCGGCACGACCGACCTGCGCGCGCTCGTCTACATGGACGAGGTGGCGGGGTACGCGCCGCCGACCGCGGAGCCACCGTCGAAGAAGCCGATCCTCACGTTGCTGAAGCAGGCGCGGGCGTTCGGTGTCGGGCTCGTCCTCTCGACCCAGAACCCGGTCGACCTCGACTACAAGGCGATCTCGAACGCCGGCACCTGGATGGTCGGTCGACTGCAGACCGAGCAAGACAAGAAGCGGCTGCTCGATGGGATGTCCGCGGCCGGGGGCGGCGTCGACATCAACGCGCTCGGCGGCACGATCAGCGGACTCGCGCAAGCGTGAGTTCGTGCTTGCGACGCGCGGGCGTCGATCAGCCCACGGTGTTCACGACGCGTTGGGCGATGGCGTACCTCCGCGGGCCTCTCACGCGGGAGCAGATCGCGTCCGCTCACGCCTCACGAGGCCGAGGCCCTCCCTCCCCCGCCTCCCGGCGTCGCCGCCGCAAGCCTTCCTCCGCCGGGCGCGATGCCTCCGCCCGCCACCGACGCGTCGCCGGTCGCACCGAAGGTCGCCGACAGCATCCCGATCCGCTACCTCGACCCCGCCACTCCTTGGGCGTCGCAGGTCGGCGCGGTGCCCGGCGGACGCACGCCTCGTCGCCGCAGCAGTTGCGAGGGTGAGCCTCCTCTTCGACGACGACAAGGCCGGGCTCCGCCAGTCCGAGGAGTGGGAGGCGGTGCTCTGCCCGTTGCCGGCCAGCCCCGACCCGTCGGCTGCGATCGCGGTCGACTACGACGAGCGCAACCTCGTGACGGCAGCGCCCCCGGCCTCGCAGTACGTGCTGCCCGAGGCGCCGGTCGGCACGAAGACCTACTGGACCTCACTGCAGCGCAACCTCGTCGACCAGCTCGTGCGCACCCGCACGATGGAGATCCAGCGCAACGCGAAGCTCAAGCTCTACTCACGCGTCGGCGAGACGCCCGAGCAGTTCGCGCAGCGTTGCGTCGAGGCGGCTGATGCGCTCGCCGATCAGAAGCTCGCCGTCGGTGCGAGACAAGTACACGCCGAAGTACGAGAGAGCCCGCACCGCACTCGCCGCCGCGCAGGACCAGGTCGAGCGTGCACGAATCGCAAGCGAAGGCGGCACGCAACGACGGCGTCGTGGGCGCGGTCGGCGACCTGCTCGGCGGCTTCCTGGGCGGCAGGAGCAGCGCGCGGTCGATGAGCCGGTCGATCTCTCGCAGCACAGGCAGGGCATCGACGGCCAACAAGCGCCTCGACAGCGCGAAGAACCGCGCCGACGAGAAGCAAGACGCGCTCGCCGACCTCGAGCAGGAGTTCGAAGCCGACCTCGCCGAGGTGCACGCCGAGGCCGACGCGACCGCGGCGGCGATCGACACGATGATGGTCCCGCTCGAGAAGACCGACGTGAAGGTCGTCGACATCGCCCTCGTGTGGGTGCCCCAGGCCTGACCGCCCGGCGGAGACGTCGGTACCCTGGGTGCTTCCCATGCTCTCCTTGCTCCGACGGAACCGCGACTTCCGCACGGTCTTCACCGCGCAGGTCATCTCGTACATGGGCGACTGGTTCGCGACGGTCGCGGTGCTCGGCGTCGTGCTCGACCTCACCGACTCGAGCTTCGCGGCTGCGATGGTCTTCGTGGCGCAGAGCCTCCCGGCGTTCTTCGTCACGCCGCTCGCGGGCACGGTCGCTGACCGCTTCGACCGCCGCAAGGTCCTCGTGCTCGCGTCGTCGGTGCAGTCCGTCGCTGCGCTCGGGTTCTTGCTCATCGGTCCCGGCCGCGTGTGGATGGCCTTCGTCGCGCAGGGGATGATCTCGCTGCTCGGCGCGTTCTTCGCACCTGCATCGAACGCGGCGCTGCCGAACCTGGTCGACAAGAGCGACCTGCCGCTGGCGACGGCGCTGATGGCGTCGACGTGGGGAGCGATGCTCGCGATCGGCGCCGCGCTCGGCGCCGGCTTCACGGTGCTGTTCGGACGCGACGCTTCGTTCATCGCCGACGCGGTCAGCTTCCTCGTTGCCGGCGCGCTCATCTTCAGCGTGCGGAGGCCGATGCGCGAGCCGGGCACCGAGCCCGATCGATCGCAACGGATGCGGCCGCTCCGCGACACCGCGGACGCGCTGCGCTACGCATGGCACCGACCCCAGGTGCTCGCGCTCCTCGGGTCGAAGGCAGGGTTCGGCCTCGGCACCGGCGTCGTCGGTCTGCTCGCGGTGCTCGCCGACAAGACCTTCCACGCGGGCGACGGCGGCACGGGCCTCCTGCTCACGATGCGCGGGCTCGGTGTCGTCGCCGGGCCATTGCTCGCCAACCGAGTGGCGAAGCGGGGAGTGCACGGCCTTCTGCTCGCATGCGGCGTCGCGTCGATCGTCTACGGCGTCGCGTACGGGTTCGTGCCCTTCGCCCCGGGGATCTTCACCGCCGCGATCCTCGTGCTGATCGCGCACCTCGGCGGCGGCTGCCAGTGGACGTTCTCGACCTATGGCCTCCAGGTCGTCACGCCGGACGCGTTGCGAGGCCGCATCTTCGCGGCCGACTTCGCGCTGGTCACCGTGTCGATGAGCATCTCGCTGGCGCTCGCCGGTTGGCTGTCGGGGACGATCGGCGTCGCACCGACGATGGTCGGCCTCGCGTTCATCGAGATCGGGTGGGGCGTCCTCTACCTCATCATCACGAAGACGCTCCGCGCGCCTGACGAGTCGCTGATCGCGACCGCGGCGGTCGCGGATTAGCGTCGGCGCTCGTGCGCCTCTCCGAGCTCCAGACCCCCGCACTGATCGTCGAATCGGCCGATCTGCAGCACAACCTCGCCGCCATGGCGGCCGCGCTCCCGGGCAGTCGTTGCCGTCCTCACGTGAAGGCGCACAAGTGCACGACGCTCGCGGCCGAGCAGCTCGCCGTCGGCCACCGCTCGTTCACCTGCGCGACGCCGCTCGAGGTGATCGGCATGGCGAAGGCGGGCCTCGGCGAAGACCTCCTGCTCGCCAACGAGTGCGTCGACCCGCAACGGCTCCAGCGCGATGGCTGCGCTCGCCGACGCGCGGGTCACGGTCGCGGTCGACAGTGAAGCAACGATCGACGCCGCGGCCGCGGCGGGCATCCGCGAGGTGCTCATCGACGTCAACGTCGGGCTGCCGCGGTGCGGGTGCGACCCCGAAGACGCCGGACGGCTCGCCGACCAGGCGCGGGCGAAGGGCCTCGGCGTCCGCGGCGTCATGGGCTACGAGGGCCACGTGATGCCCGTCGTCGACCGTGCCGATCGCGCCGCGCAAGTCGAGGAGTGCATGGCCAAGCTGCAGGCCGCTCACGACCTCGTCGGCGGCGACGTCACCTCGGCGGGCGGCACCGGCACCTACGACCTGCACCGGTGGGCGAACGAGATCCAGGCCGGCTCGTACGCGCTGATGGACACCTACTACGCGCGGCTCGGCCTCCCGTTCCGCCAGGCGTTGTCAGTGTGGACCACCGTCATCTCGGTCTCCGAGAAGTGGATGGTGTGCGATGCGGGCCTGAAGTCGCTCGGCATGGACCACGGCGACCCTTCGATCGAAGGGGCGAAGGTCTGGTTCTGCTCCGACGAGCACGTGACGTTCGCGCCGGAGGCGTCGAGCTCGTTGCGCAGCCTCCGAGTCGGCGATCACGTCAAGGTGCTGCCCGCGCACGTCGACCCGACGATGGCACTCCACGAGCGGGTGCACATCGTGAACGGCGACGACGTGATCGACACCTGGGCGATCGACCTCAGGAGCTGGTGAACGGCGCGAGCTCAGCGGCGAGCGCGCGCAACGCGCGCCCGCGATGCGACAGCTCGTGCTTCTCCGTCGAGCGCCATCTCGGCGAACGTGCGCCCGTCACCCTCGTCCGGGATGAACACGGGGTCGTAGCCGAAGCCCTGCTCGCCGCGCGACTCGAGTGCGATGTGGCCCCGCACGAACCCTTCGGCGACGACCTCGCGCCCGTCGGGCCAGCACACCATCGCGACGGTGATGAAACGCGCGGTGCGCTGCTCGAGCGGGACGGCCTTGAGCGACTCGAGCAGCAGCGCGACGTTGTCGGCGTAGGTGGCGTCGACACCCGCGTAGCGAGCCGTGTGGACTCCAGGCGCGCGACCCAGGAAGTCGACCTCGAGGCCCGTGTCGTCGGCGAGAGCGGGCAAGCCGGCTGCGGCCGCGATCGCCGTCGCCTTGAGGCGAGCGTTGCCCTCGAAGGTGTCGGCGGTCTCGTCGACGTCGGGCACTGACGACGGACGTGGCAGCACCTCGATCCCGAGCGGTCCGACGATCTCGAGGATCTCCTTGGCCTTGTCGGGGTTCGCGCTTGCGAGGACGACTCTCACCGCGCGTGCGGGCGGGTCGGAGAGCAGCTCGTCCTGCAACGCGAAGATCTCGCGGATGCCCTTCTCGGCGAGCCCGAGAAGGACGTCGAGCTCGCTCCGCGAGAACGCCATCCCCTCGGCGGTCCCTTGCACCTCGACGAACCGGCCCGACGAGATCATCACGACGTTCATGTCGACCTCGGCGGTCGAGTCCTCCACGTAGGGAAGGTCGAGCGCGGGCTCACCGTTCACGATGCCGACCGAGATCGCCGCGCATCGCTCGGCGATCGGGTGCTGCTTGATCGCACCCGTCTGCACGAGGCGGCTGACGGCATCGTGCAGCGCGAGGTAGCCCCCGCAGATCGATGCGGTGCGCGTGCCTCCGTCGGCCTGCAGGACGTCGCAGTCGACGATCACCTGGCGCTCGCCGAGCGCCCGCATGTCGGTGACGGCGCGCAGCGAACGGCCGATGAGCCGCTGGATCTCCTGCGTGCGCCCCGACACCCGGCCCTTCGCGGCCTCGCGTTCGATCCGCTCCGGCGACGACCCCGGGAGCATCGAGTACTCGGCGGTGACCCAGCCCTTGCCGCTCCCCCGCATCCAGCGAGGGGTGTCCTCGTCGACCGACGCGGTGCACAGCACCCGGGTGCGTCCGAACGACACCAGCGCCGACCCGGACGCCATCTCGGTGTAGTCGCGCTCGAACGTGATCGGGCGCAGCTCGTCCACCGCGCGGCCATCAGGTCTGGGCATGCATGCTCCTCGGATCCTCACGCGGTGAACGTCTTGCCGGGCACCGCCACGCCGACGCTACGACCAAATTCCTCGGCCGCCTCATCCTCGTGACGCCTCGGATCAGAGGTCGGCCAGAAGTGGGTGACCACCAGCTGCCGCACGCGCGCGTCCCTCGCCGAGATGCCGGCCTGCCGTGCGGAGAGGTGCGGTGCGGTGCCCTCGGTCTCGACGAGCAACGTCGCTTCGCACACCGCGAGGTCCGCGTCGTAGCCGAGCGCTTCGAGCGACCACTCCGGCCCGGTGTCGGCCGAGTAGAGCATCGACTTGCCGTCCGAGCTGATGCGCATCGCGAGCGTCTCGACCGGATGGTCGGTCTCGCTGAACGCGAACTCGAGGTCGCCGATCGTGATGCGATCGCCGCCGGCGATGATCCCCCATCGAAACGTGGGCTCGGACGAGTCGCCGCACACGATGTCGACGAGCTCTCGCACCGCCGACGTCGAGTACACCGGCAGGCCTTCGATCTGGAAGCCGTACTTCAGCGCGTTGCGGAGCACGCCGAGCTCGCCCCAGTGATCCGGATGGCTGTGGCTCACGACGACCGCGTCGAGCGCGGCGATGTCGACGTGCTGTTGGAGGTTGCCGAGCGTGCCGGGACCCGTGTCGACCCACACCGTCGTGCCGCCTCCACGCACGAGGTAGCCGCTGCACGCTCCACCCGGCCCCGCGTAGGTGCCCGAGCAGCCGAGGATCGTGACGCTCAGGGCCGTGTTGCTCAGACCCATGACAGCGCCTCGGCATGATCGAGCTCGGGACCGAGGAGCCGCCGGCCGATCTCCTCGAACCACTGCACGTCGCCGGACGACAGGAATCGATGCGTCGCGGGCTCGCATCCCGCCGCACGTGCGAGCTCCGTCGCGTCGAGCACGGAGCGCACCTCGAACGCGGTCTCGTCCGCCGACGACACGAGCACGACGTCACGACCGAGCACGTCGCTGATCGTACGAGCGAGGTAGGGATAGTGAGTGCAGCCGAGCAGCAGCGTGTCGACCTCGGCTTCACGCACGGGCGCGAGCAGTCGCTCGGCGAGCACGGTCACCTGATCGCCCGTCGTCTCGCCTCGCTCGACGAACTCGACGAAGCCCGGGCACGCCGCGCACGTGAGCTCGACCGGCGCCTCGGTCGCCGCGACTGCACGTTGATACGCGCCCGATCCGATCGTGCCCACGGTGCCGATGACGCCGACGCGCTGGTTGCGCGTCGCTCGCGATCAGAGCGCGCACTCCCGGCTCGATGACGCCGATGACGGGCACGGGCAGCGCCGCGGTGAGGTCGTCGAGCGCAGCCGCGCGCGGCGGTGTTGCACGCGACGACGACGCGCCTTCACCCCGAACTTGTCGACCAGGGTGCGCCCGATCTCGAGCGCGAAGTCGCGCACCTCGGGCTGCGGGCGAGGCCCGTACGGGTACCGACCGGTGTCGCCGATGTACACGAGGTGCTCGTCGGGGAGCAGGTCGATGAAGGCTCGAGCGACCGTGAGGCCGCCGAACCCGCTGTCGAACATCCCGATCGGGCGGTCGTCGGCCACCGCGCGAGGCTACGGGCGCAGCCGGTCCGCTTCGGCGCGTGAGGCCGTCACTCTGACGGCGGCGCGATCCGCAGAACGACCGGCGGTCAGAAGTAGATGATCTTCTTCGGCGCGCTCTTCGACCTCGTCGAGGTCGTCGGTCCAGGCGCCGGTCGAGAGGTACTTCCAGCCGCCGTCGCAGACGATGTAGACGATCACGCCCTCGTCGATGCGCTCGGCGACGCGGGCCGCGCCGGCGAGGGCCGCGCCGGCCGAGATGCCCGAGAACACGCCGACGTCGGCCATGCGCCTCGTCCACTCGAGCGACTCGCGGGGCCGCACGATGCGCTTGCCGTCGAGCAGCTCGGTGCCGTGCCACATCTCGTAGACCGGAGGGATGAAGCCCTCGTCGAGGTTGCGCAGGCCCTCGACCGCCTCACCGACCGGAGGCTCGACTGCCATCACCTTGATGTCGGGGTTCTGCTCCTTGAGGTAGCGCCCGACTCCCATCAACGTGCCGCTCGTGCCGAGGCCGGCGACGAAGTGGGTGATCTCGGGGCAGTCACGCCAGATCTCGGGACCGGTGCCCTCGTAGTGCGCACGCGGGTTGGCGTCGTTGCCGTACTGGTAGAGGAAGCACCACTCGGGATGCTCGTCGGCCATGGCCTGCGCCCGGCGCACGGCGCCGTTCGAGCCCTCGCCTCCCGGCGTCGACACGATCTCGGCGCCGAACACCTCGAGCAGCTGGCGGCGCTCGACCGACACGTTCTCGGGGAGGACGATCGTGATCGGGTAGCCCTTGATGCGGGCGATGCCGGCGAGCGCGATGCCGGTGTTGCCCGACGAGGGCTCGATGATGCGCTGCCCCGGGCTGAGCGATCCGTCCTTCTCGGCCGCCTCGATCATCGCGAGGGCGATGCGGTCCTTCACCGAGCCGAACGGGTTCTGGCTCTCCATCTTGGCGAGGATGCGCACCCGCGGGTTCGGGCTCAGCGCACTCACATCGACGAGCGGCGTGTTGCCGATCATGTCGAGCACTGAGCCGAACACCGCTGCCATCAACGAAATGCTACCGGGGCGGTCGGCTTTCACGGGTCCTGCCCTCGGCGCGTTTCGCGCGATCGCCCGCGTCATAGTGCGGCGATCGCGCGAACGCGAGGGTGGGTCGGGGTCGGGGGGACCGGTCAGATGCGTTCGACCGCGAAGGGCACCGACGTGGGATGAGCCGAGAACCGACCGAGGAACACCCGAGTCGGGCTCACCTGCACACCGTCGACGTTCGCGTTCACCGTGATGCCGGGTCCGCAGTGCACGCGGAAGTCGATGCCATCGAGGCCGCCGTAGTTCGTGAACCTCATGAGCAGCGTCGTGCCGTCGTTCACGAGGACGTCACCGCGCTCGGTGAGGCGCTCGACGCCGTACAGCCCGCTCGGGGCGGTGATCTTCACCTCGAACACCTGCTTCGCCGTTCCCTTGTGGGTGACCCGCAGATGCCATCCGTATCCGTCGTGCCACATGTACACGCCTTGCGCGCCCTGCGGATGCACGCCGATCGGACGCCCGTCGACCCAGCCAGGCCAGTGACCCGACGCGCACGACGTGTTGTCGGCCGCGGCCTCGGGGGTCGCAGTGCTGGTGTCGGCCGACGCGGTGCCGGCCGCAAGCCCGAGTGCGGCGAGCGAGAGCGAGGCTGCGAGGGCGATTCGAGTGAGTGAGCGGTTCATGGTGACCTCCTGGGAGTCGTGTCACCGTGAAGGTGCCGCTCATCTGTGGGCGGAACACGAGGGACTGATGAGGGATGTGTGAGCGGTAGCGTCCGCGGCATGACGAGGACGGTGCTCCATGGAGGCATGGTCTTCGACGGCACGGGAGCCGCGGCAGCACCGGCGGACGTGCTGATCGAGGATGGCAGGCTCATCGACGTCGCCGGCCAGCTCGACGGCGACGACGGCGTCGACGTGAGCGGCAAGTGGGTGCTTCCGGGCTTCTTCGACTGCCACACGCACGTGATGTTCGGGCCCGAGATGATGGACCTGTCGCGGCGCGTCAACACGCCGTTCTCCACGCGCTTCTACGACGCGGTGCACAACCTCGAGGCGACGCTGCGCCAGGGAGTGACGACCGTGCGCGACGCGGCGGGCGCGGACCTCGGCGTGAAGACCGCCGTCGAGCGCGGTCGCATCAACGGCCCCCGCATGCAGATCTCGATCGCGATGATCAGCCAGACCGGTGGCCACGGCGACGGCTGGACTCTGTGCGGCGCTGAGCTCGGCCTCGGTGCCGACTACCCCGGCATGCCACGCGCGATCGTCGACGGTCCCGACGCGATGCGCCAGAAGGTGCGTGAGCTCTTCCGCGCGGGAGCCGACGTGATCAAGGTCGCGACGTCAGGGGGCGTGCTCTCGCCGCGCGACGATCCGCGCCACGGCCACTTCCGCGACGACGAGCTCGAGGTGCTCGTCGCCGAGGCGACGGCAGCAGGCAAGTACGTGATGGCGCACGCGCAGGCGACCGAGGGCATCAAGGCTGCGATCCGCACCGGCATCCGGTCGATCGAGCACGGCATCTACCTCGACGACGAAGCGATCCAGATGATGCTCGACCGCGGCACGTTCCTCGTCCCGACTCTTTCGGCGCCGAGAGGTGTGTTCGCCGCGCGCGACGCCGGCATCCCGGTGCCGGACGTCTTCATCAAGAAGTGCGAGATGGTGATCGAGGTGCACACCGAGTCGATCCGCCGCGCCATCGAGGCTGGCGTCAAGGTCGCGATGGGCACCGACTCGGGGGTCTGCCCGCACGGCCAGAACGCGCGTGAGCTCGCGCTGATGGCCGATTGCGGCATGTCACCGACCGACGCGCTCGTCGCCACCACGCGCACCGCCGCCGACCTGCTCGGCGTCGGCAACGAGCTCGGCACCCTCGAGCCCGGCAAGCGAGCCGACCTGGTCGTCGTCGACGCCGATCCACTCGAGCTCGACAAGCTGCCCGACCGCATCAGCCAGGTGTGGAAGGACGGCGTGAGGGTCGTCGACGCGGCCTAGCGCCAGCCCTCGAGGGCGACCTGCTCCTCGGTGATCTCGCCGTCGACGATGCGATACGAACGCAGCACCGGCTCGGGCTGCTTCAACGACACGATCACGTAGTGCCAATCGGGATCGGGGGCCTGCGCGACGTCGGTCGGTGACGGATACGCGTCGGTGTGAGTGTGGCTGTGCATCACGCCGAGGATCTCGAGGCCGCGCGACTCGGCGTCGCGCTCGGCCCGCAGGTGGTCCTTCGGGTCGACGGTGTAGACGCGCGAGGACTCGGCGACGTTGCGACACGGATAGAAGACGACCACGTGCCCGCCCGATGCGGGCTCGCCGGCGAACAGTCCGCAGGCCTCGTTCGGGAGCCCGTCGTACGCGTGGCCGACCATCTCGAGATACGGGGCTCGGGTGAGGCGGAGCACGAGGTCGAGAGTACCCTCGACCCCCCATGGCTCCGAAGGGCGTGAAGGTCATCGCGTCGAACCGACGCGCGCGCCACGACTACCTCGTGCTCGACACGATCGAGTGCGGTCTCGTGCTCGTCGGCAGTGAGGTCAAGTCGCTCCGCGATGCCAAGGTGCAGCTCGGCGACGCCTACGCCCGTGTCGAGCGTGGCGAGCTGTGGCTGCACAACATGCACATCGCCGCCTACGAGCACGCGTCGGGCTTCGGCGCTCACGCAGTCGATCGGCCCCGCAAGCTCCTCGCCCACCGCAACGAGATCGAGCGGCTCGGAGCGAAGGTCGCCCAAGACCACCTCACGCTGGTCCCGCTGTCGCTGTACTTCAAAGAAGGCCGCGCCAAGATCGAGCTCGCACTCGCGAAGGGGCGCAAGACGTACGACCGCAGGCAGGACCTGGCCGCCCGTGATGCAAAGAGAGACATGGATCGGGCGATGAAGGGTTACCATCGCGGCGCCTGACACAGGCGACGAGCGAAAGGAGGACCGTGCGATGACTGCGAGAGCCGCTGCCGCCCTGTCCCCCTTCCCGCGTGCTCGCGGCCTGAGTGCCGGCGAGCACCTCCACCGGAGGTCTTCCGTTGTCTGATGCTGTTCCGCGCACGCTCGTCCCTTACGGCTGGGATGACCGCGTCGCCGCCCTCTTCTCCTACGAAGCCGATGCCGATGCCATCCCCGGACGGGTGACCCGCGTCGATCGCGACCGCGTCACCGTCGTCACCCCTCACGACCACGAGCGCGCCGCGCGTGGCGATCCGTTGCCGAGCATCGGCGATTGGGTCGGGTTGGCCGAGGGAGGACCCGACGGCGATCTCGTCGTCACGACGGTGCTCACGCGTCGTTCGGTCCTCGGCCGCCGCAGTGTCGGCAAGGCGCCCGACGGCCAAGTCATGGCCGCCAACATCGACTTCGTCTTCATCGTCGTCGGGGTCGACCGAGTCGTGCTCAACCGCGTCGAGCGGGAGCTCGTCGCCGCGTGGGACTCGGGCGCGACGCCGGTCGTGGTGCTGACCAAAGCCGACCTCGTCGACGATCCGCTCGAGATCGCGGCCGAGGTCGTTGCCCGCTCGAACGGTGTCGACGTCATCGTGACATCGACTGTCACGGGTCTCGGCATCGAGGACGTGGTCGCCATACCGCAGCCGAACCGCACTGTCGTGCTCCTCGGGGCCTCGGGAGTCGGCAAGTCCACGCTCGCCAACGCGCTCCTCGGCGAGCAGCTCCTCGACACGGGACCGGTTCGGTACAACGACAGCCGCGGCCGTCACACGACGACCGCTCGCAGCATCGTCACGCTTCCCCGCGGCGGGGTGCTCATCGACACACCCGGCATCCGCAGCCTCGGCCTCCTGGAGTTCGAGGAGGGGCTCTCTCTTGCCTTCCCCGACATCGAGGAGCTGGCGTTGGGGTGCAAGTTCCGAGACTGCACCCACGCGACCGAGCCCGGCTGTGCCGTCCGCGCTGCCGTCGCCGCAGGTGAGATCGACCCGAACCGGATGCGCTCGTACGAGAAGCTGCAGAAGGAGCTCGCCCATTCGGACCGAGTCGGCGACCCCCTCGCCATGCGAGCCGAGATGCGCAAGTGGCGGGCGATCAACAAGTCGGTGAAGCCAGATCACGAAGAAGCGTTGACCGCGTCTGTCACAACCGCCCGTCGAGATTCGTCACTACTGGGCATGGAGACGCAAACGCAGACATCGTCGTCGTGGGAGCCGGGCTCGCCGGGCTTGTTGCTGCCGCGACCGCAGCCGAGTCGAATGAGGGCCAGAGCCCCCGGGTGGTCCTGATCGAGGGCGCGCAGCCGGGTGGCCGCGCCCGCACCGACGAGCGCAACGGCTACAAGTTCAACCAAGGCGCGCACGCGGTCTACCTGCAGGGCGCCGGTCGAAAGATCATGCTCGGACTCGGCATCGATCCCACCGGTGGGCCGCCTGCCCTGAAGCACACGTTCCTGTTCGAGGCCGGCGAGGTGTACCCGATGCCGGCGTCACCGACGAAGCTCATGGCGAGCAAGCTGCTCACGGCGCGCGGCAAGGCGCAGATCGCGAAGTTCCTTCCAGGGATCGGGAAGGTCGATGCCGCCGCGCTCGCGTCGATGAGCGCGCGCCGAGTGGCTCGACAGCCTCGACCTGCAACCCGAGGCACGGCAGCTCGTGTCGATGCTGATGCGCACCGCCACCTACGTCGATCCCGACGTCATGCCGATCTCGGCCGACGCCGCAGTGCGCCAGCTGCAGATGGCGATCGCCGAGGGCGTTCGCTACATCGACGGCGGATGGCAGACGATGGTCGACGCACTGCTCGAGGTCTGCGCCGAGCGCGGCGTCAGGGTGGAGAAGAAGACCACTGCGCTGTCGGTGCGCGAGGTCGACGGACACGTCGAGGTCAGCACCTCGACCGGGCCGATCGTCGCGAACGCGGCGATCATCGCGAGCGGAGGACCGGCTTCGGCGGTCGGGCTCCTCGGCGACGACCCGGGCTGGGGCGACCTCGGTGACCCCGTCACCGCGGCGTGCCTCGACCTCGGGCTCACCCGACCGCCTGAGCGTCCGGTCCTGTTCGGTCTGAGCGAACCGCTGTACCTGTCGACGCACTGCCCACCGGCCGACCTCGCACCCGAGGGCGGAGCCGTCGTGCAGCTCATGCGCTACGGAGCGCGTGACGCCGTCACCGATCGCCGTGGCGCTCGACGAGCTCGCCACTGCGGCCGGCATCGACGGGTCCACGATCGTCGAACAGCGGCTTCTCGCCCGGATGCACGTCGCGTGGACGGTCCCGACCGCGGCGGCCGGCGGCCTCGCGGGCCGACCGAAGGCCGCGGTGCCCGGGCACGAGCGGCTCTTCGTGGCCGGCGACTGGGTCGGGCCCGTCGGGCTCTTGGGTGATGCAGCCATCGCGAGCGGGGCGGCGGCGGCGACCGCGGCTCGTGCGTGCGTCGAGCCCGTCGCCGCGGCACGCTGAGGCGGGTGGAGGAACCCATGCAGTCGGTCGACGTCTTCGAGGCCGAGCGCCCTCGGCTTCTCGGGCTCGCGTATCGCATCCTCGGCAGCGCGGTCGATGCCGAAGACGTGGTGCAGGAAGCCTGGGTGCGGTGGCAAGCCGCGCACGATGTCGAGCGCCCCGCCGCTTGGTTGACGACCGTGGTGAGCCGCCTTGCGCTCGACTCGTGGCGCGCCCAACAGCGCAAGCGCGAGGACTACGTCGGCCCCTGGCTACCCGAACCGGTCGCGACCGAGCCCGACCCGGCCGATCGCGCCGAGATGGCCGATTCCCTCACGTTCGGCTTCCTCGTGCTCCTCGACGAGCTCAGTGCGGTCGAGCGCGTCGTGTTCCTGCTCGCCGACGTCTTCGGTGAGCCGTTCGCGGACATCGCAGCCACGGTCGGCAAGTCCGAAGCCGCGTGCCGGCAGATCGCGTCACGAGCGCGGCGCAAGCTGCAGGAGTCGAAGCCTCACCGCTCGCGTGAGCGCCTCGCCTTCGCTCGCAGATCGCGCTGCTCTCGGCCGTGTCGCCGGGCGATGTCGAGGCGACGATGGCGCTCCTCGATCCCGAGGTCGTGCTGACGAGCGACGGCGGACCGCATCGCCACGCGGCGCGCCGGCCGGTGATCGGCGCCGACCGCGTCACGCGCTTGCTCGTCAACATCACCCGCAAGGGCCTCGACCGCGGATGCCGAGATGCACTTCACCGAGGTCGAATCGCACGCCGTCGCTCGTCATCTCTTGGCGGGGACGGCCTCAGATCCTGGTCGCCATCGAGACCGAGGACGAAGGCCGGGTTCAGGCGATCCGCATCGTGGTGAACCCCGAGAAGCTCGGCCACCTCGCCGAGCCCTTGAAGCTGATCTGAGCGATCAGGGCTGCTTCGACCGGACGAGAAGGAACGCGCCGACGCCGACGACCGCGACGACGGCGATCGCGATGACGGCGATCACTGCGGCGGTGTTGTCTGAGCTGTCGCCGCTCGTGGCGGCCGTGGTCGCGGCTGCGGTCAAGATCAGTGCCGGAGCGGTCGTAGCCGCTGCCGCTGTAGTCGAGACTGCGCCGGTCGTCGCGACGCGCGCCCGTTGTCGCCGGCGACGCCGTGGTCGACGCGCCACCGCCTGCGGAGGCCGTCAGCTCGACCAGCGGTGCCGGGTCCTCCGGCTCGCTGCCGTCGGGGTTCGGCGGATCGACCCAACGCGTCTCGCCCTGCTCGCACGTCTGGACGAGCGGGAAGAGCAGCGTCGCACCGGGCGTGTCGGGGAACGTCATCTCGACGGGCACGTCGAGCGGCTGATCGTGAGGCTGCGGACCACCGGTCCACGTGATCACGCCTGCCCGCCTACCGAAGAGGTCCAGCCGTTGATCGCCGCGGGCTTCGCGTCGGTGACGCCGTCGGCGAGCTTCATCTCGAGCTTCACCGTCGCCGAGTCACCGCAGCCGTGCTCGACGTTGAACGTGATGGTGTCGGTCGACCCGGCCGCGACCGACGCTGGGTCTGGCCTCGACGTGCGCCGATGCTTGCCCGGCGAGCATCCACACGCCGACTGCCACGGTGCCAACCGCGACTCCCACCCGCCGCCATGAGCTACTGCGCGATCGCCTCACGGTCGGTCATGCTGGCAGTCGATTTCGGCGAAGTCAGATCGGCCAGGTCAGGCCGTCCACCGCGTGTGGAACGACTCGACCAACGCCTCGCCGCGCGGACCCACGACGACGCCGTGCTCGAGCGCGAGGCCGCCGTTGCTCACCGGGGCGTCGAAGCGAGCCGCGAGCCACTCGTCGGGAGCGAGCCCACTGAGCGTGCGGTGGATGTGCACTGTGTAGTCGACGCTCACGCCGCCGGTCGGCGGCTCGTGGACGACGAACGAGCACGGCGGGAACCAGTCCGCGACCATCGCCAGCCACGCCGCGTCGATCGGCCTCGCCTCTACTCGGGCGCACGTAGCCACCGATCCGCTCCTCGGAGCCGCCGCTGAACGGAACTGCCGCGCGGGTCGAGCAGCGCGTGCGCCTGCTCGAAGTGGCGGACGCCGGCGGGCGGGTACAGCGGCACGCACGCCTCGATCGGGTACAGGTCGAGCGGCTCTGGCGCTTCCCACGTCGTGCCCTCGGCTCCGGCCCTGGTCGCCGTGATCCGAGCGATCGCGACCGTGCCCTCCTGCTCGATGGTGACCGCGAGGGTGGTGACGTTGCGTCCCTCGCGCACGGGAGTGAGCGTCAGCCGCGCCTGGCCGATCGCGGCCGGGCCGGAGGAAGCTCGTCGTGATCGACCGCACCTCGCGGCCATCGAGCTGAGTCTCGGCCGCGCGCACCGCGAGCGCAGTGAGGTAGCCGCCGTGGATGCCGCGCAACGAGGACCACGACTCGTCGAGCATCGCGTGGGCCACCAGCGGATCGCGCTCGTCGATCGTGACCGCGGTCGTGCGATCGAACGTCGTGAGCGACGATCGACCGCGCTCATGCCGCCGCCAGCTCGACGAGCGCACGCGGGCTTGGCGGCAGTGATGCGGCGAGGAAGCCGGGTCGCCAGCAGCGTCACGACGAGTCCGCACGCCGACGAGCAACCACCACACCCGGTGGAACGTGGCGAGAGCGTCGTCGGGAGTCAGCGTCGGCCGTGAACGCCACGACGAGTGCGACGCCGAGCGTCGCCCCGAGGTTGCGCACCGCCTGGTTCACCGCCGAGCCCGAGCCGAACCGATCGGGCGGCAAGCCCTGCACCGCGGCCGACGAGAGCTGCGGCAGCACCAACGAGACACCCGAGTGCGGTGAGGACCATCGCAGGGCAGGTACTGCGCCGAGATAGCTGCTCGCTCGTAGCCCGTCGCACGAGGAGCAGGAGCAGCCTCCCGACGCCCAGACGAGACCGCCCGGCACCACGAGCGCACGCTGACCGACCCGTCCGGCCAAGCCGCCCGAAGAACGGCGCGGTCGACCGCGACGATGAGCGGACCGACCGAGATCGCCAGCCCGCCCGCAAGATCGAGTACTGCCACACCTGCGTGAGGAACAGCACGTTGCCGAGGAACATCGCGCTGAACCCGCTCGCGTAGACGAGCATGGCCGGGTTGGCCCATCGGAACGACTGTCGAGTCGAAGAGCGAGAGGTCGAGCAAGGGGTTGCTACACTCGGCTGCACCGCCAGAAGAACACCGCGATCAGCACAGCCGCAGCACTGCGACCGTCACGACGAAGGTCGGTGCTCAGCCATCCCCACTCGTTCGGTCTTCACGATGGCGAACGCGAGCAGCGCGAGGCCGGCGGCGAGCAGCACGACACCGAGCGGATCGGGCAGGCGACCGGGGTTCGCCTCCCGTCCCTTCGGGCAGCACCCGTCGTCCCGAGCACGAGGCTGACGATCCCGACGGGCAGGTTGATGAAGAACGCCCACCGCCAACCGAAGTTCTCGACGACGAGCGCGCCGAGCGTCGGGCCGAAGGCACCCGCCACCGCTCCGATCGCACCCCAGATCGCGACGGCGACCGGAACCTTCTCGCTGGGGAAGGTCTGCAGCACGAGTGCGAGCGACGACGGCACGAGCGCGGCGGCACCGACGGCCTGCAGGACGCGGGCGGCGACGAGCAGTCCCGCCGTCGGCGCCAAGCCGCACAGCATCGAGGCGACCGTGAACACGACGACTGCGGTGAGGAACGTGCGACGGCGACCGACACGATCGGCGAGCCGACCTGCGGGGATCAGCAAGCGCGGCGAAGACGATCGTGTAGGCGTTCAGCACCCACGACAGCGAGGAGGCGCTCACGCCGCTGAAGTCCGCGCGGATCGCAGGGAAGGCGACGAACAGGATCGTGGTGTCGAGGAAGACGGCGAAGATCGGCCAGGCTCGTCGAGACCAGCACCGTCCACGGGCTGCGGGTCGTTGTGGTCTGCATTGCTACAGACTATGATGCAGTTGATAGAAAAAATCTAGTGAAATCCGACACCGGAGCTCGTCCAGGACCATGCCCAACCCTGAGCGCACCTACGGGCAGTACTGCCCCATCGCTGCCGGCCTCGACGTCGTCGGCGACCGTTGGACGCTGCTGATCTGCCGCGAGCTCGCGCAGGGTGATCGGCGCTACACCGATCTTCGCAACGCCCTCGACGGCATCGCACCCAACCTTCTGAGCGACCGCCTCCGCTCGCTTGCAAGACGCCGGCCTCGTGACCACGTGTCGAGCTTCCGCCTCCGGCCGCTCGCAGCGTCTACCGGCTCACCGACGAGGGCCGCGCGGTCATCCCGGTGCTGCGCGCTATGGCGCGCTTCGGCGTGCGCTACCTCGACGGCGAGCCCGAGAAGAGATGAGCGCCGCCCGCGCGGCGAACGCGCTGCTGCTCCCTTGGCGGCGCCCCATCGAAGCCGACCTGCGCGTGCGCCTCGAGGTCGGCGACAGCCGCGTCGACATCGTCGCTACACGGTCGCGACACCACGCTCGAGCGCGCCGAGGGCGATGCGGACGTCGTCGTCACGACCGACTCCGCGTCGCTCGTCCGCGCACGGCGGGGCGAGCCGCTCGATGCGGAGATCACCGGCACCCGGGCCGCGAAGAAGCAGCTGCTCGAGGTGTTCGCGCTCACGCCATCCTGAGTCGGCTCAGCGCGCCGTCCTCGACCATCGCCTCGACCTGGTCCTGCACGCTCAGCAACATGCGCGGGTCGGTGAAGACCCAGAACCGATTGGTCCGGACCGCATCCAAGACCAGCTGCCCGACATCGTCGGGATCCATCGCTTCGAGCACCGCACCCAGGTCGACCTCCCCCTCGTCTCGCCCCTCCCCCGGCTCACGGGTCGGCGCGACACCGTCCTTGGCCCGGCGGCTGTCGACGCTGTTCCTCCCGATCCCCGTGTTGACCGCACCCGGGCAGAGCACCGACGCGTACACAGGCGAGTGAGCGGCCCGGAGCTCGCGCTGCAGCGTCGCCATGAGAGCGACGACACCGTGCTTGGCGACGTTGTAGGCGCCGAGCGCACGAACCGCGAGCAACCCCGCCATCGAAGACGTCGAGTTGATGTGGCCTTCCGGTTGGCGTTCGATGATCGGGAGGAAGGTCTTGACGCCGTGGATCGGGCCCCACAGGTCGATGGCGAGCGTCCACTCCCAGTCCTCGATCGAGGTCTTGGCGACCGGCTTGAACAGGCCGACGCCCGCGTTGTTGCAGAGCACGTCGACCGCGCCGTACGAGTCGAGCGCGGCCTCGGCGAGTGCCTCGACCTCGGCGAGCTTCGAGACGTCGGTGGGCACACCGACCACCTCGTGGCCTTGCGCCTGCAGATCCTTCACCGATGCCGCGAGCGCGTCGGGCCGGTTGTCCGACAGCACGACGCGCATGCCGGCACCGATGAACGCGCGAGAGATGCCGAGCCCGATGCCCGACGCCGCTCCAGTGACGACGGCGACCTTCCCCTCGACTGATTCCAAGGCTCCTCCTCTGGCTTCGACACGGACGTAGGTTGTCACGATCGACGACCAGACGATGCAGCGTCTCGCGGACGAGGCCGACCTCCGCGACCTGATCCACCGCTACGCGCTCGGCCTCGACACGCGGGACTGGGACCTCTGGCGGTCGGCGTTCACCGACGAGGTGATCATCGACACGAGCGACTACGAGCCCGAGCCGCCACCGCGTCGACTCCCGGTCGACGTCGTACGTGTCGTTCACGAGCCGCCTGTTCGCCGGCTTCGAGGCGACGCAGCATCTGATCGGCAGCCATCGATTCGCGATCGACGGCGACCACGCGACGATCACCGCGCACTTCCGCGCCGAGCACTGGGCGTCGGTCGGCCAAGGTGGCGATCGCTACACGATGTTCGGCACCTACGTCGACGAGTGCGAGCGCACACGCGAACGGATGGCGCATCTCGTCGGTGAAGCTCCGCCTGCTCCGGCAGGAGGGCAACCGCGAGGTCATGCGCCGCGCCGAATCCGCCGCACGACGCCGCCCGTCCCCCGGGGATTGATGATTGGAGCGCACGCATAGGTCCGCCGAATCGCCAATCTCGACCGCGAGTGCGGCCGGTATCGTGGAGCGACGCAGATCACGGGGCTGATCGGTTTCGACATCGGTGCCGGGTTCCGTACGTGCGACCCGAGTTGCTCAGACTCGCTAAACGGGGCACAAACAACAACTGCCAACCAGCAGTTCGCTCTCGCTGCCTAGTCCCTAGGTAGTCGCAGAGACATCGTGAGCCGAGAGGCCGCACGGGGCCGATCCACCGCAGCCCGGCAACAGAAGCGGAGGATGACAGCGGCAAAGACTGCTGACGGCGGGAAAGACCGCTGACGTCGGGGAAAGACCCGGCGGTGGCCGCGAGGCCCGCCGACCCGCCGGTGGGGTGCCGTCAGCCCCGAAGTCGGGAATGGTCGTAACGCGGACGGTGCTCACCCGATGGACGGGGGTTCGATTCCCCCCAGCTCCACCATGTCAGCGCAGGTCACGAGACGTCGAGGCGACGCTACGTGAGCACCCGATGATGGCGGATCTGGTGTCGTTCGACGCGCCCTGGACGAGTACGACGCAGCTCGACCGGCCTATCCCTCGGAAGTGTTCGACGTGCTCGGCAAGCTCGACAGTTTGCGGGTTCTCGACATCGGGGCCGGAACTGGCATCGTCACGAGGGCACTGCTGGCGCGAATGCGACCGTGATCGCGGTCGACACGGGGCCGGCGGTTCTGCGTCGCGCCGTCGCCCACACGGCAGGGCTCCCCGCGGTCGTTGCCGACGGCGCGGTGCTGCCGATGCGCTCCGGCAGCATCGATCTCGCGTGCTTTGCACAAGCGTGGCACTGGCTCGACCCCGCGACTCGGTCGTCCGAGATGCACCGAGTGCTCAGCAAAGAAGGGCGCTGGGCGGGCTGGTGGTCTCACCGCGAGCCGACGAAGAGCCATGGTTCGATCGGTACTGGTCAGCCATCGAGCGCTGCTGTTCGGGAACGCAACGGGAACACCGGGACATCGACTGGGGCGCCATCGTCGCTGACCCCGGCCGCTCGAGGTCGATTCCAAAGTGGTGATCCCCTGGGTCGCACCATCCCGAATGACCGCTGGATGAACGACCAGTCGAGTCACAGCTACGTGCTCGGCCTCGAAGCCGGACCCCGCGCCCGCTTGCTGCATGAGCTGTCGCTCCATAGTCGATGACGCCTTCCCCTCGGGGACCATGTCAGTGGTCTACGAGACTTGGCTGTGGATCGCGACGCGGGTACGAGCGCGCTCGATGCCGACCTGATCGCCTACTACGACGCGGAGGCTCGGGGCGGCCATCGTTCAGCTCACGGCGACTTCCGCATCGAGCTGCGGGGCCGATTCGCAGAGCTGCTCCGCGCCGAGTGGAACCGCACACCGTGATCGACGTCGGCGCGGGCCCCGGTCTCGACACCGCGCTCTGGGAGCTCGACGGGTTCCAGTGTCGTCGGCGTCGACCTCGCATCCGCCAACGTCGAGCGCATGCGAGACGCGGGGCTTGACCGGCGTCGCCGGCTCGCTCTACGCACCTACCATTCCGATCCGCGCGTTCGACGCGCTGTGGACGATGAGCACGTTCGTGCACGTGCCTCACGAGCGGTTCGACGAAGCGATCGACGGAGATGCTGCGCGTCGTCGGACCGGGCGCACCGCTCGGGATCGGCACCTGGGGCGGGTCGGACTTCGAAGGAGTGCCGGAGTTCGGCGAACTTCGGCCGTACCGGTTCTTCTCGCTCGCATCGCACAGCCGTTGGCACGAGATGCTCGCGAGGCATGCCGACGTCGAGCTGTTCGAGACCTACGAGTCACCCGAGGCATGGATGGGAGTACCAGTTCGCCATCGTCGCGCAGAGAGGCGCTCGAACTCCTCCGGCGTCCGGATGCCTCCGTCGAGCACGGCCGTGTAGATGTCGAACGACCTCACCGTCTGGCCGTACTCCGGCCGGTTCACCCACGCTCGCTTGATGTCGAGGATGGCACTGCGCGTCTCAGCGGTCAGGCGGCGACCGAGCTGCTCGACATGCCTGAGGTCTGGCTGACGGTCGGCGTCCGTGACGAACCAGATGTCGATGTTCCAGCTCCTCTGCCCGTCCCGGTAGTCGATCCCCCAGTAGACGCCGTCGGGGTACTTCTCCGGATGGCTGTTCCACGAGCCCGAGTCGTTCCGAAACGTCAGCTGGCGCACGCGTGGATGGCTCACGAGGTCGACCGCAGCGCGGTACAGCCCGGCGATGTCGAGCGCGTCGCAGACCACGGTGATGTCGAGGTCCGGCCAGACCATCAACCCGAGCGCCGCGCTGCCGACGAGATGCGGCTCACCGAGCACACCGAGCACATCGTCGAGCGCGAGATCGGCCCGAACTGCCGCGGCCGCCGCCGCGAGCTCTTCCGGCGTCGACACCATCTCAGTGTCGCCGATGGACTGCACCTCAGAGGCCGGCGGCGTGAGGATCGCTTCGGCAGTCCACCGCGCGACGGCACTCGCTTCGTCGGCGTCGAGGTGACACACGTCGCGAAGCACGACGTGGGCCTCGCCACCCATCGTGAGGCACAGCGCCGGCTTCGAGTCGTCGCCGGTCGGCGTCGGGCAAGGTGTCGTGAAGCGGTTGCAGGAGCGCCGCGATCCACTCTCGGCGCCGGCCTTCTCGAACTCGGTCCTCGTGGTCCTCGCCCGCGCGCTCCACCGCGAGCCACGTGTCGAGGTAGTGCCGCTGCGCCGTGCGCGACAGCGTCTCGTTGTTCGCGATGTAGTCGTTGAAGGCTTCGACGAGCTCGAGCACACGGTCCCTCGGCGCGGAGCCATCCGGAGGCCTCGCCAACAGGTCTTCGATCTCGTCGACGCTGGCGGTGACCGACAGCTCCAACAGCAGCGACTCCTGAGTCGGGAAGTACCGGTACACGGTCGTGCGCGTCATCAGCGCCTCGTCGGCGACCTGCGCCACCGTTGGCGTCTCGCCCCGATCGAGGATCGCTCGGGCCGCGGTGACGATGGCTGCGCGGGTGCGACGCTTCTGGTTCACGCGTCCCGAACCGACGTCAGATTGGTCTTGACTTCGAAGGGCCACTCGTTCATGTTACACGTGTAATGTAAACAAACAAGTGTCCTACGAACGTGGGGCGCACTCGATTGGAGCCCTTCCATGACGAAGCCACTCGATCGTCCCACTCGACCAGGCGCCCGCGCCGCTGAAGATGGTCGGTGAAGAGGTCGTCGTCCTTGCGTCAAGCGCCCAGACCGGCAGCTACGAGATCTTTCGCCAGGCCGGCCCCGAGGGCAGCGGCCCGCCGCCTCACCACCACGCGTGGGACGAGGCCTTCTATGTGATCGACGGTGAGGTCACGTTCGGTGTCGATGCGGAGCAGGACCTGGTTGCAAAGTCGGGCACGCTCGTGCACGTGCCGGGCGGTTCGACGCACTGGTTCCGTTTCGGCGCGGGCGGTGGCGTGATGATCTCGATGACGTCGTGCGAAGGCGCGTCTGCGTTCTTCACCGAGATCGACCGCGAGGTGTCCCCGACCGATCCTGACTTCGGCGCGTTGCTCGGCATCGCCTCCGCGCACAAGATCGAGTTCGCCGTCCCGTCGACCTGAAGGCCGGCGCGGTTCAGGCGCCGCGCACTGCGCGCGCGATCTCGCCCCAGCGGGCGAGGTGGTCGGGATCACGGGCGATGTCGTCGACCGTGAGGTACGAGATGACCCGCTCGGCCCGACCGCGGTAGCGACCGATGATCTCGTCGGCGACGTCGTCCCAACGCCCGATGACAGCGAGCTGGTCGAGCATCTCGTCCGTGATGGTCGCTGCGAGGCCTTCGAGGTCGCCGGCCTTCAACCGCTCGTTGAGCTTCGCTGACGTGCCCTCGAACCCGAGGTCATCGAACTGGAACGCGTAGTTCCTCGTCGAGCCGTAGAAGCCGATCTGGGTGCGAGCCCGCCGGGTGAGCAGCGCTCGCGCTCCTCGGGTGTGTCGCCGGGGATGATGAAGACGGGGATCAACAGGTCGACGTCGGCGGCCGACCGCCCCGCCTTCGCTGCTCCGGCGTGCACGGCCGGGATCAGGCGCTGCTCGAGGTACTGCACGGAGTGCAGCGGATGGACGTGCACACCGTCGGCGACCTCTCCGGCCATCGTCGTCATCCACGGCCCCACCGCCGACACGTCGACCTTGATGTCGCCGTGCTCGTGCATCGGGGGACGCCACTGATCGGGCAGCAACGACAGCTGGTAGTACGGCCCGTCGTGCGCGAGCTTCCGCTCACCGCGGAAGGCCGCGAGCGCGTCCTTCACGGCCAACACGTAGTCACGCATGCGCGGGCCAGGCGGATCGAACGGCACTCCGTAGCGACGTTCGATGTGCGCCTTGACCTGGCTGCCGAGACCGAGGCGGAACCGTCCACCGGTGTTCCCGGCGAGCTCCCACGCGATGCTCGCCGCGATCATCGGGCTCACGGGGAACGCCACCGCGATGCCGGTCGAGAACTCGAGCGTCGGCGCAGCGGCCGCGGCCGCGGCGATGCTCATCCACGGGGTCTGACCGGTCTCGGTGAACACCATCCCCGAGAAGCCAGCTGCCTCGACCCGACGCGCGAGATCGGCCGCCTCGGCCCAGCCGCACGGCCCGACCATCACGTCGAATTCCATCCCAGTCCCCCTCGGCTCAGGCCATCGTCAGCCCACCGCTGACCGACAACGTCTGACCGGTGATGAAGCCGGCGTCGTCGGACGCGAGGAACACGATCGCGGGCGCGACGTCGTCGGCAGTCGCGAGGCGCCGCATCGGGATCGCCTTCGTGAGCGCGTCGACGAACCGCTCCCCGGATCCCAGCTCGTCGGCCATCGTTCGGATGAGCGGCGTGTCAGTCGGGCCCGGGCACACGACGTTCACAGTGATGCCGTAGCGGGCGACCTCGCGCGCGACGCTCTTCGAGAACGAGATCACCGCGCCCTTGGCGCCGGCGTAGATCGACTCCAGCGATGACCCGACCCGCGCCGCGTCGGACGCGACAGACACGATGCGTCCCCGCTGCCGCTCGATCATCCCCGGAAGCACTGCGTGCACCGTGTTGAGGGTGCCGCGGTAGTTGATGTCGATGACTCGATCCCAGAAGTCGGGCGTCGTGTCGACGAAGGGCACGAACCGATCCCAACCCGCGACGTTGATCAGCGTCGCGACCGGGCCGACGTCCGCGGCCACCTTCCCCATCGCGGCCGCCACCGCCTGGGTATCAGCGACGTCGAGGCCGATGCCGGTGTGGCCGTCACCGGCAAGCACGCCAGCGACCTCGCCCGCCGCGCCCGCATCGAGATCGACGACCACGACCGTCCGGCCCGCGGTGGCGAGCCGATGGCACACGGCTGCGCCGATCGCCCCTGCTCCGCCGGTCACGACCGCGACATCGCGAGGCTCAGCGCTCACCCGCACAGGCTCACACAAACGAGCGCGGGATGAGCCCGTGCTCGCGGGCTCCGCGTTCCAGGTCGTCACGGAAGTCGGGATGCGCGATCGAGATCATCGCCTTCGCTCGTTCGGGGATCGACTTGCCCTTCAGGTTGACCATCCCGTACTCGGTGACGACGTACATCACGTCGCTGCGGGGCGCAGTCACGACGTTGCCGGGCGTCAGGTCGAGCACGACGCGGCTACGGCGATCACCGCGGCGCTCGTAGGTCGACGACATGCACAGGAACGACTTGCCGCCGTTCGACGCGTACGCGCCGCGGATGAACTGCAGCTGTCCGCCGGTGCCGCTGATGTGGCGGTGACCGCTCGACTCGCTCGCCGCCTGGCCTTGGAGATCCATCTGGGTCGTGTTGTTGATCGACGTCATCCGGTCGTTCTGGGCGATCACGTGCGGCAGGTTCGTCATCTCCACCGGCTGGCAGGAGATGTCGGGGTTGTCGTCGATCGCGTCGTACATCGACTGCGAGCCGAGACCGAACGTGCACACGACCTTTCCCGGATGCACGGTCTTGGCTGACCCGGTGACGACGCCCGCTCGGTACAGGTCGATGATGCCGTCGGTGAGCATCTCGGTGTGGATGCCGAGGTTGCGCACACCGCTGTCCAGCAACAGCGAGCACACGGCGTCGGGCATCGCGCCGATGCCGATCTGCAGGCACGCGCCGTCGTCGATCTCGGCCGCGATCAGGCGGGCGACCTCACGATCGACGTCGGTCGGCGCGCCCTTCGGCAGCTCGGGAAGCGGCAGTGCTGTGCCGTCGATGACGTAGTCGACCTGGCTCATGTGGAGCCCGTTGTCGATTCCGTGCACGTACGGGACGGCGGGGTCGACCTCGACGACGATGACCTTCGCCCGCGAGGCGACCGCTCCATGCCAGAGGTTCGCGGCACCGAAGTTGAAGTAGCCGTCGGCGTCGACGGGGCACGTCTTGACCACCATCAGCTCGGGCGGGTCGATGAAGCGTCGGTAGTAGTCGGGGATCTCGCCGAGGTTGCACGGGATGTAGCTCTGCAGCCCGGCGTCGCATTGCTTGCGGTCGTAGCCGCCCAGGTGCCAGTTGAAGAACGCGACGTGCTCGCCGTCGGGGTCGGCCTCGACGACCGCTCTCGGTCGTGTGCACAAGCAGGCGCGGATGCTCACGTTGCGGAGCTCCCCGATCCGCGCGGCCAGGGCCGTGTCGAATGCGTCGGGCTGCCCGAGCACGGCGCCGTAGTCGATCCAGTCCCCCGAACGGACCAGCGCGGCCGCCTCCTCTGCGGAGATTCGTCGTGCCGACTTCGCGGCGGTGGCGTTCGTCACCGAAGAGGTCATGGTCGACACTACGACAGAAGCGATCGGGCGCCGAGAGAGCGGGTGCTCGAAGGAGGAAATTCTGGGAACGTTGAGTCAATGACGAACACCGACAAGCTCACCACAAGGCAGGTCAGCGAGAGCGAGGGACTCGACGATTGGCGGGTCCTGCTCCGCACCTTGCAGACCTCCTTCAAGACCGGCTCGATGGCGAAGGGGATGGAGCTCGCCGCACGGATCGGCGCCGCGGCCGACGAGGTGAACCACCATCCCGATCTGACGATCACGTACCCGCGCGTCCACGTCCTGCTCACCAGCCACGATGTCGACGCCCTCAGCACGCGCGACGTCGAGCTGGCCCGCACGATCTCGGCGATTGCCCGCGACCTCGGCCTCGCGGCCGAACCGACCGCGGTCACGCAGCTCGAGATCGCGATCGACGCGATCGACATCCCCGCGGTCAAGCCGTTCTGGGAAGCGGTGCTCGGCTACAAGCCCCACCTCGACGACGACTCCGTCGACCCGCAGGGGCGTGCTCCGGCGTTCTGGTTCCAGCAGATGGACGCGCCGCGCCCACAACGCAACCGCATCCACATCGATGTCACCGTCCCGCATGACGTCGCGCAGCAGCGCATCGCGGCCGCGCTGGCCGCGGGTGGGACGCTCGTATCCGACTGCTGCCGCGCCGGCGTTCTGGATCCTCGCCGATCCCGAGGGCAACGAGGCCTGCATCTGCACATGGCAAGGACGCGAGTGAGCGGCAGAGAGACCGACGTGCTGCTCGCGTCACTCAACGCGCAGCGGCGGCACGTGCTCGGCATCACCGAAGGCCTCTCCGACGAAGACATGCGCCGGCCGGTGCTGCCCACGGGATGGACCGCAGCGGGCATGGTGCGCCACCTCGCGCTCGACGTCGAGCAGTTCTGGTTCCGCGGCATCGTCGCCGGCGAGCCGATCGACCTCGATCGACCCGACGACGCCGTCTGGAGCGTCGGTGCGGACGAGTCAGTCGACGCGGTGCTCGACCTCTATCGGCGTGAGATCGAGCTCGCGAACGCCATCATCACGCGCGACCGACCTGAGCGCTGCTCCCGCGTGGTGGCCCGAGGATCACTTCCCCCCGGGCTTCGTCATGCACGACCTGAGGCAGATCGTCGTGCACGTGATCACCGAGACGGCGTGCCACGCTGGTCATCTCGACGCCGCACGCGAGCTGATCGACGGACGCACCTGGCTGATCTACTGACTGACTGAGGAGAACCCGATGGACATCGAGCACATCCACGCCAGCGAGGACTCCGAGAAGATGGTCGCGGCCCTGCAGCGCGACGGTGCCGTGATCGTCGAGGACTTCCTCGACGCCGATCTGCTTTCGCGGTTCAACGCCGATGTCGACCCACTGATGGACGTCACACCGCGCGGCGGCTCTGCGATGTTCAGCGACTTCTTCAATTGGTTCTACGGCCCTCAGACCCGCACCATCACCGGTCTCGCCGGCAAGTCGCGCGTGTTCGCGACCGAAGTGCTCACGCACCCGCTCTACCGCGCGATCTGCGACGAGATCCTGCTACCGAGCTGCGCGTGCTACCGACTGAACGTCGCGCAGCTGCTCGACCGCGGTCCGGGCTCGCCCGACCAGCTCCTGCATCGCGACGAAGCGGTGTGGCCGTACCTCCCTCAGCCGCACGGCGACGTGCAGGTGGCGTCGGTGCTCGCGCTCGTCGACTTCACCGCCGAGAACGGCGCGACCCGTGTCGCTCCCGGCAGCCACTTGTGGGACCGCGGCCGCACCGCGGAACCTCAGGAGCTCGTCCCCGCCGAGATGCCGGCGGGCTCTGCGGTGATCTACCTCGGATCGACGATCCACGGCGGTGGTGCCAACACGACTGCCGACAAGACGCGGCAAGGCATGCACGTGAGCTACTGCCTCGGTTGGCTTCACACCGAGGAGAACCAGTACCTCGCCACGCCTCTCGAGGTCGTCCGCACGCTCCCCCGCGAGTCACAGGCGCTGCTCGGCTACGCGATCCACGACGCGCTCGCAGTCGGTGGCGGCTACCTCGGTGCCGTCGAGCTGCAAGATCCCGTGGAGCTGCTGGCGAAGGGCGCCCTCTAGCCGTCGAGCAACGGCAGCACCCTCTCCGCGAACAGCTCGAGCTGGCGCCGTTCGTCGGCCACAGGCCAGATGAACACCCGTTGCACTCCGGCGTCACGAAACGCTGCGAGCTTCTCGGCGAACGCGTCCGGTGGGCCGACCGGCAATCGCTCCCGGAGCATCTCTTCAGGACGATGGATCGTCGGCACGAGCCTCTCGCTGTAGATCGCGTCGGCCTCCGCACGGCTGTCGGTGATGTAGCACCACATCGTCCCGAGCGCGTTCGGAAAGGACTCAGCGTCTCGTCCCCGGCCGGACACCTCGCTCTGCAGACGCGCCCACGCGTCGGCGAACTCGCTGGGCGTGATGTTGTACGCGGACGCAAGCCAGCCGTCGGCGAGGCGGGCGACGCGCCGCAGGCCGACCTCCGAGCCCCAGCTGCCGATCCAGATGGGCGGCCCGTCCGGCTGCGCGGGACGAGGCTCGAGGTCGATGCCCTCGGACGAGTACCAGCGCCCGACGAACGGCTCGCTCTCCTGATGCCACAAGGCGCGCAGCAGCTGCACGGCTTCGTCGAGCCGCGCCCATCGTTCCGAGAAGTCGACGCCGACGGCTGCGTAGTCCTGCTCGGACGACCCCGGACCGACCCCCACCACGAGCCGTCCATCCGACAGTCGATCGATCGCAGAGAGCGCCTTGGCGAGGGCGATCGGGCCGCGCACGACCGGAAGCGCAACGGTCGTCGCGAGCGTCATGTCGCCCGACGCAGCGATCACCGCAGCAAGCGCCGTGGGCCCGTCGAGCCACGGCGTTGCGAAGACGAGATGATCGTTCGCCGACACGGCCGCGAACCCGAGCGACGACGCGGCCGACGCGTACTCGACGAGATGGTCGAGCGTGTACGGGTGGCCGCCGAAGTCCATCAGCGGCAGATGAGCGCCGAAGTCCACGCCGTTCAGCCGTCAGCGATCTGCTTGTCGCCGAGACCCAACAAAGTCGTGCGCAAGAGCTGCACGAGCTCGCGCTGTTGCCGAGGCGTCAGCACGGAGAGGATCTCGCGCTCGGTGTCGAGATGCGAGGGGGCCACGCTGTCGACGAGGTCGAGGCCCTTGTTGGTGAGACGGACGATCACCTTCCGGCGGTCGCCTGTCGATGTGCGCTCGACCAGGCCGCGCTCCTCGAGCCGATCGACTCGATTCGTGATCGCTCCCGTGGTGACCATCGTCTGGCGGACGAGATCGCCGGCGGCGAGCTCGTAGGGCTCACCCGACCGACGCAGCGTCGCGAGCACGTCGTACATCCACGCCTCGATGCCGTGTGTCGCGAAGTTCTGCTCGAGTCGCCGATCGACGAGGCGCGAGAGTCGCGAGATCCGCCCGATGACGGCGATGGGCGAGACGTCGAGGTCGGGGCGGACGGTGCTCCACTGACTGGTGATCCCGTCGACGGTGTCGGGCGGCGCAGGCACGACCTGATCATAGTGTCACAATCCATTGACATTCATTATCTTGATATTAAGATAATGAGCGTGGAGACAAAGGGGCGAGCAGGGACAGCGATCGCTCGAACGACGGTGCTGGCGCCGATCCTCTGGGGAACGACATACGTCACGATCACCCAGCTCCTGCCGGCGGGCCGCCCTCTCCTCGTCGCTGCGCTGCGCGTCGTGCCCGCCGGCATCGCTCTCCTGCTGGTCTCCCGCGTCCGGTCGCCCTGGCGTCCACACGGCGCCGAGTGGTGGCGCAGTGCCGTGCTCGCTCTGTGCAACTTCGGGTTGTTCTTCCCGCTCCTTGCTGTCGCCGTCTATCGCCTCCCTGGTGGAGTGGCCGCGGCCGCGGGCGGGTTGCAGCCTCTCCTCGTCGCCTCACTCACGTTGCTGATCACGAGGCGGCACCCGAGCCGACGCGAGCTCGCGGTCGGCGTCGTGGCTGCCGTTGGCGTCGCTCTCGTGGTCGTTCGGCCCCACGCCGATATCGACGCCGTCGGCGTGCTCGCCGCGCTTGCCGCCAACGTGTCGTTCGCGCACGGGCGTCGTGCTCACGAAGCGCTTCCCTGCGCCGCCGAACCGGCTCGCCGCGACCGCATGGCAGCTCCTGCTCGGCGGCGTGCTGCTCGTTCCCCTGACGCTCGTCGATCGAGGGTGCCCCACCTGCCCTCTCGACGCGAAACGTCGCGGGGTTCGCATACCTCAGCCTCGTCGGCACCGCGTTCGCGTTCGTCGTGTGGTTCAACGGCATCCGCCGGCTCCCCACTGCCGCGCCGCCGCTGCTCGGCCTCGCGTCGCCGATCACGGGCGCAACCCTCGGCTGGCTCCTGCTCGGTCAGTCGCTTTCACCTGTGCAGATCTTCGGCTTCGGCATCACGATCTCGGCGATCGTCTACGGGGCGACCGTCGCCGCGACGCGTCGCGAGACGCCGGTGGCGGTGGCAGGCTTCGTCGATGGCCCAGCACATCGGCATCGTCGCGTGCTCCGCCGAAGGCGCCGCCCTCTGCTACCGCACGATCTGCCACGAGGGAGCCGTGCTCATGGGAGGGCACGCACATCCCGAGGTGTCGCTCCACGGCCATTCCATGGAGGACTACTCGCGCTTCCTCGACGTCGGCGACTGGGAATCGGTCGGTGACCTCATGCTCGACTCGGCCGTGAAGCTCGCCGCGGCCGGAGCCCAGCTCCTCGTGTGCCCGGACAACACGATCCACCAGGCGCTCCCCCGCATCATCGACCGGTCGCCGCTGCCATGGCTGCACATCGCGGAGGTCGTCGCCTCGACTGCGTCCGAGCGCGGGTACCGACGCGTGGGCGTGCTCGGCACCCGTTGGCTGGTCGACAGCGACGTGTACCCAGAGAAGCTCGCGGAGTTCGACATCGAAGCCGTGCGGCCCACCGACGCCGAGCGCGACGAGATCCACCGCATCATCATGGATGAGCTCGTGCATGGGCGGTTCGAGCGCGAAGGCGTGGCCTTCCACCAAGCGGTGATCGAGCGCATGAAGACGGACGGCTGCGACGCGGTCGTGCTGGGCTGCACCGAGATCCCGTTGATCATCGACGACCGCATCTCGGCGCTGCCGACCCTCGACTCGACACGGCTGCTCGCGCGCGCCGCGGTCGAGCGTTCGCTAGTCGAGCGCTGAGAGGTCGAGGTCGCGAAGCCGATCGGGATCGGCGAGCGCCTCGATCGCCAGGATCCTCCCGTTCCGCACCGTGAACCCCAGGATCGAGACCACGCGCTCGTTCACGGTCACCACGACCCCCGCCTCTCCGTTCACGCGCACCGGCCGCAGCTGCGCCCGCGGCAACGCGAAGGTCACCGCGCGGCTGGCCACGTTCTCGGCGCCGCGCACGACGGCGGATGCTGCGACGCGCTTGCTGCCACCGTCGGATCGGAGGACGACGTCGGGATCGAGCACGCTGATCAACGCCGCGAAGTCGCCACCACGCGCGGCAGCGAAGAACGCGTCCACGACCTCGCGCTCGGCGAGGTGGAGTCGGTGTCGGGAGGAGGCTCCGCTCCGTGCACTCGCCGGCGGGCTCGGCTCGCGAGCTGCCGCGTCGCTTCGGGCGAGCGTTCGACCATCGGTGCGATCTCGTCGAAGGGCACGGCGAACATGTCGTGGAGGACGAACGCGAGACGCTCCGCGGGGTCGAGCGTCTCCAGCACCACGAGGAGCGCCAGTCCCACGGAGTCGGCGAGCACGACCTCGTCGCTCGGGTCGACGGTCTCACGGGTCACGACCGGATCGGGCACTCGCGGCTCGAGGGCCTCCTCGCGCCGCGTGCGCCGGGAGCGCAGCATGTTGAGGCACACGCGGGCCGTCACGGTCGTCAGCCACCCATCGGGGTTGTCGATGCCCGTCGCGCTCGCTCGGCTCACCCTCAACCAGGTCTCCTGGAGCGCGTCGTCTGCCTCGCTCGTCGAGCCGAGCATCCGATACGCGACGGCGCGCAGACGCGGACGTTGCTTCTCGAACCGGTCGATCATGAAGTCGTGCTCATCCATCGGTCACATGACCCCGCCGAGACGTGAGATGTGACGGGCCCCACCGGGCCGTTCGTCAGGCAGAGGGCGCGGTCATGGGACGCCTGCCGTACGTGACCGCCTCGCGGACCGCGGCCGGCACCTTGTCGACGAGCTCCTTGTCGGGTGACGCGCCGAGGGCGTCGTTGACGGTCGAGAAGGCGAGACGAAACGCGATGAACGCCGTTGCCTCGAAGATCGCTCGGTCGTCGAGCCCCGCCGCGCGCAACGACTCGACGTCTTCGGCGGTCGTCGCGTTGGGATCTCGCACGACCTGACGTGCCCACTTCGCCAACGCGGCCTCGCGGGGCGAGAGCGCGTCCGGCGTATCGCCGGCGATGACCCCTGCCGCAGTCTGCTCGTCGGTCAGGCGCGAGAGCCGCGTGCCCCACGCGAGCGAGCAATACGAGTCACCTCGTTGTGACGCGGTCGACGTCACGAGCACGGCGAGATCGCGGTCGGTGAGCGACGACGCCTCGACGAGGCCGCCTCTCGCGGCCGCATACGACGCGAACACGTCGGGACGCCACGCCCACACCCTCATGAAGTTCGCGATGTAGCCGTCGCTGGCGAGCTCGTCGGCGAACATCGCGTCGGCCCCGTCGCTCGAAGGAGGCTGGCCGAGGAACATCGAGACATCGTGTTGCGCTGTGGACATGGCTCGAACCTAAGCCCGTCCTCCGAGCCCGTCCAGCCGCGACCGCTGCTCAGCCCGGCGCGCTCGACGCCACCGATCGACGTGAGCCAGGCGACGACGTCGTCGGCGCCCTCGCGCTCCGCAGCGTCGAGCGGTGTCAGGTCGTCCCAACCGACCCAGTTGATCTCGGCACCTGCGGCGAGCAGCCGCTCGGCCGTCGCGCGCTGGCCGCCGTGACACGCTCCCCAGAACGCTTCGGTCACCTCCTCGCGCGTCGGCGGCCGTGCGACGAGCTCGGCCTCGACGCGGTCGAGCAATCCGAGCGTCGCCGCCGGCCAGAGCCTCGTCTCCGCACCTCGCTCGACGAGCCGACGCGCGGCATCCCACTGACCGAACGCAGTCGCATCGAGCACTGGTGTGCCGCCTCCGATCACCGCTCCGTCGGCCTCGATGTCCGCGCCGCGGTCGAGGAGCGCGTCGAGCACGTCGACGTCGTCACAGCTCGCGGCCCAGTGCAGCGGAGTCTCGGTGTGGCGACCGACGAAACGTGCGTTCACGTCGGCACCCGCGTCGACCAGCACTCCGACGGTCGCCGCGCCGTCGGACGGTGCCCCGGCCAGTCGGTGAGCACGTGGAGCAGCGTGCGCGAGCAGGAGTCGTCTCCGATCCGCGCGGTCGAGAGCTCGGCGTGGTCACGGAGAAGCGCGGCGAGGGCTTCGAGTGTCGCCGCGGTGGATCGCGGCAGTGACCTCAACGGCGAGCGGGTCGTCCGTCGCGAGGATCATCGCTTCTCCGCGACACCTTCGTACATGTAGCCGACGGCCTTGGCGCCCTGGCATGTAGTAGGTGTCGATCGCGGTCACCTCGAGTCCGCTGCGATCGAGCAGGTCCCGGATCGGGCGGTTGAGGTGGCAGCCACCGCCGAGGCGCCGATTGATGGGTGTCAGCCGGTCTTGGGTCCGGGCGACCTTCGCGTCAGGTGAGCGACCGTGCTCGAGGAAGTGGAACGAGCCGCCGGGCCGCAGCACGCGCTTCACCTCCGCGAGCGCGTCGTCGACGTCGGGGATCGTGCAGAGCGTCCACGTGGAAAGCACATGATCGGCCGACCCATCGGGAAGCGGGAGGTGGGCACCATCGAGCCCCACGTACTCGATCGGCATCGCCGCCGCGGCGACCCGATCGTGCGCCAACGTCTGGCCCACCGCGGAAGGGTCGATGGCCTTCACGCTCCGCACCGTCGACGGGTAGTACGGGACGTTCAACCCGGAGCCGAAGCCGATCTCGACGACGTCTCCTTCGAGCCCTGCCGTGACTCGCTGGCGCATCGGCACGAACCGCTTGCTGCCCAGAGCGACGTTGATGAAGCGGGGAACGACTTGGTCCGTGTACCAGCCCATCAGAGCCAGCCTTTGCCCTCGACCGACCTCACCGAACCTAGGTTGTCACTGATGGAGCTCATGGACGTCATGACGACGAGCGGGACATGCAGGTTCTTCGAGGCCGACGAGGTTCCGGGCGACGTGCTCGCTCGAGTGCTCGACGCCGCGAGGTGGGCACCCACCGGCGGCAACCGGCAGGGGGTGCGGTTCGTCGCGGTGCGCGACCTGGCCAAGCGGCGACAGCTCGCTGAGTGGTATCGCGAGACATGGGCGCCGTACGCGGCCCGCACGCGGGCAGGCCTCGAACGGGCAGGCGCACCCACCGGCATCCTCGACCGCGCGCAGCACTTCGCCGACCATCTCGAGGACATCCCGGTGCTGCTCGTCGTCTGCGCTCAATGGGACGCGATCTACCCGACCGACCACGAGCTCGGGCGCATCAGCGTGGTCGGCGGATGCTCGATCTACCCCGCGGTGCAGAACGTCTTGCTCAAGGCCCGAGAAGAGGGCCTCGGGGCCGCCCTCACGACGCTGCTCTGCCGCTACGAGCCACAGGTCAAGGAGCTGTTGTCCATCCCGGATGGCGTGATCACCGCCGCGCACATCGCGCTCGGCTGGCCTTCCAAGCCTCTGCCTCAGAAGCTGAGCCGACGCCCCATCTCCGACTACGCGTTCCTCGACACGTTCGGTGAGCCGCTCATCCCGTGAGGTAGCGCTTGAAGCCCTCATGCGTCGCTGAGAACCCATTCCGCTCGTAGAAGCGGTGCGCGTCCCCGCGCTTCTTGTTGCTCGTGAGCTGGACTCGATAGCAACCTCGCGCGCGGGCCGCGGTGACGAGTGCGTCGAGAAGCAGGGCGCCCACTCCGTGTCCGCGGTGCGCATCGTCGACGTGCATCGACTCGATCTCGGCACAGCGACCCCCGCGATGCTGCAGGTGCCTGAACGTCATGAGCTGGGCGACACCGATGACCTCGCCATCCAACGTCGCGACGAGGACGTCGCAGCACTCGGTCTCGATGATCTCGCGGACGGCGTCCTCGACGTCATGCGCATCAGCAACAGGGTGCGGCGAGTCGGCGAGCGCTCCTCCTTCGATCAGCGCGAGGATCCGTGGCGCGTCGTCGACGCGTGCCGAGCGAATGAGCACGTCCATCGGGCCTGAGCGTACGCAGTGCAATGATCGACCGATGGTGAACGAGATCACTGTGCGCCCGATCGGCCGCGTCCGCTCTCAGCGCTCCTCGGCAGAGGACGACGACTGGGACTCGGTGGCGACGTCGATCGAGCTCGATGCGGACGTCGTCGAGCCCACCGCCACCCTCGGGCTCGAGACGTTCTCCCACATCGAGGTGATCTACGTCTTCCATCTTGTCGACGAAGCGAACGCGTGCCGCGGGGCCCGCCACCCCCGAGGACGGGACGATTGGCCGCTCACCGGGATCCTGGCCCAGCGAGCCAAAGATCGCCCGAACCGGATCGGCGTGACGACCTGCCGCCTCGACGCAGTCGACGGCCTCACGGTGCGGGTCACAGGCCTCGACGCGATCGACGGCACCCCGGTGCTCGACATCAAACCTGCGATGTCAGGATTCGCCCCACGCGGTGACATCCGCGAGCCCCAGTGGGCGAAAGAGCTGATGGAGGGCTACTGGTGAGCGAGTCACGGATCCCGGCAGTGTTCGTCGGCCACGGCAGCCCGATGAACGCGCTCGAAGACAACCGGTACACGACCGCCTGGTCAGAGCTCGCTGCGTCACTGCCACGCCCGCGAGCGATCGTGTGCGTCTCCGCGCACTGGTTCATCAACGCGTCTGCCGTCACCGCGATGAGCGCGCCACGCACGATCCACGACTTCTTCGGCTTCCCGCAGGCGTTGTTCGACATGCGCTACCCCGCACCAGGCTCACCTGAGCTCGCGCAGCAAGTCGTCGACACCGCCGCCCCGATCTGGATCGGGCTCGACCTCGACAGCTGGGGTCTCGACCACGGCGCGTGGAGTGTGCTGGCTCGCATGTACCCCGCGGCCGACATCCCAGTGGTGCAGCTGTCGGTCGACGCCAGCAAGCCACAACGCCATCACTTCGACATCGGGTCGCGGCTCGACGCACTGCGCGGGGACGACGTGCTGGTCGTGTGCAGCGGCAACATCGTGCACAACCTGCCCATGGTCACTCCTGCGCTCGGCGAGACCGGCTTCGACTGGGCCCAGCGATTCGACGACCGCGTCCGCGAGATGATGACGAGCGGCGGGGCTGAGGACCTGCTCTCTCTTCCCGACGATCCCGACTACGACCTCGCCGTGCCCACGCCCGATCACTACCTGCCGCTGCTCTATCTGGCGGGCATCGCGTCGGCAGCCGGCAGCAAGGCGAACGTGGTCGTCGACGGCTACGCGTTCGGATCGCTGTCGATGACGTCCTACGTCGTGAGCTGACTACGGCGCTGGCGACACGCCAGCGAGGATGTCGGCACCCACGGTCGACGGATCTTGAAGCGGCCCGAAGTGCCCGAGGTGCTCGTACCGGATCAGACGCGCCTGCAGCATCGCCTCGGCGAGCGGCGCTCCGAACAGCGTCGAGGTCGGCTCCTCGCCGCCGATGCCGATGACCGTCGGCACCCGAAGGTCGCTCACACGG
This sequence comes from uncultured Acidimicrobiales bacterium, assembly GCA_963739555.1. GTDB lineage: Bacteria > Actinomycetota > Acidimicrobiia > Acidimicrobiales > DATKAS01 > DATKAS01. Next base: position 1,233,484 of record CAVUAV010000005.1, on the reverse strand, counting down.
TCGAGCGTCATCTTCGTCTCGCACTCGAACGTCCGCGCCTCGCTCTCCGGCCGGCACTTCAGCCGCACGGTGCCGTCGGGCAGGTCTTCGAACCCGTGTTGCACGTACGCCGCGAGCGAATCGGCGCGCAGCAGACCGAGCGGCGGACGCGCCGCGTAGCGCCACAGCGCTTCGGCTCGCGAGCCAAAGACCTCACGACGACGACGCGCCGCGTCTGACATCGCGTTTGTTCGCTCGCTCAGGTAGGCCTCGGTCAGCACGATCGGCTCGAACAGGTACGCGCTACGGAGCACCCCGGGACGCACCGACTCGGCGATCAGCAGCGACGCTCCGCCGAGCGAGTGGCCCATCGCGTCGATCCGGTCGACCCCCAGCGCGTCGATCGCCGCGAGCACGTCCGCGCCCATCCCTGCCCAGGCGTAGTCGCCATCCTCGGGCTCGCTCGAATCGCCGTGGCCCCGGAAGTCGATCGCGTAGACGTGGAAGTGAGGGGCGAGCACAGCCGCGAGGGGCTCGTACGCCCGTCCGTGCATGCCCGTCGCATGGGCGATCAGGAACGGAGGCCCCTCGCCGCCGAGGTCGTGGACGGCCAGTGTGACGCCTTTGGTGGAGGAGACCCGCACGCCTCAAGTCCTACCTGACGCGCAGGGTCGATCGGCGAAACGGACGTCCGGCCGTACTGTCAGTCGACGATGGAGGTGCGCTCGAACGCCGAGCGGTTCAGCGGCTTCGCCGACCTCTACGACCGGGTGCGACCGACTCCGCCCGACGTGCTCGCCGAGATCCTCTGCGCGTACGCCGGCACCGATCGGCCCGCGGTCGTCGACCTCGGCAGCGGCACGGGCCTCTCGAGTCGATGGGCGGCGCGGTGGTCGGAGTCGGTCATCGGCGTGGAACCGAGCGAGGACATGCGGCGCAAGGCAGAGGCGCAGACCGACGACCCCAGGTTGTCGTACGTCGACGGGTGGGCCCACGCGACCGGCCTGCCCGAGGAGAGTGCCGACATCGTGCTCGCGAGTCAGGCGCTGCATTGGATGGAGCCGACCACCACGCTGGCTGAGGTCGCGCGGTTGCTGCGCCGGGGCGGCGTGTTCGCGGCGATCGACTGTGACTTTCCGCCAGCGGTTGGCAGCGCACGAGCCGAGGTCGCCTTCCACGCATGTCGCGCCCGGGTGAAGGCGTACGACGACCGGCTCGCTGCAGGACTGCGAGGCGAGGAGCTGCACGAGCCGCTCGGCGGTGAGGTGCCGACGCTGCCACCGGAGTTCGTGCGCGATGCTCCCGCCGGCCGGGTCCGCAGCGTCGGCGTCACGTCATGGTCGAAGGACGAGCATCTCGCCCGATTCATCGCCAGCGGGCACTTCCGTTGGTGCCGCGAGATCGAGTCATTGCGAATGGACGAGGGGGACGCCGAGCGCTTCGTCGCCGTGCTGCTCAGTCAGGGCGACTTCCAGACGCTGAAGAAGCACGGAGTGGACGAAGCGATGGTCGGCGTGCCCGAGTTCGAGGCGGAGGTGCGCGCCGCGCTCGGCGATGGCACACGCCCGTTCTGGTGGAGCTATCGCACGCGCATCGGCGTGAAGTAGCGCCCTACTCCCCCGTCACACCGTCGATCCGCTCGCGCAACAGGTCGGCGTGGCCGTTGTGGCGCGAGTACTCCTCGATCATGTGGACCAGGATCCACCTCAAGCTGTCGCCTTCCTCGCCGGGTCGGGTGTCGACGTCATCGAGCGAGTGGGCCGCGGCGATCGCGTCGGCCGCATCGCACTCCCGCTGCCACGTGGCGAACGCTTCATCGGAGTCAGCGCCGTCAACGGCAAAATCGCCGTCCGGATCGTCATCCGAGAAGTAGATCGGCGGCGCGTCTTCGCCGGCGATCCCCCGCCTGAACCAGTTCCGCTCGACCTCGGCGAGGTGGCGCACGAGGCCGAGCAGCGACATCGTCGAGGGCGGCACGCTGCACGTGCGCAGCTGCTCGGGAGTGAGGCCCTCGCACTTCATCCGGAGCGTCGCCCGGTGGAACGCGAGGAAGGCCATCAGCGTCTCGCGCTCCGACGCGGCAGGGGGCGGATAGGGGCGCTCGGTCGGCATGGCGCAGTCTCCCTTGACGTCGCTCGGTCGGCAATCATGATCGCCACGACCGTTCACTGATGCGGGAGGGCTTAGATGCCTTCGTCATTCGACCTCGACCAGAGCTACATCCACCTCGACCACCCGACCGCCACCGAGCTCGCGGTCGGCGCCGACTTCTGGGAGACGATCGACCAGCGCGGCGAGCTCTCCCGCGGCTACCTGATGATGGTCGGGCCGATGGACGCGACCTGGACGACCTGGGAGCGCCATCCCGCCGGCGAGGAGATCGTCTATCTGCTCTCAGGGGCGGTCGACTTCGTCCTCGACCTCCCCGACGGTGAGCAGACCGTCGAGCTGCGCGGCCGCGCGTGCACGATCGTGCCTCGCAACACCTGGCACCGTGCGGTCGTGCACGACCCCGGCGACATGCTCTTCGTCACGCCCGGCGAAGGGACTACTCACCGGCCACTGTGAGCGTCGGCGTCGTCATCATCTCGAGCAGCTCGTCGCCGGTCACGGCGGCCGAGTACAGAAATCCCTGACCGACCTGGCAGCCGAGCGCTTGCAATGCGCGCGGCTTGCACCTGCATCTCGACTCCCTCGGCAACGACCTGCAGGTCGAGCGCCTCGCCGAGCCCCACTGCGGCGGCCACGATCGCGCGGTCGTCGCGGTCCGCCGTGACGCCGTCGACGAAGGCGCGGTCGATCTTCAGCGTGTCGATCGGCAGCCGCTTCACATGGCTCAACGACGAGTAGCCCGTGCCGAAGTCGTCGAGAGCGAGCGAGAAGCCCTGGTCGCGGATCGCGAGCAGCACCTTGCGCACATGTCCGGGGTCGAGCATCGCGGCGCTCTCGGTGATCTCGAGGCTGACCGCCGACGGGGCGACGTGGTGCCGCCCGGCGAGCTGGTCGAGTCGCGACGGAAGGCCTGAGTGGCTGAGGTGGCGGTTCGACAGGTTCACGCCGAGCCTGAAGGTCGGTGTCAGTGCGGCTTGCGTGTCGCGCCGGGCGAGGAAGGTGAACGCCTCCTGCAACACCCAGTCGCCGATCGTCACCGCGAGGTCGGAGTCCTCCGAGACGGAGAGGAAGTCACCCGGGAGCATGAGGCCGCGCTGCGGGTGCTGCCACCGCAGCAGCGCCTCCGCGCCCACGACCTGAGAATCGGCCAAGCCGCACGATCGGTTGGTAGAAGAGCCGGAGCTCGCCGCGCTCCACCGCCTTGTGCAGGGCGTGCTCGGTGTCGAGCCGCCGCACGATGTCGGCCCTCGCGTTGTCGTCGAACACCCGCACGCACGCGCGGCCGGCGGCCTTTGCCTCGTACATCGCGATGTCCGCGTTGCGAAGGATCACCTCAGCGGACTCGTTCGCGTGCTCGGCGAAGGCGATGCCGATGCTCGCCGTGACGCGCAGCTCGCGGCCTCCGATCTCGAAGGGAACCGCGCACGCGGCCAGCACGTGCTGGGCCACCATCTTCGCTCCGGCCAGGTCGACCCCCTCGCACACGACGACGAACTCGTCGCCGCCGAGCCGGGCGACAGGATCGGTCGACCGGACCGCGCCCACCAACCGGCGGGCCACCGCAACCAGAAGCGCGTCTCCGATGCCGTGGCCCAGGCTGTCGTTCACGACCTTGAAGTGGTCGACGTCGACGAAGAGCACCGCGAGCGAGCGGCCGCCGCCGATCGCGTGCTCGACGGCGCGGCTCAGGATCTGCAGGAACTGCGCGCGATTCGGCAGCTCGGTGAGACGGTCGTGTGTCGCTTCGTACGTCAGCGCGTCTTGGAACGCTCGCCGCTCGGTGACGTCGCGACCGTTGAGCACGATGCCACCGACGTTTGGATCGTCCATCAGGTTCGACGCCCGCACTTCGAGCCAGCGCTTCGCACCGTCGGCCCGCAGCAGCACGAGCTCGGCCGGGCTCGTGACCTCCTCCCCTGCCGCGACCTCATCGAGCAGCTCGTGCAACACGTGCTGCTCGTCGAACACGACGAAGTCGAACAGGCAAGTGCCCTCGATGCGCGACGGGGGCACTGCAAGGAGGCGCTGGATCGACGGCGTCACGAACTGGACGAACCCGGCTGGGTCGACGATCGCGATCACGTCAGAGGAACGCCGGACGAGCGATGCGAAGCGCGCCGCCGACTTCCGCATCTCGTCCTCGCTCACTCGAGCCTCGGCGATGGCGTCGCCGGCGATGCTCAGCGCGCGTCGACGGCTCTGCACGAGCACCAGGGCGAGCGATCCCGCGAGCAAGCTGAGCAGCACCCCGCCGACCAGCACGACAAGCGGCGCCGTCGCCGATGGGGTGGGCAACGGCGCGAGCGAGCTCACCCGCACCGTCAACCGCAGTCCGAGCGCGTCGACGTTCGCGGTGCGCACGTCCGAGCCACGTTGGCTCGGCGTGTCGAGCAACGTCGACGGCGCGACCCCGACGAACGCCGTCGTCCTGTCCTCGGGGCCGCCATCGAAGAGGCTCAGTCCGAGCGTGTGCTCGGTCGGGCGCTGCAAGTCGCGGGCGAAGAGGTCGCCGACGACGACGACGCCGGCCCACCCCTTGATGTCGGCCCGGCGCTCGTCGACCGTGGCGGGGGTCGACGCAGTGCCGTACACCGGTGTCACGACGACGATCGCACGCGGGATCGTCCGCGAGGCGATGTCGGTGCTGATCTTGCCGACCGAGAGCGGGATCGTCCTCGACGCGATGGGGCGGCCGGAGTCACGCGACATCGCGAGCGCTTGCTCGGCGACGTCGACGGAACGACCGTCGATCCCGATCATGGATGACAGCGAGCTCGGGACCGCGCGAGCGACGACCCAGTACTCGTCGCGAGGGCCCGGGGGCATCACGATGAACGTGGGCGACACGTCGGACTGTTGGCGCTCGATGAACTGGGCCATCTCGTGGCTCTCGACCCGCTGCACGTAGAACTCGCCGATGACGCCGGGCTCGCGGCCGAGGACGTCGGGCAGCGCGAACTGGTCGTTGAGCTCGCTCTGGCTCGGCAAAGCCGCGCCCTGATAGCTCTGGGCCTCGCCTTCGACGAACGTGCCGATGTCCTCGAGTCGCACCCGCACACCGTCCACGAGCGCGTCGACCTCCGCCTGTCGCTCCGAGTCGACCGCCCGCACGTCGTGGCGGTACCAGCTGACCGCTGTGACTGCCGTGACCAAGATCCCGATGACGACGCCGGCCGCGACGAGGACCCCGGCCCAGGATCTCCCTGTCGCCGGGCGCGGGGCGCGTCAGCATCGGGCCATCGCGGAGCGGGCCAAGTCACGGGCTTCCGATCGGCCGGAATGACTGCGCTGTGAGAGGCAGCTAGGCGGGGGGCGCCGGCTGAAAGCCCTCGGACTGCGCCACGGACGAGCTCGGCAGGCAGATGACGAGCGGCGGCGGCACCGTGCCGTACCGGGGGTCGCCGGGCTCGAAGTACTCCTTCGACTCACGGTTCACTTTGACCTCGCCCACGTTGCACGGCGGCGCGAGGGCCGGATCAGGCGCGGTCGTCGTGGTGGTCGGCACGGTGGTGGGTGCCGCGGTGGTCGTGGTCGCCGTGGTTGTGGACGTCGCGGCCGTGGACGTCGTCGAGCTGGGCGGCGCGGTCGTCGCCGCGCTCGAGTCGTCGCCACCGCAGGCGGACAGACCGACGAGCCCCATGAGCCCTAGGAACCCCGCCATCGTCATGACTGCCGCGCGCCGCACCTTCGGATGATCGCAGTTCAGAGGCCGAAGTTGAGCGCGCCAGGCCAGTGCAAGGATGGCTGCATGGACATCGAGCTCGTCCTGGACTGTGCCGACCTCGACCGCATGACCGCGTTCTGGACCGCAGCGCTCGGCTACGAGCACACAGGTTCGGCCGCGCAGTACGCGGTCCTCCGCGACCGAGACGGCCGGCGACCGCGCCTCCTGCTGCAGCGGGTCGACGAGCCGAAGTCCGGGAAGAACCGCATGCACGTCGATCTCTCCGCGCCCGACATCGAGGTCGAGGCGGCGCGCCTCGAGACGCTCGGCGCGACGCGAGTGCCGGATGGGCGCCTGAGCGAGCTCGGCACCGAGTGGATCCAGATGCTCGACCCCGAGGGCAACGAGGTGTGCGTCTGCAAGCAGTTCGAAGACACGAGCAGCCGGCCCGTGCTCGGGGTGCGGCCGGCGCTCCACGAGTACGTCCTCGACCACGCGCCGAAGCACGACCCGATCGCGCAGGCGCTCATCGACGAGACCGCGGCGATGGGCCTCGTGTCCCGGATGCAGATCGCGTCTGACCAGGGCGACCTGATGCGGATCATCACGCAGCTGATCGGCGCGCGGCACGCGCTCGAGGTCGGCACGTTCACCGGCTACTCAGCGCTCTGCGTCGCGCGTGGGCTTCCCGACGACGGCACACTGCTGTGCTGCGACGTCAGCGAGGAGTGGACGAGCATCGGTCGCAAGTACTGGGAGCAGGCGGGCGTCGCGTCGAAGATCGACCTTCGCATCGGGCCCGCCATCGACACGTTGCGAGCGTTGCCGCCCGGCGAGCAGTTCGACCTGGCGTTCATCGACGCAGACAAGCCGAGCTACGCCGGCTACTTCGACGAGATCATCCCCGGCTGCGCCAGAACGGGCTGCTCCTCGTCGACAACGTGCTCTGGGGCGGGTCGGTCGTCGACCCTGCAGGCGCGCGACGAGAACGTCCTTGCGATCAGGGCGTTCAACGACAAGGTCGCGGCCGACCCGCGGGTCGAGTCGGTCATCCTCCCGATCAGCGACGGCATCACCGTCGCCCGGCAAGCGCTGAGCCCGGCCCAGGCGGGCAGCGCGGCCTCGATCGCGTCGACCAGCTCGGGCGCTTCGGGCGTCACGATCGGCGAGAAGCGGGCGATCACATCGCCAGTCGGCGACACGAGAAACTTCTCGAAGTTCCAACGGATGTCGCCCGTGTAACCCTCCGCGTCGGGCGCCTGGGTCAGCTCGTCGTACGAGCGCGTGGCGGTGCTCGCCGTTGACCTCGACCTTCTCGTACATCGGGAACGTCACGCCGTAGGTCGTCGAGCAGAAGGTCGCGATCTCCTCCGGCGTGCCCGGCTCCTGCGCCCCGAACTGGTTGCAAGGGAACCCGAGCACAGCGAACCCACGATCGGCGTAGCGCTCGTGCAGCTCCTCGAGGCCCGAGTACTGGGGAGTGAGCCCACACTTCGACGCGACGTTCACGATGAGGAGCACCTTCCCCTTGTGGTCGCCGAGCGACGCCGGGTCGCCGCGCAAGCTGTTGACGGGGATGTCGTGGAGGGAGCTGTCTTGGGCCATGGCCGCAGTCTGCCATTACCCTCGCTTCGTGCCCGCCCGGAACACGATGCTCAACGACCTGCTCACCGAGGAAGAGTGGGTCGACCTCGCGGCGATGGGTCGTCAGCGCTCCTATCGCAAGGGCCAAGTCATCTTCCGCGAGGGACAGGCCGGCGGAACCGTCCTTGCGATCCGGTCCGGTGTCGTGAAGATCTCGGTCGTGACGCCGACGGGACGCGACATCCTCCTCGCAGTGAAAGAGGCGGGCTCGCTCGTCGGCGAGCTCTCCGCGATCGACGGAAGGCCCCGCTCGGCAACCGCGACCGGGCTCGACGCCATCGAGGCCATCGCGCTGCAGGACCGCGAGTTCAACGAATTCCTCGACAAGCACCCGCGCATGGCGGTCCGGCTGCTGCGCACGCTCGCGGAGCAGATCCGCGAGGCCGCGACCCGCACTGCCGATCGCGACACTGGCGACACCACGAGCCGAGTCGCGCGGCGTCTCGTGACGCTCGCCGAGCGCTACGGCGAGTACAACGGGCCGGTCATCGAGGTGAACCTCCCGATCACGCAGGAGGATCTGGCCGGCTGGGTGGGGGCCACGCGTGAGGCGACGAGCCGTTCGCTCGGCCGCCTCCGCGATCTCGGCTGCCTGAGGACCGGGCGGCAGCGCATCGTGCTGCTCGACGTGCCCGCCCTCCGCGGCCTCGCCGCCGCCGTCTGAGCCGGTTTCCTTGGCGCGTGGTTGTCTCCCAGACAACCCAGCGCCAAGAGAACCGGCTGGGTCAGCTGAACTCGGGGTCGTGCCAGTCGGGGAAGATGTCGGGCAGGTCGGAGCTCACCTTCAGCGGGAACGCCGGGGCGCGCTTCTCGAGGAACGACACGACGCCCTCTCGCGCGTCGAGGCTGGCGCCGCGGGAGTTGATGCCACGTGAATCGACCCGGTGCGCCTGCATCGGGTGGTCGAGCGTCAGCATCCGCCACATCATCTGACGGCTGAGCGCGACCGACACCGGCGACGTGTTCTCCGCGATCTCGGCCGCAAGCTCCTGGGCGGCGGGCAACAGCTCGTCGGGAGGATGGACGCTGCGCAGCAGTCCCGCGCGGAGCGCCTCGGACGCGGGGAAGACCCGGCCCGTGTACACCCACTCTGCGGCCTGGCTGATGCCGACGATCCGGGGCAAGAACCACGACGAGCACGCCTCGGGCACGATGCCGCGGCGCGCGAACACGAAGCCGAGCTTCGCGTTCTCGGACGCGAGCCTGATGTCCATCGGCAGCGTCATCGTCACGCCGACGCCGACCGCGGGGCCGTTGATCGCGGCGATGACCGGCTTCTTCGACGCGAAGATCCGCAGGGTCAGCAGCCCTCCCCCGTCGCGCACGACCGACTGCGGGCCTTCGGCGTCGCCTCCGCCGCCGTGGGCGAAGGACTCACCCCCGCCCGAGAGGTCGGCGCCCGCACAGAAGCCGCGACCTCGGCCGGTGACGATGACGGCGCGCACGTCGTCGTCGGCATCGGCATCGTCGAACGCCGAGATCATCTCGTACATCATCCGCGCGGTGAACGCGTTGAGCTGCTCGGGACGATCGAGCGTGATGGTGGCGACTTGGTCTTCGACTTCGTAGGAGATCTGCTGGTAGTCGGTCACGGCGCAGGACGGTAGCGCCCGCGGCTTGCTCAGACGTCAGGGGGTCAGACGTCGAGGTAGCTGCTGACGGCCACGCCCGAGCCGATGGCCCCGACGAGCCCGCCGACGAGGAGCAACAGGAGGAGGGTGCCGTTCACCTCGCTCGTCGAGACCGAGAAGTTCTGCAGGATCGCGAGGCTCTGACCTTCGGTCACCCGCGACTCGACGAGGCTGTTCAGCACCCTCACCGCGACGCAAGCGAGCGCGGCGCCGAGGAGACCCTGCACGAGGCCCTCGAGCATGAAGGGCACGCGTATGAACCAGTTCGACGCGCCGACGAGCTTCATGACCTCGATCTCGCGCCGTCTCGAGAGCATCGCGGTGCGGATCGTGTTGACGATCAGCAAGCACGCCGCGATGAGCAGCACCACCGCCGCACCCAGGATGCCGATCTGCATCAACCGGGTGACCTTCATGACCGACTCGACGGTGTCCTTCGCGAAGACGACAGACATGACGCCCGCCTTCTTCTCGAATTGTCGACCGATGGCCTCGATCACGTTCGGGTCGGTGTTGCTCGGCACCACTCGCCACGAGGCCGGGAGGATGTCGGGCGTCACCGTGTCGACGAGCTCGGGCGAGTTGCGGAACAGGAGCTTGAACTCCTCGTACGCCTGCTGCTTGTCGACGAACTTGACGTCTTTGACGTCGGGGTTGGCCTTGAGCTCGCGGCCCACCGCGTCGGCCTGGTCCGGCGTCACGTCGGGCTGCAGGAAGACGATGAACTCGATGCCGCCCTGCCAACGAGTCGTCGCGTTGTCGACGCCCTGACGGAGAAGCAGGGCCGCGCCGACGAGCGCGAGCGAGACGGCGACCGTGAGCAGGGACGCGATCGTCAGCGAGAAGTTGCGACGAAGGTTCGCAACCGTCTCTTGCGCGAAGTAGTCGAGCCTCAGCGCCATGGTCAGGCGTACACACCCTTGCTCTGATCGCGCACGATCAGGCCGTGGTCGAGCTCGATGACGCGACGACGCATCGTGTCGACGATCGACTGGTCGTGGGTCGCCATGACGACGGTGGTGCCGGTGCGGTTGATGCGATCGAGCAGGCGCATGATGCCCACCGACGTCGCGGGGTCGAGGTTGCCGGTTGGCTCATCGGCCAAGAGGATCAGGGGGCGGTTGACGAACGCCCGCGCGATCGACACGCGCTGCTGCTCGCCGCCGGAGAGCTCGTTCGGGAAGTTGTCGATCTTCTTCGACAGGCCGACGAGCTCGAGGATCGCGGGCACCTGCGTCTTGATCACGTGGCGGGGCCGGCCGATGACCTCGAGCGCGAACGCGACGTTCTCGTAGACCGTCTTCGTCGGGAGGAGCTTGAAGTCCTGATAGATGCAGCCGATGTTCCGGCGCAGGTGGGGCACCTTCCACGACGGGAGGCGGTTGATGTCCTTCCCCGCGACCCAGACCTCGCCGTCGGTCGGCGACTCCTCCTTGTTCAGGAGGCGGATGAGGGTGGACTTTCCGGAACCAGAAGGGCCGACAAGGAAGACGAATTCACCCTTGCCGATGTCTGCCGAGGCCTCCTTCAAGGCCGTGACGTCGCCCTTGTAGATCTTCGTGACGTTGTCGAGACGGATCATCGGGACCTGCAGAGGTAGGCGGATCGGGACGTGCAAGGTAGGACGCCGCCAGCCCCGTGAGTGCCCCAGAACCTACCAGTCACCCCCCGGGCTCCCGAGTCACCCGCCACCGCACTCCTGGGCGAATCCCGAGACCTGCTGGAAGAACTCGTCGGACTGGAACTGCGCCGGATCGGCCGCGATCAGCTCGTCAACGGAGTACTCGTCGACGATGCGGCCCGCCAGGCATCGCGCGACGTCGGGGTCTGCGCCGTCGCGGATGACACCGAGCGCGATCTCGGTGCGAATCACCGGGAGCGCGAGCGCGGTGTCGGAGCGCAAGGGCTTCACCGTGGTCGCGTCCGCACCGGGGTCGCAGGATTCGAAGGTCACCGTCGTGTCGTCGCGGCTCACGGAGGCGTCTGCCGCAGGGACCGCTGCCGACCATTCGGTGAGCAGCTGGTCGAGCTGACCCGCCCCTGGCGCGTCGACGGTCGCGATCGCGACTCGCACACACGCGCGTCCGTCGCGCGTGAAGCCGACGTAGGCATCGCCGTCCCACGCGTCGACGCCGGCGAGCGCGTCGTGCGGATCGAGCTGTCCTTCGAGAAGCAAGAGAAGCGCGATGGCGCCCATGTCGCCGTCGTCCACCTTCACTTCGCCCGGCTCGAGCGCAGGCACCGGGACATCGGTCGCCGCGTCGCCGTCGAGGAAGCGGAACGGATCGAGCAGCACGGCCTCCGAGTCGGGCGGCACGTCGAAGGCCTGGTTGATCGCCTTGTCGCCGCCCGTCTGCTCGAGCAGGTCGACCAAGTCGGTGCCGAGCACGTAGGGCGCGCCGAAGTACGCAACGAGCGCGTCGGGCACACCCGACAGGTCCGCGCCGGCGGCGTCCGACTGCGTCGCCGTCGTGTCGTCGTAGGCCTTGCGGTCCGCAGTGTCGAGTGAGTCGATGTAGTGGTTCTCGATGCGCGTCGCGTCGCCCTCTGCGAGCGCCCGGAAGCCCGCCTCGAGGTCGCTCGACTGGAAGCCATCGAGCTGTCGGAGATCGAAGTGCTGGTCCTGGACGACGTGGGTCAGCTCATGAACCAGGGTGACTCGTAGCGCAGGCGTCATCTCGGTGCCGCGGACCGTGATGCGTTCCGTCTCGGGGTCGTAGTACGCGAGCGTGCCCTCGTCTTGGAGCGTGCCCATCGAAGCGACGAGGTCGACGTCACCGTTGACGAGACCGAAGGCCCGCATCTCGCCCTCGACCTGTGCGAGCTGCGCAACGTCCTCGTCGCTCAGCTTGTCCCGAGCCGCGACGCGGTCGCTGTACTGCTGCTCGGTCAGGAAGTCGATCGGGACCGGGTGGTCGTAGAGGAGGCCGCGCTCGTTCTGGACGAACTCGACGAGGTCTGCGACGCGGGGGTCCCAGTCCGCCGGTTGCTTCGGGGGCTGGTCGGCCAGGACGCCGATGCCGGTGATCGCGGCGACGACCAGCGGCGCCCAGCCGACAGCGGTGGCGATCCACCGGTTGCGCACCCGGTGCGAAACCGGGCGCGGGGCGCTGGGCGACGGAGGGGGCGGAGGGGGCGGCGGCGCGACGGGCGCGGGAAGGCCAACGGGTGGCGCGAACGCGCCGAGATCACTGTCCCCACGGTCGGGCCCCACCCCCGTGCTGATCGGCACACAGTAGGTGTGTCTGAACCTCGCTCCGGGAGCATCCTCTCGTCCGCTTCCCTCAGGGCCGCGTCATGGTGAACGTGCCTTGGATGTCGACGACCAGGTCATCCAGGCTTGCGGCCTTCACACCTTTCGCTCCCTTGCAGCTGAAGCTGCCCTCTACCTTCTTGTCTTCGTTCGTCGACGTCGAGAGGCTGCACTCCTTGCCGATCTCGCCTCCACCGGTGAAGCCGTTCGAGGACACGAAGATGGCCGCCTCGGTCTCGGACCCGGCTGTGAACGCGATCTGTGACGCACCGCTGCCGTCATCGGCGGCGAAGGTCAGCAGGCTGAACTCGCCTTGGGTGACCCCTCCACCCGGCATGTCCGCGGAGACGTCGACATCACCAGACACCTCGAAGTGGAGGGTGCCCTCCCACGCGCCCTGGGCGAGCTGCGGCGGCGTGCCGTTTCCGCCGTCGCCGTTGGAGCCAGCGTCGCTCTGGGACGTGTCGGCGCCTTCCGTCTTGTTGGCGTCTTCCGCCCCCGTGGTGTTCGAGGCCTCCTCGCCCGCAGCCGTGTCTTGCGACGACGCGACATCCGGCGCCGCAGCGTCGCCGCTCGCCGCCTGCGCCTGGAGCGGCCCGCCATCGTCGCCTCCGCAGGCGGCACCGACGAACCCGAAGGCGAGCGCGACGACGAGGGATGCGACAAGGGAGCGGGTCTTCGACATGGTGGTCTCCGTTCGACGCGAGTGCCAGGACCACAGGCCGGGCGACAGCCGTTCGCCGCACCCGGCCTGCAGCCGCGTCGCGACGATGCGCCGGATCGTTCGGGGTGTCCTGAGTCCGGGGGGACTCAGGAGCTCGGAGCTGAGGCTCAGGAGCGCCGCGAGCTCTTCGCTCGTCGAGATCCCGAGCTTCCCGTACACGTGGTTGATGTGGTTCCCGACCGTGCGGATGGAGACACCGAGCTGCTCGCTCATCGCACGCTTGGACGTGCCGCGCGCCGCCATCAGCGCGACCTCCTGCTCCCGCCGAGTGAGGGATGCGAGCGCCTCGCGCCCCACGAGCGTCTCGAGCATCGGAGTGAGCGCGGGACCGCAGACCGCCAACAGCTCGGCGGCTCGGGTCGACGCCTCACGCTGCCGCGCCCGAAGGCCTTTCGCCGCCGCGACCCGAGACGCGGCAGCACACGCTTCGGCAGCGAGCAACGGCATCGAGACCGAGGCGAGCGCGTCGGCAACGAGCCGCAGACCGTCGAGGTCGGCGTTCGCCAACGCCAACGCGTGGCCCGCCATCGCAGAGACGACCGGGCCTTCGGCCTCCCCCGCGGGACCGGCCATGAGCGAAGTCACGACCCGGGGCGAGGCCCCGAGCCTCAGGGCATCGTGGAGCACGAAGACGCCGACGGCGGCATCACCACGATCGACGATGGCTTCGGCGGTCGCCAGAGCGCGGGCCACCGCATCAGTCCGGTTTCCTGCGGCCGCCTCGGCCCATGCGCGACCGAGCCCGATGTCGGCGTCGATGTTGCGCATCACCGCGGGATGCACCTTGTCGAACTCCGCGACAGCCGCCCGCGCTCCCCTCGCATCACCGGTCGCTCCGCACGCCTGCGCCAACGAGGCGAGGCACCAGCCGAGCATCCCGCCAGGGTCGCGCCTGGCGGAGCACGGCCGCCGCCTCCCGGAGCGTCGGGAGAGCGATGCCGAGCCGGCCTCATGCAAGGGCGGACCGGCCGCGCAAGAACACCCAGATGCAGCGGAACGGATCGTCGACCCGCCGGAGGGCCGCTTCGTCGAAGGCGTCGAGCATCGGATCGATCTCGGGAAGGCGGCCCTCGAAGAGGCCGCCGATGAACGTCCCGACGAGCGTGCCGTCGGCAGTTGTCCGTGAACCCAGCAGGCGAGTCGGCAACGAGACCTTGTGCGATCGGCAGGTGCTCGCGGAGCTCGGAAAGTCGACCCGCGACGGCGAGCCCTGGAAGCACGCCCGAGTACGCGGCGATCTGCGCGATCGGCCGAGCATCAGGATCAGCGAGCACGGCCACGCCCTCCGCGATCGCTTCCCGCGCCCGACCCGCGTTCATGAGCATCTGCGAGTGCTTCCCGCGAAGGAGCGCCGCCCACGTGGGTCCGCCCTGCGCGATCCCTCGTTCGATCCATCGTTCCGCCTCGTCGAGGTCGCCCAGCCCGAAGAACCACGACTGCGCCGCGATCACCGAGCCGCGGCCGGCATCGTCCCCAGACGCGTCGTCGAGCACACCCGACGAGAGCAGAGCGACAACCTCTGCGGTGTTGACCGCGCCAGTGCAGCGTCTGCGCGAGGTCGACCGTCGCGACGGCGCCTGGATGTTGATCGACCGCCGCGTGACCGAGTCGCTCGGCGAGCTCGAAGTCAGCGAGGGACCGCGCCTCGACACTCGCCCTCACGAGCAGCTCGAGGTCGGCAGGCGCAGACGCCATGAGCAGGAGCGACGCCGCGCGCGAAGCGGTCACCGACCCTCCTCGCTCCCGTTCGGAGCAGCGCGTCTGCGACACCCTTCGCGAGCTGCGTGGACGTCGCTCGGCCTCATCGCGTCCCGCACGACGTCGGCGTACAGAGGGTGTTCGAGCCGGGCTTCGAGGCGGCGACCGCATCGCTCCGTCACGAGGATGCCCTTCGCCTCGCACGATCGGACCGCGGCCGGTCGCTCAACGAGTCGAGCAGCGCCAGCCCGATCGGCTCGGCGAGCGCCACGACATCGACGACTCGCCGCTCGGCCTCGCTCGAGCCCCATGAGCCGGGTGCGCACGAGATCGGCCACTGCGGGGGCGTCGGTGATCGGGCCATCCCACATCCACACGCCGCCTCGCTCGACGAGCGTGCCGCGAGCGAGGCCGACGCGCACGAGCTCCCGGAGGAAGAGCAGGTTGCCGCTCCGGTCTTCTCCGCGAGGTGGTGGCGGGTGCCGCTGTCGACGGGCGCTCCGAGCGCCGCCCGCAGCACGGCTTCGCCGACGCCTTGCCCACCGAGCGGGGCGAGGTCGAGCGCGGCCAGCCAGATCGTCCTTCCACAGCGCCGTCACGGCTTCGGGGCAAGGTTCGCCTCGACGCACCGACGCCATCACGACGAACCCCGGACCGAGCAGCGAGCACCGCCAACGCCGCGCCGCCCTCGTCGAGCTGATGCGCGTCGTCGATGGTCGACGAGCACCGGCTCGTCCTCGAGTGTCTGCAGCTCCGCGAGCGCGCCCTTGCAAGATCGAGAAGAGGTCTCCGCCGCCCCCCGAGACCGACGCTCCGAGCACGGCGGCGAACGCACCGAACGGCACCCTGGCAAGAGAACGACTCCCGGCCACTTGATGGACGCGCCACCCGAGCGACTCGGCGCGGTCTGCGATCGTCGCGAGCAGCCTCGACTTCCCGACGCCGGCGTCTCCGACGATGACGGCGCCGCGCCCCGACAGCAGGAGCTCGTCGAGAATCGAGATCTCAGGGTCGCGAGCGACGAAGGGCCAACGCTCTGCTGGGCTCCCCGCACTGCCCATGGCTGGCGAGGGTACCTTGCCTCACTCGGTCGACGCCGCCCGCTTCCAACGGAGGTAGGCCTCCATGAGCGCGTCGAGGTCGCCGTCGAGCACCCCATTCACGTTTCCGACCTCGTAGCCGCTGCGCAGGTCCTTCACGAGCTGGTACGGCTGCAGCACGTACGAGCGGATCTGCGAGCCCCAGCCGATCTGAGCCTTGGGTCCCGAGATCGCCTCGAGCTCGGCGGTGCGATCTTCACGGGCCTTCTCGGCGAGGATCGCGCCGAGGTTCGCCATCGCCTTGGCCTTGTTCTGGTGCTGGCTGCGCTCGTTCTGGCACGACGTGACGATGCCGGTCGGGAGATGGGTGATGCGCACTGCAGAGTCGGTGACGTTGACGTGCTGGCCACCCGCGCCCGACGAGCGATACACGTCGATGCGCAGGTCCTTCTCGTCGATCTCGACTTCGGCGACGTCGTCGAGCGCGGGCACCGCGTTCACGGCGACGAAGCTCGTCTGGCGCCGCGCGTTCGCGTCGAACGGAGAGATGCGCACCAGCCGGTGCACCCCGCGCTCGGCCTGCATGAGGCCATACGCGTAGCGGCCGTGGATCACGAAGTTCGCCGACAGGATGCCGGCCTCTTGCCCCTCGGACACCTCGTCGATCTCGAGATCGAACCCGCGACGCTCGGCCCAGCGTGAGTACATGCGCAGCAGCATCTCGGCGAAGTCCTGCGCGTCGGTGCCGCCGTCCTTCGCCGAGATCGTGCACACCGCATCGCGTTCGTCGTGCTCTCCCGTGAAGAGCGACCGCAGCTCGAGCTGATCGAGCGAGCGCGGCGAGGCGCGGTGACCCCGTCGGAGATCTCTGCCTCCTGGCTGTCGTCGCTCTCCTCGCGAGCGAGCTCGTGGAGCACCTCGGCGTCTTCGAGCCGGCTCGACAGCCGATCGAACGTGTCGAGGTCGTCGCGCAGCGACGCGTACTCCGCGTTGACGGCCTTGGCTCGGTCCTGGTCGTCCCAGAGGTCGGGCTTCGCGACCTCGACTTCGAGCTCGGCGACGCGAGCGCGCGCCGCGTCGATCTTCAGGTACTTGTGCGCCTCGTCGAGCCGTTGCCGAAGCGCGCTCGAGGTCGTCGGAGTAGTCACGCATGTCGGAGGCCGCTCAGCGGCCGTGGCAGAGCTTGAACTTCTTGCCCGACCCGCACGGGCACGGCGCGTTGCGGGGCGTCTTGTCCCAGTCGGACTTCACGACGGGCGCCATGGCCACGGGCTCGGCGGCGGCGACCGCGGTACCGGCCTGCTCGGCGTCGAGCGAGCCGTCGGCGAGCGCAGCCATGGCCGCGGCTCGCATGCCACCGGTGCCCTGCACCGGATCGTCGGCCGCGGAGTACTGCACGTTCCTCACGCCGTCCTGCGGCTGCTCCTCGTTGACGACCACCTGCACGTGCATCACGTAGCGCACGAAGTCCTGCGCGATGCCGTGCATCATCTCGGAGAACATCGAGTAGCCCTCGCGCTGCCACTCGACGAGCGGGTCCTTCTGGCCCATCGCCCGGAGGTTGATGCCCTCCTGCAAGTAGTCCATCTCGTAGAGGTGCTCACGCCACCGCTGGTCGATGATCCGCAACATCACCTGGCGCTCGACCTCGCGGATGTTGTCTTCGCCGAGGTCGGCCTCGCGCTCCTCATAGTGCGTCGCTGGCCTCGCTCATCAGCAGGTCGTACATCGCGTCGGTCGAGCCGGCATCGCGAAGCTGTTCGTTCGTCACCTTGGACGGCCAGAACGTCTGGATCTCGGTGACAAGGCCGTCGAGATCCCACTCCTCGGAGAACTCGGCGACGCAGAACGTGTCGATCGTGGTGTCGACCGCGTCGGCGAGGTACTCCATCGCCTCTTCCTTCAGGTCGGCACCCTCGAGGATCTGGTCGCGGCGCTTGTAGATGACCTTGCGCTGCTCGTTCATCACCTCGTCGTACTTGAGGACGTTCTTGCGGATCTCGGCGTTGCGCTGCTCGACCGTGGTCTGGGCACGCTCGATGGCCTTGCTGACCATCTTCGCTTCGATCGGCACGTCATCGGGAAGCGCACGACCCATGACCCAGCTCATCGCGCCGGTGGCGAAGAGCCGCATCAGCTCGTCCTCGAGCGAGAGGTAGAAGCGGCTCTCCCCGGGGTCTCCCTGACGGCCTGCACGGCCTCGGAGCTGGTTGTCGATGCGCCGGCTCTCGTGGCGCTCGGTGCCGAGCACGTAGAGGCCGCCGAGCTCGCGCACCTTGTCGCCCTCGGCGCGGCACTCGGCCTCGTAGCGAGCGAGATGGCGGGCGAGCAACGGGGCGCCCTCCTCGCTCTCGGGGTCGAGGCCCTCGGCGAGCACCTCTCGGGTCGCCAGGCCCTCGGGGAAGCCTCCGAGAAGGATGTCGACCCCGCGGCCCGCCATGTTCGTGGCGACCGTGACCGCGCCCAACCGACCGGCCTGAGCGACGATGTGCGCCTCGCGCGTGTGCTGCTTCGCGTTGAGCACCTCGTGGGGCACCCCTCGCTTCTCGAGCAGGCGTGAGAGCTTCTCGGACTTCTCCACCGACACGGTGCCGACGAGCACCGGCTGGCCGTTGCCCCACCGCTCGACGAGGTCTTCGACGACCGCCTCGAACTTGCCATCCTCGGTCTTGTAGATCAGGTCCTGCTGGTCGAGGCGAACCATCGTGCGGTTCGTGGGGATCGGCACGACCTGCAGGTTGTACGTGCCCGCGAGCTCGGACGCCTCGGTCTGCGCGGTGCCGGTCATGCCGGCGAGCTTCTCGTACATGCGGAAGTAGTTCTGGAGCGTGATCGTCGCGAGCGTCTGGTTCTCTTCCTTGATCTTGACGCCCTCTTTGGCCTCGACCGCTTGGTGCAGGCCCTCCGACCACCGCCGGCCCTCGAGCACACGACCGGTGAACTCGTCGACGATCTTCACCTCGCCGTCGCTGATGATGTAGTCCTTGTCGCGCTTGTACAGCTCTTTGGCCTTCAGCGCGGCCTGCAGCTGATGCACGAGGTTCTGGCTCACCTCGTCGTAGAGGTTGTCGACGCCGAGGGCTTGCTCGACTCGCTCGATGCCCTCTTCGGTCGGGGCGACGGTGCGCTTCTCCTCGTCGACGTCGTAGTCGCGCTCGGTCTGTAGGCCGCGCACGATGCTCGCGAACCGGTAGTAGAGCTTCGCGGCGTCGGCCACCCGGCCGCTGATGATGAGCGGCGTGCGAGCCTCGTCGATGAGGATCGAGTCGACCTCGTCGACGATCGAGTAGACGTGGCCGCGTTGCACCTTGCCCGCGACCGACGTCGCCATGTTGTCGCGGAGGTAGTCGAAGCCGAACTCGTTGTTGGTGCCGTACGTCAGATCACACCCGTACTGCCCGCGCTTGTACTCCTGATCGAAGTCGCCCGGGATGATGAGGCCGACGCTCAGACCCATCCATCGGTGGATCTGTCCCATCCACTCGGAGTCGCGACGAGCCAGGTACTCGTTCGTCGTGACGAGGTGCATGCCGCGGCCACCGAGGCCGTTGAGATAGGCCGGCAGGGTGGACACGAGGGTCTTTCCCTCGCCGGTCTTCATCTCGGCGACCCAGCCGAAGTGCAGGGCGGCGCCGCCCATGAGCTGCACGTCGTAGTGACGCTGGCCGATGACCCGCCGGGCGGCCTCTCGCATCACAGCGAACGCCTCGATCAGCAGGTCGTCGAGGTCTTCGCCGTTGGCGAGCCGCTCCCGGAACTCGGGGGTCTTGGCCCGCAGCGCGTCGTCGCTCAGCGCTTGGATCTCGGGTTCGAGCGCCGTGACGTCGGGCACGAGCGAGGCGAGAGCCTTCAGCTTCTTGCCCTCGCCGACGCGAAGGAGCCTGTCGAGGACGCCCATGGCCCGTCGATCCTACCGGCCTGTTTGCGACCCGACGCCTCGCTCCTGCCACACTCGGGGCCCATGGCGGGGATCGACGCAGCCTTCTTCGACCTCGGCGGGGTGGTCACGGTCTCCGGCAGTCCGAGGGAGCTCCTGAGGCCGATACGAAGGCGCCGATCTCGAGACGCTGACCGTCGCCTTCCTGGGCCCGGACGAGGACGGCGATCACCCATGGCACCGGGCCGAGCGAGGCGAGATCTCGATCATCGACGCGTGGCAGCGGGTGCAGGCCATCCTCGGCGAGCACGGCATCACCGAACGCGGTGACGCGCCTCCCCGGAGCACGAACGAGGAGTGGGCGATCAACCCGCCGGTCGTCGACGTGGTCCGCGAGCTGCGCGTCCACGGCGTGCGCACCTCCCTCGTCACGAACAACGTCGCCGAGTTCCGTCCGCGGTGGTGGGCATCGCTCCCGTTCGAAGAGCTCTTCGACGACATCGTCGACTCGCACGAGGTGGGGGTGCGCAAGCCCTCCGCCGCGATCTACGAGCTCGCGATGCGCAGGGTGGGCCTCGACGACCCCTCGCGAGGCGTCTTCCTCGACGACGCCGCCCGGAACGTCGCAGGCGCTCGCGGCTGTCGGCTTGCACGCCATCCTCGTCGACGTCGATCCGCAACCGGCGGTCGACGAGCTCCGCGCACTCGCGTTCGGCTGACTCATCGTCTCCCTCGTCGTCGTCCGCTGCGCTTCCGCCGACTCGGGTCGCTTCGCTCCACAATCGGTGCTCCGCGCACCCGGGCGGCGCACTGCGCCGCCGCGTCGCGCTACTCGCTGTCGAGGTAGTCGCGCAGCTTCTGGCTGCGCTGCGGGTGCCGCAGCTTCGCCAGCGTCTTCGACTCGATCTGGCGGATGCGCTCGCGCGTCACGCCGAACTCCTTGCCGACCTCTTCGAGCGTGCGAGGTTGGCCGTCGACGAGGCCGAAGCGCAGCCGCACGACCTCCTTCTCGCGATCGTTGAGGTCGTCGAGCGCCTCTTCGACCGCCTGCACGAGCATGCGGCGAGCGGCCGCGTCGGACGGCGCCTCGGCCTGCTGGTCCTCGATGAAGTCTGCGAGGTTCGAGTCGTCCTCTTCGCCGACGGGCGAGTCGAGTGACAGTGGGTCTTGGGCGATTCGGTGGATCTCGCGGACCCTTGATGACGGCAACCCGACCTTGGCCGCGAGCTCTTCGACCGTGGGCTCGCGCTCGAGCTCTTGGGTCATCTGGCGCTGCACGCGCATCACTCGGTTGATCGACTCGACCATGTGCACGGGGATGCGGATCGTGCGCGCTTGGTCGGCGATGGCTCGGGTGATGGCCTGGCGGATCCACCAGGTCGCGTACGTGGAGAACTTGAAGCCCTTCACATAATCGAACTTCTCGACCGCCCGCATCAGGCCGAGGTTGCCTTCCTGGATGAGGTCGAGGAAGAGCATCCCCCGTCCGACGTAGCGCTTCGCGATCGACACGACGAGGCGCAGGTTCGCCTGGATGAGCTCTGACTTCGCGTACTCGCCGTCGATCACGTCTCGGCGCAACCGGCGCTCGTTGACCAGGTCTCCCTCTGCGAGTCGGCGTTGGGCGATCACACCCGCCTCGATGCGCTTCGCGAGCTTGACCTCCTCGGGCCCGGTCAACAGCCGGACGCGCCCGATCTCCTTGAGGTACATGCGCACCGGATCGGACGTCGAGCCGATCGACCTCGAGGCATCGCGGTCGAGCAGCGCAGCGCGCACGCGGCGCGAAGGCAGCATCTCGTCCTCGATGACCTCGGCCTCTGCGTGCGTATCGGTCACTGCTGCTGCCTCTTGCGCGACCGTGCGCAGGACCTCGCGCTGATCGAGCTCGTCGACTTGCTCGTCGAGTGTGACGCCATGCTTGGCGAGAAGGTCACGCCAGGCAACGATCGTGTCTTCGTTGAACTCGATGTCCTTCACGACGAGCATGAACTCTTCGTGAGAGACGACGGGACGGTCGCGTTGCTTCCACGTGGCGATGTGTCGATCGAGGTCGTCCTGCGACATGCCCCCTCGCAGGGCGCTCTCGGAGGCTTGACTCATCACGGCTCCCGGTCCTGACCCTCGAGCCACCCTAGCAACTGTGCGGCCGCATCCGACCCCGCGCTTCCTTCGCGCACTTCGTCGATGAGTCGGCGCACATCGCTGACGTCACTCGGGCGATCCGGTCCCGCGAGCATTGCGGTGAGCCGGCGCTGCGCCGCGTTCGTGATCAGATGACCGATCTCGACTCCGGGATCGAGCACCGCGGCCTGGTCCGCTTCTTGGTCGAGTCGCGCGAGCAGGTCCGCCGCCTCGGGACTCGCGACCTCGATCGCATCGGGCACGCGCGTCGTCGCACCGAGAGCGCGAAAGGCGTCGAGCGTGACACCGTCGGTGAACAGCACCTCCGACAGGTAGGGCGCGGTCTCGTCCCATCGATGCATCAGCAGCTTCAGCGCGACTGCCTCAGCGGTCTCGAGCGTGCGCCGGGTGGCCTGCTCGTTGGGGATCGTCACGCTGCCCGTTCGCGACGCGCGTGCGAGCACGGCGCGCAGCCGATCGGGATCTTGCTGGCAGCGCGCTGCGACCTGCATCACGTACTGGTCACGCACGAGCTCGTTGGGATGCTCACGGATCACCTCGAGCGCGGCCTCGGCGGCCCGGGTGCGTCCCTCCGGTGTCGTGAGCCGACCGGCCTCGAGCACGCGGGCGACGCGGAAGCCGAGCAGGGGCACTGCGTTCGCGATGGCTTCGCGCAGCACGTCAGGGTCGGTGCGCGCGAGGTCGGCCGGATCTGAGCCTTTGGGCATCGCGGCGACCGAGACGTCGAGGTCGAAGCGCCGTTCCCACTCGTACACACGGTCGGCTGCCGCCTGGCCTGCCGCGTCGGCGTCGAACGCCAGGACGAGGCGCCTCGCGAACGACCGGAGGCTGCGCAGGTGATCCTCCGTCAGCGCGGTGCCGCAGGTGGCGACGGCTCGGGCCAGGCCGACCCGATCGAAGCCGATGACGTCGGTGTATCCCTCGCAGATGATCACCTCGTCGGCCGCCACTATCGCCGACTTCGCCCGGTCGAGCCCATAGAGCACCCGGCCCTTCGCGTAGATCGGGGTGTCGGACGAGTTCTTGTACTTCGGGCCCTCAGCGCCCGGCAGGACGCGACCGCCGAACGCCACAGGGTCGCCCTGCACGTCCGAGATGGGGAAGAGCACACGTGCGCGAAACGAGTCTTGCTGGCGGTTACGCCGGTTGAGGAAGCCGAGCCCGGTGTCGCGGAGCACGGCGTCGGGCAGCTGCAGCGCGCGGCTCAGGGCGTCCCATTCGTCGGGTGCCCAGCCGAGCTTGTAGTGACGGACGACGTCGCCGTCGTAGCCGCGCGATCTGAGGTAGCCGCGCGCGGGCGCCGCGTCGGGCGCCGACAGCAGACGGTCGTGATACCAGTCGACCGCGAGGGTCATCGCCTCGACGAGCCGTTTGCGGCGCTGCCGTTCCTTGCCCTCCCCCGCTGTCGTGTAGCGCAGCGTGATGCCGCTCCGCGCCGCGAGCCACTCGACCGCACCGACGAAGTCGAGCTGCTCGACATGACGCACGAAGCTGATGACGTCACCGCGTGCCTGACATCCGAAGCAGTAGTACAGGCCGTCTTCGCCGTTCACCGAGAACGAGGGCGTGCGCTCGGCGTGGAAGGGGCACAACCCCGTCCAACGGCGACCCACCTTTCGCAGCGCGACGTGCTTCGACACGACGTCCACGAGGTCGCTGACTTGGCGTACCCGTTCGACGTCCTCGTCGACGATGGCCATCGCGGCGGGTCAGTGCTCTTGCACGGGCGGGTCGCCCTCGGGGACACGCTCGGTCAGCAGCGAGACGACGATAGAGAGCGTGAGGACGAGGGCGATGAACCCCAAGGAGAGCCCTGTAGGGATGTGATACCAGTGCGAGACGATCATCTTGATGCCGACGAACGCCAGGATGATCGCGAGGCCCTGCTGCAAGTAGGTGAACCGCTCGTGCAGACCTGCGAGCAGGAAGTAGAGCGCGCGGAGCCCGAGGATCGCGAACGCGTTCGAGCTGAAGACGATGAACGGCTGATGGCTCACTGCGAGGATCGCCGGGATCGAGTCGACCGCGAAGATCACGTCGGTCGTCTCGATGAGCACGAGCACTGCGAAGAGAGGCGTCGCCAGGCGTCGCCCGTTCTCGCGAGTGAAGAGGCGCTGACCTGCGTAATCAGGCGTCGACGGCACCACGCGCTGCACGAGCTTGAGCACCGGGTTGCGCTCCGGGTGCACCTCGCTGTCCTTGTGCGCGATCAGCCGGATCGCGGTGAAGAGCAGGAACGCACCGAAGATGAAGATGATCCACGAGAACCTCTTGATGAGCGCGACGCCCGCGAAGATGAAGATCGCTCTGAGCACGAGGGCGCCGAAGATCCCCCAGAACAGCACCCGGTGCTGGTACTGACGCGGCACCACGAAGTAGCTGAAGATCAGCGCCCAGACGAAGACGTTGTCGACCGACAGGCTCTTCTCGATCAGGAAGCCGGCGTAGTACTCACCTGCTGCGGCGGCGCCGTGCATCGCGAAGAAGAACAGTCCGAACGCGAGGCCGATGCTGATCCAGACTGCGCTCTCGATCGCGGCCTCCTTCGTGGAGGCGACGTGTGCCTTGCGATGGACGATCAGTAGATCGACCATCAGCAGCACGGTGATGAACGCGAGGAGGGCCGCCCACTCCCACAACGGGGTGTGGAAGTCCACGAAGTTGCTCGACGAGGACCCCGAGCCCGAGGCGAGGAATCGGGCCGGCGGCGCGAGAAGGGTCACCAGCTATCGAGTGTCGCTGCCACCCGCACCGAGCACGGCTTGGGCTGCCGCGAGCCGGGCGATCGGCACCCGGAACGGCGAGCAGCTCACGTAGTCGAGGCCGGCGTCGTAGAAGAGCGCGATCGACTCGGGGTCGCCGCCGTGCTCGCCGCACACCCCGAGCTTGAGGTCGGGCTTCGTCTTGCGGCCTCGCTCGGCGCCGAGGTGCACGAGCTCGCCGACGCCGCCGGCGTCGATCGTCTCGAACGGGTTGCGCTTCAGCAGCCCCTCCTCGAGGTAGATCGGCATCATCCGGCTCTCGACGTCGTCGCGGCTGAAGCCGAACGTCATCTGCGTGAGGTCGTTCGTGCCGAACGAGAAGAAGTCAGCCTCTTCGGCGATCTCGTCCGCCGCGGATCGCCGCCGCGAGGCGTCTCGATCATCGTGCCGATGATCACCTTGGGCTTCTTCTTGAGGCCCTTCGTCGCCTCGGCGATCGCGTTCTTCGACCCACGAGCGGGCGAGGCCGAGCTCCTCGCGGGTGACGGTGAGCGGGATCATGATCTCGACGATCGGCTTGCCTCCCGCGGCGACGCGCTCGGCGGCGGCCTCCATGAGCGCCCGCACCTGCATGGCGTAGAGCCCCGGCTTCACGACACCGAGGCGCACGCCACGAGTGCCGAGCATCGGGTTGAACTCGTGCCACGACCGAGCCGCCGCGAGGAGGTGCTCCTCTTCGGGTGTCAGGCCTTCGGTTGCCTGCTTGATCTCGAGCTCGTCGACCCTCGGCAAGAACTCGTGCAGCGGCGGGTCGAGCAGGCGCACCGTGACGGGGAGCCCGTCCATCGCCTCGAGGATCTCGATGAAGTCGGCCTTCTGCACGAGGCGCAGCTGCTCGAGCGCGTCGCTCTCCTCCTCGGGCGTCTGGGCGAGGATCATCCGGCGCACGACGGGCAACCGGTCTTCGCCGAGGAACATGTGCTCGGTGCGGCAGAGGCCGATGCCCTCGGCGCCGAACTGCCGAGCGTTGGCCGCGTCGGGCCCGTTGTCTGCGTTCGCACGCACCGCGAGCTTGCCCTTGCGGATCTTGTCGGCCCAGCTGAGCAGGACCGCGAACTCGGGCGGAGGCTCGTGACGCGCTGAGCGCCGCCTCGCCGAGGATCACCTGCCCGGTCGAGCCGTCGAGCGAGATGATGTCGCCCTCGTGGACGACGATGTCGCCGACCGTGAACTCCGTCGCCCGAGATGCGCAACGCCTCGGCGCCGACGACGGCGGGGATGCCCCACCCGCGGGCGACGACTGCGGCGTGGCTGACGAGCCCCCCGCGAGAGGTGAGGATGCCCTCGCTCACGCTCATCCCGTGGACGTCCTCGGGGGACGTCTCCTGGCGGACGAGGATCACCTTCTCGCCTCGCTCGGACGCGTCGGCGGCACCATCCGCCGTGAAGTACGCCCGACCCACCGCGGCACCCGGCGACGCGGCGAGCCCAGTCGCGATCACCTTCATGCCCTTCGACGCGAGCTGCGGGTGCAGCACCTGGTCGAGGTGGTCGTCGGTGATGCGCAGGACTGCGTCGGCCTTCGAGAGCTTGATGTGGCGGTCCTTGGTCATGTCGACCGCCATGCGGAGGGCGGCGGCACCAGTGCGCTTGCCGACGCGGGTCTGCAGCATCCAGAGCTTGCCCTGCTCGATCGTGAACTCGGTGTCGCACATGTCGCGGTAGTGCGTCTCGAGCTTGTCGAAGATCGCGAGCAGCTCCTCGTAGATCGTCGGGGAACTTGGTGCCGAGCGCCTCGAGGTCTTCGGTGTTGCGGATGCCGGCGACGACGTCTTCACCCTGCGCGTTCACGAGGAAGTCGCCGTACGGCTTGTTCTCACCCGTCGCCGCATTGCGAGTGAACCCGACACCGGTGCCCGAGTTGTCGTCGCGGTTGCCGAAGACCATCGCCTGCACGTTGACCGCGGTGCCGAGCTCGTGGCTGATGCGCTCGCGGACGCGGTACGAGATCGCCCGCGCCCCGTTCCAGGAGCGGAACACCGCTTCGATCGCACCGCGCAGCTGGCGCCATCGGGTCTTGCGGGAACGGCTTGCCGGTCGCCTTCTTGACGACGTCCTTGTACTCGTCGCACAGCTCGGCGAGGACCTTCGCGGGCATGTCGGCATCGGTCTTCGCTCCCGACGGCGGCCTTCGCCTTCTCGAAGGGCTCGTCGAACTCGACGGCGGGGATGTCGAGCACGATGCGCCCGTACATCGAGATGAACCGCCGGTACGAGTCGTGCGCGAACCGGTCGTCGCCGGTCTGCCTCGCGAGGCCCTTCACCGACCGGTCGGAGAGCCCCAGGTTGAGGACGGTGTCCATCATCCCGGGCATCGAGAACTTCGCGCCGGAACGCACGCTGACGAGCAGCGGGTCAGTCGGGTCGCCGAGGCTTCGGCCCATCTTCTTCTCGAGCTTGGTGACGTGCTTCGCCACCTCGTCGGTGAGGCCGCTCGGCCACCCTCCGTGCATGTAGGCGCGGCAGGCGTCGGTGGAGATCGTGAAGCCCGCCGGCACGGGCAGGCCGAGCACCGAGGTCATCTCGGCGAGGTTTGCCCCCTTGCCGCCCAGCAGGTCCTTCATGTCCATCGGCGCGCGCCGATGCTTGTGGTCGAAGGCGAACACGTAGGTCACACAGCGAGCCTACTTGGCGGGCATTCGGGCCTTCCCCGGGCATCGTCCCAGGTCAAAGTTGCCGAATCGGCCGTCACCCACAATGCTCCCACGATGCCTTCCGGAGTTGGGGCCCACGCGAAGCGTGTCCGCGCAGTCGTCGCTGGTGTCGTCGTAGCTGCCGGGGTGAGCGTCTTCGCTTCTCAGGCGAGCGCCCAGGCCGCCGCCGGGCGGAATCGCGATCGACAAGATCGAGATCGGCGGCACCGCGCCCGGCGACCTTCGAAGTCACGGGGCCGGGCATCACGGGCACGACGACGCTGCAGGCGAACGTCCTCGCCGAGAACACACCGACGCCCGCGCTGCCGCCGCTGCCGCCGCTGACCCCCGGCACCTACACGATCACCGAGACTGCGCCCGCCGACGAGAACGGTCAGTCGGTGTGGGAGCTGACCTCCGTGGTCTGCGGGGGGAACAGATGCAGGTCCAGGGCAACAGCGTGCAAGTTGACGTCGCTGACACCGTCATCGCCTGCACGTTCACCAACACGGTGACGCGCGCGGCGATCCTCGGGCTGAAGATCGTCACCGGTGACACGAGCAGCTGGACCCGCCCCGCCCAGTTCCACATCACCTGCCCCGCGCTCCAGCTCGACATCGACATCGAGCCGCCGGTGGGCCCGGGCGGCCCCGGCACGTACATCATCGGGCAGGGCAGCATCCCCCCTGCGACGTGCACGATCAGCGAGATCGACACCGGCTCCGACAACACCGTCCAGGTGTCGATGGTCGTGGCGAATCACGGCGTGCCGATCGCGTCCGGTGCGACCGCAGTGACGTTCACCTCTCACGCTGGGGATGACCTCGTGTTGACGGTGAGGAACACCTTCTTCGGCCTCGTGCGCCCCGAGCTGCCCGAACAGGCGACGACCACGACCACGGTCGCAGGGGGCAGCACGACGACCACGACGGTCGCGTCGACCACCACGACGGTCGTCGTCGTCCAGACGCTCCCGGTGATCCCCGAGACACCGCCGACGACCGCGGCACCGTCGTCCGCGCCCACGACGGCGCCGTCGCTGCCGACGACAGGCTCGCCGACCTGGGGGTTGCTCGTGGGCGGCGCTCCTCGCGATGCTCGCCGGCGTCGCGCTCGTGGCGCGGACGCGGCGGTTCGTCGACTGACCGCTACACCCCAGGCGAGCTGAGAGCTCGTCGACGAGCGAGTCGATCGGCACGCGCACCTGCTCAGTGGTGTCGCGGTCGCGGATCGTGACCGCGCGGTCTTCGAGCGACTCGAAGTCGACCGTGACCGCGAGCGGCGTGCCGATCTCGTCCTGACGGCGGTAGCGCCGGCCGATCGACTGCGTGTCGTCGTAGTCCGCCATCCACCGTTGCTGCACGAGGCCGAGCACCTCACGGGCGATGGGCGTGAGCGTGTCCTTCTTCGACAGCGGGAGCACCGCGACCTTGTACGGAGCGAGGCGGGGGTGCAAGCGCAAGACGGTGCGCGACTCGCCGCCGATCTCGTCCTCGTCGTAGGCGGCGAGCAGGAACGCCATCATCGCCCTGGTCGCGCCCGCCGCGGGCTCGATCACATAGGGCACGTAGTGCTCGTTCGTCGTCTGGTCGAAGTACTCGAGGCGCTGGCCCGAGAACTTCGCGTGCTGGGTGAGGTCGTAGTCGGTGCGGTTCGCGATGCCCTCGAGCTCGCCCCAACCCCACGGGTAGCTGAACTCGACGTCGGACGTGCCGGCCGAGTAGTGCGACAGCTCGTCTGGATCATGGGCGCGCAACCGGAGCATGTCGTCAGGGATGCCGAGGTCGGTGTACCAGCGCAGCGCGCTCCGCGCACCAGAACTCGTACCACTTCGGGGCCTCCTCGGGCGGCACGAAGAACTCGAGCTCCATCTGCTCGAACTCACGGGTGCGAAACACGAAGTTGCCCGGCGTGATCTCGTTGCGGAACGACTTGCCGACCTGCCCGATGCCGAACGGGGGCTTCTTGCGCGTCGCCTGCAGGACGTTGGCGAAGTTCGTGAACATGCCCTGCGCGGTCTCGGGACGGAGATACGCGACCGCGCCCTCGTCCTCGACCGGGCCGGCGTGCGTCTTGAACATCAGGTTGAAGGCGCGGTGCAGGGGTGAAGTCGCACACCTTGAAGTCGCGTGGGCAGTCGCGCTGATCGAGCTGGTCCTCGCGGAACCGCCGGTTGCACACCGTGCAATCGACGAGCGGATCGGTGAAGTTCTGCAGGTGGCCGCTCGCCTCCCAGATCGCGGGCGGCGACAGGATCGCGGCGTCGATCAGCACGATGTCGTCACGCTGCTGCACCATCGCCCGCACCCACGCGTCCTTCACGTTGCGGAGCATGAGCGCGCCGAGCGGGCCGTAGTCGTATGTCGAGCGGAATCCGCCGTAGATCTCGGCCGACGGGAACACGAAGCCCCGTCGCTTGCACAGGTTGACGACCTGGTCGAGATCCGCTGCCGGCATGGGCGCCGAGGTTACCTGGCAGGTCTGGCCGCTCAGCCTCGCAAAACGCCTGGCAGATCGGCGATCGAGTCGATGATGTGAGTGTGCGGCGCTGCCTCGAGGTGACTGCGGCTGTGCGCACCGGTGAGCACGCCGGCGACGACGCTCGCTCCGGCGCGAGTGCCCGAGACGAGGTCGCTCACGGTGTCGCCCGCGACGGCCACGTCGTCAACCGCCTCGATCTCGAGGCGGAGCACCGCGGTCAGGATCATGTCGGGAGACGGTCGGCCTCGGCCCGCGTCCGCCGGTGAGAGCACGAGATCGACGAGCGTGTGCCAGCGGAGCGCGTCGATGATGCGGTTCGCGGGTCGGCGGCGCGAACCCAGTTGTGAGGCACACCTTCACGCCCATCTCGCGGAGCTCGGCGAACACCCCTGTCGCCCCGGGCATGGGACCCACGCCGCCAGCGTCGACCGCCTGCGCGTACGCGGCCTCGAACGCGTCGTTGGCGCGAGCCGCGACGCATCTCGTTGCCGGCGAAGAAGTGCCGGAAGACGACGATCTTCGACTGGCCCATCGACTCGCGCACGAAGTCGAGCGCAGCCCGCATCTGCTCGCTCTCCTTCGGCAACGCCACTATGGACCATTGCGTCGACGAACGACGACTCGACCGCTCCCCCGTCCGCGACAGTCGTCCCCGCCATGTCCAGACACGCCAACGTGATCACGCAGGCGAATCTACGCTCGCCGTCGTGCCCGACTTCGTCCCCGGCATCGACCTCGCGCGTGCGTACTACGAAGAAGTCGTCGCGCGTCTGATCGGTGGCGTGCCCCATGCGGCCGGCCGGCTCGGCTGGGGATCGGATGTGCTCGGCTACGACACCGACCGCAGCACCGATCACGGCTGGGGCCCGCATCTGCACGTGTTCGTCGATGCTGCCGACGTCGGGCTGGTCCGCAGCGCGGTCGACGCCGGGCTCCCGAGCTCGTTTCGCGGCTGGCCGACGAAGTACGGCTGGGACGACGTCGCGCCGCAGCACTGGGTCGAGGTGTGGCAGCTCGACAAGTGGCTGTCGCATCATCTCGGCTGCGACCCGCGGCCACGGCCGACCGCCCTCCAGTGGCTCCTCCTCCCCCAGCAGCTCATCCTCGGCGTCGTCGCCGGCGGTGTGTTCCACGACGACCGCGGCGGGCTCACCGCGCTCCGCAGCGAGCTCGCGTGGTACCCCGAACGACCTGTGGCTCTGGCTGCTCGCCTGCCAGTGGCAACGGGTCGGCGAGGAGGAGGCGTTCATCGGTCGCGCGCTCGAAGTCGGCGACACGCTCGGCTCGTCGATCGTGAGTCACGACTCGCTCGAGATCTGGTGCGTCTCTGCTTCCTCATCGAGCGCAAGCACGCGCCGTACAGCAAGTGGCTCGGCACTGCGTTCAAGGGTCTCGACGCCGCGTCCGAGGTCGGGCCGTTGCTCGGGGAAGGCGATGTCGTCGGGGCCGCAGAAGCCGTCGCTCGCCGGCACAACGCGCTCGGCCTCACCGCCGAAGTCGACCCGACGCGCCGTCCGTTCTACGGGCGTCCGTTCGACGTGGTCTTCGCGGAGCGATTCGTCGCGGCGTGCCTCGAGCGTGTGGAGGATCCGTGGCTGCGGATCGCTTCCTCTCGTCGGATCGGTCGATCAGTGGGTCGACTCGACCCGCGTCCTTCAGCACCCCGCGGTGCTGCAGCGTCTCGCCGCCGCCTACGCCACCCGACCCGCCGAGATTGGCGATTGAACGGACTCATGCCTCCGCCGAACCATCGACCCCGCGGCCTTCTCAGGTCAGCCGCGGTCGAGGACCGTCATCGAGCGGATGCGGCGCTCGAGGTGATGCTCGAGGCTGCGGGTCGCGAGCACCTCGACCTCATGGGTCGTCGGTGACGGGGGCTCGTCGAGCGCCGCGGCCAGCCCGCCGCCGAGGATGCGCCGGATCAGCGCGAGCGCGTCCGCGCTGATCGGCACGCCACGGCGACAGGTGCGGCACAGCACGCCGCCCTGATCGACGTCGAACGCGACGAGATCGACGTCGCTGCCGCATGTGACGCAGTGGTCGAGCTCGGGCCGCAGCCCTTCGAGGTCGAGCACCTTCCAGAAGAACGCGGGCACGACGACCACTGACGGCTTCGCCGCGAGCGTGCGGAGCGCGCCGAGCAGCATCTGGTAGAGCCGCGGCGACGACTCGCGCTCTTGCGCGACCTGGTCGACGACCTCGAGCATCGTCACGGCCTGCGCGAGTCGGTCGAGGTCCTCACGGATGGTGCGGAAGTGGTCGATCGACTCGACCTGGCTGACGATGTCGAGCTCGCGGCCCTCGTAGAGAAGCAGCGACGACGTGGCTCGTCGGCTCGAGCCGTCCGCCGAAGCGGCTCTTGGTCTTGCGCACGCCCTTGGCGACCGCACGCACCTTGCCGTGCGACTCGGTGATCAGCACCACGATGCGGTCGGCCTCACCGAGCTTGTAGGTGCGCAGCACGATGCCGCGCTCGCGGTAGAGGCCCACCACCGCTCAGCCCGTCCACCGCGCCGAAGCGACGGTCACGCCGCTGGTACTCGCGGACCGCTTCGAAGAGGTGCTCGCGCCGGAAGTCGGGCCACAGCACGTCGGTGAACACCAGCTCGCTGTACGCGAGCTCCCACAGCAGGAAGTTCGAGATCCGGTACTCGCCCGACGTGCGCACGACGAGGTCGGGGTCGGGCATCTCGGGGTCGTAGAGGTGACGGCGGATCGCCTTCTCGGTCGACCTCGTCGGGCTTCACACCCTCCTCGACGAGCGCCCGCACCGCGTCGACGATCTCGGCCCGACCGCCGTAGTTGAACGCGATCGTCAGCGTCATCGTCTTGTTCGCCTTCGTCTGCTCCCGCGCTTCGTCCATCCGCTTGACCAAACGACGCGGCACCCTCCAGTCGCGACGGCCGACGAACGTGATGCGCACACCCCGCTCGTGCAGCTCGTCGCGGCGGCGAGTGAGGATCGACTCGTTGAACCCCATCAGGTAGCGCACCTCGTCGACCGGCCGGCGCCAGTTCTCGGTCGAGAAGGCGTAGACGGTGAGCCACTTCACGCCCAGCTCGAGCGCTCCGTCGACCGTGTCGAAGAGCGCTTCCTCGCCGGCAGCATGGCCCTCGGTGCGGGGCAGGCCGCGCTTCTGGGCCCACCTGCCGTTGCCGTCCATCACGCACGCGATGTGGGTCGGGATGCGGTTCGGGTCGATGCCGTCGAGACCGGCGCAGACCCTCGACGCGAGCCACCAGTCGAACCTACCGCCTCCCTAGGGTGGGCCGGTGGGTACAGAAGGTGTCGCCGGTAGGTCCGGCGCTCGAACGCGTCGTCGCCGCGATCCCCGGCGGAGGCGAGCGGCGAGAAGGCCGAGCGCGAGATGGCCGAGGCCGTCGCGGACGCCATCGAGACGCATCGACATCTCTTCGTGCAAGCAGGCACCGGCACCGGGAAGACGCTCGCCTACCTCGTCCCCGCGATCGTCTCCGGACGACAAGACCGTCGTCGCGACGGCGACGAAGGCGCTGCAGGACCAGCTCGCGACGAAGGACCTGCCGTTCCTCGAGCGCACGCTCGGCCGCGACTTCTCGTGGACCATCCTCAAGGGACGGTCCAACTACGTCTGCCGGCAGCGCGTCGCCGAGGTGCAGTCCGGCGAGGGACGGGCAGCTCGATCTCGGCGTCGACGCCGCGCCCGCCTCGCTGCGCGACGAGGTGCGCCGACTCGTCGCCGTGGGCCGAGCACACCGAGACCGGTGATCGCGCCGAGCTCGCGTGGGAGCCGAGCGTCGCCGCGTGGGGCGCGGTCTCGCGTCGGCTGGGACGAGTGCCCCGGCGCCGCTCCGGTGCCCGAGGGGCGACGAGTGCCTCGCCGAGGACGCCCGGGCGAGGGGCGAGGCGGCCGACGTCGTCGTCGTGAACACCCACCTCTACGGCATGCACCTCGCGATGCACGGCACGTTGCTGCCCGAGCACGACCTGGTCGTGATCGACGAGGCGCATCAGCTCGAGGAAGTCGTCTCCGCGACCGTCGGGCATCGCACTCGCACCGAGCCGCTTCCGGTTCCTCGCGCGCGCGTTGCGCTCGGTCATCGTCGACCCCGAGCTCGTCGGCGTCGCTCGACGACATGGCCGACCGTTGGGCCGACGCGATCGGCCCCACCTGGGCGAGCGCCTGTCTTCACCCTTGCCCGAGGATCTCGCCGGACGCGCTCGCCCTCGCCGCGCAGCCGCGTGGAGCGAGCGCTCCGCGGCGGTGAGCAGCGTGCCCGGCGACGCGCCCGGAGTCGGTGCTCACCCGCAAGGCTCGAGCCCAGAAGGCAGTCCTCGCCGTGTTCGAGGCGGTCGACATCGTCGGCGACGTGCCCTCGACGTCGGTCGCCTGGGTGGAGGGCACGCCGGAGGCACCGAGGCTCGAGGTCGCGCCGATCGACGTGAGGGAGGTGCTCGCCCAGGAGCTGTGGCCACAGCACACCGTCGTGCTCACCAGCGCGACGCTGCCGCGCACGCTGCCGATGCGTCTCGGAGCGCCTTCGGACACCGCGCGAAGCGATCGACGTCGGCAGCCCCTTCGACTACGAGGAGCACGCGCTCCTCTACTGCGCGGCGCACCTGCCCGACCCGCGACGCCCCGGCTACGAAGCCGCGCTGCACGACGAGCTGGCGGCGCTGATCGACGCCGCCGAGGGCCGCACCCTCGCGCTGTTCACGTCGTGGCGCGCGATGCAGGCCGCGGCCGATGCGCTCCGACCGCGCGTGCGGATACCCGATCCTTGCCCAGGGCGACCTGCCGAAGCCCCGGCTGCTCTCCCGCTTCACCGACGAGCACTCCGCGTGCCTCTTCGCGACGATGGGCTTCTGGCAAGGGATCGACGTGCCGGGGCCGAGCCTCTCGCTCGTCACGATCGACCGCCTCCCGTTCCCACGACCCGACGACCCGCTGCTGCAAGCCCGCCGCGAGCGCGCCGGGCCCAGAGCGTTCGCCGAGATCGACCTCCCCCGGGCGGCCGTGCTGCTCGCGCAGGCGACCGGTCGCCTCATCCGCACCGCGACCGATCGGGGCGTCGTCGCCGTGCTCGACTCGCGCCTGCGCCAACGGCGGGCTACCGGTGGGACCTCGTGCGCGCGCTCCCGCCGATGCGCCGCACCCGTCATCGTGACGAAGCCGAAACGTTCCTGCGCGCGTTGCGCTGACCATCGACCCGTACCCTCACCGGATGCGACACCCTCTGACGATGCGCCGCATCGGGCTTGCTCGTGGGGACGCTCGCCGTGCTCTTCGGCGCGGTAGCGTGCAGCAGCGACGACTCGAAGGAGCGGCCGCGACGAGCGGGTCGGCCGCGACGACGCGACGACGACGAGTGGAGCCGGCGACGACCGCCCCGCCCGACACCACGGCGCCGCCCGCCGTGCAGGAGCGCCTCTACTACGCGAAGGAAGGGCGCATCTTCGTCGTCGTGCCCGGCGAGCAGCCGACCGCGGTCACCGACGGTCCGCGCGACGACCAGCCCGCGGCATCCCCCGACGGTCAGCACCTCGCGTTCGTCCGGCTCGCCGACGCGAGCGACACGGCCGGAGAGCTGTGGATCGCGGACGCGGACGGAGGGAACGCGACGCTCCTCGTGCCGGTCGGCGTGTCCCAAGACCCCGCGTCGTCCGAAGGTGAGCCCGCAGCCGCGTTCCGCCCGACGTGGTCTCGCCCGACTCGTCCGCAGCTCGCGTTCATGACCACGATCGGCCTCGACGGTGGCGACCTGATGTGGTCGACGCAGAGACCGGCGTCGTGACGAAGCCCGATCCGACCGTTGTGGGTGAGCAGCTACTCCTGGACCCGTGACGGCAAGTCGCTCGTGTACGTCTCGGGCACGAACGACGTGAGCCCCGTCGACATCGGCGTGCTCGACCTCGACACGCTCTCGACGCACACGCTCGTCGATGCCACCGCGGCCTACGGAGGCGTCACCGTGTCACCCACCGGCGACGAGGCGATCTTCGTGAACTCGAACCTGCCGCTGCCGCCCGAGGGCGACGGAGGCTTCGCGCTCGCGAAGCCCGGCCTCTACTCGCTCACGCTCGCGGGTGGCGAGCCGACGACCGTCGCACCCGATCCCGATCCGGACGACTACCGGTGGGGCGTGCGCGACAGCGCGGGGTGCCTCTGGTACGCCCGGCAGTTCGCCGAGGGGACGGGCCAGGTGCTGCTCCACCGCCTGTGCGCGGGCGACGCCGAGCCGGCATCACCGGTCACCGACCTGACGCTCTTCCCCGCGGTGCCCGCGGTCGCCGGTTCGAACGCGATCGCCTACATGGTCGAAGGGGACGCGCACTCCCTCTTCGTGCTCGAGAAGCCCGACGGCGACCCGGTCCACATCGACGACGGCGTCACCGCCTTCGGCTGGGTGCAGTAGCAGCGCTGCGCGCTCAGTAGCCGAGGCGCTCGACCGACCGCGGGCGCCGCTGCCAGTCCTTGTCGACCTTCACGAACAGCTCGATGAACGCGCCCGGCGGCAGCTGCTCGCGCACCGCGATGCCGACCTCCTTGAGCACCGAGCCCCCCTTGCCGATGACGATCCCCTTCTGCGAGTCGCGCTCGACGAGGATCTCGCAGCGGATGCGCGGGCCGGACTCCCACTCGGTCACCCGTGTCGCGATCGAGTGCGGCAGCTCCTCGCGCGTCGACGGCGAGCAGCTGCTCGCGC
The DNA here is from genome assembly GCA_963739555.1 of uncultured Acidimicrobiales bacterium. Classification (GTDB taxonomy): domain Bacteria; phylum Actinomycetota; class Acidimicrobiia; order Acidimicrobiales; family DATKAS01; genus DATKAS01. The sequence goes on along the minus strand of CAVUAV010000005.1, from coordinate 1,197,154 downwards.
ACGAGCTCGGCGACCCAGAACGCCTCGGGCACGTCGGTGACCATGTCGTCGGGGTAGTAGCATGCGGACCTTCGGGCAGGCGGCTGACGAGGTGCTCGACGAGCGCGTCGACGCCGTCGCCCGTCGGCCGCAGACACGGGGAAGTACTCGCTCGAGCTCGAGCTCGCCGGCCTTGCGCAGCTGCTCGAGCACCTGGTGCGGGCTTGGCGATGTCGACCTTGTTCACCACGACGCACCGCGTCGTCGGGCACGCCGCGCGGCGACGAACTTGTCGCCCGCGGCCCAGCGGCATCGTGGCGTCGACCACGAGGCACACCACGTCGACGCCGCCGATGCGCCTCGTTGGCGGTCTGCGTTGAGCTTCGCTCGCCGAGCGCGGTGACGCGGCTTGTGGATGCCCGGCGTGTCGACGAACACGATCTGGGCGTCGGCCCGGTTGAGCACGCCGCGCACCTGGGTGCGCGTCGTCTGCGGCTTGTCGGAGACGATCGAGACCTTCGTGCCGAGGATGCGGTTCAGCAGCGTGGACTTGCCCGACGTTGGGCCGGCCGACGAGCGTGACGAACCCGAACGGAACGTCACGACTCGTCAGTCGTCGTCGATCGGCTCCCAGTCGGGATCTTCCCGGACCCGCACGGCGCCGATGCGGCGGCCGTCGACCTCCTCGACGGTGAACGTCCACTGGTTGTGCGTCGACGACCTCGCCGGGCTCGCGGCACTTGGCCGAGCACGCCGAGCATGAAGCCGCCGACCGTGTCCCAGTCGCCCTGGGGGATGTCGCTCTCGAGCAGATCGTTCAGCTCGTCGATCGGCAGGCTGCCCTGCACGCGCTTGGTGCCGCCATCGAGATCGCTCGAACTCGGCGTCCTCGACGTCGTACTCGTCGACGATGTCGCCGACCAGCTCCTCGAGCAGGTCCTCGAGCGTGACCAACTCCGGCGGTGCCGCCGTACTCGTCGACGACGAGCGCCATGTGGAACTTGCCGGCCTGCATCTCGCGGCATGCAGCTCGGCGACCGCGCTTGGTCTCGGGCACGAAGTGCGCCTCCCGCATCAGCGTCTTCACCGGGCTCGCGTCCGCGACCCTCGCGCTCGGCCCGCATCAGGTCCTTGGCGTACGCACGCCCGTTCACGTCGTCGCACTGCCGTGCCGACCACCGGCAGCCGGCTGAACCCGTGCTCGATGCGCGACCTCCATGCGCCTCGGACGCGCGGAAGTCGCTCGGGCACGCGTGACCATGTCGGGCCGCGGGCACCATCACCTCGCGGACGACGGTGTCGCCGAACTCGATGATCGACTCGATGAGCTCGCGCTCCGCGTGCCTCGATGCACGTCCTCCTCGACCGCGACGTCGGCCAACGCGAGCAGCTCCTCCTCGGAGACGAACGGCCCCTTCTTCAGGCCCTTGCCCGGCAGGATCACGTTCGTGAGGCCGATGAGGCCGCGCGACACGCATCCGGATCGGCGCAGAAGCGCGACGAGCGCCGAGACCGGTCGGGCGACGAGCAGCGCCGACCGCTCGGGATGCTGGAGCGCCCACGTCTTCGGGGCCGCCTCGGCGAACACGAACACGATCACGACGTTGAAGAACGTCGCGATGACGATGCCCGATGGTGCCGAACAGCCGCTCGGCCAGGATGCCGGCGAGCGTGGCCTGCACGAGCTGGCACACGAGCAGCACGAGCAGCACCGGGTTGAGGAACCGCTCGGGGTGGCCGACCAGCCCGAGCAGCGAGCGGCCCCGGCGGGGCTGCTCCTCGGCGAGCGTCATCGCCTTGACCTTGTTCATGCGCGTGAGCGCGGTCTCGGCCATGGCGAGGTAGCCCGCGACCGAGATCAGCACCACGACGACGAGACGACCATCGCAAGGTCGCCGGTTCCGAACTCGACGGCCAGTGTCACGACTGCTCCTGCCGGAAGCCGGCGGGCGCAGGCCCGCCCCAGTGGTGTGCCGCGAGCAGCTCGCGCTCGCGGGCCTGCATCGGGCCGCCTCGTCGGCGCTCGGCGTGGTCCATGCCCGAGCACGTGCAGCACGCCGTGCACGACGAGCAGCGCGATCTCGTCGTCGAGCGTGCCGGCGTGATCGGGCGCGTTGCGCGCCGCGACCGCCGGGCACACGACCACGTCGCCGAGCAGCAGCGGGATCTCGTCGAGATCGGGCTCGGCGCGGTCGGGCCCGACGCGAGCGGGTCGTGCACGGCCCAGACCGCGTCAGCGTCGATCGGGAACGCGAGCACGTCGGTGGGCCCTCGTGTGCCCATGAACCGCTCGTTCAGCTCGGCGATGGCCGGCTCGTCGACGAACAGCACCGACAGCTCGGCGTGCGCCCCGTACCCCTTCGGCCAGCGAGCACGGCTTCGGCGAGCGCGCTCCACCGTGCGATGTCGACCGGGACGTCCTTCTGCTCGTCGGCGACGAACACCTCGGGCCTGCCCTCGTCGCCACCGACCCGCCGGGGCCGGTCGGATCGTGGAGGTGGGAGCGTCACTCGAGCCGGCGTCCGATCGCTCGTATGCGTCGACGATGTCCTGCACGATGCGGTGGCGCACCACGTCGGCGCCCGGTGAGGTGCACGAACGCCAGGCCGTCGATGCCGGTGAGCACCTGCTCGAGCCCGACGAGGCCGCTGCGTCCGCCGGGCACGTCGACCTGGGTGATGTCGCCGGTGACGACGACCTTCGACCCGAAGCCGATGCGGGTGAGGAACATCTTCATCTGCTCGGGCGTGGTGTTCTGGGCCTCGTCGAGGATGATGAAGCTGTCGGTTGAGCGTGCGGCCGCGCATGAACGCCAGCGGCGCCACCTCGACGGTGCCGCGATCGAGCAGCCGCTGCGCGCCTTCGGGCTCGACCATGTCGTAGAGCGCGTCGTAGAGCGGCCGCAGGTAGGGGTCGACCTTGGCCATGAGGTCGCCGGGCAGGAAGCCCGAGCCGCTCGCCCGCCTCGACCGCCGGCCGGGTGAGGATGATGCGGCTCGACCTGCTTGGCCTGCAGCGCCTGCACCGCCATGGCGACCGCGAGCCAGCTCTTGCCCGTGCCGGCCGGGCCGATCACCGAACGTGATGACGTTCGTGCGGATGGCGTCGATGTAGCGCTTCTGCCCGCTGGTCTTCGGGCGCACGCGTGCGGCCCTTCGAGCCTCGCAGCACCTCGGTGGTCAGCACCTCGCGACGGACGCTCGTCGGCCTTGCACCATGTCGATGGTGCGGCGCACGACGGAGGGGTCGATCGGGTGACCCTGCTGCAGCAGCAGCACGAGCTCCTCGAAGAGCCGGCCGACGACCTCGGCGTCTTCGCCGTCGACGGTGATCTCGTTGCCCCGCACGTGGATCGTCGGCGCGCGGGAACGCGCTCTCGACCGTCGCGGAGGAGCTCGTCGCGCTGGCCGAGCAGGCCCACCATCAGGTGGTTGCCGGGGACGTTGATGTGAACCTGCGTGCGCGCCAAGGAATGCTCAGTGGGGGGTTGGGAGCAAGACGCTCACGACGGTGACGGTAGCCCGGCTGCGGGCTGGACCCTACGGTGGGGCGCGTGGGGGACCAGCAGGACTGGGATCGCTTCGCGGCGGATGCGCGACAAGACGAGGCGGTGGCCTCGCGGGCCCGTGAGGGATGGCTGCGCCAGGCGGCCGGTGACGACGCGACACTTTCGGGCACGTTGCTCGACCTCGCCGAGCGCGGCGCTCCCGCGATGCTCACGTTGCGGTCGGGGCGCCGCCACAGGGTCGCGGTGTGGCGGGTCGCGGCGGACTGCGTCGCCGTGCGTCACGACGACGGCCGCGTGAGCTGGGTCGCGCTGCACGCGATCGCGGTGGTCGGCGGTGAGCCGGGCGGGCGCGCGGTGCCGGTGGGCACGAGGGGCGTTGAGTCTGACGTGACGTTCGTCGATGTGCTGAGCGATCTGGTCGCTGACCAGGCGACCGTTGCACTGTTCGTGGGTGACATGACCGATGCGCTGCGAGGCCGCCTCATCGGAGGAGGCCGTGACGTGGTGCGGGTGGCGACTGCCGGCCCCACACCGGAGGTGGTGGTCGCCGTTCAGGCGTTGTCGGAGGTTGCGCTCGTCGACTCGGGGTAAAGGTGCTCGAGCGTGCCTGGTTCGATGCGACTGCGCTGGATGAACGCGTCGACTTCCTTCTGCTGCAGTCGGATCACTCGGCCGAAGCGGTAGGCCGGCAGCAATCCCTCGTCGATGAAGCGGTAGAGCGTGCGATTCGTGATTCCGAGGCGCTTCGCGGCAGCCGCCGTCGAAAGCCATCGGATCTCCTCACCTGGAGCTTTGGTGTTCATGTGCTCATCGGTCACGGTCATGACGGCCATGGTACGACGGGGTGGGCGCGTTTCGGTGGATTTCGATGCGTTTTCGTGGGACCCCGGGGTCGGACTGGCTCAGGGGCGTCGCGGGTAGCCCGGACGCATGTCCACCATCGAGCAGTCAATCGAGATCGACGTCCCTGTCCGCACGGCCTACGACCAGTGGACCCAGTTCGAGACCTTTCCGCAGTTCATGGAAGGCGTGAAGGAGGTCCGCCAGACCGACGACACCCACCTGCACTGGATCGCCGACATCGCCGGAGTCCAGCGCGAGTGGGACGCGGAGATCACCGAGCAGCATCCCGACGAGCGCGTCGCCTGGCGGTCGCGTCAGGGAGCCGAGAACGGCGGTGTCGTCACGTTCCACCGGCTCGACGACCGCCGGACCAAGGTCATGCTGCAGCTCGAGTTCGATCCTGAAGGGTTCACCGAGGTCATGGGCGACAAGCTCGGCTTCGTGAAGCGCGCGCGCTGCCGGCGACCTCGAGCGGTTCAAGGACTTCATCGAGCGCCAAGGCACCGAGACCGGGGCGTGGCGGGGCGAGGTCGGCAAGTCGAGCTGATCCCCGCGCGATTTGGCGCGTTTCGATGTCTCTCAGTATGTTCTCGCCCCAGCGGGATCGGGCGCGGTCGCCTTGGCGGGATGACCGTGCCCTCTGAGGGCGGAAACAGGCGGACAACGGCGGAGGGGATCGGCGGAGATGAAGAGCAGCACCCACGCGCTCTTGGAGCGCGCCCGTGCGCATGGCGGGGATCGCGATGAGGCGCGGTCGCGGCAAGTCGCAGGTGTCGTCGCGTCACGAGGCAGGCGACCGTCGGGACGCGCCCTGGTCGGAGGGCTTCTCGTGGCGATCGCGGCGGTCGGCGCGTTCGTCCTCGCCACTCCCGAGCCGCGCGCGGCAATCCGCTACGTGGTCGCTGCGCACTCGGTCGAGCCGGGCACTCGGCTCACCACCGCAGACCTGACGACGGTCCCGGTTGACCTCCCGCCCGAGCAGGCCGCGCTCGCGTTCACCGAGCCGTCGACGCTTGCGGGTGCGACCTCGCTCGGTCCGCTCGCGAGCGGCCAGCTGGTGCAGGCGCCGGCGCTCGCGAGAGGCCCGTTGTCGCCGTTCGAGGTGTCACTGTCCGTCGACTCCGATCGCGCGCTCGACGGCCACCTCGTCTCCGGTGAGCACGTCGCGGTGCTCGCCACGTACGGCAGCGGCCCCGACGCCGTGACCCTCACGGTCGCGAGCACGCGCGCTGGTCGAACGGCTGTCGAAACCGACTGGCCTGGCAGTCGGCACCAAGGACGTGGTGACGCTCGGCCTGCAGGCCGAGGCCGACGTCGATGCGGTCGTGCATGCGGCACGCGCGGGCGAGCTCACCCTGGTGCGCACCGACTCCGCGACTCTCGGAGTCGCCTACCAGCCCACCGTCGTCACCGACGCGCTCGAGGAGGCGCCGTGATCCCGGGCGAGCGGTACGTCGTGCTCGGCCTCGCGTCCGCGCGGTCCGCATGGTTCAGCGACCTCGCGCGACTGGCCCAGGCAGGCGGAATCCCGATCGAGTTCCTCAAATCGGTCAGCGCCGAAGAGACGCGAGTACGCCTCACTTCAGGCCGGTCGTTCTCGGCACTGCTCGTCGATGGCGGTCTCCCGTCGGTCGACCGCGACCTGCTCGACGAGGCGCGTCGGTCGGGGGTGGCGGTCTTCGTCGTCGCCGACCCACGAGTGATGCGGGACTGGGACGCACTCGGCGCGACGGCCGTGCTTCCCCGTGACTTCAGCGTCGAGGATCTGATCACCGCGCTCGACGGCATGACGAAGGCGATCCCCCGCGGCGTCGCCGGAGCAACGCCCATCGCCAGCCCCGGTTCGGGCGTGGGCCGGTGACCTCATCGCCGTGACCGGTGCGCGGGGATCGGGCGCGTCCACGGTCGCGGCCGCGGTCGCGCAGGGCTTCGCGGCCGCTCGTCGTCCGGGAGCCGTGCTGCTCGCCGATCTCGCGCTCGACGCCGACCAGGGCGTGCTCCACCACGCGCCCGACATCGTCCCGGGCCTCCCCGAGCTGGTCGAAGCGCATCGCAGCGGGTCGCTCGGCCCGTCGGCCGTCCACTCGATGGTGTTCGACGTCGAGGAACGCGGCTACCACCTGCTCCTCGGGATGCGCCGGCGCAGGGGCTGGTCGTCGCTCCGGCCACGAGCCCTCGACGCAGCCCTCGACTCGCTGCTCGCGGCCTACCCGATCGTGGTCGGAGACGTCGACCCGACATCGACGGCCACCACGAGTGCGGCTCGTTCGAGGTCGAGGACCGCAACGCGATCTCGCGCGACGGTGCTCACGCGGGCCAGCGCGACCGTCGTCGTCGGCACGGCCACCACGGGCGGGCTGCACAGCCTCGCCCAGGTGCTGCGTGACGTGCTCGAGCACGGCGTCGATCCCCTGCGGCTCGTGCACGGTCGTCAACCATGCGCCGAGGTCGCCCCGCGAGCGTGCGGCGATCGCTCGTGCGCTCCCACAGCTGACGATGTCGGGGCCTGCCGGCTCGAGGGTCGCCGCGCCGCTCTTCGTCACCACTCGTCGCGCCGTCGAGGACGCAGTGCGGGCCGGGCGGCCGCTCCCCTCTCCGCTCGTCACGCCGATGACGAGGGCCGTCAGCACCGTCCTCGAGACGCGGGAGCTCACCTTCGAGGAGCTCGACGACGAGCGTCCGGAGCGCATCGCTCCCGGAAGCCTGGGTCGTTGGACCGAGCCCGAGGCCGACGCAGTATGACCACCACGTTCGACGCCGCGCTCGCAGCGTCACCTCTCCTCGAGATCGAGCGCCGCGTCCAAGAACGCGCGAAGCGCACAGGTCTGCACGACCAGAGCGCCGACACATTGCGAGCCATGCTCGTGGACGAGGTCGACCGTTGGAACGTCGACTTCCAGCGCGGCATCCGTCCGACGGCAGTCGCCGACCCCGAGAGCGTCGTCGACCGCGCGCTGCGAAACCTCAGCGGCTACGGGCCCTTGGCGCCGCTCCTCGTCGATGACGACGTCTGGGAGATCGAGATCAACGCTCCTGACGCGATCTTCGTGAAGCGCCATGCGGGGCCCGAGCGGGTTCCACGACGAGGTGTTCCACGACGACGATCACGTGCTCCGCACGCTCACGCGCTTGCTCGACGACGCGCCTGGCGCTCATCGCAAGCTCGATCCGGCCGAGGGACTGCAAGACGCGCGCCTCGACGACGGATCGCGCGTCGCACATCGTCCACGGTGACGTCGGCCGCGGCGGGCACATGCTCGTCAACATCCGCAAGTTCACGGGCGTGCCTCTCCGATCGCTCGATGAGCTCGTCGAGCTCGGCGCCGTCGAACCGGCAGTCGCTGGGTTCCTCGCCGCGTGCATGAAGGCACGCGCTTCCGTCGTGTTCGCCGGCGCACCGGGTGCGGGCAAGACCACGTTGCTGTCGTGCTGCCTCGCGGAGCTCGAGCCTTCGCTGCGCGTCGTCGTGGCAGAGGAGGTGTTCGAGGCCGACATCGCCCTTCCGAACGTCGCCCAGATGCAGACGCGGCCCGCGCGCGCTGATCGACCTGAGGTCGACCTCCGACGACTGGTCGCGGGGTTCCTGCGAATGGCTCCCGACGTCGCCGTCGTCGGCGAGGTGCGCGACCGCGAGGCGCTCTCGTTGCTCCTCGCGCTGTCCTCCGGGGTCACTGGCTACACGACGATCCACGCGAGCTCGGCCGCTCAGGCCCTCAGCCGTCTGCGGTTCCTGAGCCAGCTGTCCGAAGCCGGGAGGCACCTCCCGTTCCCGGCGCTGAGCTCGCTCGTGAGTGACGCGATCGACGTGGTCGTCCACTCGGCGCGCACTCGGGAGGGAGTGCGGATCACGAGCGTCGTCGCAGTGGAGGACCTGGTCAGCGGGCCTGAGTCGCCTCACTTCACGCTGACCGAGGTGTTCGCAGCCGGACGGGCCACGCGGTCGCATGCAGTGGACGGGAGAAGTTCCCGAACGCCTCCAGCGACGGTTCGCCGAGCGCGGCCTCGTGGTGCGGACAGTCCTGTCGGGAGGCGGTCGATGAGCCGCTCGCAGCTCGCGCCCCGCGCTCATCGCTTGCCTGGCCGCCTACGGCGCGCACCTCGTCGTACACGAGCCTGGCGCTTCGCTGGAACGGCGTGATGCCTGGCCCCGGGGCCCGTCGGACGCCGGGTCGCCGGCTTGCGCTTCCGCGGCCAACGGGGCTGTCGGTCAAGGCCGTTGCGGTCGGCGCCGCAGCTGCGCTCGCCGCTCTCGCGCTCTTCGGCGCGCTGCTGCCCGCCGCGATCGGCGGCGCGCTCTGCACCGCGATCGTCGTCGTGTCCGCGAGGACGGAGCTCGATCGAAGGCAAGACCGCACCGCCGCGGCCTGGCCCGCGGTCCTCGACGAGACGCGAGTGCTCGCGGGTGCTGCGGGTCGCCCGATCCCGCAAGCCCTCTTCGAGGCGGGACGACGTGCCGCGCCCGGAGTCCGAGAGGCGTTTGCCGCTGCGCAGCGAGAGTGGCAGGCGTCGACCGACTTCGGCCGAGCACTCGGAGTGCTGAAGGCCGAGCTCGCCGAGCCGAGCAGCGATGTGATCTGCGAGACGCTGCTCGTCGCGCACCAAGTCGGAGGCAGCGGCGTCGATCGGCGGCTCGAAGCCCTCATCGAAGACCGCGTCCGCGAGCTCGACCTGCGTCGGGATGCGACGTCGCGACAGGCCGGCGCTCGGTTCGCGCGCAAGTTCGTCCTGATCGTGCCCGTCGGGATGGCACTCGTCGGCCTGTCGCTCGGCACCGGTCGCGCGGCATACGAAGGGCGGACTGCGCAGGCCATCGTCGCCGCGGCGCTCGCACTCATCGCGGTGTGCTGGGTGTGGGCCGGCCGGATCCTCCGGTTGCCCCGACCCGAGCGGATGTTCACGTGAGCCGCGCGGTGCTCGTTTGCGGCGTGGTCGTCTGGGTCGGGGCGACCCTCGCGCTCGCCGACACCCGTTGGGCCCTCCGGGTCTCGCTGGCTCGACGATTGACCGCCGGCCGAGGACAGGGGTCCGCGACACCGTCTGCGCTCGACTGGCTGACCGACTCGGCCGGAACGCTGGGAGGCCACGTCGCCCGCGCGCTCGGCGTGCGCGACGACCTGACGACGCGGCTCATCCGCGTGCACTCAGACCTCGACGCGAGCGCGGTGCGGCTGCGTCAGGTCGGTTGGTGCGTTGCCGGTCTCGCGCTCGGCCTGCTCATCGCAGCGGCCGGGGGCGCGACGACGGGTGTCGCGGTGCTCCTCACACTCACCCCAGCCGCGCTGGGGTTCCTCCTCGTAGAGCACCGCGTCACCCTGGCGTCGGACGCGTGGAAGCGGCGCGTCGCAGCCGAGCTCCCCGTCGTCACCGAGCAGCTCGCGATGCTGCTCGGCGCGGGCTACGCACTCGGGCCTGCGCTCGGCCGGCTCGCCGATCGGGGTCGAGGCGCGTGCGCGCAGGACCTTCGGCGAGCGCTGACGCGCGTCGGACAGGGCCTCTCGGTCAGCGCCGCGCTCCGCGAGTGGGCCGCGACCGTCGAGGTCCCGTCGGTCGACCGGCTCGTCTCGATCCTCGCGCTCGAGCGCGAGACCACCGATCTCGGCCGCCTCGTCTCAGAGGAAGCAGCGGCGATGCGACGCGAGGCGCACCGAGACCTCATCGCATTGGTCGAGCGGCGCAACCAGCAGGTGTGGATCCCCGTCACGGTCGCCGCGCTCGTGCCCGGGGCGATCCTGCTCGCAATCCCCTTCCTCGCTGCGATGCAGCTGTTCGCTCAATCCTGATCACCGAAGGAGAACCATGTCGTACATCCACCGAATCGCTGCCACCGCGACTGCGCTCGTCGTCCACACGTGGGATCGAGTCGCGGCCGACGACCGCGGTGAAGGTGTCATCTCGTCTGCGATCGCGGTCCTCGTGATGGCGCTGCTCGGCGCGCTGATGTGGGTCGCGTTCAAGGCCATCTTCGCCGACGCCTCGGCCCGCACCTCGACACAGGTCGGGCAGATCGGTTCGTGACCGTCAGCCGGCTTCGCGGCGAGCGCGGGTCGGGCATCGTGTCGTCGCTCGTCGGCGTCACGATGTTCCTCGCGTTCCTGTTGCTCGCCGTCCACGTGGTGGTCGGCCTGTACGCGGCGTCGGTCGTGACCGATGCGGCAGCCGCGGGCGCGAGGCGTGTGGCCGGGTCGTCCGCCACCGACGATCCCGAAGCCCCGCACCGGGCCGAGGCGAAGATCCGGGACGCACTCGGCTCGCTGGGTGACAGCGCCTCGATCACTTGGAACCTCGGCCCTGACACGGTCGCGGTCACGGTGCGCGTGAGCCGCCCGGGGTTCCTGCGCGCGTTCGGCACGGGCTCGATCGAGCGAACGGTGCAGGTCCGCCGAGAGGTGCTCCGGTGAAGCAGCGCGCCTCCGGCGATGCGGGTCAGGTCGGCGGCTTCGAGGCGCTGCCGTTCGGCGTGCTGATCTTCGTCCTCGGCGTGCTCCTCATCACGAACGCGTGGGCGGTCATCGACGCAAAGCTGGCCGCCACGGCGGCCGCCCGTGAAGGTGCACGGGCGTACGTCGAAGCGGCCGACGCGGGTGACGCCGAGTCCGACGCGATCGACGCCGCGCGCTCCGAGCTCACTGCACGTGGGCGGGATGTGTCGAGGAGCAGCGTGCACGTGATCGCCGGCGCGTTCGAGCGGTGCCGTCTCGTGACGCTCGAGGTGATCTACGACGTGCCGACGCTGACCTTGCCCTTCGTCGGTGGATGGGGAGACGGCATGCACGTCAGCGCGCGCCACGGCGAGATCGTCGACCCGTACCGCAACGGCCCCGAGGGCGAGGCGGACTGTGCGTGACCGGCTGCGCTCCGATCGAGGCAGCGTGTTGGCCCTCGTGCCTGCCGCGCTTCTCGTTCTCATCGTGCTCGCGGCGATCGCGGTCGACACCACGACCGAGTACCTCGCACGACGCGAGCTCGCGGCGGCAGCCGACGCGGCCGCGAACGACGCGGTGACCTTCGGCCTCGACGAGGCTCGCTTCCGCGAGACCGGCGAGTTCGTGCTCGACCCCGAACGCGCTGAGGAAGCCGTGCGCCGTGCGCTCGCAGCTCGGTCGAGTGCCGTGATCGATCGTGCGGCGGTCGCGGTGGACTCCGATCCGGAGGAGGGCACGGTGACGGTCACGTTGCGATCGTCGGCGCACCTGGTGTTCTCCCCCGCGTTGCCGGGCGCGCCTCACGACGTCGATGTCGTCGCTCGTGCAACCGCGGACGTCTACGTCGGCGACTGACTCCTGCCGACCGTCACTCGCCGGGATGCTTCTCGAGGAACTCGAGGATCAGCTGGTGCTTCTTCGTGTCGCACTCCATCATGTCGACGAGCAAGCTCCAGATGGTCGTGTCCTTGACGGTCTTCAGCGACTTCTGCAGGCGATGCAGGTCGCGTTCGTCGGCTCGCTCCACCTCGAGGAACTCACGTGCGGCCTCTCGCACCACCTCGGCCTCCTTCGAGCGGCTCAGGTGCGGCACCTGCGGCTCGACCTCGCGGAACTCGGCGTTCGACTGCAGCGCGTTGCGCCACTCGTCGAACAGGCGGTGGTGTCGCGCCTCGTCCTCCATGATGAGCTTCAGCAGGTACGACACGTGCCCGCCGGCGCTCTCCGCGAGCGCCGCGTAGCGATCGACGAGCGCGAGCTCGTTCTGCATGTGATCTGTCAGGTGCTCGTACAGGTCGTGCTCCCAGACGCTCAATCCGACCGGTGGCTGCGTGTTCGACGTCATGTCCGAATCTTTGCCCACAGACGCGCGCGCAGGCAGGGCCGAAGGTCCCTGCTCAGAGGCGCTTGCGGAACCAGTTGTCGCTGCTGCCGCGGGGATAGTCCTCGACTGTGGCGACGAGCTCGTAGCCGTGCCTCAAGTAGAAGCCGGGCGCCTGGAAGCCGTGGCTGCCGAGCACCATCTGGTGGCATCCCCGCCTGCGGGCTTCGGCTTCGGCGGCTTCCAACATCGCCGAGCCCTTGCCGCCGCGGCGCTGCGACTCGTCGAGCCACAGCATGTCGATCTCACAGGTGCCTCCCCACGTCCACCCGTAGAGCCCGGCGACCATCCGGCCGTGCGGATCGCGCTCGAAGATGGCGAGCTCCCTGCCGTCACGGATGCCCGTGGTGGCGAAGTTGAACTCGTTGAGCAGGTCTTCGAGCTCGCTGACGTTGCGAGGGTCGGGCTCGTCCTCGATCTCGAACTCGACGTCCATGTCGCGATCATGCAGGAACCGCGAGCACGTCGCCGTCTCGATGCGTGCGGGGCGTGTTCGTGCGCTGGAAGATGCCGACGCCGTCGGTGCCGACCTCGGTGTTCGGGCAGTCGCCGCCCGATGGGAACGTCACTCGCACACGGGTCGGCGAGACGACGCGGCCCGACGCGGTCGTCCACTCGGGCCTCGACCAACGGGCCATCGCGCTCGGGTGATCGCACCGGGCGAAGACCTCCGACCACATCGTCACCGACGTCAGCCGATCGCCGCCGGTGAGAAGGTCGCGCACCGAGCTGCGTGTGACCGGTCGTCGTGTCGGTGATCTCGCCGCGCCATCCCACGTCAGACCGCGAGATGCGCAAGCGATAGGGCACACCCTGCTGCCACGGGTAGTCGCGCGTGTTCGGGTCGTTCGGGGTGCTGGGAAGCGGTGAGGGAGTGCCCTGCAACACGGCGCCCCACTGCCCGAACTTCGGATACCCACCCCAGTTCGCGGCACGCGAGCCCGGATAGCGAGGGTTCCACTGCAAGCCCAGATGCGCGCCGCCGTGGTCGGTGGTCGCGTCGTTGAACGTGGCCTGCAACGCCCAGAAGTAGAGGCGATCCACGACGGGTGCCTGCACGACCTCGAGCGTCACCTCGACCGCGACGACGGGCTCGGGCGGCGCGTCTTGCCACCACAGATGGAACGAAGAGACACCCTTGCCGGGCTCACCGGTTCCCGGTGCCCGGATGAACCAGCGGCGCCATCCGGACACGGCGCCACCCTAAGCGTCAGCTGCCGAAGCGCGTCAGCTGCCGAAGATCTCGCTCGGCTTGAGGTGCGGGTGCGCGCTCGTGAGGATCTCGAAGGCATCGGGATCGACGAAGCGAGTCACGACCTCGAGGCTGCCGTACACGCCCGACGTCACTTGCTCGATCCAGAGCTCACGGGCTCGACCGAGCCAGCGGAACAGCGCGATCACGTACCGCTCGAAGTCCGCATCGTCGAGTGCGAGCGTGCAGAGCGCGATGCAGCGCGCGTTGTAGCGGAAGATCAGCTGCCCATCGACCCACTCGGGCGGTTGGAAGCCGAGCGGGTAGCTCGCCTTCCACTGCTCGACCTCGGGGAACCCGCCGGGGCACAGCTCCTCTTCGATCTCGCGGCACTGGTCGCGCCACGCTTCGTCCTCGATGTCCTCGAGGTCGGTCATCGCAACGGGGATGATCCCCTGCTGCTCGATCAGCACCTCGGGATCGCCTGCAGTCGCGTCGACCTGCACGGTCACCTCGTAGTGCACGGCGTACGCAAGCGAGTACGCCCGGTCCCTGACGTATGAGGTGCGTCGGGACAGGTAGTCCTCGACGATCTGCTCCAACACGTCGTCTACGGGCGGGGTCATCATTCCTCCTGGGGCGAAATACCAGGAGAGAGAACGCCACTCACGAAACGAACGTTCCGATCCGGACCGAGATGAGTCGAACGGACTATTGCTGTGACATCGGTCTCTGTGCCGGTGTCTCGGTCGGACGGTGGGCGAGCACGTCGAGCCGCACGAACATCTGGTCGAAGCTGCCGTCGGGCCGGCCCATCTCGTCGAGTCGATCGAGCACCTCGGCGCGGAACTCGCGGTGCGCCCCCACGGGCATCGTCGCCTCGTAGGCCTGGAAGCACTGGCTCTCGAGCCAGCCGATCACCGCGGCGCGGTCGAACGCGCGGTGCTGGGCAACCGTGCGCACCCAGCCGTCCTCGACCGAGAACCCAGCCGCCTCGACGAGCTCGAGGTAGTACCCGGCACCCAAGAACGTCCAGGGCGTGGTCGGGCCGCCGAGTCGCGACGAGATGCTGTCGAGCAGGGCGCGCATCGCGCGCACGTTGTCGCCGCCACCCATCTCGAGGCGGAGGACGCCGCCCGGCCGGAGCACGCGGAAGCACTCCGCGAGCAGGGCGGGATGGTCCGCCTCGGGCACCCAATGCAGCGCGGAACGGCTCATCACCACGTCGAGGGCAGCGTCGTCGGGCACGAGTGTCGCGAGGTGCTGCACGGGACCCGTCACGAACGACTGGTTGGCGCCGGCCCGCGTGCGAGCCTCGTCGATCATCGAAGGCTGGGCGTCGAGCCCGAGGACACGGCCCTCGCTCACGAGATCGGCGATCGTGCGCGTGAAGTCGCCCGATCCGCAGCACAGGTCGAGCACGCGATCGGTCGGCGCCAGCGGCAACGTCTCGAGGAACGCGGCGTCGTGCACCCGGTGATGGCCCGTGTTCGCGGCGTAGCCCTTTCCATCCCACTCGGGGAGGAATGTCACATCCTGTGTCATATATTGAGACGACTGTTCTGCCATATGGACAGCGTAGCATCGGCGCATGTTGGAGTGCGATGCCCTTGTGGTCGGAGGTGGGTTCGGCGGCGCCTACGCGGCCCGTGAGCTCGAGCGCCAGCTCGGCCATCGGGCCGAACGAGTGGTGCTCGTGACGCCCGAGAACTTCCTCCTCTTCTCACCGCTGCTCGCCGAGGCGGCGTCGGGCACGATCGAGCCCCGCCACGCCGTTGTGCCGCTGCGGCCGATGCTCAAGAAGGTGCACGTCATCACCGGCGCCATCGACTCGGTCGACGTCGACGCCCACACCGCGGTCGCCACCGATCACGCGGGGGTGCGCCACGAGCTGCACTTCCAAGCCCTTGTGCTCGCGCCCGGTTCGGTGCCGTCGACCCTGCCCATCCCCGGGCTCGCCGAAGAGGCCGTCGGCTTCAAGACGTTGCCCGACGCGATCTGGCTGCGGAACCGAGTGCTCGCACAGCTCGAGGCCGCCCACGACCTTCCCGACGACGACCTTCGCCGCGAGCTCCTCACGTTCACGTTCGTCGGTGGCGGCTACGCGGGGGTAGAGGCGCTCGCCGAGCTCGAGTCGCTCACCCGCGACGCGCTGCGCATGTACCCACGCTTGCGTGCGGTCGACCTGCGTTGGGTGCTCATCGAGGCGAGTGCCACGGTCCTCCCGAACCTGAGCCCCCGCCTGGCCGCGTACACGCTCCGCTACCTGCGCAGCCGTGGCGTCGACGTCATGCTCGAGACGCGGCTCACGTCGTGCGTCGACAAGCTCGTCGAGACCGAGGGCGCCAACACGAAGACGTTCCGCACGGGCACGCTCGTGTGGACCGCGGGCCAGCGCGCCGTCGCCATTCGTCGCCTCGCTCGGACTGCCGATGACGAAGGACGGTCGGGTCATCACCGATCAGTACCTTGCAGTGCCCGATCACCCCGGGGTCTTCGCGCTCGGCGATGCGGCCGCCGTACCCGCGGCCGAAGGCGGCATGTCACCACAGACCGCGCAGCACGCGTTCCGACAAGGCGTGGTCGCGGGCCGCAACGTCGCCGCGTGGCTCGGACACGGCGAGCCCGCGTTGTTCGACTACCACGACCGGGGTCTCGCAGTGACGCTCGGCAAGTGGCAGGGCGTCGCCGAGGTGAAGGGCTACACGTTCAAGGGCTTCGTCGCGTGGTGGATGGGCCGCAGCTACCACCTGTTGATGATCCCGGGCCTCGCCCGCAAGAGCCGCGTCGTGACCGACTGGACCATCGGGCTGCTGTTCCCGCGCGACATCGCGCAGCTCGGCGCGCTCGGAAAGCCGACCCCGCTCCCCTAAGCGCTGGGGTCGAGGTGGGGCGCGAGGTCCTGCGCGGTCCAGAACCCGACGAGCGCGCGCTCGCGGCGATCGCCAATCGCATACGCACTGAGCCGAGCGCGCGCGTCGGCCAGACGGAGGTCGATCGCATCGAAGAACGCCTGGGGCCCTGCCGCGCGCAGCGCGAGGTCGCCCTCTGATCCCTTCCGAGGCAGCTGCGGGGTGAGGAGGACGATCGGCCCGTTCACGTGGTCGCGCACGGCGGAGACCCGACCCAGCGTGCGCCACACGACGTCGGTGCGAGCGAGGCCGCCGCGATGCGACGTCGACGCGCCGGCGACCTCGAACACCCACGGGAGGCCTGCGTGATCCTCGGCAACGAGGCTCACCGCGACTCCGGTGCGCCGCACCCGCCGGTTGCGGCCGGTGATCGTGAACCCGGCATCGACGAGCACTTCCTCGGCGAGCTTCTTCGCACCCTTCACCGGATCGGCGAGCGCGCTCGCCTCGGCGGGCGCGCCTTCGAGCGCGACGCGTCGCCGTGCGATGTCGACGTACATCGGGTCGAGGTCGTAGCCGACGTACCGGCGGCCCATTCGAGCTGCCGCGACGAGCGCAGTGCCGCTTCCCATGAACGGATCGAGCACGAGGTCGTCGGCGTAGGTGTACAAGCGCGATGAGCTTCTCGGGCAGCTCGATGGGAAACGGCGCGGGATGCCCGACTCGCCGCGCGCTCTCGGGCGCGATCTCCCACACGTCGAGCGTGAGCGACATGAAGTCCTCAGTGGTCAGTGTCGCGTCGTGAGGCAGGCCCTCGATGCGTCGCGCCTTCGCCGTGCGGGCGCGGTCGAACCGGCCCTTGCTGGCGACCACCACACGCTCGGTGAGGTCGCGGAGCACGGGGTTGGCGGGGCTGCGGAACGAGCCCCACGCGCACGAGCCGCTCGCGCCCTCTCCCTTCTGCCAGATGATCTCGCCGCGGAGGAGCAAGCCGAGCCGGTCCTGGAGGATCGTGATCACGTCGGCCGACAGCGAGCGATAGGGCTTGCGGCCGAGGTTCGCGACGTTGACCGCGATGCGGCCGCCGGGCTCGAGCTTGCGCGCGCACTCGGCGAACACCTCGGTGAGCATCTCGAGGTACTCGAGGTACGAGCTGGGCACGCCCTCTCGCTCGAGCTCCTCCTCGTAGTGCTTGCCCGCGAAGTACGGCGGCGACGTGACGACCAGCGCGACCGATCCATCGTCGAGCTCGTCCATGGATCGCGCGTCGCCACAGACGAAGGGGTCGGCGACCTCTTTCGGAGGAGGGACGTCGTCATCCGTGGAGAGCTCGGGGGGCTGGAAGCGTTCATAGAAGGCAGTCGCGTCGTGGCTCTCGCGGCGGCCTACCCCGAAGTTCGACGTAGCCGTCGGCCGTCGCTCCCGCATCGGGGCGACGCTAGGCGGCCGGGGCCAGCCACGACGTGACGAACGACTCGTTGCACGTCGGCGGCCCGATGCGACAATGGCCCGATGCCGGCGACCCGGGTGAGGCTGCATGCCGTCTCCGGCACGATCGTCGTCACGGCCGAGGAACGCGACGATGTCGGCATCGGCCCGGACGCGGTGCGCGAGGTCGGCGACGACGGCACGATCGAGGTGCACGGCAGGAAGAAGTCCTCCCCGCTCCACGTCTCGGTTCCCGTCGGCAGCGACGTCACCGTGGGCACCGTGTCAGGCGACATCGAGCTCATCGGCGTGCTCGGCTCGGTGCGCGTCACGTCGACGAGCGGCTCGATCGAGGTCGACTGGGCCGAGAGCTGCCGACCTCCGCACGACCAGCGGCCGCGTCGTCGTCGGCAAGTGCAGCGGCATGTGCCGGGTCTCGAACAAGAGCGGCAAGGTCGTCGTGAACGAAGCGGGCGAGGGCGCGATCTCGTCCGTCTCGGGCAGCGTGCACATCGACGCGAAGAGCCTCGTCGAGGTGCGCACGGTGAGCGGCAAGGTCGACGTGCAGGCCGGTGCCGGCGGCCCCGTGCGCGTGCACACCGTGTCGGGGTCGATCGAGGTCGCCCTGCCGCCGGGCGTGAAGCCCAACGTGCGGCTCGGCGGCAGAGGCAAGGTGCGAAACGACTATGAGCCGGGCGACGACGTGCAGGTCGAGGTGAGGACGGTCAGCGGCAAGATCGCGATCGCCGCACGCTGATGGCACCCGCGCCTGGACGCTCGGCGACCGCGACCACCGCGGCCGAGGAGATCTGGGGCGCGATCGTGTTCACCGACATCGTCGGGTTCACCGAGTTCACCGCGCTCGAAGGCGACGAACAGGCGCTCGCGCTGCTGCGCACCCAAGAGGATCTCGTGAACGATGTGTTGCCTTCGGATGCGCGCGTCGTGAAGGAGCTCGGCGACGGCCTGCTGCTGTGGTTCCCCGATGCACTGAGCGCGTTCGACACGACGCTGCGACTCCAATCGAGCTTCGAGGACGCGTCTGCGACCGGGCTGCCGTTGTGGGTGCGCATGGGAGTGCACTGCGGCAAAGCACTCGTGAAGGGTGCCGATCTCATCGGCCACGACGTGAACGTGGCCGCGCGCATCCTCGATGTCGCCGGCCCCGGTGAGGTCCTCGCCTCAGAGCAAGCGCGGTTGGATGTCGAAGGCAGGCTTCCCGGCGTCGCGTTCGACGAGCTCGGCCCTGTCGTCATGAAGGGCATCCCGACGCCCGTTCGGCTCTGGCGAGCGACGCGGCTCTGATCGATGCCGTCGCCGCGCGAGGTCACGGTCGTCATCGACGCGCCCCGAGGCGCGCTGCCGGCGTTCACCCTCGCAGTCACCCTGGTGGCAGGAAGCCGAGCCAGTCGTCACCGCGGTGCGCGAGCGGTTCGGGCTCGACGATCGTGGTGCTGCGACTGCTCGAGGGCGAAGTGCCGTTCGAGACGCCCGTGACGTATCTCGCCGAGCTCATGCGCGGCGACGCGGCCGCCGCTGCTCGCGCCATGGGAGAAGCCGCTCGCCGACGATCCCCTGAGGCTGCCCTACGCGCGTCCCGGCGGCCCCGACGCGGATCTCGCGTGGGCAGCGCGCCACGTGACGATCACCGGCCCGCCCGTGCAGATCCGGACGTGGAACCTGTCGTCGATCTGGAAGATCCCCACTGACGACGGGCTCGTGTGGCTCAAGCACGTGCCACCGTTCTTCGCGCACGAGTCCTCGATGCTGCGCGCGCTCGGCAACGACGCACGCGTGCCTCGACTCATCGCCGGCGAGCCGGGACGGATGCTGCTCGCCGACGTCCCCGGCCACGACTGCTACGAAGCCGAGCAGCGACCAGCTCGAGGCGATGCTCGACACGCTCATCTCCTTGCAGATCGAGTGGGTCGGCCGTGAGGAGGAGCTGCTCGCGCTCGGCGCGCCCGACTGGCGTCGTGCGACGTACCTCGACCTCGCGGCCGACGTGGTCGCACGCGGCGCGCCCCCGACACGCGACGCGTCCTCGACGCGTTCGTCGCGCGGCTGCCGTCGATCTTCGACGACCTCGACGCGTGCGGCGTGCCCGACACGTTCGTCCACGGCGACTTCCATCCGGGCAACGTGCGGTGGTCGCAGGGCGCCCCGGTGATCCTCGATTGGGGCGACGTCGGAGTGGGACATCCGCTGCTCGACCTTCCCGCGTTCATGGAACGCGTCGGCGAGCGTGGCGCCGGCGCTGCACGCGCGCTGGATGCGGCGCTGGGAGGAGGCGGTGCCGGGATGCGAGCCCGAGCGCGCGGCCGAGCTCATCGCTCCCGGTCGCGCAGATGCGTCAGGCGATCATCTACCAGCGCTTCCTCGACGGCATCGAGGAGAGCGAGCGGGTGTACCACCGCGCCGACGTTCCCGAGCGGCTCGCGTCGGTCGCGGCGATGATCAATCGACGCGGTCCCACCCATGGCCGACCTCTCTGAACTTGTGCACGTAGACGACGAACGTGTCGACGCGCTGCTCATGTTCTTGCTCGGTTCGGTGCTCTGGCAGGAGCCCGATCGCGCGGACGGTGCGGCGCAGGTGCGCGCCGAGCGAGGCGCCCTCAGTCGGCGGACTCGCGCTCAGGGCTGGCGGCCCGTCCACGCGACGATCTGATCGATGAGCGGGGCATCGTCGGGCACGGGCACGACCGCCTTGAAGACGGGGAACTGCTCTCGCCCCTCGGCGGGCAAGCCCTGCTTGTAGGACTCGAACGCGAGGTCGAGCACCTCGGGCTGCCACTCGCCCCACTGGCCCGTCGCAGTCGCGAGGTCCCACGTGTGGACGACGATCTCGCCGGTGAACTGCGCGAGCACCGCGCCGCCCGGGAGCTCGGCCCACGGCAGCGTGATGACCTTTCCGAGCAGCGCCTCGTCGTCCCACGCGGCGCGGGCCGCGGCTGCCGTGGTCGGCCCAGTGCTCGCGCCACTGATCGAAGGGCACCGACACCTCGGCGACCGCGCCGTACTCGTCGCCACGCCCGAGGCTGGCGACGGTGGGCGGCGCGGAGAGCAGGTGGTTCGCGAGGGTCCGCACGTCGAAGTCGGAGCATGGGGTCGGGAGGTCGAGCTGGTCTTCGGTGACGGCACCGATGACCTCGGCTGCGGAGGTCATCGCACCGGCGAGCAGGACACGGGGATCGTTTCGCTTGGTTGCCATGGGACCATGATGCGCCCCGTAACCGGACAGCATGTGGCCGGTTTGTGAAGTCAGAATGACGGTCATGCGAGCCGATCGGCTGGTCGCGATCCTCCTGCTGCTGCAGGCCAAGGGACAGGTCACCGCGGCCGAAGTCGCGGCCGAGCTCGAGGTGAGCGAACGCACCGCGCGCCGTGACCTCGAGGCGCTCGGAATGGCCGGGTTGCCGATCTACTCGCGTCAGGGACGCAACGGCGGATGGCAGCTGATCGGGGGCGGCCGCACCGACCTGAGCGGCCTCACCGCCGCCGAAGCGCGGGCGCTCTTCCTCGTCGCCGGCCCGTCGTCGTCAGCGACGCCTGAGGTGAAGGCCGCGCTCCGCAAGCTCGCCCGCGCACTCCCCGAGACGTTCCGCCCCGATGCCGAGGCTGCTTCGACAGCGATGATCATCGACCCGGTCGGCTGGGACAACGTCGCCGCTCCTCGCAAGGAACCGACGCATCTCGACGCGGTGCAGCGCGCGGTCATCGAAGGACAGCAGCTCGTCCTCGGCTACGTCGCCCGCGATCAGGCGAGCTCGACACGCGTCGTGCACCCGCTCGGGCTCGCGACGAAGGGAACCGCCTGGTACCTCGTCGCCGACACCGACGCGGGGCTCCGCACGTTCCGCGTCGACCGCATGACGTCGGTCGAGCCGACGGGCGAACGCGTCGTGCGGCCCGCCGGCTTCGACCTCGCAGAAGCGTGGAAGCTCATCACCGACGAGGTCGACCAGCGCCGCGCCCCGCTGCGAGCGAACGCGCTCGGCGAGCGGCGAAGTCGTGTGGGATCTGCGACACATGTTCGGCACTCGGGTGCGCATCGGGCCGACAACGCCCGACGGCCGCGTCGAAGTCGAGCTGCGGGGGCAGAGCCCGTGGCTGCTCGCCGCGGAGATCGCCGGCTTCGGATCCTTGGTCGAGGTGCTCGACCCGACCGAGGTCCGCGAGCAGCTCGCCCGCCTCGCGTCCGAGCTCGCCACCACCTACGGCACCAGCAGCGCCAGCCCTACGATCAGCGGATGACGCCCGAAGAGCACTTCCGGGCCGCGGGCGCCGCATTCCAGGCCGACGACCTCATCGAGTGCCGTCGCCAGGCCGAGGCGGCGTTCCGTGGCTTCCGAGACCGGGGCGACCTGTGCGCCGCCGGCCGGGTCGCCATCTCGCTCGCCGAGCTCCACGACAACGCGCTCGGCAACGCGGCAGCCGGCCGCGGCTGGCTCGACCGGGCTCGGCGCGCGCTCGAGCAGGTCGGTCCGTGCGTCGAGTGGGGCTACTACGAGCTCGCGTACATGGCGTGCGACCGTCCCGATGTCGACGAGCTCGAAGCCAGTGCCGATCGGGCCCTCGCCATCGCGCTCGAGTTCCACGACCACAACCTCGAGGTGCGCGCGCTGGCCGACGGCGGATTGGCCCTCGTCACGCAGGGTCGAGTGCGCGAGGGCTTCGATCGCCTCGACAGCGCGATGGCCGCGATCTCCGCCGGCGAAGTGGACGACTTCAACATCGCGGGCAAGTGCTTCTGCTCGATGTTGAGCGGATGCGAGCGCGTCGGGCGATGTCAATCGCGTCGACGAGTGGGTCCGCGTGGTGCACGAGACGGTGACGGGAGGCGACCGGAGGCCCGCCGCCGAAGGTGCTCGCCACCCACTGCCTCGTCGCGTACGGCTCAGTGCTCGCGACCGCGGGCCGATTCGACGAGGCCGAGGCGGTCATGACCGAAGCGCTCTCACCGTCCGCGTCGCGGAACGCGAGCCACCGCCTCGAGACGACATGCAACCTCGCGCGGGTGCGACTCGAGCAAGGACGCGTCGATGAGGCGGCGGCGTTGCTCGCCCCCTATGAAGACCGCGTCCCTGCCTGCGAGCCGATCGCTCGGCTTCGCCTGTTGCAGGGCGAACCCGAGCTCGCGGCGGCCGCCGCTCGGCGCGGCCTCAAGGAGATGCAGGGCGACGTGTTGCGGGCGTCGAAGCTGCTGGCTCGACTGGTCGAGGCCGAGATCGCGCTCGGCGACCTCGCCGCCGCCAACGACGCTGCCGACGAGCTGGTCGCGCTCGCAGATCGAGGGCCGAGTCCCGCGGTCGAGGGCGAGGCGGCGCTCGCCGCCGGACGCGTCGCCGCGGCGCGGGGCGAGCACCAGCAGGCGATCGCGGGCTTCGACAAGGCACGAGCGATCTTCAGCGATCGACCGTTCCTCGAGGCCACGGCCCGCGTCGCGCTGGCCGAGTCGCTCGCCGCGGCGGGCGAGAGCCCGAGGGCGATCGACGAAGCCCGAGCCGCGGCTGCCGTGTTCGAGCGCATCGGCGCGAACGGTGGCGCCGATCGGGCGGCCGCACTCCTGCGCCAGCTGGGTGCGCCCGCACGGGTGCGCTCGGCCGAGAACCAGGAGCGGGCCATCGCCGGCCTCAGCGGGCGCGAGCTCGAGGTCCTCGACCTGGTGCGGCAGGGCAACACGAACGCCGAGATCGCGGCCCGTCTCTACATCTCTCCGAAGACCGCTGAGCACCACGTGAGCCGCATCCTCAACAAGCTCGGCGTCCGCACCAGAGCAGAAGCGGCCGCCTTGGCCGCCACCGCGACGCGTCCCCAATAGGGGGACGATCGGGGGGATCCCCCGATGTGGGGGTGGGCCCCTTGACGCGACAGTGCGGACACGGACACGGCAACGGTGCCGGGCCGAGTCAAAGGAGAGACCGATGTTCACCGAGATCGAAGAGATCGCCCCCGACATCTTCCGCCTGTCCACCCACATCGAGGACATCGCCCCGCCCGCGGGATTCACCTTCAACCAGTTCCTGATCCGCGGCGACGAGCCGTTCCTGTTCCACACCGGCATGCGCGGGCTGTTCCCGCTCGTCTCCGAGGCGGTGAACCGGATCGTCCCGGTCACCGATCTGCGCTGGATCTCGTTCGCTCACGTCGAAGCCGACGAGTGCGGCGCGATGAACGACTTCCTCGCCGTCGCGCCGAACGCGCAGGTCGTGCACGGCGGGCTCGCGGTCATGGTGTCGCTCAATGACCTGGCCGACCGTGCACCGCGCGCCATGGGCGACGATGAGGTGTTGGACATCGGTGGGCACCGCATGCGGTTCCTGCCGACGCCTCATGTCCCCCACAACTGGGAGAGCGGCCTGTGGTTCGACGAGACCACCGAGACGCTGTTCGCCGGCGACCTCTTCACGCACATCGGCAAGACCCTCGCCGTGACGAGCGACGACATCGTCGAGCCGGCGTTGGCGGGCGAGGAGATCTTCCACTCGACGTCGCTCGGACCGAACGTCGCGCCGACGATCCGCCGGCTGGCGGCTCTGAAGCCCACGACGCTTGCGACGATGCACGGCGCGTCGTACCGAGGCAACGGTGCGCAGCAGCTCGAAGAGCTGGCCCGCGGCTACGCCACGATCGTGGTCGACGAGGCGGCGTGATCGCACGGTGACCACCCTCGATCGTCGTGCTCGGAACCGGGCGTTGCTCGACCGGCAGATGCTGCTGCGTCGGTCGCAACGCCCGGTCATCGAGGCGGTCGAGGCGCTCGTCGGCCTGCAGGCACAGCTGCCGATGAACCCCTACGTAGGGCTGTGGAGCCGTCTCGACAGCTTCGAGCCCGGGTCGCTCTCGAGCCTCATCGCCGAGCGCGCCGTCGTGCGCGTGGCGCTGATGAGGTCGACGATCCACTTGGTGAGCGCTCGCGACTGCCTCGAGCTCAGGCCGCTCGTCCAGGTCGTGAGCGAGCGCGGGTACAGCGCGGCGTTCGGGAAGAAGGCGGCCGGCCTCGACGTCGACGCAGTGGTGCGCGAAGGGCGCGCGATCCTCACCGAGCAGCCTCTCCCGGCTGCGGCGCTCGGTCGGCGACTGCAAGCGCAGTGGCCCGACTACGCGCCCGACGTGTTGGCGAACCTCGTGCGCACGCACGTGGCGCTCGTGCAGGTGCCGCCGAGAGGGCTGTGGGGCAAGAGCGGTGCCGAGCGCGCACACTCCGGCAGACATCTGGATCGGCGCACCGCTCGCGCCGGAGCCGTCTCTCGACGAGATGGTGCGTGCGCTATGTCGCGGCCTTCGGCCCCGCAACGGTGCAAGACGCACAGGCGTGGTCGGGGCTCACGAAGCTCGGCGAGGTGTTCGACCGCCTCGCTCCCCGACTCGTCACGTTCCGCGACGAAGACGGCCGGACGCTGCATGACCTCCCCGACGCGCCGCGACCGCCCGCCGATGTCGACGCGCCGCCGCGCTTCCTTCCCGACTTCGACAACCTCCTCCTGTCCCACGCCGACCGCAACCACGTCATCGTCGACGAGCACCGCTCGGTGTTCATGGCCAACAACTTCGTGATCGGCACGGTGCTGATCGACGGGTGGGTCGGTGCGACGTGGAAGGTCGCTCGGTCGAAGACTCAAGGCGATGATGGCGGTGGACCTGTTGGAGCCCTGCGGCAAGGCGACGCGCGACGCCGTCACCGCGGAAGGCGAGCGACTCCTGAAGGTGCTCGCTGCGGATTCGGCTGATCACGACGTTCGAGTCACCTGACGCGTCTCCCATGTCACACCCTCGGCGCTCCGGGCATCCCTTACCGTGACGCGGATGGGTCCCGGCTTCACCGAGTTCGACACCGCGGTCGGTCGCTGCGGCATCGCCTGGGATGACCGCGCGGTCACGGGCGTGTGGCTGCCTGGGACGAGGCGTCTGCGCGAGAGCGTCGAGCCGCCGGCTCGTGTCGAAGAGGTGATCGACGCCATCGTGGCGCTCCTTCAAGGAGAAGGGCGCGACCTCTCGTGGATCGCGCTCGACATGGAAGGGATCCCCGACTTCGACAGGCGGGTCTACGAGGTCGCTCGCACGATCCCCGCGGGCTCGACCGCGTCGTACGGCGACGTCGCCGCGCGTCTCGGCTCACCGAACGCGAGCCGAGACGTCGGCCGTGCGCTCGCCGCGCAACCCGTTCGCGATCGTCGTGCCCTGCCATCGGGTCGTCGGCACCGGCGGCGAGGTGGGGGGCTTCTCGGCCGCAGGCGGCGTCGGAACGAAGGAACGACTGCTCGCGATCGAAGGCAGCAGGGCACGACAGACGAGCTTGTTCGACAGTGCCGACCACGATTGACGGCCCGAAGGCGATCCGTGCGCTGCGTCGCGCCGATCCGGTCTTGGGTGACCTGATGAAGGTCGTCGGGGCGCTGAGGCTGGATGTGAAGACCACGACCAGCGTGTTCGCGGTGCTGTCCGAGGCGATCGTCTACCAGCAGCTGAACGGTCGAGCCGCCGAGACGATCCACGGGCGAGTGCTCGCGGCGTGTGGTGCAGACGGCGAGGGCCTCACGGCGAGGCTCGTGCTGCGCACATCAGACGAGGCATTGCGCGGCGCCGGACTCTCTCGTGCCAAGCTCGCCTCGTTGCGCGACCTTGCCGCGCATGACGAGTCGGGCGCACTGCCCACGATCGCGGACATCGACGCGATGGACGACGACGAGATCGTCGAGCGACTCACCGCGGTGCGGGGCATCGGCCGGTGGACGGCGCACATGTTCTTGATCTTCCGGCTCGGCCGGCCCGACGTGCTCCCGATCGACGACTACGGAGTCCGCCGCGCGTTCGGGCTCGTCTACCGACGCGAGATGCCGACGCCCAAGGAGCTCGCAGCGCACGGGGAGCAGTGGGCTCCCTACCGAACTGTCGCCAGCTGGTACCTGTGGCGTGCGCTCGAGCTCCCGTGACGTGACGCTCGCGCGCTAGCGGGCTTGCGCTGCGAGGTACTCCGCGAAGCGGTCGAGGCTCGACTCGAACCCGGCCTGCGCCTCGGCGGTGGTGAACTCCGGCGGGATGTTCGACTGATGGATCACGACGCGCGTGCGGCCGTCTCCGAGGTCGGTGAACGTCGACGTCGAGGTCATGTCGATGTCGGGCTCCGTGAACACGATGCGCTCGGGCTCGACGACCTCGACGAAGACCGCCTTCATCGTGAAGCCGGCGTCGGGCGGGGCGCCGTCCGGGACGATCGTGGTCTCGAAGCGGCCCCCGGCCCATGGCTCGATGACGATCGACTCGAGCGGCGCGTGGGTGCCGGTCGGGCCCCAGAAGTGAGTGAGCTGCTCGGGCTCGATCATCGCCCTGAAGACCATCTCGCGTGGGGCGTCGTACTCGCGCGTGATCGTGAGCTCGCCGAGGCCCGTCTGGTTCGTTGCGGTCTTGTTGGTCATGTCGCTGTCCTCTTCCTTCCGGTGGTCTGCAGCTGTTGGAGATGTCGATCCAGCTGATCGAGTCGGTCGTTCCAGATCTTGCGGTTGGCTTCGATCCACTCCGAGGCCCGCTCGAGGGGCGCTGACTCGAGCCGGCATGGGCGCCACTGGGCATCCTTGCCCCGCACGACGAGACCGGCTCGCTCGAGCACCTTCAGGTGCTTCGAGATCGCTTGCAGGGTCATCGCGAACGGCTCGGCCAGCTCTCCGACCGTCGCCTCTCCCTCGGCGAGCCGGGCAAGCAGGGCTCGTCGAGTGGGATCGGCGAGAGCGGCGAACGTGCTGCTGAGCGGGTCCTCGGCCATGCGTGATCAACTCTCTGGTTTATCAACTAGATAGTTGATTAAGGCACGCGACCGAGCGCCTGTCAAGGGTTCCCACGCCCCGGCCGCGGGGTACGTCACCGGCATGATGACCTTGCGTGAGTTCGCCGAGCGGGAGTTCATGGGACTCGACGTCGTCTCGGTCTCGCAGCCCGAGCCCGTCTTGCTCGAGCGCAACGTGATGGCCGTGACCGACGACGTCGACCAGGCCCGCGCGGCAGTGGTCGCACTCGAAGATCTCGAGATCGACGATGCGCGGCTCGGCTTCGTCCTGCTCGAACCGCCTCAATCGTGGGATGCCGAGTGGCACGAGCCCGGCCACGCCGACCCGGAAGGAGCGACGCGGCTCGCTGCAGTCCGCGCTGCCATCGGGGCGGTCGTGGGCGCAGTCGTCGGCGGTGCGCTCGTGGGCCTGATCGCGGCGGCGATGGGCGGCGGCAGCACGGGGCTCGCCGGCGCGGTCGTCGGCGCCTTCACTGGCGCAGTGCTCGGAGCGATCATCTGCGTGTTCGCAGGCCTCGGCAGCAGCACCGCATACAACGACACGTTTGTCGAAGCCCGGGACAGCCACGTCTGCCTGGTGTCGTTGCACACCAACGATCGAGACGAGGCGAAGGCCGCCCGCAAGCGCCTTTCCGGTCGGCGGTGGGCGGACCTGTTCGATGTCGACGCGAACGGCAAGACGAGGCGGCACTGACATGGCTCGCCCTCTGTGGTCGGGGTCGATCAGCTTCGGGCTCGTGAATGTCCCTGTGAAGGCGTTCACCGCGGTGCGCGATCACGATGTCCACTTCCACCAAGTCGACAAGAAGTCCGGCGCTCGCATCAGGCATCGCAACGTCTCCGAGTCGTCAGGCCGCGAGGTCAAGGACAACGACATCGAGATGGGTTTCGAGCTCTCGAAGGGCCACTTCGTCACGTTCGAGCGCGAAGAGCTGCGCTCGTTGCGGCCCGCCTCGACGAAGGCGATCGAGGTCGACGAGTTCGTCGCGCTCGAGGAGATCGACCCGATCTACTACGAGCGCACCTACTGGCTGGCTCCGGACGGCGAGCCCGGCAAGAAGGCGTACCAGCTCCTGCTCGTCGCGATGGAGGATCGTGGACGCGTCGCGATCGGCACGGTCGTGATGCGCAACAAGCAGTACCTGACCGCGATCCGTCCGCTCGACGGAGCGCTGGCGATGTCGACGATGCGCTTCGCCGACGAGGTCGTGCCCCGGAGCGCGATCGAGTCGCTCCCGCTCGCGACGGTCGAAGCCCGACGCGGCGGCGCTGAAGATGGCGGGCCAGCTCATCGACGGGCTGGCCGCCGACTGGAACCCGGACAAGTATCACGACACGTACGTCGAGGAGCTGCGCAAGCGCATCAAGGCCAAGAAGGCAGGCAAGGAGATCGTGGACGAGACCGCGACCACCGAGACGCCGGCGAACGTCGTCGACCTCGTGGCCGCGCTCCAAGCCAGCCTCGACAAGGCGAAGCGGCCGCGGAAGGCGCGCAAGCGCGCCAAGAAGAGCGCATAGCCGGGCATGCCGACGAAGGACCGGCTGGCGACCTATCGCAAGAAGCGCGACTTCGCGGTCACGTCCGAGCCCTCTGGTGCCACTACCGCTCCCCCGTCGCGCGACGGACGGCGCTTCGTCGTGCAACGCCATCGAGCGAGCCGGCTGCACTACGACTTCCGGCTCGAAGACGACGGCGTGCTCGTGAGCTGGGCCGTGCCGAAGGGTCCGACGCTCGATCCCGACGTGAAGCGCATGGCCGTGAAGGTCGAGGATCATCCGCTCGACTACTTCGACTTCGAGGGCGTCATCCCGCGCGGCGAGTACGGCGGCGGAGACGTGATCGTCTGGGACTGGGGCACGTGGTCGCTCGCGGAGGGCGACTCGGCGACGAAGGCGATCGAGGACGGCGACCTCCACTTCAGCCTCGACGGCGAGAAGCTGCAGGGCCGCTTCGTCCTGCTCCGCCGCGGCGGCGGACGCGGCGGCGCTGACAACCAGTGGCTGCTGTTGCACAAGCACGACGACGCGGCAGTGAAGGGCTGGGAGCCCGAGGAGCACCCGCGGTCGGTGAAGTCGGGGCGCACGAACGACGAAGTGCAGGCAGCGCCGGCCGCGACTTGGTCGAGCAGCGCGATCTGGGCAGCACCCACTCCCGACGAGGTCGCCGCGCTCGACGCGCTCGGGAAGAGCGGCAAGTGGAAGCTCGGCGAGCACACGGTGTCGCTCACCAACCTCGACAAGGTGCTGTTCCCGGCGAAGAAGCCGCATCGCGCGCTCACGAAGCGCGACCTCATCAGGCACTACTCGTGCATCGCGCCGGCGATGCTCCCCTACCTCGACGGCCGCCCGGTGAACCTGCACCGGTACCCCGACGGCATCACGAAGCAGGGGTTCTGGCACAAGGCGGCGCCGTCGTTCGCGCCCGACTGGATCACGCGCTGGCACAACGACGAAGCCGACCCCGGTGAGACCGCAGCAGTACCTCGTGCTCGACTCTCCCGCGTCGCTGGCATGGGTCGCGAACTACGGCGCGATCGAGGTGCACCCTTGGACCTCGCGTGCGAAGACGCCACACAAGCCGACGTGGGCGATGATCGACATCGACCCCGGCGAAGACAGCACATTCGATGACGTCTTGGTGCTGGCGCGGCTCCACCGCACCGCGATGGAGCACCTCGACCTGAAGGCGATGCCGAAGGTGAGCGGGCAGCGCGGGCTGCAGATCTGGGTGCCGATCGAGGAGCGCTACACGTTCGAGCAGACGCGCGCGTGGGTCGAGAAGCTCTCTCGCACGATCGCACAGTCGGTGCCCGACCTCGTCGAGCTGGGAATGGGAGGTCGCGAAGCGCGGCGGCCGGGTGCGGCTGGACTACACCCAGAACGCGATCAACAAGACGCTCGTCGCGCCGTTCAGCCCGAGGCCCGCTCCCGGCGCGCCGGTGTCGGTGCCGATCACGTGGGATGAGCTCGACGATCCAGACTTGCGACCCGATGCGTGGACGATCTCGACGATTGGGAAGCGGCTCGCGGCAGCGGGAGATCCCCTCGCGCCGTTGATCGGCCTCAGGCAGCGGCTGCCGCGGCTGTGACGGTCAGTCCCGACCCCAGTAGAGGGCGAGGGCAATGCCGTCGGGATCTTTGAAGTTCAAGATGGCGCCGGGCGCGCCGTCGGTCACGCCCGAGTGCGGCACTCCGGCTGCATCGAGCGCGGACGCCCATTCATCCATGCCTTCTCGGGTCGGAACGGCAAACGCGAGGTGATCGAGTCCGAGGTGGTGCGGGTCGAAAGGGGCGTCGCCGGCCGGCACGAACTGCACGAATCCGACGATCCCGCCCGCGCCTCGCATGACGCACGCGAGTCGAGTCGGGCTGTCCTCTCGGAAGAGCTCTTCGAAGCCGAGCACCTGGCGATACCACCCGGCGCTCGCCTCGCGGTCACGAACAGTCAGAGCGACATGGTGGAGTCCGACAAGGCTGGGCACCGGGTCATCATGGCGCAGGGTCATCATCGTGCACGCAGCACGTAGATCGCGGCGCTGAGCTTTCCGAGCAGCTGGTAGATCCCGTACAGGCAGTTCGCGAGCTCCTCCTCGTACTCACGCTCGCCGATGATCGCCTTGTACCTCTCGGGCTCGCGCACCATGCGCGCGACGCGGAGCAGCTGGCCCGACGTGCGCTTCTCCCCCGACTCCTCCGAGAACTCGCGCCACTCGCCGTGCAACACGTCTCGTCGCTCGACCACCAACCCGGCGTCGACCGCGGCGCGCTCGAAGTTCTGCGGGTCCGCGCTCGACGCGACGACCGCGGTGCCAGCGAAGAGCCGTTCGGCCTCGAACGGCTCGAGCAACGGGGTGGCGAACACCGCGAACACGAGCACCGCGCCGCCCGGCTTCAGCACCCGGCGGAACTCGACGAACGCAGGGTCGAGCGACTCGAAGTGCACGAGCACGTCGCGGATCCAGATCAGGTCGAAGGCTGCATCCGGAAACGGCAGCGCCTCACCGACGGCGCGGACGACATCGAGCGTCTCGTTCGGGTAGGTGCGCCTCATGCGGCCGAGGTTTCGCGGCGCGGGCTCGACGCCGACGACTCGGCAACCGAAGCGATCGCGCAGCTCGAGCATCTGCTTGCCGATCCGCGAGCCGACGTCGAGCACTCGGCTCGATCGCTCGACGCCGAGCTCACCCGCGATGTCGAACAGGACATCGGGTCCCCGCGGGTCGAGGCTCTCGTCGAGCGCCTTGTCGAGGCCTCGCTCGTAGAACTCCTCGATCTCTTCGCTGTAGAACGAGTCGACGGTCTCGCGCCAGGTCACCGCCGCCATCCTGACCTCTCGCTGCGTCACCCGCTCATCCTGATCTGGAGGGTGCTCCGCCGCCAGCGGTCACGTCACGGGCCCCAGTGGCGCCGAGCAGGTGAACGACACCCTTCACAGTCAATGCGTTCACCACACGGACGACGTTCGGACGTCGTGGAACGCTGACCGTGCGGCCGTCTGGAGCCGACCGTCGGACGTGACGACGTCCCGATCGACGACGACCGCAAGCTGGGTCGACCGTGATCCCGGACTCGGCGTCGTCGTACGGCCGAAGCTCAGCACCGGCGCACCGACGGCCCAAGAGGATCGTACGCGCCATCGACCGTCGTCGCGATGGCGACACACCTGACACCGATCGATGACGGCGGCTCAAGGTCGCAGGCGTGCCGACGCCGACCGACGCCGCCCGCTCGGGGCACACCCCGATCTGGAGGTAGTACCACGCGGTCGGGCGCTGCCACCGGCGCCGTTGATCTCGAATCGCACCTTGTGCGTCGAAGGATTCGACTTCGGTCATGCCGCACGGTCGCGGCGATGCGCCCGTAGATGAACGCTGAGCGACAGCGGGCCCGGCGGCGGGGTCACCACCGGCGATGGGACGATCGTGGCGAGCGGACGAATGTGGGCGTAGGCATGTCCGCCTGGTCGGACTGATCCGCCTTCGGTCCGTGACGCACCCAATCCCGACACGATGACGAGCAACAGACAGACCGGCGCCGATCGATCGCGAGCCCACACCCCACGGGATCGGGCCAGCGCGGCCCGCACACGATGGTGACGCCGTCGACCGGCTCGTCGTCGAGCGACTCGATCTCGAGCTCGGGGAGGTCGTCGTGCTGTCGACCGCGCCGTGGGGCACTCCGGCAAGGCTAGGTCCGCTGCCGTCGGCGAGACTCGGCGCGATGGACGTCGCCCCGCTGTTGCTCGAGCTCTACGGCCGCATCGAACCCCTGGCGGAGGAGGCCGTCGACGATCTCGACGCCTCGCAGCTCGCCGCGTCGCCCGGTGAGGGCAGGAACACCATCGCGTGGCTCGTGTGGCACCTCACTCGCGTGCAGGACCACCACATCGCCGAGCTCATCGACGAGGACCAGCTGTGGGTCACGGGCGACTGGGCGACAGCGCATGGGCCTCGAGCCCGACCCGCACAACACGGGGTACGGCCACACCGCTGAGCAGGTCGCGACGATCCGTCCGCCCGACGGGCGGGTGCTGATCGACTACCTGGCGGCCGTGTCGCGCGCGCACCCGCACCTTCCTCGAATCGCTGGCGCCGGCCGACCTCGATCGAGTCGTCGACCGGCGTTGGGACCCACCGGTCACGCTCGGGGTGCGGCTCGTGAGCGTCGCGGACGACTGCATGCAGCACGTCGGCCAAGCCGCCTACGTGCGCGGCCTGCTCGGCTACTGACGCAGTCGTCGATCACGGCTGCCGGCCGATGAACGCGATGAGCTTCGTCTGCTCGTCCGCGTCGTCGGGCACTGCAACCCGCGGGCCGAACTGCCCGCTCTGACGAAGCACCTCGTCCATCGGCTCCATCCCGACGAGCATGTCGTGCACCCGCGCGGGGTCGAGGCGCTCATCGCCTCCCGTCGCGCGGGCGAGATCCCACGTGTGCAAGAACACGTCGCCGGTGCAGAACATGTCGATGCCCTTCTCCACCGTGAAGCGACCGACCTGGTTCTCGAACTCGCGCTCCGCGATCGCCGGATCGTCGAGCGCGGACTGCAGCGCCTGGTCGAGCGCCAGCCACGCGCCGAGTGGGTCGTCGTCGACCGAGGGTGCGCTCGGCATCGCGGCGCCCACGGGCTCGAGCACCATCCAGGGCATCCACTCGACCATGTGGCGGACGATGTCGCGTGCGACCCATCCCTCGCACGGTGCCGGGTTGTCCCATTCGTCGGGCTTCACGGCCCGCGCTCGCGCCGTGAAGCCCGCGGCCACCTCGCGCTAGCTGTCAGCGATCGCGCTCATTGCTGGGCGTACATCAGCGAGCCGGGCGTCGTGAGCAGGGTGCCGGTCTCGAGCCAGGTCTTGAGGCCGGACAGGATCATCGGCCAGCCGCCGTACAGCTGATCGTTCGCGCCCTCGCGGAGCTGGTCGTGCGTGAGCAAGAGCCGGCACGAGTCCGCGACCTGCTCGATCTCCCACGTCACCCGTGAGAAGCCCTCCGCCTGCGACATCGTCGCCCCACAGCGCGTGCATCGTGTGCACGAGCTTGCGAGGCGGATCGACCTCGAGGATCTCGCCCTCGCCGAGCAGACCAGTCGGGCTGCTCATGGTCATCGCCGCGCCGACCTCCCACTCAGACTCGAAGCGCGCACCGAACATGTACTTCTCGCGGATGTCTGCATCGGTGATCGCCTCCCAGAGCTTCTCGGGAGTCGTGCGGATGTAGATCTCGAACACTCGCTCCATCGTCTTTGGCTCCATCGGGCTCTCCAATCTTTGCTTCAGCTCGGTGAGCCCTGCTGCCCAGGGCTCGGCGTACTTGCTCACCCACCGGTCGTAGATGAGGCGGATCGGCACGGGATTGAGGAAGTGCTGCTTCTCTCTTCCCTTGCGCTTGGTGACGATCAGACCGGCTTCCTCGAGCTGCTTGAGGTGCTTCATCACCCCGAACCGCGTCATCGAAAACCGGGTCTCGAGTGCGCTCAAGGTCTGCCCGTCTTCCCGGAAGAGCTCGTCGAGGAGGCTGCGCCGGGTCGGATCGGCCAGTGCCTTGAACACTGCGTCCACGTCATCGACTATACGTGACCATTTGGTCACGTGTCAATGGTGAATGATCCGAGTTGTGTTCGAGCCGAGAAGCGACGGGGTGGTGACGATCCGGCCGCCGACTCACGGCGACGGAGCCGCGCTCGATCGCGGGCCGCGACGACGAGTTCCATCGGTGGCTCGGCGCGGGTTCGCCCGACCCCCGACCGACCGCGTGCATCGTCGTCAACGACGAGGTCGTCGGCTGGATCGACTACGACACCGAGCAGCCATGGCTCGACGCCGGCGCGGTGAACATCGGCTACTCGCGTGTTCGTCGAAGCGCGCGGCAATGGCTACGCGACCCGCGCGGTGCAGCTGCTGCTCGAACATCTCGCCGCGCACACGACGTTCACCACCGCACACCTGTTGATCGATCCCGCGAACACGCGGTCGCTCACGGTCGCGGCTCGCGCCGGCTTCATCCCCGCAGGCGAGATCGACGGGCAGCGGCTCTTCACGCCGGAGGATCGCGGCGCGCTGACCGGCCCCGGTGGCGTGCGCAGACCCGCGACGAGCAAGCGCGACCGCCGCGGGAAGGTAGGGAAGGCCGACCGACATCGCGCCGAGCAACGACCCGACCAGCAACAGCCCGCCGGCGATGCACCGCGCTCGTCGGCGCCACGACGAGCCCTGCGCGGCGACCGCAATCGCGACCAGCACCACGTGGCACTGCGAGCACGACCACCACTCCGGTCCCTTCCGTCTCGAGCAGCGACTCGTGTGACGTCGTGGTCGTGATCTGACCGGTGCTCGACTGCGAGACAGACGTCGACTCCCCGACCGGAGCGAACAGCCAGACGAACGTGAGGACCGCGACCCAGAGCGCGGCACCGAGGACGATCGTGCGCGTGACTCGCTCAGACCAGTAGCTCACCGACCGACAGCATCGTCACCGCGTGCGAGCCGGCTGGCGATGCCCTCGACCAGAGCATCCGGCGGAGCACCCGCGTCTTCGAGGCTCGAGAGGAACACGCCGCCGGGGATGCGCCACACCTCACCGTCGGATGTCGCCGTCACGGTCGCCGTGCGGGGGACCCCGTGCACCAGTCCGATCTCGCCGAACCAATCGCCGCCGTGCAACGTGTTGACCACTTGGCCCCGGCGCGCAACCGCGTAGTCGCCCTCACGCGCGACGAACAGGTCGTCAGGCACCGCTCCTTCGACGATCAGCACTGTGCCCGCAACGACGGGCTCGACGATCACCGCCGCCGCGACTCGCTCCAACGCCCATCGTGGCGCGCCGCTCGAAGAGCCCGAGGTCGTCGAGGACCTCGAGCGTCGGCAGCAGCGCCTGACGACGGGCCGCGCTCCGGCGACCGAGCGCAGCAACCTGAGGGAGGAGGATCACGCCGACGACGGACACGCTCAGCGCGACCACTACAAGGGCGCCCTCGGTGTCGAATGCCGTGGCGATGATCGCGGCTACGACCGCTCCAGCGAGCTTCCCCGCGTTGCTCACGCCGTTCACGATCCCGAAGACCCGGCCGTTCGTGGCCGGAGCCGCGACCCGCTGGATCGTCCCGACCGAGACGACCTCGAACACCACCATCCCGGCGCCGACGAGGCCCAACAGCGCCGACGCCGACACGAGACGGCCCACCGCCGCAAGCGCAATCGTCGGGCCCGCGGTGAGCACGAGCGCGAACCCGACCCACCGCGGGTCGATCTGACTCAGACGCCCGCCGCGCGAGCGGCGCGGCGACGATCGCCCCGAGACCCGCCGCCCCGCCGAGGAAGCCGATCGCCGATGGCTCCGCATGCAAGATGTCGCGCACCACGAAGACGTACAGCACCATCTCTGCGCCGCGCACGAAGTACATCGCGCCGACCAAGATCACGAGTGCCGGCAAGCCGTCGACCGAGCGGATCAGATCGGCCGCGCGGGGAGCGCCCCCGCCGGCCCGCGGCACTGCGATGGCGGCGATGCGCCGGAGCGGCACGTCTCCTTTCGGCCATGGCCCTTGTGCGGACGCCACGAGGACCGCCGACGCCACGAACGACACGCCGTTGACCGCCACGCCCGCGGCGGGAGACCAGAACGCGATCGGCACACCGATGACAGGTCCGACGAAGGTCATCGTCTGTCGGATGCTGCTCAGGGTCGCGTTGGCGTGGGCGAGACGAGCCTCGCCGGCGAGGTGCGCGAGCGCGACCGTCGAGACCGGGCCGAGTCGGGACACCGACCACATACGACACGAACACGACCGCCAACATGAGCAGTGGTGTGCCCCCGACGCCGACGAGCACGGCGAGCGCGAACATCATCACGGCCCGGATGAGGTCGACGCCGATGAGGACCGAGCGCACGTCGGACCGATCGAGGACCGATCCGGCGCGGACGCTGAAGAAGGCGCGAGGACCGAGCCGCGCGAGCACGAGGAAGCCCAGGAGCAAGCCGAAATGAGGCTCGTCCGCGAGCGACGCGATCAGCGCGACCCAGAAGATGCCGTCGCCCGCGCCCGACAGCACCTCGGCCGCATAGAGCTTGCGCACAGCTGAGGGCGTCTGCGCGCCGGACGCACGAGCGTCAGCGTCTGGTCGCCGTGCCGCTTCGTCGTGCATCGCCCCACTCGCAGAGGGTCTCTTCGAGGCCCTCGCCCCGACCGGTCGCTGACCCTACGACGGGCGGGTGAACGGAAGGTGAAGCATGGTCGGACGCCGCCCCGGGTAGCGAAGTGAGCAGGAGACGGCGAAACCCAGAGGAGGTCGTGCAATGAAGAGGTTCATCGCCGGAGCGATGGCGGGCGCCGTTGCCATGTACTTGCTCGATCCCGACCGGGGTCGAGGTCGCCGCGCTCGGATGCGCCAGCAGTGGTCATCGCGCGCGCGGTCAGTCGATCGGGCTGCGGACCGGTTCGAGCGTGACGCTGCGAACCGAGCCGAGGGAGCACGAGCTCGCGCCGATGGGAAGGGCATCTTCCACCCGAGCGACGACCGAGCGCTCGAAGTGCACCTCCATCAGGTGCTCGAGGAGCTCGACGTGGCGACGACCGAGGTGACCGTCGAGTCGGTCGATGGGCGTCGTGCGCGTGCGGGGCCAGGTCGCGAGCGAGGCCGACATCGCGCGGGTCGTGCGGGCGATCAACGGCGTGCCCGGAGTGCAGGGCGTGGAGTCGTTGATGCACCTGCCCGGCGAGCCCGCGCCGAACAAGAAGCCGGCGCGCGCCGCCGGCGTGTGAGCGCCGAGATCTGGAGGCGACGAGGGGAATCGAACCCCTGTACAGGGCTTTGCAGGCCCTTGCCTAAACCACTCGGCCACGTCGCCAGGAGCGGATCACCCTAGCGAAGGGCCTTGCGTCGCCGATCCGTAAGTATTACCTTACCGTTCGTGGCAACTTACGGAGCGGCGCTCGAAGCACTCGCCGATCCGACTCGACGCGCGGTGCTCGAGCAGCTGCGCGAGGGACCACAACCGGTCGGCGAGATCGCTGCCCACCTCCCGGTGAGCCGCCCCGCGGTCTCGCAGCATCTGAAGGTGCTGAAGGGAGCAGGCCTCGTGACCGATCGCGCCGAAGGCACCCGCCGGCTGTATGCGGTCAGCCCCGAGGGCCTCGATGCGCTCCGTGCGTGGCTCGACAGCTTCTGGACCGACGTCCTGCAGGCCTACAAGGAAGCGGCCACTTCAAAGCCGTCGAGGAGGAAGCGCTGATGAACGAGAAGCACGACTTCGACCTCTCCCCTCTTGTCTTCACCGTGACGGTCGACCAGCCCATCGATGACGCCTTCACGCTCTTCACCGACAAGATCGGCACGTGGTGGCCCAAAGCGACGCACTCGATCGGTGAGGAGCGCGTCGTCGACGTGGTGCTCGAGCCTTGGGTCGACGGGCGCCTCTACGAGCGCCTCGACGACGGCACCGAACACGCGTGGGGTGAGGTGCTCGCCTGGGAGCCACCACACCGCTTCGTCATCACATGGCATCCGAGCGTCCAGCCGGTCGCGATGACCGAAGTCGAGGTGACCTTCACCGCGATCGATTCGGACTCGACCACCGTGCAGCTCACCCACCGCGACTGGCAACGGCTCGGCGACATCGCGGCAGTCACGCGCCGCAACTACTCACAGGGATGGGTCGGCGTGCTCGGCTGCTACACGTCGGCTAGGCGCCCTTGAACTTCGGGTCGCGCTTCTGCACGAACGCGGACATCGCTTCGAGTGTGTCTTGGGTGCCGAAGTTCACGGTCTGCGCGGCGCCTTCGTCCTCCAGCGCCTGCTCCATCGTCACCATGAACGCGTTGTTCAGCAGACGCTTGGTCTGCGCGAGCGCGATCGGCGGACCGGCCGCGAGCCGCGTCGCCCAGTCGTCGACGAACGCGTCGAGCTCGCCGACCGGCACGACCCGGTTCACGAGGCCCATCGCCTCGGCCTCCTTCGCCGAGATGATGTCGGCGAGCAACGCGAGCTCCTTGGCCCGATGCATGCCGACGAGGCGGGGCAGGATCCACGAGCCTCCGAAGTCGATGGTCAGGCCGCGCCTCGCGAAGATCTCGGAGAACCGAGCCTCGTCAGACGCGACGATCAGGTCGCAGCCCAAGGCCAGGTTGCAACCCGCACCGACGGCGACTCCGTTGACCTTCGCGATCGTCGGCTTGGGCATGCGGTGGAGCGCCAACGCGGCGTCGCCGATGTGGCGCATCACCGCCAGCTGATGACGGCGTTGCGCCTCCTCGGCGCCGCCCCCGGAGAGGTCCGCGCCTGAGCAGAAGTTGCCGCCGGCCCCGGTGATCACGACGACGCGATCGTCGTCGCGCTCCCTGATGTCGAGGAACGTCTCGAGCAGCTCGCTCCACATCGCCGCGTTCGCGGCGTTCTTCTTCGCAGGCCGGTTGAGCGTGATGGTGACGACGTGATCACGGCGCGCAACTTCGAGAGTCTCCATGTCGCGCGACGATACTTAGGTCTATGGGACTCGACCCCTACCGGCCCCGCCGTGCCCCTGGCGTCTTCGAGTACACGATGGTGGCGCTCGCGTTGGTCGCGTGCCTCGCCCTCGTCGTGTGGGCCTTCCTCTGAACCCATGAGCGACGTCGCCTGGCACGACGACGACGTCGACACCCAACGAGTCCAGCCCTACAAGGCGCTGAAGGACTACGTCTGCCCCGGCTGCCTCGGCATCATCCCCCGGGGCCACGGCCACCTCGTCGTCATCCCGAGAGAGGCGCCCGACCTCCGCCGCCACTGGCACTACGCCTGTTGGGACTACCGGCACCGTCGACGTTGACTTGGCGTGCCGCTAGAACGCGGCCTCGATCACCTCGACTGTCATCGAGCTCACCGACGCGACGTCGAACCGGAGCTCGACGCCT
Organism: uncultured Acidimicrobiales bacterium; assembly: GCA_963739555.1. Classification (GTDB taxonomy): domain Bacteria; phylum Actinomycetota; class Acidimicrobiia; order Acidimicrobiales; family DATKAS01; genus DATKAS01. The sequence continues at coordinate 1,157,381 of CAVUAV010000005.1, read as the reverse complement.
CGCACCGTGTGCTCGGCCAACCACAACGCGGCGAGGCGGCGGAGCCGCAGCTGCTTCGTGCGCGTCACCGCCTCGAAGGGCATGCCGAAGCGAGTCGACGACCGCGCCTTCACCTCACAGAAGACGAGCAGCCGTTCCTGACGCAGCACGAGATCGATCTCGCCCTCGCGCCGCCGCCAGTTGCGATCGACGACCGCGAAGCCGCGCTCTTCGTACCACTGCGCCGCGACCGCTTCGCCCTGCGCGCCGAGCGCGCGCCGTTGGTCAGACTTCGGGCTTCGGGAGCTCTTCGACATTCACGTCCTTGAAGGTCAGGACGCGAACGGAGGGGACGAATCGGGTCTGGCGGTACATGTCCCAGACCCAGGCGTCAGTGAGCTGCACCTCGATGAGGGGTCTCGCTCCGTCGCCTTGCACTCGCACCTCGACGCCGTTCGCCAAGTAGAAGCGGCGCTCGGTCTCGATGGCGTAGTTGAACATCGAGCTGACGTCGCGATACTCCTGCGCGAGGGCGAGCTCGCGCTCGGCCTCATAGGCCTCGAGATCTTCGGGGCTCAGACCCGCTTCTCCTTGACCTTGGCGGCCTTGCCGACCCGGTCGCGGAGGTAGTACAGCTTCGCCCGGCGGACATCGCCGCGGGTGACGACCTCGATCTTGGCGATGATCGGCGTGTGCACGGGAAACGTGCGCTCGACGCCGACGCCGAAGCTCACCTTGCGGACGGTGAACGTCTCCTGGAGGCCCGAACCTTGACGGCGGGTGACGTGGCCCTGGAACACCTGGATGCGCTCACGGCTGCCCTCGACCACTCGCACGTGGACCTTGAGGTTGTCGCCGGGCGCGAAGTCGGGGACGTCGCTGCGGAGGGACTGCTGATCGATCAGATCGGTGGACTTCATGGCGCGCTCGACTCCTGCTGGCGTTCGCCGGGAGGGGATTCGCCACGATAGCGGGGAAAGCCGAACTCCTCCAAGGCGCGCTGGTCCTGCTCGGTGACACCACCCCTGGCCTCGATGAGGTCCGGGCGGTCGGCGATCGTGCGGGCCAGGGCCTGCGCACGGCGCCACCGGGCGACCCTGCCGTGGTCCCCCGAGCGCAGCACGTCGGGCACGGCCCACCCCCGGAAGTCGGCGGGCCGGGTGTACTGCGGATGCTCGAGGAGGCCCTCCGAGAACGACTCCTCGGTCGCCGACTCGTCGTTGCCCATCACGCCGGGCACGAGCCGAGCGACTGCCTCGATCACGACCAGCGCCGCGACCTCACCGCCGGACAGCACGAAGTCGCCGACCGAGAGCTCCCCGTCGACCAAGTGCTCGCGCACCCGCTCGTCGACCCCCTCGTACCGTCCGCAGAGCATCGAGAAGCCGTCCGTCGCCGCGAGCGCACGTGCCTTCTGCTGGTCGAAGCGCTCACCGCCCGGACCGAGCAGGTACAGCGGCCGCGCGGGGTCCACCGCCTCGACCGCGCCGAAGAGCGGCTCGGGCATGAGCACCATCCCCGGTCCCCCACCGAAGGGCGAGTCGTCGACCGAGCGATGCGGATCGGTCGCGGCCGAACGCAGGTCGTGCACGCGCAGATCGAGCAAGCCTTCCTCGCGCGCCTTCGCGATCAGGCTGTGCCCGAGGAAGCCTTCGACGAGCGTCGGAAAGATCGTGAAGACCTCGATCCGCATGTCAGGCTCGCATTCACTCGAACAGGCCGACGGGCGGATCGACGACGACGCGGCCGTCCTCACACGACACGACGAACGTGGCGGGGATCAGCACGCCGCGATCGATCTCGAGGAGATCGCTCGCCGGATTCGCGACGAGCGCCGTGATGAGGCCGAGGGGGTTGCCGGCGACGTCGAACGCGAACGACCCGACGAGCTCGTGCGCCCACAGCGCGTCGGGGTCGTCGAGTGGCTCCGCGGAGAGCACGACGCCGTTCAGCGCCTCGGCCGCCTCGCGGGTGTCGACGCCCTGGAAGTGGACGACGAAGAAGCCCTGCTGCGGACGTGACGTCTCGACGACCAAGCTCCCCTTGGCCGACTCGAGCACCGCGCCGGGCGCGACACGTTCGAGCCGGTTCGTCACGAGGTGGACGACGACGTCGCCCTTCAGGCCGTGCGCTCGTCCGATCGAGCCGACCTCGAGCACGTCAGTCGACGAAGTCGACGTCTACCTCGACTCCGTCGCGGACGGCAGCAGCCCGCGTGACCGTGCGCACGGCGTTGGCAGTGCGTCCGCGCTTGCCGATCACCCTGCCCATGTCGCCGGGCGCCACGCTCACCCGCAGGCTCACGCCGCGCCGACCTTCGACGGCGTCGACCTCGACCGAGTCGGGATCGTCGACGAGGGCCCTCACGAGGAAGTCGAGCACAGCGCGCGCCGTGGCCGCGGGGATGCGGTTCACGTCGTCGGTGTCGTCCTCGTCGTCGTCGAACTCCTCGTCATCGAGGTCTTCGTCGGCGGGAACGTCGTCGAGGGTGTTGTCCGCCTCGGTCATTTGGCCGACTTGGCGGCCTGGAACTCGTCCCACGCGCCCGAGATCTTCAGCAGCTTCTCGACGCGCTCGGTCGGCTGCGCGCCCTTCTGCAGCCAGGACACCGCCTTCGCGTTGTCGATCTTGACGACGGACGGCTCGGCACGCGGCTCGTAGGTGCCGACGATCTCGATGAACCGGCCGTCGCGCGGCGCGCGGCCGTCGGCAGCCACGACTCGGTAGGTCGGCTGCTTCTTCTTTCCCATCCGCATCAGGCGGAGCTTCACTGCCACTTGAGTTGTCCTTTGCTTTCGTCAGCTAGTTGAGCGAGGGCACGTTGGGCATCGTCGGCATGCGGCGCTTGCCCTTCTTCGACCCGAGGCCGCCCATGCGCTTCATCATCTTCTGCACGTCCTTGAACTGCTTCAGGAGTGCATTCACCTCTGCGGTGGTGGTGCCGCTCCCGTTGGCGATGCGCAACCGGCGCGAACCGTTCACCAGATCGGGCTTGCGGCGCTCGTCGAGCGTCATCGACCGGATGATCGCCTCGACCCGCTTCAGCTGGTCATCGTGGATCTCGGCGTTGCGGGCTTCCTTGGGGAGCCCGGGAATCATACCGATCACGCTCGACAGCGGCCCCATCTTCTTCAGCTGCTGCATCTGCTCGAGGAAGTCGTCGAGGGTGAAGTCGCCCTCGAGCAGCTTGGCGGCTGCTGCCTCGGCCTCTTCCTTCTCGTAGACCTCTTCGGCCTTCTCGATCAGGCTGAGGACATCGCCCATGCCGAGGATGCGGCTGGCCATGCGGTCGGGATGGAACTGCTCGAAGTCGGCAACCTTCTCGCCCGTGGAGGCGAACGCGATCGGCTTGCCGATGACCTCCTTGACCGAGAGCGCGGCGCCACCTCGCGCGTCGCCGTCGAGCTTCGACAGGATGACGCCGTCGATCGCGAGCGTCTCGTTGAACGCCTCGGCGACCGTCACCGCGTCTTGACCGGTCATCGCGTCGACGACGAGGAAGGTGTAGTCGGGCTGCACGGTGGCCGAGACCTGACGGACCTGCTCCATCATCTCGGCATCGATCGCGAGGCGTCCGGCGGTGTCGACGATGACGACGTCGCGGCCGACCCGGCGAGCCTCGGCGACGCCACCGGCGGCAACCGCGATCGGATCGGTCGGCTCAGAGAAGACGGGCACCTCGATCTGACGACCGAGCGTGCGGAGCTGATCGACGGCCGCGGGGCGCTGCAGGTCGGCTCCGACGAGGATCGGATTGCGACCCTGGGCCTTGAACCAGCGAGCGAGCTTCGCCGATGCGGTCGTCTTGCCCGAGCCCTGAAGGCCCGCCAGCAGCACCACGGTCGGCGGCTTCGACGCGTACGAGATGCGGAGGGTCTCGCCGCCGAGCGCGGTGACGAGCTCCTCGTTGACGATCTTGATGACCTGCTGTGCCGGCGTGAGGCTCTTCGCGAGATCGGCCCCGAGGCACTTCTCCCGGATCCGCGCGACGACGCTGCGTACGACCGAGAGGTTGACGTCGGCCTCGAGCAGGGCCACGCGGATCTCGCGCAGCACCTCGTCGATGTCGCTGTCGCTGAGTCGCCCCTTGCCCCGGAGCCGCTTGAAGATGCCGTCGAAACGGTCGGAGAGGGAGTCGAACATGCGGTTTCCCAGGCTACCGGAGCCGTTGAGCAGCCCCTAGGCGACGATGATCTCGTTGTCCACAGACACGACGCCGGGCACTGCTGCGACGACACGCTCGAGGTCGGCGCGGCCCGTGGCGTGCGGGGCCTGGCCCGCCAGGACGACTCTGCCCTGAAGCACCGAGATCGAGGGCTGAGGGAGGTGCCAGGTGCGGGGCGAGTGCGAGAGCTCGTGGCGCACACGGGCGGCGAGGTCGGCGTCGGGCACCCGCCGAGCCACGAGGCGTGACAGACGCCGTCGCAGCTCGGGCCCGGTCACCGGCGTGACCATCAACGCCAGCGTCGCGCCGAGCCCGATCAGTGCCAGGCGCCGCAACCCGACCCAGCGAAGGCTGCGCGTCGTCACCTTGATGGGGAAGAAGACGACCTTCATTCGAACAGCGCGTCGATGAACTCGCGCGCATCGAAGTCGACGAGGTCGGCGGAGGTCTCTCCCAGACCGACGAGCTTCACCGGGAGCCCCAGGTCCTTCTGGATGGCGAGCACGATGCCGCCCTTCGCCGAGCCGTCGAGCTTCGTGAGGACCACTCCCGTGACTTCGACCGCCTCGGTGAACTGACGCGCTTGGGTCAGCCCGTTCTGCCCCGTGGTGGCGTCGATGACGAGGAGCACCTCGCTCACGTGCCCGGGCGGACGGTCGGCGACTCGCCGCACCTTGCGCAGCTCCTCCATCAAGTTGACCTTCGTGTGGAGGCGACCCGCGGTGTCGGCCAGCACGAGGTCAGCCCCGCGCGCTGCAGCCCGTTGCACCCCGTCGAAGATCACGGAGCTCGGGTCGCCACCCTCGGCCCCGCGGACCAGGTCGGCACCGACCCGGTTCGCCCACAGCTCGAGCTGCTCTGCGGCTGCGGCTCGGAACGTGTCACCCGCGGCCATGACGACCGAGTGGCCCTCGGCGACCTGACGCGCGCCGACCTTCCCGATCGTCGTCGTCTTGCCGACGCCGTTGACGCCGACGAAGAGCCACACGCACGGCTCGCCCGACTTGCCGTCGAGCGTGAGGCTGCGATCGACGCCTTCGAGGTGCTCGAGGAGATCGGACTTCAGCGCGTCGAGCACCTCGTCCGGCGTGGTGAGCCCGTTCGTCTTCACCTGTCCGCGCAGCTCGTCGATCAGCTCGGTCGTCAACGAGACGCCGACGTCCGCACGAAGGAGCGCCTCCTCGAGGTCGTCCCACGTGTCGTCGGTGATGCCGCCACGAGCGCGGACCGACGCGAACGCGCCCGCCAGCGCTGCGCGGGCCTTGCCGAGACGATCGCGGAAGCGCGGTGGCGCGAGCTCCTCGAGCTCTTCGACCTCCTCGACTTCCTCGAGCTCTTCGACTTCTTCGACTTCGGGCTCGGCGAGACCCGGGGCCGCCGCCTCCGGTTCGAGCACTTCGGGCGGCGGCTTCGCCACCGGCTTGGTCGGAGGCCGCGCGCGCTCGAGGCTGAGGCGTCGCTCGCGACGGCGGTTGACGACGACGACGCCGAGCCCGAAGAGGACGACGACGATCGCGAGGATCAAGAAGAACATGGCGGAGCCAACTTACTCGTTCGGCGCCGCCGTCCGCTTCGCTTCCGTCGGCGCCGGTCGCTTCGCTCCACAATCGGTGCTGCGCGCACCCGGCGGCGCATTGCGCCGCCCGATTCGACCGCTACGGTGGTGCGGAGGGCGGCTTTCTCGCTGACGACCTTGGAGGAGCCGCCCGGTTGCATGGTCACGCCGAACAGGCAGTCCGCGGCCTCCATCGTGCGCTTCTGGTGGCTCACGATGAGCAGCTGTGCCTCCTCGCGGAACTCGTGCACGAGGTCGAGGAAGCGGTGGAGGTTCACGTCGTCGAGCGCGGCCTCGACCTCGTCCATCACGTAGAAGGGCGACGGACGGCTGCGGAAGACCGCGAACAAGAACGCGAGCGCGGTCAGCGAGCGCTCACCGCCCGACAGCAGCGAGAGCTTGCGCACGTTCTTTCCCGAAGGACGGGCCTCGACCTCGATGCCGGTGTCGAGCAGGTGCTCGGGCTCGGTGAGCCGCAAGGAACCTTGCCCGCCAGGGAAGAGCGTGGAGAACAGCGACTCGAAGTTCGACGCGACATCGGCGAACGCAGACGCGAACACGGTCACGATCTCGCCGTCGATCGCCTTGATCACTCGCGACAGGTCGCGGCGCGTCGAACGCACGTCCTCGAGCTGCGACTCGAGGAAGTGATGGCGCTCCTCGAGTGCCTCGAACTCCTCGAGCGCGAGCGGGTTGATCGGTCCCATGAGCCGCAGCTCGCGTTCGAGCTCGCGCACCCGACGCGTGCGCGGTGATGCCGTCGGGCAGCGGCGGGCACTCGGCGGCGATCGCGGCGTCGGGCTCGCGGTCGAGGTCGTTGCGGACGGCCTCGACGGCCGACTGCAGGCGCAACGTGATCTCGGCTTCGTCGAGCTCGGCGCGGCGTGACCGCTCGCGCACCTCCTCGAGCTGACGCTCCGCGTTGGTGCGACGCTGACGCTGGTCGTCGAGCGCCGCCGCGATCGAGCGCGACTCCTCGGATTGGCGGCGCCGCTCCTCGTGGAGCCCGGCGAGCTCGCCGTCGACCGCGGCCGCCGACGCTGCGACGACCGCGGCGAGGCGGTCGAGCACGCCGAGCTTGCGCTCGAGCGCTCCGCGCCGCACCGCGGCACGCTCGCGCTCGGCCGCGTCTGCTTCGAGCCGGGACTCGACCTCGTCGCGCCTGCGCCGCAGCATCTGGCGACGCTCGTCGAGGCCGGCGACCTGGACCTCGAGGTGCGTGCGCAGCGCCGCGACTGCGCGCGACCGCTCATCGAAGCGGGTGCGCGCCGCGTGGGCGAGGCGAGCTCGGCTGGCGTCGGCCTCTTCGTCGGCCTCGAGCGCCGGAAGCACCGCCTCGAGCTCGCCGTGCGCGCGTGTTCGGCCGAAACCGACTCCGCGAGCGCCTGATGATGGGCGTGGAGCGCGTGTGCTTCGGTCTCGACCTCGCGTTGCGCGGCTTGCACACGCGCCAGCCCATCGGCCGCAGCGTTGAGGCGAGCGTCGTTCTCCTCGAGCTCGCGCTCGATCTGCTCGCGGTCGTGCACCGCGGACTCGACGGCGAGCGTGCTCGCGGCAACGCGTGACGCCGCGACGGTCGCACGGGCGGCCGCCGCGGTCGCTCGGCTCTTCGCCTCCTCGAGCGCGGCTCCGGTGATCTGTGATCGGGTGGCTCCGACCCGCCAGCTGGTCGCCGAGAACCGATCGCCTTCGCGCGTGCACGATGACCGCGTCGGGCTGGGCGAGCGCACGATCGAGTGCTCGCTCCCACCCTCCCTCGACGACCACCGTGCCGGCCAGCAGCGCGTCGAGCAGGGTCTCGACGACCCGGGTTGCTCGACCGCACGTGAGACCGCAGCGTCGACTCGGTCCGCGCCGCGCCGCGGTCTGTGGTCACTGCGAGCACCGCGCCGGCGTCGCCGCCGACCGCAAATGCACTCAACGCGCGACGAGCAGCGACGGTGCCGTCGACCACGACGGCACTGAGTGCCTCGCCCACCGCGGCTTCGAACGCCGCCTGCCAGCCCTCGTCGACCTCGACGAGATCGGCGAGCGCGCCGATCGCGCCCTCGACTTCACGCCAGCGAGCCTCGATGCCGTTGTCGTCCAGCGCGAGGGCGAGGGCCTCTTCGCGCGCCGACCACACGTGGCGGTCCTCGTCGGCGGCCCGGTGCTCGTCCTGCGCGCTGGCGAGCTCGTGCTCACACGATGCCTGCCGGTCCTCGGCGGCCTGCACACGGGCGACGAGCGGCCGCTCGGCCTCTTCGGCTTGCTCGCACGCGCGCCGGTGCAGATCGGCGTCGGCGGCGAGCTGCGCGGCGCGGGCCTCGATCGCCTCGAGCCGAGCCTCGACCCTGGCGAGCTCGCCGACCGTGCGCTCGATCGCCGCCGCGGCGAGCCGCGAGCTCACCGCGCACCTCGCCCGCCCGCTGCAGCGGGACGGCTCCGGGCTCGGGCAAGTCGGGAACCCCGCCTTGGGCGAGCGCAGCCCGCTCGTCGGCGAGCGCGGCTTCGGCCTGCGCGACGCGATCGGCTTCGGGCCCGAACGCCCTCGCCTGCGTGTCGACCTCGGTGAGCTCGTTCGACGACACGCGCGGCCTCGGCTTCGAGGGAGGCGATGAGGTCGGCGTCGAGCAACCCGCCCCGATCGCGCTCGACGCCGCGCCGGCGCTCGGCCAGCAACGCCATCAGGCCACGCGCGCGCTCACGCATCGACTCGTACCGAACGAGGCTGTCGCTGACGTCGGAGCCACCGAGCGCGGCGAGACGTGCTTGGGTCGCGAGAACCTCGGTGTCGAGCGCAGCGAGCTCGCTCTTCAGCGCGGCGGCCTGCTGATCGAGCGAGTGGCGGTCGCGACCGGCGTTCTCGAGGCGGTTGCGCAGGCTCGAGATCTCGCGACCCGCGAGGTGCAACCGCAAGCGCGCCGAGCTCGGCGACGAGATCACCGTGGCGACGCGCTGCGTCGGCCTGACGTTCGAGGGGCTTCAGCTGGCGGCGAACCTCGCGCAGCAGGTCTTGCAGGCGGAGCAGGCTCGCCTCGGTCGCCTCGAGCCGTCGCTCGGCCTTCTCCTTGCGACGGCGGTACTTGAGCACGCCGGCGGCCTCTTCGATGATCGCCCGGCGATCTTCGGGCCGCGCGTTCAGCACCGCGTCGATCTGGCCCTGCGAGACGATCACGTGCTGCTGCCGGCCGACGCCAGTGTCGGACAAGAGCTCTTGCACGTCGAGCAGTCGGCAAGGCACGCCGTTGATCGCGTACTCGCTGTCACCGCTGCGGAAGAGCGTGCGGCTGATCGTCACCTCGGTGAACGCGATCGGCAGCAGACCCGCGCTGTTGTCGATCGTGAGCGTGACCTCGGCACGTCCGAGCGCGGCTCGCTTCGCGGTGCCGGCGAAGATCACGTCGTCCATCTTCTGGCTGCGCACCGAGCTCGGAGCCTGCGCGCCGAGCACCCACGCGATCGCGTCGACGACGTTGGACTTGCCGCTGCCGTTGGGCCCGACGACGACGGTCACTCCCGGCTCGAGGTCGAGCGACGTGGTGTCGGCGAAGGACTTGAACCCCTTGAGGGTCAACGATCGCAAGAACATGGCTGGGGTCGAAACTAACCGGAAGGGCGGAGCACTCGGTGCATGGTGGGAAGGGGCGGCGCAACGCGCCGCCGGGTGCGCGAAGCACCGATTGTCGAGCGCAGCGAGCCGGAGCCGATCGAAGCAGAGCGGAGAGCGGCGACGCAGAAGCGAACGCCGGCGACGCTCAAACCTGGCAGCTGGGGCAGTAGAAGGTCGATCGACCCTGGTACTTCGCCCGCTCGATCGTCGATCGGCAGCGCCGGCACGCGAGCCCCTCTCGGCCGTACGCCTGGTGCTCGTTCTGGTAGCCCCCGACGCGCCCGAAGAGATCTCGGTACTGCTCGTCGGCGAGCGACGAACCCCGATGCTTCACGGCCTCGTGCACGACTTCCACCACGGCGCGATAGAGCCGGCGGATGTCCTGCGTGGTCAGCGTGTCGGTCATCCGGTCGTACCGAAGACCGGCCGCGTACAGGATCTCGTCGCTGTAGATGTTGCCGATCCCCGCGATGAGATGCTGGTCCATCAGAAACGCCTTCAGCTGCACCGGCTTCGCGATCAGCATGCGACCGAAGTCGATCCACGAGATCGGCTCATCGAGCGGATCGAAGCCGAGGTCGGCGAGCTCGGGCGCGTCCTCGGCCAGGTGATCGGGATCGCTGACGAACATCTCGCCGAACGTGCGAGGGTCGAGGAAGCGGAGCTGCCCCGCCGGCGTGAACGTCAGCGTCACGTGCGTGTGCTTCGCGACGGGATCCTTGGCGACCGCCTTGAGGAGCTGCCCGCTCATCCGGAGGTGGACGACGAGCAGGTCGCCGGAGTCCATCTTCAGGATCAGGTACTTGCCCTTGCGCTGGACTCCGGTGACCTTGGCGCCTTCGAGGCGGCTGATGAACTGCTTCTTCGTGCCGCGCCGGATCGAGCGCGTGCCCGACACCTCGACGGTCTTGATGCGCTTGCCGATGACCTCGCGCTCGAGATCGCGCTTGATGGTCTCGACCTCGGGCAGCTCAGGCATGATCGGAGACCCGTCTGTCGGCGGGCTCGAGCAGCTCCTCGTAGGCGACCTGCGCCGCAGCCTGCTCCGCCTGCTTCTTCGACCGGCCCGCGCCTTCGCCGAGGACGATCATCCCGACCGCGACGCGAGCGGTGAACTCCTTCGCGTGATCCGGACCGGACTCGTTGATCTCGTAACGCGGCAGAGCCGAGCCCGCGCCTGCCCGCGAGCTCCTGCAACAAGCTCTTGTAGTCGTGCGCGCCGAGGCCCGCGACCGACGCGGCGATGTCGGCACCGATCTCGCGCAGCACGAAGTCGCGCGCGGCCTCCCATCCGCCGTCGAGGTACACGGCCGCGATCACGGCTTCGAGCGCGTCGGCGAGGATCGACGTCTTCTCTTGTCCTCCCGCCGAGGTCTCTCCCCGGCCGAGCAGCAACGCCGGGCCGATGCCGAGTCGCGCCGCGACGCCGGCCAACGCCACCGCGTTGACCACGGCCTTGCGCGCGTCGGTCAGCCGACCTTCGAGCAGATGCGGGTATTGCTGGTACACGTGGTCGGCGACGATCGCACCGAGCACGGCATCACCGAGATACTCCAGCCGTTCGTTCGAGGGAGGCGGCCGTTCGGACACGGTGGCTTGCTCGGCGCACCACGAACGATGGGCGAGTGCCTGCACGAGCAGGGCAGGGTCCGCGAACTCATGCCCGATCCGGTGCCTCAGCACCTCGATCGCGGGCTGGTCAACCAGAACCTTCGCCCACCCGGCCGTAGACGTAGTCGACCGCGTCGCGCACGGTCTTCAGGTCTTCGAGGTCTTCGTCTTCGATGCGGAACCCCACTGAGCGCTCGCTCAGCTCTTCCTCGAGCGCTTCGACGAGCTCGATCAGCGCGAGCGAGTCGGCTTCGAGGTCGTCGGCAAACGATGCGCTCTCGGTGATGGTGCCCGGCTCGATCTCGAGGATGTCGGCGAGGCGATCACGGATCAGCTCGAACACCGCTTGACGGTCGAGAGGGGCTCGTTCTACGTGGGTCTCGGCGGGCACGCTCTCTCCGTCCTCGGTCTTGGCGTCGGGGGATGGCCGCGTCGGCTCACTGTACCGGATTTCCGGAATTCCGCGACGGATGGCTCGTGTCGCCTCGTGCGTCGCTAGTGCCTTTCAGAGACTTTCGTGCTTGACACGGACGCCGGAACGAGTCACCCCGGCGTCGCGATCGCGCTCCGCAGTCCCGCCCACGATGTCGCCCACGACCATCTCGCGGCGAGACCGATCGCGTTGGTGACCGCGCGAGCCGACGAGCGCCCGTGGCTGATGATGCAGACGCCGTCCACGCCGAGGAGGATCGCTCCCCCGGTCGTCTCCGGCTCCATGAAGTCGAAGAGCGGTTCGAGCACCGGCGCCAGCACGTCGCCCGCGGAGCGCGTCTCGGCAGTCGACGCGAGGCCGGCTCGAATCACGCCGAGGATGACCTCGAGCCCGCCCTCGAGTGTCTTCAGCACCACGTTGCCGCTGAAGCCGTCGGTCACGACGACGTCGACAGCGTCAGTCGCCACCAAGTGACCTTCGATGTTCCCGATGAAGTGCACGCCCGGCGCACCTTCGAGGAGGTGGTGCACCTCCTTCACGAAGCTCGACCCCTTCGACGCCTCTTCGCCGATCGACAGGAGACCGACGCGCGGCTTGGCGATGCCGAAGCGCTGTCGCGAGAAGACGGTGCCCATCTGCGCGAACTGCACGAGCCACTCGGGCTGGCACTCGGCGTTGGCTCCCGCGTCGAGGAGGACCGTCGGGGTCTCGCCGGGCACCGGCAGCGGCGCGGCGATCGCGGGCCGTGACACGCCGCGGATGCGCCCCATGCGGAGCAGCGCGCTCGCCATCGTGGCGCCGGTGTTCCCGGCGCTGACCATCGCCGATGCCTTGCCGTCGCGCACCGCCTCGGCGGCGCGCACCAGGGATGAGTCCTTCTTGCGCCTCACTCCCTGCGCTCCGTCGTCACCCATCCCGATGATCTCGGTGGCGACGATGTGCGGAAACCCGCTGTCGGCGACGACATCCTCGGGACCGACGAGGACGACGGGGATGCCGAGCTCTTCTACGGCGACGCGGGCACCGGCGAGGACCTCGTGGGGGGCGTGGTCACCACCGACCGCGTCGAGTGCGATCGGGAGCACGTGGGATCCGCTCGCAGCCGAGCTGCGTCAGTCGACGTCGATGGCTTGGCGGCCCTTGTACCAGCCGCAAGTGCCGCACACCGTGTGCGGCCGCTTCGCCGCGCCGCACCGGGGGCACGTGCTGCGGGCCGGGGCGGTGAGCGTCCAGGCGGATGCCCGCCGGCTGCGGCTCTTCGCCTTGGAGGTCTTCTTCTTGGGGACTGCCATTGGGGGGATCCTTCGAGCGATGGGGCCGCAGCAGGCTAGCGAGCAGCGGAGCCCGGGTCGAACCGCGCCTGGTTGGGGAGCTTGAGCACGTCGAGCGCAGCCCAGCGGGGGTCGGTGCGGTCGACGCGGCAGCTGCAGCGAGCGTGGTTGCGGTCGACGCCGCACGTCGGGCAGAGCCCGGCACATGCGTCGCGACAGAGCGGCGCGAGCGGCAGGTCGAGCGCGAGGGCGTCGTGCACTGCCGGGCCGAGGTCGATCGAGTCGGCCGCGATCGGGAAGACCTCGTCGTCCGCAGCGATGTCACGGCCGGGCTTCGCGAACACCTCGCGCATCGTCACGACGAGCTCACCGTGTGCCGGCCCGAGGCACCGCCGGCACACCGCGCGCCACGGCGCGCGCACGGTGCCGGTGAACACGATGCTGTCATTGACCGCTTCGAGGTCGCCGTCGATCTCGACGGTCGATCCTTCGGGCACCGCGGCGTCGCCGACGTCGATCTCGGTGGCGCGCACCTCGATCGCGACGTGACGGCGCGCGCCCGGGTGGCGCAGCAGGTCCGCGACCGGAGTGACGAGTCCCTGCAGCGTGGTCATTCCTGGTCCTGATCGAAGAAGGCGGCCTCGTTGCGCCGCCGCGGCTTCGGCTTCGTGCTCCTCGGGCTCGGGCAGGCCCGTGGGCGCGAGGCGCTCGCGGCCGGCTTGCACCGTGCGCAGCACCTTGTCGAGCACGACCTCGAACTGCGCGAGCTTCTGATCGCAGTAGTCCTCGACCTCGTGGCGCAAGCGGCGTGACTCGTCCTCCGCCGAGGTCACCAGCTGGCGGGCGCGGTGCTCGGCGGCCCGCACGACCTCGGTGCGTTGCACCATGCGCTCTGCCTGGGCACGCGCGGCGTCGAGGATGTCGTCGCCTTCGCGTCGAGTCTTCGCGAGGAACTCGTCGCGCTCGCGCAGCAGCCAACGCGCCGCCGCGCAGCTCCTCGGGAAGCCGGTTGTTCGCTTCTTCGAGCAGCTCGAGGATCTCGTCGCGGTTGATCATCGCCGACGAGGAGAGCGGCATGGTCTTGGCCGACGAGATGATGTCGGCGACGCGCCGCAGCAGCGCCTCGGAATCGCTCAGCCGCGGGACCGGATGCTCGCCGGTGTCGTCGTCCGGGGTGCTCGCGCTGGTCGGTCATCGCGCGTACTTCTCCTGCAGCCGCTTTGCGACCGCCGGCGGAACCATCGGGCTGACGTCTCGCCCGAACCGCGCCATGTCACGCAGGAACTTCGACGCCAGGAACGAGTGCGACGACGCGGACGGGAGGAACACCGTGTGCACTCCAGCGACGGCGTAGTTCATCTGCGCCATCTGCAGCTCGTTCTCGAAGTCCGAGGTGGCACGCAACCCCTTCACGATGAAGTCCACATCGAGCTCATCGGCAAGGTCGACCACGAGACCAGAGAACATCGTCACCGACACGCCGGGGATGTGCGAGAGCGACTCGCGCAGGATCGCCTCACGCTCCTCGAACGAGAACGTCGGCTCGCCCTTCTGCGGGTTCCGCATCGCCGCGACGACGACCTCGTCGAAGAGGCGCGCTGCGGTCTCGATGATCTCGATGTGTCCGTTGTGGAGGGGGTCGAACGACCCCGGGTACAGCACCTTGCTCACGGTCGCTCCGTTGAATCGGCTGTCGTGGGGGCGGGCGGAATGGGGTTCAGCGCTGGGCCGCCCGCGCCACGAACGTCACCACGGTACCGCCGTAGCGCTTCGATCTCGTGATCAACCAGGGGTTTCCCGGGTCGATCTCCCGATCGGACTCGATCACCACCACCGCCGCGTCGAGGCCGGCCAGCAGCGCAGGCCAGTCGTCGAACGCATACGGAGGGTCAGCCAGCACGAGGTCCCATGACGTGCTCCCACGCCCCGCGAGCCAGCGCATCACGTCGGTCCGCACGACCGACCCGCCCGACAGCCCGGTGTGCGCGAGGTTCTGCTCGATCACCGCCGCCGCTTCCCCGTCGCGCTCGACGAACACACACGACGCGGCTCCCCGCGAGAGCGCTTCGATGCCGAGCGCGCCGCTGCCCGCGAAGAGATCAGCGACCCGAGCGCCTGCGAGCGCGTCGATCGAGCGGAGAGAGTTGAAGATCGCCTCGCGCGCCCGGTCGCTCGTCGGTCGGGTGTCGCGCCCTCGGGGCGCCACGAGCCGGCGGCCACGCGCCTGCCCGCCGACCACACGCATCGGCGGTGCACCCTACCGTCGGCCGCCCCTCGTCGGCCTATCGTCGGCATGGTGATCACTGTCGTCCGGATCGATCAGCCCGCGGCGCGCAACGCGATCAACACCGAGACTGCCCAGCGCCTCCTCGACGCGTTCCTCGCCTTCGAGGCGGACGACGACGCGAAGGTCGCGATCCTCACCGGAGACGAGACCGCGTTCTGCGCGGGGGCGAACCTGAAGGATCTCCCCCGACTCCGTCCGAGTGGACCGCTCGGGCCGACTCGCCTGCAGCTCTCGAAGCCGGTGATCGCGGCGATCGAGGGGTGGTGCGTCGCGGGCGGGCTCGAGCTCGCCTGCTGGTGCGACCTGCGCGTCGCGAGCAGCACCGCGCGCCTCGGGTGCCTCGAACGACGGTTCGGCGTGCCGCTCGTCGACGGCGGCACGGTGCGACTTCCGCGCATCGTCGGCCTCGGGCGCGCGCTCGATCTCATCCTCACGGGCCGCGAGATCGACGCTGACGAGGCGCTCGCGATGGGACTGGTGAACCGCGTCGTGCCGCCAGGCACACGCGCTCGAGGCCGCGATCGAGATCGCTGAGCAGATCGCGTCGTCGCCGTGGCCGGCCGTGATCCACGACCGGCTGTCGGTCTACGAGAGCATCGGGCTCGACCTCGACGCCGCGCTCGCGAACGAGGCGACGCACGGCGATGCCGTCATCTTCGACCCGGGGTTCGCTGCGGGCGTCGCCCGATTCGCGGAACGCAAGCGAAGCTGACGTGCAAGTCGACGAGGTCATCACGTGCATCGACTGCGGAGGTCGCGCGCACCTCATCTCGTTCCCACCAGAGGACGGGGAGTGGTACCCGGGCGACGTTGTGACCTACCGCTGCGCGGACTGCCGCGACCGTTGGGACCTCGTTGTGCCCGACGACGCAGACCAGTGAGTGGGGAAAGAGCCCCGAATCTGGCATCCTTGACGATCGGGACGTCGTCCTCACGGACGAGAGTGCGGAGGATCGAGTGGGCTTCAAGGTCGGAGACCGCGTGGTGTATCCCCATCACGGGGCGGCCGTCATCGAGCGCAAGGAGAAGCGCGAGATGTTCGGCGAGAAGGTCGAGTACTTGGTCTTGCGGGTCACGCACGGAGATCTCACGCTGATGGTTCCGGTCGAGAAGGCCGAAGAGGTCGGCATCCGACCCCCCGTCAGCAAGGACGAAGTCGAAGACATCCTCGACGTGCTCGCGAAGAAAGACGCGCGCATGCCGTCGAACTGGTCGCGCCGGTTCAAGAACCACCTCGAGAAGCTGAAGTCGGGCGACGTCTACCAAGTCGCGGAGGTCGTGCGGAACCTGTCTCTTCGCAACCGCGACAGCGGCCTCTCGAGCGGCGAGAAGACGATGCTCATGAACGCGCGCCGCGTGCTCGTCTCCGAGCTCAGCTTCTCGCTCAACACGAGCGAAGAGGCCGTCGAGAAGAAGCTCGACGCAGTCCTCGCCTGACCTTCCTCAGCCCTTCAGCAGGAAGTCGGCCTCTTCGTCGCCCACGAACAGCCGGAGCTCGTCGACCAACCCGGGCTGATCGGTGATGCCTCCAGGGCCGTCGACGATCTCGAACGCGACCTCTCGCGCGGTGCCGACCATCTCGCGGTCACGCCGGAGCGAGGCCAGCCGCAGGTCGCTGCGGCCCTTCTGGCGCTCGCCCATGATCGTCCCCTCGCCCCGCAGGTCGAGGTCGACCTCGGCCAGCTCGAACCCGTCGGTCGTCTTCACGAGCGCCTCGAGCCGGGCTTCGGCGCCTTCAGCGGCGCCGTCGTCGATCAACCAGCACATCGACGCGGCCGCGCCCCGCCCGACTCGTCCCCGAAGCTGGTGGAGCTGCGCGATGCCGAACCGGCTCGCGTCGAGCACGACCATCACCGTCGCGTTCGGCACGTCGACGCCCACCTCGATCACCGTCGTCGCGACGAGCACGTCGATGTCACCCGCGCGGAACGCCTCGAAGATCGCTGCCTTGTCGGCCGCCGGGACGCGTCCGTGCAGCAGCGCGAGCCGCAGGCCCTTCAGCTCGCCGGCCTGCAACCGCTCGAACGTCTCGGTCGCGGAGGCCACCTCGAGCTTCTCCGACTCGTCGATGAGCGGGCACACGACGTAGGCCTGATGCCCGGCGGCGACCTCGGCGCGCACGTCGTCCCACACCTCGTTCGTCTCGACCTCTCCGCGAGCCCACTTCGTGACGATCGGCGTGCGCCCCGGCGGCATCTCGTCGAGGACGCTCACGTCGAGGTCGCCGTACACCGTCATCGCGGCGGTGCGCGGGATCGGCGTCGCGGTCATCACGAGCACGTCGGGCACCGCGCCGTCGCGGCCCTTCGCACGCAGCATCGCCCGCTGCTCGACCCCGAATCGATGTTGCTCGTCGATCACGACGACACCGAGCGAGCGCAGCTCCACTCCTTCCTGGATGAGCGCGTGCGTGCCGATCAGAAGGTCGACCGTCCCGTCGACGAGCCCGGCCGCGATGCGGCGCCGCTCGGCCGCGGTGGTGCGGTTCGTGAGGAGCTCGACGCGCAGCGGACGATCCCCGGTCAGCGTGGCCGGGTCGGGCACCTCGAGGCCGGCAAGGAGCGCGCGCACACCGAGCGCGTGCTGCTCGGCGAGCACCTCGGTCGGCGCCATCAGCGCGCCTTGGTGCCCACCTTGCACGGCGACGAGCAACGCCGAGATCGCGACGACCGTCTTGCCCGAGCCGACGTCGCCTTGGAGGAGGCGGTGCATCGGCCGTGGGTCGGCGAGGTCGTGCTCGATCTGCTCGATGACCCTCCGCTGCGCGGCTGTGAGCGGGAAGGGCAGGTGCTCGTGGAAGCGCGTGACGAGCTCGCCTTCGACCGAGTGGCTGATGCCGACCGACTGCTGCTCGATCGCGCGCTTGCGGAGGACGAGCGCCAGCTGCACGCGCAGCAGCTCGTCGAAGACGAGCCGTCGCCGAGCGGTGCGCTGCGAGTCCATCGATTCGGGCGCGTGGATCGCCCACAGCGCCTGCTCGCGGCTCTCGAGGTGCAGCCGCTGCAGCACCGCGTCGGGCACCGGATCGGCGATGCCCCGTGGGCGGCACCGCGCGAGCGCGGTCTCGACCCAGCCCGCGATCTCCCACGTCGTGAGGCCCGCCTTCTCGGACTGCGGGTAGACGGGCACGATCCGTCCCGTGCGGTCGCCGATGAGGTCGACCACAGGGTTCGTCATGGTGAGCCGGCCGCGGTACGACTCGGCCCGCCCGAAGAGCGCAACCTGGAGGCCGGGGTAGAGCTGGCGCTCCCGCCACGCCTGGTTGAAGAACACGAGCCGGAGCCGCCCAGACTCGTCGCCCGTCTCGACCGTGACCATCTGCTTGCGGGTGCGCGTGGTGGTGCGGTGCGTGGATCGCACCGTGACGAGCACGAGGGCCTCTGCCCCCTCGCGGAGGTCGCCCACCGTGGCCTCGTTCGTCCGGTCGACCCACCGGCGCGGGTAGTAGGTGAGCAGGTCGAGCACGGTCGTCACGCCGAGCTCTTCGAGCCCGTCCGCCTTCTTCGGGCCGATCCCCTTCAGCGCGGTGACCGGGATCGCGTGCAGATCGCTCAGCGTGAGGGGCGCTGGGTTCGTGGTCATCGCTGCGCGCGAGCCTAAGGGCCGCGTGCCCTTGGTTGGTCCCGTTCCGGGACCGCCGGTAACCTCGATTGGGCATGCAGGGCGTGATCAAGTCCTACGACCCGGGTACTGGTGACGGTGTGGTCGTGCGCGACTCTGATCTGTCCGAGCTCGACTTGGCGTCCGATGCGTTGGCCGGTTCGGTCTTCCGCATGCTGCGCCAGGGCCAGCGTGTG
Organism: uncultured Acidimicrobiales bacterium; assembly: GCA_963739555.1. Taxonomy (GTDB): domain Bacteria; phylum Actinomycetota; class Acidimicrobiia; order Acidimicrobiales; family DATKAS01; genus DATKAS01. Next base: position 1,138,691 of record CAVUAV010000005.1, on the reverse strand, counting down.
ATCTTCGACCTGAACGAACAAGGCCTGGCCACCCGGCTGCGCCTCGGGTCCGAGGTCGACATGGGCACCCCCGGCTTCGCACCGGCCGCCGAGAGCTAGCTCCCCACACCCCCCACCCACCCGTCCGGAGCAGACATGAGCGCCACCACCACACACAAGGACTTGCGCGACTGGGTCGACCACTGGGCGTCGATCTTCCAGCCCGCAGCGATCGAGTGGTGTGACGGATCGGTAGCAGAGCACGACCGCCTGTGCGCAGCGCTCGTCGAGGCGGGCACCTTCACGAAGCTCGACAAGCGGCCCAACAGCTACTGGGCGCACTCCGACCCGGGTGACGTCGCTCGTGTCGAGGACCGCACGTTCATCTGCTCGGCAACCAAGGACGAGGCCGGTCCGAACAACAACTGGCGCGATCCCGCGACGATGCGGGCCGACATGCTCGAGCTCTTCACCGGCTCGATGCGCGGTCGGACGATGTACGTCGTGCCGTTCTCGATGGGCCCGCTCGGCTCGAACATCGCGCACATCGGTGTGCAGCTCACCGACTCGGCCTACGTCGCGGTGAGCATGCGCACGATGACGCGCATGGGCCAAGCCGCGCTCGACGTGCTCGGCGCGGACGGCGAGTTCGTGCCGTGCCTGCACTCGGTGGGAGCGCCGCTTGGAGCCCGGTCAGGCCGACGTGCCGTGGCCGTGCGACGCCGAGAACAAGTACATCGTCCACTTCCCCGACACCCGCGAGATCTGGTCGTACGGATCCGGCTACGGCGGCAACGCGCTCCTCGGCAAGAAGTGCTTTGCCCTCCGCATCGCGTCGGTGATGGCTCGTGACGACGGCTGGCTCGCCGAGCACATGCTCATCCTCAAGCTGACGTCGCCGAAGGGCGTGACGAAGTACCTCGCTGCCGCGTTCCCGTCCGCATGCGGCAAGACGAACCTGGCGATGCTCGTGCCCACGATCCCGGGCTGGAAGGTCGAGACCGTCGGCGACGACATCTGCTGGATGAAGTTCGGCGACGACGGCCGGCTCTACGCGATCAACCCCGAGGCGGGCTTCTTCGGCGTCGCTCCCGGCACGGGGATGGACACGAACCCGAACGCGATGATGACGCTCGAGGAGAACTGCGTCTTCACGAACACCGCTCTGACGCCCGACGGCGACGTGTGGTGGGAGGGCATGACGCCCGACAAGCCGCCCCGCCTCACCGACTGGCGCGGCAACGCCTGGACTCCCGAGTCACCGACGACCGCCGCGCATCCGAACGCGCGCTTCACCGCCCCCGCGTCGCAGTGCCCGTCGATCGCTCCCGAGTGGGAAGACCCGAAGGGCGTGCCGATCTCAGCGATCCTGTTCGGCGGCCGCCGCGCTTCGGTCGTCCCGCTCGTGAACGAGGCGACGTCGTGGGAGCACGGGGTGTTCCTCGGATCGATCATGGCTTCCGAGACGACCGCAGCCGCGGCCGGCGCGGTCGGCAACCTCCGCCGCGACCCGTTCGCGATGCTGCCGTTCTGTGGCTACAACATGGCCGACTACTTCGGCCACTGGCTCGAGATCGGCCAGGCCACACAGCCCGACAAGCTGCCCTCGCTCTTCATGGTCAACTGGTTCCGCAAGGACGCGGACGGCCGTTGGCTGTGGCCTGGGTTCGGCGAGAACAGCCGCGTGCTGGCGTGGGTCTTCGAGCGAGTCGCCGGCGAGGCCGAAGCGGTGAAGACGCCGATCGGCCTGCTGCCGACGCTCGACGCGATCTCGACCGACGGGCTCGAGGTCACCGAGGCCGACATGGAGCAGCTGCTGTCGGTCGACCTCAGCGGCTGGCGTGCAGAGGTCCCTCTCATCGAGGAGCACTACGCGCAGTTCGGCGACCACCTGCCGCCCGAGCTGCGGGCCGAGCTCATCGAACTCGAGAAGCGCCTCGCTGGCTGACCCCCTACGCTGCGCGGCATGGCCGTGAGCGCGTACATCCTGATCCAGACCGAGGTCGGCAAGGCCGCGAAGGTGGCATCAGAGGTCGGAGCGGTCGACGGCGTCGTCGCTGCCGACGATGTGACCGGCCCTTACGACGTCATCGCGAAGGCAGAGGCCGCCACGGTCGACGACCTCGGCCGCATGGTGGTCAGCCGCATCCAGATGATCGACGGCATCACCCGCACCCTCACCTGCCCGGTGGTCAACCTCTAGCCCGGCTCGGTTCTCGTCGTTTCACCGGCACATGACCGGCGGAACGACAAAGAACCAGTAGTCAGGTGCGGCCGACGAGCAGGGCGCGGATGCCGAGGCCCATCAGGAACAGACCGCCGAAGCCGTAGAGCAGGTAGAGCCGGCTGCGGAGCTGCGCTCGGTACGAGTACAAGATGCCGACCGCGATGATCGCGACGAACCCGTAGAACATGTGGAACTGAGGCGCGACGAGCCCCTCGCCGCTGACGAGCGCGACGCCCAGCGCCACCTGCACGAAGATCGCCAGCTCGACGAACGCGGTGAACCACCAGAGCGCGCGCATGCGCAGCCACTCGAGCCAGTTCGCCGCGAGCGCCCACGCTCCCGCGAGCCCGTTGCCGATGATGACCATCCACGCCCAACCCTCGTGGAGGTCGAGCAGGACGAGCGCGTACAGGGCGGGTCAGGCGTTGCTGAGGGAGGCGGCGGCCGCTTCGGCCTGCGCGAGCGCCTCGGTGTAGGCCTCGGCGGCGACGTCGACGAGATCGCTGATCTCTTCCTCGGTGAAGCCGGCGAGTCCCCGGAACTTGCGGGCCAGGTGGACGGGGCTGTCCTCCTCCTCGCCGCGGAAGCCGCCGAACGAGAAGACCTTGTCGACCGTGCGCTGGAAGTCGAGTGCCCGCTGCTGGCGCTCGGGATCCTTCGCCGTGATGCGGCGCAGCCAATCGGAGCCCATCTTCACGTGGGTGACCTCGTCGGCCAGCATCCAGTCCTCGCAGAAGTAGAGGACCGGGTCGGCAGAACGCACCGCCGAAGTCGCGCATCGCGGTGAACACGTCGATGGCCAGGCCCTCGAGCGCCCGGTTCACGCCGGCGAGGCGCAGGACCGGGTCCTCGTTGCACGCGGCCTCGAAGAGCAGCGTCTGCTCGGAGAACTCCCCGAGCTCGGTGCCCATGTGGTCGGAGAGCTTCACCGAGATCTCGACGTGGCGAGCCTCGTCCCAGCACTGCCGGGCCATGTCGAGCTTGAGCTCGAACGGCACACCCCCGTCGCTGCTGCTCGTCTCGAAGTCCCAACAGGTGCGCCCCGCGCCCTCGAGCGCCTGGATCTCACCCACGAAGATGCCGTGCATCAGGCCGCGTGCGCTGTCGGGGGCCTCGATGACCCGGGGGTCGAAGCCGTTCTCGCGGCGACGGGTCGCCACGAACGCGTTGCGGGGATCGAAGATCACATCTTCCATGGTGATGCGCACGAACCGATCGTCTCGGGCGAGCTCTCCCGACGGCATCAGCTTCCTCATCGAACCCCTACCTCCGTGAGCGCCTATCGGCATGAGCGCGGAACTCGGCCAGCGTACCTGGCCTGCACCTCCGAGGGGCAACGTCAGGTGCCAGGGCACCGTGATTCAGGTGCCAGCGCACCGCGATATCAGGTGCCGGGCACCCCAGGTTCAGCAGCTCGGGCTCGATCGTCTGGCGACCGTCCGCGCAGCGCACGAGGGTGTTGTCGTGGGCGAAGACGCCATCCGGCGCGTCGTATCCCGGCACCGCCCACACGTGCAGCATCCAACCGGTCGTGTTCATCCACTCACCGCCGACCTCGTCGCACATCGCCTTCGTCGTGTCCTGATCGACGGCGAGGGGCGAGTCGACGGTGCCATCCGCGTTGTGCACGAGGCAAGCGCCGGAGTGCTGGTGCCACACGTCGTTCGGCCCGGCAAAGCCCTCGCGGCGCGTCCTTCGCGAGTGAGTAGTACATGACGCCGACGACCTCGCTCGTCTCGCTCGTGCCGTCGTACAGGTACGCGAGCGGGTGCTCGAAGTCGATCTTGCCGTCGGTGTTCGTGCCGGTGCCGTCCATCATCACGTAGTGGGCGCCCGCGCCCGGGCTGAACGGCCCCGCCCGGCGATAGCCAGCGGCCTCCGCGTCGGCGACCGTCGGGTACCGCATCGCGACCTGCCTGGCCTCGACGAGCTCTTGCGCGAGCACATGGCGCTCGGCGGCCGTGGGCGGCACCTGGGTGGTGGTGGCGTGGGTGTGCACGTGACCGGCCGCCGCGGTCTCGGGGGAAGGCGACAGCACAGCGAGGCCAGAGGCGAACAACGCGCCGATGCCGAGCACGCCCATGATGCCGGCGAGGCTCGCCGTGGGGACCTTGCGGTTCGGACCGACCGCGAAGATCGCGACGACGGCCGCGACCACGAGCGCCTCGAGCGCCGCGCAGGTCAGGTCGATCGCCGCGACGCGCATGGCGGTGATCGCCGGCAAGGCCGAACGGGATGCCGACCGTGTGGTGCATCACCCACACGGCGAGCACCGCGCCGTTCAGCAGCGCGCCCGTCGGCGAGCGCGCGCCGTGTCGGCGTGCGCAGAGCACGACCCAGATCGCCCACGCGGCCTGCGCCCATGCGACGACGAGGAAGAAGATGCCCATCCGGCGTGACTCGGAGAGGTGCTCGGGGACGACTGTGAAGTGGATCGCCGCGGCACCGCCCGAGAGCGCGGCGAGCAGCGGAGCGGCCACGCGTGCGAGAGGACGCATCGTGCGCCGAGGCGGCGTGCCCGCCTGCCCCTCGCGATCTTCGCAGCACCACCGCCGCCATCAGGACCCCCTACCGTGCGTGCGACTGCCGGAAGGGTACGTGACGGGCGGCGCATTGCGCCGCCCTTCGCAAGAGCGTAGGCGACGAAGAGCTACCAGGCGTCAGCCAGGATCGCCCTCGCGTCGGTCTCGCCGACCGGTCGGAGGTTCGCCTGCACCGCAAAGCTCGACTGCGACATCCGGGCGACCGCGTCGAGGTCGTCCTCGTCGACGTCGCAGTCCCTCAACCGCGTGGGCAGTCCGAGCCGCTCGACGAGACGTGCGATCGCGCCCGGAGCATCGTCCGGATCGCCGAGCGCCTCGCCGATCAGCTGCATCTCGTCCGGAGCGACGTCAGCGTTGAAGCGCATCGCGTGGGCGAGGATCACCGCGTTCGCGAGGCCGTGCGGGATGCCGGTGCGCCCCCCGACGAGCTGGGCGAGGCCGTGATGCACGCCCATCGTCGCGTTCTCGAGTGAGCGGCCCGCGAGCGCCGCACCAGCAAGCGCGTCGGTGCGCGCGTCGACGTCGTCGGGATCGTCCACGACGGCGGGCAGCGCGCGAGCGAGGCGCCGGATGCCCGCGAGCGCGATCGCCTCGGCCTCTGGCGTGCGGCGCGGCGAGTACACGGCTTCGACGCAATGCGCGATCGCGTTCATGCCGGTCTCCGCGCTCACGCGAGCGGGGGTGCCGAGCGTGAGGAGCGGGTCGTACACGACCGCGATGGGAGCGGAGGTCGGCCCCCCTCCCCCGCCCTTCGTGTGCGTGCGCTCGTCGGTCATGCCGAAGAACGGCGTGAGCTCGGCGCCCGAGTAGGTCGTGGGGATCGCGATGTGCCGCAATGCGGGCCGGTCCGCGTACGACGCGCCGGGAGTGCCCGCCTCCTGCTCGGTGAAGTAGCTCACCGCCTTGCCGAGGTCCGCGCACGATCCACCACCGAACGAGACGACGCCGTCGACCGCGTCGCGCCGCGCCTGTTGCATCGCGGCTTGGACTGTCGTGGTCGGCACGTGCGACCGCACCTCGCTGAACGTCGACGCGAGTGATCGGCCGAGCAGCTTGACGATGCGCGCGCCGTCGTCGGACTGTGATCGGCCCTCTGTCGTGACGAAGAGCGCGCGGCGGATGCCGAGCTCCTTCGTGATGTCGGGGAGCTGTGCCACGACTCCTGCGCCGAAGTGCAGCCGTTGCGCGAATCCCGTGTGCGTCCACGCTTCGCCCGAGCAGGTCGCTCATCGCACCAGCGTGTCAGGCGCCTCGAAGCCCTGCTCCACGAGGACCAGACGTCCGTCGACCACATCCATGATGGTGAGCGAGCAGTTGTCGAGCGCCGCGATGACGATCTGGTCGGAGCCCGTCGCGGCTCCGATCGCGGCGTTGATCGCGACGAAGTGGCTCACGACGACCGTGTCGACGTCGATCGCGAGAAGCCGCGCGACGACGGAGTCGCGCCAGCGCGTGTACTCGGCGCCGATGTCGGCCCACGTGCCCGCCATCGCCTCGTCGCAGCCATGACGTCCGTTCCTGCATCGGCACGTCGGGCGGTGACGGGATCTCGCCCACTGCGGGGTCGACCGCGGCGATCGTCGCCCACCGGCGCTCGAGCGGTGCCGCGGTCTCGCGGCAGCGGCGCAACGGGCTCACCAGGATCGGCAAGGGACCGCGCGGCGCGACGAGGTCGGCCATGGCCTCGGCCTGCGCGCGTCCGAGGTCGTCGAGCCCTGGGTCGACGTCGTCGTCCCAGCCACCGGCGGCGCGGCCGTGGCGCACCAAGACGAGCCGGGTCACAGCCCAGCGAGCTTGTCTTCGTGGATGCCCGCGGGCGCGCCCTTGCGGATGAACCACTCGGTCGAGAACGCGCTGGCGAACACCTCGACCGGCATCCGGAGGAAGAAGCTCGAGTCGGTGACCTGGCTCGCGTGCATCGTGATCGACTCGCGCTTCTGGGCGATGAAGCCGGACACGTCGACCGCGGTCGTGAGCGCGGCCTCGGGCATGCCGAACTCCATGTCCTCCGGCATCTCGGGCGGATCGATGTCGAGCTCGGGCGCGAGCTCAGCCGCCATCTCGACCAGTCGCTGCACCGCGTCGCGGTTCATCGTCGCCTCGTACACGACGGGTGTGCCCGCGAGCTCCGCGGCGCGGTGGCCGACTCGGTGGACCTGGATGTGGTCGGGATGGCCGTAGTTGCCGTGCGGGTCGTAGACCGTCAGCACCTCGGCGGACTCCTCGCGCAGGATCGCCGCGAGCCGCTCCGCCGCGACATCGACCGGCGCCCGCCAGAAGCTGTCGGGCTCGTTGTTCTGATCCCAGCCGTCCATGCCGGAGTCGGAGTACCCGAGAAACTCGACGCGAGAGATGCCGAGCACCTCGGCCGACCGCATCGTCTCGGCCACGCGGCGATCGGCGAGCGTCTCGCCGGCGGCCAAGTCATCGGGTACCTCGCCGTGCTCGCCACGCGTCGCGACGACGAACACCGCGCGATGCCCCTCTGCGACGGCGCGCGCGATCGTGCCGCCCGTCGTCATCGACTCGTCGTCGGGATGCGCGTGGAAGCAGACGAGCGTCGCCATCGAGTCGAGCGCTTACCGCACCGCGCCGGACTCGTGCAGCTTCGTGATCTCGTCGCCGCTCAAGCTCAGCCAGTCGGACAGCACGTCGTCGGAGTGCTGTCCCACGTTCGACGGAGGACGCGAGAGCTCGGCCTGCGTGCGGGAGAAGCGGGGCGCCGGCGAGGGCTGCGAGATGCCGCCGACCTCGACGAACGTCTTGCGTGCCACGTTGTGCGGATGCTCAGCCGCCTCGTCGATCGTGAGCACGGGAGCGAAGCACACGTCGGTGTGCTCCATCAGCGCGCACCACTCGTCGCGCGTCTTCGTGCGGAACACCTCGCGCAAGCGCTGCTTCAGCCCTGGCCACGAGGAACGGTCCATCTGCTTCGCGAACTCAGGATCGTCGGACAGGCCCGTGATGCGCAGGAGCTCGGCGTAGAACTGGGGCTCGATCGAGCCGATCGACACGTACTCGCCGTCGGAGCACTCGTAGGCGTCGTAGAAGTGCGAGCCGGTGTCGAGCAGGTTCGAGCCTCGCTCGTTGGTCCACATGCCGGTCGCGCGGAAGCCGTGGAACATCGACATCAGCACCGCGGCGCCATCGACCATCGCGGCGTCGACGACCTGGCCCTTGCCCGACTTCTGTGCGTCGAGGAGCGCGCACACGACTCCGAACGCGAGGAACATGCCGCCACCGCCGAAGTCACCGACGAGGTTCAGCGGCGGGACCGGCGGGCCGTCCGCGTTCCCGATGTGCGCGAGGCATCCCGCAAGCGCGATGTAGTTGATGTCGTGCCCCGCCCAGGCCGCGTAGGGGCCGTCTTGCCCCCATCCGGTCATGCGTCCGAACACGAGCTTCGGGTTGCGGGCGAGGCAGTGCTCGGGCCCGATGCCGAGCCGCTCCATGACGCCCGGCCGGAAGCCCTCGATGAGCCCGTCCGCGGTCTCGACGAGCTTGAGCACCGTCTCGACGCCGTCGGGGTTCTTGAGGTCGACCGCGATCGAGCGGCGCCCCCGTCCCATCACGTCGTAGTACGGGGGCGGAGTGGACGAGTCGCCTGACGCACGTTCGGCCCGATCGACACGCACGACGTCGGCACCCATGTCGGCGAGCAACATGGCGCAGAACGGCCCGGGGCCGATCCCGGCGATCTCGATGATGCGATATCCGGCGAGCGGTCCGGCCATCGTGTGTCCTCTCCTGTGTCCCAGGTCGCTGGGCGTCTGTGATCTCGGCGACTCTACGCCCGTGAGCGCTGCGCTCATGCTGGGCGCCACGATCTCGAAGCGGTTGCACGATTGGGCGGAAAAGCGGCTACGCAATGACCGACATGACGACGACCAACGAGCTCCCGAAAGACGCCTGGGACGCCGTGCTCGCGGCCGGCGAGGAGCGGGAGTATCGGCGCGGTGCATGGATCTTCGTCGAAGGCGACCCGCCGGGCCCCGCGCTCGCGGTGATCGAAGGCGAGGTCCGCGTCGAGGCCACGCGCGAGGGCTTCGCTGTCGAGCTCGGCTTGTTCGGCGTCGGCTCGCTGTTCGGGGAGCTCTCCGCGATCGACGGTCGTGCCCCGTTCGGCGAGTGCGATCGCGACGGAACCGACACGACTCGCGGCGGTGGGCATCCCCGAGTTCAACCAGCTCCTCACTCAGCACCCGACCCTCGCCGCTGCGATGCTGCGCGTGATGGCGACGCGCCTGCGAGCGACGACGACGTTCGCGGTCGAGCACGCGCCGAAGGATGTCGACCGGCGTCTCGCCGCCACGCTCGTCGAGCTCGCGATCACGTGTGGCGTCGAGGAAGGCACCATCGTGATGCTCGACGTCACGCAAGGGGAGCTCGCCGGCATGCTCCGCGTCGACCCCGAGAGCATGAGCGGCGCGATCAAGCGGCTGCGAGCGCGCGGGCTCGTGCTGCCGGGGCGGCGCTCGCTCCACGTCGTCAACATCCGAGCGCTCGAGGCGATGGCGAGATCCTGAGCGCCGTGATCCTGAGGGCTACGGTCACGGCGTGACCGTCTTCGGCGTGCATGCCGGGCTCCAGAACACCTCGATGGCGTCGCTCAGGGCGCTCTGGCGACAGGTCGAAGACCTGGGCTTCGGCTGGATCTCGGTGTGGGACCACTTCTACTCGGCGACCTTGACCGAGGAGGGCGAGTGCCACGAAGCGGTGGCCACCCACGCGGCGCTCGCGTGCGACACCAGCAAGGTGCGCTGCGGCTCGCTCGTGTACTCCGTCGGCTACCGCCATCCCGCGGTGCTCGCGAACGCCATCTCGACCATCGACCACCTGAGCGGCGGGCGCGCCGACATCGGGCTCGGCGCGGGCTGGAGCGAGATCGAGTACCGCGCCTACGGCATCCCGTTCCCGGCAGTGAAGGTGCGGCTCGACCAGCTCGAAGAGGCCATCCAGTGCGTGCGAGGCCTGCTCCGCGACGAGACGACGACGTTCAAGGGCGAGTGGTTCGAGCTGCACGACGCGCGCTGTGACCCGAAGCCCGTGCAGCGGGCACTTCCGATCTGGATCGGCGGGCAGGGCGAGAAGCGCACGCTCCGCATCGCCGCGCAGTGGGCCGACGGGCTGAACATCCCGTTCGTCGACCCTGCGATGTACGCGCACAAGCGCGCGGTGCTGCACCGGCACTGTGATGACGTCGGACGAGATCCCGCCGAGATCCGCACGTCGGTGAACCTCGGGCTCGCGTGGACGGAGGAGAGCTTGCGAGCGCAGTTCGGCGGGCTCGCCGACTACGTGCGACCAGGTGTGCTCGGCGGCACCGACGCGGAGGTGCTCGACCGCATCGGCGAGTACGTCGATGCGGGCGTCGACCAGGTGAACATCGCGCTGCGCGCGCCGTTCGACAACGACGCGGTCGAGCGGCTCGCCGCGGCCCTCTCCCTGTCCTGATCGATCGGTGCAGATCGACCGGTGCTGATCGATCCGCTCACGGGTGCCGCGACTGTCGTCGTCGGCTCACGTCAGGGACGCCCCAACCTTCCCGCGGATGGGTGTCCGTTCTGCGTCGGCGGGATCGAGGCGCCTGAGCCGTACGACGTGCGTGCCTTCGTGAACCGCTTCCCCGCGATGCCCGACGACAGGTGCGAGGTCGTGCTCTACACGCCAGCTCACGACGCCACGTTCGCATCCCTCGGCATCGAGGGCGCGTCGCCACGTCGTCGACTTGTGGGCCGACCGCAGCGCGGCGCTCGGTGCGCGTGCCGACGTCGAGTACGTGCTGGTGTTCGAGAACCGTGGCGCCGAAGTCGGCGCGACGATCGCGCATCCGCACGGCCAGATCTACGCGTTCGATCTCGTGCCACCCGCTCCCGCGCACGAGGGCGACCTCTTCGCGGACCGAGCTCCGCCGGGGACCGAGCGCCATGTCGGTTCGGCGGGGGGATGGAGCGCGTGGGCCGCGCGTGCGTCGTCGTGGCCGATCGACCTCCGCCTCGCGCCGGAGAGTCGGGAGCCCGACCTGCCGTCGCTGACCGCCGCGAACCGAGGAGACCTTGCCGCACTCCTCGTCGATGTGCTGGCGCGACTCGACCGCCTCTACGACCGGCCGCTCCCGTACATGCTCTGGTTCCACCAACGTCCCTTCGACGGTCGAGACTGGAACGGACCTCCGTTGCACGCGCACCTCGTGTCGCCCTGGCGCGCCGCCGGCGTCGCTCGCTACATCGCGGCGGGAGAGCTCGGCTCCGACGTGTTCTTCAACCCCGTTGCGCCCGAAGCGTGCGCCGCCGCGCTGCGGGCCGCGTCCGCTGCGTCCGCGTGATCGTCTCTCGCGCACCCGGGCGCGTGAACCTGATCGGCGACCACACCGACTACACGGGTGGCCTCGTGCTTCCGATGGCGATCGATCGCTGGACCGAGGTGCGGGGGGAACGGCGCGACGGCCCTGTGGTGCTTCGCTCCGCCGACGCCGACGAAGCGGCGGTGGTGCCCCTCGATGTCGAGGAGCCCTCGCATGTCGAGCCGGAGTGGGCGCGCTACGTCGCGGGCGTCGTCGCCGAGATGCGCCCGGAGGTCGGGTTCGAGGGCGACGTCTCGACGACCATCCCGATCGGCTCGGGCCTGTCTTCGAGTGCAGCGCTCGAAGTTGCCATCGCGCAGGCGCTCGGCATCCAAGGGTCGCCCCTCGACATCGCACGGATCTGCCAGTCGGCCGAGCGGCGAGCGTCGGGCGTGCCCTGCGGGATCATGGACCAGCTCGCGTCGGCCGGTGGAGTCGAGGGCGCCGCGCTGCTCATCGACTGCCGCGCCCTCACGATCACCCCGGTGCCTCTGCCCGAGGACATCGAGATCGTCGTCGTCGACTCGGGCGAGCATCGGTCTCTTGCGTCGTCGGTGTACGCGGAGCGCGTACGGGCGTGCGCGCGAGCGGAGGAGCAGATCGGCCCCTTGCGCGACGCGAAGGTCGACGCGGTCTACGAGATCGCCGACCCGCACGTGCGCGCGTGCGCTCGCCATGTGATCTCCGAGAACGAGCGAGTGGATCTGTTCTCGAGAGCGATCCGGGCGCGTGCGTTCCATGATGCCGGGCTCATGATGGACGACAGCCACGCGAGCCTGCGCGACGACTACGAGGTCTCGACGCCTGCACTCGACCGGTGCGTCGACGTCCTGCGGGCGCGACCGGGAGTGTTCGGTGCCCGCCTGACCGGGGCGGGCTTCGGGGGCTGCGTCGTCGCACTCGCCGAACGAGGCGCGGTGCGAGACACAGGGTGGGTCGTGCGGCCGGTCGGAGGAGCGACGGTCACCGAGGAGTGAGCAGCGCCCCCAGCCGCTCGAGCGCACCAGGCGTGCGCACGCCCCACCAGAAGAGGTCCTTGCCGTCGACGAACGTCACCGGCGCGAGGGAGCCGAGCTCGTCGGCATGTCGTGGCCCGAACGGGTAGGGCTCCGACGGCGCGAGGACGACATCGACGTGAGGCACGGCGTCGAGACCGACCTCGGGATAGCGCTCGCCTTCGCTGTCGAACACGTTCGCGACACCGAGGTGTGCGAGCACGGACGAGCCGTAGGTGTCGCCGTTCATCGTCATCCAAGGTCGACGCCAGATCGGGATGAACGCGCGCGTGCGGATCGACAGCGGCGACGGCAGTGGCACGGGCTCGTACGTGCGCTCGACGAGCGCTGCGAGCGCCTGCATCTCCCGCGCGACGTGCGCGACGGTCGTCACCCGCACGACGTGCACTCGCAGCCCATGCGCCTCGAGCGCGTCGAAGTCCTCCTTGCGGTTCTCCTCGTCGTTCACCACTACGAGGTCGGGCACCAGCGACGCGATCTGCTGGATGTCCGGGTCCTTCGTGCCGCCGACGTGGGGCAGCTCGGGATGTTCGCAGAAGCGCGTGACCGCGATCGGCACGACGTCCCACGCGAGCAAGGTCTCGGTGACGGAAGGGACGAGGCTGACGACCCGCACTGCGCCGGACCGCCCTAGAGCCGGTTGAGCAGCTCGGCCTTCTTCGAGTCGTACTCGGCCTGCGTGATCGCGCCCTTGGTGAGCAGGTCGTGCAGCTTCTCGAGCTGCTCGGCGGCGTCGGCCGACGCCGGCGCGGCCGTGCCGCCGGGCACCTGGCTCGGCGCCGGAGGCGGCGGAGGCGGCGGCAGGTTCGCGTTCACTGCTGCGGCCGCTCCCGCGCCCGCCGCGGCTGCCGCGCGTCGAGCGGGCTTCTCTTCGTACTGGTTCGCCTGCTCGTGGATCTCCTTCGCGACGAGCTCGGGCTTGCGGACGTCGCTGAACCGGCTCTGGCCGTCTTTGCCGCCCGACTCGATCAGCAGATCGCCGGCGCCGATCATGCGCTCCCAGATCGACTGCTTGAAGTTCACGTTCATGATCCGCTCGAGCGGGATCTCGACGCCCGACTTCGCGATCATCCCCTGCCGGAACATGACGCGGTCGTTGGTGACCGTGAAGCTCGTCGTCGTCCACTTCGAGTAGCGCACCGCGGCGTTCACGCCGAGGCCGAGGAAGACCACGAGCGTCACCCAGCTCATCCAGTCTTGACCGCTGACGTTCCACAGCAACAGGCACAGGACCGTCACTCCGAGCCACACGATGATCGTCGGCACGACGTACATCCAATGGGGCTTCAGGTCGAGGATGATCTCCTCGCCGTCGTTCAGCAACGCCTTGGGGTAACCCACGATGCGGACTTTATGCCCAGCCGAGCTCGGCCAAGCGGTTGTCGTTGATCCCGAAATGATGTGCGACCTCGTGCACGACGGTCACGCGCACCTGGTGCACCACGTCGCCTTCGGTCGCGCAGATCGCGCAGATCGGCAGTCGGTAGATGGTGATCCGGTCGGGCATCACCATCCCCGCGTACCCCGCATCGCGCGCGGTCAACGGCACTCCTTCGTAGAGACCCAAGAGTCCGGCCAGGCGCCCGCGGTCTTCGACGAACACCGCGACGTTGTCCATGCGCGCCCCGAGCTCCGGCGGGATGCCGTCGAGCGCCTCGGCCACGAGCTCTTCGAACCGCTCCGGCGAGACGAGCACGCCCGGACGCTACCGACGCACTGTCCGACAGCGGCGCCGGCGCCGCGGCCGTTGCTGACGCGCTGTCCACAATGTGACGGTCGTCACCCACACCCCATCCACAGTGTCTCCACAGGAGTGTCCACAAGTTATCCAGAGATGTCGAAAGTTGCCGAAATTCTCTTGACGGTTGTGTTGCGAATCGGCAAAGTGACGCCACCGGATGCGCAATGCACCGCACGCCGCAGGGTGTTGAGCCCAGCAGCGAGCAGCACGCGGCAGGGTGTGAGCCCAGCAGCGAGCGCCCGGCTCGGGGGAACCGGGAGCTGTGGGGTGAAAGCCACGCAGTGCTCGGGGCCAACGGGCGGGGTGGTGCGGAGGGTGTGCGGGACGAGTCACGTCGAAGGCGTCGTCCACCGCCGGGTGGGTCCACGAAAGTGGGCACGCACGGAGGCCAGGGGGCGCCCGGAGCGCCGGAGCGCCGCAAGGTGCGAGGGAAGCGACGAGGCGTGGAACGGGGTGCGGCCCCGAGGAGTGCGGAAGGCTTCGGCCCGAAGGCTACTCGGGGTCGAACCGCGTTTTGCCCAGGCTTCCGCCTATGAACGCTTGCCCCACCGGCGTTCTCCACAGGCCCTGGGGATAGCGATGAGCGGCCACCGGCAGTGCCCCACCCCCTCCCTAAGGTGACCCCGATGGACCTGCTGGCCGACCTCGACGAAGCGCAGCGCGCCGCGGTCACGAGCGCGGGCGCGCCTCTCTGCATCATCGCCGGCCCCGGCGCCGGCAAGACCCGAGTGCTCACGCGCCGCGTCGCGCACCGCCTCTCCACGGGGTCCGCCGATCCCGGCCACGTCCTCGTCATCACGTTCACCCGCAAGGCGGCGAGCGAGCTCGGGTCCCGGCTCGGCGCGCTCGGCCTGCGGGGCCATGCCCACGCGGGCACCTTCCACGCGGTCGCGCTCGCGCAGCTCCGGCAGCGGTGGGCCGACACCGGGGTCGCGCCGCCATCGCTGCTCGACCGCAAGGCCGGCATCCTCGCCCCGCTCGTCAGCCAGGCCAGCAAGCGCGGCGGCGCCAGTCAGCTCGTGCAGCCCGCCGACATCGCGGCCGAGATCGAATGGGCCAAGGCACGGATGATCAATCCCGCGGCGTACGCCGGTGCGTGCGACGAGGCGGGCCGCCGGCCACCGCTGCCGGCGACGGTCGTCGCCTCGATCTACGAGCGCTACGAGCGGGTGAAGCGCGAACGCGCGCTCATCGACTTCGACGACGTGCTCATCCAGTGCGCTCGCGCGGTCCGCGACGACCGCGACTTCGCCGCGGTCCAGCACTGGAAGTACCGCCACTTGTTCGTGGACGAGTTCCAGGACATCAACCCTCTGCAGCTCCACCTGCTCGAGGCATGGCGCGCGGGCCGGCCCGATCTGTGCGTCGTCGGCGACCCCGACCAGGCGATCTACGGCTGGAACGGAGCTGAGTCGGCGGTGCTCGCCGAGTTCCCCGACCGTTACCCCGGCTCGACGATCGTGCGGCTCGAGACGAACTATCGATCGAGCCCGCAGATCGTTCGTGTCGCCTCGAGCGTGCTCGACCTTCGCGGCCGCCGCACGACACAGGCCGACGGGCCGGTGCCCTCGATCTCGTCGTACCCGACCGACGTGGTCGAGGCCGCCGCGGCAGCGCGGCGCGTGCGCGACCGTCGCGGGCCCACGATGGGATGGCGCCACCTCGCCGTGCTCGCGCGCACCAACGCGCAGCTCGCACTGCTCGAAGAAGCGCTGCGGGCGGCGAACGTGCCGTGCCGGGTCCGCGGCGGCGGCAGGCTCCTCGAACAGCCCGAGGTCCGAGCGTGGCTGCGCGACCCGCGCCACCGGGGCACGACCGCTCTCGCTCCGCGGCTCGCCGACCTCGAGGCAATCGTGGGCGAGGTGGACGACGTCGACGGCGACTGGCGACGACGGCACCGGTCTCACCGACGAGCGGCGGCGCAACCTCGAGGCCCTCGTGCGGCTCGGCCACGAGTACCTCGCCCTCGACCCCGCCGGCACCACGACCGGCTTCGCAGACTGGCTCGCCGCGACGATGCGCACCGACGACATCGCCGCCGACTCCGACGCGGTCGACCTCGTCACGTTCCACCGAGCGAAGGGGCTCGAGTGGCCCGTCGTCATCGTGACCGGCCTCGAGCGTGGTCTCGTGCCGATCGGCCAGGCGACGACGCCCGAAGCGCTCGAAGAAGAGGCGCGCCTGCTCTACGTCGCACTCACACGCGCGGAGCGCGAGCTGCACTTGATGTGGGCCGAGCAACGCACGTTCGGCACGCGGGCGATGAACCGCTCGCCGTCTCCGTTGCTGGCCCCGATCGAAGACGCTTGCGAGGATCTGCGCGCGGGCTTGCCCGAGAGCGACAACCGAGCGTCGGTGCGCAACGCGAAGCGCACGCTCGAAGCAGCTCGGCGGGCCCCGACCGAGGCAAGCGACCCACTCTTCAAGGCGCTCAAAGATTGGCGCCTCACCCGGGCGCGCGCCGCCGACACCCCCGCGTACACGATCTTCGACGACAAGACGCTCGCCGCGATCGTCGAGAACCGCCCCCGCACGAAGACCGCACTCCGCGCGGTTCCGGGCATCGGGCCGGTGAAGCTCGAACGCTACGGAGACGAGGTGCTCGACCTCGTCTCGGCGTTCACCTAGCCGTCGTTCACCTGCGCTGCGCATCGCCTCGAACTTCGCGAAGTCGACCGAGATGAACAGCGCCTCGCCCTCCGCGCACACGACGTCGCCGTTCTTCAACACGCCCTCGGTGTAGATCTTGCGCCCGTCGACCCGGCTGACGCGCGCCGTGAAGTCGAGGTCGGTGTGCAGCGGCGTGGGGCTGCGGTACTTGATCGTGAGGATGCCGGTCATCCCGGGCGCGCCGGAGAGTGACTGCGTCATGCCGAGCACCTCGTCGAACGCCGCCGCGATGTGGCCACCGTGCACGCATCCAGGAGGCCCTTCGTACGCGGCGCCCCACCGCACGGTGCCGCGCACCTCGTCCTCGGCGACCCCCATGCGCACAGGCGGCGCGAGCGGGTTCGCGCGACCGAAGACCGGCGAGAAGTCGAAGAAGCCGAAGGTGTCGCCGGCATTCGCGACCTCTGCCCAACCCTCGACCGTGCGGCCACGAGGTTGCGACTGCAACAAGGTTGCGAGCGCCTCGGCCTGCCCGGCCGCGTCGGCGAGCGCCTCCTCGGGCGCCTGGGTGTCCATCAGGCACTCGATCGCGACGCGCAGCGCATCGGCGAGCCGGTGGAGCTCGGCCCGTCGGGGCGTGACCACCGCATCGGCGGAGGCGACGAAGCGCTCGTGGAAGGCAGATGGGTCGGTGAGATCAGCCACGGTCGTCGAAGTCCACGATGACGGGAGCGTGGTCGGACGGTGAGGAGCCTTTGCGGGCGTTGCGGTCGATGAGCGCCCATCGCACCCGCTTCGCCATCGGCTGGCTCGCCAGCACGAGGTCGATGCGCATGCCGCGGCCCTCGTGGAAGTCGCCGGCCCGATAGTCCCACCAGGAGAACAGGCGGTCCTCTTCGTAGACCTCGCGGAAGACGTCGACGAGGCCCCACTGCTCGATCTCGTCGAGGGCGGCGCGCTCTGCCGGGCTCGTGTGGGTCGTGTCGATGTACTTCGCCGCGTCGTACACGTCACGATCTTCGGGCGCGATGTTGAAGTCGCCACACACGATGACGTCGTCGTCGGGGACGGCGGTGGCGGCGACGTGCGCCCGAAGCCGCGCGAGCCACCCGAGCTTGTAGGTGTACTGCTCGTGATCGATCGAGCGCCCGTTCGGCACGTACACCGACGTGACACGAACACCGCCGCACGTGGCGGTGACGAGACGTGCCTCGGCATCGGCGGGTGCGCCGTCGTGGAAGCCGGCGACGACGTCGTCGAGGCCGACGCGACTGAGGATCGCGACCCCGTTCCAGCGGCCCTCACCCACGTGGACAGCCTCGTACCCCAGCGCCTGGAACGTCATCGCCGGGAACGCAGAGTCGGCGAGCTTGGTCTCCTGCATGCAGAGGATGTCGGGCTCACCGATCGAGAGCCACTCCTCGACCCGAGGCAGCCGCGCCTTCAGGGAGTTCACGTTCCACGTCGCCACGCGCACGGGCTCGACCCTACCGGGGCGCCAGTAGCCTCCGTCCGGTGCAGGCCCGCGCGATGCAGGCGGTGGTGTGGAGCGACTACCTCTGCCCGTGGTGCTACCTCGGGCGCGACCGCACCGCTCTGCTCGAGAGCCTCGGGGTCACCGTCACTCCCTTGCCCTACGACCTCCATCCCGAGCTGCCGCCGGTCGGTCGTCGTGTCTCGCCGAATGGCCGCCTGGCCGACGTGCACGCGCGCATCGGCGCGGAGTGCGCAGCGGTCGGGCTTCCGTTCAACCCCCCTGAGCACATCCCGAGCACGCGCCTCGCTCTGAGCGCGGGCGAGGTCGTGCGCGGTCGCCGGCCCGAGGCGTTCGCTGCGCTGGACGCGGCGCTCTTCCACGCGGTCTTCGTGACCGGGGAAGACATCGGTGACCCCGAGGTGCTCGCCGAGGTCGTGTCGCGCGCCGGTGTCGACGGCGGTGAGGTCGTCGAGGCGGTCGCTCGAGGCGAAGGCGCCGCCGAGGTGCGCGCGTCGATGGACGCCGCGCACGAAGTCGGGGTCACGGGCACGCCGGCGTGGCTGCTCGATGGCCGCCTCCTGATCCCCGGTGTGCAGGACCGCGAGACGATCGAGCGTTGGGTCGCGCGGCTGACCGCTCGGCCCGCCTCAGGCTGAGGGCGCAGCACCCTTCTTCGCGGCCACCTTCTTGGCGGCCACCTTCTTCGTCGCTGCCTTCCTGGGCGCCGCCTTCTTGGCTGCGGGGGCCTTCTTCGTCGCGGCCGCCTTCTTCGGAGGCGCGACCTTGTCGGCTCCGTCGTCGACCTTCTCTGCGACCTTCTCGACCGCCTTCTCGGGCTTGGGCGCCGCCTTCTTGGCGGCCGCGGCCTTCTTCGGCGCAGCGGCCTTCTTCGGAGCCGCCTTCTTCGCTGCGGCCTTCTTCGCGGTCGCCGCCACGGCGTCGGAGGGCACGACTCCATCGGGCTCGAAGCCGGGCATGGCGAGGTCGACGCCGCGGCGGCCCGCGGCGATGGAGACCACGGTGAACGGCATCGTGTTCCCGAGGGTCAGCACCTCGCGCGCGCTGCGAGGCGCGGGCTTCCCGAGATACCGGAGCGGGATGTAGCAGCGCACCGACTCGGATGTCGCGTAGGCGCCGTGCGAGGAGAACGACTCGATCGTCGCCTCGACGGACGAGCCGACGGGATGGTGAGCGACGAATTCGACGAACGGGAGCAGTGGGTTGAGCGCGTCGGCGGCCTTGCGCTTCTGATCGACGGGCGCGGACGGCTTCGCCGCCGCGGCCGTCGGTGCTTCGGCCGCCTTGCGCTTCGTCGGCGGCGGTGACTTCGGCACGGGCATGGGTGCCGACGCCGCCGCCGAGGGACGGCCCGCCAGCTTCTTCGCAGGCCGAGCGCCGTCGCCCTTCTTCGCGGAGCGGAGCGCGCGGCGGCTGGTCGGCCCGCGGACGGGGCTGCGCAGCACGAACACCCATCCGATGTGCGGGACGGGCTTGCCACCCATCAGCCGGCCCTCGTCGAACAGCCAGTCGTACTCACCGTGGAACTCCTGGAAGCTGTCGTTCGACAGCACCATCGCATCGGCCTTGTCGGCGATCTGCAGCACGAACGCATCGCCCCGGCCGATCGCTCCTGCGGGCGGCGACACGAGCTCGTTCGCGTCGATCGCCGCGTCGAATGCGGACACCTCGGCCTTGTCGATGCGATGCCCGAACGTCGCGTCGACCACGACAGTCACCGTGTGGTCGGGGTTCTCGGCCATGAAGGCCGACACCGCCTCATCGAGCTGCTTGAGGCTCGGATGCGACCGGCCTTCGGTGGCGATGTTCGAACCGTCGACGATGACGTGCCGGGGCAGGATGCGGGGCATGGTGGGCCTCAGTCAACCATCCCGCGGAGGGAAGGCCCGTCATCAGCCCCGCCTACAGTGCGCCCATGGACGACCCCACGGGGGAAGTGACCGAGCTCCTCCAGCAGCTGATCCGGAACGCGTGCGTCAACGACGGCACCGAGGAGTCTGGGGGCGAGACCGCCAGCGCCGATGTGCTGGCCACGTACCTCGAGGGCAGCGGGCTCGACCTCGAGCGGTTCGAGGCCGTGTCGGGTCGAGCGAACCTGGTCGCCCGCATCGAGGGCACCGACGCCTCGGCGCCGAGCCTGCTCCTCATGGGGCACACCGACGTGGTGCCGGTGAACGCCGACCGGTGGCGCCACGATCCGTTCGGGGGCGAGATCATCGACGGCGAGGTGTGGGGCCGAGGCGCCGTCGACATGCTCAACCTCACCGCGTCGATGGCGGTCGCGTTCAAGCACCTCGCGACCTCGGGGTTCAAGCCGAAGGGCACCCTCATCTACCTCGGCGTCGCGGACGAAGAGGCGCTCGGCACGTACGGCGCCGACTACCTCGTCGAGCACGAGCGAGACGCCGTGGTCGCGGACTACGTGCTCACCGAGGCGGGCGGCTTCCCGATGGATCTCGGCGCGGGCGTGCGCCTCCCCGTCATCGTCGGTGAGAAGGGCACCTTCTGGAGCACGCTGCGCGTGACTGGCACGCCCGGCCACGCGTCGATGCCGCTGCGCACCGACAACGCGCTCGTGAAGGCGGCCGAGGTCGTGCGCCGCCTCGCGGAGTACAAGCCCGAGACGCAGATCCACGACACGTGGCGTCGGTTCGTCGAGGACATCGGTCTTCCTCAGGAGGTCGTCGCGCAGCTGCTCGATCCCGATCAGCTCGTGGCGCTCTGCGACGAGCTGCCGCTCGCGATGGCGCGCGAGTTCCACGCGTGCACCCACACGACCTTCGCGCCGACGATCATCCACGGCGGCACGAAGACGAACGTCATCCCCGACACGATCGACCTGACTGTCGACATCCGCACGTTGCCCGGGCAAGGTGAGCCCGAGGTGCGAGCGATGCTCGACGAGGCGCTCGGCGACCTCGCCGGCTCGGTGCAGCTCGTGTCGTTCAACGACGACGGCCCCACGGCGTCGCCGTTCGACACACCGATGTGGGACGCGATGGACCGTGTGAGCCGGGGCTTCTACCCCGACGGGAAGCTCGTCCCGTTCCTGACCGTCGGAGGCACCGACGCGCGCTTCTTCCGACGCGCCGGGTTCAGCCGCGTACGGATTCGGTCTCTTCAGCCGGAACATGACCTTCGAGGATTACGGCGTGATGTTCCACGGCGACGACGAACGCGTCGACCAAGAATCGCTGCGGCTCTCGACCGAGATGTGGCACGCCCTCGCCCACGACTTCCTGGGCTGATCGCATGATCGAAGCAGTGCTGTTCGACTTCGGCGGGGTCGTCCTGTCGAGCCCGTTCGAGGCGTTCTCGAAGTACGAGGCCGAAGTCGGCGTGCCCGACGGGTTGCTGCGGGGCCTCAACGCGACGAACCCCGACGCGAACGCATGGGCGCTGCTCGAGCGGAGCGAGGTGACGATCGAGGAGTTCTGCTCGCTGTACGAGGCCGAGGCCGCCGCGGCCGGGCACGCGATCGACGCTCGGCGCGTGCTCGAAGCGCTGCAGGGCGAGCTCAGGCCCGAGATGGTCGAGGCCGTGCGACGCTGCTCGTCCCGGCTGAAGACCGCGTGCCTGACCAACAACTTCGTCACGTCACCCGGGCACGTCGACCGCGAGGGCCAGATGGCCGAGGTGATGGCGCTCTTCCAGGTCGTCGTCGAGTCGAGCAAGGTGGGCGTGCGCAAGCCCGACCCGCGCTTCTACGAGATGGCGTGCGAGCTGCTCGACGTGAAGCCCGAGGTGTGCGTCTTCCTCGACGACCTCGGCATCAACCTCAAGCCGGCGAAGGCCATGGGCATGACGACGATCAAGGTGCTGAACGCCGCCCAGGCGATCGCAGACCTCGAGGCGGTCGTCGGCTTCCCGCTGATCTAGATCGCCTACAGCCCGGCGAACGCCTCGTCGAGGAGGTCGTTCAGCTCTTGCGCGTGGATGACGCCTGAGCCGGTCGCCGGGCTCCCCGACTCGACACGGCAGACCTGACGCACCTTGTAGCCCGCGTTCTCGATCTCGTGGCTGCGGTCGTACATGAACCGCCACGGCCCCATGTTCTCGGGCTCCTCTTGCAGCCACACGACCTCGCGAGCGTTCTCGTAGCGGCGAAGGATGTCGATCAGCTGCTCGCGAGGGAACGGGTACAGCTGCTCGACACGCACGATCGCGACGGGTGCGCTCGACCTCGTCACGCCGAGCGATCGCGTCGTACGCGACCTTGCCGGAGCAGAAGATGATCCGCGCGACCGCCGCAGGGTCGCTGACCGACCGGTCGTCGAGCACCTCCTGGAACGATCCGTTCGTGAGGTCGTCGACTGGCGAGTGCGCCTGCTTCGCCCGCAGCAACGACTTCGGGGTGAACACGACGAGCGGCTTGCGGATCTCGCGGCGCACCTGCCGCCGCAACAGGTGGAAGTACTGCGCCGGCGTCGTGGCGTTGACGACTTGGATGTTGTCCTCGGCGCACATCGTGAGGAAGCGCTCGATGCGCGCAGACGAGTGCTCGGGCCCCTGGCCCTCGTACCCGTGAGGCAGGAGCATCACGAGCCCCGAGGTCTGCAGCCACTTGTCTTCGGCGGCCACGAGGAACTGGTCGATGATGATCTGCGCGCCGTTCACGAAGTCGCCGAACTGCGCCTCCCACGCGATGAGCGCGTCCTTGTGCACCACGGAGTAGCCGTACTCGAATCCGACGGCGGCGTACTCGGACAGCAGCGAGTCATAGACCCAGAGCTTGCCTTGGCTCTCGTCGAGCGAGGCGAGCGGAACGTACGTCCAACCGGTGTGGTAATCGACGAGCGCGGCGTGCCGCTGACTGAACGTGCCGCGCCGGGTGTCTTCACCGGTCAGCCGCACATCGGTGCCCTCGAGCAGCAACGTGCCGATCGAGAGTGCCTCGGCAGTCGCCCACTCGACCTGACCGTCGTCGTAGAGCTTCGTACGCGTGTCGAACTGCCTGGCCAGCTTCGGGTGGATCGTGAAGCCCTCGGGCACCTTCGTGAGCCCGGCGAACACGCGGTCGAGCGTCGCGCGGTCGACGCCTGTCGCGATGTGGGGAAGCACTCCCATCGGCTCGGGCGGCCTCGCCGCTTTCACTGCCGGCGGGGCGGACTGGCGAGTCTCGTCGAGCGCGACCTGCAGCCGACGCTGGAAGTCGTCGAGCGCCTGCTCCGCCTCGTCGAGCGTCAGCTCGCCGCGCTTCACGAGTGCCTCGGTGTAGAGCTTGCGCACCGAGCGCCGCTCGTCGATGAGCTTGTACATCAGCGGCTGCGTGTAGCTCGGGTCGTCGCCTTCGTTGTGACCGTGGCGCCGGTAGCAGACCATGTCGATGACGACGTCCTTGTGGAACGTCTGCCGGAACGCATACGACAGCCGCGCGACGCGGATGCACGCCTCGGGATCGTCGCCGTTCACATGGAAGATCGGCGCCTGGATCATCTTCGCGACGTCGGTCGCGTACTGCGAGCTGCGCGCGTGCTCGGGCGCGGTCGTGAACCCGAGCTGGTTGTTCACGACGAGGTGGATCGTGCCGCCGACGCGGTAGCCCGTGATGTCGCTCATGTTGAGGCACTCGGCGACGACACCCTGGCCGGCGAACGCGGCATCGCCGTGCATCAGGATCGGCAGGACCGAATAGGAGCCGGGCCGGTCGATGAGGTCCTGTCGAGCACGGGCCATGCCCCCGACGACCGGGTCGACGGCCTCGAGGTGCGACGGGTTCGCGGCGAGCTCGACCTTGATGTCGGCGCCGGCGGGGCTGACGAACTTGCCGGATGCTCCGAGGTGGTACTTCACGTCGCCCGAGCCCTGCGTCGACGACGGGTCGACGTAGCCCTCGAACTCCTTGAAGATCTGGTCGTACGACTTGCCCACGATGTTCGCGAGGACGCTCAGGCGCCCGCGGTGGGGCATGCCGAGCACCACTCCGTCGAGGCCCTCGTCCGCGGCCAACGAGAGGACCGAGTCGAGGATCGCGATCGCGGACTCCGCGCCTTCGAGGCCGAACCGCTTCTGTCCCACGTACTTCGTGGCGAGGAACTTCTCGAACGCCTCGGCCGCGTTGAGGCGAGAGAGAAGATGGAGCTGCTCGTCGTGGCTGAGCGCGAACCGCACTCCCTCGACCTGCTGCTGGATCCACTTCTGCTCGGCGGTGTCCTGGATGTGCATGTACTCGATGCCGATCGTGCGGCAGTACGCGTCGCGCAGGATCCGCAGGATCTCTCCGAGCTCGAGCTGCTCGACGCCGCCGAGCCCTCCCGTGAGGAACTCGCGCTCGAGGTCCCAGATCGTCAGGCCGTATGTCGCGGGATCGAGCTCGGGCTCCATCCGCGGCGGCGTCCACTTGAGCGGATCGAGGTCGGCGATGAGGTGACCGCGCACCCGGTACACGCGGATGAGCGTCGCGATGACCATCTGCTTGTGCAGACGGGCGTCGTCGTGGTCGGCGGGGTTGACGTCGCGCCGCCACCGCACCGCTTCGTATGGCACCCCGAGCGAGGTGAACGACGGCGTCGTAGAAGCCGCCCTCCCCCATCAGCAGCTCGTGCACGCGCTTGAGGAACAGGCCGGACTCGGCGCCTTGGATGATGCGGTGGTCGTAGGTCGAGGTGATCGTGACGACCTTCGACACGCCCAGATCGGCGAGCGTTCGCTCGTCGGCCGCCTGGTACTCGGCCGGGAAGTCGATCGCGCCGACCCCGACGATCACGCCCTGCCCCGGCATCAGCCGCGGCACGGACTGCACGGTGCCGATCGTGCCCGGGTTGGTCAGCGTGATCGTGGCGCCCTTGAAGTCGTCGGGGCTCAGCTTGTTCGTGCGGACCTTGCGGATCAGGTCTTCGTACGCGGCGACGAACTCGGCGAACGACATCTCCTCGGCCGACTTCACGACGGGCACGACCAGCGTGCGGCTGCCGTCGGACTTCTGGAGGTCGACGGCGAGGCCGAGGTTGACGTGCTCGTGGTGCACGACCCGCGGCTTGCCGTCGGGACCCTCGACGAAGGTCGAGTTCATGACGCGCACGTCGTCCGCGATCGCGCGAACGACCGCGTAGCCGATCAGGTGCGTGAAGCTCACCTTTCCGCCGCGGGTGCGCGCGAGGTACCCGTTGATCACGCTGCGGTTGACCTCGAGGAGCTTGGCGGGGACGACGCGGAAGCTGGTCGCCGTCGGGACGCCGAGGCTCGCCTCCATGTTCGACACGATCACGGCGCCCGCGCCGCGGATCGGATCGCCGACCTCGCCGGCGGCGCCAGCGGCCGGCGCGGGTGCTGCGGCCGGCGCGGCCGCGGCGGGCTCCGGGGTCGGGGCGGGCGCCGGAGCAGGCGCGGGTGTCGGCGCCACGATGACCGCTCCGGGCCGGTAGTCCGCGAAGAACTCACGCCACGACTCACTCACCGACGACGGGTCAGAGCGGTACTGCTCGTACATCTCGTCGACGAGCCACGCGTTCGTTCCGAATTCGTCGGGGCTCGGCTGTTGCGGTTGCGCGTCAACCACGTTTCGATGCTACCGGTGGGCCCTGAGCAGCCGGAGTGGCCGGTAGGTTTCCCCGCCGTGAAGCGCGCGTTGCTCGCCCTCGTCCCCGCTCTCCTTCTCACCGGCGCGCTCGCCGCGTGCGGCGGCGACGACTCCGGCGGTTCGACCGCGACGACTGGAGGCGGCGCGTCCGCCGACCAAGTGGCGGCGGGCAAGGCGCTCGCCCGAGATCGCGGATGCACCGAGCTGCCACAGCAGCAGCGGGTCCAAGGGCACGGGCCCGACGTGGAAGGGCCTCTACGGCAGCGAGGTGAAGCTGGCCGACGGCACGACCGTGACTGCCGACGAGACCTACATCAAGGAGTCGATCACCGACCCGAGCGCGAAGATCGTCAAGGGGTACGGCAACCTGATGCCGCAGTTCAACCTCAGCCAGACCGAGCAGGACCAGATCGTCGCCTACATCAAGTCGCTCGCCTAGCGAGCCGACGCGGCTCACGGCGCGAAGAGGATCTCCCACATCAGCCAGAAGATCGCCCACAGCACGAAGCCCGAGATCAGCACGTTGCGCACGGTCTCGTAGGGCCAGTTGAACGGCGACTCCTTCGCCGGCTTGAACCCCCCGCCGATGACGCCGAGGGCATTCGCCTCGAGCGCGCCGAGGATGACGATGGTGAGCACCCAGTAGATGCGCCCGGGCGCCACCGCTGGTCGTGTCGTAGCTGAACGAGAAGTGGCTCGTGAACGTCATGAACCAGATCATCGTGAACGAGAAGCAGCACGTTCTGGCGTGACGCCATGCCCGCGCGCGCGGCCGGCGGCAGCCGCCTCGGGCAGCGCCTCGCCGCCCGCGCGCACCTGGGCCGCCGAGGCGATGACGGTCTTCTGGTTGCGCCAGATGACGCCCCACACGTTCACGAACATGATCAGGGCGATGAGGATGCCGGTCGAGATCGAGATGCCCGTTCGGCCTCGCTTGTCGCGAACGTCGTCGTGCGAAGTAGTCCTTCGTCGCCCCGAGGATGAGGATGCCGGTCAGCACGGTGGCGACCGCGGCCCAGCGGAACCACCACAGCGCCCGCTTGGCGAGGATCTCGATCGCCTCCATCCGCGCCGGAGCACTCATCTGGGCGAAGGCGGGCACCTGCACGAGGTTGAAGTAGTAGAGCAACCCGATCCAGGTGATGCCCACGATGATGTGGAGCCACCGGAACGAGAACGCAAGGCCATCGCGACTGAGCAGCTCGAGTGCGTACATGTGCGCCCCCCAGAAACCTTCAAGGCCGGTCGGGCGGAACGTAGCACCGGTGTCGACCTCGACGGCGTACCAGCGGCCAGGCATCGGTAGGGTCGGGCCGTCATGGCGCCCCAGTTCATCTTCACGACCTACAAGCTCGGTCGCTTCTATCCGCCCGACCGCCAGGTGCTCGCGGACATCAGCTTGTCGTTCTACCCGGGGGCCAAGATCGGCGTGCTCGGGGCGAACGGCTCGGGCAAGTCGTCGTTGTTGCGGATCATGGCGGGGCTCGATGACGGCTTCTCCGGCGAGGCCAGGTTGACGCCCGGCTTCTCGGTGGGCCAGCTCGCCCAGGAGCCCACGCTCGATGCGTCGAAGGACGTGCTCGGAAACGTGATGGACGGCGTGGGCGAGATCCGAGCGCTCCTCGAGCGGTACAACGAGGTGCTCGCGATGTGGGGCGACCCCGACGCCGACTTCGAGAAGGTCGGCGCCGAGCAAGCCGAGCTCGAGGACAAGATCAACGCGGCCGGCGCCTGGGACGTCGAACGCAACGTCGAGATCGCGATGGATGCGCTGCGCTGCCCGCCTGGCGACACCGACGTCGCGGTGCTGTCCGGCGGTGAGCGACGGCGTGTCGCGCTGTGCCGCCTGCTGCTGTCGCGGCCCGACCTGCTGCTGCTCGACGAGCCCACGAACCACCTCGACGCGGAGTCGGTCGCGTGGCTCGAACGGTTCCTGCAGGACTACCCGGGCACCGTGGTCGCGGTCACCCACGACCGTTACTTCCTCGACAACGTCGCTCGTTGGATCCTCGAGCTCGATCGCGGCCGGGGCATCCCGTTCGAAGGCAACTACTCGTCGTGGCTCGATCAGAAGCGCACCCGCCTCGCCGCGGAGGAGAAGCAGAGCTCGGCGCGGCAACGCACGCTCGAGCGCGAGCTCGACTGGGTGCGCATGGCACCCAAGGCCCGGCAGGCGAAGGGCAAGGCCCGCCTGGGCGCCTACGAGAAGCTGCTCGCCGAGGCCGAGGCCGACTCCGGCGGGGGCGACAAGCTCGAGATCTCGATCCCTCCGGGGAACCGCCTCGGCGACACCGTCATCGAGGTGAGCGACGTCTCGAAGGGCTACGACGACCGCTTGCTCATCGACGACCTGTCGTTCTCACTCCCCCCGGCGGGCATCGTCGGGGTCATCGGGCCGAACGGCGCGGGCAAGACGACGCTCTTCCGCATGCTCACCGGCCTCGAGGCTCCCGACAGCGGGACGGTGAAGCTCGGCGAGACGGTGCAGCTCGCGTACGTCGACCAGTCGCGCGACGTCCTCGACTCCGACAAGACGGTCTACGAGGAGATCACCGAAGGCGTCGAGCACATGAAGGTCGGCAACCGCGAGATCCACGGACGCGCGTATGTCGCCTCGTTCAACTTCAAGGGATCCGATCAGCAGAAGAGGGTGGGCGACCTGTCGGGAGGCGAGCGCAACCGCGTCCACCTCGCGAAGGTGCTGAAAGCCGGCGGCAACGTGCTGCTGCTCGACGAGCCGACGAACGACCTCGACGTCGACACCTTGCGCGCGCTCGAAGACGCGCTCGACGCGTTTCCCGGCTGCGCGGTCGTCATCAGCCACGATCGCTGGTTCCTCGACCGCGTCGCGACGCACGTCCTCGCGTTCGAGGGCGATTCGTACGTGCGCTGGTTCGAGGGCAACTTCACCGAGTACGAGGCGTTCCGGCGCAAGCAGCTCGGCGCCGACGCCGACACGCCCCACCGCATCAAGTACAAGCCCCTGGCGCGATGACGCTGCGCGTGCTGCGCTGGGCGGTCATCGCCATCTGCGTCGTCGGCATCGCGGGGATGATCATCGGGTCGATCGCCGACAACAACAACGGCGTCGTGGTCACGTTCGGGCTCATCACCGCGGTGTCGATCATCGTGCTGATGGCCGTGGCGACGACGGCACGATCGTTGGAGGCGAAGCAAGCGGCCGCGGCCGGAGTCGACGAAGCCCTCGCCGAGGAGATCGAAGCGAAGCGTGCAAGCCCTCGTCGCGGCCGGCGCCGACGAGGTGGCGGTACGGGACCTCGTCGGCAAGGCGTGAGGCTCGGCCGCGGCCGCTGACAGTCGTCAGGGGGTCGTCGAGTCGGTCATCGCCGTCGTCGAGTCGGTCATCGCCGTCGTCGAGTCGGTCATGGCCTCGGTGGTCTCGGTCATCGCCGTCGTCGAGTCGGTCATCGCCTCGGTCGTCTGGGTCACGGACGTGGTCGGTGCTTGCGCCGGAGGGTTGTTCGTGCCCCCGCTGTCGTCGCCGCACGCGGCGACCGCGAAAGCGAGCGCTCCCGACGAACAACATGCCGGCCACCATCTTCGAACGCTGGTTCATCGGGACTTCTCCTTGGTTGGGGGAACAAGCCGGTGCCGGTCACACGGTGGCGACACGGGCACGCGGTGAGGACGGGTCGACCCGGAGCAGCGAGCGCAGCACGTCTTCCGTCTCGTCGTACCGCCCCTCACCGAAGTGCTGATAGCGGCGAGCACCAGCGCGGTCGTACACATAGAACGCGGGCCAGTAGTGGTTGTCCCAGGCGCGCCACGTGTCTCGATGCGGATCGAGCGCCACTGGGTACTCGATGCCGTTCTCGGCGACGAAGTCCGCGACGTTGCGCGGGTCAGCCTTCGAATTCGAACTCAGGCGTGTGGATGCTGAGCACCACGAGCCCATCGGCCGCGTAGCGCGCGTACCACGCCTTCACGTACGGGAGCGTGTGCACGCAATTGACGCAGCTGTACGTCCAGAAGTCATAGAGGACGACCTTGCCCTCGACATCGGCCGGAGTCAGCGGCGCGGTGTTGAGCCATCCGGTGGCCTCGATCGGCGGTGCGCTCGGCCGCGGGCAGCGGAACGGCGAGCGATCCCGATCGCGACGCCCGCCAACCGCGAGCAGCGCCAGCAGCGATGTGATGGAGACGACGAGCTCTCGTGATCACGCGACCGTGACCGTCCGCGAGTGGTAGCCGGTGGCCCCGTCAGGGGCAGGAGGACTGCTGTCCGCGGTCTGCACTTGGCCGGTTCCGTCTGTCGCGCGCACCGACAGCCGATGTCGCCCGGGCGATGCCTGCCACTCGTACAGCCATTGCACCCAGGTGTTGTCGATTCGCGACCTCACCCAAGCGAGCGAGCTGCCACGCGCCGTCGTCGACCTGGACCTCGACCCCGCTGATTCCCCGCGTCGGCGCCCAGGCCACGCCTGCAACCGCGACACGACCGGCCGCGACCGAGGCTCCGCCGTGGGGAACGTCGATCCGCGATTCGGTCTTGATCGGAGCTTCCTTGGCCCAGCCTCTCGGCACCCAGTACGCGTCGAAGTCCTCGAGGCGCGTCAGCACGATGTCGCGCAGCCACTTCGTCGCCGACACGTATCCATACAGCCCGGCGACGATCAGTCGCGCGGGGAAGCCGTGCTTGCGGGCAAGGGCTCACCGTTCATCCCAACCGCGACCAGCGCGGTGCGCCCGTCGAGTGCGAGCTCGGTCGGGAAGCCGACGGTGAAGTCGTCGACCGACCGGCCGACGACCTGGGTCGCGCCAGCCTGCACTCCGGCTCGCTCGAGCAGCGTTGGCAGCGGGACGCCCCGCCACACCGCGTTCCCGATGAGATCGCCTCCGACCTCGTTGGAAACGCACGCGATGGTCACGGGCTCCTCGACCATCGGCATCGCGAGGAGCTCGTCGTAGGAGAGCTCGAATGGGTGGTCCACCATTCCGTGAACGGCGATGCTCCAACCGTCGGGGCTGACCCGGGGCACGAACAGCGCGGTGTCGATCCGGTAGAAGTCGGCGTTCGGAGTCACGTACGAGCTCAGACCGGGGACAGTGAAAGGCTGCGACGCGGGCACTGGCACTGCCTTCACCGGCACGGGAAGCTCGACGCCTTCAGTCACCGAGCCGTACCGGCCGCGCAGGGCTCGACCTGCTGCCATGCCGACAGTGGTGACGGCGACGGCTCCCGCACCCCATCCCAGGAATGAGCGCCGACTGCCGGCCCGGACGGTGGGATCCGTGTCAGCTCGCGATCCGGCGACCGGCGCTGCCGCGCGGAGCAGGAGGAACAACGTCGCGATGCCGGCGACCGCGCCGAGGACTGCGGCGGCCACCATCAGCCACGGGTCGGCGAGCGGATCGGTGATGCCGGTCGCTACCCCCACGACCCCGAAGCCGGCGAAGCCCACGGAACCAACCCACGGCCGAGCGACCGAGGCGCGACCGAGGACGCCGCCTATCACGAGTGACACGACGATGATGCCGACGACGAGCGCAGGCCTTGTCGTTCGTCCCGAAGAGAGACACGGCGAGCTGCTTCAACGACGCCGCGAAGCGGTTGATGAACTCGGTGCCGATCGTGTCGATCAGGGACGGACCCGCCTTCAGCGCGCTCACGACGTCGGTCACCGCGAGGGCGACTCGCGGCCGCGAGCACTCCGGCGATCGTTGCTCGCGCCGGCCGGGATCGTGGCTCGATCGGACGAGCGACGTACGCGGCGCCTCCACGGTCGTCATTGCGTCACGACCGGAAGATGCACCGTGAACCGACATCCGTGAGAGCGGTTCGCGACTCTGATCGTGCCCGCACGGCCTTCGACGAGCCCCTTTGCGATCGCGAGGCCGAGCCCACCGCCACTCTCGTCGCGTGTCCGTGCCTCGTCTCCGCGGAAGCGCGACCTCGAAGACATGATCCAGATCGGAATCGGGGATGCCCTCCGCACTGGTCGGTCACGGAGAGCTCCAAGATGGAGCCGTCGCCTGCCACTTCGAGCGTCGACGCTTCCTCCGGAGGGCGTGTGCCGGACCGCGTTGTCGAGGAGGTTGCGCATGACCCGGCGGACGTCGTTCGCCGGCACGAGCACCGAAGGGAGGTCTTCGATCGGAGGCGGCTGACGATCAACGCCGCGGATCGAGGCCGCCGGCGTGATCCCGGCGAGCACCTCGCCTACCAGCTCGCTCACGGGTACGAAGGGCTGATCGACAGGCTCGGCACCGCTCGCGAGCCTGCTGAGCTCGAAGAGGTCGTCCACGAGTGCGCCGAGCCGATGGCTCTCGTGGACGATGGCCAGGTGGTACCGGGCGACGTCGACGGCGATCCGAGACGACGCCCTCGTCGAGGGCCTCGGCGAGTGCACGGATCGACGCGATCGGGGATCGCAGATCGTGAGAGATCCACGCCACGAGCTCGCGACGCGATGCGTCGAGTGCCCTCTCTCGCTTCCTCGACGCCTCCAAACGCGCCGAGACATCAGAGAGCTGGTCGGCGAGGCGTTGCAGGTCGCCCGTCAGGATCGGTCTGGGCCCTACCTCGCAGCTCGTTCCGACGTCGTGCGCACCTCGCGTTTGGATCGACGAGCCGCTCCGCGAGATCACCGACCTCTCTCGTATCTCGCTCGTACATGTCGCCCAGGTACAACGCCGCGCCGCCGGCCACCGAACCCGCGACCACCAGGACGACCGCCAGGACCGCGAGATCGTGGTCGGAGACCAGCATGAACTCGGCGGCGAGCAGGACGCCGGCAACCATCGTGACCATCGTGGCGACAGCAACCGCAAGCACTTGGACGCGCAGGGATCGGGTCCGCAACGTCCGCAACAGGGCGGCGCCCGCGACTGCCGCGGCCAACGCGCCGCCCGCCGCGAGTGCGACGACGACCGCCGCATCCCCGACGCTCGTGCCACTCGCGAGGGCGAGCAGACCCGCGACGACAGCGCCACCCACGATCAGGACCGCGCGCGCGCACGAACGTCTTCATTGCGCCCACCGGTAGCCGACGCCTCGCACCGTGCACAGGTGCTGTGGGTTCGAGGGATCGGCTTCGATCTTCTCGCGCAGCCTTCGGACATGCACTGTGATCGTCGCGGTGTCACCGACGGAGTAGCCCCACACCGCTTGGAGCAGCTCCTCCCGGCGAAACGCTCGGCCGGGGTTCGCGATGAAGTGGGCGAGCAGATCGAACTCCTTGGCCGTCAAAGCGAGGACCTTGCCGTCGATGACCGCCTCGTGCGCCACAAGGTCGACCGTCAGCCCGCCGGACGCCATCACGGCTCCGACGCTCGTCCCGACTCCACCCGCCGCGCGCCGTAGCACTGCCTTGACCCGCGCCGCGAGCTCCCGAGGCGAGAACGGCTTCGCGAGGTAGTCGTCAGCGCCGAGCTCGAGCCCGCCCACCCTGTCCTCTTCCGATCCGCGCGCCGTCAACATCACGACGGGGATCGGCGCAACCTGACGGAGCCTTCTGATCACTTCGATGCCATTCAGGCCCGGAAGCATCAGGTCGAGGACGACGAGATCCGGAAGCGTCGTGAGGGCCCGTTCCAGTCCCTCGCGTCCGTTGGCGACGACGTCGACGGCCATGCCTTCGTGTGCGAGGTACCTCGCGATGACATCGCCGAGGATGAGATCGTCCTCGATCACGAGCACCCGCGCGGTCGCGCCCTGGTCCACGTTCCGTTCCGTCAGCGGTCACCGGCAACATCCTTGACGACCATACGGAGGTCGTTCCGTGCGGTCTTCACCCGGCAACGCTTGTTTCGCGAGCTGTTAGGTCTCGACGTGGTTCTCGAGCGACGCGGCTAACCCGCCGGAACGCCTGCCGATAGGAAGTCCATGGCGACGAAGACCGCCCTGAGGACCCGTGCCGTGGTTCGCTCGATCGAGCCGGGCAGCGAGGTCGTGTGCGCGGGCTGCGGCGACCGTGTGAAGTTCAGCGCCAAGGTGCGGGCACAGCAGGTGATCTGCAACGTGTACGTCCGCGACCGGTGGGACCGGGTCGAGCACTATCACTACGAGTGCTACGAGGAAGCCGGCAGCGCCCCACGGGACAGCGGCGTAATCGCGACATCCCGCAGCGTCGACGGCCGTCGTCGGCGGGGCGATCGCCGTCTACGCAGTCTTCGACACGCTCATCATCGGTCTGCCGACGTTGGTGCTGTCGGCGAGGTACGACTCGCTTCGCGTCTTCGGGGTCGCCGCGCTCGCAGTCGTGCTCCTGAACGTCGCCTGCTGCACTTGGATCGACAACCACTGGGGTGAATGGGTCGCGGGATCCGGCGCTCGGGTCGAGACTCGCCTGCAGAAGATGCGGGACAAGAAGTCGCTGCAGAAGCCGGTCAGCTGGATCGAGCAAGGGAACGCGGCCCGCTACGCCCTCGCCGCCGCGATCGTCAACGCGATCCTGATCGATCGGCACCGCGCGCATCATCACGGGCAAGCCGGTCGGGTCCCAGCCGAATCCGCGTCGCCGTCGATCTCGTACGCCCTGATCTTCACCGGCGTCTACTCGCTGTGCGGCTACATGCTCGGCAGGCTGATCGCTCTGTTCTGACGCGGCCCGCTAGAAACTTCGGATGCAAAACGGTCGGATCCGCCGCGTT
This sequence comes from uncultured Acidimicrobiales bacterium, assembly GCA_963739555.1. Classification (GTDB taxonomy): domain Bacteria; phylum Actinomycetota; class Acidimicrobiia; order Acidimicrobiales; family DATKAS01; genus DATKAS01. The sequence goes on along the minus strand of CAVUAV010000005.1, from coordinate 1,104,605 downwards.
GGGGTGGTCGGGGCGGTCGCGGCCGTCGCGGTGCTCCTCTTCATCGGCGGTGTCGTGACAGGACGCAGCTCGACTCAGGAGAGCGCCAGTGCCGCAGGACCCGCTCCGACCACGACGCTGCCGCCGGCATCTGCGACGAAAGCGCCCCACGTGACCATCTACGGCGACTCTCTCGTGACGCAGGCCGAGCCCTACCTCCAAGCCGTTGCGCCCGCGCTCGGGCTCGAGGTCGAGGCACGGGCCCTCGGCGGCACGGCGCCGTGTGACTTCCTCCAGCCTCTGCAAGACGACCTCGACGCCCACAAGGTCGACCTCATCGTGTGGGCCTTCAGCGGGAACAGCGTCGGCAGCTGCATGGACGGTGCGGACGGCAAGCCGATCGGCGGCCAGGGGCTGTTCGACAAGTACCGCGCCGACACAGAGCGGGCCATCGACGCGGCCGACGCTGCTGGCGTGCCGTTCGTGCTCGCCTCACCGCCCGCGCCGCACCTGCCCGGTGACGTGTGGGAGCAGCTCGACACGGTGTACCGGCGACTCGCCGGTGCGCATCCGACCGTGCAGTACGCGGATGCCGGCGTCGCCATCTCACCCGAGGGCCAGTTCGTCGACACGCAGCGCTGCCTTCCGTTCGAGCAGCGCATCCCGCAGGCGCGTGACGCGTGCGCGGCCGACGGGACGATCATCGTCCGCGGCTCCGACGGTCACTTCTGTCCCGAGCCGTCGACGACGAGCCTCGACTGCAAGACCTATTCGTCGGGCGCGATGCGGTATGCGATCAACCTGTTGCAAGCCGCGCGCATCGAGCTCGACTACCAGGCGCAGATCGCGGCCGGGAACACCCCTCCGCCGTAATTCCTCGTCGCCGGCCTGCGGCCGGCTCCTGCTCGCTTCGCTCGACAATCGCTGCTTCCCTCTTTGCGCACCCGGCGGCGCACTGCGCCGCCCGGCGGGCGCCTCAGCCGACGGCGGTGCCTTCGATCTCGACCATGAGCTCGGGGTAGGCGAGGCGGGCAACACCGAGCAGCGTGCTGGGCGGCGTCGCGCCCGCGGCCGCGAGCCGATGTCGCATCGTGCTCGCGCTCGCGATGTAGGCGTCGACGTCGGTCGTGTAGAAGTTCAGACGGACGAGGTTCCCGAGGCCCATGCCGGCGTCGTGCAGCACCGCCTCGAGGTTGTCGAGCGACAGCGAGAGCTGCGCGGCCATGTCACCGGGATGCTGCGGCGCACCGCTCGCGTCGATCGACGTCTGGCCCGAGCAGAACAGGACCTTCGTCGCACCCTCGACGAGCTCGGCCTGGTTGAAGCCGAACTTCAGCGACCAATCCCACGGGTTGACTGCACTGCGCTCCATGTCATGATCCTCCCAGGTCGGTGCCCGTCTAGCCTGCCCGGGTGAGCGACGCGAACGGCGACGACCATCGCATCGCGGCCGAGATCGCGGAGGCGACCGGCGTGATGTTGGTGCGGCTGCGCGCCGAGCTCGTGTCAGCCGGAGTCGCGTCGTGGCGGGTGATGGACGAAGGCGACATGCAGGCCCATCACTTCATCGTCGAGCGCCTCGGCGCGCTTCGTCCGGGCGACGCGATCCTGTCGGAAGAAGGAAGGGACGGACCCGCGCGACTCTCGGCTGACCGCGTGTGGGTCGTCGACCCGCTCGACGGCACCAACGAGTTCGGGCAGCCCGGGCGCAGCGACTGGGCGGTGCACATCGCGCTCGCCGTCCGCGGCGAGCCCCTCGTCGGCGCGGTGGCCCTCCCGGCGGTCGGCGTGGTGTACGGAACCGTCGATCCGCCGCCCTATCCCCCGGCCATCGACGGACGCCGCCTGCGCGTCATCACCAGCCGAAGCCGCTCGTCGCATGCAGCGGCTGTGGTCGCGCACTCGCTCGATGCGGACATCGTGACGCTCGGGTCCGCCGGGGCCAAGGCGATGGCGATCGTGACCGGCGATGCCGACATCTATGCGCACTCAGGCGGGCAATACGAATGGGACAACGCCGCGCCCGCGGCGGTCGCGATGTCCGCCGGACTCCACGTCAGCCGCCTCGACGGATCGCCGCTGATCTACAACCGCCCGGACCCGTGGCTTCCCGATCTCCTCATCTGCCGCAAGGAGCTGCGCGACGACGTGCTCGCGGCGCTCTGGGGCTGACCGTTCAGAGGCCTAGCTCGGACAGGACTTCGGCCGTGTGCTCTCCGAGCGTCGGCACTCGGCCCGGCTCGGCGACATGATCGGTCGACGGATGGAATCGCACCGGGGTGGCCACTGAGCGATAGGTCTCGCCGTCGATGCCGGCCATGTCGACGAACATCCCCGCGGCATTCGCCTGCGGATCTGCGAGCACGTCGCGGAGCGTGTTGACCGGCGCCCACCACACGTCGTGCGCGTCGAAGCGCTCGATCCAGTCGGCATAGTCACGGGCTGCGAACGTCTCGTCGAGCTCTGAGATGAGCGCGGCGCAGTTCTCACGCCGCCCGACCGACGTCGCGAAGCGCTCGTCCTCGCCGAGGTCGGTGCGGTCGATCGAGCGGAGCAGGCCAGGCCAATGCCGATCGCCTTCGAGGCCGAGCAGCCAGAACCAGTGGCCGTCGGCCGCCTTGTAGCAGTTGACGAGCGGGGCGGGCGCGAGCGCACGCGACTTCGTCGACGAGATCTTGCCGAAGCCCGACAGGATCGAGAGATCCCATCCCATGCAGTAGATGCCCGTGCCGAGCAGCGACACCTCGACGAGCCGTCCCTCGCCAGTGCGCTCGCGCTCGAGCAAAGCGCCGAGCAGGCCGGCGAGCACGGTGAGACCCGTCGTGTGGTCGCCGTATCCGCTGCGGATCGTCGGCGGGTCTTCGGAGGACGGCACCAGCGTCGCAGCCGCGCCGCTGCGAGCCCAGAACGCGCCGATGTCGTAGCCGGGACGGCCGCGCTCGGGACCTTCGAGCCCGTATCCCGTCACGCTCGCGTAGACGATGCGCGGCAGCCGGGCTCGCACGGTCGTCGCGTCGAGGCCGAGACGCTCGAGCGCGTCGGCGCGCAAGTTGGTGAGGAACACGTCCGCGGTCTCGAGCAGCGTCCACATCGCCGAGATGCCGTCTTCGGACCGGAGATCGAGCACCACCGAGCGCTTGCCGCGGTTGTCGAGCTCGAACGGCGGGACCTTCGTCTGCTTGACACCGATGGCCCCGAACAGCTTGCGCATCGGATCGCCTTCGGGAGGCTCGACCTTGATCACGTCGGCCCCCCAGTCGGCGAGCACGCCACCCGCTGCGGGCCCTGCCACCCAGACCGACAGCTCGACGACGCGCAGGTGATCGAGCATCAGAGCACCGTCACCGTGCCGGCCCTGCCGTCGACCTCGATCATGGCGCCGTCGGCGATCCGCCTCGTCGCGTCGGTGACCGACACGACGCAGGGCAGCCCGAGCTCACGGCTCACGATCACCGCGTGGGTGATCTGCGCGCCGACGTCGACGACGACTGCCGCCGCGGGGACGAAGAGCGGTGTCCACGACGGATCGGTCAGGGGCGCGACGAGCACGTCACCGGGCTCGAGCCCGCGCGGGTCGGTCGGATCGAGCACGACCCGCGCCCGACCCCGCGCCACGCCCGGACAGCCGGGGATGCCGGTGAGCACTTCTCCGGGCGCCGCGTGGTCGGCCCCGCTCGCCGCGGCGCGATGACGCCACTCGGACGTCGGCGGCGGAGCGCCTCTCGACACGAACGGCGGCTCGAGATCCCACAGCGAGAGGTAGTAGGTCTCACGCTCCTTCACGAGCGCGGTGAACTCGGCGGGACGCTCGACGAAGTCGTCGAGCTCGAGCTCGGTGAGCATGAAGACCTGCTCGATGGTGCGGAGGTCGCCCCGCTCGACCGCTCGACGGCCGAGCTCGCGCAGCGCCAGCCGCATCTCGTGCACGAGCTTGATGTTGTTGGTCTTCGTGCGCTCACGACCTGCGTTGTACAGGTGCGCGCACCGCAGGCCGACCTCGAACGTGCCGGCGGCCTCCGCGTCGCCGGCGACGAGCTCCCGCACGAAGTCGGTGGCGGCCTCGCGCTCGATGATGCGCAGCTCGGTGCGCGTCTGCGGCGACTCGTCGTCGGCGGCGAAGCGCATGCGGTCGATCGCGGCGAGGGGCACATCGGGGTCGATGCCCCAGGTGCGGCTGCGCAGCTCCCACTCGTTCGGGCCGCGCGCGCCGAACCGCTCGATGAAGCTGTCGAACAGCTTCCCGAAGTCTTCTGCGGAGGGGTTGCCCGATTCGGCGAGCGCAGTGAGCCGCTCGTGCAGACCCGGGAGCGCCCACGTCGAACGCGGCCGTGAGATCGGGCGAACCTCTCACGATCCGGGACATGTCCCACATCGCCCAGCTCGGGGCGGCCGAGTCGACGTCGCCGAGACCGGCGACGAGGGTCATGATCAGCTCGGGCTGCTCGATCGCGGCGAGCACTCCGGCGACGGTGCCGATGCCGATGCCCGACGCACCGGACACGAGGATGTGCCGGCAGAACAGCCGCCGGTAGAGCGGCAGGAAGCTGCGGGCATGGTCGACGAGCTCTTGATCGGTGAGCTCGCCGAGGTCGGGGCGGCGCGCGATGAGTCGATCGATCTGATCGCGGTCTGCTCGCAGCTCAGTGAGGTCGTCGCGAGTGAAGAGCTCGTCGAGGTAGCTCTGGAGCTTCGCGGTGAGCTCTTCGTTCTCGTCGTCGGCCCGGGCCTCGTCCTCGTACGGGGTGATGCCAGGCATGTCGCCGAAGTACTGGAAGTCGACCATCTGCGGCGTCAGGCCGGGCATGCGCAACCCGTAGATCCGCGTCATCGACATGTTGAGGTAGAGGTAGCCGCCGAAGACGCCGACAGTGTCGGGCCGATCGGTGTCGAACTCGTCGTAGGTGAACGACCCCGCCTTGACGTACGCGTCGACGCCAACCCAGGTCGCCGGCCGATGCGAGGCCCATCGTCGAGGACAACGGCGAGACCGGATCGGGCATGACCTCGCCGGCGTTCGCCCGTGTGTAGATCGTGTACTTCTCGCTCGCAAGCGTGTCGGCCGGCCAACGCTCGGCCATCAGAGCACCGTGACCGTTCCGGCCGAGCCGTCGACCCGCACCATCGCGCCGTCGGGGATCGCCTTCGTGGCTCCGGTCGCCGACACCACACACGGGATGCCGAGCTCGCGGCTCACGATGATCGCGTGACTCTGGAGCGCGCCGACATCGACGACGACCGCGCAGGCCGGCACGAACAGCGGTGTCCACGACGGATCGGTGATGGGCGCGACGAGGACATCGCCGGGCTCGAGCGCGGTGGGATCGTGCGAGTCGAGGATGACGCGAGCGCGGCCCTCCGCGACGCCCGGGCAACCGGAGAGCCCGGTGAGCGACTCGCCGGGAGCGAGCTTCGCGACGTTGACGGCGTCTCGACGCGTCCAGGCCGCGGGGAAGTCGGGCTCGCCGACGAACACGAACTGCGGTTCGAGCGCCTGCAGCTCCGCGTACTGCGTTGCGGCGCGCGCGAATCGTGTTCGTGAACGCGTTCGGGTCGGCGAGGAAGTCGTCGTACTCGGCCTTGCGCAGCATGCCGAAGTCCTCGATCTCGTCGAACGCTCCCCGTTCGACCATGCGCCGGCCGAGCTCCCGCAGCGTCATGCGGCACTCGTGGAGCATGCGGATCGCGTTCGTCTTCGAACGCTCCCGGCCCGGCAAGAAGACTCGGGCCGCGCGCACTGCCGCGAGGAACGTGCCCTGCGTCTCCGGGTCGTCCTTCAGCGCCTCGGTGAGCTGCGCTGCGAGCTCTTCGCGATCGGTCGCCATCCGCGAGTTCTGATTCAACGGGGCGGCACCCTCGGGCGAGAGGCGCATGCGGTCGACGGCGGCGAGGGCGAGGTCGGGCTGCGTCTCCCACGTCGGGGACCGCATCTCCCACTCGTTGGGTCCTCGAGATCCGAAGCTGTGGAGGAAGTCGTCCATCATCGAGCACAGCTTCGCCGCGCCCTCGTCGGGCGACGCCCGGAGGCGGTCGTGCAGGCCCGACGAGCCCCTTGTCGAACTCAGCCATGAGCGCGGGCGAGTCGGCGACCACGCGGCCCATGTCCCACATCGCCATCGACGGCGCCGCGGAGTCGACCTCGCCGAGGCCACCGATGAGCCGCATCATCAGCGACGGGTCGCCGACCGCAGCCGCCATCGCGGTGAGGATGCCGACCGGCAGCGTCGCCATGTACGACATGAAGATGTGGTGGGCGAACAGGTCGCGGAAGTGCGCGTCCATGAGCGCGAAGTACCGGTCGGAGAGCTCACGGTCGCTGAGGGCGCTGAGATCGGGGCGCTCGTCGCGCAGCCGCCTCGTGGCGACCTGGTCGTCGATGAGCTCGGGAAGGTCCTCGGTCGTGAGCGTCCATCCGAACGTCTGGCCGATCCTCTCGGTCTTCGCGAGGTCGACGTCGCCCGGCTGCTCCTCGTAGGGCGGGATGCCGGGCTGCGCCCCGAAGAACTGCTCGTCCATCGCGGCCGCCGAGAGACCGGGCGCGCGCTCGCCGAACAGACGGATCAGCGAGGCGTTCAAGTAGCAGTAGCCGCCCGTGATGCCGAGCTGCTCGATGTTGTCGGGGTCGAACTCGTCGTGGTCGAAAGCGCCGACGCGCTCCCATGCGTCGCGCCACCCGAGCTCGGCGAGCCAGATGCCGGTGTCGCGGGTCAGCGGCGTGACCGGATCGGGGAACACCTCCCCGACGTTCGCTCGTGTGTAGATCGGCCACTTGGAGCTGAGCTCACTGTCGGCGATCCAGCGTTCGACCATCTACAAGTCCCCCCTGACTCGGCCCGCGCCCCCGCGGCGTCCGCGCAGAGTAGCCCCGACTGCGAGGACCTCAGAAGGGAACTGCGAGACTGCGCACATGCCAGACACCGTGAACCCGGCTGCTGACGCGCCGTCCGATCTGGCCTTCGGCGCGTTCAGCGACGATCCGCCGTGGGTGCTCGACCTCGCCGCGATCACGTGGGCGCCGGGGCTCGACGCGGTGCGCGCCGGCTTGCCGCGGCGAAGTCCCGGTCCTCACGCAGCGCCGTCGCCTGCCCCCGGGCCTCCGCATGGCGCGCGTGACCGCTCGCCTCGCGACCGCGGTCGGCGGATGGGCGCTCCTCGACAGGCGCAAGGGCGAGCACGTCTCTCGCGCGGGCATCTCACGGCGACTTCGAGTCGCCGCAACCGATCTCGGTTCGACCTACATCAAGCTGGGGCAGATCATCTCGGCCGGGGAGGGCTTGTTCCCCGAAGAGCTCGTGAGCGAGTTCAAGCTGTGCCGCGACCGCGTGCCCGCCGAGAGCTTCGACAGCGTGAGGACCGTCGTCGAGCAGGACCTCCACCGGTCGTTGGAGTCGGTCTTCGAGACGTTCGACACCGTGCCCCTCGCCGCCGCGTCGATCGCACAGGTGCACGCAGCGACGCTGCACACGGGCGAGCGCGTCGTGGTGAAGGTGCAACGGCCACAGGTCGCGAAGCTCGTCCGCCAGGACCTCGCGGTGATGTCGTGGCTCGCTCCTCTGCTCGTGGGCCGCATCCCGATCGCGGCGCTCGCGAACCCGCCTGCGCTCGTCGAGCTGTTCGCGGAGACGATCACCGAGGAGCTCGACTTCCGACTCGAGGCGCAGAACATGCTCGACGTCGCCCGCGTGCTCGCGGAGCTCGGGCAGAGGGGGTACGTCGTGCCCCGACCGCACCCCACGCTCGTCACGCGCCGCGTGCTCGTGATGGAACGGCTGTCGGGCTTCGCGTTCGACGACGTCGAGAGCATGCAGCGCGCCGGCATCGACACGACTGCCGTGATCCGCACCGGGATGATCGCCTTCATGGAGGGGGCGATGATCTACGGCGTCTTCCACGGCGACCTGCACGCAGGGAACCTCTTCGTCCTCCCCGACGGACGCACGGCGCTTCTCGACTTCGGCATCGTCGGACGGCTCACCGAGCCGCGCCGGCTCGCGTTCCTGCGCCTGATGATGGGCGCGACGACGAACGACGTGAAGGGCCAGATGGCTGCACTTCGCGACCTCGGCGCGCTCCCACCCGACACCGACCTCGATGCAGTCATCCGCGACCTTCGCCTCGACCAGCCTCCCGTCGACCCGACGACGCTCTCGGGCGAGGAGCTCGTGCACGAGATCCAGCGGACGGTCAAGGCGTTGCTCGGCTACGGGGCGAGCCTTCCGAAGGAGCTCATGCTCTACGTGAAGAACATGGTCTTCCTCGACGGTGCCATCGCGCGGCTCGCCCCCGATCTCGATCTCCTCGCCGAGATCACGACGATCTCCGCGTACTTCGCCACGCACCACGGCGATCGTCTCGCGGCCGACATCGGCATCCACCCGATGGACGTCCCCATCGACCTCGAGGGCGTGAAGGCGTCGTTCGGAGTCGACTCGTCCACAGAGAAGCTGACCTATCGCGACCTGCAGAAGCGTCGTGAGCTGATCGGGAAGCGGCTCAGGGACCGGTCGTCGAGCTAGCGGTCGTCGTGGCGGGCGCCGCGGTCGTGGCCGCACTCGGCTCCGCGGGCACGCCGGTGCCGCTCTCGGTCTGCTTGCCGGTCGGACACCCCTTCGCCGCCGCGGTCGCGCTGGGCGTCAGCGTCGCATCGCGTGAATAGGCGAGCTCGGTCGCCAGCCATGTCTCGCCGACCTGTTGCGCGTCGGTGACTTCGAGCGTGAACGTGGCACTCGCGTCGTAGTCGACCGGCGTCTCCTTGCCGTCGATCGTGCACGGCAGCGTGACCGGTGCGTCGACGTGGTACGTCAGCTTCGATCCCTCACGGGTCCACCGCTCGGTCGAGTTCCCCGCGCCCGATTGCCGCGCGACCTTGCAGTCGACCGTGTCGACGTTGCAGCCACCCGCGATCAGGTATTGGCGTGTCACCTCGTCGCCGACCTTCAGGCTGTTGTCGAGCACCGGCGGCGACTGCGAGTCGACGTTCAACGTCACGGCCCACGATCCGGTGACGGATGCGCTGGCGAGGTCGGCGGCGGTCGGCTGCGGGCTGTGTGGACTTCGAGCTGTCGTCGCCGCATGCGGTCAACCCAACGATCAGGGCACCCGCGACGAAGAGGGGCGCGAGGAGGCGACTGCGGTGAACGGGCACTGCGAGAGCATGCTGGAGTCGGCTGAGCAGAGTCCAGCCGCGCCTCGGATCAGGGCTGGGTGCCGTCCCGCTCGATCGTGAGCGCGTCGCCGATCTCGACAGGCGCGTCGGGCGCCGCGATCGTCGTCGTCGGCTGCGGGCCGCCGTTCAGCTGCAGTCCGTTGTGCTGTCCACGGACGTGCACCACCGGAACCGCGGCGAGCACCCCCAACGCGAGCGCTGCGACGCGCGTCGGCGCGCGGCGACGCACGAGACGCCTGCGGATGTCGGCTGCCGTGCGCTCGGAGACGCCGGCCAACCTGACGAGCTGGTCCTCCAGCTCTCGGTCGGTCACGTCGAGCGCGAGCGCGAGCACCTCGAGGTCGTCGAGCCGCAACGTCACCGGCGCGTCGTCGTCGAGGCCGCGCTCGTAGCGGACCATCGAGAGGTAGCACCGCAGCACGCCTTCGTTCCCGAGCACGACCTGATCGATGCGCACCTCTTGCTCGCCGACGACGAGGCGCCCGAGGACGGGGTCGAACCAGAGCGGCTGACGCGGAGGCACGAGGACCTCGACGCTGACGCCGCAGGCATCCGCGATCGCTTCGAGCGAGACATCGCTGGGAACCTTGTCGCTGCGCTCCCAGGTGCGCACCCGCCCCGTCTCGACTCCGACAGCCCGAGCGAGGTCTCGACGGCTCAGCCCGGCGTCGAGCCTCGCCTCCATCATGAGGCGGCCGACCTTCGGGCGCGCCGGCTTCGGCACGTCAGTCCAGGATCGGGATCCGGCCACTCATGCCCATCGGCCGGGCCGCGCCCGATGTGAGGGCTGGATGTGACGGTCGCATAGCGTCCTCTCGATGCGTCTCGTGATCGCCCGCTGCACGGTCGACTACGAGGGAAGGCTCACCGCACGGCTGCCGAGCGCCGTCCGCCTCGTGATGGTGAAGGCCGACGGGTGCGTGGCGATCCACGCCGACGGCGGCGCGTACAAGCCCCTGAACTGGATGGTGGCGCCGAACGTGCTCGTCGAAGCACTCGGCGACGACGGCGCACCCACCTGGACCGTGACGAACGGGAAGGGCGAACGTCTCTTGATCCGGTTCGACGAGGTGCTCTCGGACACGCTCCCACGAGCTCGGCTCGGATCCCGGGCTCGAGAAGGACGGCGTCGAGGCCGAGCTGCAGGCGCTGCTCGCTGCTCGTCCCGACGTGATCGGCGACGACCTGGTGCTCGTGCGGCGCGAATACCCCACCGACATCGGGCCGATCGACTTGCTGTGCCGCGACGGCTCCGGGGCGACGGTCGCCATCGAGGTGAAGCGGCGCGGTGAGATCGACGGCGTCGAGCAGCTGACGCGCTACATCGCGCGGCTCGAGCGCGATCCGGGCCTGCGGCCGGTGCGTGGCGTGTTCGTCGCGCAGTCGATCACGCCGCAAGCAAAGGTGCTCGCGGGTGATCGCGGCTTCCGCTGTGTCGAGATCGACTACGAGGTGCTGAAGGGGATGCGCCCCGAAGACCTCAGACTGTTCTGAGGCGCGTCAGCTGAACGTGCACGCGCCTTGATCGATGACCTTCAGGTCCTTGGCCCCGCCGTAGCCGCTGCGCTTCGTCTCGTAGACGGCTTGGCCGTCACCGATCGTCCAGATGTCGACCGTGAGGCTGTCGCCCGGGAAGACCGGCGACGAGAACCGGCCCTCCATCGCCGTGAAGCGCGTGGGATCGCCATCGCACAGTGAGTGCAGCAGACGCGCGGCCCGTGAACCCATAGGTGCAGAGACCGTGGAGGATCGGCGTGTCGAAGCCGCCCATCGCCGCGAACGAGGGGTCGGAGTGCAACGGGTTGCGATCACCCGACAGCCGGTACACGAGGGCCTGGTCGGGCGACGTCTGATAGGTGACGGAATGATCGGGGGCGCGCTCGGGCGGCACGTTCACCGCGCCGCCGGGACCACGATCGCCGCCCCATCCCCCTTCACCGCGGATGAACGCCGACATCCGCGTCGTCATCATCGGCTCCCCCGTCTTCGCGTCGACCGACTTCGACTCGCTCACGACGAGCGCGGCCTTGCCCTTGTCGTAGATGCCGGTGATCTTGCTGGTGGTGCTGATCGTTCCCTCGGGCGGGATCGGCTGGTGCAGCTCGATGGCCTCTTGCCCGTGCACGAGCATCGCCGGGTTGAACGTGCCGATCTTGCCGAACGCTCCGCCGCCCATGCCGACGATCACGGCGAAGGTCGGGAGCACCTGCTGCGGCACGCCGGAGGTGTTCTCGGTCGTGAACGGGAGCTCATCGACGCCGGCACCCACGCCCACGGCGTAGAGCAGGCAGTCCTTCGAGGTCCACGAGGTCTCGACGGGCTCGGACTCGGTTCCGACGGCGTCGGGGTTGATGGGCATCGCTGGTCTCCTGTCTCAGTTGCGGGCGTCTTCGCCGTCCATGCCGGCGTTCGAGCGAGCTTTGGCGAGGAGGTCGGCGACGACGGGACCCATCTGCGTGGGGTCGTCGACCGGCTCGACGCGCGGGCCTCGGTGCCAGCCCTCTGCGATCGCGAGCACCCGACCCGACGCCTCGAAGACGCGTCCGGTGACGCCCGCCGATTGATCGCTCGCGAGCCACGTGACGATCGGTGCGATCCATCGCGGCGACATCCGCTCGCGGTCTTCCTCGCTGGCCTGACCCATGCCGAGGCCCTCGGTCATGCGGGTCAGCGCCCCGGGCGCGACCGCGTTCACCGTCACGCCGTACCGTCCGAGCTCGCGTGACGCGATGATCGTGAAGGCAGCGATGCCCATCTTCGCGGCGCCGTAGTTCGTCTGACCGGGGTTGCCGTAGATGCCCGACACCGAGGTGGTGTTGATGATGCGGGCGTCGTTGGCTTCGCCCGCCTTGGCGCGGTCTCGCCAGTAGGCCGCCGCCCACCGCGAAGGAGCGAACGTGCCGCGCAAGTGGACGTTGATGACCGCGTCCCACTCCTCGGCCGTCATGTTCACGAGCATGCGGTCGCGGAGGATGCCCGCGTTGTTGATGAGGACGTCGAGCCCGCCGAACGTCTCGACCGCGGTGTTCACGAGGCGCTGCGCACCCTCCCAGTCGGCGACGCTGTCGCCGTTCGCGACGGCCTCGCCGCCCATCGCCTTGATCTCGTCGACGACGTCGTGCGCGGGACCGGTCGACTGCCCGGTGCCGTCCATCTCGCCGCCGAGGTCGTTCACGACGACCTTCGCACCGTGCGACGCCAGCATCAGCGCGTGCTCGCGGCCGATGCCCCGGCCGGCGCCCGTGACGATCGCGACTCGTCCCTCACACAACCCAGGCATCCCGATGCCCCCCTGTCGTCAGATGAGGTCCCTATTTCTAGCGGGCGTCGACACGCCTGAGAGCAGGGGCCCGCGGCTTAATGTCCCACCCCCTCTTCACACTGTCCTCTGAAGGCAGGAGGAGGACAGGTGGAGTCTGGAAGGCGGAACATGCTGAAGAAGCTGATGGCGGCGATGGCGGCCGGCGACCACACCGCGGCGTTCGTGCTGCGGCATCGGTTCGACGCCGAGCTCAAGGCCGCCGTGCGGCGGGCCGCGGTCGAGGTCGGCCGGGCGTTGCCGAGTGACGAGGTCGAGGCGGTCGCCACCGACTTCTGCACGTGGCTCATCCCCCACGCGGCCGCGTGGCGTCCCGATGGCGCGCTCCCGTGGCGGTGGGCCTGGGCGCACCTCACGACCGAGGTGCGCAAGAACCAGGGCTACTGGCCGCTGGCCGCGGCCGACCCGTGCGACGACGTCGCGCCAGAGGCGGTCGTGGCCGCCGTCGACGGCGATCTGCTCGACACGGTCACGCGGCTCGCAGCCGACGAGCCCCGGGTCGCTGCCCTGCTCTCGGTCCTCGAAGCGACCGGCACCCGCGGCCGACGACATCGCCCTTCTGTTCGACCTTGCCGAGCAGCGCCACGCCGGCGATCCCTCCCCGTCGCACACCGTCGCGCCCCGCTACGGGCTCTCGCCTGACGCCGCCCGCAAGCGGGCGCAGCGCACGCGCGATCGGGTGCGCGACTTCATCGTCGACCACCCGGAGCACGCCGACCTCGCGGCGCTCCCGCTGCTCGCGAAGGACCAGCGAGCCCCGAGGCGTCGAGCTGCCTAAAGGCGCGCGCCGACGAGAACGGCGAGTCGACAGCGACGCACGGCCCGACTGAGCGACCTCCACCCTGGCCACGTGCCGCGTCCCGCGCGGTGCGATGCGAAGATGCCGGTGTGGTGGGGCGGACGACGAGCCGCACGTTGATCGGGCGGGAGGGCGAGCGAGCACGCCTCGATGCCGCGCTTGTGACCGCTCGCGCGGGCTCGCCGGTCACGGTGCTCGTCACGGGCGAAGCGGGCATCGGCAAGACCCGACTCCTCCGAGAATTCCTGTCCCGCGCGGAGACGGACAGCGTGGTGCTCACCGGCGGATGCGTCGATGAGCACATTCCGTATCTCCCGATATCCGATTGCCTCCGCTCGCTCCAGCGAGCGGGATGGCACCCCGACGGCGGTGCGGGGGCAGACCTGGCCGACCTGGTGCCCGAGCTCATCGGGGACACCGAGCGGGGTCCTCTCGGGGGTGATCCGGCCGGCCGGCTGCACCGAGCGTTCCTGCGGACGCTCGAGTCACTCGGACGCGAGCGACCCGTGGTCCTCGCCATCGAGGATCTGCACTGGTCAGATACCTCGACTCGAAACCTCCTGAGCTATGTCATCCGCGCAGCGCGCGACATCCCGCTCCTCGTCGTGGGCACGTACCGCACAGACGAGCTCACACGTCGACACCCGGTCCTCCCCTTCCTCGCGGAGATCGAACGGCTCCCGCTCACCGAGGTCATCGAGCTCGACCGGCTGGACCGCGACGGCGTGAGGCAGATGCTCACCGAGATCCTCGGCCAGGAGCCGAGCGCGGCCACGGCCGATGAGATGCATGAGCGATGCAGTGGCAACCCGTTCCTGGCCGAAGAGGTTGCCGCCTCGGTCAAGCTCGGATCCACAAGCCGCATCCCTCCCCGATTGCAGGACGTGCTGCTCGCGGGACGAGCTCTCTCAGTGTCGAAGCCTCCGAGGTGCTGAGAGTCGCCGCGGTCGGTGGCGTCCACGTCGACGAGCGCCTGTTGCGGACGGTGCTCGCGTGGCCATCGCCGGGGTTCGAGGCGGCGCTGCGTGAGCTCCTCGATCACCACCTCCTCGAACCCGACGTCGATGGCACCGGCTACGTGTTTCGCCACGCGCTCACGGCCGAGGCCGTCTACGAGGAGTCGCTCCCCGGAGAGCGCTCACGGCTCCACGCGACATTCGCTCACGCACTCGAGAAGGATCCCAGCCTCGCCCACGTCGGCCCCGCGCTTGCGGCGCTCGAGCGAGCGGGGCACTGGCATCACGCACGCAACATCGTCGAGGCTCTGCCCGCGTGGATCGAGGCGGCGGCCGCCGCGGAACTGGTTCATGCGCATCCCGAGGCGCTCGGGGCGTATGAGAGCGCCCTGCAGCTCTGGCCATCGGTGGAGGGCGCCAGCGACCTCGCCGGGATGGACGAGGTCGAGCTTCTCTGGCGCACGGCAGAAACCGCGAACTGGGCGGGAGCGCCGACACGGGCATTGGCGCTGGGCCAGCAAGCACTCTCCCTGGTCGACGAGAGAGCAGATGTGCTCAGAGCAGCCGTCCTCCTCGAACGGCTAGGGCGCTACGCGTACTTGTCGGGTCGAGAGGCGGACGCGCTGACCTACTACGAGCGCGGGGTGGCCCTCGCGCCGGAGCACCCGCCCACACCGGAGCGCGCGCGTGTCCTCGCCGGGCACGCGACCATCCTGAACGTGCTCCGGCTGCCCGGTGCCGCGGAGCGAGCCCGCGAGGCCATCGACGTGGCACGCCAGGTCGGCGCGATCACCGTCGAGGCGAACACGCTGACAACGCTTGCAGACGCCGAGGCGAGCCTCGGCGACGAGGCGGCCGCGCTCACTGCATTCGGAGACGCGGCGCGCCTTACTGAGGTCGAGGGCGACGTCGAGAACACGTCGCGGCTTTGGGTCAATCGGACCTACGCGTTGTTCGGCCTCGGGCTCATCGAGGACGCAGCCGCGGTCCCTCCCGAGGCACGGGCGGCGATGCGTGAGGTCGGTCTGGAGCGCAGTGCAATCTGGATCGGCAATGAGGCCCTCCCGCTCATAGACCTGGGACGGTGGGACGAAGCGCGACTCTTGCTCGACGCCGACGTCTACATCGAGAGCCTCGAGCCAGGGCGTGACAACATCCTGCAGGCGCGGGTATGGCTCAACTGGGTGACCGGCGACCTGCCGGGCGCGGAGCAGGACCTCGCGATGCTCGACCTCACCCGGTCTGACGAGCACCTACCAGGCGCAGGGGGTCGCCTGCGTCGCGATCGAGACGCGGCACTGGGAGACCGCGGTCGGGGCGGCAGCTCGAGGCGGTGCGTTCTCTTCCGCGCGAGTCGGGCCACCCAATGCCCCACTACGGAGGCGCTCACCGCGATGTGGCTCGGCCTGTGGGCTGCCGCCGAGATCAGCTCGGAACGAGGAGCGGCCGGCGCGTTCCTGGCTCGGACCATTCCTCGCCGACTTCGACGCCCTGCTCGCCTCGGCTGCGATGCGTCCTGCCGACCGGAGGCCCGTGAGGTATCGCGCGCTGCTCGCTCTCTGTGACGCCGAGCGGTCACGCGTCGACGGAACGATGTCGAGCAGCGACTGGCGCCGTGCCGTCGTCGAGACCGACGCGCTCGGCGCCGTCGCGCAACGCGCCTACGCCCGGGCGCGGTACGCCGAGGCGTTGCTCGGCGAGGGAGCCGACCGAGCCGAAGCTACGGCAGCGCTGAACGAGGCCGTCGCCCTCTTCACCGACCTCCCCAAAGCTCCGATCCGATTGCTCGCGGAGCAGATCGGCCGGCGTGCCCGGCTACGACTGACGGTCGAAGCTGAAGCCCTGCCTCCGCCGAGCGACCAGCACTTCGGCCTCACGCCGCGTGAGAGCTCGAGGTCCTCCGCCTCATGGCCGAGGCCCGCACCGATCGCGAGATCGGAGAGACATTGTTCATCTCGCGGAAGACCGCGGGCGTGCACGTCAGCAGCGTCATGCGAAAGCTCGGGGTGAAGCGTCGCGCCGACGCCGCCCGTCTCGCGAAGCGGGTGCCGTCGGGACGACCCGCCGAACTCATAGTCTCAGCGGGTGGCCGTGTCCCTGACCGAAGTCGATGTCGCCGTCGTCGGCGCGGGCCCGGCGGGCAGTGCCGCCGCGATCACCCTGGCGAAGGCGGGCGCGCGCGTCGCGCTGATCGACAAGGCCACGTTCCCGCGTGACAAGTGCTGCGGCGACGGGCTCACGACCGGCGCGCTTCGGTTGCTCGAGCAGCTCGGCGTGTCGCCACTCCGCTTGCCGTCATGGCAGGCCGTCGACGCCGCGTGGGTGCGATCGCCGTCGGGACGCGTCGTCGAGCTGCCGCTGCCACGAGGGCCGCGGCGTCTACGCGGCCGTCGTCCGTCGCACCGAGCTCGATGCGCTGCTCCTGGATCGCGCCCGCGATGCCGGCGCCGAGGTGCACGAAGGCGCCGCGCTGACCGGGGTCGCACCAGCACGCCGACGCGATCGAGCTCGAGGTCGAAGGCCTCGGCATCGTGCACGCCGACATGGCGATCGGTGCTGACGGCATGTGGTCGTCGCTGCGCAAGATGCTGGGCGCCGGGGAGGCCGGCTACCTCGGCGAGTGGCACGCCTTCCGCCAGTACTTCGCGCGACGTCGGCCCGGCGGCGGCGACGCAGCTGTGGGTGTGGTTCGAGACCGACCTGCTGCCGGGCTACGCCTGGTCGTTCCCGCTCGGCGGCGGACGCGCGAACGTCGGGTTCGGAATCCCGCGCGGTGGGGCGATCTCGACGCAAGCGATGAAGCAGCTGTGGCCCGACTTGCTCGCGCGGCCCCACATCCGATCGGTGCTCGGCGCCCGACGCGGTCGCCGAAGCGCCGCACAAGGCGTGGCCGATCCCCGCGCGCATCGGGTCGCTCCCGCTGTCAGCGGGCCGCGCGCTGTTCGTCGGCGACGCCGCGGGGGCGACCGATCGGCTCACTGGTGAAGGAATCGGGCAAGCACTGCTCACCGGCGTCCTCGCCGCGGAGGCGATCCTCGAGAAGGGAAGCGCCGACTCCGCCGCCGTCGCCGCGGGCTACGAGCGAGCCGTGCACCGTGAGCTCGTCGCCGATCACCACATGTCGGTCGCGCTCGGCAAGGTCCTCGCGAGTCGCAGCGGCGCTCGCGGCGCCATCCGCATCGCGGGCACGCTCCGCATTGGACGCGGCGCAACTTCGCCCGCTGGCTCTTCGAGGACGAGCCCCGAGCCGTGGTGCTCACACCGGGGCGATGGCACCGCCACTTCCTCGACCGCGACGGCGCCTTCGCGCCGGCAGACGACCGACCCGCGGCATTCACTGCGACGACACAAAGCGGAAACGCGCCTTCCGTACCCTGAGCCCAACAACCGAGCCACGCCGGTCGCGCGGCGTGAGCTTCACCTGGTCGAGGCCCGTCACCTCTCTCGTCCCCCCGGGGAGGTGACGGGCCTCGCCGTGCGCAACAGGGCCAATACGATGCGCGCCCATGCGCACCCGCCTGACCGACGTGCTCGAGATCGAGCACCCCGTGATGCTCGCCGGGATGGGAGGGGTCTCGTACCACCGCCTCGCCTCGGCCGTCTCAGAGGCCGGCGGCTTCGGCTGCCTCGGCGCCTCGACGATGGGCCACGAGATGATGATCGAAGAGATCGCGAAGACCCGATCGCTGACGAGCAAGCCGTTCGGCGTCGACCTGCTCACCGCCGTCGCGGGCCAGGTCGAGAGCCAGGTGCAGTCGGTGATCGACGGCGGGGCACGGGTCTTCGTCGCCGGCCTCGGCATCCCGCGCGACGTCATCGACCTCTGTCATCAGAGCAACGTCCTCGTCGCGAGCATGTGCGGGAAGGTGCGACACGCGACCGCTGCCGTCGAGGCGGGCTGCGACATCGTCGTCGCCCAGGGCACCGAAGCCGGGGGCCACACCGGGCTCGTCGCGACGATGGCGCTCGTCCCCCAGGTCGTCGACGCGGTCGGCGAGCGTGTGCCGGTCGTCGCCGCGGGCGGGTTGTTCGACGGCCGCGGGCTCGCGGCATCGCTCGCGCTCGGCGCTGACGGCGTGTGGATCGGCACGAGGTTCATCGCGACTCCCGAGGCGCGTGCGGTTCCCGGCTACAAGGACGTGCTCCTCGGGCTCGCCGAGGACGGCACCGTGATCTCACGCTCGTACACGGGCAAGACGTGCCGCGTCGTGCGCAACGAGTGGACACAGCACTTCGAGGAGCATCCCGACGAGCTCAAGCCGTTCCCGCAGCAGATGGTCGCGTCGACGCAGGCGGGTGTCGCCCATCTCGGCGGCGACGAGCACACGAAGGTCGACCCCGACCCGCGAGTTCTTCCCCTGCGGACAGGGCGTGGGCGCGATCGACGAGCTCGTCCCAGCGGGCGAGCTCGTGCGTCAGTTCGTGGCCGAGGCCGAAGCGGTGATCGACCGGCTGAGCGGCGTCCGCTGCGCCGCTGCAGAGGCTGCCTTCACCGCGTCGATGAGGCCCGCGGGGCGCGGGTCGCCGGCGAGGTTCATCTGCATCTGGTTCATGACGTAGCCGAACGCGACGCCGCTGTCGGCATCGCCGAAGCCGAGCGAGCCGCCGGCACCGGCGTGGCCGAACGACGACGAGCCGAGCATCGGCGTCATGATCCCCGGCGTCATGAAGCCGAGGCCGAACGTCGACTCGAGCATGAGCACCTGGTCGGGCCCGCTCGTCTGCGTCTCGCTCACCTTGGCGACGGTCTCGGGGGTGAGCAAGCGGATGCCGTCGACCTCGGACACGCATGCCGCGTACATGCGAGAGAGCGACGCTGCGTTGGTGATGCCGTTCGCGGCCGGGATCTCGGCCGCGTGCAGCGCAGGCGTGTTGAAGACCATCTCTCCCGCGCTCGCGCCGAGCGCACCCCCGAGCGACAGCGCGCGGCCCGCGAGGCTGTCGGGGCCCATGAACTGCGCCATCATCGCCTCCATCTCGGGCGGCGGCGGAGGTGACGGCACGAGCGGAGCAACGCGCGACTCTTGCGACGCTGGCAGCCCGATCCAGAAGTCGAGCCCCAGCGGCTTCGCGACCTCGTCGGCGAAGAACGTGCCGAGGCTCTTGCCGCTGACGCGGCGCACGAGCTCGCCGGCGAGGTGGCCGTAGGTGACGGCGTGGTACCCGTGCTTCGTGCCGGGCTCCCAGACGGGCGCCTGCGCGGCGAGCGCTTCGATGACCGGCGTCCACGCGAACACCTCGTCGGCCGTGAGCGTGCGGTCGATCACCGGGAGGCCGGCGCGGTGCGACATGAGCACGCGCACGGGGATCTCACCCTTTCCCTCGGCCGCGAACTCGGGCCAGTAGTCGGCGACCTTCGCGTCGTAGTCGATCTCGCCCCGCTGCGCGAGCAGCGCGACGCACACCGCCGTGGCGCCTTTCGTGGTCGAGAAGACGAGCTGCAGCGTGCGGTCGTCGTAGGCCCGACCGGTCGCCGGATCGGCGACGCCGCCCCAGAGGTCGACCACCTTCTTGCCGTTGACGTGCACCGCGACCTGCGCGCCGAGCTCGCCGTGGTCGGTGAAGTTGCGGACGAACGCGTCGCGCACGGCCTCGAAGCCGGGCTCGACGGTGCCGCCGATGGTGGGAGTCGCGACGTCGGTCATGCCGCGTCGACGATCTCGCGCATCTGATCGATCGCCTTGACCGGATCAGAGCCGACGGGGTTCACGTTGAGCACGGTGACACCGGCCTCCTTGTATGCGGCGACCCGCTCGGCGATGTACGAGGCGGGGCCGACCAGCGAGGTCTTCTCGAGCCACTCCTCGGGCACCTTCGCGGCCGCCTCTTCCTTCTTGCCGTCGAGGTAGAGGTCCTGGATCTCCTTCGCGGCTTGCTCGAAGCCGTAGCGCACCGCGAGGTCGTTGTAGAAGTTCTTGCCACGCGCGCCCATGCCGCCGACGTACAGCGCGGTGCCGGGCCGGCCCATGTCGCGGATCTTCTCGACGGGCAGGTCGTCGCCGATCGCGAGCATGCCGCCCGCGGAGATGTCGAGCGGCGGCAAGTCAGGCGAGCGCTTGGCGAGGCCGCGCTTCAGGTCGTCGCCCCACACGCTCATCGCCCTCTCGGGGATGAACATGATCGGCAGCCACCCGTCGGCCACCTCCGCGGTCGCGGCGACCGCGTTGCCCATGAGCGACGCCCACCAGATCGGGACCGCGTCGACGCACCGGACGGTTGATCAGCTTCAGCGGCTTGCCGAGGCCCGTGCCCTGACCCTCGGGCAGCGGGATGTCGATCGTCTGGCCGTGGAAGTCGATGACCTCGCGACGGACGACTCGCCGGACGACCTCGATCGTCTCCTTGATGCGCATCAGCGGCTTCTCGTAGGGCACGCCGTGGAAGCCCTCGACGACCTGCGGTCCCGAGGCGCCGAGGCCGAGGATGCAGCGTCCGTCGCTCACGAAGTCGAGGCCCGCCGCAGTCATGCCGAGCAGCGTCGGCGTGCGGGAGAAGACGTTCACGATGCCCGACCCGATCTGCACGCGGTCGGTGATCGCGGCGAGGTATCCCATCTGGCTGATCGCGTCGAACGTGTACGCCTCTGCGACCCACACGACGTCGAGGCCGGCCTTCTCGAGGTCGACGACCTGCTTCGCCGCCTCTTTGAACCCACCCGCGTAGCTGAGCTGCATGCTGAGCTTCATGGCTCTCTCCCCCTAGATGCTGGCTCGGTGCTGGACTGCGGCGAGGCTATCCGCGACGACGGACGGAGATGAAGGGAGCGTCGACATGGCGCTGCGCGTCGCACTCGTGGGCGGGCCGATGTACGACGGGCTGTACTCGCTGCTCCCCACCGACGCCGACGTCGTCGTGCATGCGGACCATCCGACGTTGAACCGAGCCGTCGCCGAGCTGCTGGCGGCCGGCGAGCGCATCGACGTCCTCTCGACGCACTCGAAGTACGCGCCGTCGCAGGCGCAGTGGCTCACGCCGACTCGACCCCGAGCTCGCGCGCGACCTCGCTCCCCGGGCCGTCGACCTGTGCACGTACGACGGCGCGCTGCTGTGCGTGCCCCGCAACGTCGACGTGCGCGTGATGTGGGCTCGGCACGACCGCCTCGACGATCCCCCTCTCACGTGGGAGGCGCTGCTGCGCGCAGACGCGGTCTTCGGCTTCACGGGGCGCGAGTCGGGCCTGTTCGGCACGTTCTTCGAACATGTCGCATCGCACGGAGGTGAGCTCTTCGACTCCGACCGGCAGCCCACGCTCGAGACCACGCACGCGGTCGAGGCTGTCGACGCGCTCTGCCGCATCGCTCGCCGCGGCCCGACCGCGTTGCCCTCGTGGCACTACGACGACGTCGACGCCGCGCTCGGTGCAGGCATCGTCGACATGGCCGCGACCTGGCCGGGCGGGTTCGCGGCGCTCCGCGAATCGCCGGCCGCTCCCCACCTGTCGCCCCATCCGTACCTCTCCGGGCCGGCCGGCCTCCGCTCGTACTCGGGGTGTCACGGGTGGGCGATGCCCCGCACGTGCGGAGACGTGCCCGCGGCGCTCGACGCGATCCGGCGGCTGTCCTCGTTCGAGGCGCATGCGCTCGACGCGCAGAGCGGCACCGTCTGCGCCCATGTCGATGCGTTCGCTTCGGTCACGCCGCTCGATGCGGTCGACGCTGCCCGCCTCGACATCATCCGCGCGACCATCGCCGACGGGATGATCACCTATCCGCCACTCCCGCGGTTCCCGGAGATCGAGGACGCCGGATGGTCGTCGATCAACGCCGCGCTGAGAGGTGAGCTGTCCCCCAGCCGAGGCCGTCGCCCGCATGCAACGCTCCGCCGAGGCGACGCTGGCAGCCGACTAGCGTCGGCTCCCGTGCCCAGCTGGACTCCTCACAAGCTCGCGAACCCGCTCACCGGTCAGATCGAGCTCAAGGTGGGCGCGAAGTGCGAGGCGATCGTCGACCTGCCGAACGTGCCGACCGGCACCAAAGGCAAGGTGATGCTCGTGAACGGGTTCAACCGTCTGCGCTACTGGGTGCACTTCGAGAACGGCGTCGACATCGGCCAGCTCGACGGCGCGCAGATCGCTCCGCTCAAGAAGAAGTCGGCGCCGAAGTCGAGCTGACCGGCGGCTCGGGCGGCGACGAGCGGCTCGTCCGGCGACGTCGGCTCGGGCGGCGAGGGCGGCTCCCCCTTGTCGAGCTGCTCGGCGCGGGCGACCGCCGCGAAGCCGACGATGACGAACACGGCCACCAGGATCACCGACCACAGTGCAGGCCGGCGATCCAGAGCGCGCCGAGCGCCAGGGCGCCGATCACGATGCGGGCGACCTCCGGATGGCCCTTGAGGTCGACCCCGCCGGGCCTCGCCATGAAGCCGATCAGCGCCGCGAGGATCCCGATGCACGAACAGCGCGACGTTCACGTTGCCCAAGCTGTGCGTGAACGACCGAGACCACGCTCTCGGCGGCAGCACGAGAGTCCGCATCAGTGAGCAGCAGCGGGATCCGTTGGACCAACCGTTTCTCTGCGATCTGCGCGAGCACGACCGCGACCGCGACGCCGATCCCCAGCATGATCACCGCACGGCGCCGGTCGTAGGCAACGAGGATCGTGACGGCGATGAGCACCAGCGCGACCAGCACGATCAGCACGACCAGCCGCTTGAACTGCTTGGCGATCTTCTGGGCCAGCGACACGTAGGTCTCGGCGTGGTCGATCTTGGCGTTCTCGTAGACGGTGATCTGCCCGAACGTCGGCTTCAGGTCGAGGCCGAGCGCGTCGCTCAGCGCGCTCGATCTGCTCTTGCGGGCTCTGCGAGTCGTTGAGGTCGGGCAGGTTCTTGTCGGTCAGCAGACCGCGGTCCTGCAGCCGACCGAGCACCGCCGTTGACGGCGGGCACGAGGTTGAGCACCACCGCGCCGTTCTCGATGTTGACCGCAGTTGCCCGGCTTCTCACCGTCGAGCACCCGCATCGCGGCTGCGTGGGACGCGCCTGACCGAGCGCACCATGATCTGCTGGCCGGTGTCGGAGGCCAGGAACTTCTCGACCTGGTCGCTCACGACCCCACGCAACGCTCCCCGCAACACGGGCAGAAGCGGCTGCAGCTGCTGCGGCGTGTTGTCGGCGATGACGCCGCTGTCTTGCGCGGCGTCGAACACGCTGTCGGTGAGCCGTGTCGCCATCGCGTTCGTGACCGCAGGATCGGCCACGACGGACGCGACGACCGCGGTGAAGCGGTCGGTGTCGAAGAGCGTGCGCTTGCCCCATACCGCGATCGACGCCACGAGCACGAAGAGGCTCGTGATGATGACCAGTGCAATTGTGCCGATCTTCCTCCAGGGCATCGATGCCGCCTTTCAGCTCAGTGACGTCACCGACGCCCGCGACGTCTGCGAGTGATCAGCCGCCGGAGAGCAGCTTCGCTTTGGCAGCTGCGAACTCCTCGTCGCTCAAGATGCCTTGCTCCTTGAGCGTCGCGAGCTGCTGCAGCTGGCTGGTGAGGTCGTTCGCGGGAGCGGCCGGCAGGAGGCGGCGGAGCCGCGGCGGCCTGCGCGGCTGCTTGCTCTGCTGCGGCCTGCTGCGCCATCGCCTGCATCTGGGCTTGCTGCTGCTCCTGCTGGTACGCGGCCGCATCAGCGGCCTGCTGCTGCTTGCCCGCCGAGTGCTTCGACATGCCGCCGACGACTGCGGTCGCCGTGCCGGCGACCACCGCGGTGCGAGCCATCGTGCCGACCAGACCCGGTCGGCCCATTCGTCTCATCATCTCTGTGTGTCCTCTCTCTCGTGAGAACTTGGCTTCAGTCGGCTTCTTCGATCGCGGCGACCACGAGGTCGTAGGGGATGCGCTCGTACAGGATGAGCTCGCCGTCGGCGTTGCGCACGGCCTGCGCGAAGCGGGCCGCCCACAGGTCTTCCCAGACGAGCAGCGCGGCAGCGTCGCCGGGCTCGAGCGCGTCGGCGATCGAGTCGACGTCGTCGTCGTTGAGGAGTCCCGCTTGCGCTTCACCGACGCCCTGCCATGGGGCCTTCTTGCTCGGCATCGAGCTCTTCGAGCTCGAGCACCGCGACGTTCCCGTCGAGGTCCTTCATCGCGAACACCAGGTCGAGCACCCGGATGGTTCCCTTGTCGACCAGCTCAGCAAGCGCAGGCGCGATCTCGCCGCTGAAGTTGCTTCCGGGGAAGCCGAAGACTGCGCATGACACCGGGCCGATCGGCTTGGAGACAGTTCCCATGGCCTCTCCTCAGTCGGGGGGATGTGCAGCGGAACATAGCCCGTCCGTCACGTCGTCCGCGTCGCCCCGTCCGGGTGAAACGACGCATCGGAACCCGATGTGCGAGGTCGAGGTGTCGATCGTCTCCCCTTGACGAGCGGCAGGGCGATAGCGCAAGCAGTAGCTCGGCGCGCAGAGATGCGAGCCGCCCTTGATCACTCGACGCGCGTGATGCGGCGCGGTCTGGCCGGGGGCGAAGCTCGAGTCCGGTGAGGTGACTCGCGGGTTGTGCGGCACACAACATGCCTTCTCGGTGTCACTGGTGTGCTGCGGTGTGAACCAGTCGGCGGTCCACTCCCACACGTTGCCGACGACGTCGTAGAGGCCATAGCCGTTCGGCGGGTAGGTCTTGACCGGTGAGGTGCCCGCGTACCCGTCGAGCGCGAGGTTCTCCCACGGAAACTCGCCCTGCCAGGTGTTCGCCATCTGCTTGCCCTTCGGCGTCGGATCATCTCCCCACGGGAACGTCGCACCTTCGAGGCCGCCGCGGGCGGCTCGCTCCCACTCCGCTTCGGTCGGAAGCTCCTTGCCCGCCCACGCGGCGTAGGCCTCGGCGTCCGCGTGGGCGATGTGCACGACCGGATGGCGATCGCGTCCGTTGAGCGTGCTGCCGGGCCCTTCGGGATGACGCCACGACGCCCCCGGCGTCCATGCCCACCACAGCGTCCAGTCGTTGAGGGGGACGGGTTGCCCGGGGCTCGAGAACACGAGCGAACCCGGCACGAGCAGCGCGGGGTCGGCATCGGGGTAGTCGGCAGGGTTCGGTGCCTTCTCCGCCTCGGTGACATGGCCTGTGGCCTTCACGAAGCGTCGGAACTGGGCGACCGTCACCGGGTGCTCGTCCATCCAGAGCGTCGTCGACGCTCACGCGATGCACGGGCGCTTCCTCGGGATAGAACGCGGCAGAGCCCATGCCGAACTCGCCACCGGGGATGTGCACCATCCCCTTGAGGCGAGCATCGGTCTGCGTCACAGGTAGCCCTTGCGGGTGAGGTAGCGCAGCGAGAACCAGCCCCAGATCGGCGGAAGGTAGAAGGTGGCGAGCCGATGTGTCAGCGCGGCCGCGTAAGCCTCGGTCTGCGGCACGCCGAACGCCATCATTCCCGCTGCGAGGCTCGCCTCGGCCACGCCGATGCCACCGGGAACCGGCATCACGGAGGCGAACACGCTCGCGAGCATGTTGACCACCAGCGCTTGCGCGAGGCCCAGGTTCGCGCCGTACGCGTGAGCGGACGCCGACAGCGTGAGTGCCCATCCCAGCTCGGTGAGGATGTTGCCGCCGAACAGCCGGACGAGCTTCGCCGGAGCGACGAGCACGTCCTTCAACGTCGCGAACGCCTCCTTCAACACGTGCACCAGCGACTCGCGCCAGGACCGCTTCACGATCAACACCACGGCTGCGGCCACCGCGGCCACGACGAACGCGAGCACGATCCACCCGAGAGCAGAGACGTCGCCACCGGCGTCGACGCTGAGGTTCAGGTTCATGAACGGGAGGATGATCAAAAGGAGGATGACCTCGACGATCGTCCCGGCGACGCCGTCGAGCGCCCCGGCCGAGACCGCGGCAGTCGAGCTCAAGCCCTGCTTCTGCAGGTACCGGATGTTGACCGCGATGCGGCCGGCGGAGCTCGGCACGGTGAGGTTCACGAACTTGATCCCGGACTCGAGTGCCACCGTCGGGGCGTACGGGATCGGACTGGGCACCGCTCCCGTGAGCGAAAGCGCCTGACTCGCCAACGGCAGCTGGCCGAGGATCAGCACGACCAACAGCCACTCCCAGGACGCCTGCTGCAGCTCGTCGATGATCGTCGAGAGGCCGATGTCGGCGAGCTGGGAGATGATCAGCCACGCGGCGAACGCCGTCGAGCGCGACGAAGAAGAGCCCTTTGATCGTGACGCGTCGCAGCTCGGCGATCGGTGGGAGCGGGACATCGAGCGCGGCCGCTGTGGTGGCGCGGAAGTCGCTGACCTTCAGGCCTCCGTCGTGGGCCTCGTCCCTCAGCTCGGGCGTGAGCGCCGCGGGCTGCACGTACGGCAGCGCTGCCGTGAGCGCCTCGTCACCGATGCTCGTGCGCGCCGCGGTCGAGTGCGCGTTCCGGACCAACGCGCACGGCAGTCGCGACCAGTAGCTCCGCGACATCGACCGCACAATCCGCCTCCGGAGCGGCGAGCCGGGCTCGGGCGAGATCGGTGATGACCACGCTGCCCGCCGCTCGCGACAAGGCCATCCATCTCGATGCGGCCATGAGCGATCCGAGCGTCGTGAAGTCGTGACACGGAGGTCCAGGCGTTCTCGAGCATCGCGTCGGTGACCAGATCGGGCGCCATCGCGTCGAGCGTCGGGCCTTCGGCCTTCTCGAACACGATCAACGCGTCACCGTTGCTCACCGCACCGAGGGTCACGACATCCTGCGTCGCGACGCCCGCCCGCGCCGCGGCGAGCGTGCACAACGCCTCGTGCTCGACTTGGCGGAGCCGGCTCGCGGCCATCTGAGGCCCCGCGTCTCGGTACCACATCATGCGCCAGAGACGGGCCACGAGCTGAGAGTCGCGAGCGTCTCGGCCGTACACCTTCACGAGCAAGGCACGCCCCGCGGAGTCGGTGGTCTCGTACATGGCCACGCCCGCGATCTGCGTCTCCGTCGGGTCGAGCGCACCGACCGCAAGGCCGAGCTGGGCGAGGCTCGCACGGACTCGGCTCTCAGGCGGGAAGCCCGCGTGGGAACCGATGACGAGATAGATGAAGGCCGTGACCAGGATGCCGACGGACGCAGCTGCGAGAGCGCCGGAGAGCGAGCTCTCGCCCAAGACGACCGCGGCGAGCGCGGCCACGACGACGACCGCGCCGCTGAACCGGCGCATCGGGCGGGAGAGGTCGGGCCGCGCGGTCGCGATGACTGCGAAGCACGCCGCGATCCGCACGGGTGGGAAGGTCGCCTCACCGAAGACGAACAGAGGCTTCAGGCCGGCCCAGGTGCCATCGACCACCTTGTCGACGACCTCGCTGACCCCGATCACGAGACCGAGGGCGACGACCAGGGTGATGCCGAGCGCCCGGCGCTTCGTTGCGAACGCGATCACGATCAACGCGAGAGCGAGGATCCCCGCGAACACGTAGGCGACTCGCCAGACCGGGTCGAGCCAGTCGAGCAACGATCGGAGTGCCTCGGTCGCGGTCGCCTCGCCCTCGAGGCCACTGTTCGCGATGAGGCTCGCGACGAGCAGCCCGGCCGCCCCGAAGACGAACAGAATCGCGTCTGCGGCGCGTCGGTGACGCGGCTCGTCCCCCCTCGACGCGTAGATCGATCGCCACGCCTTGACGTCGGGGATCGGCAGGAACCCGTTCTCCTCCTCGGCGCCGGGCGGCGCCTGAGAGTCGATCGCCATGTCGGTCAGACCCCAGCGTCCGCGCGACATCGCGCGCAGAGCCCGAGCAAGGCGGCGTGGTGGGTGTCGAGAGCGAACCCGTGCGCCTCGTCGACCTTCTTCGCGAGCCCTGCGAGCGCGCCGTCCGCGATGTCGATCACCGCATTGCAGCGATGGCACACGAGATGGGCATGACCGCCTTCACGGAGGTGGTAGAAGGCCGGCCCGTCGCCAGGGTGCACGTGCTCGACGACCCCGACCTCGCCGAGGCGCTGCAGCACTCGGTAGACCGTCGATGGGGCGATCCCCTTCTTGCGGCGGCCGACGGTGGCGATGAGGTCGTCGGCGGTGAGATGGGCGTCGGTCTCGAGCAGCACGCCGACGACGAGCCGCGTCGGCGCGGTGACGCGCCCGCCGCGTTGCCTGATGACGTCGTAGATCGCTCGCTCACGAGAAGTGCCGCGTGAAGCGACTGCGCGGGTCTGCCCCACGGCTCGACGCTAACCCACGGCCCTCTGTGGCCCGGGTCTTCCCGGGGATCGCTCAGCTGAACTTGGTTCGTGGGCGCGGTTGCATCACCCCGTCGACCTCGATGTCGACCTTCTCGTTGTAGAAGCTGACCATCCCCGCGACCTTGATGCTCTCGGGCAGGGGCGTCGGGTACGACCACACGATGTCGGGATGCTCCGTGCCACCGACGGTCGCCGACCAGTACCGCGCGGTGCCCTTGTACGGGCACGACGTGTGCTTGTCCGTCGGGGTGAAGAGCTCGGTGCGAAGGTCGGTCTGAGGGAGGTAGTAGCGCACGGGCAGGCCCGTCTCGAAGAGGAGGACCGGTCGCGTCGATTCGGCGACGAGGTCGCCGTCGATGAAGACGCGCACGTGGCGGCTGCTCGCGAGGGTGTCGACTCGGGTGTACGGGTCGCGTGGATGCACGATGATCTCTTCGTCCTCTTCGAACCACGCGTCCATCGCCGCCCAGTCGAAGCGAACGAGGTCTCTGATGACCTCGAGAGGTGAATCGGCGTAGGTCCACGCCGCGTCGGCCGCCTCGGTGGTCGCGGTCTTCACGGTGAAGTGCTGCGCGTCGCCGCGGCTCGGCGAGTGCGTCACTGTCCCCGTC
Source organism: uncultured Acidimicrobiales bacterium (assembly GCA_963739555.1). Taxonomy (GTDB): domain Bacteria; phylum Actinomycetota; class Acidimicrobiia; order Acidimicrobiales; family DATKAS01; genus DATKAS01. The sequence continues at coordinate 1,075,637 of CAVUAV010000005.1, read as the reverse complement.
GGCACGAGTCCGGCGTGCACGTCGGCAATCGGGATGTAATACGCGGGGTAGTACGGCACCTCCCAGACGAGGGAGGGGTGGGTCGTGTCGAACACGAGCTCACCCCCGAGATACGCCCGTACCCGCTTCTGGCTCGGCTCGACTCGGACCTGGCCGCGCTGGTCGCTCATCAGCGGTCCCTCCTTGCCACGTAGGCGGTGCGGGCTCCGAGCACGAAGACGTCGGACCGATGGAGCACACCGCGGGGATCGTCCGCGTCGACCAACACCGCGAGGGCCTCGATGTCTTCCCCGTCGAGCAGATGTCCGAAGCGCTCGCGCCACTCGACGTAGTGGTCGCGCACCCCTTCCCGCACGCGCAGCGACAGCGGAGCCGGCAAGTCGAGGAGGAACGTGCGGGTCTCGACCTCGACGAGCCCGGCCGCGAGCAGCTTCTCGTTCCACCCGGAGGGCCCACCCGGAGCGACGTGCAGGTCGGGCGGACGAACGGCGCTCCAGAACCACTGCTGCTGGAGCTCGCGCATGCGGCCCTCGAGCCCCGGGCGGCCGACGCCGCAGTCGGCCGGAAGGTGATTGGTGGGCAGCCCTCCTTCGACGACCACGAGACGACCACCCACCGCGAGCGCTGTCGCGAGGCGGCGCAGCGCATCCACCTCGTCGGCGAGGTGGTGGACCACCGCGCTCGCGTGCACCAGGTCGAGCTCGCGACTCACGATCGACCGCAGGTCTTGATGCTCGAGGTCGCCCGGTAGCACGCGCACCCACGCGTCGACGTTGCATGCCTCGACGACGGCCTGGGTCGCCGCTCGCATCGCCTCGTTGCCGTCGACCGCGTACACCATCCCGGTCGCGCCCACGCGCTCGGCAAGCAGCTCGACCATGCCGCCGGCACCGCAGCCGACGTCCGCGACGGCGGCTCCCGTGGGCACGTCGAGCCATCGCAGGATCTCTCGCAGCTGCGGGAGCTCGAGCTCCTGGCGCCGCGCCATGTGGTCGGAGACTGCCGCCCAGTCGACCGCGTGCGTGTGGTCGTGCATGCCCGCCCGAGGGTAGTGCCGAAGGAATAGTTGAAACGTCAACGATGTTCCGTTCGGCATGCCCGCAGTCACCGTCGACAACCCCCTCGTCCTCCCCCGCTTGCGCGACGCCAATCCCACGTCGCAGCGCCGTCCCGTCGACCGCGTCGTCCCCGCCCACCACACGGTCGAGGGCGCCGGGTTCTCCGTGTGGCGGCCCTTCCCGGGCGGCATCGATCCCCACGTCGCCGACCCGTTCTTCCTGCTCGACCAGCTCGGCCCCGTCGACTACGCGCCGAACGAGGCCGTCGGCGCGCCGTGGCACCCGCACCGCGGGTTCGAGACCGTCACCTACGTGATCGACGGTGTCGTGTCGCACCATGACTCCAACGGCGGCGGCGGTGTCATCGCCGAGGGCGACACGCAGTGGATGACGGCAGGGTCGGGCATCCTCCACGACGAGGTGCCCACCGAGGCCTTCTTGCGATCGGGCGGTCGCACGCACGGCGTGCAGCTGTGGGTCAACCTGCCTGCAGCGCTGAAGATGTCGCCGCCTCGCTATCAGGCGATCACCGGCGACCGACTCACCCTTCTCTCCTCACCCGACGGCGGCACGCTCGTGCGGCTGATCGCCGGCGATCTCGACGGCCACGAGGGCCCCGGCGTGACCTACACGCCGATCACGTACGCGCACGCGACCGTGAGCCCGGGTGCCCAGGTCGAGGTGCCGTGGAACGACGGGTACACCGCGATGGCATACGTGCTGAGCGGTCATGGCTTCGCCGGAAGCGAGCGCAGGCCGATCGACGCGCACGAGCTGATCGTGTTCGGCACGGGTGACGTGCTCACGATCGAGGCCGCTGCGTCGCAGCCGGACGACTCGCCGAACCTCGACGTGCTGCTGCTCGGAGGAGTGCCGATCCGCGAGCCCATCGCGCACTACGGCCCGTTCCTGATGAACACCCGCGCCGAGATCGTGCAAGCCCTCGACGACTATCAGGCCGGCCGCATGGGAGTGATCCCGGCGAGCGACCTCGTCACAGACCAGTAAGGCTGTGCTTCAGAGGCCTGTCAGGCCACTATCCACCGCGAGCGTCTGCCCTGTCACGTAGACGCTCTCGTCTGACATGAAGAACAGCACGGCATACGCGATCTCCCACGCCGTGGCCTGACGCCCGAACGGCACGTTCGTCGCCGCGCGCGAAGGCCGTCCCGCGGTCGCGAGACGTCCGAGCGGCGTGTCGACGAGCCCGGGGGCGACGACGTTCGCTCGGATGCCACGGGCGGCACCCTCTCGCGCGACGTGACGCATCAGCCCTCCGAGCGCGGCTTTCGACGCGTCGTACGCGGGGAGACGCGAGCCCGATGTGATCCCCGCGATCGACGAGATGAACACGATCGACGAACCGTCCGCGAGCACAGGGAGCGCGTCGCGGCAGCAGAGCATCGGGCCGCGGAGGTTCGTCGCGAGCGTCATGTCCCAGTCGTCGGCCTTCACGTTCGCGAGCCCGAGCGTGCCCGCCCCGATGCCCACGTTCAGCACCATGCCGTCCATGCCCCCGAGGCCGATGCGCGCTTCGTCCATCATCCGGCCGACGTGCTCTTCGTCGGTGATGTCCGCACTGATCGTGAAAGCGCGCCCGCCCTCCTTGCGGATCATGTCGACCGTCTCCTGGGCGCTGTCCTCGTTGCGGTCGGCGACGGCGACGTGCGCTCCCTCCCGCCCGAAGAGCAAGGACATCGCGCGGCCGTTGCCGACCGGATCGGTCTCGGCGTCGACGACCCTCTGCCCGCCGCCCACCACCAGGATGCGACGGTCGGTGAGCCGGCCTCGCCCCGGTGCCTCGCCGACGGACTCCGCGCTCGGCGGACGGACGAATCGCTCGCGGTCGCTCATGACGTCAACCTAGGAGGTCACGGGCGACGTCGAGCCAGAGGTTCGTGGTGAGCGCGAGCGACTCGACGTCGACCCGTTCGTCGTTGCCGTGGAAGCGCTTGCCGAACTCTCCGGGGTCGATGCTCGGGCTCATCAACCCGGCCCCATAGGCGATCGCTCCCATCTGCCGATAGACCCGCGCGTCGGTGAACCCGACGATGAGCTGCGGCGTGAGCCTCGCGGTCGGGAACGGTCGCGCGACAGCACGCTGCAGGCTGTCCCACAACGGAGTGTTCACCGTGCTGATGCTCGCGGGATCGTTCATCAAGATCTCGACCTCGACCTGCTGCGCGAGATCGCCGAGCGCCTCGTCGAGGTGTGCCTGCACCTCCGCGGCGCCCTCGCCGGGGAGCGTGCGGATGTCGACCTCGATGTCGATGCAGTCGGGGATGACGTTCGTCTTCCCGGGGCCGCGCGTCACGTTCGGGGAGAACGTGGTGTGCGTGCACGCGTGCAGGTGCGCCGCCGTCCCCGAGCTCGGGAGCGCCGCGAGCACGGCGTCGATCTGCGCCGGATCGAGGAGCATGGCCGCGAGCTCGTCGTCGACTCCCAGTGTCTCGACGCGCTCGACGCCACAGCTCGTGGAACTTCGGCGCGGGCCGGTACTCGGCAAGTCGCTGCACGACGGCGGCCGCCTTCACGAGCGCGTTGTCGCTTCGATACGGCGCCGAGCCATGGCCGGGCGTGCCTCGCACGCGGAGCCGGCGCCACGCGACTCCCTTCTCGCCCACGTTGACGCCGACGTAGGGCTCCTCCGCGGGTCCCGAGTGCAGGCCGCCGTTCTCGGTGAGGACGTAGTCGGCGCGGATCGCGTCGGCTTCGTGATCAGCCATCCATCTGGCGCCGTGCGCGCTCCCCGACTCCTCGTCGGCGACCGCGAAGTAGATGAGGTCGCCTCGGGGTCGGAACCCGTCGCGCGCGAGCTGACGGAACGCCACGGCCATCGACGCGGTGAGGTTCAGCATGTCGATGGCGCCTCGGCCCCACACCTCGACACCCGCGGGGCCGTCGACGAGCTCGCCGCCGAACGGATCGCGGCTCCAGCCTTCGGGGTTCACGGGGACGACGTCGGTGTGGCCCATCAAGCAGAGGCTCGGCGCGCCCGGTTCGCTGCCTTCCATGCGTGCGACGAGCGACACGCGGCCCGCGGTCGGCTCGAAGCGAGCGACGTCGAAGCCGGCGTCGCCGAGGAACGCGTGGAGCGTGTCGGCGTTGCGATGCTCGAAGCCCGAGCCGGGAGTGCCGTCATTGATGCAGCCGTTGCGGATCATCGTCTGCAGCAGCTCGACGGTCTCAGCAGTGATCGCGGGCGATGTCATACGCGTAGCTCCTCTCGAAGACCGGCTCGTCGTTCGCCTCGGCCCTGGCTGCGAACGCTGACACCGTGACGGCGACATGGAAGCTCTCCGCGTCCGCCGTCATCCTGCTCGTCGCCTGCCAACGCACGCGCCAATCGCCGCGGCCTCGTTCCATCGTCGCGGTCGTCGTGGTCGTCGAGTCGAGCGGGTCGTTGCCGGTCGACCACGTCGTGCGACCACCGACGCGCCACCACGAGCCGTCGTCGACCGGCACGACGCCCGAGTCGGTGACGCGCTCCATCTGCACCTCGTCACTGCCGAACACCTGTGACGACCATCGTTGCGGTGATCCGCGTTCGCGGCGGCGCTCGGGCTCGGGCTGCACGACCGACAGAGTCTCGGCCTTCGGCGGCACGACGGGAAGGTCGAGCCGACAGCGCTCGCGATCGATCGTGAGGGGTGTGCCTGAAGACAACGGCCACAGCATCGGCCAGTAGCCGGGCGTGACCGCGAGCCGAAGCGTGTGCCGCTTGGGCACGACGTACCCCGTCGCTCGCATCGACACGGCCGCGTCCTGATCGGCGCCACCCTTCACGCGTCCGGCGCCCATGGCGACGAGCGTCGACGTGCCGTCGGGCGCGACGTCGCACAGCCGCACCGCCACTTGCGCGTCGCCACCTCGGGCGGTCAGGCGCAGATGAGCGACGGGACGACCGAGGATGCGCATGTCCTCGACGAGCGGCCAGTCGATCGTGGCAGCGTCGGCATCTTCGGAGCGCTGGTCCAGAGCGAAGTCGCCACGGATCGCCATCCGGGCACCACACCGGCGCGTGCATGCCCTGCACCGGTCGCCGAGGGATCACCACGCGATCGCCGTGTCCTACGAACGCGCGCGCCACCTCCTCGAGGTCGGGCGAATCGAGCACCACCCAGGTTCCCGGACGATGGAGCAGATGCTCGTCGGGCCGCCGGCTGTCCTGCACGAACGCTTCGACTGCGGGATCGCGCTCGACCCCGTTGTCGTCGTCGTCCAACCAATGCCGCCACCACCGCACCTCGCGTGCGACCCAATCGAGGTGTGGGCCGGGCAGCACGCGATGCGGCCACCCGTGACCCCACGGGCCGACGACCGCCCATGTGTTCGCCGGCCGCGCCGCGACGAAGCGCATGATCGCGTCGCGGTAGCCGTCCTCCCACCCACCGACCATGAGCACCGGCGCCGTGATCGCGTGCGGGTCGACTCCGACCGAGCCGTGCAACCAGTACTCATCTCGCGTCTGGTGCGAGAGCCAGGTCGCGACGACGGGCTCGATCGACTCGAGCCGCTCGAGCCACCGCGCTCGCCACGACTCGCCGACGACGTCCGGGTCCGGCGGAGCGACGAAGAACAGGTGAGCCCACGTGGCCCAGAGCTGCATGTCGTAGCCCAGCACGTTGCCGCCCATGTAGTGGACGTCGTCCGAGTAGCGATCGTCGGTCGAGCACGCACTGACAACCGCCGCGAGCGCGGGTGGACGCAACGCCGCGATCTGCAGCGAGTTGAACCCTCCCCACGACAGGCCGCGCAGCCCGACCCTGCCGTTGCACCATGGCTGTGCAGCGAGCCACGCGATCACGTCGACACCGTCTTGCAGCTCGGACGCGAGGTACTCGTCGTGAAGGAGGCCGTCGGAGTCACCACTGCCCGCGATCGCGAACGCGGACGTAGGAGATGCCCGCGCCGGCGAGCGCGCGCCCGTGCGGCGCGTCGACCCCGCGGGTCAGCCACTGGTTCGGATACGGGTCGTAGCTGAGGACCGCGCCAACCGGTTCGTCACCGTCCGGTCGCCACACGCGCGAGTGGAGTCGACGGCCGTCGGGCAGCGGGATCCAGAGAATCTCCTCGATCACGGAACGCTGGCGCACGCGACGATGGTGCCATGAGCGACGCCCGCACCCGGCTGGAGCGGGCCGACCATGGGGTCCTCAGCACCCTCCATCCCGCCAGGGGCGTCGACAGCGTGCCCGTCTGCTTCGTCGTGGACGGCGATCTGATCGCGATCCCGATCGACACGATCAAGCCGAAGCGGTCGACGCGCCTCGGGCGCCTCCGCAACCTCGAGGCCGACCCGCGAGCGACGCTGCTCGTCGAGCACTGGGACTTCGACGACTGGAGCACGCTCTGGTGGGTGCGGGCCTCGCTCGTGCTCACCGATGTCGACGCCGATATCGGCCGCGGACCTCACGCGCCGACTCGCCGCGAAGCACCCGCAGTACGCCGGCGGCGGCATCGAGTCGGTGATCGCCGCTGCGCATCGTCGACCTCGTGGGATGGTCCGCCTCTGATTGACGTTCAGACGACCGTGCCTCCTAGGCTCGCCGCCATGAAGCGAGCCATCGCACTCTCAGTCGCTCTGTTGACCCTCGGCACGTTCGCGTTCGCCGCATGCGGCGACGACAGCGGCAGCTCGGTGTCGAAGGACACGGAGCAGCTCTGCTCGGACGTCGACGCCGCTGAACTCGACCGTGCAGGGCATCGCGAGCCAGGACATCGACCTCAAGACCACGTCGGTGTCGGACGTCAAGGACAAGATCGCCGAGATCCAGTCACAGATCGAGGCGATCTCGAACTCGAAGTCCGAGCTCGCCGATCAGGTGAAGTCCGACCTCTCCGACGCCTACGACCAGCTCAAGAGCGACCTCTCCGACGTGAAGGACGCGAGCACGCTCCAGGAGGCCGGCCAGCAGATCGAGACCGCCGCGCACGAACTTCCGCGACGCGTGGGAAGGGATCCTGTCGCAGCTGAATTGCTCGGCAACCACCACCGGCTGATCACTACGTTCGGAGTTCCATGAGTCGTGCGATCACCGTCCTCATGGACCTCCCCGCCGACAACGACTCCCACCGGTTCACGGTCGACGCGCTCGACCACGCGATCGCGGCCCTCGACGCGCCGGTCTCGGTGCGGGTCGTGCACACCGACGCGGTCGATGACCTCGGCGACGGCGTCGTCATCGGGCCGGGCAGCCCGTACCTCGACGCCGCCGCGGCCGAGCAGGCGATCCAGACCGCGCGCGAGAAGGGGCTACCGCTCGTCGGCACCTGAGGGGGCTTCCAACACATGCTGGTCGAGCATGCACGCAACCTCCTCGGCATCGACGCCGCGAGTCACGCCGAATACGGCCTCGGCGGAGTCGAGGTCGTCAGCCTGCTGTCGTGCTCGCTCACGGAGTCGCAGATCGAGATCTCGATCACGCCCGGCTCCGCGCTCGGCGGCCATCCACGACGGAGAGCGACGCCGCGTCGAGCGCACCCACTGCAGCTACGGGCTCGCGCCCGGACTTCGCGTTCGTCGCCTCGTCCGCCGGGATGTCGGTCGCCGCGGTCGACGACACCGGCGAGGTGCGTGCCGTCGAGCGCAGCGACCATCCCTTCTACCTGGGCACCCTCTACCAGCCGCAGCGGAGCTCGACACGCGAGCACCCGCATCCGCTCTGGGTCGCGTTCGTCGCCGCCGTCGCCGGCTGATCCAGCCAAAACGTGTTCAACTCCGCTCAGCGACGAGAGGGGACATCCCATGGGTTGGTGGATCGGCGGGATCATCGGTCTGATCATCTGGATCGCGATCGCCTTCTGGCCGGCGCGCGTCGCGGGCCGGAAGGGCCACAGCTTCATCCTCTTCTTCCTGCTCAGCCTGGTCTTCTTCCCGGCCTCGCTCATCCTGGCGTACGTCGTCAGAGACAGGCGGCGAGGATAGGGACGGCGGTCTGACCCGATCAGACCGCAGTACGACCGGCATCGACGCTGACGATGGCACCGGTGATCGAGCTGGCTTCATCCGCCATCAGGTGCACGGCCATGGCCGCCACGTCCCCGACGGCGACCAAGCGCCCGAGCGGCACCGACTCGAGCCCCCGCTCGATGTGGCCTTCGATGCCACGGGTCATCGGTGTGTCAGTGAGTCCTGGGGCGAGCACGTTCACGCGGATGCTCCGCGGCGCGAGCTCGAGTGCCAGGCTGCGTGCCATCGCGTGCACGCCCGCCTTCGCCGCGACGTAGGGCAAGAGACCGACACCGGGCCGGATGGCGAGCGACGACCCGCACGCGAGAAGAGCCCCGCCGGCCGGTCCGAAGTGTGGGATCGCGGCCCGGAAGGTCAAGAGCACTCCGGTGAGGTCCACGGCCAGCACCCGATGCCACTCGTCGAGATCGAGCTCGGTGACCGTCGAGCGCACGGTCAGCGTGCCGGCACTCGCGAACGACGGCGTGGACTGATGTCCGCCGTCTCATCGATGAGGTCGTCCACCGCCGCAGTGATCGCGGCAGGATCCGCGACGTCCGCGCGACGAGCGCCGAGCGTGGCCTCCGGCAGCTGCGACCTCCGCCGCCAACGTCGCGAGCCCGCCCTCGTCGATGTCGATCGCGGCGACGACGGCTCCCTCGCCCGCCGCGCAGCAACGCAGTCTCGCGCCCGATGCCACTTGCCGCACCGGTGATGACCACGACGCGGCCTGCCAGTCTCATGGCACTAGTTCACCAGTCGGCTTCGGCCTTCCCAGTAGGGCGCGCGCAGGTCCTTCTTCAGGATCTTGCCCGACGGGTTGCGGGGCAGCGCCTCGACCCACTCGACCGACGTCGGGCACTTGAACTTCGCGAGTCGCTCACGGCAGAAGTCGATCAGCTCCTGCTCGCTCGGATCGGTGCCCGCGGCACGCACGATCAGTGCCTTCGGTGTCTCACCCCATCGCTCGGACGGCACGCCGATGACCGCGGCGTCCGCGACCGCAGGGATGCGCCATGAGCACGTTCTCGATCTCGGCGGGATAGATGTTCTCGCCGCCCGACACGATCATGTCCTTCACGCGGTCGTGGATGTACAAGAACCCCTCGGCGTCGAGGTAGCCCGCGTCGCCGGAGCGCAGCCAGCCGTCGTCGAGGATCGTCTTCGCGGTCTCCTCGGGGAGGTTCCAGTAGCCCTTCATGTTCTGCGGGGTGCGCACCCAGATCTCGCCGACCTCGTTCACGTCCGCGTCCGCACCGGAAGCGGCATCCACGATCCGGATCTCGACGCCCCCCAGGGGCTTGCCCGCAGACCGCAGCAGATGCGCGCGCGGGCCGTCGGGGTCGTGGTCCTCGGGGAAGAGCCCCGTGACCGCGCCCGTCGTCTCGGTGAGCCCGTAGAGCTGCGTGAACCCGCAGCCGAAGACGCGCAACGAGTCGGCCAGCACCTGCGTCGAGATGGGCGATGCGCCGTACGCCATCATCTCGAGCGTCGAGAAGTCGGAGTCCGCGATCTTCGGGTGCATGCACATGAACTGGAGCACCGCAGGCACCAAGAACCCGTGGGTCACCTTGTTCCTCGCGATGACCTTCGCGATCGCGACCGGATCGACCTCGCGCACGATGACGTCCTCGCATCCCGCGGTGAGACCCACGCATGCCCACCCGCCGCCTCCGATGTGGAACAGCGGCATCGCGACGAGGTTGACCGAGTCGGGACGGAAGCCGAGGCGCGTGCTCAGCCCGTCCATCGCGGTGAAGAGGTTCTTGTTCGTGAGCATCACGCCCTTGGGGAGGCCCGTGGTGCCCGACGAGTAGAACTGCAGCGCGACGTCCTCGGGGCCGGCCTCTGAGCCCGGGTCGGCGCCATCGTGGCGAGCGATCCAGTCCTCGAACGACTCGTGCCGAGGATGCGATCCGACGACGACGATCTTCTTGACGGTGGTGAGGTCGCTCTCGATCGCGTCGAGCACGGGCGCGAACTCCTCGCCCACGACGAAGACCTTCGACTGCGAGTCATTGACGATGTACGCGACCTCGGGCGCCGCGAGGCGCCAGTTCACCGCGACGTCGACGGCGTTCACCTTCGCGGCGCCGATGAGCACGTCGAAGTACTCGGGGCCGTTCTTGTCGAGGAACGCGACTCGCTCCTGCGGCTCGACGCCCTCGGCAAGCAGCGCGTTCGCTACGCGGTTCGTGCGCTCGTCGAGCTCGCCGTAGGTGATCGTCCGATCACCGGCCCGCAGCGCGACGTTGTCGCGGCGTTCGAACGCCGTGCACCCGGGCCAGGTCGGAGATGTTCGATATCGCCATGCTCCATCCTTCCTCAGACGGACCGCTTGTTGCCGAACGCGTCCCAGTGGGTGACGGCGGCAACCGGCTTGCGGCGGGCCACGCCGAAGCTTCCGGTTGGGCGGCCCATCGGCACCACCGCTGCCACCTCCATCGACTCCGGGATGCCGAGGAGTGCCCGCAGCTCGTCGTGGCGGATGCGCACGACCGTCGTGAGGGCGGTGCCGATCCCGAGCTCGCGCGCCGCGAGCATGAAGTTCTGCACCGCGGGATACACCGATGCGTAGAGCGGGCCGATGTCCATCCGGCCCTCGTCGTCGACAGGCATCCACTCGATCATCGGGAGGAGGAAGAGGACGAGCGCGGGCGCCTCGCCGAAGTGGTCGGCGAGGTGTCGCGACGCGTCGGCCGTGCGCCGCCACGACGTCTCGTCTTCGGGCGTGCGAAAGCGCGGCGTCATCGCGAGGAGTGTGCGCTCGTAGCGGTCGTAGGCGGATCGGTACAGCGCACCAACCGCCGCACGGCGCTCGGGGTCGGTGACGACGAGGTACTGCCACGGCTGGAGGTTGCCTCCGCTGGGCGCCTGCTGTGCTGCTCGCAGGCAGTGCTCGATCTCGTCGTCGGTGACCGGGTCGTCTCGATACCTGCGCATCGCTCGAGTCGTGAGCAGCGCGTCGTAGAGCTCCATGAACCAGCCCCCTCGAGGTCGACCCATACGATGCCATCGTTGTGAGCGGCGTCGAGTCTTACCTGACGGACGCGCCGCGCCACCGGCCCAGGTGGTACGGCGACGTGGGGATCGTCGCCGTCGCGCTGGTGCTGATCGCTCTCATCGCCTCGACGCTCAGCTGGTGCGACTTCAGCCTGCAGAGCTACCGCCTCACGGCAGCCGTCCCGGTGCTCCTGTGCCCGGGGGGCGCCAACGCGGGTCAGGTCGCCGAAGGGACGACCGTCCGCGTGACCGCTGTCTACTCGGGCAGCCTCGGCCAGTTCCGCGAGCTGTCGACCGGGTCGACCGTCGTCGGATGGGCGAACGCGAGCGACGCCGACGCGGCAACTGGCGTGACGACCTCCGGCATCTTCGGCCTGAAGAGCGTGACCGATCCCGCGTTCGACGGTCCCGATTGCACCACTCAGAGCACGACGACGACCGTCGAGACGACCGAGGGTGAGACGACCGTCGCTGAGACGACCGCGCCAGTGACGACTGTCGCGGGCCTGACGACCACGGGCCGCACGACCATCGGGCGCACGACGGTGCCCCGCACGACGGCCCCTCGCGCCACGGTGCGGCCGACGATCGCGACGACCCCGACGACGCTGCCGACGACCACGACCGCGCCCGACACCCAGGGCCCGGTCCTCGGCCCGGTGCGCCTGAGCCCCTCGACGATCAACCAGCAGTCACGATCGGCGCAGCCGCCTGTGGGTCGGGTGTCACGATCTCGGTGCTCACGGTGAGCGTGAGCGACCCGAGCGGCGTGAAGTCGGTGACGTACGACGTGACGGTGAAGGGGCTCGAGGAGAGCGGAGTGCTGTCGAACGTCGACGAGGTCTACTCGAGCACGGTCGGACCGTTCGCCAACGCGTTCCCCGCGCAACGACAAGGCGACCAGCGCGGTCATCGCCGTCACGGTCACGGCGACCGACGAGCTGGGAACGAGTCACAGGCGGTGGGGTCGGGCATCTTGCTCCGCTGCGCCTCGCCGGCGACCACGACGACGACGCTCCCGTCCACGACGACCACGTTCGTCATCCCCTGAGGTCGGGGAGCGCGTTGGAGGCCCGTCGCAGCCTGGTCGGCTTCGGTGTCGGCCTGGCCGGTGTCGGGGTCTGCACGCTGGCGTTGCTCCCGTTCCGGTCGCACCTCACCCGGGCGACGCCGGCGCTCCTACTCGTGCTGCCCGTCCTCGTCGCCGCCATCGTCGGGGGCATCGCGGCGGCGGTCGGCGTCGCGATCGCTGCAGCGACCGCGTTCACCTTCGCCTTCATCCCCCCGGTCGGCACGTTTCGCGTCGCGCTGCACGAGGACGTCGTCGCGCTGGTCGCCTTCGTGCTCGTCGCCGTCATCGCAGGCGCACTCGTCGCCCGGGAGGTGGAGCAGCGCCGCTCCTCCGAGGCTCGCCGAGCCGAGTTGCTCGAGGCCGTCGACCAGCAACGAGCCGCGCTGCTGCGCTCCGTCTCGCACGACCTGCGGACGCCGCTCTCGATGATCCGCCTCGCGGCGTCCGATCTGCGCGTCCGATCCGGGTTACGACGCGAAGAGAAGAGCGGAGCTGCTCGATTCGGTGAGCGACGAGACCGAGCGCCTCGACCGCATCGTCTCGAACATCCTGAGCCTGAGCCGGATCGAGGCCGGCTCGTTCAGCCCGAGCCTCGACAGCATCGACGTCGGTGAGCTCATCGAGCACACGACCGCTCGACTGCGACGTCTCCTCGCGCAGCACGACGTGCGGCTCGAGCTGCCCGACGACCTCCCCCTCGTCGACGCCGACTACACGCCAGATCGACCAAGTCATGACGAACCTCCTCGAGAACGCGGCTCGCCACACGCCTCCGGGCACCTCGGTGGTCGTGTGCGCCGCGCGCTCGGACGGCGACCGGGTCGCGATCACCGTCGCGGACAACGGGCCCGGCATCGACGCCGAGACCCGAGAGAACCTCTTCGAGCCGTTCAAGTCGCCCCGTCACACCTCGACGGGCATCGGGCTGTCGATCTGCTCGGCGATCGTCGACGCCCACGGCGGTACGCTCCGGCTCTGTGATGCCCCCGGCGGCGGAGCCTGCTTCGAGCTCACCCTCCCCGTCCACGACTGACTTCGAGATCCTCGTCGTCGACGACGAGCCCGCGCTCTGTGACGCGGTCGGCGCCGCGCTCGAAGCACGCGGGTATCGCACGCGCACGGCGCGCTCCGGACGGCGAAGCGCTCGCGGCGACATCCCTGCACGAGCCCGACATCGTGCTGCTCGACCTCGGCCTGCCCGACATCGACGGCATCGAGGTGTGCCGGCACCTCCGCCGGTGGTATCGCAGCCCGATCATCGTGCTCACCGCCGACGGTTCCGAGAGGCGGAAGGTCCGCGCGCTCGAGGAAGGTGCGGACGACTACATCACGAAGCCGTTCTCGATGCCCGAGCTGCTCGCGCGGGTGACCGTCGCGGCGCGGCACCGACGCGCGCTCGCCGCCGTCGATCGACGACGCGGTGTATCGACGTCGGCGCGCTGCGCGTCGACCCCGCGAGCCACGAGGCCTGGATCGACGGCATCCCGCTCGACCTCACGCGCAAGGAGTTCGCCCTGCTCACGATGCTCGCCCGCAACGCCGGTCGCGTCCTCACCCACCGCACCCTCCTCGCCGAGGTCTGGGGTGACCGGCAGCCCGCGAACACCCAGCCGCTGCGCACCGCGATCACCACGCTCCGCAAGAAGCTCGACTTCGGACCGACGCATCCGACGCTCGTCACCGAAGCGGGCGTCGGGTACCGGTTGCTCCGCCCCGACGCCGATGACTTGGCTCCTGTAGCAGGGACAACACACTTATCACACACAAATCTGACCTGTAACACACCGTTCATTCCCGCGTGCAAGGCAGGTAACAGGCCCGTCCTTACCTTCGCTCGGGCGCGGCTCGCGCCCACTCCGGGGGAACGAGAGGAGAAGGGCTTGTCGAACGGGAAGAAGATGATCGCGCTCGCCTTGGCGACCTTCATCGCGCTGATCGTGGTCGGCGCGGTGTGGTCGGGGAAGGGCGGCGACACGACGGGAGCGAACACCGGCACCGCGGCCGATGTCATCGCGGCCCAGGGCCTGACTGGGGACACCGTGCCGCCGTCGCAAGTCGGCATCAACGCGGTGGCAAACGAGGCAGGCCACCTCCACGTCGCCGTGAACTTCAGCTGGCTGCTGATGACCGGCTACCTCGTCCTGTTCATGCAGGTCGGGTTCGCGTTCCTCGTCACGGGGCTCACCCGAGCGAAAAACGCCGGGCACATGATGATGATGAACGTCGCCGCGTTCGCGATCGCGCTCGTCGCGTACTACGCGGTCGGGCTTCGCCTTCCACTTCGGTGGCGTGGGCGCGATCGCGAACTTAGGTGGGACCAGTCCGTTGAACGGGCTCTTCCCACACGGCAACTCGGGCCTCATCGGGTGGCACGGGTTCTTCCTGCAGAGCGGCCACGGCTACGACGTCGGCGTGATCGGGCTGTTCCTGTTCCAGGTCGTGTTCATGGAGACGGCCGGCTACATCATCATCGGCGCCATCGCCGAGCGGATCTCGTTCGCGGGCTTCATCGTCGCCGAGCTCGCGATGGGGGCGATCATCTACCCGATCTACGGCAACTGGCTCTGGGGCGGCGGCTGGATGGCCCATCTGGGCCAGACCCTGCACTGGGGCCACGGCGCCGTCGACTTCGCCGGCTCCGGCGTCGTGCACGCCACCGGCGGATGGGCCGCCCTCGCCCTGGCGATGGTGCTCGGCCCGCGGATCGGCAAGTTCAACTCCGACGGGACTCCGAACGTGTTCCCGGGGCACAACATCGGCTACGTGGTGATCGGCACGATGATCCTTCTGTTCGGGTGGATGGGGTTCAACCCCGGCTCGACCTTCGGGGCGACCGACCTCCGCATCTCGATCGTCGCGGTCAACACGCTGCTCTCCGCGTGCTTCGGCTTCATCGCGGCGATGTGCTACACGAACGCGCGCTACGGCAAGCCCGACATCTCGATGTCGTGCAACGGCATGCTCGCCGGCCTCGTCGCGATCACGGCGCCGTGCGCGTTCGTTGCACCGTGGGCGGCGTCGATCATCGGCATCGTCGCCGGGTTGCTCGTGTGCTGGGGCGTCTGGTTCTTCGATCACGTCGCGCACGTCGACGACCCGTGCGGCGCGATCTCGGTCCACGGCATCAACGGCGCATGGGGCGTGCTCGCACTCGGCATCTTCGCCGACGGCACCTACGGCGTCAGGATGGAACGGCATCAACGGGGACGTGAAGGGCCTCCTCTACGGCGACCCGGGCCAGTTCATGGCGCAGGTCGCTCACGTCGTCGTCGGCTTCGTGTGGGCTTGGGGGATCACATACCTGATCTTCTCGGTCGCCAAGAAGCTCATCGCAGTGCGGGTGTCGCCCGAGGTCGAGCTGCAAGGCCTCGACATGCCCGAGTTCGGAACGGTCTGCTATCCGGACTTCCAGCTCGTGTCGCACGGTGACCACGTCATCAACGCGATGCACACACATCAGGCGCCAGCCGGCTCGAGCTCGACGCCGGGCGGAGGCGGAGCGGGAGGCGGAGCATGAAGCTCATCACCGCGATCGTGAAGCCGTTCGTGCTCGACGACGTGATGGCGGCGCTCGTCCGTCCTCGGGCTCGGGGGCATGACCGTCAGCGAAGCCCGCGGCTTCGGACGCCAGCGCGGTCACACCGAGGTGTACCGAGGTGCGGAGTACACAGTCGACTTCGTACCCAAGGTCCGCATCGAGGTGCTCGTCGACGACGATGAGGTAGCTCGCTACACCGACGCCATCGTCGAGGCGGCCCGCACGGGTCAGATCGGCGAACGGCACCTTGAAGACGCGGTCCGGGCACGTCGGACGGCGCCGCTCGGCGAGGCACCACGCCTGCGTGATTGCCGGCGGGAAGCGTCCATACCCTTCGTTCGTCGTTCCCGGATCCGCGGGCACCTCGATCACGTTGAGTGTCAGTCCACACGCCGAAGCGGGCAGCGATGTCCGACGCGTTGGTGAACCGGACGTGCAGGACGTCACCCGAGACGAGGTTCGTCGGGCCCTCATACCGGCAATCCGCGCCGTCGAACGTGACCGTCGCGTTCTGTGTGACGGTCACCGACGACGGGGGCGGGAGAGGCAGGCTCGGTGTCCGCGGCACGGATCGCTTCCCTGACATGATCTCGGCCCGAAGCGCCTCGAGCTTCGCAATCGTATCCGGGGAGAGGTTGTCGCCCGTCGTCGAGTAGTCCACCGCGCCGTCGGCGAGCGTGAGCTCTCGACGGCCAGGCTCGAGGCCGCCGTCGAGGTAGTCACGGATCAGGTCGTAGACGCCGACGTCGTACCTGCTTGATGACCGAGGTCAGCACATGAGCCCGCTGTGCCTCGGGCACGTCGTACCACTGGTCGGAGTCGGCCCCGATCCCCCACAAGTGCCGACCGAGGGCGGAGGACTGCTCGTCGGCCGCGGCGAACACTCCCATGCCAGCCTGGCCGGCGGCGTGCATCACGACATCTGCGCCGCGCTGGTACATGCGGGTCGCCGCATCGTGCGCAAGATCGGCGCGCCCGAAGCCCGGACACGTCGAGCGAGGTGTACTCGGCGAGGATCTCGATCGACGGATCGATCTCGTGCACCCCGGCCTCGTACCCGGCGCGGAACTTCTCGGTCTCGACGTTCTGGAACCCTCCGACATATCCGACGATCCCGGTCTTCGTCGTCAATGCCGCGGCTGCACCCGCGAGGAACGCTGCCTCGTGGGCGGCGAAGTTCACGGCCGGCGTGTCTGACCCCAGTAGAGGCCCACGTCGTATTCGGGTACTTCTTCGTCGCTCTCCTGAACGCTCTTGTAGAAGAGGTCGTGCCAGTAGAGCACCAAGCCGGCGCCGGATTCGGCGAGGGCGGCGATCTGGGCGTCGAGGTCCGTGAACGGAGGCTGAAGCACGACCGGTTCGAAGTCGAAGTCGTGCGCCGCACGGTCGAACCCCTCCACGATGAGCGCCTCGATGTGGCTCCCGTCGCCGGCGATGAGCAGCGCGATGGTCGGTCGTTCGCCGCGTCCTCCTGCGACGACGATCGCTGCGGCGATGATGCCTACGACAGCAAGGACACCGACGAGCGCGACCCACCCGCGCCGCGCCTGCGAGCCAAGCCGGTCTCGCGAGCGACGCGCGCGCTCTCCGCAGCGACCTCGGCATCGCGGTGCTCGATCGAGGCGTCGAGGTACTCGTGCTCTGCATGTCGTCAGCCTCAGTCGCGGTCGAAGCCCCGCCAGCTCTCGTAGTCGGCGAGCCGCTTGCCGGTGAGCAGGTAGTCGTTGTCCCGTCCCGATCGACTCCACTCGGTCAATGCCGCGTCGAGCGCCGCTCGGCGGGCGATGTCCGCCCGTCCCTCCTCGATCCAGCCTCGGAGCCTCTCCCACTCGGTGAGCAGCGCCTCGTGCGCCACCTCGACCGTCGGCGCGCCCGTCGCGTGGTCACGGTCGAACGCGAGGAAGCGCTGCCGACCCAGCTGGTCGATCACCGATTCCATCGTCACGACATCGACGTCGATCGCGACGATCTCCGACGCCGGCACTCGCCGTCGACTCCACGTCTCCTGCTCCGTGATCGCGACGAGCCGGAGGAACAGCTGTCGTGTCGCCTCCTGCTCCTCCAGGCGTCATCGAGTGGTACAGGTCATCGGCTCGGCGGCTCAGGACCCCGTGCGCGCCGCCCATCGCCCGGTAGGACGCGACCGTGAGCCGGTCGCCGTCGCGTCTGTCGAAGAGCTCGGTGAGGGCGTACTGAAAGATCGGGAGCGCACCCGGTTCGCCGAGGACGTCGCTCAACAGCTCGGCAAGCAAGGCCGGCTCGCAGGTGACTCCTCGTCGCGACGCTGGCTCGACGGCAGCCTCCTCGAGCTCGTCCGTGGTCAACGGCAGGACGTTCACGACGCCGGGGCCGAGCCGCTCTGCGAAGGTCCCATAGGCGAGTGGCCGGTGGTAGGCGTCTGCTCGGAGTGTGATCACCGTGAGGACGCGGCCCTGCGGATCGTCGATCGCCGCGATGAGGTTCGCGAGGAAGCGTTGGCGCTCCCCCTCGTCAGCGACGAGAGTGAACAGCTCTTCGAACTGATCGATGACGAGCACCAGTCGTGAGCCGTCGTGCGGCAGCAGGCGCAGCGCCGCTCGGAGCAAGCCCAGCTCGGGATCGGCGAGCTGCGCGTCGAGGCTGTTCGGCGCATCGAGCGTCGAGCGAAGCAGGGCCGCCTCGAGCTCGGCCATCGGATGCGCGCCCGGGACCATCGACGCGACGAGCCACTGCTCGGATCCCGGGAGCGACCCCTTCCGCAGCGCGGGCACCACACCAGCTCGGGCGACGCTCGACTTGCCCGGATCCACTCGGCCCCACAAGGGCGACGAGGCGGGCACCGCCGCCGAGCCGGGAGATCACGTCGGCCACGAGCCGATCTCGTCCGAAGAAGTCGCCGGCGTCTGCCTCTTGGAACGCGTGCAGCCCTTTGAACGGGCTCGTCACCACCGTCGTCTCACCCGCCGGTGCAAGTGGAGCGAGGCGCTGGTCGTGCAGCAGGATCTGCTCTTCGAGGCGCCGCAGCTCCGGCGAAGGCTCGAGGCCGAGCTCCTCGCCGATCCGGGAGCCGGTACCGCTCGCATGCGCGCAGCGCCTCCGCCTGCCGCCCAGCGCGGTAGAGGGCGCGCATCAGCTGGGTCACCGGACGCTCCCGCAGCGGGCTCTGATCGACCAGGCATCGTGAGCTCGCCGATCAGCTCGGGGCCCTGCCCACAGCGGAGATCGGCCTCGACTCGCGTCTCGATCGCTTCGAGGCGCAGCTCCTCGAGGCGCATGGTCTCGGTCCTCGCGAACTCTTCGTACGAGAAGTCCTGCAGCGCCGCGCCTCGCCAGAGCCCGAGGGCCGCCCGCAAGGTCTGCGACGCGGCCGCGGGATCCGTCGTCAGGAGCTTCCTCGCCTCGGCGAGCGCCGCCTCGAACGCGTGGCGCGTCGAGCGTGGCGGGATCCGCCGCGGATCGAGTAGCCGTGGTCTCGAGTGACGAGCACGCTGCTCTGCCCGCGCTCGGCTCGACGGGGCTCGAGAGCCGAGCGCAGACGGGAGATGTGCACCCAAAGCGCCTTCTCCTTGCCTGGCGCGTCGTCGCCCCACAGCTCTTCGAGGATGCGCTCCGTGGGAACAACTCGGTCGATGTGGAGCAGCAGCAGGGCGAGCAAGCGCGCGCTGCTTCGGAGGCCCGAGCTCGACGGGCTCGCCGTCGGACCGGACCTCGAGCGGCCCGAGGATCCGGAACTCCATCACGCGCCCACCATCGAACTCACCCCCACCTACAGCGAACTTAACGACCTGAAGCGCGCACGTCAAGGGGGCTATGCCACGACCGTTCAGGCGCCGCGCGGTCCGCTGCGGGCATGACGACTTACACCACCACACCCAGCATCCATCCGTCCGACCGGATCGCGCGTGTCGCCGCTCGGTCAGCATCGCCGCCGGGATCAACGCCGAGCCAGTCGCTCTGCGCCGGCGACCGTCACCACGTCAGCGCCGAGTGCAGGCGATCGCCCACTGGGCGGGCCGACGTCGAGGGCCTTCACCACGTCGATGCATCCGCTCGACCAGCGCATCGCCGAGCTGCAGGCGATCGCCGATTGGGCGAGGGAGCAGGGGCTGACCGGCCTCTCGCCAGCTTCGCTCCATCCGATCGACGAGGGCTGAGCCCTGAGCGTCAGATCATGGCGCCGTCGAGCGGCAGCCCCAGCCGCTGGCGGCCGAAGATCTCGTACGCGCGGGGCGACACCATCAGGTGCTGCGTCGCGGTGTGGATGTCGCGGAAGCAGCGCTGCAGCGGGCTCGACGAGTAGACCGACGAGCCTCCGCCGGTGTTGTACGCGAGGTCGACCGCCTCGGCGCACCGCACGCCGACGTTCGTCGCCGCGAGGCGGATGCGCGCTCGCTGCTCGATCGTGATCTCGCGCCCGGCGAGGACGTCGGCCCACGCCGTGCCGACCTCGTCGAGCAAGAACGCACGCGCCGACGCGAGCGCGGCCTCGGCCTTCGCGACGTCGACCTGGGCCATCGTCGACTTCGCGAGGCGACGGCTCGCGAACGCGGGCGTCTTCGCGTCGGCGAGGTCGACCACCTCGTCGATCGCGCGCCGAGCGATGCCGAGGCACACCGACGCGACCGCGATGGACAGGAGCGAGAACAGGGGGAACCGGTACAGCGGGCGATCGAGCCGCGGCGGCAGCCCGCGACCGATCGGCACCGCCCGACCCGCCGGCGCGAACAGCTCGCGCACGGTGAAGTCGGTCGATCCCGTGCCGCGCAGTCCCGACGAGTGCCACGTGTCGAGGATCTCGACGTCGGCCGCGGGGAAGAACACGAGGCGGAAGTCGCTGTCGTCGACGATCGTGCCGCCGCAGATCCACTGGCAGTGCTGCGTGCCGCTCCCCCACTGCCACCGACCGGAGACGACGAAGCCTCCCTCGGTCGAGCGCCCGACGCCGCTCGGCGCGAGCGCGCCGCCGGTGACCGTGAGCGGATCGCCGCCGTAGATCTCGTCGGCGTCCGCTTCGGGGAGGTACGCCGCCATCGGCGCGGTCGTCGACGCGATCATCGAGCACCACGCCGCCGCCGCATCGTGTCGACCGAGCTCGTCGACCACCTGCACGAAGGTCACGGGATCGAGCTCCGCGCCGCCGTACTGCTCCGGGAGGCCGAGCTTGAAGAAGCCTCCCTCGGCGAGCACCTGCACGACCTCGCGCGGCAAGCGCCTCAGCGACTCGGCTTCGTCGGAGTACGAGCGGAGGACAGGCCCGAGCGAACGGGCGTCGTCGAGAAGGGTCACGCGGCAGCCGGGTCGTGGGGCAGGCCCAGCACCCGCTCGGCGATGATGTTGCGCTGCACCTCGGCAGTGCCTCCGCCGATCGTGAGGGCTCGCGCGAACAGGTAGCCGTGATGCCACATCGCATCGACAGGTGCGCCGTCACCCGGCGAGCATCCCCGAGGTGCCGGCGAGGTCCTTCGCCAGCTCCATGATCCGCTGGCCGTGCTCGTCGGCGAGCACCTTGCGCACCGATGCCTCCGGTCCGGGCTGACGCCCGTGGATCGCGGCAGTCACCGTGCGCAGCCGGATGAGCCGCAGCACCTCGGCCTCGATGTGCAGCGCGGCGAGCCGCTGTCGCATCCGGGGGTCGTCGACTCCCCCTTCGGCACGGACCTGGTCGAGCAAGTCGCTCGCGGACGGTCCGCTTCCCCAGAGCGCGCCTCCGCCCGAGAGCGAGACGCGCTCGTTCGCCAAGGTCACCTTCGCGAGCGCCCATCCACCGTTGAGGTCGCCCACCAGGTTCGCGGCGGGCAAGCGCACGTCGGTGAAGAAGACCTCGTTGAAGAGCGCGGTGCCTGTCATCTCCTTGATCGGCCGGATCTCGATGCCGGGCGTGTCCATCGGGCAGATGAAGTACGAGATGCCGCGGTGCTTCGGGACGTCGGTGTCGGTGCGCGCGATGAGGATGCCGAACTTCGACACCTGGGCACCCGACGTCCAGACCTTCTGGCCGTTGACGATGAACTCGTCGCCGTCACGCACCGCCCGAGTCGTGAGCGAGGCGAGGTCGCTGCCCGCGCCGGGCTCGCTGAAGAGCTGGCACCAGACCTCCTCGCCTGCGAGCAGCGGGAAGAGGTAGCGGTCCTTCTGCTCGTCGCTGCCCGCGTAGAGGATCGTCGGACCGGCCCAACCGATCCCGATCTGGTTCTGCGGGCGCGACACCTTCGCCCGCCGCATCTCGTCGTCGATCACGAGCTGGAGGATCGGGCTCGCGTCGAGCCCCCACGGACGCGGCCAGTGCGGCACGACGTATCCGGCCTCGGCGAGCTGCCGGCCCGACGGCTGGGGGTTGGCTGTGAACCACTCCCGCACCTCGAGTCGCTCGGGAGCGTCGTCAGCAGGCAGGTCGAAGTCCACGGGGAGAAAGGTAACTGGGCGGCGCAGTGCGCCGCCCGTGTGCGCGGCAGCACCGATTGTGGAGCGAAGCGACCGGCGCCGACGGAAGCGAAGCGGACGGCGGCGACGCAGACGAGGGCACCGTCGTCCGCGCGCCCGACGTTCGCTTCGCTGCTCGGGCGCCGTACCATCGTGAGGAGTGGCCGCACCGCGGCGCACATGGAGGCACGGAAAGCGATGCCGAACCCGGCACTGAACGAGAACGCGTGGAAGAAGGCAGCCGCCGACGACGAAGTCGGCTGGGCGGCCAAGGGCACCGGCGCGGTCGACACGAGCGCCACCACCTATCACCCGCCGATCGACGACGGTCCCGTCTCCCCCTATCGCACCGACCGCATGACGATGGGCGGCGCGATGAGCGCGACCGGCGTGCTCTTCGTCGTGCTGCTCGCCTTCGGCGCGGTCGGCTGGGCGGCTACCCCGACGAGCCCCGCGGGCGAGGTGCAATGGCCGGGCTGGGTCTTCCTGCCGCTCTTCGGCGCCCTCGGCGTCGCGTTCCTCACGATCTTCAAGCCGCACCTCGCCCGCTTCACGAGCTTCGGCTACGCCGCGCTCGAGGGCTGGTGCTCGGCGCCATCTCGCGCGTCTACGACGCGCAGTGGAACGGCATCGTCGTGCAAGCGGTCCTGCTGACCGCCGCCGTGTTCTTCGGGATGCTGCTCCTCTACTCCACCCACATCATCAAGGTCACCGACCGGATGCGCCGCATGGTGATCGTGGCGACGTTCGGCGTCTTGCTCGTGTACGGCCTCTCACTGATCGCCAGCCTGTTCGGGGCGAGCATCTCGTTCATCACCGGGGCGAGCCTGTTCTCGATCCTGTTCAGCGTGGCGATCGTCGGGCTCGCGGCGTTCAACCTGATGCTCGACTTCGACTTCATCGAGCGGGGCGCCAACGCGGGCCTGCCGAAGCAGATGGAGTGGTTCGCAGCGTTCGGTCTGATGGTCACGCTCGTGTGGCTCTACCTCGAGATCCTGAGGCTGCTCGCCAAGCTGCGCTCGCGCTAGAACCCAGCTCGCTGGGTTCCGTCGTCGCGGTCTCCGCTACCGTCAGCCGCCATGGCTGACCTCGGTTTCGACGGCAAGGTTGCGATCATCACGGGCGCGGGCGGCGGCCTCGGCCGCCAGCACGCGCTCCTCCTTGCGTCACGCGGCGCCCAGGTCGTCATCAACGACCTCGGCGGCGGCATCGACGGCAGCGGCGGGTCCGAGGGCCCGGCGCACACGGCGGCGAAGGAGATCGAGAGCCTCGGTGGCATCGCGGTCGCCGACACGCACTCCGTCGCCACGCCCGAGGGTGGCGCGGCGATCGTCAAGACGGCGCTCGACGCGTTCGGCCGCGTCGACATCGTCATCAACAACGCGGGCATCCTGCGCGACAAGACGTTCCACAACATGGACGCCGAGCTGCTCGACCCCGTGATCGACGTGCACCTGAAGGGCGCGTTCAACGTGACTCGCCCCGCGTGGGTGACCATGCGAGAGCAGGGGTACGGCCGAGTCGTGTCGACCTCGAGCGCCGCGGGCATCTTCGGCAACTTCGGCCAGACGAACTACGGCGCGGCGAAGATGGGCCTCGTGGGGTTCACGCGGGTGCTCGCCGTCGAGGGCGCGAAGTACAACATCAAGGCGAACGTCATCGCTCCGCTGGCGCTCACCCGGATGACCGAGGACATCATGGGCCCGATGGCGTCGAAGGTCGCTCCCGAGAAGGTGTCGCCGGTCGTCGCCTTCCTCGCCCACGAGGACTGCCCCGTGTCGGGCGAGATCTACTCGGTCGCCGGCGGGCGGGTTGCCCGAGTGTTCATCGCCGAGACACGCGGCTTCTACAAGGACGGCCTCACCATGGAGGACGTCCGCGACAACTTCGACACGATCCGCGACGAGACGGGGTACGCAGTGCCCGCGAACCTCGGCGAGGAGACTGCGCTGTACTTGCCGTACTTCCAGGACTGATGCTCTCGGACTGATGCCAGGGGGTGACACTGATGTCGTCGGGCTTGTTCGCTCGCTTCGTCACCCTGTACTACGCACACCTCGCGCCCGACGACGCGAAGGAGCGGTCGGCCGCGGACCTCGACGGCGCCGCGCGCGCGCATCTCCGGTTCGGCGAGGAACGCAACCAGGGCGAGCCCCTCGTGCGGGTGTACAACCCGACGTTCGACCAGGACGGCTACGACTCGACCCACACCATCGTCGAGGTCGTCACCGACGACATGCCCTTCCTCGTGGACTCCGTGGGCATGGAGCTCACTCGCCACGGCCTCGGCATCCACCTCGTCGTCCACCCGATCATCGCCGTGTGCCGCGACGCCGACGGGAAGCTCACGGACCTGAGGGACGACGGCAATCCCGAGGCGTTCATGCACTTCGAGGTCGACCGCGAGACCGACGCTGCCTTGCTCGAGTCGCTCCGCCACGACCTGCTGCGGGTGCTCGGCGACGTCCGCGACGCCGTCGACGATTGGGAGGCGATGCGCGACAGGGCGCTCGCGATCGCGGCTTCGCTCACCGATCCGGACGACGCGGAAGCCGCGGCGCTGCTGCGGTGGATGGCGGACGACCACTTCACGTTCCTCGGCTACCGCGACGCCGAGACCGGCGCATCGCTCGGCATCTCGCGCGGGGCGGACGCCCAGCCTTCGGGCGGGGTCCACTCCGACCTCACTGTGCGGAAGGCCGACGCGCGCGCCACCGTGCACCGACCGGTCCACATGGACCAGGTCTGCATCGGTCCTCACGAGCTGCTCGGGCTGTGGGCGAGGGCGGCCTACAACACGACCCCGCTCGACATCCCGCTGTTGCGCCGCAAGGTCGACGCGGTGATCGAACGATCTGGGCTGCCCCGCGACTCGCACTCCGGCAAGGACCTCGGATCGATCCTCGACACGTTCCCTCGCGACGAGCTGTTCCAGATCAGCGAAGACGAGCTCTACGCGACCGCGATGGGGATCCTCAGCCTGCAGGAGCGCAAACGCGTGAGGCTCTTCGTGCGCAGAGACGAGCTCGGCCGGTTCTTCTCGTGCCTCGTCTACGTACCTCGCGATCGGTTCACGACCGAGCTCGTCCGGCGCATCGAGGCGATCCTGCTCGACGCGCTCGGAGGGACCGGAGTCGAGAGCACGAGCCGTGTGTCCGACTCGGTGCTCGCCTGCCTGCATGTGATCGTGACGGTGCGGGAGGGCGCTGTGGCGGCTCCGGACGTGCCCGCGATCGAGGCGCAGCTCGCCGATGCCAGTCGGTCGTGGAAGGACGACCTCGCGACCGAGCTGGCGGAGCACAACGGCGAGGAGCACGGCATCGAGCTCTTGCGCCGCTACGGCGACGCGTTCCCAGCCGCATTCCGCGAGGACGTGGATCCTCGCAGCGCGGTCGGCGACGTGCAGCGCATGGAGTCGCTGATCGCCGGCTCCGCGGGCACCGACCTCCTGTCGGTGGTGACGCGGCCGGTCGACGCGCCCCGCGGGTTCGTGAGGATGCGGCTCTTCCGGATCGGTGAGCCGATGGCGCTGTCCGACGTCGTGCCCCTGCTCGAGCACCTCGGTGTCCGGGTCGTCGACGAGCGCCCCTACGAGGTGCATCCCACTGACGCGCCTCCGCTCTGGATCTACGACATCGGCCTCAGCAGCAGCGACCTCGGCGGCGCTCGATGGCGACGCGGCGCGCGCCGACTTCTGCGAGGCGTTCGGGCGGCTCTGGAGAGGCGAGGCGGAGAGCGACGGCTTCAACCGGCTCGTGCTGCGCGCCGGGCTCACGAGCCGCAAGGTCGCGGTGCTGCGCGCGTACGCGAAGTACCTGCGCCAGATCGGTTCGACGTTCAGCCAGAGCTACATCGAGGACACCCTCGCGGGGAACCCGCACATCGCAGCGATGCTGCTGCAGCTGTTCGAGGCTCGCTTCGACCCCGACCGCACCGCTGACCGCACCGAAGAGGAGGAAGAGCTCGTCACGAGCATCACCGCGGCGTTGCACGACGTCGCGAGCCTCGATGAGGACCGCATCCTCTCGAGCCTCCTCAACCTCGTCCTGGCCACGCTGCGCACGAGCTGGTACCAGCGCGATGCCACTGGCGGCCCGAAGCCGTACATGTCGTTCAAGCTCGACCCTGCGCGCGTCCCCGACCTGCCGCTGCCTCGCCCGCTCTACGAGGTGTGGGTGTACTCGCCGCGCTGCGAAGGCGTGCACCTGCGCGGCGGTCGCATCGCCAGAGGCGGCATCCGCTGGTCGGACCGGCGAGAGGACTTCCGCACCGAGGTCCTCGGCCTGATGAAGGCACAGATGGTCAAGAACGCGGTCATCGTCCCGGTCGGCGCGAAGGGCGGGTTCGTGGTGAAGAAGCCGCCCACGACACCCGATCGCGACGCCCTCCAGGCCGAGGTCGAGGCCTGCTACCAGATCCTGATCCGCGGCATGCTCGACCTCACCGACAACATCGTCGGCACGACGGTCGTGCCGCCCACGCGGGTCGTGCGATACGACGACGACGATCCCTACCTCGTCGTCGCGGCAGACAAGGGCACCGCGACGTTCTCCGACCTCGCGAACTCGATCGCAGGCGAGTACGGCTTCTGGCTCGGCGACGCGTTCGCGTCGGGAGGCTCGGACGGGCTACGACCACAAGGAGATGGGCATCACCGCACGCGGCGCGTGGGAGTCGGTGCGTCGGCACTTCCTCGGCCTCGGCATCAACCCCGACAAGGACCCCTTCACGGTCGTCGGCATCGGCGACATGTCCGGGGACGTGTTCGGCAACGGGATGCTGCAGTCACACGCTGATCGAGCTCGTCGGCGCGTTCGACCATCGTCATGTGTTCATCGACCCGACGCCCGATCCCGCGACTTCGTTCGTCGAGCGCAAGCGGCTGTTCGACCTCCCCCGCTCCTCGTGGGACGACTACGACCGGTCGCTCATCTCCGCCGGGGGCGGCGTGTGGCCGCGCACTGCGAAGTCGATCCCCCTCTCGCCCCAGGCCCGCGAGCTGCTCTGCACCGACGCCGAGGCGCTCACACCGGCCGCGGTGATCTCGGCCTTGCTGAAGGCGCCGGTCGACCTTCTCTTCAACGGCGGCATCGGCACCTACGTGAAGGCGTCGAGCGAGTCGCACAGCGAGGTCGGCGACCGCGCGAACGACGGGCTGCGGGTCGACGGCGTCGACCTTGCGGTGCCGCGCCGTCGTCGAGGGCGGCAACCTCGGCCTCACCCAGCGCGGCCGCGTCGAGTACGCGCTCGCCGGCGGCCTGGTGAACACCGACGCCATCGACAACTCCGCGGGCGTCGACACGTCCGACCACGAGGTCAACATCAAGATCCTCCTCGACGGTGCCGTCGCCGCCGGCGACCTCACGGTGAAGCACCGCAACGCGTTGCTCGACGAGATGGCCGACGAGGTCGCCCATCTAGTGCTGCGCAACAACTACGAGCAGAACCGTGCGCTCGCCAACGCGCGGGCGCAGACGGTCTCGATGATCGACGTGCACGCTCGCTACATCAGCTCGCTCGAGCGTGAGGACCTGATCGACCGCACCCTCGAGTTCCTGCCGACCGACCGTCAGCTCGCGGAGCGTCAAGCATCGGGTGTGGGGCTCACGACCCCTGAGTTCGCAGTGCTGCTCGCCTACACGAAGACGACGAACGTGCGCGAGATCCTCGCGTCCGACCTGCCCGACGACCCGTTCGTCGCCGACGAGATCGCGCGGTACTTCCCGACGCCGCTCCGCGAGCGCTTCCGCGCGGAGATGGAACGGCACCGCCTGCGCCGCGACATCGTCGCGATGCGGATCGTCAACAGCACGGTGAACAAGGCCGGCATCTCGTTCGACTTCCGGATGACCGAGGAGACCGGCGCGTCGGTCGTCGACAGCACCCGCGCGCACATCGCCGCGCGTGCGATCTTCGCGATGCAGGACCTCTGGACCCCGATCGAGGCACTCGACGGCGCTGTCGCACCCGACGTGCAGCTGAGCATGCTGCTCGCGCTCCGCCACACGGTCGAGCGCGGCGCGCTCTGGCTGCTCCGCCATCGCCGCCCACCGCTCGACATCACCGCGACGGTCGCGGCGTTCTCAGACGGCGTGCAGGAGCTCGCGACTGCCGTCCCCCGGGTGCTCCTCGGCAGCGACCGCGACACGCTCGAAGCCACCGCGGCGGCGTACGAGAGCGCGGGCGTGAGCCACGACCTGGCCCACCGGGCGGCGGCGCTCGACTTCCAGCTGTCAGCGTTCGACATCGTCGAGGTCGCGCGCGCCCGAGGGGTCTCTGTCACCGACACGGCCTCGGTCTTCTTCGCGCTCAGCGACCGGCTCGGCATCGACTGGATGCGCGAGCGCGTGTTCGACTCTCGTGCGTGACAACGAGTGGCAGACGCTGGCGAGGGCCGCCCTTCGCGACGACCTTCTCGCCGAGCAGCGCGAGCTGACCGCCGAGGTGCTGCGGCTGCGCACCGACGGCGAAGCCGCGTACGTGCTCGTCGACTCCTGGATCGACCGGAACCGAGCCCAGGTCGACCGCTTCCAGTCGGTGCTGGCCGGCATCAGAGCGGCGGGCACCTTCGATCTCACGACCCTCTCGGTCGCGCGTCCGCGAGCTGAGAAACCTGATCACCGCCGCGCACCCGGCAGGATGAGGACATGATCGATCATCGAAGCCTTCCGCTCGGACGCGCACGCGCTGGCTCGCCGCACACAAGGACAGCGCTCCACGCGACTACGGGGCGATCATCCCGCAGGAGCTCGTCGCTTCGGGCATCGCCTGGCAGAAGCTGCTCTACGCCGAGGGGTGGGCGGGCATCCACTGGCCCGTCGACCACGGCGGCCGCGGCCTCACCCCCGACCACAACGCGGCCTGGATCGAGGAGTGCGCCCGCGCCGGTGTGCCCGCGTTCATCAACATGGTCGGGATCGTGCTCGCCGGAACGGTCATCCAGAAGTTCGGCACCGAGGACCAGAAGCGCGATCACCTGAGGGCGACGCTGGCGGCCGAGCAGGTGTGGTGCCAGCTCTTCTCCGAGCCCGGAGCCGGCAGCGACCTCGGATCGCTCTCGACGCCGCGCCGAGCGCGACGGCGAGCGATGGATCGTCAACGGCCAGAAGGTCTGGACGAGCGGCGGGCGCTACTCGCGACTGGGGCATCCTCATGGCCCGCACCGATCCCGATGCGCCGAAGCACAAGGGCATCTCGTTCTTCCTGATGGACATGGCGCTGCCGGGCATCGAAGTGCGTCCGCTCCGGCAGATGACCGGCGAAGCCGAGTTCGACGAGGTGTTCTTCACCGACGTCGAGATGCCGGTCGACGCGCTGATCGGCCCCGAGAACGAGGGCTGGATGGTGGGCATGGCGACGCTCACCAGCGAGCGCGGCCACATCGGCGCGTCGATCATCG
This sequence comes from uncultured Acidimicrobiales bacterium, assembly GCA_963739555.1. Lineage (GTDB taxonomy): Bacteria > Actinomycetota > Acidimicrobiia > Acidimicrobiales > DATKAS01 > DATKAS01. The sequence continues at coordinate 1,046,216 of CAVUAV010000005.1, read as the reverse complement.
GGCTCGAGCGACGCCTCGAGCAGATCGCGGCGCTCGGCGCCGGCGACCTCGGCCCCGTCGATCGCGACCGTCTCGCCTCGATGCTGTCGAGCGGAAACGCGTACCGCGCGCTCGCGTTGCGACAGGGACCCGGTCGCGAGCACCGCGGGCTCGCTCATGAAGCTGGGCATCACCGAGCTCATGTTCAACGTCTCGATGCTCCGCGGCGACCTCTCGGGCGCGGAGGCGATGCTCGTCGGCCCCGACGCTGCCGGCATGCTCGCCGCGCCAGGCGGACGGATCGCCGGTGGCACGAGCCAGGTGCAGCGCAACATCATCGGCGAGCGCCTGCTCGGCCTCCCCCGCGAACCCCAGCTGACCGCTCCCCCAGGCGTCCGTCGCTGCGCAGCGTCAGCCGAGGATCGGGGCCCCGTGGTGTCCGATCATGAACCAGCGTCCGCCGGGCCGCCGGGCGAACAGGTTCAGCGCCGCCACCGTGCCCCCGCTCGCGCCGCCGAGGATGTTCTCGTCGCACACGACCCACGCGATGTCGCCGTCGATCTCGGCGTTCGCGTTCGTGACGATGAACTGGAGGTGCTCGGTGTTGCTGAAGAGCCCGTACCACGACCCCGCGATCGCGCCCCAGCCCCGCAGCGTCGACCAGCCGGGATGCGTGCAGACGACCCGGTCGCTGTGCTCCCAGAGCTCGGACATCGCGTCGATGTCGCGGGCCTCGAAGGCGTCGTAGAACGCCTGGTTGGCCTCCAGGACCACCTCGACGTCCGCCGCTGGCATGGAGAGCGACGGTACTCCGCGACCTCTCCCCGGACCCTCCCCGGGAATGTCCCACCCCACCGTTACCATCGCTCCATGGCGCTTCCGGTGCCCTATGGGCTGTCGCCGAGCAAGGTCGAGTCGTTCAAGTCGTGCGCGCTCGCGTTCCGCTTCAGCGCGATCGACAGGCTGCCCGAGCCGCCCTCCCCGTGGGCTACGAAGGGCACGCTCGTGCACCGCGCGCTCGAGCTGCTGTTCGAGGAGCCGCCTCGTTCCCGCACCCTCGAAGCTGCGCTCACCGCGCTCGACCGGGCCTTCACCGAGATGGGCACTGATCCCGATCTCGTCGACCTGCACCTCACCGACGAGCAGGCGCAGCAGTTCCTCGACGACGCCGAGACACTCGTGCGCCAGTACTTCCGCCTCGAAGATCCCACGCGAGTGAACCCGATCGGGCTCGAGCTGCGGCTCTCGGCCGAGGTCGGCGGCACCACGATGCGCGGCGTCATCGACCGCCTCGATCTCGACGCCGACGGCGAGCTCGTCGTCACCGACTACAAGACCGGCAAGCCGCCGCGCATCACGCACGAGCAAGGTCGGTTGTCCGGCGTCAACTTCTACGCGTTGCTCTGCGAGCGCGTGCTCGGCCGGCGGCCGGCTCGCGTGCAGCTCCTCTACTTGAGCGAGCCGCTCGCGATCGTCGCGACGCCGTCCGACCAGAAGATGTCGTTCCTCGACAAGAAGGTCGGCGCGATCTGGACGGCGGTCGAGCGGGCATGCCGCACCGAGGACTTCCGCCCCAACCGCGGGCCGCTCTGCGACTTCTGCGCCTACAAGGCCTACTGCCCCGCGTTCGGTGGCGACCCGGCGCTGGCCGGTCAGCACGAGCTCGACGTTCGAGCCGTGCCCGAACCTGTGCTCTTGTAGAGGGCGTGCCCGACGCCCCGTTCGGCCCGACCGTCGCTCGGTTCGACGAAGCCGCCGATGCCTGGTTCGACCGGCTCCGAGGCAACCCGGTCGCGGACCGGGCCTTCTACCTGGCGTCAGCGCTCGGCGACCACAGCCTCATCTGGCACCTCGCAGGGTTCGCGAGGGCGGCGGGTCCCGGGGGTTCGCTCCTCGAGGCCCTCGAGCTCTCGGGCACCCTCGGAGTCGAGTCGGCGCTCGTCAACCTCGGGCTCAAGTCTCTCTTCAGCCGCACGAGGCCAGTGCACGAGGGCGATCGCCCGCACACCCTCCGCCAGCCGCTCACGAGCAGCTTCCCGAGCGGCCACGCATCGGCCGCCTTCGTCGCCGCCGCCCTGCTGTCCGACGGCCGCCCGCTGCCCGAGAAGGCCCTCTGGTACGGCCTCGCCGGCGTCGTCGCCACGAGCCGGGTGTACGTGAAGATCCACCACGCCTCCGATGTCGTCGCCGGTGCGGCCGTCGGCGTCGCCTTGGGCGTGACCGCGAAGCAGATCTGGCGACGCGTCAACCGGAATCTTCTTGCCCGAGCCGGGGTTGGCTGACCCATGCCCGCCCGCTCCTTCTCCGTCACCTTCGACTACCGCTGCCCGTTCGCCCGCACTGCTCACGAGCACGTGGTGGCTGCTTTGCAGGCCGGGGCCGACTGGGACGTGAGGTTCGTGCCCTTCTCGCTCGGACAGGCGCACGTAGCCGAGGGCGAGACCGACGTCTGGGACGAGCCGGCGAAAGACACGGGTCTGCTCGCGCTGCAGGCCGGCGTCGTGGTCCGTGATCAGCAACCGGACCGGTTCTTCGACACCCACGTCGCCCTGTTCGCGGCCCGCCACGACGAAGGTCGCCACATCCGCGAGCAAGAGGTGATCGAGGACGTGCTGCGAGCGAACGGCGTCGACGCCGACGCGGTGTTCGCCGAGATCGCTGCCGGCGGCCCGCTCGACACGATCCGCAAGGAGCACGAGATCGCGGTCAACGAGCACCGCGTCTGGGGCGTGCCCACCTTCATCGCCGACGACCTCCAGGGCGAGTCGCAGTCGGTGTTCGTCCGCCTGATGGACCGGCCCCGTGGCGACATCGAGCTCGCGACGAAGACCGTCGACCGGGTCCTCGACCTGGTGACCGGCTGGCCTGGCCTCAACGAGTTCAAGCACACCTCGATCCCACGCTGAGGCCCTTCCCTCTCACCCGGAACGCCGCGGCGGACATCGGGCGTAGCCTTCGCCCATGAGCGAAGCGCTCGTCGAGATGAGCCCCCGGATGTCCGACGCGGAGGGCCTGATGTGGCGGCTCGAGAAGGATCCGTACCTCTCGTCCACCGCCGCGAGCCTCACGGTGCTCGACACCGCCCCCGACATGGAGCGTCTCGCGCAGCGCATGCTGCGCGCCACGCGGATCGTGCCTCGGCTCCGGCAGAGGGTGCAGCCGGCACTCGGCCTGCAGCCTCCGGCGTGGGTCGACGACCCCGACTTCGACCTCACCTACCACCTGCGCCGGCTCGCGCTCGCGCCGCCTGGCGACGAGCGTGACCTCTTCGACCTCGCAACGCTGCTCACAGCCGACCCGTTCGATCGCGCCCGTCCGCTCTGGCAGATGGTGATCATCGAAGGGCTGAGCGGCGGCCGCGCCGCGTTGTTCATGCGCTTCCATCACACGCTGATGGACGGCGAAGGGGGCGTGCGCCTCTCGCTGCAGTTCCTCGACTTCGAGCGTGACGCCCCCGAGAAGCCGCTGCCACCCGAGGTCGAGCCGGTCGCGCCACCACCGCCGCGAGCGCGGGCGATGTCGCTCGCGACATCGTGACCAGCACGATGCGGGTGCCGATGGGCCTGGCTCGCGAATGGACCGAGCTGCTCGCCAACCCGCAGCGCATCCCGTCGACGAGCGCGGCGGCGGCAACACAGATCCGAGCGATCGTGAAGCAGCTGTCCGACACGAAGAAGGCGCTGTCGCCGATATGGACGGCGCGCTCGCTGTCGAGGCGGCTCGAGACGCTGCGCGTGCCGCTCGAAGACGTGCGGCTCGCATCGAAGAGGCTCGGCGGGTCGATCAACACGGCGTTCATCACGGCGGCAGCCGAGGCGGCGGGCCGCTACCACCGGGTGAGCGGCGCTCCGATCGACGAGATGCGGGCGTCGATGGCGATCAGCACTCGCACGAAGGACACGAAGGAGGCCAACGCCTTCACCCTGGCGCGGATGCTCGTCCCCACGGGCGAGATCGGGATCGGCGAGCGGTTCAAGCACATCCAAGAGGCGACCGACGTCGCACGAGCGGCGTCAGGCCAGGTGAGCCTGAACGCACTTGCGGGAGTCACCGCCGCGCTCCCGACATCGCTGCTCGTGCGGATCGCGCGGCAGCAAACAGAGACGGTCGACTTCAGCACGTCGAACGTGCGGGGGTCAGCCGTGCCGCTGTTCCTCGCCGGCGCGAGGGTCGACGCGAACTACCCGATCGGGCCGACCGCCGGCACCGCGTTCAACCTCACGTGCCTGTCGTACGGCGGCAGCCTCGACATGGGCCTCAACATCGACGTGGCCGCAGTCGAGCATCCCGCGCTGCTGCGGACCCTGATGGAGGAGTCGTTCGACGAGCTCGTGCGCGCGGGTCAGCCGCCCGCGAAGGCGAAGAGCGCGACGAAGAAGAAGCCGACGAAGAAGGTCAGCTGACGCGACGCGCGGGACCGGCTCGGCAGAGTGGGTCAGCAGCGTGCGCACGTCGAGCAAGAGATCAGCGACTTCTGCGGTGGAGACGAGCTCACGGGCGACCATCTCACGCAGCCCGCGATCGATGATGGCAAGTGCCTCGTCGATCTGGTCACTGTCGTAGGTCTGCGTCATCGAGCCCTCCAACCCTGTCCGCCGGACCAGCATTCCCGGACGCTTGTCACATGTGCGATCGCACCTGTGCCGTGCTCTTCACCTTCGGTTGCACAACCCACCGTACCGGTCGAGTGTGACACGAGCGTTTCAAGCAGCCGGAGATTTCCGTCACCGGACTGGCACACGATCGCCATGTGACCCGGCGGATAGCGTCGGCCCGATGCCGCCCCATCCCGCCCTCGGAGTGACCTATGCCAGCCTCGCCGCCCTCGGTGTGCAGGGCGGCATCGAGGTTTCTCGCCGTGCGGAACAGCTCGGCTACCACTCGTTCTGGGTGGCCGAGGCGAACGGCACCGAGGCGTTCTCCCTGCTCGGAGCGGCTGGGATGGCGGCGCCTTCGCTCGACTTGGGCACCGGCGTGCTCGCGCTGCAGCTGCGCACGCCTCCGCTCGTCGCGATGGCCGCGGCGACGCTGCAGGCGCTCCATCCCGATCGTGAGATCGTGATCGGAGTCGGCATCTCGTCGCCCGTCGTGGTCGGACGATGGCACGGCGCGACCTATCTGGCCAAACGGCCCCTCGCCCACACCCGCGAGTACGTCACGTTGCTCCGAGAGTGCCTGTCGGGCGAGACCGTGTCGTTCCAGGGCGACTTCTACGAGATCAACCGGTTCAGGCTCGGCGTGCGACTCGGCGAGCGCCGGCCGAAGATCGTCATCGGCGCCCTGAACGAGGGCATGCTCCGGCTCGCGGGCGAGCTCGCCGACGGCGTCGCTGCTGAACTACATCCCGGCGAGCCACGTGCCTTGGTCGGTCGAGCAGGTTCGCCTCGGGTGGTCCCGCGACGATCTACGCGTACATCCACGCGGGCGTCGTCGCCGATCGGGGCGACGGCATCGAGGCGGCGCGGCGCGACCTGTTCTCGTACGCCGTCGTCGACGCGTACGCGAACAGCTTCAGCCGGGCCGGCTTCGCCGACGAGGTCACGGAGATCCGCGAGCGCCACGCCAAGGGCGATCGTGACGGAGCGGTCGGCGCGGTCTCTGACCGGATGGTCGACGCCATCGACGTGATGGGCGACGCCGACACGGTGCGTGCACACGGTGCGTGCCTACCTCGACGCGGGCGTCGAAGTGCCGGTGCTCATGCCACTGCCGTGGGGCAAGGATCGGATGGCCGTCACAGTCGCGACGATGGAAGCAGCCGCACAAGCCTGAGGGGGAGACGTGGAGATCCAAGACAAGGTCATCGTGGTGACCGGCGGCGCGAGCGGCATCGGGCGCGCGCTTGCCCGCCGGTTCGGCGCGGACGGCGCCGCGGGCGTCGTCGTGGCCGACCTCGACGCGGACGGTGCCGCGGCGGTGGCGGCCGAGATCGCCGGGTCGGGAGGAACCGCGATCGCCGTGCCGACGAACGTCGCGGTCGAGGCCGAGGTGATCGGTCTCGTCGAGCGAGCCGAGGCGACCTACGGGCCGATCGACCTGTTCTGCGCGAACGCGGGCATCGGCGTCGGCCGCGGCCCCGAGACCCCGGACGACGACTGGGACCGCATCTGGCGCGTCAACACGATGTCGCACGTCTACGCGGCGCGCGGCGCTGCTCCCTGGCTGGCTCGCGCGTGGCGACGGCTACTTCCTCGCCACCGCGTCGGCCGCGGGGCTGCTCACCCAGATCGGGTCGGCGCCCTACGCAGTGACGAAGCACGCGGCAGTCGCGTTCGCCGAGTGGCTTTCGGTCACCTACGGCGATCAGGGCATCAAGGTGTCGTGCCTGTGCCCGCAAGGGGTGCGCACGAACATGCTGAAGAACAACGACGTCGGCATCAAGGCGCTGGGCGCGGCGGCGGTGCGCGCCGGCGGGGCGGTGCTCGAGCCCGAGCAGGTCGCCGACGCAGTCGTGGCCACGATCAACGCAGAGGAGTTCCTCGTCCTCCCCCATCCCGAGGTGCTGACCTACTGGCGCCGGAAGACCGACGACTACGACCGCTGGCTTCGAGGGATGCGCCGCCTGCAGACACGGGTGAGCGACCAGGCGTAGCGTCGCGGCCCATGGCTGTCCGACTGGAACCCACCGACGAGTACATGCACGAGCTCGGCCCCGAGCCGAACTTCAACGAGAGCATGTACGTGAACATCTTCGATCCCGAGAACCAGATCGGTGGCTTCTTCCGCATCGGCAACCGGGCGAACGAGGGGTATGCCGAGATGACGGTGTGCCTCTACCTGCCCGACGGCCAAGTCGGCTTCCGGTTCAAGCGGGCCGAGATCGCGAACAACGACGCGTTCGACGCGGGCGGCATGAAGTGGGAGATCGTGACGCCCTTCGAGGAGCTCAACGTGAGCTATCGAGGCAAGGTCGTGCTGCTCGACGACCCGCTCGAGATGGCCGACCCGAAGAAGGCGTTCACCGAGAACCCCTACGCCGAGGCCGACATCGAGATCACGTTCACGGGGCAGGGTCGCGCGTCGATGTTCGGCGGCGAGCCCGACGAGCCCCACGAGACGCCCGGTGAGGAGTTCGCGAAGGGCCACTACGAGCAGCTCGTGGCGGGCTCGGGGCACATCCGGGTCGGCGAGCGAGAGTGGCACGTCGAAGGGTTCGGCCTCCGCGACCACTCGTGGGGCCCTCGCTACTGGCAGGCGCCCTGGTACTACCGCTGGCTCACCGCCAACGTCGGCAGCGACTTCGGGTTCATGGGCAGCCGCGTCGCGCGGCGTGACGCCGAGGGCACACGCGGCGGCTTCGTGTGGGAGGACGGCAAGCTCCACTACTGCGACTCGCTCGAGCTGAAGACGACGTACGAGGGCGACGAGAGCTACCACGAGACGATCTCGGCCGTGCTGCGATCGTCGAGATCTGACAAGGAGTGGCGGATCAGCGGACGCGTGATGAACCTCATCCCGCTCCGGAACCGACGTCCCGACCCCGACGGCAACATGCTCGTGACCCGCATCAGCGAGGGCATGACCGAGTGGACGCTCGACGACGGCCGAGTCGGCTACGGCCTCTCCGAGTACCTCGACCAGATCATCGACGGCCAGCCGGTCGGCCTCGCCGAATAGCCCGCGTCGTAGCCTGCGTGCCCATGTGGCACGACATGTTCGCTCTTCCCGTCCCCGTCGCAGAGAAGATCCTGCGCGCGCTGTTCGTCTACTTGTTCCTGGTGGTCGCGCTGCGCCTCGCGGGCAAGCGCGAGCTCGCGCAGCTCAGCACGTTCGACTTCGTCGTCCTGCTGTCGGTCGCGAACGCCGTGCAGAACGGCATCATCGGCAACGACGACTCGATCACCGGCGCGTGGATTGGCGCGATGACGCTCTTCGTCGCCAACTTCGCGCTCGCGTTCACGATCGTGCGCAGTCGCAGTGCTGCGACCGAGCAGCCGAAGGCCAGCCCGCGACGCTCATGGAAGGAGGGCGTCGTACAACGACGACGAGCTGCGAAAGGTGCGCATCACCCACGCCGAGCTCGAGTCGGCAGTCGGCGCGAACGGCGAGCACCTCTCGGACGTCGAGAGCGGTCGAGCTGTTTCCGAACGGCCGCATCTCGATCACGCCGGCAGCCAGATACCGCGACCGAGCCTTCGAGAGCGCTCGAGAGCGAGCTGCACGAGATCCGTGCGCTGCTCGAAGCCCGATGATCACGTTCCACCTCGTGCCGTCGCCGGTGTGGGACGCGCAGCGCCACGGTGACGTGTACATGCCAGAGGCGTTCGCCACGGATGGGTTCGTGCACTGCACCGACGGCGAGCAGGCGGTGATCGACACGGCGAACCGCTACTACCAGGGCGACCCGCGGGCGTACGTCGTGCTGAGCATCGACACGGACGCGCTCTCGGCGGTCGTGAAGCTACGAGGACGAAGTGCGCGTGTTCCCGCACGTCTACGGGCCGATCGAGACCTCGGCCGTGACCGCTCGTCCGCGAGGTCGAGCGTGACGCGGACGGCCGGTTCGTCCGCATAGCGTCGGCGCCTCATGGACCACCTGTCGATCGGTGAAGCGCGCCGAATGGCGCTCGCCGGACAGGGCTTCACCGAGAAGCGACCGCTCGGGAAAGGTGAGACGCAGGCACCTCCAGAAGGTCGTCGACCGACTCGGTGTCATCCAGCTCGACTCGGTGAACGTCGCGGTGCGGTCCCACTACATGCCGTTCTTCTCGCGCCTCGGCCCGTACCCGTTGCAAGAGCTCGACACCCTGGCGTGGGCGACGCACCACCTCTTCGAGTACTGGGGCCATCAGGCGTCGCTCCTGCCGGTCGAGCAGCATCCGTTGCACCGATGGAAGATGGCGCAGCGCCGCCACGATCGGCAGTCACAGTGGCTCAGGTCGCTCGAGAGCAAGCACCCCGGCTACATCGAGGCGGTGCTCGACGAGGTCCGTGAACGCGGTCCTCTCGCCGCGGGCGAGCTCACCGACCCCGGCGAGAAGACCGGGCCGTGGTGGGGGTACAGCAAGGGCAAGCAGACGCTCGAGTACCTCTTCTGGACGGGGCAGGTGACGGCGAACCGGCGCGGCGGCTTCGAGCGCGTCTACGACGTGACCGAGCGAGCGATCCCTGCGAACGTGCTCGCCACGCCGACCCCCTCGGAACAGGAAGCGCGCAAGGCGCTGCTCGAGATCGGGGCGCGCGTTGCTCGGCGTCGGGACGGTCGGAGACCTGACCAACTACTTCATGCTCAACATCCCGAAGAGCCGGGCTGCGATCGACGAGCTCGTCGAAGACGGCGTGTTGGTGCCCACGACCGTCGAGGGCTGGAAAGACAAGTCCTATCGACACCGAGATGCGCGAGTGCCTCGCAAGGTCACTGCCTCTGCGCTGCTCACCCCGTTCGACAACCTCGTGTGGCGGCGCCAGCGCGACGAGCAGCTGTTCGACTTCCACTACCGCATCGAGATCTACACGCCCGCGCCCAAGCGCGTCTACGGGTACTACGTGCTGCCCTACCTCCACGGCGAGTCGATCGCGGCCCGCGTCGATGTGAAGGCCGATCGAAAGGCGAAGACCCTCGTCGTGCCAGGCGCGTTCGCAGAGCAAGGAGTGGACATCGCCCGAGTCGCCGATGGGCTCGCGGGCGAGCTTCGCCTCATGGCGCAGTGGCTCGGCCTCGAGCGTGTGACGGTCGGCCGCAAGGGCAACCTCTCCGCGCCCCTGCGCCGCGCGTTGGCTACCCCCTGACGGGCGGTGCGCAGCCGACCATCCGGTCGACGATCTGCTCGAGGATGGCGCGCGACGTCGCGAGGTTCACTCGCACGAACCCTTCCCCCGCCTCCCCGAACGCGGCGCCGTCGGTGAACGCGACCTTGCCCGCGTCGAGGAAGTGCTCGGCGGGCGGGCAGTCGAACGCGAGGCCTCGTGCGTCGAGCCACGCGAGGTACGTCGCGTCGGGCATGCGATGGCGGACGGCGGGGAGGCATTCGGCGATCGCGGACGCGAACCATCTCCGATTGCCGTCGAGGTAGGCGACACAGCGGGCGAGCCAGTCGTCGCCCTGGGTCCAGGCGGCCCGCGTCGCGGCGATGCCGAAGGGCGAGACCCCGTGCATCATCGGGTTGAAGCTGCGCACGTAGCGGTCGAGCAGCGCCTCGCTGCCGCAGTAGCCCGCCGCGCAGCGCAGTCCCGCGAGGTTGAACGCCTTCGTCGCTGAGGTCAGCGAAAGCGTGCGCCCGGCGATGTCGGGGCCGAGCGATGCGAGCGGAGTGTGGGTCGCGTCCGAATACGTGAGGTCGGCGTGGATCTCATCCGCGGCGACGAGAAGGTCGTGCTCGACGACGATCTGCGCGACCGCGTCGAGCTCGCTTCGGGTGAACGATCGCCCACAAGGGTTGTGGGGGTTGCACCAGAGGAGCAGCCGCGCGTCTCGGGCGGCGTCGGCGAGAGCATCGACGTCGAGCGCGCTCCCCTCGTCGATCGGACGGAGACGAGCTTCGACGACTCTGCGGCGGTTGTCGGCGATCGCGCCGAGGAACGGCGGGTAGATCGGCGTCGTCACGACCACACCGTCGCCGGGCTCGGTGAACGCGACGATCGCGTTGATCACACCGCGCATGACGTCGGTGAGCTTGAACCCGAGCGCGGGGTCGGGCTGCCAGCCGAACCGGCGCGCGAGGCGGCGAGCGCCGACGCGCCTCGATCGAGTCGGGTCCCTCGTCGACCGGGTAGCCGTAGTCGCCGGCATTCGCCACCCTGACGACTGCGTCGCGGATCGGGGCGGCGACCGGGAAGTCCATCTCCGCGACCCACGCGGGCAGCACCGACGCGGGATGGCGCCGCCACTTGGACGACTGCCGCGCGTGCAGCTCCTCGAGGTCGAGGTCGTCGAAGCCTGGCTCGCTCATGCGAGAAAGTTCGTCATGTCAGGAAGTCCAGGGCCAGGTGCTCCCACATGTCGGCCGACAGGCGGAGCGATTCGACGTCGATTCGCTCGTCGTTGCCGTGGAACCGCGACCAGTACTGCGCCGGCGAGATCTGCCTGCTGAGGAGGCCGAAGCCGTAGGCGGGGATGCCGGCGCGCCGGAACCAGCGCGCGTCAGTGGCGCCCGTGAGCGGCGACGCCAGGAGGTGCGCGTCGGGGTACAGCGCGACGTGCGACGCGCTCGAGCGCAGCCCACAGCGGTGTGTCGGTCGGCGACTCGGTCGGCTCCCCCGACCGCACGACTTCGATCTCGACGCAGTCGCCGAGGTCGGCCAGCATGCGGTGCAGCTCCGCGACGACGAGCTCGACGCTCTCGCCGTGGGCGATGCGGATGTCGGGCTGCACCACGACCCGGTCGCAGATGATGTTGCGCTTGTGGCCCCCGTGGATGACGGTCGGCGCGTAGGTGGTGTGGGTGCACGAGTGGGCACGAGCGGCGAGCGGGTGCGGAAGGTCGGGGAGCGCATCCCAGAGCCGCGCCGGATCGGTGAGCACTGCCTTCAGCTCCGCGTCGAAGGGCTGTCCCTCGACCCAGCCTCGCCACGAGTCGCTGATGCGCGTCTCGGGACGATGCTCCGCGAGCCTCCGCACGACCTCGGCCGCCTTCACGACCGCGTTGTCGGCACCGAACGGCGTCGATCCGTGGCTCGGCGTGCCCGTCACGACGATGTCGACGACGGCTCCACCCTTCTCCCCCGTCACGACCTCGACATTGGTGCCGTGGCTCCCCTCGCTCACGATGCCGCCGACCTCGGTGAGCACGTAGTCCGCGCGCACCGCGTCGGGCTCGGTGTCGAGCAGGTGCTTCGCGCCCTGCATGCTTCCCGCTTCCTCGTCGGCGACGCCGAGGAAGAGCAGCGTGCCGCGCGGCCGGAAGCCGGCCTGGGCGAGCCGACGCACAGCCACCGCCATCGCCGCAGTCTGGTTGAGCATGTCGACCGCGCCGCGGCCCCACACCTCTCCGTCGACGAGCTCGCCGCCGAACGGGTCGCGGCTCCAGCTCTCCTCCGACACGGGCACGACGTCGGTGTGGCCCATCAGCGCGAGCGTCGGCGCGTCAGGGTCTGACCCTTCGATGCGCGCCACGAGCGACGCCCGGTTCGGTGTCGCAGGGTGATGGAACCTGGTCGACGTCGATCCCGACCGATCCGAGGGAGCTCGACAGCGCGTCGGCGTTGCGGCTCTCGTCCCCCGAATCGATCTCGCCGTCGTTGACGCAGCGGTTGCGGATCAGCGCCTGGAGCAGCTCGACGACCTCACCAGTGCGGCTGTCGACCATCAGGCAGTGGCGCGCTCGACCCACGCGTCGATGAGCCGCCGGGCGATGCTCATGCCGGGCGGGATCATCGGCAGGTCGTCAGGCCGATACCAGTTGGCGTCGGCGATCTCGGTCTCGTCGAGGACGAGGTCGCCGGTCGCCCAGCGCGCGGTGAAGCCGAGCATCAACGAGTGCGGGAACGGCCACGGCTGACTGGCGACGTAGTGCACGTCGTCGATCTCGACGCCGACCTCCTCACGCACCTCGCGATGCACCGCACCTTCGAGTGTCTCTCCTGGCTCGACGAAGCCCGCGAGGCAGCTGTACATCGGGATTGGGAACTGCCGCCCTCGCGCGAGCAGCGCCTCGGGCCCGGCCGGGCCGTCGCGCTCGATGAGCACGATGATCGCGGGAGCAAGGCGGGGAAATGCGGTGAGGCCGCAGTGTGGGCAGCGCCGGGACCGCTCCTCTGACGAGAGCCCGGTCTCGTTGCCGCAGCGACCGCAGAAGCGGTGCGTGCGGTCCCATTCGACGAGCTGCACGGCGCGGCCCGCGACCGTCCACTCGGTCTCGCTGAGCCTTCCCCACAGCGCGCGCAGCGGGATGAAAGAGCCGTCGTCGGCGTCGCGGTCGCCGGACTCCGGGGGCTCGACGTCACCTGCCCAACAGGGACGATCGGCGAGCATCCCGAGGAAGTGCTGACCCCGGAGCGGCAGCTCGGCCGGCCCGTCGCACACGAGCACATCGTCACCCCGGACGTAGAACCAGCGCTCGTTCGCGTGCTCGACGTCGGCGCCCGCCGGCGGATGGAGGCACGGCAAGAACGCAGGCGGGCTCGACAGGTGGGACGTCGCGGCCATGCGCCACCGTACCGCTGCGGGCGCGAGACTCTGCCGTGCCTTGGATCGAGACGATCGACCCCGACGACGCCACCGGACTCCTGAAAGACGCCTACGACTGGCAGGCCGAGCGGCTCGGCGAGCCCACCGAGTTCACGATGCTCGGCAGCCTCTATCCCGAGATCGTGATGGAGCGGCTCCGGCTCTATCGCGCGGTGGAGGGGTGCCCGTCGGCGCTCGCGCCGAGTGAGCGACAGCTCGCGGCGTATGTCGCATCGATGCTGAACGGCACGGGCCATTGCGCGTCGGGCCTGAGGGTGAAGCTGCCCACTCTGGGAGTCGACGCGGCGACGATCGACGCGGTGACTCGTGACGCCGCGCACGTCGCGACCGGAGACGAGCGCCTCGACACGATCCTCCGCTACGCGGCACGGCTTTCACAGCAGCCGATCGCGGTGACAGCCGCCGACGTCGACGCGCTGCGAGAGGTGGGCCTCGACGACCTCGACATCCTCGACCTCAACAACATCGTCGCCTACTACTGCTACATCAACCGCGTGGCGAACGGGCTGGGGTTGCTCACCGAGATCCCGGCCGAGCACGCGCTGTCCGCTCTGCCCAAGTGACCGGTCTTCGCACCGGCATCTGGCTGTTCCCAGACACGTCGTCGGCCACGTTCGTCGCGCACGCCCGCCAGTGCGAGGACGCCGGCATCGGCGACCTGTGGGTCGGCGACGAGGGACCGGGCCGCGATCCGTTCGCCCTGCTCGCCGCGGCCGCGATGCAGACGACGCGCCTGAGGCTCGCGGTCGGCGTGACGAACCCTTATCTCCGCCATCCCGCGATCACCGCGGTGGCAGCGATGACGGTGCACGAGCTGTCGGGAGGACGCGCGGTGCTGGGCCTCGGTCCCGGAGGCGATGTCGCGCTCGCGCCGCTCGGCATCGAGCGAGTCGCGCCGCTGCGCGCGTGCCGTGACGCCGTGCGGATCGTGCGAGCGGTGTGCCGCGGCGAGGCGACCGACGGCTACGACCCTCCCCCGCACGCGTTCATCGCTCCCGACCTGCCGATCTACATCGGGGCGCGGGGTGAGCGCTTCAACCGTTTCGCTTCCGAGGCCGCCGACGGCGTGTTCGTCGCCGGTGTCGCGCCATCGCTCTTCGACGAGCTCGTCGGCATGGGCGCGATCGGTGCGTCCCGATCGCGATCGCGCTCTACGTGAGCGCGTGCTTCGACGACGAAGCCGTCGAGCAGAGTCGGCCGACGCTGATCCACGCGTTCCTCAACGGCCCCGAGGCGCTGCGAGAGCGAGCCGGGCTGTCGTTCGAAGAGCTCAGCGAAGCCTCGAGCGCCCTCGCGGCGGGCGACGACGCCCTCGCCCGCGCGCTGATGACCGACGACCGGCTCGACCACGTCCTCGTGCGCGGAACACCAGCCTCGGTCGGACGTGTGCTGGCCGGCACATGCTCGCCGGATCCGTCCTGACAGCGTCGGCTTCGCTCTGCTCGCCGACGACATGACTCGTGCCATCGACGGCGCGGCGGAAGCGTTCGCAACTGTGACCTCGGAGGTAGCTGCGTGAACACGGCGAAGGCGGGGCAAGTCGGCGTGACCTGCCACTTGCTCAATCCGACTCTCGACGAGGCGGCGGCGCTGGCGCGCGAGAGCGAGGCCGCGGGCGCCGACTGGCTGGGGCTGCCCGATGCGTTCTGGTGGCGCGACACCTGGTTGCTCGTCGGCGCCGCGCTCGAGGCGACCGAGCGAATCGCGATCGGTCCGATGGTGACGAACCCATTCCTCCGCCATCCCTTCCAGACCGCGGCCGCGCGTCGCGACCGTGCAGGACCGATACGGCGACCGCGTGCTCCTCGGCCTCGCGGCGGGCGGCTCTGAGCTCGGTGGCGCGGCCGGGGTCGATCGACGCGACGCGGCCGAGCGCATCGATGAGCTGATCACGCTGCTGCGACGGGTGGGTGCCGGCGGGCCGCTCGACGAAGCGAGCGGACGCAGCCTCGAGGTGCCGGTCGGGCCAGTCGACGATCACCGTCGCAGGACGCGGGTCGAAGATCCTGCGCGTCGGTGGGCGCGCCGGCGGACCACGTGCTGCTGTGGGCGATCCCCGACTCCGATCTCGACCGCATCGTCGGCGTCGTGCGCTCGGGCGGCGACGCGCCGCTCACATGGGCGCCTCTCGTCGATCTCGGGGATGAGGGCCGCGAACGAGCGCGGATGATCGCCGCCTACGGCGTCCTCAACGCGTCGAAGGCCCTGCGCGCGTCGTGGGGCGTCGACGACGAGCACCTCGCAGCGGTGCGCGCCGCGCTGGTCCGAGGGGGCGCGTCGAACGCCGTCTCGCTCGTGCCCGACCACGTGCTCGACGACATCCTCGTGCCCGATCCCGATCCCAAGGCGCTCGGCGCCGCGCGCCCGGTCGATCGGCGCGACCGACATGGCGGTTCCCGCGTTCTCGATCGAGTCCGTGCCCGACCGCGTCGCCTGGGCGAGATCGGTGCTCGCCGCCCGCTGAGCCCGGTCCACTGCTTTTCTTGGCGCGCGGTTGTCCCACAGACACCGTCGCGCCAAGAGAACGAGTGGGTCGGGAATGTCACACCGTCCGTGTACACCGTGTGACATGAAAGAGACTGACATTGATGGAAAAGTGGCTGCGCTCGGTGAGCATCAGCACGGCTTGGTCACCGGGCGACAGACGGCGGAGCTGGGCATGTCGAAGACCCAGCGACACCTCCGGGTCGAGCGCGGGCTGCTGGTGCCCTGCGACCACCAGGTCTTTCGCGTGCGTGGGGCACCGGTCACCTGGCTCCAGCGGGTTCTTGCGTCCTGCCTCGCGGCCGATGGCGTGGCCTCACATCGCACAGCGGCGATGCTGCGGACGCTCGGTCTGTGGCCGGCGGGACTCACCGAGCTGCTCGTCGAGCCGAACCGTCGATACCGCAGCGCCGCCGCAACCGTCCATCGAAGCGTGGACGATCCCCACATCGATGCGGAAACGATCGAAGGCATCCCCGTGACCTCCGTTCGACGCACGCTGCTCGATCTGGGTTCGGTGGTTCCGCAGGACCGTCTCGAGAAGTGCGTCGAGCGAGCGCTGTTCCGCGGGCTCACGAGCCTGGGCGCGCTGTGGGCGTACCTCGACGAGGTGGGCCGACAAGGCCGGCGCGGCGTGCAGCCGCTGCGAAGGGTGCTCGAGCTCCGCGGGCGGGTCCCTGCCACGGAGAGCGACCTCGAGACCGAGATGGTGCAGCTCCTCCGACGGGCTGGTCTGCCCGAGCCGGTGCGCCAGCACGAAGTCATCGTCGCGTCGCGGCGGTTCCGAATCGACCTCGCGTACCCGGACTTGAAGATCGCGATCGAGCTGGACGGCGACGAGCCCCACTTCGGGGCGAGCAAGACCGACGCCGACGACACACGCGATGGGCTGCTGCAGCTCGGCGGATGGCTCACCCAGCACTTCACGAAGCGCCACATCCGCCACGACGAGCGGCAGAGCGCGGAGCGGGTGTGGCGAGCTGTGCAGTCGCGTTCTCTTGGCGGCACGTTGTCTGTGGGACGACTACGCGCCAAGAAAACCGGCTAGTTGGCGGAGGGGCTGAGGGCGCGGACGGCTTCCCAGTGGTCGATGCCGGGGAAGGGCATGACGGCGAGGCTCGACGTGGTGACGCCGTTGTCGAAGTAACGCTGGATCTTGGCGCGGCACTCCGCGGGGGTGCCATGCACGACGAGCTCGTCGACCAGGGAGTCGGGGATCTCGGCGAGGGCCTGCTTGCGGTCGCCGCCCTTCCACGCATCCCACATCGGCTGCAGCACATCGGCACGGCCGAGCCAGCGATGGAACTCGGCGTACACGGGCACGTTGAGGTACGTCGCGATCGCGAACTTCGCCGCGGCGCGCACTGTGTCGGCATCGTCGGACGGCGCGACGAAGATGCGGCACACGATCTCCTTGTCGGCCCCGCCCGCGTTCACGTGCGGCACGACCTTCTTCACGTCGTCGGCCGACAGCCAGTTGATGATCGCGCCGTCGCCTTCACGCCCGGCGAGCCGCAGCATCCCCTCGCGCAGCGCGGCCACGAGGATCGGCGGCTGCACCTCAGGCACCAACCCGAGCCGGAAGCCCTGCACCTCGAACGTGTCGTACTTCTGCGTCACCTTCTCGCCCGTGAGCGCGACGCGCAGGAACCGCACCATGTCGCGCACCCGCTTGTACGGCTCGACGAAGGGCACGCCGTTCCACCGCTCGACGATCACGTTGGACGACGTGCCGATCCCGAACGCGAACCGCCCCGGGCGCGGCCGACGCGGCGCTCGCCACCGACTGCGCCATCACCGCCGGGGCGCGCGTGAACGCCGGGACGATCGCGGTGCCGAGTCGCAACGACGGCGCCCACTGGGACGCGAGCACGAGCGGCGTGAACGCGTCGCCGCCGTCGGACTCGGCGGACCACACGTCGGTGTAGCCGAGGTCGACGAGCTCCTCGTACTTCGCTCGTTGCGCGTGCAGCGGGCCGCCGAACGGCACCGTCATTCCGGGTCGGATGGGCAAGGTCATGGCGCGGGACGCTACAGCGCCGGGCCTCGCACTCCTCTTCGAACGCTCGACGAAGTGGGCGCCGTCGAGCTCGAACCGGTCGCGCGCCCGCCGCGGGCGTCCGAGCTCGGGATGCCCGATCTCCACCGCGTGCTCGCACCGCGCCGTGTAGGCGAGCGAGTAGAGGATCGCGCCGCCCGCTGCATGCCGCTGCGCCTGCGACAACGGTCGACCCGCCCGCTCGTACGCCGCATACCCACCTGGCCGCCTCGTCGGGCGACGGCGCCGTCGCCTCCCCCTCCTCGCCGAACGCGGACCAGGTCGCGGCGGCGATGCCCACCGCGGTGCTCTCGGGGACGAGCGACAACGAGTCGGCGTCGTAGATCGCCCGGATGCCGTCGGGCCAGACCCGCACGTTGCGAGCCGACCAATCGGTGTGGGCCACGACGGGCTCGCTGTCCGATCGCTGTCACGCGCGACGAGCGCGACCCGCGCCGAGCTCGTCGATCCACTCGGCACCTCGGCGCGTCGCCTCGAAGTCGAAGAGCGGGCTGTGCGGCTCGGGGTACAGGCCGTCGACCGGCGTCGCGCAGCGGATGCATCGCCAGCGGCGCCACGGCCGACCGCGGCAGCTCCGCCGCGACGGTGACCAGCCGCGCGA
Source organism: uncultured Acidimicrobiales bacterium (assembly GCA_963739555.1). GTDB lineage: Bacteria > Actinomycetota > Acidimicrobiia > Acidimicrobiales > DATKAS01 > DATKAS01. The sequence goes on along the minus strand of CAVUAV010000005.1, from coordinate 1,027,967 downwards.
GCCCGGCCGCCGACGCAGCGAGCTCGGCGTCACCGAACGGATGGGGAGGCTGGCCCGGGTCGTCGACCACCTCCTCGGCGCACACCATCGCCCCACCGGCGAGCAAGAGCCACTGGCCCTGCGAGCGGCCGCGGGCACGGAAGCCCCCGTTCGCACAGGTGTCGCTGCACGGTCACGACGCCGCGGAGGAACGGTGCCGTCCAACGGGGCGGGAACGCCTTCAGCACGACGCGCCGCCCGTCGTCGAGCGTCACGAGCGCGACGGCGCCCACCGACCAGTGCCACTGCTCGACGACATCGACCGCCGCACCGAGCTCACCGCGCGTCCATGTCGGAGAGCGCGTCGGTCACGCTCCCGAGGTCCTCGGTGCCGAAGATCAGGCGGGCGACTGCAGCGGTCAGCGCGGAGGCTGCTTCCAGAATCGGACGATGCACGACTGGCTCGCGGTGGCGAGCAGCGTGCCGTCCTGCGCCCACAGGTGGACGAGCCCGTGGCCGAAGCCGTGATCGACCGCGTGCACCCGGATGTCGAGCATCACCCAGTCGGTGGGCACGAGCCGCGCGACCCGCAGGGTGTTGTCGAGGCTGTTGCCGCCGGCCATCAGCCCGAGCGCCTGGCCGACGCCCATCGGCACGTAGTCACCGAGGATCGCGAGCGCGGCGCCCGACATGTCGAGCACCTCGGGCATCCGCGCCCACATCACCGTGCGACCGTCGCCCGGAGTGCCGTCGAGCTCGCTGAAGTCGCGCAGCTTCGCGACCCGAACATCGAGTCGCGTGTTGATCGACTCGTCGACCTCGAATCGCAGCGGCCGCCGAGCGCAGTCGTCAGGCGCAGGCAGCCCCTTCGGCATCTCGGCCCACTGCCCGCCCGCCTCGAGCGGACGCACGCCCAGCGCGGCGTTCACCGTGAGGATCTCGACGTTCCCCACGTGGCCGACAGCACGGGCCTGGGTGATCTGGTGCCCCTCGACGGCGACAGTGACGTCGATGTCCATCACCGATCCCGGCCGGGCGTACGACAGGTACTGCGCGGTCGCCCACACGACGGGGCGCCCGGTCGTGCCCTCCATCGCCTCGATCGCCGCGCCGAGGCCGGACCCACCGAACAGGAACCCCGAGCCGGTGGAGATGCCCGGCGTCACCGGGAGGTGCCATCGGTACGGGTTGTGGCTCGGCTCCAGGCCGAGGAAGGTGCGGGCGTCCACGAGCGCGCGCATCGTAGGAGGCGCCGCCCTGGTTGGCCGGATACCTATACCCCGGTAGGGTATTCGCATGGCCGGACTACTCCGACACCAAGGAAGACGTGCAGAAGCGGCTCCGGCGCATCGAGGGCCAGGTCCGCGGCCTCCAGCGCATGGTGGACGAGGACGTCTACTGCATCGACGTCCTCACGCAGGTCTCGGCGACGACTCGCGCGCTGCAGAGCATGGCCGTCGAGCTGCTCGACGCCCATCTCCGCCACTGCGTCGGCTGACGCGACGCGCTCCGACGACGCCGGCCGAGGCCGAGCGGCTCGTGACCGAGGCGAGCCGGGCGATCGAGCGCCTGGTGCGGTCGTGAGCGCGCAGCCCGCAACCGACCACGTCGACCTCGACCTCACCGGGATGAGCTGCGCATCGTGCGCGGCCCGCGTCGAGAGCACGCTCAACAAGCTCGACGGCGTCACCGCGACCGTCAACTTCGCGACCGAGAAGGCGTCGGTCGACTTCGACGCGTCCGAGGTGTCCCCGCCCGAGCTCGTCGCCGCGGTCGAGTCGATCGGCTACGGCGCCTCGGTCGCGCCAGAACCAGGCCAGCATCACGGCGGACACCAGCACGAGGACCTCGACGACCGAGGCGCTGCGCTCGCTGCGCACCCGCGTCGTCGTGTCCGCGCTCCTCGCCGTCCCCGTCGTGCTCCTCGCGATGATCCCGTGGTTCATGGGCCGCGGCTGGGAGTGGGTGGCGCTCGCCCTGACGACGCCGGTGGTGACGTGGGGTGCGTGGCCCATCCACCGCGCGACCTGGCTCAACCTCCGCCATCGCGCGACCACCATGGACACGCTGATCTCGCTCGGCGTCGCCGCGGCATACGTGTGGTCGGCTGCGGTGCTCGTCTTGAACCGTGACGGCGACGTGTACTTCGAGGTGGCCGCAGTCGTGGTGGTGTTCGTGCTCGCCGGCCGGCTCGCCGAAGCGAAGGCGAAGCACCGCGCCGGATCGGCGTTGCACGCCCTCCTCGACATGGCAGCCAAGAGCGCGTCGGTGCTCGACGTCGACGGCACCGAGCGCGACGTCCCGATCGAGGACGTCCGCGTGGGCGATCGGTTCGTCGTCCGGCCCGGCGAGAAGATCGCGACAGACGGCGTCGTCGTCGAGGGGTCGTCGGCCATCGACGCATCGATCCTCACGGGCGAGAGCCTCCCCGTCGAAGTCGGTCCGGGCTCCCCCGTCGCCGGCGCGACGATCAACGCGGGCGGACGTCTCGTCGTCGAGGCAACGCGCGTCGGCGCCGACACGGCGCTCTCGCAGATCGCCCGGCTCGTCAGCCAGGCACAGTCAGGCAAGGCAAAGGCTCAGCGGCTGGCCGACCGGATCTCGGCCGTCTTCGTGCCGACGGTCATCGTCGTCGCCCTCGTCACGTTCGTCGCATGGATCGTCGCGACCGGAGACGTCGACCGCGCGCTCACGGCCGCGGTCGCGGTGCTGATCGTCGCCTGCCCGTGCGCGCTCGGCCTCGCGACACCTACCGCGCTCCTCGCGGGGACCGGGCGAGGCGCGCAGCTCGGCATCCTCATCAAGGGCCCCGAAGTCCTGGAAGCGACGCGTGCCGTCGACACCGTCGTGCTCGACAAGACGGGCACCGTCACGACGGGGACGATGACGCTCGTCGACGTGGTGACAGTCGGTGTGTCCCGCGACGAGGCACTGCGAGTCGTCGGCGCCGTGGAAGCAGGCTCCGAGCATCCGATCGGGAAGGCGATCGCGAGCGCCGCCGCTGCGGGGGGTCGCCTGCCGACCGTCGAGGGCTTCCGCAGCCGCACCGGCCTCGGTGTCGACGGCATCGTGGACGGCCACACCGTCATCGCCGGTCGTCCCGCGCTGGCCACCGAGCTCGGCCTTGCGATCCCGATCGAGATCGGTGACGCGGTCGAGCACGCGCAAGCCGACGGGCGCACGGTTGTCGTCGCGTCGTGGGATCGCGAGGTGCGCGCCGCCTTCGTCGTCGCCGACGCCGTGCGCGACTCGAGCCGTGCCGCGGTCGACGAGCTGAGAGCGCTCGGCCTGTCGGTCCTGATGCTCACCGGCGACAACGCGGCGACCGGCCTCGCGGTGGGACGCCAGATCGGGCTCGACCCCTCGCAGGTCGTCGCCGAAGTCTTGCCCCAGCACAAGCTCGACGTGGTTCGTGAGCTGCAACGTGACGGCCACGTCGTGACGATGGTGGGTGACGGCGTGAACGACGCCGCTGCGCTCGCCCAGGCCGACCTCGGCATCGCCATGGGCACCGGCACGGACGTCGCGATCGAAGCCAGTGACATCACGATCGTGCGCAACGATCTCGGCGCCGTGGTGGATTCGATCCGCCTCTCGCGCCGCACGCTCGCCACGATCAAGGCGAACCTCTTCTGGGCTTTCGCCTACAACGTCGTCGCGATCCCCCTGGCGGCGACCGGCTTGCTGAACCCGATGATCGCCGGCGGAGCGATGGCCCTGTCGAGCCTGTTCGTCGTCTCGAACAGCTTGAGGCTCTTCCGCTTCACCCCGGGTGCCCGTCCCCGTTCCGGTACTCGAGGAGCGGACGCAGCCACACCATCGACGGTCGGCGCGGCGGCTCACTGAAGCCGAAGCGCACCGGCGGATCGATCCGCGCGGCGAGCGGGCCGAGATCGTGGCCGTCGACGCTGCCCGATGCGGTCAGCACCCGTCGATACGTCTGGGCTCGGTACCACTCGCGGACACCTGTCGGGCTCTTGCCGTAGGTGCGCACGCCCATCGTCACCCGCGCGATCGGGTCTTGCACCCACCGCGTGACACCGGGGATCGAGCTGAACGGGATGTGCCGCGCGAGCCCGCCGTGCAGGTCGACGCCGACATCGCCTGCATGCACTTCGACGGACGACGTCGTGACCGTCGCGACCACCGGTGCCACCGAGGCGTCGTCGAACGCGTAGATGCCGGAGACGAATGCAAGCGCGCGGGCCGACGGCACTCGCAGATGGCGCGTGCCGTCGGGAGCCGCCCACATCAGATCCGTGAACGCGCCGATCGGCGACGAGAGCCAGTGGCCGATCACGAAGCGATCGCCGGACTCGAACCCGACGCTCGACACCACGCCGCGCAGCTCGAACCGACGGCGCCCATCCGCAGGCATGGTCATCGGCTAGGAGGACGTCGGCAGCTTCTGCTTCAGCTCGAGCACCGGCGCGAACAGGTCGCCGAGCTCCTCCACGCGCGCGAGCACGTCTGCGGCCTCGAACACGAGCGGTGCCTCACCCTTCGCGCACGCCTCGACTTCGTCCCACGACACCGGCGTCGACACGGTGGGATGTGGCCGCGCCCGCAGGCTGTAGGGAGCGATCGTGGTCTTGTGCCGCGTGTTCTGGCTCCAGTCGATGAAGATCTTTCCGCCCCGGATGTCCTTCCGCATGATCGTCGTCACGTCCTTCGGATGGTCGCGTTCGATCAGCTGGCCGACCGCGAGCGCGAAGTCGCCGGCACCCTCGTGCGTGGCGGGCGTGTTGAGCGGCACGTAGAGCTGCATGCCCTTGCTGCCCGAGGTCTTGGCGCACACCTCGAGCGAGAGCTTGTCGAGCATGTCGCGGATGAGCAGGCCGACCTGCGCGCACTCGACGATCGTCGCGGGAGCGCCCGGATCGAGATCGAACACGATCGCGCGAGGCGTCTCGATGTCCTCTGCCCGCGCCATCGGCGCGTGCAGCTCGAGCGCGGCCATGTTGCCGGCCCACACGAGCGCGGCACGCTCGTCGACCTCGCAGTACTGGATGGTGCCCTTGCCGTCCCCGGGTCCCCCGGCGGTGGGCATCCACGGCGGGCGATGCTTCGGGCACCGCTTCTCGAAGAACGAACCTCCGTCGACGCCGTTCGGGAAGCGCTTGAACGTCAACGCGCGCTCCTCGATGTGCGGAAGCATCACCGGGGCGATGCGCGCGTAGTAGTCGATCACCTCGCCCTTGGTGAACCCGGTCTCGGGATACAGCACCTTGTCGAGGTTGCTGAGGCTCAGGCGTCGCCCATCGACTTCGACCTCGACGCCGGGCCCAGCCATGTGGCGCGCGGAGTCAGGCGGACTTGCGCTTGCGGGCGGCCGGGGCCTTCTCGGCCGACTTCTCTACGGCCTTCGTGGTCTTCGTCGCCTTCTTGGCAGACTTCACGGCCTTCACCGGCGCGGGCTCGGCGTCTTCCCCGTCGTCGCTCGACGCCGCCGGATGGCGCGACCGAGCCGCCTTGGCCTCGCGCACGCTCGCCTCGAGCGCCGCGAGGAGGTCGACCACCTTCGGCGTCGAAGCCGCGGGCGCAGGTGCCTCGATCGCCTCTTCGCCTGACGCCTTGCGCTCGATCAAGCCGAGCACTTGCTCGCGGTATTCGTCCTTGAACTGCGACGGGATCGAACGCGGCCGCGAGCGAGTCGATGAGCTGCTGGGCCATGTTGAGCTCGCGCTCGGAGACCTCGACCTCACCCGCTTCCTCGATCTCGGAGATCGACACCGGATCGACGATCTCGTCCGCATAGACCATCGTCGAGAGCACGAGATGTCCGTCATGCGGGCGGATCGCGGCGACGTACTGCTTCGATCGCATCACGAACCGAGCGATGCCGACCTTGTTCGACGCCTCCATCGCACGCATCAGCAGTGCATAGGGCTTCACGGTCGCCTTGTCGGGGGCGAGGTAGTACGCGCTGTCGTAGAAGATCGGGTCGATCTCGTCGAGGTCGACGAACTCGTCGATCTCGATGGCCTTGGAGGCTCGCGCCTCGAAGGCGTCGAGCTCGTCCTGCGTGAGGAGCACGTAGTTCCCCGAGGTGAGCTCGTACCCCTTCACGATCGCCTCGTCGGGCACGTCACTGCCGTCGTGCGCAGAGACCTTCTTCATCTTGATGCGGCTGCCGCTTCGCGTGTCGATCTGGTTGAACGACACCGACTTGCGCGACACCGCGTTGTACATCTTGACCGGGATGGTCACCAGGCCGAAGCTGATGCTCCCGTTCCAAAGCGGGCGCGGCATGTCCCCAGTTTGCCCGCGAACACCCCTGCTTGAACAGGCTCACCTGTCACAACGATCGTGCACTTCCATGTCGTTTCAGCCCGCCAAGACGGCGCGCGCGACGAGATCCATGCCGAAGGCGGTGAGGATCGCCAGATAGAGCAGGCCCGTCGCGGCCATGACGGCCGAGTACTGCCGCTCGCGCAGGGCAGCCCGCGTCGCGATCGCGAGCCCGATCGTGGTCAGCGCGCAGGCGACCCACATCCATCCGAGGGTGCCGTTCCAACCGTCGTCGACCGACCCCGAGAGCACCGACAACATGCCGACTGGCCAGATGAGGACGACGAGCTCGACCGGCCAGATCCCCTCGATCCAGCGGACGAGCTCGTTCAGCGGGCCGCGGGAGAGCCCGGGCTGCACGAGGTACCAGTGGCCGAGGAGCATCGCGTCGGTGACGACTCCGAGGAACGCGGCGCCCACGACCGTGCGTGCGATCGCGAGTGGTGCGGGCCCGCCCGCAGCGACTCCCGCGGCGACGAGACCGACGAGCCCGATGAGCGGGGCTACGAGATCGAGGCCGGGCGGGAACTCCGGGCCACGTGCGTCCGCGCCGGAATCATGGCCATCATCGACCGATCGGTCGATGCCGGTCATCGCCGCGACCCTCTCGGAGCGTCGATCGTGCTCGGCGCGATGACCCGACACTCCCGCGCGTTTGCGCACCACCGAGATCACGAGCGCGACCGATGTCGCCACGATCACGCCGACCGTCGATGCCTCGCGGACCGGCACGGTGTCGAACGCAAGCCCGACCGCGAGCGAACCGATCGCCAACGCGAGGAAGACGCTCCGCAGCAGCCATCCGTAGCCGAGGCCCACCTCGCGTCGGCGGGTCGTGACCCACAGCCAGAACAATCCGCCGACCGCCCATTGCAGGAGGACGGTGGCCCCGTCGAGGCTGATCACGCGTGCTCGCCTGACTGGGCAGCCCTGCCTACCACTGGAGGGAGGCTACTGCCCTACCCTTCGAGCCATGCCCCGCGCACGCTCCTTGACCTCGCTCGCCTCCGCGGCGGTCGTGCTCGGATCGCTCGTGGGTCTCAGTGCGTGCGTGCCCTCCGACAGCAGGCCCACGCTCGGCACCGCACCCGTCGACAGCGTGTCGCGCGAGCCGACGGGCATCGCCGAGGTCGATCAGGTGCTCGCCCGCCTCGATGCGGTCGACGGCAAGACGTTCACCGCTTCGTATGCGATCCAGCGCAAGCTCGGCGACCTGAAGCGCAGCGCGACTGTCGTCCAGTCGCCGCCACAGACCGTCGTGCAGATCGGCGACGTGGCGTTGTTCACCGAGGCCCCTCAGCAGACGTGCGACATCGCGAAGCAGACGTGCGAAGACGGCCTCCTCGAGCAGCGCATCTCGGACGTCGGCATCAGCTCCCGCTTCTACGGACCGGCGACCGCGCAGCAGCTGCGGGTCGCCGTCGGACGTGAGTCGTCCCCGCCGACGTTCGACACGGCGCAGGTCGGCAACGTGACCGCGCAGTGCATCCACGTGTCGGTCGGAGGCGGCCAGGAGACCTACTGCGTGAACGGCGACGGGATCCTCGCGTTGCTCGACACGGCCGCCGAGCACATCGAGCTCACGTCGTACTCACCCGACGCGGCCGCGTCGGCCTTCGCGCGTCCCGGTCAGGCGTCGACGACGACGAGCTCGTGAGCGACGCGGTTCATCGCGTCGGGCCCCTCGTCGGTTGCGACCACGATGTCCTCGAGCCTGAGACCGAAGCGACCGGCGACGTAGATGCCGGGTTCGATCGAGAACGCGTGGCCGGGAGCGAGACGCAGCTCGTTGCCCTCGACGATGTACGGATCCTCGTGGGCTTCGACGCCGATGCCGTGGCCCGGTGCGATGGATGAACTGAGGGCCGTAGCCGGCGCCCGCGATGATCGACCGTGCCGCGGCGTCGACGTCCTCGCACGGCGTGCCCACGACCGCGGCCTTCACCGCGGAAGCCTGTGCTTCGAAGAGCACGTCGTACGCATCGCGGACCTCGGACGACGGCGCGCCCAGTGACACGCAACGGGTGATGTCGCTGCAGTAGCCGTCGAGCGTGCCGCCGAAGTCGCAGAGGACGACCTCGCCGCTGCGGATGATGCGGTCACTCGCGTCGTGGTGCGGACTCGCTGCGTTCTCGCCCGCGGCGACGATCGCGAAGTTGACCTGATGGTGGCCCTCGGCAAGAAGCCGCGCCGAGATCTCGGCCGAGACCGCCGCCTCGGTGCGCCCGACGAGCGCGATCTCGCCTGACTGCAGAGCCGTCGCCACTCGGTCGGCCGCAGCGCCCGCGCGTCGCAGTGCCTCGATCTCGGAGTCGTCCTTCTGGGCCCGCAGCGCTCCCGTGACTTCGACCGCGCGCGAGAAGGACGTCGAGGGCATGTCGCGCTGCAGGGCGAGCAGGAACCTCGCCCACGTCGTGTCGCCGATCGCGGCGGTCGCCGCCTTCCCGGCGATCTCGGCGACGATCGCCACCGGATCGTCGGTCTCGTTCCAACGCCGGATCGCGAACACTCCGGGCTGCTCGACCACCCGCGGGGCTTCGAGCGTCGGCACGACCAACGTGGCCTCACCGTCGCGGTGTGCGACGAGCATCGTGAGTCGCTCGAGCGGCATCGCCTCGTAGCCGGTGAGCCAAGGCAGGTCCGCGCCCACCGAAAGGAGGAGGACGTCGATTCCCTTCTCGGTCATCGCCTGCCGGACGCGGCTCAGGCGATCGGCGTAGGCAGCCGTGGGCGCGGTCATGCCGACACGGTACGGCGCTCGACCCCCGGTCGCGCCGCCTCTGCCGCACTCCGAGCGTGGTAGCTCGAGCGAGTCAACGGCGACGACTCGACATGGGCGATCCCCATCGCCTCACCCTCTCGGCGAAACGCGTCGAACGACTCGGGCGGCACCCATCGCGCGACGGGGAGGTGATGGCTCGTCGGTCGGAGGTACTGCCCGATCGTCACGATGTCGACTGCCACCGCGCGGAGATCCGCGAGCGTGGCCACGACCTCGTCGTCGGTCTCCCCCATCCCGACGATCAGGCCGGACTTCGTGACGAGCCCCGCGGCCTTGGCGCGCGCGAGCACCGCGAGGCTGCGGGCGTACCCGGCTGAGGGCCGTACCGCCCGCTGGAGTCGGGGGACGGTCTCGACGTTGTGGTTCAGCACATCCGGACGTGCCGCGAAGATCGCATCGAGCGCCGCGACGTCGCCCTTGCAGTCCGGGATGAGCACCTCGACCGCGACAACCGAAGACGCGCGGCGCACCGCGTCGATCGTCTCGACGAAGCCGCTCGCGCCGCCGTCGGGCGAGATCGTCACGCGCGACTGCAGTGACGACCGCGTGGGTGACACCCATCCGACGCACCGCCTCCGCGACGCGCGACGGCTCGCCGCCATCGAGCGCGACCGGACGGCTCGTGTCGACGAGGCAGAAGCCGCAGGCACGGGTGCACGAGGAGCCGTTGATCATGAACGTCGCGGTGCCGTCGGCCCAGCACTCGGAGAGGTTCGGGCATCCCGCCTCTTCGCAGACAGTCGCGAGGCCGAGGTCGCGCATCGTGTGCCGCAACGTGAGCACGCGGCGATCGTGGTGCACCTGCGCCCGCAGCCACTCGGGCTTTCGCGTCGAGATCTGAAGCCCCTCGGTCACGCCGGCCTGTGCCAGCCGGCCCGTGAGCCGCACGGGCTCGCCGGCCCCATGACCTCGGCTGAAGAGCGACAGATCTTCCGGGCGCTCACGCCACGTGACGTCCTGCCGCTCCCATCCGTCACGACCCCACCGCTCGACCGCGAGCCCGCTCACGACGTCGACCACCGCCTGCATCGAGACGTCGACGCCTTCGGCGGCGAGCGACGTCACGCCCATGTCGGCGATGCCGCACGGCACGATGTGCTCGAACATCGAGAGGTCGGTGCTGACGTTCAGGGCGAAGCCGTGCATCGTGCGCCCACGCGACAGACGCACGCCGATCGCCGCGATCTTGCGCGGTGCACCAGTGTCGGCGTCGAGCCACACCCCGGGATAGCCGCCGCAACCGCGCCGCGCCGCGCACGCCGAGCTCGGCCAGCGCGTCGATGAGCAGCTGCTCGACGCTCTCGACGTACGCGACCGTGTCGGCCATGCCGGTCGCGGGCCCACGCTTGCCGGGGAGCGTGAGGATGGGATAGCCGACGAGCTGGCCCGGCCCGTGATACGTGACGTCGCCGCCGCGATCGACGCGCACGAGGTCGGCACCGACGCTCGCAGGGGGCGTGAGGATGTGCTCGGTCGAAGCCCTGACGCCGAGCGTGTAGACGTGCGGGTGCTCGAGCAGGAGCAGATGGTCACTCGTCGCCGAGTCGAAGAGCGCGTGCTGCAGGTCGAGTGCCTCGCGGTAGGGCACCCGGCCCAACCACCGCACTCTCAGCGTCACAGCTCGGCTTCCCAGTCCCGCGTCTCGAGGATGTCCTTCACCTTCACGAGGAAGTGCGCGGCGTAGACACCGTCGAAAGCGCGGTGATCCCAGCTCATCGCGAGGTTGCCGACCGAGTGGATGACGATCGCCTCGCCGCCACCCGTCGCCTCGACGACGACGGGGCGACGCTTGACGGCGTCGGTCGAGATGATCGCGACTTGCGGCTGACTGATGATCGCCGCGGTGAGCACACTTCCGGCCGAGCCGTTGTTCGAGATCGTGAACGTGCCGCCGCGGATCTCGTCGGGCGACAGCTTCCGGGAGCGCGCACGAGTCGCGAGGTCGTAGATCTCGCGAGCGATCGCGCGGAGGCGCTTCGCGTCTGCGTCGCGGACCACCGGCACGAGCAGCCCCTCGTAGCTCAGGTCGACCGCGATGCCGAGGTCGACGTAGTGGTGCACGGTGAGCTCGCCGTCGCCCACTGTCGCGTTCATGCGCGGGAACTCGGCGATCGCATCGATGATCGCCCGCGACACGAACGGCAGGTACGTGAGCGTGAACCCCTCCTGCGCGTGCCAGGCGTCCATGTGCGCACGGCGCACCCGGTCGACGTTCTCGTAGTCGATCTCGACGACGCTGAACGCATGCGGTGAGGTCGCGAGCGACATCACCATGTGGTCGCCCGTCAGCTTGCGGATCTTCGGAAGGGTGACGACCTCTTCGCGCTGGCCCGGTGCGGCGGTGGGCGCGACGGCCGCGGGCCGAGGGGCCGCGGGCGCAGGCGCAGCTGCGGGTGCAGCGGGTGCTGCGGGTGCTGCGGGGCAGCGGAGCGGGAGGTGCCGGCGCCACGCCGCCGTCGCCGACGTGCTTGTCGATGTGATCGAGCACGTCTTCGCGTGTGATGCGACCACCCGCACCCGTACCCGTGATCGCGGCGGGATCGAGCCCGTGCTCGGCGACGAGCCGGCGCACCACCGGCGAGAGCAGCTTGTTGCCGGCCTCACCCGTAGGTGCCGGAGCCGCGGCTGCGGCGGGCGCTTGCGCGGGGGCAGGAGCCGCGGGCGCAGGAGCGGCGGGTGCCGGCACAGGTTCGGGCGCGGGCGGCGGCGGGGGTGCTTCGGCAACCGTGGGCGCCGCTTCGGCGACGGGGGCCGGTGCAGGCGCTGCGGCGGGCGGCTCGGGCGTCGCCGGCTGCGCGCCGGCATCGGACGAGATGACCGCGATCAACGCGCCGACGTCGACGGTGTCGCCCTCGTTGACCTTGATCTCGGCGATGAACCCGGCCGTCGGCGACGGCACCTCGGTGTCGACCTTGTCGGTCGAGACCTCGAACAGCGGCTCGTCGACCGCGACCGGGTCACCGACCTTCTTGAACCACTTGGTGATCGTGCCCTCGGTGACTGTCTCACCGAGCTGGGGCATCGTGACGTCGGCCATCAGCCGTGCAGGCTCCTTCCGGTCATCGCCAGCACGCTCTCGCCGAAGAGCTCGGAGAGCGACGGGTGCGGCTGGATGTACTGCGCGACCTCGTCGACCGTCGCTTCCCAGTTCACCGCGAGGTAGCCCGCCCCGAGCTGCTCGGTGACCCACGGGCCGACCATGTGCACTCCGAGGACGGTGCCGGCGCTTCCGTCGGGGCGCTTCTCGGCGATGATCTTCACGAGCCCCTCGATCTCCCCGATGATCTGCGCGCGGCTGTTGCCTCGGTACTGATGCTTCGACGTCACGACGTCGTAGCCCGCCTCCTTCGCCCCATCTTCGGAGTAGCCCGCGAACGCGACCTCGGGGAAGCAGTAGATCGCCCACGGCACCTTCCCGTAGTCGACCGGCACCGGGCTCTCGCCGAGGATGTCCTTCACGACCATGATCGCCTCGGCGAAGCCGACGTGCGCGAGCTGCGGGGTCGCGATGAGGTCGCCGATCGCGTAGACGCCGGGCTCCGCGGTGCGGCACCACTCGTCGACCTGCACGAAGCCCCGGTCGACCTGGACCGCGGTTCCGTCGAGCCCGAGCAGGTCGGCGTACGGGCGGCGGCCCACCGACACGACGACCTGGTCGACGCGGACCTCTTCGCCCTCGCCGAAGCGCACGATCGTGCCGCCGTCGCCCTGGGGCTCGTGTCCGGTCACGGGCACGCCTGTGCGGATCTGGATGCCGCGCTTCTGGAACGAGCGCACGACGACGTTCGCAACATCGGCATCGCATCCGGGAAGGATCTTCGGCAGCGCCTCGAGGATCGTGACCTGCACGCCGAGGTCGGACATCATCGACGCGAACTCACAGCCGATCGCGCCGCCACCGATGACGACCGCGGAGCTCGGGAGCTTGTCGAGCATGAGCACTTCGTCACTCGTGAGCACGATGCGGCCGTCGACGTCGAAGCCGGGGATCGTGCGTGGCACGGAGCCCGACGCGAGCACGACGTGGGTGCCCTGCAGCTCGACTGTCGCCCCGTCATCGCCCTTCACGGTCACCACATGGCCGGGGCCCAGAGCGCCCGTGCCGTTGTACGTGACGATCTTGCGGCCCTTCACCAGCCCGGTCAGGCCCTTGTAGAGGGTCTCGACGACCTTCTGCTTGCGCGCCTGGCTGACGGCGAAGTCGACGATCGGCTGGCCGGCTTCGACGCCGAACTCCTTCGCTCCGGCAACGTGCCGGAACGTCGCGGCCGTCTCGAGGAACTCCTTCGCCGGGATGCACCCACGGTGCAGGCACGTGCCGCCGACCTTGTCCTTCTCGATCATGGCGACCGTGAGGCCCGCGCTCGCGCCGTAGAGCGCTGCTGCGTAGCCACCCGGACCGCCGCCGATGATGACGAGATCGAACGATTCAGCCACGGCTGCAGGCTACCGCCGGCTATTGCTGCTGCTGCTGGGCCGACTGCTGGGCGAGCCGTGCCCGGCGCGCGCGTGCCTCGTCGAGACGCTGCTGGGCGGCCGCCGCGGCGCGCGCCGCGTCCGCGGCGCTGGCGCCCGCGAGCCGGCGTATGTCGACGGTGACGCCGAGGCTCGGCACGGCGGCGCCGCGCGAACACGCCACGCAACGGCGGCACGTCGTTGTAGTCACGACCGTGCCCGATCTTCACGTGCCGCAAGCCCACCTCCGTCGCGTTCGTCGGGTCGAGCGCGAGCCATCCGCCTCCGGGGATCGCGGCCTCGAACCACGCGTGGGTCTGCACCCGCACTGCTTCGGCGTCAGGATCCTCACCGGTCGCGTCATTCGTGGTGAACAGGTACCCCGACGCGTACCGGGCGGGCACGCCGATGCTGCGGCACATCGCGATCGCAAGATGTGCGAAGTCCTGGCACACCCCGACGCGGCGCGCGAGCACCTCCTCGACCTCGACACCCACATACGTCGAGCCGGGCTCGTAGCTGATCGAGCTCCCTACCCGCCGGTGCAATGCGAGCACGACGCTGACGAGGTCTGGGCCCGCGGCCTCGAGCTCGCGGCGCGCCTCCTCGGTCACACCCGCGCCCCAATCCGCGTGCGGCGTCGGGAGGAGGTACTCGAGGTGCTCCTCACGGAACAGCTCGCTGCGCAGGCTCTCGACCGACGGAGACGCGGTGAAGAGCGGAGCCCGGCGAGTTTCCACAGATGCCTCGGCGACGACATCGAGCGCCTCATGGGATTCGCGCACGCCGAACATGTCGACACGCGTGCCCCAGTAGTCGGTGAACGAGAAGACGCGCGACGCCGGCGTCGTGGTGACCCGATACGAGATGAGCAGCTGGCGCGGGTCGCTCATGGGCGCGGCCCGCAGCTCGTTCTGCGACTCGCGCACGGGCGCGTCGTAGTCGAACCGGGTTCGGTAGCGGATGTCGAGGCGCACGGCCTCAGCCCCCGCCCGCGGACGGCTGCGACTCGATCGAGTGGAGATCGACCTGCAGGTTCCGGAAGTACTGCGCGGCGATCGCCTCGGAGCCCTCGCGGACCCCCTCCTCCACCCGGTCGAGGTTCCCTTGCAGGCCGCCGGCGAGGAGCTCAGCGACGTCACAGAACTCGAGCTCGGACCGGATGCGACCGACGAGCCGCTCGGGACGTGTGAGCGTGTCGCCGGCAGTGAGGCGAGCGAGATCGCGCTCGGCTTGGCGCAGGCAGTAGAGGACGCTGCGAGGGAACGTGCGCGAGAGCAGCAAGAACTCGACGACGCGTGCAGGGTCCATCGCGGCGCCGTACGTCTTGCGATACGCCTCCGACGCCGACGCGGACTTGAGCACACCCGACAGCAGATGGAACCCCGCGAGGTCAGTCGCTCCCGCGAGCTCGCCGTAACGGACTTTCAGCAGCCGGCAGGTCATCTCGGCCCGCTCGAGCATCCACCCGAGCATCAGGAACCGCCACCCGTCGTCACGCGACATCGTCTCGGCCGCGACGCCGTTCACCATCTGGCATCGGCGCTTCACGAGCCCGTAGAGCTCGTACGGCTGCTCCTCGAGGTCGGTCCGGAGGTTGCGCGCCAGCAGCTCGAGCCAGAACGTGTTCACCGCCTCCCACAGCTCGGTCGAGATCAGCTCGCGCACGCTCCGGGCGTTCTCGCGCGCGTGTCCGACGGCGCTCACGATCGCTCCGGCGTTCTTGTCGTCGAGCACGAGGAACTCGCTGACCAGGCCGGCAGTGGCCTCGTCGTTTCGCTCGGCGAAGACCTGGTCGAGGTTCAGCACCGAGAGCAGATCGAGCCACGACCGCGTGGCCTCCTCGGGCGGCGACTCCAACAGTCCGTGGTAGGTCACGTCGAGCATGCGGGCGGTGTCCTCGGCGCGCTCCAGGTAGCGACCCATCCAGAAGAGCGACTCCGCGTGCCGGGCGAGCATCAGTCCGCGTCTCCGGACAGCACCCATGTGTCCTTCGATCCGCCGCCTTGCGACGAGTTCACGACGAGTGAGCCTTTGCGCAGCGCGACGCGAGTGAGGCCGCCCGGGATCACCTCGATGCTCTCTCCCGACAGCACGAACGGGCGCAGGTCCACGTGCCGGCCCTCGAGGTGATCGCCGACGAGCGTGGGATGCCTCGAGAGCTGCACGATCTCTTGCGCGATGTACCCCCGCGGGTCCTCCTCGATGTGCTTGCGGAAGGTCGCGAGCTCCTCGTCCGACGCGTCAGGGCCGATGAGCATGCCGTAGCCGCCCGAGCCGGCGACCGGCTTCACGACGAGCTCGTCGAGCCGGTCGATCACCTGAGCCCGCTGATCGGGATCCCACAGGAGGTACGTCTCGACGTTCGGGAGCAGCGGCTCCTCGCTCAGGTAGTAGCGGATCAGATCGGGCACGAACGCGTACAACGCCTTGTCGTCGGCGACGCCGTTGCCCACGGCGTTCGCGATCGTCACGTTCCCGGCGCGCGCGGCAGCGATGAGACCGGGCACACCCAGCGTCGAGTCGCGGCGGAACGTGACGGGATCGAGGAAGTGGTCGTCGATGCGGCGGTAGATGACGTCGACGCGCTGGAGCCCGCGGGTCGTACGCATCTTCACGACGTGCTCGTCGACGATGAGGTCAGGGCCCTCGACGAGCTCGACGCCCATCTGACGAGCGAGGAATGCGTGCTCGAAGTACGCAGAGTTGAAGACGCCGGGCGTGAGGACGACGACGCACGGGTCACCTGCAGCCGCGGGCGCAACCTGCCGCAGCGCGGCGAGCAGCGACGCCCCGTAGTGGTCGACCGATTGCACTCGATGGGTGCCGAACACGCTCGGCAGCACGCGGGTCATGGCGGCGCGGTTCTCGAGGACGTAGGAGATGCCGCTCGGGTTCCGCAGGTTGTCCTCGAGCACCCGATAGGTGCCGTCGACGTCGCGCACCAGGTCGATGCCAGCGACCAGGCAACGAGCGCCACGTGGCACCGGGATGCCAAAGGCCTCGCGCTCGAAGCCGTCACTCGACGTGACGAGGCTCATCGGCACGATGCCGTCCTTCACGGCGGCTCGCTCCCCGACGTAGAGGTCGTCGAGGAACATGTTGAGGGCCGTCACTCGCTGGCCGAGGCCTTGTTCGACGTGTGCCCACTCGACGGCCGGGATGATGCGGGGGATCAGGTCCATCGGGAACGTGCGCTCGAGGCCCGCGTCCTCGCCGTAGACAGTGAAGGTGATGCCGGCGGACCGGAACGCTGCGTCGCGGAGCCGCTCACGGCGACCGAGCTCTTCGGGCGTGAGCGCGCCGAGCCGCAGCGCGAGCTGGCGGTAGTGCGGCCGCACCTCGCCGCGCGCGTCGACGAACTCGTCGAAGAACCCCTCGTGCTGATACCCCTCGAACAGCGACGAGGTCACAGCCCGGCAGGTTAGGTCGCGGTTGTTTCCTGCTCGTTACGCCGTTCTCACTGCAGGAGCCAGGCGGCGATGTCGTGGCCTCGTGAGTAGACCGTCGTGAAGCCCGCCGCCGCCGTCTGCGGGCTGTCGAGCGTGAACAGCATGAAGCACTGCACGGTCGCGCCAGGCTCGATGCGCGCTGTCGAGCACGCCGGCACGTCGAGGTCGACCTCACGGTCGGCGGCCCGGATCAGCTTGGCGCCCGTCGGGCTCACGACGGACCAGCCCACCGCGAAGTCATCGACGGTCGAGCCCCCCTCGGGCACGACGCCCTCGACGGTCAGCACCAGCTCCTGTCCGTCGAGCGCGCCTCCCATCGTGGTCACGTCGAGTCCGCCGACATTCGCCTGCTGCCCGGCTTCGAGCAACGGGGACGTCTTCGCATCGTCCTTGCCCGACGCGACGAGCCAGAGGCCGCCAGCGAGGAGGATCGCCAAGCCACAGCACAACGCGGCGATGATCAGCTTCCGCGTCGCCACGCGAGGGAGGGTAGTGGCGCTCGCCCTGTGTCAGGCTGAGCCCCCGTGGGCCTGAAGGACCTCAAGCACCGCCTCACGGCTTCGGTCGAAGAGCTCGACAACGCGCGCCTGCACGATCGCTACTCGGGTCTCGGCATCACTGAGATCGGAACGATGGCAGTACGGACGCCGGTTCGCGTCGGCGGCGAGGTGCAACGCCTGAGGGTCGTGCCTCGCGCAGGCTCGCCCTCGATCGAAGCGGTGCTGTCGGACGGCACGGGCGACGTGATGGTCGTGTTCACGGGCCGCAGGTCGATCGGTGGGCTCCACCCGGGACGCGGCGTGCTCGTCGAAGGCGTCGCACACGCCGAGCGGGGTCGTCTCGTGATCGTGAACCCGGCGTACACGCTGCTCGAGTCGTGACCCTGTGACGCGCTCGCGCGCCTGACTCGGTCAGGCGCCGGTGAGCACGGTGCGGACTTCGCCCTCGGAGTCGTCGGTGACGAGCACGAGCACCTCGTCTCCGACCCTGAGCACCGTGTCGCCTCGAGGCACGACGAGCCGGTCGCGGCGGAGCACCGCGACGACAGTCGAGTCACGCGGCAGCCCGAGGTCGACGATCTCCTTGTCGGCGGCCGGCGACGCCTCCGCGAGAGTGACCTCGGCGAGCCGGGCGCGCCCGCCCTCGAACGACAGGATCCGCACCAGCGTGCCCACCGAGACCGCTTCCTCGACGAGGGCGGTGAGCAGGTGAGGCGTCGACACCGCGACGTCGACGCCCCAGCTCTCGTTGAACATCCACTCGTTCTTCGGGTTGTTCACGCGGGCGACGACGCGAGGGACGCCGAACTCCTGCTTCGCGAGAAGCGACACGACGAGGTTGTCCTCGTCGTCCCCGGTGACGGCCGCGACGACGTCGGCCTTGTCGACGCCGGCCTCGGCCAGCCGGCTGACCTCGCAGGCGTCGGCCTTCATCCACGGCACGCCGGGCGGCTCGTTCGCCGCGACCGCTCGCCGCACCACCGCGGCGTCGTTGTCGACGATGAGCACCTCATGCCCACCCTTCTGCAGCGACTCTGCGATGAACTTCCCGACGCTGCCGCCGCCCGCGATCACCACTCGCATCAGTGCCGTCCCGTTGCGCCTTGGGCCAGACGTTCGTCGAAGGCCGCGATCGAATCTCCGGACACCGCGACGTACGCGACGTCCCCCTCCTGAGCGACGAGGTCGGGCCTTGGGATCTGCGCGACCCCGAGCCGGCCGATCGCCACCACTCGCACCTGGCTGACCTGCTCGAGATCAGACACGAGCTTGCCCGCCCACGCGGCCGGGATCGCCCGCTCGACCAGGCACACCTTGGCGCTCGGATCGACCCAGTCGACTGCGGAGAGCTCGGGGAGGATGTGGCGGAGCACCCGCTCGGACGCCCACGACACCGTCGCGACGGTCGGGATGCCGAGACGCTGATAGATCGCGGCTCGGCGGGGATCGTAGATGCGCGCGACGACCCGCTCGACGTTGAACGTCTCGCGAGCGACGCGGGCGATCATGATGTTCGAGTTGTCACCGTTGGTGACGGCCGCGACGGCCGTGGCGGTTTCGATTCCCGCCTCCTTCAGACGGTCGCGGTCGAACCCGATGCCCGCGATCATCTGGCCGCCGAACCCGGTGCCGAGGCGATCGAACGCCTCGGGACGCTTGTCAATGATCGCGACAGAATGACCCGCGTCGAGGAGCCCGGTGGCGAGGGCCGAACCCACTCTCCCGCACCCCACCACGACCACGTGCACGATCTCGACCTCCGTCCTTTGCGAGCGGGGCGTCATCCTAGGCACCACTGGCGCGAGCGCCCCTCTTCGGCATCGGCCAATACCGTCGTGACCTCGGTTCCCGTTATCGTCCGCTAGCGGTGTACTCAACGCTCAAGCGGATCTTCGTCGGCCGCCCGATCCCGTCGAGCGAAGAGCACCATCAGAGGCTCAGCAAGGTCATCGCCCTGGCGGTCTTCGCCTCGGACGCGATCTCCTCCACGGCCTACGCGACCGAGGAGATCCTCCTCGTCCTGGTGCCCGTGGCGGGCATGCTCGCCCTCAGCTACCTGGTGCCGCTGTCGCTGATCGTCGTCGTGTTGCTCGCCATCGTCACGACGAGCTACCGCCAGACCCTCTTCGCCTATCCGAGCGGCGGCGGCTCGTACATCGTGTCGAGGGAGAACCTCGGCGTCACGCCCGCGCTCGTCGCGGGCGGCTCGCTGCTCGTCGACTACGTGCTCACGGTCGCCGTGTCGGTGTCTGCCGGCGTTGCCGCGATCACGTCCGCGTTCCCGTCGACCCAAGAGTTCCGCGTCCCGATGTGCATCTTCTTCGTCGCGTTGATGACCGTCGGCAACCTGCGGGGCGTGAAGGAGTCCGGGCGGCTCTTCGCGGGCCCCACCTATGTGTATGTGTTCGCGCTGATCTCGCTCATCGGCGTCGGGCTGTTCCGCTCGTACTTCGGCAACCTCGGCGCCCTGCCCGTCAACCAGGAGGCGCTCGACCAGGTCACGAAGAACGGGTCGTTGCTCACCGGCATCACGCTCTTCGCGCTGCTGCGGCGCGTTCTCCTCTGGTGCTGTCGCGCTGTCCGGCGTGGAAGCCATCTCGAACGGCGTTCCCGCGTTCCGCTCGCCCGAGCCGCGGAACGCCGGCGCGCACGCTCATGTGGATGGCGACGATCCTCGGCAGCACGTTCTTCGGCATCTCGGTGCTCGCGCACCGCCTGCGGCCGACCGTGTCCGAGAACGAGACGCTGCTGTCGATCATGGGCAAGGCCGTCTTCGGCTCGGGCTCGTTCTTCTACTACGTGCTCCAGTTCTCGACGTTCGCGATCTTGATCCTCGCGGCGAACACCGCGTACGCCGACTTCCCGCGGCTCTCGTCGATCATCGCGAGAGACGGCTTCCTCCCGCGCCAGCTCGCGAACCGAGGCGACCGCCTCGTCTTCTCGAACGGCGTGCTGGTGCTCGCGGGCGTGGCGACGCTGCTGATCATCGTGTTCGGCGGCAAGACCTCCGCCCTGATCCCTCTCTACGCGGTCGGTGTGTTCACCGGGTTCACCCTGTCGCAGACCGGAATGGTCGTCCACCATCACAGGCTCAGAGAGCCGAAGTGGAAGTCGAAGCTCGTCGTCAACGCGGTCGGCGCGGTCGCGACAGGCATCGTGCTCACCGTCGTCGTCGTCTCGAAGTTCACGATCGGCGCGTGGATCCCCGTCGTGCTGATTCCGCTGATCGTCATGGCGCTCAAGGCGATCGGACGCCACTACAAGCATGTCGAGCACGAGACGACGATCGAGCCCGAGTGGAAGCCGCGTCGCTACACGCACAACGTCGTCGTGCTCGTGGGCCGGCTCAACAAGCCCACCCTCCAAGCGCTCACGTACGCGCGCTCGCTCGCTCCAGATCGGCTCAGCGCCGTGACGGTGGTCGCGAGCCCCGAGGAGCAGCAGGAGCTGCAGAAGGCGTGGGACGAGGCTGGCACCACCGATCCCGCTCGAGTTCCTGCACTCTCCGTACCGGGAGCTCACTGGTCCCGTCCTCAGCTACCTCGACGAGCTCGACGCGGAGAGCCCGGACGAGATCATCACCGTCGTGATCCCCGAGGTCGTCGTGTCGCACTGGTACGCGCAGCCGCTGCACAACCAAAGCGCGCTGGCGCTGAAGGCTCGCCTCCTGTTCCGTCCGAACACCGTCGTCACATCGGTGCCCACGCTCGTCGAATGACTGACGCGAGGGTCCACGGGGAACGTTGATCGGATGGACGTCCTCGTCAGCGGCGCGAGCGGGCTGATCGGGACTGCGCTCCGACCTGCCCTCATCGCCGCGGGCCATCGACCGATTGCCCTCGTGCGCCGCCCGGCGCGCGGCGCCGATGAGATCACCTGGGATCCGGCGACCGGCCGCCTCGACCGTGCTGCGATCGAAGGCATGAGCGCGGCGATCCATCTCGCCGGCGTGGGCATCGCGGACAAGCGATGGTCCGACGAGCAGAAGCGCGTGCTCCGCGACAGCCGCGTGCAGAGCACCGGCCTGCTGGCGCGCGCGATCGGCGAGCTCCGTGAACCGCCGCCCGTGCTCGTGAGCGCGTCGGCCATCGGGTGGTACGGCGATCGCGGCGACGAGATCCTCACCGAGAAGAGCGCGCCGGGTGAGGGCTTCCTCGCCGAGCTGTGCAAGACATGGGAGGCCGCGACCGCACCGGCCGAGCAAGCCGGCACGCGCGTCGCGCACGTCCGCAGCGGCATCGTCCTGACACCGGAGGGCGGCGCGCTCGCCAAGCAGCTGCCGCTCTTCCGACTCGGGCTCGGGGGCCGCTTCGGCTCGGGCCGCCAATGGCAGAGCTGGATCGCGCTCGACGACGAGATCGCGGCGATCCTCCACCTGCTCTCGGCAAACGTGTCGGGCCCGGTCAACCTCACCGCGCCGAACCCGGTGCGGAACTCCGAGCTCGCCAAGGCGCTCGGCACGAGTGCTGCACAGGCCGGCCCTGCTGCCGGTGCCGAGGCTCGGTCCTTCGCTGCTCCTCGGCGGGGAGCTGACCGAGAGCCTGCTGTACTTCAGCCAGCGGGTGCTGCCCACGAAGCTCCAGGAGTCAGGATTCTCGTTCACCCATCCCTCGCTCGAGGGTGCTCTGCGGAGCATGCTCGTCTCACGTGACTGACGCCGCCGACCAGGCCGAACGCGTAGACGTCGCCGTCATCGGAGCCGGCCTGGCCGGACTCGCCTGCGCGCGAACACTGCATGAGGCCGGCCGCGACGTGGTCGTCCTCGAGGCATCCGACGGCATCGGTGGGCGCGTGCGCACTGACGTCGTCGACGGCTTCCAGCTCGACCGTGGCTTCCAGGTGCTCTTCACCGCGTACCCGGAAGCGCAACGTCAGCTCGACCTCGACGCGCTCGCCCTCCAGCGGTTCGACCGAGGGGCGCGTCGTCCGGTTTGGCGGCCGGTTCCATCGCCTTGCCGACCCGTTCCACGGCGCGGGCGTCCGCCGGGCGGCGACCGGCGCGCTCGACGCGACCCGCGCGCCGATCGGCACGCGTGTCCGACAAGATCCGCATGGCTCGCCTCCGCCGCGAGCTGTTGGGCAAGCCCGCCGCGGATCTGCTCCGAGGCCCCGACGTATCGACCGCGACGGCTCTACGCGACCGCGGCTTCTCTGACTCGATGATCGATCGCTTCTTCCGACCTCTGTTCGGTGGCATCCAGCTCGACCAATCGCTCACGACCTCGAGCCGCATGTTCGACGTGATGTTCCGGACGCTCGCGTCGAGCGACGCGGCGCTCCCCGCGAAAGGGATGGGTGCGATCCCCGCGCAGCTGGCCGAGCGTCTGCCCGAGTCCGCGATACGCCTCGAGTGTCGGGTCGGCGCCGTCGAAGGCACGACCGTGTGGCTGCACGGGGGCGTGCACCTCGAGGCCTCGTGCGTCGTCGTCGCGACAGAGGGCCCGGAGGCATCGAGGCTCTTGGGGCTGCCCTCGGTGCGCTCGAAGCAGGCAGCTTGCGTCTGGTACGCGGCGCCGGTCATCCCGATCGAGGGGCGGATGATCGTCCTCGACGGCGAGGCCAGCGGACCGGTCGCCAACCTCGCGGTCGTCAGCTCGGTCGCGCCGACCTACGCGCCCGACGGCCGGTGCCTCGTCGCGGCAGCGTGCCCCGGCACATCGGCACCGGGCATCGAGGTCGCGGTGCGCAGCCAGATGATCGGGTGGTTCGGTCCCGCGGTCGAGCGTTGGCAGCACCTCCGCACGTACCTCATCGACCACGCGCAGCCCGACCAGCGGCCGCCGTTCCGCCCCAAGCAGTCCGTTCGCCTCGGCGAAGGGCGATACGTTGCGGGCGACCACCGCGACACCGCGTCGATCCAGGGCGCGCTGTACTCCGGACGGCGATGCGCGGAAGCCGTGCTCGCCGACCTCGCCGGCTGACGTACAGGAGGCTCTTCATGACCGAGAAGCGAGCAGTGAGCGTCGAGCGCGTGATCGCCGCGTCGCCCGACGCCATCTTCGAGGTGCTCGCGGACCCGACGCGCCATCCGGAGATCGACGGGTCGGGCTCGGTGAAGAAGGTGCGCGAGGGCACGCCGCAACGCCTCGCGCTCGGCGCGCACTTCGGCATGGACATGAAGATCGGCATGCCGTACCGGGTGCAGAACGAGGTGGTCGAGTTCGAGGAAGACCGCAAGATCGCGTGGCGCCACATGGGTCACCACGTGTGGCGCTACGAGCTCGAGCCGGTCGCCGAGGGCACGCGCGTCACCGAGACGTTCGACTGGGCGCATTCACGAGCGCCGTGGGCGCTCGAGCTGATGCGGGCGCCACAGCGCAACCGCAAGGCGATGGAGTCGACGCTCGTGCGGCTCGCGGCGGTCGTTCAGAGCTGACCTCGGCGCGCTCGATTACTTGGGCGCCATCCGGATCGCGCCGTCGAGGCGGATCGTCTCGCCGTTGAGGTAGTCGTTCTCGACGATGGCCAGCGCCATCTTGGCGAACTCGTCCGCGGTGCCGAGGCGACGCGGGAACACGACGCTCGCGCCGAGCGACTCCTTCGCTGCATCGGGGAGCATGCCGAGCAGCGGCGTGTCCATCAGACCGGGAGCGATCGTGCACACGCGGATGCCCGTGACCGCGAGGTCGCGCGCTGCGGGCAGCGTCATGCCGACGACTCCACCCTTCGACGCGCTGTAGGCGAGCTGGCCGATCTGACCGTCGAACGCCGCGACCGACGCAGTGTTCACGATCACCCCTCGGAGCCCGTCGGCGAGCGGGTCGGCCTTCGAGATCTCCGCGGCTTCGTGGGTCAGGCACAGGAACGTGCCGACGAGGTTGATCCCGACGACGCGGTCCCATTCACTGCGCATGTGCGGCGTGCCGTCCTTGCTGATCGTGCGCACCGCGGTGCCCGTGCCCGCGCAGTTGATGCCGATGCGCAGCGGGGCCGACTCGGCCGCCATCGCGACACCCTCGGCAACCTGCTCCGCGTTCGTGACGTCGGCCTTGAAGAACTTCGTCGCGCCACCGAGCTCCTTGGCGAGCGCCTCACCCTTCTCGGCGTTGAAGTCGAGGATCGTGACCTCGGCACCTCCCGCCACGAGCCGGCGAGCTGTGGCCTCGCCGAGGCCGGACGCTCCCCCGCTGACGATCGCTGCTGCTCCCTTGATGTCCATGGGCGGGCAGCCTAGGGGCGGCAGAGATCCGGTCAGGGGCAGCGATCGTGCGGCTTGACTCGATGCCCGTCGGGGACGTTCGGATGCTCGAAGTCGTCCGCGGGATCGCGGGTCATCCCGATGCGCTGCATCACTGCCTGCGACCGGAGGTTCGTCACCGCGGTCATCGACACGATCTCGTCGAGCTCTGCAACCGTGAAGCCGTAGTCGAGCGCGGCGAGTGCAGCTTCCGTCGCGTAGCCGTGACCCCACGCCGATTGCCTCAGGCGCCATCCGACCTCGATCGACGGGTTGAACGGAGCGGGGAACGTCTGCACCGCGAGCCCTGTGAACCCGATGAACTCGCCGGTCTCCTTCACTTCGAGTGCCCACAAGCCGAAGCCGAGCGTGTCGAGCTGCGCAGTCGATGCGGACGACGAGCGCGTCGCTCTCCTGCCGTGTGAGAGTGCTCGGGAAGTGCTCCATCACAACGGGGTCGGCGTTCAGCGCGGCGAACGGGGCTAGGTCTTCCTCGCGCCAACGCCGCATGCGCAGCCGCTCAGTCTCGAGCACTGGGTCCCCATCCCCCGCCGCCCGGTGTGAGCACCCGGATCACATCACCCGCGCGGACCCGCACCGTGCACTTGTCGGCGAGCGCGACCTTGCGGGCCTCGTCACCGCCCGGCAGCAGCCAGTTCTCCCCCGTCGCGCCGGGCTCGCCCCCGTCGGCACCCCACGGCCGCGACACGCGGCGCTCGGTGATCAACGAGACCGTCGCGTCCTCGAGCACCTCGAGGTCGCGCTCGATGCCGTCGCCACCGCACGCCGCGCCGACGCCCCCCGAGCCTGGCCGCAGGCGACAGCGCAGCACGCGCATCGGATACGCCTGCTCGAGCGCCTCGATCGGCGTGTTACGCGTGTTCGTCATCCCGGTGTGCACGCCGCTCATGCCGTCGCGTCCCGGCCTCGCACCCTGCCCACCGGCGAGCGTCTCGTAGTACACCCAGCCGTCGCCACCGACGATGAGGTTGTTCATCGTGCCTTGCGACGCCCCGCCGAGCGTGCCCGGTCGGGCGAGCGCGAGCGCGCCGAGACAGACGTCAGCGACGCGCTGGCTCACCTCGACGTTGCCCGCGCCAACGGCCGCAGGCGGTCGGGCAGCCACGATCGTCCCTGCCGGAGCGATCACGGTCACGGGCCGAAGTGCGCCCGCATTCGCTGGGATCGTCGGGTCGGTCGCGACTCGAAGCGCGAACGCGACAGAAGACACGGTCACCGCCTCGACGGCGTTCACGTTGCCGGCTCGTTGCCGATCCGTGCCCGTGAAGTCGAACGTGATGCGATCGCCGTCGACGGTCACGGTGACGACGATCCGCGCCGGCCGCTGCTGATCGTCTGCCTCCCCTGTCGAGTCGAGCACGTCCTCGAACGTCCACGTGCCGTCGTCGATCGCGCTCGAGCGCTGCTCGCATTCGCCGCTCGCCGTAGGCCAGCACCTCGTCGACAGGCTCACCTCGCTCGACGAGCTCCGCGAGACGGCGGGTGCCGAGCACGTTCGCTCCGAGCTGCGCATCGAGGTCGCCGCCACGCTCGTCGGGAGTGCGCGAGTTCGCGAGGATCAGCGCGCGCAGCGCCGGCGACCACGGCACGGGCGGGATGCGCAACCCCTCCTGGTAGATCTCGGTCGCGTCCGCGGGCATCGACCCCGGCGCGCCGCCGCCGAGATCCGCGTGATGGGCCCGGTTCGCCGCCCACCCGACGATCTCGCCCCGGACGAACGCAGGCGCGACGAACGTGACGTCGTTGAGATGTGTGCCGCCCGCGAACGGATCGTTCACGACCACCTGGTCACCCGCGGCAAGACCCCGGCCACGGGGGAACACGTCGAGGACCGCCCGCACCGAAGCAGGCATCGCGCCGAGGTGCACCGGGATGTGCTCGGCCTGCACGAGCTGCTCGCCTGCGGCGTTGAAGAGCGCCGCTGAGCAGTCGGCACGCTCCTTGATGTTGGGGCTGAACGCCGCGCGCCGCAGGACGGCGCCCATCTCGTCTGCGATGCCCTCGAGCCGGCCGATCAGCACTGCGAGCCCGGCCGCGTCGAGCGTCACGGGGTCGAGCGTCAACGGCTCAGCTCGCACGAGCGACGCTCGACTCGACAACCGGTGAGGTGCGCAGCGTCTGCAGCACGACGCAGTAGCGCTCGGTCGTCGCGAGCAGGTCGGCGATCTGCTCGTCGGTGGCGTCGGTGTCGAGCTCGAAGCGCAGTCGGATGTCGGTGAAGCCGACCGGAGCCTCGCGATCGACGCCCAACGTCCCCTTGAAGTCGAGGTCGCCGTCGGCGAACACGGTGCCGCCACGAAGCGTGATGCCGCGGGCAGTCGCGACCGAGCACATCGTCACACCTGCGCACGCGGCGAGCGCCTGCAGCAGCATGTCGCCCGAGCACGCGAACGACCCGTCTCCCCCGGTCGCCGGATGCAGGCCGGCCCGCACCAACGCCTGGCCGGTCTCGACCGAGCAGCTGATGCCCTCGGTCAAGGAGCCCTGTGCGTGCAGCGTGATCACGGCCGCACTCGGGTCGTCGCGGTACTGCTGCTTCAGAGGTGCCTGCAGCGACTTCAGCTCTTGCGTGTCCACCGCGCCAACCTAAGTCTTCGTCAGCACGAGCGCGCCGTCGAGGCCTGGGTCGCCTCGCCACCCCTCGGGCACCCACGTCGTGCAGTCCACCTCGGACACGAGCGCGGGTCCGACCACCGTTGCTCGCGGCGCGGTCGGCAGGTCTTCGATGTGGATCGGCGACGCCACGCGAGCCGAGGCTCGCACCGCGACGACCTCGACGGGAGCGCCAGCGCGCGCGATAGCCGTTGCGGCGCTCGTGCTCGGCATGGAAGTCCGCGAGGCTCGGCACCGTGAGCTCGTGGCTCTGGCCCGGGTAGCGACAATCGATCGCCGTCACGACCTCGACGTCGCCCTCTCCGTCGACCAGCGCGCGGGCGGCGGCGACCACCTCGGCGAGCGCGAGATCGGGGTCGGCTCCGCCGACGACCGAGCGCACCACGTCGTGTTGCACGGGCGCGCCGAGAAGGCCAACCGCACACAGCACACCCGCACGCGCCGGCACGATCACCGTCGAGATCCCGACGAGGTCCGCGAGCGCGCAGGCGTGCATCGGGCCCGCTCCACCGAACGCGACCAGCGCGAGCTCCCGAGGGTCGACTCCCCGCTCGACGGTGACCTTGCGCACGGCCTGCGCCATCGCGGCATCGACGACGGCGACGACGCCCTCGGCACTCGTGCCTGCGCGGTCGAGCGCTGCTTGCGCGGCTTCGACGTCGAGGATCCCGAGGCCCGGCAGCGGCCTGCCCTGCGCGATGTGCCCGAGCACGAGATCCGCATCGGTGACGGTCGGCTCGCCGCCACCCCGGCCGTAGCACGCGGGGCCGGGATCGGCACCGGCGGAGCGCGGCCCGACTCGCAGCGCGCCACCGGCGTCGATGTGCGCGATCGAACCGCCGCCGGCGCCGATGGTGTGGATGTCGAGAGCCGGCAGGCGCACGGGGAACCCGCCGATCTCGCGCGACGGCGCCGGGGCCGGCACGCCGCCGGCGATGAGGCACACATCGGTCGACGTACCGCCCATGTCGAAGCTCACTGCGTCGGCCCAGCCGTTCGCGCGTGCCACAGCGGCCGCGGCTCGCACGCCCGCCGCGGGGCCGGACAGCAACAACGACGCCGGGCGATCGGTCGCCTGCGCGAGCGGCACGAGCCCGCCGGCAGACGTCATCACCAGCACGACCGGCGCGAGGTCGGCGAGCCGACCCAGGTAGGCGCGACACGACGGCTTCACGTACGCGTTGACGACGGTGGTGACGAGGCGCTCGTACTCGCGGTGCTCGGGCGAGACCTCGTGCGACGTCACCACGTCGATGCCGCGCCGCGCGAGCTCCTTCGCGGCGTCCTCTTCGTGCTCGGGCCAGCGATCAGCGTGGAGGAAGCACACCGCCACGGTCTCGACGCCATCCGGGATGCGAGGAACGCGCCCGACGTCGAGCCTCACGAGCTCGGTGCCGTCGGCCGCGATCCGGCCCGGCATCGTCAGCCGCAGCGCACGGGTCACGAGCGGTTCGGGTCGGTCGGCCCACTGGTCGTAGAGCGACGGACGGTCCTGCCTCGCGATCTCGATCAGGTCCTCGAAGCCCTCGTTCGTCAGCAGCGCGACGACCGCTCCTCGCCGTTCGAGCAACGTGTTCGTCGCGACGGTCGTGCCGTGCGCGAGCACGTCGGCGCGACCCACCTGCTCCACGCCCGCGCTCACCGCTTCCGCAGGATCAGTCCGTGTCGACAGCACCTTGACGACGGCCCCCGTCTCGTCGACCACGTCGGTGAACGTGCCGCCCGTGTCGACCCCGACGCGCATGGACGGCGAACCTACTCACACCACTAGCGTCGACGCGATGTCAGGGCCACTCGCAGGGTTCACCGTCATCGACGCCACGCAGATGATTGCCGGACCGCTCGCCTCGATGGTGCTCGCCGATCTCGGTGCCGACGTCGTGAAGGTCGAGAACCCTGCCGGCGGCGACCGCATGCGCTACCTCGGGCACCGCGTCGGCAACATCGGCGCACTCTTCGCGAACGTCAACCGAGGGAAGCGCACGATCGCCGTCGACCTGACCCACGACCGCGGCCGCGCGCTGCTGATGCAGCTCGCGACATCGGCCGATGTCTTCGTGCAGAACTTCCGACCAGGTGTTGCCGAGCGGCTCGGCATCGACGAGCCTCAGCTGCGTGAGGTGAACGAACGTCTGATCTACGTGAGCATCTCGGGCTTCGGTGAGACCGGTCCGTACGTCGACCAGAAGTCGTACGACTACGTGATCCAGGCGCTCTCGGGGATGGCGACGCTCCAGGCCGATCCGACCACCGGCGAGCCTGCCCTCATCCGCAACGCGCTCGTCGACAAGGTCACTGCCTACGTCGCCGCTCACGCCATCACGGCCGCGCTGCTGGAGCGCGAGCGATCCGCCGACGGTCGCGGCCAGCACGTGCGGCTGTCGATGCTCGACACGGCGCTCGCGTTCTTCTGGCCGGACGGGATGATGCAGCACACGCTTCTGGGCGACGGCGTGACCGAGGGCGCGCACCTGGCCGACAACTACATGGTGCGGGCGACGAAGGACGGCCACATCGCGAGCATGGCCATCTCGGATCGGCAGTTCCCCTTGCTCTGTCGAGCGCTCGGCACCGAACGCTGGCTCGACGACCCACGCTTCGCCACCATGGCCGAGCGCGAGAGGAACATGGACGCGCTCTCACCACTCATCGGCGAGGAGTTCGCCCGCTACACCACCGACGACCTCGTCGACCGTCTGCACGCAGTGGACGTTCCTTGCGCGGCGACGACACGGGTTGCCGACGTCCACCGCGATCCGCAGGTCGTCCACAATCGCAACCTCGTCGAGCACGACCGCCCGTGGATCGGCCCGGTGCGCGAACCGCTTCCTCCGATGAGGTTCGAGCGCACGCCCACCGCACTCGGCCGGCACGCGCCGAAGCTCGACGAGCACACCGACGAGATCCTGGCCGAGCTCGGCCTCGACGCCGCTGAGATCGAGGCGCTCCGCGCGGCCGGCGTCGTCGGCCCCCGGCGCTGATCGGCGGGTTCTCTTGGCGGAATGTTGTCTCCCAGACACCTTCGCGCCAAGAGAACTAGCCGGTGCGAGCCGTCTGGGTCTGGGCGGCTTCGACGGCCATCGCGTCGACGAGGTCGTTCATCTTGTCGTCGCTGTGGCCCTTCACCCACTGGAACGTCACGTCGCCCCGTTCGAGCACGGACTCGATGAACGGCTCCCAGAGGTCGCGGTTCGCGACTGGCTGCTTGGTGCTGTTCTTCCAGCCGTTCGCGAGCCACTTCTCGTACCACCGCTTGTTGAAGCAGTTGACGACGTAGATCGAGTCGGAGCGCACCTCGAGCGGACCGTCGAGCGCCTCGACCGCCTTGGCCGCGGCCATCATCTCCATGCGCTGGTTCGTCGTCATCGCCTCGAACCCGCTCGCGTGCGGCCGACCTCCATCGACCGCCCACGCCCATCCGCCTGGCCCTGGGTTTCTGCTGCACGCGCCGTCTGTGTAGACGACGAGACGGTCGGTCACCCGGCTTCGCTGCCGCGCAACCGCCCACAGCCACGTCGAGCCGATGTCCTTCAGCCTGCGCACGCCGAGCGGTCGCAGCCGGAAGCCGGCCTCGCCGTCGAGCGCGTCGCGCACCGCGGAGGGCACCACGACCGTCGCCGGCTTGGCGAGGTCGACCAGCCGGCTCGCGCGGTTCACGGTCGGGCCGAACGCGTCGCCGTCGCGAAGGAGGATGGGTCCGCAGTCGAGGCCGACCTTCACCGGCGGGAGGATGTCGTCTTCGGTGTGCGCCTCGACGAGGCGAAGCGCGAGATCGGCACCGGCGATCGGGTTCGCGCAGAGGAACATCACCTCGTCGCCGATCGTCTTGACCACGCGGCCGCCGTACTCCGCGATCACGTCGCGCGTGAGCGACTCGAACCGCGCGACCAAGACGTCGAGCTCGGGGCCGGTGAGCTGCTGCGTCAGCGAGGTGTAGCCAGTGAGGTCCGCGAACCCGACCGTCAACACCTGATCTGACAGCGCGCTGTCGGGACTCCAGTAGAGGCGCCGTTCGAGCGCGGCGATCAGCTGGCGGCGATGGAGGTAGTCGAGCAGGAAGCTCAGCCGCTCGAGCTCGAGCGAGTCGCGCAAGCGGAGCGCGACGTCGTCGGCGCGCACGCCCGCGTCGGCCATCTCCTCGGCGGCCTTCGTGAGGCTGTCGGTCCAGACCTCGGCCACGACCGACACGGCGCCGGCGATGATCCGCGTCTGCTCGACCGACTTCTCGAGCTCCTCGTCGTTGTGCACGGGCTCGAGGGCACCCTGCAGGGCCATCACGTCGATGTCGGTCGCGACGCGGTCGTCGGGCTCCGGATCGGGGAACCCCATCGCGCGCCACAGCCTCGTCGCGGCCTCGGGATCGGCACCGGCGCGCTCGGCGGCCTCGGCCAACGTGTAGGCCCGCCGGCTGGGGAGGATCGCCATGCTGAGCGTCAGGTCGATGAGCTCGCGGCCCTCGCCGGCCTCGGCGATCTCGTCGTCGGAGAGCCCGTGGGCGCGCAGGAAGTCGACGAGCTCGGGCCGCATGGCCTGAATGTTCACACACGGGGCACCCGAAACGATGGGTGCGGGTGGAGAATGGGCCCCATGATCTTCGACGGGTTCGTGAACCAGCTTCCCGACATCGACCCGGAAGAGACCCAGGAGTGGCTCGACAGCCTCGACGGCGTCGTCGACGTCCACGGCAAGACCCGGGCGCGGTTCCTCGTCAGCAAGCTCCTCGAGCGGGCCCGCGAGCTGCAGGTCGGCTTCCCCGCGACGGTGAGCACGCCCTACGTCAACACGATCCCCGCCGAGCGCGAGCCCTGGTTCCCCGGAGATGAGCTGATCGAGCGCCGCATCCGAGCGTTCATCCGCTGGAACGCCGCCGTCATGGTCATCAGGGCGAACAAGCACGCCGACGGCATCGGAGGCCACCTGTCGACCTTCGCGTCGAGCGCCAGCCTCTACGAGGTCGGCTTCAACCACTTCTTCCGCGGCAAGGACGACGGCCAGCCCGGCGACGCGATCTACATCCAGGGCCACGCCGCGCCCGGCATCTACGCCCGCGCGTACCTCGAAGGCCGGCTCACTGAGGACGACCTCGACCACTTCCGTCGCGAGATCGGCCGCAGCGGCCTGTCGTCGTACCCCCACCCTCGCCTGATGCCCGACTTCTGGGAGTACCCGACGGTGTCGATGGGCCTCGGCCCGATCAACGCCGTGTACCACGCGCGCTTCAACCGGTACCTCCAGAACCGCCGGCTCGACGACACGAGCAACACGCGCGTGTGGTGCTTCGTGGGCGACGGCGAGTGCGACGAGCCCGAGACGCTCGGCGCGCTCTCGCTCGCTTCGCGCGAGCGACTCGACAACCTCTTCTTCGTCGTCAACTGCAACCTCCAGCGCCTCGATGGCCCGGTGCGTGGCAACGGCAAGATCATCCAGGAGCTCGAGGCCCAGTTCCGTGGCGCGGGCTGGAACGTCATCAAGGTGATCTGGGGATCGAAGTGGGACGCGCTCCTCGCGCGCGACGTCGACGGCGTCCTCCTCAACAAGATGAACACGACCGTCGACGGCGAGTTCCAGCGCTACACCGTCGAGTCCGGCGCGTACATCCGTGAGCACTTCTTCGGCCCCGACCCGCGCCTGCGCCGCCTCGTCGAGCACCTCTCCGACGACGAGCTCCGGCTCCTCCCCCGCGGCGGGCACGACTACCGCAAGCTGTACGCGGCGTACAAGGCCGCCGTCGAGAACGAGGGCTCCGGCGCGCCGACCGTCATCCTGGCCAAGACGATCAAGGGATGGACGCTCGGGCCCGACGTCGAGGGACGCAACGCGACGCACCAGATCAAGAAGATGACGGCCGAGCAGCTGCGGATCCTGCGCGACCGCCTGATGCTGCACACCGAGATCGCCGAGGAGTCGCTCGACGCGGGCGACCCTCCGTACTACCGGCCGCCGATCGACTCGGTCGAGTACCAGTACATGGCCGAGCGGCGGCGCGTGCTCGACGGTGCGATCCCCCGCCGCGTGGTGCGGGCTCGCCGACCGCTCGAGCTGCCTGCGGATACGGCGTTCAACGAGGTCACCGCAGGCTCGGGCAACCAGGCCGTGTCGACGACGATGGCCTTCACTCGACTCGTGCGGAACCTGACTCGCGACGAGCGATTCGGGCCGCGCGTCGTGCCCATCATCCCTGACGAAGCCCGCACGTTCGGCATGGATGCCCTCTTCCGCGAGGTGAAGATCTACGCATCGCAGGGTCAGCGCTACGAGCCTGTCGATGCCGACCTGCTGCTCTCTTACAGCGAAGCGAAGGACGGTCAGATCCTCGAGGAGGGCATCACCGAAGCCGGAGCCCTGTCGAGCTTCATCGCCGCGGGAACGAGCTACGCACATCGCGGCGTGCCGATGGTGCCGTTCTACATCTTCTATTCGATGTTCGGCTTCCAACGCGTCGGCGACCTGATCTGGCTCGCGGCCGATGCCCGCACCCGCGGCTTCTTGCTCGGCGCGACGGCCGGACGCACGACACTCCTCGGTGAAGGGCTCCAGCACCAGGACGGCCAGAGCTTGCTGCTTGCCTCTGCCGTCCCGCCGTGCCAGGCGTACGACCCTGCGTTCGCGTACGAGATGGCGACGATCGTGAAGCACGGCCTGCGTCGCATGTACGGGCCGCAGCCCGAGGACGTCTTCTTCTACCTCACGCTCTACAACGAGAACTACCAGATGCCTGCCATGCCCCAGGGAGTCGAGGACGGCATCATGGCGGGCCTCTACAAGTGGGCCGACGCGCCCGACGGGCCCGCGCAGCGCGCCACGGTGCTGTTCTCGGGCTCGGCCAACGGCGCGGCGCGCGCCGCCGCGACCGAGCTGGCCGAGAGGTGGGACGTCGGCGTCGAGCTGTGGTCAGCGACCTCGTACAAGGCGCTCCGCGACGAGGCGCTCACGACCGAACGCTGGAACCGGTTGCATCCGTCGCAGCCGCCGCGCACCCCGCTCGTGGGCCAGCTGCTCGCAGATGCCGAGGGGCCGATCGTCGCGGTCACCGACTTCATGAAGGTGGTGCCCGAGCAGATCGCGCGGTTCGTCGGACGGTCGTTCGTGCCGCTCGGCACCGACGGGTTCGGCCGGTCCGACACCCGCGAGTCGCTTCGACGCCACTTCGAGGTCGACGCGCCCAACGTCGTGGTGGCCGTGCTCGCGTCGCTGGCCGCAACGGGCGACGTGAAGCCCGAGACGGTGCGCGACGCGATCGCTCACTACGGCATCGATCCCGAGGCGATCGACCCCGCGCGCGCCTAGCGCGCCGAACCGGCTTCGCTGATCATCGCTTCGACCAGTGCGCGCGCCGCCCAGCGCATCGCAGCTTCCTCCTGCGGAGCGTCGAGGCCGCGCACGTCGCGGAGCACGATCATTGCTTCCCAACCGACGACGACTGCGAGGGCCGACACCAGACGCTCGTGCTGCTCGTCGGTGAGGCGTGCTCGCAGCGGTTCGACCGCGCGCTCGATCCATTCGATGCGCCGATAGCCCCGGCGCGCGCCATCGGCCGCGGAAGGCGCGTCCACTGTCAACCGAATGATCTTGCGACCGAATGGCAGCGCATCGTTCGCGGTTTCGACGAGCGCGCTGACGAGCGCATCAGTGCGAGCGACGGCGTCGTCGCCGTACTGCTCGGTGTCGAGCGCGGCATCGACAGTCGCTTCGCTGAGCAGCGCGACCGAGGCGTCGAGCACGAGCTGATCGAGCGTGGGGAAGTACAGGTAGATCGTCCGGCGCGACACGTCGGCGGCCTCGGCGATGTCGTCGATCGAGGGGGTCTTGCCTTCGCTGACGAGCTGTCGGGTGGCTGCGACGATCGCGGCCCGGGTCCTGCGCTTCTGTGCTTCCCGGCCAGAGGTTTGTGCCCCACGCGCTTGACTCGCTTCCACGCCATGAGTATAACCATGTGCAGTCATTACACACATGTGCAATCTAGCGAGGTAACCCATGGTCCGGTTCATCAACTGCTTCGAGGTGCCCGAAGGCCGCGAGGACGACTTTCTCACGGTGTTCCGGGAGATCAACGCCTTCATGGCCAACCAGCCCGGCTACCTCGGCCACCGGCTGCACAAGTCCCTCGGCACCGACGCCCGCTACCGGTTCGTGAACGACGTCGAGTGGGCGTCGGTCGAGCGACTGGCGCACCGCGCACGGTGAGCAGTTCCTCGCCATGGTCCGCAAGCCCGAGTGGGGCTTCTTCACCTCCACGCCGGGCCTCTACGAGGTCGTCGACGAGAAGCACATCTGACACCACACAAGCACAGGAGAGAGACATGACTGCACGCACTGCCACCACCGACGTCGAGACCCTCTCGATCCCGGGCAACACCTTCAAGATCATCGAGGACGGCGACGCGACCGCCGGCCGCATCGGCGTCGTCGAGTGCGAGCTCGACCCGGGCTGGGCCGGTCCCCCGCAGCACACCCACCGGCAGCACGACGAGACCTTCTACGTGCTCGAAGGCACCGTCCGGTTCGAGGCTGGCGACGAGAGCTTCGTGCTGACGGCCGGCCAGTCGACGACCATCCCGCTCGGCACGCCGCACACGTTCGCGAACGCGAGCGCCGACGAACGCGCACGTGTGCTCGGCACCGTGTCGCCGGCTCGCTACATCAAGTACTTCCGGGAGCTGTCGGCCCTTCCGATGAGCCCTGAGGGTCGTCTCGACCCCGCATCCATCGGCGTTCTCATGGATGAGTACGACACCGAGCCGTACGCTGCCCAGACCTAGGCTTCGCGGGATGGACGGCACGCTCGCGATCACCGGAGATGGCGACGCGGATCGGTTGCTGAACACCGATCCGCTCGCTCTTCTCATCGGGATGCTCCTCGACCAACAGGTGCCCATGGAGTGGGCGTTCAAGGGGCCGGCCCTCCTCAAGCAGCGCCTCGGCGACAAGCTCGAGGCGGACGAGATCGCGGCGATGGACTCAGAAGAGCTCGTCGCGATCTTCTGCGCGAAGCCTGCGCTGCACCGCTTCCCCGCGAGCATGGCCCGACGTGCGCACGACCTCTGCGTCGTCGTCGCGAAGGACTACGACGGCAACGCCGAGAACGTCTGGACGGACGCGAAGACCGGCGATGAGCTGTTCGCGCGCCTGCGCGCGCTTCCTGGGTACGGCGACGAGAAGTCGAAGATCTTCGTCGCCATCCTCGCGAAGCGGATGAACGTGAAGCCGAAGGGCTGGGAAGAAGTCGCCGGGCCGTTCGCTGATCCGACCCCCCGCTCGGTCGCCGACATCGACAGCCCGGCCTCGCTTGAGAAGGTGCGCGAGTGGAAGAAGATGATGAAGGCCAAGGGCAAGACGAAGCAGGATTGAGCCCTTCAGAGTGCCCGGCTCATGACGGCGGCAAGCGGGTCGAGCACGCGCTCGATGTCGTCGGTCGACCGAATCGACGCCAGCAGCACGAGCTGATCGACACCTGCCTCGGCGTACCCGTCGATCTCCTCGGGGCCGATCGGCCGCAGGTATGGGCACACGCTGACCGTCACATCGCTCGGCTTGCGGCCTGCGTCGGCGATCAACGACCGCAGCTTCGTGACGCGCTCGGCTGCGCCGGCAGGATCGAGGTTGTAGCCGTACCAGCCTTCACACAGGCGCGCGGCCCGACGCAGCGCAGCGTTGCTCTCGCCGCCGACATGGATCGGCGGATGCGGCTGTTGCAAGGGCTTCGGAAACTGGCGCGCCGGCGGGAGGTCGTAGAACTCCCCCTGGAAGCTCGAGACCTCGTCGAGCCACAGCGTGCGCATCACGGCGAGGTATTCGTCGCACCGCTCGCCGCGACGGTCGAAGGGCACGCCCAACGCGGCGAACTCCTCGGCGAGCCATCCGACGCCGATGCCGAGGTCGACTCGCCCGTTCGAGAGCCAGTCGATCGTCGTGACCGACTTCGCGGTGTACACGGGATTGCGTTGTGGCACGAGCAAGACGCCAGTGCCGAGCCTCACGTTCGTGGTCACCGCGGCGAGGAACGACATCGCGGCGAACGGCTCGATCAAACCCACGTCGGGGCGCGCAGGGAACCGCCCGCTCTCGAGGTACGGGTATTGCGACGCGTACTCATCGAACAGCACGACATGCTCGGCGACCCACAGCGACGAGAAACCTCGCTCGTCGACCGCACGACCGACGGCCGCGATGTGCTCGGGCGTGCAGAGCGGGTTCGCGAACGGGGGGAAGACTCCGACCTTCATGCGCTGACTTTCACAGGCGCGACGTTGCCACGCGGTTGCGCTCGCGGTCGAGCCATCCGAGCAAGATCGCGACCGCGCGCGGATCGTGCCGCAGCCGGTGCCCTGCTCCGGTGACGATGCGCAGCTCCGCGGCGCCGTGCGCTTCGGCGAGCAATCGAGGGTCGACGGTGGGCACGTACTCGTCGTCGTCCCCGTGCACGATCAGCAGGGGCTTGGGAGCCAACCGCCGCGCCGCGTCGAGGGGCCGCAGCGCCCGCAGCTCGCGGGCCCACGCCTCGAACGAGGGCGGGAAGCTCGGGCTGCGCACAGCTCCGATCTCGCGGGCGTGCTCGAGGAACCGGCGGGGCTGCCCGGCCCAGTCGTCGAAGTCTGCCCGTGCCGCGAGGGCAGCCACGCCCCGCACTCGGTCGTCGACCGCGCCCTCGCACACGACGAGCGAGCCGCCGGTGCTCGTGCCGGCGAGCCAGACGTTCGTGATCCCGGTCTCGTCGACGAGATGGTCGACGGCGGCCCTGAGGTCATCGAGCCAGCCGAGCAACGAGAAGTCGCCCTCGCTCTGCCCGCAGCCGCGAAACGTGAAGGTCATCGCCGCCCAGCCCATCTCTTGGGCGATGCGATCGATGAGCTCGGGGAACGTGCCCGCCGACTGACGAGCGTCGAGCGGTCCGACCGGGAAGCCGTGGCAGAGGACGAGGCCGGGCGTCGCGGCCGTCGCTCGGCCACCCGGTGATGCCAGGTAGCGCGCGAGCTTCAGTCCCGCGGAGTCGAACCAGCCATTCACGCCGACGCGGGCTGTGCCTTCGCGCACCGCCGGCACAGGTGATACCCCCGGTTGCGCGCCTCGGCGAGCGTGTCCGGGCCGAAGCAGAGGAACTTCTCCGACGTCATCAGGTCGTCGATCACCTCCGGGTGATCGCACAGATCGACGTCGTGGACGACCTGGTTGCGCTTGTCGCCGAGGTAGCGAAAGTGCTCGAACCGGATCGGACGCTCCACCGGGCGCACGCTACTGGCCGTGACGCAACGGCCCCCGTAGACGCGCATCAGGGGCGCCGCGTGGCGCCCCTGATGGCACATCACTAGAGGATTCCGGACGACGTTTCGAGCTCTGCGAGAGCTCGTGCCGGGCGGGACCATTTCCCAGCCGCCGGTCCGTAGGTTGCTGGCGTGGATTCGCCTGGTGGTCCAGCGGGCCGCCTAGCGGCCAGCCACCTCCGAGGTCCCAGATCTTTGACTACTCAGCTGGACCACCTCCTTTCCTCGGTCGCACCAGCAAACCACATCCGGGAAGGGGTGTGCGCGCTATTCGCCCCGCGGCTCGCCTCCTGCGACGAGCCCCGACCGAAGCGCCCAGGCGGTGAGCTCGGAGCGGTTGCTCGAGACCGAGCTTGGCCAGGATGTTCGAGACGTGGACCGCGGCCGTGCGCGGCGAGATGTAGAGCTGCTTGGCGATCGCCGCGTTCGTGAGCCCTTGCGCGACCAGCGCAGCCACCTCCTTCTCCCGGGCAGTGAGGTCGCTGTCGTCCTGGGTCGCGACCCGTCCGAGCGCGTCGGAGGAAGGCGTCGATGTCGTCGCGGCGATGCCCCGGCCACCGGTCGAGGAGGTCGCGAGCGTGCGCGGCTCGCTCAACGGCTTCGGCGCGATCGCCGAGGGCGAAGCGGCACCGAGCCGCGCCGAGCAACGCCGACGCGAGCAACGGCACGGGCAGCTCGGGCTCGGGAAGCGTCGAGCACTGAGTCGTAGAGCACGAGCGCGGCTTCGTGCTGCCCGTCCGCAGCGAGGAGCAGCGCATCCGAGCATTGGCACCCACGGCATCCTCGGCCGCCAGCTCGCCCAGAGGGACGCTCAGCTCGCGCACCATGTCGACGGGCAGCCCCGCCTTCAACGCCGATCGACCGGCAGCACGACCGACTCCGTTCGCCGGGCTCGTACGCTTGCGTCGCCGCGACCTCGCAGAGGCGGCGGAACAGCTGCTCCACCTCGCGCGTCGATCCCCCTGGCGCTCGGCGATCTGCACCGCGACCGCGAGGTCCCACGGGTGCTCGGTGGTCGAGAGGTCGAGGCTCTTGTCCGACGAGCGCCGCGGCTTCCGCGGTTCGCCCGGCTTCCAACCAGATCAGAGATCTGGTTGAGCGCGGGCCACTGCCCCTCGCTCGGACGTGATCTCGCCGATGCGCAGCACCCATCCGTCGAGGCGCGGCTTGCGCGAGTGCCATGTCGCCTTCGCTGATCGCGATCTCGACGCTCAGCAGCGAGTGCTTCGTCGCGGACCATGGCGTCGTAGCCGCCACGAGCGGCCGCCGCATCGATGGCCGCGATGATCCCCTTCCCCTCCTGGGTGTGGAGGGAGACGCAGCCGAGCATGTTGTTGTAGCCGCGCGCGACGGCGACATGGTCGCCGACGGCCTCGGCTTCCGCGATCGCCTGGCGGATGCTGACCACCGCCTCCTCACGCCGGCCGGGCCAGTCGGCGAGCGCGGATCCCTTCTCGACCATCGCGAGCGCACGCACGTCCTTCGCGCCCCATGCGTCGGCCTCTTCGATCGCGCGATCCGACCACTCGACGGCGAGCTCGCTGCGATGCGCCAGCATGTGGGCCTGCGCCACCGCGGCGTAGGCGCTGCGCCCGCTCGTGGGCCCGCGTGGCAGCTGGCTCGAGAGGCGCTCGATGTCGGCGACGGCCGCGTCGATCTCGTCGTAACGACCGGAGTCCCACACCACGCGCGCCACCATGTGCGCGGCCTCGGCTTCGCGCGACGAGGTCACTGCGCGCCTCGGCACGCTCACGCCATCGCCGAGCGTGACCGAACGCTTCATCGTTGAGACCGACAAGCCACGCCGGCACGCGTCGCGGCCTCGAGCAACGTGAGGCAGTCGGGGTCCTCGGTGAGCGCGTCGGTCGCGAGTCGAACGCTTGGTATGACGAGCCTCGCTCGAGGTAGTAGGTGGCTCCTTCTTGCGCGAGGTCGAGGAACTCGTCGAATCGGCCGGCGCCCTGCGCGTGCTTCGCGAGGCCCGCGAGGTCGGCGCCCGGTGACCCCTTGAGCGCAGCGAGGGCTGCCTCGTGCAAGCGCCGCCGTTCCCGTCCCAGAAGCTGGTCTTCCACCGCGTCGCGCACGAGGGCGTGGCGGAACGTGAACTCGTCCGGTCGGTCCTCGGTGATGAGGCCGCGATCGACGAGCTCACGAAGGTGGCCGATGAGCTCGGCCTCGGTCATGTGCGTCACCGTGGCGAGAACGTCGAACGAGGCGCCGCGGCCGAGCACCGCGGCCGCGTCGATCACCCGTCGCTCGTCGCCGGTCAGGCCGTCGAGCTGGCGCCGCACGATCTCCGCGAGCGTGAACGGCAGCGGCTGCGTCGCGAGCGCATCAGGATCGGCATCACCCGCCGCGCTCAAGATCTCCTCGAGGAAGAACGGGTTGCCGCCCGTGCGGCTGTGAAGCACGTCGGCGGTGCGCGAGGGCAGCGAGCGCCCGTACACCGACGCGAGGAAGCTCGCGACTTCGGCCACTGTCAGCCGGTCGAGCGACAGGTGATGCACGGTGCGGCGGCGATCGAGGCGCACGAGCAGATCGGCTGCGGGCAGCATCCGGCTCAGCTCGTCCGACCGATACGACCCGATCAGCAGCGTTCCCGGGCGGTGTGCCGGACGCGAGGCGCTCGAACACCCCGAGGCTCTCGGCGTCGGCCCAGTGCAAGTCCTCGAAGATGATCACGGCGGGACCGCTGCCGACGCGATCCAACGACGCGCGCACGACGGCTTCGAGGCGGTCGTCGGCCTCGGGCACCGCGTCGAGGCCGAGGGCGTCGAGCGCGAGCTCGAACGGACGGCCGAGCGACCCGGGCTCGGCCTGGCCGGCGAGCACGCGGACCTCAGGTGGCAGCGACGCGACCAGCTCGCGCAGCAGACGGGTCTTGCCGACGCCGGCTTCGCCCACGACCAGCGCGACGGCGGGATCGTGCGGCGCGGAAGCCATCAGCCCGGTGAGGCGGGACAACGGGGAGGTACGTCCCACCATCACCGGGCTGAGACCGGTGCGGCCGGCGAGCATGCGGTCGAGCATACGGATCAGGGTCTGGTCCGCTTCCCTCGTTTCAGCCAGCGTCGCCGATGCGCGGCCTTCTCGAAGGTGACCTTCCGCTGCTGAGTGGATCTCTTGCCCGAAGGTCGGGTGCAACATCATGCGGCCGAGGATGCGCCCCTGAACCAGCCGCGGCGCATCGGCACACCTACGTATTTCGCGGCCGCTGCCTCGCGTCTACGTATGTCGGCGCGTCACAGCTCCGCGTCGCCTGCGGGCGGACCGACGGCCCCGATCTCGCGGAGGTACTCGAAGTGCGCCTCGACGACGGCCCCGATCTCCTCACGGCGGTAGGTGCGTCCTTCGGAAGCCACCCGCGCAACGAGCGAGGAGATGCTCGCGTCCTCGTCGACGACGGTGAGCCTCGACGGGTCCTGCGGCTCGTCGACCGCGGCCGGCGGCTTCAGGCCCTGCGCGCGGAGGTCGGCCATGTGCCAGCGCACCAAGTCGCGGACGTCGGCGTAGCTCAGCTCGGCCGTGACCTCCTGCGGGAGCCGTTCGCTGACCGACAGCACAGCCTCGTCGAGGTCGAAGACCACGCGCGGTGACATCGCATCGAGGCGATGAGCCTCACGCCCGATGACGACCGCGGCGATGATGAACACGATCGCCGCGGCGGCGATGAGGATGAGGACGTTCAGATGCCGATGCGCTGCGCGAGCAGCTCGCGGTGGTACGTCGGGTCACCGAACAGCAGCTCGGACGACTTGGCCCGCTTGAAGTACAGGTGCGCGGGGTGCTCCCACGTGAACCCGATGCCGCCATGGATCTGGATGTTCTCGGCCGCCGCGTGGAAGTACGCCTCGGAGCAGTACGCCTTCGCGAGCGACGCGACCGAGGGAAGCTCCTCGTTCATCTCTGCCGCGCACCAACCGGCGTAGTACGCCGCGGACTTCGCGGACTCGACCTCGAGCAGCATGTCGGCGCACTTGTGCTTGATCGCCTGGAACGAACCGATCGGGCGACCGAACTGCACGCGCACCTTGGCGTACTCGACGGCCATGTCGAGGCACTTCTGCGCGCCGCCGACCTGCTCGGCCGCGAGCGCCACCGCAGCGAGGTCGAGCACCGTCGACAGCACGTTCCAGCCTGCGCCGTCGGTGCCGATGAGCCGCGCCGGCGTGTTGTCGAACTCGACCTTGGCCTGCTTGCGCGTCTGGTCCATGGTCGACAGCGCCGTGCGGGTGAGACCCGATGCGCCGCCCTCGACCGCGAACAACGACACGCCCGCCGACGTGCGCGCGGCGACGAGGATGAGGTCGGCGGTGTGGCCGTCGAGCACGAACATCTTCGTACCGCTGATCGTCCACGAGTCGCCCGACTTCGTCGCCGGCGTCGTGATGCCCGCTTCGTCCCACTTGCCCGACGGCTCGGTGAACGCGAGCGTCGCGATCGTCTCGCCCGATGCGATGCCCGGGAGGAGCTCCTTCTTCGCCTGATCGTCCGCGGAGTGGATGAGCGTGTTCGCGGCCAGCGCGACCGTCGAGAAGTAGGGCGCACACAGGAGGGAGCGACCCATCTCTTCGAGCACGACGATGAGCTCGACGTAGCTGTAGCCCGAGCCGCCGTACTCCTCGGGGACGATGAGGCCCTGCAGGCCCATCTGCTCGCCCATCTGGCGCCACACGGCGTCGTCGTAGCCCTGCTCGGTGTCCATCAGGCGGCGCACCTCGGATTCGGGCGACTTCTGGTCGAGGAAAGCCCGCACGGTGCGGCGAAGCTCTTCCTGCTCCTCGCTGAAGGCGAAGTTCACGGCATTCCCCCTGGGACGGCGAGACTGGGTACAAGCGGCTCGGCTTTTCTACTAGACCCGCGGGTCAAGCCGCACATGCAGGCCAAAGGCCGAGCCACCGACGCGGTCATGGAGGTCCTCCCCATGCACTACAGCGACGACCAGATCGAGATCCACAAGCTCGTCGTCGGGCCCTACGACAACAACGTGTTCGTCATGCGGTGCGTGGCCACCGGCGACGCCGTGCTGCTCGATGCCGCCAACGAGCACGAGAAGCTGCTCGAGCTGTGCCAGCGGCTCAACGTCCGCAGGGTGCTCGAGACCCACGGCCACTGGGATCACATCCAGGCTGTCCCGCAGCTCCGCGACGCCGGGTACTCCGTGGGGGTCACGGCCGAAGACGCCGCGATGCTGCCGTCCTACGACGAGGTGATCGAGGACGACTCGGTCATCCAGGTGGGCAACGT
Organism: uncultured Acidimicrobiales bacterium; assembly: GCA_963739555.1. Taxonomy (GTDB): domain Bacteria; phylum Actinomycetota; class Acidimicrobiia; order Acidimicrobiales; family DATKAS01; genus DATKAS01. Next base: position 984,192 of record CAVUAV010000005.1, on the reverse strand, counting down.
CCGGCTGCACACGATCCACACGCCCGGCCACACCCCGGGGTCGATGTGCTTCCTCGTCGAGGGGTCACCGGTGCTCTTCTCGGGCGACACGCTGTTCCCGGGCGGCCCCGGCGCCACGAAGTTCGAGGGCAGCAGCTTCCCGACGATCATCGAATCGATCGATCGGAGGCTCCTCACCCTGCCCGTCGAAACACTGGTCCTGCCGGGTCACGGCGACGACACCACGATCGGCACCGAACGCCCTCACCTCCAGGAGTGGATCGACCGGGGTTGGTGAGGTCGGCCTGGTGACGGTGCCGCGCTGATCCAAGAGGGCGCGGTGGTGCGTACACTCCCTGCAGACACCCACGAAGGGGAACCGTCATGGATCTCGGTCCTGCTGAGCTGATCATCATCTTGCTGATCGTGCTGCTCGTCTTCGGCGGCACGAAGCTGCCCAAGCTCGCCCGCTCGCTCGGACAAGCCCAGAAGGAATTCAAGACCGGCCTCAAGGAAGGCGCCCAGATGGACGAGGCCGACGAGAAGCCGGTCACGAAGTCCGTCGACAAGCCCTCTGAGAGCTAGGCGAGCGGCCGGCGCCGACCGGCGCCGTGCACGGCTTCGAGCACGAGCAGCCTGATCTCGGCGCGAGCGTGCTCGAGCGAGGCGGTCTGCCCGTCCCCGTAGAGCTCGAGCAGGTAGGTCGTGTCGCGACCCTTCGCCGCCGCACCGAGCACCTCGGCGGCCCGCAGCTTGCGCAAGATCGCGACTTCCCCCGGATCAGCTTCGGGATCGTCCACGTCCACGCGGAACGACGACTCCTCGCGGAGCGCCTTCTCGGTCACGGGGTAGTCGGCGACGACGTAGCTCACCGCATCGTCGAACGTGAACGCGTCCGACCCGCCCGAGCCATCGACCCGGGCCATCCCGACGAGCACTGCACGAACTTCGCCTGTCCCACCTGACCCCAGGCCATCTGACACCGAGATCGTCCAGGACACGACGTCGAGCGCGGCAGCCGCGGTCGCCGCGACGGCCTCGAGCCGGTCCTCCTCGTCCGCATCGGCGAGCGGACCGTCGAGCAAGGCGAGTGACGAGTCGAGCAGCCCGTGCATGCCGTCGGTGCGATCGCGGAAGAACCGCCACGGCGCTCGCACTCCTTCGATGTGGGTGTCCGCCGCAGGACGCGACACGCGCACGCGGCCGCGGCCAGCGCGCTTGGCTGCGTATTGCGCCGCGTCCGCCGAGCGAAAGAGCTCCTTCGCGCGCGAGACGCCAGGGCCCGTCGTCGCGACACCGCATGAGGCGGACAGCCGCCGGCCCGACGATGCCTGAAGCCGTCCGAGCGCGTCCTGCGCAACGAGCGCGGCCTCGGCGCCGTCGTGACCAGAGAGCAGGATGCAGAACTCGTCGCCCCCGAGCCGGAACGCGAACGCGCCCTCGACGTCGGCGATCGCAGCCCGCAGGCCATCCGCGACCGCGATGAGCGCCTCGTCGCCGGTGTCGTGACCGAAGCGGTCGTTCACTTCCTTCATGCCATCGATGTCGAACACGAGCAGCGACACCGGCCGACCGGTGATCGCCGCCCTCTCGAGCGCGGCTTCGAGCCGTTCGTCGAGCGCGCGGCGGTTCGCGAGGCCGGTCAGCGAGTCCTCGAACGCAAGGCGCTCGAGCCGAGCCATGTGCTCGGCGTGGCCGACCGCCGCCGCGACGTACAGCGCGGCCGCCTGCAAGAACTCGGTGTCGTCGGTGCTGAGCGGTGAGTCGCCGGGCGCGGTCGCGGCCCACAGCTCGCCCCACACCTCGCCGTCGACCATGATCGGCACGCCGAGCTCGGAGCTGCGGCCACCGTTGCGCAGCCACTCGGCGATGAAGGGCACCTCGTCGGGATCGTCGACGCACGAGCGGTACGGCTCGCCCTTCAGCAGCAGCGTCTCGACTGCGGGGAACTGGTCGAACGGGTACACCTCGTCCGTCGGGAAGCGCACTTCACCTTCGGCGAGCGTGCCCACGTTCACCAGCACCTTCAGCGAGCAGTGGTCGAGCTCGGCGCGCGCGATCGAGACGGCGGATGCACCGAGCGCGGCACGCGCCTCCTCGGCTGCCATCTCGAGCGTCTGCATGAGGTCGTCGGCAGCCGCGACGGCGCGAGCCAGCGACGCCAAGGCCGCCAGGCCCCGTACCGGGGGGCCGGCCGCGTCGAGAGGACTAGCGGGCGCGCGCTTCACGATGTATCTCCATCGGCGGCCACGGGGGGTGGCTGAGTGGGCCAGTCGGCCCCTTTCTGGGCCGTTTGGCCCGGATCTTCGGGCTTCCACATTTCCCCTATCGCCGTAGTGGTTATTACACTTGGGACCGTGACTGCAGAGCTCCTGCGCGTCGAGGGATTGCACGTGCGCCCGGCCACGGACGAGGTCGCCCTGGCCGAGATCCTGCAGGGCGTCGACCTCGTGGTTCGGCCCGGGGAGGTCCACGCGCTCATGGGGCCGAACGGCTCGGGCAAGTCCACCCTGGCAAACGCTCTTCTCGCCGATCCCGGCTACGAGGTGACCAACGGTCGCATCTGGTTCAAGGGCGACGACGTCACCGACTGGCCGACCGACGTGCGTGCGAAGAGCGGCATGTTCCTTGCGTTCCAGTACCCGCAGGAGATCGCCGGCGTGTCGGTGATCCAGTTCCTGCGCCAGGCGCTGTCGGCGCGGAAGGGCATCGACCTCTCGGTGCTCGAGCTGCGCTTGGCGATCATGGATTGGATGAAGCGCCTCGACATGGACCCGTCGTTCGCCGATCGGTACCTGAACGAGGGCTTCTCCGGTGGGGAGAAGAAGCGCAACGAGGTCCTGCAGATGGCGATCCTCGAACCCGAGCTCGCGGTGCTCGACGAGACCGACTCCGGTCTCGACATCGACGCGCTCAAGGTCGTGGCACGCGGCGTGCAAGAGGTGCGCACCGATCGTCCCGCGCTCGGCGTGGTGCTGATCACCCACTACCGGCGGCTTCTCGACTACCTCGAGCCCGACCGAGTGCACATCCTCGTCGATGGGCGCGTCGTCGACAGCGGGGGCCCCGAGCTCGCGGAGCGACTCGATCGAGAGGGGTACGACGCATGGCGGTGAACCCATGGCTGTGAACACAAGCCTCGACGTCGCGCGCATCAAGAAGGACTTCCCGATCCTCGATCGCGTGATCAACGGCACTCGTCTCGTCTACCTCGACTCGGCGGCGACCTCGCAGAAGCCCCGGCAAGTGCTCGACGCGATGGAGCGCTACTACGAGACGTGCAACGCGAACGTGCACCGCAGCGTGTACCAAATCGCCGGGGAGGCGACTGAGGCGTACGAGACCGCGCGGCTGAAGGTGAAGCGGTTCATCAACGCGCCGAGCGAACGCGAAGTCGTCTTCACGAAGAACGCGACCGAGGGCCTCAACCTCGTCGCGTACTCGTGGGGGCGCGCGAACCTCCGCGAGGGTGACGTCGTCGTGCTCACCCACATGGAGCACCACGCGAACATCGTCCCCTGGCACATCCTCGCCGCCGAGCGCGGCATCGTCCTGCGCTGGGTGCCACTCACGCCCGAGGGCCTGCTCGACCTCACCGACCTCGACTCGCTGCTCGACGGGGCGAAGGCGTTCGGCTTCGCCGCGATGTCGAACGTCCTCGGCACGATCAACCCGGTCCGCCAGCTCGCTGACGCCGCGCACGAGCACGGCGCGCTCGCGATCGTCGACGCATGCCAGTACGTGCCTCACGTCCCGACCGACGTCGTCGCGCTCGACGCCGACTTCATTGCGTTCTCCGCGCACAAGATGTGCGGGCCCACGGGCATCGGTGTGCTGTGGGGACGCGAGGAGCTGCTCGACGCCATGCCTCCGTTCCTGGGCGGCGGCGACATGATCCGCGACGTGCGCCTCGACGGGTTCACGCCCAACGAGCTGCCGGTGAAGTTCGAGGCGGGCACCCCCCCGATCGCAGAGGCGATCGGGTTCGGCGCCGCAGTCGACTACCTCAACGAGCTCGGCATGACCAACGTCCGTCAGCACGAGATGCAGGTCACGGGCTACGCGATCGACTCGCTGACCGAGCGCTTCGGCGACGACCTCACGATCTTCGGCCCTCGCAACATCGAGGTGCGCGGCGGCGCGTTGTCGATCGCGTTCCGCGACCTCCACCCGCACGACATCTCGCAGGTCCTCGACCAGACGAACGTGTGCGTGCGTGCGGGCCACCACTGTGCCAAGCCGCTGATGCGTGAGCTCGGGGTGAATGCCACCGCTCGCGCCTCGTTCTACGTGTACAACGACGACGCCGACGTCGACGCACTCGCAAACGGCCTCGACGCGGCCACCGACTTCTTCTCGCTCTGAGCCACTCCTGAGGACACTGACAACCATGCCCGGACTCGAAGACCTCTACCGCGAGATCATCCTCGACCACTACCGCAACCCGCGGAACCGTGGCGAGCTCCCCACTCCCCCGGCGCACCGCACCGAGGGCTTCAACCCGCTGTGTGGCGACGAGGTCGTCGTGTTCCTCGACGTCGACGACGGCGTCGTGAAGGACCTGCGCATCGCCGGGCAGGGCTGCTCGATCAGCCAGTCGTCGGCCTCGATGATGTCGACGGCCGTGAAGGGCAAGACCGTCGCCGAGGCTCGGGATGTCATCCGAGCGTTCAAGGCGATGATGTCGATCCACGAGCACACCCTCGACGGCGACGACGGCGACGACGAGAACGTCGTCGACGTGAAGCTCGGCGACCTCGAGGCGCTGCGCGGCGTCGTGAAGTTCCCCGTCCGGATCAAGTGCGCCACCCTCGCGTGGAACACCCTCACGCAGGGCCTGGAAGAGCTCTCGGCCTAGCCGAGCCGCGTCACGTGGCCGAGCTTCCGGCCCGACCGCGGTTCCTTGCCGTACAGGTGCACGAAGACGTTGGGCCCCGAGGGCAGCGGGTCGGGCAGCTCGCCGATCAGGTTCGTCATCGTCGCCGACCCGACCACTGCGGCCGACCCCAGCGGCGCTCCGGTGATCGCGAGCAAGTGCTGCGTGAACTGACTCGTCGCCGCCCCCTCGATCGTCCAGTGCCCGGTGTTGTGCACCCGCGGTGCCATCTCGTTCGCCAGCAGCGCGTCGCCGACCTGGAACAGCTCGAGCGCGAGCACGCCGACGTAGTCGAGTGACTCCGCGAGCCGAGTGACGTAGTCGTCCGCGAGCGCCTGGAGCGCGGCCGGGGTGTCGGGCGCGGGCGCCGTCGTGACGCGAAGGATTCCCTCTGCATGCCGGCTTTCGACGAGCGGATACGCGACGACCCGTCCGCTTCGATCTCGCGCCGCGACGATCGACAGCTCACGATCGAACGCGATGCGGTCCTCGACGATCGCGTCGGAGCCGGCGATCTCCCCGCCCGCGGCGACCACCATCTGGCCGCGGCCGTCGTAGCCGCCGCGACGTGACTTCACGATGACCGAGTGGTCGGCGACGCGCGCCGCCGTCCGCGATGTCGACGAACGGCACCGTGGCGATCCCGATCGACTGAAAGTGGAGCTTCTCCACGAGCCGGTCCTGGCTCACCGCGACGGCCCGCGCAGGCGGCGCGACCCGCGTCACGTCGGCGAGGCGATCGAGCACCTCGACCGGCACTCCTTCGAGCTCGACGGTCACGACGTCACAGCGACTCAGTACTTCTAGGGCGAGCGGGTCGTCGAAGGCGGTGGCGACCCGCTCACCGTGCTCGAGCGGCGGCAGGTCGGTTGTCGGGTCGACCAGCACGATGTCGATGTCGAGCGCCGACGCGGCCTGCGACAGCATCAACCCGAGCTGCCCACCCCCTAGGACACCGACCCTCATTCGCGGGGGTCGGGATGCGCGAGCACCTCGGCCGTGCGGGCCTCGCGCCACGCGCGCAGCCGCTCGCGCATCTCTGGACGACCGCGCGAGACGATCGCCGCCGCGAGCAGCCCCGCGTTCAACGCCCCTGCCGTCCCGATCGCCATCGTGCCGACCGGCACCCCGCCGGGCATCTGCACGATCGACAGCAACGAGTCGAGGCCGTTCAAGGCCTTGGACTGCACCGGCACACCGAGGACAGGCACCACCGTGTTCGCCGCGACCATCCCCGGAAGGTGGGCGGCGCCGCCCGCGCCGGCGATGATCGCCTCGATGCCGCGGCTCTCGGCTTCGGTCGCGAACTCCTGCAGCAGCGCCGGGGTGCGATGCGCGGAGACGACCTTCACCTCGTGGGCGATGTCGAGCGCGGCGAGCACCTCGGCGGCCGCCTTCATGGTGTCCCAGTCCGAGCGCGAGCCCATGACGATCGAGACGAGGGCTTCAGCCATCTCAGTCGAGGTAGGGGCCGTAGCCCTGGTCTTCGAGCTCGGCCGCGAGCGAGGCGTCGCCCGTACGCACGATCCGGCCTTTCACGAGGATGTGGACGCGGTCGGCGTGCAGCTCGTGCAGCAGACGGATGTAGTGCGTGATCGCGAGCACGCCGAGGTTGCCCTCCTTCGTCGCGGCCTCGACCCGTCGCGCGCAGGCGCGCAGCGCGTCGACGTCGAGGCCGGAATCGAGCTCGTCGAGGATCGCGATCGCCGGCTCCAGCACCGCGAGCTGCAGCGTCTCGTTGCGCTTCTTCTCGCCGCCCGACAGGTCGACGTTCAGCGGCCCGAACGAGCACCCGCTCGTCGAAGCCGATGAGACGCGCCTCGGCGGCGACGCGCTCCTCGAGGCCCTCGATCGATCGACCCTGGGCGAGCAGCGCCTCGGTCAGCATCGCCTCGAGGCTCACGCCGGGCACCTCGGTGGGGTACTGCAGCGCGAGGAACAGACCCGCTTGCGCGCGCTCGAACGGCTCGAGCGCGAGCAGGTCGACGCCGTCGAGCGTGACCGATCCGCCGAGCACCTCGTAGCCCGGCCGTCCCATCAGCACATGGGACAGCGTCGACTTCCCAGAGCCGTTCGGACCCATGACGGCATGCACTTCGCCACTCGCGACTGCGAGGTCGATGCCACGCAGGATCTCGCGTCCACCGACTGCGGCGCGAAGCCCTGAGATCTCGAGGACGCTCACTCGTCGCCGTCCGGGAGCTCGACGTAGACGTCGGCGTCGTCGATGAAGACCGGATACGTCGGTACCGGGAGGGTGGCGGGCAACGTGAGCGGCTCGCCCGTCGCGAGTGAGAACGAGCTGCCGTGCTTCCAGCACTCGATCTCGCAGTCGTCGGCGAGCACCTCGCCCTCGGACAGCGACACGTTCGCGTGGCTGCACGTGTCGCCGATGGCGAACACCTGCGTCTCGATGCGCACGACGCAGATGGGCACGTCGCCGAGGACGAACAGGCGCGCCTGTCCTGACGGCAGGTCACGGATCGAGCACAGGTGCTCGCGGGTCATACGACGTCCCTTCGACTGAGCTTGAGGGCGATCTGCGCACCGCAGCGGACCGGCGAGGTCGGGAACCGGCAGCCGCTCGAGGACCTCGCTGAAGAAGCCGTTGACGATGAGCTCCTCGGCTCGCTCGGGGGGCACGCCGCGGCTCTCGAGGTAGAAGCGCTGCTCGGAGTCGACGGGGCCGACCGCTGACGCATGGCTGCAGCGCACGTCGTTCGTGTCGATCTCGAGGTTGGGAACCGAGTCGGCCCACGCACCTTCGCTCAGCTTGAGGTTGCGGTTCGTCTGGAAGGCGGTGGTGCCCGGCGCTTCTTTGCGCACGCGGATGAGCCCGCTGTACACCGAGCGAGAGCGTCCCCCGACCGCACCCTTGAAGAGGAGGTCGGACGTGGTCTTCGGTGCGGCATGGTCTTGAAGGGTGCGGAAGTCGTGCATCTGCTGCGCCTCGCCGAAGTAGGCCGCGAGCTGATTGCCCGACGCGCCACGGCCCTCGAGCCGAGCGTCGGTGCGCACCCGCGCGTAGTCGCCGCCGAGCGCCACGTTGGCGAGGAGCGTGGACGAGGCCGCAGCGGCGCGCGCGACCTGCGACGCGATCTGCCACACACGATGGCCGAGCTGGTTCACCGCGAGGTACCGCAAGACGCCTCCTGTGCCCACGTCCATCTCGGCCACCGGGAGCGTGAGCGCCTCGACGTCGGCCGAGCTGTGATGGTCGAGGACGGTGAGCTGCGAGTCGGCGCCGGCCCGGACGACCAAGCGCGGCAGGGTCACGATCCCGTTGGTCGCGGTGAAGCTGGCGACCACGACGGGAGCCTCGACCACGAGCCCGTCCGGGACCTCGATCACGATCGGCGCCGCGGCGAACGCGGTGTTGAGCTCGGCGTAGAGGTCAGTGGCGTCGGTCATCACCTCGCCGACCGACGGCTCGTCGCCGGGCTCCGACACCTTGAGACCCCGTGCCGCAAGCGCCTCGTCGAGCTCGTGATGCACCACTTGGCCGTCGATGAGCATGACGAACGCGGCTCGTGAGGGGATCGCGGCCCGGGTCGCCGCGACGGCAGCGGCGATCGCGCTCGGGCGGCGCGCCGGGCCCGAGACCGGGCTGGGCGAGCACATACCGATCGAGGTCGAGCTCACCGATGCGGCTGTAGCGCCAGATCTCCTCGGCCTCGGTCGGGCTCGGGCTGGCGAGGGCTCGCTCGGCCGCCGCCCCGCGCAGCGCGCGCAGCCAGGGCGGACCGGGAAGCGCGACCGCCGCGTCGGCGGTGAAGGGGCTCACGCTCCGAGGCTATGGCTTGCGGCGCAGACGCCTCCAGAACGGGCGCCGACCTTGCTCGGCTTGCACCTGGGCGAGGATCTCCGGTCCGGCAGTGTTGATGATGTCCTCGGCCTCGTCGAGCAACGCGGCGGCGCTCCCGTCATCGAGGCCGGGCGGCTCCTTGGGCGTCGGTGGAGCGATCAAGGTGCCGTAGTGCCACGCCATGTCGGCGAGGCGCCGTTCGTACTTGGGGCACTCGTCAGGGCAACGCCAGGGCGCGTCGGGCGCGAGGTCGAGGTTGCACTTCCGCACGGTCTCGCCGTTTCGGTAGGTCCGGCTCTCGTAGTTCTTGCATTCGACCCTCATCGGCACGACGGAAGTTTGCCAGCGGTCGCGAGCGGACAGACATCACTTCGACCGCAGCCTCCCGAGTTGGCGGCGGTTGCGTCGGTATCTTTTCCTCGTGCTCGAACGGCTGCTCGCCGGGGTGTCGCCTGCGGCCAGGCGGGCCGTCACGATCGCGCTCATCGCGATCGCGTGGATCGGCCTCCTCGTCGCGGTCATCGGGGGCCTGGTGGCCGGCCTCGTGATCATCGTCGTCGGCTTCATCGCGTGCTGGCTGGTCGTCGCCACGTTGGCCGGGAAGAAGGGCGAAGACGAGCGTGAGTCGGAGCCTCTGCTTCGAGGAGGCGATGTCGAGACCGATGATGACGTGCAGACGCGCGTGCGCAAGCGCCTCGAAGCGCTCAACCAGACCGAGGAGACCGACGCGACCCAAGCGGCCGACGCTCCGCGCGAGAGCGTCGACGGCGAAGACGCTTAACCGACGCTGCCGTCCATCTGCAGCTCGATGAGCCGGCTCCATTCGACCGCGTACTCCATCGGGAGCGTGCGGGTGACGGGCTCGATGAAGCCGTTCACGATCATGCCCATGGCCTGCTCCTGCGAGAGGCCGCGGCTCATGAGGTAGAAGAGCTGCTCGTCCGCGACCTTCGAGACCGTGGCCTCGTGTCCGACCTCGGCGTCGCGCTCGCCGACCTCCATGTACGGCAGCGTGCGGCTCACCGACTCCTCGTCGAGGATGAGCGCGTCGCACTGCACGTGGCTCTTGCAGCCGTACGCACCCTCGTCGATGTGGACGAGCCCGCGGTAGGTCGTGATGCCGCCGTCCTTCGAGATCGACTTCGAGACGATCTTCGAGGTCGTCTCGGGCGCGGCATGGACCATCTTGGCGCCCGCGTCCTGGTGCTGACCCGAGCCTGCGTACGCGACCGACAGCACCTCACCCGAAGCCTTGGGGCCGACCATGTACACCGACGGGTACTTCATCGTCAGACGGCTGCCGATGTTGCCGTCGATCCACTCCATGTGGCCCTCGGTCTCGACGCGGGCGCGCTTGGTGACGAGGTTGTAGACGTTCGGCGACCAGTTCTGGATCGTCGTGTAGGTCACGCGGGCACTGGGGCCGACGATGATCTCGACGACAGCTGAGTGCAACGAGTCGCTCGTGTACACCGGCGCCGAGCAGCCCTCGATGTAGTGCACCTTCGAGCCCTCGTCGGCGATGATCAGCGTGCGTTCGAACTGCCCGGCGTTCTCGCTGTTGATGCGGAAGTAGGCCTGCAGCGGCATCTCGCACTCGACGCCCGGAGGCACGTAGATGAACGAGCCGCCCGACCACACTGCCGAGTTCAGCGCCGCGAACTTGTTGTCGCCCGGCGGGATCACTGTGCCGAAGTAGCGCTTGACGACATCGGGGTACTCGCGCACGGCGGTGTCCATGTCGCAGAACAGGATCCCCTGGGCCGCGAGCTCGTCGCGGTTGCGGTGGTAGACGACTTCGCTCTCGTACTGAGCGGTGACGCCGGCGAGGTACTTCCGCTCGGCTTCGGGGATGCCGAGCTTCTCGTAGGTCGCCTTCATCTGCTCGGGCAGCTCGTCCCACTCGTCGACCTGACCCTGCGTGGGCTTGATGTAGTAGTAGATGTCGTCGAAGTTGAGGTCGGGCATGTTGACCGCGAACCACGGGGCCATCGGCTTGCTGTCGAAGGTCCGCAACGCCTTCAGGCGCTTCTTCGCCATCCAGTCCGGCTCGCCCTTCCACCAGGACATGTCGTTGACGACGTCGGCGTCGAGGCCCTTCTCGGGCCGGAACACGTACTCCTCTTCGTCCGCCCAGCCGAGCTTGTAGCGGCCGAGGTCGAGGTCGGTCACCGCCATGCGGGCACACTCCCATCACGAAATTCCACTACCTGGATAGTAACAATTCTTCCCGGCCAAGCCACCGGACTGGCAACATGAAAGCCCGCCGCGCATCGTGGGCGGTGCCGACGCCCCGCCAGGCGCCGTGCAGCGCGTCGTGTACAGCCCTCCGTCGAGGGCCCCGAACACCGCCCCGACCTGGCACTCCTTCAGATCGCGCCGCTCACGAACCCGCCCGTCGCCGCTCATGAGCACCGACGTCGAGCCTCACTACGACGGCACGACGACGGTGGGGACGATCGCCGGCTGGGGCACGATCGACGCAGCGAGCAGGAACACCCGCGGTCGGACCGTGCACCGGTGACAGCGGCGGGCCGCTGTACGTGGTCGACACGAAGGGGACGACCCGAGTCGCAGGAGTGATCAGCTACGGCAGCGACCCCTGCAACCTCTTCCCGGGTGGCTTCGTGCAGGTCTCGGCCAACTTGGGATGGATCCAGAGCGTCATCGCTGCGCCCCCGCCCTGATCGGCATGAATCCAACTTCGGCGCCGGCCCTGGCACCATTGTCAGCCATGTCGCGCCGCCGAGGTCTGTCCGTCGCGCTCCTGCTCGCCATCATCGTCACCGCGACGAACCTCGTCGCCCCGACGAGCGCAGGAGCGATCATCGGCGGGTCGCCCTCGCCCCCCGGGTCGGCTCCGGCGACCGTTGCGCTGGTCGACACCCGCTTCAACCTGCAGTACTGCGGCGGGCACGCTGGTCGCTCCCCAGTGGGTGCTCACCGCGGCGCACTGCGCAGTCGCCTACACATCGTCGCCCGGCCTCATCCACGTCGTCCTCGGCACGACGAACCTCGCGACGCCGGGACGCGTCGAGATCCCCGTCGCGAGCATCGTGGTCCATCCGGCATTCGATCGACCGGCACGCCGCAACGACCTCGCGCTGCTCAACCTCGCCTCGCCATCGACGATCGCACCGGCGACGCTCATGTCGGCCGACGTCGAACCCGCCTACGACGCTCTCGACGACGACCGGACTCCTCGTCGGATGGGGTTCGACGAACCCGATTGGCGGTGACGACCCGCTCGACCGGCGCGAGGCCACGGTTCCGGTGCTGAGCGACGTGCAGTGCTCACTCGTCATCCCGAGCTTCCTGCCCGACAACCAGATCTGCGCGGGCAACGGCGTCATCGGCCCGTGCACAGGCGACAGCGGAGGCCCGCTCTTCGTCTCCGACAAGCAGGGCGTGGTTCGTCTGGCGGGTGTCGTCAGCTACGGAAGCAACCCGTGCAACGCGACGCCGGGCGGGTTCTCGCAGGTCTCCGCGAACCTGCCGTTCATACAGGGCGTCATCGGTGCCACCCCGCCTCCCGCCCCGCCGCCAGCGCCACCCTCGTCGCCTCCCCCGAGCGCGACCGGCCCCGGCTACTGGATGCTCGGCGCCGACGCCAAGGTGTACCCGTTCGGCTCCGCTCCGGGGCTGGGTGACGCGAGCGGTCACATCATCGGCTCCGCGGTCGGCATCGCGCCGACGCCCGACAACAAGGGCTACTGGACCGTGACGTCGACGGGTCAGGTGTTCCAGTTCGGCACTGCGCCCGCGCTCGGCTCGGTCACCGCGGGTGTGCTCATCCCTGGTGAGCTGGTGACCGGCCTCGCGGCGACTCCCACAGGCAAGGGCTACATCGTCTTCACCACGAAGGGCCGTGCGGTTCCGTTCGGCGACGCGCCCAGCGCCGGTGACATGACAGCCACGGCCCTCAACGGGCCGGTGCTCGGCGGCATCGTCACGCCGAGCGGCAAGGGCTACTACATGGTCGCGTCAGACGGCGGCATCTTCACCTTCGGCGACGCGGTGTTCCGAGGCTCGATGGGAGGGAAGCGGCTCAACCAGCCGGTGCACGGCCTGGTGCCGACGGCGACGCGGTTCCGGGTACTGGCTCGTGGCGTCCGACGGCGGCATCTTCACCTTCGGCGACGCGCCATTCCTCGGGTCGATGGGTGGCACGCCTTTGAACAAGCCCGTCGTCGGGATGGTGCGCTACGGCAACGGCTACCTGATGGTCGGCTCTGACGGAGGCATCTTCACCTTCAGCAACCTCGCCTTCGTCGGGTCGCTCGGCGCCCACCCGCCGGTCGTGCCGATCTCGGGCGTCGCAGTGGTCGCGTAGCCAGGCGGAACCTACGCTGCCGCGATGACCGAGCTGTGGCAGCAGTCCGCCTCCGAGCTGGCGGCGATGATCGCGGGCAAGGAGGTGTCGTCCGTCGAGGTGATCGACGCGCACCTCGCCCGCATCGAGCAAGTCAACCCTCATCTCAACGCGATCACGAGGGTCCTCGCCGACGAGGCGCGCGCCGGCGCGAAGGCAGCCGACGCGTCCCTCGCTTCGGGCGACGCACTCGGGCCCCTCCATGGCGTGCCTCTCACGGTGAAGCAGAACATCGACCTCGCCGGTTGTGCGACCGACAACGGAGTTCCCGCGTTCGCGGAAGCGATCTCACCTGTCGACGCACCGGTGGTCGAGCGCATGCGGGCCGCGGGTGCGATCCCGATCGGCCGCACCAACTGCCCCGACATGGCGCTGCGCGTGCACACCGACTCATCGCTGCACGGCCTCACCCGCAACCCGTGGGATCCGACGCGCACGGCCGGAGGATCGTCAGGCGGAGAGGCATCGGCACTCGCGTCGGGCATGTCGCCGATCGGCTTGGGCAATGACATCGGCGGATCGCTCCGCAATCCTGCGACCTGCTGCGGCATCGCCTCCCTGAAGCCCTCCGCAGGGCGCGTGCCGGAGTTCGCCTACGGCCCGATGGCGGACGGACCGGCCTCCTTCCAGCTGATGCCCGTCGAAGGGCCGATGGCTCGGAGGATCGCAGACGTGCGCCTCGGGCTGCAGGTCCTCGCCGGCCGCGATCGTCGCGATCCGTACTCGGTGCCGGCACCCCTCGAGTCACCGGTTCCCGAGGGCCGGCCGCTGCGAGTCGCCGTGTTGGCGAGCCCTCCGGGTGGGTCGACCGATCCGCGCGTCGCCGACTGCGTGACAGCCGCCGCAGATGCACTCGCCGCCGCGGGCTACGACGTGACCGAGAGCGGGCCCCCTCGCTTCGAGGAAGCGCTCACGACCTGGTTTGCGTTCATCGGCGAGGACATCCGCACGATGTCGCCGTTGATCACGCCGATCATGTCCGACGACGCGAACGCGTTCTTGGGAGCGCTGCTCGACTCGGTCGCGCCGCTCGACCTCGGTGGCTACACGCAAGTGCTCATGACACGTCAGTCGCTCATGCGCGACTGGGCGATGTGGTTCGCCGACACCGACCTCGTGCTCACCCCGACGTGGACGCAGCTTCCGTTCACGCACGGTTGGGACCTCGCGAACGCAGCGGCGACTTTGGAGCTGATGCGATGCGTCATGCCCGCGAACCTGCTCGGCTTGCCGTCGGCATGCGTGCCTGCCGGCATCGTCGAAGGCCTGCCGGTCGGCGTGCTCCTCACGGGCGACCGCTTCGCCGACGACAAGACGCTCGACGCGGCCGAGGCCGTCGAGGCGGCGCTCGGCCTCGCGACGCCTATTGACCCTGTGACTTGAGCTCGTTCGCGAAGAACTCGAGCGCGGTGCGGGTCTTCGTGGTCTGCTCGCCACCGGTCTCGATGCCCTTCGAGCCGAGGAACGCTCGGCTCTCGGCCGCCGCTTGGAACGCGTCGGCGGGCAGGCACTTCGTCGACAGCTCGAGGATGCGCGACCCGTCGGGGTAGTTCCACAGCTCGCCGACGACCTTGCGAGGGAAGTCGACGGGCTTCCACTTGAGCTTGAAGACGTTGATGGGCCCGAGGATCGACAGGTCGTTGATGTCGAGACCCTCCGGCGCGTGCTCTGCGTAGAACTGGCGCTGCTCCTTCGTGAACAGCTTCTTGATCGGCTTGTCGCCGTGCAGGACGCCGCGTACGTCGAGCGGACCCACTGCCTTCATCGATCCCGAGCAGACGAAGCCGCCAGGGATGGCGTCGACCTCGACCCCGAAGCTCGGGCTCTTCCGCAGCTCTGCCGGCAGCTTGTCGGGCTCGATCGGCCGCAGCTTGACCGTCGCGTCGTCGAGCGCCGACCTGCACCCGCCGCGCTCGCACCACGACGCCCGCCTTGTCGAGCGTGAGATCGGGAGTGTCGAAGAACACGACCTGACGGATCTGCGCGTCGAGGGGATCGATGCCCAGGCTGTCCATGATCCGGCGCCCCGCGTCGGCCGGCACGGTGAGCTTCAGCTCGACGGTGTCGACCTTCTTGAGGAGCGCGAGGAGCTCGACGAGCTGGTCGGAGGCGAGGCTGGGCGGCGGGACGGGCATGGAAGACCTCCGTTACGGAAGGGTCAATTGCTTAGTCGGTCGGAGCAGACCCACCGCGATCTGCGCATCGCGTCGTTGGCGACCACTGATGCGTACGCTCCCTCGTCCATGACCCAGGTGATCGAGACCGCGCCCGGCAACCGGATCGAGCGGTCGCCCTCCGACGTGCTGCGCCTCATCGTCGCCTTCTTCGTCCTGCTCGGGCTGATGCTCCTCGACTGGCTCGCCGGCAACACGCTCGTGAAGTTCCTGCATGACCTCCTCAGCGGCCTCGAGGCGCTGCCCACCTGGATCCTCGACGCGTTCGTCGTCGGCACCCGCATTGCCGCGGTCGCGCTGGTCATCCTCGGCGTCATCACGCTCGCCCGTGACGGTGGACTGCGCCTCATCGGCACCGTCGTGTTCGCGATCGTGATCGCGTTGGGACTGTTCGCGATCCTCGAAGTCGGCGACACCCGCTCACTCAACCCGGTGGTGAACCTCGACGACCTGGGCCCGTTGACGGGCGCGGGATGGGCCACGATCGGCGTGCTCGGCGGCCTCGCGGCGGCTCTCACGGCTGCGGCGCCGTGGCTCAGCCGACGAGCGCGACGCTTCGGCTGGCTCGTCACGATCGCGGTGGGCTTGGTCTACCTGATGACCACCGCGGTCTCGTTCGACGCGTTGCGCTCGCTGGCTTGCGGATGGCTTGCAGGCGCCATGGCACTGGTCTTCCTCGGAGCCCCAGCGAGGCGGCCGACCGGCCAGGCGATCGCAGACGGCTTGGCCGCCGTCGGCATGCCGCTGGCCGAGCTGAAGCAGGCGAGCGTCGATGCCCGCGGCTCCACCCCGTACTTCGGAGCATCGGCCGACGGACAGCGGCTCTTCGTGAAGGCGCTCGGAGAAGACCAGCGCAGCGCCGACCTCCTCTTCCGGATCTACCGCATGATCGACCGCCGCGACTTGGGTGACGAAAGGCCGTTCTCGTCCCTTCGTCGCGCGGTCGAGCACGAGGCGATGGTTGCATTGGCCGCGCGCGACCTCGGGCATCCGCACGCCGCGGCTCGCCGCGTTCGCATCGTGCGAACCGAATTCGTTCGTCCTCGCGTACGAAGCCGTCGAGGGCAAGTCGCTCGACGGTGTCGAGCCTGCAGACATGACCGACGAGGTGCTCGGCGCGGTGTGGGGTCAGGTCGTCCTCATGCGAAAGCACCGCATCGCGCATCGCGACATGCGCCTCGCGAACATCTTCCTCGCGGCCGACGGCGAGGTGTGGATGATCGACTTCGGGTTCAGCGAGCTCGCCGCCTCGGACCTGCTGCTCGCGAACGACATCGCGGAGTTCATCTCGTCGTCGTCGCTGAAGATCGGCCCTGAGCGAGCCGTCGCGCTGGCCAACGCAGGCGTGGGACCCGAGGCCGTCGCATCAGCGCTCGATCGACTGCACCTCTGGGCCCTCAGCGGTGCGACCCGCACGGGCCTCAAGGAGTCGAAGGGCCTCCTCGACGACCTGCGGAGCCGAGTCGGCGAAGTCAGCCGAGCAACCGCTTCGCGATGACGACTCGCTGGATCTGGTTCGTGCCTTCGTAGATCTGCGTGATCTTCGCGTCGCGCATCATCCGCTCGACCGGGAAGTCACGCGTGTACCCGTAGCCGCCGAGCAGCTGCACCGCGTCGACCGTGACCTGCATCGCGACATCCGCGGCGAAGCACTTGGCCATCGCACCGAGCTTTGACAGATCGCCGTGGGGGTCACCCTCGTCCACGACTGCGCACGCCTGGTACACGAGCCCTCGAGCGGCCTCGATCCGCATGGCGGCGTCGGCGACCATGAACTGAAGGCCCTGCAGCTCGGCGATGGGCCGGCCGAACGCCTTGCGCTCCTTCATGTACCCGACGGCGTAGTCGAGCGCGCCCTGCGCGATTCCGACGGCCTGCGCACCGATCGTGGGCCGCGACCTGTCGAGCGTGTGCATCGCGATCTTGAACCCATCACCCTCGGTGCCGATGAGGTGCGTCGCGGGCACGCGGACCTCGTCGAACACGAGCTGGCCGGTGGGGCTTCCCTTGATGCCCATCTTCTCTTCGAGCTTGGCGACCTGGATCCCCCAGTCCTTCTCGACGACGAACGCCGAGATGCCCCGATGGCCTGCGCTCGAGTCGGTCTTCGCGAACACCACGTAGATGTCCGAGATGCCCGCGTTCGTGATCCACACCTTGTTGCCCGTGAGCACATAGGAGTCGCCGTCGCGGACCGCGCGCGTGGTCATCGATGCGACGTCGCTGCCGGCATCGGCCTCGGAGAGGCAGTACGAACCCTGCGACTCACCGCTTGCGACGCGCGGGAGGTACTCGCGCTTGAGCTCCTCGCTCGCGAAGTTGGTGATGGGCAGCGTCGACAGCTTCGAGATCAGGAGCATCAGGCTCGTCGACGCGCACACCCGCGCGAGCTCCTCCGCCGCAATCGCCTGCGTCACCAGGTCGGCCCCCGCGCCTCCGTATTCGACTGGCAGGCCCAGCGCGGGCAGCTCCATCGACACCAGCGCGTGGAATGCGTCCCAGTCGTATCGGGCGAGGTGGTCGGTCTCCGCAGCCCGCGGAGCGATCTTGTCCTCGCTGAACTGCCGCATGACCTCACGGAACTGGCGCTGCTCGTCGGTGAGCGTGATGGGCTGCATGCACCAAGTGTCGCGCCCAGACGAAGTCGACGACGCTCGGTAAGCGGCTCTGGGATAGAACCATCGGATGGTCGACCGGCCCTTGATCCCCGCGATGAGACGGCTCCTGGTCGTCGCGAGCCTGCTCGTGCTCGCCGTGGGCATCCCGCTGATGCTCAAGCCCGCCGAGACGGCCGACTACTTCTCCTGGACGATCCAACCTCCGCTCACGGCCGCGTTCCTCGGGTCCGCCTATTGGGCGAGCTTCCTGCTCGAGTTCGAGGCGTCGCGCCGTCTCACGTGGGACTACGCCCGGATCGCGGTGCCGGCAGTCTTCGCGTTCACTGTGCTGACGCTGATCGCGACGCTGAACAACCTCGAGAAGTTCCACTTCGGTGACCCCGGCATCATCGTCGCGATCGTGACCTGGGGCTGGCTCCTGGTCTACGCGATCGTGCCGATCATCATGGTGATCGTGTGGGTGCGCCAGACGCGCGAGCCCGGCATCGACGGGCCGCGGATCCGTCCGACGCCCGTGTGGTTCAGGGTCGCCGGCTTGGTCGTCGGCGCCGCGTTGATCGTCTACGGCGCGGTCATGTTCGTCAGGCCGAGCGCGGTCGCATCGTCCTGGCCGTGGAGCCTCACGACGCTCACCGCGCAAGCGGTCGCGGCGTGGCTCGTCGGCATCGGCATCGCGTCGGCACACGCGGCGTGGGAGGCCGATTGGGAGCGCATCGAGCCCGCGATGGCCGCGAACTTCGCGCTCGGCGTCCTCGAGCTGTACTCCCTCATCCGATTCCGCGACGACATCGACTGGAACCGGGCGAGCGGTTGGATCTACCTCGCCGCGGTGATCGCGCTCGGTGTGCTCGGCGGCTACGGCTGGTTCGAGGCCACGAGGCCGATCAGCTCGGACCAGCGAGCGGGGTAGGCGGCTCGCACGGCCTGCGGCGTCATCCGCAACGTCTGCTCGGGCACCTGCGAAGCGATGGCGCGCTGGCCGAGGTAGTGGATCGGCAGCGACACCGACTGGAAGAGCGGCCGACGGAAGGCGATGAGATCGGCGGGGGCCGACGGATCGAGGTAGCCCCACACCGTGAACGCGATCTCGAGGTCGTGGATGACCGGTGCGCGCCGGAACATCGAGGCTCTGCGCGTCGCGACGGCGACACATCCGGCGATCACGTCTTCCGTGTGCTCGTGCGCGGCAACGTGGAGCCGCTCGTGGAAGCGCTTGGCGAGCACGAGCGCAAAGCCCTGGTCGGGGCCGATGTCACCGTGATAGCGGCCTTCGGGCTGGCGGAGGGCTTCGAGATCGCCAGGGCGGTCGGCGATCCAGCCATCAGGCACGTGGTCGGGCGACTCGTAGGCGCGCGGTCGATCGGTGACCTTCACGGGGACGTACTCGGGCGCTGCCATCTGCTCAGTCTGACGTGTGCAGCAACCCGAAGACGATCGAGTCGAAGAGCGCGAGCCACGACGCCTCGATGATGTTCTCGGAGACGCCGATCGTCGACCACGACAGGTCGCCGTTCGTCGAGTCGATGAGCACGCGGGTGACGGCCCCCGTTCCCTTCTCGGTGTCGAGCACCCGCACCTTGTAGTCGGTGAGGTGCACCCGGTCGAGCGCCGGGTAGCACGACGCGATCGCGAGGCGCAGCGCTTGGTCGAGAGCGTTGACAGGGCCGTTTCCCTCGGCGGTGCGAATGACGCGCTGGCCGGCGACGTGCACCTTCACGGTCGCCTCGGTCGTGAACGAGCCGTTGGGAAGCTCGTCGGTCGTGACCCGGAACGACTCGACTTCGAAGTACTCCTGATCCCACCCCGCGGCCCGCCGCATCAACAGCTCGAGGGAGCCGTCCGCGGCTTCGAAGTGGTAGCCCTCGTGCTCGAGTCGCTTCAGGGTGTCGACGACGTCGCCGAGCGCCTTGCCGTCCAGGTCGAGCCCGAGCTCCTCTGCCTTGAACTTGAGGGTCGCCTTGCCGGCGAGCTCGGACACGACGAAGCGAGTGCCGTTGCCCACGGTGTCGGGGGGGATGTGCTCGTACGCATCGGGCCGCTTGGCGATCGCGCTCACGTGGAGGCCGGCCTTGTGCGCGAACGCCGACGATCCGACGTAGGGCGCCTGCGGGTTCGGAGTCACGTTGACGAGCTCGGCGATGTGGTGCGCCACCGACGTCAGCCGCTCCATGCGGTCGGCCGGGATCGTCTCGATCCCCATCTTCAGCGTGAGGTTCGGGATGACCGTGGTGAGGTTGCAGTTGCCAGTGCGCTCGCCGATGCCGTTGATCGTGCCCTGCACCTGGCGGGCGCCCGCCCGCACTGCAGCGACCGCGTTGGCGACCGCGCACCCGGTGTCGTCATGCGTGTGGATCGCGACGATCACGTCGTTGCGGAAGTGCGAGACGACGTCGCCGACGATCTGCTCGACCTCGAAGGGCAGCGATCCGCCATTCGTGTCGCACAGCACGAGGGTCGAAGCGCCCTTCTCGGCCGCGGCCTCGAGCACGCGCAGCGCGAACTCGGGGTTGCGCTTGTAGCCATCGAAGAAGTGCTCCGCGTCGAACATCACGCCGAGACCGTGGCCGCGTAGGTACTCGACCGAGTCGGCGACCATCGCGACGCCCTCCTCGAGCGTCGTCGTGAGTGCCTCGGTCACGTGGTAGTCCCACGACTTGCCGACGATGCACACCGCGGACGTGCCCGCGGCCGACGAGGTTCGCGAGCGTGGGGTCGTCGTCGACCTTTCCCTTCACCCGGCGCGTCGAGCCGAACGCGACGAGGGTCGAGGTGGTGAGCTTCAGCTCGGTCGCAGCCCGACGGAAGAACTCTTCGTCCTTCGGGTTCGCGCCGGGCCAACCACCCTCGATCCAGGTGATGCCCAGGTGGTCGAGCTGCTCGGCGATGCGCAGCTTGTCGTCGACGGTGAGCGAGATGCCCTCGAGCTGCGCGCCGTCACGGAGGGTCGTGTCGAAGATCTCGACCGCTGGTCAGCCGACATGTTCGACCCACTCCTTGTATCGATCGACCTGGCCGCGGACGGCCTTCGCGTACTCGTCCGCGATCGCCGTGGTGATCGGACCCGGACACGGGATCGCGCGATCGTCCACCGAGTTCACGGCGCTGACCTCGGCCGCGGTGCCGCACACGAACATCTCCTCGGCGATGTACAGGTCGCTGCGAGCGAGCTCGCCGACCTTGCACTCGAATCCGAAGTCGCGGGCGATCGCCATGACGCTGCTCTGCGTGATCCCTTCGAGCGCGCCCGAGGTGAGCGGTGGGGTGATGATCGTGCCGTGGCGCACGACGAACACGTTCTCGCCGGTGCACTCGGCGACGAGGCCGTGCGGGTTGAGCATGACCGCCTCGTCGTAGCCCGCGTCGAGCGCCTCGACCTTGGCGAGCGACGAGTTCACGTAGTTGCCGGTGGTCTTCGCCGCTGGCGGCATCGTGTTGTGGTCGTGGCGCACCCACGAGCTGACCTTCATCCGCACGCCCTTCGTCACCGCGTCGTCGCCGAGGTACGCGCCCCACGGCCAGCAAGCCACGGCCACGTCGACGCTGCACGGCTTCGTGCTGAGGCCCATCTCGCCGTAGCCGTAGTACGCGATCGGGCGCACGTAACAGGCGGGAAGGCCTGAGGCCCGCACGACTGCCTTCGACGCTTCGACGATCTCTTCGACCGAGTACGGGCTGCGGCATCCCGAGGATGCGGGCCGAATCGCGCATGCGGTTGATGTGATCGGTGAGGCGGAAGATCGCCGGACCGCGGTCGGTCTCGTACGCGCGCATGCCCTCGAACACGCCCATCCCGTAGTGCAGCGTGTGCGTGAGGATGTGGATCTTGGCGTCGGCCCAGTCGACGAGCTCGCCGTTCATCCAGATCTTCTCGGTGGGGGTGATGGGCATCTCAGACCCTTTCTGCGACGAGGTCGCCGATCTCGGTTGTCGACCCTGCGAGTGACGGATCGGCACATGCCTTGCGGATGCGGGCGGCGGCGTCACCCTCGCCCAGGAAGTCGAGCATCATCGCTCCCGACAGGATCGCGGCGATCGGGTTCGCCTTGTTCTGCCCGGCGATGTCGGGCGCAGAGCCGTGCACCGGCTCGAAGAGAGAGGGGCCGGTGCGTGCGGGGTTGAGGTTCGCCGACGCGGCGAAGCCGATGCCGCCCGACACCGCACCACCCAGGTCGGTGAGGATGTCGCCGAACAGGTTGTCGGTCACGATCACGTCGTAGCGCTGCGGGTCTTGCACGAAGTAGATGCATGCCGCGTCGACGTGGTTGTACGCGGTGTCGACGTCGGGATAGTCCGCGTGCACCGCGTCGAAGGTGCGCTGCCAGAGGTCGCCCGAGAAAGTGAGCACGTTCGTCTTGTGCACGAGGGTGAGGTGCCGGCGAGGGCGGCTGCGCGCCAGATCGAACGAGAAGCGGATGCAACGCTCGACCCCCATCCGAGTGTTCACCGATCCCTGCGTCGCGATCTCGTGTGGCGTTCCCTTGCGCAGGAAGCCACCCTCCCCCGCGTACGTGCCCTCGGTGTTCTCGCGCACGACCATGAAGTCGACGTTCGGGGGCAGGAGGAACGGACGCAGATTGACGTACAGGTCGAGGTCGAAGCGCAGCTTCAGGAGCAATCCGCGCTCGAGCACCCCGGGAGGCACGTCGGGCGTGCCGACGGCGCCGAGGAGGATCGCGTCGTAGTCGCGCAGCTCGGTGACGGTCGCGTCGGTCAGCACCTCGCCCGTCTTCAGGTAGCGGGCGCCGCCCAGGTCGTACTCAGTCGTGGCGAGCGTCACCCCGGCTGCGCGAGCGACCTTGATCGCCTCGGCGACGACATCGGGCCCGATGCCGTCTCCGCCGATCACGGCGATGCGATGTGAGGTGGTGGCCATAGCGGAACTCGCTCCCGAAAATCAGAAAACCGCCCCCGGAGGGACGGTCGGAAGCGCACGCCGGAACGGGGCGTGCGCTAGGAAATGATGATCTCTGGACACGAAGTGCATCGCCCGAGACTACCACGGGTAACTTGACGCGCGTGAGCCAGACACAGCTGACCCCGTCGGCGCACGCCCGTCTCAAGGCCGAGCTCGAAGACCTCACCACCCGCGGCCGCACCGAGGTTGCGCAAGAGATCGAGATCGCCCGCGCCCACGGCGACTTGTCCGAGAACGGCGACTACCACGCCGCCAAGGACAAGCAGGGAATGATGGAAGCGCGCATCCGCAAGATCGAGTCGATGCTGCGCGACGCGATCATCGCCGAAGACGACGGCAGCGGTGCGGTGCAGGCAGGCTCGATCGTGACGATCGTGTACGAGGGTGACTCGCCGGACGACGCCGAGCGCTACCTCGTCGGCAGCATCGAGGAGCGCGTCGAGGGCCTCGACGTCATCTCGCCCGCGTCGCCGCTCGGCGAGGCGCTGATCGGTGCCGTGCAAGGCGACACTGTCGCGTATGAGGCGCCGACCGGGGCGACGCTGCGAGTCACCGTGGTGGCGGTCGAGCGCTAGTGCGTGACCTGCTGGGTCCGCCGGGCGCGCCGGTGGTGTTGCTGCTGCACGGCCTCGGGGCGACCGCCGACCTCAACTGGTTCCCGTCGTACCGCCCGCTCTCCGCGCACTACCGCGTGATCGCGATGGACCATCGCGGCCACGGCGGAGGGAAGCGCTCACACCGCGTCTTCCGGCTCGAGGATTGCGCCGACGATGTCGTCGAGCTGGCCGATGCGCTCGGCGTGCAGACGTTCATCCCGGTGGGCTATTCGATGGGTGGCCCCATCGCCCAGCTCGTGTGGAAGCGGCACCGTTCGCGCGTAGACGGCTTGGTGCTGTGCGCGACGGCGGCTCGGTTCGCGTCCGGCAATGAGCAACGCGTCGGGTCGATGGGCCTCGGCGGCCTCGCCATGGCATCCCGACTGACACCGCCCGCGATGCGACGGCGGTTCGTGAACGAGATGGTCGCGCGACGCGACGCGACCGGCCCCGAGCAGTGGGCGCGCGAGCAGGTTCGCCGGCACGATCTCACTGCAGTGTTGGAGGCCGGCCGCGCAGTGGGCCGGTTCTCGTCGACCGAGTGGATCGGGTCGGTCGACGTGCCGACCGCGGTCGTCGTGACGACACGCGACTCGTTGGTGTCGCCGCGCCGCCAGATGGCGCTGGCGTCGGCGATCGAGGGAGCAACGATGCATCCGGCCGACGCCGATCACGATGCCGCAGTGTTCGCTGCTGATCGGTTCGTCCCCGCGCTGCTCGACGCCTGCGCGTCGGTGGCCTCGCGGGCAGCTGCTCGCGGGCTGAGCGATCAGACGCGCGACGCACTCGTCCACGTGCGTCCATGAGAGCTCGTGCTTCGCACCTTGAACCACGACGACGTCGGCGTGTGGGATCAGCCGGGCGCGGGCGGCCTGCACCTTCGACGCGAAGGGCGCGCTCTTCTCCGCGACGAGCACATCTGTCGGCGCCGAGATCGAGCGGAGCTCGTCGTCGGTGAGGGGCTCCGCCGCGGGGAGCCGGAACGGATGGTTCCGCTGCGCGTGCAGCGCCATTCGCATCACGCGCGGGTCTTCGAGCATCGGACGGCTTCGTGCGAGGCGCTCCCGCAATCGCCGTGGCGCGAGCGAGCCGAGCAGCATCGGCATCCCCCACAGCATGAACCGGCCCAAGCGGAAGGGAGCGAGTCCGCCGCTGTCGATGAGGGTCAGAGACGCGACCCGCTTCGGCGAGCGGGCTCCGAGGTTGAGCGCGAGGAAGCCGCCGTAGGACGTACCCGCGAGGTGGGCGCGCTCGAGGCCCGCTCCGGCGAGCGTCTCGTCGAGCCATGTCGCGAGGCCGGCCGCGTCAGCGATCACCTCTCGCTGCTCACTGCGCCCAACGTCGCCGATGGTGTCGATCGCGTACACATCCCGACCCGCGAGACGGCTCACATATGGCGACCACGTGAGGCCCGTGCCTCCCATCCCGTGGAGGAAGACGATCGGCTCCCCGTCGCCCTTCCACCGGTACACGCCGCGTCGTGCCGGCGAACGATGTGAGGTCGAGCGCCTCGGGCGGATGTGGCCAATGCTCTCGCCAGAGCTCGTCCTCCATCTCGACGAACCGCAGGCGAGCCTTCTCAGATCGCCACTGACCGATCCCCGGAGCCTTCATGGTACATCTGTACCATAACGTCGGTGCCGAGGCGAGTGGATCACGAGGTCCGCAAGCGCGAGATCACCGACGCCGTCGTGCGCATCACGGTGAAGGGTGGCCTGGCGTCAGCCACGTTCAGAGAGGTCGCAGCGGAGGCGGGCGTGTCAGTCCGGCTCGTGCAGTACTACTTCGGGACGAAGGACCAGCTGCTGCTCGAGACGCAGCGCCACGTCGCCGAGCGTTCGGTGCGGCGGATCCGCAGGCTTGACTCGCGGAGTTCGCCGAGCAGACCGCGTGAGCGTCCTCCGCGGCGGTCATGCGGTCTTTCATCCCCGTCGACGACGAGAGCCGCGATGCGATGCTGATGTACCGTCGCGTTGTTCACTGCATCGCTCGTCGACCCTGCGTCTGAAGCGGACCGAAGCGACTGCCGTGCCGACCTCGATGCGGCACGCGTTTCGAGGAGCAGCTCGACCGCGCAAAGCTCCGTTCCGGCGTCGACCCCGAGCGTGAAGCGCTCATCCTCCTGGTGGTCGTCACCGGGCTGTCGCAGGGCGTGCTCGACGGCCAGATCACCGCCGCCGAGGCATTCGCCACCATCGACTACGCCCTCGACCGCGCAATCCGAAATTGATCGAAATGGGTTGACATACGAACACACGTTCGATAGGGTGATGGGGTGCCTCGACCCGTCGACCTCGATGCGACCCATTGGGAGTCGCTCAGCGCCGACGAGCTGGCGTGCCTCGATGACGATGCGTTCGACACATGCGGTCGATGCCTACATCGAAGTCAAGCGAGCGGTGGAACGATGCCGGCCTCGCGCTCCTGAGGGCGGCATCGAAGCGAGGAGCCCATGCGCGCCACGGCTATCGCGACGCAGCTGCATGGTTCGCTGCGTTGGGCGGCGATCGGCGCGGACTCGTGCACCGCGACGCCGAGCTCGCGGCAACGCTCGAAGCCACACCCACGATCGGTGAGGCCTACGCCGCCGGGAACATCTCGAAGGCGGCGGCGCACGAGCTCGCGTCGGGCGCCGACCTGCCCGCGCAGGTCCTGCGCAACCTCACCGCTCAGGCGGCGACGACGCCGGTTGAGCAGCTCGCGCGAGCGGTCAAGCAGGCGAAGCTCGCGCACGGCAAGAGCAAGCCGCCGAAGCCGTCCGAGACGAACATCAGCCGCGGCACCGAGCGAGTGCACATCGACTCCGACCTCGACGTCGAGGACGGGGAGGTGCTCGACGTCGCGATCCATGCAGCGATGGAACGGCTGAAGCTGCCGAAGGACATGCCGATCGCCCAACGCCGGGCGATCGCGCTCGTGTCGATCGGCCGATACTTCCTCGAGCACGTCGACGACCCGGCGATGACCCGGGTCGGTCGACCCGCACGTGATCGCAGTCGTCGACATCGAGACGCTCGCCGGCGCCGAGCACGGCACCGCTCGCCTCGCATCGGGCACGCCGATCCCCGCTCACGCGGCGCGGAGAATTGCCTGCGACGCAGGTGTGAGTCGCGTGATCATGCGGGGCAAGTCCGAAGTGCTCGACGTGGGAAGAGCAACGAGAGAACCGACGGTGGCCATGGCGAAAGCAGTGATCGCGAGGGACCAGCACTGCACCGAACCCGACTGTCATGCGCCGCCGTGGGCGTGCGAGATCCACCACGACGAGCACTGGGGCCGCGGCGGTCACACGAAGATCACGAACCTGCGGCTCGTCTGCTGGTACCACCACAAGCGCACGCACGCGAGGACCGACGCATGAGCAGCTGGCACGAGGCGTTCGCGAATCAGTACGACGAGTGGTCGGCGCGGATGACGGCCGACATCCCGTTCTACGTCGCGCTCGCGCGCGAGGCGACAGGGCCGCTCTTCGAGCTGGCGATCGGCAACGGGCGGGTCGCGATCCCCGTCGCCAAGGCAACTGGGAAGCGGGTGGGCGGCGTCGACTCGTCGCCAGCGATGCTGGCGCAGGCACGAACAAACGCCGCGGCAGCAGGCGTCGACCTCGATCTGCACGAGGGCGACATGCGCGAGTTCACGATCACGGAACCGGCGGCGCTGATCTACTGCCCGTTCCGCGCGCTGCTCCACGTGCCGACCTGGGCCGATCGGCGACGCGTGTTCGAGCGGGTCGCGGCGTCACTCGAGCCAGGCGGACGGTTCGCGTGGAACGCGTTCGTGTTCGACCACCACTTCGCCGCCAACGCTGACGGCCGACCGCAGGAGACGCCGCTCCCCCACACTGTCCACTACGCAATCGGCGACAACCGCCTCGACATCGTGCACGACGACGGTGGCGTCAGCCGTCTGTGGTGGGCCACGAAGAACGAGTGGCTCGGCCTCGTCGACGTCGCCGGCCTCGAGGTCGAGGCGCTGTACGGCGGGTTCGGCGGCGAGCCGTTCGACGAGAACAGCCGTGAGTACGTCTTCGTCACTCGTCGCCCGTGAGGCCGCGCGCGATGCGCGCTGCCGCCTCGACGACGGCGGCCGCGTACTTCTTGCCGGGCTGGCGAGTCGTCCGCTCGATCGGACCGCTCACGCTGACCGCCGCGATCACGGTGCCGTCATGGCCGCGCACCGGCGCGCTCACCGAGGCGACACCCGCTTCGCGCTCGGCGACGCTCTCGGCCCATCCCCGCTTCAGCGACTCGGGATCACCGCGCAGGATGCGCCCGGCGGAGCCCACGTCGAGCGGCAGCGCGGCGCCGAGCGGCACGATCGTGCGCAGGCCGTGGGGCGACTCGAGCGCCTCGACGCACACACGCCGATCACCGTCGCGCACGTACAGCTGCGCGCTCTCCCCTGTTGCGTCGCGCAGCGCTTCGAGCGCGGGCCGGGCGACCTCGGGCAAGCCCCAACCCGTGCGCAGCAGCCCGCCCGAGCGCGACGAGCCCGAGCCCGAGCGCGAACCGACCGTCCAAATCACGGCGCACCAGGCCGTGCGCTTCGAGCGCGGTCGCGAGGCGGTACGTGGTCGCACGCGGCAGGCCGGTCACCAGCATGAGCTCGGCGAGCGATCGGGGCTCGCGCTCGAGCGCGCCGAGCACCGTCATCGCCTTGTCGAGCACTCCCACGCCGCTTATGCTGCTGCTCACCACGCGAGACTCTAGTACCAGGATGTGAGATATGCCCACCACGCTGGCCGAGAAGGTGTGGGACCGCCACGTCGTCCACTCCGGCGCCGACGAGCCCGATCTGCTGTACATCGACCTCCACCTCGTGCACGAGGTGACCTCCCCTCAAGCGTTCGACGGCCTCCGGCTGAACGCCCGCACCGTGCGCAGGCCCGACCTGACGGTCGCGACCGAGGACCACAACGTCCCGACCGAGCACATCGACCAGCCGATCGCGGACCCGTCTCGCGCACCCAGATCGAGGTGCTGCGGCGCAACTGCGCGGAGTTCGGCATCCGCCACTTCGCCATGGGGCAGCTCGGGCAAGGCATCGTCCACGTCATCGGCCCCGAGCAGGGGCTCACGCAGCCGGGCATGACAGTCGTGTGCGGCGACAGCCACACGAGCACCCACGGCGCGTTCGGAGCCCTTGCGTTCGGCATCGGCACGAGCGAAGTCGAGCATGTGCTCGCGACGCAGACGCTCCCGCAGACCCGTCCGCAGTGGATGGCGGTCACGGTCGACGGCGAGCTTCCCGCGGGGTCGACCGCGAAGGACGTGATCCTCGGTGTGATCGGCCGCATCGGCACGGGCGGCGGCATCGGCAGCGTGATCGAGTACCGCGGCTCGGTCTTCCGCTCGCTCTCGATGGAGGGCCGGATGACGGTGTGCAACATGTCGATCGAGGCCGGGCGCGCGCGCCGGCCTCATCGCCCCCGACGACACGACCTTCGCCTACCTCGACGGCCGTGAGCACGCTCCCAAGGGCAAAGCATGGGAGCAGGCGCTCGACGACTGGCGAGGGCTCGTCACCGAGGAGGGCGCGACGTTCGACAAGGACGTCGTCATCGACGCGGCAACGTTGGTGCCGCACGTGACGTGGGGAACGAACCCGTCGCAGGTGATCGCGATCGACGGTTCCGTGCCCGATCCCGACGTCCTTCGCGAGCGCAAACGATCGGGAGACCGCGGAGCGTGCCCTCGCCTACATGGGCCTCGAAGCGGGCACGGCGATGCGAGCGATCCCCGTCGACACCGTCTTCATCGGCTCCTGCACGAACAGTCGCATCGAGGACCTGAGGGCCGCAGCCGCTGTCGTCGACGGCAGGCACGTGACGGTGAAGCGGGCGATGGTCGTCCCCGGTTCGGTCGCGGTGAAGCTGCAAGCCGAGCAGGAAGGCCTCGACAAGGTCTTCCGCGCTGCGGGCTTCGACTGGCGCGAGGCGGGGTGCTCGATGTGCCTCGCGATGAACCCCGACAAGCTGGCCCCGCAGGAGCGGTGCGCGTCGACCTCGAACCGCAACTTCGAGGGACGCCAGGGCCGCGGCGGCCGCACCCACCTCGTCTCCCCCGCCGTCGCCGCCGCCACCGCAGTCGCCGGCACGTTCGCCACTCCGGAGGACCTGCGATGAAGGCCGTACGAGCGATCACGGGCACCGCGGTGCCGCTCGACCGCAGTGACGTCGACACCGACCAGATCATCCCGAGCGACTGGCTCAAGAGGGTCGAGCGCACCGGCTTCGGCAAGGGGCTCTTCTCCGAATGGCGCGACGACCGGTCGTTCGTCCTCAACGACGAGAGGTTCGTGGGCGCATCGATCCTCGTCGCGGGGCCCAACTTCGGCACCGGCTCGTCGCGCGAGCACGCGGTCTGGGCGATCATGGACTACGGGTTCGAGGCCGTGATCTCGCCGCGCTTCGCCGACATCTTCCGCAACAACTGCACGAAGAACGGCCTCGTGCCGGTGCAGGTGCCCGCCGACTTCGGGGCGACATTGCTCGCCGCAGTCGAGGCCGATCCGTCGCTCAGCGTCACCGTCGACGTCGAGCGGCTCACGGTGTCGGCGCCCGCGATCGGGCTGGAGACGACGTTCCCGCTCGACCACGCGACGCAACAGCGCTTCCTCGAGGGGCTCGACGACATCGGCATCACGCTGCGCTACGCCGACGACATCACGGCGTTCGAAAGCAGCCGCCCCGAGTGGTTGCCTACCGCGGCGTCGTCTTAGCGCATGGCGTTGACCGCGCTCACCACCGCCTTGAGCGACGCCGTGAGGATGCTCGAGTCCATGCCGACACCCCAGCGGGTCTGACCGTTCGGCCAGACGGTCTCGACGTACGCGGCTGCGAGCGCGTCGGCTCCGGCGCTCACCGCGTGCTCGGAGTAGTCGACGACATCGAGCTGCACGCCGAGCAGCTGACGCAGGCCGTGGACGAACGCGTCGATCGGGCCGTTGCCATCGCCTTGCACGGTGTGATGCTCCTCGTCGACGAGCATCTGCGCGACGACGCGAGCGCGGTCGCCCTCCGGCGTCGACACCGTCGTGGTCTCGTGCGAGAGGAGCTTCACTGCCTGTTCCTCGGGCAGGTACTCGTCGCTGAACACGGACCACATGTCGGCCGGGCTGATCTCGGTGCCCGTGTCCTCGGTGACGGTCTGGATCGCCTTCGAGAACTCGATCTGCAGACGCCGCGGCAAGGTCATGCCGTGCTCGTACTCCATGATGTACGCGACGCCGCCCTTGCCGGACTGGCTGTTCACGCGGATCACGGCTTCGTAGGTGCGGCCGACGTGATGGGGGTCGATCGGCAGGTACGGCACCTCCCACTTCTCGTAGTCGGGAGGCAGTGCGGCGAGGCCCTTCTTGATCGCGTCCTGGTGCGAGCCCGAGAACGACGTGTAGACGAGGTCGCCCGCGTAGGGATGGCGCTCGTGCACCGGCAGCCGGTTGCAGTAGACCGCGGTGCGGCGCAGCGCGTCGATGTCGCTGATGTCGAGCTCGGGATCGACGCCCTGACTGAACAAGTTCATCGCCAGGTTGACGATGTCGACGTTGCCCGGACGCTCACCGTTGCCGAACAGCGTGCCCTCGACTCGATCAGCGCCCGCCATCACTCCGAACTCGGCGGCGGCGACGCCGCAGCCGCGGTCGTTGTGGGGATGCAGGCTGAGGCAGACCTTCTCGCGGTCCTTGATGTTGCGGCCGAACCACTCGATGACGTCGCCATAGATGTTGGGCGTGTAGCACTCGACCGTCGCCGGCAGGTTCAGCACGATCCTGCGGTCGACGGTCGGCTCGACCACGTCCATCACGGCCTCGCAGATCTCGACCGCGAAGTCGGGCTCGGTGCCGGTGAAGCTCTCGGGCGAGTACTCGTAGCGCACCGCCGTCGTCGGCACGGTGTCTTCCAGCTTGCGGCACAGCTTGGCCGCGTTCGACGGCGATGTCGGTGATGCCCTGCTTGTCGAGGCCGAACACGACGCGACGCTGCAGCTCGGACGTCGAGTTGTAGAAGTGCACGATCGCCCGCGGCGCGCCCTTGATGCACTCGTAGGTGCGCTCGATGAGCTCGGGCCGGCACTGCACCAGCACCTGGATCGTGACGTCGTCGGGGATCACGTCGGTCTCGATCAGCGACCGGATGAAGTCGAAGTCGGGCTGCGATGCCGACGGGAAGCCGACCTCGATCTCCTTGAAACCCATGTCGACCAGGGCGTTGAACATCCGCAGCTTGCGGGCCGGGTCCATCGGGTCGATCAGGGCCTGGTTGCCGTCGCGGAGGTCGACCGAGCACCAGAGCGGGGCCTTGTCGATGGTCTTGTCGGGCCACGTCCGGTCGTTCAGCTGGAGCGGGAGGACGCGCTGGTACTTCTCGTAGGGCATCTTCCGGGGCTGCTTGGGAGCGGGAGGCATGACGGGAACCTTTCGGGTGATCTGAGTCGGGAAAACGCAAAGAACCCCCTGGCCCTTTCGGACGCAGGAGGTTCGGCGAGCACCGTTGGGAGTGCTCGCCTACATGAGGAGGAGGCCGGAGGTCAGGCGGGGCTGCATCGAGTCGGGATCTTACCCTTGATGAGCCCGCTGCGTCTAGGTTGGCGCCGTGATGCGCAGGCTGCTGCGGGTCGTGATCGTGCTGGGGGTGCTGATCGCGATCGTCATGGCATGGACCCGGCGGAGCCGCGGCGGCGCGATCGATGTCGCGTTGCCCGACGTGCCCCTCGTGGCCGCCGTGACCCCGTCCACGCCCACCACGTCCGCGCCATGGCGCGATCCCGTCGACGGCGCGTGCCCGCCGGGATACGAGATCAAGGCCAAGCTGTCGAGTGGCATCTTCCACGAGCCGGGCATGGTGAACTATGCCCGCACGACGCCAGACCGCTGCTACGCCTCGGCCGATGCCGCAGTCGCCGACGGCTTGCGACCCGCCAAGCGCTGACATCCACGCTGACATCAAGGGAGCCCGTTCATGAAGGTGACCATCGACTACGACGTGTGCGCGAGCACCGGAGCCTGCATGCAGACGTGCCCGGAGGTGTTCGAGGTGCGCAGCGATGGGTTCCTCTACCTCCTGACGGACGAGCCGGCCGAGGAGCTGAGGTCGAAGGTCGAGACCGCCGCCGACATGTGCCCGACGGCAGCGATCACCGTCGAAGGGTGACGGGCGCGGCCTAGCTGCTCAGCGAGTGCACCGACAGGATGCCGGGAGCACCTCGCAGCCCGTCGATCACGTCGGCCGGCACGGCATCGGGCGTCGCGATGAGCATGAGCGCAGTGCCGCGGGGTGACTGACCGACGTCCATGTCGGCGATGTTCACTCCTGCTTCGCCGAGCACGGTGCCGACGAGGCCGATCATCCCGGGACGGTCGTCGTTGCGGACGATGAGCATGTGACGCGCGGGCGGCACGTAGACCTTGTGGTCGTCGATCATCACGAGCCGCGGCTCGCCGCGGAGGCCGACGAGCGTGCCTGCGATCGAGTGCTGCTGGCTGCGAAGCGTGATGAGGTTGACGTAGTCGGTCGTCAGCGGTGTCGACACCTCGCGGACCTCGACGCCCCGATCCTTCGCGATCTGCGGAGCGTTCACGTACGTGACCGGTTCGTCGAGCGCCCCCGAGAACATCCCCTTGAGCGCCGAGAGCGTGAGGATGCGCGTGTCGTAGTCGGCGAGCGCGCCCTGGTACTCGACGTCGAGCGCGGTGGGCGCGCCCTCCTCGAGCTCGGCGAAGAGCTGGCCGAGCCGCTCGACGAGCGGAAGGTACGGGCGCACGGTCTCGGAGGCTTCGGCGGCGCTCACGTTGACCGCGAACGGCACGAACTCGCCGGCGAGGGCGAGCATCACCTGCTCGGCGATCGTGTCTCCCGCCTTGTCTTGCGCCTCGCGTGTGCTCGCGCCGAGGTGGGGGGTCACCACGACGCTGTCGAGCTGCGAACAGAGGCGAGCTCGTCGTCGGCTCCTCGGCGAAGACGTCGAGCGCCGCGCCGCCGACGATGCCCTCGGTGATGGCCCACGCGAGGGCGTCCTCGTCGATGATGCCCCCGCGCGCGGTGTTGACGATGCGGACGCCTCGCTTCGCGAGCCCGAGCATCTCGCGGTCGAGCAGGCCAACCGTCTCGGCCGTCTTCGGGAGGTGGATCGTGATGAAGTCGCTCTCGGCCATGAGCTTCGCGAGCGGAACGAGGTCGACGCTCATCTGACGCCCACGGTCGGGAGACACGAACGGGTCGTAGGCGAGCAGCCGCATCCCGAACGCGAGGGCCCGCTGCGCGACGAGCTTGCCGACCCGACCGAGACCGACGACCCCGAGCACCTTGTCGTTGAGCTCGACGCCCTCCCAGCGAGTGCGCTCCCAGCGGCCTTCCTTGAGCGCCGCGTGCGCCTGCGGGATGTTGCGAGCCTGCGCGAGCAGCAGCGCCAGGGTGTGCTCCGCCGCGGACAGCACGTTGGACTGCGGCGCGTTCACCACCATCACGCCGCGGCGCGTCGCCGCCTCGACGTCGACGTTGTCGAGGCCGATGCCGGCGCGGCCGACCACGATGAGGTCGACACCGGCCTGGAGCACCTCCGCGGTCACCTTGGTCGCGGAGCGAATCACCAGCGCATGCGCGCCGGGGACGACGTCGAGCAGCTCTGAGGCTGACAGGCCGAGCTGCACGTCCACGACGTGGCCCTTGTCGCGCAAGAGCTGGAGCCCGCCATCGGCGATCTCTTCGGTGACGAGGACACGAGCCACGGGGAGCCATCCTTGTCGAGCCGGTCGCGTCGAAGCGAACCGGTAACTTCGCCGCCGATGGGCGTTGTGGTGGTCGGCGCGGGCATCAGCGGCCTTCTCTGCGCTCGCCGTCTGGTCGACAACGGCGTCGAGGTGCAGGTCCTCGAGCGGTCGACCGAGCGTCGGTGGCCGCATGGCGACCGCACGCGTGGGTGAAGCAGTGTTCGACACCGGCGCGCAGTTCTTCACGGTTCGCACGCCCGAGTTCCAAGCCCAGGTCGACGCGTGGATCGCGCGCGGCGTCGCTCGCGAGTGGTGTCGCGGCTTCCCACCCGAACCCGACGGCTTCCCGCGGTACATCGGCGTCGAGGGCATGGCCGCGATCGCCGACGCCGCGGCCGAGGGCCTCGACGTGCGCCTCGGCGTGACGGTCGACGACGTCGACACGCTCGACGCCGAAGCCGTGGTCGTCACCGCGCCGAGCGACGACTACGACGAGATGTTCGCGCTGCTGTGCGTGCTCGACCGGCCGTCCGCCGTGCCGTCGCCGGGCGGCCTGCAGCTCAGCGACGATCCGCTGCTGAGCTTCGTCGGCGACAACCAGCAGAAGGGGATCTCCCCCGTGCCCGCGCTGACCATCCACGTCCGACCCGGATGTGAGGCGACAGTGGACGACGCGGCGCGGTTCATCGGCGCGGCGTCTGTTCTCGAGTCACGGGAGCTGCGATGGCGTCACGGTCGGGCCCACACGATCACGGGTCCGGGCTGCGAGCCCACCGATGCACTGCGGCTCACGGTCATGGCGGGTGACCGGTTCGGGGGCGCTCCGAGTCGGGTGGAAGGCGCGGCCTTGTCCGGATGGGCGGCTGCGGACGCGGTGCTCGCTCGCCTACTCGGCTAGCAGCTTGTCGATGCGGGTGATGCCCTCGACGATGTCGTCGTCGCCCATTGCGAACGACAGCCGCGCGTAGCCCGGCGCGCCGAAAGCCTCTCCTGGCACGATCGCGACCTTGACCTCGTCGAGCAGCAGCTCGGCCAGCTCAGCGGTGGTCTGCGGCGTGCGCCCGCGGATCGTGCGTCCGAGCGCGCCCTCGAACGAGGGGAACCCGTAGAACGCGCCTTGCGGCTCGATCGCAGTGACGCCCGGGATCGCGTTCAGCATCTCGTACATCGTGCGACCACGGCGAGCGAATGCCTCGCGCATCATCGCGACCGCGCTCAGGTCGCCGTTCAGCGCGGCGACCGCGGCCCGCTGCGACACGTCCGCGACGTTCGACGTGCTGTGGCTCTGCAGGTTCGTCGCTGCCTTCACGACATCGTTCGGGCCGATCATCCAACCCACCCGCCAACCCGTCATGGCGTACGTCTTCGCGACCCCGTTGACGATCACGCACCGATCGGCGAGCTCGGGCACGAGCACCGGCATCGACGAGAACACGTGGTCGCCGAACGTGAGGTGCTCGTAGATCTCGTCGGTGACGACCCAGATCCCCTTCTCCGCGGCCCAGCGCCCGATCGCTTCGACTTCCGCGGGCGGATAGACGGCGCCGCTCGGGTTCGACGGTGACACGAACACGAGCGCCTTCGTGCGCGGCGTGACCGCGGCCTCGAGCTGGTCGAGCGTCACCCTGAACCCTGCGGCAACGGTGGTCGGCACCACCACCGGCACCCCACCCCCGAGCGCGATCGACTCGGGATACGTCGTCCAGTACGGCGCCGGCAGCAGCACCTCGTCGCCCGGATCGAGCAACGTCGCGAACGTGTTGTAGAGCGCCTGCTTCCCGCCGTTCGTCACGAGGATCTGCGACTCGGCGCACACGAGGCCCGAGTCGCGCTTGGACTTCGCGACGATCGCGGCTCGCAGCTCGGGCAGGCCACTCGTCGGCGTGTAGCGATGGTTCGCCGGGTCGTAGCACGCCGCCGCGGCGGCCTCGACGATCGCGTCGGGAGTCGGGAAGTCGGGCTCGCCCGCGCCGAAGCCGATGACGTCCTCACCTGCGGCTTTGAGCGCCTTGGCCTTGGCATCGACGGCCAACGTGGCCGATTCGGCGATTGCGGCAATGCGACGTGAGATGCGCTCCACGGCTGCCATGCTGACACAGTGACCTCGTCGAACCGACGCGACATTTCGATCCCTGCATCGCTCCTGCCCGCCGACGGCCGGTTCGGATGTGGCCCCTCGAAGGTGCGCCCCGAGGCGGTGCAGGCCCTCGCCGACGTGAGCAAGAGCTGGCTCGGCACGTCGCCATCGGCAGGAGCCCGTGCGGGCCGTCGTGCGATCAGTGCGCGCCGGCCTCACGTCGCTGTTCGGCCTCCCCGACGGATGGGAGATCGTGCTCGGCAACGGTGGATCGACAGCCTTCTGGGACATCGCGACGTTCGGGCTCATCGAACGGCAGAGCCAGCACCTCGTGTTCGGCGAGTTCTCGTCGAAGTTCGCAGCTGCGGCCGCGGCCGCGCCACAAGTCGACGCACCTGAGCTGATCGAGTCGGCGCCGGGCACGCATCCACTGCCGATCGCTCGCGACGAGGTCGACGTCTACGCGCTCACGCACAACGAGACGTCCACAGGTGTCGCGATGACGCTGACGCGCCCCGACGGCAGCGACGGCCTCGTCGTCGTCGACGCGACCTCGGCCGCCGGCGGCCTCCGCTGGAATCCGGCCGAAGCCGACGTGTACTACTTCGCTCCGCAGAAGTGCTTCTCGTCCGACGGCGGTCTCTGGATCGCGGCGTGCTCGCCGGCCGCGATCGCTCGCATCGAGCACATCAAAGCCTCAGGCCGGTGGTGCCCCGCGTCGCTCGACCTCACGATCGCGCTCGAGAACAGCCGCCTCGACCAGACGTACAACACTCCTGCGCTCGCGACGCTGTTCCTCCTCGACCAGCAGCTGCAATGGATGAACGGCAGCGGCGGCCTCGAGTTCGCCGCGTCGCGGTCGGACGAGTCGGCGTCGTTGCTCTACGGCTGGGCCGAGAAGGCGTCGTACGCGAGCCCGTTCGTCGCTGATCCCGCGCAGCGGTCGGCCGTCGTCGGCACGATCGACCTCGACGGCGTCGACGCGCCGACCGTGTCCGCAGTCCTGCGCGACAACGGCATCGTCGACACCGACTCGTACCGCAAGCTCGGCCGCAACCAGCTGCGGATCGGCATGTTCCCTTCGGTCGACCCCTCGGACGTCGAGGCGCTCACCCAGTGCATCGACTGGGTCGTCGAACGCTTGGCGTGAAGTGGTGTCGACGCACGCGTCGCCCGACTGTCAGCCGCCGGAGGCGTCGCTCACCTTCTGCTTGCCCGCCGAGATCCACGGCATCATCGCCCGGAGCTCGGCGCCGGTCTTCTCGATCGGGTGCTGCCGGCCGGCCTCGCGCAGGGCGTTGAACTTGGCCCGACCCGAGTCGCTCTCGGCGACCCACTCCTCGGCGAACTCGCCCGACGTGATCTCGTCGAGGATCTTCTTCATCTCGGCGCGAGTCGTATCGGTGATGATGCGGGGGCCGCGGGTGACGTCGCCGTACTCGGCCGTGTCGGAGATCGAGTACCGCATGCCCGCGATGCCCTCTTCGTACATGAGGTCGACGATCAGCTTCACCTCGTGGAGGCACTCGAAGTACGCCATCTCGGGCTGGTAGCCGGCGGCGACCAACGTCTCGAAGCCCGCCTGCACGAGCGAGGTGAGCCCGCCACACAGCACGACCTGCTCGCCGAAGAGATCGGTCTCGGTCTCCTCCGCGAACGTCGTCTCGATGACACCCGCGCGGGTGCCCCCGATCGCATCCGCATACGCGAGCGCGAGGTCGCGCGCCTTCCCGGTCGCGTCTTGCTCGACGGCGATCAGCGCGGGCACGCCACCGCCCTCGGTGTAGGTGCGACGCACGAGGTGGCCGGGGCCCTTCGGTGCGACCATCGCGACGTCGACGCCCTCGGGCGGGGCGATGCGCCCGAAGCGGATGTTGAAGCCGTGAGCGAAGAGCACTGCGTCTCCGGCCTGGAGGTGCGGCGCGATCGACTCCTCGTACACCCTCTTCTGCTCGGTGTCGGGCAGCAGCAGCATGATGACGTCGGCCTCGGCCGCGGCCTGGTCGATCGGCACGACGCGAAGCCCTGCGGCCTCGGCCTTTGCCGCGGATCCCGAGCCCGGACGCAGGCCGACCCGCACGTCGACCCCCGAGTCCTTGAGGTTGAGCGCATGGGCGTGACCCTGCGAGCCGTACCCGATGATCGCGACCTTGCGCCCGGCGATCAGTGAGTGGTCGGCGTCGCGCTCGTAGTACACGTTGGCTGCCATCAGCTTGCCTTTCCCTTCGAGCGCGCGGAGACGGGAAGCCTCGCGCTCCAACTTGGGCAACGCCACCCGGCCGGTGCGCTGCAGCTCGACGAAGCCGTACGGCCTCAACATCTCCTCGAAGTCATCGACCTTGTCGGGATGGCCTTCGAGCGACACGGTGAGCGCATCGAGCCCGACGGCCAGGATCTTGCCCTCGAAGATGCGCACGAGCTCGAGGATCTGCGTGCGCTGCGAAGCCTCTGCGCGCACGGTCGCGAGCAGCAGCTCGCGCTCGACCGCGTGGCGCGGGTCGAGCTCCTGGATGCGCACGACGCTGATGATCTTGAAGAGCTGCTTCACGATCTGCTCGAGCGGTGCCGACTCGACGTCGACGACGATCGTGATGCGACTGAACCGTTCGTCCTCGGTCGGCGCGACTGCCAACGAGAAGATGTTGTAGCCGCGCCGCGCGAACAAGCTCGCGACACGTGCGAGCACGCCCGACTTGTTCTCGACGAGGACGGACAGGATGTGGTGCTGCGGCGCTCCGCTCATCGCAGCATCCCCTTGTCCTGACCAGGAGAGAGGACGATGTCGTCGTTCGAGAGGCCCGCGGGCACCATCGGGAACACCTTCTCGCCCGAGTCGGTGCGGAACTCGACCACGACCGGACGGTCGTCGATCTCGTTCGCCTTGTCGATCGCGGGCTGCACCTCCTCGGGAGACTCGACCCGGATGCCGATGCACCCCATGGCCTCGGCCCAGCCCACGTAGTCAGGGAGGTCGGGCGACAGGTACACCTCGGAGTAGCGCTCGTCGTAGAACATCTCCTGCCACTGCCGGACCATGCCGAGGTACGCGTTGTTCAGGATCGCGACCTTGATCGGGATGCGCTCGGTCGACGCCGTGACGAGCTCCTGGGCGGTCATCTGGAAGCAGCCGTCGCCGTCGACAGCCCACACCATGCGATCGGGCCGCCCGACCTTCGCACCGATGGCTGCGGGCACCGCGAAGCCCATCGTGCCGAGGCCGCCCGAGTTCACCCACGTGTAGGGATGGCGGAACTTCCAATACTGCGACGCCCACATCTGGTGCTGACCGACGCCCGAGACGACGATGCAATCCTCGGGAGCAGAGTCGCGCAGCACCTCGAGGCAGTACTGCGGCTTCAACGCCTCGCCCGGCTCGCTCGGCTCGTAGGTCAGCGGGAACGTCTCGCGCCAGCCGCTGATCTTGCTCTTCCACGCGCCGATGTCGGCCTGGACGGTGCCGTTGTCGAGCATCGCCCTGATGTTGCGGACGAGCTCCTCGATGACCAGACGGCAGTCGCCGACGATCGGCACGTCCGGGCGTCGCACCTTGCCCTGCTCAGCGGGGTCGATGTCGACGTGGATGATCTTCGCCTCGGGCGCGAAGGTGGCCACCTTGCCCGTGACGCGGTCGTCGAACCGCGAGCCCAGCGCGATCAGCAGATCGGCCTTCTGCATCGCGGTCACCGCAGTCGCGTTTCCGTGCATGCCGGGCATGCCCAAGCACAGCGGGTGGTCGTCGGGGAACGCGCCGCGCGCCATCAGTGTCGTGACGACGTGGATGCCTGTGAGCTCGGCGAGCTCTCGCAGCGCGTCGGCCGCGCGTGCCTTCAAGATGCCGCCGCCCGCGTAGATGACCGGCCGCTCGGACTCGAGGATCAGCCGCGCCGCCTCGCGGATCATGCGCGGATGGCCCTTCGTCGTCGGCTTGTAACCCGGGAGGTCGAGCGACTCGGGCCACCACCAGTCCATCGATGCCTGCAGCACGTCCTTCGGCACGTCGACGAGCACCGGTCCGGGCCGACCGGTGGTCGCGATGTGGAACGCCTCACGGATCACCCGCGGGATGTCCTCCGCGTCCATCACGAGCTCGTTGTGCTTCGTCACGGAGCGAGTGATGCCGACCGTGTCGCACTCCTGGAACGCGTCGGTGCCGATCGCCGCGGTCGGCACCTGACCCGTGATCGCGACCATCGGGATCGAGTCCATGTAGGCGTCGCAGAGCGGCGTCACGAGGTTCGTGGCGGCCGGACCGCTCGTCACCATCGCCACGCCGGGACGCCCGGTGACGTGGGCATATCCCTCGGCCATGTGCCCGGCGCCCTGCTCGTGGCGCACCAGGATGTGGCGGATCGAGGAGTCGAGGATGGGGTCGTACGCCGGCAGGATGCACCCGCCCGGCAGCCCGAACATGACCTCGACGCCCTCCATCTCGAGGGACTTGATGAGGGCTTGCGCCCCGGTCAGCTGCATCGACTTTCTCCTTGCGGAGAACCGGCCCGAAAACTGAAACGACCTCCCGGTCGGGGAGGTCGGAGAGCGCACGCGGCGTATGTGAGGCGCGTGCGCTACATGACTACGAGGATCAGGCCGAGGTGGGACTGCATCGGGATCGAGTGTAACACTGCGTCCCCATGTCGGGCGAGTACACACCGTTCCTCGAGGACGGCGAACAGGTCGACCACGTGGTCAAGGCCCTCGAGGGCATGAACAAGTGGCTCGCACTCGGGTTCGCCACCCTGGTGGGCCTGGGCCTCGCCGTCGTGACCAAATTCGTGCTGATCGGTGTGGTGGCGCTCTTCCTCGTGTTCACCCGCCTGTACGTGCGCCGTCTCATCGTCGTCACCGACCGCGCCGTGCTCGTGCTCGCCGGGTCCCGCTGGTCGTTCAAGCCGAAGGCGCTCCTGTCGCGGCTGCCCGCCGACACACCGTTGAAGCCCCTCAAGGGGATGTGGCTCGAGCTGCAGATCGGCGGCCGCCGCCTCTACGTGAGCGCGCGATCGATCCGCACGGTCTCGGCCGTCGAGACCGAACGCCGCGACGGCAAACGGCCCTGAGCGTCCCCCGGGCTCACGCCTCGGTGATCGCGCCCTTGTCGGCTCCGGCCACCAACCGTGCGAACTTCGCCAGCACACCGGTCGTGTAGCGCGGCTCGGGCAGCTTCCACTCCTCGCGCCGGCGGGCCAGCTCGGCGTCGTCGACCATGAGGTCGAGCGTCTTGTTGTGCACGTCGACCACGATGCGGTCACCGTCACGGACGAACGCGATCGGCCCTCCGTCGACGGCCTCGGGTGCGACGTGGCCGATGGAGAAGCCCCATGTGCCACCCGAGAAGCGGCCATCGGTGACGAGGGCGCAGTCCGCACCGCGGCCCGCACCCTTCAGCGCGCCCGTGACGGCGAGCATCTCGCGCATGCCCGGCCCGCCCTTCGGCCCTTCGTAGCGGATGACGAGCACAGTGCCGGGCTCGATCTTGCCGTTGAGGATCGCCTCCATCGCGCCGTCCTCGCCGTCGAACACGCGGGCAGTGCCGTCGAAGTGCAGCTGGTCTTGCGTGAGCCCCGCGACCTTCACGACCGACCCGTTCGGCGCGAGCGAGCCCCGAAGATCACGAGGCCTCCCTCGGTGTGGATCGGCGCGGTGAGCGGATGCACCACGCGCCCATCAGGCGCGGGCGGCGCGAGCGCCTCGAGGTTCTCGGCCATCGTCTTGCCAGTGACGGTGAGGCAGTCACCGTGGAGCAGCCCCGCGTCGAGCAGGTGCTTCATCACGACGGGCACGCCGCCGACGGCGTCGAGGTCGGCCATGTGGAATCGACCGCCGGGCTTCAGGTCGGCGATGTGCGCGACGCGAGCACCCACCCGGTTGAAGTCGTCGAGCGTGAGCTCGACCTTGGCCTCGTTCGCCATCGCGAGGAGGTGCAGCACCGCGTTCGTCGATCCGCCGAGCGCGTTGGTGACTGCGATCGCGTTCTCGAACGCCTCCTTCGTCATGATCTGACGAGGGCGGATGCCGAGCCGCACGAGGTTCATCACGGCTTCGCCCGCGGCATAGGCGTCGTCGTCGCGGCGCCGGTCGACTGCCGGCGGCGATGCGCTGCCCGGCAGCGACATGCCGATCGCCTCCCCGATCGCGGCCATCG
Source organism: uncultured Acidimicrobiales bacterium (assembly GCA_963739555.1). Taxonomy (GTDB): domain Bacteria; phylum Actinomycetota; class Acidimicrobiia; order Acidimicrobiales; family DATKAS01; genus DATKAS01. Next base: position 941,934 of record CAVUAV010000005.1, on the reverse strand, counting down.
TGTTCGCGGTGAACATCCCGGCGCACGAGCCCTCGGTCGGACACGCCTTCCGCTCGATCTGACCGAGCTCGTCGACCGTGATGGTGCCGGCCGCGCAGGCGCCGACAGCCTCGAACACGCTGACGACGTCGAGTGCCACCCCGTTGTGGTGCCCCGGCATGATCGAGCCGCCGTAGACGAAGACCGACGGCACGTTGAGCCGTGCGGCGGCCATCATCATCCCGGGCAGGCTCTTGTCGCATCCGGCGAGCGCGACGAGCGCGTCGAACCGCTCCGCGTGCATCACCGTCTCGACCGAGTCGGCGATCACCTCGCGGCTGACGAGTGACGCGCGCATGCCCTCGTGACCCATCGAGATGCCGTCGCTCACCGCGATCGTCACGAACTCGAGCGGGAAGCCGCCCGAGCTGCGAACGCCGTCCTTCGCGCGCTGGGCGAGCCGCGCCAACGGCATGTTGCACGGCGTGACCTCGTTCCACGAAGACGCGACGCCGACCTGGGTCTTGCCCCAGTCGTCGTCTCGCATGCCGACCGCTCGGAGCATGGCGCGGGCCGGCGCCCGCTCGTTGCCGTCGGTGACTTCATGGCTGCGGGGCTTCATCTCGTTCGCCATGCCGACGAGCCTACGGTGCCCTCATGGTGCGGGCCGACAGAGCGGCGACGCTCGACCGGGAGATCCTCGCGCTGGCGGTCCCCGCGTTCTTCACGCTGATCGCCGAGCCCCTCTACGTCCTCGCCGACACCGCGGTCGTCGGCCACCTCGGCACTCCCCAGCTCGCCGGCGTGGCAGCTGCCACCACGATCCTGGTGACCGGCTACTCGCTCTGCATCTTCCTCGCGATGGGCACGACCGCGGCCGTCGCACGACTCCTCGGAGCCGGCCAGCGGGAGGCCGCCGCCCACGCCGCGGTGCAGGCGATCTGGCTCGGACTCGTCATCGGGTTCGTCCTCGCTGCGTTGGGCTACCTGCTGACTGAACCGCTGCTCTTCCTCGTCGGCGTCGAGGGCACCGCGCGCGACTTCGCGACCGAATACCTCCGCATCAGCCTCGTCGGGGTTCCCGCGCTCCTCGTCTCACTCGCGTGCGTGGGCTACCTGCGAGGTGGCAAGCGGGTGTGGATCCCTCTCGTCGTCGCCGTGGTCTCCAACTTGATCAACCTCGGGCTCGAGCTCTTCCTGATCTACGGGCGCGGCTATGGAGTCGGGGCATCGGCGCTCGCCACCGTCGTCGTGCAGCTGGCGGCAGCTGCCGTGTACACAGTGGTCGTCGTCCGCGCCGCGGTCTCAGAGGGCGCCGCCCTGCGTCCGGATCGCCACGCGATCCGATCGGCGGGGAGCGATGGATGGCTCCTCTTCTTGCGCACCCTGTTCCTGACGCGGCGCGTTCTTCGTCCTCACGGCAGCGGCCGCCCGACTGGGCGAGATCGAGCTCGCCGCCCAGCAGATCGCGATGCAGATCTGGGCGCTGCTCGCGCTCGCGCTCGACTCGCTCGAAGTCGCCACACAGACCCTCGTCGGCCAAGCACTCGGCGGAGGCTCCGCGAGGAACGCACAGCTCGCGGGGCGTCGCACCCTGCGGTGGGGAACGGGCGTCGGAGCGGCCGCCGGGGTCGTTGTCTTCGCACTGCACAACGTGATCCCGCACCTCTTCAGCGACGATCCCGCCGTCACGTCGCTCGCCAGCTTCCTGCTCGTCTGGGTGGCGATCAGCCAGCCACTCGGAGGGCCAGCGTTCGTGCTCGACGGCATCCTCGTCGGCTCGGGCGACCTCAGGTTCCTCGCACGTGCGATGGCCGGGATCTGCCTCGTCATGATCCTGGGCGAGCCGATCGTCCTGTGGTTGGGCGGCGGCATGGGTTGGCTCTGGGCAGTGTTCATCGCCTTCATGGTCCTTCGCGTCGTCGTGCTCGGGCTCAGGGCGAAGAGCAACCGCTGGGCCGTGACGGGCGCGACGCGCCGACTAGGTTCGGCTGATGCACAAGCCGCCGATCGCGAAGCGGGTACCCGTCACGAGCGTGCGTCATGGCCGTGAAGTCGTCGACGAGTACGCGTGGCTGCGCGACCGCGACGACCCCGACACCGTGGCCTACCTCGAGGCCGAGAACGCGCACACCGACGAGTGGTTCGCGCCGCTGGCCGACCTCCAGGAACAGCTCTTCGAGGAGATCAAGAGCCGCATCCTCGAGACCGACATGTCGGTGCCGGCGCGGCGAGGACCGTGGTGGTACGTCACGCGGACCGAGGAGGGCAAGCAGTACTCGATCTTCTGCCGCCGGCCGGAGCGCGACGCCGTCGAGGGCGAAGAGGTGCTGATCGACAGCAACGTGCTCGCCGCGGGTCACGAGTACTTCGAGCTCGGCGCGCTCGACGTCAGCCCGAGCCATCGCCTTCTCGCGTACTCGACCGACGTCACCGGAGCCGAGGTCTTCACCATCCGCGTCCGCGACCTCGACACCGGCACCGACCTGCCCGACACCATCGAAGGCACCCAATACGGCACCGCCTGGTCCGCCGACGACCGCTTCCTCTTCTACACACGGCCCGACGACGCGTGGCGTTCGTACCAGATCTGGCGCCACGAGGTCGGCACAGACGCCAGCGACGACGTGCTCGTCTACCAGGAGGACGACACCCACTTCGACGTCGGCCTCTACAGCACGCGCAGCGATCGGTTCATCGTGATCGCGACCGAGAGCCGGACGACGAGCGAGGTCAGGCTGCTCGACGCGACCGATCCGCTCGCCGATCCTCGAGTCGTCGAGCCGCGCTCGCCCGGGCTCGAGTACAGCGTCGATCATCAAGGCGACCGGCTGCTGATCGTCACGAACTTGGACGCGGTCGACTTCCGACTCGTCGAAGCCCCGATCGACACCCCTGGCAAGGCATCGTGGCACGACCTTCTCCCCCATCGGCCCGGCACGCGGCTGTTCGGCATCGACGCGTTCGCCGATCACCTCGTCGCGTACGAGTGGGCCGACGCGCTGCCCACCCTGCGGGTGATCCGCAACGACGGCACGCAGTTCGTGATCGATCAGCCCGAGGCTGCGTTCACGCTCTCGGGCGGCACGAACCTCGAGTACGACACCGTCGCGTACCGCTTCAACTACCAGTCGCTCATCACCCCGCCTTCGGTGTTCGACGTCGACCTCGTGACGGGCGAGCGCACCCTGCTGAAGCAGCAACCGGTCCTCGGCGGCTTCGATGCCGACCAGTACGAGACCGCCCGCACGTGGGCCACGGCGACCGACGGCACCAAGGTGCCGATCTCGCTGGTCGCGAAGAAGGGCTTGGCGCGTGACGGCAACAACCCTGCGGTCCTCTACGGCTATGGCTCGTACGAGTCGCTCACCGCGCCGTGGTTCTCGTGGCCGCGCATCAGCCTGCTCGACCGCGGCATGGTCTTCGCCGTCGCGCACGTGCGCGGGGCGGCGAGCTCGGACGGCGCTGGTACCTCGACGGCAAGCTGCTGCACAAGCGCAACACGTTCACCGACTTCGTCACGTGCGCCGAGCACCTGATCACGGAGGGCTGGACCAGCGCGGACCGCCTCGCGATCAGAGGAGGCAGCGCGGGCGGTCTGCTGGTCGGCGCGGCGACGAACCTGAGGCCCGACCTCTTCGCGTCGGTCGTGGCCGAAGTGCCGTTCGTCGACGTCGTGAACTCGATGCTCGACGAGTCGCTGCCGCTCACCGTCGCGGAGTGGGAGGAGTGGGGCAACCCCAACGACGAGGAGTACGACCTGTACATGTCGTCGTACGCTCCCTACGAGAACGTCGCCGCGGCCCCCTACCCCGCCATCTACGCGAGCGCGGGCTTCAACGATCCCCGCGTGAGCTACCACGAGCCGGCGAAGTGGATGGCTCGTCTGCGCGCGACCACCACCGGGTCGAAGCCGCTGCTGCTGAAGACCGAGATGGTCGCCGGGCACGGCGGCAAGTCCGGGCGTTACGACGCGTGGCGCGAGGAAGCCGAGGTGCTCGCGTTCATCCTGACGACGCTCGGCGTCACGTCAGGCTGAAGATCGCCAGCGCGATCAACGCCACGTTGCGCGCGACCGACCACCACGTGACCGGCCTCGTGCGCAGCGAGCCGAAGCACGCGCAAGGCGCCTTCACCCCGCGCGAGAGTGCGCGGACCAAGAGCACGGTGAACGCGACGAGGAGGACGATCGCGGCGACCGCCGCGTAGTCGACGCCGGCGACGAGCGCGGCGCCGATCACGATCTCGAAGAACGGGGTCGACCGGATCGCCCATGACGGTGCGCCGAGCGCATCGGCTTGCCCGGGCCAGCCGCGACTGGTCAGCTTCGCGACGCCCGCGGCGAGCAGCACGATCCCCACGAGCGCGCCGGCAGCCCAGCGCACGGTCAGACCTCGAAGCGCCCGTACCCGCCGCGAAAGAACACGAGCGGACCGCCGCCGTGCGCGACCTCGAGGTCATGCACCCGACCGACGCACGATCACGTGGTCACCGCCCGGATGCACCGTGTCGATCGTGCAGTCGATCCAGGCGAGGACTCCGTCGAGGATCGGCGAACCGAGCGGGCTCGTCTTCCAACCGATGCCCGCGAACTTGTCGTCGTTCTTGCTCGCGAAGTGGCGACACAGCCCTTCTTGGTCCGCGGAGAGGATGTTCACGCAGAACGTGCCGGCCTGCTTGATGTGCGGCCAGCTCGACGAGCTGTTGCCCGGGGCAGAACGCGACGAGCGGCGGATCGAGCGACAGCGAGGTGAACGAACCCACGGCGAGCCCGACCGGCTTGTGGTCGGGTGCTGCGGTCACGATCGTCACTCCCGTGGGGAAGTGACCGAGCACCTGGCGGAAGACGGCGGGATCGATGTCGGGCGCTTCAGCCAAAGGAGACGGTCAACCCCTCCGCGGCGGTGATCAGCTCGATTCCGGCACGGTCGGCGTATTCGCGAGCGCACGCGGACAGCTCGTCGAGCGCTTCGTCGTGACGGGTCGGGTCGTGATGGAACAACGCGAGCGACTTCGCTCCCGCTTCCTTCGCGACCATGACCGCATATTCCACGGTGCAGTGTCCCCATGTCGACTTCATCGCGAACTCGGGGACCGTGTACTGCGCGTCGTGGATCACGAGGTCGGCGCCCTCGCAGAGCTCGAGGGCCCCATCGGCGATCGACAACCCGCCGTCGAAGGGCTGCTGGTGATCGGAGATGTAGGCGACCGTCGCGCCTTCCCACTCGATGCGGTAGCCGTTGGTGGGACCGACGTGCGGTACGGACCGTGTGGTCACCTTGGCGTCGCCGACCATGAACGTCTCTTCGCTGCGCTCGTGGAACTCGAGCGTGCCGACCAGAGCGTCCATCGGGACGGGGAAGAACGGCGGGCGAACACAGAGGTCGAAGGACTCGAAAAGGCTGAGGCCGTTGTCCTGCGCCGGCGCCTGGATCGACAGGTGGCCGCCTCTCAGCAGCGGACCGAAGAACGGGAGGCCCTGCACGTGGTCCCAGTGCAGGTGGGTGACGAGCGCCGTGCCGTTGAACGTGCCGTCGAGGGGCTGGGTCTCGCCGAAGTAGCGCAGGCCAGTGCCCATGTCGAGGATGACCGGATCTTGGCCCGGGGACTCAACCGCAACGCACGATGTGTTTCCGCCATAACGTCGGGTTCGATCACTCGAGCACGGTGTCGACCCTCGCACGCCGAAGAAGGTGATGTTGATCACAGGTCCCCCTTGGGTCGGCAAGGGTACAGAACGCGTAAAGGTTCAATGTTCCCCGGGTGACCTATGTCTCACACCACGGTTAACGTCCAGATGTGCCACTGCCCGAAGGCATCGTCGCCGTCGTCAAGGCCGAGTGCGCCACTTGTGTGCTCGTCGCCCCGGTGCTCCGCCAGCTTCGTGAATCGGGCGCCGCTCTGACCGTCTACACCCAAGACGACCCGACGTTCCCCGAGGGCCTCGAGCCTCGACTCGACGACGACCTCTCCGTCTCGTACCACCACGACATCGAGACCGTCCCGACCCTGATCAAGGTGGAGGGCGGCGCCGAGGTCGCCCGCACCGTCGGCTGGCTCCGCCCTTCGTGGGAGGAGCTCACAGGCATGACCGGCCTGGGTCCTGACCTGCCCGAGCATGCGGCCCGGGTGCGGATCGCTGTCGGTCGATCCCGACATGGTCGACGTGCTCGCCGTGCGGTTCGGCGGGTCGGTCCTGCGGAGCCGCCGGGTCGAGATCGCCGCGCTCGAAGACGAAGCCGAGGCGCTCTTCGACCGCGGATGGACCGACGGCCTCCCTGTCGTGGCGCCGACCGAGGCGCGAGTGCTGCGGATGCTCCAGGGCACGACACGCGCACCCGACGACATCGTCGCGGTCGTGCCCCCCGACCTCGTCGAGTGCACGGTGGAGAAGGTCGCGATCAACGCGGTGATGGCGGGCGCGAAGCCCGAGTACATGCCGGTGATCCTGGCGGCGCTCGAGGCCGCGTGCACCGACGAGTTCAACATCCACGGCGTGCTCGCCACCACGATGCCCGTCGGCCCGGTGCTGATCGTGAACGGGCCGATCCGCAAGGCGATCGGGATGAACTCGGGCGGGAACGTGCTCGGCCAGGGCAACCGAGCCAACCTCGCGATCGGGCGAGCGCTGCAGCTCGTCATCCGCAACGTGGGCGGCGGGCGCCCCGGCGGCGTCGACCGCGCGGCGCACGGGAACCCGGGCAAGCTCTCGTTCTGCTTCGCCGAGGACGAAGAGGGCTCGCCCTGGGAGTCGCTCTCGGTCGAGCGCGGGTACGCACCCGGCGAGTCGACGGTCACGCTGTTCCCCGGTGAGGGCCCGCGGTGCGTGGTCGATCAGCTCGCCCGCGAGCCCGAGCCGCTCGCTCGCACGCTCGCCGCGTGCCTTCGCACGCGTGCAGCACCCGAAGCTGCCGCTCGGCTTCGACGCGATCTTGGTGCTCGGCCCCGAGCACGCGCGCGTCTTCAAGGAGGCGGGCTGGTCGAAGCAGCAGGTGAAGGACGAGATCATGAGCCACCTGCAGCTCGCGGGGAGCGAGATCGTGCGCGGCGCCGATGGCATCGCCGAGGGCATCCCCGAGCACCTGCGCGACCTCACCCTCCCGAAGTTCCGGCCGGGCGGGCTGCTGCTGGTGCACGCCGGCGGGGGCGCGGGCCTGTTCTCTGCCATCATCGGTGGCTGGGCGAACGGCGAGACCGGAAGCCAGCCCACGACGCGTCTGATCGGATGAAAGGGTGATCGCATGACCATCGTCCTCGATCCCACTGGCGAGCAGATCCCAGCCGAGCGCGCGCTGCTGCAGCGGCCACCGTCGATCGAAGGACGCACGATCGGCTTGCTCGACATCTCCAAGCCCCGCGGCAACATCTTCCTCGACCGGCTGCAGCACCGGCTCGAAGCCGCGGGCGCGCGGTCGAGCGGTTCAAGAAGCCGACGTTCACGAAGCCCGCGCCCGTCGACCTGCGTCACGAGATCGCGACGAAGTGCGACCTCGTGATCGAAGCGCTGGCCGATTGAGGGTCGTGCACGTCGTGCAGTGTGCACGACATCACTGATCTCGAGCGCCGGGGAGTGCCGTCGATGTTCGTCGCATCGAGCGAGTTCGTCGAAGCGGCCGCCGCGCAGTCGAAGTCCCTCGGCTTCTCGGCAGTCGCGCGTGTCTTCGTGCCCCACCCGATCCAAGACCGCACCGACGACGAGATGGTGGCGTACGCCGACGCCGCCTACGACGAGATCGTCAGCCTCATCACGGCCTGACCGATCTCGACGATCCCCTCGTCGACGAGCTGCGCGGCAACGCGTTCTGCGCGCGGACGATCGTCAGGCCAACCCATCACGGCACCGAGCTCGTGCACCGGCACGTCCCCGACGCGGAGGGCAGCGACGAGCCGGCCACGGCCCTGACGGTCTGACCCCGCGAACGTCGACTGCCGGCGAGTCGGCCAGAGCTCGCCGTCCCATGCACACCCGTCACGCAGCCAGCAGCCATCGCAAGAGGGGTCGCGAGCGGTGCAGACGAGCGCGCCGAGATCCATCAGGCGCTGGTTCCACTCCCACGCCCGGCCGGCGGGCACGAGCGCGTCGGCCTCGCGCTGCAGCTCGCTCGGTGACAGCCGCCGGCCGGCCCGACGCGAGAGCACCCGCGCGATGTTCGTCTCGACGAGCCCGACGTCGTCTTCGAACGCGAACACGAGCACGGCCCTCGCCGTGTACGCGCCGATGCCGGGCAGCGCGAGGAGCGCGTCGAGGTCACGCGGCACCGCGTCGCCCATCAGCACCGCGGCGCGGTGGAGGTTGACCGCACGGCGGTTGTAGCCGAGCCCTGCCCAGGCGCGCACCACGTCGGCCTGTGACGCATCCGCGCACACCCGCACCGTTGGGAAGCGCTCCATGAACGCGTGCCAGATCGGCACGACCCGCGGCACCTGCGTCTGCTGGAGCATCACCTCCGAGGCGAGCACCGCCCACGGGTCGCGGGTGCGACGCCACGGCAGGTCGCGCATCAGGTGCGGGTGAAGACTTCGGTGACGTAGGGCAACGGGATGGGCTCGGTGAAACCCCGCACGAGCTCGCTGACCTGCGCGAGTATCCCGGCCCGCTCGCGCTCTTCCATCGCAGCGATGTAGCTGACCGACGCCACGCGATCGAGGAGCCCGTCGTGTGACAGCGACTGCACGTACGAGCAGCTCCACTGCGTGAAGCCGTCGAGCGCGAAACCGTCGTACTGGGGGTTGAGCCCGCGGTTCCAGTGGATGATCCGGGACATGTCCGCGACCCAGGGCACCGACTCGTCTCGGCGGTTCCACACGAGAGCCACTCCCCCGCCGGGCTTCAGCACGCGGTCGATCTCCATGAGCGCCAGCTGCTGGTCGAACCAGTGGAACGCTTGCGCCACGACGACCGCATCGACCGAGCCGTCGGGCAGCGGAAGCGCCTCCGCGGTCCCGTCGAGGATCTCAACGCCCGGCACCGCCGCCGCGAACGCGGTGCGCATGCCCGCGACGGGCTCGACCGCAACGAGCTCGACCCCGGTCGGCGCGAGGAGCCGGGTCATCTTGCCCGTGCCTGCTGCCAGGTCGAGCACCCGCTTGCCGGGCCCGAGCCGGAGCACACGGGTGAGGTACGCGATCGCCTCGTCCGGGTAGGAGGGCCGTCCACGCTCGTAGGCCTCGGCGCCCGAGTCGAACCCGGAAGCCGCGGTCGGGTTCACGGTCATGCCCACATCTCCGTCACGTCCAGATCTCCGTCTCGTCGTACGGCCGACGCCGCACGGGCGCAGCATCGCGCTTCCAGACCATCACCTTGCGCCGGAAGTAGCAGACCTCTTCGCCCCGTTGGTTCAGGCCCTTCGTCTCTACGGTCACGATGCCGCGGTCGGGCTTCGACGACGACTCGGTCACGTCGAGCACACGCGTCTCCGCATAGATGGTGTCGCCGTGGAAGGTGGGCTTCTTGTGGGTGAGCGACTCGACTTCGAGGTTGGCGATCGCGGCTCCGCTCACGTCGGGCACGCTCATGCCGAGCACGAGCGAGTAGACGAGGTTGCCGACGACGACGTTCTTGCCGTGCACCGTCTCGTGCTCGGCGAACCACTCGTTCGTGTGAAGCGGATGGTGGTTCATCGTGATCATGCAGAAGAGGTGATCGTCGTACTCGGTGATCGTCTTGCCCGGCCAGTGCCGGTAGATGTCGCCGACGGTGAAGTCCTCGAGGTAGCGACCGAATGGTCGCTCGAACGTCGTCATGCCGGCGAGGCTAGCCACCACCGATTTCGCCGACCGGCCCAGCATCCCCGATCGAGCGCCGCGTGCCGACAATGCTCACCAGATGGGCGCGCTCGTCCTCGTCATCATCGTGGTCGCGCTTGCCTTCGGAGTGGTCGGAGTCAGCGGGTGGCGCCGCGAGAAGAGCCAGCGGCGCAAGATCGCGGCCGTGCTCCACGAGAACCTCAGCGAGCGCACCTCGCTGCGCCAAGCCGCGAACGTCCTCGACCACATGCAGATCGGGGTCTACGTCGCTCGGCTCGACGATCCGCGTGACGCGAAGAGCTTGCGGCTCGTCGCCGCGAACCCCGCCGCATCACAGGTCACCGGCGTCCGCGACAGCGACGCGATCGGCCGTCGGCCAGAGGAAGCGTTCCCCGCCCTCAGCCACCTGGACCTGTCGGGAACGCTCGCCGAGGTGGTGCGGTCGGGCGTGCAGGTGACGCTCGACAACGTCGTCACGCGCGACACCGCCTACGCGGTCCACGCCTTCCCGTTGCCCGACCAAGGCGTCGGGCTGACGATCGAGGACATCACCGACCGCACCCTGGCCGAGAAGCGCGCTCGCCACCAGGCGCTGCACGATGGCCTCACGGGGCTCCCGAACCGCGTGCTGCTGGTCGACCGTCTGCAGGCGGCGATCGACGTGTCGCCGCGGGTCGCGGTGGTCGTGCTCGACATCGATCGGTTCAAGGAGGTCAACGCGACCCTCGGGCACCATCACGGCGACCTCCTGCTCGAGCAGGTCGCGCGGCGGCTCTCGATCGTCGTGCCCGACTCGACCACAGTGGCGCGCGTCGGCAGCGACGAGTTCGCGGTGGTGCTGCCCAACGTTGGCGACGAGGCGAGCGTGCTCGAAGCGGCCGCACGTCTCACCGACTCGCTCGACCGACCGATCTTGCTCGACGGCGTTCCCGTAGACACGCGTTGCACCGCGGGCATCGCGATCTACCCCGACCACGGCGACGACGCCGACACCCTGCTGAAGCGGGCGATCATGGCGCTCATCGAGGCCGACCGAGCGGGCGTGCCGCGCGCGACCTACCGACCCGAGCACGACAGGTTCAGCCTCCGCCGGCTCACGCTCATCGCCGAGCTTCGCGGTGCACTCGAACGCGAAGAGCTCGTCCTGCAGTATCAGCCGAACGTGCCGATCGGGCGCAACGCCCGCCTCGGAGTCGAGGCCCTGGTGCGTTGGCACCATCCGTCGATGGAGGTGGTGGGCCCCGACGAGTTCATCGAGCTCGCCGAGGTGTCGGGGTTGATCCATCCGTTGACCCGCTGGGTCGTCACGACCGCGGTCACCCAGTGCGGGCTGTGGCGCGGCGGCTGGCCTCGACATCACCGTCTCGGTGAACATCTCGGCTCGCAACTTCGCTGACGATGAGCTCACCCCGACGATCGCAACCGCGCTCGCGCAAGCGAATGTGCCGGCCGATCGGCTCGTGCTCGAGATCACCGAGAGCCAGCTCATGTCCGACCCGGTCGCCGCGCTCGAGGCGATGGAGCGCATGACCGCGCTCGGCGTCCGCACGAGCGTCGACGACTTCGGCACCGGCTACTCGTCGATGTCACATCTGCGCCGACTGCCCATCAACGAGATCAAGATCGACCAGTCGTTCGTGCTCGACATGACCCGAAACGAGAGTGACCGAGCGATCGTGCGGTCGATCATCGAGCTCGGACACAACCTCGGGCTCGAGGTCGTCGCCGAGGGAGTCGAGGACTCAGCCGACGCTCGGTGCCCTGATCGACATGGGGTGCGACCGGGTGCAGGGGTTCCTGCTCTCGGCCGCGCTCGCGCCCGAGGATCTTCCCGCGTGGGCAGCCGGCCCCAACCTCGTCATCGATCTGACCGAGTCGAACGCTCGTCACTAGCCTCGCCGGCGTGACCGCCGCCGATCTCTCTGCTGCCGCGTCCGTCGTCGATCTCGCGCACGGACTCGTCGAACAGGCCGCTCGACACCTCGCCACGACGGACGACGAGGAGCAACAGGTCGCGCTCTACGACCTCGCGCACGCAGCGGCCGGCGTCGAGACCGCCCGCGCCCTGCTCGACTACGGAGCGAAGGGGGACGTCGAGGGTCAGATCACGTGTGCGTTCGTGGCCGATGTGGCCCACGACCTCGCCTCCCGCACCTTGGGACGCGAAGAGCAGTGGGGCATCGAGCCTGGCGCGCTCGACGGGGTACGACCGTTCCTCACGACCTACCGCGACCCACAGCTCCTCGCCGGCCTCGCCGGCACCGAGGGACCGCGCCACCTCGACGCCGACTTCGAGCTCGTTACCGACACGTTCCGCCGCTTCGCCGAGGAGCGGATCAAGCCCGTCGCCGAGCACGTTCACCGCGAGAACAGCGACGTGCCCGAAGAGATCATCAGCGGGCTCGCGGAGATGGGCGGCTTCGGGCTGTCGGTCCCCGAGGAGTACGGCGGCTTCGCTGCGGGCGGCGAGAGCGACTACATGGGGATGGTCGTCGCCACCGAGGAGCTGAGTCGCGGGTCGCTCGGCATCGGCGGCTCCCTCATCACCCGGCCCGAGATCCTCACGCGAGCACTCGTGCGCGGAGGCACCGAGGAGCAGAAGCGGCACTGGCTGCCGCAGCTGGCCGATGGGTCGGTGATGGTCGCCGTCGCGGTCACTGAGCCCGACTTCGGGTCGGACGTCGCGGGGATCAAGGCAACCGCAACGAAAGCTGACGGCGGCTGGAAGATCAGCGGCGTCAAGACCTGGTGCACGTTCGGAGCCCGCGCCGACGTGCTGATGCTCCTGGCCCGCACCGATCCCGATCGCACGAAGACCCACCGCGGGCTCTCGCTGTTCGTGGTGCCGAAGCCGCGAGCGAGCCGGCCACGGCTTCGAGTTCACACAAGAGGAGACCGGCGGGAAGATGGAAGGCCGGGCCATCGACACGCTCGGCTACCGCGGCATGCACTCCTATGAGGTCGCGTTCGACGGGTGGTTCGTGCCCGACGACTGCCTCATCGGCGGCGAGGCGGGCCTCGGCCGCGGCTTCTACTACCAGATGGAGGGATTCGAGAACGGCCGGCTGCAGACCGCAGCGCGGGCCGTCGGGGTCATGCAGGCCGCGTACGAGGCGGCCGCGCAGTACGCGCTCGATCGATCGGTGTTCGGGCGGCCGGTCGGTGAGTACCAGCTGACGCAGGTGAAGCTGGCTCGCATGGCGATCGTCATCCAAGCGGCCCGGCAGTTCGCGTACACCGTCGCTCGGCTGATGGCGAAGGGTGAGGGTGCCCTGGAGGCTTCGATGGTGAAGGCCTACGTCTGCCGCGCCGCGGAGTGGGTCACCCGCGAGGCGATGCAGATCCACGGGGGCTACGGCTACGCCGAGGAGTACACAGTCAGCCGGCTGTTCGTCGACGCGCGGGTGCTCTCGATCTTCGAGGGGGCGGACGAGACCTTGGCGCTCAAGGTGATCGCCCGCCGCCTGCTCGAGCAGGCGCGCTAGCCGACCAGATCGAGAAGGTCGGCCACGGCCTTGATGCGGTCGTAGTCCGCATCGGCATGGTCGTCGTACGGGTCGAGCAGGAAGGGTCGCATGCCGGCCGCGCGAGCCCCGACGACGTCGTTCGCGTAGGAGTCGCCCACGTAGGCGACGTGCTCGGGCTTCACATCGAGCACGTCGAGCGCGAACGAGAAGATCGCGGGATCGGGCTTCGCGACGCCGACGATCGTCGAGTCGACGATGATCACCACCGGGACGCCCTCACCCTCCCCGACCTGGCAGACGCCGAACCGACTCAGCACTGACTCGATCTGCCCGGCCGCGTTGCTGACCACCCCGATCGGCACGCCCGACTCGTGGAGCGACCGCAGTGCGACGACGGACTCGACGATCGGCCACCGCCAGAGGTGCGCGGTGCGGGTCACGCCGAGGATGAGCGCGGCTTCGTCACGCTCGTGCTCGGGGATGCCGCACGCCGCGGACATACGCCGCGTCGTAGACGTGCCAGTCGTCGTGGACCTCACCGTCGACGTCTTGCGACCGCATCGCCGCGTAGTGCGCGCGTACGAGGCCTTCGGTCGAGGTGTCTGCCCCATAGGGGGCGAGCAACGGGCCGATGACCGTCGGGTCGGGGAGCAGGAGCACGCCGCCTGCGTCGAACAGGACGGCCTCGATCTTGATCAAGACCGCGAGCTCACGTCGCGGACCGGCGGAACCCCGCTCGCTCGCCGCGCCGCACGAACTTCGTCGCCATCTTCCGCGACGCTTCGTCGATCATCTCGTCGCCGAACATGACAGCGCCTTTGCGCTCGCCCTCGGTGGTCGCCTTCTCGTAGGCGTCGAGGATGTCCCACGCGCGGTCGAACTGCTCCTGCGTCGGCGAGAAGAGCTCGTTGAGGATGTCGACCTGGTCGGGATGCAACGCCCACTTGCCGTCGTAGCCGAGCACCTTCGTGCGCTGGCAGTAGTCACGGAACGCGTCGGGCTCGCGGATCTTCAGGAACGGGCCGTCGATCACCTGGAGGCCGTTCGCGCGCCCGGCCATCAAGATCTTCGAGAACACGTAGTGGAAGTGGTCACCCGGGTACTCGGGGATCTGCACGCCACCGGTGAGCACCGGCATCTCCATGGAGGCGGCGAAGTCGGCGGGGCCGAAGATGATGGTCTCGAGACGGGGCGACGCCGCGCAGATCTCCTCGACGTTGATCAGGCCGCGGGTCGTCTCGATCTGCGCCTCGATGCCGATGTGGCCCGCGGGGAGACCGGCCTTGGTCTCGACCTGCGACAGCAACAGGTCGAGCGCGATGACCTCGGCTGCCGACTGCACCTTCGGGAGCATCACCTCTTCGAGTCGGATGCCGGCCTGGCCGACCACCTCGATCACGTCGAAGACCGTCCACTCGGTGTCCCAGGCGTTGATGCGGACGCAGAGCACCTTGTCGCCCCAGTCCTGGGTCTTGATCGCGTTGACGACCTTGGTCGCGCGCGGCCTCCTTCTCGAGCGGCGACACCGAGTCTTCGAGGTCGAGGAACACCATGTCGGCGGGGAGACCGGGGGCCTTGCCGAGCATCTTCTCGCTCGACCCGGGGACGGACAGACACGAGCGGCGCGGCAGCTCACGAGTGCGTGCGGACATGGACGTCAGCCTAGGCGGCCGACGTATGCTCCCCCGCCGTGAGCATCGATCGATTCCCTGTCGAGGCCGGCCACATCGCGCTCTTCGCCGCGTGCGATCGGCGACCCGAACCCTGCCTACTACGGCGCGCTGACCGGCGACGAGCCGGTGCCCGCACCGCCGACGTTCGCGCAGGCGAGCGCCCAGTTCGATCCCGACTACTTCTTGCGGCCGAAGATCGGCCAGCCGTGGTTCGGCTCGGGCCGCGAGGCCACCGGCATCAAGCGCGACAGGTGGCGGTGGCGGTGGCGGCGGAGGGGGTGGTGGCGGCGGGCTCCACGCCGAGCAGCACTTCGAGTACCACCGCCCGCTGCGCGCCGGCGATGTGCTGACGGGCACGACACAGCCGGGCAACACGTGGGAGAAGCAAGGCCGCCGGGGCGGCAAGCTCATCTTCTCCGAGTCGGTGACCGAGTACCGCGATCAGAACGGCGAGCTCGTCGTCACTGCACGCGGCGTCGGCGTGCGCACCGAGACCGTCGTGCAGCAGGAGGCGTGACATGGCCAGCGTGAAGCAAGGCGACACCCGCACTCTCGTGCTCACCGACGACCTCACTCGCACGCAGATCGTGCAGTACGCCGGGGCATCGGGCGACTACAACCCGCTGCACACCGACGACAAGTTCACGAAGGAGATCGCCGGCTATCCCGGAGTGTTCGCGCACGGCATGCTCACCATGGGCATGACCGGCCGCGTCCTCACCGACTGGTTCGGCGCCGAGGGTCTGCTCTCGTACGGGGTGCGGTTCGTGAAGCAGGTGTTTCCCGGTGACGCGCTGACCACGACAGCGACCGTCACTTCGGTGAGCGACGGCGTCGCCGAGCTCACCGTCGAGACCGTGAACCAGGCCGGCGAGCCCGTCGTCACCGGCACTGCGAAGGCCGCGTCGAGTAAAGGGCGGCGCAGTGCGCCGCCGGGTCGCGCAGCACCGATTGTCGAGCGACGCGAGCAGGAGCCGCCGAAGCGCAGCGGCGGACGGCGACGAGGAAAGAGCAGTCCCGGGACAACCGGAGGACACGACCGGGACGGTCGTCCGATGCGGCGCGGACGGCCGCGGGCGCACGGTGCTCACCATGAGCACTCGCAGCAAGATCAGCACTCTGTCCTTGTCCGCTGCCCTCGCGTTTGGATTCGCGACCGGCACTGCCGGTGCGACGCCGGCACCCTTCTCGATCCAGAGCGCGATCGATCGTGCGCCCGCGCACGGCACGGTGGTCGTGCCGAGCGGGACGTACGCCGAGAACCTCCTCATCACCAAGCCCATCACCCTCGTCGGGAAGGACGTGACGCTCGTGCCGCCCGCGAGTCCGCGGCCGAACGCGTGCCTCACGTCGCCCGAGGACCGGCTGCCCGGCTTCTGCATCCTCGGCGACATCACGATCCCCGGTCCCGAGTCCACGCCCACGATCAACGCCTATCTCGACGGAGTCACGATCACGGGCTTTCGCGTCACGGGCTTCCCGGGCAACGGCGTGTTCGGCTACGCGACCGACCATCTCGTGGTCGTCGGCGACGAGCTCGACCACAACGGGTTCGACGGCGCGATCAGCCTCGCCTCGCACCACACCAAGTACGTCGGAAACCAGGTGCACGACAACGGCAAGTTCGGGCTCACCATCGAGGACGCGCCCGCCGCGCAGGCGACGATCAGCTTCAACCGGGTCACCGGCAACAACGGCCCCGGCGTGCTGGTGCGTGACAGCGATCAAGCGACGATCACCGCGAACTCGCTCAGCGACAACTGCGCGGGGATCTTCGCTCTGAGCACCTACGCACCGACGACCGGGATGGCCATCCGTCTCAACGTCGTCACCGCGAACAACCGGTTCTGCCCCGCGAACGACGACGGCTACCCGGCGTTCTCCGGCATCGGGATCGGCCTCGGCGGCGCACCGGATGCCCGCCTGTTCGCGAACGTGGTCACCGGCCACCAGGCGACGGGCCCGAGCGACCTGCCGAGCGGGAACGTGGTCGTGCTCGATCAGACGTCATAGCGCAGCAGCGTCAGATGTCGTAGCGCATCAGGTCGTCGTACGTCTCACGGCGTACGACGACCTTCGCGTCCCCGTCCTTGACGAAGACCACCGCCGGACGCGGGACCTTGTTGTAGTTCGACCCCATCGAGTGCCCATACGCACCGGTGACGGGGGTGCACAAGATGTCCCCGACGGCGATGTCGTCGGGGACTCTCGCGCTGTGCACGAGCACATCGCCCGACTCGCAGTGCTTGCCGACGATGCGCACCGACTTCGGACGACCGGCGTTCGTCTCGCGGGGCAGGAACGCCTCGTAACCGCTGCCGTAGAGCACGGGACGAGGGTTGTCGCTCATCCCCCCGTCGACCGCGAGATAGGTGCGCAGGCCAGGGAGCTCTTTGATCGTGCCCACGGTGTAGAGCGTGACGGCGGCAGAGGCGACGATCGAGCGGCCCGGCTCGACGGCAAGCGGCACCGGTACGTCGTGCTGCTCCGCGGCGGCGTGAAGCACGTGCGCCCACTGCGACAACGTCGCCGCCTCCTCGCCCTCGACGTACGCGACGCCGAGACCGCCCCCGACGATGAGCTCGGGAAGCCGCGCTCGTGCGCACGAACGGCGCGAGCACTTCGATGGCCGCACGAAACGACTCGACGGCGAACACCTGGCTGCCGATGTGCGCGTGCAGCCCGACGAGCTCGACGGACGAGGATGCGCTGGCCCGGTCGACGGCCCGCTGCGCGTCGCCTGCCGAGAGGCCGAACCCGAACTTCGAGTCGTCCTGCCCGGTCTTCACGTATTCGTGCGTGTGGGCCTCGATGCCGGGAGTGACCCGGAGGAGCACCGCCGGAGCGAGACCGTCCTCCGCATGCAACGCGTCGAGGCGATCGAGCTCGTCGAACGAGTCGACGACGGTGCGACCCACGCCCGCGGCGCGAGCCGCCCGCAGCTCGACGAGGCTCTTGTTGTTGCCGTGAAAGACGAGCCGCTCGGGGGGAAGCCGGCGGCGAGCGCGACGTGCAGCTCGCCGCCCGTCGCGACATCGAGGCGCAACCCCTCCTCGTCGACCAAGCGCACCATCGCTCGGCACAAGAACGCCTTCGAGGCGTAGATCGCGAGGTCGGCGCCGAACGCGGTGACGGCCTCGCGGCACCGCGCTCGCATGTGGTCCTCGTCGTAGACGAAGAGCGGAGTGCCGTGCTCGGACGCGAGGTCGACGAGGTCGACGCCGCCGATGGAGAGCCTCCCCTGGGCGTCGACCGTCGCGGTGTCGGGCAGGAGGTGGCGCGGGATCGCGCTCACTGGCCGCTCACATCACGTCGGGTGCGTGCACGCCGAGCACGTCGAGACCGATGGCGAGCCCGATGCGCACGGCCTCGACGAGCCACAGCCGCGCCTGGGTGAGCTCGGCGCTCACGCCCTCTCCCATCACGTAGCAGTCGTGGTAGAAGCCGTGGAACCGGTCGGCGAGCTCGCGAACCCACGTGGTGACCTTGTGCGGCGCCCGTTCGTCGAGCGCGGCGACCATCACGTCGGGCAGCTCGAAGAGCGACCGAAGCACATCGAGCTCGCGGGGGTGCTCGAGAAGGGCCACGTCAGCGCTCGAGAGCGGGAGCCGAGCGACCTCGCGTTCGGCCGCGACCCGGTTGATCGAGGCGATGCGGGCGTGCGCGTACTGCACGTAGTACACGGGGCTTTCGCGCGAGTCGTTGCGGATCGCGTCGAGGTCGACCGTCGTCGGCGAGTCGACGGACGACAGCAGCGTGAGCAGCCGGGTCGCGTCGGGCCCGATGTCGGCGATGAGCTCGCTGAGGTCGACCGTGTTGCCGAGCCGCTTCGACATGCGACCCGACGCCAGCGACACCATCTGCCCGATCTTCACCTCGAGCTGCCCGCGGGGGACGCCGAGCGCCTCGACCGCGGCGAGAAGGCTCGGCACCTGCGCCTGGTGGTCCGCACCCCACACGTCGATGACACGGTCGTAGCCACGGATCACGAACTTGTTGCGGTGGTACGCGATGTCGCCACCGAGATAGGTGACGTCGCCGTTCGACTTGATCAGCACGCGCTCCTTGCGCGGGTCGCCGAAGTCTTCGGTACGCAGCCAGGTCGCACCTTCGCGGTCGAAGATCAGCCCCTTGCCCCGCAGCACCTCGATCGTCTCCGCGACCGCGCCGCTCTCCTCGATCGACGCTTGGCTGTACCACTCGTCGTACTGGATGTTGATCGACTCGAGCGTCGTGCGGATGTCTTCGAGCACGCGCTCGCCGCCCCACCGTCCTGCCTCGGCAATGTCGTCGGGCCCGTCGTACCGCTCGCCGAGGTCGGCGACGAACTGTCCGGGATAGCCGTCCTCGGGCACGGGCTGGCCGTGCTTGCGGGCGAGGATGCTCGCGCCGAAGCGCCGCACTTGGCCTCCGGTGTCGTTCACGTAGTACTCGCGCGTGACCTCGTGACCCGTGCGCTCGAAGAGTCGCGCGAGCGCGTCGCCATAGGAGGCGAACCAGCCGTTGCCGACGTGCAGCGGCCCGGTGGGGTTGGCCGAGACGAACTCGATCATCACTCGCTCGCCCTGCCCGATGTCGGGCTTCGCGTAGCCGTCGACGCCGCCCTCGACCACCTCGCGGAGCACCTCGTGGAGCCACGTGTCGTGGAGGCGGAAGTTCACGAATCCCGGCCCGGCGACGTCGACGCTCTCGACGTGAGGGATGTGCGCGCTGTTCAACGAGTCGGCCAGCTGCATGGCCAGCTCACGGGGGTTGCGACTCGCGGCCTTCGCGGAAGCCAGCGCGACATTGGTCGACCAGTCGCCGTGCTCGGGGACCCGTGGGCGTTCGAGCACGATCTCGCCGGGGGCCTCGACCCCGAGCGCGGCGAGCGACGCGCGCACCGCGGCGGCGAGGTCTTCCCGGATCATTCGGTGATCGTAACGTTGCCCCTCGTGCGCGCCTCAGTCGATACCGGCCAGACCCTCGCCTATGACCGCGTCGGCGACCCCGACCTCCCGGCCGTGGTGCTCTTGCACGGGCTCTCCGGGAGCCGGCTCGCATATCGGAGCGTCGTCGGTGAGATCGCGGGCGACGTCTGGAACCTCGACCTCCGCGGCCATGGAGAGTCGACTCGGGCGAGTCTCGACACGTACGACGCCGCCAGCTACGCGTCCGACATCGCCGCGCTGATCGAGTCAGAGATCGGCCGCCGGGCGACCGTCGTCGGCCACTCCCTCGGCGGCGTCGTCGCCGTTGCGCTCGCGCAGGCCCGACCCGACCTCGTGACCGCGCTCTTCCTCGAAGACCCGCCGCTGTACGAGGGCGACGACGCCCGCCGCGCGGCGAGCCCCACCGCGAAGTTCTTCCCCGCGCTCGTCGCCGCGGTGCGCGAGCGGCAGGCGCGGGCGGCCGAACCCGACGACTACCGCTCGCTGGTCGTCGAGACCGCTCCCGACGAGGTGGAGGTGCGCTGTCAGTCCCTCGTGCTGTGGGATCCGACGACGATGGACGCCGCGATCGAGGGGATCGTCTGGCGCGGCTTCGATCCCGACGAGCCTCTCGGGTGCCCGATCACGATCGTGCGCGCCGATCCGAAGGTCGGGGCGGTCTTCACGCCCGACGATGCCGAGCGGTTCGCGAGGGGCAATCCGCACGCTCGCATCCACGAGGTCGAAGGCGCAACGCACACCGTGCACGCGTCACCGACGCTCGCGGCCTATCTCACGCACCTCACCACGTTCCTGAACGAGCGATGACCTCCGCCGTGGCGAGCACCATCAGGTGGGTGTTCGCGCGCGGCACTCGCGGGAACACCGACGCGTCGACGACCTTCAGTGCATCGACGCCGCGCACCTGACACGAGAGGATCGACCACCGCGTCGTCGCCGAGCCCCATCCGTGCGGTCCCGCAGATGTGCTGCGCGTCGCTCGAAGCGCGATCGGCCCAGTCGGCCAGCTCGTCGTCGGTGAAGTCGGCCGTGGGCATCGGGCCGCCGAGCCGATCGATCATGGGGGCGGCGGCGAGGTCTTGCACGGCGCCGGACGCCACGAGCTCGATGATGCGGCGCACCCCGTCGACCATGCGCACCCGATCGCGCTCGTCGCTGACCATGTCCTCGTCGATCAACGGGTCGACGGTCGGATCAGGCGACGCGAGCCGCAGCCTTCCCTCCGAGAAGCACTCGTTGATCCACACACCGACGAGACCCACCGGACCGACCGGAGTGCGGTTCATCCCGACGATCATCATGTCGTTGCGGCCCGCACCAGCGAGTCCTGACGAGTAGCGCAGGCAGACGTTCGTGTGCCGGTCGAACGGCGTCGCCGGCTGCGCTTCGGTGCGCAGCGGCACGACGGCGTAGACGACGGGATGGTCCTGCAGGTGCTCGCCGACAGGCAGGTCGATCGACAGCCCCGGCCCGATCCCGGAGCGCAAGAGGATCGCCGGCGAGTGCACCGCCCCTGCGCTGAGGACGACCTGCGCCGCCCTCGATCGTCGTCCACTCCCCGTCGAGGCGCACGCGCACGCCGACGGCACGCCCATCCTCGATGAGCACCCGATCGACCAACGCGTCGCCGACGATGCGCAGGTTCGGCCGGTCGCGAGCGGGTTCGAGGTACGCGTCGTTCGTGGTGACGCGCTCCTCGCGGACCGGGTCGCCGTTGATGGCGTAGGGCGACACGCCCTCTCCGGTCGGCGCGTTGTGATCGGCGCACCATCCGTAGCCCGCGGCGAGCGCCGCCTCGCACAGCGCACGATCGACGGCGCCCCACCGATCCTGGGGGATGCGGAAGATCGGCATCGGCCCATCGGTGCCGTGCCAGGCGTCGGTGCCGAAGTCGTGTTCGGTCTCGAGCCGCAGGTACGCGGGCAGCACGTCGTCCCACGCCCATCCCGGCATGCCCCACCCGTCGTGATCTTCGGGCAGGGCGCGGATCGCGAGGATCCCATTGATCGTCGACGATCCGCCGACACCGCGTCCACGCCAGAAGAGCTCGGGCTCTTGGTGACGAGTGCGCCGCGCGAGCAACGCCGGGTACTGCAGCTCGTCGAACTTCGCCTCGCCGATGACGAGCCCGGGGTTCAGCGACCGGATCTCTGAGGCCGCATCGGCCGGTCTCCAATCTGGACCTGATTCCAGGAGGAGGACGGACCGATGCGGATCCTCACTCAGCCGTGCCGCGAGGACGCATCCGGCTGAGCCGCCTCCCACGATGATCACGTCGACAGGCGGGGCGATCATCGCCGGAGTCTCGCGCGACTACCCTCGAACTCCCGCCCTCGTAGCTCAGGGGATAGAGCATCGGCCTCCGGAGCCGGGTGCGCAGGTTCGAATCCTGCCGAGGGCGCGCTGTGATGCCGCGAGACATCGGAGACGGATGTCGCGGGACATCGTAGACAGCGGGTCGTTTCGGGGATCGGCTGGTAGTCCATGGACGTAGCGCCGTCCCACTCAAAGGAGGCCAACATGGACCCGAACGAATTGATGCAACAGGCTCGGGACGCCCTCACCGTGAAGCGAGTGTTCGGCGAGCCCTACGAGCACGGTGATGTGACCGTCATTCCCGTTGCCGCGATCCGCGGTGGCGCCGGAGGCGGGCACGGAGAGGGAGGACCCGACGCGGGTGGAGGCGGCTCGGGTTCAGGCGGCGGCTTCGGCCTCACCGCCAAGCCAGCCGGCGTGTACGTCATCCGCGGGGAGGCGGTGCGCTGGCAACCGGCCGTCGACGTCAATCGGATCATCCTTGGCGGCCAAATCGTCGCGATCGTCTTCCTGCTCGTGCGGGGAGCTGTTCTTCGCTCCCGTCGGTGACCCAGCGGCTCGAGACCAGGAGACGTCGCTCACCCGGACCGGTCGTGGGCCGAACGGAGGTGCTCGTCGAAGAAGGCGAGGATGCGCCGCCGCGGCATCGATCGCTGACGGGTCGTGATAGCGGCTGTTGGAGATCCGCGCCAACAAGACGACCAGAGCGTTGAGCTCTGACGGGTCGTGATCGTTGAGAAACGAGTGGCCCGCCTCGGCGTACTCCTTCACATCGTGGGGCACCCCGGCCGCCGTGAGCGCCCCCTCCAGCTTGGCGGCCGTGCCCCGAAGCGAACGGTCCTTGGCGCCGTAGCTGCCCACGACTGGACAGGCCCGCCCGACGAAGGAGTCGAAGCGCTTGGGCAGGCCGCCGTAGTTGGTGCTGGCCGCCGCGAACCCGTGGTCGGCCACGAGGAGCAGAGCGAATCCGCCCCCCATGCAGAACCCGATCACTCCGACCTTGCCGGTGCAGTCGTCGCGGCTGGCCAGCCAGCTTCGGGCCGCCTCGATGTCGTCGAAGCTCTGGCCGCGCCCCGCGACCAGGTCTCGAAAGGTTGTGCGCAGGCAGGCCAGCCGACTCCCGCGGTGGAACAGATCGGGCGCCACCGACAGATAGCCCGACGACGCCAGCCAATCGGCCTGATGACGCAGATCTCGGGTCATGCCCATCACGTCGGAGAGCACGACCACGCCCGGCCAGGGTCCATCACCAACGGGAACGCCGAGATACGCCGGCATCGCAGCCCGCAACGGGATCTGCACCTCGCCCATCGCACCAATCCTGCCTCGCCGGTGACTTCGACACCGGCCAGCTGCGATCTTGAAACATGCTCGGAGCTTGTCGATCTGCGCAGATCTCGTTCGACGCACCGTGCAAAGCGACGAAACAAGGAGGATCTGATGCGCTTTCTCGGCTACACCCTGGGTGACGAGTCCGTCCCGATGCCCCCGCCCAACCCCGACCTCATGGAGAAGATGGACCTCTTCGTGAACGAGGCGATGGGAGCCGGCGTGCTCGTGGCCACCGGAGGCATCGCACCGACTGCGATGGGAGCGAAGATCTCGCTCAGCAAGGGCGAGTACACCGTGGTCGACGGCCCGTTCACCGAGGCGAAAGAGCTCATCGGGGGCTGGGCGTTGATGGAGTGCCGCGATCTCGCCGAGGCGGTCGAGTGGTCGAAGCGGTTCCTCGGAGTGCTCGGCGAGGGCGAAGTTCGGGTGCGGCCGGTGTTCGGTCCGGAGTGACGCTTCTCGCAGTCGACCGCGCGGGTGGTTCAATCGGCGGAGTGACCGATTCGACCACCCGCGCGATCGAGACGGTGTTTCGCATCGAGTTCCCCCGTCTCGTCGCAGGCCTCGCCCGCAAGGTGGACGACGTCGGCCTCGCTGAAGACCTCGCACAAGACGCGCTCGCCGACGCGATGGTGCAGTGGCCGCGCGACGGCGTGCCTCGAAACCCGGGCGCGTGGTTGATGGCGGTCGCGAAGCGCAAGGCCGTCGACCGGTTTCGGCGGGACCGGACGTTGAGCGCCAAGTACCAGCAGCTCGCTCCATTGACGAGGGAGACCGCGCTCGAGCCCGACATCGACGACGGCGAGATCGAGGACGACCGGCTGAGGATGATGTTCGTCGCGTGCCATCCGATGCTGCCGATGGCGTCGAGAGCCGCGCTGACGCTTCGGCTGGTCGGCGGCCTCTCGACGACGGAGATCGCCAGGGCCTACCTCCAGCCCGAGAGCACTGTCGCGCAGCGGATCGTGCGAGCGAAGAAGACGATCGCCGCCGCGGGCGTGCGATTCGAGGTGCCCGAGGGTGAGGAGCGCTCGACGCGACTGACATCGGTGCTCCAGGTGATCTACGTCATCTTCAACGAGGGCTACACCGCGACTTCGGGGGCGCAGTGGACTCGCCCTGATCTGTGTCATGAGGCGCTGCGGCTCGGGCGACAGCTGGCGCGCCTCTCGGCCGACGAGGCCGAAGTCCACGGGCTCGTCGCGCTGATGGAGCTGCAGTCTTCCCGGCTCGATGCTCGACTCGGGCCGTCGGGCGAGGTCGTGCTGCTCGCGGATCAAGACCGGCGTCGTTGGGACCGGCTGCACGTCCACCTCGGCCTCGCCGCTCTCGAGCGCGCCGAGTCACTGCAGCCCGACCCGGGTCTGTACACGCTGCAGGCAGCGATCGCGGCGTGCCACTCACGCGCGCGCAGCGTCGAAGACACCGACTGGCAGCAGATCGTGGTGCTCTACGAGCGTCTCGTGGCCGCGACCGGCTCCCCCGTCATCGAGCTCAACCGTGCGGTTGCCGTGTCGATGGCCTCGGGTCCTGCAGAGGGCCTGCGACTCGTCGACGCACTCGCCGCGTCCGGCACGCTCGATCGCTACCACCTGTTCCACAGCGTCCGCGGCGATCTCCTCGAGAGGCTCGGTCGCGATGGCGAGGCCGCGGACGCCTTCGCGCGCGCCGCCGCGCTCGCAACCAACGACGCTGAGCGCACGTTGTCCGAGAACCGAGCCCGCGCCAGCGCCGACCGCGTGTGAACCTCCGAGCGCTCCAGCTGTCGGATGCGCCGGCGTGGCTGGCAGGTGAGGACGCCGAGCAGCTGCGCTGGTTCCAGATGCCCGCCGCCTCGCTGGCCGACGTCGAGCGGGCGATCGAACGATGGAGCGCAGGATGGCGCGACGACGGGCCGCTTCGGCAGTGGGGCATCTGGGTCGACGACGCTCTGGCCGGCGGCGTCGAGCTCCGCGTGAGAGAGGACAGTCGCGCCAACGTGTCGTACGTCGTGTTCCCTGCGTTCCGCCGCTGCGGGCACGCGACCGCAGCGGTGCAGCTCGCAGTCGCGTGGGGGGTCGAACACCTCCCGGTCGACGGCTTCGTCGCGATCGTCGATGAACGCAACATCGCGTCGCGCCGCGTGGCCGAACGCGCTGGCTTCGCGCTCGAGCGCGAGGCCGAGGCCTGGGAGCACACCGAGTCGGGGCCGATGCTCCGCTACGTGTTCTCGCCCGCCCCCTCTTAGGCTCAGCCCGTGTATGGGATCGCCCTGAGCGTCGCGGCCTGCTTGCGCGCCGGCACCAAGGTCGACGTCGCCTGGATCGTCGCGAGTGACGACTTTCCTGATCGGGACGCGACCGACGCGATCGCGATCACGCCGGGTGGTGGGCGCGTCGGCTCCCTCCTCGGCGGAGCACTCGACGGCCAGGCCGCGGACCTCCCCCGCAACCGGCTCGTCGACGTCACCATCACCGACGTCGATGCACTCGTCGCCGGACTTCCCCGGGGTGGTTCGGTCCGATGCCTCGTGATCCCCGCGTCCGACCTTCCGGCCGACCTCTGGAGCGAACTGCTCGCACGTCGCGAAGTCGGTCTCACGACCCATCTCGACGGCGTCGACGTGGTCGGGACCGAGCTGTTCGAGGTCGGCCCCACCGACGAAGGACGAAGCCACACGATGGTCGCCACCGATCGTGTCGTGACGATCCTGTTCCCGGTGACGAAGCTCGTCGTGATCGGCACCGGACCGATCGCCGACGCGCTGAGCGCCGCGGCTGCCCTGCTTGGGTGGCAGACGCAGGTGACCAACGATCAAAGCACCGCGACCGGCCTCATCGCGAGCCTCGCTCCTCTCGACAAGCTCGTGGTCGCCGCACACGACGTCGAGCTCGCCGGCAGTGCGCTCGCGGCAGGCCTCGACAGCGAGGTCGGCTACATCGGTGCGCTGGGCGGACGGAAGATGCAGCAGACGCGCGCCGACTGGCTCGCCTATCGGGGCATCACCGAGATCGACCGCGTCCACGGGCCCGCGGGCGTCGACATCGGTGCCGACACGCCCGCAAAGGTCGCGATCTCGATCCTCGCGGAAGCACTCGCCGTCGAGGCAGGCAAACCGGTCCCACGTACACTGGATCCTGATGAACCAGTCCGATGACGCCCTCACGGTCCTGCGGGCAGTGTGGGCCGCGCAAGACCAGACGAGCGACGACGTCGACGACGACTGCAGCCCGACGAAGAACTGCAAGAACATGCGCGACATCACGTTCGACGGCTACGCCGAACCGGGCAGCGACCTCACCGAGGCTTGGCGAGATCGTCTCGAGCGCGAGGGCAAGCTCTCGAAGTCAGGTGGCAGCGTCCGCGACCTCGTCCTCGGCCCGACCGACTCGCGCTGAACAGCGTCCCTGAGCTCACTGACCTCCTTCGCGGAGGGGGCTACCTCGCCGACCGCGGGCTGTCGACCGCGCTCTACGTCGCGCTGACGCTGGGACGCCCCCTCCTGCTCGAAGGCGAGGTCGGCGTCGGGAAGACCGAAGTCGCGAAGGCGCATGGCCTCGGTGCTCGAGCGTCGCCTCATCCGCTTGCAGTGCTACGAGGGCATCGACACCAACCAGGCCCTCTACGAGTGGGACTACGCCCGCCAGATGCTGCAGATCCGCGCGCTGTCCGAGCAGCAGGTCGCCGACGACGCCCAAGTCGACAAGCTCTTCGGGCCGAAGTTCCTCCTCGAGCGGCCGTTGCTCGACGCGCTGCGCACCGGCGATCGCGCGGTGCTGCTCATCGACGAGATCGACCGAGCCGACGACGAGTTCGAAGCGTTCCTGCTCGAGCTGCTCTCCGACTTCCAGATCACGATCCCCGAGATCGGCACGATCACGGCCGACCGGCCGCCGCTCGTCGTGCTGACCTCGAACCGCACCCGTGAGCTGCACGACGCGCTGAAGCGCCGCTGCCTCTATCACTGGGTCGGCTACCCGAGCCCCGAGCGTGAAGTCGAGATCGTGCTCGTGCGCGCTCCCACCGTGTCCGACGTGCTCGCCCGCAAGGTCGTCGCCGCCGTGAACCGGCTGCGCGAGCTCGACCTGGCGAAGCCCCCAGGCGTCGCGGAGACGATCGACTGGGTGAACACCCTCACGGTGCTCGGCGAGACCGACCTCGACGCGCGCTCCGCGGACGACACGCTCGGCGCGGTCGTGAAGGAGCGCGACGACCTCGAGCTCGTGCGCGAGAACCTCGAGGACGTCATCTCTGGTGGCTGAGTCGCCCTTCGTCGACCTGTTCGTCGCGTTCGGCAACGAGCTGCGCTCCGAGGGCATCGCGGTCGGATCGGGAGACGTGATCACCTACTGCGAGGCGATGGCGGCGCTCGATTCCACCGACCTCGTCGACCTCTACTGGGCAGGGCGCACGACACTCGTCGCGCGGCGTGAGCAGATCCCGACCTACGACCGGGTCTTCCGCCGCTTCTTCCTCGATGAGCACGACGGGCTGCCCGAGCCGCTCAGAGCCGCGATCACCCCGGCCGCGCACGCGAACGCCGTGCTCGAGATCCCCGCCACTGAGCCCGGCGCGCACGATGACGTCGACGATCGGCCGGCCCGCCTCGGCTTCATGGCATCCGACGTCGAGCTCTTCCGCACGAAGTCGTTCGCCGCGTGCACCCCGGAGGAGCTCGCCGCGCTCCGGCGCATCGCCCACCGAATCCGCCTGGTGCCACCGCGGCGTCGCACTCGGCGCACTGCGCCAGCCCACGCTGGGCGCACGCACGACATCCGCAGGACCGTGCGAGAGACGATGCGGATGCACGGTGAGCCCGCGGAGCTCTTCTGGCGGCAACGGCGGAGGCGGCCTCGCCCCGTCATCCTGATCCTCGACGTGTCCGGATCGATGTCCGACTACTCCCGCGCACTGCTGCAATTCGCGTACTCGACGCGTCGCGCTGCGTCGCGCGTGGAGGTGTTCTGCTTCGGCACCCGCCTCACTCGGATCACGAAGGCGCTCGAACGACGCCGCCCGGACGACGCGCTCGACGAGGCGGCCAAGCTCGTCTTCGACTGGGAGGGAGGCACCCGGATCGGCGATTCCCTCGACGCGTTCGTGCGGGGATGGGGGCGGCGAGGAGTGAGCCGAGGCGCGATCGTCGTCATCTGCTCGGACGGGCTCGACCGGGGTGATCCCGCGGTGCTCGCGGCGGCGATGGAGCGACTCACGAGGCTGAGCCACCGGATCGTGTGGATGAACCCGCACAAGGGCACGGCCACCGACTTCCGTCCCAGCACGCTCGGGATGATGGTCGCGGCACCACACGTCGACTTGCTGCTGTCCGGCCACGACCTCGCCAGCCTCGAAGAGCTCGCCGAGCTGCTGCCGGAGCTGGGGTGAAGTTCAGCGTGTCGCTCGTCGCCGACGGCGACCGCGAGATGACGATCGACGAGATCGTCGAGCTCGCGGACGCAGTCGCGGCACACGGCGGGATCGCATCCGGCATCGGAAGCACGAGCTATGGCGCACAGATCGTCGTCGAGGCGCCGACGAGCGACGAGGCCGTCGACGTCGCGATCGGCGAGTTCGTCGCGGCCGCGAAGCGCGCTGGTCTTCCCGACTGGCCCGTCGCGCGCGTCGAGACGATCGCCGAAGAGGACAGCGAAGAGTGATCCGGCTCGGCTCGCTCGCCGGCTATCCCTTCGAAGGGCCGCGCGTCCTCGCGGGCTGGACTCCGCCGGCGGTGGCCGCGGTGTACGCGATCCTCAGCAAGGACTCGGGCGGCGAGCAGTACGCAGTCATCTACGTCGACGAGTCCGACGACCTGTCGCGCGAGCACTTCCCGTTCAACCACCCGCGCGCGGGCTGCTGGGTCAAGCGGGCGGGCGACCGGTTCAAGCTGTCGATCTGCACGTACGAGGTGCCCGGCGGGCTCGTGTCACACCGAGAGCAGATCGTGCGCGAGCTCGCGGCGATCTATCACCCGAGCTGCAACGCGGATCAGTACGACGCCGCGTGGAAAGACGAATGGATCGGTGAGTACCAGGCGCCCACCGCCGGCCCGCTCACGACCGGCCGCGACCCGAACGCCTCGCCCTAAGGCCGGTAGCCGACCGCTTCGTGGAAGCGCGAGCGGCGGGTGCCTGCTGCCGGCGTGGCCGGGGGACGTTCGGCATCGGGCGCCGGTGCCTGGTAGGTCGCGCCGGCAACGATGCCCTCGGCCATGCCGTACAGCAACGGCAGCGCCCCGGCGATGACAGCGCCGGTGCGATTGATGTGCTCGACGCCGGGCGTGATCACGGCGGCGTTCCGCTCGATCGTCGCGACGAGCTCGTCGCACTCCTCGAGCGTGCCCGCGACCGTCGTCAGCTGGCCACCGACGATCCAGAGGTACGCGGCAAGACCGGCGACGAGGAGCACGAGCTCGACGACGGTGAGCACCACCAACGTCGTCATGACCGCACCTTGTCGAGCACGCGGCCGAGGAACAGATGGTGCTCGAGGCCCTCCGCGAGCACAGCGTCGACCTGCTTGGCCGTCTCACCGATGAGGGCCGTGTCGGCTGTGTTGTCGGCGGCCTGCTTCAGCGTGTCGCGGATCTGGATCGTGCGCTTGTCGATCGTGTTGACGAGCACCACGAGGATCGTGAGCAAAGCGACGACCGCGAGCAGCACGACCGCCCCCGCGGCGAGTGCTCCCCACCACCAATTCTCGGTCGTGTCTGACAGCGCAAAGAGCATGGTCAGCCCCCCAGCTTGATGCGTCCGCGCCGGAGTCCGGCGGTGATGGCCTCGGCCGACTCGATCGTCGTGCGCAGCCCCGCGAGCGCGGCCGTGTTCGTGACCGACTCGGCGAGGCTGTCGTTGATGTCCCTCGCCTGCTTGCCGATGAGGTGGGCGAGCACCAGGATCGGCACGACCAGCGCGACGACGACGATCACGACGATGACCCCGATCGTGTACCCGGCTTGCCAGCCGGCGGTGTCCTGCGCGAGCACGTGCATGTCAGATCGACTCGCAGAAGTCGCGGACCGGCTTCAGGTTCGCGTTCACCGACTCGAGCGCGGCAGGCACGGGTCTCGTCTTGTCGGCGACGACCCGCACACCGCCGAGCAGCGCGGCGAGCGTGCGGTGCACGGCGACGAGATGGCCGATGACTCGCACGAGGCCGAGCGCGGCAGCCGCGACGATCAAGCCGATGAGCACGATGGTGACCCAGGCAGCGATGGGCATGTCGTTCCCCCTTACGGCAGCAGCTTGGCGACGGAGCCGGCGTAGCGGACCGCGCCGACCTGGACTTCTTTGATCGTCTCGTCGGTCTCGGCGAGCAGCGCGGGTGCTTGGTCGACGTTGCCGATGAGCCCCACCCCATGACCGAGGATCGAGTCAGACGCGCCTCGGATGCGTTCGAGGGCAGCGAGCACTCGATTGAGCAAGCCGAGGAGCACCGGCACCACGACGAGCAGCAGCACGATGTTCCCGATCCACCACAGCACCATCATCGGATGTCTCCCTCAGCTCGCTGCAGGTCGATAGGGCAGGAACAGGCGCCGGAACAGACGGCTCAGCGCCATGACCAGCGCACGCACACCGATGCCGACGCCACCCGCGGCCTCGGCGCTCTTCATCTCGACGGACTCGCCCCGCTCGATCGCCGCGATGCGACGTTGCATGTTCGCGGCGAAGTCGCGCATCAGCACGGTCGTCACGTCGCTGATCATCCCGCGGCCGTATTGCGCGGCTGCACCCTGGAGCTGCAGGTCTTGGTCGACCGAGACCTTCGTGCCGCCGGCGACCTGTGTGAGCCGCGCGGTGAGCAGCATGGCGGCTTGCCCGCGGCCCTTCTCGTCCGCCCCCGCCGCATCGACGACGATGCGCTTGCCGGCGTCGTCACGTTCCTTGATCTCAGCCGTGCCGGCGAACTCGAGCTTCACCGGCCCCATGCGCACCGCGACCTTGCCCTTGTACTTGTCGTCGCCGAGGTCTTCGGTGAGCTCGGCCCCGGGCAGGCATGCGGCGACCTGCGGGATGTCGTCGAAGAAGTGCCACACCTTGTCGACGGGCTGTGCCACGTCGAAGTCGGTCTTGATCAGCACCGCGCCTCCTTGGCGAACGACGTGCGACAGCCCTCACAGCAGAAGTAGTAGGTGACTCCCTCGCGCTCGAGCGAGAGCGCATCGGGCGAGATCGTGACGGTCATGCCACACACAGGGTCGACCGCGGTCTCGGGGAACGATCGAGCCGTGTCGACGTGATCGGACGCCAACGCCCCTGATGCCCGCAGCTGCACGAGCTCGGCCAAGATCGAAACCGCGATCTCGCTGTGCGTCGTGTGACCCAGGTCGAGCCCGACTGGCACCCGCACTCGATCGAGCAGGTGCTGCGGCACTCCCCGTTCGGCGAGGATCTCGAGCACCGCCTCGCCGCGCTTCCTCGACGCGACAAGACCGACATAGGCGGGCGAACCGTTCACGGCGTGCTCGACCGCGTCTTCGTCGCCATGGCCCTGCGTCGCGACCACCACGACCGCGCGGGCGTCGACCTCGGTCGCGGAGAATTCAGGGCCATCGGCCAGCTCCGCCCTCCACCCGAGCACCTGGGCGAGGTCGCGCAACGTGTGCGACATCGGCGAGCGACCGACGACCACGAGGTGGGGCGTCGACACGACCGGCTCGATGTACACCTCGAGGGCCCCGTCGCTCTGGCAGGTGAGGGGGATGACGGCCATGCCCTCGGGCACGTGTCCGAACAGCGCGGGATCGCCGAGGAGCAGCAGGCGCGGCTCGCCGTCGACGATCGCGCGCTGCGCCTCGCGGATCACGGTCGGCTCCGCGCACGCACCACCGATCCACCCGAAGATCTGGCCATCGGCAGTGATCAGGGCACGCGAGCCTTGCTGCCCCGAAGAGGGCCCCTGTCGCCAGACAACGGTCGCGAGAGCGCAGTCGTCCCCGCGCTGAGCGAGCTCAGCGGCCCGGGCCACGACCTCCCAGCTGTCGGTCATCCGGCTCCTCAGTCGTCCGACCGGACGGGAGGCGCACCCGACACGTCGTGACGCTCGGACAGCGCCTCGTAGACGCGGTCCGGGAGCAGCGGCATGTCGATGTTGCGCACGCCGGTGTCCTTGATGGCGTCCATCACCGCGTTGACGAACGCGGCGGGCCCACCCACGGTCGCGCACTCGCCGATGCCCTTCGCCCCGATGGGGTGATGCGGGCACGGCGTCACGACCTCGTGCAGCTCGAACCCCGGCGTCTCCCACGCGGTCGGCAGGAGATAGTCCATGAAGTTCGCACCGATGCAGTTGCCGTCCGCATCGAACGTGATGAACTGCATGTTCGCCATCGCGTAGGCCTCGGTGAGACCACCCATGATCTGACCCTCGACGATCATCGGGTTGATCCGCACGCCGCAGTCGTCGACCGCGACGACGCGGAGCACATCCCACACGCCGGTCTCGGGATCGACCTCGACGGTCGCGATGTAGCAGGCGAACGGCCACGTGAGGTTGGGCGGGTCGTAGTACGCGTTGTTCTCGAGCCCCGGCTCCATGCCGTCGGGCATGTTGCTGTACGCCGCCATCGCGCACTCTTGGATCGTCACGCCCCGATCGGGCGCGCTGCGCACATAGAAGCGACCCAGCTCCCAGTCGATGTCTTCCTCGGACACCTCGAGGAGGTGAGCAGCGAGCTTGCGCGCCTTCGCTCGGATCTTCCGCGACACCATCGCGACGGCCGCACCCGCGACGGGCGTCGACCGCGACGCGTAGGTGCCCATGCCGAACGGCGCGGTGTCGGTGTCGCCTTCCTCGACCACGATGTCCTCGGCAGGGATGCCGAGCTCGTGCGCCACGATCTGCGCCCACGTCGTCTCGTGGCCCTGACCCTGCGACTTCGCTCCCGTGCGGAGGAGCGCCTTGCCTGTCATGTGGACCCTCAGCTCGGCCGAGTCGAACATCTTGATGCCGAGGATGTCGTACTCACGGCTGTTGCCCGCTCCGAGCGGTTCGGTCATCGTCGAGATGCCGATGCCGAGCAACCGCCCGCGCGCCTTCGCCTCTTCCTTCTGCTTCAGGAAGTCTCGGTAGCCGACTGCTTCGAGGCCGACGTCGAGGCACTTGCCGTATTGGCCCGAGTCGGTCAGGAACCCGAACGCGGTGCGGTGTGGGAAGTCGTCGTCACGCACGAAGTTCGCGCGGCGGAACTCGGCCTGGTCCATGCCGAGGTCGTCGGCCGCGGCCTGCACCATCCGTTCCTGGAAGAACATCGCCTCGGTCACGCGGAACGAGCACCGGTACGCGACGCCGCCCGGGGCCTTGTTCGTGTAGGTGCCCCGTGCGGTGAGGTGCGCGGCCGGGATGTCGTAGCACGCGAAGGCCGAGTGCATGAGGCCGATCTTGAACTTGCTCGGCTGCGCATCGGAGAAGAACGCACCGTGGTCGGAGATCGTGTGCATCCGGACGCCGAGGATCTTGCCGTCGCGCCGCAACGCCATCTCACCGTGCAAGTAGATGTCACGCGCGAACCCGGTCGAGATGAGGTTCCCGCTTCGGTCCTCGATCCATTTCACGGGCCGCTCGAGCAGGATCGACGCCAAGATCGACACCACGTAGCCCGGGTACACCGGCACCTTGTTGCCGAAGCCACCGCCGAGGTCGGGCGAGATGATGCGGATCATGTGCTCGGGCAGCTCGGCGACGAGCGCGACGGCGGCGCGGATGATGTGCGGTGCCTGGGTCGTCATGTAGACGGTGAGCTTCGACGTCGCCCGGTTGAAGTCGGCGATCGACCCGCAGCACTCGAGCGGCGACGGATGCGACCTCGGGTAGTGCAAGTCGAGCTTCGACACGACGTCGGCCTGCTCGAACGCGCGGTCGGTGCCGCTCTTGTCGCCGACCTCCCAGTCGAAGACCACGTTGTCGTGCTGGTTCTCCTTGTCGTCGCGGATGAGCGGCGCGCCCGGCGCGAGCGCCTGCGTCGGGTTCACGATCGCTGGCAGCGGCTCGTAGTCGACGACGATCGCCTCGCACGCGTCCTTGGCGATGTACGGGTCGTCGGCGATGACCGCCGCGACCTCCTGTCCCTGGAACCGCACCTTGTCGGTGGCGAGCACGGCCTGCGTGTCGTACGACAGCGTCGGCATCCAGGCGAGGTTGCGGGCAGCCATCATCTCGCCGGTCAGCACGAGGCGGACGCCGGGGATGTCCCACGCCTTGCTCGTGTCGATCGAGCGGATCCGTGCGTGCGCGAGAGGGCTGCGCAGGATCTCCATGTGCAGCATCCCGGGCAGCACCACGTCGTCGACGTAGTTGCCCTTGCCGCGGATGAACCGGTTGTCCTCGACTCGCTTGCGGCTCGAGCCGAGCCCGCCGATCTTGATCTCGTCGAGCGCGGTCATCGGCGTCACTCTCACGGTGCTTCTCCTCGGCGCTTCGCGGCGGCCCACAGCACGGCTTTCACGATGTTCTGGTACCCGGTGCAGCGGCAGAGGTTTCCCGACAGCGCCCACCGCACCTCGTCCTCGCTCGGGTTCGCGTTCTCGTCGAGGAGCGCCTTCGCCGTCAGCATCATCCCGGGCGTGCAGAAGCCGCATTGCAGGCCGTGCGCGTCCTTGAACCCCTCTTGGATCGGGTCGAGCTCGCTCGCCGGTCGCGAGTCCCTCGACCGTCATGACGTCGTGGCCGTCGGCTTGCACCGCGAGCATCGTGCAGCTCTTCACCGGCCGGCCGTCGAAGAGCACGGTGCACGCGCCACAGTTCGTCGTGTCGCATCCGGTGTGCGTGCCGGTCAGGCGGAAGCCGTTGCGGAGGAGGTGGGCGAGCAGCAGCCGCGGCTCGATCTCGGCCGCGCGGCGCACACCGTTGAGCGTGAGCGTGACGCGCCGCACTGGGACGTCGCCGGCAGGGTCGGGCGTGATCTCCTCGAAGAGGCTCGTCATCTCACGCCGCCCTGTCTGCCGACTCGGCCACCCGGCTCAGGATGCGAGTCACGAACGTGTGCACGATGTGCCGCTTGAACTCCGCACTTCCGCGGTGATCGGTGCGGGGTCGTGCTGCTTGTGCGGCCAGATCCGCCGCCTGCGCGATGCGGTCGGCAGTGAGCGCCGAGCCGACGAGCGACTGCCCCGCCTCGGTTGCGTCGATCGTCGACGAGCCGACGCCGGTGAGCGCGATGCCCGCGCGGGTGATCGACCCTCCCCTTTGTTCGAGCGCGACCGCGACGCCGGCGGTTGCGAAGTCGCCGACGCGGCGTTCGAGCTTCAGATACCCGCCTGCGGGCTCGTCTTTCGGCGAGGGGATCACCGCCTCGATGGCGATCTCGTCGTAGGCGAGGACGTTCTGGAACGGTCCGCTGACGAGGTCGGTCATGGGGATGGAGCGCTGCCCGCTGGGGCCTCGGGCGATCACGTGGCCGCCGAGCGCGGTGACCACCGAGGCCCAGTCGCCCTGCGGGTCGGCGTGGCACAACGACCCGACCAGCGTGCCGCGGTTGCGCACGATCGGATCGGCGATGAGCGGAGCCGCGGCAGCCATCGTCGGATAGCTCGCCAACAGGGCGCCCGCGTGCTCGAGGTGGGTGTGCCGGCACAGCGCACCGACGTGCAGCGCGTCGCCCGCGCCGACCTGGGCGTAGGCGAGCTCGGCGATCTCGTTGATGTCGACGAGGAGCTCGGGGACGCGAACCGCAGCTTCATGAGCGGGATCAGGCTCTGGCCACCGGCGAGCACCTTGGCCTCACCGCCTCCGTCGTGCAGCAGGCCGATCGCATCGTCGAGAGTGCGCGGCGCTTCGTAGCGGAACCGGGACGGGTACATCGCGCTCAGCTCTCGGGTGCCGACGCGGGATCGGGCACCGCGACTGGCAACGACTCGTAGTCGGGATCTGGTCGCTTCTGCTGATGCGGCGGCCACGGACCTTGCACCGGCTGGCCCGCCACCTTGAGGTAGTCGATGAGCTGCGGCCACGCCCACACGGTCGGGCTCTTCCCCGTCTTCGGCGCGTGCTCGATCACCTCGTACAGGCGCGGGTTTCCCTGACTGTGGCCCGACGACTCGACCGCCAAGACATCCACCCCCCGTATCGCATCGCTCGAGGCGGACTGTAACCCCGCGTTCATGTGGTGGGCGCGCGCGTGCGCAAGGCGTACGACTCGAGATGGATACGACGGTCGCTCGGTCATCCTCGGGACCGACGACGACGACCCGTCGCGCGCACACGATGAGCTCATGGTCACTCGATGGTCTGCTCTCGTCGCCGCCGTCGCGCTGTTCGTCGGTCTCGGGTTGCTCGGCGACACCCCCGACACGCGTGACTCCAGCGGACAGATCGCGTCCTACTTCGTGGCCCACTCGACGTCGGTGCTCGCCGCGGCGGTGCTCCTCGGCGTCGCCGTCGCGGCACTCCTCGTGTTCGCCGCTTCGCTCGGCAGCCGCGTGTCACAGAGCGCCGCGACCGTGGTCGCAACGGTCATGCTCACCGCCCTGGTCCTCCCCTACGTCGCGCTCGCCTATGTGGTCGGAGCGGAAGCGAGCGACGCGGCCAAGCCGATCTTCGAGATCACGCTCGCCGCCTCGCCGGTGCTCGCACTTCCGCTCGCGCTGCTCGTCGCCTCGACAGGGCTTGCCCAGCTCGCCGCCCACCGTCGGTTCGGCGTCGCGAGCCTGGTGCTCGCCGCGCTCCTGTTGGTCTCGTCCGCGTCGTTCGCGGCCAGCGGATTCTTCTCCCCGGACGTGCAACAGCAGGTCGTCTTCCAAGGCTTCCTGGTGTGGCTCGTCGCGGCGGGCGTCGTCCTAGTCTCGCCCCGTG
Organism: uncultured Acidimicrobiales bacterium; assembly: GCA_963739555.1. GTDB lineage: Bacteria > Actinomycetota > Acidimicrobiia > Acidimicrobiales > DATKAS01 > DATKAS01. The sequence continues at coordinate 904,722 of CAVUAV010000005.1, read as the reverse complement.
ACCAAGCCGCACGACACCGCACTGATCGTGATCGACGTGCAAGAGGAGTACTTCTCCGGCCGCCTTCCGATCGGGTACCCGCCCCGTGACGACAGCCTCGAGCGCATCGGCCTCGCGATGGACCACGCGACCGCGAGCGGTGTACCGGTCGTCGTCGTGCGCCACGTCGGCGAGCCCGGGGGCTCGACGTTCCAGCCGGGCACGCCCGCGCAAGAGCTTCGTCCCGAGATCACGGCGCGTCCCCACGACCACCTGATCGACAAGCAGCTGCCCGGCAGCTTCACGGGTACCGACCTCGAGCAATGGCTCCGCGATCGCGACATCAACCACGTCACGATCGTGGGCTACATGACGAACGTGTGCTGCGACACCACGGCGCGCCAGGCGCTGCACATGGGGATGGGCGCGTCGATCCTCCACGACGCGGTCGGCGTGCCGCCCATGCCGGCGGTCGGTGGCGGGGTGGTCGATGCCGAGACCCTGCAACGGGCGGCGCTCGCCCCGCTCGGCCTCATCGGCGTCGACATGATGACGACGAACGAATGGATCGGTGGCGAGTGACCACGGTCTCCTTCGCATCCGACCACGGCGTCGGCACCATCACGCTCGACCGGCCCGACGCGGGCAACGCGGTGAACCTCGAGCTCGCGCGGGACCTCCACGCCGCTGTCCTCGCAGCGGAGGCCGACCAGACCGTGAAGGTCGTCGTGCTCCGCGGCGCGGGACGCAGCTTCTGCGTCGGCGGCGATCTGAAGGCGTTCGCGGCGCGCGACGACCTGCCCCGGCATCTCCGTGAGGTGACCTCGCACCTCCACGCCGCGATCGTGGCGCTCGCGCGCATGGACGCACCCGTCGTCGTCGGCGTGCAGGGCAGCGCGGCAGGCGCAGGTCTCGGCCTCGCGGCCGGCGGCGACATCGTGATCGCAGCCGAGAGCGCTCGGTTCGTCGTCGCCTACACGAAGATCGGGCTCAACCCGGACGGCGGCACGTCCTTCCTCCTCCCGCGTCTCATCGGTCTCCGGCGCGCGCAGGAGCTCACGCTCCTCAACACTCCGGTCGACGCGGCGAGCGCACGCGAGATCGGCCTCGTGACGCGCGTGGTCGCCGACGCGGAGCTCGACGCTGAGGTGGAGGCGATCGCTCGCGCGCTCGCCGCCGGCGCGAAGCACGCACAGGGCGAGGCCAAACGACTGCTGCGCACCAGCCTCGACGAATCGCTCGCGCTCCACCTCGAAGCCGAGGCCGCGGCGATCGTCCGCTCCGCCGAGCGCGCGGACGCGCGCGAGGGCATCAGCGCGTTCTTGGAGAAGCGCTCGCCCGAGTACGAGTAGCCGCTACGGGCGCTTGACCAGCAGAGCCTTCATCGTCATGTCGGTGACGAGGTCGACAAGGGCCTGGCGCTCGACCCCACTGCGATAGACGATCGCGGCGACGGCCATGCCGTGCACAGCGCGGATCATGATGCGCGCCTCGGCGTCATGGAGCTGTGGACGGAGCTGCAGCAGCGCGTGCAGCCACTCCTCGAGGTGCAGCCGCTCGAGGCGGTCCATCTTCGCCCGCGTCTCCGCGCTCAGAGTCCGCCGCTCGTACACGCCCACGAACGCGAGCGCCGGGTTCGCGGCGATCGAGTCGACGTAGTGGCGAGCGAGCCGCTCGAGCGCCTGCCGCGGCGACGGCGCCGCACTCACCACGGCGTGCGCGGCCTCGAGGCCGGTCTGGGCAGCGTCGAGCAGCAAGACCTCGAGGATCTCTTCCTTGCCTTTGAAGTGGCGATAGATCGCGGGGCCGCTGATGCCCGCCTCCGCGCCGATGTCGTCCATGCCGGTCGCGTGGTAGCCGCGCTCGTGGAACAGCTTCACCGCCGCCGCCAGGATCTCGTCCCGCCGGTACGGGCGTCGCTTCGTGCCGGTCGTCATCGGCTCAGGAAGGTCACGTCGCCTCCCGGTCCCAGGTCTTGCCGTTCAGCACCGAGTCGCGCAGCTCGACCTTGCGAGTGCGCAACGTGCCTTGCGTCTTCGGCAGCGCATCGACGAGCTCGACGTACCGAGGGATCATGAAGCGCGGCATGCGCGGCGTCAGGAACTCGATCAGCTCGGCGGGCGCGAGCTCCTCGCCCACCCTGACCACGACGCAGATCTTGATCTCGTCTTCGCTGACGTCTGCAGGCACCGCGACCGCGGCGGACTCCGCCACCTTCGGGTGCTGGTTGACGAACGACTCGACCTCGAACGACGAGACGTTCTCTCCCCTTCGGCGGATCGCGTCCTTCATGCGATCGACGAAGTAGTAGTTGCCGTCTTCGTCGTACTTGAAGCCGTCGCCGGTGTGGAACCAGCCGTTGCGCCAGGCGCGTGCGGTCACGTCGGGCATGCCGAAGTACCCCGAGTTCAGCACCCAGGGGTCACCCGCACGAACGACGAGCTCACCAACGACGTTCGGACCGACCGGCTCGTCGTGCTCGTCGACGACACGAAGCTCGTAGTGCGGCGGCCCGACGCGCGGCTTGCCACAGCTCGTGAAGTTGACGAGCGAGAGACCGTCGGACGCGATCGGCGCGCCGATCTCGGTCATGCCGAACCCGGTGCCGATGCGTGTGATGCCGAACCGCTTCATGAACTGCTCGATCTGGGGGATGATCGGCCCGACGTAGATGCGATCGAGGGGGTTGTCCGCGTCGTCGGGTTGTTCGGGCGCGAGCATCAGGAGTCCCGCCATCGGCCCCACGAGCCCCGCCGCCTCGACGTTGTTGGCGCGGATGTCGTTCCAGAACTCGGTCAAGCTGAACGTCTCGCGGAGCACGACATGTCCATGCGCTCGCGCCGCGATGTACAGCGACGCCTTCCCTGAGACATGGAACGCCGGGAACATCGCGTAGTACGCGCCCCCGGGCGGGAGGAAGTCGGGCGGCTGGATGCGCACGAACTCGAACAGCAGCGCCCACGGCACGAGCACGCCCTTCGACGGCCCCGTGGTGCCGGACGTGTAGATCATCGAGCACAAGTCGAAGTAGTCGGGCCCCGGCTCGTCGGTCACAGGCACCGCGCCGTCGAAGAGCTCGGTGGCACCGATGAGACGGATCGGGCAGTCCGGCAAGTCGTCCGAGTCGGGAACGATCACGGCCTCGAGGCCCGGAAGGCTCGGCGCGATCTCGACGAGCCGGTCGAGGTATCGCTGCGAGATGACCGCGTAGCGCGCACCTGAGTTGGTGATCAGGTAGCGGAGCATCTCGCCGAGGTACATGTTGTTGGTCGGCACCTCGACCGCGCGCAGCCAGGCGACGCCCAGCCACACGAGGTACGACTCGAACGAGTTCGGCACCATCGTGACGACGTTCTCGCCGGCTGTGACCCCGACGTTGCGCAGCGCACCGGCCCAGCGCCGCAGCTCGCTGTCGAGCTCGCCGTAGGTCATCGAGCGGCCCTCGACGTCCTTCATCGCCACGCGGTCGGGCGTCTCGCGCGCCCACTTGGCGATCATGTGCGGGAGGACCAGCTCGCGGTCGAGCATCAGCCGGCGCTGCTCACGAACGCTTGCTCATGAACGCAGCGACCGCCTCTTTGTGACCCTCGCTGGCGAAGAGCCGCGCGAGCCCGTTGCCGACGAACGCGGCGAGGTCGGGAAGCCCGCTGCGGTCCATCCCGGCGGCGCGGCGGAGACCCTCCTTGATGTGCTCGACGGCTTCGGGCGGATTGGCCGCGATGCGGTCGGCGAGGGCACGCGCCTGAGGGATCAAGTCTCCGGCCGGGACGACCTCGGACACGAGGCCGATCCGCAGCGCCTCTTGTGCGTTGATGATGTCGCCGGTGAGCAGCAAGCGGGTCGCCATCTCCTGCCCGACGAGCCGCGGCAGCACCCAGTAGCCGGTGACGTCGGCCATCAACCCCATCTTGACGAACAGCTGCCCGAACTTCGCGTGCTCGGACGCGATCCGCATGTCGCAGAGCAGCGCGAGGTCCATCCCGATGCCGAGCGCGACGCCGTTGACCGCTGCGATCGTGGGCTTGCGGCAGGCGAGGATCACCTCGACCTCTGGTGTCATCGGCGGACGGGCCGAGCTGAGCTCGGCGATCGTCGCCTCCATGCGCGGATCGCCCCACGCGGCCTCGACGTCGTCGCCCGAGCAGAACCCGCGGCCAGCGCCCGTCAGGATCACCGCTCGCACGTCCTTCGAGCCGTCCGCCTCGCGGAACGCGGCCTGCAGCTGCTCACCGAGCTCGAACGTCGCGGCGTTCAACCGGTCAGGACGGTTGAGAGTGATCGTCGCGACCTGGGCGTCCACGTCGTACAGCACTTCATCCGACATCCTTCGGACGTTAACGACGGCTAGCACACGCGTCAAAGGATCGGCTAGACCCGCGGCGTGCTCGCGCGCGTCGTCGACGACCTGCTCGCGGAAGAGGCCGCGCTCGACGCCCTTCTCTCCCCGCTCAGCCCTGACCAGTGGGACCTGCCCACGCCGGCGGTGGGATGGGCCGTGCGCGACCAAGTCGCCCACCTCGCGATCGCGGAGGACCTGGCGACGCTTGCGGCGACCGATCCCGACGCGTTCGTCACCCATCTCACGACGCTGATGAGCGATCTCGGCGCGGTCGAGGAGGACCACGCGGCGCAGGCCCGAGCGCACTCGCCCACCGACCTCCTCTCGTGGTGGCGACGGGCAGCCGGTGCGACAGTCGCCGCGATCCGCGACCGAGGCGAGGGCGAGCGCATCGCCTGGATCACGGGTCCGATGAGCGCGACGTCGTTCGCGACCGCCCGCCTCATGGAGACGTGGGCCCACGGCCACGACGTCGCGGCGGCGCTCGGTGTCGAGCCGGCCCCCACCAACCGGCTCCGCCACATCGCCGACCTCGGCGTGCGCACGCGGGGCTTCTCGTTCCGCAACCGCGGCCTCGCCGTGCCCGCGGACGAGCCCCGCGTCGAGCTGCGCGGCCCCGATGGGGACACGTGGACTTGGGGGCCCGACGGCTCCCCCGAGCGCGTCGAGGGCGATGCGCTCGACTTCTGCCTCGTGGTGACCCAACGACGCGGCATCGAGGCCACCGCGCTGCAAGTCACTGGCGAGGGAGCGGCCGACTGGATGGCGATCGCCCAATGCTTCGCCGGACCAGCAACTTGACCTGACGGAGAGCTGATGGACTTCGACGACTCCCCCCGTGAAGCCGAGTTCCGCGCCGAGGCACGGGCGTGGCTCGAGCAGCACGCGCGGCTGCGCACCGACGCCACCGAGAAGATCACCGTGCTCTCCGGCTTCGACGACAGTGCCGAGGCGCTCACCAAGGCGAAGGAGTGGCAGCGCCTGCTCGCGGCCGGAGGCTGGGCCGCCATCACGTGGCCCGCGGCGCTCGGCGGCCGAGAGGCCGGGCCGCTCGAGGCGCTGGTGTGGGCCGAGGAGCTCAACCGCTTCGAGCTGCCGACGAACATCTTCAGCATCGGCATCGCGATGATCGGGCCGACGATCATCGCCCACGGCACCGCCGAGCAGCAGGCTCGCTACCTCAAGCCGATGGTGGAGGGCCGCGAGGTGTGGTGCCAGCTCTGGAGCGAGCCCGGCGCGGGCAGCGACCTTGCCTCGCTCTCGTCGAAGGCCGTCCGCGACGGCGACCACTACGTGCTCAGCGGCCAAAAGGTCTGGACGAGCGGCGCGCACTACTGCGACTTCGGCCTCGGGCTCTTTCGCAGCGATCCGAGCGCCCCGAAGCACCACGGCATCACCGCGCTGATCGTCGACATGCGCTCCCCCGGCATCGACATCCGCCCGCTGCGCCAGATCACGGGTGACGCGCACTTCAACGAGGTGTTCTTCGACGAGGTCCGCGTGCCGGTCGAGAACAGAGTCGGCGAGGAGCACGAGGGCTGGCGAGTCGGGCGAACCACGATGATGAACGAGCGCTTCGCGGCCGGCGCGATGGGCGCCGCGCTCGGGCCCTACCGGGCGCTCGCTGCACCTCGCGACCGAGACGGGCGCGGCGGCCGATCCACGCACTCGCCAGGCCCTGGCCCGGGTCTACACGTTGTCGCTGCTCTTCGACCTCACCACCGCACGGGTGCGCACCAGCCTCGCTCGCGGGACGATCCCCGGCGTCGAGGGATCGATCCTCAAGCTGTTCGCCTCGCAGGTCGGCACCGCGCTGACCGAGACCGGCTGCGAGCTGCTCGGTCCTGCCGGCGTGCTCACCGGTGATGACGGCCCCGAAGCGGGACGCTGGCCCGCAGCTCTCCTCGGTTCGATCGCGATGCACATCGGCGGCGGCACCGACGAGATCCAGCGCAACATCATCGGCGAGGTCGTGCTCGGCCTGCCGCGAGAGCCTGCGGTCACCCAGTGACGGTGATCGCCGCGGAGTCGGTGACGTAGGTTCGCCGCGCTCTCGAGAGCACAAGGGCACCGGGGATGCACGGCAAGGCCATCACGATGAGGGCCGTGCGCAACGAGCCGGTGACGTCCGACACGATCCCGACGACAAGCGGGCCGAGCGACGCGCTCACGGCGACGAGGAAGCTGAAGAGCGCGTACCCGATGCCGCGCCGCGCGGCGGGGAGCACGTCGGCGACCGCCGCTGTCTGGCTCGGTATGCCGACGATGATCAAGACCGCCGCGCACAACATGAGCGGCAGCTGGAGCGCGAGCACTCCGACCGCGAGCGACACGGCGAGCAGCGCGCCACCCAAGAGGAGCGTGATCGCCGCGAGATCGATGCGGCCGCTCGGACGGTCGCGGTGCCAGCGGTCGCCCAGCACGCCGCCGATCCAGAACCCGACCATCGTCGCGATGAGCGCGAGCGCGCCCGTGAGCCCGGCAGCCTCGCCTTCGCTCAGGTCGAACTGCCGCTCCCAGAAGCTCGGCAGCCAGTACCCGAGCCCGTTGAAGCCCGCAAACGCGACGGCGACGCCGACGAACAAGAACTTCAGCGTCGGCACGGCGAGCACCGCGCGGCAGTCCGCCCAGAGCGCGCCCGCGCCTTTCGCGAGGACTTGGTCAGTGGGTTCTGCGTCGAACCCGCCCCGGGGTGGCTCGGTGAGCCGCCACACGAAGAACGCGACCACGAGCCCGGGGATGACCATGAAGAAGAACGGCGCGCGCCATCCGAACGCCTGCCCGAGCGCGCCGCCGATCGCGATGCCCAACGCCAGACCGACGTAGCCGCCGGCGCGGATGAACGCGAACACCCGTGCACGCGAGCTCGCCGGGTAGAAGTCGGTGACGAGGCTCGCCGACAAGGGGTTGTCGATGTTCGCCGCCGCTCCGAGGATCACGCGGATGACGAAGAACATCAGGAAGGTGGTGGCGAGGCCGGACGCCAGCGTGCACACCGACCACGACGCGACGACGATGGCGAGAAGTCGCTTCCGGTTCGTCCGGTCGGCGAGGTACCCGGCCGGCAAGGTCACGATCAGCCCCGCGATCGCCATCGCGGCGGGGATCGCGCCCGCGGCCGTGTCGCCGAAGTGGAACTCCTTCTGGAGGAGCGACAGCACGCCGGGGATGAAGTTCGACTCCATCCCGTCGATGAAGCTGGCCGCGACGAGCACGAGCACCGGCGCGAGGCCGTACGGCCCCCACCGGCGAAGCCGCGCGGCGGCGGCGTGCGTTACCGCTCCGGAAGGTCGTCCGGGATCGGCAGGTGCTTCGACTGGGTCCATTGCGGCGTGCGCTTGGTCATGAGCGCGGTGACGCCCTCCATCGTGTCGGGCTGCGACCCCGCCCACCAGGTGAGCTTCGTCTCCTCGGTGAACGCGGCGACCCGATCGGTCTCCATGAGGTTCTTGTACACCAGCTGCTTCGTGACGCCCAGGGCGACCGGCCCGGTGTTCGCCGCGATGTCGCGGGCCATCTCCTGTGCAGCGGGCAGCACCTCCGCGGCGGGGAGCGCCTTCGAGACAAGGCCCATGTCAGCGGCCTCTTGTCCGGTGAACCAACGGCCGGTGAGCAGCAGCTCCATGGCGCGAGAGGCCGGCGAGCCGCGGGAGCAGCCAGGTCGAGTTCGCGTCGGGGATGACGTTGAGCCGCACGAACGGCAATCGCAACCGAGCATCTTCGGCGACGATGCGGATGTCCGCGAGGAACGTCGTCGTGAGCCCGGCGCCGATCGCCATGCCGTTGATCGCGGCGATCATCGGCGTGCGCATCGTCCAGAACGAGTACCGATCGGTGATCTGCGAGTCGGACGCCCCCACCTCCTCGTTGTGGCGCTCGTGGGCGTCGGAGCCGAACGCGTCGCCACCGGTGGCCAAGTCGATGCCCGTGCTGAACGCCTTGCCCGCGCCGGTGAGCACGATGACGCGCACCGCGTCGTCACGCTCGAGCGACCAGATCGCGTCGTCGAACTCCGCGGTCATCGTGAAGTTGAACGCGTTCATCGCCTCGGGGCGGTTCAGCGTCACCGTCGCGACTCCGGCATCGACGTCGACCAGCAGGTGTTCGTAGGACTTCACGCGACGCTCCTCTTCACCGAGACAGCTGACTTGGCGAGTCAAGCTGAATGTGAACGACGGCTAATCTAACCCGACGATGGAGCTTCACGAGATGGACGCGACGGCGATCGCGACTGGGGTGCGAGGGGGCGAGCTCAGGGCGATCGAAGTCCTCGAGCACCACCTCGAGCGAATCGACCGGTTCAACCCTGCGCTCAACGCGTTCGTGCACCTCGACCCCGATCGCGCGATGGCCACGGCGACCGAGATCGATCGTCGCGTCGCCGCCGGTGGCGATCCCGGTCCGCTCGGTGGCGTCCCCCTCGGCATCAAGGAGCTCGAATCGGTCGAGGGCTGGCCCGAGACGCATGCGTCGACCGCGTACAAGGACTGCATCGCGACGACCACCACGACGATGAGCACGCGCTTGCTCGGCGCCGGCGCGGTGCCCGTGGGCCAGACCGCAGCACCGGAGGTGGGTCGGCTCTTCTACACGACCTCGGTGCTCCACGGTCCCACGCACAACCCCTGGGATCTCACGAAGGCGCCGGGCGGCTCGTCAGGTGGGTCGGGCGCGGCGCTCGCGGCCGGCCTCGTGCCCCTCGCGACGGGCTCGGACATGGGGGGCTCGATCCGGCTGCCGGCAGGTTGGTGCGGCGTGGTCGGCGTGAAGGGCACGTATGGACGAGTGCCCCGCAGCCCTGGGTACCTGGGCCACGCCAACATGGTCCACTACGGGCCGCTCGCCCGCTCGGTGCGCGACTGCGCCCGATACCTCGACGTCACGGTCGGCGTCGACCAACGCGATCCCTACTCGCTGCCGCCGCCCGCGCGTTCCGTACGAACGCCAGATCGCGGAGCCGCTGCCCTCGGGCCTGCGAGTCGCGGTCGTCGACGACCTCGGCATGTCGCCCAGCGATCCGGAGGTCGCGGCCGCGCTGCACAACGCCGCCGCGGTGCTCATCGATGCGTGCGGCATGACGCAGTCCGACGGCACGCTCACGTTCCCCGACCTCGTCACCGTCGGCGCCGCGGTCCTCTATGCCGACGCGGATCCCGCCGGCGCGGAGCACGCGGGCACGATCCTCATGAACCTCATGAAGACGCCCGGCGCGGCGCCGCTCATGGAGCTGGCGTTCACCGATCCCGATCTCACGCTCGAGGGCGTGGCGAAGACGAACCAGATGCGCCACCTCATCGACATGCAGCTCGCCGAGCTGTTCGCCGACGTCGACATCCTCCTCGTGCCCGCGTCACCGGTGCCCGCGTTCGGCGTCGAGGGCCCCATCCCCACGGTCGTCGCGGGCAAGGACATCGGCCCCGCGGCGCCGGCGCTCTTCACCGCACCGTTCAACCTCTCGGGCAACCCGGTCGTCTGCGTGCCCGCCGGATTGGTCGACGGTGTGCCGGTCGGGATGCAGATCATCGCCCGCCGCCACGAAGATGGCCTCGCCATGCAGGTCGCGGCGCGCTACGAGCACGCGCGGCCCTGGCAGCTCCTCGCGAACGGGTACTGAGCCAGGTCAGAGCTCCGGCCGCAGATGCGCCCAGGGGCGAGCGGCCTCGAGCTGTGCGCTCACCCTGATCACGGTCGCTTCGTCCCACGGGCGGCCGACGAGCTGCACACCGACGGGGAGGCCGAGCTCGTCGAAGCCGAACGGCACCGACGACGCGGGCTGGCCCGTCGTGTTCCACATGCTCGTGAACGGCGTGAGCATGAACACCTCCTGGATCTTCGACAGGTCGAAGTCTCTGAGCGCGCCGACGAGCGGCGGAGGCTTGCCGACGGTCGGTGTGAGCAACAGGTCGTAGTCGTCAAAGAACGCAACGACCTCGCGCGAGCGCTGCTGGAGGTCGCCCATGCCTCGCACGTAGTCGCCTGCAGAGACGCCTCTTCCCATCTCGAGCAGCATCCGGTTCCACGGATCGAACGTCGCCGGATCGGGCAGATCTGCCTCACGCGCCGCGAAGTTGCCGGCGAAGATCATGGCCGCCTGCGCGAGGAACACCCCGTCGAACGACGGGGGCGCGGCCTCGACGAGCTCGTGGCCCATCTCGCTCAGCAGCGTCGCGGTGTCGAGCACAGCCTGCCGGTTTGCCGGCGCGATCTCGTCCGGCTCGAATCCAGGATGCGGATGGAACGCGATGCGCAGGTGCCCGGGATCGGCTCCGGCCTCCTCGCGGTACGGGCGAGCCGGCGGGATCTCCCAGTGCGCGTCACCCTTCGCATAGCCCTGCATCACGTCGAGCAGCGCGGCCGTGTCGGCGACGGTGCGGCCGATCGGCCCGTTGATCGAGAAGAACTGCTCGGGACGCGGGGACGCCGACACTCGCCCACGCGAGGGCTTCAAGCCCGAAGGTGCCACACCACGAAGACGGGTTGCGGATCGATCCTCCGCCGTCGGAGCCCTGCGACACAGGGCAGAGGCCGGCGACGATCGCCGACGCCGCGCCGCCCGACGAGCCGCCGCAGCTGCGCTCGAGGTTCCACGGGTTCCGACCGGGCGGGTAGGCAGGCGGCTCGCTCACGTTGAGCGGACCGAACTCTGGCACCACGGTCTTGCCGAGGATCGTGAACCCGGCCCGGCGGATGCGGGCCACGAGCTCGTCATCGCGCTCGGGGATGCGGTCGGCCCACAGCGCGGTGCCATGCGTCGAGCGGATGCCCGCGGTGTCGTTCAAGTCTTTGATCGAGATCGGGACACCGCAGAAGGCGGGGACGTCCTCGCCGCTCGTCAGCGCCTTCTCGGCCGCGCTCGCGGCGTCGAGTGCGTGCTCACCGCTCACCGTGATGTACGCGCCGAGACGCGGGTTGATTCGTTCGATTCGCTCGAGGTACAGCTCCGTGAGCTCGACAGGAGACACGTCACGCTTTCGCAACATCGCGGCCTGATCGAGCGCGGATGTGAACGCGAGATCGTCGGTTGCCATCGCAGTCGACAGTACCCCTCGCTTGACTTTGTGTGAACGGTGCCTAGCATTCGCCAGATGATGCGACACGGGGGACGGCCCGCATTCAGGACTGCACTCGCTTTGGCTCTGACGCTCACGTTCGTCGCCGCTGCATGCGGCGACGACTCGGGCAGCTCGGCCAACACCACGGGCGGCGCCGCCACCACCGGCGCGGGCTCGGCCACGACAGGGGCCGCGACATCTGCGGCGGCGGCGACGACCACGGTCGCGCTCACCGGTCCGCCGATCAAGCTCATGGTCATGTTCGAGGGCACCGGCGCGGTCGCCACGCCCGAGGTCGCCGAAGGCGCCAAGGCCGCGGCCGACGCGATCAACGCCGCGGGCGGCGTCGATGGCTCGCCGATCGTCCTCGAGAACTGCGACCTGAAGAACGACCCGAACGCCGCCACCGCCTGCGGCAACCAGGCAGTCTCTGACGGCGTCGTAGCCGTCGTGAGCCCGGTCAGCGCCAACGCCGGCCAGTACTTCCCGATCCTCGAGAAGGCCCAGATCCCGGTCGTCGGCAACGTGCCGGCCGCAGCCGCCGACTTCACTTCGGTTGATTCGTTCCCGTTGTACGGCGGCATCGTCAGCGCTTCAGCCGGCCTCGCCCTCGAGCTCGCGACGCTCGCCGGCTCGAAGGCGGTGAGCCTCGCCCGCATCGACCTCGCCGCGGCATCAGCCATCGGGATCTTCGCCAACCAGGCCCTCGCGCCCCTGGGCCTCAAGGTGATCAACGACGTCAGCATCCCGGTCGGGGCGCCTGACATGTCGACCTACGTGGCCTCGGTGCTGCAGGGCGGCACCGACGGCGTGCTCGTCGGCCTCAGCGGCCAAGACGCCACGAACTTCATCATCGCCCTCAAGCAGTCCAACCCGACCATCCCGATCTCCGCGACCACGACCGACTTCGCCGGCGTGGTGAAGGCGCTCGGCGACGCCGCGAACGGGATCTACATCACGGCCTTCTTCAACAACGCGACGACCGACGCCACGGGGTTCGGCAAGTACCAAGCAGCGATGGAGGCAGCGGGCTTCAAGGACCTCACTGGCTTCCGCTCGAACGCGTACTCCGCCGTGCAGGTCGTCGCCGAGGTGCTGACGGGCCTTCCCGACAAGACGGCGGCGGCGCTCTACGCCAAGCTCCCGACCGTCACTGGGCTGAAGGTCGACCTCCTGCCGCCACTGCAGTTCACGACACCCGCCGGGGCGATCCCCCGCGTGTTCAATGTCTGCGGCTACTTCCAGCAGCTCGACAAGGGCGACTTCAAGACGCTGAGCGACGGCTTCATCGACATGTTCACGGGCAAGCCCTGCTAGAGCCTCCTTCCATATGGACGTAGTCCGCTTCGCGCTCCTCGGGTTGGGAGCCGGCTCGGTCTACGCGCTCATGGCGCTCGGCCTCGTCCTCGTCTATCGGGGCTCCGGCGTCCTGAACTTCGCGCAGGGCGCGATGGGCATGATCGGCGCGTTCACGTTCTACGTGTGGCGCGACGGCGGCATGCCCACCGTGCTCGCGTTCGCCCTCTCGGTCGGTCTCGGGATCGCGATCGGCGTCGGCACCCACTTCCTCATCATGCGACCGCTGCGTCGCGCGCCCGCCATCTCGCGGCTGATCGCGACGCTCGCGCTGCTCACGGTCCTCATCGCGCTCGGACTCGAGATCTGGGGTGACAACCCGCGCATCGTCTCGCACATCCTCCCGATCAGCACCGTCACCGTCTTCCCTGGCGTCGACCTCGGCGTCGATCGCCTGATCCTGCTCGGGGTCGCGGTGGTGCTGACCATCGCGCTGACCTTCTTGTCGCGACGGACCCGCTTCGGCATGGCGACGAGCGCGGTGGCCGAGAACCGGCGCGTGCCCGCGATGCTCGGCATCTCGCCCGACATCGTCGCTGGCGCGAACTGGGGGCTCGGAGGCGGCCTCGCCGTCGTCGCTGCGATCCTCGTCGTGAACGTCAGCGGGCTGAATGTGACGAACCTCGCGCTGCTGGTCGTGCCGGGCATGGCGGCGGCGCTGGTCGGTGCGTTCCGGTCGTACTGGCTGACGCTCGCGGGCGGTCTGCTCATCGGCGTGCTCGAGAGCGAGGTCGCGTTCTTGCAGACGAAGGTCTCCGACCCCGCGGCGCTGCAAGGGTGGGGCCGATCCGTGCCGTTCGTCGTCATCATCGTCGTGCTCATGGTGCGAGGGCGTGCCCTCCCGCTGCGCAGCGAGGCATCGGAACGACCGCCGGAAGTCGGCAGCGGACGTGTGCGCCCCGCGTTCGCGCTCCCGCTCGCCGCGCTCGGCATCGCGATCATCGGCTTCGGCCTTCCGACGAACGGAGTCGAGGCCGCGACGACCACCGCGACGACGGCGATCGTGGTGCTCTCGCTCGTGGTCGTGACCGGCTACGCGGGACAGCTCTCCCTCGCTCAGTTCGCGCTCGCGGGCACGGGCGCCTGGATCGCGGCGCGCCTCGTCGTGAACTACGACTTCCCCTTCGAGCTGGCCGCGGTGATCGGGATCGCGGGCACCGTTCCCGTCGGCCTCCTGGTCGGCTTGCCTGCGCTCCGATCTCGAGGGGTGAACCTCGCCGTCGCGACGCTCGGCCTGTCGCTCGTCGTCGAGAGCCTGATCCTCAACAACCCGCGCCGCACCGGCGGCATCACCGGCACGCAGATCGGCTCGGTGTCGTTCTTCGGGGTCGACTTCGACACCGCCGCCCATCCCGAGCGGTACGCGGTGCTCGCGTTCGTGTGCTTCGTCGTCCTCGCCTTCGGCGTCGCCAACCTACGGAGAGGGCGCGCCGGAAGACGGCTCGTCGCGGTGCGCACGAACGAGCGCGCCGCCGCTTCGCTCGGCATCAGCGTCGTCGGAGCCAAGCTCTACGCGTTCGGGCTCGGGGCCGCGATCGCGGCCGTGGGCGGCGTGCTCATCGGCTTCCGACGGCCGAGCGTCGTCTTCTACCCGACGTTCTCGGTGTTCCAGTCGATCCTCGTCGTGCTCTACGCGGTGATCGGCGGAATCGGCTACGTCGCCGGTGCGGTCATCGGCGCCGCCGTGGCGCCGAGCGCGATGGTGCCCTACGCGTTCGGCGACCTCTTCAAGAGCGCCGCGGCCGTGCAGCTCACGCTGGGGATCCTGGTCTTCGTGGTGCTGCTCGCCGTGCCGAACGGCCTCGCGAGCCTCGTCACGAGGGTGGTGAAGCAGGTGATGAGGGGCGCCGCGCTCGAGGAGGGCGGTCGGCCGACCATCGCCCCGAAGACTCTCGAGGCGGAAGGAGTCAGGGTGCGGTTCGGCGTCGTCGACGCGCTCGACGGCGTGTCGATCGCGGTGCGACCGAACGAGGTGCTGGGCTTGATCGGACCGAACGGCGCCGGCAAGTCGACGCTGATCGACGCGCTCACCGGCTTCGCGAAGCCCACCGCGGGGCGAGTGCTGCTCGACGGAGACGAGATCACGACGTGGTCCGCCCGCCGACGCGCCGTCGCGGGAGTCGGCCGCTCGTTCCAGAACCTCGAGCTGTTCGACAGCATGACGGTGCGTGAGAACCTGCGCACCGCGGCGGACAAGCGCGACTGGCTGGCCTACTTCACCGACCTCGTGCATCCGGGCAAGGCTCCGCTCAGCCCGGCCGCCTCCGCGGTCGTGCGCGAGTTCGGTCTCGAAGAGGACCTCGACCGCCGTCCCGAGGAGCTGTCGTTCGGGAAGCGACGGCTCGTCGCGCTCGCACGCGCCGTCGCGACCGAGCCGTCGGTGCTGCTGCTCGACGAGCCCGCGGCCGGACTCGGTGAGCACGAGACCGCCGAGCTCGCGCGGCTCGTGCGCCAGCTCGCCGACGACTGGGGCATGGCCGTCCTCCTCGTCGAGCACGACGTGTCGATGGTGCTCGGCGTGTGCGATCGGGTGTCGGTGCTCGACTTCGGCCGTGTGATCGCCGACGGCGACCCCGCTTCGATTGCCCGAGACCGCTCCGTCGTCGAGGCCTACCTCGGGGACGAGACGGCTGCAGCCGCCCCTCGCGTCGGGGTGGTGAGCTCGGGGAGCGCGCCGCTGCTCACCGCGCGGGGGCTCTCCGCGGGCTACAACGACCAGCCCGCGATCCACGACGTCGACCTCGAGGTCAGACCGGGCGAGGTGCTGCTCGTCCTCGGCGCGAACGGCGCCGGCAAGAGCACGACCCTTCTCGCCCTCGCGGGAGAGCTGAAGCCGCTCGCGGGCGAAGTGCAATGGAATGGCGAGCGGATCGACCAGCCACTGCACCGCCGGGCCGCGCGAGGCACGGCGCTCGTTCCCGAGGAGCGGTCTGCGGTGCGCTCCCTGTCCGTCGCGGACAACCTCCGTCTCGGCGGCGTGCGGGTCGACGACGCTGTCGCGCTCTTCCCCGAGCTCGAGCCGTTGCTCGGCCGCAGCGCAGGCCTGATCTCGGGCGGAGAGCAGCAGATGCTCACGCTCGCGCGAGCGCTGGGACGCAAGCCTCAGGTCGTGCTCGCCGACGAGGTGTCGCTCGGACTCGCGCCGCTCGTCGTCGATCGACTGCTCACCGCGCTGCGCGATGCCGCCGACCGCGGCATGGCTGTCGTCGTGGTCGAGCAACGCGCGCGCCGAGCCCTCGACATCGCCGACCACGTCGTCGTGCTGCGTCGCGGACGTGTCGAGCTGTCGGGATCGGCCGTCGAGCTGCGCGACTCGTTCGACCGGATCGAGCGCGCGTATCTCACTGGCGTTCAGGAATGAGCTTCACGGGCATGTGACGCACGCCGGCGATGAAGCTCGACGCCATGCGCTCGGGCTCGCCGGCGGGTGAGAGGTCCGGACACCGCGTGAGCAGCTCACGCAGCAACGCCGTGATCTCGATGCGGGCCACGTGCATGCCGAGGCAGAGGTGCGGGCCTCCCCCGCCGAACGCCATGTGCGGGTTCGGGTTGCGACCGACGTCGAACCGGTCAGGATCGGCGAAGACATCCTCGTCACGATTGCCCGAGCCGTAGAACACCATGATCTTGTCGCCGGCCGCGATCGCCTGGCCCCTGATCTCGGTGTCCTGCGTCGCAGTGCGACGGAAGTGCGCGACCGGAGACGTGCACCGCAGCATCTCGTCGACCGCCGTCGGCAGCAGTGCGTCGACGTCGGCCTGAAGCCGCGCCCGCTCGTCGGGATTGTCGAAGAGGAGCTGCACTCCGGCCGCGACCAGGTTGCGCGTCGTGTCACCGCCCGCGTTCACCAACAGCAGGAAGAACCAGTTGAGCTCGGCATCGGTGAGACGATCACCTTCGACCTCGGCTTGCACGAGCGTCGACGCGATGTCGTCGCCGGGGTTCTCTCGCTTCGCCCGTGCGACGCCGTCCGCGTAGTTGAGCATCTCGATCATCGCGGCGGCGCGGCGCTCGGGCGGCGCGACCGCATCGTCGGTCGTGTGCATGAGCTCGGTGAGTTCGTACAGATGCTCGCCGTCGGCTCTCGGGATGCCCATGAGCTCGGCGATGAGGCCCGACGGCAGGCGTCCGGCGATGTCGGTGCACGAGGTCGCACTCGTCGCGGTCGACGACGTCGTCGACGATCTCGCGAGCGAGCTCCTCGATGCGCGTCCTCAGCAGCTCCGCGTTCTTCGGCGTGAACCCGCGGCTGACGAGCATCTTGAACCGGTCGTGCTGTGGTGGGTCCATGTTGAGCATCATCTGACGCGTCGCCATGAGACCCAACTCGTCGGGATCCGCGACCATCGTGCCCTTGGCGTACGAGCTGAACAGCCGCGGCTGGCGGCTGACCATCCGGATGTCCTCGTACTTGGTCAGGGCCCAGAAGTCCTCACCGTCGGGATACGGGTGACGGAACACGGGCGCGTTGGCACGCAGCCACGCGTATTGCTCCCAGGGGTGGCCGTCCGCAAAGGCGGCCGTCGAGACCAGGTCGATGTCGCTCGCGTCCACCGCGGCGACGCTACCGGTCGCCTGAAGCGCAGAGGCCTGGGTCAGCTGCCCGTCGTGGCCGCGGCGGTCGTTCCGGGGCTCAGTGCAGTCGTACCGGTGACCGAAGTCGTCACTGCACCACCGGACGAGGTCGCCGGCGTGTTGTTGCCCGAGTCGTCGCCGCACGCGGGCACCATCGTGAGCACGAGCGCGAGAGCGGGGGCGGCGAGCAGGTACCGAGGGTTCATTCGCATGGCAGCCGGTTACCCGCGGCGGCCGCCCGGCGAACGCAAAGCGCTCATTCGTCACTGAAGTCACAGAATCCACGCAGTGTCCGGCCAGGTTACGGTTCGCCCCGTGGGCACCTTCGAAGAGGGCACGCGCATCCGCGCCGAGGTGCTCGGCGCGGATCACGTCGAGCGGTCGAACGCGAACGTGACCGATCTCGACCGACGCTTCCTCGAGTGGATCACCACGAACGTCTGGGGCGACCTGTGGGCCGACTCCACGCTCGACCGCAAGACCCGCAGCATGGTGACGATCGCGATCCTGGCGGCGCTCGGTCGCGACGAGCTGGCGCTGCACCTCCGTGCGTCGGTGACGACCGGCGTGAGCGACGCGGAGCTGGCGCAGGTGTTGCAGCACGTCAGCGTCTACGCGGGCGTTCCCGCGGCGAACCACGCGTTCCAGATCGCGAAGACCGCCCGAGCGACATGAGGCCACGATGACCCTCACCTACACACCTCGCACCCACGAAGACCATCCGCCGTTCCTCTACTCGGACTACAAGGGCACCCGGAAGCGCTCGCCGCGAGATGGCGCTCATCCCGATCGTGCAGTCGTTGTCCGAGGTCACAGGTCCGGGTCCGGCGTGGGCCGCGCTCACTGAGGACGACGCTGATCTGACGACGAACGCGGGCACGGGGGGCGAGGCGATCGGCCAGCGCTCGATCATCACCGGTCACGTCCTCGACGAGCACGGCGAGCCCGTGCCGAACGTGTTGATCGAGATCTGGCAGGCCAACGCCTGCGGTCGCTACATGCACTGGCGCGAGGTCGACTTCCCCGCCCCGCTCGATCCGAACTTCCTCGGCGTCGGTCAGTGCCGCACGAACGACGAGGGCGAGTACCGCTTCCTCACCGTGAAGCCCGGCCCCTATCCCTGGGGGAACCACTACAACGCCTGGCGGCCCGCGCACATCCACTTCTCGCTGCTCGGGCCCGCGCTCACGACCCGGCTCGTGACGCAGATGTACTTCCCCGACGACCCGCTCTTCGAGCTCGACCCGATCTTCCAGTCGGTGCCCGAGCACGCGCGGGCGCGCTTGGTCTCGACCTACGACCATGAGGTGACAGTCCCGAGCTGGGCGCTCGGCTATCGCTGGGACATCGTGCTGCGGGGAACGGAGTGACCGCGGCGAGCAAGTACGGCCCGACACCGAGCCAGACCGTCGGGCCGTACTTCACGATGCGGATCACCGGCGAAGGCGAGAACGTGCTCACCTCGCCCGAGACCGTCGGCGCACGCATCCGCATCGAAGGGTTCGTGTACGACGGCGACCGCAACCACATCGAGGACGCGCTGCTCGAGCTGTGGCAGGCGAACGCGGCGGGCCGCTACGACCACCCCGCGGATGATCGCGACGACGTGCCCCTCGATCCGGCCTTCACCGGGTTCGGACGATGCGCGAGCGACTTCAAGACCGGCGCGTACTCGTTCCTCACGATCAAGCCCGGCCCTGTGCCGCATCCGAGCGGGGTGCTGCAGGCTCCGCACGTGTCGCTCATCGTCCAGGCGCGCGGCATGCTCGATCCGACCTACACCCGCGTGTACTTCGCCGACGAGGAAGCGGCGAACGCGATCGACCCGGTGCTCACCACCGTCCCTGCGGAGAGGCGGGGCAGGTTGATCGCGCCGCGCATCGACGACGGCGCGATCGGCGGTGTACCGGTTCGACATCCGCTACCAAGGTGACGACGAGACCGTCTTCTTCGACGTGTAGCGATGGGCATCTACCCGGGCTTCTCGACGGAAGCCATGAGCGAGATCTGGAGCGACGAGTCGCGAGTGGCGGCGATGGTCGACTTCGAGGCCGCGGTCGCCGTAGCCCAGGCCGAGGTCGGCGACATCCCGCGTGACGCGGCCACTGCGATCACGCTGGCGACGAGCGACCCCGTTCCCGAGACCGTGCTCGCCGAGGGCTGGCGCGTAGGGACGCCGGTGCTGCCCCTCCTCGACGTGCTCAAGTCGCGGCTCGACGCCGACAGCACGCCGCACCTCCACCACGCGCTCACCACGCAGGACGTCGTCGACACCGCGACGATGGTCATGGCGCGCGATGCCACCGCTGCGCTCCGCGATCTCGGCGAGGCGTGCTGGACCGCGCTGCGCTCGGCGACCGACCGCTTCGGCTCGGTGGCGACCGAGGCGCGGTCGTTCCTGCAAGCGGCGGAGACGACGACGTTCGCCGCTCGCTTCGCGCGCTGGTCCGCACCGCTCGACACCCTCGGCCGCGTGCAGGTCGTCTTCCCGGTGCAGCTCGGCGGACTCACGGGTGAGCGCAAGGGGATCAGCGACGGGGTCGTCGAGCTCGTCGCGCAGGCACTCGACCTCGATCCCGCGCCCCGGTCGTGGCACACCGATCGCACGCCCGTGCTCGACATCGTCTCTCACGCGCTGCGCTACGCCCAGTGGGCCGAGAAGGTGGCGGGCGACATCGCCATCCTCAGCGCGCTGGGTGAGGTGAAGACCCGCGGCGGAGGATCGAGCGCAGCTGCCGGCAAGCAGAACCCGATCGACGCGATGCGCGCGATGGCGGCCGCGGAGTCATGCCGCGGCGTGGCCTCGATCATCCTGCTCGCGAAGCCCCACGAGCTCGAACGCGGCCTCGGCGCGTGGCACGCCGAGTGGTTCGCACTCCCACTCGTGTTCATGACCGCGGGGGCCGCGATGGAGGCCATCCGTGACTCGCTCGCGTCGTTGGAGGTCGTGTCGTGACGGAATTGCATCGCGGTCAGTGACGGAGCCCAGATCGCGTTCGACCTCAGCGGGGACGAGTCCGCTCCCCCGCTCGTCCTCGTCCACTCCCTCGGCTGTGACCATCACATGTGGGACCACCAGGTCGGCACGCTGACCCAGACGCACCGCGTCGTCGCGCTCGACATCCGCGGGCACGGCGCGAGCGACGCGCCGAGCGGCGACTACTCGCTCGAGCGCCTTGGCCACGACGTCGTGGACGTGGTGGACGACCTCGGCGTCGAGGCGTTCGACTACTGCGGGCTGTCGGTGGGCGGCCTCATCGGCTTGTGGCTCGGACTGCACGCGGGTGGCCGGATCCGCTCGCTGACGCTCTGCAACACGGGCGCCAAGATCAGCGACGTCGAGCGATGGAACGAGCGCATCGAGGTAGCCGGGTCGGCGGGCATGCCCGCCCTCGTCGACGGGGTCATCGAGCGCTGGTTCACGTCGGAGTTCGCGGACGCCCATCCGGAGGAGATCGAGCGCGCTCGAGCGCAGCTGCTCGTCACTGACCCGGCGGGCTACGCGGGGTGCTGCGCAGCGATCCGCGATGCCGACCTTCGTGAGGACGTGCATGCGATCACCGCCCGGACCCTCATCGTCGCCGGCACCCGTGACGTCGCGACGCCGGTGGAGCTGTCCGACTTCCTCCACGCACAGATCAACGACAGCGCGCTGACGTTGCTCGAAGCCGGCCACCTCAGCAACGTCGAGCAACCCGATGCGTTCACCGCCGCCGTCACCGAGTTTCTCTCGTGACCCGCACCAGGGTGGTGATCATCGGCGGCGGCCCGGCAGGGCTGCTGCTCGCCCACCGACTTCACCTCGCGGGCCACGAGGCGATCATCCTCGAACGACAGACGCGCGAGTACGTCATGGCCCGCATCAGAGCGGGCGTGCTCGAGTGGGGCTCGGTCGACATGCTCCGCGACGCCGGGTCTCGGCGATCGCATGATGAAGGAGGGGTTCGTCCACGACGGCGTGGGCATGTCGTTCCTCGGACAGCTCCTGCGGATCGACTTCAAGCGCTTCACCGGCAAGGCCGTGATGATCTACGGCCAGACCGAGGTGACGAAGGACCTCTACAGCGCGCTCGACGCGGAAGGCGTGACGATCGTCGACGAAGCCGAGGACGTGACGCCGCGCGATGTCACCACCGACGCGCCGCACGTCACGTACACGAAGGACGGCGAGACGCATCGAATCGACTGTGAGTACATCGCGGGCTGCGATGGCTATCACGGCGTCAGCCGTCCGACGATCCCCATCAGCATCCTGCGCGAGTACGAGCGCGAGTACCCGTTCGGCTGGTTGGGTGTGCTGTCCGAGACGCCCCCTGTCGACGACGAGCTGATCTACGCGCACCACGAGCGTGGCTTCGCGCTGTGCTCGATGCGACACAAGATGCTGAGCCGCTACTACGTGCAGTGCTCCCTCGACGACCAGGTCGACGACTGGCCCGACGACCGCTTCTGGGACGAGCTGAGGCTCCGTCTTCCCGAAGACGTCGCCGCGAGGCTCGTGACCGGTCCGTCGATCGAGAAGTCGATCGCACCGTTGCGCAGCTTCGTGGCCGAGCCGTTGCAGCACGGCCGGCTCTTCCTCGCGGGCGATGCCGGCCACATCGTGCCGCCCACCGGAGCCAAGGGTCTGAACCTCGCGTTCTCCGACGTCCACTACTTGTTCGAAGGCCTCGACGACGCACTGTCGGGGCGCACCACCGCGGGCCTCGACGCCTACTCGGACCGCGCACTGCGGCGCGTCTGGCAGGCCGTGCGGTTCTCATGGTGGATGACGACCCAGCTCCATCGCTTCCCCGACACCGGTCCGTTCGGGCTGAAGATGCAGGAAGCAGAGCTGTCGAACCTGGCCCGATCCGAGACGCGCACAGCGGCTCATGGCCGAGAACTACGTGGGGCTATCGATCTGAGGGAGGCGTCGTGCCCGAGCTCGCAGTGAACGGCACCACGATCTGGTACGAGCGCGATGGCGTGGGTGAGCCGTGCCTCGTCCTCCACGGGGGCCTCGGCGTCGACCACACCCTCTACCGCCGCACCCTGCAGCCGCTGACCGAGCGTCTCGACTTGATCTTCGTCGACCACCGGGGCAACGGACGGTCCGGACGCCCTGCGATCGAGACGATCACGATCGAGCAGCTCGCCGATGACGCGGCCGCGGTGGCGCGCGCGCTCGGCATCGACCAGATCGTCGTCTTCGGCCACTCGTACGGAGGCTTCGTCGCCCAGGAGCTGACCCTGCGCCATCCCGATCTCGTCCGCGCGCTGATGCTCATCGACACCACGCCAGGCCAGCTCGGTACAGGCGAATCCGATGACGACTACCGAGGGGAGCCGCCTCCGCCCGAGATGATCGAGGCGATGTCGCAGCTGCCCGAGACGGACGACGAGCTCGCGAGCGGCATGCCCGCGCTCGTCCCGTGGTACCTGCACCGGGCAGACGTCGACGAGACAGTTCGGCTGTTCGACCAGATCGTCTACTCGCGCGATGCGCTGGTGCAAGGGTTCGTCGCGCTCGGCGTCGTGGAGCTCGGTCGATCGCCTGCCGACCATCGCGGTGCCGACGCTCGTCGCCGCCGGTCGTCACGACCTGTTCACCTCCGCGCCGCAGGCCGATCGGATCGCCGATCGCATCCCCCATTCCGACCGAGTCGTGTTCGAGGAGAGCGGTCACATGCCGTGGCTCGACGAGCCCGAGGCGTTCTTCGCAGCCGTGAACGGTTGGCTCGACGGGCTCGGGGGTAAGGACGACACGCTCGAGTACGAGCTCTGATCAGACGAAGAACAGCGCGGCACCGAGCACGAGCAACCCGCCGCCATACAGCCGCTCGAGTGTCGCGGCGTGCATGCGCAGCGCGGTCTTCGCGCCGAGGCTCGACAGCGGCACCGACGCGACTCCGAACACGAGCGTCACGGTCCAGTCGATGTGCCCGAGTGCCGCGTGCACCAGCGTGCCCGGGACCGCGAGAACGGCGGCGACCGCGAGCGAGCACGACAGCGCGGTCTTGATCGGAAGCTTCAGCGCGGCGAGATAGAGCGGCACGAGCAGGAACCCGCCGGAGTTCGCGAGCAAGCCGGCGAGGAAGCCGACAGTCAGGCCGACGAGCGCGAGACGCAGTGCTCGCTGAGGCACCTCGTCTCGCACCACTTCGTCGTCCTCGGGCTTGAGGAGCACCTTCAGCCCGATCGCGGCGATGAGCACGTCGGTGATCTTCACGAGCGCGTGACCGTCGATGAACCGGGTCAGGTACGCGCCCAGGATCGTCGCCGGAACACCGAACGCGATGCTCCATCGCACGACCCGCCCGTCGGTGATCCCGAACCGGCGGTACCGGTTGTAGGCGACCAGGGTGCCGGGGATGGTGGCGGGCAGTGGAGAAGCGACGGCGACCAGGGGAGGGACACCGATCGCCGCGAGCAGCGGAGTGGCGATCGCCGACCCGCCCTTGCCGAACAGGCCGCCGAGGTACCCGACGCCGGCGCCGATCAGCGCGATGAGCACCCACTGCACCTCTCAATGGGATCATCTCTCGACCCTGCCGTCCAAGACGATGTTTCTCTCGTACCCATAGACTTGCTCTATGGAGATGCACCAGCTGCGCTACGCGCTCGCGGTCGTCGACGAAGGCACGTTCACGGCCGCCGCGGCATCGTGCTTCGTCGCGCAGCCCTCGCTCTCGCATGCGATCCACACGCTCGAGCGAGAGCTCGGTGTCGACCTCTTCCAGCGCGTCGGACGGCGCCCGAGGCTCACCGCGGCCGGCGAGGCGTTCGTGCCCGCGGCTCGTGAGGTGATGCGGGCGCTCGACACCCTGCGCGCCGAGGTCGACGCGGTCGCGGGCGTCGTTGCGGGTCATCTCGATCTGGTCACGCTGCCGACCCTGGCTGTCGATCCGGTCACGCCACTCGTCGGCGCGTTCCGCAGGGCCCATCCCGACGTCATCGTCCGCCTCGCTCACCCCGACAGCGTCGCGGCGCTGGTCGACTCGGTGCGATCCGGTGAGAGCGAGGTCGGCATCACCGAGCTACCGGTCGACGCGGCTCGGCTGCGCGCCGTTCCGCTCGGACGTCAGGAGCTCGTCGCGATCCTCCCGCCCGGCACTGACGCTCCCCGACGCATCGCCGTCGATGCCTTGGCCCGCCACCGCCTCGTCACGCTGCCCGCGGGCACCTCGACGCGCAACACGCTCGACCTCGCGTTCGAGTCGGCAGGCGCCCATGCCACGATCGCCGTCGAGACCGACCAGCGCGAGGCGGTCGTCCCGCTCGTGCTCGCCGGCGCGGGTGCGGCGGTCGTGCCCGCCCCGATGGCCGACGTGGCGCGTCTGCAAGGCGCGGTCGTCGCGCATCTACGGCCTGCGTTGTGGCGCGAGCTCGGCCTGATCCATCGCGACGCGACGCTTTCCCCCGCAGCGCGGGCGTTCATCGAGATCGCACGGCGTCGCTAGACGGCGCCGGGTAGCTCGGCGCGTCCGTGGATTCCCAGCTTCGTGTAGACGCGCTGCAGGTGCGTCTCCACCGTGCGGATCGAGAGGCCCAAGCGTTGGGCGATCTCCGCGTTCGAGACGCCGTACGCGGCAAGAGCCGCGACATCGCGCTCGCGTGAGGTGAGCATGTCGATCGCCACACCGGGGGCCTGGCGCAGAAGCGGGGTCCGCGCGCCCTCGCACTTCGCCTCCAGCGCCAGGGCGCGGCGCTCGGCCGCCACGGCGCGAGCGCGGAGACCGTCGCGTGCCAACGACCTGGCTGCGGCGCGAGCCATCTCTGCAGCGAAGAGGACGAACCCCATCCGCTCGAGCTCGAGAGACGCTGCGACCAGCGAGCCCGAGTCACCACGCGCGAGTGCCAACGCTCCGGAGGCGAGCACCGAGAAGAGCGGTCCCTCGCCGGTGTCGGCAAGGGACTCCACATCGACGAGCAACGACGCCCTGCCGCCGTACCGGGCGACGTCGAAGAGCGCGAACGCGAGCTGGGTCTGCAGACCACCGGCTCTCGCGAGGTCAGCAGCGCGGAGGGCCAGCTCGACGGCGCCGCGGGTGTCGCTGCTCGCAGCCCGAACGCAGGCTTCGAGGCGAAGTCGTTCGGTCTCGTACAGGCCGTGACGGCAAGTCGGCTCACTGATGTGGGGATTGGGGACGCCGGAGAGCGCAGTGGCAGCCCTCAGGTTGTCGATCGCCCATCCGAGCATCCCGACGTCGTTCCCACGGAGGGCGACGACCGCCTCGCCGAGCAGCGTCGCCGCGGTCCTCACCCGGCCCCGCCACAACGCGCCGACCCCGAGGTGGACCGCAGAGACGCCGCGCAACAGGTCCGCCCCACGACGGGTGCCGTCCTCGTAGCCCAGCTGCGAGAGGCGATCCGCGGCGTCGAGGTCACCGGTCCACTGCAACGCGAGCACCAGCCCTGCCGCGACTTGGCCCGCCGCCATCGGCAGTCCTTCGACACCGTCACCGATGGCCTCGAACGCGAGTGCAGCTTCGCGTTGCGCGGTCACCGGCCGCGCCGTCACCGCGAGGCCCGCGACGCGCGTGATGCGCGCGCGAAGGCGGTCGACCTCCGCGACGCGAGAGTCTCCGATCAGAGCGCCGGCTCGAGCGTTGCTCTCTTCGACCTCGCCGGCGAAGAGCAACATCGGCACGGTTTGCGAGGCGAGCTCTGCGCGCACGGCAGGGTCGTCGACCCGGGCCGCGAGATCGTCCAGCAGAGCAGCGGCCTCTTGCCCGCGGCCGAGCCCGAACGTGAGGTTGTTCGCGCGCATCACGACGAGCGCCACCTCGTCCTCGAGTGAAGCGGGGGCTACGGGCGGATCGGCGAGCAGCGCCGCGGCATCGTCGACACGCCGACTGAACATGAGCTGCTGCGCCAGGACGATCACGGCGGGAAGACCCGCCCCGGCGTCGATCGCCAGGCGGGCGAGTGCTTCGGCCTCATCCGGGTCGACGGCCACACATCGGCGGGCGGCCTCGATGAGGGCATCGGCATCGACGGCATCGCCGGCCGCGCGCCGCCAGCTCACGATGCGCAGGACGTCGTGGCGCCGTCGGGCTCCCGAGCTCTCGACCCGCGACGCGAGCTGACGCAGATGCGCCTGGCGCCGAGGTGCGGTGATGCGACTGCGAACGACGTCTGCGATGAGCGGGTGAGTGACGCGAGCGCGAAGTCGACCACCCTCACGCTCGACGAGGAGCAGCCCGCCTTCGACCCCGCTGTCAGCACCGGACGTCAAAGAGCAAAGGAGGTCCCACTCCAACGGCTCGCCCAGTGCGACCAGCTCGAGCGCGTCCGCGCTGGGCGTCGTCCACCGTATCGAGCTGTGCGGCGACGAGCTCGGCGACCCTTGCGGGTGCGTGGATCGCGCCGACCCAACGCCACAGCCCGTCCTGCAACGCGAACGCTCCGGAGTCCAACCCCTCGCCCACCAGCTCGCGCAGGAAGAGCAGATTTCCCTGTGTCGCGTCCCACAGGTCGTGCCGAGTCCGAGCGTCGACCTCACCGTCGAGCACCTGACGGAGCAGGTCACCGGTCTCTCGTTCCGACAGCGGCTGCAGGTCGAGTCGATCGCACAGCTCGTCCTTCCAGAGTGCGGTCACCGCGTCGGGACTCGTCTCGCGCGAACGGACGGTCGCGAGCACGACTGCGTCCCGCGACGCCGCGAGGTGATGGACGAGCGCGGCCGATGCGGGATCCAACGCGTGGGCATCGTCGACGACGAGCAACAGCGGACGGCCGCTCGCGCGTGCGATCAGGGCGTGGCGGATGGCTCCGAGCGGAGTGAGGAATGCGGAGGTGCGACCTTCATCGAGATGGGCGAAGACACCGAGTGGGATGCTCGCGGAAGCGCGGGTCGCCGAGATCGACTCGATCGCCAGCTCGCCCTCGAGCTCGCCGCTTGCTTCGCGGGCGAGGCGTGTCTTGCCGACGCCGGTCGCACCGGCGATGACGACACCGCGACCGGCCCGAACGGCGTCGACGACGAACGACACCTCTGCGGCGCGGCCGGCGATCGGCCAGTCCCGGTCCACCAGGGAGGAAGGCTACGTAGCGGACTGCGGATGCGCCCCGAACGGTGAGGGCGCACGGTCCGATCGTGGACCGCGAGGAAGCGATGTCGCTGCTGCCCTTCCCGTACGCGACCGCGTTGCGGCTTGCTGACGAAGGCGTCACCGAGCCGGTGATCGGCCGGGCGGTGGGCGTAGAGCCCGAAGCCGTCGGCCCTCTGCTCCGGGTGGCCCACTCGAAGCTCGACGAGCTGATGCTCGACCAATCGACGGAGGACACATGAACAACCCCCGACTCTTCCTCGTCGCGACCGTGATCTCAGCAACGACAATGATCACCGGCTGCGGCGGTTCAAATGGCGGCGGATCGCCCGCGGCGGCGCCACCGGCCAGCGATGCTGCGGCGGCGCCCACTGACGCAGCGGCGGCGCAGAGTGCACCCGCCGCCGCGGCAGCGGCCGCTGGCCCTGTCGATGCCTGCACGCTGCTCACGAACGACGAGGTCGCGAAGCTCTTCCCACAGCCGACCTCGAAGGCGGTCGACTCGTCTCAGCCGGGAGAGAGCACGTGCCGGTGGGAGGGCGGCGCCGACCCGTCGAGCGTCCCGCCCGATCTGGTCCTCGACGTCCGCGCGCTGCCGAAGGACTTCCCGCTCGACCAGGCGAAGCAAAGCCTCCGACTCGAGCCTGACGCGCAAGAATCACGGCACAAGTGGTCGACGGATCTCGGCGATGCCGCCAACGTCAAGTCGACGATCGACGGAATCGCCACGGTCACGTGGATCCAGGGCCCGTATCTCGTGAGCATCGATCTGTCGGCGAAGGGCGCCGAGACGCAGCACGACGCAGTGGTGGCTGCGGCACACGCCGCGTCGGGCCGTCTCGGCTGATCAGTAGAGCCGCTCGACGGTGGTGTCCACCCAAACGTCGAGAAGGGTGGGCGCGACGGCTGCGAACGACTCTCGCAGCGCGGGAGCCAGCCGGTTGGCGTGCACGATGCGCTCAGCCGACACGCCGAAGCCGATCGCGATGTTCACGAGCTCGATGCCGGGAAGGTTCACGCCGGGGAGTGTCTCGATGCCCATCGCGAGGCCAAAGGCCTTCAGCGCGCTGTAGCCGCGGTTGTTGAGGATCACGAACGTGATCGGAAGCGCGTGCTCGGCCGCGGTCCAGAGCGCCTGGATCGAGTAGAGGCTCGAGCCGTCGCCGAGCAGGCACACGATGCGGCGCGAGGGATCACCGAGCGCGATGCCGACCGACGCGGGCAGCGCCCACCCGAGTCCCCCGCTCGCGCCGCAGTAGAAGCCGTCGCTGTGGCGGATGGGGAGATGGTCGTGCATCGCGTTGCGGTGTGACGGGGCCTCCTCGACGATCACCGCGTTCTTGGGCATCACCTCGCTGACGACCTGCATCACGAACGCGCCCGAGATCGGATCGCTCGCCTGCGGCATGGGTCGAGCCGCGCGGCCCGCCGGCGTGCGCTCGGACTGCGTGACCCGGCCGAGCAGATCGGTGATGCCTCGCCGCATCGTCGTGAGGATCGCGGCGCCGACGGGAGCGAAGGCCGCCGCGTCGGGGTCGTCGGTGAGAAGGAAGACCGAAGTGCCGTCGGTGACCACGTCGCCCTCGGACCGCACGTGATACGTGAACACGGGTGCGCCGAGCACGACGACGACGTCGTGCGGCGCGAGCTGCTCGGAGAGACGGGCTCGCGCCGGCGTGAGGAAGCCCGCGAACGCCGGGTGGTCCTCGGGAAAGCTGCAGCGCGCCGACAGTGGGCTCACCCACACCGTCGCGCCGGTGCGCTCGGCGAGCGCGACGACGGCGTCCCACGCTCGGTCACGGTCGACTCCCGCGCCCACCACCAACGCCGGGTTCGTGCTGTCGTTCAGTGCCGCCGCGACAGCGCCGAGCGCCTCGGGCTCACCGACGAAGTCGCCGCGCACCTCCCGACGCGTGACCCGATTCGCCTCCGCGTCCCAGTCGTCCTCGGGGATCGACACGAACGTCGGTCCCTGCGGGGGCTGCATCGCCGTGTAGTACGCACGGGCGATCGCCGCGGGGACATCCGCCGCGCGGGCGGGCTCGACGCTCCACTTCACATACGGCTTGGGCAGCTCGGTCGCTTGCTCGGAGAACAGGAACGGCTCACCGGTGAGCAGCTCGCGCGACTGCTGGCCCGCCGTGATGACGAGCGGCGTCTGGTTGCGCATCGCGGTGAAGATGCTGCCGAGCGCATGGCCGACGCCCACCGCCGAGTGCAGGTTCACGAACCCGGCGTTGCGGGTCGCCTGCGCGTAGCCGTCCGCCATCGCAACGGCGGACGACTCCTGCAACGCGAGCACGTACCGGAAGTCAGGAGGCGCGTCTTTGAAGAAGCGAAGCTCGGTCGAACCCGGGTTGCCGAAGATCGTCGTCATCCCGAGCGCGCGCATCAACTCATGCGTCGCCGATCGGACGGTGTCGCTCACAGTCGCCGGCTTTTCGCGTTCCAGTTGCGCTCGAGGTTCGCGATGAGTGCGGGGCTGTAGAGGCAGTGCGCTTGCTCCCGCGCGTAGTTGGCCATGTACCGGCGGAACACGTCGAGGGGCTCGTGTCCCACCCGCATCGCCTTGCGGTTCGCGAGGAGGCTCGTCGTTCCCGCGCTCGTGAGCTCGTCGGCGGCGCGCGTGACGGCCTCGTCGATCTCGGCGCTCGGCACCACGTCAGCGGCGATCATCCGCCCCTCCGGCGAGTCGGCTTCGAACACGTACCCGAAGAAGATCGCCTGCCGCGTGAGCCCCTCGCCGACGAACCGCGGCAGCCGCAGGTTCGCCGACCCGGGGATGATCCCCTCCTTCCGAGCAGGAAGGTTGAAGTACGAGCCGGTCTCGGCGACGACACGATCCATCACGAGCAACCACTGGCACGCGCCGCCGATCGCGAAGGAGTCGACGGCCGCGATCCACGGCTTCTCTCGACGCTCCTCGAGGTCGGTCGCCTCGAAGTGCCCCGTGCTGTGACCGCGGTACATCTTGCTGACGCCGCCGAGCTCGCGCTCGATCATGAACTCGACCAGCGAGATCTTGCCGTAGTACAGGTGCGTCAGGTTGATGCCCGACCCGAAGATGCGTCGGCCTTCGTACTTCGGGTGCGTCGCCGGAGCGCCGCGCACGACGCCGATGTCGGTCGCGTCGTCGAGCAGCACCAGATCGACTGCCGTCTCGAACGCCGCGGTCGAGACGTCGTCCTCCGAATTCAGGAACGCGTGGTTCTGGATCGTGACCTTGCCGATCGCGCCGTCGCGCTCGATGAGGATCGGGCCGAGGTCGACCCTGCCTGTCTTGCGGAACGCGTCGATGTGAGCCAGCGCTTCGGCCCGCGGCTGCGACATCGCGTGCATCAAGTGAAAGCCGATCTGCGGATCGGCCAGCACCTCGGCCACGAACTCGCCTTGGCGGATCTCGAGGCCCTGCTTCTCGCTCTGGATGTGCTCGCGCTCGCGATCGATCTCTGCGCGCGTCGGGAGCACATCCGGATAGCGCTCCGCCGCTTGGTAGACGAGGTCGGTGACCCGCAGGTCGAGGCGCAGGCCGTCGGTCAGCTCTTCGTAGATGGCCGCGGCCTTGTGCGCGGCGCCCTGCGTCACGAACCGCCGACCCGCGACTCGGAGCCGGACCAGTACGGCTCACGCAGCTCACGCTTGAGCACCTTGCCCGCGCCTGACTTCGGCAGCGGATCGGCACGGAGCTCGATCTGCTTCGGCACCTTGTATCCGGCGATTGCAGCCCGGCAGTGCTCGATGAGCTCGCGCTCGGTCACCTCGGTGCGCGGGATCACGACTGCGAAGACGGCTTCGCCCCACTGCGGGTCGGGGACGCCGAAGACCGCGGCTTCGAGCACCGCGGGATGGCGGTAGAGCACGTCTTCGACCTCGACGCTGTAGACGTTCTCTCCGCCGCTCACGATCATGTCCTTCGCCCGGTCGACGAGGTACACGTAGCCCTCGTCATCGAGGTACCCGAGGTCACCCGAGTGGTACCAGCCGTCGACGAGCGCAGCCGCGGTCTGCTCGGACTTGTTCCAGTAGCCGATCATGACGTTGTCGCCGCGGATCACGACCTCGCCGACCTCGCCGGCGGGCACCACGACGCCGTCGGTGCCAAGGATGCGGATGTCGACGCCGACTGCAGGCTGCCCACACGATCGGGCGCGCGGTGAGTCGAGGCACCGCTCCTCGTTGCGGAACGTCGTCGCGATCGGGGCCGTCTCGGTCGTTCCGTACATCTCGAGCAGCTCCGTCGTCGGGAACGCGTTGTGGGCGCGACGCAGCGTCTCGGTCGCGACGGGCGACCCGCCATGGAAGATCGCCTTGAGGCTCACGGCGTCGCGAGGTCGAGCCAGCTGCTCCTCGTTGAGGGCTGCGAGCATCGTCGGAACCAGCAATGTGCCGGTCACGCCATGGCGCTCGATGAGGTCGAGCGCGTGCGCGGCATCGAACGCGGGCAGCACGACCTGACGTCCTCCCGCCCACACGGTCGGAAGCACGGCGATCGACCCCGCGGCGTGGAAGAGCGGCGCGGCGATGAGCCAGCACATATCGGGTCGGAACGGGTAGAAGGCCTGAAAGTGCAACGCGTTGGCGATCAGGTTGCGATGCGTGAGCATCACACCCTTGGCCGCGCCCGTCGTGCCGCCGGTGTAGAAGAGGCCCGCGATCGTGGTGTCGAGCAGGTCGCCGGGGAAGTCGGCGGGCTCGGCCTCGGCCAGCAGCTTCTCGTAACCGTCCTCGAGATCGACGACGTGCTCGACGCACGACGGCAGACCGTCGATCACGCGGTTCGTGAACAGCACGCGCGTCTGCGAATCCGCGAGCGCGTAGTTCAGCTCCGCATCGGTGTGGCGCTGGTTGAGCGGCACGAGGGCCATCGCGCCGCCGGGCACCGCTTGGTACAGCTCGACGTAGCGATGGCAGTTCGCGCCCACGATGCCGATGCGATCGCCCGGCGTCATCCCCAGCGCACGAAGCGCTCCGAGGAGGCGACGGCACCGCTCCCACGTCTGGGCGTAGGTGAGCTCGATGTCGCCACACGCGATTGCGGTCTGGCCTGCGGCGATCTGGGTCGCCCGCCGCAACGGCCCGATCATCGTCGTCATGCGCGGACCGTACCGGAGACCTAGGCCTCCGCGCCGAAGAGGTCGAGCTGCGGGTCGTCGTCGGTGCGCGCGGACGCCGCGCGGTCGACGCGGAAGTGCTTGCTCAATGTCTGCATCTGGCCTTGGTAGTTCGACCCCACGTCGTCTCCGTAGAGCTCGTCGGGCTCGCCCAGCATGCGCTCGAAGGTGAGCTTGCACACACCTTGGCCCTGCTCGATCATGAACGGCACGTCGTGCGCGCGCACCTCGAGCGCGGCCCGCGAGCCGAGCAGCTCGCCGTCGCGCGAGTAGCCGAACCCCGGATCGAAGAAGCCCGCGTAGTGCGTGCGCAGCTCACCGCTCGTCGGATCGAATGCGGTCATCTCGGCAGCGAGCGTCGGCGGCACGCGCACGCTCTCCTCCGAGAGCAACAGGTAGAAGCGCTCGGGATCGAGCACGATCCGCGCTCGCTCCTCGCTCGTCACTCGCTCCCAGTAGTCGTCGACGCGATGCGAACCGATCGCGGACATGTCGAGGCCCGGGGTGTTCAGCTTCGCACGGAAGCCGACGTGGCCGCGCTTGTCGCCCCGCAGATCGAGGCTCAAGAAGAGCCCGTCGGCGAGCGCGAGGTCGGACACGGGCACGGGCTGCCCGTTGCGGAACAGCAGCGGGCTGTCCCGGTGCTCGGCGAGCAGCTCGGCGTCGGTCAGCGGCGACCGCCCCATGATGAGCCGGAGCTGGTTGAGCGAGAGGCCTTCTTCCACCTGCACCGCGAACGACAACGGCACGACCTCGAGGTACAGGGGCCCGCGGTACCCGTCGGCGATCTCGTCGAACCGATAGCTGCCGTCGGTGACCACACGGGTGAACACGTCGAGGCGACCAGTCGAGCTCTTGGGGTTCGTCTTCGCTCGCAGCCCGTCGGGCAGCGCGAGGTGCTCGGCGAGCGGGATGAGGTAGGGCCGGTTCGGCTCGAGCACCGCACCCCCGCGCAGGTCGAGCTCGTCGATCACGAGCGGACGCATCTTGCGCTCGACGGTCTCGGCCCCGGGCAGGAAGCTGCAGCGCAGCCGGTAGGCACGCGGCCCGAGCCGGAGATCGAGGCTGGCCGGCTGCACGCGGTCTTCGGGCACCTTCTCGCCGTCGGCGTGGACGTAGCCGAGCGCGATCGCCTCGCGGATCAGCTGCGACGGCAGGACGCCGCGCGCTGCGCCGCCCGACCCCAGGTCGCCCAGGCCCCCCAACGTCAGCGCCACCCGAGGATCATTGCATGCCCTTCCGGATCGTCATCCCGAACGAGGTGATGACGTAGCCGTCCATCCGCCGGTTCAGGTGCACGTTCGTCCACGGAACGGTGTCGACATGCCGGTCGGCGGGCTCGTCGCCGAGGGTGAAGTTGAGCGTCATCGAGTGGCCCGCCGCCGCGAGGTCGCGCTGCAGCCGCTCGAGGTCGCGGCGCCGGTAGAGCACCGTCTCGCCTTCGTCGATGGTCGCGAGGTTGCAACACACGTTCAGCTCGGTCGTGTGCACCGCCACTCCCCCGGGACGCAGCACCCGCATCTGCTCGTGGATGAAGTCGAGCCCCGCGCCGAGCGTGCCGAGGTGCTCGAAGGCGCACGACGACCAGCTGAAGTCGTACCCCTCGAAGTCCGCGGGGATCGACCGCATGTCGACAGGACGGAACTCGGCGCGCTCGGCGTAGTCCTCAGCGGTGCAGAGCTTGTCGTCGCGCGTGGCGTCGAGATCGGCTGCCCACTGCGCGGCACCCGACCAATGGTCGGCTTCCGCGGCACCGGACGGCAGATCGGTCACCGTCACGCGGCACCCCTTGCTCACGAGGTAGGAGGCGATCGGTTCTCGGCCCACACCAAACCCCACCCCGCGCCGCGCCATCCACGATCGCTCCGGACGACTCGAGCGCTTCGAGGATGTAGCACCACTCCCACAGCTTGCGGTGCATCAACACCGGGCTGCCGATGCGCTGGCACCACTCGACGAACTTCGCGTCGGCGATCTGCGCAGCGGTGCACGCTTGCGAGACGGGGCGAGCGAACTGTGGCGCTCCACGCTGGTCGGGACGCGCACCGAGCTCGTTCGTGCGCTCGTGACCGAGCGCCTTGTGGAAGGCGCGCCGCGCTCGACGCTTCACACCGATCACTGACGCCACGAGGCATGATCGCGCCCGTGGCGATCTGGACCCACTACTGGAAGCGGGACATGGTCGAGCACGGCGAGGGCACGTTCGTGGGTCACACGGCCTCGAACGTGTTCCGGCAACGAGGCGTCGCCGCGGGTGACCGCCTCTACGTGATCTCGATCTCGGGCGGCCGGCTCCGCATCGTCGGTCGCCTCGACGTCGAGGACATCGTCACGCAGCAGCGAGCCAACGAGCTCTTCGGTCGACCGATGCGCGACGGCGCCGAGCACATCGTCGCGAGACCCGGGTCGGGCACGCCGCGCCGCACCGACGCCTACCTCGCGCCGCGACGTCTGGGTGAGGTCGAGTTCGTCGGCCCCGACGGCGAGGTGGTTCCGCCGAAGCTCAACCGCACTGGGCACCCCGACGTGCTCGCGCTGCAGGGCGTGCGCGAGATCACGCTCAAGACCGCGCTGCTCTTCGACCACGTGCTCGGCCTGAAGGCGAGCGACGGCGACCCCGAGCTAAGCCGCGAGCAGGTGGTCGATGAAGACGCTCAACCCGTAAGTCGAGAGCGGCTCGCCGCCGCCCGTGCAGCGGGGCGTGTCGCGCCCGAACTCGGGAGGCGGACTCGGCAGGCTGTTCGATCGCCGGAAGCTCGACGATGTCGGGTGGTCGATCACCCGGCGAGTCGCCTCGCGTCGTCGTGCCGAGGCAACGTTCGCCGCGCCAGAAGGTGAAGCGCTGATCACCATCGGTGGTGATCGCGCAGGTCTTCTCGTGGATCAGCGTGTGGTGGTGGCTGCAGAGCAGCACGCAGGTTGTCGAGATCGGTCGGCCCGCCTCGGCTGTGCCACCGCACGTGATGGGCGTCGACGAACCGCGTCTGCGTGCAGCCGGGGAACTCACACCCCAGCACACCCGGCACGGAAGCGCAGCGCCCGCCGCTGGTGCCGGCTCGCCGTGCGCACCTCGTGGCCGAGCCACAGAGGAGACGCCATCGTGGTGGACGAGCAGCTGGAGCTTGGCGCCGCACAGGATGGCCTCGAGCTCATCGTCGGACAGCCGCTCGCCTGTCGCCGGGATGAAGGCGTGGCTGCCCAAGCCGACCGGCTGCACGGGATCGAAGTCGAAGCCCAGGATCTTGGCGAGCGTCACCAGGTCGACCGACACCTGGACACAGAACTTCTCGTCGCCAGGAGCACGTCATGCCCGACGCGTTGGCCGCGTCGAGCACGACCTGGGCCATCCGACCGCGCGATCTCGCTGCGCGTTGAGGCGACGGCGCTGCTCGGCGTCGGTCGGGTCGACGTCTTTCTCGCCGGCGGCACGCATCGCCTGCCACGCCTCCCAGAACAGCGCGCCGGTCGCGCCGTCGGTCGCGATGTCGAAGCGGTCGCGCCCGAGGCCATCGGTCCATTTCCGCGCCCAGAAGTCGACCTCGGGATCGGGCTTGGCTCCGCCGTTCTCGCCCTGACAATCGCGGTACTTCGCGAAGATGCGAGCGGCCTGGCTCGGCGTCGCGTCGCGCAGGACCTGCGCGATCAGATGCTCGTTCTTCGGCGTCGCCACTCGAGCCGCCATCGCGACCACACCGACAGAGAACCGGCCTTGGTGGGCGTCGGCGAGGATCTTCGACACGTTGCCGGCGCGAGCGGCGACCGTTGCAAATCGGCTCGCCTCGTTCATCGTGAACCCGCCGCGGATCGACAGCCAGTGCGCCTGCGACCGGTAGCCCTCGCCCTGCCAGCCTTCGATCTCGTCGAGCTCGCTGAGGCAGCCGACGATCTCGGCCCCGATCGCGTGGTGCTGCGCGATGAGGATGCCAAGGCGCTCGTTCAGCTCCTCCGCCCGCTCCGACTGGATCATCGGGCCATGATATCGAACACTTGTTCGAGAATCAACACCCTTTTCAAGTTCTTTCAGTCTACCTGACTGGGGGACTGAGCCCGGCGGTACTGTCCCCCGCATGTACCCGGGGGAGCACGCAAAGAGGCGGGCCGACGAGCCCGCGCTGATCATGGCGAACAGCGGCGAGGTCGTGACCTTCCGCCAGTTCGAGGCAGCCGCCAATCAGATGGCCCACCTGTATCGCGCGCAGGGCTTGAAGCGTCTCGACCATGTCGCGTTGTTCTTCGAGAACAACCCGCGCATGCTCGAGTGCGAGGGCGGCGCGGAGCGCTCCGGCATCTACTACACGTGCATCAACTCGTACCTCGCGCCCGACGAGGCGGCGTACATCATCAACGACAGCGAGGCGCGCATCGTGGTCACGTCAGCCGCGAAGCGCGAGGTCGCGATGCAGCTCCCCGCGCTGTGCCCGAACGTCGAGCGGTGGCTCATGGCCGACATCGACGGCGACGACGCGCCCTTCGAGAGCCTGTCGGCTGCACGCGCGAAGTTCCCCACCGATCCGATCGACGACGAACAGCTCGGCGCGGCGATGCTCTACTCGTCCGGCACGACCGGACAGCCGAAGGGGATCCTGCGTGCGCTGCCCGACGTGCATCCCGATGCAGCGATGGCGGTGATGCAATTCGTGCAGGCGATGTTCCGGTTCCGCGTCGGGCAGACCTACCTGTCGCCGGCGCCGCTCTACCACTCGGCTCCGCAGGCGAGCATCTCGGGCACGCTGAGGCTCGGTGGCACCGCGGTGATCATGGAGAAGTTCGATCCCGCGCAGTTCCTCGATCTCGTCGCGGAGCACCGCATCACGCACTCGCAGATGGTGCCCACGATGTTCTCGCGGTTGCTCAAGCTGCCCGACGAAGTGCGCGCCGCGGCAGACACGTCGTCCCTCGAAGTCATCATCCACGCGGCGGCCCCGTGTCCGGTGCCGGTGAAGCAGGAGATGATCGAGTGGTGGGGCCCGGTGATCATCGAGTACTACGGCGCCACCGAGGCCAACGGCTTCACGTTCTGCGACTCGCACGAGTGGCTCGCCCATCCGGGCACGGTCGGCAAGTGCATCCTCGGCGAGCTGCTCATCCTCGACGAGGACGGCAACCCGCAACCGACGGGCACGCCAGGCACCGTTTGGTTCAAGGGCGCGACGGCATTCGAGTACTTCCACGCGCCCGACAAGACACGTGAGTCGCGCAACGAGGCCGGCGACACCAGCACCGTCGGCGACGTCGGGTACGTCGACGAAGACGGCTACCTCTACCTCACCGACCGCAAGAGCTACATGATCATCTCGGGTGGCGTGAACATCTACCCGCAGGAGACCGAGAACCTCCTCATCACGCATCCGAAGGTCATGGACGCCGCGGTGTTCGGCGTTCCCAACGAGGACCTCGGCGAAGAGGTGAAGGCGGTCGTGCAGCTCATCGACGGCGTCGAGCCAGGCCCCGAGATCGAGCGTGAGCTCATCGCGTTCTGCCGCGAGAACCTCGCGCACTTCAAGTGCCCGCGGACGATCGACTTCGAGGACGAGCTGCCGCGCCTCCCGACCGGCAAGCTCTACAAACGGCTGCTGCGGGATCGGTACTGGGAAGGGCACACGACGAGGATCGCCTGATGGACAACGTCGTCGACGAGATGGAGCGGGCGTTCGCGCTTGCGACCGAAGTGTTGAGCCGCGTCGGCGAAGACCAGTGGGACTCCCCGTCGCCGTGTGAAGGATGGACGGTTCGCGACGTCGTGAACCACATGGTCGGGGGCGCCAAGATCGTGTCGATCGAGCTCTCTGGACGCGGCGAAGGTGTGAACTACTACGTGAACCACCTGCGCGGGCTCGATCCAGTCGACGCATACCGAGCCGCGTCGGCCGAGGCCGTGGACGTGTTCCGCGCCGACCCTGGTCTCGTGGACCGCACGATCCCCATGCCGTGGGGGCCGGAGACGGGCGCGACGGTAGCGACCATGTTCATGGGCGATCACTTCGCACACGCGTGGGATGTCGCGAAGGCAACGGGGCAGAGCACCGACCTCGACCCTGAGCTCGCGGAAACCCTGATGCCCTTCGCTCGGGAGTACTCCACGCGCCACCGCGGGCCGGGCATGTTCGACGACGAGCAGGTTGCGCCTCCCGGCGCGTCGGCTGCCGATCGACTCGCCGCGGTGCTCGGTCGGAGGGTGTGAGTCAGTCGCCCCGGTAGACCGGTCCCCCGAGGTACTTGAGACCGGAGTCGACCTGGATCGTCACGACGCGGCGGCCCTCGCCGAGGCGGCGAGCGAGTGCGAGCGCGGCAGTGAGGTTCGCTCCGGTCGAGGGTCCCGAGAACAGGCCCTCTTCGCGAGTCGCGCGGCGGGCCATCGCGAACGCGTCGACGGTCGAGACCGCGATCACCTCGTCGAAGTCGGCGGTGGTCAGCAGGTCGGGCAAGAAGCCCGTGCCGCCCCCTTCGATGCGATGCGTTCCCGGCGCACCGCCCGACAGCACCGCGGACTCCGCCGGCTCGACGGCGACTCGATGCATCTCGGCGTCGCGGCCTCGCAACGTCTGGCTCACGCCGAGGAAGCAACCGGCGGTGCCGACGTACACGCAGAACGCGTCGATGGGATCGCCGAGCTGCTCGAGGATCTCGGCGCCGAGCTGTCGGTACCCGTCGACCATGTCGCGGTTCGTGAACTGATCGGTCTGGTAGCCATCGAGCTCTGATGCGACGCTCAGCCGCTCGTGCGCGCATGCGCGGGATCAGCTCGGGAGTGATGCCTGCAGGGCTCGGCAGCACCTCGAGCTGCGCGCCGAACGCTTCCATCGTGCGTAGCTTCTCGTCGGCGAAGGCATCGGACGTGACGATGCGCAGCGGGTAGCCCTTCACCGCGCAGACGAAGGCGAGCGAGCTGCCGGTGCTGCCGCCCGTGTACTCGACGACGGGCTGACCTGGCTTCAGACGACCCGCTCGCTCGGCCCCCTCGATCATCGCAAGGGCCATGCGGTCCTTGTACGAGCCAGTCGGGTTGGCTGCCTCGAGCTTCACCCAGACGTCGGCCATGCCCGGTTCGACGATGCGTGTGAGGCGCACGATTGGGGTGTTGCCGATGCCCGCGAGCATTCCGCCCATGTGACGACGCTACGGCCCTACGCAGCGGATGACTCCGACGAGTACGGTCCCGCGTGACGGGACTCTCCCGTCAGGTGTGGAGGGAAGAACATGAAGTACGTAGTGATCAGCAAGCTGCTTCCCGGTGTGGATACCGCCAAGCACGCGTTCGCAGTGTTCGGCAAGGTCGGGCTCGAAGAAGGCACCATCGGGTCGTATGCCGGGAGTGACGGCAAGACGTTCATCACCATTGTGGACAGCGACTCGGAAGACATGACGGTCGCGGCCACGTACGCGCCGTTCTTCGAGTCGACGACGGTGATTCCTGTCGTCGCGATGGACGAAGCATGGATGAAGTCCATGCAAACCGCGATCGGCAACTGGGCCTAGTCGCTCACTCCGCGGCGGAGGTCCTCTCGGCCTCCGCCGCGCTCCCAGGCCTCACCAACCCGGGTAGCGCTCCCACCACCACCTGGGCGGATCGTCATAGCCGTCGGGATCCTGGATCGGCGGGTCGGTCATCTCACGCACGAAGTCATCGGCGACGGTCTCGACGAGGTCACGGGCGTGAAGCGAATCGAGCCACTCGGTCGGAATCGCGGTCTCGCCGTACAGCGCGCCGAGGACGTTGCCGCAGATCGATCCCGTCGAGTCGCTGTCGCCTGAGTGGTTGACCGCGGCGATCACGCCGCTGGCGAAGTCGGGCGCGGTGAGTGCGCACACGACCCCGATGGCAAGCGCCTCCTCCCCCACCCAGCCGGCACCGAGCTCTCGTTCGATCGTCGTCGCGTCAGGCACCCCCGCGTCAGCGACCGCGAGTGCGTGCTCCATGATCCCGCGCATCTCGTCGTCGACCTCGCGCATGGCGGCGACAACAGCTCTTCGCAGCGGTTGTCCGTCGACAAGCGATCGGATGATCACAGCGAGAACACCCGCCGACTGCCAACCCAGCGGATGACCGTGCGTCAGCGCGGCGATGTCGCATCCGAGCTTGTACGTGTCTTCGGACGCCCACGTCACCAAGCCGGCAGGCGCCGCGCGCATCACTCCTCCGCATCCCTTCGAGTCGTTGATCGGCTCAGTGGTCGTGCCGAAGTCGCCACTCTCGAGGGCCGAAAGACACGTGATGCCGGGCATCTGCTGACGGTGGAGCCGTCTCTCTTTCACAAGCCAGCCGTCAAGCAGCTCCTTGTCGACCACTCGGCCTTGCGTGTGCAACCACCGCAGATACGCGTAGTGCACCACCGATGGCGGGTGACAGATCCCCTTTGATCGGCCGCGGACGTTCGCGCGGATGAGGCCTTCACACGTGAACAGCGTCATCTGCGTGTCGTCGGTGAAACGTCCGGGCGGGAGCATCTCGATCAGGGGGAAGCCGTAACGACGCTGCGATGGTGCCCGAGGTCATGAACTCGATCGGTGCGCCGAGCGCGTCACCGACGGCGCCGCCGAGCAGGCAGCCGCGGACTCGCGCCGCGAAGTCGACCTCGGTCACGCGACGGCGCGCTCGGGGATGAAGCTGACCGACCTCGCTCGAGTGCAGAGGGCGCGGGCAGCCGAGCGGCGACGGGTGACCACCTCGACCGGCACGCCGATGCCCTCGAACAGCTCGAGGGCGACGAGGAAGATGCGGTCGCCGGAGCCGATCACGACTCGAGTGAAGGCTCCGACCTCGACCGCCCACTCCGCCTCTTCGAGGAGAGCCATGTCGGCCCCGTCAGCTCCCTTGCGCCACACGTGCCCGACCCCGGGCCACGCGGTGCCGATCGCGAGCGCGTGACGACCGAAGGGTGACGTCGCGACGACCACGTGATCACCCGGCCTGAAGGAGGCGACGCGCTGGTAGGTGCGGATGGTCCAGCCGATCTCGTCCTCGTCGTCAGTCGCCGGATTGCCCAACAGGTTGTCGATGTCGACCAAGTGCAATGCCCTCGCCATGTCGCCCTCCTCCTCCATCCTGTTTGTACCGCGGGGGTGTGACATTCCCGGCGGGTCACTTGTCCTCGAGGTGCTCCTCGGCCTCCTTGCGGTCGCCCCAGAAGCGCTCCTTGTCGACCATCCGCAGCCGAGCCGACTTTCCCCGCCACTCACGCGTGGCTCGGTTGAGCCCGGCGTAGGCAGCAGCGACACTCGGCGCGGTCGGCGCGAAGTTCGACGTGCTCCCTGTCGCGAACCCGAGCGCGCCACCCTCGGCGTAGCTGTCCTGGTTGGCGCCGAGGAAGACGAACGTCCAACCCCGGTCTTGGAGGTCGGAGATGCGGCGGAACAGCCGGCTTCGGTCCCAACGGCGACTCGCATTCTCGTGGCCGTCGGTGAAGACGACGACGAGGTTGTCGGTCGGCGCGCGCCCTCGTGCCTCGGCTCGATCGAGCAGCATCGCAGTGGCATCGAGAAGCGGAGTGGTGCCACGAGGGATGAACTCGTGGTCGCCGAGCGGCACCACGGACGCGAGGTCGACGTCGTCGAGGAGCACCTCGTGCGGATCACCATCGTCGAACTGCACGAAGGTCACCTTGGCCGTGCCCGCGACCGCACGCTGCTCGGAGAAGAACGCGTTGCATCCCCCGACGACTGCCTCGGCGATCGACTGCATCGAGCCCGACCGATCGAGAAGGAACCAGATGCGAGAGTCGCCCGCGCTCGTCGGCTCGTTGATGAGGTGCGCGACGATGCGCGCGGCGAGCGAACGGAGCTCGGCGGCGAGCTCGACGCCGGACGTCCATCGGTCGGGCAGCGCGCTGGCCCCCGACGCGGCGCCTGCGAGCGCGCCGGTGACCGCGGCGAAGGTGTCGGCGTTGCCGGGCACCGAGGCCGCGGTCGTGATGGCACGCACAGGCTCACCAGGAAAGGCGTTGATGACCGCAAGGGCCGCAGCGATCGTCGACTCGGCCTGCTGGTCGAGTGACACCGTCGCGAGCATCGCGTCGAGATCGAGCGGCGAGCTCGCCCCGTCGACGCCACGGATCAGCGACGCGATCACATCGGCGACGACTGTCGCGGCATGGACGGCTTGCGTCGACGCGTGTGTGACAGCCGCGTCGAGCGCGGCGATCACGGGACGCCGCACCGGATCGTTCGCGAACACGAGGCCGGCGGCGATGGCGCGGCACGAGCGCGCCTTCGCCGAACGACCCGGCTCCCGCCTCGAACCACGGCAGACCCGCCCGCCGCTGTTCGACCGTCGCCACGATCGCCCTTCCGGGGACACGGAGCCTGCGGGCGCGGCGGACAAGCTCGTCGCTGACGGCCGGAGCCGCGCCGACGCCGTTGGTGAGCAGCGCCTCCGCCGAGATGACGAGCTGTTGGACTCCGGCGCGGACCTTGCCGTTCGCGCCGTCGAGGCGCTTGCCTTCGAGCCACGCGGTCGACACGAACTCGGCCGCACCGCGCTGACGCTGCTTCTTCTCACCCAGGCGGCCGAGCGCGTTGCCGATCGCCGCGCCGAGCAGTGCACCGGCGACGCGGTCGACGAGCACATCGCGCTCGGGCAGCGCTTCGTCGGCCGCGACTCCCGCGGCGGGCAAGAGCCCACGGCTCTGCAGGCTCATCATGGCGACCGGGCCCACGGCCCTGTCCAGCTCGGCAAACACGTCCTCGCTCATGCGCATCCTCCTCGGGGGATCTTGTCGAAGTGACTATAGCCTGGTTTTTGTCAAATCGACATTTTCTTTGTAGGGTCGAGCTGTGACGGCGAGACGTCGAGGCCACAAGGCCCCGAAGGGCTACGACCCGAGCGAGTACCCGCAGTTCGCGGTGACGGTCGACGTCGTGATCCTCACGATCGTCGACGAGCAGCTCCAAGTGGTCTTAGTGAGACGCCGTGACGACCCGTACAAGGGGATGTGGGCATTGCCGGGCGGGTTCAAGCGGCCCGACGAGACGCTCAAGGACGCAGCCTCGCGGGAGCTGCGGGAGGAGACCGGCGTCGAGGCTGCCGACTACCTGAGCGAGTTCGGCGCGTACGGCGACCCGGGGCGCGACCCGCGCATGAACGTGGTGACGATCGGGTTCCTCGCGGTGTTGCGCGACGTCGGCAACCTCGCGGGAGGGAGCGACGCCGCGGATGCGAAGTTGGTGCCGGTCGCCGAGGCGGTCGGCGGCGAGGTCGGGC
The DNA here is from genome assembly GCA_963739555.1 of uncultured Acidimicrobiales bacterium. Taxonomy (GTDB): domain Bacteria; phylum Actinomycetota; class Acidimicrobiia; order Acidimicrobiales; family DATKAS01; genus DATKAS01. Next base: position 861,079 of record CAVUAV010000005.1, on the reverse strand, counting down.
TCGCCTTCGACCACGCGCAGATCTTGCGCGACGCAGTGGAGCGCGCTCGCCGCGACCTCGAGACGACGAGCCTGGCGAAAGCGTTCGTCGGGCCGACGTTCACGCTGAAGAGCTTGCGCAACGTGTTCGAGGCGGTATGGGAGACCGAGCTCGACGCGGCCAACTTCCACCGCACCATGACGCGGTCAGCCGGGCTGGTGAAGCCGACGGGGAGCGTGGTCGCGCCAGGCAGTGCGGGGGGCAAGCCCGCGCAGCAGTTCGAGTTCGGCGCCGACTACGCCGCGGCCCCGATGCGCCGGCCACCACCGGAGCCGCGAGCCGCGTGACGACGAGGGGTGACGCGACCGACGGCGAGCCTAAGGCGACCGTCACAGCTCAGCGGTACTGTCCGCTCGTGGGGGAGCTGCAAGCCGGGGCGTACGAGCAACTCGTTACCCAGTCCCTCGAGGAGCAGCTGAGCCGCCTCGCACCAGACGAATCAGCCGTGGTCCATGAACCTGTTCGGCATCGAGGTGCCGGCGTATCTGGGTGCTCGATTGGTCGAGCGCTGCTCGTCGTCGCTTCGCTCTTTCTGCGTCTGTTCCGCAAGCGAACGAATCGCCCGCTCTGTCGAGGCATTGGTCGAATGCCTCGCCCCGTTCTCCCTCACTCCATGCTCTTCATCTCGGAACAGCAGTACATGCTCTGGCGGGGCTATCAACGCCGAGCTATCTGATCTTCGGGCGCTCTCTGCACGGTCTTGATGCTCTCGCATGGCTCCGAGTCCGCCGCGAGCTCGATTCGAAGATGCCGTCGACCTTGTCGCCTTCGTGAAGTGGCATGGGCTCGCCTGATTGACGAGCGCCTCGAGTTCGTACCGCGGCGGCAAGCTGCGGGTGATCACCACTACGTACATGGGATCGACAGATCTTGAGGGCGATCGACCGACTCTTCCATCTCGGAGCAGAGTTCACGGTGTCTTACGAGACTGGATGACGGACTTCATGCAAGGCCTGGCTCCAGTTCGTCATCGTTTCGCTTCTCGACCGCGAACTGGGGTCGTCCAACTCTGAAGTGGACCTCGGAGCTTGCCGTCTGGATGTTCGTGAACGTCCTTGAGCAAGGGCACCTCCTCGACACTTTCGCCGCGACGTTCGAGCAGTTCTGGTTCGATCCCAGCTTCGAACCCTACGACCCGACGCGGATCAGAGGACGTAGTGCGCCTGGACGAAGCTCTCGCTGCCGAGCACTCAGGCGAGGTCTGATCTCCCACTCGATGTCACAACTCTGGATCTGCGTCCGTGGGGCTATCAGAGTGAAATCCTCGACGAGCTCGAAGCGCTACGAACGCTCCACGGCCGATGGCGAAACCTGGTCGTGATGGCGACAAGCACGGGGAAGACGGTCGTTGCCGGGCTCGACTATCGAAGGCTCCGAGCTGCCGGCTGCAGTTCGTCACTTTCTCGTTGTCGATCCACGGAGGGATCCTCTGGCAAAGCCACTCGACGTTTCGACACATCCTCGCGATGGCTCGTTCGGCGAGCGGTATGTGGCCGGCGACGGCCAAGCCCTTGGAGGCACGTCTCGCCTCCGTACAGTCCCTCGCGCAGCTCGATCTTGCTCGCGCCCTCTTCGCCGGACCGCTTTGTGGTCATCGTCGACGACTTCCTCCACGCCTCCATTGAAAACCGCCCTACGCGGCCCGGGTGAAGCACCTCCGACCGACGGTCCTCGTGGGACTGGGCAAACCCTGACTTCCCGTCGATGGCCCAAACCAGGTTCGACGGGGCCCGTGGGCGTGGAGCTCCGCCTCTGGGAGGCACTCGAGCGGGGACTGCTTTCGTATCCAACTTCGCGATCACGTGATGGCATCCCCGACGTACGGCCCGCCCGATGCCTCGTCAGATGCCGTGCTTCAGGAGTACGTTCGCCAGCTCCTCGCTCGCCATGACCTCTCGCCCGATGTCGTGGTCGCCGGTGAGCCTTATGTGCCCTCACTTCCTGCGAAGCACCTCGGGGTCGACTACATCGGCGTCGATCGCCTCAGCACCCCGGGTAGCGGCGCGGCACTGTGGTGCGCGCGCGGGCCGACGTCCACGCCACCGTCGGTCTATTTACATGCTCGACCTCCCTGTGATCGACACTGTCGTGTTCCTGAGACGACCGAGTCGGCAACGTCTTCCTGCGAGGTCGACGCGGACTGCGGCTCGCCGACGACAAGTCTGGCTCACGGTGCTCGACTTACGGCACCATGGTGCCGAGTTCGGCCTCGACCTACGTTTCCGAGTACGGAGTCACCCGCGAGCACTACTCAGAGGTCGAGCAAGAGTTCCCGAAGCTGCCTCCCGGCTGCCCATCGATTTCAGACTACGTGACGATCGCGAAGGTGCACCGCGACCTGCGAGGACGCTGCGATTGCTTCCTCGACGCGGAACTCGCCATGGCTGTTCCCTCGTGACTTTCTACGAGACGCCGTGACCACGATGTTCTACGTCTCAGCGCAGCTACTACGGACTCAGGCGGCTAGCCGGTTCGAGCCCGTCCGGCTGGTGCGACGACACTGCGCTCGCGAACGCACTTGGGAGACGTATCAGCACGTCGATCGTGTGCGACCGACGACATCCCGTTCGATCCGAGGACCGGCGGTGCGTCAACGTCGTGTGGCGCGGGCACAGGGCATGGCAGTGCTCCACTTTGCGCTCTGGCAAACGCGGCGCCCACAGAACTTGATTCGTCCTTGGCGCGGGCTCGGCGTGAACGTCCACGGGTCGAGGAGTTGGTCGAACTTCTCGGCATTCTCGACTCGCGGCGCCGCCACCTCGTTGAGCCCTCGAGCGTCCATGGCAGATCCCCTACACGTCCCGCCCGATACAGCCGTGATGAAGCACTTGCGGCGTTTGTGTTGTCAGCCCGGGGACCGTCGAGACCGGATCGCGCGATGGTGAAGGCGACCCGCCGACTTGTTCTTCGTGACGCTCAAGAAGACTGAGGGTCACTATTCGCCTACGACGATGTACCAGGACGAGCGGTCTCGCCCTCCCTCTTCCAATGGGAATCCCAGAGCCTCACGAGCGAGGCGTCTCCAACTGGGCAGCGCTATATCCACCACGCTCGCTTGGGTTCGTCCGTGCACATCTTCATGCGTGAATCTCGTGAGGCGGACGGCGACATGGGGGCACCGCCCTACGTGTACCTCGGCCCGGCGAACATCAGCCGCGAACGGTGAACGGCCGATGCGGATCCTCTGGCACCTCACGCACCCATTAACCGGGTTCCCGCTGCCCAGTCGCGTCGCTGATCTCTAGCCCACCGCCTCCTCCAGCGCGTGCCATGACTCGGCGATGCACTCTCGGTAGAACGCGGGGTCGGGCATCATCTCGCGGCAGGCGGTGAACGCGAGCACGAGGTCGTCGACGTAGCTCGTGATCACGTTGATCAGGCCCATGCCGTCGACGACGGGGCCGGCGCCGAACGACGACTCGCACTTCGCTCCCGCGAAGTAGATCGGCTCACGAGCACCCGGCACGTTCGTGCACGTCGTGTTCACCATTGCCGGCGCGATGCGAGCGAAGCGAGACGAGAAGCGCATCCCGATGCCGATGAGGCCGCCGGGCAAGAACTGGCTCATCTCGCTGAGCGAGCGTGCGTCAGAGGCCTCTGCGAACTCCTTCGACGTGTGGCTCGACGACTGGACGAACTTCAGGCGCTCGAGCGAGTCGCCGATCTGCGTCCCGAGTGGCACCACCATCGCCGACACCGAGTTGCCGCCGGCCTTGGCCTGCTCCGCACTGCGCAGCGAGATCGGGCACATCGCGAGCAACGAAGTCTCGGGAAGCTCGCCCTTCGCCGTGAGGTAGGTGCGCAGCCCGCCGCCATAGACGGCGAGCACGACGTCGTTGATCGTCGCTCCCGACACCGCGGACTTGATGCCCTTCGCCGAGGTGATCGACGTCGTGAACGCGTCGATGACGCGATGCGGAGTGACGGGTCCGTTGAAGCGCGTGCGCGGCGCCGCCGTCGGCCTCGATGATCGCACCCTGACGGGTCATCTGCGCGGCAGCGCGGGTCATGCCGGGTACGGCGCGCCCCATCACGCGAGCGAAGTGCGCGGGCCGCGACAGGTTGTTGACGCTCGCACGCGACAGGAGCTCGGCTGTCGACGGCGCGCTCTCCGGCACCCACTGCTCCAACGGCGGAGGAGGTGGTGTGAGGTCCGGCGTCTGCTCGTGGATCGCGGTGATCATCTCGACGCCGGCCATCCCGTCGATCGCGGCGTGATGCACCTTCAACACCATCCCGAAGCAGCCCTTCGGGAACCCCTCGATCCCGTCGAGCCCTTCGATGATGTACATCTCCCAGAGCGGGCGCGCGAGATCGAGCGGGCGAGCATGCAGCCGCGCTGCCTGGATGCAGAACTGTCGCCAGTCCCCCGGCTTCGGCAACGCGATGTGGCGCACGTGGTACTCGAGGTCGAACTCGCCATCCTCGATCCAGTACGGATGATCGAGGTCGAGAGGCACCCGCACGAGCCTCCGACGGAACGCGTGGGCGAGGTGCACACGCTCCTGCAGGTACTCGAGGATCCCCTTGAACGTGACCTCACCCTTCGGTGCGGTCGACTGGTCGTAGATCATGATGCTCGTCACGTGCGTCGGCGCGTGGGCCGATTCGCTGTACACGAACGAGGCGTCGAGTCCGCTGAGCTGCTGCATGGCGCTCCCCCTTCTCGTCCCCGGTCGCGGACGCTACCCCTACAGTCCGCCTCATGGACTTGGACCTGGCAGGGAAGAAGGCGATCGTCACCGGCGGCAGTCGCGGCATCGGCAAGGCGATCGCGCGACAGCTCGCACTCGAGGGTGTCGACCTCGGGATCGCGGCGCGAGACCAGGCGCGCGTCGATTCCACCGCCGCTGAGCTCGCCGCCGAGACGGGACGGCGCATCCTCCCGTGGGCCTGCGACACCGGCGATGACGACTCGGTGCGTGGCATGGTCGCCGGCCTGGCCCGAGAGCTCGAGGGCATCGACATCCTGGTGAACTGCGCGGCGATGCCAGGCGGCGTGATCCCCCCGCCCAAGCTCCCGGACATCACCACCGACGCGCTCTGGGGCGAGATCAACACGAAGGTGATGGGCTACCTCCGCTGCGCACGTGAGGCGGCGCCGCACATGATCCACCACGGATGGGGCCGCATCATCAACGTCAGTGGGCTCGCGGCCCGTCAGTCAGGATCGACGATCGGCTCCATCCGCAACGTCGCCGTGTCCGCGATGACGAAGAACCTCGCAGACGAGCTCGGCCCTCACGGCATCAACGTGACGGTCGTGCACCCGGGGATCACGCGCACCGAACGCACGACCGAAGAGTTCGCGGCTCGCGCGACCGGCAACACGATCGGACGCATCGTTGATGCAGACGAAGTCGCGTACGTCGTCGCGTTCCTTGCTTCACCTAAGAGCGCGGCGATCACCGGCGACGCGATCGCGTGCGGTGGAGGCGCAGCGCGCGCGATCCACTACTGATTCATCGACTTCAGCGCGTCGATGAGCTGCTGCTTCTCCGGCCGCGTTCAGCCGCGCCGAGGGATGCAACAGGGTGTAGTAGCTCGGTGGCATCGATCCCTCTTGGATCGTCTCCGCGGCGTCTCGGCTCCGCCCATGCCACTCTGAGAAGTTGAGGCTCGCCCGCCCTTCGTCGACGTGGTTGCGCACCCACCACGACACGGGTGCGACACGCGAGTAGATCGGCCACTTGGTCTCGTTGCTGTGGCAGTCGTAGCACGCCTCCCGAGCGAGCTTCTCGGTCGCGGGAGAGGGCCATGGGGCGTCCGCGGTGACCGGAGGATTCGAGTGCTGCCATCCGTACGGCACGAACTGGATCGCGACGAAAAGGCCGACCAACCCGACGCCGGTCCAAAGCACGACGCGCTTCCAGTTCGTCCCCACTTCGCTCACGGGAGCCAAGCATGTCGGACTCCGGCGCCAGGTTGGCCCCGGAGCAGTGGCTTCTTACAACTTCTTACGTGGCGATCCCTGCACCACGCCGAGGTTCGTCGGTGACTGCGTCATCACGACGCCCTCGAACACGAACCCTGATCGTTCGAACAGCTGTCGAAACTCCGCCTCGCGCCGCTCGCGCGCGCCGAACAGGATGAGCATGAGCACGTCCATCCGGATCGCGAGCGGGCTCTGGGCGGCGCGCTCGGGGAGCACGGCATCGACCACGAGCAAGCGGCTGTCAGGACGCATCGAGTGATGACACGAGCGAAGGATGCGCTCGGCGTCCTCGTCGTCCCAATCGTGGAGGATGCGCGACAACACGTACGCGTCCGCGCCGGTCGGCACGTGAGTGAAGAAGTCGCCTCCGATGCACTCGGCGCGATCCGTCAGTCCGCGGTCACCGAGGAACTCCTGCGCGGCGGGGATCGCGGCCTCACGATCGAACAGCACACCGCGAAGGCCCGGCGCCGAGTCGAGGATCGCCGCGAGCAGCACGCCGCGGCCGCCACCGACATCGACGAGGCGCTCGAACGACGCGAAGTCGTACGCCGCGACGACGTCCGCCGCCTCTTGCGCGCTGCGATCGGCCATCGCCGCCTGGAACGTCGCCTCGGTGTCGGCACTGTGGCCGAGGTAGTCGAAGAAGCGCTCCCCGTGCGCCGCGTCGAACGGGACCTCCTCCCCCATCACTCCGTCGAGCAACCGACCCGCGGCCGCGTAGTACACCTCTGCCCTCACAATGGTGAGCGCTCGAAGCTCTTTGAGGTGACGCCCCACTGAGGTGAGCGCGAACCGTCCGTCGTCGAGCTCGTCGAAGACCTCCTGCACGACGAGATCTCGAAGGACTCGATGAAGCCGGGCCGGGTTCGCCCCGACCGCTGCCGCGAGCTCAGACGACGTCTTCGGGCCTGCTTCGAGCAGCTCCGGGATGCCCAGCTTCTCCACCACGTAGACGAGCTGCGTGGTGACGAAGCCGTCGATCAGCCGCATCAGGCGGGCACGGTCGTTCGGGGGTGCGTCAGACAACAGCAAGTGCGTACCACGCGGCGACCCGGCCGTCCCACCGCCTGCGTCATAGCGTGCGGCTCATGGCTGATCCCACGCCCCTTTCCGTCCACGAGCCGAGCGGCGCGCCGAAGGCCGGCGTCGTCGTGATCCAAGAAGCGTTCGGGGTGAACGACCACATCGAAGATGTGTGCCGCCGGTTCGCCGATGAGGGCCTACCTCGCCGTCGCGCCGCACCTCTTCCACCGAACAGGCGACCCGAAGCTCTCGTACGACGAGGCTGTGCGCGCCGAGGTGATGGAGCACATGGGCGCGCTCACCGCGGACAACATCCTCGCCGACGTCGACGAAGCGCTTGCCTATCTCAGCGAGGCCGGGATCGCCGACTCGAACACCGGGGTGGTGGGGTTCTGCATGGGTGGCACGGTGACCCTTGCGGTCGCGGCCATGCGCGACGTGGGCGCGGGCGTCACCTTCTACGGCGGCGGCGTCACCGCCGGACGCTTCGGCTTCCCCGCGCTCGTCGAGCTCGCGCCACAGCTGCGCGCGCCTTGGCTGGGCCTGTTCGGTGACCTCGACCAGGGCATCCCGATCGACGACGTCGAACAGCTGCGCGCCGCGGCAGCGACCGCCGTGGTGCCGACCGAGATCGTGCGCTACCCCGACGCCGGCCATGGCTTCCACTGCGACCAGCGCAACAGCTATCACGCCGCGTCCGCGCGCGACGCCTGGAACCGCACGCTCGATTGGTTCGGCCAGCACCTGCACTAGGCGTGAGGCGTGTCGCGGATCCGAACTCAGTCGCGAAGACCGTCAGATCTGTCGGCTGATGCGACTGAGAGCGCGCCGGGTGGGCGTCGGAGCGGGCCGGCTTGCTCGAGGCGGACGTCGCCTTCGACGAGCAACCGGAAGCGGCCGCGGCCGGTCTTGTCGAGGCGGATCGGCGCGCCGCGCTCGTCGAGCCTGCGCTTCAGGAGGATGAGGCGCGTGTCGAGGTTGTCGCGGAAGCCGGGAAGCTCGAGACGCTGGTCGAGCCGGATCTCCTTGTTCGTGAAGTCGACGCGGCCGTTCGCCACATACTGCTCGAGCAACGACCAGAGGATGCGGCCCGCGACGCCGCGGATGAGGTAGTCGCCGTCGAGGAAGATGCTGCCGTCGACCGCGAAGTAGCGAACCCGTGTGGCAGCGCCGGCGTGAGTCGCGACGGCCCCGCCCGCGACCCGCCGCGGCTCGGAGGCGACTCGCGCTCCCGAGCCCGGTCGATCTCGATCGCGCTCGCGAGAAACGACGCCACGACGCTCAAGAGCGACTCGTCGTCGTGGTTGAAAGCCACTGCTCGGTCGCTCTCGACGACGAGCACGCCCACGAGCTCGCCCAGCGCGATCGCCGGCACGGCGAGACGGCTCTCGACGCCGTCGAGCCCCGGCAGCGGCACGTCGCGCCCTGGCCCGATCCCTTCCTCTGCGAACGACTTGCGCACACTCGTCGAGTACTTGCGCATCTGGCGCAAGTTGCCGACTCGCATCGCGGCTGCGCGCGCGGCGGCCATCCCGATCGTGCCCTCCCCCACTCGCACCTCTGATCCGACGCCCTCCGCGGTGTACCCGTGGCTCGCGATCGTGAAGAGGCGCTCGCCCGACTCGTCGAGGAGCAGGAGGAGCGAATACGAATAGCCGAGCAGGTCATGCAGCCCATCGACAGTCGCGCCGACGAGGGTGTCGAGGTCGGGACACCGGCTCAGCCGCGCGACGAGCTCACCCAGCGCCTCGGGCTTTGCCTGCGATCCCCGCAGAGGATGCGACGCCGTAGGGCTCGTTGAGCAGCCGAACGTCGATCGACCCGGAACACGTCCGCCGCCTTGAGCTTGAAGACGCCCTGCATGTTGTGGAAGGCAGCCGCCTCGTCGACGTCTTCGCGCAGCCTGTCGAAGATCGCTCCGCGACGCACGGTGCGCTCGAACACCACCTTGAGCCGGTACTCGTCGTACGACGTGGGGTCCACCAGCACGACCGAAGCCACGGGGTTCTCGGCCAGGTTGCGCGCCGTCTTCGAGAAGAACTGGTTGGAGAGCGCGATGTGCTCCTCGTCGACATACCGGACGCGCGACAAGTAGGTGACGTTCGGGATGCCCGCGGCCGACGCCGTCGCGATGATCGCCGGGATCGCTCCCTCGAAGCACTCGCGCAACGACGAGAGCATGATGTCCTCGTCCTGCGTCATCGCACCGACGTGCCCGCCCGCGGTCCGGGCGTCTGGTCGTAGAGCTCCTCGACCACCACGGTGCACGTGACGAACTCTCTCGGCCGGACCCGCTCGAGCAGGTCGCGCGGGATGTGATCGGTGCTCACGATGTCGTCGTAGAAGTCGTTGGTGTACTGCTCCGACTTCGCGAGGTCATCGTCGGTCATCGGCTCGACGTCGGCGATGCGGCCCTTGAGCTGCAGCGACCGCAGCGTCGGCACATCGGTCGCGGTGATGGCGATTCGGCCCTCGGTGAGCACGTCAGGAGTGACCAGCAGCCGCACCCGCACCGCCCCCTCGCCCCCCTCGGCGCACAGCACGGTGAGACCCCACGCCCTCGACGCGTAGGGAGCGCCCTCGTCGTCGAACGTGCAGACGATGAGCGCGCACCCGCCCTGCAGGAAGCGAACCATCTCCTCGTCGAGCACGAAGCATGTTCTTAGCATTCGGTTACGAGCCTTTTCGGAGCGACGTTGCCGGGGTTCCCGCACCATGGCCTCAACGACAACGACGTCCCGAAAGGAGCTCCGATGACCGAGCTGCAGCAAGTGAGTCACAACCTCTACCTCGACATCCACAAGGGCATCCGGCGTGAGCTCTTCGCCCTGACCGAGCGTGCCGGCAGCGTCGATCCCTCGATCCGCAGTGGCCGTGTCGACCTCGCCGAGCAGCTCGATCGCACGGTCGAGATCTTGGTTGGTCACGCCCACCACGAGGACACCTACGCGCAGCCCGCCATCGAGAGCTTCCTGCCCGACCTCGCGGCGGAGATCGAGGGAGACCACGACCGGCTCGAGGGTCGGATGGTCCGCCTGCAGGAGATGGCCTACGACGCGATCAACGCGATGCAGAGCGCGCAGCGCTTCTCGGTGCACCGCCTCTACATCGAGCTCGCCTCGTTCACGAGCGAGTACCTGGCCCACCAGGACCTCGAGGAGCGCCTCGTGATGCCCGCACTCGAGCAGGCGATCGGCGTCGAGGCCGTCGTCGAGATCCACGGCGCGATCGTCGGGAGCATCCCGCCCGACCAGATGGCACAGGCGCTCGCGCTCATGCTGCCGGCGCTGAACATCGACGATCGCGCCGATCTGCTCGGCGGCATCCGGGCGAACGCTCCGGCCCCGGTGTTCGAAGGTGTGTGGGGCCTCGCCGGCTCGGTGCTCGCCCCGCCGGACTTCACGGCGCTGGGCGCCCGCCTCGAGATCGCTGCGTGACTTCAGCCTGTCGGCCGAGGAAGGCGAGCACCTTCATTGCTCGTCGGCCTCGGCCGCCTCCACTTGTCGGGGGGAACCTGCGAGATCTTGTCGGCGACCCCTGCGGCGAGGCGGCGGTAGCGATCACTGATCTGCGTCATCTGAGCCTGCTCAGCTCGAAGAGCACTGCACGCTCGAGCTCGCTGATGCGCTCGGGGTCGGTGAGCTTCTTGCCGTGCATGTCGACGACGTAGAAGCTGTCGACCATCTCGTGGCCGAGCGTGAGCACTTTGGCGTGCCGGATGTCGAGCCGCATGTCGTTGAAGGCCCGCGCGATCCGGTAGAGCGCTCCCATCGCGTCCGGTCCTCGGACTTCGACGACCGACGCCTCCGCCGACGCCTCGTTGTCGACGACGACGGTGGGAGGGATCGGCCGACCGATTGCCCTGAACCGCGTGAGGTAGTCCCGCGTGCGGGCCGCGATGCGGGCTTCGAGGGCGAGGCCGCCTTCGATCGCCCGCTCGAGGTCCGCGCGGAACCGCGACCAATCGGGCTCGCCTCCCCCGCTCCGATGGAACACGAACGTGTCGACGGCCATGCCGACGCCTACCCCCGGCGCAGACCACAAGTCCGCAGCGACGACCTCCAGCCCGTGAAGGCACAAGACCCCGGTCAGCTCGCAGAACAGTCCGGGTCGGTCCGGGCTCACGACGACCAGCGTCGAGCCCTCGACGTGGACGAGCAGCCCTCCACCCGCCTCGTCGACCATGCGCTCGAGCGCGGGGTCGAGGCCGAACGCGCGCTCTTCCGGGCAGCCCGCGAGGCGCGCTTCAACTGCCGCGACGAGCTCGTCCACGAGCGCGGCCTTCCACGGGCTCCACGCGGTCGGTCCCGTCGCCTTGCCATCGGCCTCGGACAGCGCGTGCAACAGCTCGAGCGTCTGGAGGTCGCCGACCGCCTCCGCGACGCGGGTCACCGTCGCGGGATCACGCACGTCGCGGCGTGTCGCCACGTCGGGCAACAGCAGATGCTCGCGTGCAAGGGTCACGAGGACCGCGCGTTCGTGGGCCGGGAACCCCATGCGTGTCGCGATCGTCTCCATCAGCTCCGCGCCGACCACGGAGTGATCGCCGGGATATCCCTTGCCCAGGTCGTGGAGCCACGCACCGAGCAGCAGCAGGTCGGGCCGGGCGACGCGATGGCGCAAAGCTGCGGCCTCGACTGCCGCTTCGATCAGATGCCGATCGACCGTGTACCGGTGGTAGGGGTTGTGCTGCGGCTTGCTGCGAACGGGCTCCCACTCGGGCAGCACACGAGTGAGCAAGTCGTACTGATCGAGTGCCTCGAACGCCGCGATGGCCGGGGGACCCGCCGCCATCAGGTCGAAGAGCGCGCTGCGGGCCTCGGGACTCCAGTGGTCGCCGGGCGAGACCGCCTCCGCCCGCAAGCGTTCGAGGGTCGCCGTCGCGATCGGTGTGTCGGTCGAGGCCGCCGCTGCCGCGACCCGCAAGATGAGCGAGCCGTCGCGGAAGTCGGCGCTGCTGTCGACCGATGTCTCCCCGCCACGCATGACGACCCCGACGCTCTCGATGCGATCGGGCATGACACTCCGGCTGCTGCGCTTGTCGAGCCAGACGTCCATCCGTCGCCACGCGTCGTCGCTCGTCCACGCGATCGTGCGCGCCGCGGCCGAGATGCCCTGCATCAGCGCATCGGCGCTCGCGACACCAAGCGCACGCGCGACGCCGTCGTGGGACTGCAGCACGAGCTGCTCGCTGCGTCCGTTGAGCCGCTGCATCGCGACGCGCGCGCGGATCAGCGTCTCGGCGACGTCGAGCCGTGCGAGGTGCTCGTCAGTGACGACGGGGCTCGCGATCGCAGCGGCGTGCAACGCGTGCACGTCGCGGAGCCCGCCTCGTCCCTCCTTCAAGTCGGGTTCGAGCAAGAACGCGATGTCGCCCATGCGCTCATGGCGCTGCTCGATGTTCTCGCCGAGCACTCGCAGCCACTTCTTGGCGCCCGACCTCCATTGGTCGAGCGAGCGCGCCGGGCGAGGTCGTCGGCCAGCTCGGCATCTCCCGCGACGCAACGAGCGCTGAGCAGTCCCGTCGCGGCCTTGAGGTCGCGCGCTGCGACCCCCAGCGCCTCGGTCACGGTCTTCACGCCGTGATCGAGTGGGATGCCGGCGTCCCAGATCGGATACCAGATCTGGTTCGCGACTTCGGCGATGTTCGCGACGCTCCGCCGGCCTCGATGCACGAGGATCACGTCGACGTCGCTGCCAGGGGCGAGCTCACCTCGGCCGTAGCCCCCGACCGCGACGAGTGCGCAGTCGGGGGCGTCGGCGAAGAGGCCAACGAGGTAATCGTCGACGAGCGAGGAGAACGCTCGGGTGAACTCGCTACCTTGCAGGGACTCGTCGGCGAGCAGCGCGGCGCGCCGCTCGCCGAACGTTTCAGATTGCGTCGCTTCCCATCTCCCCAGTGCGGACGCGGACGACGAAGTCGCAGTCGGTGACCCACACCTTGCCGTCGCCGATCTGCCCCGTCTTGGCGGCCTCGACGATGGTGTCGACCATCCGCTTCGCGTCGGCGTCCTCGGCGAGGATCTCGATGCGCACCTTCGGCACGAAGTCGACTGTGTACTCCGCACCTCTGTAGACCTCGGTGTGCCCGCGTTGGCGGCCGAAGCCTCGAACTTCCGACACCGTCATGCCGGCCAATCCGACCTCGTGCAGCGCTTCCTTGACGTCGTCGAGCTTGAACGGCTTCACGATCGCCGTGATGAGCTTCATTCCGATCCTCTCTGATCGATGGTCAGGATGAAACCGTGGCCGCGCACGGTCACGATGCGCACCCCCAGCGAGGCGACCCGTCGACGGAGACGGATGATCGCCGCACGAAGCGCTCCCGCGTTCACAGTCTTACCTGGCCAGACGCATTGGGCGATCTCGTCTCGTCTCACGACCTCATCAGGACGCTCGAGGAGCTTCGCGACGAGCCACACCGCCGGAGTCGCAGGCGCTGTCTCGATGGGCGACGAGACGCTGCCCCCGCTGAACGAGGCACCCATGTACGCCATCTCCGGGTGGTAAGGCGCGACCTTCAGGAGCGGCCCACAGAAGCCCGACCAAACCTCACGGGTCGGTCGGACGTGTCCATTACGTCGCGAGCGAGTGTTGCGGCGTTGGCGGGAACCACTCGGGCGTCGATGAACCCCGGCCTGGCGGGAAGGCCGGGGCATCGACGCGTCTGGGGCTGGTTTCGCTAACCCCCCGCCGGAGTTGACACGTCTGCGCTCGCAGGGTCGGCGGTGTCGGCGGTGTCGGCGACCGGCTTGCCACCATCGAGGTGCACGTCGACGTCGACGGGATCGCCGCCGGACTCCTGCGCGAACCTCACCTGGATGCTCTCTCCGTCGGACTGAGTGTTCGCGATCGACCAGCCCGGCGATGGCGACACCACGCCGAGGCTCATCGATGAGTCTGTGTACTTCACCTCGACCTTGCCGCCCTGGGCGTCGAAGGAGGTGACCTGGGGCGCGTCGCCACCGGACGTCGAGCTCTGCGTGACCGACGTCGGCGACGACATCGCGCCCGGCGTCGAGCTGTGGCCCGGACCCGCGCCCTTCGACGCGACGACGACCTTGCTGACCGTCTGCGGTTGCGGCGCCGCGACCGGCGACTGCGGGGCAGCCGCGCCTCCGCCGGTGCCTCCGCCACCCTGCCCCGACCGGGCGATCGTCGTCGTCGGCGAGGCGGGGCGTTCGCCGCCCGGGACGACCGCTTCTGCGACCGCGACCGATGTCGGCGCGGCGTCGGTGGTCGTCGTCGAGTCGAATGCCGCGGTCGTCCCTGTGCTCCCGACCCGAACGTCACGAGAGGGATGGCTCGTCGTGTTGGACACGAGCCCGCCGAGCACCACCATCACCACGAGGGCAGCGCTGCCACGCATGACCGCACGCCGGCGGTGGGCGCGCCGAATGCGGGGGCGAAGCTGTTCGAGTGCCGCTCGCCCCGAAGGGGCTTCGCCCGCCGCTCTCTCGAAGAGATCGACGATGTAGTTGTCCTCAACCATCACGCGCCCCCACCAACGTCGGACGAAGCCGCTCTCGCCCTTGGTTCAGGTGGAACTTGACCGCGCCCGTCGACAGCGACATCGCGCTCGCAACCTCCGCGACCGACAACCCTTCGATGTAGTACAGCGACATCGCGATGCGCTGCTGGGGGGGCAGCTTCGCGAGGAGCGCTGCCGCGTCGTCAGGCGGCGACGGGCCGTCGATCCACTGGGGCTCAGCGGCCAAGACCACAAGCACCTTGGCCCCTCTGGTCTCACGACGGAAATGATCGCGGATGCGATTGATCGCGACCCGACGGACCCACCCGACCGGGTCCTCGTACCGCGAGATCACGCGCCAGCGCAGGTGCGCATGGAGGAATGCCTCTTGGGTGGCGTCCGCAGCCACTTCGGCGTCCCCGCATGCCGCGGTGAGCGCCCGAACCATCAACGGGTAGTAAGCCTCGAACGTCTCATCGAACCCAAGAGCGCAGGTCGGCGCGCCAAACGGCCGTGCGTCGTGCACGGAACCCCCGCCCTCCCGCCCGCTCATCACCACCGCGATTCTGCACCGCGGCGAGCGTCCTGTCGCCTGCGCTGAGCTCGCGGAGCAAGCAGCCGGAAAAGCCCAGCGTGAGGCCCCTATGACAGGTCGATGAGAGTCCTGTCATCTTCACCCTTCGCTGGCCCGCCCGTGGTAGACAGCGGACACGATCGCTGACGTCGGCAAGCGCAGCGACGACGAGCACCGGCTGATCGTGCGTCCATCAGGTCAGCAAGGACCGAGGTGCCGTCGAGGCGCGGCATCAGCAGGTCGAGCACGACCAGGTCGTACAGGCCGGTCTTCGCCATCTGAAGGCCCGCTTGTCCTCGGTCGCGCTGTCCACGCTCGAGCCCTCAGCGGTCAGCACCAGGGAAGACGATTCCTTTCCTTTCGCCCTACGCTCCGTAGTCAATCCACCACGGCACGTCGTGATGCGGCGGACCACGAAAGCCCTCGTCAGATCACGTTCGCACCGCGAGCGTCCGTTCAAGCGACCGCTCTCCGCGGCCGAAGCCTTCTCCACGGACCCAAACCTTTCGCGGGGGCGCGTCGTGTGAGCGCAGTCCGACGGACAGGAGGCAACCATGGAGCGACGACATGCGTTTGCGACCGCCGTCGCCGTGACTCTGGTCGCGGCGAGCTCGACAGTGGCGGTAGCCGCCGTCATCGGCGCCGGGAGCCTCGGTTTCGGTGCCGGCGCCGCCGCGGATCCTTCGGAGCCGACGACCACGATCGAAGGGTCGTCGATGGTTTCGTCGACGGACGCGCTCCCCACGACGCTTCCCCCCGTGGTGGAGGTGAGGACGCGCACCGTCGACGACGTCGTGCACGTCCCCGCCCCCACCGCGCCGACATCGGCGGCGCCTGCGCCGCAACCTGCCTCGGTCACCTCGGCGGTCCCTCCCGATGACGAGGCGGATCATGTCGGAGAGGCCGACGAAGAGACGACTTCGGAGCGCCCGGCCACATCTGCGGCCCCGACCACGATGGCGACGACATCGTCGTCGGTGGGACCGGTGACGGCGCAGTCCACGACGTTGCACGAACACGGCGACGACGAGCACGAGGGAGCCTCGACGACCGCTCAGGCGACGGGCGCGACGACGAGCGCACCCGACGGAAGCCACAGCGGGGGCGAACACAACGGTGGCACCGGCGACTGATGACGGACGCGAACGAATCGACAGCCACGAGCCAGGCCGAACGGCTCGCGCGCCTTGCTGAGCGTCGCTCGGGACAGGCCCGCACCGGCGCTACCGACGCGAAGTCGCCGACTCCGACGGCCTCGGCTGTCGACACCCCACCGCCGCGGCTGTCGCCGTCGCGGTCGACCCAACGGAAGCGGACGCACAAAGCTGGCGCGACTCGCATACTCAGCGTCGGCCTCAGCACCGCGATGTGCCTGTCCATCGTCGCTGTGCTTGCCGCGAACCCACCGAAGTGGTCGTCCCCGACGAAGGTCGCCGCAGTCGGCCCGACTCCCGCCGAGCCTGTTTCCGCGAGCCCGCCGAGCGCTCCGGCCGCCGCTCCGGCCGCCGCGCCGACGGCGGCCGCCGCACCGCCCCCGCCCCAGACCGTCGTCGTGTACAAGACGGTGCATCGAACGGTCTACGTGTACGACCCTCCGCCCGCCCCCGGCGCGCCGCCGGCCCCCGGAGCGCCCGCTCGGCCAACTCCCGCCGCTCCTGCGCCTACTGCGGTCGCCGCGACGCCGCCCCCTGCCCCCCGTCAGTCCTCGGCGCCCCCGCCCCCTCCACCAACAGCGGCGCCTCCCCCGCCGCCTCCGCCCGTCACCGCGGCTCCTGCGCCACCTCCGCCTCCCCCTCCTCCCCCGCCACCGTCGTGCTCGGGGTCGAAGTGCTGACCCCCGTCGTTGCCGTGGACTCCTACGACCCCGGCTATTGGGTCGCTCACGCGAGGAGGGCGATGGGCAGCGTCGTCCAACTCGTGGTCGGCGACGCTCCGACCGGGTTGGTCGACTGGGCGTTCGACGAGATCGAGCGCCTCGAGCAGTCGTGGAGTCGGTTCCGGGACACGAGCGATCTGTCAATCCTCAACGCGTCGCCCGACCGTGACGTCGATGCCAGCCCACGGCTCTGGGGTGCGCTCACACGTTGTGACGAGCTCTGGCGCGCGAGTTGCGGCGCGTTCGACCCGACGATCCTCGAAGCGCTCGAGGAGTGGGGATACGACCGCTCGTTCGAGGCGGTTCGCGCCGACGACGCTGGCCGATCCGCGCCGTCCCGCGCTCATGTCCCCGGTTGGTCGCTCGTGCGGCTCGACACTGACGCGCGCACGGTCCGATTGACGAGCGGCGTCCGCATCGACCTCGGTGGGATCGGCAAGGGCCTCGCCGCCGACCTCGTCGCGACGGGACTGGTCGACCGGGGCGCGGTGTCGGCGTGCGTCGCCCTTGGCGGCGACGTCCGAGTGGCCGGTCAGTCGCCGACGGACTCTGGTTGGTCGGTCCCGGTCGAGGACGCCGCGCTCGGAGTGCAGTCGTTCACGACCGACGTCAAAGAAGGCGCCCTTGCGATGAGCACGACACTCATCCGCCGTTGGCGCCGAGGCGGCGTCGAGGTCCACCACATCATCGATCCGGCCGAGGGTCGCCCGGCTCACTCGGGACTCGTGGCTGCCGTCGTGTCGGCACCGCAGGCTTGGTGGGCGGAAGGGCTCGCGAAAGCCGCGATCGTCGAGGGTCCGTACGCGGGCAAAGCCCTCCTTCGGCGCTGCGGCGTCGAAGGGTGGCTCACCTCCGAAGACGGCACGACGACACGCGTCGGGAAAGACGCCGAGGGATCGTCGTGATCGCAGAGGTGACCCCACAGCTGTGGTGGTACGTCGCCCGGGCGAGCGGGCTGACCGCGTACGCGCTGGCCACGCTGTCCGTGCTGTTGGGACTGGCGTTCTCAGCGCGCGCCGTGAGACGACGAGGCGCTCCCGCGTGGATGAACGACCTCCACCGGTTCCTCGGCCTTCTCACCGTCGTGTTCACTGCTCTCCATCTGCTCGGGCTCTGGGCTGACAGCTACGTGCACTTCGGGCCGAGCGAGCTCTTCGTGCCAATGGCTTCGACCTGGAGTCCCGGTGCCGTCGCGTGGGGAGTCGTCGCTGCGTATCTGCTCGTCGCGATCGAGCTCACGTCGTGGGCGCGACGGCTGTTGCCTCGGCGCTTCTGGCACACCGTGCACCTCTCGAGCATCGGGCTCTTCGCGCTGGCGACAGTCCACGCGGTGCAAGCAGGTACCGACACGGACATGGTTGCGCTCGTGTGGACGTTCGTTGGCTGCGTGCTGACCGTCGGCTTCCTGGTGACGTATCGGTTGCTGACGCGGCGGTCCACATTGGTGCGGCCGGCCGAACCAGCGGTCGAGCTCGTCGACGCCGCCTGATCCCGCTTCGGGCTGAGCCGCCTACTCGTCGAAAGCCACCTGCTGGGGGACGCCGTCCACGAGACGGAGGTGGATCCCCGCGCTGTCCTCACCGTCTCGCTTGAACTTCACCTGGATCTCGTCGGGCTGCGCTTCGGTCTCCCCCACGGTGAATCCCGGCGCTGGGGTCACATCAAGCAAGGTCATGGCGGTCGGCGTGTAGGTGATCTTGATCGAACCCCCGGACGACGAGAAGGACGCGGTCGATGCGGCGAGCGTCGACGAGGTCGAAGAGCTCAGAGAGGTCGAAGAGCTCGCAGAGGTCGAAGACGGGCTCGTCGAGGTCGACGAGGCCGTCACTGCGGTCGACTCAAACGTCGAGGTCGGGGCAGACGCGGGCGCCGACGGGGTCACGAAGACAGTCGCCACTGTCGCCGTGATGGTGGTTGGGGCGGCCGCTCGAGGCGTGGGCGGAGCCGGGAGTGTCGGGTCGGCTGAGGCGGACGGCGCCGGTGGAACCGCCCCGGATCGAGAGTCCGCGGTGGCGGGCGCGGGCGGCACCGAAGACGACGCCACAGGCGGCGGCGCCACCGTCGTCGTCTCGACCGTCGAGCCGGTGCCGGCGACGTGCAGGCGGTTCGCACCGTCGGGACCCGACCGCGCCAACATGGCGCCGAGCGCAACCACGCCGACCAACCCAGCGCCGCCGCGTACGGCCGCGCGCCGCTGGTGCGCCCGCCGGATCCGCGGCCGGATCCGGGCCAGGGCCTCGTCGGCGGAAGGCTCGTCGCCGGCCGCTTGCTGAAACATCTGGTTGACATTGCTCTCGTCATCACGCATCGCTCGCCCCTACCGCCGCCGGCCGCAGCCGGGCCCTCCCTTGACTCATGTGGAACTTGACTGCACCCTCGGACAGCGACATCGCCACCGCGACCTCCGAGACCGACAGCCCTTCGACGTAGTACAGCGACATCGCCAGGCGCTGTCGTGGCGGCAGTGCCGCGAGCAGCAAAGTTGCGTCTTCGTCGAAGCTGGCCTCGTCGGTCAAACCCACTTCCACCGCGAGGAGCTGCCGCGCCCTCGACGCCCGCGCCTCACGTCGGAAGTGGTCTCGCATCTTGTGGATCGCGACCCGCCGCACCCAGGCGACGGGATTGTCGTAGCGAGAGATCCGCCGCCACCGGAGATGCGCCTTCACCCAGGCGTCCTGCACACAGTCCGCGGCAACTTCAGCGTCACCGCACGCGGCCGTCAGAGCGCGCACGAGTGACGGATAGTGGCGCCTGAACGTCTCGTCGAACCCGAGGGCCGGTGGTGCGGCGACCGCGGGTGCCAAGGCGTCATTCACCGGGCACCACACGCTGCAGGCCGCCGAAAGGTTTGGGGCACCTCCCAAGTCTTGCGGCGCGACGATGGGCCATGCTGTTGATCGGCACTCGCAAGGGAGCGTGGCTGCTCACGCCCGATTCCCAACGGCGTTCCTGGGCCTGCAAGGGCCCGATCTTCCTGGGTCAGATCATCCAACACGTCGTCCAGGACCCCCGCGATCGGGGGATGCTCCTCATGGCGTCGCGCACCGGACACCTCGGGCCGACGGTCTTCCGGTCGACCGACCTCGGGGAGACATGGACCGAAGCGACGCGGCCGCCGGCCTTCGTCGAGGGTGACGCGCTCGAGCGCAGCGTTCACTCCGTGGTCTGGCTGAGCCCGGGTCATGCCGACGAGCCGGGCGTCTGGTACGCGGGCGCCTCGCCGCAGTGCCTCTTCCGCAGCGACGACGGTGGCGACACTTGGGCACCGGTCACCGGGTTCAACGACCACGAGATGTGGAAGACGTGGGCGAACTACCCGGAGGACCAGACGCCTGACGGCTCGATGCTCCACTCGGTGATCGTGGATCCACGCGACGCGCAGCATCTCTACGTCGGATTGTCAGGCGGCGGCGTGTTCGAGAGCGTCGACGGTGGCGCGGACTGGACGCCACTGAACGCCGGCTCGGTCGCCGACTTCTTTCCCGACCCGGACGTGGAGTACGGCCACGACCCGCACACGGTGCGGCTCCATCCGCTGCGTCCCGACCGGCTCTATCAGCAGAACCATTGCGGCATCTACAAGATGGAGCGACCCGACGGTCGCTGGGAACGCATCGGCGACAACATGCCTCGCGAAGTGGGCGACATCGGCTTCCCGATCGAGCTCCACCCTCGCGATCCGGACACGGCGTGGGTGTTCCCGATGGACGGCACCGACGTGTGGCCGAGGACGAGTCCCGACGGCAAGCCGTCGGTGTACATGACCCGCGACGCTGGCACGTCGTGGACACGCTGTGACCAGGGCTTGCCGGCCACGGCTTGGTACACGGTGAAGCGCCAGGCCATGACCGTCGACACCGGTGATCCCGTCGGGGTCTACTTCGGCACCACGAGCGGCGAGGTGTGGGCCAGCGCCGACGAAGGATCGTCTTGGAGCCCGATCGCGGAGCACCTCCCCGAGATCTACTCGGTCGAGCACGCCGACGTATGAGGGTGCGGATCCCCTCGCCGCTGCGCTCGTACACCGACCAGCATGCGTGGGTAGACGGTGAGGGAACCACTCTCGACGAGCTGCTGCGCGACCTCGACCGGTCTTACCCCGGGATGCGCTTCCGCATCGTCGACGAGCAAGGGCGCTTGCGCACGCACATGAAGGTGTGGGTGAACGCCGACTCGGTACGCGACCTCTCGACCGTGATCGCGCCGACCGACGAGATCACGATCATGCAGGCGCTGTCCGGAGGCTGAGGTGCGAGACGACCTTCTGGGTGATCGCTGCGAGCGCGTCGATCTCCTCAGGAGTCAGCAGGTCGATCAGGTTGCGTCGCACCGACGCCACGTGCGAGGGCGCCGCCCTCCCGATCGCGCGCATGCCTTGCCGTGTGAGCACCACGAACGCGCCGCGACCGTCAGTCGCGCACTCTTCTCGCGTGACCAGGCCACGCTCTTGCATCCGAGCGATGTGATGCGACAGCCGGCTCTTCGACCAGAGCATCCGCGCGGCGAGCTCGTTGAGACGCCACCGGTGGTCTTCGGCCTCTGACAGGTTGGAGAGCACCGTGTAGTCGGGCTCGGAGAGATCGGAGTCGTGCGCCAGGTCACGGGCGAGCTGGGCGCTGAGCAGCGTTCGCATCCGTTGGTACCCCCGCCACGCTCGGGCCTCGGACTCGTTCAACCACGGCGCATCAACCACGTCGCGAGTGTACGCTCTTGGTTGACATGTCAACTGACAGACCTCGGCTCATGGTCATCGTCTCGAGCACGCGGCCGAGTCGAGTCGGACACAAGGTGGGCGGCTGGGTCGTCGATCGAGCCGAAGCACATGGTGGCTTCGACGTCGACTTGGTCGATCTGGTCGAGCTCGATCTGCCGTTCCTCGACGAACCGAAGCACCCACGGTTCGCCGAGTACCTCCACGACCACACGAAGGAGTGGAGCGCTCGCGTCGATGCAGCCGATGCGTTCGTGTTCGTGATGGCCGAGTACAACCACAGCTTCACCGCACCCATCAAGAACGCCGTCGACTTCCTGAACCGCGAATGGGCCTACAAAGCGGTGGGATACGTCGGGTACGGCGGGGTCGCGGGCGGCACTCGCGCCGTGCAAGCGATCAAGCCCGTGTGCATCGCGGTGCGCATGGTCCCGCTGTTCGACTCGGTGTACATCCCGTGGATCGCGCAGCAGATCGACGAGCAAGGAGTCCTTCAAGTCGACAGACGCGTTCGATGCGAGCGCGGGCGTGATGTTCGACGAGCTCGTGAAGATGACCGAGGTGCTCAGGCCTCTCCGCCCCTAGGAGAGGTGGAACTGGGCGAGCGCCTCGGGGTTCGCCAGCGCCTCGGTGTTGCGCACCGGCCGGCCGTTGACCACGTCCGCGACGGCGAGCTCGGTGATCTTCCCGCTGCGCGTGCGCGGGATGTCGGTCACGGCCTCGATCACGGCGGGCACGTGGCGAGGCGAGCATCGCTCGCGCAACGTGCGCTTGATCGTCTCTCTGAGCGCATCGTCGAGCACCTCACCTTCGGCCAGGCGCACGAAGAGCACGATGCGAGTGTCGCTGTCCCACTCCTGGGCGACCGCGACCGCCTCGGCGACCTGCGGGAGCTGCTCGACCTGCCGGTAGATCTCCGCGGTGCCGATGCGCACACCCGCTGCGTTGAGCGTGGCGTCGCTGCGTCCGTAGATGACCATGCCGCCGTGATCGGTCCACGCCGCGTAGTCGCCGTGCGCCCAGACGTCAGGGAAGCGTTCGAAGTACGCGCGCTGGTACGCGCTGCCATCGGTGTCGCCCCAGAACCCGATCGGGGTCGTGGGGAAGGGCCGCGTGCAGACGAGCTCGCCCTTGACGCCTGCCGGTGCCGTCGAGCCCTCCTCGGTCCAGACGTCGACGGCCATGCCGAGCACGGGCCCCTGGATCTCGCCCGCCCACACCGGACGCGTCGGGTCACCCGCGACGAAGCACCCGCAGAGGTCGGTGCCACCTGAGATCGAGGCGAGATGCACGTCGGACTTCACCGCGTCGTACACGTACTCGAAGCCCTCGGCGGCGAGCGGCGAGCCGGTCGAGCAGATCGTGCGAAGCGAGGTGAGACGGTGTGTGTCACGAGGACGCAGGCCGGCCTTCGCCACGCCGTCGATGTACTTCGCGGACACGCCGAGGAGCGTCAGGTCATGACGGTCGGCGAGGTCGAAGAGCGCGGCGGGCGACGGGTGCATGGGGTTGCCGTCGTACAGCACGATCGTGGCCTTCGACGCGAGCACCGAGACGAGCCAGTTCCACATCATCCAACCGCAGGTCGTGAAGTAGAAGACCCGATCGCCTTCGTGCACGTCGCAGTGCAGCTGCTGCTCACTGAGGTGCTTCAGCAGCAGCCCGCCGGCGCGATGGACGATGCACTTCGGCGGCCCGGTCGTTCCGGACGAGTAGAGGATCACGGCGGGGTGGTCGAACGAGGTGCGCATGTACTCGAGGACGATCCCGCCGCTCGAAGCGAACTCTGCGAACGAGGTCGCGTCGGGCAACGAGCGCAGGTCGGGGTCGTCACGCAGGTTCCCCGCCACGACGACGCGGCGCACCGTGGGGAGCGCGGCGCGGATCTCCGCGAGCCGCTCGAGGCAGTCGAAGCGCTTGCCTCCGTACATGTAGCCGTCCGCGGCGAACAGCACGACGGGGTCGATCTGGCCGAAGCGATCGATCACCCCCGCGGTGCCGAAGTCCGCGGACGTCGAGGAGAAGATCGCCCCGATCGCGTTCGTCGCGAGAAACGCGATCACCGTCTCGGGAACGTTGGGCATCCACGCCGCGACGCGATCACCGGGATGGACGCCGGCCTCGCGCAGGCCTGCGACGACGGCGGACACCGAAACCCGGAGCTGTCCCCACGTGAGCGTGCGCCGCTGGCCGTCTTCGCGCTCGAACACGATCGCGGGCAAGGAGTCGTCACCGGGGCCGACGAGAAGGTTCTCGGCGAGGTTCAGCGAGGCGTCGGGGAAGAAGCGGGCACCGACGATGCGCCCGTCGCCGGGATCGAACGCAGTCGCTCCGGGCGGGCTCACGACCCCGCCGGCATCCCACACGTCGCGCCAGAACGCCCCGGGATCGCGGACGCTCCAGGAGTGCAGCGACTCGAAGTCGTCGAAGCCGGCCCGCCGGCGGAAGCGACGCATGGCCGAGGCCTCGATCCGCTCCGCGCTCGGCGTCCACAGCGGCGTGTCCACTGCAGGAACTATGCCCCGCTCGGTCGACACCACGCGTACCGTGCGGCGGTGGACCGTGCCTCGACGCTGCTCGCCGAGGCTGACGCGCGCGACATGTCGGGCTGGGACTTCGGTTGGCTCGACGGGCGGATGACGTCGAGCGGGTTGCCGTGGGACTACCCCGCCATCGTCGACGAGTGGGTGTCGAGGAGCACGAGCGTGTTGGACATGGGCACGGGAGGTGGAGAGTTCCTCTCGGGTGCGAGCGGCCTGCCGGCGCACACCGTCGCGACCGAGGGATGGGCTCCCAACGTGCGCGTGGCAGCGCAGCGCCTCAGCGCCGTCCACGTCCCGCTCGTGCACGACGAAGGCGCGACCGACAACCTCGATCAGGGCCGGCGCCGACCCTCGAGGTCGGCTCGCGTTCCGCGACGAGAGCTTCGACCTCGTGCACAGCCGCCACGAGGCCTACAACCCGACCGAGGTGCGGCGAGTGCTACGCCGCGACGGCTCGTTCCTGACGCAACAGGCGGGCTCGGGAGGTGCGGACGCAGGCGAGCTGCTGGGCTTGCCGCGCCCGCACGAGACGTTCGACCGCGCGTTCGCCGTCGAGCAGCTACGCGAAGCCGAGTTCGTCGATCGTCGACGGCGACAGCGCCGTCGAGGCGATGACCTTCGGTGACATCGGGGCCTTCGCCTGGTACCTGCGCGTGATCCCGTGGATCGTGCCGGGCTTCACCATCGAGGGCTACCTGCCTCGCCTCCTCGACCTCCACGAACGAGGCACGCCGCTCGTCATCCATGCGACGCGGTTCTGGCTCCTCGCCGAAGAAGATGCCATGAGCCTCGAGGGCGAGATCCTCGTCGTGACCGGACCGCCCGGCGCCGGGAAGTCGACGATGGCCCGCGCGCTGGTCGAGACATTCGAGCTCGCAGTGCTGCTGCAGGGCGACTGGTACTTCGACCGAGTGGTGCGGGGATGGATCGAGCCCTGGAAGCCGCCGTCGCACCACCAGAACGCGGTCGTGACGCGAGCGATGGCGGCCTCGGCGCGTGAGTACGCAAAGGGCGGGTACGCGGTCGTGCTCGAGGGGATCATCGGCCCCTGGTTCCTCGACACGTTCGTGCCCGTGGCCGGTGAGGTTCCGGTGCACTACGTCGTGATCCGCCCCTCAGCCGACACGGCGATGGCGAGGGCCGTCGCCCGCGAAGCGCCCGCGCTCGTCGATCCCGAGCCCATCGAGAAGATGTACCGCGAGTTCGAACGGCTCGGCGCCCACGAGCACCACGTGGTCGACACCACCGGGCACTCGGTCGAACGAGACGGTCACGGAGGTGCTGGCTCGCCTCGACGCCGGGACGCTGCGGCTGTAGCGCCTTCTTGCACCGCTCTCACATGAGGTTGGCGCCGTCCTTGCAGTCGGCGCCCATCGTGTACGGCATGGAAGAGAAGCCTCGGACGACCCGGAAGCGGCGGCCTCACCCGGCCAAGCGAGCCCGGCGCATCACGGCTGCCGCGAGCGCTGCCGCGTTCGTGGCGATGGGCGCGGGCATGGCCCATTCTGCGGCGCAACCGAAGAGCGAAGACGAGACGTCGGTCGCGGACGACACATCGGGCTCCGCGACCACCTCGACGTGGGCCGCGACCCCGGTCACCGCGACATCCACGACGACGACGACCGTCGCGGCCCACACGCAGACACAGGGCAGCTGATGTCGCAGCTCTGGTGGTACGTCGCGCGGGCCAGCGGGATCGTCGCGTGGGCGATGCTCACGGCCTCGGTGCTGTGGGGGCTCATGCTGTCGACGAAGGTGCGGCCGCCACGAGTCCGCCCCGCGTGGACGCTCGACCTGCATCGGTTCCTCGGAGGCGTCGCAACGATCTTCACCGGCCTTCACGTCGCGTCGATCTTCCTCGACTCGTATGTGCACTTCGGCCCGGCCGACTTCCTCGTGCCGTTCGCGTCGTCTTGGAAGCCCGTTGCGGTCGCGCTCGGCGTGCTCGCGCTGTACCTCCTGATCGCGGTCGAGGCGACGTCGCTCGCCAAGCGCCGGCTCCCCCACCGCGTCTGGCGACGGGTCCACGTGCTCTCGATGCCACTGTTCGCCCTGGCGACGCTGCACTTCGTGACTGCGGGCACCGACGCCCACGGCATGCTCGTGCTGAGTGGCGTCCTCGCCGTCACGCTCCTGGTGGTCGCGATGATCGCGATTCGCGTGCGACAAGCGGTTGCCACGGCGGCGACCCCTGCTCGGGAGCTTGTGGCAGCCTCTCGCTGATGAAGGTCGCGATCGTCGGCGGGGGCATCGGCGGGTGCGCGCTCGCGCTGAGCCTGCACGATGCCGGCATCACCGACGTCGACGTGTACGAAGCCGTGAGCGAGGTGCGCGAGCTCGGCGTCGGAGTCAACATCCTCCCGCACGCGGCGCGCGAGCTGATCGAGCTCGGCCTCGGTGACGAGCTTGCGGCGAGCGCGATCGCCACCGCGGCGCTCGTGTTCTTCAACCGCCATGGCCAGCGCGTCTTCAGCGAGGACCGGGGCATCGCGGCGGGCTATCGATGGCCGCAGTACTCGATCCATCGAGGCGAGCTGCTCGGCATCCTGCACCGCGCGGTGCGCGATCGGCTCGGCGCCGAGCGCTACCACACCGGCCACGCCGCAGTGCGCGTCGGCGGCACCGAATCGGGCGCGTGGGTCGACCTCGAGCAGCGCAGCACGGGCTCGGCACTCGGACGCGCCGAGGGTGAGGTCGTCGTCGCCTGCGACGGGATCCACTCGGTCGTCCGCGCCCAGCTGCAACCGGACGAAGGGCCGCCACTCTGGAACGGCATCACCATGTGGCGCGCCGTCACCGAGCGCGAGCCGCTCTTCGATGGTCGCACGATGATGCTCGTCGGCCACATGGAACGCCGCATGGTGATCTACCCGATCTCCCGGAAGCTGGCCGACGAAGGACGGTCGCTCGTGAACTGGGTCGCCGAGCTGAAGACCGCGCCAGGGCAGCCGATGCCGAAGCAGGACTGGGAGTTCCGCGCCGATCCCGAGGAAGCGGCGACCGCGTTCGCCGACTACCAGTTCGACTGGCTCGACGTGCCCGCGCTCATCCGCGGCGCACGCGAGGTCTTCCAGTACCCGATGGTCGACCGCGATCCCCTGCCGCGCTGGACATTCGAGCGCATCACGCTGCTCGGCGACGCGGCGCACCCGATGTACCCCGTGGGATCGAACGGCGCGTCGCAGGCAATCGTCGACGCCCGCGTGCTCGCCCATCATCTCGCGACCGCTGCCGACGTCGACGAGGGGCTCGAGCGCTACGAGGAGATCAGGCGGCCGCTGACGTCACAGATCGTGCTCGCGAACCGCAACGTCGGCCCTGAGCGCATGATGGAGCTCGCGGAGCAGCGCGCCCCCGAGGGGTTCGACGACATCCACGAGGTCGTGACCGAAGAGGAGATGGTCGAGATCTCGTCGTCGTACAAGCGGATGGCGGGGTTCGACGCGGCCGCCCTCAACGAGCGGCCCAGCTGGTCGGTCAGCTGATCGGCGTTCCGACGTTCCAGCGGTGGCCCCACGGATCGACCAACCAGCCAGCACGCGAGCCGTGGAACTGGTCCTCGACGGGACGCTCCATCCTCGCTCCGGCCTCGAGGGCCGCCGCGAAGGTCGCGTCGACATCCGGAACGTAGATCACGAACGAGGAGGTCGGGCCTCCACGTGACGTCGGACCGAGCACGTCGATCTCGGGCCACTCGTCCGAGATCATCAGCACCGCGTCGCCGATCGCGATCTCGGCATGGCCGACACGTCCGTCATCCATGATGATCGCCTCCGACACATCAACTGCGTCGAAGATCTGCTTGTACCACTCGATCGCAGCTCTGGCGTCGCTGACCGCGAGGTAGGGCGTGACGGCGTGAAGTCGTGGAGGTACGTAGGCCAGCCTGGTTTCGGGCATCAGGGTCCTTTCGAGTCGGCGCCGCAGATCCGCGGCGAAGTCGGCACGGGGGGCGACCGCTTCGATCGGCAGCTGAAGGGCGTCGAGCGGATCAGTCGGCATCGTCACCTCCCGCTTCGTAGGCACGGCGAAACGCACCTCGCGCGCGCACGAGGAGGGCCTCGGTCGCGTGGACCGTGCGCCCCAGAAGGTCGGCGACCTCGGCCACACTCAGCCCGTCCAGGTAGCGCAGGCTCAACACCTCGCGATGGTGCGGACCGAGCTCGTCGAGCACCGCTCGTGCCCGAGCCGCGTCGAGCACGGTGTCCCACGGGTCGTCAGGAGCGTCCGGTTGTGACGCGACGGCGGCCATCCGGCGCTCCTCCCGGCCGACCCGTCGCCAGTGGTCGACCAGCTTGTGGCGCGCGATGCCCACGAGCCAGGCCACGGTGATCGTGCGCACGTTGCCGCGCCGCACCGAATCGACCGCCGCAAGGAACGTCTCCGCGGTCAGGTCTTCAGCGACGCTCGCACCACCACACCGCGGCAACAGATAGCCGTAGACCTGAGGCAACGCGTCGTCGTACAGCGCGAGCAACGCGGCTCCCTGATCGGGAAGCACAGCGCGACGGTCGCTCACGCCCTCATCATCGTCGCGGTCGATCGTGCTCCGACGGGTCGGCCGTCAAATTCTCGGCGTCGAACTGCCTCAACAGCTTCGCGGGAGCCGAGTAACGCCACGCCTCGACGAGTCGCTCCTCGAGCTCGGACTTGGAGACCTTGCCGAGCCGCACGATCACCATCGGGTAGCCCTCATAGTGCGGCGTGACGGCGTACACCTTCGGGTCCTCCTGCACGAGGGCGGCGCGCTCGTCGAAGTCGACCTTCACGACCACCGAGGCCGCGTCTTCGAGGACGCGGGCGAAGATCTTCCCCTTCACGTACCACGCGGGCGTGCCCCAGCAGGGCTTCTCGGTCGTCGCGGGCAGACCCAGCGCGATCGTGCGAACCGTGTCGACCGACGCGGTCACTGGTACTGGCGCCGCCGAGCCGAACGACCCTGGTCTCCCGGACCAGAAACCGTTCGGGCCCGCTCGACCTCCGGGACGAGGAACGTGAAGTAGTAGAGGTCACCAGCCATGTGCGTCTCCTGGTTTGCGCGGCCCTCAGAGCGGGAGTCCATTGGAGGAAGGCGAGCTTCCACGCGCCATCTCTGAGCACGAACGTGCTGCTCGTGATCAGCGATCGGGGCGTGGGGTCGTCGACGCGTTGCACCACGGCCCGTGCGGTGAGCACGGCGGCGGTCTCGCCGGCATCGATCACCCGCGGATCCTCGATCAGGTACTTCACGTAGGGCGGATGGTCGGCCATGCCCGCGACGACCTGCTCCTTGTCGTACACGCCGTCGGCACCCGGGAACACGCACCGGGCGTCGTCGGTCATGTTTCGCCGGAAGAACTCGACGTCGTTCTCAGCGATCGCGGTGACGAACTCCGCGAGCCGAGCGAGCAGCACACGTTCGCGCGAGCGCTCGGCGAACCGATCGAGCAGCGCCGACCAGTCGTCGTCGGTGCTGCGAGGGCTGTCAAGGGCGAAGCCCCGATGCTCGACGACCACACGCGTGCCGCCATCGGACGGCTCGAACCGCACTTCGACCTCGGTGTCACCGCGGTAGCTGAACGCGAGCCGCGGCCCTGGCTCCCAGACGAGGATGCGCCCGATCTCGACCGGCTCGGCCACGTTGCCACCGGTGAGCGCGAGCACGCGGCCGCCCACGCCGGCCTCGAACTGCAGCGGCTCGGAGGCCCGCCACCACGCCGCGACCTCCTCGGTGAACACCTCGAAGGCGGTCGGTGGGTCGACGGCGACCTCGACGATCGCCGTCGCGACATCACGGCTCATCTCGCCCGCTTCCGCGTGCGCTCGGCGTGCGCCTTGAACGACCCGAGCTGCTCTGACCAGAACGCCTCGACCTGATCGAGCCACGCCTGCAGCGCGACGAGCGACTGCGGACGCAACCGGTACATGCGAAGCCGAGCGTCTTCGTCGACGAGCTCGGCCTCGAC
Organism: uncultured Acidimicrobiales bacterium; assembly: GCA_963739555.1. Classification (GTDB taxonomy): domain Bacteria; phylum Actinomycetota; class Acidimicrobiia; order Acidimicrobiales; family DATKAS01; genus DATKAS01. The sequence continues at coordinate 830,959 of CAVUAV010000005.1, read as the reverse complement.
GAGGCCGCTCTCGCGCAGCACTCGCAGGTGGCGGCTCATCGCCGGACCGCTCATGCCCACGCTCGCGGCGAGCTCACCTGCCCGCTTCGGCCCGCTGCCGAGGAGGTCGACGACCGCCCGCCGCGTCGGATCCGCGAGCGCCGCGAGCGTCACGTCAACCGGTGCAAGATCATTCGCCACTGAACTAATAGATAACAACAGCGTTACTGATTGTCAAGGGCTCCCGACAAGACCAGATCTTCGATCGTCTCGATCGGACCCCATGCCCCGTGCTCGGAGCTGCACAGCACGACCGTCGTGACGTCGGGCTTCGGGTAGTACGCCACCTCGGCACTGACGCCGACGTTGATGCCCTCCTTGCCCCACCACACGACCTCGCCGTCGTCGTCCACCTGCATGCGGACGCCGAAGCCGTTCATGTGCATCGCGCCCGTCCTCGGAGAGCGATACCACTCGACCTGCGGAGTGACCATGTCCTCCGCCAAGGGACTCGGGAGCAGAGTGTGATCCCGACAGGCGCGGACGAACTTGATCAGGTCGCCTGCCGTCACGTGTGCGCCTCCGTCCGGAGAGCCGATCGGCGGGTACGAGTAGATGTTTCGCTTCCAACCGGTGATCGCGCCCGCCTCGTCGCGCACCGGCTCGCACGGCTCGGCGATTCCGGAGACCACTTCGTCCATGCGGAAGAACCCCGAGCGGGTCATGCCCGCCGGAAGGAACACGCGAGATCGCACGTAGTCGCGATAGGTCGTGCCGGTTGCCTTCTCGATCATGAGGCCGAGCAGGATGAAGCCGCAGTTGCAATACCGACAGCCCTCACCCGGAGCGAAGTTCGGTGGCTTGTAGGCGAAGTCCGGCAGGTGGTGTGCGGTCTCGATCTCGGAGTAGTTCGGCTTGTCGACGAACAAGTCCTCGTAGCGCTCCCCCGCCTCCTCGTCGGCGTCGTCGGCGATGCCGGAGGTGTGCGTCAAGAGGTGGCGCACTGTGACGGCTGGAGAGATCGCGGTGCCCTCGAGGCCGAGGAACTCGATCGCCGAGGTCTCGAGGTCGAACTCGCCCTGGTTCACGAGCTGCAGGGTGGCGACCGCGGTGAACGCCTTCGTGACCGACGCGCAGTCGAACCGCAGATCCGTCGTCATGGGCATGCGCCACGCGCGGTTCGCCCACCCGTACGCGCCATCGAACACGCGTGACGTGCCCCGAGCCAGGACGACGACGCCCGACAGCTCGTCGTTGGCCGCGAGCGACCGCAGATGGCGGTCGAGCTCGGCGAGCGCGGCGATCACGCGTCGAGCTCGGCGATCAGCTTCTTCGGCGCGACCGCGCGATAGCTCTCCTCGACCCAGTCACAGAGCACGTCGGCCGACGGACGGTCGGGCGCCGTGAGCTGGATGTTGACCCACCCCGCCTTGCCGAGCCCGTACCCACTCGGCTTCGCACAGTCGAGGCTCAACGCCTGCGCGTGCGAATCCGGGAGCTTCACTGCGATGCCCGGGTCCGTCGAGGTCGGATCGCCCATGAACACGAAGATCTTCTTGCCGACCTTCGCGACATGGTCGCTCTCCCACGGCGAGTCCTCCCACGCGCCGGGCATCCCGAGTGCGAAGGCCTTGACCGCGTCCGCGACCTTGCGCGCGTCGGACTTGCGGCGTGCGGTCATCGCGAGACCTTGCGGCCGAGCTTGATGCACGGCTGCTCGATGTACCGGTACGACAGCCACGACACGACGATCGTCGCGGCGAGCCACACCGAGAACGTGAGTGGCCGGTAGGGCGTCGCCGAGATCGCGCGCAGCACGACCGCATGCCAGAGATAGAGCGAGTAGCTGATCGCGCCGAGCCAGACGAGGATGCGGGGGAACTTGTAGCGGCGAAGCAGGAGCGCGGCGCCGAACACCAGGTACGCCACGACGAAGGTGAGGGACTCGGCCCGCCAGTTCGTGATCGCTCCGGTTGTGGGCTCGGCGAACCTCACCTCACGCACCTTCTCGACGATCACGATGACGACGATCGCGGACCCGAACACGACCGGGCCGATCCACGCCGCGATCTGGCCCGAGGTCGAGCGGTAGAGCACCGTGCCGACGAACATCGTCGCCAGCACGAGGAAGGCGAACCAGATCGGCTCGGGACGGTTGAGCACCAGGGGCACCGCGAGCGCGGTCAGCGCACCCGCGAGCACTCGGCCGCCGGTCGACCGCGCGAGCGAGACCGCGACGAGCACGGCGACGCCGGTGATGGCGAGCACCACCGCACGCGAGGAACCGGTCGGAGAGGTGAGAGCGAGCGGGGCGAGCGAGTTGCCGGCGATCAGGGCGCCAGCGAGGAGCACGAGCGAGATCGCGACCGATCGGCGGTGCAAGCCGGCGACGAACAGCACAGAGACGAGCCCGTAGAACACGAGCTCGTACCCGAGCGTCCACGACTGCCCGAGGATGAGGGGCTGCCCGAGCAGATGCTGCGCCATCGTCGCGTTCGCGGCCAATCCCTCGAGCGGGTGCCGAGTCAGGCCGGGCGCGAGCGGGTAGCGATGGACCAGATGCAACGCGAGCGCCGCGCCCAGTGCGGCGAGATACGCGGGCAGCAGGCGGAAGCCACGACCGATCCAGAACTGCCGCATCGATCCGCGGCGCTCGAGCGAGGCCGGGATGATGAACCCGCTGCAGAGGAAGAAGATCATCACGCCGCACTCGCCGACGCGGAAGGTCTCGGTCGTGAACCGAAGCGCTTCGGGCCAGAGGCGCTCGGCGAAGTGGGTCGCCACGACCATCATCGCCGCGATGCCGCGCAGAGCGTCGAGGAACTCGAGCCGACCGTGGCGGGATGAGCGCGTCGGGCGCAGCGACTTCAGGCTGCTGTGCGGTGACCGCCACGGGGGTTCAGCGTACGCGCCAGGGCCACCTGGGCGTAGCCTGCCGCGATGGGCTGCCTCGTCCTTCTTGCTTCGATGATCTCGCCGCGACTCGCGCTCGGGCTCGTGTGGATCTTCACCGACTTCGTCGATCGGGCCTACGACTCGTTCATCGTGCCCGTTCCTCGGGCTTGCTCGTCCTGCCCTGGACGACGCTCATCTACTCGCTCGCGTACGCGCCTCGGGTCGGCGTCACCGGCTGGGGTTGGTTCTTCGTGATCCTCGGCGTGCTGGCCGACCTCAGCAGCTACGGCGAGAACGCGCGGCGCAACCGCGAGCGCGTGCCGTACTGGAACCAGACCTACTGAGCCGCTACCGGGCGGCGAGCGTGCGTAGGCAGTCCATCGCGTCCCATACGTCGACATAGCGAGTCGTGATCGGCGCGGGGCCGAAGCGCACGCGATCGGGCGTGCGGAAGTCCGGGATCACACCGTGCGAGATGAGCGCGGGGCAGAGCACTCGCGCATCGGGATGGCGGAGCGAGACATGCGACCCTCGGTGTGCCGCTTCGCGTGGTGAGCCGACCTGGAAGCCGAGAGGCGCAAGCCACGCGTCGTGGAGGTCGATGAGATACGACGTGAGCGCGAGGCCCTTCGCTCGCAGTGCGTGGATGCCGGCCTCCGCGAGGAGCTTCACGCCTTCGTCCACGGCGACGAGCCCGGGCACCGGTGGGGTGCCGACGAGGAACTGCGTCACATCGGGGACGGGGTCGTACGCAGGACCCATCTCGAACTGCTGACGCTGGCCGAACCACCCCCAGATCGGCTGGCGCAGGTCGGGCTGGCACGCGCACGGCTCACGTACAGGAACGCGGGTGCGCCAGGCCCGCCGTTCACGTACTTGTAGGTGCAACCGACCGCGAGGTCGACATCGTTGGCGTCGAGCTCGGCGGGGAACGACCCGACGGTGTGCGACAGATCCCACAGCACGAGAGCACCCGCTCGGTGCGCCGCCTCGGTGATCGGTCCCATGTCCACGATCGCGCCGGACGCGTACGCGACGTGCGAGAAGCTCACCAACGCGACGTCGTCGTCGATCGCGTCGGCGGCGGCCGCCGCCGTGAGACCGTCGACCGGGTCGGACTCGACCATGCGCAAAGACAGGCCGCGCTGGGCCGCGAGACCCTCGAACACGTAGCGGTCGGTCGGGAAGTTCTCCTTGTCGGTGACGATGACCCGGCGATCGGGACGCGCGTCGAGCGCGGCGACCGCGCACTTGTAGAGGTTCACCGTGGTCGAGTCGCTCACGACCACCTGACCGGGCGCCGGCGCCCAGCAGCACGGCACCGAGTCGGTCGCCGACCTCGGTGGGCAGTGTGAGCCAGTGATCCCACCCTCTGATCAGCTCGCCACCCCACTCCTCACGGATGAGCTGCGCCAGCCGCCGTTCGGTCGCGATCGGGAGCCGGCCGAGGGAGTTGCCGTCCATGTAGATCACTGACGGGTCGTCGATGACGAACCGATCGCGGAAGTGCGCGAGAGGATCGGAGGCATCGAGCTTCTCGGCTCCGCCGCGAGTCAGGTCAGTCACGCAAGCCAGTCCATCACTCTCGCCCACGACTGGCCGCCGGGGTCGATGACCTCGAAGTGGTCGATCCCAGCACGGACGACGAGCTCGACCTCGTCACCTGCGGCGCGCGCCGCTTCGGCGAAGGCGACGCTGAGGTCGATCGGCACGTTCTCGTCCCGGTCGCCGTGGACCAGCAGCATCGGCACGCCGATCGGCAGCAACGCCATGGGTGACGCCTCGGCGTAGCGCTCGGGCACCTCCTCGGGGCTGCCGCCCATGAATCCACCCGTCGCGTCGGACGACAGCCCGCGCGCCGACGCGTCGCGGAGGTCGGTGACACCGGCGAGCGAGACCGCGTCGGTGACCGCTCCGTGCACCGCTGCCGCCCAAAGGGCGAGGTGACCGCCAGCCGAGTGGCCGATCGTGACGACCCGGTCGACGGGGAGCGCGGGCAACGTCGTGACCGCATCGATGCCACGGCGCACATCGTCGAACGTCATCGGCCATCCCCCGCCGTCAGCGCCGACGCGCCGGTACTCGAGGTTGCTGGCCGCCCAGCCCCGAACGGCGAGATCTGCACAGAGGCCGTCCATCAGGTGCAGGTCGTAACGGTCGCGCCAGAAACCGCCGTGGATGACGATCGCGATCGCCGTGGGGATGGCGTCGTCGGGCGCGTGGATCTCGGCGAACTGGCTCGGGAGGTCGCCGTAACGGTGGATCGACCTCACGTATCGGTCGCGACGTACGAGTCGAGCCCGGCGATGAACCGCTCGAGCAGCGTCGCGAGCTGGACCCGCTCCTTTGCGTTGAGGTCGGCGAGGATGCCCTCGAGGGCGTCGCGCCTTCGCATCATCATCGCCCGGTGCACGTCGTTGCCGTGGTCGGTGATCACGACGACCATCACCCGGCCGTCGTCGTCGGATCGCTCGCGAGAGGCGAGGCCGGCATCGACGAGTCGGTTCACCGCGCGCGTCGCCGTCGAGGCGTCTACGCGCAGTGCGTCGGCGAGCTCGCCCATCCGCACCGAGCCGTGGAACACGAGCATGTCGAGCGCGTCGACCTGTCCGAGGTCGAGCGCGTCGTCACCCTCTCCGTAGACGATCGGCCTGAACGCCTGCATCGACGCGCCACGACGGAGCTCTCGCCAGGCGGCGCCGATGCGAAAGAGCACGGCCAGGTCAGAGGCCCGCGTTGCGTCCGCCATCGCGTGCGAAGACTAATCCGACATTTGCAGGGTGCAAGTAACGCTCTCTTCCTCGCCGCTCTCCGCTCGCGCTTCGATCGGCTCGGGTCGCTGCGCTCCACAATCGGTGCTTCGCGCACCCGGGCGGCGCACTGCGCCGCCCTATCAGGTCTTGTCTTCCACCCGCGGCTCTCTTGGCAGGCCGAGCACCCGCTCGCCCACGATGTTGCGCTGGATCTCGGCCGTGCCGCCCCAGATCGTCTCTGACCGCGAGAAGAAGAACGACGCCTGCATCGGGTTGACCGAGTATCCGTCGCGGCCACGCTGGCGCATCACACCGGGCCACGACTCGTCGTCGCCGTCACCGCCGAGGATCTGCGCGTCCATCCCGACGATGTCGAGCGCGAGCTCCATGACCTCTCGATGATGCTCGGACCAGAACATCTTGTTCGTCGCACCGAGCGCGGCGACGCCGAAGTCACGCGCGCCCGAGAGCGTCGCGGTCAGCGTGCGCCAGCCGTTCACCTTCATGATCTGGACGCGCGACCAGGCCTTCATCAGCCGCTGACGGATCGTCGCGTCGTCGATCTTGCCGTTCGCCTTGGCGAGCTCGAAGAGGTGCTCGAGCTCGCGCTCGAACCGGCGGTACGACGTCGTGGCCGACGAGCCGCGCTCGAACCCGAGCGTCGTGTTCGTGACCTCCCAGCCATTGTTCACGCCGCCGACGACGTTCTCGCTCGGGCAGCGCGCGTTGTCGAAGAACACCTCGTTGAACTCTGACGAGCCGTCAGGCTGGGTGATCGGGCGCACCTCGATGCGGCCCGGCTGCTTCATCGGCACGAGCAGGTAGGAGATGCCCTTGTGCTTCGGCGCGTCGGGATCGGTGCGGGCGAGCAGGAAGATGTAGTCCGCGTACTGGGCCTGTGTCGTCCAGACCTTTTGTCCGTTGATCACCCACTCGTCGCCGTCGAGCACTGCGCTCGTCTTGAGCGATGCGAGGTCGGAGCCCGAGTTCGGCTCGCTGAACCCCTGGCACCACGAGATCTCGCCCTTCATGATCGGCGGCAGGAACTGGTGCTTCTGCTCCTCGCTCCCCCACCGCAAGATCGTCGGGCCCACCAACGTGTCGCCGAAGAAGTCCGCACGCATCGGCGCACCAGCCCGCGCGAACTCTTCGTTGAGCACCACGTTCTCCATCACGGAGAGGCCCTTGCCGCCGTACTCCTTCGGCCACGACGCGCAGATCCATCCGCCCTCTTGGAGCTTCTTCACCCAGTCGAGGTTGAACTGCTTGCGCTCCTCTCCCTTCAGCTCGAAGCCCTCGTCGAACCAGCCCTCGGGAAGGTTGTCCTCGAGCCAGGTGCGGATCTCCTTGCGGAATGCTTCGGCCTCGGGCGGATAGGTCAGATCCATGCCCCCATTCTTGACCCTCGGGTCAGGCAACGAAAGACGCGGCATAGAGTGCCCGCCGTGGCTGTGACCGAGAGCGCCCCCACTCCGAACACACCCGCGGAGCTTCCGACGGGTCGGTGGACGAACCAGTGGAAGGAGCTCTACTCCGAGGTCATCCAGTCGGGCCTCTGCACGGGCTGCGCGGGCTGCGTCGTGGCCTGTCCGCACGACGTCATCGGCTACGACCACGTCGAGAAGGGCTACCGCCCCTACCACCTCGAAGACGAGCTCGGGCCCGACAACTGCCTGCACGGCGAGAAGGGCTGCACGTCGTGCACGCGGGCGTGCCCTCGCTTTCGCACCTGGGAGCCCGAGGCCGACATGCACCTCTTCGGTCGGGTGCGCGAGCCGAACGAGATGTACGGCATCACGAAGGACCTGCTGCTCTGCCGGGCGAGCGACGAGTACGTCCACAACATCGGCCAGGACGGCGGCTTCGTGTCGGCGCTGCTGATCTGGGCGATGGATGAGGGCTACATCGACTGCGCGCTCACGTCGTTCCTCGAGGGCGACGGCACCTCGTGGAAGGCGATCCCGGGCCTCGCCCGCAACAAGGACGAGATCCTCGCCTCCGCGGGCTCTCGCTACACGTACTCGGCGAACACCCTCGCCGTGAAGCAGGCGCTCGAGGAGGGCTACTCGAAGCTCGCGCTCGTCGGCATGAGCTGCCAGAGCTCAGCGCTGCCGATCATGTGGTCACGCAAGGTCGGCAAGGCGGGCAAGCCGTTCCTGTTCAACATCGGCCTCCTGTGCTCGAAGACGTTCGACGACGCCATCTTCGAGGAGCTCTTCCTCGCGAAGTACGGCCTCCGCAAGGAGGAGATGGTGAAGATGAACATCAAAGGCGTGTTCCAGATCTGGATGAAGGACGGCTCGTACCACGAGATCGACCTGAAGGAGTGCCACCAGTGGACGCGCGAGGGCTGCAAGATGTGCCCCGACTTCGCGGCCGAGCATGCGGACATCTCCACGGGCGGCATCGGTGAGGACAACGATTGGACGCTCGTGCTGGTGCGCTCCGACCTCGGTCGCGAGATCGTCGGCCGGATGATCGCGGCGGGCTGCATCGAGAGCAGGCCCGCCGACACCGACGAGAAGGCGATGAAGCTGCTGCGCACGCTCTCGATCGTCAGCCGGCGACGGTGGCCAGGGTTCGCCGAGCCCTCACCGATCGTCGGCGTGCCGCCGCCGAAGAAGAAGGCCGACGGCTCCGCTCCCGCCGCGCGATTGACGCGGCGTGGATCCTGGGCCGCTTCGTGACGCGCTGACAGTCGGCGCCGGTGTCCTCACCGGTGTGCTCTCGGGGGCGTTCGGTGTCGGCGGCGCGGTCGTGTCGACGCCGCTCATCAGAGGGCTCGGCGCATCCGCCACGATTGCAATCGGCACGACGTTGCCCTCGGTCATCCCGAGCTCGATCAGTGGTTCGCTGCGCTACGGCCGCGAGCACCTCATCGCCTGGTTGGCCGTCGCGTGGACGGTCCCAATCGGCATCGTCTGCGCGGTCGGAGGCGCACTCGCCACCAAGATCATCCCCGGCGAAGGACACGTCCAGCAGATCGTGACGGCAGGGTTCGTCGCCTTCACAGCGTGGCGCACCTACGCAGTCGGGCGGGCGCAGGAGAAATCGCCCGTCGTTCCCCGGCCGACGGAGGAGATCGGCAGCACGAGGGCCGACAAGATCGGCTTCGTGTCGATCGGCATCGGCGCAGGCGCCCTCTCGGGGTTGCTCGGTGTGGGCGGCGGAATCGTGATGGTGCCCGCGTTCAACCAGCTCATGAAGATGACGCTCCGCCAGTCGATCGCGACGTCACTCGTGTGCGTCGGGATCTTCGCGATCCCGAGCACGATCACCCACGCAGCGATCGGGGACATCGACTGGCGAATCGCCTTCTTCCTCACGCTCGGCGTGATCCCCGGCGCTCGCATCGGCTCCGCGATGACGCTCGCCGCGAACGACCGTCGGCTTCGCAACGCTGTCGCGATCTTCCTCGGCATCCTCGCCGTCATCTACGCCGCCGGCGAGATCGCCGCCCTCTTCTGAGATCTACGTCGCCGCTCTCCGCTCCGCTTCGATCGGCTCCTGCTCGCTGACGCTCGACAATCGGTGCTTCGCGCACCCGAGCAGCGCACTGCGCTGCTCGTTCAGCGGGCCAACTCACGGGCGCGGGTGAAGACCCGATCGAGCATCTCGCGGGTGAGCTTGCCGGTGAACGTGTTCTGCTGGCTGGGGTGGAACGAGCACAGGATCGTCCGGCCGTCGGCCGCACCCGGGACCTCTACCTCGACGCCGTGCCCGAACTTCGGACGGGGCCGGACCGCGAAGACGCGGCACAGCGCTTCGTACGCGAACGCGCCGAGGGCGACGTAGACGCGGGCGTCGGCGAGGAGCGCGAGCTCGCGGCGGAGGTAGGGCTCGCACCTGTCGCGCTCGTCGATCGTCGGCTTGTTCGCCGGCGGCGCGCACCGAACTGCTGCGGTGAGATACGCGTCGATGAGGCGGAGCCCGTCGTCTCTGGTCGTCGACGTCGGCTGCGAGGCGAGGCCCGCGCGGTGCATCGCCCCGTACAGCCACTCGCCCGAGCGATCGCCCGTGAACATGCGACCCGTGCGGTTCGCTCCGTGTGCCGCCGGGCGCGAGGCCGACGACCACGACACGCGCACGCGGGTCGCCGAAGCCGGGGACGGGCTTGCCCCAATAGTCCTCATCCCGGTACGACGCTCGCTTCTCCGATGCGACTTCCTCACGCCAAGCCACGAGTCGCGGACACGCGCGGCAGGCCGTGATCTCGGCCGTCAGCGCCGCGAGGGAGTCCATCGGGCTCAGGGTAGGTTGACCCTTCACGCCATGAGCCGTCCCAAACCGCCTCCTCCGACGCTCGTCTTGCTCGTCCGGCACGGCCAGACGCCGACGACCGGCAACATCCTCCCGGGCCGCGCGCCGGGCCTCCATCTCTCCGACAAAGGCCGCGAACAAGCCGAGGCGGTCGCCACGCGCATCGAGGCCCTCCCGAAGGTCGACGCGGTGTATGCGTCGCCCCTCGAGCGCACCCGAGAGACCGCGGCGCCGATCGCGAAGAAGCGACACCTGCGGGTGAAGGTCGAGAAGGGGCTGGTCGAAGCCGACTTCGGAGAGTGGACCGGCCAAGAGCTGAAGACGCTGTTCAAGCAGCCCGAGTGGCAGACCGTGCAGCGGTATCCGAGCGGCTTTCGCTTCCCGAGCGGCGAGTCGTTCGCAGAGATGCAGACGCGCATCACCGGCACCATCGACAAGCTCGTCGCTCGCCACAAGGGCGGCGTGATCGTCGCCGTGTCGCACGCGGATCCCATCAAGGCGGCGGTCGCGCAGGCGCTCGGCACCCACCTCGATCTGTTCCAACGGATCGTGATCTCCCCGTGCTCGGTCACTGCGATCGCGTACGGCCCCGGTGGCCCGGCGGTGCTCACGGTCAACTCGGCGAACGGCGCGCTCGGCGACATGAAGGTCAGCTGATGAGCGAGTCATTCGACCTGCGCGACGTCGGGGTGTTCACCGCGGGCGCCATCGGCGAACCCGGGCAGCGCACCTTCTATCTGCAGGCGCGGACCGGCGATTCGTCCGTGGCCTGGAAGGTCGAGAAGCAACAGGTCGCCGCGCTGGGTGAGTTCCTGCAGCGGATGCTGGCCGACCTCCCGCAGCCCGACGACATCCCGAACGAGCAGACGGTCGCACTCGTCGAACCCGTCGAGGCCCAATGGGCAGTTGGCGCGTTCGGGCGTCGCGTACGACAACGACGAAGACCGCATCCTCGTGGCGGCCGACGAGCTCGTCGAGACCGACGAGGAGGGCAACCCGGCGCCCGGCGTCGAGCAGGCGACCGCGCGTGTGCGCATCACCCGCGGCCAGGCGCTCGCGTTCGTGCGCGACGGCGGAGCGGTTGATCGAAGGTGGTCGACCTCCCTGCCCTCTGTGCGGACGCCCGCTGAACCCCGACGGGCACATCTGCCCGCGCACAAACGGTCACGGACTGCACTGACCGCAATGGCCGCGAGCTGGCCCCCGGCCGATCCCCTGACCCTCCTCACCGAAGGCGAGGTGTCGCTGGTGGGGCGCATGCCCTGGAGCTCGAACGCGACCTACCTCGCCGAGCTCTGCCACGACGGTGACGAGGCCCAGGCGGTGTACAAGCCGGTGCGGGGCGAGCGTCCCCTGTGGGACTTCCCGAGTGGCCTGCACAAGCGCGAGGTCGCCGCGTATGTGCTCTCCGAGGCGCTCGGCTGGGGCATCGTCCCTCCCACGGTGCTCCGCGACGACGCGCCGCTCGGTGAGGGTTCGCTGCAGCTCTTCGTCCCAGCCGACTTCGAGCAGCACTACTTCACGCTCCACGACCGCGAGGAGACCCATCCCGACGCTCATGACGATCGCGACGTTCGACCTCCTCGTGAACAACACCGACCGCAAGAGCGGCCACTGCCTCCTCGGCCTCGACGGTCGCATCTACGCGATCGACAACGGCCTCTGCTTCTCGGTCGACCCGAAGCTGCGCACGGTGATCTGGGAGTTCGGTGGTGAGTCGATCCCTGACGATCTCATCGAGGACGTCGCCCGCGTGGCGCGGGAGGTGCCGCCCGGGTTGCGCGCGCTTCTCGACTCCGACGAGATCGACGCGGTGAAGAAGCGAGCGAAGGCCGTCGTCGCGAGGCCGGTCTTCCCGGTCGACACCTCCGGTCGTCGGTACCCGTGGCCGATGGTGTGATCGAGCGTCTCGTCGAGGAGGGCGACCTCGACGAGCTCGTCCGACTGATCGACCGGCTCTGCGACCGAGCGCGACTGGGATGGGCTGATCGAGCTCCGCGATCGTTGCCGCTGGGCGCTCGAGCGAGGCAAGCAGCTGTGGCCCGCGGCGTCGCTGGCCGAGTACCGCGTCGCGCTCCAGGCGCCCGCGCAGTGGGCTGCGTCCGTGGTGGCCGAAGGCGCGGGCCGCTTCGCCCTCGGGCCGTTGCCGGAAGTGGCCGCGAGCACGCATCGGTGGGCCGAGCTCGAACCCCACCTCGCCCCCGGGCCGTTGCGAGCGATCACCGCGCACGAGTGCGTCATCCGAGGCGAAGACCTCGTTGCGGACGCGTCGATCGATCTCGCTGTGCTCGAGGTGCCGCTCGCCTTGTGCGCGTGGGAGCCCGCCTACACCGCCGCGGAGTATCACGCCGACAAGGCCGAGTTCCCGATGCCCGACGAGGTCGAGCTCGCGCCGGTGACGCTGCACGACGGGCAGATCGTCGACGACCGATCCACCACGGACGCGTTGCTCGCGCTCACGTCACGGTGGACCGTCGAGTCCGACGGCCGCGCCGACGCGATCGCAGTGCGAGGCGACGCGTCGGCGGCCATCGCCGCGCTCGGTGTGCGTCGGGCGCGGGCAGCCGAGGTCGACGGCGCGATGGCGATGGCCCACATGGCATGGGCCGCGGCGAGTGGCGGCGCGCACGGCCGACGCCGGGGCATGGCCTCCGGACGGTTCGACGCGTGGTGGGCCGTGGTCACGCTCGCGGGCGCGCAGGACGAATGGCCGCTGCCGGCTGACGAGGTCGGTGAGATCGCCTCGTCATTGCGCTGGTGGCTGTGGGACGCCTACGAGCCCAAGACCGGGTGGTGGCTGCGCCTCGCCGTCGACGACCCGGACGAGGGCCTCGCCTGGGCGATCGCCGCGACCGACCAGAGCCTTTGAGCAGCCCAGCGGGTCAGCCGAGGCACGGCGGTCGAGGTAGGCGTTCGTGAAGACGCGCTGAGGGTCGATCTGGTCGCGGACGGCGCGGAACCGCGACCACTCGGGATAGCGCGGCCCGAGCGTCTCGGCGGTCTGGAAGTGGAGCTTCCCCCAGTGGGGACGTCCGCCCGCACCGGACATGATGCGCTCGACACCGCGGAAGTACTGCTCGTACCCCCGACCCTCGAAGACGTGGCACGCGACGAACGCGCTGTCGCGGCCCGACGCCATCGACAGGGGGATGTCGTCGGCGGCGACGAAGCGCACCTCGACGGGCACCTGGATCAGCAGGCCACTCGAATCGATGAACGAACGCAGCTGGCGCAGGCAGTCGGAGACCGCAGCGCGGGGCACGCCGTACTCCATCTCGTAGAAGCGCACGAGCCGTGGCGTCGTGAAGACCTTGTACGACTTCTCGGTCGACTCGACGTGCGTGATCGCCTTCGTCAGCTGACGCGAGATGCCCGGGATCGTCGTCGGCACGCGCCGGCCGACGCGCCAAGCGGCCTTGAGCGCGACGTTCTCGAGGAAGACCTCGTCGAACCACTCCTTCGCCCGCGCTCGGGGCTCGGGGGCGCTCGCGACTCGGTTGTTCTGCTTGGCCTGCACCCATTCGGTGTGCGGGAACCAGTTGAACTCGAAGTGGTCGTTGCCCTCGACGTGCTCGTCGAGCACCTCGAGGACGTCGTCGAGCCGCATCCGCTCGTTCACCGCGCGCAACGTGAACGCAGAGACGCACCTCAGCGTGATCGTCGACACGACACCGAGCGCGCCGAGCCCGACGCGTGCCGCTGCGAACACCTCGGCGTTCTCGGCTCTCGAGCAGCTGAGCACCGAACCGTCACCGGTCACGAGCTCCATCGCCTCGACGAACGTCGAGAGCGCGCCGAGCTTCGCACCCGTGCCGTGAGTGCCGGTCGAGAGCGCTCCCGACACCGTCTGATACGCGATGTCGCCGAGGTTCGCGAGCGCGAGCCCCAGCGCGTCGAGCGCCTCGTTCAGCGCGCCGAGCGTCATCCCGGCCTGCACGGTGACGAGACCGGCCGCGACGTCCGCGGACACCAACCCCGCGTACCGGTCGAGCACGACTTGTGTGCCCGTCGTGCAGGCGATGTCGGTGAACGAGTGTCCCGCGCCGACGACCTTCACGGTCGATCCCGCCGCGGCAGCGTCGTTCACGATCTGCGCGAGCTCATGCACATCGCTCGGATGCGCGACGACACTCGGCGCACACACCTGGTTGCCCGCCCAGTTGCGCCATTGGGTCATTCGGCGATCACCCCCAGCACCCGGTCGAGATAGTCGTTCGAGAACATCCCGGCGGGGTCGAACGCGCGGCGCGCGGCTTGGAACTGGTCCCACTTGGGATAGAGGGGCGCGAGCTGCTCGGCAGTGCGGTTGTGCAGCTTTCCCCAGTGAGGACGGCCGTCGAGCTCACGCATGATCGCCTCGACCTCCCGGAAGTACTCGAGATACGGCCGATCGTCCCACTCGTGCACGGCGATGTACACGGTCGGACGTCCGGTGGCGGTCGAGAGCGCGACGTCATCGGGAGCAGTCACGCGCACCTCGACGGGGAAGCGGATGCCCCAGTCGTGCGTCTCGATCTGGTGCCGAACCTCTCGCAACGCGTGCATGCCGTGCTCGGCCGGGATCGCGTACTCCATCTCGTAGAACGGAGTCTCACGCGGCGAGCAGAAGATGCGGTCGCTGCGGTCGCTGAACGAGATCGCATGCGGGCGTTCGCCCTCCGGCTGCCACCGCCCGAGCAAGCCGAGGACCGTGAGGCCCCGGCGGCTGATCACCCGGTCTTCCATCGGAGGAGCCCAGCCGGGCTTGTTCGAGCCCTCGCGGAGGTTCGCCTTCGTGAGCACCCACTCGGTCGAGGGCACCCACCAGAACTCGAAGTGGTCGTGCGCGGCCACCGCGTCGTCCCACGCCTCGATCATCTGCTCGAGCACGACGGGCGCCTCGGTGCAGTGCAGCTCGAACGCGGGGACGCAGCGCAGAGTCACATCCGCCACGATCCCGAGCGCGCCGAGCCCGACGCGTGCGACCGACAGCAGATCGGCGTCGCCAGCGTCGATGTGGCGCGTCGCACCGTCGGCCGTCACGAGCGTCAGCGCATCGACGAACGTCGCGAGCCCGCCCCACTCCGCGCCGGTGCCGTGTGTCGACGTGGCGATCGCGCCCGAGATCGTCTGCCGGTCGATGTCACCGAGGTTCGGGAACGCGAGCCCCGCCTCGGCGAGCACGTCGTTGAGCGCCGCGAGCGTGATGCCGGCTTCGACCGTGACGATGCCCGTCGACGGGTCGACGTCGAGCACCCGGTTCAGCCGATCGAGCACAAGGCAACGACCGTCGGTGAGCGCGATGCCGGTGAACGAGTGACCCGAGCCGACCGCCTTCACCCGCTCGTCGCTGACAGCTGCTGACGTGATGACCGCAGTCAGCTCCTCGACCGACGCGGGGTGCTCGACCGCGACGACGTCGTGTGTCTGGTTGCCCGCCCAGTTCGTCCAGCTTTCGCTCATCACGCCCCACGTTCGCGCGGTTGGCGCACTAGACGCTCAGCGCGCGCTCGGGAGTGGCGGAGGTCGGTCAGCCGCCTTGGAGGGCTTCGATGAGCTTCGGCAGGACCTTGTGGACGTCGCCCACGATGCCGAGGTCGGAGATCGAGAAGATCGGCGCTTCCTTGTCCTTGTTGATCGCGACGATGTTCTTCGAGCCCTTCATGCCGACCATGTGCTGCGTCGCACCCGAGATGCCGGCCGCGATGTAGACGGTCGGCTTCACGACCTTGCCGGTCTGGCCCACCTGGTACGAGTAGGGCACCCAGCCCGCGTCGACGATCGCTCGCGATGCGCCCGGCGCACCCTTCAGCAGCTTCGCCACCTCCTCGATGAGGTGGTAGTTGCCGGCCTCGCCGAGGCCGCGGCCGCCAGACACGACGATGTTCGCCTCGTCGAGCTTCGGGCCCGTCGACTCTTCGACGTGACGGGCGAGCACGCGTGCCGCGCCGGCGGCGCCGACATCGGGCAGCGCGACCGACACGACCTCACCGGCCGCGGCGCCACCCTCCTCCGCAGCGAACGACTTCGGACGGAATGCGGCGAGCGCAGGGCCACCACCCGAGAAGCCGGTCGTCACGAGCGTGTTGCCACCGAAGATCGCCGTGGTGCAACGCACCGAGGAGCCGTCGACCGACACGTCGATGCTGTTCGTGAGCACCGGACGGTCGAGCTTCACCGACAGACGTCCCATGACGTCACGCGCTTCGTAGGTCATCCCGAACATCACGAGGTCGGGCGACTGCGCGCCGATCTGCTCGGCGAGTGCTGCCGCAACCGCGGGCCCCGGGAGCGCTCCGCTCAGATCGCCGGTCGCGTAGACCTTCGCGGCGCCGTGCGCGCCGAGCGTCGGTGCGATCGCGGCAGCGTCGGCGCCCGCGTAGAACGCCTCGACCGAGTCGGCGAGCTCACGCGCCTTGGTCAGCAGCTCGAGCGTCAACGTCGTCGCGCTTGCCCTCGGACGCCTCTGCATAGACCCACACCTTCGACAGGCTCATCTCATCTCTCCTCTGCGACCGTGGCTCAGATGACCTTGAGGCCTTCGAGGAAGGCGACGATCTTCAGGTAGCCCTCGCCGTCGTCTTCGATGATCTCGCCGGCCTGGCGAGCCTCGGCGGCGGTGACCTCGACGACCTCTTGGCGAGCACCTGTCCAGCCGACCGACGATGCGTCGAGCCCGAGGTCGGCGACCGTGACTTCGTCGACGGGCTTGTTCTTCGCCGCCATGATCCCCTTGAACGACGGGTAGCGAGGCTCGACGACGCCGGCAGTCACACTGACCACCGCGGGGAGCGGGCACTCGACCTCGTCGTAACCCGCCTCGGTCTGGCGCTGCACCTTGACCGTGCCGCCCGCGACCTCGACATGCTTCGCGAAGGTCACCGACGGCAGGCCGAGGAGCTCGGCGATCTGCTCGGGAACGGTGCCCGTGTACCCGTCGGTCGATTCGGTCGCGGTGAGGATGAGGTCGGGCGTGCCGATGCGGCCGATCGCCTTCGCCAGGATCTTGGCGGTGGACAGCGCGTCGGAGCCCTGCAGCGCGGGGTCGGACACGAGGACTGCCTTGGCGGCACCCATCGCGAGCGCGGTGCGCAGACCTGACACCTCGTTGTTGGGTGCCATCGACACGAGCGAGACCTCACCACCGCCGGCAGCGGTGACGAGCTGCAGCGCCATCTCGACGCCGTACGAGTCGGACTCGTCGAGGATGAGCTTTCCTTCGCGCTTCAGCGTGTGAGTCGAGGGGTCGAGCGACCCCGGCACCGCCGGGTCGGGGATCTGCTTGACGCAGACGACAACGTCCATGGCGTCGTAGTCTGCGCCGGGAGCCGAACGGCCACAAATCGGAGCCGTGGGCACACGCGAGACCGCCGGGGGCCGTTCTGCGCTTACTTCTGATCGTCAATTCGGCCGCTTCGTCGGTGACCGCGCGAAGTCGCGTGGTCATCCAGAAGGCGCTCTCCGCCGACCACGACGTGACTCTGGCCGAGACGAACCGGAGAGGGCACGCGACCCGGCTCGCGCAGGGGGCCGCTGCGGACGGGGTCGACGTCGTCGCCGTGCTCGGCGGTGACGGCACCCAGAACGAGGCGGCCAACGGCCTCGCCGGCACGCAAACTGCGCTCGCGAGCCTCCCCGGCGGGTCCACGAACGTCTTCGCTCGCACGATCGGCCTGCCGAACGACCCGATCGAGGCGACGGGCGTGCTGCTCGACGCACTGGCCGAAGAAGTCGATCCGCCGCATCGGGCTCGGCAGCGTGAACGACCGCTACTTCCTCTTCCACACGGGCGTCGGATTCGACGCCGCAGTCGTTCGACAGGTCGAGCGCCGTGACACGTTCAAGCGCTGGTTCGGCCATCCCCTCTTCATCTACGCGACCGTCGTCACGTGGCTGCGGCACTACGACCGCCGCCATCCCCACTTCGCGGTGCGGTTCTCCGAGCACGACGCACCCGGCAGCCTGGTCGACGACGGCTACTTCACGATCGTGATGAACACGTCGCCCTACACGTTCCTGGGCAACCGGCCGTTCGACATCGCACCCGAGGCCACCTTCGATCGAGGCCTTGTCGCGGTGACCGTGCGGTCGCTGGGGTTCGGCATGGCGTTGACGCTCGCTCGCACGGCGTTCGTGAGCCCGAAGGCGCTGCGCGACTCGCGGTCGGTCGACTTCCGCACCGACCTCGAGCAGTTCGAGGTGGTCGGACACGCACCGTTCCCGTACCAGGTCGACGGCGACTACCTGGGCGAGATCGATCGGCTCCGCTTCCGCCACGAGCCCGACGCGCTCTCGCTCGTCGTGCCCGACCCCGCCTCTTCGGCGTCAGGACCGGCCCAGCACGCGTAGCGCGACATCGGGCACGTTCGTGCAGATGCCGTCGACGCCGAGCGCGACGAGCTCGGCCATGCGGGCGGGATCGTCCACCGTCCACACGTTCACCTCGATGCCCGCCGCGTGGCACGCGTCGACGAGCGCGGCGTCGACGATCGGGTCGTACGGGTGGAGCGCACGGTGGCCCGCGTCGACGAGGCTCGCGACAACCGCGGCCGTGTCCGGGACGACCATCGTCAGCCACGCGGTAGCGACGCCCGCATCGACCTCGCGGACCCGGCTGATGCTGCCGACGTCGAACGACGAGACGAGGATGCGGTCGTAGAGGCCGCGCGAGCCGACGATGGCGGCGACATCCGCGGCCACCGAGCGCGAGGGGTCGAAGTCGGGATCACGCGCCGAGCTCTTCACCTCGATGTTCACCCCTATCGCTCCACACGCGTCGATCGCCGCGGCGAGGCTCGGGATGTCGGACGGGAGGTCGGCCGACGCCACGTCGCAGACCGCGCGCCCGTCGGGGAGATGGGCGTCGTGATGGATCGCGAGCTGACCGTCGGCGGTGCGGCGCACGTCGAGCTCGACCATGTCGGCCCCCATCTCGCGGGCGCCCCTGAACGCGGCCACCGTGTTCTCGGGGAACGCGTGGGATGCACCGCGATGGCGCGATCACGATCGTCATCGGGTCACCATCGGGCGCACCTTGGCACATGACGATCTCGTGTCGAGTCCCTGAAGAGGCCCTTGCCGGTTCGTGACGTCTGGTGTACTCTCGGGCACGCCGCATCGTCCCTGCTCTTTGGTATTGGGTGATCGGCATGTGAACGGTTTCACACGCCTGTGTAGTGGGAGATCCGTCGGCGCGCAGCCGCCGACGTCGGTTTGGCTGGAGGATGCGTGTCGGTCGCCACGGGGATTGCGCTCGCCCTAGATCGGGGTGAGTGGAGAGTCGAGTCGTCCTGCAAGGACACCGATCCGGACCTCTTCTTCCCCGTGGGCACCACGGGCCCGGCCATCGAGCAGATCGAGGCAGCCAAGGCGGTGTGCGGCATCTGCCCCGTGCAGTCGCAGTGCCTCGAGTTCGCGCTCGCGACCAACCAAGACTCCGGCGTGTGGGGCGGCACGTCCGAGGACGAGCGTCGCCGGCTGCGCCGCCAGTGGCTCGCCCGCCAGCGCCGCGCCAGCTAGCTCGGCTCGACAATCGGTGCTGCGCGCACCCGGGCGGCGCACTGCGCCGCCCAGCCGTCACCCATAAGCCTCCGGAATCAGCAGGCGCAGCTTCACCTCGGTGCCCGGCGCCGCGTCGCGCATCTCGATCGTCCCGAGCAGCTCGCTCGTCACCAGCGTCCGCACGATCGAGAGGCCGAGCCCGGTCACGTCTTCGATGCGAAACCCTTCGGGCAACCCGACGCCGTCGTCGCTGACCCTCACCTCGAGCACAGAGCCGTCATTGGCCATCACGACCGAGATCGTGCCGGGCCGCCCGTCGACGAACGCGTGCTCGACCGCGTTCTGCAACAGCTCGGTGAGCACGACCGCGAGCGGCGTCGCCACGCTCGCGGGCAAGCGACCGGCGTCGCCTTCGATCTTCAAGCGCACGGGACGGTCGGGCGACTGCAGCCCTTCCTCGACCATCGCCGCGAGCGGCAACAGGATCTCCTTGAAGTCGATGTCGTCGCCGACGTCGCGCGACAGCATCTCGTGCACGAGCGCGATCGTGCGGATGCGTCGCACCGACTCCTCGACCGCGGCCTTCGCCTCCGGCTGACTCGAGCCGGCGAGCTTGGAGGCGCAGCAGCGACGAGACCGTCTGCAGGTTGTTCTTCACCCGATGATGGATCTCGCGGATCGTCGCGTCCTTGCTCAGGAGCATGCGGTCACGACGGCGAAGCTCGGAGATGTCGCGGACGAGCACGACTCCTCCACTGACCTTGTGGTCTTTGAGCAGAGGGAGGCATCGCACGAGCACCACGACCTCGGGCAGCTGCTCGAGCTCCTCGGTCGCCGGTGCGCCGGACTCGAACGCGAAGCGCACGGTGTGGTCGTCGACGCCGAGCTCGCCGAGCCGCATGCCGACCGCGTTCCCCTGCACGCCGACGCGATGGAGCGCTGACACCGCGTTCGGTGACGCGTACTCGACCCGCTGACTGGCATCGAGGAGCATCACGCCGTCACCGACGCGTGGCATCGCCGATGTGCTCGAACGTTCGTCGGCCATCGGGAACTCGCCGTCGCTGATCATCCGTGCGAATCGCTCGAAGATCTCGAGGTAGGTGCGCTCGAGCTCGCCCGGCTGGCGCCCGACCGTGGGCGACCACTCTCGGGTGAGCACACCGACCAGCGCGCCGTCGTGCCGCACGGGGATCGCGGCGACGCGCACCCTTTCGGCGCCGTGCGTCTGGAGCATCTCGCCGACGACGATCTGCCCGGTGGCCCACGCCTCGCCGACGAGGGGACGCTCGGCCCCGGGGAGCACCTCGCCGACCCAGTCCGCCCGGTACATCGTCTGGCCGGTCGTCGGTCGGATCTGGCCGAGGACGAGCCACCCGTCGCCCGCGGCTTCGGGCGCCAGGAGCAGCAGGTCGGCGAAGCAGAAGTCGGCGAGCATCCCCCACTCGGCGACGAGGCGCTGGAGGTGCGCGATCTGCACGCGCCCGAGCGACGTCTGGTGCCGTGCGAGCTCGGCGAGGGTCGCCATCAGCCACGATGCTACGAGCCACGCTTCTGGGAACCGCGACGGGCGCTTGGGTGTCTCAAGGACAGGATGGTGGCCGAGCTCGTGAACACCGAACCCGTCGACAGTGACGCGGGTGCAGTCGTGGGCACACGCGCGCCCATGACCTTCGACGATCTGTTCGCCGACCGGTACCAGCCGATGGTGCGCCTCGCCACGCTGATCGTCGGCTCCGAGGCCGTCGCCGAAGAGCTCGTGCAGGACGCGTTCGTACGGGTGCACCACAAGTGGGCGACCGTCGAGCACCCCGCCGCCTACCTCCGCACTGCGGTCGTCAACGCGTGCCGCAACAACCGTCGGCGCGCCCGACTCGAACGTTTGCACGGGCGCAACGTCGCCCCGACCGTCGCGCCGCCCAAGAGCCGCTCGTCGACGCGCTCGCCACGCTCAACGAACGTCGAGCGCGTCGCGGTCGTGCTTCGGTACTACGAGGACTTGTCCGAAGCGGACATCGCCGTCGCGCTCGGCTGCCGACCAGGCACCGTCAAGTCACTGCTCCATCGAGGGCTCTCCCAGCTTCGCGAGGTGATCGAACCATGAGCGGGTCCCATGAATTCGAAGGAGCGCTGAGCGACGCGCTCAACCGCCGCGCGGCGAGCGTCGATGCCGCGCCCGCGGACGGCAGGGCTCGCTTCGAGCAGCACCTCGCGGCCGACGCCCGGCATCGCCACCGCCGTCACGTCACGATGTCGGTGGTCGGCGTCGTCGCGCTCGTCGCGATCGGCGGTGCGGCGCTCGCGTTCGCGGCCGGCCGCGATTCCCACTCGACACCTCAGACGGTCGCGGCCGCGTCGCCTCCGTCGCCATCGCCGTCGGGCGCCGCTGCGGACAGCCTGAAGATTCGGGTGTCGAGCGCGCCGTCGGGTCTGCCCAAGCTCCTTCCGGCGTTGCCGAGCGGATGGACGCTCGAGAGCGCTGGCGACTATGCACCCGCCAACGCCGAGGGATCGGCACTCCCCAACACCGGCACCACTCGGGTGCTGCTGTACCGCTCGGACACGGGGACGATTCGAGTCGAGATCCGGGTCGACCCGACAGTGGTGGATGGCTTCGGCGTCGATCCCAACGGTGACCCGAGCTCGAAGTCCGTGGTGGTGCACGGTCAGCCGGGCGTGCTCACGATCGACCCCAAGGCGAACGGACTCGACACGCTCGCGTGGGGAGAAGGCGAGCACACGCTCGTCACCATCACGGCGACCGGCGTCGGTGAGGACGCCCTGCTCGCGTTCGCCGAGAGCCTGCAGCCCGCCGCCGAGGGCTGGAGCGCGTTCCCCATGCCAGCGGGCTTCACCCTCGCGTTCGACGGTGACCCCGACGCGGCAATGGGATACGGCGGGCCCTCGTGGCAGCTCGGCTACCACGGTCCCGAGGATCTCAGCCAGCCGCAGGATCCCTCGATCGCGGTGTCGGCGTCGCAGGGGACGGCCGACGCGCTCACGGTGTTCCCCGGACCGTCGGACCGCCCCGTGTCGGTTCAGGTCGGCGACAACCCCGCCGTGATGATCTCGTCGTCCGACTCGCCGCCGTACCGCACGCTCGTGTGGTTCGACTCGAAGACCGGACTCGTCTTGATGGTCAACGCGTCGGGCGTCAGCTCGGACGAGCTGCTCTCGTTCGCCTCGAGCCTTCATTCGGTCAGTGACGCCGAGTGGCAGAAGACCGTGGCACCCGTGCTGCCCAAGCCCGACGAGCCGACTGGGCCTGTCGAGCCACCCGTGCCCACGCAGCCGATCGCGATCCCGAGCCTCGCTGCGGGCACGTTGCCCGACGGGCGCGCGTGGACGATCAACGGCACGCAGTACCGCGACGCTCCCGACGCCAACCTCGTGTGCGGCGACCTGACGCTCGCGGGATCGGACAGCAGCGTCGCCGGTGCCTGCGCGAGCGCCGATGGCTCGCCGCGTCCGGGCATGTCGATCGGCACCGACGGCACGACGTTGCTGTTCGGGGCGACACCGAGCGCGGTGACGCAGGTGTCGATCGAGCAATCGGGCGCCGATCCCATCACCGTGCCGACTGTCGCCTCGAGCGACGCCTCCTACCCGATGAGGTGGTTCGTGGTCGAGGTCGCCGACGCCAAGCGCGTCACCGCGATCACGGGCACTGACGACGCCGGCCACGAGATGATGCGGATCTCTCAGCCCCTCGGACCGCCCTACCCCGACTACGACGCGCTCGGCAGAGCAGCCACGCGCGAGGTTGCGTCGGGCACCGTCGACGGCGCGCGTTGGACGCTCGTGGCGGCCGACGCGCCGCTCAGCGATGGCAGCGGTCCGGTCGCGTGCGTCACGCTGACCTTCGCGTCCGAATCCGCGATGACGTGCCCGGTCGTCGCCGTCGGCGGGGTCAACGGCAACGGGATCATCGACGCGACGGTGGCGGTGCTTCGCAAGCGGACGTTCCTGCTCGCGCACCTGGACGCAGGCGTGGCGAAGGTCGTCGTCGACCTCGACGACGGCTCGAACGTGGGCGCCAACGTCGTCAGCACCGGGTCGGGCTCGGGCTCGACGGCGGTCGTCGTGCACATCCCCGACGGTCGCACTGCGACGACGCTCCACGCGTGGGACACGAACGGCAAGGACATGGGCCCGGTCGACATCTCGGCGCTCGGCACCGCTCCGCATCCGACGCCGTTCGCGATCGACGACACCGCCAGGCCGCCCGCCGGCTGAGCGATACCGTGCGGCGATGAACGAGGCGCACCAGGCGTGTGGCGGTGACGAGTGGAGGGGGATGATGCGCAACGTCATCCTCCCCTGGGCCGTTGGTGAGATCGACTTGGGCGACGACGTGCTCGAGGTCGGACCGGGCTACGGCGCGACGACCGATGTGCTCTGCGAGAAGGTCGGCCACCTCACCTCGGTCGAGATCGACGAGCAGCTCGCCTCGATGCTGACCGAGCGCTTCGCGCAGGCCGACAACGTCGAGATCGTGCTGGGCGACGGCACCGCGCTGCCCTATCCCGACGAGCGGTTCACGGGTGCCGCGTGCTTCACGATGTTGCACCACGTGCCGACGACCGAGCTGCAAGACCGCCTGTTCGCGGAGGTCGCTCGCGTGCTCAAGCCGGGCGCCGCACTCGTTGCCAGCGACAGCCTCGGCAGCGACGAGCTCAAAGCCCACCACGAGGACGACACGTACAACCCCGTCGACCCCGACTCACTCGATGGGCGCCTGCGCGCGGCAGGTTTCGCCGAGGTCGAGGTGCGGACGAATCCCTACGGATGGGCGGCTGTCGCCCGGGTCTAGCGGTCGACTAGCTCTCGCGCGAGGCGAGGATCTCGGCCTCGCTGATCTCCCACTTGTGCCCGCACTCGCGGCCGTGCTGGTACATGACGCCCTTACGGAGGTCGATGTGCTCGAGGAAGCCGGGGCCTCCGCACTCGGGGCAGCGCGTGGGCTTGCCCCAGATCATCTTCGGCGCGGGCGGAGGAGCTTCCTCGACCGGCTCAGCCGGTGGTGCCGCCGCCTTGTCCTTCTTGAGCCAGGACATCACTTCCTCCCTCAGTTGGTGCTGCTTCTTCGCCCGCTGCACCCGCTGTCGCCCACTGTACCCATATCCGCAAGGCTGCGCGCGCACAGTGGTCAATCAACCTCAGAACGAGAACCCCACAGGTACCGGCCGAGGTCGAGCACGCTCGTCAGGTCGGTGAGGTCATTGCCCAGCTGAGGCACCGACACGATGACCTCGGGCGAGCTCGACAGCTCCCCGCGCTGCTCCGCCTCGCGGGCGGCAGCGAGGGAGTAGTCGTGGAAGCTCGCCGCGACGTTCTCGAGGAGGCGGGCGACCTCCTCCGCCGGGCTGCCGACTTCGGGAGCGAGCGCGGCGCCGAGCGGCTCCGCCCGCGTCGCCATCGCCGCCGCCGCACGAGCCGCTGCGGGGTCGCGCAGATAGCTGGGGAGCACCTTGTTCAGGACCACCGCGCCGAGATGCAGCTTGCGGTCACGGAGGGCGTCGATGAAGAACTCGGCCTCATGCAGCGGAGACGGCTCGAGCGTGCTCACGACGACGAACGTCGTGCGGGTGTCGGAGAGCACGCGTTGCACGGCGCGCGCCCGCTCGACGAAGCCGTCGTGCATCGTCTGGAAGAGGATGAAGAAGTCCGCGATGTCTTGGAGGAACTGCGAGCCGAGGATGCGGTCTGCGAGCTGGTAGAAGGGCCTCGAGGCTGCGGTCATCACCCGAGACCGGTAGGGCACCGTCAACCATCGCAAGAGGCGACTGCTGAAGAACTCGGCCATCCGGGCCGGCGCGTCGAGGAAGTCGAGCGCGTTGCGCGAGGGAGGCGTGTCGACGACGAGAAGGTCGTAGGCCCCCGTCGTGTGGATGTCGTACAGCCGCTCCATCGCGATGTAGTCGTGGCTGTGCACGAAGCGAGTGGTGATGTTCTCGTAGAGCGGGTTGGCGAGGATCGCGTCTCGGGTGGCTTCGTCGGGCGCGTGCCGGCGCACGAGGTCGTCCCACGACTGCTTCGTGTCGAGCATCGCGACCCAGAGCTCGCCACGGGGGACGACACCGGCAGCCGCGAACGCGCTGTCGTCGATGCGTCGCTCGACGTTGCCGAACGCCTCGAGCCCGAGTGCGTTCGCGAGGCGGCGTGCGGGGTCGACGGTGAGCACGAGAACCCGTCCGCCGTGCTCGGCGGCCGCCATGGCGGCGGCTGCCGCCGCGGTCGTCGTCTTTCCGACTCCGCCCGAGCCGCACGTGACGACGATCTCCTTCGCGGCGAGCAGCGCATCGAGCGAGCCCGACGGAGCGACGAGGCGAGGGGCTGCAGCTGGGATGCGCCCCGTTCTAGTCGATCGGCGGCGGGTCGATCGTTGGCCGCGTCAGCGTCACTCCGAGCTGTCCGAGCAAGCCGGGCAGATGGATGTACCGCTGAAACAGGTTCTCCTTCTCGTTCACGAGAGTGACCCCCTCGATCGTCACCTGGCGATTCGTCGGCTCGATTCCCAAGAAGGGCCTCGGGCCGACGTGGAAGCACTCGAACTCCCACGTCACCGCCGTCCAGCTGCCGTTGCTCAACGGTCCAGCGCCAGCGAA
The DNA here is from genome assembly GCA_963739555.1 of uncultured Acidimicrobiales bacterium. Lineage (GTDB taxonomy): Bacteria > Actinomycetota > Acidimicrobiia > Acidimicrobiales > DATKAS01 > DATKAS01. Next base: position 804,984 of record CAVUAV010000005.1, on the reverse strand, counting down.
GCCCTCGGCCTCGATGAACCCCCTGTCGACGTCACGCACGTCGAAGGACTGGCCGAGGATCTTCCCGATGTCGCGCTGCACCCTCTCCGACGCCGCAAGGCTCGTGTCGTCTTCCAGGTCGCTCGCCTGCCGTTGCCATTCGCTCACGGGTACGACCTCCCGTCCGGAAGAACGCCGCCGTCGACCTCGGCAAGAGCCCACGTGATGACGTCGCCGACTCCCCTCGTGACCGGCAGGATGCCAACCCCGGGGTAATCGCCTGAAGGGCTGGGCACCTGCCTCTTGAATCCGCTCTGGTCGTTACCCTCGTGGGAGATCACCCACATCCCCTGGTTACGCGTGTCTAGCCCCGAGCCGTCCAGGTTCTCACGGTCACCGACCGGGTTCCTGTACCCGAGGGGGTTGGCGGGCCCGAGCTTGCCTGCGCCGATGTCCTTGTAGACCCCGGTGCCGGAGCTCGGTGTCGCAAAGACGAGGATCACGACACCGCTCGGTCCGATGCGCCGCCACCACACCCAGCCCTCGAACCAGGCCTGTGCGCACTTCCAGGTGATGTCGATCGGCCAGTGCCGCGTGGGCACGACGGGCGTCCCTCCAGGATCGTGCTGCACGCCGAGGCTGACCTCGAGCGCCCGAATCAACGTCAGACGAACGATGCTCTCGACGTCGCCTTGGTAGGACGTCCAGTATCCAGTGGATTTCGGCGGGGTCCCCGCCGGCGGGGGCCACGGTCGTGTCCCAGGCGGGGGAAGGTTCCCTCCGGCCCCAGTCCAGCCGAACCAGTCCTTGTACACGTGTTGGCCGAGGGTGATCGAGGAGTATGGATTCTGGGCCGACTCGGCCTCCAGAAAGTCCAGCGTCCACAAGGGATCGCCGTTGCGGAGCTTCTGAGGCTGGCCGACCGCGCCATCAGAACCCGAGCTCCTCGCCGAGCGCTTCGGCGATCTGCTTCGTGGCCCGAAGCCCCTTCGCTCGGGCGAACAGCTCGGGCACATAGAGGTACGGCGCGGCAGGCACGAGCTCCTCGCGCAGGGTCGCGAGGTGCGCCGCGCCGGTGCGGCGCAGTCGGACCGCGAGCTCGGCGGCGTCGAGCACACGCGGCGCGGCGGGCCCGACCTCGGCGACGAGCGCGGCCTTCGCCGCGGGCTCACGGAGGCGCTCGAACAGCGCTTCCTCGCCTCGCCCGAACAGCTCGGGCAGCACGCGGTTCACGACGACCGCGGCGAGGTCGACCGACGTCTTCTCGCGCAACGCGCCGGCGAGCTCGATGGCCTCGGTGACCGGCATCTCCTCGGGGTTCGTCACGATGACGACGCCGGTGCGCTCAGGGTCGTTCAGGATGTCGAGCATCCATCGGGTCTGATCGCGCACGACGCCGACCTGCACGAGCCCCGCGATCGTCTCGGGTGCCGCGAGCTGCGCCACGATGTGACCGGACGCCTCGGCGTCGACGATCACGATGTCGAAGCTCCCGCGGCGCACCTCATAGGTCAGCTTGCCGACGGTGAGGATCTCCTTCACCCCCGGCGCCGCGCTGGCGACGAAGTCGAGGCTCCGAGCGAGCGGCCCGATGCGACCGACGAGTGGGAGGTGCAGCTGCAGGTTCAGGTACTCCCGGAGCGACTGCTCGGTGTCCATCGCCATCGCCCACAGGCCCGGCTGCACCTCGCGGGGCTTGAAGCGGAGCCGGTCGGCCTCGAACGCGAATGCGAGGTCGCCCTTCGCGTCGACCTCGCACACGAGGCTGCGCTTGCCATGAGTCGCGGCGAGCAGCCCGAGTGCCGCGGCCACGGACGTCTTGCCGACGCCGCCCTTCCCCGTGACGAAGAGGAGCTTGCGATCGAGGAGGTCGACGACCACCGTGCTCGCTCGGAACGCCCGGCGTCCCTTTGCCTACCGACCGCTCGTCAGCCGCCGAACCCGATCTTGCGGTCGTCGTTCGGCGCGCCGATCTCGATGTACGCGATCCGCTCGGAGGGGATGCCGATGTCGCGGCCTCGGCGGTCGGTGAGCCACAGCACCGCACCGTCGTCCGCGAGCGCTGTCGCGACCTGCGACTTCAGGCTCTCGCGATCGGTCTCATCGCCCATCTCGATGTTGATCTCGCGCGGTGCATGGGTGACGCCGATCCGGATGTCCACGGCGCGTCACTCTATCGGCGCGGGCTCGGACTCCTGATCGAGCTCCCCGTCCGCGTCGAGCTCGTCGAGCCAGCGGGGCCGGTTCTTTCGGGCCCAGCCGCGGGGCACCTGGCCCGAGATCATCCCCTTGAGCGCGGTCGGGTCCGCGAGCGCCTTGCCGATGTGCCCGATCACGACAACGAGGAGCGCGAGGAAGAACCAGTCGTGCACGAACGTGGCGCCCGTCCGCCACGAGAGCGGGAACGGCTTGAACCAACGCATGATCGAGCCGGTCGCCAGCATCACCGGGATCGCGCCCGCCACGAACGCCGCGTTGAGCTTCTGACCCGCGTTGAACTTCGCGACTCGCCCTCTGCGTCCCCACGACTTCAACCACTTCCAGTCCTCGTCGTCGAGGCGCCCGAGGCGACGACCGTCGGCTCGGAAGCGACGGCTCAGCAAGCCGAGCAGCACGGGGATCGGAAGCATGAGCCCGCAGTACACGTGGATCGTCTTGATCGTCTCGCGGCGTCCGACGAGCGCGGAGAGCGGGCCGAAGTAGAGGAACGACCCGGTGACGAGCATCGTGATCATGAGCACCGCGTTGGTCCAGTGGACCGCCCGCTCTGCTCGACCGAATCGCGGGAGCCCGCGAGCCGGCTCAGCCCGTCGGGTCGTCGTGGCGGCCATTGCTCTTGCCCACCCACCCGTCGATGTCGTAGCCGTTCTGCTCCCAGAAGCCCGGGTCGAGCTCGTCCACGACTTCGATGCGATCGAGCCACTTGAGCGACTTGTAGCCGTACATCGGCGCGACGTAGAGGCGGACAGGACCGCCGTGCTCGCGCGTGACCGTGCTGCCCTGCATCGTGTGCGCCACGATCACGTCGGGACGGCGCGCCTGATCGAGCGAAAGGCTCTCGGTGTACGCCCCGTCGAACGACGTGATGCGGAGGTAGCTGGCGGTCGACTGCACTCCGACGCGATCGAGGACGTCGGACACCTTCACGCCCCGCCATGGCACATCGGGCACGCGCCATCCGGTGACGCATTGGAAGTCGCGCACGAGGTCGGTCTGCGGAAGCGCGCGGAGGTCCGCGAGGGTGAACGTCATCGGCTTGTCGACGAGCCCGTCGACCGTGAGTCGGTACTCGGCCTCGCTCTCCGACGGCAACGAGCCGGTGATCGAGTAGATCCGGAAGCGGCCCGACGTCGGCAGGAACGCAGTGAGGCCCGTGCGGTCGTTGAGGGTGATCGGACGGAGCAGCCTTTCCATGCCCGACTGCACCTTGGCTCCCCACACGATGCCGGCCGCGCCGAGCCCGAGCATGCCGATGAAGACGCGACGACCGATGGGCGTGCCCTTGGGCTCTGCCCCGACTCGGTCCGTGTCGGCCATCGATCCGACCATACGTTTCATCTCGACCGCGCGGACGTCACGCCAAGGGTGTCTCTGCGAGACACCCGCGCGTTTCAGATGATCTTGAGCTCGCGCCGGTACTTGCGCGTGGGAGCCAGCTCGACGGCGATGCGCTCGGCCATCGAGCGGAACACCTGCGCGGCCTCGCTTTCGGGGTCGACCGCCGTGATCGGCCGGCCGTCGTCGCCTCCCTCGCGCAGCGCGGGGACGAACGGCACCTGACCGAGCAGCGGCACGCCGAGGCGCTCGGCGAGCGCGGCGCCACCGCCTGCGCCGAAGAGCTCGTAGCGCTTGCCGTCGTCGCCGGTGAACCACGACATGTTCTCGACGACGCCCTTCACGTCGAGATGCACCTTCTCGGCCATGAGGCCCGCCCGCTGGGCGACGCGTCTGCGCCGCGGGCTGCGGCGTCGTGACCACGAGGACTTCGGCGCGCGGGAGGTACTGCGACAACGAGAGCGAGACGTCACCGGTGCCGGGTGGGAGGTCGAGCAGCAGGAAGTCGGGCTCGTCCCAGTACACGTCGGTGAGGAACTGCTCGAGCGCCTTGTGGAGCATCGGGCCCCGCCAGATGACCGGCTGGTCTTCGCGGGCGAAGTAGCCCATCGAGATGCAACGCACGCCCCACGCCTCGGGCGGCAAGAGCATCTGGTCGATCACGACCGGGTCGCGGTCCGCGCCGAGCATGCGCGGGATCGAGAAGCCATACACGTCGGCGTCGATGACGCCCACCGAGTGGCCTCGTTGCGCGAGCGCGACCGCGAGGTTCGTGGTCACCGATGACTTCCCCACGCCGCCCTTGCCCGACGAGATGAGGAGGCAGCGCGTGCGCGACTCGGGATCCGCGAACGGGATCGCCCTTCCCTGCGCGTGGCCGTGCGCCTGTTGCGTGCCCGCCGTCGCGCCCGGGTCGCCGTGGAGCCGCTCGCGGAGCTCGGCGCGCTCCTCGTCGTTCATCGCAGTGAAGTCGAGGCTCACCGAGGACACGCCCTCGAGGGGTCGGACCGCGCCTTCGACTCGGTTCGTGATCTCGTTGCGGAGCGGGCAGCCGGGAATCGTGAGCGCGATGAGGATGCCGACGTTGCCCGCATCGATCGAGACGTTGCGCACCATGCCGAGGTCGACGATCGAGCGATGCAGCTCGGGATCTTCGACCGGGCGCAAGGCCTCGAGGACCTGCTCGTAGGTGGGCATGGCGGCGGCTCCGAGAGCAGGGATGGCGGGAGGGGGAGAGCAGGGATTTGCACTACGCGGATAGGTAGAATACCGGCGTGGAACCGTCGGCACCCACCTCGGCCCTCACGCCGGGACAGTTCTCGGCCGTGGTCACCGCGATCACGAGCGCCTTCGGCGATCCGACGCGCCGCGAGATCTACCTCTTCGCACACGAGCACGAGCGAGGTGTCACCGCAGCGCAGGTCGCCGAGCGGTTCGAGCTCCACCCGAACGTCGCTCGCCACCATCTCGACAAGCTCGCGGCCGGCGGCTACCTCGACGTCGTCGTCGAGCGGGGTGAGCACGGCGGTGCCGGTCGCCCTTCGAAGCACTACCGCACGTCGACGACCGAGGTTTCGCTCGACGTCCCCGTCGGCACCGACGATGTCGTCCTGACGTTGCTCGGCCGCGCGCTCGCGCTCCTTCCTCCCGACCAGGCCCAGCAGATGGCCGAGGAGGTCGGGATGGAGTACGGCCGCGCGATGGCTCAGGCGATGGCCGGCGAGGGCGGCCAGCGTTCGTTCCGGGCGGCGCTCCACGCGGTCGCCGACGCGCTCACCGCACACGGTTTCGCCGCTCACGCCGAGCGCAAGGGCGGCGAGCTCCGCATCGTGTCCAACCACTGCCCGTTCGGCGCCGCCGCGATCGAGCACCCGGTGATCTGCGCGGTCGACCGGGGCATGGTGAAGGGGATGCTCGAGACCCTCTACGGGGACACCGACCCCGAGCTCGAGTCGTCGCTCCCCCGCGGCGACGACGTCTGCGTCACCGCCTTCTGAGCCGCGTCCTGAGTGCGGCACTACCTCGACCACGCATCGACATCGCCGACCCGGCCCGAGGCGATCGAGGCGATGGTCGAGTGGATGCAGTCACCCCTGGCGGCTGATCCCGCACGGATGCACACCGAGGGTCACGCCGCCCGAGTCGCCGTCGAGGACGCTCGTGACGCTGTCGCCGAGCTCCTCGGAGCGCGAAACCGCGAGGTCGTGTTCACGAGCGGAGCGACCGAGGCGATCGCGGCGGCGACATGGGGCGCCGCGGAGCGAGGCGCGCACATGGTCGTGCCGGACGTGGAGCACAGCGCGGTGCGGTTCGCGGCTGCGGCCCACACCCCGGAGGTGACACCCGTCGGATGCGATCAGCGCGGCAACGTGCACGTCGACGCGATCGCCGCCGCGATCCGACCCGACACCGCGCTCGTGCACCTGCAGTGGGGCAATCACGAGGTCGGCACGCTGCAGCCGGTCGTCGAGGTGGCACAGCTGTGCCGCGACCGGGGGGTGCTGCTGCACGTCGACGCGGCCCAGGCGGCCGGACACACCCTCGTCGCGTTCGACGACGTGGGCATCGACCTGATGTCGGTCAGCGCCCACAAGATGGGAGGGCCCGCCGGTGTCGGAGCGCTCGTCGTGCGACGCGGGCTCCGACTGCGCCCACTGCTTGTCGGCGGCGATCAGGAACGGGGCCGCCGAGCCGGCTTCGAGAACGTGCCCGCGATCCTCGGGTGGGGTGCCGCCGCGCGCTCAGCGGCCGGCTCGCTCGATGCCGAAGCGCGGGCGGCCCGGCGGCTCACCCGTCGGGTGATCGAGGCCGCCTCGGCGATGGAAGGCGTGACGTTCTACGGCGACGCATCCCGACGGCTGCCCCACATCGTGTGCCTCGGCATCGCCGGCGTCGAGCCGCAGGCCGTGCTGCTCGGCCTCGACCAAGCGGGCATCGCGGTGCACTCGGGTAGCTCGTGCGCGAGCGAGGCGATCGAGCCGTCGCCGGTGCTCGCCGCGATGGGCGTCGACGCCGAGCGCTCACTGCGGATCTCGGTTGGTTGGTCGACGACGGACGCAGACATCGATGCGCTCCTCGACGCGTTGCCGACGGTGCTGTCGAGGCTGCGGGCGCTCGGCGGTCAGTCGCCCCAGTAGCGCTGCTCACGCCACGGGTCGCCGTAGCTGTGGTACCCGTTGCGCTCCCAGAAGCCAGGCGCATCGTCACCACGCACCTCGAGTCCCTCGAGCCACTTCGGCGACTTCCAGAAGTAGAGGTGCGGCACGACGAGGCGCACGGGCCCACCGTGCTCGGCGGGGATCGGTGCGCCTTCGTACTCATAGGCGACGATCGACTCGGGTCGCAGCACGTCAGCCAGAGGAAGGTTCGCGGTGTAGCCGTAGGCGGCGTGACCCACGAAGTAGGCCGCTTCGGGCCGGAGTCCCGCGAGGTCGAGGAGGGCGCTGACCCGCACGCCGCGCCAGGTCGTGTCGAGCTTCGACCACTTGGTCACACAGTGGATGTCGGTGTGGATGTCGGTTGGCGGCATGGCCCGGAGGTCGTCCCACGAGATGAGCTGGGCTCGCTCGACAAGACCGAAGATCCGCAACGCCCACGTTGACGTGCCGATCTCGGGGACGTCGCCGACGTGCAGGACAGGGAAGCGCTCGGTGAAGTACTGGCCCGGCGGGAGCCGGTTCGGGTCGATCCCTCGCTCCGCGAGCTGCGCACGGTTCCTCTCGAAGAAGCCCATGTCCGGAGAGTCTGGCGGGACCGCGACGCGTTACGACCGTTCGATCGGGGCTTTCGCCCGTCTTGCGCCGGCGGCCACCGAGTCGGGCACGTCGATGACCATGCGGAGCAGCGCCGCACCCAGCGTCTTGCCCAGGTTGTCGGAACGCAGAGAGCGAGGGCCACCGCCACCCAGCGCGTCGTGCATCACGAACTTCAGGGCGAGCACGTTCGGCGCCTCGTACCGCTCGACCGGGCCCTGCACGAGAGTCCCGAAGTGCGCCTTCACGCGCTCCGCGGTGACGGCCTCGCGAATGGCGTCGTATGCCTCGTCGTCGTCGGCGAAGAGGGCGAGGTCTGAGATGTTGCCCTTGTCGCCCGAACGGACGCCGCACAGGTCTCTGAGCAGGACGCGCGCCACCGACCGACACTATCGACCAGGCGACAGCCCGACAGGTGGCAGGTAGCGTTGGTCCCGGGATGTCTCTTTACCTGGTCCGTCACGCGAAGGCTGGGAGCCGCAGCGACTGGCCGGGCGACGACCGCGAACGTCCCCTGAGCCGGGCCGGACTGCAACAGGCGGACGGCATCACGCTCCTCCTCGGCCACCTCCCGATCTCGAGGATCTACTCGAGCCCCTACGTGCGCTGCGTGCAGACGGTCGAGCCGCTCGCCAAGAAGCTCGGCATCGAGCTCAAGATCACCGAGGCCCTGGCGGAGGGCGACATCTTCGACGAAGCGGTCGAGCTCGTCGACAAGGCGCCGAAGAACGCGGTGCTGTGCAGCCATGGCGACGTGATCCCCGCGGTCATCGACGCGCTGCTGCACCGCGGCCTCGTCATCAAGGGCGAGCCCGACTGGCGCAAGGGTGCCACCTGGGTGCTCGACCGCAAGAAGGGCGACTGGGCCAAGGCGAGAGCAGTCCCCCCGCCCGCCGGCTAGCGCTTCGGGTCGTCAGTCGAGCGAGAACGGCGGGTACTCGTCGGTCATCAGCGTGACGTACGCGGTCACCCGCCAGCCCCAGCGGAACACGCCGAGCACGAACCGGCGCATCCCCTCGTTCCACTTGCCCGTGATGATGACCACAAAGAACGAGATGAAGATGATGATGCCGGCGCCGATGCCGAGGATCGCCAGCACGATGTAGTGCGGGATGGCGAGGAACCACTTGTAGAGCGGCGCCCAGCGGTTCAGCTCGCGCGGGTACTCGATCGAGAGGTGAGACGGGTCGCTGCCCGGATCTCTCGTCACCGTCTCGAACGTGAACGGGGGTACGACTCGCGCATGAACATGTAGTACGTCGCGACTCGGTACTGGTACCGACGGGTCATCGCCACGATGTTGAACAGGCTCTCCGGGTACGTCTTCGTGAACAGGATCGACGAAGAACGCGATGAACGTGATGCACGTTGGCGATGATCTGCAGCACGTAGGCGACCACGACCTGCGGGATGACGAGCAGCCAGTGCACGAGCGGCCGCCATCTCGCCACCTCGTAGGGCGCGTCGAAGGCGAAGGTCGCGGGGTACGCGGCGCCGCCCGAGTCACCTGTCGCGCCGCCGGGCGGAGGCGTGAAGCCTGGCGGTGGGCTGGCCGGGCCTCCGGGCGGCGGGGTGGGCGGCGTGGGGGTGGGCGGCGTCGGCGGTGCGGCAGGAGGCGGCGGCAAGTTGCTCACGGCGGCGGACCGTATCGCGTTTGCTCCTGGTCAGGCGGGGAAGGTGGCCGGTCAGACCGTGACGAGACCTCAGACAGTGACGAGGTCGACGCGCACCTGCCGATCGACGAGCGCGCGATCCACTGCGAACGCGTCGACCGCGAGGAGCTGGGTCGGCTTGCCACCGCGCGCGCGACCGAAGCCACTGATAGTCGGCGGGCCGGACAGCCCGAGCACGCCGCTCCCCTGGGCAACACGCGCCGCGGTTGCCTCATCGGCGCATCGCCACGCCAGACGTCCGATGACCTCCGGCGGCTCGGAAGCTGCATCAGGATCGACGGTCGGCCCCGCGAACGCGTTGACGCCGAAGTACTCCTCGAGCCATTCCTCCACCGGGACCTTCGCCGCGATCGCTCGGCGCTTGATCCAGCGCACCGCGGCACGCGCCTTCGCCTCGGCGTCGGGCCACGGATAGGCGAACGTCGCCTCGCCCGCCCAGCCCGCGGGCGTGCACACCAGGCCCTTGTAGGTCGTCGGCGCGGGCAGCCCGCGCGTGCCGCTCACCCGCACACGGTCGCCTCCGAGGTCGGTCAGCGTGAGCGACGTGAAGTCGGCGACGACGTCGGGGTTGAGGTAGCGAGCCGGGTCGTGCACCTCGTAGAGCAGCTGCTCACGCACGGTGTCGAAGGTGACCATGCCGCCCGACTCCGCGGGCTTCGTGATCACGGCCGAGCCGTCGGGCTCGCACTCACCGATCGGGAACGCGATGCGGAGCGGATCGGGATTGGTCCACCACGGCCCCGAGTAGTTGCCGCCCGCGACCTGACCACTGCACTCGAGCAGGTGGCCGACCACGACGCCGGCGGCGAGCCGATCCCAGTCGTCCCACGCCCACTTGTGCTCGTGCACCAGCGGGGCGAGGAAGAGCGACGCGTCGGCAACTCGTCCCGTGACGACGACGTGGGCGCCGGCGTCGAGCGCGTCGACGATCGGCCGCGCGCCCAGGTACGCGTTCGCGAACAGCGCGTCGGTCGGCAGCCCGAGGGCGTCCGCTCGCGGACGCACGTCGTCACCGACGACGGTCGCCACGACGAGGCCGGTCGCACCCGCCTCCTTGAGGGTCGCCACCACCGCGCGGCCCGCCGCGACCGGGTTGATGCCTCCGGCGTTCGTGATGAACCGCGTGCGCCCGTCGACGACGTAGGGCAACGCGGCGCGGATGTACATCGGCAGGTCGCGCGTGAAGCCGAGTGACTCGTCACGCTGCCGGTCCTTCTGCAGGATCGCGAGGGTCAGCTCGGCGAGCGCCTCGCACACGAGGTAGTCGACGCCCGCCTCGAGCACATCGGGCACCGGACCGAGGCCGTCGCCGTAGAAGCCCTGCCCGCCCCCGATGCGGATCGTCACGACCCGGTTGTAGCAGCCCCGACAGACGTCGGCGTCGACGACGGTGTCGAAGACGGCTCGAGCTCCGGCGGCAATCCGAGCTGCGTGCGCACCTGATCGGCGGACTGGCGCACGGCCTGCGCGGCATCGGCCGGCGGGTCGAGCGCGAGATACGCGTCCCACTCGGTGAGCGCGCCGCGGAGGTCGCCGTCCTCGCGCTTCACGAAGCCGAAGAAGAAGTGCGCGTCGGGATACTTCGGGTCGGCGGCAACGGCGCTCGCGATGAGCTGCTTGCCCTCGGACAGCAGGTCGGCATCACCGGTCTGGTACAGCAGCCAGCCGCGGTACGCGAGCGCCTCGGCGTTGTCCGGCTGCAGGGTGAGCACTTGGTCGTAGAGCTTGATCGCATCGAGGGGCTTGCCCGACGCCAACAAGCCGCGCGCCTCGACGAGGAGGTCGTTGCTGTTCTGCGAGATGCTGCCCGACGCGGACTGCCCGGGAAGCCGGAGGCCGGCGGCCCTCGCCATCAGCACGCCGCCGAGCACCGCGACGAGCGCAACCCCTACGACGATGATCGCAGTGCGGCCCGCGCGGTGCGGATGGGGAGCGAACGACGCCCTGCCCGCTTCGATCGCGCGCAGCACGGTGACCGCGCGCCGCGTGTAGTCATCCTTGAGCGTGTGGTAGTCGGCTTCGTCGATGTCGCCCGCGTCGTGCTCCCGCTCGAGGTCGTCGAGCGATCGCAGCAGGAATCGCCGCTCCTCCTCGAGCCGAGCGAGCTCGTCGAAGTCGAGTCGGGTGTCAGTCGCCATCCGAACCCTCGGCGTGGCTGCGCTCGACCTTCATCGCTGCGTCGACGAGCCGCCGGTCTGCGTCGCTGATCTCGCCCTGACTCGATGCATGCCATCGCCGGAACGCGACAGCGAGACCTGCGATCGCGCACACGAGCGCGACGACCGGGAGGATCCACACCAGGCTGCTGGCACCGGTCGATGCGGGGGTGAGCAGGAGGTCTTGCCCGTATCGGCTGATGAGGTAGGCGCGGATCTGGTCGTCGGTCTGACCTTGCTCGACGCGTCGGGCGATGTCGGCGCGGATGATGCGAGCGGTCTGCGCGTTCGACGTCTCGACCGACTCGCTGCGACAGGTCGGGCACTTGAACTCGGATGCGATCGCGTTCACGCGGTCGGTGTTCGTTCGCGGGCCGCGGCTGCCAGTCGTGCCGATGAAGAGCGCGACGAGGAGCACGGGGACGAGGACGAGCCACGCGAGGTGGTTGCGCTTCCGCTCGTTCGTGAGAGCGATCGCGCTCATCCGCCGGTCCCCGACTCGGCGCGCTCGGCCGCGGCGATGATCGCGTCGAGGCCGTCACTGGTGACACCGCCGGTGATCTTGCTGACGACGAAGCCGTTCGGATCGATGAGGAACGACTCCGGGATGCCCGTGACGCCGTAGCTCAGAGCGGTGGTCCCGTCGGGGTCGGACACCACTGTCCACTCCCCACCGTTGTCCTGGAAGAACTTCTTGACGTCGTTGTTGTCGTCGCTGAACACGACGCTCACGACCTCAGCGTCGCCGGCCTGCAGATGGCGACGGCTGAACGACACGAGCTCGGGGTGCTCCTGCTGGCATGGCGCGCACCACGTCGCGAAGAAGTTCACGAGCACGAAGCGGCCGCGTCGGTCGGACAGCTTGTACTGCGCGCCGTCGGTCGACGTCACAGTCGTGCCGACGATGTCGGGCGCGGGCTTGCCGAGCAGCGGGCTCTTGCCTTGCCGGTCGAGCGCGGGCGGGCGCGTCGCAAGGATCGCGATGAGGGCGACCATCCCGAGCCCGAGGGCGATCGCGATGATGAGCCCGACCCGACGGCGCGGGCGGACGTCCTCTTCGATCCGTGCATCATCGATCGGCGACTCGCCGATCGGTGCGTCGCGGCTCTCGTCACCCATCGACGCCCGCTCCCACTGGTTCGCCGACTGTCTCCTCGGGCGGTGGCGGCGTGTGCACGCGCCGCTCGGGGATTGGCGCCGAGACCGGATCGGTCGGCCGGCGACGACGACCAGGCCACGCCGCGAGCACCGTGCCGACGGCCATGAGGCCGCCGCCGATCCACAGCCACACCGCGAGCGGCATCACGAGCAGCCCGAGTCGCACCGCGCCGTTGTCGGCGTCGGGGACGTCGAGCAGGGTGAGGTAGACGTCGCCGCGAAGCCCGGTGCGCACCGACGGCGTGCCGATCGTGTTCGAGCCGCCCGGGAATTTCGACAACGCTGGCGCGTAGACGCCGCTGTCGTCGATCTGCACTCGAGCCTTCACGATCGACTTCTGCGCGACCGTCTCGCGCTCGAGGCCGAGGTAGGTGATCGTGTGGCCGGCGAGCGACGCGGACTGGCCGGGACTCAGAACGAACTCGGCCGAGTGGCTGTATGACGACGACGCCGCGAGGGCGACCGCGATCGTCACGACGCCGACGTGCACGATCATCCCGCCGTTGGCTCGGCCGACGAGACCGTGCAGCCCCTGCCGTCGGGTGGCGAGGACGATCTGGCGGATCGCGGCTCCCGCGGCGAAACCGCCGAGCCCGAACGCAACGAGGGGCACGAACCCACGCGCGCCGAACGCGACGGCGATGACGACCACGCCGGTGCCGATCCACGCCGGCCACAGCAGCCGGTGCAGCAACAGCTCGCCTGACGCCTTCCGCCACGGAAGCGCGGGTGCGACCGCCATGAGGAAGAGCAGCGCGATGCCGATGGGCATCGTCATCCGGTCGAAGTACGGGCGGCCGATCGAGATGCGCTCGCCGTTCGCGGCCTCGAGGATGAGCGGGAAGACGGTGCCGAGGAGCACGATGAACGCGAACGCCGCGAACAGCACGTTGTTCGCGAGGAACGCGCCCTCACGCGAGATGGGCGAGTCGATCGAGCCCGGAGACCTCAACCGATCGGCTCGCCACCCGATGAGCCCGATCGATCCGAGCACGACGATCGCGAAGAACGTGAGGATGAACGGCCCGATCTTGCTCTCCGAGAACGCGTGCACCGAGTCGAGCACGCCCGAACGCGTGAGGAACGTGCCCAGGATCGTGAGTGAGAACGTGGCGCACAGCAGCGACAGGTTCCAGACGCGCAGCATCCCTCGTCGCTCTTGCACCATCACCGAGTGCAGGTACGCGGTGCCGGTGAGCCACGGAAGGAACGACGCGTTCTCGACCGGGTCCCACGCCCAGTAGCCGCCCCATCCGAGCACCTCGTAGCTCCACCACGCACCGAGCACGATGCCGACCGACAGGAAGCCCCACGCGAAGAGCGTCCACCGACGAGTCTCGATGAGCCAGCCCTCGCCGACCCGCCCGGTGATCAGCGCGGCGATCGCGAACGCGAACGGCACCGTGAACCCGACGTAGCCGAGGTAGAGCATCGGCGGGTGGAACGCCATGAGGATGTGGTTCTGCAGCAGCGGGTTCGGGCCGGGTCCGTCGGTCGGGATCGCGCCCTGCACGGTCTTGAAGGGGTTCGCCGGTCCGAGCATCAGCAGGAAGAAGAACGCGGCGACGACGAGCATCACCGCGATCGCCCATCCGACGAGCGGATCGGTCAACCGCTTGCGGAAGTGGTGCACGACCACGGCGATGTAGCCGGTGAGGATCAGCGACCACAGGATGATCGAGCCCTCGAGCGCCGACCACAGCGCGGCGAAGTTGAAGAGGGGCGGCGTCTCGTGGCTTCCGTTGCGAGCGACGTACTCGAGCGAGAAGTCGCGAGTGATCAACGCGCGCTCCATCGCGAAGAACGTGCACAGCGCGCCGGCGATGAGCAGCCCGACATAGAGGCGCGACGACCGGAGCAAGGCCGGCCGGTTGCCGACGAGGCCGACGACGATCGTGATCGCGCCGATCACCGCGGCAGCAAGGCCGAGCGCGACCCCGGCCGTTCCGAGAGCAGCGTTCATGCGCGGCTACGGAGCATTTGCGGGCACCCGGCCGGGGTTCGCCGCCTTGTACTCGGAGGTGTGCTTCACGAGGATGCGATCGCTTGCGAAGACGTCGCCCTGCCATCTGCCTTCGAGCACGACGGGGATGCCCTCCTGGAACAGCTCGGGCGGGCTCCCCTGGTTCTGCACGGCGACTGTCACGCCGTTGAAGGTCACGTCGAAGTCGACGGTCTCGCCCGTGTCTTTCACGGTGCCGGGCACGACCTGACCCTGCAGACGGAACCGCTTGTCCTCGAGCGTCGCCTTCTTCGCGACGGCCTCGTCAGCGTTGTAGAAGTACATCGTCGCGTTGCTGAGGCCCTCGAAGAGGATGATCGCCATCGCGGCGAGGAGCACCGCGAGCACGACGCTCACGCCGATCTTGCGGCGCTTCGACGACGGCGCCCGTCGACGCGGTGCCGACGCGACCGCGCCCTCAGGACCGGTGCGCGGCGTCAGGTCCACGTCTTGTCCTCGTCGGGGAGCTGCTTCGCGAGCGATCGGCCGCGCGTGACGATCCGGATCGCGTACAGCGCGATGCCACCGAGGACGATCACGTAGGCGCCGAGGATCCAGCCGGCGTCGCTCATGCCGGGGCCAGCCCTTCGGTACTGCTCGCATCGACACCTTCGGCGCGGCGCTCCTCGAGCGCGAGCTCGAGGCCGTGCTCGTCGGCCGCGTCTTCCATCACCGCGATGCGGGCTCGATGCAGGAGCAACCAGGCGTAGATGAGTGTGAACACGACGAACCCGAGAAAGAGGGTGAAGAGCATGGTGCCCTCGATCTGCACCTGGAGGTCACGGCGCAGCACCGTCGCGTCCTGGTGCAGCGTGCGCCACCACTCGACCGACTGGTGGACGATCGGCACGTCGATGAACGCGATGATCCCGAGGATCGCACTGCGCTTCGCCCGTACCTCTGGCTCCGCAGGCATCCGCCGCAACGCGAGGTAGCCGAGGAAGAGCACGAAGAGGAGAGCCGTCGTCGTGAGGCGCGCGTCCCATGTCCAGTAGACGCCCCACGAGAGGTGCCCCCAGATCATCCCGGTCGCGAGGGTGATCGCGGTGAAGAGCACACCGATCTCCGCTGACGCGCCGGCGAAGCGATCCCACGTGAGCGAGCGGGTGCGCTTCCAGAGGTAGAGCACGCTGCACAGCGCGGTGACGCCGAACGCGAGGTACGCGACCCACGCGGCCGGCGCGTGGATGTAGAGGATGCGCACCGTGTCGCGCTGCACCTCGTCTTCGGGAGTGCCGATGAGACCGAGGAAGACGAGCAGCGCGGTGCCCGCGAGGCACACGATGCCGAGCGCGCGCGTCGCCTTCGTGCCCGTGGATGTCACGGAGGCTGAGCCACCTGGCGTCGAAGACGCGGCGCCGGACGGCGTGCCGGCCTGCTGGTCGATCATCACGATTCCTCGAGGAGCGGTCCGAAGGCGACGAGTCCGAGCGCGAGGTACACGAGGGCGAAGACGCTGAGAAGCCCTACCCATGGCCACCCGTCAGAGGGCGACCCGGACAGTGCTGCCTCGAACGCCCTCGTGGCCCCGATGAGCACCGGCGCCACCACCGGGAGCAAGAGCAACGGGAGCAGGGTCTCCCGCACCCTCAGCCCGGCAGCGAGGACGCCGTACAACGTACCGGCGCTCGCGAGACCGGCGGTCGCGGCAAGCGCCGTCAGCACGAGAAGCCCGGCGCTGTCCAGGGACGCGTCGTAGAGCACGACCACGCCGAGGAGGAGGAGCACCTCGAGACCGAGCAGCTCGAGCGCGACGGCGGCTGCCTTCCCCAGGAAGATCCCGGCGGGGTCGAGCGCGGTGAGGCGCAAGGCGTCGCGGTTGCCGTCGGCGGACTCGATCGAGAAGGCCCGTTGGATGGCGAGCAACGTGCAGAAGAGCACCGTGATCCAGAACAGGCCTGCCGTGGCGCGGGTGAGGATGCCCCGGTCGGGGTCGAGAGCGAACGCGAAGAGGATCAGCACGAGCAGGGCGAACGGGCCGATCTGGTTGGTGGCGACCCGCGAGCGGGCCTCGATGCGCAGGTCCTTGCCGGCGACCAACGCGGCATCACGGAACACGGGCGGCCTCCGCGACGGGCGCGGTCTGCACCCGGCCGCCAACGATGGTGACCGTGCGACCGGCGAGCGGCACAGCGCGGTCGAGCTCATGGGACGCGATCAACACGGTGGCGCCGGCCGCGGCGGCCCGGCGCACGAGGTCGTCGACGAGGTCACGACCCATCGCGTCGAGGCCTGCGTGCGGCTCGTCGAGGAGCCAGAGCTCGGGGCGTCGCGCCACCAAGATCGCGAGGGCAGCCCGTCGGCGTTGACCAGCGGAGAGCCGAGCGACCGGCACCTTCGCGAGGCGGCCGCCCAAGCCGAGCTGCTCGATCGCTTCCTCGGTGTCGGCGCTGCGCGCGCCGGCTGCCCTCGACCAAAAGCGGATGTTGTCGACGACGTTCAGGTCGTCGTAGAGCGCGGTCGCGTGGCCGAGGAGGCCGACGCGAGAGCGCACCGCCCGCGGATCGTGCGCGAGGTCGCATCCGAGGACGACGGCCTCGCCCGACGACACGTGCGCGAGCCCGGCGCAGAGCCGCAGCAAGGTGGTCTTTCCGGCGCCGTTCGGGCCTCTGACGAGCACGATCTCACTCGGCGCGACGTCGAGGTCGACTCCGGCGAGCGCGGGGAAGCGCCCCAGCAGCGAGACCGCCGCGCGAAGGTGGACGACGGAGTCCATGAGCCCTGCTCACCGTAGTTGTGGGGGCGCGGAAGCGACAATGCGGGTGCCGGGTACCCTGCCTTCGTGGACGTCGACGGCGGCGGCATCGACCTCGAAACACCAGAGCCCGCGGCCGACGCGCCTGGCGACGCGGCTCCTCCTGAGTCACCCAAGGGCAGGAAGAGCACTGTGCACGACTGGCGGTGGGTGGTCGGAGGCTTCGGGCGCGTCCTGATCATCCTCGGCGTGCTCGTGCTGGGCTTCGTCGTCTACCAGCTGTGGGGCACGGGCATCCAAGAGGCCCGGGCGCAGAACAAGCTGCAAGACCAGTTCAACGGCATCATCGCCACCGCGCCGGCACCAACGACCGTCCCGACGACCGTCCCGACGACCGTCACCACGGTGGCCGCGTCGACACCCGTCGCGACCGTGCCGACCACGACCACCTTGCCGCTGTCGGCTGCCCCGCCGGAGAAGGTCAAGGAAGGCGACCCGCTCGCGCGCATCGAGATCCCGAAGATCGGCGTCGACAAGATCGTCGTTGCCGGAGTCGCCCTCTCCGACCTTCGCAAGGGGCCTGGCCACTACCCGAACACCGCGCTGCCCGGGCAGATCGGCAACGCCGCGATCGCGGGGCACCGCACCACCTACGGCGCGCCGTTCTTCCGCGTCGACGAGCTGGCCGTGGGCGACGAGATCATCGTGACGACCGTGCAGGGCACGTTCCGGTATCTCGTCACCGAGACGAAGATCGTGAAGCCGACCGACTTCAGCGTGCTCGACCCGACACCCGACGCGACGCTCACGCTCACCTCGTGCAACCCGCGCTACTCGTCGAGGCAACGCATCGTCGTGAAGGCCAAGCTCGACACGACTGCATCGGCCGTGCCGCTGCCCGCGCCCGCGACAACCGCGGCGCCAGCGGCGCCGGGCAGCACGCTCCCCGGTGACGACACGATCGGCGGAACCGAGACAGTCGTCGGAGGCGAGCAGGCCGCCGACAACGCGCTGGTGTCGGGCCTCGACTCGTTCAGCGCCGGCTGGTTCAGTGACTCGGGCGCGTGGTTCCCGACGATCTTGTGGGCCGCGCTCGCGGGTCTCCTGGTCTTCGGGTTCTGGATGCTCGGGCGCCGGTGGAACCGCTGGGCCGCGTACGGGCTCGCGGTGATCCCCTTCCTCTTCGTCCTCTACTTCTTCTACGAGAACGTCGCTCGGCTCCTACCGCCGAACATCTGAGCGCGGCGGCGGCATACGATCCGCCGCATGCCTGTCGATCCCGAAGTACGTCAGATCCTCGACCTCATCGACCAGATGGGCTTCAAGCTCGGTGGCGACATCACGCCGCAAGAGCTGAGAGACCAGATGGGCGCCATGGACGCGATGGCACCGCCGATGCCAGACGTCGCGTCGAGCGAGTGGCGGACGATCGAGGGCGTGAAGTGCCAGGTGATCAAGCCGGCCGGCGCGCCCAGCGGCGCACTTCCACTGCTGATCTGGATCCACGGCGGCGGGTTCGTCATCGGCAGCGCCGAGAACAGCGAGGGCACCGCGCGGCGGCTCGCCAACGGCGCCGGCTGCGTGGTCGTCAACGTGGACTACCCGCTCGCGCCCGAAGCCAAGTTCCCCGCGGGCGTGGACGCGTGCCTCGCGGTCGCGAAGTGGGTGAAGGCCCACGCGGCCGAGCTCGGCGCTGACCCGGCCCGCATCGCGGTCGGCGGCGACTCCGCCGGCGGCAACCTCAGCGCGATCGTCGCGAACGAGGTGCCCGGCATCGCGTACCAGCTCCTCGTGTATCCGGTCGTCGATCTCACGATGTCGTACCCGTCCATCAAGGAGAACGCCGAGGGCTACCTCCTCACCAAGGACTCGATGGACTGGTTCATGAGCCACTACTACGACGAGGGCGCCGACGTGACGCAGCCGCTGATGTCACCGCTCTTCGCCGGTGACGCGGTCCTCGCGAAGGCGCCGCCCGCGCACGTCATCACCGCCGAGTTCGACCCTCTGCGCGACGAGGGCGAGGCGTATGCCGAGAAGCTGCGCGACCTCGGCGTTGCCGTCACCAACACGCGCTACGACGGCCAGATCCACGGCTTCTTCACGATGGTCGGGCGTGCTGCCCGCGGCCGAGAGGGCGCAGGCCGAGTCGATCGAGCTGCTGAAGGGCGCCTTCGCGAGCTGACCGGATGGGGCGGCGCAATGCGCCGCCGGGTGCGCGCAGCACCGATTGTCGCGCGAGAGCGAGCAGGAGCCGGCGGAAGCGGAGCGGACGACGGTTCGAGGAGTGCTCAGTCGATCACGACGACGACGTCGCCCTCCTGGATCTTGTCGTCAGGGGCGACGCGGACCTCGCTGATCGTGCCGGGCACCGGCGCGACCACCGGGATCTCCATCTTCATCGACTCGAGGATGACGAGCTCGTCGCCTTCTTGCACCTGCGCGCCGACTTCTGTGCGGACCTGCCACACGTTCGCGGTGATCTCGGCTCGAACCTCGGTCGCCATGTGCGGGAGACTAGGGCGCCCAGCATTGACGGGGCCCGGACCGAGGGGGGACGGAATGGATCTCAGAGGACGCAACGTGCTCGTGACCGGTGCGTCGCGCGGCATCGGAGAGGCAATCGCCAAGCGGTTCGTCGTCGAGGGCGCCCACGTGATCGGAGTCGCACGCAACGCCGAGCTGCTCGGCAAGGTCATGGCCGACATCGGAGGCACTGCGGTGCCGACCGACCTCGCCGACGCCGCGCAGGTCGACGGACTCATCGACCGGATCGAGCACGACCACGGGCCGGTCGACATCCTCGTGAACAACGCGGGCCTCGACATGGCCGGCGCGCTCGTCGACACGAGTGCGGAGGACGTGCGCACGATCCACCAGGTGAACCTCGTGACGCCGATCGAGCTCTGCCGACAGGTGCTGCCCGGGATGCTGCGCCGCGGCCGCGGTCACATCGTGAACGTGTCGTCGCTCGCGGGTGTGGGCGGCTTCTCGGGGATGACGAGCTACTGCTCGACGAAGGGTGGCCTCACCAACTTCACGGGCGTGCTCCGCCTCGAGCTGAAGGGCACGCCGATCGGCACCACGCTCGTCGAGCTCGGCCCGATCCCGACCGACATGCTCGAGCACGTGAACGACTTCGCGCCGACACGCAAGTCGTTCGACCGCTTCTACAAGCTGCAGATCCTCGTCGACGTGCCCGAGGGAGACCGTCGCCGACGAGGTCGTCGCCGCCGTCGAGAAGGGCAAGCGCCATGTTCGGCATCCCCAAGCGCGCCCTTGCCTTCCCCCTCCTCAACGAAGCGCCGCGCCGGATCATCGAGACGCTGCTCGTGGGCGTGCGCAGCCGCCCCTGACGCTGTCACTACACGGGCATCACGCCGTGCTTGCGCCACGGGCGGTCGACGTGCTTCGTGCTCGACACCTGCAGGCCCCTCCAGATCGCGAGACGCGTCTCCGCGGGGTCGATGACGTCGTCGACATGCGCGTGCCCGGCGGCGATGTAGGGGTCGATGTTCTTGCGGAGCTCCTCGGCCATCGCGATCCGCGCGGCGTCGCGCTCCTTGCCTTCGGGGATCGCCTCGAGCTGCTTGCGCATGATGATGTTCACCATGCCGTCCGGCCCCATCACGGCGATCTCGGCCGTCGGCCAGATCGCGATGTAGTCGCACTCGTACGCGGTGCCGTTCATCACGAAGTAGCCCGCGCCGTACGACTTGCGAAGCACGATCGACACCTTCGGCACCGTGGCCTCGGACACCGCGAAGAGCATCTTGGCGCCGTGCCTGATGATGCCCTGCTTCTCGACCGCCGAGCCGACGATGAAGCCGGGCACGTCGTGCAGGAAGACGAGCGGGATGTTGAACGCGTCGCAGAGCCACACGAAGCGGGCGGCCTTGTCGGCGGCGTTCACGTCGAGCGCGCCACCCAGCACCATGGGCTGACTCGCCACGATGCCTACCGGGTGCCCGCCGACGCGGGCGAACGCGGTGACGAGGTTGCGCGCCCAGCCCGGCTTCATCTCGAACACCTCACCGTCGTCGACGACGACCTTGATCACCTTGCGCATGTCGTACGCACGACGAGGCGCGGTGGGCACGATGTCGTACAGCTCCTCGCATCGTCGGTCGACCGGGTCGCTCGACTCCCGGACGGGAGGCTGCTCTTGGTTGTGGCTCGGGAAGAACGCCAGGTACTGACGCACGATCGCGAGGCACTCCTCGTCGCTCGCGACTTCGAGGTCGGCGACACCGCTGATCTTCGTGTGCACTTCGGAGCCGCCCATCTCCTCCTCGGTGACTTCCTCCCCCGTCGCCGCCTTCACCAGGTGGCGGCCGCCGAGCGCCATCGACGAAGTGCCCTTGACCATCGGGATGAAGTCCGCGAGCGCAGGGATGTACGCAGTGCCCGCCGCACAGTGGCCGAGCATCGCCGCGACCTGTGGCACCACGCCGCTCATCGTCACCTGCTCGCGGAACAGGTGGCCGGCCTCGGCGAACGTCGAACCCGTCGAAGCCTGGATGCGCGCGCCGGCGGAGTCGAGCAGCCAGACGATCGGGATGCGCTGACGCAGCGCGACCTCACGCAGACGCTCGGTCTTGTGCTCACCCACTTGACCCATCGAGCCCGCCATCACCGTGAAGTCGTACGCGCACACCGCAACTCGGCGGCCATCGATCTCGCCTACGCCGGCAACCATGCCGTCCGCCGCGAGGTACCCCTTGTCGGCCTCGATCGCGGGATCCATCGAGTCGGCGAGCTGGCCGAACTCGATGAACGTATGCGGATCGAGGAGCAGGTCGATGCGCTCCCTGACGGGCATCTTGCCCATCGAGCGCTGCCGCTCGACGAGCGCGGGTCCACCCATCCCGGTCGCCCGCACTCGACGCGCGGCGAGGTCCTCGACGAGCGGCTTCCAGTCGTGGAGGTTCGGCTGATCGCTCACCGCCGCACGGTACCGCTGCGACCCGTCGGGGTCTTTCCGTGCGGTGATCTTCCGTACCATGGGCCGATGAGACGGCGGAGAGCATGGACCACGCTCGCGACGATCGTGTTCGTGGTCGGAGCGTTGCTCGCGGTCTCGTTCCCCACGGTTGCCGGTGCGCAAGACGCGGCTGCTCCTGCCGGCGTTCCCCGCGCTCCCCGAGGGCACGGGCGCCGGAAGGCGAGTCGTCTACAGCAACGGCGCGCAGCGCGTGTGGCTGGTCGGCGACGACGGCGTCGCGTTCGACTCGTGGTTGGTCTCGGGCCGGCGCGGCGTGCCGAGGCCCGGCCTCTACTCGGTGTACTCCCGTTCACCGATGTCGAGCGCGCACAACGGCTCGGTCTCGATGCAGTACATGGTGCGCTTCGCGAAGGGGCGCACGCTCGCGATCGGGTTCCACTCGATCCCGGTGCGCCGCAACGGCAGACCGATCCAGACGCTCGAGCAGCTGGGCACGTTCCGCAGCTCGGGCTGCGTGCGCCAACGCGTCGAGGACGCCGCGAAGATGTGGGACTTCGCGGGCGTCGGCACGCCCGTAGTCGTCATTTCCTGAATCCCCATCCGCGGGCGGGCGCGCAAGTACGTTGAACCCGTCATGTGGCTGCCAGTGGCGATGGTGTTGGTTGGCCTCGTCGTCGGACTCGTCTTCGGCGGGCGGTGGCGGGCCGTGCGAACGACGCGGGTGCGCAAGTGGCCTGTCGGCGCGCTCGGGCTCGCGTTCGTGGTGCTGCCCTGGATCGGCGATCCCAGCCGAACGACGGGGCTGATCGCGATCGGGTGGGCGTTGCTCATCGCTTTTGCGATCTTCAACTGGCGCATGACCGGCATGTCGATCGTCGCCATCGGGCTCGCGTGCAACCTGGTCGCGCTGCTCGCGAACCAGGCGATGCCCGTGCGCGCGGACTCGGTAGTGCGCGCCGGGATCGCTGATGAGGCCTCCGTGGCGACTGCGGACCTCGGGCCCGCACGACGGCTTGCCGAGCCGGGCGACCGGCTCGAGCCACTCACCGCGATCGTGCCGTTGAGCGCGCTCGGGATGGTCGTCACCTTCGGCGACCTCATCGCGCTCTTCGGCCTGCTCGACGTCGGCTTCCGTCTGGCCCGTCGGACCCCGCCCCGCCACTCGGTCGCTCGCGGGCCGGCGTGGGCACACGCACCGAAGCACGCATCGCGCGCGCTGCCGGCGTGGGCGACCCCGAAGTCGTCGTCCGAAGGCATCGATGACTGGGTGCTCGACCTCCGCGAGACGATTCGCACCGAGGAGGCACCGCCGCTGCTCGCCAGCCTCGCGCCCGACGACGACGACGACGAAGCTGTCCCGGGGCTCGAAGTGCGTTACTCGGGGCAGCCCCTTCCCAGCCGCCACTAGACAGAAGCGGTGCCCCATCTCGCGCAGCTGAACATCGGGCGGATCGTGGCTCCGCTCGACGACCCTCGGCTCGAACCATTCACCAGCAACCTCGACGCCGTGAACTCGCTCGCGGAGCAGTCACCGGGATACGTCTGGAGGCTGCAGACCGACGAGGGCGATGCGACCGCATTGCGGCCGTATCCCGATCCCGAAGTCCTGGTGAACCTCACGGTGTGGGAGTCGGTCGAGAGCCTCAAGGCGTTCGTGTACCAAGGCGACCACCTCGCGATCTTCAGGCGACGCCGTGAGTTCTTCGAGGTCCCGACAGAGGCGTACGTCGTGTTGTGGTGGGTGGAGGTCGGACACATCCCGAGCGTGGAGGAGGCGAAAGAGCGGCTCGAGTTCCTTCGTCGTCACGGCCCGTCGCCCTGGGCGTTCACGTTCGCTCACGTCGAACCGCCGCTGCTGATCGATCGAGCCACAGTGAGCGATGCCGCCGCCGCGCAGCTCATCGAGGAGCTGAACGCCGACATCATGGCGACGCACGCGGAGGGCAACCACTTCTGGAGGCTCACCGCTGACGACGTCGCGCCGGGAAGTGGCGCGTTCCTCGTCGTTCGGCTCGACGGCGAGCCCATCGGTTGTGGCGCCGTGCGAAAGCTCAACGCCGACGAAGCCGAGCTCAAGCGCATGTACGTGCGGCCCACCGCTCGCAAGCAGAAGATCGGCGCGGTGATCATCGATGCGCTCGAGACGGAAGCGCGCTCGCTCGGCGTGAAGCGCCTGCTGCTCGAGACTGCCCTCTATCTCGAGCCTGCAGTGCGGATGTACGAGCGCGCCGGCTTCACGCCGATCGACCGCTACGGCGAGTACGTCGGCTCCGCCGACAGCTACTGCATGGGCAAGACTTTGACGTGACCTCGGCCGCCCTCGTCTCGTTTCGACTCGGGCGGGCCGACGGCGTGTCGGTCGTGGCCGAGCGCTGGCGGGAGGCGCTCGTCGACCTCGGGTTCGACGTCTCGACGATCGCGGGCGACGGGCCCGTCGACCGGCTCGTGCCCGGTCTCGCGATCGACGCGGCCGTCGAGCCGCTCGTCGCCGAGGTGAAGGAGGCGCTCGACGGCTTCGACCTCGTCGTCGTCGAGAACCTGCTCACGATCCCGCATGAACCTGCCGGCGTCGAGGGTCGTCGCCGAGGTGCTGCGCGGGCGGCCTGCGATCCTCCATCATCACGATCCGCCGTGGCAACGACCTCGCTTCGAAGCGATCACCGAGCTGCCGCCCGACGATCCATCGTGGCGCCACGTCGTCATCAACCAGCTCACGCGACGGCGAGCTGCGCGAGCGTCTCGGCATCGAGGCGACGTACATCGCCAACGCGTTCGACGTCGACGCGCCGCTCGGCAACCGGGAGCGGACGCGCGCCGACGCTCGACGTCGATGACGGCGAGCGACTGCTTCTGCACCCGGTGCGCGCGATCGAGCGGAAGGACGTGCCCGCCGCGCTCCGACTCGCCGAGGCCGTCGGCGCGACCTACTGGCTTCCGGGTCCCGCGGAGGAGGGCTACGGCCCGACACTCGATCGACTGCTCGCCGTCGACGACTGCACGCGTGCTCCGGCAACGTCTCGACGATGCCATGCGCCATCGGGACGCGTACGCGGCGTGTGACGCTGTGCTCTTCCCGTCGACGTGGGAGGGGTTCGGCAACCCGCCGATCGAGGCCGCGATCTACGAACGACCGGTCGCCGTCGGCCAGTATCCGGTTGCCGACGAGCTGCGTGCACTCGGCTTTCGCTGGCTCCCGACCGATGACGCGGGCCCGCTCTCAGAGGTCCTCGAGCACGGGCCCGATCGCCGCTGACCTCGCGCTGAACCACCGCCTCGCCCGCGAGCACTTCTCACTCGAGCGCCTTCGCCGCGACTTGCACGCGCTGCTCGACGATGCAGGCTGGCTCCCGTGAACGACCGATGACCGAACGACCCGATCCTCGTCAAGCGGGCGAAGGCCGCGAGGGCAGCGTCCATCGGTCAGCGCCTCGGCTATCTCGGCTTCGTCATCGCAGTGATCGCGTTCGTCATCGGCGCCGTGACCGAGTTCAACGGCGCCATCGTCGGGATCGTGATCGGCAGCATCGTCGTGGGCTCGATCTTCCTCGCGCCCTCGATCGTCCTCGGCTACGCGGTGAAGGCCGCCGAGAAGGAAGACCGCGCCCAAGGAAGATGAGCGACGGTCAGACGCGGGGCGGATCCGAGCCTCGAAGGATCCCCGCGGCTCGGTAACCGTCTGACTTGTCAGGATGCACCCAGAAGCCATCGTTCATGTCCGAGGGTTCTGGGTGCGGGACGAGGTGGCCTTTCGCGTGCACCGCATGGAAGTAGCCGTGTCCCTGCATCAGCGCGACAACGTCTGGGTTTCGGTTCGCACCTTCGATCATGAGGAGAGGCCTCTGCATGCCGAAGAGGCGCTCCGCGCCGCGCACCGCCAAGGGTTCGTGGCCTTCGATGTCCATCTTCACGGCCACGACACAATCCGACTCGCCCCGCTCGTGAAGGATGTCGTCTATCCGCCGGGATGGGACTTCGGTGACCAGGACCCCAATCTTGTCGGCGCGTCCGTCGCGCGCCGGGTAGGCATTCGTCAGTCCCGCAAGGTGCGACGCAAAGTAGGACGTGAGGGTTCCGCCCGTCGAGGACAGACCCATGATCGCCGTCCCGTTGAGTACTGGCGTGTAGAAGGTCAGCACGGACTCGGAGTCGCTCGCGGCCGCGTTGATGCACGAGTACTTCGAGTCGAGGGACAGCGAGGTGGCGAAGCGGCGGCATGTTCACGGGCATCGCCTCGATTGAGACGATCCGAGCGGCGCAGCCCGAGTGTCGCATCGTGACGGCGCTGTACCCCCAGTGCGCGCCCACGTCGAGAACTACCTGGTCGCTCGAGAACCTTCGGAAGATGTCGAACGCAGGGATGAACGACTTGAACGCCTTCTTGTGCGCCCGCCTACTCCGGTAGATCTGCTCGACTGCGAGATCGAGGTGCTGGTCGTAGCGAACGTGCTCTCGGCTGATGAGGTCGTCGGGCCCGAGGGCGCCGTTCTGGATGCGCTCGTAGAGCGCGGTGATCTGATCGAGAAGGGATCCCGGCACCGATGACAACCTCATCCTCGCAAGCACCGCTGAGAGCCCGTATTGCAACACAGACGACTCCGGTTACTGTGGGGTAACCATGTCGGGTCGACTGCCTGCCGCCGAGCGCCGCGACCAGCTGCTCGCCGTCGCGCTCGAGGTGTTCGCGTCGCAGGGCTTCCACGCGACGTCGATGAACGAGATCGCAGGCGCGGCCGGTGTGACCAAGCCGGTGCTGTACCAGCACTTCCCGTCCAAGCGAGACCTCTACCTCGAGCTGCTCCGCGACGTCGGCGATCGGCTGATGGCTGCGATCGGGAAGGCGACCGCCGAGGCGGGTACGCCCCACCGGCAAGTGGAACGGGGCTTCCAGGCGTACTTCCACTTCGTCGCCGAGGAGCGCACGTCGTTCGTCCTGCTGTTCGGCAGCGGGGCGCGGCGAGACGAGGAGTTCGCCGCCGCAGTGCGTTCGGTCGAGCGGACGATCGCCGACGCGATCGCCACGTTGATCGACGCGGACATCGATCCCGCCCATCGCCACAACCTCGCGTACGGCTTGGTCGGGCTCGCGGAGGGAACGAGCCGTCATTGGGTCGACCAAGACCTGGAGCTCGACCCCGACCTGCTCGCCGCGCAGGTTGCCGATCTCGCCTGGGCCGGCCTCCGGGGCATTCACCGCATCGACCGCTGACGCACGCGCTAGAACCCGGGGATGCCGCCCGCGGCCGAACACCCTGACACTCACGGCGTCGACACTCACGGCATCGCCCCCGACGTCTACCGGCGGCGCTGGCTGATCCTCGCGATCCTCAACCTGAGCCTCGTGACGATCGTCATGGCCGTGAGCGCGCTGAACGTCGCGTTGCCCACGATCCAACGCGATCTCGGCGCGTCCGGCACCGAGCTGCAGTGGATCGTCGACGCCTACGCGCTCGTGTTCGCAGGGTTGCTGCTGCCGGCGGGTGCACTCGGCGATCGGTTCGGCCGGAAGGGCGCGCTCGAGATCGGGCTCGTGATCTTCGGCATTGCCGCGTTCGCGGCGAGCCAGGCGACCGATCCGGGCCAGCTCATCGCACTCCGCACCGTCATGGGTGTCGGAGCGGCGTTCATCATGCCGGCGACGTTGTCGATCATCCTCAACTCGTTCCCGATCCAGGAGCGGCCGAAGGCGATCGCCATCTGGGCCGCGTTCGCGGGCGTCGGCGGCGCGCTCGGCCCCATCACGAGCGGCCTGCTGCTCGAGCACTTCTGGTGGGGCTCGGTGTTCATGGTGACCCTGCCGATCGTGGCCGCACTGCTCTTGCTCACCGCGCTGTTCGTGCCCACCTCGCGCGACCCGGTCGCACTGCACTCGACCCGATCGGGAGCCTTCTCTCCGTGGTGGCTCTCGTCGGTCTCGTGTTCGCGGTGATCGAGGGCCCAGAGCTCGGATGGTCGTCGCCTGCGACGATCGCGGGGTTCGTCGCGTTCGTCGTCGGGGGCTTCGCGTGGGCGCGCTACGAGCTCGCGATCAAGAACCCGATGCTCGACCCGCGCCTGTTCCGAAACCGGTCGTTCTCGACGGGAGCCGCGGCGATCACCACGATCTTCCTCTGCACGTTCGGGTTGTTCTTCCTGATCACTCAGTTCTTCCAGTTCGTGCAGGGCTACTCACCGCTCGAGGCCGGCGTGCGACAGCTGCCCTACGCGATCACGCTCGTGATCTTTGCGCCCCGCGGGCCGCGCATCATCGCTCGGTTCGGCGTGCGTCCGGTCGTGCGCGTCGGCTGCTGGATCGGCGCGCTCGGCTTCATGGGACTCGCGACGCTGCACGTCGACACCGTCTACTGGTTCATCGCCGCGTGCATCGTCCCGATCGGGATCGGCGCTGCCTTCGTGATGCCGGCCGCGAGCCAGCTCATCGTCGGGTCGGTGCCGCTCGCGAAGTCGGGAGTCGGCTCGGCAGTGAACGACGTGACTCGCGAGGTCGGCGCGGCGCTGGGCATCGCTGCGCTCGGCAGCATCATGGCGACGCGGTTCCACTCGGCGATGACCGCGCCGACCGCGTCGTTGCCTCACGACGTGCAGGACGTCGCGAGGCAGTCGGTCGGGCAGGCGCTCGCCGTGGCGCAGCAGATCGGCGGTGATGCGGGCGCGGAGCTCGCGAGCTCGGCGCGAGCACGCGTTCACGGAAGGCATCAGCCTCGCGTTCATCGTCGCGGCATTCGTGATGGCCCTCGCCGGCTACTTCTTCGGACGGCTCATGCCCAACAGCCTTCCCAGCCGGATCATCCCGTCCGCTGTCGAAGAGAAGGCGTCCCTTCCGCTCGACGCGTCGTGACGTCTCTGGTGGGAGACTTCCGCGATGGCCACGCGGAATCGCCTCGCCCTGAGATCCGTCGTCGCACTCTCGACGATCATCCTCGTGGCGGTGACGTTCGCGCCAAGCGTGCGTGCCGAAGTGCAGCCTGGCCCCGCTCCTGGTGCCCAGGCAAACCCTCCGACGTCGACAGTCGAGATCGTGGGCATCGGCGCCGGTGGATCAGTCAACGGCTTCATGTCGAACCGCACACCCGCGGAGCGCATCGTCCTTGGCTATCCCACGAAAGTGAGGCCGGACTGGCCCGCCCACGCCGCGGGCTTCGCGGGCCTCATCCAGATGCAGGTGACGTCAGGCCCGGCGAACGGAACCAATTTCCTCGCGTACTGCATCGACCTCCTCACGGACACGCAACGTCGGCGTCGGCTACAGGCCCGGCGAGTGGACCGAAGCGAACGTGCCGAACGTCGGGTACGTCGCGCGAGCTGCTGCAGTCGTATCCCGCAACGGACAACTTGACTCGCGGACCAGGCGGCGGCGGTGCAATCCGCGATCTGGTACCTCAGTGACGGCTTCGTCCTGCCGCCGAACGCACCCTTGTATCAGGCCGTCAAGGCGATCGTCACCGACGTCATTGCGCGAGGTCCTCTCACCGCGCCACCTGCCGCCCACGGTCACGATCACCGGGCCCATCGACCGGCGTGAGGAACACCATCGTCGGTCCGTTCGTCGTCGAGACGAACGGGAAGGCGGCCTTGGGGAGCGTGCCCGCGGGTGTCACGGCATTCGCCGACGCTGCTGGCACAAGCCGCTCGCCTCGCCGTTCCCGGTCACCGACGGGCAATCGATCTGGCTCAGCTCTGGGGAGACCGGCCTCAAAGATCCCGCCCTCACCATCACAGCGATCGGCGACCCAGCCCGGCGGTGTCGTGTACCTGTATGCGCTAGATCCCGGCGGGAAGCAGACGATCATCCAGGCTGGCCCGTTGACGGCCGAGACCGACGTGAACAAGCCCGTCGTCTTCCTCGACGACATCGGGCAGTTCACGATCACGAAGACGATCACCGGCGCGGGCGCCGGTTCGCAGGGACCGATCCAGATCGACATCGTCGTGCTTGCCGCCGAACTCGAGCATCCCGCCGTTCACGATCCCCGCTGGCGCCCCGGCCGGCGTCGTGACGACGGTGGTCACCGGGATCACCGTGCCCACAGTGTGCAAGCTGACTGAGTCCCAGAGTGGCCAAACCCAGCGGGTGGATGTGTTCGCCGACGCTCCCTCGCGTGCAGCGGGAACGCGCGTGAGCGCGCAGCTCTTCTCGCAACAGGTCTCCGTGTGCCCCACACCGAATCCGCAGCCCCTCGCTGCGAGTGCTCAACCGACCTTCATCAACGACGTCGAGCCGACCACGACCACGACGATCGCTGGCAGCACCTCCTCCTCGGAGAACACCACCTCAACCTCGGGGAGCAGCACGAGTTCCTCGGAGGAGACAACGACCACGCTTGCCGGGAGCACGACCACCGCTGCCAGCACGACTGCGCCCACGACCGCGCCGACGACTGCGCCCACCACCGTGGCGACGACCACGGTGACGACTACCGCCACGACGGGCGCGACCACCACTGCCGGCACCACTACCACGACGGCGGGGACGACAACGACGGCGTCGGGGGTTGCGCCGACGACGGTTGCACCGTCGACGACGGCGCCGAATGAGTGCGAGCTCTCCGGATCGACCAGCACCGCCGCCCCCACGACCGCCCCGCAGACGCTGCCGGCGACCGGTGGCGACCTCGGCCCGCTCGGTCTCCTCGGCCTGATCGGTCTCACGGCAGGCATCGCGTTCGTCGCACTGACACAGCGCCGCCGCTTCTCCGACTAGCGAGCGGCGGACATTCCGAGTCCGTAACATCACCAACTGGAACCCCTCGAGGGCCAGCGGGAGTCACCCCCGCATCAGCAAGGTCAGAACCACGAACAGGAGGATCAGAATGTCCACCTCTGCAACTGCCGCGCGCGCGCCACGCTCACCGAGCGGCGCCTCGTGATGGTGATGGTCGATCTCGCCGGCTTCAGCAAGGCGATCGCCCCGCTCAGCTCGATGCAGCTCGCCGAGCTCGTCGACGCGTTCTACCGCTTGATGGCCGACGCGATCGAGTCCCACGGCGGGCGAGTGATCAAGTTCGTCGGCGACGGCTGCCTCGCCGTCTTCGACGAGTCAGACGCGGTCGCAGCCGTGGCCTGCGTGGGCGATGTGGTCGAGCCGATCAGAGCCCTCGGTCGCGCCCATGGCGTCGCTCTGGACCTCGGCGCGAACGTGCACCTCTCCGTCGTCGTCGAAGGCGACCTCGGCGGACGAACCACCGACATCATCGGCGCGGGCGTGATCCACGTGTTCCGCATGGGAGCCGGCCCCGGCATCCGCATCAGCGAGCCGGTGTACCGCAAGCTGCCGAACGACCAGCGCGGCGGGTGGGCGAAGCACCAACCGCCGGCGACCTACACGATGACCTGACGCTCAGCGGGTGCGGGGGAAGCCGAGGTCGACTCGACTCGTCGCCGGATCGGGCCAGCGCGCCGTGACGACCTTGGTGCGCGTGTAGAAGTCGACGCCGTCGGGGCCGTACATGTGACGGTCGCCGAACAGTGACGCCTTCCAACCGCCGAAGCTGAACGACGCGACGGGCACCGGGATCGGCACGTTCACGCCGACCATCCCGGCCTGCACGTCGAACTGGAAGCGACGGGCGGCGCCGCCGTCACGAGTGAAGATGGCGGCGCCGTTCCCGTAGGGGTTCTCGTCGACGAGGCGCACGGCTTCGTCGTACGACGCGGCGCGCACGACGCACAGCACAGGGCCGAAGATCTCGTCGCGGTAGACGTCCATCTCGGGCGTGACCTTGTCGATCAGCGACACCCCGAGGAAGAAGCCGTCGCCTTCGAACGCGCGAGCGCGCCCGTCGACGACGACCGTGGCGCCGGCGTCGTAGCCCGTTGTTGATGTAAGCCGCGACCTTGTCGCGGTGCTCACCGGTGACGAGCGGGCCCATCTCGCTGTCGGGATCGGTGCCGGGCCCGATGCGCAGCTTCGGGAGGCGCTCCGCGATGGCGTCAACCAGCGCATCGCCGACGTCGCCGACCGCGACGACGACCGAGATGGCCATGCATCGCTCGCCGGCGGAGCCGTAGGCAGCAGAGACTGCCGCGTCCGCGGCCGCTTCGACGTCGGCGTCGGGCAGCACGACCATGTGGTTCTTCGCTCCACCGAGTGCTTGCACGCGCTTGCCGTTGCGCGTGCCCGTCTCGTACACGTGCCTCGCGATCGGCGTCGAGCCGACGAAGCTCACCGCGGCGATGCCCGGGTGCTCGAGGATCGCGTTCACCGCGTCGCGATCGCCGTGCACGACGTTGAACACGCCGTCGGGGATGCCTGCCTCAGCCAAGAGCTCGGCGATCAGCAACGACGGCGACGGATCCTTCTCGGACGGCTTGAGGATGAACGCGTTGCCGCACGCGAGCGCGTTCGACACCATCCACAGCGGCACCATCACGGGGAAGTTGAACGGCGTGATGCCGGCGACGACGCCCAGCGGCTGACGGATCGAGTACACGTCGATGCCCGTCGACACCTGTTCGCTGTACGAGCCCTTCAAGTGATCGGCGAGCCCACACGCGAACTCGACGACTTCGAGCGCGCGAGCGACCTCGCCGGCGGCGTCGGACAGGACCTTGCCATGCTCGGCGGTGATCGCTGCGCCGAGGTCGGCGCGGTGACGATCCACGAGCTCGCGGAAACGGAACAGCACCTCGGCGCGTTGCGAGAGCGACGCCGAGCGCCACGCGGGGAACGCGGCCGTGGCTTCATCGACCGCGGCGTCGACTTCGGCTGCCGACGCGAAGTCGACCTCCCCCGTCTGGACTCCCGTCGCCGGGTCGTACACAGGACCGGTCCGGCCCGAGGTGCCCGGCACGAGCTTGCCTCCGACCCAATGCGAGATGCGCTTCACCCCGCAAGCCTGCCTCACGGGGCGAAGGGAGGGGGCAGCGATGCCACGCACGACGTGTCGGGCGGCGCCGACGGGTCGTCGAGGAACGCTCCCGTGATCGACGACGCGCACGGCGTGCCCGTCGCGTTGCCGTGACTGCCGGCCGGGATGATCACGACCGTCGACTTGGTGAGCGTCTTGGCGATGAGACCCCCGAGCGTCGGTGGAAGCACCGGATCGAACGCTCCCTCGAAGATCAGCGTCGGCACGTCGCTCGTCGGCGCGTCCAGCGGCGCCGACTTCACCTGCCAGGTGTCGCAGTACGGCCAGTCGGCCATCACGAACAGCGTGCCGAAGTCGCCCGGATCGTCGATCGCGGCCCTGTCGGCGTCGGTCAACCCGGATTGGTCATCGGCACACTGGATCGCGCCACTCAACGCGATCGGTCCTGACGGAGGATCGCGGCGCTTGCCGCGATCAAGTCGAGAGTCGAGGTTTCGCCCGCCGCGATCGACGTCGCCGCGGCGGGAAGCAGGCTGACCGAGCTCGCGTCAGCCGAGACGATCACCTTCGCCCGCAAGACCTCTTGGCCGGTCATCAGCACCGAGACGTTCGTGCCGTCGGTCGCCGTCGGATGCGCTGTGTACGGATGAGCGTCCGCCTGGGCGATCGCCGCGTCGATCGAGGCGCTGAGGTCTGGCGTGACCGAGGAGCATGTGGGCTGCGCCGCGCACGCCGCATCGAGGGTGGCAGTCGACGCCTTGTCGTTGGCGATCTTCGCAGCCGGGCCTACGGGCGCGGCCGTGAGAGGGCTGTCGAGGACGAGAGCGGCGACGCCGTCGGGGTCCTGCTGGAGCACCTCCTGGGCGACGCGGCCGCCGTAGCTGAAGCCCCACACGACCCACTGTTCGTAGCCGAGCGCCTGCGCGAGCGCGACGACGTCGGCCGCGACCTCGACTTGCTGTTGTACCCGTCGATGTCGATGCCCGACTTCACCAGCCGGTCTCGGCATGCAGCGAGCTGCGTCGCCACGCCTTCACGTCGCTCGTCCCACAGATGGGAGGCGTCGAGCGGCCTGCCGACCTCGGGGCACGAGAGGTCAGGCTCGGAGCGCCCGGTGCCCCGCGGGTCGAGGTACACGACCGGACGCGGGCCGCCTGGCCACGTCGTGTCGGGCGACATCGCGAGAGATGACGTGTCGCCGCCGGGGCCGCCGGGCAGGAAGATCATCGGTGTCGCGTCGGCCGGCGCATCGGTGGGCGTCGCCACCGCGACCCACAGCTTGATCGTGCGGCTGCCCGCAACGCCCCGATGCTCGGGCACCTCGAGGAAGGAGCACTTGGTGGGGCCGAGCGAGGGGGGCGTGTCGCAGGGGCGATCGACGAGCTGCGCCGGCGCGCTCGGAGCCGTCGTAGAGGGCGCCGCAGCCGTCGTTGCCACCGTCGCGTTGGCCTCCCGAGTCGTCGCCGCTGCATGCGCCCGAGCACTCCGACGAGCGCGACCGACGCAAGCCGCCACCGAACTCGCCACCCCACCCCGACATCATTGCGCGCCGCAGTAGGGTCGGCGCGACTCGACAAGGGGGGCCGACATGGCTGACGTCCAGGGCACGTGCGATCCGCGCTTCGAGAGCGTGAAGCAGACGTTCGCGAGCAACTTCGATCAGGGGCTCGATGTCGGCGCGTCGGTTGCCGTCGTGCTCGAGGGTGAGGTCGTCGTCGACATCTGGGGCGGCCACGCCGACGAGGCCAAGACGAAGCCCTGGGAGCGCGACACCATCGTGAACGTCTGGTCTACGACGAAGACGATGACGGCGCTGTGTGCACTCATGCTCGCCGATCGGGGCGAGCTCGACCTCCACGGCAAGGTCGCGAAGTACTGGCCCGAGTTCGCCGCGAATGGCAAAGCCGACATCGAGGTGAGCCACCTCATGGCGCACTCAGCCGGCCTCTCGGGTTGGCAGGAGCCGATGACCGGGGAGGATCTCTACGACTGGGAGAAGTGCACGTCGCTGCTCGCCGCGCAGGCTCCATGGTGGGAGCCGGGCACCGCGTCGGGCTACCACGCGATAACGCAGGGCTACCTGGTCGGCGAGGTCGTGCGACGGGTCGCGGGCGAGTCGGTGGGCACGTTCTTCGCGAAGGAGGTCGCGGGCCCGCTCGGTGCTGACTTCCACATCGGCACCCCGGCTGAGTGCGACGACCGCATCGCGCTGGTCGTGCCTCCGCCCCCGCTCCCGATCCCCGAGAACCCGAGCGAGATCCTCCTGAAGACGTTCGGCAACCCGCCGCTCGACGCATCGCAGTCATGGACGGTGCCGTGGCGCCGTGCCGAGATCCCGGCCGCGGGTGGCCACGGCAACGCGCGGTCGGTCGCGATGGTGCAGTCGGCGCTGTCGTGTGGCGGCGAGACGGGAGGCGTGCGCTTGCTGTCGGCAAAGGGGTGCGAGGTCATCCTCGAGCAGCAGGTCAGCGGCACCGACCTGGTGTTGGGGCTCCCGATGGCGTTCGGCATGAACTACGGGCTCAACTCGGCCGACCTGCCGATCAGCCCCAACCCCCGCGCCTGCTTCTGGGGAGGATGGGGCGGTTCGATCATCGTGAACGACCTCGACGCCCGGATGTCGGTCGCGTACGTGATGAACCGGATGGGCGAGGGCACGCTGGGCGACCTCCGCGGCGCCAGCATCGTGATGGCCGCGTTCGCCAGCCTCGCCGCCTGAGGTTTTCCCGCACGCCACTTGGCGTTCACCTCCACGGACCAAACTCCGCCTCATGACGACGGTGCGGGCGGTGTTCATCAACGCCAGGAAGACGAGAGACGTCGCGGCCGGCGAGACGATCTTCCGCGAAGGCGACGAGGGCGACTACATGTACGGCGTCGTCAGTGGCGCGGTCGAGATGCGCATCGGCGACCACACCGTCGAGACCGCCGGCGAAGGTGACGTCTTCGGCGAGATGGCGCTCATCGACAAGTCGAAGCGCGCCGCGACTGCGACCGCGACGGCACCGACGTCACTCGCGATGATCGACGAGCGCGAGTTCCTTTTCCTCGTGCACGAGACGCCGATGTTCGCCATGCAGGTGATGCGTCGCTCGCCGAGCGCCTGCGCAAGCTCGACAGCGACGCTCTGCCCCTCCGATGTCAGTGCGCCGGCATCTCCCCGCCGGTGTGGGCGAACGTCTTGTTGACGATCTTCCACGTGCCGTCGAAGCGCGCGAGCGAGAAGTAGTCGACGAACGAGACCTGACCCCAGCACCCCTCCTCGGCCAACGTCGCGACCGCCGCGTCGCCCACCTGCTCGATCGAGGTGATGTTCGCCTTGTAGTTGCCCGCCACGTTCATCGGCGCGGACGCGGCGAACTCGAAGAACTGCTGGATCGGCACGTCGAACCGGTGGCCGTCGACATGGCCGAACATCCGGGCGTCGTCGTGAAAGGCCTCCTTCAGCTTGCCGGCATCGCCGTCGGCGCTTCCGTCGATGTAGAGCTGGACGACCTGGGCGATTGCGTCTCGGTCAGCTGTCATGGGACGACCTCACTTGTGATGTAGCGACGGGGATGACGGCCGTCGACGTATCCGACGAACGGTGGGTAGATGTTGTATCCCAAAAGCTCCTGGAGCCGCTCGGGAAGTTCGGCCGCGACCGCGCGCGGCACAGCGATGAGGTGCGTCTCCTGGGGCCGGAGCCACGCGCTCACGTATTCGAGGATGACTCCGAGCCGTGGCTTGCTCGTCGAGTTCGCGCCGCCACCGTGGAACAGCTTCCCGCCGTAGAAGATGACCGATCCTGCCGGCATCACCGCGTCGACGACGACGTCGGCCGCTTGGGGCACGCGGTCTACCCAGCGATGGCTGCCGGGGATGATCCGCGTCGCGCCGTTCTCGACCGTGAAGTCGTCGAGTGCCCACATCGTGTTCACGACGACGTCGCGGAAGTCACGAGGCAACGGGTAGACGCTGGCGTCGTAGTGGAGCACCTGCGCCTTCTCGCCGGGAGCGATCTGGATGCCGGTCGGCGCGGACAGCTGATAGTGCCCGAGCACCCGGTCGAGCACGCCGAGGAGCAGCGGATGGATCGCGGCGTCGTCGAACGCGCGTGTCTTCGCGAAGAGCGCGTAGACGCGGCGCGTGTGATGGCCTTCGAAGTCGTTCCGCCCGAACGGGATCTCGTCGAGCACCTGCCGCAGCGAGGCCTTCGCCAGAGCGACTTCGTCGGGCGACCACACCCCCTCGACGATGCAATAGCCCTCGCGGTCGAGCGCGTCGACGACGTCGTCGACCGTGACCGTGGACGCGGAGAGATGCGTCACCAACGCCGACGCTACTGCGGTGAGCCAAGATGCGGCATGGGTTGGGAGGAGGAGGCCGATCGGGTGCTCGTGGGCGGGCTCGAGCCCGTCCGTCGCATTGTGATCGCCGACTACGACCCGGCGTGGCCCGGCCGCTTCGAGGTCGAGCAGAGCCGAATCGCGAGTGCGCTCGCGGATGTCGCCCTGCGCGTCGAGCACATCGGCTCGACGTCGATCCCCGACCTCGCTGCGAAGCCGATCATCGACATCCTCGTGGTGGTCGCGGATGTCGACGACGACGAATCGTTCGCTCCTGGGCTCGTTTCGGCTGGATACGAGCTGCGTGTGCGGGAGCCCGGCCACCGCATGTTTCGCACGCCCGTACGGGACGTGCACATCCACGTGTACGCCGAAGGGTCCCAGGAGATCGTCGACTACCTGGACTTCCGCGACTGGCTACGGCGCGACGCGGAAGGACGCGAGCGCTACGAGGCGGTGAAGCGAGCGCTGTCGACGCGAGCCTGGCGCGACGGGAACGAGTACGCCGACGCGAAGTCGGACGTCGTGCAGGACAGCCTGCGCCGTGCGCGTGAGTGGCGGTGCGCACGCCACCGAGCCGTGGTCCAGCGGCTGTTCGACGAGGTGTGGAACGGCCGGCGCTTCGACGCGCTCGACGAGCTCTACGCGCCGGACCTCGTCGTCGACTATCGCCCGTACTCACCGCTCGGGCACGGGCCGCAGCACATCCGCGACGCGGTGGAGCGCGCGTGGACGGCATTTCCCGACTACCACGAGGAGTGCCTCGGCGTCGTCACCGAGGGCTGGCGCGCCGCCGTGCACGTGCGGACGACCGGGACGCAGGACGGGCAGTGGGGCCCGTTGCCACCCACCGGCAAGCGGCTCGAGTTCGAGGAGATCATCCTCCTGGACTTCGACGATCGCGGCCGGGTCGTGCATCAGCGCGGCATCGTCGACAACCTCAACGCGCTCCGCCAGGCCGGCGTCATCCCGACGCCGCGGCCATGAACCGCTCGAGCTCGCCGGGGATGTCGGGCCCCGCAGGCTGATAGGCGATCTCCGTCGCGCCGCCGGCCTCGAGCGAAGCGAGGTGGTCTCGCCAGGCACCGACAGCTCGCGCGAGGCCGAACGACGCCAACGTCTCACCGGTGACCACGAGACGATCGCGCTCGTTCGCCTCGATCAGGTGTCCCTCGTGCAGCGCGAGGTGCCGCTCGTCTTCGGGGACTGCTTCGAGCGCGGCGACCCACACTTCACCGTTCGGCAGCTGCTTCGCCGCGCCACCGAGATGGAGTGCGTGATACATGAGCGCGCCGGCGTGTCCCGCGGCCGCCATCGATCGCTCGCTCCCCGCGTCCTCGCCCTCGTCCAGGACCGTCCCGAAGGTGAGCACCGAACAGCGTTCGAAGCCGGGCCTCGGGCTCGTCGCGAAGATGCCGTCGGCGAGATCGTGGGCGACGGCCTCACCCTTCGGTCCACCCGTTCCCAGGATGATCGGGATGCGGATGGGGCGGCGCGCTCCGAATCCGTCGGGATGCATCATGCGGATGCGCGCACCCTCCCACAGCGGAGTGCCGCCCGCGAGCAGGTCGATGAGCACTTCGACGTACTCGCGCACGTAGGACCACGGCAACGGCTTCTGCCCGAGCGTGAGACGACCGGTGAAGCCCGACCCGATGGCGAGGTTGACGCGGCCCGGCGCCAGGTCGCACAGCGTCGCGACCGCGGCTGCGGTCACCATCGGATGTCTGAGCGAAGGGATCGCCACCCCGGGCCCGAGCTCGATCGTCGAGGTGCGACGCGCACATTCCGCGAGCGTCATCCAGACGTCGGGGTACAGCGCGGGCGAGTCGTAGAGCCACGCGCGCCGGAAGCCGAGCACTTCGGCGTGCGCGACGTGATCGGGGGTCGCCATCGACGTGGCGAACGCGCAAGAGATGTCGAGCATCAGTCCCCCAGCGCCGCGAGCATCGCGGCCGTGTCGATCGAGAAGTGCGCTGCGACCGCTTTGCCGTCGCGGATCGTCCAGCGATGCACCTCGGGGATGTCGAACGGCGTGCCGTGCGCGACCGTCGTGCCCTTCGTGTGCCCGACTTGGATGACGTCACCGTCGGCCATGAACAGGTCGTGCGTCGTCACGGCTGAGTTGATCGAGCCGGTGAGCGCTCCCGCGAACGTGAGGAAGCCGGGGTGCCCGACATGGCGGCCGCCCCACGGAAGGGCGGGGTCCTGGGTGATCACGCACGACTCGTCGACGAGCTGGGCCAGCGTGTCGAGGTCACGCGCCGCCATCGCGGCGTAGATCTGCTGCACGACTTCGATGTCCGACATCGGCGCATCCTGGCATCCTCGATGTGCGAACATGTGTTCGATGCGAGCCGAGGCGACCATCCTCCACGCCGACCTCGACTCGTTCTACGCGTCGGTCGAGCAGCGTGACAACCCAGCACTCAGGGGAAAGCCGATCGTCGTCGGGGGCGGCGTCGTGCTGGCCGCGAGCTACGAGGCGAAGGCGTTCGGCATCTCGACGCCCATGGGCGGGCGGCAGGCCCGGGAGCTCTGCCCCAACCTGATCGAGGTCTCCCCGCGCTTCTCCGCCTACTCCGAGGCGAGCAAGGCGGTGTTCGAGATCTTCAACGACACCACTCCCCTCGTCGAGGGCATCTCGCCCGACGAGGCGTTCCTCGACGTCGGTGGTCTCCGCCGGTTGTCTGGCACCCCGTTCGAGATCGCGACGAGGTTGCGCGGTCGCGTGCTCCACGAGGTAGGCCTGCCGATCTCGGTCGGGGTCGCGCGCACCAAGTTTCTCGCCAAGGTCGCGAGCAGAGTGGCGAAGCCCGACGGGCTGCTCGTCGTCCCGCCCGATGGTGAGCTCGACTTCCTCCACCCCCTCGCGGTCGAGCGGCTGTGGGGCGTGGGCATCAAGACCGCGACGAAGCTCCATGACCGCGGCATCGACACCGTCGCTGACGTGGCGCGGCTCGAGCAATCGACGCTCATGTCGATCCTCGGCCCGCATGCCGGTCGTCACCTGCATGCACTCGCGCACAACTACGACCCGCGGCCCGTTGAAGTCGGGCGTCGACGGCGGTCGATCGGCTCGCAGCGCGCGATCGGTTGGCGCGCGAAGGCGCCGGGTGAGATCGAAGCGACCCTCGCCGGGCTCGTCGATCGGGTGACGCGGCGGCTGCGCGGCGCGAACCGAGTCGGCCGCACGGTCGTTCTTCGAATGCGCTTCGAGGACTGGTCTCGCGCGACCCGTTCCCACACGATGGCTCGCCCGACCGCCCTCACCGAGCCGATCCTCGAGACAGCCCGCGGCCTCCTCGCGGACGTCCAGCCGCTGATCGACGACCAGGGCCTCACGTTGATCGGGGTCGCGGTGATGAACCTCGATGACGACGACGCCGTGCAGCTGCCGTTGCCGTTCGACCGGCGCACGGCCAGCCGGCTCGACGCGGCTCTCGACGAGGTGCGTGACCGGTTCGGGTCGGCCGCCGTGAGTCGGGCCGGTCAGCTCGGCCACGACCCCGGCTTCGCCGTCCCGATGCTGCCCGACTGATCGGCCCGCTGTGCCAAGGTCTCGGGATGCGGATGCCGCTCCGGATGGCGATCGCGGCGCTCGTGCTCGCGAGCTGCACCGACGACGCGTCGACCGCGCCGACCACGACCGCCGCGACCTCGACGACACGAGCCGCGACCACCACGCTCGGCACCACCACGACGACCATCGCCGAGCCCGAGGTGCAGAGCGTCATCGACATCGGCGGCACGCAGCTGCTCGGGATGGCAGTCACGTCCGATGCGGTGTGGCCGGTGTCCTACGACGCGGGCACGATCAACCGGGTCGACCCGACGACGAACACCGTGACGGCGTCGTATGAGATCCCGGGGGCCGCATCCGCTCTCGCCCTCGGCGACGTCGTGTGGGTCGCGAGCTACGGCGGCTCGCCCTCCGTCGTGGCGATCGATGCGCAGACGGGAGCGATGCGGACGAGCGCGCAAGCGGGCGAGGTCTGCTGCGACCTGACCAGCGACGACGAGGGGGATGTGTGGGCGGTGGATCCCGGAGGACGAGTGGTCGAGATCAGCGACGGCGGCGTGAGTCGGGGGCTTCCCGTCGACATCGACGCGCGGAACGCCCACACCAACGTCGTGTACGCCGGCGGCAGCCTCTGGGTGTCAAGCGACACGACTCCGCTCCACCGGATCGACCCGGCGACGGGAGCGACCGCCGACCTCGACGTCGGAGGCGGCGTCCCGTTCCTCCAGCACGACGGCCTCGTGTGGGGCGCGTCGCCGACCTCGATCTGGGCGGTCGACCCGGCTACAGGCGAGGTCGCCGAGCGCATCGAGCTCGAGGGATCGACCGAGGTGCTCTCGCTCAACTTCGACGCTGACGGCGACGTGTGGGTCGGCATCCGTCGCGCCGGTCGGGCCGGGCGTGTGCTGCAGCTCGATCGCGCGACCGGCGCGGTGAAGACAGAGCTACGCGATGTCGACATCCCTGCACGCATCGAGTTCGGCTTCGACTCGATCTGGATCACGGACTCGGGCAGCAGCTCGCTCTACCGAGTCGCCGCGTGACGTCTGCGAGGATCGCGCCGTGGACTTGAACCACCTGAACCTTCGGGTCCGCGACGCAGTGGCGTGCCGCGACTTCTACGTGCAGCACTTCGGCTTCAAGCCCGCATTCGAGTCCGACGGCGGCTTCTTCGTGAAGAACGACGAGGGGTTCCTCCTCGCGTTGGTGCCGGCGGATCCCCACACTGCACTGCCCGAGGGCTTCCACATCGGGTTCAACGGTGCCGACGCCGACGAGGTCATCGCGCGCCATGCCGCCCTTTCGGCCGCGGGCGTGAGGGTCGGCGACATCGAAGACTTCCGACCCGACGAGGACTACGTCACGTTCCGGTGCTGGGATCCCGACGACACCGAGATCGAGATCTTCTGGGAGCCGTGACCGAACCGTCAGCCGATCGCAGGCCGAGGGATGGGCCGCGCCGTCTCGTAGGCGCGAGCAGCCGCGCAGCACGAGCGCGTCGTTGAACATCGGGCCGACGAGCTGCATCCCGATCGGGAGGCCGTCGCTCGTGAGCCCGCACGGGATGGTGCACGCGGGCTGCTGCGTGAGGTTGAACGGATAGGAGAACGGCGTCCATCCGAGCATCGCCTCGGCCGACATCGGCGTGTGCCCCGCAGGCCGAGCTTCGAACGCCGGCACCGCGACCGACGGGGTGACGATGAGGTCGTAGTGCTGCATGAGCTGGCGCATGCGCGAACCCAGCTCGCCACGCCGAAGGACGAGCCGTTGCACGTCGAGGTTGCTCAGCTCGGAGCCGAGGCGCGCTTCCGCGGCGAAGTCGGGATCGGTGACTTCTTGCTGCGCGGGCGTGAGCGTGTTCCACAGCGTCCACGCGCCGGTGAACCACAGGCCGATCGTGATCGGAAGCGGGTCGTCGAACCCTGGGTCGCCCTCCTCGACCTTCGCGCCGAGCGCTTCGAGCTGCTTCGCCCCGGCCGCGACTGCGGCGGCGACTTCGGGATGGACCTTCGCGTAGCCGAGTGCTGGCGAGAACAGCACCCGAACTCCGTCGATGCCCGCGTCGAGCCCTGCGAGGTAGTCGGAGTCATCCGGAGGAAGCGACGTCCAGTCCCGCGGGTCGGGTCGCTTGAGCACGTTCATCATGAGCGCGGCGTCGGCGACGCTCATCGTGTGTGGGCCGAGGTGTGAGACCGTGCCGAACGGCGAGAGTGGATGTGCGGGCACGCGACCGAAGCTCGGCTTGAGACCGAAGTTCCCGCAGAAGGCGGCCGGGATCCGCACGGAGCCGGCGCCGTCGCTTCCGATGCTCAGCGGACGCCAGAGCCCGCGGCCACGGCCGCGGCGGTGCCGCCTGACGATCCCCCACTCGTCTTCGTCGTGTCCCACGGGTTGCGAGTGATGCCGGTCATCGGCGAGTTCGTTTCGCCCTTGCACCCGAACTCGGGCGTCGTCGTCTTGCCGAGAAGGACTGCTCCGGCCTCACGAAGCCGGGCCGCGGCGGGCGCGTCGACGTCCCAGGGCTGATCGGGATCGACGGTGAAGCTGCCACGGCGCGTCGGCCATCCCCGAGTGAGGATCAGATCCTTGATCGACGTGGGGACGCCGTCGAGCGGCCCGATCGGCTCACCGCGCTGCCAGCGGGCCTCGCTTCCACGAGCCGAGGCGAGCGCGGCATCGGCATCCACCAAGCAGAACGCGTTGATCTCGGGGTTGACCTTCTCGATGCGACTGAGGACAGCGGTCGTGGCCTCGACCGGCGACGCCTCGCCGCGCCGATAGAGATCGAGGAGCGCGGACGCGGTGAGCTGCGTGAGGTCGGTGCCGTCGACAGTCGACATCGGCGCAGTCTCGCGGAAGACTCCGACACATGCGCGAGTCAGAGCCAGTGCGCCTGGTCACCCCGGAAGAGCGAGTCGAGGCGGACCCCACGCCCGGAATGACGCGCGAACGTGCGATCGACGTCGACGGCCTCTGGGCCGGGTTCGTGCGCACAGAACCGGGGATGACGTCGGGGTGGCATCACCACGGGGAGTACGAGACGTCGATCTTCGTCGCGCACGGCACGTTGCGGATGGAGTCCGGCGTCGGCGGCAACGAGGTCATCGAAGCCGAAGCGGGCGACTTCTTGCATGTGCCCAAGGGTGCGATCCATCGCGAGAGCAACCGCGGCCACGAGCAGAGCCACCTCATCGTGGTGCGCGCCGGACAGGGAGCGCCGACGATCAACGTCGACGGCCCGGCGCAGGAGGATTGAGATGCCGTACAACTCGACCGGGCGGATCGTGCACGACGCCGACGCCCACATCATGGAGACACCGGCTTGGCTGGT
This sequence comes from uncultured Acidimicrobiales bacterium, assembly GCA_963739555.1. Taxonomy (GTDB): domain Bacteria; phylum Actinomycetota; class Acidimicrobiia; order Acidimicrobiales; family DATKAS01; genus DATKAS01. The sequence goes on along the minus strand of CAVUAV010000005.1, from coordinate 761,082 downwards.
CGAGCACGCCGACCCCGCGATCCGTGACCGTGTCAGACCGCTCGAGTACGCGGGCGGCAACGAGCTCCGCCAGACCGGTGATCCCGAAGAGCAGCTGCGCGACCTCGAGGCCGCGTTCGCCCGCCTCGCCGAGCGCCACCGATCAGAGGAGTACACCGAGGTCGAGGCGGCCGAGATCATGAACCGGAAGAACTTCGCGGCCACCGGGTCGTTCCTCGCCGAGGATCGCGGCCGCGCGATCGACCTCCTCGGCTTCTCGAGCCAGCTGGTCTTCAACACGTTCCACAATCGCCGCCTCCGCGACTGGGAGCACTCGGGCGACGTCGACCTGGCACTCGGAGCTGCACGCGCGCACAACCGAGGGATGGTCGAGTTCTGCGCGGCCGACCCCCGACTGCTTGCCACTTGCTACGTGCCGCTGTGCTCGATCGACGATGCCGCGGCGATGACCGACGAAGCGATCGAGATGGGGGCCGCTGCGCTCCTGATCGCGTCCGGCTGTCCACCGGGCCACTCCCCGAGCCACATCGGCCTCGACGGCGTGTGGGCGCGCGCGCAAGAGGCGCAGATCCCGATCGTGTTCCACGTCGGCGGCACCGGCGATCTGATCGACAAGAGCTACTTCCGCAACGGTCTGCCGATCCCTCCGGACTTTCACGGCGGCGAAGAGAACTTCCGCTCCGTGGACTACATGGGCATCCCCGGACCGCCGATGCAGACGCTCGCGACGATGATCTTCGACGGAGTCCTCGAGCGCTTCCCTGAGTTGCGCATCGGCGTGATCGAGCAAGGCGCGATCTGGCTTCCCTCCTGGATGCGACAGATGGAGGCAGCGTTCGACGCGTTCGCTCGCCACGAGGAGCGCCTCCGCGCGCTGTCGATGCGCCCGAGCGACTACGTGCGAAGGCAAGTGCGCGCGACGCCTTATCCGACAGAGGACGTCGGGTGGATCATCGAGCAGGCCGGCCCTGAGGTGTGCTTGTTCTCGAGTGACTACCCACACGTCGAGGGTGGACGGCGACCGATCGAGCGGTTCGAGGCGTCGCTCGCGAGCACCATGGAGGATGCGAAGCAGCGCTTCTACTGCGACAACTTCCTCGACCTCATGGGGAGCGCCGCTACGGCACTCGCCGCCTGAGCGGCGTGGATCGACCCACTCTCGTCGTCGTCAGCGGCCCGGCGGGCACCGGCAAGACGACGCTCGCGCACGAGCTCGCGAGGGCGATCGGCTGTCCGGCGGTGTGCCGCGACGAGATCAAGGAAGGCATGGTGCACACGGTCGGCACGTTCGAGGCGGGCGAAGGCGACCCCCTCACGCAACGGACGCTCCCGGTGTTCTTCGAGGTCTTGCGGGTGCTGCTCGAGAACGGCGTCACCGTGGTCGCCGAGGCCGCGTTCCAGCACCACGTGTGGGCGCCGCAGCTCGAGCCGCTCATGCGGATCGCGGACATTCGGGTCGTGCAATGCCACACCGACATCGAGGTCGCGCGAAGTCGCTTCATCGGGCGCGGCGACCGCAGCGCGCATGCCGACGACATCTGGCTCGTCGACTGGGAGAAGCGGATGAGGGAGTTCGACCGCCTGACGCTCGATGTGCCGTCGATCGACGTCGACACGACCTCGGGCTACGCGCCCTCGATCGAGCAGCTCGTCGCGTTCCTCAACGACGGCCGCCGTCCGAGTGCAGAAGCTGCCGGTTGATCCATCCGCCCTGTTCGGAGAGCAGGAAGCTGACGAGGTTGGCGGTGTCGTTCGGCGCGCCGATGCGTGGCTGAAGGTTGCGCTCGACGATGAACGCCTTCACGTCGTCGTCCATCCAACCGGTGTCGTTCGGCCCCGGGTTGATCACGTTCGCGGTGAGGCCGAGACCGGCGAGCTCGTCCGCGGCGGCGAGCACGATGCGATCGAGCGCGCCTTTGCTCGCGCCGTACGGAAGGTTGAACGAAGTGTGATCGCTCGTCATCGCGACGATGCGCGCTCGGCCAGAGGCCTCGGCCGGAAGCTGTCGGGCGAACGCCCGAATCAGGAGCCAGGTGGCGCGGGCGTTGACGGCGAAGTGGCGATCGAAGCTCTCGACGGTGGTCGTGAGGATGTCCGAGTCGACGCTCTCGGCATGGCACATCACCATCGCGGTGATCGGGCCGTCGGCCGCGAGCGCATCGAACAATGCGTCGGGCGCTGCCGCGTCGGAGAAGTCGACCTCGTGATCCGCGAGCGCGATGTCATCTGCGCCCCAGTACATGCGAGCGTCGTAGGTTCGTAGACCTGTTGTGACGACCTGCCATCCGTCATCGCGCAGCCGCGCCGCGACGGTGGCCGCGATGCCCACCTTGCGACTCACGCCGGTCACGAGGGCGCGGCCGAGCATCTTGGTCACGGGCGACGCGTCCGCGACCCCGGCATGCGCGGCCCGTCGCTGAAGTGGCGACCGTCGTAGTAGGTCGGGTTCGTGTCGGGCCGTCCACGGCGGCTCGTCCATCGCCACGTGAGCGAGATGCGCGGCTGATGGACGCTGGGCGCCGCGGGCACTCCGTGCAGCCACTCGCGCTGGCATGCCCCACCCATGATCAACATGTCGCCCTCGCCCGGAGTCAGGATCACGTCGTCGGGGCTCGAACCCGCGGGGACGCGGTCGATCGGCACTCCACGCTCGAGCCTCGGCCGAAGGACGAACGGCCGGCGCGCGCCGAGCACCGCGATCGCGATGACGGTGTCGTCGAGCCATCGCATCTCACGGTCACTGTGCAGCCCCTGGAAGTCGTGACCGTCCCGATAGAGGATTGCCGCGACACCGGTGAACGGCACCTGGAATCGCGACCTCAGATGGAGGTCGGTCTGGCGCAGCACCGGATAGGCGTCGTTGCGCACGCCGACACCGAGCCGGTTCTCGGGAACGTACTTGTCGTAGCGGAGGACTTCGGTCTGCGTCCACGCGAGAGATTCGTGGAGCTCGGTGAAGACGCGGTCGGCATCCCGCACGAAGCCAGGCACGAGCTCGACCCACGAGGTCGGCGGAAGCGCGATGCGTTCGATCGGCGCGTGCCGATCGATCTGCAGCTCCTTCGCGGGCAGCGTCACGGCTCCAGTCTGGCCTGCTCTGCACGCAGGCCGTCGACCTCAGAGCCGATCAGGACGACCAACGAGCTGAGCCAGAGCCACAGCAGCACCACGACGATCGACGCCAGCAACGGAGGCGGGTGCGATCGATCGCGTGTCGCTCGATGCAGCCGCTCGTCGCCGATCGACCGGCGCATGCACGGGCGAATGGGGTGCAGTCGTCTTTGCTTGCGACAGCGGTCGAGCCGACTAGGTGCTCGGGCGGTAGGTGTCGCGAACCATCTCGTCGATCCCGGCGCCGTCCGCTTCCACCGGCTCCATGTAGAGCCGTCCCCAGGCGATCTGCGCGTCAACGATCCCGAGGACGATCACGCCGTCCATCGCAAACGCCGCACCGTCGGTGTGCGTCCCCCGCCAGCGCCACTCTCCGATCTCGACTCCGGCTTCGGTGGTCACCGACAGCACCAGCTCCGCGCGGAAGTCGGGGACACCCGAGAACACACTCGACCAGTTCTCGCGCACCTGGCCACTGCCTTCGAAGGCTCGGGCGGGGTGCGCGGGCTGCTCGCTTCGGTAGTCGGGAGCGAAGCAGCCCACGAACGCGTCGAGGTCGTGTGCGTTCATCGCGGCGAGCAGCCGGTGCATGACCTCACTCATCGCCGTGAGCGTACCGAGCTACTCGATGCGAAGGCCGCTGATCGCACGTGCGATGACGAGCCGCTGGATCTCGGAGGTGCCTTCGAAGATCGTGTAGATCTTCGCGTCGCGGTGCCACCTTTCGACCGGGTACTCGCGGGTGTAGCCGTAGCCACCCAGGATCTGGATCGCCTCTTCGGTGACCTTGACGGCGACCTCGCCGGCCTTCAGCTTCGACATCGAGCCTTCGCCGGCGACGAACTGCTTGCCGTTGCGAGACATCCACGCTGCGCGCCACACGAGCAGCCGGGCGGCATCGATCTCCATCCTCATGTCAGCGAGCTTGAACGCGATCCCCTGGTTCATGATGATCGGCTTGCCGAACGCCTGACGCTCCTTGGCGTAGTCGAGCGAGAACTCGTAGGCCGCGCGGGCGATGCCGAGCGCCTGCGCGCCGACCGCGGGGCGAGTCGCCTCGAACGTCGCCATCGCCGGCTGCTTGGCGCCGGTGTGGCCGGCCTCACGCGCCTTGGCGAGCTTCGCATCGAGCTTCTCCTTGCCGCCGAGGAGGAGCCGTCCGGGCACGCGCACGTCGTCGAGGACGACTTCTGCGGTGTGGCTCGCACGGATGCCGTGCTTCGCGTACTTCTGCCCCTGCGAAAGCCCCTTCGTGCCGGGCGGGACGATGAAGCTCGCCTGCCCCCGACCCTTCAGCGCAGGGTCGACGGTGGCGACGACGACATGGACGTCCGCGATGCCGCCGTTCGTGATCCATGCCTTCGTGCCGTTGATGACCCACTCGTCTTTGGCCTCGTCGTAGACGGCGCGAGTGCGCAGCGACGACACGTCAGAGCCGGCGTCGGGCTCGCTCACGCAGAACGCACCGAGCTGGATCTTGTCCGCGGTGCCGTAGCACTGCGGTACCCACTCCATGACTTGCTCAGGCGTGCCGTTGCCCGAGATCCCGGCCGCGGCGAGGGCGGATCCGAAGATCGCAAGGCCGATGCCAGCGTCGCCCCACCACAGCTCTTCGAGGCACACCGGCAGCGTCAGGCCGGTGGGATCGGTGAAGGCGTTCGCCATGAAGTCGAAGCTGTAGAGGCCGATGTTCGCTGCCTCTTGCACGACGGGCCACGGGAACTCCTCACGCTCGTCCCACTCATGAGCGACCGGGCGCACCACGTTCTCGGCGAAGTCGTGGACCCATTTCTGCAGCTGCAGCTGGTCCTCGTTGAGGTCGAGCGAGAAGTCCGTCATGCCGTTAAGTTACCCAACGGTAACAACGAACTGCAACCCACCTCGCAGGAGAGAATCAGGCAATGGCCCGCAAACCGCCTGACCTGCGGATGCTGAACCTCGTCGTGAAGGACACGGCCGCGACGGTCGAGTTCTACCGGCGCCTCGGAGTCGACGCTCCGTCGCCCGATGAGTCGCCGATGCACGCGCAGCTCCGGATGCCGGGTGGCTTCAGCCTCGAGCTCGACACCGCCGACTCGGTGCAGCTTTGGCACGCGGGATGGCGCGCCGATCCATCGGGCACATCGGTGGTGGTCGGCTTCTTCTTCGACAGCCGAGAGGCCGTCGACGAGTGCTACGCCGACCTCACCGGCGCGGGCTACGAGGGTCGCCAACCACCGTTCGACGCGTTCTGGGGAGCGCGGTACGCGATCGTGGCGGACCCAGACGGACACGACGTCGGGTTGATGTCTCCGATGGACGAGGAACGGCGGTCCTGGCCGCCGACCCGGTCGCCCGACCCCTGACCGCGCCGGCGTTCTGCGTCGCGTCAGCCGACAGACTTGGCGGCCGGCGCGACCGAGAACTCGGGGGCGGGTTGCTCGTGCAGCGTGAGGACGAGCGCGAGGGCGCCGGCGGTGATCCCGGCGCCCACGACGTAGGGCGCGCCGACACCGACATGCTGGAAGAGGACGCCCGCGAGGACAGGGCCGATCACGCGTCCCATGCCGCCGGCCATCTGCTGGAGGCCGAGCGCGCCGCCGCGGCGCTCGGTGGGTGATCGACCCGCGACGATCGACGCGAGGGTGGGTGTGGTCAGGCCTTGGCCGACGATGAGCGCGGCGAGGGCCAGGACGAGCACGGCCCAGTGCACCGCGACGGCGAGCAGCAAGAGCCCGACGATGTTGAGGCTCAGGCCGCCTCGGAGGGTGCCGACGGCGCCGAGCCGCGACACGACGGGGTGCACGAGGCCGGCCTGCACGAGGACGAGGAAGAGGCCGATGCCCGCGAACACCGCCCCGGTCGAGCTCAGCGTGAGGCCGAAGCGGGTCTGCCCGAACAGTGCGAACGTCGCCTCGAAGCCGGCGAAGGCGCAGGTCGCGACGAACGCGCAGAGCGCGAGCCGCCACAGGTCTCCTCGCACATCCGGGGAAAGTCGTTCGCCACGTTGGCGCCGATTCGATGTCGATTCGTTGCCGATGGGGGCGGTCTCGGGGAGGCGGCGGATCGCGACGACCGCGTTCGCCAGCGCCAGGCAGCCCGCGAGGTAGAAGGGCACGTGGGGACCGCCGAGCGCGGCGAGCGCGCCGAGCGCCGGACCCGCGACGAATCCCAGCCCGAACGCAGCGCCCAAGAGCCCGAGCAGCCGGGGCCGCTCGGACGGCTCCGCGACGTCGGCGACCGCGGCCTGCGCCACCGACACGCTCGCTCCCGACGCGCCGTCGACCAGCCGGCCGAGGAAGAGCAGTGGCAGCGAACCGGCAGCGCCGGTCAAGAAGCTGCCTGCCGCGGTGCCGAACAGCGAGATCAGGATCACCGGCTTGCGCCCGATCCGGTCGGACACTCGGCCCCACACCGGAGCGAGCAGCAGCTGCGCGACCGAGAACGTCGCGAGCAGGAGACCGATGGTCGTCGCGCTCGCGCCGAATCGCTCCGCATAGAGCGGGAGGATCGGCAAGACGATGCCGAACCCGACGAGGTCGAGCGCGACAGTCGTCCAGATCGTGCCGAACCCAGCGGGGAGCGGCTTGCGCTCGCGCCGCTGCCGCGCGCTCACGGGCGACGGACGAGCGTGCCGTTCGCGGTGTCCTCCACGACCCAGCCGTCGGCTTGGAGCTGGTCGCGTATCGCGTCGGCGCGTGAGAAGTCCTTCGCGCCGCGCGCGGCGTCGCGTTCGGCGGCGAGTGCAGCCACGGCGGCGGGCACCTCGTCGACGTCTCCGTGCAGCTCGAGCCCCACCGCCTCGCAGATCGCGTCGACGGCTCCCGCGAGCGGGCCCGCCGTCGCGACATCACCCGAGTCGAGCGCCGCGTTCACCCTGCGGACGCTGTCGAACAGCAACGCCATCGCGGCCGGGGTGTCGAGGTCGTCATCCATGGCAACGCCGAAGCGGTCGATCGTCGCGGGATCCGCGGGATGGAAGCCCGAGAGCTCGACTGCGACGCGCCGAGCGAACGCATCGAGACCGGCAAGCGATCGCTCGGCGCGGTCAGTCGTGTCCTTGCTGATCTCGAGCGGCGAGCGGTAGTGCGACTGCAGCACGAGCAATCGATACGCCCGGGGGTCGACGTTCTCGATGAGGTCGAGGAGGTTCGTGAAGTTGCCGAGTGACTTCGACATCTTCTCACCGCCCACCTCGACCCAACCGTTGTGCACCCAGTGCGCCGCGAACTCACGACCGAGCGCGACGGCCTGAGCGCGCTCGTTCTCGTGGTGCGGGAACGCGAGGTCGCGCCCACCACCATGGAGATCGAACCGTTCGCCGAGGAGGTCGAGTGACATCACGACGCACTCGGTGTGCCAGCCGGGACGGCCCGCTCCCCAAGGTGAGTCCCACGACGGCTCGCCCGGCTTCGCCAGCTTCCACAGCACGAAGTCGGCCGGATCACGCTTCTCCTCACCGACGAGGCTGCGATCGCCACCACCGGCGCGCATGTCTTCGAGCGACTGATGCGCGAGCAACCCATAGTCCTCGATCGTCTCGACCGAGAGGTACACGCCGTCACTCGTCACGTACGCGTTCCCCCGCTCGACGAGCTGTGCGACGAGCTCGATCATCTCGGCCACGTATGCCGTCGCGTGCGGATCGACGGTCGGCCGCTTGACGCCGATCGCGTCCATCGCCTCGTACCAGACGGCCTCGCACCTGACCGCGATCTCCTCGGGCGGCCGGCCCTCGCGCTTGCCGCGCTCGATGATGTTGTCGTCGATGTCGGTGATGTTCGAGATGTAGCGAACCTCGAGGCCCGTCCACTCGAGATAGCGACGAAGCACGTCGAACACGAGCGAGAAGCGGCCGTGCCCGAGGTGCGGAGGGCCATACACGGTCGGTCCACACACGTACATGCCCACCTTGCCCGGCTCGCGCAGCGCGAGCTCGCGGACAGTGCCGGAGGCGGTGTCGTGGAGGTGGATCACGCCGAAACGGTAGCGGGAGCCTCGTGGCCCACCCGGTAGCGTTTCTCCACCATGACTGCTCCCGAGAAGCCCACGCTCGAAGGACTCGAAGAGCGATGGACCGCGACATGGGAGCGCGAAGGCACTTTCCACTTCGATCGCACGAAGACCCGCGACCAGATCTTCTCGATCGACACGCCGCCCCCCACCGTCAGCGGCGCGCTCCACCCCGGTCACGTCTGCAGCTACAGCCAGACCGACATGGTCGCCCGCTACCGCCGCATGCGGGGCCACGAGGTCTTCTACCCGATGGGTTGGGACGACAACGGCCTGAACGTCGAGCGTCGAGTCCAGCTGACGTACGGCGTCACCTGCGACCCTTCGCTCCCCTACGACGCGGCGTTCGTCGCCCCTGAGAAGCCGCCGAAGCAGCCGATCCCGATCTCGCGGCCCAACTTCGTCGCGCTCTGCGGCGAGCTCACCGAGCAGCTCGAGCAGGCGTACTTCGAGCTCTGGACCCGCGTCGGCCTCTCGGTCGATTGGCGCCAGACCTACACCACGATCGGAGCGAAGGCCCGTCGCACCTCACAGCGCGCGTTCCTCGGGCTGTTGCGTGACGGACACGCCCATCTCGCCGAGGCGCCGACGCTCTGGGACGTCGACTTCAAGACCTCGGTCGCGCAGGCCGAGCTCGAGGATCGCGAGCGACCGGGCGCGTACCACCGCATCGGCTTCCGCCGCGCCGACGGCGAGCCGGTCTACATCGAGACGACGCGACCCGAGCTGATCGCCGCGTGCGTCGCCCTCGTCGCTCATCCGGACGACGCGCGCTACAAGCCCCTCTTCGGCACGACGGTTCGCTCGCCGCTCTTCGACGTCGAGGTCCCGGTCGTCGCTCACGAGCTCGCTGATCCCGAGAAGGGCTCGGGCATCGCGATGATCTGCACGTTCGGCGACACCACCGACGTCATCTGGTGGCGCGAGCTCGGGCTGCCGGTGCGCTCGATCGTCGGCCGCGACGGCCGCATCATCCAGAACCCGCCGCAGGGCGTCACCGCAACCGGCCCATGGACCGAGATCGCCGGCCGCACGGTCTCGCAGGCACAGGCGCGCATGGTCGAGCTGCTCACCGAGTCGGGCGACATGGTCGGCGAGCCCAAGCCGATCACCCATCCGGTGAAGTTCTGGGAGAACGGCAACCGGCCCCTCGAGATCGTCACGAGCTGGCAGTGGTTCATCAAGTACCCGCCGGCCGACGAGCTGTTGGCGCGTGGGCGCGAGCTCAACTGGTACCCCGACTTCATGAGGGTCCGTTACGAGAACTGGGTCAACGGCCTCGCGGGCGACTGGAACATCACCCGTCAGCGCTTCTTCGGCGTGCCCTTCCCCGTTTGGTACCCGGTGCTCGACGACGGCACAGCCGATCGGTCTCGCCCGATCACCCCCGACGAGGCTCGCCTTCCGGTCGACCCGTCGACCGATACGCCCGACGGGTGCGACGAGTCGCAGCGTGGTCAGCCCGGCGGGTTCGTCGGCGACCCCGACGTGATGGACACCTGGGCGACGTCGTCGGTCTCGCCGCACATCGTCTCGGGCTGGGTCGACGATCCCGACCTCTTCGACCGCGTGTTCCCGATGGACATGCGGCCGCAGGCCCACGAGATCATCCGCACGTGGCTCTTCTACAGCGTCGTCCGCGCGCACATCATGCAAGACGTCCTGCCGTGGCGCGACGCCGCGATCTCGGGGTTCGTCCACGACCCCGACCGCAAGAAGCTCTCGAAGTCGAAGGGCAACAGCGAGGACGATCCTCACAACCTGCTGACGACGTTCGGCTCTGACGCGATCCGGTACTGGGCCGGCAACGGGCGCCCAGGGCAAGACATCTCGCTCGACAAGAACCAGATGAAGGTCGGTCGCCGTCTCGCCATCAAGATCCTCAACGCCAGCAAGTTCGTCCTCGGGCTGACCGCAGACGAAGCGGGAGACACCTCGGTCAGTCACCCGCTCGACCGAGCGATGCTGGCCGGGCTCGCGGCGGTCGTCGATCAGTCCACCCACGCGTTCGAGGCCTACGACTACGCCCGCGCGCTCGAGCGCACAGAGACCTTCTTCTGGAGCTTCTGCGACGACTATGTCGAGCTCGTGAAGGGACGCGCCTATGGCGCTGCTGGCGCAGCAGGCGCTGCGTCAGCGAGCAGTGCGCTGCGGACCGCGCTGTCGACGTTGCTCCGTCTCTTCGCGCCGATCCTCCCCTTCGTCACTGAAGAGGTCTGGTCGTGGTGGCAGGAGGGGTCGATCCATCGCGCGCCGTGGCCCGACGCGGCCGACGTGCGCGCCGCGGCCGGCGACGGCGATCCCGCCGTCGCGGAGGTGACCGGCGAGGTCCTCGGCGCGGTGCGCAAGGCGAAGTCCGAGGCGCAGCGGTCGATGCGCGCACCAGTCGAGCGCGTCGTCGTGCGCGACTCCGCCGACCGGATCGCCGCCCTGCAGCTCGCGATCGACGACCTCAAGGAGGCGGGCTCGGTCCGCGAGCTCGTGCTCGAGGCGACCGACGGTCCCGCAGGCGTCGACGTCGCGCTCGCCGACGACGCCGCCTGAATCAGGACACGGCTGATCAGGCGGGAGGCGGCGTCACCGCCGGCGAGGCGCCCGCGTAGAGGCCTTCGGAGTCGAGCCCGTCCTTCAGGTGCACGCGCATGCGGCGTTGCACCTCCCACTGGCTGCCGGGCTTGGTGCGGGCGGTGACTCTGATCGTCATGTGATCAGGGGCCAGCGCCTGCACGCCCACGACCTTCGGCGGGGCGAGCAGCAACGGCGCGATCGCCTCGTCCTCCGCAGCCTCGTCGGCGAGCCGCGAGACCACGGCGATGGCCTTCGTCGCCGCGACCTTGGACGTCACCTCCACGTCCAGCACGGCGGTCGAGTAGTCGGACGACTTGTTGCCGAGCACCCGGATGTCGCCGTTGGCGATGTGCCAGAGCGTCCCCTGCCCGTCGCGGAGGTCAGTGACGCGGATCGAGACCCGCTCGACGATGCCTTCCTGATCTCCGATCGTCACCGTGTCACCGACACCGAACTGGTTCTCGACGAGCATGAGGAAGCCGGCGAGGTAGTCCTTGATGATCTGCTGCGCGCCGAAGCCCAACGCGGCGCCGATGAACGCACTCCCGATCGCCAGCGCCCGCACGTCGACGCCGAGGATCGCCATCACCCACAGAGCCCCGAGGACCAGCACCGCGCCGCGGACGGTGCTCGCGGCGACGGTCCCGAGCGTGTTCGCCCGCTGCTCGAGCGCTTCCGGCGCCTCGGTTGTGAGCGGATTTCTTCCGCTGAGCGTCACGAACTTCGTCATCGCCCGCTTGGTGACACGTCTCAGGAACCAGCCGAGCACGAACGTGATGACGACCGCGACGAGGATCTGCAGTGGTTTGTCGACGAGCCAGTTGGCGGTCTTGGCGAGAGCCTCGTTGTGCGTGTTGTCCCAGACCCATCGGCACGCTGCGCCCGGATCTTCCCCGCACGCACTCGTGAGGTCGGCCACGTCAAGCGACGTTACTCAGGACCTGCGCGGCGCAAGTCGCTACCGTGGCCCGGTGGCCGCAGACCACGACGCACCGAGCGAAGCACGGAACGCAGAGCAGCGACGCCCCCGGCGACGCCGAGCCTCCCATGCCGAACCGCGTCGTCGCGATCAACGCGGCGATCGACGACACACGGGCGACGGGCACGGTCGCCACGCCGAGCCGACGCAAGGTCGTCATTCGCATCCTCATGCTCTTGCTCACGGCGGTGTCGCTCTACCTCCTCTTCCCCGCGCTCGTGTCGGTGCTCGGCTCGTGGAAGGACCTCGAGCGCGTCAACCCGCTCTGGTTCGTCGCGGTGGTCATCACCGAGACGCTCAGCCTCGTGTGCTTCTGGAACCTGCAACGCATCGCGCTGCGCACGAAGGCATGGTTCCCGGTCGCCACTTCGCAGCTCGCGAGCGGCGCGATGACGAGCATCATCCCCGGCGGCCAGGCCGCTGGTGCGGCTCTCCAGTTCAAGATGCTCACGACCTCGGGCATCGATGCGACGACCGCGGGCTCGTCGATCACCGCGCTGTCGCTCCTCACGACCGGCACGGTGCTCGCGTTGCCCGTGCTCGCGCTCCCAGCGATCCTCACGGGCACGTCCGTGCCGTCGGGCCTCGCGCAAGCGGCGTGGCTCGGTGCCGCGGCGTTCGTCCTCCTCGCGCTCGGCACCTCGTGCCTGCTGATCTTCGATCGTCCGCTCGAGATCGTCGGCACGGTCATCCAGAAGATCCGCAACCGCGTCGAACGGAAGAAGGCGCCGATCACCGACCTGCCCCTCAGGCTGGTGCGAGAGCGCGACACGATTCGACAGACGATGGGCTCGCACCTCGGCGCCGCCGTCCTGAGCGCCGCGGGCCGCTCGCTTTTCGACTACCTCACCTTGCTCGTCGCCCTCACCGCCGTCGGAGCGCGCCCTGACCCATCCCTCGTGCTCCTCGCGTACGCCGCGGCTCAGATCCTCGGGATGATCCCCGTGACGCCGGGCGGCCTCGGCTTCGTCGAAGCGGGCCTCACCGCGACGCTCGCTCTCGCCGGCGTCAGCGGCGGGGAAGCCGTGCTCGCCACGCTCCTCTACCGGTTGGCGTCGTACTGGCTGCAGATGCCGGCTGGGCTCGTCGCCTACGTGCTCTTCCGTCGCAAGTACCAGACGGGAAAGGTCGGGCGGCCCGTGCCGGCCACCTGAGGTGCTCGAAGCCTTTCTCATCAGCTTCGGCGTGATCTTCGTCGCCGAGCTCGGCGACAAGAGCCAGCTCATGGCGCTCGGGTTCGCGACGCGCTACCCCGCAGTGCCAGTGCTGATCGGCATCACGATCGCGACCGGTCTCGTGCACCTCATCTCGGTTGGGATCGGCGCGTTGATCGGCAACGCGCTGCCGGGCCGTGCGATTGAGGCCGTGTCGGGCGTCGCGTTCATCGGGTTCGCTGTCTGGACACTGCGAGGCGACACTCTCGAGGACGCGGACAAAGAGAAGATCGAGCAGTCGCACGGCTCGGTCATCCTCACCGTCGGCGGGCTGTTCATGTTGTCCGAGCTCGGCGACAAGACGATGCTCGCCACGATCACGCTCGCGACCCAGCATGGCCTGTTCGGCACCTGGCTGGGCTCGACAGTTGGGATGGTCGCCGCCGATGCGATCGCGATCGTCATCGGACGTATCGCGGGCGACCGCCTCCCGGAGCGGGCCATCCGCATCGGCGCCGCCGTGCTGTTCGCGCTCATCGGGATCGCCTCGTTGATCGAGGCCGCGATCGGCTGAGCTCAGACCCCACCTGTACCCTGGCCCGGTGCGCCGGACGATCGTCGTGGTTGGGTTGCTCGCCGTCGCTGCACTGCTCGTCGCGTGCGGCGCGAACGAGTCACCTGCCGCGAGTCCCGCCACGACGGCCGCAGCCACCTCCGCGACGACACCGCCGGTGTCGGGCGCGACCGAGACGAGCGTGGCGGCCGACCCGTCGTTCCCCGCGGGCACGCAGCATCTGCACTTCGAGTTCGGGCCGGTCGACGTGCAGCCGGGCCAGAACGCGATCGAGTACTCGAAGGGGAAGATCCCCAAGCCCGACGTCGACGGCTGGATCCTGCGGATGTCGGCGAACCTCAAGCGGGCCGACGGCACCGTTCCGCCGGTCGACGTCATCCACCTCCATCACGGCGTGTGGCTCAACGCATCGCGACCGGACACGACGATCCCGACGTTCCCTGAACGCTTCTTCGCCGCCGGCGAGGAGAAGACGACGACCGAGTTCCCGCCCGGCTACGGGTACCAGTACCGCGCGACCGACCGCTGGGTCCTCAACTACATGCTCCACAACCTGACGTCGCAGGGCGAGAAGATCTGGGTCACCTACGACCTCGACTTCCTTCCCGCATCCGCACCCACCGCGGCGAACATCGTCGGCGCGCACCCGGTCTGGCTCGACGTCCAGAACGGCAGCGGGTACCCGGTGTTCGACGTCCTCAAGGGCACGGGCACGAACGGCACCTTCACCTATCCCGATCAGGCGACCGACCCGTATCACGGTGGCCCGCCGAAGAACGTCTGGCCGGTCGACACCGACGGCGTGCTGATCGGCACGGGCGGGCACCTCCATCCCGGTGGGCTGCACGACGACCTCTATCTCGATCGCAACGGCCAGAGCGCGCATCTCTTCGAGTCCGAAGCGAAGTACTTCGAGCCCGCGGGCGCGGTGTCATGGGACGTCGCGATGACCGTGACCAACCCGACGTGGGCTGTCGCGGTGCATCCCGGCGACACGCTCCGCATCTCGACCACCTATGACTCCTCGCGGGCGTCGTGGTACGAGTCGATGGGGATCATGGTCGTGTGGATGGCCAGCGGCGCTTCGGGCGGCGCCGATCCCTTCACGACGAAGGTCGACGAACCCGGTCACCTCACCCACGGTCACCTCCCCGAGAACGACCATCACGGCGGCAAGGACGCCACGTTGCCCGACGTGACCGCGCTCCCCACCGCCGCCGTGACCGACCCCATCCACATCGCGTCGTTCTTCTACGGGCAGGGCGACATGCGCACCGGCGGCACGCTCCCGAGCGTGAAGGAAGGGCAACCGCTCACCTTCATCAACGACGACTCTCCCGTCGGCCCGGGCATCTGGCATTCGATCACCGCCTGCAAGGCGCCGTGCAACCTCGAGACCGGCATCGCCTACCCGATCGCCGACGCCGACATCCCGTTCGACTCCGGTCAGCTCGGCACCCAAGGTGCGCCCACCACCGGTCACATCGACTGGTCGACGCCGACGAGCCTGCCTCCGGGCACCTATACGTACTTCTGTCGGATCCACCCGTTCATGCGTGGTGCGTTCGTCGTGGTCAAGGTCTGACCCCGTGATGCAGGGCTGACCGCCCTCGTGACCGCCCTCGCGATCGCGGCGGCGTTCGCGCTCGCCCTCACGATGGGGATGGCCGACGCCGGCAACGCGAGCGCCAACCTGGCCTCCGCTCGTCTCGGGAGCATCCGCAAGATCTTCGCCCTCGCTTTCGTCTCCCATGTGGCTGGCGCGGTGCTGTCGGGGACCGCGGTCGCATCGGCCGTGCTCAGCGCGATCGACGTCCCCGCGGTCGACGTCATCACCGTGATGGCCGCGGGATCGGTTGCCGCGGTCGTCCTCCTCGTGTTCGCGTCGCGCGCGGGCATTCCGATCAGCGCAGGGCTCGCGCTGGTCGGCGCTCTCGCGGGGGCAGCATGGAACGCTGATGGCCGGGGCGCAGTCGTGTGGGGCGGCCTCCACGGCATCAAGCCCTACGGCGTGCTCGGCGCTGCGCTGGCCATGGTGGTCGCTCCGGCGCTGGGCATCTCGGCGGCCGTCGTCGGGCGACGGGTCGTGGGCCGAGTGCTGAAGCGGGCATCGCGGCAGATGCGTCATCCCCTGCACGCAACGCTTTGGATCAGCTCGGGGCTCGTCGGCTTCGCGGACGGAACCAACGACGGACAGAAGGCGATGGCGGTCATCACGGCGGTGCTCGTCGCCAGCGGATCTGCCACAGCCGGTGACATCCCGTTCTGGGTGCGGCTCACCGTCGGCGTCACGCTCGCGGTCGGCACCCTGCTCGGCGCTCGCGTGTTGCGCACCGTCAGTCGCCGCCTCTACCCGAGTCGCCCGCTCGACGCCGTCACCGCGGAGACGACGTCGGCGGTCGTCATCCTCGCGTCGTCGGTCGTCGGCGCCCCGGTGAGCACGACTGCGGTAGTCGCCTCAGGGGTCGTCGGCACGGGGTTGGCGGTCCGCCCGCACCACGTGCATTGGGCGACGGTCCTGCGCATCGGGATCGCGTGGGCTGCTTCGCTGCCGGTGAGCATGGCCGCGGGCGCTGCCGTCTTCGCGATCCTCGACGCCGTCCGCTGACCCGAACCACGCCGCGCGGCAGGCGACACGTGCGAGGCTGACGCGATGGCGCTCCGGCTGCCGTGGTTCCTCTCCGGCGAGCCGGACGTGCTGGCTCTCTTCGACGCGCAGGTCGAGGAGACGGTCCGCGGGATGGAGAGCTTCGCGGCATGGGCGGCGAGCGGGAGCGAGGAAGACGCCGTTGCCGTGCGCCACGCGGAACACGCCGCCGACGAGGCGCGTCGCAGGTTGATGGAGGTGCTGCGCAAGGCGCTCGTCACGCCGCTCGATCCCGAAGACCTTTACACGATGTCGGAACGGCTCGACACCGTCATCAACGGCGCGAAGAACGCGGTGCGCGATGCCGAGGCACTCGAGTGGAAGCCCGACAAGGCGACCGCTGAGATCTCGCAATGGCTGCTGGAGGGCACGCAGCATCTCAGCCACGCGGTGCGGTTGATCCGCCGAGACCCGAAGGAAGCGAGCGAGCGGGCAGACGAGGCGACCCACTGCGCGCGCAAGGTGGAGAAGGTGTATCGGGCCGCGATCGCTTCCCTCAGGACCGACCGGAGCAGAGGACCCGCTCTCAGTCGTAACGACTTATGAGGCCTACCGAGCCCTCTTGGCGATCTCGGACGGCCTCGTGCACGTCGCGCACCGCATCTGGTACGCGCTGCTGAAGGAGAGCTAGTTCGCGACGAGCGAGCGGACCTTGTCGCCGGTCGCGGGGTGCCGCAGCTTGACCAGCGCCCGAGCCTCGATCTGGCGGATGCGCTCGCGCGTGAGCTGGAACACCTCGCCGACCTCGTCGAGGGTGCGGGGCTCGCCGCGGTCGAGGCCGAAGCGAAGCTTGAGCACGCGGCGCTCGCGCTCGTCGAGGACCGCGAGCACTTCCTCGGTGTCATCGGGCAGGCACGCGAGCACGGCCATGTCGGCGGGCGACTCGGCGTTCGGGTCGCCGACGAGGTCGCCGAGCTCGGTGTCGCCGTCGTCGGTGAGCGGCGCGTCGAGCGAGCCGGGGATGCGGGCGAACGCCATGATCTCGTGGAGCTTCTCGATGCCCACGTCGAGCGCGTCGGCGAGCTCGGCGTCGCGGGGCTGACGCCCCAGGCGCTCGGTCAGCTCTTGCCGCGCCTTCTGGAGCAGCTTGACCTGGTCGACGGCGTGGACTGGGAGGCGGATCGTGCGGCCCGTGTTGGCGATGCCGCGGGTGATCGCCTGGCGGATCCACCACGTCGCGTAGGTCGAGAACTTGAAGCCCTTGTCCGCGTCGAACTTGTCGACCGCGTGCATGAGGCCGATGTTGCCCTCCTGGATCAGGTCGAGGAGCGGCAGGTCGGCCGACTGGTACTTCTTCGCGATCGACACGACGAGGCGAAGGTTCGCCTTCACGAACGTGTCCTTGGCGTGCTCGCCGACGCGGATCAGCTTGGTGAGCTCACGCTTGCGGGCAGGGGTGTGACCACCCTTTGCGAGCTCGTCGACGGCGGCGAGCCCGGCCTTGACCTGGGCGCCGAGGCGCGCCTCGTCGGCCTTCGTGAGTAGGGCGTGACGGCCGATCTCGGACAGGTAGATACGAACGAGGTCGTCATCAGTTACGGCAGCGGCGGGCACGAGCTACTCCTGGCAAGGGGTGGTAAGCGAACGGATCCAAGCCGAGGGGGGAACACGGCTCGCAGGATGTATTGACGCTAAGCGTACGAAGAGAGTTCCCAGCGTGGCGCGCGTCACCCCCCGTTTGCAACCCCGAAACGTCGATGTCACCCAACTGTGACCCAAAAGCGCTGGTCACGCGCGGATCCACCAAAGAACGCTCCGGATTGTGTCACGCCAGCCAGGCGGCCGTCTTTTCGATGACCTGGGCGACCCGGGCGACCAGGTCATCGAGCTCTTCCGGGCCGCAGATCAAGGGCGGGGCGATGGCGAGCATCGTCGCGCCACGGTCGTCGGCGCGGATGTGGAGGGCCGCCTCGCGGATGAATCGGGTCAGCTCGCCGCCCAGCAGCCCGGCCGACTGCTCGGCCGTGAGCTCCCGTTCCCCGGCCCGGCTCGCCATGAGCTCGATCGCGTAGAAGTAACCCATTCCGCGGACCTCCTTCACGACGTCGTAGGTGTCGTGGAGGTCGCGCATGCGGTTCGCGAGATGGTCCTGATGGGCGACGACGTTCTCGACGACCCGCTCCTCGCGCATCGCCATGAGGTTCGCCACCGCGACGGCAGTCGCGACCGGATGGCCGCCGAACGTCGACCCGTGCACGAAGCTCGCGAGCGGCGACGCCGCGATGTCGTCGACCACCTTGTTCGTGGCGATGACACCGCCCAGGGGCGCGTACGCGGAGGTCACGCCCTTCGCAAACGTGAGGAGGTCGGGAACGACACCGAACAGCTCGCTGCCGAACCACGCACCGAGTCGCCCGAAGCCGTTGATCACCTCGTCGGCGCACAGGCAGCACGCCGTACTTGTCGCAGATGCGTCGAAGCTCGGGCCAGTAGCCGTCGGGCGGCACGAGTGCGCCGCGCCCGTTCTGCACCGGCTCCGCGATCACCATCGCGACGGTCTCCGGCCCCTCCTCGAGGATCTTGTCCTCGATCGCGCGCACGCGCTCCAAGCCCCCGTGCAACGTGTTGGGCACGTTTCGCACGCCGTCCCAGAGCATCGGGAGGAAGGGCGCGCGCAGGCGCGGCACCGCGGTGATGGAGAGCGCGCCCAGGGTCGTGCCGTGGTACGCCCACTCGCGGGAGATGACCTTGTACCGGCCTTCGTCGCCCCGGGCGACGTGATAGTTGCGAGCGAGCTTTGCCGCGGACTCGACTGCCTCGGAGCCGGAGCTGACGAAGAACACGTGCTCGAGATCGCCGGGCGCGAGGTCGGCGATGAGTGCTGCGGCCTCGATCGAAGGCGGGCTCACGACCCCCCAGTTCGTCGTGAACGCGAGCGTCTCCATCTGCTTGGCGGCCACCGCGCCGAGATCGGCACGGCCATGCCCGATCTGCACGCAGAAGAGACCGCTCAAGCCGTCGAGCACCTGCCGCCCGGCGTCGTCCCACAGGTAGGCACCGTCGCCGCGCACGTACACGGGGAGCTGGGGGCTCTGCCACGCCTCGGCCTTGGTGAAGTGCGGGATGAGGTGACGGCGAGCAGCGTCGCGGATGTCGCTCACGTGTTGAACCCCCGGTCGCGTGGGCCGTGCACGGCCTCCATCGGATCTTGCAGGTCGCCGAAGTACCCGAGCGCGTACGCGCCCCGCCGGTACCCGATCAGCTTCGCGAGGTCCTCGTCGATCGTGCGCGCGACCTCGGGCGGGCAGGCGAGGTACTGGTTCTCCTCTTGCCGCAGCCACGAGAGCGTGTAGCCCACGTTGATGCCGAGCCTGCGCTCACTCGAGCGATTCGCGCCGCCGCCGTGGTACACGGAGCCGACGTAGAGGAAGACCGAGCCCTTCGGCATCTCGGCCGGCACGGTCTCTTCGTAGGCCGGCCGCAGCTTGTCTTCCCACTTGTGGCTGCCCGGGATCACGCGCGTCGCGCCGTTCAGCTCGGTGAAGTCGGTCATCGCCCACATCACGTGGCACTCGACCTCGTAGCCGGCGGGGAAGGGGAACCAGTCGAACGCCCATTGGTCACGATGGACGAGCTGCCCGGGCTCGCCGGGCCCGATGTCGATCACCTGCGTGAGGTGGAGCTGGTAGCTCGTCGCGTGATCGCCGAGCACGCGGTCGAGCGTGCCGATGACGAGCGGATGCTTCGCGAGCGGACGGAATGACGGCGAGCGGGCGATCATGCTGCCGGTGCGCCGGGTGCGGTGACCACTGAAGTCGTCGGGACCCATCGGCGTCGCCTCGATGTACGGCGCCATCTCGTGATGGACGTCGTCCATGACCTGCGAGGAGACGAGCTCTGCGACGCTCACGCACCCGTCCTCGGCGAGCACCGCCGCCACGTCGTCAGCCGATGCATCGGGATCGAGGACGCGCACCTGCCGGAGATCCGTGCTCATCCGGACAGCCTACGAGCGCCGAAGAGCCGACGGGTTCTGAAGTGAGGGTGCGGATTGCGCCTATTGCAGGTCACTTGCAACAACTTTAAGGTCGGTGGCGATGCACATCCCCGATGGATTCATCGACGGACCGACGTCGGTGGCGGGCGGCGCGGTCGCAGTCGCCGGGCTGGCGGTGTGCTTGAAGAAGGCCTCGCAGACGATGGAGGACAAGCAGATCCCGCTCGCGGGGCTGACCGCGGCGTTCGTGTTCGCGGTGCAGATGTTGAACTTCCCGGTCGCGAGCGGCACGAGCGGGCACTTGCTCGGCGGTGTCCTCGCGGCGGTGCTCGTCGGGCCGTGGGTCGGAACGCTGTGCGTCTCGGTCGTGCTGACGGTGCAGTGCCTCCTCTTCGCGGACGGAGGGGTGAGCGCGCTCGGGCTCAACATCATCAACATGGCGATGGTCGGTGCGTTCGGTGGGTACGCCATCTTCCTCGTCGTCAAGAAGCTGCTGCCGCGCACGAAGGGGGGCGTCACGGTCGCATCGGGGATCGCGGCCGGGCTCGCTCCCCCGCTCGCTGCCCTGGCGTTCACTCTCGAGTACGCGCTGGGTGGGAACGGCGCGGCGTCGGTCGGCACGGTCGCGGCAGCCATGATCGGCGTGCACGTGCTCATCGGCATCGGCGAGGGCGTCATCACCGCGATGGCGATCGCATCGGTGCTCGCGGTCCGGCCTGATCTCGTGTGGGGCGCCGCGGACTTGACGATGCATCCCGTCGCACCGGCGGTCGCCGCGTGAGGCGGATCGCGGTCTTCCTCGCCGTCGGGCTGCTGGTGGCATTCGGGCTCGCCTTCTTCGTCAGCCCGTATGCGAGCTCGAAGCCCGACGGACTGAACAAGGTCGCCGCGGACAAGGCGTTCGACTCGGGGGTCAAGGCCAGCCCCGCGGACGGCAGTCCGCTCGCGGGATATGGCGTCGACGGCGTGCACGACACGCGGCTGAGCAAGGGCCTGTCGGGCGTCATCGGCGTCGCGCTCACCTTCGCCATCGGGTGCGGCGTGCTGACGATCGTGCGGGTGTCACGCCGCCGGCGGACGGCATCCACGTGAGCGGCAACCACCACCTCTACGTCCCGGGCGACTCGCCGCTCCACCGGTTCGCGCCGCAGTGCAAGCTCGCGGCGACCGTGCTGTTCGTGCTCGCCGTCGTCGCCACCCCACGTGAGGCGTTCGCGGCGTTCGGGCTCTTCGCTCTCATCCTCTTCGGGTTGATGCTGCTCGGTCAGATCCCGGTCACGTTCGTCTTGCGCCGGCTCGTGATCGAGGTGCCGTTCCTCGCGTTCGCACTGCTCCTCCCTGTCGTCGGGCAGGGCGAGCGCGTCGAGGTGCTCGGCATGTCGCTGTCGGTCGCCGGCTTGTGGGGGATGTGGAACATCCTCGTGAAGGGCACGCTCGGTGTGGCGACGACCGTGATCATGGCGGCGACCACTCCCGTGCCCGACCTCCTCCATGGGCTCGAGCACCTGCGCCTCCCGAAGGTGTTCGTCGGGATCTGCTCGTTCATGATCCGGTACACCGATGTCATCGCCTCCGAGCTGCACCGCATGCGGGTCGCCCGCGTGTCGAGAGGGTCGGATCCGAGATGGCTCTGGCAGGCCAAGGCCACTGCGGCATCGGCCGGCACGCTGTTCATCCGCTCGTACGAGCGCGGCGAGCGCGTGTACCTCGCGATGGCGTCACGGGGTTACGAGGGCACGATGCCGATGGTCGAGGACCACTCGGCTCCCGCGGACCAGTGGCTCGTCGCGATGGCCCTGCCGGCCGTCGGCGCGGTCATCGCCGCGGTCGCGTGGGTGCTGGTGTGAGCCTCCCCGCGCTCGACGTCCCCGCACTCGACGTCCGCGGCGTCACGTTCGCCTATCCCGATGGCCACGGCGCGCTCTTCGGAGTCGACCTCACCATCGACGAGGGCGAACGAGTCGCTCTCCTCGGCCCGAACGGCGCCGGCAAGACCACGCTCGTCCTCCACCTCAACGGCATCCTCGGTGGCGGCGCCGGCGAGGTGAGGGTCACCGGGCTCGCCGTCACCAAGCCGAACCTGCGCGAAGTGCGCCAACGCGTCGGCATCGTCTTCCAGGATCCCGATGACCAGCTGTTCATGCCGACCGTGCACGACGACGTCGCCTTCGGGCCGGCCAACTTCGGGATCAGGGGGCCCGAGCTCGAAGCTCGCGTGCACGAGGCGCTCTCGGCGGTGGGGATGGAGTCCTTCGCCTCGCGCGCCCCGCATCACCTCAGCTTCGGCCAGCGCCGCCGCGTGGCCGCCGCGACCGTCCTCGCGATGCGGCCGCACATCCTCGTGCTCGACGAGCCGTCGTCGAACCTCGACCCGATGGCGCGCCGCGAGTTCGCCGACATCGTGAAGGCGCTGGGAATCACGACGCTCATGGTGACCCACGACCTTCCGTACGCCCTCGAGCTCTGCCCTCGTGCCCTTGTGATGAACGAAGGCCGCATCGTGGCCGACGGCCCGACACGCGAGATCCTCGCTGACGGCGAGCTCATGCGAGCCAACCGGCTCGAGCTTCCTTTCGGGTTCGACCCGGCTCGCACCCGCTGACGGTCTTTACAGACTTCCCAGCCACGTCACAGGAGGCTCAGAGGCACGCAGTGCAGGATCGGGCTCATGGCTGCAGACACCTCCACCGCGGAAGGCCGTCAGCACCATGCTCATCCCCATCAGCCCCGTCCTGACCGATCGCCGATCCCGGCGGTCGACATCGCCCTCCCGGTGCACAACGAAGAGCAGATCATCGAGGCGAGCGTCGAGCGGCTGCACCAGCACCTCAGCGAGCACTTCCCCTACTCCTGGCAGATCACGATCGCGGAGAACGGCAGCACCGACGCGACCCGTCTGCTGGGCCAGCGGCTCGCGAGCGAGCTCCGGGAGGTCCGCTTCGTCTCGATCCGCGACGCGGGTCGCGGCGGTGCGTTGCGCCGGGTCTGGTCGGAGAGCACCTCTGAGGTCCTCGCGTACATGGACGTCGACCTCTCGACCGACCTCGCCGCGCTGAACGCGCTCGTCGCGCCGCTCGTGTCAGACGACGCGGACGTCGCGATCGGGTCGCGGCTGTCGCCCGAGTCGCTCGTGCGCCGCTCGCCCAAGCGCGAGGTGCTGAGCCGCGGCTACATGGCGGTGCTGCGGGCCGCGTTCCGCCCCCCGTTCCACGACGCGCAATGCGGCTTCAAGGCGCTGCGCGCCGATGCCGCAGCCGAGCTCCTTCCCCTCATCGAAGACGACGGGTGGTTCTTCGACACCGAGCTCCTTCTGCTTGCCACCCACATGGACCTGCGGCTCCACGAGGTGCCGGTGGAGTGGGTCGAGGACGCGGACAGCCGTGTCCGCATCGTGAAGACCGTGTGGCATGACCTCGAGGGCGTCGCTCGCATGCATCGACGCCTCCGTTCGGGCGCAAGGGTGCCCGAACGCCCAACGACGAACGGCCATGTGACAGAGCACGCCGCATGACACCCCCGTCGTGAGCATGGCCATGGTCGCCGCCCCTCCGGCGACCGCGGAGGCCACGCCCGCCGAGCGCCGGCCCGGGACCCCCACTCCCGTGCGGCTGGCGCTCGGCGGCGTGGTCTGCATCGCCTTCGTCCTCAACTGCTGGGCACTCTCCCGCAACGGCCTCGGCAACACCTACTACTCGGCCGCGACTCGCAGCATGACGGCGAGCTGGCGGAACTTCTTCTTCGCTTCCTTCGATCCGGGCGGGTTCATCACCGTCGACAAGCCACCGGTCGCGCTCTGGTTCCAGGCGCTGAGCGTCCGCACGTTCGGCTACTCGAGCTGGACGCTGCTCCTGCCGGGCGCCCTCGCGGGCACCGCGTCTGTCGCGATCCTGTTCTCGATCGTGCGCCGTCACTTCGGCGCCGTCGCGGCGACGATCGCCGCGCTCGTGCTCGCGGTCACCCCAGTGAGCGTCTCCGTGAACCGACTCAACCTCCCTGAGCCGTTCATGATCCTGTTCCTGGTGGCAGCCGCGTGGGCCGTGCTGCGCTCGCTCGACGCGGCACGGCCCCTCGTCTGGCTCGCGGTCGCGGGCGGGTTCGCGGGTCTCGCGTTCAACACCAAGACCCTGGCCGCCGCGATCGCGTTCCCCGCGCTCGGACTCGCCGTGCTCGTCGGGTCGCGGACGTGGAAGACGCGCGTCATCCGGGGAGCGGTGCTCGCTGGAGTCGCCGCAGTCGCATCCCTGTGGTGGGTCCTTGTCGTCGATGTCATCCCGACGTCGATGCGTCCGTACGTCGGTGGGAGCCGCAACAACACAGAGCTGAACCTGCTCATCGGTTACAACGGCCTCGGCCGCGTCGACGGCGTGGGCCAGCTCGGCGCCGGTGGTCGCGTGAGGGGTCTCGGGAGCGCGGGCGGGATCTTCGGAGGACAGCCAGGGAAGCTTCGTCTGCTCAGCGACGCGGTGGGATCACAGATCGGATGGCTTCTGCCCCTCGCGGTCGCCGCCACCCTTCTCTGCGTCTGGACCTACCGGAAGCGACGGCACCGCCTCGCGGCAGTCGTGCTCTGGAGCACGTGGTTCTGGCTCTACGCGGTCGTGTTCAGCGAGGCGAAGGGGATCTTCCACTCGTACTACACATCCGCGATGGCGCCCGCGGTCGGCGCACTCATCGGCATCGGCACCGTCGCCGCGCTGCGCGCGATCCGGCGCAACCCGGCCGCGGCGTTCTTCGTCGCAGCGATCGTCGGCCTGACCGTCGCGACCCAGCGACTGATCATGAACCGGGCGCCCGAGTTCCACTCGTGGACGCAACCGACGATGCTCGTGCTCGTCACGATCGGCGTCGCGGCGCTCTTCGTCACCGCGTTCCTGCCAAAGGTGCGACGGTTCGCGGGGCTCTCGCTCCTCGTGATCATCGGAGGATTCCTCATCGGCCCCGCGGCCTGGGCGTCGAGCGAGGTGACGACACCCGTGCTCAACGCGACGCTGCCGCAAGCCGGTCCGCGCATCGGGCTTTCGGGTACGACCTTCGGCTCCGCGGCGTTCGACCCCGACTCCGCCCTTGCCGACTTCCTCCGTGGCGAGCGGCACGGCGAACGATGGGAGGTCGCGACGACGAGCGCGATGACCGCATCGGGTCTCATCGCGCAGGACGACATCTCGGTCATGGCGATGGGCGGCTTCCTGGGCAGCGACCCCGCCACCTCGGTCGCGAAGACCGCCGAGCTCGTGAAGAAGGGAGAGGTTCGCTTCTTCCTGACGGGAGGCGGCTTCCCGCGGTTCGGCGGACCAGGAGGCTTCGGCGGCACGATCAACAGCACGCTGCAAGGCAGCCCGAACGCACCGAGCCCGGCGAGGCCGCCGCGGCCGCAGGGCCCACCTGGCTCGCCTCGGATCGGGGTGCAGGGCGGCGCCTTCAACAGCGGGCCCCGTCTCTTCGACCTGAAGAGCGCGGGCTCCGTGATGGCCGCGGTCGAGCAGGTGTGCAAACCCATGACCTACCAGTCGACGCTCGGCAGGCTCCCCAGCAACTACGACAACGCGATCTACGACTGCCAGGGCTACGGCGACGAGCTCGCCGCGCTCGGTTGATCGGCCCACGGCACGGCTGACGCCGAAAGAGTCGGCACTAGCCTCCGTGCGGATGATGACGGCACGGCCGCCTGCCCCGATCGACCCTGCCGCGCTCGACGCCGTGCTCGCGCCGTTCGGCCAGAGCCACATGCTCCCCCGCGAGGCGTACGTCGACGAGGCCGTGCTCGCGTGGGAGCAAGACGCCTTCTTCCGAGGGGGATGGGTCTGCGTCGGCAGGGTCACCGACCTGCCCGAGCCCGGCGACCAACGAGCGCGCGCGATCGGAGGCGCCGGGCTGCTGCTCACCCGCGATCGGGAAGGCGCGCTGCACGTGTTCGCGAACGCATGCCGCCACCGCGGCCACGAGCTGCTCCCCTGCGACGGACCGACGAACACGAGCGTCGTCAACAGAGCCGTCGTGCAGTGCCCTTATCACGCGTGGAGCTACGAGCTCGACGGTCGGCTTCGACTCGCACCTCGGTTCGACGCCGAGAACTTCGATCCCTCGGCCGTCGCGTTGCTCCCCGTGAGGCACGCGGAGTGGGGCGGGTGGCTGTTCGTGAACGTGTCGGGTGACGCGTCACCGTTCGAAGCGCACCTCGGGTCGCTGCGCTCGCAGGTGGCGAACTGGGAGTGTGAGCGCCTCGTCGTCGCCGCGACGCATCGCTACGAGCTCGCGGCGAACTGGAAGATCGCGGTCGAGAACTACAACGAGTGCTACCACTGCCCACTGATCCACCCTGAGCTCGCACGCGTGAGCCCGCCCGACTCGGGCGACAACCACGAGGGCCCAGGCGCGTGGGTCGGCGGCACGATGGACCTCGCCGACTTCGCCTCGACGATGTCGATCAGCGGCGAGTCGAGCGGCGTGGTGATGCGGAGCCTCACGCCTGAGCAGCGCCGGCAGGTGCTCTACCTCGCGGTGTTCCCGAACCTGCTGCTCAGCCTGCACCCCGACTACGTCCTGACGCACCGGATGGAGCCGGTCTCCGCGGGCCGCACGACGATCGAGTGCCAGTGGCTGTTCGCTCCTGAGGCCGTGGCTGACCCAGGGTTCGACCCTTCGTACGCAGTCGACTTCTGGGACCTCACGAACCGCCAAGACTGGGCCGCGGTCGAGTCGGTGCAGCGGGGCGTGTCGCATCCGGCGTTCGTGCCGGGTGTGCTCGCCGAGCAAGAGAGCGACGTCTATCGCTTCGTCACCATGGTCGCCCGCGGCTACCGCGGCGAGGCGATCAAGGGCGGGGCTGTGCCGCGCTCGACGCCGAGCAGCGCGAGCGCCACCTTGCGGGCCTGGTCCAGCGAGACCGCGCGACGACTCGAGCTCAACGCCACCTGCACGCCGAACCCATCGATCAGTGCCGCGAGCACCGCAGCCATCTCGGCCGCATCGTCGGTGACGAACACGCCGGCCTTCATCCCCTGCTCGACGACCTCCTCGAGCACCGCGCGCCACCGGTCGTCGAGCTGCCGCCAGGTCTTGCGCAGCACGGGCGAGCGCAGCGCCTCTCCCCACGAGTCGATCCACAGCGCCCACGACGCTCTCGTGCTCGGGCCGAGGCCCGAGACCAGCAACGCGTCGAGCCGATCGAGCGGGGCGTCGGTCGCGTCGGCGATCGCGTCGAGGTCGACCATCTCGTTGCGCGATGCGTACGCGAACGCCTCGGCGAGGAGGGCATCCTTCGATCCGAAGTGGTACACGACGAGCGGAGGCGAGATGCCGAGGCGATGAGCGACGTCGCTCATCCGGGTGTGCGCGAAGCCTCGCTCGCGGACCACGTCGCACGTGACCGCGAGGATCTCGTCGCGGCGCGCCGCGCCCTTCGGTCGGGTCATGCGGTCACGCCATCGGCAGCCAACATGTCCTCGAGTGCGTGCACCCACGACTCGTAGTACGGCATCTCGTCGGGGCTCTCTGCGATCGCGGCGATGAGGTGCGAGCGGAAGTGCTCCCAGCTGTTCCCTGTCGTGTCGAGGTACGCGGCGACCATGCCGAACGCACGGCTCTCCCACGGCGCTTCGAAGACGAGCTCGCCATTGCGCCGCGGCACCTCGGTCGGAAGATCGCCCGCGATCAACGCACGACGCCGATCATGTGGTCGCGCGTCACCAGCCCGGCGAGCTCGGCTTCAGTGTGCGCGTCGACGTCGTCGGGAGCAAGGGGAAGGACGAGGTAACGGATCTCCGCGCTCGAGTCCCAGACGCGCACCTCGACGTCCGCGTCGAGCAACTGTGCCGAACTCGGCCAGGACGGCCCTGGGCTCGCGCACCACACGCGAACGGTACTCAGGGCTCTTGTACCAGCGGGGCGGAAGGCCGAGCACCGGCCACGGGTAGCACGAGCACAGCGTGCAGACCACGACGTTGTGAACGGTCGGCGTGTTCTCGAGGGCGACGATGTGCTCTCCCTCGGCACCGCCGAACCCGAGCTCGGCGATCGCCGCGGTCGCGTCTTCGAGCAAGCGCGCACGGTACGCCTCGTCCGTCCACGCGCGGGCGACGACCGTCGCGCCGTTCATCGGCCCGAGGTCGTGCTCGTACACCTCGACGATCGCGTCGATGGTGTCGGTGGTGACGAGCCCACGCTCGACCAACAGCGACTCGATCGCCGCGACGCGCTTCTCGACGTCGGTGAGCGGAGCCGGATGATGGCCGTGGTCGTGATCGTCGTGATCATGATCGTGGTGGTCGTCGCTCATTCGAGGTAGCTCTCCCACAGGTCGATGTACAGGGTGCCGGGTTCGGCGTCGTCGCCCCAAAGGTCGACCATCGCGAACCCGACCGTGTACAGCGCCTCGGGTGCGCCCGCGCCGAGCGTCTGCGGCTGCGGCCATCCCCCGTGCACGACGGTCACGGTCCCGGTGACACCACGCACGTAGCGAGGGCACCGGTGGTGGTGCGCGGGCGCCATCCGCCGGACAGTCACCCGCTGCCCGACGGCGAAGCGTGCAGTCGACGTCGACGACAGGCTCGTTGGGTGGAGTCGTCAGCGCGCGCACGAGGCCGGCCGTGCGGCCGGGGTCCGCGGTCGCCGGCACGTCGGCAGGGTGTGCGACGCGCTCGTCGATGTCCGCGGTGGTCAGGGTGTCTGCCAGCACGAGGCCCCGCTCGACGGAGAATGCCCACCGCTCGAAGTACGTTGCTCGGAGGTAGTCGGCCGGGGGCATCGCCTCGATGTTCGGCCTGCACGCCACCGGCCCGAAGCCCGCCGGTCGAGAGCATGAGCGCGAACGTGCGGCCCTCCCAGCGCTCGTGGAACGTGGGCTCGTCCTCTTCGACGATCGCGGCCACCGAGCCGAAGCCGTGCATGCCGCCCATGTCGTGGGCACCGTCCACGCCGGCACCCTATGCGGGGATCTCACCACTACCCTGAATCGCCGCTCAGCAAGGGGAGGAGAGTTGGGGTCGATCACACCATCGCCGCCCGGCTGGGAGGATCGGGCTTCCCGAACCCATCTCGGCGCTCGCATCGCGCCGTTGGGACGCCGTGTCATCGGCGGTGGGCACAACGGGCTCACATGCGCCGCATACCTCGCCCGCGCCGGCAAGTTCGTGCTCGTGCTCGAGCAACGCGATCGACTCGGCGGAGCGTGCACCCTCGAACGGCCCTTCCCCGATCAGGGATATGTGGTCAGCCCTTGCGCATATGTGGTGGGCCTGCTCGACCGGTCGTCATCGACGAGCTCGACCTCGAGCGACATGGCCTCGAGGTGTACATCGCCGAGCCGAACCTATGGGCGCCGTTTCCGGAGGGGGGCTCGTTCGCCCATTGGCTCGACGACACGAAGACCCAGGCCAGTCTCGAAGCGATGCGGCTCTCGAAGCACGACATCGATGGCTACTGGGCCTACGAGCATGTCTTCGACGAGATGCGGCAGCTCCTGCGCGGTGCGGGGCCGCGACAGCTGGATCGGAGAATCCCCGACCCGTGACGAGCTCGAGGACATGCTCGGACACGACGATTGGATGCATCGACATCCTGTTCCAGGCGTCGATCTCCGAGGTGCTCGACGACTACATCGATGACCAACGATGAAGGACGCACTCTATCGGTCAGGGCGTCATCGGCGCCTACGCAGGTCCACGCGATTGGGGCACGGCGTCGGTGAAGCTCATGCACTACCAGGGCAACCTCGGTGGACAAGGTCCCGTGTGGGGCTACGTGAAGGGCGGGATGGGAGTGATCAGCTTCGCCATCGCCGAGGCAGCCGACGACGCGGGAGCGGTGCTCGCGTGCGGCGTGCCCGTTGCTGAGATCCTCCCCGGCGAGGGCGTGAGGCTCGAGGGCGGAGAGCTCATCCGAGCAAACACCATCGTGTGCAACGCAGATCCGAAGCGTGCGCTCGCGATGCTGCCGAACGACGACGTCGTGCCTGCCGAGTACCGGGCTCGGCTGAAGGCGTGGCAGGTCCGCAGCCCCGTCGTGAAGCTGAACGCCGCCCTCACGCGTCTCCCGACCTTCACCGCCGCCGCCGGGGAGCAATGGCCGTACCAGTCGATGGTCTCGGTGACGCATGGCCTCGACGCGGCGCAAGACGCGTTCAACGACTGCCGATTCGGTCGCGTGAACATCGGCTACGGCGAGGTCTACTTCCAGACCGGCTTCGACCCGACTCACCGGCGCCCGCTCGGCCGCCATCTCATGAGCGTGTTCGGACAGTACGGGCCGTACTCGCTTGAAGGGCACGACGTGGGACGCCGAGCGTGAAGCGTCGCCAAGCCAGTTCATCGACCTGATCTCGGTGTTCGCTCCCGACATCGAGTAGTGCCTCGAGTTCTCGAAATGCTCGGCGCCCCGGACATCGAGGAGCGGGTCGGGCTCACCGGAGGCCACATCTTCCAAGGCGAGACCATGCCGAACCAGATGTGGGAGAAGCGGCTCTCCGCGCGCACGCCGATCCCCGGCTTCTACTTCTGCGGCGCGGCGACCCACCCAGCGGGCTCGGTGATCGCGCTCAACGGACGGAACGCCGCGAGAGCGGTGCTGTTCGACACGGCAGATTGACGCTCGCTCAACCAGACTGACTCGGCCAGCGCGCGAAACGTGAGAGGTGACGGCGCGGGTCGAGGTCCCGCCCATACGCTTCCGTGATGGCTCGGCTGCGTCTGGCGCTCGTCATCGCGGTCTCGCTGGTGTCGCTCGCCGGGTGCGTGCATCCCCGTCCCGACTGGCTCGGGATGCGGCCGCTTCCCCTCCGTCCCGATGGCCTCGGTCAGATCGAGCCCACTCCGCCCGAGCTCGTCGACCGCCAGTTCGCCACGATCGACGTGCTGCCACCACCGCCATCCGATGTGTTCGTGTCGTCGATCCAGCCGGTGCCCGCGGACGTCGTCGCCCGGTCGACGTGGACGCCCGCGTGCCCCGTCGCCCTCAAGGACCTCCGCTACGTGCAGGTCTCGTTCTACGGGTTCGACGGCAAGTTCCACACGGGCGAGCTGCTGATCCACGAGGCGGCGGCGGCCAAGATCGTCGAGGTGTTCCGCAAGCTGCAGGCCGCGCACTTCCCGATCGAGGAGATGCAGATCCCCGATCCCGCGCTCTCGAACGCAGCGCCGACCGGCGACGGCAACGACACGGCCGCGTTCGCGTGCCGGCCCGTCGTGACGACGACGCAGACGTGGTCGCAGCACGCCTTCGGCCTCGCGATCGACATCAACCCGTTCCAGAACCCGTACGTGAAAGGCGACATCGTCATCCCCGAGCTCGCGTCCGCCTACAAGGCGCGCGGCAACGTGCGGCCCGGGATGATCGAGCCGAACGACGTCGTGGTGAAGGCGTTCAAGTCGGTGGGATGGACCTGGGGCGGCACATGGAGCTCGCTCAAGGACTTCCAGCACTTCTCCGCCAACGGCAAGTAGCCGAACCCCGCGTTCTCGGTCGCGTCAACCGTCAGATCTGACGGTCCTCGCGACTGAGAAGACGAAGGCACGCACCGGCGCTAGCGGCGGCGGATCTTGGTGCGGCGGATGTCGAGGCGGGTGCCGGTCTGCTCGTCGACCACGACCGGGCGGATCTCGTCGCCGGTCTCGCGGTCGACCAACCGCACGGGCGGCTGCTCGCCCTCGGGCCACAGCCAGTCCTCGCCCCAGCGCCACATCGCGGCGAGCACGTCCCAGAACGCGCGGCCCTTGGCAGTGAGGTGGTACTCGTAGCGAAGCGGACGCTCCTCGTACGCGACGCGATCGAGCATGCCCTCGTCGACGAGGCGGTCGAGACGCGCCGCGAGCACCGCTCGCGGGATGCCGAGGTCGGCGATGAAGTCGTCGAAGCGCTTCACGCCGGCGAACGCGTCTCGCATGACAAGCGGCGTCCACCAGTCGCCGATGAGGTCGGTCGTCCGCGCGATCGGGCACGGCCACTCGTCGAAGCGCGTGCGGCGCACGGTCAGGCCACTGCCTCGACGATGGCCTCGAGTCGGGCCCTTACGTGCTTGTGCCACGGCGTGCCTGCGAGCCAGTCGCGGTCGGTGCCCGACGTCAGCTCGTTGGGTGCGACACCGTCGACGACGTTGTCGGGCGAGGTGAGGCCGAGGCCGTTCGGGAGGCTGACGTGGCCAGGTTGCATTGCATCGGTGATCTCGACCGGTGCCTCGACCGATCCGCGGCGCGTCACGACCCGCACTCTTCCACCTGCGTCGACTCCGATGCTCGCGGCGTCTTCTGGGTTGATGCGCAGCGCGACGCCGCCGTCCTTCTTGCGCCACGCGGGATCGCGGAAGATCGTGTTCGCCGTGGAGGAGCGACGCTCTCCCGCGGAGAGGACGAACGGGAACTCGAGGTCGGCGGGAACGTCCGACGGCAACGACGAGAGCTCCTCGAGCAGATCGGGGATCACGAGGCTGACCTTGCCGTCGGGCGTGTCGAGGCGCTTCCAGGTCTCTTCGTAGTCGTCGAGGGTGAACACGACGCCGGACGGGTTGGCGAGCATCGCGTCGAAGAGCGCGTCGCCGTCGGCGTACCCCGCTCGCTGCACCGACTCGGCATGCGACAGGAAGCACGTCTGTGCGAGACCCCACACCGCGGCTGCTCCTTCTCGGCCTTCGCCCAACGTCGGGCCGAGCGTCTCGTAGAGCACGATCGGAGCGAGCGGCGCGAGGTGTGGCTGCTCGACCATCGCGGTGAGAAACGCGTCTGCGTATGCAGCCCGTCCCGCCGCTGCGGCCGCATGCAACCCCGCGAGGTCGTCATCGGTGTAAGCGCCGAGCGCCCGCGTCAGCCGCGCGTGGATCTCGGCCTCTGGGCAACGTCCCCGGCAGCGGATCCAGGATCGGCGGCCGCAGCTGGAACGCGTTCTCGGGAAACTCCAGCGTGAAGAACGCGGCCTCCCACTTCTCGTACTGCGACGCCGCCGGGAGCACGTAGTCCGCGCAGCGAGCGGTCTCGGTCAGCGCGACGTCGATGACGACGACGCAGTCGAGCGCGGCAAGCGCTTCGCGCATGCGCGCCGAATCGGGCAGCGAGTGCACCGGGTTCGCGCTCTCGATGAGCATCGCCCGGAACCGGTTGGGGTGGTCGGTGAGGATCTCGTCCGGGATCACCGCGCTCGGGATGAGGCCGGTGATGATGCGATGACCGCCGACCGGGCTGCGACGATCACCGCCGCCTTTGCCGCCGCCGCCGAGGCTCGCGAAGCGCGAGTGGATGTTCATCCCGCCCCGCTTCGCGAAGTTCCCGGTGAGCAGGTACACGAGCTTCTCGAGGTACGAGTTCAACGTGCTGTACGGCGCCTGCTGGATGCCCAGGTCCTCGTACACCGAGACGCTCGACGCCGACGCGAGACGTCGAGCGACGGCGCGCACGTCCTCTTCGCGGACACCCGCGATCGCACACGACTGCGCGATCGGAACCTTCGCGAGGTGGTTGCGCAGCTCGTCGAAGCCATTGGCGTGGTCGGCGAGCCAGTCGACGTCGGCGAGCCCTTCCTCGATCAGGATCGCGAGCAGAGCGCCGAGGCACCATGCGTCGGTGCCCGGGCGAACCTGCAGGTGGATGTCGGCCAGCTCCGCAGTCTCGCTGCGCCGGGGATCGATGACGATCAAAGAGCGTTCGGGATCGTTGACGATCGAGCGGAGGACGTTGCGCGCCCGCGGAAAGCCGTGCGACTGCCACGGGTTCTTGCCGACGAACATCGCGACCTCGGCGTGCTCGTAGTCGCCGGTCGTGTGGCAGCGAGGCCTCCCGAACAGCTGACCGTCGACCCAGAACTCACCGGTCTTCTCCTGCGCGAGCGCGTTCGAGCTGTAGACGACACCGAGCGCACTCCGCGTCGCTCGGCCATACCCGCCACCGAGGTGGTTCGCCTGCCCGCCGCCGCCGTAGTAGAAGATCGACGCGCCGCCATGGGTGTCGCGGATCGAGCCCAACCGTTCGGCGATCTCCGCGACCGCGGTGTCCCAATCGATGCGTTCGAACGTGCCGTCGGCGCGCCGGCGTAGCGGAGACGTCAGGCGGTGGTGGCCGTTCTGGTAGTGGTCGAGTCGAAGCGCCTTCTCGCACGTGTAGCCCTGCGAGGTCGGATGCGCCTTGTCACCTCGCACCCGCTCGATGCGCCGGCCGTCGAGGCGCACCTCGATGCCGCAGTTCACGCTGCAGAGGATGCAGGCGGTCTTGTGCCATTCATCGCTCACGCGGGCCTCCGATTCGCGACCGAGTTCTGTCGTTGAACTTAGTCCCGTTCCCGAGGGTCGTCCACGAAGCCGGCCTCTTTGTGGCTCCCGTCGCAGAGTGGCTTGCGGCTCGACGCGCCGCAGCGGCACAAAGCAACCCGGTTCCGGGTCTGCAGCGTGCCCTCTTCACCCACATCGACGGGGATGCCGCCGGTCACCCAGAGCGGCCCGTTCACCATCACGCCGATCTCACTCGGGAGCCGTGGCTCGTTGTCGGCCTCGCCGTCGATCGAGTAGCTGATCGCACCCGACGGGCATCGCTCCACCATCGCCACGAGCATCGACCGCACGGTGGTGTCGTCGGTCTTGCGCACCATCTTCCAGACGTTCGTGATCGCAGTGCCGCAGAACCCCGCGTGCACGCAGATGCCGCGGTCGTCGTAGAGCGTCACTCCGGTGCCGGGGTACTCGGTCGGGGTGCGGGTGCGCAGCCCGTCATCGGCCTCGAACCCGACGCGGAGATGCGTCCCGTCGCAGAACGGCTTGCGCCCCGACTGGCCACAGCGGCACAGCGCGTACCGCTCCTTGTGGCCGATCTCAGCACCGACCTCCCACGCGATCGGCTCACCCAGCTCGGTCTCGACCTGCGCCTTGGCGACCACCGTCACGTCGCCGACGACGGCATACGGCCCGTTCGGCCGCACCGTGATGCGGGACTCCGTCGGAGGCATCAAGCCCGACCGTAGCCCGGCGCCGGGCCGGTGACAGGGGCGGGGTCAGAGGCCGGAGACGGGCTGCTCCCCGTTTGCCTTCAACACCTCGTTCAAGATCGTGAGGTCGAAGAGGCCCTTCAGGTCGGGCACCGAGTCGAGCAGGCCGACGTCGTGCGCGTCCGCGGCCGACTGCTGCACCGACGACGCGATCGGATCGTCCGTGAACGTGAGGTTCTTGAATGCCGGACCGATCACGCCATCGGCGAGCTTCTTGCCCGTGATCTTCTCGATCTCCTGGTTCGCGATCTCCGCGGCTTGCTCGGGGTTGTCGGCGATGAACTTCTCGGTCGCGATCTGCGCCTCGATCAGCTTCTTCACCGCGTCGGGGTGCTCGTCGAGGAACTTCTTGCTCACGATGAGCTCGGTCGTCGCGAACTTCCCTTCGGGCCAGAGCGTCGCCTCATCGACGAGGACCTTGCCACCGCCTTCGACCACGAGACGAGTAGCCCACGGCTCGGGCACCCACGCACCCTGCACGGTGTCGGCCTTGAACGCCTCGAGCGTCTGCGAGTTCTCCTGCGGATGGATCGACACATCGCCTCCCCCGCTCGTGTCCGCGCTCAGCCCGTTGTCCTTGAGGTACGCGCGAAGAGCGACGTCCTGAGTGTTGCCGAGCGACGGAGTCGCGAGCACCTTGCCCTTGAGGTCTTCGGGGCCGTTGATGTCGGGCTTCACGACGAGGGCCGCACCACCCGAGGTCGCGCCGGCGACGATGCGCAGCGCCTCGCCCTTCGACTTCACGTAGCCGTTCACCGCGGGGTTCGGCCCGATGTAGCCGGCGTCGATCGCACCGGCGAAGAGCGCTTCGATCTCTTCGGTGCCGGCACCGAAGATCGAGGTCTTGAGGTCGACGTCAGACCCCAAGGTCTGGGCGTACGTGCCGTTCCCGATGCCCACGAGCGGGGACCCGTGGGTGATGTTGGCGAAGTACCCGAGTCGGAGAGTCGTCGTCCCGCCCTCGGCGCTCGCGGATCCGCTGTCGTCGCCGCAGGCCGCGGTGAGCAGGGCAAACGCGATGAGAAGGGGGACGAGAAGAGCCGTCGGGCGGCGACGCATAGGGATTCTCCATAAAGTTGATCGGATTAGTCGGGTATTTCTAACCGGCGTCCGATCGGCACGCAAGAGCCAAGATCCGCTCGGCTTCGGCTCGGTCCTGCTCGCTGGGCTCCTGGCCCGAGTACGCCGCCGCGGTCACGACGTCCGCGATGACCTCGAGCTCGGGATGCGGCAGCACCGTCTCACCGAGCGCGCGCGACGTACGCGGCGGGAGTCTCGGAAGGGGCACGTGCTCTCCCTCGCTTCGAGCCTTCCTTCTGCACCGACTCGTAGAACCGCGACACCCACGGCTTCACGGGCCGCGGGCGGCGACGCCGACGCAAGAGCATCGCGACGCCAACCGCGGCTGCGATGACGAGACCGATCGCGAGGAGCACCGGAAGCAACCGCTGCACGACGCGCCACAGGCGCGCCGAGGTCGAGTTCGAGTACTCCCCCGCGAGGGGCACGCTCGCCGTGGGATCGAAGCCCTGCCATCCGACACCGGGGAACCAGACCTCGACCCATGCGTGGGCGTCGCTGCCTCGAACGGTGAACTCACCGCCGAGCAGTGACTCCTCGCCCGGCGCGAAACCAGTGACCAAGCGCGCGGGCACGCCGAGCGAACGCAGCATCACGGTCAGGCTGCTGGCGATCTGCATGCAGAAGCCGCGCTTGT
This sequence comes from uncultured Acidimicrobiales bacterium, assembly GCA_963739555.1. Classification (GTDB taxonomy): domain Bacteria; phylum Actinomycetota; class Acidimicrobiia; order Acidimicrobiales; family DATKAS01; genus DATKAS01. Next base: position 724,451 of record CAVUAV010000005.1, on the reverse strand, counting down.
CGACGAACAGGAACTGCTCGACCGTGTCGGCGCCGGCGGGCAGTGGTGGGATGTCGAGCGTGTACTTCGTGTTCTGGCCGAGCCACGACTCGAGCGCGCGGATCGCGTCGTACGTCGTCGGTGCGTCGCCCGCGATCTGCGCCGCGAGCGCCGCCACCCGCGGCGTGGCTCCCCCACTCTGGACGTAGAGGCGCGCGAGATCGGCGGACATCCCCGAGGTGCGCGGGTCGTTCGCGCGCAGGATCGCCGTGGTGGTGAGCGCGCGGTCGCTCGTCACGACGTACTGGGCGCCCTTCCCGAGCGGCGTTCGCAGCTCAAACGAGCCGTCGGCCCTGACGTCGTAGGCATCCCTGGGCAGGTTGACGCCTTGGATGAGCGGCGCGCCGAACACGACTCCGATCGCGGAGGCCTCGACTCGAACGGCCTGACGCATGACGTCGAATCGAGGGACCGCGAGGCCGCCGTTGTCGACACCGCCGCCCTCCAGATCCTCGGTGGGCCCACTGGCGGTGAGGGCCGGTGACTGACTCCAGACGCGGCCGTCGTACCGATCGAACGCGGCGCCGCGCCAGAAGTCGGGCGCGTCGGCCTTCACCCTCAGCACGACTGCGTTCGAGAGCGTTCCCCGGGCGCCGGTGTCGAGCTGGTTGTCGAGGCCCACGTATGGCGCCAGGTCGGAGCTGACCGTCCCACCTGGGCGTCCGGGCCGGGACGACCCCCGAGCCGACAGCGCGGACGAGAGGTCGAGGCTCGCCACGGCGGAGATCAACACCGCGAGCAGGCACAGGAGCCCGACGACCACCGCGGCCCCTCTGTCGAAGCGTCCGAGACGCAGGGGTTGCCGGCCTGCCGAGAGCCGGCGCTCCGAACCCATGCGGCCGACTTCGATGCCCGCCCACGCCGTGATCGCGCCGACGACCCACAGCGCGACCCATCCGAGTCCTGCGCCCGACTTCGGAGATGCGTGGAACGTGGTGACCACGAGCCCGACCGCGATGAGCGTGATCGCGAGCCAGGGTTCGAACCATCGCCAGAAGACGGCGACGAAGACGAGACCCAGGGTGAACACCAACCCGAGCGTCGTGAGCGCCGGGCCCGACGAGCCGGCGGCGGCGACCTGCACGATGAGGAGTCCGATGAGGGTCGAGCGCGATCTCGAGCGAGCTCCGCTCGTGCACCGGACGCGTGATCAGTGCCACTCGACGCCTTCCGCGGACACGACGAGGACCGGCACGCCGGTGGGACACGGAGGCGCGCCGGGGGCTGCCTCCGCCAAGCGGCGCTGCAACCCCACGGTGTTCACCACCGACGAGGCCGGCCCGTCGGGGCCCATCGAAGTGAGCGAGAGCTGGGCGCCGGTCGCGAGGATCTGGCGCCCCACCCAAGCGGCTACGCCGGCGACTCTCTCCGCGAGGGGGCCGCGCTCCTCTCCGAGATCGACCAGGAGATGCACCACGTGGGTAGCCGGGCGCTCGACCTCGCGCGTCACGAGCTTGCCGGTGTGCGCCGTCACCGACCAGGCGACTCGACGCAGCGGATCGCCCGGCACGTACTCCCGCACGCTTCGCGTGATGTCGCCCTCACCCGCGGCGACGACCGGCCCGGTGGGCAAGGGGCCGGTGCGCGGCGCGAGGTCGATCGGCTCGCTCAACGCGACCGGACGAGGCCCGATCCAGAGGGTGCGACGCAGGTCGATCAGCCGCGAGCGCGAGTAGCCGAGGAGGCCGAGGGGTCCCCACGAGCAGACCTCGACCTCGGCACGCGTGGCGACGCCGCGGAAGGTCGCGCTGCCAGGGAGGAACCCGACGTCCGGTGGAAGCGCCGTGACCCAAGGCGCGTCGGGGGATGAACGCATCCGCACCGACACGGCCGAGCGCAACCCGGAGATCGACATCTCGACGCCCGCGGGCTCGCCGACGACGGTGTCGGTCGGGTTCTCGACGATCTGGGTCGACGCCTTGTGCACGACCACGATCGCGACGAGCAAGTTGCCCAAGGTCGCCGCCAACAGCACCACGAACGCGAGGCGTGTCGCATCTTCACCCGCCGGCCCCCAGATCCGCGCAAACATCGAGCGCGACGCCGGCGGCGATGAGCAGTGCCGGCCGGGCGTGGAGACCGGGGGCCGACGACCTTCCCATGGTTCAGACGCTCGGAACGGCGACTGAGGTGAGCATCTCGGCGACCGCCGCGCTCGCAGCGCTCAACCCGGTCGTCGCATCGGCTTGCATCCGATGCGCGAGCACGGCGCTTGCAACCGTCTGCACGTCGTCCGGGGTGACATAGGTGCGCCCCATCGTCGCGGCACATCCCTTCGCGACGGCGAGCAACGCCTGCGTCGCCCGGGGGCTGATGCCGCGATCGCCGGGCGAGCTCGGACCTCCGACGCGCGTCGCCTCGGCGATGTCGAGCACGTACTCCTCGACTGCAGAGGCGACGTGCATCGCCGCGACCTCGCGTTGGCACCGCGCCAGCTCACCCGGATCGGTCACCGCCTCGAGCGCATCGAGCGCGCCGAGCCCACCGTTCCCTCTGAGCAGCTCGCGTTCGACGTCGCGGCCCGGGAGGCCGAGAGAGACCGACACCGCGAACCGGTCGTACTCGCCCGCGATCAACGGGAACGTCCCCGCGTCGCCGAGCGGGTTCTGGGTCGCGAGCACCAGAAACGGCTCGGGCAGGTCGTGCTGCGAACCGTCAACCGTGGTGTGGCCCTCGGCCATCGCTTCGAGGAGAGCCGACTGCGCGCGCGGCGTCGCTCGGTTGATCTCGTCGACGAGCAGCACGTGGTTGAAGAGCGGGCCCGGTCGGAAGTCCCAGTCGCGCCGCTCCTGGTCGAAGATCGTCACGCCGGTGATGTCGGCGGGAAGCAGGTCCGCGGTGCCCTGCACACGGCCGACGGTGCCGCCGATCGACCGAGCCACCGCCTTCGCGAGGAGCGTCTTTCCGACGCCCGGCGCATCTTCGATCAGCACGTGACCGCCCGCCAGGAGGGCCGCCACCACGATCCGCACCTGTTCACGCTTGCCGAGCAGGACGCGCTCGACGTTCGTCACGATCGCGGCGCCCACCCCATCAGCAGTCATTGGGGAACGATTGTGCCCGCTACCAGGCCTCTCGCGGCAGCAGGTCCGGAAGGTTGCCGTCGCCAGCGATCGGCATCGCCATCAAGCCGCTCAGCACTTCGACGTCGTCTCTGAGCTCGGCCTCTTCGAGCAGTGCCTCGGAGCAGGCGATCAAGTCGACCTCGAGCGTGCTGCGCATCCAGATGACGCGCGCCTGCGACGGCGACCGCAGCCCGATGAGCGCGAGCGTGGCGTCGAGGATCTCGGCGTCGGTCTCGAAGTCGACCGGCACCATCGCGGCCGGCACATCGCCCGCGGTCAACGCGTTCAGTCGAGTCACCGCCACGTCCATCTCACGCAGGATGCGCGAGCGGCAGAACTCGGCGAAGCCGACGCCGACCGCGTTCCCGTGCGTCTCCTCGGTGAGCCCGCGCGCGGCGATGTAGCGCACGCGCAGGTCGCGCGCCGGATCGGCGTGGTGCAGCGCGTCCTTGCGACCCACGACCGTCGGGTCGAGCCCGGTGCCGCTGATGTTCTTCCCGATCTTGTCGATCAGCAGCAGGTCGATGTCGGTGAAGGGGATGGTGGCCATCCATCGCAGCGAGTCGACCAAGAGGTCGGGCTCGACATCGAGGATGCGCTCTCCCGCGATCGCCTCGATGCGCGCCGTCTGCTCGTCGCCCCGCTCGACCAGCGCGACGCCGGCGAGGAGGTTGCCGCGCTCGACCACGACTGGCATCGCGTCGTTGATCACATCCATCCAGCCGAGCTCGAACATCGCTCGGTGGTAGAGAGCGGCGCCTTCGAGCTTCCCGAGCCCGATGGTCGCCATCTTCGCGAGGCCGCTCTCGACGGGGCCGGTGAACATGGTGTGGGTCTTCACCCGGTTCACGACGACGACGTGATCGGCCTCTGCCGCAGCCGTCGCGTAGAGGATCGGGAAACCGAGCTTCGAGTCGGCGAGTGTCACCACGTCCATGCGCGCGTCGATCGGACAGCCGCAGAAGTCCTCGGTGATGCCAAACGACGCGAGGAGGTCGGTCTGCCCTTGCGCCGTGCCCCCGCCGTGGCTGCCCATCGCAGGCACGATGAACGGGGCGGCGCCGAGACCGCGGATGTGGTCGACCGTCGCCTTCACTACGACTGCGATGTTCGCGATGCCCCGGCTGCCCGCGGTCACCGCGACGCGATCGCCGGCCCTGACGCGCGACCCGAGGTCGAGTGATCGCAACGCTTCGTCGACCCTCCCGGCAACGTCTTCGATCTTCGGGCCGCGCACCGACTGGCGGGCGAGGAACAACGAAGGAAGATCTCGAGCGATCGCGGGATGGTACCGCCGTAGCCTCGACGCTGTGCTTGAGGACACCGACCGGGCGCACTTCGAAGCGCGTGGCTACCTGCGCGTGCCGGGTGCGTTCACCGGAGACGAGGCCGCGGCGATGCGTGACGTCGTGTGGCGCGCATTGGAAGGGCAGGGCTTCGACCGCGACGACCCCCGCACCTGGCTGAACGAGTCACCATCGAACCTTCAATCGCTGAAGAATGATGACGTCTTCAAGGCGATCGGGAGCGACCGAACGCTCGGCGCGATCGACGACCTCATCGGCAGCGGGAGGTGGACGCAGCCGTCCGACTGGGGCGCGTACTTCTTGCTGTTCCCGACGCGCCGCGTGTGGAACGTCCCTTCGAAGGCCTGGCATCTCGACCACGACTACAGCGCCCCGCTCTCGCCCCTCGACGGCCTGAAGGTGCACTCGATGTTCGGCAACGTCGCTCCGCGGGCCGGCGGGATGACGATCGTCGCCGGCTCACATCACTTGGTGGCACGCCACTTCGCCGATCACCCACCCCGGCCGGGAACGAAGGCGTCCAGCTGCGCAAGCAGCTCATGCACAGCAACGAGTACCTGCGCGATCTGGGCACCGACGGCGAGCCCGGCCCGCGGATCGCTCGGTTCGTCGACGCCGTCGAGGTCGTGAACGGCGTCGAGGTTCAGGTCGTCGAGCTGACCGCGACTGCGGGCGACGTGATCCTCATCCACCCGCTGTTGCTGCACACGCGCCCGACGAATGCAGGCACGCAGCCGAGGTTCCTGCTGAACAAGGACCTCTCCGTCAAGAGCCCGGCTGCATCACGGAGATGAGGCTCACGCCGCCTTCGTCGTAGATGCCCTCGGGGTTCGCGCGCACGACCTCGTCGAGCCGATGGGCATCGTCGCCGACGAGGATCCGCCACTTGCCGGCCTTCACCGCGTCGAGGATCACGGTCGCGGCCTGAGCGGCCGACACCGGCGCCATCGACTTGAAGCCCTCGCCGAGCATCTTCATCATCCCGCGGATGTCGTCGTCGCTCATCGACTGCACCGGCATGCCGCGCTTGCTCATCTGCACCCGTGCCTCAGCGAGGTCGTCGGCGGTCATCTCGTCGGGTTCGGCACCACCGAGCACGCGGCGGCTGTTCGACACGATGTCGGTGCCGATGTGCCCAGGCATGACGACGGCGACCTTCACGTGAGGCGCGTTCACCCTGAAGTCCTCGATGAGCGCCTCGGAGAAGCCCTTCACCGCGAACTTCGCCGCGGAGTACGCGGTGTGCGGGTTGCCCGGACCGAGTGATGCCCAGAACCCGTTCACGCTGCTCGTGTTCACGAGGTAGCCGTCGTCGCTCGCGACGAGCAACGGCACGAACGCGCGGGCGCAGTTGTAGACGCCGCCCCAATCGATGCCGAAGACGCGGTCCCACTCCTCGCGCTTGCCCTCGACGAACGATCCACCGCCACCGATGCCGGCGTTGTTGAAGAGCAGGTTGATGTGGTCGGTCTCGTGCTCCTTCACGACGTCGTCGCGGAACCGGTCGACCTGTGCGACGTCGGCCACGTCGCAGAGGTGGGTCGTGATGCGAGCGCCCGCGAGCGCCTCGTTCGCGGCCCGCTTCGCCGTCTCGGCGAGCGTCTCGGAGTTGACGTCGCACGTGGCGACCGAGCATCCCTGGCCCGCGAGCTGCACGACGAGCTCGGCCCCCATGCCGGTGCCGCCCCCGGTGACGACCGCGATCTTGCCGTTGAACGACTCCATGACATCCCCCTCTTGTCGAAGCCGCGACCTTATCGACCGCGGGATCAGCGCCGGTCGACGAGAAACGGGAAGCGCGCGCGGGTATCGGCGACCACCGCCGGGTCGACCTCTCCCACGAGCACGGCCTCGCGATCGTCGCCGACCACGACCTCCTCGCCGGACGGACCGATGATGGCGCTGTCGCCGCAGTAGTCGAGGCCGTCGCCCGACCCGACGCGGTTCACCGCCACGACGTAGGCCTGGTTCTCGATCGCGCGGGCCCGCACCAGCGTCATCCAGTGGGCACGGCGCGCCGCCGGCCAGTTCGCCACCACGACGTAGCAGTCGGTGTCGGACGCGAGCGGCCAGAACTCGTCGCCGAACCGGAGGTCGTAGCAGACGAACAGGCTCAGCCTCACGCCTTCGACCATCACGGTGACGTGCTTGTCGCCGGCCTCGTAGTGGTGGTGCTCGCCGGCGAACGAGAACGGGTGGATCTTGCGGTAGCGCAGGATCGTGCCGTCGGGACCTGCGAGCACCAGGCAATTCGACGGACGCGTCGCGCCCGTCGCGACTTCGGGCAGCGAGCCGCACACCCACAGGTCGTTGAGTGCGGCTTGCTCGACCAGGAACGCGCTGCTGCGCCCTCCGGCCGGCTCGGCGATGCGCTCCGCGGCCATCGAGAAGCCCGTCGAGTACATCTCGGTCAGCACCGCGAGGCGCGCGCCCTGTGCTGCCGCCTCGCTGATGAGGCCGGCGAGGTGAACGAAGTTCGCGCTCGGGTCCTCCCAGACGATGTCGTGCTGGATCGCGGCGACCTTCACACTGCCTCCCTGCCTGGTGCTACCGAGCGAGCTTCTGCAACCGAGCGACAGCGTCGTCGATCACGTCGAGCTTCTTGCAGAACGCGAACCGCACGAGAGGCGACCCTGCCTCCACGTCGTCATAGAACACCACGTTCGGGACCGCGACGACGCCGCACCGCTCGGGCAAAGACCGACAGAACGCGTATCCGTCGTGCTCGCCGAGCGACCGGATGTCGACAGTGACGAAGTACGTGCCCGCCGACGGGTACACGGTCAGCCCCGCGCTCGATGAGTCCCGCCGACAGCCGGTCGCGCTTCTCGCGCAGCTCGAGCCCGAGGGCGTTGATCCGCTCGTCGGGCAGGCGAAGACCGACGGCGATCGCGGGCTGGAACGGCGCTCCGTTCACATAGGTGAGGAACTGCTTCGCAGTGCGGATCGCCCGCACCAGCGGAGGCGACGCGCAGACCCACCCGATCTTCCACCCCGTGCACGAGAACGACTTGCCGCCGGACGAGATCGTGACGACACGGTCGCGCATGCCGGGCAACGTGGCGAGTGGGATGTGCGCACCGTCGAACACGATGTGCTCGTACACCTCGTCGGTGACTGCGATGAGGTCGTGTTCGAGGCAGAGCGCGGCGATGACCTCGAGCTCCTCACGCGACAGCACCTTCCCCGTCGGGTTGTGCGGTGAGTTGATGAGGAGGAGCCGCGTGCGCGGCGTGATCGCAGCCCGCAACGCATCGGGGTCGAACGTGTAGCCGGGAGGCGTGAGCTGCACGAGGCGATGCGTGGCTCCCGCCATCGCGATGCACGCGGAGTACGAGTCGTAGTACGGCTCGAACGTGATGACCTCGTCGCCGGGCTCGCACAGCGAGAGCAGGGCCGACGCGATCGCCTCGGTCGCGCCGGCGGTCACCAAGATCTCGGTGTCGGGATCGAAGTGCAGCCCGTACCAATGCTGCTGATGCTCGGCGATCGCGAGGCGGAGATCGGCGGTGCCGGGCCCGGGCGGGTACTGGTTCTCGCCCCGCTTGATCGCGTCGATCGCGGCCTGCATCACCTCGGGAGGGCCGTCGGTGTCGGGGAAGCCCTGCCCCAGGTTCACCGAGCCGGTCTCGACCGCGAGCGCGGACATCTCGGCGAAGATCGTGGTGCCGAAGCCTTGGAGGCGCGACGCCAGATACGGCACACGGTCGCTCACCTGCCGCACCTTAGAGTCGCCGGATGACCCGGCTCATCGATTGCAGCCACGAGATCGTCGATGCGATGACGACCTATCCGGGCCTTCCCGGACCAGCGATCACCACGCACCTGAGCAGGGAGGACACGGCGCAACGCATGGCGCCGGGGATCTCGTTCCAGATCGGCCGCATCGACATGGTCGCGAACACCGGCACCTACATCGACAGCCCGTGGCACTTCCACGCCGAAGGCGCTGACCTCGCCGGGCTCGAGCTCGCGCAGACCGCGAACCTTCCCGCGGTCGTTGTGCACGTCACCGGCGTCGCTGGCGGGATCGGGCCCGACGCGTTGCCCACCGGCCCGCTCGAGGGCCACGCGGTGCTCTTCCACACCGGCTGGGATCGCCACTGGCGCACGGCGCAGTACGGCGAGTCCGCCCCTCACCTGACACGCGCGCTCGTCGAGCGACTGCTCGCGGAGGGGGTGGCGCTGGTCGGCATCGATTCGGTGAACATCGACTCGATCGAAGACCTCACGAGGCCCGCACACGATGGGTTCCTCGGCGCGGGCATCCCGATCGTCGAGCACCTCACCCATCTCGACGAGCTGCCCGAGCGGGGCGCCCGGTTCTTCGCGGTGCCACCCAAGGTCAGCGGCTTCGGGACGTTTCCGGTCCGCGCGTTTGCGATGGTCCCTGAATGAGAGGAACGACAGCATGAGCAGACTTCCCGCCCTCCACCGTGACGACCTCGACGAAGCCGGCCAGGCCCTCTGGGATCAGATCGTCTCGACCCGGTCGGCCGCCGTCGTCGACGAGCAGGGAGGGCTTCGCGGCCCGTTCAACCCATGGGTGCACGCGCCGGAGGTCGGCAGGCGCGCGGCGGACCTCGGTGCGCACCTTCGGTTCGGGGTGTCGGTCGAACGCAGGCTCCTGGAGCTCGCGATCATCACCGTCGGCGCGCACTGGAAGGCGGAGTTCGAATGGTGGGCTCACGTGCCGATGGCGCGAGAGCACGGCGTGAGCGAGCCGGTGATCGAGGCGATCGGTCGCGGTGCGACACCCACGTTCGAGCACGACGACGAACGGATCGTCCACGCGGTCGCATCGCAGCTGTGTGCCGACGGACATGTCGACGCCGAGACCTACGCAGCGGCGCAGGCGCTGCTCGGAGATCGAGGCCTCGTCGAGCTCGTGACGCTGTGTGGCTACTACGTGCTCGTGTCGTTCACGTTGAACGCGTTCGACATCGGGCTGCCGCCAGGCGCCCCCGACCACGTTCTCGCGCGCGATAACCGGCCACCGGTGGCGGGTCAGCCGCGCGAGTTCGGGAGGGAGTGGGAGTGCGTGCTGCGGCCGGCGAGGTACGTCGCGAGGTGGTCGCTGAGGTCGTTCGCGTCGTCGGCCGCGCCGTCGATGAGCGTCGACTTCCGTCGGCGGAGGAACGGCATGCCCATGACGTACATCCCCGGCGCTTCGTCGACGACCCCACCGTCGTGACGGATGTAGCCCTTCTCGTCGACCACTGGGATGTCGAGCCACGAGTAGTCGGGACGAAACCCCGTTGCCCAGATGATCGTCTGGAAGCGGCCCTTGGTCAGGTCGAGCATCAGCGGCGGATCGTCCTCGACCCGAGTCGGCTCGAGACGGTGGGGCGGCTCGATCTCGCGGTCGACCGCGTTGTCGCTGGCCCCACTCGTCGATCGTGTCGAGAAGGCGACCGAGCTTCAGGTCGGCGAGGGCGCATTGGTTGCGCAGCGAGCCCGAGAACTGCGCCTTGCCTTCTTCGCTGACTCCCGCGAACTTGCCGACGAGGTTCACGCCGATGTCGGTGAGCGCGTTGAGATCGATCGTGCGACGATCGCGCGTGCCGGCGAGCTGGAACGACGGCAGCCGGCGCACGCGCATGACGTCGTCGACGTCGGTGTACATCTCGTCATTCAGCCCGGTGACGTCCATCCACCACTGGATGTCCATGCCTCGGTACACGCGCGGCGCCCGCACGTGACCGCCCACCGCCAGGGTCACCTGCCGCCCTGAGCGCTGGATCTCGTCCGCGAGCTGGATGCCCGTTGCGGCCGCGCCGACGACGAGCACGCCCCCGTCCTCGAGCTGACCCGGGGTGCGGTACTGGGACGGCGTGATCTGCGTGACACCAGGGGGCACCACCGCGGCGACCGCGGGGATGTGCGCGATGTTGCCGTGCCCCGACGCGAGCACGACGGTGGGCGCTCGCCACTCGCCCTGGTCGGTCTCGACGACGAAGCCGTCGTCGGACCGCCGCAGCGCGGTGACCGTCGTGTTCGTGTGCAGCGGTGCGCTGATCGCGTCGGCGTAGCCCTCGATGAACGAGATCACCTCGGGCATCGTCATGTAGCCGTCCGGATCGTCACCGTCGTACCGGTAGTCGGGCAGCCTGCTCTGCCAGTTCGGCGTGAGCAGCGTGAGCGAGTCCCAACGCTCGGTCTTCCAGGTGTTGGCGACGGTGCCACGCTCGAGCACGACGTGGTCGATGCCGCGCGTCGCGAGGCAACGACTCATCGCGAGCCCGGCGTGGCCCGCGCCGATGACGACTGCGGTGGTGGAGCGGGACGTGCTCAGGCGACCTCGACCTTGACGTTCGTCGGGTTCGTGATGATGTCGTACACCGCCGACCGCTTCTGCGACTGCGCCACGAGCGCCTTGATGTCCTCGGGTGAGGCGTCGGCGTCGATCTTGTACGTCACCTTGATGCCGCTGAACCCGTTGCGGACGTCGCTGTCCATGCCGAGGATGCCGCGGACGTCCATGTCGCCCTCGAGCGTCGCCGACACCGACTTCAGCTGGATCTCGCGGTTCTGAGCCACTGCGGCGACACCGGCGGTGAGGCAGCTGGCCAGGCCGGCGAGCACCATCTCGACCGGGGTCGCGCCGTTGTCCTCCGAAGCGAAGATCTCCGGGTGATCGGCTGTCGAACGTGAACGTCGTCTTGTGGCTCTGCTCGCCACCGAGGCCGAAGAAGCCCTTCACTGACGTCTGGCTGTGGGTGCCGTTCACCCACTTGCACTCGGCCCGCCACGTGAACTGCGCGGCCTCGGGTGCTTGGGAGAGTGCTTCGCGTGCGCCGAGCAGTGCCTCGACGTTGACGCCGTTGTCGACAGGGGTTGCGGTCTGGGCCATTGATGCTCCTTCGCTACTTGCTGGTCTCGGGTTCCACCTGGGAAGAGTCCCTCCGAGACCGCATACGTTACGCGCGAGTTCTCGGCGGCGAACAGGGCTCCGCGGTGTGAATCTCCTGGGAGATCGGTCACACCGTGAGCTCGAGGCCCTCCAAGTCGCCGGCCGCGCGCCACGCCTCCCACATCTGCACGAAGGCGATGGCGCCTCCGCCGTAGGGCCCGTCGCGGAAGGCTCGCTGGTTCGGATGGCCCTCGTTGTTGTAGTAGCCGGGCGTGCACGACTCGAGGAAGTCCATGCGGTTGATCGCCGCATCGAGCACGGCCTTCACCCACGCGTCCTCCGCCTCCTGCGAGGCCTCGATGACCTTGATGTCGTTCTCCTGCGCGTGCCCGAGGATGTACGCGAGGTGACGAGCCTGCTCGTCGAGCATGTGCGGGAAGTTCACCGAGAACCCCGACTGCACGATGCTGAAGATGAACAGGTTCGGGAAGCCGCGGACGTGCATGCCGTGATAGGTGGAGGTGCCGTCGGCCCACTTCTCACTCAGCGTGATCCCATCACGGCCGTGCAGCTCGCAGCCCGCTCGCCGGGTGAACGAGGTGCCCACCTCGAACCCCGTCGCGAAGATCAGGCAGTCGACTTCGTACTCGACGCCGTTCGCGACGACGCCGTGCTCGGTGAGGCGCTCGACCCCTTGGCCGTTGGTGTCGACGAGCGTGACGTTCGGCCGGTTGTAGGTGTCGAGGTACTCGTCGTGGAAGCACGGTCGCTTGCAGAACTGCCGGTAGTACGGCTTGAGCGCTTCGGCGGTGCCGGGGTCTTCGACGAGCTCCTCGACTCGTGAGCGGATCTGCTCCATCTTCTCGAAGTCGGCCATCTCCATCGTGCGGGCGAGGCTCTCGGCGGTGAGCTCACCGGCCTCGCCGCGTTGGATCATCAGCAGCAGCTTCCCGATGATGTCGGTCCATCCGTCGTTGACGAGGTCCTCGGACGCGAAGCCACCCGACACCAGCGTGTTGAAGTTGTCCATGCGGTGCTTCTGCCACCCTGGCCCGAGCGAGGCTGCCCACTCCGGATCGGTGGGACGGTTCGCCCGCACGTCGATGGACGACGGCGTGCGCTGGAAGACGTACAGGTGCTCGGCCGCCTCGCCGAGGTGAGGGATCGCCTGCACCGCGGTCGCGCCGGTGCCGATGATGCCGACTCGCTTGCCGGCGAGACCGGTCAGGTTCCCGTCGCTGTCGCCGCCCGTGTAGTCGTAGTCCCAGCGACTGGTGTGGAACGTGTGGCCCTTGAAGTCGTCGATGCCGGGAAGCCCCGGCAGCTTCGGGCGGTGCAGCGGCCCGCTCGCCATGCAGATGAACCGAGCACGCATCGCGTCGCCCCGGTTGGTGTGCACGATCCACCGGCTGGTCTCGTCGTCCCACTCGAGGTCGGTGACCTCCGTCTGGAAGCACGCGTTGCGGTAGAGGTCGAACGTCTCGCCGATCGCACGGCTGTGCTCGAGGATCTCGGGCGCGTGCGAGTACTTCTCCTTCGGCACGTAGCCGACCTCTTCGAGCAGCGGAAGGTAGATGTAGGACTCGACGTCGCACATCGCGCCCGGATACCGGTTCCAGTACCACGTGCCGCCGAAGTCGCCGCCCTTCTCGATGATGCGGATGTCGTCCACGCCGGCCTGGCGCAGCCGAGCACCGGCGAGCAGGCCGCCGAAGCCACCGCCGATGATGACGACGTCGACTTCGTCGGTGAGCGGCTCCCGCTCGATCGGAGCGACGTAGGGATCTTCGAGGTAGTGGGCGTACTCGCCTGCCATCTCGACGTACTGATCGTTGCCGTCCGTTCGGATGCGCTTGTCGCGCTCCTGGCGGTACTTCCTCCTCAGCGCGTCGGGGTCGAACGAGCGCGCAGGTTCAGTGGTGGTTGGTTCGGTGTCCGTCGACAAGGTCGGTCCCCTCCGGCCGTGTGGGTGCTGGCTCGTCATCGTACGGCACGACCCCGGGTCTATGGTCCGGCGCATGGTCGCCTATGGCATCAAGACCCCTCCCCAGCACGGCACGTGGGATGACTTCCTCGCGGTCTGGAAGGCAGCGGACGACATCGACCTGTTCGAGTCCGCCTGGACGATGGACCACTTCTACCCACTCACTCCCCCCATGGACGGCACCCACCTCGAGAGCTGGACGATGCTCGCCGCGCTCGCCGCCCTCACCACGAGGCTCCGGCTCGGTTGCATGGTCAACGGCATGCACTACCGCCATCCCGCGGTGACCGCGAACGCGGCGGTGACGGTCGACCACATCTCCAAGGGGCGATTCAGCCTGGGATTGGGGGCCGGGTGGTTCGAGCCGGAGTCGAATGCGTACGGCATCCCGCTCGGCAGCTTGAAGGAGCGGTTCGATCGCTTCGACGAAGGCGTCGAGGTCATCTCGTCGCTGCTGACGAACGACTCGACGACGTTCTCCGGCCGCTACTACACACTGACTGACGCGCGCTGCAACCCGAAGCCGTTGCAGTCACACCTCCCCATCGTCATCGGCGGGAAGGGACCGAAGCGCACGCTCCGCGCGGTAGCGCGCTGGGCTGACCATTGGGATGTCGCGGGCGCACCTGACCCGGTCGAGTGGAAGGGCCTCAACGAGGTCCTGGTCTCACGCTGCGAGGCGATCGGGCGTGACCATCACCAGATCAAGCGTTCGGTCCACGTCATGTGGCCGGCCGAGGCCGACCCGAACGAGCTCGCGGCGCGTGCGGCGGCGTTTGCGAGCGAAGGAGTCGACCTCGTGATCTTCTCGATGCGCGGGCCCTATGAGGTGCGCCTCGTCGAGCCTCTCGCCGCCGCCTTGTCGCGCGCCTGACGCACCGACTCGGTCGCGGCTCTGCCCGCGATGCGTATCGGCTCCGGTGACCGCGTCGCGCGGCTCAGCAGGAACGCACCTTCGATCGCGCAGAAGAGCTCGACCGCGAGCTCGCGCGCTCGACGCCGGGGGATGCCGCGCCTCGCTCATGCGGTCGGTGAGCACCTCGAGCCAGGACTCGAACGCCGCGGCCGACGCGCGTCGCATCGGCTCGCTCGTCGACGCCGTCTCGAGAGCGATCGTCGCGATGGGGCACGCGTCCGCGTAGTCGGTCTCGGCGATCATCACGGCTGCGCCCTCGAAGAAGTCGGATGTGGCTCGGACGACGTTGCCGCCCGGAACGAAGAACTGCTCGACCAGCGCCCGGTACACGACGCCGCCCGCATCGAGCACGGCGACGCCGAGCTCTTCCTTGCCGCCGGGGAAGAAGTGGTACAGCGAGCCATAGGGCGCGTCGCTGGCCGCGAGGATCGACTTGAGCCCGGTGGCCGCGAAGCCCTGGCGCCGAAACAGCTCGGACGCCGCGAGGAGGATCCGTTCACGGGTTGACGTGATCACCGACACGCTCGTACCCTAGTCGCTAGAGCGATCTATCTAGAGAGCGGGACAATGTACAAAGCAGCCGTCCGTCGGATGATCCGCCACACGATCAAGTCCTTGAACGAGGGCGACTACGGGCCCGCCCTGCGAATGTTCGCCGAGGACGCCACGCTCGCGTTTCCGGGCGACAACAGCTGGTCGAATCAGTTCCGCCCCACGGCGCTCGGACGCGAGGCGTTCAGCCACCCACCGGGGCCGAGCCGAGCTCGAGGCGTTCTTGCAGCGCTACGTTGCCCACGGGCTGCACATGGAAGCCGAAGACATCCTCGTGAACGGTCCGCCCTGGAACACGCGAGCCGCAGCGCGCGTGCACCACTGGGTCATTGGTGCCGACGCCAGAGACATCTACGCGAACCGGGCAGTGCTGTTCGTCAACGCGCGCTGGGGCAAGATCCGCGCCCAGGAGGACTACGAAGACACCACGCGCGTCGCCGCGTACGACGAGGCATTCGGCTCGACGACAACCTCGTCGCCGGCTGCCACCTGACCCGGTTCGAGGACCCAGGCGTACGCGCGGCTCCAACCCGGATGGAGCGAGTGGCCCATGCGATGAAAGTCACGGTCGATGAACCACTGCGCGTTCTTCGCACAGGGGTCGGTGAATGCGGAGATCTCGAGAATGGCATCGCCGACCCGAACCCGGACGCCCGGTCTGATCGTGGTCCAGTCGATGCCCGAGAGCGTGATGTTCTCGCCCGCTGCGCCCGGATGGATCGGATGGCCCTCGGCGCGCAGCGCGTCGATGACCTCCGACGACCACAGGCACACCGCCTGAAACGGCCGGCCGTGGAGCCTTCGCTCCGCCTGGCGATCTTCTTCGAGCCCGCGGCGGCCCGATCGACGCCCGCAGCAGCGCGTGCTTCGGCACCCCGCCGCTCGACGCGCTGACCTGTGCGATCGAGCCGTGCTGGGTCGGCGCGCCGGCACCGAGTGCGGCGAGCCCACGACCGACGTCGCGCAGGTGGTGGGTGGCGTCGTGCACTGCGTGGCCGACGATCCACTGCACGTCGACCTCGTCCTCGCCGATGACCACGGTGCGCGACCAGTCGCCGTCGTCCAGCTTCGCGGCACGATCGTGCAAGCGAGCGACGCTCGCCTCGAGCGCGGCGATGGTGTCGTCCATCGAGCCAGCGGGTGAGGGAACCGGCGGATCGGGCGGAGGGCCGTCGAGGCGAGGCTCGTCGCTCGTCAAGGTGAAGTGCAGCAGCCGCCCCATCGCCTCGGTGATGTCGCGCGAGTGCGCGGCGTACTCGAGCGCGGACCAGGTGTGCGAAGCGGGGCGAGCACGGACCACGCTCGATGGCATCCCCTCGGTCATCGTGCGCCACATCGGCGCAAGCGCGCGCAGCGTGCCGAACAGGTCCTGATGCGTGTAGTCCGCGGCGTCGAAGCCACACTCGTCACACGTCTCGATCACGCGGTGAGAGCGTACGCTCCGCCGAGATGCTCGACGTGCGGCTTCGTCCCGTAGAGGAGCGCGACCTCGCGGACCTCGAACGCCTCGACCTCGATCCGTCGGTCACCGAGCCGTTCCAGTGGCGTGGCTTCCGCGACTGGCGGGCCCGACGGCGCCGCTGGGAGCTCGACGGCTACCTCGGTGAGGACGATGCGCTCCTCGTCGTCGCGCGTGGCGACGGCACGTTCGCCGGCATCGTGGTCTGGAGCTGGGTGAGCACATCGGGACCACGGGGATGTGTGCAGATCGGCATCGTGCTGTTCCCCGAGCATCGCGGCTGCGGCCTCGGCACCGAGGCGCAACGGCTGCTCGCGGAGTATCTGTTCGCGCACACGACCGCGAACCGGATCGAGGCGACGACGGGAACCGACAACACGGCCGAGCAGCGCGCACTCGAGAAGGCGGGCTTCACGCGCGAGGGGCTGCTGCGAGGACGCGGGTGGGGCAACGGCGAATGGCGCGACGGCTACATGTACTCGCGGCTCCGCGCCGACCCTCCGTCACCGTGAACGACCTCAGCTGGCTGAGCCTCGTCGAGCAGCTCGCGCTGCTCGAGCGGGGTGACGTGACTGCGGCTGAGCTCCGCGACGCGGGGATCGAGGCATGCGAAGCGCTCGACCCGACGCTCGGGTTCCTCGTGTCGCCGCTGTTCGATCGCGCACCGCCTGGGGTGCCGATGTTGCTCAAGGACGCCGGGCAAGAGATCGCGGGCACTCCTCACTACGTCGGAGTCGCGGCGTTGCGGGATGCGGAGAGCCGCTCGACGGCGACGACTCCGCTCGCCGCGCGGTTCGAGGAGCTCGGGTTCTCGATCATCGGGAAGGCGGCATGCCCGTCGCTGTCGACCGCGATCACGACCGAACCACCAGGCTTCCCACCGACGCGCAACCCCTGGGACGCGGCTCGCTCCGCAGGCGGATCGAGTGGCGGATCGGCGGCGGCGGTTGCGGCGGGCGCCGTTGCCGTCGCCCATGGCTCGGACGCGACCGGCTCGTTGCGCTGCCCGGCCGCGTTGTGCGGCCTCGTCACCCTGAACCCGACGAGCGGCCGCATCCCCAGCGTCGCTCCGGCAGGTCAGCCACCGAGCGATGTGTGGCGCGACTTCGTGCTGGCCCGCCAAGCGGCAGACCTCACGATGATGTTCGAAGCGCTCGCGGGCGCCAAGGTCGTCCGTTCCAGCGCTCGGCTGAAGGTCGGCCTCCTCGACCACGATCCGGAGACGGGGTTCACGGTCGACGGCTCGTGCGTCGAAGGCACGCATCGAGTCGGTCGACTGCTCGAGTCGCTCGGCCACCACGTCGAGCCCGCTTGGCCGACGGCGCTCGACCATCTCTGGAGAGACGTGTTCGCATCTCTCGCGATCGGCAGCCGAAGCGACCCGGCCAACGATGATCGCCTGGGTCAGCGCCAGGCTCGGCCGTCCCGTGCAGCGAGGCGAGCTCGACGACACGGTGTTCGAGGCTGCCGAGCGCGCCGCACATCGACCTGACGAAGACGTGCGCGCGGCGCACGCGACGATCGACAATGCGATCGCGCCGCTCGCCGAGTGGTGGGACGACTTCGACCTCTTGCTGACGCCGTCGACGTTCCAACCGGCTTGGCCGCTCGGCGGCAGCCCGGGTCCGCGCGAGCTCGGAACGCTCGCTGCCCCGTTCAGCCTCTCGCGCCAGCCGTCGCTCTCAGTGCCCGCTGGCTGGTCCGCCGACGGCCTGCCCGTCGGCGCGCAGCTCGTCGCGCGCCGAGGCAACGACGAGCTGCTGCTCGCACTCGCGGAATGCCTGCAGGAGGCCGACGACTGGACGACGCGCCGCCCTCCACACGGCCTCGGGCAACCGACCTGACGCTGCGGGCGGTCAGCCGTCTTGGGACCAGGGGCCGACGCCGCCGACGCTCTCGACGGTGATCCGGAGCACGTAGCCGGGCGGCGGGTCGTCCATCGGCGGGAACTTCACGTCCGGACCGAGGTACACGTGCGCGAGGCGCTGCAGCAGCTCGGGCGCGCCTCCCTCGGTCACGCGGCGCGCGTCCCCGCACGATCAAGTACTCGTCGAGGCCGATCGAGTTCCGCACACCGCTCTCCATCGAGAGGACGACGCGCGGATCACGCTGCACGTTGCGGACCTTCTGCTGCATGCGCAGATGGCCGCTCACGATCTCGTCGCCGTCGAGCCCCACCCAGACGATCGCAACCTGCGGGCTGCCGTCCGCGTTGAGCGTGACGAGGTGCGCGAGATGACCTGATTCGAGCACGGCACGAACGGCGTCGGTGAGCACGTCCGTACGCTAGGCCGCAGTGACCTCGCCCCTGCCGTTCGAGTCGCTCGACTTCGTCTACACACCAACCGCGGACGTCGACGCGACAGCCGACTGGTACGTGACCGTGTTGGGCGCGCGACTCGACTTCAAGGTCAAGGCGATGGGCACGACCGTCGCGTCGGTCTCGATCGCCGACGACGGCCCGCGCATCCTGCTTGCAGGGCACCTGCACACACCCGGCCCGGTCCTCGTGTACCGGGTCGCGAGCTATGCCGAGTCAGTGCTGGCCTTGCGCGAGGCGGGTGTCGAGTGGCGGGAGGAGCTCGAGATCCCGCACGGCCCGTGCGCGGTGTTCGAAGCGAGCGGCGGGCAGGCGTTTGCTATCTATGAGCTCGTGCGGCCGGGGGCAGCCACCTACTTCGACGGACGTGTCGACCCGTGAGCGAGATCCGTCTCGTGGTGCAGGGCGACGACCTCGGCATGTGCCGCGCGGTCAACGAGGGAATCGCGCTCGCCGCGACCGACGGAATCCTGACGCAAGCGTCGGTCATGGCGCCGACGCCGTGGTTCGCCGAGGGCGCGGCCACGGTGAAGCGCATCGAGCTCCCGGTGGGGCTGCACGTCACGCTCACCTGCGAGTGGGACTACCTGCGCTGGTCGCCCCTCTCCCCCGCGCCGACGCTGCGCGGCTCCGACGGCACGTTCCATCGCACCGTCGAGGCCGCTGCGACTGCCGACTCCGCCGACGCGATCACCGAGGCGCACGCGCAAGCCGACCGCGCCATGGCGCTCGGTCTCGACATCACCTACGTCGACCCCCACATGGGGGTGTCGGTGCCGGCTGCGTACGCCGCGATGTGCGAACGGTTCGGGGTGAAGTTCATCTACCGCGGCATCGAGCCGCACCACGAGTGGGCGTCGCTCATCGTGCTCAGCCTTGCGCCGGCCGACGACCGTGCGGCTTGGCTCGCCGAGAGGCTCGAGCAGATCGGGCCCGGCACCCACTTCGTGCTGTCGCATCCGGCCATCGAGTCCGAGGAGCTGCGCGCGATCACCGACCCGAGCAACGAGAACGCGGTGTGGGCCGAGCCAATCCGCATCCGTGATCTCGCGTCGTTGTGCGACCCCGCGAGTGCGATCCGTCGATCGACCGCCGGAAGATCGAGCTCGCATCGGTCGCTTCGCTCAGCTGAGGTCGACGAGCCCCTCGATCAGCGCCATGAGCACCTTCTTGGTCGCCGCGAGCGACAACCCCGCGTTGCGGCGCAGCTCCATGAACGACTCGACACTCGTGACGAGGTGCAGCGCGGAGGCCGCCTGAGCTGCGGTCAGGTCGCGGAGCCGACCTTGGCGCCCAAGGCCGCGAGCGATGTGCTCCATCGAGCCACGCTGCTCTTGCGCTGGTCCTCGATCATGTCGATCGCGCCGGGTTCGAGCTCGGCCACCGCCTTCAGCGTCAGAAGGATGTGCCCCTGCAGCTCCCAGTGATCGCACGCGGCGATGACGAGCGCGCGCAGCGACGCGACGGGGTCTTCGACCGCGACGGCGTCGTAGATGGCACGCATCGTCGGACCGCCCGAACAACGCACGGCCAGCGTCTCGAGCACTCCGAGCTTCGAACCGAAGCGGCTGAACACGGTCGCTCTCGCGACTCCGGCCTTGTCCGCCAGATCGGCGACCGTCGCCTGCGCGAAGTCACCCGACATGATCAGGTCCTCGGCTGCCTCGAGCACTCGGTCGCGAGTGGCCGACGGTGTCGATGCCGCCTTGCCGCTTCGCCACCGGGGTGTATGCCACAAGGCACAGCGTACTGGCTCTTGCGACGGACAGTCCAGACTGTTAGTCTGGACTCATGATCCAGCATCATCCGCAGTCGCAACCGACTACCAGCTCCTTCCCTCATCACTTCGGTCCGCCATCGAGGATGCTCGGGCCGAAGCCGAGGCCGAGCGACGGCTCCCCGTCGAGCTCGCCGAGACGCTGCGGGCCGCAGGCGCATTCCGGATCTCCGACGCCGCTCGAATACGGAGGCGCCGAGCTCTCCCTCGTCGGCCGCCGCCCAGGTCTACGAGGCGTTCGGACGCATCGACGGGCCCGTCGCATGGAACATCTGGAACGGCTCGCTCGGCTTCTGCGCCGCGCTCCTCTCCGAGGAGGGCGCGTCCACGATCTGGGCGCAGCCCGATCCGATCATCGCCAACTCGGCGCGACCTGCGGGCGTCGCCACGCCCGTGCCCGGGGGCTATCGACTGTCCGGTCGTTGGGACATCGTGAGCGCCATCGACATCGCCGACTGGGTCGGGCTGTTCGCGATCGTCGCCGGAAGCACACCCGAGGTGCGGGTGCTCGCGCTTCCCCGAGGAGACTTCACGATCCTCGACACGTGGCACACCACAGGGATGCGGGGCACGGGCAGCAAGACGGTCCTGGTCGACGACGCGTTCGTTCCATCGCATCTGACGGTGAGCCCGTTCGCCGATTCCCGGATCGATCGACCGCTCTACCGCATCCCTGCGTTCACGATCGCATCGACGGGGGCGGCACCGATCGTGCTCGGCATGGCACAAGCCGCGATCGACGAGATCGTCGCGATTGCGCCGACGAAGGGAACGGACAACGGGCAACCGCTCGCGACGCGCTCCCACGCACAGGCCCGCATCGGTGAGGCACAGACCGCGCTCGACGCTGCACGCGCACTACTGGCGTCGGCGGCGACGACGATCGACGCGGCGGCAGAGGCGCGGCGAACCGGTGACCGAGCAGCTGCGAGCGCGAATGCGCGCCGCGATGAGCCACGCCGCGAGCGTCAGCTCGCGAGGTGCTGCACACGTGCTACGTCCTCTCGAGCTCCACGGGCATCTACACGCAGAACGCGATCGAGCGACTGTTCAGGGACGGCAACGTCGCGACGCAGCACTTCATCCTTTCGCCGACGCACATCGAGATCATCGGGCGACTGATGCTCGGCCAAGAGGCGGGCACGCCGCTCGTTTGATGCTCGTGCGATGATCACCACGTGGGCCCGGACGCTGACGATCACCTCGCGAAAGGTCGCGCGGCTCTCCATGCCGGCGACGCGGCGGCCGCTCGTCAGCGCGTTCGAAGCTGCTGCCGCCGGTGGCGAGTCAGCCGAGGTGATCGAAGGGCTCGCACAGGTCGCGTACCTCGAGCACGACTACACGACCGCGATCCAGCACTGGGAGCGCGCGTATGCCGCGTACCGCGACCAAGGGCGAGCTGGTCGGCGCGGTGCGTGCGGCGCGCACGCTCGGATGCATGTACGGCACGGTCATCGGTGACTGGGCCGTGTGCAGCGGCTGGATCGCGCGGGCGGGCACGTTGGTGGCGACCACCACCGGCTCGGCAGAGGCGGGCTGGGTCGCGCTCAACGCAGGCATGTTCGAGGGCAACCGCGCTCGGAAGGAGGAGCTCTTCCGCGAGGCGCTCATGCAAGCGCAGCAGTATGGCGACACCGACCTGGAGTTCTCGACGACGGCATTTCTCGGAGCGAGCCTGGTGCACAGCGACCGCACCGAGGAAGGGATGATGCTCCTCGACGAGGCGCTCGCCGCCGCTGCGGGCGGGGATGTCGAGAACTTCCTCGTCCTCGAGGAGATCTTCTGCCAGCTGTTCTCCGCGTGCGAGCACGCGCACGACGTCACCCGCGCCGACCAGTGGATGCGCGTCGGTGATGCGGTCGCCGCGCGTCGGAACCTTCCGGTCGTCACCGCGTTCTGCCGCACTCACTACGGCGGAGTCCTGACCGCGGCGGGCCGTTGGCCGGAGGCCGACGAGACCCTCACCGAGGCCGTCAGGCTCTGGGGGCTCGGGAAGCGCTCGGGCCTGCGTGAGGGTGCTTTGGTGCGGCTCGCAGACCTTCGGGTGAGGCAGGGTCGCGTCGACGAGGCCGCCCAGCTCCTCGACGGTCTCGACCCGGCCTCCAACGCCGAGGCCGCTCGACCCGTCGCCGCGATCCACATCGCCCGAGGCGAGACCGCGCTCGCGCGCGACGTGCTCGAGCGCGCGCTCGGGCAGATGGAGGAGACGAGCACGGCCTCGGCGCCGTTGCTCACGTTGCTCGTAGATGTGCAGCTCGCGTCTGGTGAGCTCGCCGAGGCGGCCTCGACGGCGGACCGGCTCGCCGCGTGCGCGGCAGAGCACCCCACGGACTACGTCCGCGCGGTGGCTGCGCTCGCGCGCGGGAGGGTCTGCCTCGCCAATGGCACCGGCGACCCACAAGCCTGCCTTCGCGACGCGCTCGGCGGGTTTTGCGCGGGCGCACACGCCGATGGAGCTCGCTCGGTGCCGGCTCGCGCTCGCCGGAGCGCTTGCCGCTGATCGCCCGGAGGTCGCGGTCGCGGAGGCCCGCGCCGCATTCGATGCCTTCGAGCAGCTGAAGGCGGCGCGAGATGCTGATGCGGCCGCGGCCGTCCTTCGCGCTCTCGGCGCCAAGCCGGCGAGCGCCCGACCCGGCGGCGCGGTGCTGACGAAGCGGGAGGCCGAGGTGCTCGACCTGATCGGACACGGGCTCTCGAACCCCGAGATCTCAGATCGGCTGTTCATCAGCCGCAAGACGGTGGAGCACCACGTCGGGAACGTCCTGGCCAAGCTCGGCCTCCGCAGCCGGACCGAAGCAGCCGCGTACGCCGCACGGGTGAAATCAGCCGCCGAATAGGGGACCTCCCCGATCCCCCATCGCTCCGAAGGGCGCATGGTGCGAACCATGACTCAGACCTATGACGCGATCGTGGTGGGTGCCCGGTGCGCAGGCGCCCCGACTGGGATGCTCCTGGCCCGGAAGGGCTACAAGGTTCTGGTGGTCGACCGGGCGACGTTCCCGAGCGACACCTTGTCGACGCACATGATCCACGCACCGGGAGTCGCCGCGCTGAAGCGCTGGGGCCTCCTCGACCAGGTCATCGCGACCGGCTGCCCGCCCGTCGACAGCTACTCGTTCAACTTCGGCATGTTCACGATCGCCGGCAGCCCCAGGCCGTCGGACGGCAACACACTCGGGTATGCGCCGCGCCGCACGCTGATCGACAAGATCCTCGTCGACGCCGCCTCCGCCGCGGGCGCCGAGGTGCGCGAAGGCTTCACCGTCGACGACGTGATCGTCGAGGACGGCGTCGTGGTCGGCATCCGTGGGCGCGATGCCGGCGGCGCCTCGGTGGTCGAGCGGGCGCGCGTCGTCATCGGCGCCGACGGCCGCAACTCCCATGTCGCGAAGGTCGTGAAGCCCGAGCAGTACAACGAGAAGCCGAACCTGCAGTGGAGCTATTACACGTATTGGAGTGGACTGCCTGTCGACTCGTTCGAGACCCACATCCATCCCGACCGGGGGTGGGCGTTGCTCCCGACGAACGACGATCTGACCCTGCTCGTGCTCGGTTGGCCCTACGCGGAGGCGAACGCGTACAAGGCCGACGTCGAAGCGAACTACTTGAAGACGCTCGAGCTGAACCCGTCGGTCGCGGAGCGGGTGCGAGGCGCGAAGCGCGAGGAGCGGTTCTACGGAGGCTCGGTGCCGAACTTCTTCCGCAAGCCCTACGGGCCCGGTTGGGGCCTGATCGGCGACGCCGGCTACAACAAGGACCCGATCACCGCGCAGGGCATGAGCGACGCGTTCCGTGACGCCGAGGCGTACACCACTGCTCTCGACGAGGTGTTCACCGGCATCCGCTCGTACGACGACGCCATGGCGGACTACCACCACGCCCGTGACGAGCATGCGATGCCGATCTTCGAGTTCACGACGCAGCTCGCGACGCTCGAAGTGCCGCCGCCCGATGTGCAGCAGGTGCTGTTCGCGGTGAGTCAGAGCGCGGCGGCCCAGGATGCGTTCGTGAGCATGGTCGCTGGCACGATGTCGCCGATCGAGTTCTTCGATCCTGCGCACATCGGGCCGATCATGGGAGCGGCGGCAGCGCCAGCTCACTGAGCGTGTCGACGACCTTGGTCCCGATGCTGAAGTGGCCGAGGCCCTCGTACATCCTCAGCGTCGCGTTGGGGACGATCTCCACGGTGTGGGGCGCGAACGCAGGGTGAGCGATCGTGTCGCTGTCGCCGTGCAGCACCACGACTGGACACTGCACCTTCGTCACGTCGAACGACACCCAGCCCACGCCGTCGGCGATGCGGTCGTCGGCGTAGCCCTGCGGTCCCCAGGCGAACATGTGCTCGAGCCCACCGAGCATCTCTCCGATGAAGGCGGGGTCAGAGAGCAGCTCCATGTCCGCGGGTGGCAACGGCGTGCCGTCGGCCGCTACGGAAGCGATCTTCGTGCCGTCCTCGCCGAAGACGTCGGCGGCGATGGCGAGCGCCTCCTCGCGATCAGCAGACTCCCAGATGCCATGCGTCGCCGGACCGGGGATCAACGCACGACCCTCGTCCCAGCGCATGTCGGTGAGCGCGCAGCACGCGATCACGCCCATCACCCGGTCGGGATGCGCCGCGGCGAGGGCCAACGCGTACGCGCCGCCCGTCGAGACGCCGACCGTCGCGAAGCGATCGATGCCGAGATGGTCCGCCACTGCGATGCCGTCGGGCACCCAATCGGCGATTGAACGCCCCGGCCATGGCGTCGAGAGGCCGTAACCGGGGCGATCGATGCCAACCAGACGGAAGCCGGCCTCGGTCGCCTCGTCGGCGGTCCTGCTCAACCCCATGCGACTTCCAGGGCCGCCGTGGCACCACAGCACCGGGGTCGCCCCATCCGGCCCGTAGTCCTTGAACCCGATGCTGCGTCCGTCGCTCGCCTTGATCGTTCCCTCGCTCGGCATCTCGGCACCTTATTTGCGAGTCACCTGGTCGCGTGGAAGCGTCGAAGCCGTGAGCGCGATCGACGACCTGCTGGCGAACAACGCGAAGTTCGCGGCCTCGTTCGACGGCACGTCGGCAAAGGTCGTGCCCGCGAAGAAGGTCATCGTGCTGACGTGCATGGACAGCAGGCTCGACCCCGTCGGCGTGCTCGGCCTCGCTCCGGGCGACGCCCATGTGCTTCGCAACGCCGGCGGCATCGCGTCGGAGGACGCGATCCGGTCGATCATGCTCAGCCAGCGGCGGCTCGGCACGACCTCGATCATGGTGATCCACCACACCGACTGCGGCATGCTCAGCCTCGACGAACAACACGAGAAGGATCAGATCGAGGCTGACACCGGCGTCCGCCCGAGCTTCGCGCTCGAAGCGTTCACCGATCTCGAGGCTGACGTACGTCAGACCGTCGCACGCCTCGCAGCGAGCCCCTTCCTGCCGTGCACCGACGACATCCGCGGCTTCGTCTACGAAGTCGAGACGGGGCGCGTGCGAGAGGTGAGCTGACGGACGCGCCTCACGGGGTCCCGATGTCGCGGCGCTTGAACCCGACCAGGCCGAGGGCGATCAGCCCTGCGGCCACCAGGCTGAGCACGACGAGCGGCACGACGTCGAATGGCTGGGCCGGCATAGCGGGCGTGTGCTCGAGCGGGGAGAGGTCACGCAACCACTGCGGCAGATCGAGCAACACGCCGAGGAACCCGATCACGTAGCACCAGGCGACGAGCGCCCATGCCAGCATCGACCAGCGAGGGACGAGGCCGAACAGCGCAACCGCTACTCCCGCGACTACCCACACCGCGGGCGCGAACACGAGTGCGGCTCCGAGCAGGCGGAGCACCTGTCCGGCATCACCCCCGACGAGCGCGTAGGTGATCCCGGTGCCCAGCCCCCCCGCGGCGAGCACGACGAGCCCGCCGACCAATGCAAGCAGGATGTGACTGCCGGCCCACCGCGAGCGGGGGGTACCGGCGGCGATGACCGCCTCGGCCCTCTGCGCCGTCTCCTCGGTCCGAAGTCGCAGTGCGACTTGCACAGTGCAAGCGATCGCGACCAGAGCGAGCACCAGCATCGTCGTCGCGAGATACGAGTCGACGATGCTCGCGCCGCCCGCCCGGGCGAGAACGTCAGCAAGCGACTGGTTGTCCTCGATGAAGCTCTCGATGCTGTTCGCGACGGACCCGTAGGCGATGCCGAGCGCGAGCACCGCGATGGCCCACCAGAACACAACGCCTCGCTGCAAGCGCACAGCGAGTCCTTCTGGTGTGCCCAAGACCTCTGACGCGCTCGCACGACCAGGGCGAGGCTGCACCAGCCCGCCACCGAAGTCGCGCCGCGACGCGAGCTCGGCCGCGGCCCAGGTGAGGAGCGCCGCGAGCGCGACGTTGACGAGCAGCGGCCACCAGCGGTCGCCCGCATACGGCTCCGACTTCTGTGCGATGCCGATCGGCGACAGCCAAGACAGAGCACCGCCGCCGATGTCGCCTATCGCTCGGACGACGTACGAGGCGCCGAGCACCGCGCCCCCGAGGCCCGCGACCACACGCGGGTTCTCGGTGATCTGTGCTGCGACCAGCGTGATGCCGACGAACACGAGGCCGAGCGAGGTGAACGACGCCCCGAACACCAGCGATCCCATGACGGGAAGGTCGAGGACCGGCATGCTGAGCGCCACGAGGACACCCACCACGACGCTCATCGCGGACACGACGACCACGGCGGAGGCCATCGGACCATGCCGGCCCACGGGCATCGATCGGACCATCTCCAGCCGCCCGCTGTCTTCTTCGCCGCGCGTCAGTCGGCCTGTCATCAGCACAGCCATGAGCCCGACGAGGGTCAGCCCGAACGCTCCGACCTGGAACGCGATCTGACCTCCCATCGTGTCGAGGGCGATCGGAGGGCCGTTGAACGCGATTGCCGCCGGGTTGTCGATCGAGACCGCCTTTGCGGCATCGAGGTCGGCCTGCGTCGGGAAGACTCCCTTCGTGCTCGCCGCACTCAAGTACATCCCGATGACGATCGCCGCGATCCACACGACGATGCGCAACCGGTCGCGCCGCAGCGTGAACCACGTGAGCGGCTCGGTGGCCGCGAGCGTGCTCATCGCAAGTCGGCCGTGAGCTCGTCGCCGAACTGACGCAGGAAGAGCTCCTCGAGCGTCGGCGGGCTGCTGGTGAGGCTCATTATCCCCGCCTGAGTGAGGTGCACGACGACCTCGTCGAGCCGGTTGGTGTCGACATCGAAGGACACCCGGCGGCCGTTCGCCCGCAGATCGTGCACCGACGCGAGCTGATCGAGCCCCTCCACCGGTCGGACGGTCTGCGCCACCACGGAGGTACGAGTCATCGCTCGCAGGTCGTCGAGTGCCCCCGACTGCACCGTGCGTCCGGCTCGTATGATCGTGACTCGGTCACAGAGAGCCTCGACCTCGGCGAGGATGTGGCTCGAGAGAAGCACCGTGCGACCCTCGACGGTCATCTCGCGAATGCACCTCTGAAACACCGCCTCCATCAGGGGGTCGAGACCCGAAGTGGGCTCATCGAGGACGAGCAGCTCCGCCGATGACGCGAGTCCGGCGATGAGCGCCACCTTCTGGCGGTTGCCTTTCGAGTACGTGCGCGTCTTCTTCGTCGGGTCGAGCTCGAAGCGCTCGACGAGCTGGTCACGCCGCGCGGGATCGAGGTCGCCACGAAGGCGACCGAAGACGTCGATGATCTCGCCTCCGGTGAGCTTCGGCCACAAGCTCACGTCACCAGGGACATACGCGAGGCGACGGTGGAGCTCGACCGCGTCACGCCATGGATCGCCGCCGAGAAGCCGCGCCGTGCCCGAGTCGGCCCGCAAGAGGCCCAACAGCACTCGAATCGTGGTCGTCTTGCCCGACCCGTTCGGGCCGAGGAAGCCCTGCACCGACCCGCGCTCGACCACGAGGTCGAGGCCGTCGAGCGCCCGCGTCGAGCCGAACGTCTTGACGAGCCCCGACACTTCGATGACTGGGTCCACGACCGTCATCGTGGCAGGACCCGCTCGTGCGCACCGCCCGCGCGCGAGGACCTTCGCCCCTACTGCCCACACCCGCGTGGCGGCACCCTGACCGTGTGGAGGCATCCGCCGCGCGTGAGCGCGCCATGTGGCGTTCGGTCGCCGTGCCGTCGGAGCACGGAGGCTGGGGGCTCACGCTCGAACCGGTGCTCTTGGGGCTGCTCGTCGCGCCCTCGGTCGCAGGCGTGCTGCTCGGCGTGGGTGCGCTGCTCGCGTTCTTGATCCGCACGCCGCTCAAGCTCGTGGTGGTCGATCTCCGACACGGTCGATGGCTGCCCAGGACCCGCTTGGCCGCTCGACTGACAGCCGCTGAGCTCGTCGCACTCCTGGCGATCGCCGTGACGGTGACGGCGTGGACGGGTTGGCAGTGGTGGATCCCGGTGCTGGTGGCAGTCCCGCTCGTGGCCGTGCAGCTCTGGTTCGATGTGCGCAGCCGGAGCCGGCGTGCAGCGCCCGAGCTGAGTGGAACGATCGGCGTGTGCGCGGGCGTCGCTGCGATCGCCCTCGCCGGAGGCGCGCCGGGCCCCATGGCCGCGGCGCTTTGGATGATCCTGGCGGCACGGGCGATCGGAGCGATTCCGTTCGTGCGCACCCAGATCGTGCGACTGCGTCACGGTGAGGTGGACGTGCGGGGCGCCGACCTCGCACAAGGGACCGCAGGCGCGTGCGCGGCGCTCGCCGTCGCCGTCGATCCAGCAGTGTGGCTCGGGTTCGCTGGCGTGATCGGCCTCTCAGTGCTGCAGGTCGTGTGGCTCAGGCGCCCGGCCGTGCCGACGAAGGTGCTCGGCACGCGACAGATGATCCTCGGGCTCGCGCTCGTCGCGCTGACCGCGGTGGGCGTCGCCCTCTCGTAGTCAGGTTTTCTCTAGCAGTTGATCGAACTATCGTCACCGCGCCATGAGCGATGAGGGCGGCGACGCACCATGCTGGGCGCACCTGTTCGAGAACGGTGAGGCGCTGTCGGACGAGACGCTCGCGGAGCTCACGCGGTCGCTCGCAGACGCGGTCGTCATCGCGGACCCGACCGGGACGATCGTCTTCTGGAACGCGGCGGCGGAACGAGTCTTCGGCTGGACTGCGGCCGAGGCGGTCGGGTCGCAGCTCGACCTCATCGTCCCGGAGCGACTTCGAGATCGTCACAACGCCGGCTTCGGTCACGCCATGGCAGCAGGAGAGACGAAGTACGGGGAGCAACTGCTCGAAGTGCCGGCGCTGCACCGAGATGGCAGGCCACTTTCGATCGCGTTCACGGTGACGCTGTTGCACTGCGAGACAGGCGTGGCCGGCGTGGCCGCGGTCGTGCGAGACGAGACCGCGCACTGGCAGGAACGCAGGCAGCTCCGTTCTGAGCTCGACGCGCTTCGTCAGGCGGCCGAGTCCTGATGAGGCCCACTCCCGAGCGCCCGGCGCATCCGAAGGCCGCTGCGATCCTGCTGCTCGTCGGCGTGTTCCTGCTGATCGTGGCGCTCTCTGTCGCGCCGCTGCTGAACCGATGACCGCGTCAACCCGCGACGAGGCGACCGAGCAGGCCCGAGCGCTCGGCGATCCCACGCGCAACGCGATCTTCCGCTGCGTCGACGCAGCATCCGACCCTGTCGGTGTCGCGGAGCTGACCGACCACTTCGGCCTCAACCACAACGCGATCCGCCAGCATCTCGCGAAGCTGCGCGACGCCGGACT
Source organism: uncultured Acidimicrobiales bacterium (assembly GCA_963739555.1). GTDB lineage: Bacteria > Actinomycetota > Acidimicrobiia > Acidimicrobiales > DATKAS01 > DATKAS01. Next base: position 694,476 of record CAVUAV010000005.1, on the reverse strand, counting down.
GGTCGTCGAGGAGCTCGCTACGCCGTCCGGTCCGGGGCGCCCTGCGCTGCGCTACCGGCCGAACCCCGGGGCCGCGGGACGCTGGGAGAGCCATAGCCCATACGAGCAGCTGTCAGCACTGCTCATCGAGCTGTTGCAGACCGGAGACGACCCGCGAACCGTCGGCCGCGCCGCGGGGCGTCGACTGGCCAAGGCAGCGCGCGGCGCCACCGATCGCGTGCAGCTCCTCGAGACGCTCACGCGGCGGCTTGGCTTCGAACCCCGGACTGTCGAACGGCGCGGCGGGGTCGAGGTGGTGCTCGACCGGTGCTCGTTCGTCGCGACGGCGACCGGAGCGCCCGAGATCGTCTGCGAGCTCCACCGCGGGTTGGCCGAGGGCGTCGTCGAGTCCGGACCTCGCGGCGCCCAGGTGCGCGACCTCGTCGTCAGGCCAGCGAAGCGTGCCGGGTGTCGCATCGTGATCGACGTCGACTGAGCCCAGATCTCAGATCACGAGCCCGAGACCTCCGTCGACGATCAGCGTCGAACCGCTCGCGTAGCGACAGCTGACGATCGCGAGCACGGCGTCGGCGATGTCCTCGGCGCTCGCGACGCGATGCAAGGGCGCCATCGCCGTCACCGCTTCGCGACGATCGGCCCATGTCTCAGTCCACGGTGTGTCGACGAGACCGGGCGCCACGCCGTTCACCCGCACGTTGCTGCCCACGAACTTCGCGAGCAGGGTCGTCATGTGATTCACGGCGGCCTTCGACACCGCGTACGGAAACGAGCTCCCCGTCTGACGGGTGCCAGCGAGCGATGTCACGTTCACGATCCAGCTGTCGGGGGCAGCGCGCAGGAGTGGTAGGCATGCCTGGCTCACGAGGAACGTGCCGATCACGTTCGTGCGCAGCACCTTCTCCCAGTGCTCGACTCCCACCGAGTCGATGTCGGCAAGCGGGACGCTCACCGTGCAGCCCGCGTTGTTGACCAGCCCGTCGAGGCGCCCCCACCGATCGGTCGCCGCGCGGACGAGGTTCTCCGCGGTCGCTGGGTCGCCGATGTCGCCCTGCACGTAGACCGCGTCGCGAAGCTCGCCGGCGACCTTCTCCCCCGCCTCACGAGACGACGACGAATTGACGACGACGCCGGCACCCAGGCCGTCGAGGCGTCGTGCGACCGCCGCACCTATGCCGCTCGACGACCCGGTGACGATCACAGCCTGGCCGGTCAAGTCCATGTGCTTCCCCTCGTTCGCAGCGAACGCTCAGCTCGGCTCGACCAACGCCGCGATGACGGCCTCGGCCAGGAAGCGACCGTAGCGTTTCGTCGACCAGCCCCGTTCGAGCACGAGCAGCTCGTAGACCTCGGCACCGAAGTAGGTCCAGAGCACATCGCGCGCCTCGTTCACGCTCACCTTCAGCTGCCCGGTCTCATGGAGGTTGCGCGCGAAGAGCGTCATCCCGTGCAACATCTCTGCCCGCGTCTGTGCGTAGACACCAGCCGCGTCAGCGTCGGCCGCGCCCGCGTCGCGCGCAAGGAGCTGCACCGGCGCGGCACGGGGCACCGACTCACAGAGGTGGGCGACGTACATCTCGATCTTCGTGCGGGCCTGGGGCTCGGCCTCGATGCGGGCGATGAAGTCACGGTCGGCCATCGCGACGGGCTCGTCGTCACCGGCGACCGCGACATCGAAGACCGCCTTGAGGAGACCGGCCTTGTTGCCGAACGCCTTGTAGATCGTCTCGACCGACACGCCGGCATCGCTGGCGATCTGCCCGACGGTCGTGCCCGCGTAGCCGTCAGCGAAGAACCGCGAGCGGGCGGCCTCGATCACCGCGGCGCGGTTCTGCCCCGCCTGCGCTCGGCGACGACTCGAGTCGTAGCGCCTGACGGTTGTCACATTGCGCTTTCGCTGATTTCGTTCCATAGTGTTGTATCAGTTACGGGCCACTGTATCTGATTTCGCGCATGACTCGAGGAGGACTCTCCGATGGCCATTTCGACGCTCCCCCACCTCGAGCTCTCGCAAGCCTTGCTCGACGAGATCTCCGCCCGTGCCGACGAAGCCGAAAGGGCGGGCAACCTCCCCCTCGACCTCGTCGACGCCATGCGCCGAGAAGGCATCTTCCGCATGATGCAACCCGAGGCCCTCGGCGGCTACGAGCTCGACCCCGCGGAGCTGATCTCGATCGTCGAACGGCTCTCGCACGCCGACGGCTCGACGGGATGGATCGGCTCGATCGGCGCCGGCGGTCCCGCGTTCACCGCCTGGCTCGATCCCGCGGTCGCGCGCGACGTGCTGAGCCCGAACGGCGAGGGTTCCATCGCGACGGTGTTCGCTCCCACCGGACAGCTCCGCCCTGGCGACGGGGGCGTCCACGACCTGTCCGGTCGGTGGCCATTCGCCAGCGGCTGCCGCCACGCGACCTGGTTCTTCACGGGAGCCTTCGTGTTCGACGACGGCGCTCCCCGCATGACCGAGTCAGGCCCCGACTGGCGGCTCGCGCTCTTCCCGAGCGACCAAGGCCAGATCATCGACAACTGGGACGTGCTCGGCATGCGGGCGACAGGGAGCAACGACATCGAAGCGCGTGACGTGCGGGTGCTCGACGAGATGCTCATCCGACCCTTCTTCGAGCCGGCTCGCCACGACGGTCCTCTCTGGCGCTTGAGCTTCTTCACCCTCGCCGGCATCGCGCTCGTCGGCGTGCCGCTCGGCATCGCCCGGCGTGCGCTCGACGAGCTGACCCCGCTCGCGAAGACAAAGGTGCGCGCCGGCACGTTCACCCCTCTCTCCGACGACGGCCACGTGCAGATCGAGCTCGCTCGCGCCGAGGGGCGTCTGCGATCAGCCCGGGCGATGGTGTTCGACGTGCTGGATGAACTGTGGCAGACGGCCCACCACGGAGACGCACCGACTATCGAGCAGCGGGCGACGTTCCACCTCGCCACCAACGAGGCGCTGCGCGCGTCGGTCGACGCGGTCGACACGTCCTTCAGCCTCGCGGGGTCATCAGTTGTGCGTCCCCACCCGATCCAGCGCTGCTTCCGTGATGTCCACACCGTCGCCCAGCACGCCTACTTCAGCCCAGTGGCGATGCAGCGCTTCGCGAAGGTGCGGCTCGGCATCGAGCAACCCACTGTCTTCATGTGAGACTCAGTCGGCAACCAGCCATCCGATGACCAGGGGGTTCCGATGGGAAAGCTCGACGGGAAGGTCGCAGTCGTCACGGGCGCGGGATCGGGCATCGGCGCCGCTACCGCAGCCGTGATGGCGAGCCACGGCGCCTCGGTGGCGTGCGCGGACCTCGACCTCGCGAGGGCGGAGGCAACAGCCAAGGGCATCCGCGAGGGTGGCGCGCACGCGATCGCGGTCGAGCTCGACGTCACCAAGCCTGAGTCGAACGACGCAGCGGCGAAGGCAATCGTCGACGAGCTCGGCGGCCTGCATGTGGCGCACCTGAACGCGGGCGTCGCGTCGATGGGTTCGGTGCTCGAGATCGCGCTCGAGGAGTGGGACCGCACCATGGCCATCAACTTGCGCGGCGTGTTCCTCGGGCTGCAGTCGTTCGGACGCTCGATCGCATCGTCGGGCGGCGGCTCGATCGTCATCACTTCGTCCGGGGCCGGTCTGATGGGCGGGCGGATGATGGGCACCTACTGCGCGACGAAGTTCGCCGTGATCGGGCTCATGAAGAGCGCGGCGGCGGACCTCGCCCCGCTCGGCATCCGCGTGAACGCTGTGTGCCCCGGCGTCATCGACACGCCGATCCTCGGCCCGGCGCACGGGAACAACGACATCCTCGAGATGTTCGGCGCGGGGCATCCGATCGGCCGCGTCGGACGACCCTCCGAAGTCGGTGAGCTGGTTGCGTTCCTCGCGAGTGACGAAGCCAGCTTCATGACGGGCGGGGCGTATCCCGTCGATGGGGGGATCACGGCTGCGTTCTCGGGGAGTGGGGCAAGACAGGCCCTCCGGGACTGAGAGGGCCGTTGAAGGTCACGATCCTCGACGACTACCTCGACACGCTCCGCACGCTCGCGTGCTTCCGCGACCTCGACGGGCACGACGTCACCATCTGGACCGACCACACCGACGATCTCGATGAGCTCACCGCGCGTCTCCACGACACCGAGGCCCTCGTGCTGATCCGCGAGCGAACGAGGATCCCGGGCGATTTGCTCGAGCGCCTCCCGCACCTCCGACTGATCAGCCAGCGCAGCGTTTATCCCCACATCGACATCGACGCGTGCACGCGGCTCGGCGTGATCGTGTCGTCCGACTTGCACCAGGGCTCGCCGTCGTACGCCACGGCCGAGCTGACGTGGGCGCTCGTGCTCGCGGCGATGCGACAGATCCCGCAACAGGTCGCCGCGCTGAAACGTGGCGAATGGCAGGTCGACATCGGACGCAGCGTCATCGGCAAGACCCTGGGGGTCTACGGCTACGGGCGCATCGGCGCGGTCGTCGCCGGTTATGGCAAGGCGTTCGGGATGAAGGTGCAGGTGTGGGCGCGCCCTGAGTCGGTAGCGCGAGCCGACGCCGACGGCTACGCGATCGCTCCGAGCAAGGAGGCGTTCTTCGAGACGAGTGACGTGGTCTCCGTCCACATGAGGCTCCTCCCGGCGACGCGCGGAATCGTCACGCGTGGCGACCTCGCTTCGATGAAGCCGACCGCGCTGTTCGTCAACACGAGCCGCGCCGGACTCGTCCAACCCGGCGCGCTCGTCGATGCTCTCCGCTCGGGTCGTCCTGGCATGGCCGCTGTCGACGTCTACGAGACCGAGCCGCTCACGGATCCGGCGGACCCGCTTGTCTCACTGCCGAACGTCGTGTGCACTCCGCACATCGGATATGTCACCCGCGACGAGTGGGAGCTCCAGTTCGACGACGTGTTCCGCCAGATCAACGCGTTCGCGGACGGACACCCGATCAACGTCGTCAACCCCGAGGCAACCCCCAGGCCGTGATCACGTGCGCTTGAGTCCTCGGCGACGCGAGCCGATGGACATCCTGTGAGCGCGACTGCCGGAGCTCGACCCGAAGTCGACCTTGCCGCGCTCGTGCTTCGAGGGGACGTACAAGCCGTCGCGGCCGCATGTGGCGCGGGGACAGCCGTGACGGATCGCGCCGCTCTCGTGGCGACGTGCAAACAGGTCCTCAAAGAGGGTCCGTGGCTCGTGGGCGGTCACACCTCCGACCAGATGGACGCCGCAGCCATCGCGTTCACCACCTTCGCGTCCATCGCCGAGCTCCGCCCCATGCGGGCGGCATGGCTGGTGCCCCGCGATCACGAGCTGACGCGCCGACTCGTCGCAGCGCGCGACGAGGCGTTCCGGGATGCGTGGGTCGACAAGGGCTTCGAGAACCTCGACGCCCGGGTCGTGCGCATCGGCCGCAACCTCATCGCCACCGGCGCGGCTCACAAGCCCGACTCGGACGCCTACACCCTCGCCCTCGTGTCGCACCCCCAAAGCTTCGACCTGTCCTCAGGACCGGACGGGTGGAGGCGGGTGAGCGTGATGGCGGTGCTGCGACGAAACCCCGACCTGCTCGTCGAGGACGTGTGGCGCATATTCGAAGTCGAGGGCGGCGGAGAGAACAGCCTCGCCGCGTACGACAAGTACAGCAGCGAGGAGAACCGCTGGCGGGCAGCGCTCGTCGAGCTCGGCAACGACGGGTCACTCGACCGCGAGCGGCTGCTCGACGCGAGCCTCGACGCGTTGCAACGCGGGTTCGCGCAGTTTCGGGCGCAGTGGTTCTCCGCGTTCCACGAGGCGCATGCGACCGACCCCGGCCGAGCGCGCGGCGCGGGCGTCGACCTACCTCTCGCTCGCCGCGAGCCCGATCGGACCGACTGCCTCGATGGCGCTCAAGGCGCTCGCGCAGATCCAGAAGGCGGGAGGGCTCGACCCGGCTGAGGTCGTCTCGCAGATCGGTCCTGCCCTGCTGGCACCCAGCAAGGGCGCAGCCATCCAAGCCTTGGCCCTGCTCTCCCGCGCCGGCGAGGCCGAGCCTGCACTACGACTCGACGCCGCCTCGGTCATCGTGGCGGCGCTCGGCCACAGCGCTCCGGACGTGCAGAAGTCGGCCGCGGCGCAGCTCAGGTCGTGGTTCCCGGACCCGCCGGATGCGTTGGCCGCCTCGGTGCGCGCCACTGCGCCCGGATGTCATCCGTCGGTGCGATCGGATCTCGCGACGTGGCTCAGCGACGGCGCTGGGGCCTCTGAGTCGCGACCCACACAGTCAGCATTCCTTTCCCGACCGACGCGCCGGGAGCCGGGCGAGCTGCGACCGGTGCGCGACCTCGACGACCTGCTCGAGCTCACCGCGACTTCGATCGAGGCCCCGGGCACTCCCGACGAGCTCGAGGCGGTCATCACCGCGATCGCCGCGGCGGGGCATGCCGCCGTTGCCGGTCACCGCGGCGCGATCACATTGGCTCGACGCGCCGCGGCGGTGTGGCGCACGGCCAGTCCGACGCAGCAGCTGCTCGCACGGCTCGTGATGGCGTGGGTGACGCCGGACGACACTGCAACTGAGCCACATCGCCGATCGGGCACGCACGCGCTCGAAGACCTGCTGTGCGACCGCGTCGAGGAGGCGACCGAACGCGTCCGCCGCGGAGAGTCGTTCGTGCCCGTCGCTGCACCGACGCATCGGAACGGGGTGATCGATCCCGCGGTGCTCGCCGAACGGCTCCGAGCCGCGGGCGACGCAGCCGGTCCGGCAGAGCTCACGGCGGCGCTGCTCCGGCTCCGTCCCGACCGAGACCGTCTGCGGGAGGCGCGCCGAATGCTGCCGGCGGACGATGCCGTCGCCCAGTGGTTCGAGCAGTGGGCCGAGCTATGCGAGCGGGACGCGACGCGAGCCTCCTCGTGGAGCTGCGCCACCCGCACCACCACGCGTGGCTACACGTTCCGCGAGCTGCGCGTCGAGGGCATGGGCACCATCACCCCGCCCTCCTGGCCGTCACCGGTCACGCTCGGCCCAGCGCGTTGGCGACGCTTCGCGTCGGACCCTGCCGGCGTGGCGTGGATGGGCTCTCTCATCCCGGGCCTGCCGGCGAGCTGGGCACGCCTCGGCGCGTCCACGATCGGTCCCACCAACGAATTCCGCGACGTGGCGCACGGCGATCCCGCGTTCCTGGAGCGCTTGCTCGACCGAGAAGTGCTTCTGGGCGACGACGCCAACCTCTTGCTCGCACTCGCGCTGAACGACCAGCGCGCTGCGGTGCGGACGGTGGCCGTCGACGTCACGATCGCCGCGATCGATGACGGTCGGCTCGATCCCCGCGGGCTCGGCGTGCAAGTCGGTCGGCTCGCGAGCAGCGGTCTCGTCACACCCTCGCGTTGGGTTCGTTCCCTCGCCGACGTCGCCGGCGCGGCCTGCGACCATCGGGCCGCGGTCGAGCAAGTGCTGGAGCAGGCCTTCACGATCACCGACCCTCCCAAGCCGCAGGATCTGCTGGGCCTGCTCGAGCTCTTCGAGACGCTGGCGCTCGACAGCGGCGCGGCGCTGACCGACGACGCCGCCCGGGCATCGCTCTCTCGGATCGCGGGCACGAGCAAGACCGCCAAGGCCGCGGCACGCGTGCTCGCGTTGGAGGCCGGATGACAACGACCACGGATGAGCTGGTCTACCGATACGTGGACGCGAGCGCACTGCGCGACGACGGTGGGCGGCTCGATCTCGACCTCGCCACATCTGGTGGCTGCGGACCGAACCCATGGCTCGCCGAAGGCTTCCTCCGCGCGCCGCAGACCGCGGCACGCGCTTTGCTTCTCGTCGCCAACGTCGCCGGCGCGCGGTTCTGGACCCCGCCCAACATGGTCGCCGCGGCGATCGAGGCCGCCGACCCCGTCGTCACCACCTCGAACGACGGCGCTCCGTTTCGAGTCGTTCTCGCGATGCTGCGGTGTCTACGCGAGGTTCGACATGGACGCGGCCGCGCTCGACGGCACCGTGCACTCGCACGGCACGACGAACGTCGACGTCAACCCGCGTCTCCGGGCCGCGCTCGCGCGGATCGGGCCCCGCGATCCCTTGCACTTGCGCGTAGGCCACGAGGAGCTCGCCGTGAGCACGCTCGACGGACGGGTCGTCGAGAAGCGCGTGCCGCTCCCTGAGCGTTGGGTCCGAGGCTTCGCCGAAGTCGCGGTCGCCACGTCCACCCTGGAACCCACGCTCGAGCTCTCGAACACAGCCTTGCGTCAGTTCCTCGAACAGCTCCCGAGGGGCGGAAGCCGCGGCGTGCGCTGGGTCGTGCCGTCCGGCACGGGAGCGAGGCTCTCGACACGGCATGCGCGGGGAGCGCTCGCCGTCGGAGGGATCGAACGCCTCCGAGTCCTGCGCGAGATGGCACCGTTCATCCGCGCGGTGACCGCGTTCGGCCGTCACGCAGGGCCGGCGAGCCAGGGCGGGGGCTCGTGCTCCGTGTGGTCGGTCGACGTCGAAGGTGGCCACCTCGCGCTCGCGCTCAGCCCCGAACCCTCTCGGGGGTTCTCGGGGGAGGGTGGCCTGCTCTACGCATCCTCGAACGGGGTTGACGCGAAGGTGGAAGCCGCGGCCGCGGGACGTCTCGGGTACGACGTGCGGCGCGCCGAGTGGTTCCCGCGCGAGCTGCCGTTCAGCCGCCGCACCCTCGACAGACCTGATGGACGGCTCGCCAAGGCTCGCGAGCTCGTCGCCTCAGAGGCAGTCGTGCTGACTGACGACGGGTGCGCCGCGGCGGTCACGAGCGGTTCAAACGAGTATCGGGTGCGCCTCGTCGACGGCACCTGGCGATGCACCTGCCCGTGGTGGGGAAAGCACGGCGACGACCGAGGACCGTGCAAGCACATCCTCGCCGCGGTCATCGCTTCGACCTGCGACTGAGCTCCGCGAGTGGGACATCGACCGACGTGACACGGCGGATCGCAGACCGGGACGATTACCGTCCCGCGCATGACTGTTCGTTGGGGCATCGCCGCGCCGGGACACATCGCTGCACAATTCGCCGAAGGATTGGCCCTCGTCGACGACGCCGAGCTCGTAGCCGTCGGCTCGCGAGCGAAGGAGCGCGCCGACGAGTTCGGCGACCGCTTCGGCATCCCGAACCGATACGGCTCATACGACGAGCTCATGGAAGACCCTGGTGTCGATGTCGTGTACGTCGCCACGCCGCACGCTCAGCACGAGGCCGTCGTGCTCCGCGCGATCGAGGGCGGCAAGCACGTGCTCTGCGAGAAGCCGTTCGCGTTGAACGCGACGCAGGCGACACGCATGGCCGATGCTGCCGCGCGCTCGGGGCGTCTTCGCGATGGAGGCGCTGTGGAGTCGCTTCCTTCCGTCGTACCGAGTGCTCGCGGAGCTACTGGGCGAAGAGCGCGTCGGCGAGCCGATGGTCGTCGAGGCCGACTTCGGCTTCCGTGTGCCTTTGATGCCCGAGCACCGGTTGTTCGATCTCGCTCAGGGTGGCGGCGCGTTGCTCGATCTCGGGATCTACCCGTTGCAGCTCTGCTCGATGGTGCTCGGCACGCCCGACCACGTCGTTGCGGAGGGCCACGTCGGCGAGACCGGCGCGGACGAGCAGGTCGCCGCGGTCCTCCACCACGCGGGAGGTCGGCTCGGCGTGATCAAGGCCGCGACGCGCGTCCCGCTGTCGAACACCGCGCGCATCTCCGGCACAGACGGCTGGATCGAGCTCCCCGCATGGATGCACCGCCCGACCCGGGTCGGCGTGGGCTCGGGCAACTCCGTCGATTGGGTCGAAGCCGATTACGAGGGCGAGGGCCTGCGCTTCCAGGCGATCGAAGTGCACAGGTGCCTCGCAGCTGGCGAGCGCGAGAGCCCAGTCGCTCCACTCGACGAGACGATCGAGATCGCACACACCATGGACGAGATCCGCGCGCAGATCGGCGTGGTCTACGCCGCCGACACTCGCTCGTAGCCATCGGGATTGATGAGTTGGCGTACATATGCGCCGTTCAATCATCAATCCCGGCGGGGTTGGGGTGAGCGCGTCAGTCGTCGAGGGATGCGTAGACGCAGGTCCAGAAGTCGCGGATCACTGCGGGCGGTGGGAACGGCCCGGTGAACATGTCGGTCGTGAGGATCGTGCCGACGACGCGTGCGCGAGGATCGTTCGCCCACGACGAGCCGAGCCCGCCGTCCCACCCGTAGCTGCCGACTTCGCGGGCCAGGCCCCTACGACGAACCTGCACGCCGACGCCGAAGCCCCATCCGAGCGAGCCGTCCGGCGAGGGCCCCGGTGCGCCGCTGAGGACGCCGATGTGGTCGGTCGTCATCGCGTTGACCGCCGCGGAAGAGACGAGCCGCGAGCCGTCGGACAGGCGCCCTTCGGCGAGCAGCATGCGTCCGAACGCATGCACGTCGTCGACCGTCGACACCAGACCCCCCGCCGCGGACGGGAAGGCGGGCGGCTTCGTCCACTCACCGTCTGACGCGTCGTACACCGTTCGGTGACCGTCGACCGGATCGACCGCGTAGCACGCGCCGAGCCGGTCGGGCTGCTCCGCGTAGAACGCCGTGTCGACCATGCCGAGCGGCTCGAACACCCGCTCGCGAAGAAAGACCTCGAGTGGTTGCCCTGACCCGCGCCTCACGAGCACGCCCAGCACATCCGATCCGGTGTTGTAGAGCCACCTCTCACCCGGGTGATACATGAGCGGCAACGACGAGAGCCGACGGATCCACTCGTCGGGATCGGGCGGCACCTGCGGGTGCGGCGGCCCACTGCCGAGGTCGAGCGCATCCATCGCGTCCATGACGGGCCACGGCCACGGCGCCGAGAAGTCCATGCCGAGACCGAGACGAAACGTGAGCACATCGTCGACCGTGATTGGTCGCGTCGCCGGGACGGTCTCGCCATCGAGGCCGCCGCGCCCGTCGACGAGCACGCGCCGGTTTGCCATCTCAGGCAACAGGTCGTCGATCGGGTCGTCGAGTCGAAGTCGGCACTCCTCCACCAGGATCATCGCGGCGACGGCGACGATCGGCTTGGTCATCGACGCGATGCGGAAGAGCGAGTCAGGCTCGACTGCCGTTCCCTCCTCGCGCGTCAGCGTTCCCGCAACACCGACCTCGACGTCACCGTCTCTCGCCGCGAGCCAGGCGACGCCCCCGGCGTTGTCTCGCTCGACGTGGCGAACCATCACATCGTGCAGTCGTGCGAGTCGGGATTTGTCGAATCCACTCATCGCGTCGACACTACGACCGGTGACGTTCGACGCGGTCGTGGTGGGCGCCGGGGTGTCCGGCCTCTATCAGCTGCACCGTCTGCGCGAGCTCGGGATGTCGGCGCACGCGTTCGAAGCTGGCGGTGACGTCGGCGGCACCTGGTACTGGAACCGCTATCCCGGAGCCCGGTTCGACTCCGAGAGCTACTCGTACGGGTACTCGTTCTCGCCGGAGCTGCTCGACGAGTGGGACTGGAGCGAGCACTTCTCGGCCCAGCCGGAGACGCTGCGCTACCTCCAGCACGTCGCCGACCGATTCGACCTCCGGCGCGACATCACCTTCGACACGCGGGTGACCGCGCTGACGTGGCACGAGCAGTCGCGGACCTGGACCGTCGACCTCGACCCCGGTGAGTCGGTCAGCGCGCGCTTCGTCATCTTGGCGGTCGGGGTGCTGTCGACTCCCGCGATGCCCGACATCCCGGGCATCGAGCGCTTTCAAGGACAGCTGTTCCACACCGCCACGTGGCCGCACGAACCCGTCGACTTCTCGGATCGCCGTGTCGCCGTGATCGGCACCGGCGCGACAGCGGTGCAGCTCATCACCGAGGTCGCGAAGACGGTCGGACACCTCTCCGTGTTCCAGCGAACACCGAACTGGTGCGCGCCGCTCCGCAACGGCCCGATCGATGCTGACGAGCAGGCGTCGATCCGTGAGCGGTACGAGGACATCTTCGATCGGTGTCGCAACACCTATGGCGGCTTCATCCACGACGCTGACCGGCGCAAGGCCCTCGAGGTGTCAGATGAGGAGCGGCTCGCGTTCTACGAGGAGCTCTATGCCCAGCGGGGGTTCGGCATCTGGATGGGCAACTTCCGCGACGTGCTCGTCGACCCGGTCGCCAACGCGACGTTGAGCGAGTTCGTCGCGACCAAGATCCGCGAGCGCGTGCACGACCCGGCCTTGGCGGAGAAGCTGATCCCCGTCGATCACGGCTTCGGCACGCGGCGCGTGCCGCTCGAGTCGGGCTACTACGAGGTGTTCAACCAGCCGAACGTCGAGCTCGTCGACCTGAGAGAGACGCCGATCGTCGAGATCACCGAATCGGGCATCTCAACGACCGACGCGCACCACGAGTGCGACGTGCTCATCCTCGCGACGGGCTTCGATGCGGTGACCGGCTCGTACGACAGGATCGAGGTCGTCGGCGATGACGGCACGCGGCTCCGCGATGCGTGGGAGGCCGGCCCGAAGACGTATCTCGGGCTCGGCGTCGCAGGCTTCCCCAACCTCTTCATGCTCGTCGGCCCGCACAGCGCGGCCAGCTTCTGCAACATGCCTCGCTGCATCGAGCACAACGTCGATTGGCTCGCGGCGCTCCTCGACGACATGACCCGGGCGGGCAAGACACGCGTCGTCCCCACCACCGCGGCGCAGGAGGAGTGGACCGACGAGGTCGTCGACGCGGCCGAGCGGATGTTGTTCTCGAAGGTCGACTCGTGGTTCACCGGCACTCGGTCGCGGAGCTACGCGGGCCGGGGCCGCAGGGTGCTGCTGTACACCGGCGGCTTCCCGAAGTTCCAAGAGCGATGCCGAGCCGTCGCGGACGACGGCTACGCCGGCTTCGACTTCGCCTAACGCATCGGGGCCTCACCCGCGAGGACCGCGAACCCGCGCCACCGCCACAGGCAGTCGACGTTCGTCATGCCTGCTTCGCGCATCCATGCCAGCTGGGCGTCGACGGAGGCGAGGCGATCTTCGGGATCGTCCGCGGTGCGGCCGATCGCGGCGATGAAGTCGTCGTGTCGCTCGGGGGTTGCGGAGGCGACCACCTCGAGGTTCACGAACACGCCGTGGGCGTTGAGCGCGTCGGCGACCTCTCGCGAACAGCGCCCGCTTCCGCGGATCTTCGAGATGGTGGATCGCGAAGCCCGAGACGACCAGGTCGAACCGCCCGAGCGGAGCGATCGACTCCTCCATGTCGCCGGCATCGCACAGCGACCCGGTCATCGCCGGCGAAGCGCGCACGCGCCAGATCGAGCATCGGCGCCGAGCGGTCGACCGCGACGACCTCCTCGACAGACGGCCGAGCCTCGAGCACCACCGCGGTCAACCGGCCGTCGCCACAGCCGAGATCGAGCACCCGCCGTGGGCGATGCGGGCAGGAGGTCGGCAACCATCTGCTCCCCGGCTCGGCGCGCTTCGAGCTTGCCGACGCGACCCACGTACCACTCGACCTGCGCCGGGTCGGTCCAGCCCGAGGTGGGAGTCGGAGCATCGGCCACCCGCTCAGGATGCCACCGGTCGCGACACCGACAACAATGCCCCGATGCGGTACGTGTTCGGCGACACGGTGCTCGACACCACTCGCTACACGCTGTACCGCAACGACGAGCCCGAGCACGTCGAGCCGCAGGTCTTCGACGTCCTCGCGCACCTCGTGCAGAACCGTGACCGCGTGGTGTCGAAGAACGAGCTGCTCGACCAGGTGTGGGGCCATCAGTTCGTGACCGAGTCGGCGCTGACGACGCGCATAAAGCAGTGCCGCCAAGCCGTCGGCGACACCGGCAAAGACCAGAAGGTCGTCCAGACGATCCACGGACGCGGCTATCGGTTCATCGCTCCGGTCGAGGAGGTGCCCGACGCCGTCGAGCGACCGGTGCTCGAGGTGCCCGAAGAGCTCCACCAGGACATCCACTTCTGCACTGCCGACGACGGCACACGGCTCGCGTTCGCGACGATCGGAAGTGGGCCGCCACTGGTGCGGGCTGCGCATTGGATCACGCATCTCGACTACGACTGGCAGAGCCCGGTGTGGAGGCACTGGCTCGTCGGCCTCGCCCGCAACCGCACGTTGGTCCGCTACGACGAGCGCGGCAACGGCTTATCAGATCACGACGTCGATGACTTCTCGTTCGAAGCGATGGTGCGCGACCTGGAGACCGTCGTCGACGAGCTCGGGCTCGAGCGCTTCCCGATCCTCGGCCTCTCCCAGGGCGGTGCGATCGCAGTCACCTACGCGGCTGCGGCACCCGGAGCGGGTCAGCCATCTCATCCTGGTCGGCGCGTACTGCGAGGGGCGGCTGGCGAGGGCGCAGACCGACGAAGAGATCCGCGAGGCCAACATGCAGATCGAGATGGTCCGCCTCGGTTGGGGGAAGGACGACCCCGGCTTTCGGCGGTTCTTCGCCGCGCGGTTCATCCCCGACGGCTCGGTCGAGTTGTGGGACGCGTTCGCGGAGCTGCTGCGCCGCACGACGTCGCCGACGAACGCGGCGCGACTGCTCGAAGTCGTGGGCCGACATCGATGTGCGCGAGACGCGCCCGCGAGGTGCAGGCGCCGACCCTCGTGCTGCACGCACGCGACGACATGTCCATCCCGTGGGAGCAGGGACGGCTGTTCGCGTCCCTCATTCCCGGCGCACGGCTCGTGCCACTGTCGAGCCGCAACCACCTGCTCCGGGAGGACGAGCCCGCCTGGACGCAGCTCCTGTCCGAGATCGACTCGTTCCTGAGCACGTGATGCGCTGGCCAGCGGAGTTCATGTGGGGCACCGCGGCGTCGTCGACGCAGTGCGAGGGCGCGGCGCCCGCGTCGGACTGGTGGGACTGGGAGCGTGCCGGCCACGCACCGATCTCCGGGGAAGGCAACGGGTTCGCGGCCCGCCACGCCGAAGACTTCGTGCTGCTCGCCTCGCTCGGCCTCACGCATCATCGGCTCTCGATCGAGTGGGCGCGGATCGAACCCGAGCCGGGCGTCCACGACCCCGCGGCCGTCGAGCACTACCGCGCTGTCCTCACGGCGGCGCGCGACGCCGGCGTCACGCCGTGGGTGTGCCTGCACCACTTCACACTCCCCCGCTGGTTCGCTGCGGAGGGCGGCTTCCTCGACCCGAGCGGCCGCACCGGCGCGTGGACGCGGCACGTCGAGTTCATGGCCGAGACGTTCGGCGACCTCGCTGGCGGTTGGCAGCCCGTCAACGAGACCAACTACTACGCGCGTGCGGCCTACGGCGGAGGCGGGTGGCCTCCGGGCACCAACGACCGTGCGCAGGTCGCGATCGTCGACGAAGCGATCCAGCTCGCGACCGCGGAGGCCGCGGTGCGCCTGCGCCAGACCGGGCGCCCGGTCTCGTCGATCTTCGGGCTGTCCGCGATCGTCCAGCAGGACGACCTCGCCGAGACGCGCGGCTACGCCGCCGCGATGCACGAGCTGCTCTGGACGCCGGGCCTCGGCCTGCATCGAGACGGTGTGCTCCGCATCCGCCACCGCGACCCGATCGAGCGACCCGATCTCGCGGGCGCGTTCGACCTCATCGGCTTCTCGTACTACTCGGCGATGGGAGTGCGGAACGGCCGCCTCGCCGTGCATCCTCCCGATGCGCCGGTGTCGCCGCTCGGCTACGGGATCTGGGCCGACGGGCTCGCGCTCGTGCTCGATCGCCTCCATCAGGAGGCTCCGGGCACACCCCTTCTCGTCGCCGAGTACGGCATCGGCACCGACGACGACGAGCAGCGCGCCGCGTACATCCAACGCGGGCTCGAGGTCACGAACGACGCACTCCAGCGGGGCATCGACGTCCGCGGCTTCTTCCACTGGACCGCGATCGACAACTACGAGTGGCTGCACGGCTACGACGTCTCGTTCGGGATCATCGACGCTGACCGGAACGTCCGGCCGAGTGCCGAGGTGTTGCGGCGCGAAGCAATCGGATGAATCAAGCGCCCTACGACGACGGACGATGGACCGTTGGCGACCACGCGGCCGACGACTCCGGAACTCTGTGGTGCCGAGGCAACGTCGGTGAGGTGTTCCCGAACGTCGTGACGCCACTCAGTGCCTCGCTCTACCGCGGCGCCATGGATCGTGGGCAAGCGGCCGCCGCAGTGGAGTGGGGCCTGCTCACCGAGAAAGCAAGTGGCGGGCTTTCGCCCCGACGCGGCATGGCTCACCGGCGTGTTCGGCGGATATCTGTACGGCAACGTGACCGCGGCTCGCAGCGCAGTCGCAAGATCGCCGGGTCTCACAGTCGAGCTGGTCGACACTCAGATGTTCGGTCTGAGCGACGCGCCGCCACACCGGCGAGGCAAAGGCGAGCGCGACCCTCGCGCGGCAGTGAGGACCCTGACGCGGATCACTGGTTCGATGCGACGGCCCGACGACTCGTGCCTCCGCACCGACCAAGCCGACGTCGCGCAGTACGCGCAGAGCCAACCAGACATCGCGTCAGCCTCGAACGACGAGCTGATGGCTGTCGCTCGGTCGATGCCGCCATGGACCGAGCGGATGATGCACCACTTGCTGTCGACGAGCAGCGCTGCCGGCATCAGTCGGTCCATGCTCGAACGAACCGTCGCCTCCCTTGGCGACGCGGGACTCGAGAACCGGCTGACTGCGGGCCTCGGCACGATCGAGTCCGCGGAGCCCCCACGAGACGCTTGGCGGCTGGGACGCCTCGTCGCGGGAAGCGCCACGCTGACCGCGCTGTTCGACGACGGCCTCGACGACCTCGACGCGCGCCTGCGCGCGAGCACCGGCACCGATTCATTCGTCACCGCGCTCGACGCGTTCTCGGCGCGCCACGGAGCGCGTGGGCCCGACGAGTGGGAGCTCGCTTCCCCGACCTGGGGCAGCGATCCCTCGATCGCGCTCGCCATGATCGACCGCCTGCGGCACGCTCCCGAAGACCGAGACCCTGTCGTCGTGAGCCGGCGCCTCGCCGTCGAGCGCGAGGCTCACTGGTACCCGAGATCCGCAGCCGGCTCCCGAGATGGCGCCGTCCCCTGTTCGACATCACCCTGCGAGCGACCACGGCGCACGCGCCGCAACGAGAAGCGACGAAGGCTGCGTTCGTGCGTGCGCTGTACCCGACGAGACGCGCACTCGCCGAGCTGGCTCATCGATCGCGCTTGGGCCACGACGACTTCTTCCTCTTGACCTTCGATGAGGTGCCCGCCGTCATGGGAGGCGCTGGGCCGAGCGACGACGTCATCGCCGAACGGCGTGACCGACGCGACCAGCTGCAACGGCGCATTCCCCCGTTCTGGTTCGAGAGCCCACTGCCAGCACCCGACACCTGGGCGTTGCGCGATGAAGGGGAGCAACCGGACCCGAGGGCCCGCACGATCATCGGCATGGGCGTGTGCTCGGGCATCGCCACCGGCACGGCGCGCATCGTCCGACGTCCCGACGAACCCGGCGACCTGAGTCCGGGCGACATCCTCGTCGCGCCGATCACTGACCCGGCATGGACGCCGCTCTTCCTTGCCGCCGCCGGTGTGGTCGTCGACGTCGGTGCGCAGCAGAGCCACGCGGCGATCGTCTCGCGCGAGCTCGGCATCCCCGCGGTCGTCAGCGCGACCGGCGCGTCAGCCACGATCCCCGACGGCACGCGGATCACGGTGGACGGAACGCGCGGCCTCGTGACCATCCACGCGGACGATGCATGACCGAGCGCGTCTCGCTCGGCACCATCGCGAAGAGCTGGACCAGGCTGGGTTGCATCGGCTTCGGCGGACCCCCGACGCACATCGCGCTGCTCCGCCGCATGTGCGTCGACGAGCACCAGTGGCTCGACAGTGACGAGTTCGAAGATGGCATCGCGACGACGAACCTGCTGCCGGGCCCGGCGTCGACGCAGCTCGCGATCTTCTCGGCGTGGCGAGTCGGGGGTCCGGCGGGCGCACTGGTCGGAGGGCTCGGCTTCATCGTGCCTGGGCTCGTGCTCATCCTCGGTGCTTTCGGCGGTGTTCCTCGCCGCGAGCCCACCGATCGCGGTGCTCGGTGCCGCGGCCGGAGCCGGTGCCGCGGTCCCAGCGGTCGCGCTCCACGCCGCGCGGACGCTCGTCCCGTCGAGCTGGGCCCGCATCGGCAGTCGTCGGGCCGAGCGCGCGCGGTGGGTCCTCTATGCGCTCGTTGGTGGCGTCGTCGCCGCGACCGTCGGACCATTCCTGGTGCTCGCTCTCCTCGCCTGCGGCTTGATCGAAGTCACGGTTCGCCGAGGCACCAAGCTGGGGGACGTGCGGCCCGCGCTGGTCGCGCGTGCTGCCGCTCCCGCTGCCGCCGCGGGCGGGCTCGCTGCGCTCGCGTGGGTCGCGTTCAAGGTCGGCGCGCTCTCATACGGCGGCGGGTTCGTGATCATCCCGCTGATGCAGCACGACGCGGTGCACGCGTATCACTGGATGACCGACGCGCAGTTCCTGAACGCGGTTGCTCTCGGGCAGGTGACGCCCGGTCCCGTCGTGTTGACCGTGGCGACCGTCGGCTACGCCGCGGCGGGAGTGGGCGGAGGGTTGCTCGCCGCGGCCATCGCGTTCGCTCCTTCATTCCTCTTCGTCCTGATCGGAGGCCCTCGCTTCTCTCAGCTCCGCGCCAACCGCTCGGTGCAGGCATTCCTCACCGGCGCCGGGCCTGCGGCGATCGGCGCGATCGCGGGGTCGACGATCCCCCTCGCGCTCGCCCTCGGGCACTGGTGGCAGGTTCCGATCCTGGTGGCCGCGCTCGGCACCCTGCTCGTGTGGCGTCGGGGAGCGGTCGTCACGATCCTGGGAGCCGCTGTCGTCGGCCTCATCGTCGCGGTGGCCGGCGCGCCCGTCTGACCGCCGAGACGGTCCGGGCTGCGCTGTGAGAGGCTCGCCACTGCCGCGCTCACTCATGGCGGCAGAGGAGGCACAGCCGATGCCGAAGTACATGTTCGAAGCGTCCTACAGCGCTGAGGCCGCGAAGGGCCTGCAGAAGGCCGGAGCGGCCAGCCGGGTGAAGGTGGTGAGCGAGATGTGCGCCAGCGTGGGCGGCGCGCTGGATTCGTTCCACTTCGCGTTCGGGGACGTCGACGCATTCGTGATCTGCGACCTCCCCGACGACGAGGCAGCGGCCGCGGTGTCGTTCGCGGTGAGCACAGGCAGCACCGTCGGGATCAAGACGGTCAAGCTGATGACCGTCGAGGAGGTCGACTCGGCACTCAAGCGCAAGGTCAGCTACCGGCCGCCGGGCAGCTAGCCGCAACCTGAGTATCGTGCCCCCGAGTCTTCTCAACGGGGGTTTGCGCATGGCTGCATCGGGTTCGATCCTCGGCAACGCGGTCCAGCGGCTCGAGGATCCGACGCTGCTCACGGGGAGTGGCAAGTACGTCGACGACCTCGTCGAGCCGAACATGGCTCACGTCGTGTTCGTGCGATCACCTATCGCGCACGCGAACGTGACCTCGGTCGACGTGAGCGCGGCAACCTCGATGCCGGGCGTGGTCGGCGTGTACCACGCCGGCGGCGACGATCTCGGCATCCCGAGCCTGCAGGGCTTCGCGATGATGCCCGACACCCTGAACCGTCCCGTGTTCGCGGCCGACAAGGTGCGGTTCGTGGGCGACATCGTTGCCGCGGTCGTGGCCGAGACTCGGGCGCAAGCCATCGACGCGGCCGAGGCCGTGGTCGTCGACTACGACCCGCTGCCTTCCGTGCTCACCGCGGCTCAGGCGCTCGCGCCCGACGCTCCCCTCCTCTTCCCGGAGCACGGCTCGAACATCTGCTTCGGCACCCAGTTCCCCGAAGGCGACGACTCCGACCCGATCACCGGCGCGGCTGCAGTCGGCGAGGTCACGATGGTGAGCCAACGCCTCGCCGGCGTTCCGATGGAGACCAACGGCATCCTCGCCGTCCCCAAAGAGAACGGCCTCACGCTGTGGGTCTCCCACCAGGCGCCGCACTCTGCGCACGGCGCGTACGCGCCGTTGCTCGGCCTCGCACCCGAGAACCTCCGCGTCGTGTGCCCCTGGGTCGGTGGCGGCTTCGGGCCGAAGGCGGCCACCTACGTCGAGCACCTCGTTGCCGGGGCAGCCGCGCTGAAGCTCGGTCGTCCGGTCAAGTGGATCGCGTCACGCTCCGAAGACATGGTGTCGCTCGTCCAGGGCCGCGACTACATCATGACGGCTCGGCTCGGCGTCGGGTCCGACGGCAAGATCGTCGGCCTCGACATCAAGGTCGTTGCCTGCGCCGGCGCGTACCCCGCGATCGGGGCGATCCTCCCGATGCTCACGCAGATGATGGCCGTCGGCGTCTACGCCATCCCGAAGGTCCGTTCGAACGCGGTGATGGCGTTGACGAACAACACGACCATCGGCGCTTACCGGGGAGCCGGCCGGCCAGAGGCCACGCAGCTGATCGAGCGTGTGCTCGACGTGGCCGCGCACGAGATCGGCATGGACCCTGCCGAGATCCGGCGGGTCAACTTCCTCCAGCCCGCGAGCTTCCCCCTCACCACGCCCACGGGCGCCAACTACGACAGCGGCGAGTACGAGAAGGCGCTCGATGCGGCACTGCAGGCGTCGAGCTACTCGGAGCTGCGCGCTGAGCAGGCGCGTCGTCGCAGCAGCGGCGACTCGAAGCAGCTCGGCATCGGTGTCTCGTCTTATGTCGAGGTCACTGCCCCGGTCGGGCTGCACGTCGAGTTCGGCGCGGTCGAGGTCCACGACGACGGCACCGCCAGCGTCTACGCGGGCACGAGCGTGCACGGCCAGGGCCACCAGACCGCGTTCGCGATGCTCGCCAGCGACGTGCTCGGCATCCCGATGGACAAGATCACGCTCGTCAACTCCGACACCGACCGCGTGCCCCGCGGCGCGGGCACGATGGGCTCTCGCTCACTGCAGACCGCGGGCAGCGCGATCCACGTCGCATCGAACGAGGTGTTCGCCCGCGGCCCAGAAGATCGCGGCGCATCTGCTCGAGGCGTCCCCCGACGACATCGTCGCGGGCGATGGTGGCGTGCACGTCGCGGGTGTCCCTGCGAACGCGCTCTCGTGGGCCGATCTCGCGGTGGCCTCACGTGATGCCTCGCGTCTGCCGAGCGGCCTCGAGCCCGCTCCCCTTCGCCATGAGCTCGACTTCGACGGCACCGACTCGACCTATCCGTTCGGTTCCCACATCTCCGTCGTCGAGGTCGACACCGAGACCGGCGAGGTCACGATGCTCCGCCACGTCGCAGTCGACGACTGCGGCCGGATCCTGAACCCGCTGTTGGTCAACGGTCAGCAGCACGGCGGCATCGCCCAAGGCGCGGCGCAAGCCCTGTTCGAGTGGATGCAGTACGACGAAGACGGCAACCCGCTCACGTCGACGCTCGCCGACTACGCGATGCCGTCTGCGGCCGAGCTGTGCAGCTTCGAGGTGTCGAACACCCAGACCGACAGCCCGCGCAACCCGCTCGGGGCGAAAGGCATCGGCGAATCGGGCACGATCGGCTCGACGCCCGCCATCCAGAACGCGGTCGTCGACGCCGTGAGCCATCTCGGCGTGAGGCACATCGACATGCCGTGCACAGGTGAGCGCGTGTGGCGCGCGATCCAGGCGGCGTCCGCCTGAGCGGAGTCAGCGCGCCGACGTGTGCCCGGCTCGTACCCAGCCCGTGAACGCGTCGATCCCGTCGATCAACCGCTCGAATCGAATCGAGCGGAACAGATCGAAGGAGTGCTGCGCGCCCGGCAGCTCGACGTACACGACCGGGTTCGCAGACACCTCTCGGGCCCGCGCGACGAGCTCGCGCGCCGCCTCGACCGGCACGTAGGTGTCGTTGTCGCCGTGCGCGACGAAGAGCGGCGGCGCGGCGGCGCCGGCCAATCCGAGCGGTGACGTGAGCGGCTGGCCATCCTCGGCCGTGCCGTAGTAGCCGTACAGCGACACCGTCCCTGCGATCGTCGGATCCGTCATCGCGGCGGACAAGGCGAGGTGGCCGCCGGCCGAGCTGCCGGCGACGAAGACCTCCACCGGGTCGATCCCGAGCTCGCGGGCACGGGTTCGAGCCCACGCGACCGCGGCATGCGCATCGGCCAGCGACTCCGCGAACGGAGCGGGACGAAGCGCGTAGCTCGCGCTGAGGCACAGCCACCCTTGGCTGGCGAGCCGATAGACGAGCGGCCGGGCCTCCCGGTTCTTGGCGCCGCCGCGATAGCCACCTCCGTGGAAGTAGACGAGCACGGGTCCGGTCACGTCTCGACGGCGTGGCAGGTAGACGTCGAGCACGCGGCTCGCGCCCTCTCGCATACGGGATGTCCGCGGAGCGGCTTGACTTCGCGACGAGTGACGACGAACGGCGCGAAGAGGATGTGCAGCATCGCCAGCCGGGAGCGGGGGACGTCGATCCCGAGCCCGTCGCGCATCGCCGACGCGACCACGCCTCGGGTCCGTGTCGCGCGCCACACGATGACGACGAGCGCGACCGTCGAGAGGATCGCGAGTGCGAGCCCGATGAGCCCGACCGAGGTGCCGAGGTCGTGCTGCAGCGCCGCGACGAGCGTGGCCGCGGCCAGATAGGCGAACACGACGAACGGCAGCTCGTTCGGCACCATCGCGATCATCCACATGAGGCGCCCGAGACGGGGCGGACGGCGCAACGGAGCGACCGCGCAGCCCGTGCACAGCGCGATGAGCGCGACCGTGATCAGATAACCCCAAGGCATGGCTGGTGTTACGTCGTCTGCCCGCGGACTCCGACCGCGTCGAGGACTTCGTGCTCGTCGTTGTGACTGTGCGTGAAGCCGAGCTCGCGCTCGATGCGCACGGTGTCTTGTGAGCGGTAGGCAACGATGTATGCACGGCGGTATCCCGCAGTGAGGTTGCCGCCGGACCCGTGCATCACGCGTTCGTTGTGCACCGTGCAGTCGCCGCGCGCGATCGGCTTCACGACGACCTCGTCGCCGTCGCGCAAGTCGGTGCCGAGCGCATGCGACGTTCCTCGCCCGCCGAACACCGGCACGTGCGGACGCAGCGCCGCCTCGTAGTTCGTCGCGGGCACGAAGCGCATGCACCCGTTCTCCACGGTCGAGTCGTCGACCGCGAGCCAGAACGTCGCCGTGCGTCGGTCGGGCGTGTCGGGCCAATAAGCCATGTCTTGGTGCCACGCGAAGATCGCGTCGTCCTTGTACGGCTGCTTCGCCAGCAGCTGGTCGTAGTCGATCGTCATGCCGTCACCGCAGAGCTGCTGCGCGATCGATGCGGTGCGAAGCTCGTAGACGTTGCCCTGCCACGCCGGGTAGTACCGACGCGGCAGCATCACGTTGACGATCGAGAAGTCCTCGGGCTCGCGGCCGTAGTCGCCGGCCATGTCGCAGTAGTCCTTGCCCGGCACCTCGATCTCACGCCGGAGGAACCGGTCGTAGACGACCTCGAGGTCCGCGACCTCAGCCTCGGTGAGCACGCCCGAGAGGTGCACGAAGCCGTCCTCTGCGAACGTCTTGCGGTCGAGGTCGTCGACCTCGTACGTGCCGTCCGGATGCAGGCTGCCCACGCCTCAGCCTCCCAGCACCATGCCCTCGGCGCCCGACGGCTCCGGGTCCGGGAGGCGGATCATCCGCATCGAGACCGCCAAGTCCGAGCAGCGCGGCGAGCAGCGGGACGATGAGCGCCACCTGCAGCGCGATGTTCCGCGCGTCGGTGTTGATCCGGATGATCTCGGCTTGCACGTCCGGAGGCTCGCCGACGAGCAGCTCCTCCAGCTGCGTGTTGGTCATGATCTCGGCGTCGTCCTCGAGCACGGTCGCGACCTGCTGCTTGTCGGCCGGCGGGAGCACCGCGCTGTTGTTCGGCCATGTGCGTGAACGAGAACGAGAGCGTGGCGAGCATGATCGCCCCGGCGAACGCCAAGACCGAACGAGAGGCCGAAGGATCCGCCGGCCGAGTTCACGCCCGCCGCCTCGCTGACCCGCTCCTCGGTGATCGGAGAGAGCGTGTAGTTGTTCAGCTGCGAGACGAGCAGACCGAGGCCCGCACCCGCGATCGTCAGCGGCACCAGCAGCCACCATCCCGAGTGCGCCCGGGGCACGATCGGGAGCAGCAGCACCACACCGACGGTCACGAGGGCGAACCCCGCGCGGATGATGCTGCTCGGTCGCCGCGACCCGGCCTTCTTTCCCGCGATGCACCGCCACGGCGAACATGCTCAGCGACAACGGAGCGAGCGAGAGGCCCGCTTCCATCGCGTTGTACTCGAGCACCATCTGGAGGTAGATCGGCAGCGCGATCATCAGCCCGCCGAGCGCGATCTGCTGCAGCATCTGCCCGGAGATCCCTGACGTGAAGAGCTTCGACTTGAAGAGCCCAGGATCGATCAACGTGGCCTTCCCTGCGCGCTTGCGCCGCACGAGCCACATCGCGAAGGTCACCATCGCGGCCACGCCGAGCACGATGAGGATCGCGACCGACTCGGCTCCCTCCTGCCACGCGAGGATCCCGAGCACGATGCCGCCCATGCCGAGCACCGACAGCACGGCGCCGATCGGATCGATCGTTCGCTCACCGGTGTAGGGGACGTCCTTCACCAGCTTGATGCCTGAGAGCACCACGAGGATCACGACGGCTTCGAGCCCGAACGCGACCCGCCACGACAGGTAAGGTCGTGATGAAGCCGCCGACCAGCGGGCCGATCGCCGCCGCAATCGCCGCCGACGCGCCGACCAGCGCGTAGACCTTGCGCTGAGCCGCTCCTTCGAAGTTCCCGTGGATGAGCGACTGCATCGAGGGCAGCAGCAGTGAGGCGCCGAGCCCTCCGATGATCGCCCAGAAGATGATGATCGCGGTGAGCCCCTGCGCCAGCATCATCGCGATCGGCGCCCGTCATGTAGCCGAGCAGGCCGAGCACGTAGGCCTTCTTGCGGCCGAAGAGGTCGCCGATCTTGCTGCCGATGAGGATGAAGGCGGCGGAGACGAGCGCCTCGAGGGCGATGGCGGACTGAACGCCGCTGACCGTCGTGTGGAGGTCTTGCACGACTGCCGAGATCGAGACGTTCATCAGCGATGTGTCGACCACCAGGACGAACATCGCCATCGCGAGCAGCAGAGCGAGCTTCGGGTTGTAGGACCCTGCGGCCGCGTCGGCGTCCCCCATGGCTCGCGGTCATACCAGACGCGGGGCCCGAGCGGGCCGCCTACGGTGAGCGGTCCATGCCGGCGACGGGGATATGGCGGCGAGTCGAGCGGTTCGTTCCGGGTGTCGGGGTGGCGCGCCACTACGAACGCCGATTGGCTGCGATCCGACCTCGTCGCAGGGCTGGTGCTCGCCGCCATCCTCGTGCCCCAAGGGATGGCCTACGCGCAGCTCGCGGGGCTGCCGCCCGTCACCGGGCTCTACACGACCATCGGATGCCTGGTCGGATACGCGATCTTCGGTCCATCACGCGTGCTCGTCCTCGGGCCCGACTCATCGATCTCGCCGATGATCTTCGCCGCGTTGGCGCCGCTGCTGATCGTCGGCGCCAGCTCGTCGAGGGCGATCGAGCTCGCCGGGATGCTCGCCCTCCTCGTCGGGGTCATCGAGATCGTCGCCGGGCTCGCGCGGCTCGGCTTCGTCGCCGACCTGCTGTCGAGCGAGGTGCAGGTCGGCTACATGAACGGGCTGGCGATCACGATCATCGTCGGCCAGCTGCCGAAGCTCTTCGGGTTCTCGACCGACGCCGACACGTTCTTCGAAGAGCTGAAGGAGTTCTTCAGCAACCTCGATCAGACGGTCGGGAAGGCGCTCGCGGTCGGCATCGCTGTGCTCGTCGTGCTCCTCGTGCTGCCGCGGATCACCCGGAAGGTGCCGGCGGTGCTTGGTCGCCGTCGCCGGCGCCACCGCCGATCTCGGCGGTGCTCGACCTCGCCAGCAAGGGAGTGTCGACCGTCGGCTCGCTTCCGAAGGGCTTCCCGACGCCCACGTTCCCATTCACCACGGTGCACGACGTCGGCCCGTTGTTCGTTGCCGCGATCGGCATCACGCTCGTGTCGCTCACCGACACGATGGCGACCGCGTCGAGCTTTGCGGCTCGCCGCGGCGACGAAGTCGAACCGAACCAGGAGATGATCGGCATCGGCGCGGCCAACATCGCGGCTGGGTTCGTACAGGGCTTCGCGGTGTCGACCAGCGGGTCACGCACCGCCGTCGCCGAGCAGTCGGGCGCCAAGAGCCAGCTCACGGGCGTCGTCGGCGCCGGCGTCGTCGTGTTGATGCTGCTGTTCTTCAACTCGCTCCTCGCGGACCTCCCGCAGTCGGCACTCGCCGCGGTGGTCATCGCGGCGGCGCTCTCGCTGATGGACGTCTCCGCTTCTCCGGAAGTACGCGCGGGTGCGTCCGAGCGCCGTCGTGCTCTCTCTGGCGACCAGCGCCGGGGTGATCGTGTTCGGCGTGCTCCCCGGCATCGTGATCGCGATCGTCCTGTCGGTGCTGCTCGTGTTCCACCACAGCTGGTGGCCGCACGGCGCGGTGCTCGGGCGAGTTCCGGACCTCGCCGGATGGCACAGCGTCGAGCAGCACGCCGAGGCCGAGGAGCTCGAGGGCATCGTGATCTACCGGTGGGAGGCGCCGCTCTTCTTCGCGAACGCCGGAGCGTTCCGCCGGCAGATCCGCCACCTCGTGCGAGAGCGCAGACCGAGGTGGGTCGTGCTCCAGTGCGAGGCGATCACCGACATCGACGTCACAGGCGCCGAGATGCTCGAGCAGCTCGACGACGAGCTCAACGACAAGGGCGTCCACGTTGCGTTCGTAGAGATGCGCGACCGATTGCAAGACCTCACATTCCGGTACGGGCTGTTCAAGACGCTCGACCGTGACCACTTCTATCCCGACCGTGAAGAGCGCGCTCGAGGCGATCCAGGCCGAAGAAGGCTCAGCCGGAGACAATCGCTAGTCCTCCTTCTCGGCGATGACTTCGATGCGGACCTTGACGTCGGGATGGACGCGCAGCATGAAGATGCGCGGCGGATCCATCCCGAAGTCGCGGATGTCGAACGACGACTCGCCCTCGACGCGGAGCGTGCGGTCGTCGATCGGCGTGATCACGAGCTCGTCTTCGCAGCGGCGCGTCACGCCATGGAACGCGACGTCGCCCGCGACTCGATAGCGACCGTCGCCGCTCGCCTTCGACATGTGAACCAATCGCCCGTCGATCGTGGGATGGCGACGGGCGTCGATGCGGCGCTGCAGCTCGCTGTCCTCGAGGCGGTTGCCTGACGAGAGGCGATCGACGCGCAGAGACAGCTCACCTCTCGGATCCGCGGCGGTGTCGATGACGCCGTCGCGGACGTCGACCTCGAGAAACCCGACCAACCCCGTGGTCCGGGTGTGGATGGGGTGGAGGCTGGAGCTCGCTTGGATCACGACTGCCGACTTGTCGGGCACGATGCGGAAGCGGGCCATGGCCTCCATCTTGGGCGTCAACCCCGGCCGCGGACCGCTACTTCGTGTGCGCGTCGAAGAAGTCCCAGATGACCTGCGTCGCATCGATCGCCGTCGACGGCGGATCGGTGCCGAGCAGCCGTTGCGCCACGGGGTTCGGCTCGGCTCCTGGCCACTGGTGTCCCGCTCCGGCGATGGTGATCAGCTCGACGTTGCGACCGTCAGGACAGGTCGCGGTCGATGTAGAGACGTCGCCTGTCGTACCAACCACTGGCGGGCCACACTGATCGATGGTGCGCCACGTCGCGTTGTCGGCGGGCACTGACGGCCCATTCACTCGAGGCTCACCGGCCACGGTGACCGCACTCCCGGGCCCGCCGCCGTAGGGCACGTTCTTGTCGGCGGCGCCGTGGATCTGCAGCACCGACGTGGGTGTGGCGTTGCCGCAGTCCACCAAGATCGTGCCGGCGACGGGCGCGACTGCCGCGAACAGGTCGGTCGAGCAAGCGAGCCGGTACGCGAGCATGGCCCCATTCGACATCCCGGTGACGTAGACGCGATCGGAGTCGACCGCGCCTTCAGCCTCGAGCGATCTGACCACCTCCGAGACGAAGGCCACGTCGTCGATGCCGAGCGCCGCGGGCGGCCCGCAGCACGTGCCGGCGTTCCACGACCGGTACAGCCCGTCTGGATAGGCGACGATGAACTTCGCGGTGTCGGCCTGCTCATCCCAGCCGTAGGTCGACTCGGCTTGGCTGGCGCTGCCGTAGCCGCCGTGCAGCATCACGACCAGCGGCGCTCCCTGTGCCGTGCCGTCGGGGCGGTACAGCAACACGGTGCGCTGGTTGCCGTCAACCGTGAGGGTTCGCTGCGAGTGGCCCACGGCGACGGCCGAGCTCGCGGTGCCGCCCGAAGAGCTCGGGCGGCAGGACGCGCAGAGCGCTGCGACGAGCAGGACCGCGGGCACGAGGCGCACGGCTCGACACTACGGAGTCGGCTTCGATGGTCAGGCGCGGTGGCGGTCGAGGAAGTCGATCGTCGCGGCGATCTTGGCGGGCGTGAGCAGGTGCTCGGTGCTCGGCAAGATCGCGAGCTCCGCGTTCGGCAGCTTGCGGTAGGTGACCACGCCCTCCTCGACCGAGCAGAACGCATCCCTGTCGCCCACGAGCACGAGGGTCGGAGCCGTGACCTTGGCGAGGTCGTCGAACGTGTAGCCGAGGGGCTGAGTCGTGCGGGGGAAGGCGTTCGTGATGTAGGTGCGCCAGTACCCCTCCCCTTGCCCGTCGTGGTCCGCCTTCATCACCTCGAGCGTGTGCTTCATCTCGGGCGAGGCGGAGAAGAAGCGTTCCGCCGCATCGGGATCGGCCGCCGTCGCGTCGGGGCTGCCGCCGAGCGTCATCCGCATCATCATGAACGAGGGCGACTCGGGGTTGAACATGTCGTAGCCAGCGTCGTTGACGATCGCTCGCACTGAAGCGGGATGGGTCAGCCCGAGCAGCGTCGCGGTGATGCCACCTTCGCTGAAGCCCCCGACCATCGGACGATCGAGCCCGAGCGCGTCGATCAGGGCGCGCACATCCTCGGCGAGGACGGCGAACGATGCGGGGCCTTCGCCAGGCTCGGTGAGGCCGGCGCCACGAGTGTCGGGAGCGATGACTCGGAAGTGCTGTCCCAGAGCCTCCATGTGGTCGGCGTACGCGAAGGGGTGGTTGCGCCACAGCGAGCTGGTCGACACGACGCCACCGTGCAACAGCACGAGCGGCTCGCCCTGCCCGACCTCGAGGTAGTGGATGTCGATGCCGTTCGCATGCACGAACGCACCGCCCCGATCGCTCTTCCTGATCTGCTGGACGGACATGGCGTCTCCTCATGGCTCATGACTGGTGTGCGATCAGCGTGCGGGACGCGGGGTGCACCGGTCATGAGGGGATCGCCTCATCTTCGTCAGGGCAGCGTCGCGAAGCCTTCCTCAGGGAGCAGACCGTGTTGCATCGCGAAGAGGCTCGCCGCGGTGCGGTTCGTGGCGCCGATCTTCGAGTAGATGTGCTCGATGTGGTTTCCGGCGGTCTTCGGCGTGATCACGAGTCGAGCCGCGATGTCCTTGTTCGAGAGGCCCTGGGCGAGGAGCCGCAGCACCTCGACCTCCCGAGCGGTGAGCCCGGCCGGGCCCTCCCGCCGTCGCACGACGCGGTGACCGGCGGCGGTGAGCACAGCCTCGACGACCTCTCCGTCGAGCCGCCCCACGCGCACCTCGTGTCGAAGCTCTCGCGCCGCGTCGTCCGCAGACCTCGCGGGACGGTAGGGCCGGGGTTCCCGCATCGCTTGGTACGCGTCGGCGGCACCGACGACGCGCGCCGAGCGCGAGATCGCGCTGCCCGACAGACCGCGCGGATAGCCAGAGCCGTCGAGCCGTTCACGGTGCTGCACTGCGATCCGCGCGACGGGCGCGAGCGTCTCTGACTGCTGGAGCATGCGCTCGCCGTAGTACGGGTACATCCGCACGCGCTCCCACTCGCCCGCGCCGAGCGATCCCTTCTTGTCCCAGATCGCGTTCGACACTCCGAGCCGACCGAAGTCGTGCACGAGACCGGCGCGGTAGAGCAATCGCACCTCCCCGGTCGAGAGGCCGAGCCGCGACCCTGCAGTCGCGGCGAGGTCGGCGACCGCGTGCGAGTGCCCGAGGGTGTACGGCGACTTCAGGTCCACGAAGTTCGCGATCGCAAGCAGGGCGGCATCACACTCGTCCTCGGTGAGCACGATCGCCAGGGACGGCTCGGCGTCGACCACCGCGTCCCACGAGCCCGCCGAGTCGAGCCCGTCGAAGAGCTTCTCCGCGTCAGCACAGAGCCGCTGCACGAGACCGGGGTCGAACTGCGTCCCCGATCGGGTCTCCGCCACGCGCTTCGCGGCTTCGACACCGTCGGACCGATGCGCGACCTCGACGAACTCTGCGAGCTGCACGATGCGCGAGGCCATGGGGATCGATTCGCCGGCGAGCTTCCCTGGCCATCCCTCGCCGTCCCATCGTTCGTACGACGCCCCGAGACCGTCGAGCACCCGCTGCGGGAGGTCGAGCTGCTCGCCGAGCACGCGCGCCAGGCGCGCGTGCTGCGCGATCATCCCGTCGAACTCCTTGCGACCCGACACCGCAAACGCGAACCCCGTGCGGATGCGGTGCAGCGGCGGGCTGCCCGCGCCGACCATGCGGAGCATCTCGGTCAGCTGCCGGAGGGACGAGGTCTCGGGGTCGTACTTCTTCGACTTCAGCGCGATGTCATCGCCCATCCACTTCGCCTGTTCGTGCGCGTCGGTATGACATCCGACGTTGACGAGGAGCGCCGAGTAGTACACGGCCTCGCGGTCCTCGTCGTCGAGGCCGATGTCGTCGGCGAGCCGGAGCGCGATGAGGCATTGGCGGAGCACATGCTCCATCGGCTGACCGAAGCCGAGGTCGATGCCCAGCGAGAGGGCGGCGACCAGCTCGGCCAGGCGAATCGGGCGCCGGTCTCGAACGTCGCTCACTCGGTGCCGAGGATAGAGGCTGCGGCTTCCGCCTCTTCGTGGGCAGCCGAGCATCGGGCCCACAGGCGGTCGAGCGTCTCGGTCGGCACGCCCTCGAACCGCAGATCGAAGAGGTCCGCGAGCGCGCCGAACCAGTCGTTGCGCTCGGTGAGCGGATGAGTCGGCGCGCTGCCCTCCCCCATCCGTGTCAGGACGAGCCCGCGCATGATGTCGACGCCGATGGCGTCACGCCGTTGTGCGCTCGCGGTGCGCACGAACCCTGACTCGGGTGAGGTCGAGAGCATCTCGTGGCGCTCGGCGAACTCGTCGATCGTCGCCGGCCGCATCCGCCAGCTCATCCCGGCAAAGGTGCCGAGCGGGTCGTGCGAGAGGTGCCAGTCACCGACGCCGTCATCGGTCCGCTCGAGCGAGAGGGTGAACGGCCCCTGGCGGAAGGTCGCGGCCTCGAGCGGCACCGTGTCGTGCAACGCGTCGCCGAGGCCGACGTCCACGTACCAGATGCCCAGCTCGTTCTCAGCCGACGAGAGTCCCGAGACGGTGAGGACGAGATGGTTCGTGAGCGCGTCGACAGTGGGCCCGTCCGAGCCGTGCACACCGCCGACGTGGCGGGTCACGTCGTAGCCGAGGCACGCAAGGAGCTCACTGAACGCGCCGTTCAGCTGGAAGCAGTAGCCACCCCGACGCCGAAGCGCGACCCGCGTCGCTGATGAGAGGGGATCGATGTCCCACTGGTCTCCCGAGTGGATCCACAGCGTCTCGTAGGGCACCCGCTCGACGTGGGCTCGGTGCAGGCGGCTGAGCGCCTCGGCAGAAGGCGGCTCGGGCTCGAGCCCCAGTCGAGCGAGATATGCGTCACGCACTTCGGGGTCGAGTCCGCCGGTCGAGCGCGTCACAATCGGCGAGTATGCCTCCCATGACCGCCACCCAGGCCCCGCTCGGCTCGGGGTTCGGCCCCGCCTCGACCGCGGACGAGGTCGTCGCAGGCATCGATCTGACAGGGAAGACAGCGATCGTCACGGGCGGTGCGTCGGGCATCGGCGTGCCCACGGTGCGGGCGTTGCGCGCCGCCGGCGCGATGGTCGTCGTTCCCGCACGCAACGTCGACGCCGCTGCCGAGACCTTGGCGGGGCTCGACGTCGAGATCAGGGCGATGGATCTGATGGTGCCCAAGACCATCGATGTCTTCGCCGCTCGATTCCTCGCGTCCGGCCGGCCGCTCCACCTGCTGGTGAACAGCGCCGGCATCGGGGGCGCGCCGCTGGCTCGCGACGAACGCGGGCTATGAGTCGGTCTTCACGACGAACCACCTCGGCCACTTCCAGCTCACCTGCCGGCTGTGGACCGCGCTGCGTGCCGCAGAGGGCGCGCGCGTCGTGGCCGTCTCGTCGTGGGCCCATCGCGCGTCACCGGTCGTGCTCGACGACCTCATGTTCGAGCGCCGCGACTACGACCCTGTGCTCTCGTATGCGCAGTCGAAGACGGCGAACATCCTCCATGCGGTCGCGGTCGACGAGCGCGGGCGCGACGAGAACATCCGCGCGTTCTCGCTCCACCCAGGCACGATCGTCGACAGCAACTTCAAGCGGTACACGCCACCCGAGGTGCTCACTGCGTTCGGGCTCGTCGACGAGAACGGAGACGCCGTCATCGATCCGACGAAGTCGCGCAAGACCGTGGAGCAGGGAGCGGCGACGAGCGTGTGGTGCGCGACAAGCCCGAAGCTCGAGGGACTCGGTGGCCTGTACGCGCAGGACTGCGACATCGCCCCGCTCGTCGAGCCCAGCGAGGCATTGAACATCGAGTTCGGCTCGCCTCCGCTCGGCGTCATGACGTACGCGGTCGATCCCGACATCGCGGCGCAGCTCTGGGCCGCGAGCGAGACGGCTCACCCATGTCAGGCTCCCCTCATGAAGCTCACGCCCCGGTACGACACAGAGCCGCTGGTGCGGCTGACGCCGATGGTGGATGGGATCGCCACGACGGTGACCCGTCAGCGTGATCGGCTCGCGGCGACCCTTGCCGGTCTCGACGCGGACCAGTGGGCGACGCCGAGCCGTTGTGAGGGCTGGTCGGTGCAGGACGTGGTCATCCACCTGTCGTCCACAAATCGCTTCTGGGCGCACTCGATCAACCAAGGGCTCGCCGGCGAGCCCACGCGGTACCTGCTCGGCTTCGATCCCGTCGAGTCACCGGCGCAGCTCGTCGCGGCGGCGCAAGGCACCGAGCCGGCCGACACTCTCACGGAGTTCGCGCACGGCAACCAGGCTCTGGCCGACGCGCTTTCGTCGGTGGACGACTGGGATGTGCTCGCCGAGGCTCCTCCGGGCCACATCGCGATCGGCCTCGTCGCGATCCACGCGCTCTGGGACTCGTGGGTGCACGAGCGCGACGTGGTGATCCCGCTCGGTCTCGAACCCGTCCTCGACGACGCCGAGCTCGAGGCATGCCTGTTGTACGCCGGCGCGCTCGGACCCTCGTTCCAGGCGAGCACCGGGTCGACCCGCTGCGGCGCGATCGCTCTGAAGACGACCTGCCCCGACGTCCACGCGGTGATCGAGGCGGGTCCGGTTGTGCGCATCCACCGAGGCGCGCCGCCCGCGGGCGCCGTCGTCCTCACCGGCGATTCCGTCGAGGTGCTCGAGCAGCTGAGCTTCCGCGTGCCCTTCACACCTCCGGGCACTGAAGACGATCGCTGGCTGTTCGAGGGCCTCGCCGACGCCTTCGACCAAACGCTGTAGCCCCACCCCCACCGTTCTCGGTCGAAAAACCGCCGGATGTGGCGGGTTTTCCCCCAGAGTTCGGCTGTCGACTCCTAGCGGGGAGACGCTCCGTTCACCAACCCGAGGCCGAAGGCCTTGTAACCGAACAAGACGAGCAGGTCATCGGATGCCGAGTCGACGACGTCGTCGTCGAGCGCGAGGAACCAGTTCTCCTGCGGTCGGTAGATCGGGATCGTGTACCAGGCGAACACGCCCGCCCGGCGCTCGTCGACGGTGCGGTTGTTCCCCGTCTTGTGCCACACCCGACCCTCCATCACGACCATCGAGCCCGCAGGCGCCTCGATCGCGACGGTGTCAGCGCCTTGATCGTCACCGGCGGGTGCGCGGTTGTGCTCGTGGCTGCCGGGAACGAACCGGGTCGCCCCGTTCTCGTCGGTGAAGTCGTCGAGGCACCACAGCACGTTGATGCCCTGCACCCCTGACCACGGCTGCGGCATGTAGAGCTGATCGGCGTGCAGCACCATCTCGCCGCCGCCCGGGCCAGTGATGTTGGCGCTGATGTTCGACAGCAACGCGGGCCAGCCGAGCGTGCCCTTGACGAGCGCGAGCGCGGCCGGGTGCTCGGCGAGCGCGCAGAACACCGGGTGACGGTTCGGGAGGTTCCACACGCGCTGGTTTGTCGAGTCGGTCGGGTAGTCGAGCGCGAACTTCACCTCGCGGCCTTCGGCGCGATCTCGCGCCGCGGCCTCGTAGAGCGCAGCGTGTGCGGTCGCGAGCGTGTCGGCGTCGAGGGCGCCCGGCACGATGCAGAGCCCGTCATCGCGCAGGTCGGCCGCGGCGCGGTCGAGGTCGATCGTCGTCATCGGCCCGTGGGGATCGCGGTCAGGCCATGGTCGAGGCCGAGCATCTCGCGGAAGGCCGGGTCGAAGCCGGCCGCGACCTCGGGCGCGAGCGCGGCGTTCCAGTTCATCTGCGGCCGGATCCACGGCTGGACGTAGTACCCGAACAAAGCGGCCCTGTGCGTGGACTCGGTTCGGTTCTCGCCCGTCTGATGCCAGAGCCTGCCGTCCATCACCATGATGCTTCCGGCCGGCCCCTCGACCGGCACGGTCTCCATCGGGGCGCTGAAGTCGGGCGGCGCGCGGTGGCTGCGCGGGATGACCCGCGTCGCACCGTTCTCGTCGGTGAAGTCGTCGAGCAACCACGCCACGTTCACGGCGAAGGGTGACGTCCACGGCTGCGGCACGTAGTACTGGTCGGCATGCAGGTACATGCCACCGGCACCTGGCCCGGTGATGTTGGCGCTGAAGTTCGAGATCAGGAAGTCGCCGATCGTGCGCTTCACATACCGAAGTGCGAGTGGATGCCTGATGAGCTCGACGAACACCGCATCCCACGCGAACAGCATGAACACGCGGCGGTTCTTCTCGTCGAAGTCGAACGCGTACCCCCGAGTCGGGATGCCCACCGCATCAGAGCGGTCGGCCGCGTCGAGCAGGCGGGATCGCACGTCGGCGGTGGCGCCAGGATCGAGCACGCGGGTGATGACAGCCACGCCGACCTCGTCGAGGTCGCGGTCGGCGGCGTCGAGGTCGTCCATCGATCGGGGCGGCGGAAGCGTCGTCGCGTCGTTCACGCAGGCTCCGCTGCCCCGGTCCTCGCGACCTCCCTCGCCCACGGGTAATCGGCCTTGCCGTTGGCTGCCCGCTGCACGCGGTCGACGATGATGACGCTCTTGGGCAGCTTGTAGCGAGCGATGTGCTCGGTCGCGCCCTCGATGATCGACGCCTCGTCCGCCGACGCGCCCGGCTGCAGCGACGCCACCGCGACGATCCGCTCGCCGAAGCGCTCGTCGGGCACACCGACGACGAGGCAGTCGTACACCGCCGGGTTCGCCTTGACGGCCTCCTCGACCTCCTCGGGGAAGACCTTCTCGCCGCCGGTGTTGATGCAGTTCGACCCGCGGCCCAAGAGGATCAGCGACCCGTCGGCGGCGACCTTGGCCCAGTCTCCCGGCAACGAGTGCGGCACGCCGTCGATCACCATGAACGTGCGGGCCGACTTCTCCGGATCCTTGAAGTAGCCGAGCGACGCGCTCGAGCGCCGCGACCATGCCGATCTCGTCGGAACCGGGCTGCACCTCGCGGCCGTCCTCGGTCACGACCTTCACCGAGGGGTTGGTCGTGAACTTCGCCGTCGTGCCCACTCCGGCTCGTGTGCTGATCGTCGTGCCCATCGACCCCTCGGTGGAACCGAGCCCGTCGTAGAGGGTGACGTCGAGGTGCTTCAGCAGCCCCTCCTTCACCTCGGTCGACCACATCACGCCCGACGACACGATCGTCTTCAGCGAGGGGGCCTCGTAGCCCTTCTCGTCGAGCGCACGGAGCATCGGCTTCGCGAACGTGTCGCCGACGATGACGACCGCGCTCACGCCCTCGCGCTCGACGGCCTGCCACAGCTCGTGGGCATCGAACGAGCGGTTCGTGAGCGTCACGACCGATCCCTGCAACAGCAGCGGCGCCATCGTGCCGAGCCACATCCCCGTGCCGTGCATCTGCGGGCACGCAGCGAGCCAGACGGGAGGCGCGTCGAGCTGGTCGCCGAGCGCGAGCAGCTCGTCGACGTTGGTGGGAGGCGTGAGCCCCGAGATCGCCGCGCCGAAGCCCGCGATCGCGATCGGGAAGATGCCGTGGGTGTACATCACGCCCTTCGGCATGCCGGTCGTGCCGCCCGTGTAGAGCATGTAGATGTCCTCGGGCTGACCCTCGATGCGGGCCGCGGGCTCGTGCGAAGCCAGCACGTCGTTCCACCGCAACGCGCCCTCGACGTGCTCACTGTCGACACCTGGGGGGGCGTCGTCGACCTCGATCACCGCGCGCAGCTTCTCGGCCTTCGGCAGCACCTTCGCGACACGATCGCCGAGGCTCGAGTGGAAGCAGAGGACCTCGGCGTCGGAGTTGTCGAGCAGGTACAGCAGCTCGCCTTCGCTGTAGCGGTAGTTGACGTTGATCGGGACGCCGCGCATCTTGAACGCTGCGTACTGCGCGGTCACGTACTCGATGCCGTTGTACAGGTAGAGCGCGACCTTCGAGTCGGGCTGCAACCCGAGCTCGATGAACGCCTGCGCGAGCCGGGCGGCTTGGTCGTCGTGCTCGCGCCACGACACTCGCTCGTCTCCGTGGATCAGGGCGGTGCGCTCACCGACCTTGTCGGCGATGTCCTCCCAGATGTTCGCGAAGTGCACCTGCATGCCGACCCCCCGGCTCGGTTGCCTCGGACAGCAGACCAACGTACGTCACGCGAACCCCTGCACGGGCTGAGGCGTGTACGGCGACTCGAGCGCCGAGATCTCATCGGCCGTCAGCTCGATGTCGACAGAGGCGATCGCGTCTTCGAGCTGGTTCGGCTTCGTGACTCCGACGATCGGCGCCGTGACCGCCGGGTGCTTCGACACCCAGGCCAGCGCGATCTGCGCCCGCGAGACACCTCGGTCGGCGGCGATCTTGGCAACGGCCTCGATGATCCCCGCATCGGCATTCGCGTAGAGGCTGCGTCCGAACTCGTCGGTCTCGGACCGGTCAGTCGACGTGCCCGCGTCGCGGGTGAGCAGGCCACGCGCGAGCGGACTCCACGGGATGGCGCCGACGCCCTGGTCGACGCACAGCGGGAGCATCTCGCGCTCCTCCTCGCGGTAGACGAGGTTGTAGTGGTTCTGCATCGAGACGAACTTCGTCCAGCCGTGCAGCTCAGCGACGTGCTGCGCTTTCGAGAACTGCCATGCCCACATCGATGACGCGCCGATGTAGCGGGCCTTCCCCGCCTTCACCACGTCGTGCAGCGCCTCCATGGTCTCCTCGATCGGCGTGCGGGAGTCCCAGCGATGGATCTGGTACAGGTCGACGTAGTCGGTGCCGAGCCGCCGAAGGCTCTGGTCGATCTCGTGCATGACCTCTTTCCGCGAGAGGCCTCGCCCGTTCGGCCCTTGGCGCATGACGCCGCAGAGCTTCGTTGCGAGCACGATCTCGTCGCGACGTGCGTACTCGGCGAGCAGGTGACCGACGATCTCCTCGCTGGTGCCGTCCGAGTAGACGTTCGCAGTGTCGAAGAAGTTGATGCCCGCCTCGATCGACCGCTCGATGAACGGACGTGCAGCGTCCACGTCGAGCGACCACGGATGGCCGCCACGAGCGGGGATGCCGAAGCTCATGCACCCGAGGCAGATCGGGCTCACGTCCATGCCGGTCGTCCCCATCTTGCGGTACTTCATCGCGGTGTCCCTCCGTTGCGGTCGGCCGGGCTGACGACACGGCCTGGAAGTGTGTCCGGCCCGAGCTGCTCACCGTCGACGCGGATGGCGACGCCGTTGACCAGGACGTGCCGCACGCCTGTCGGCTGATCTGCCGTGAGGCGCTCGCTGTCGGCCGGGAAGTCACGGACGCGGCGGATGGGGCCGGGACCGACCGCGGTCGGGTCGAACACGGTGACGTCGGCGAACGCGCCAGGACGAAGCACTCCGCGGTCGGCGAACCCGAAGAGCGCAGCCGGCTCCTGCGTCAGCTTGTGGACTGCCCCTTCGAGCGAGAGCACCTCGCGCTCGCGCACCCAGTTGCCGAGCAGGTCGGTGGGCAGCGGCGCGTCGCAGAGCTGACCGACGTGGGCACCCGCATCGGACAGGCCGAGCGTGCAGCCGGGCTCGTTGAGGAGCATGGCGACGCCCTCCGCGTCGTCGTTGGCGAGGATCGTCTTCACGCGGAGCGACATGATGTCGCGCTCCTCTGCACCGAGGTCGAGCAGGGTGTCGAACGGATCGGTGCCGCGCTCCTCGGCGACGGCCGCGAGCTTCTTCCCGACGAGCTCGGGATGCGCGGTCGACTCCATGATCTCGTAGGTGTCCCACCGCGGCGGGATGCCCTTGCGGTCGTCCCAGGCATCGCGCACCTTCTGCCTCCAACCCGGATCCGCGTAGGCGGCGCGACGTTCCTCGATCGAGCGCGGCATCAGCTCGGCGAACACCGGGTTCGTGTTGAGGTTGAACGGCTCGACGAGGTTCACCGAGAACGAGAGTGGGCGGCACGAGACCTGTGGCCACACGTCCGCGCCGAGCGCTCGCCGCTCGCGGTGGATCTCTGCGGCCTTCAGGTGCGCACCGCTCGGCACCGTGAGCACCGCGGTGTAGGTGATCGGCGCGCCGAAGCTCGGCTGCAGGTCGTAGCACTCGGTGAACGACATCCCCTCGCCGCCGTTGACGCCGATGACGCCGCGGCCGCTTCGGCCCACCGCCCGGCAGAGCGCCTGCGTCTCCTCTGGCTGCGCGACGCGGCTGGGGATGGGACGCCCGTCCGCGCCGACGTGGGTGAGCGCCATGCTCGTCGCGAAGCCGGCCGCGCCCGCCTCCATCGCCTCCTCGATGAGCGCGACCATCGCGTCTACCTCGTCGGAGGTCGCGGCGCGATCAGCGGCCTCGGCCCCGAGCACGTAGAGCCGCAACGGCGTGTGCCCGATGTAGGCGGAGTAGTTGAGCGCCGAGCCGCGCCGACGCACCGCGTCGAGGTACTCGGGGAACGACTCGAACTCCTCCCACGGGATCCCCGCCGCGAGGCACTCGGGATCCATGTCCTCGACCTTCTCCATCGTGCGACCCAGAAGATCGCGATCGGTGGGCCGCGTGGGGGCGATGCTGAAACCACAGTTGCCCGCGACCACCGTCGTGACGCCGTGGTAGCAGGACGGCGTGAGCGCGGGATCCCAGAACACCTGCGCGTCGTAGTGGGTGTGGATGTCGATGAAGCCCGGCGTGACGACGCAACCGTCCGCTTCGACACGGCGATCACCGCGCAGACCCGCGCCGATCTCGACGATGCGGTCCCCCTCGATGGCGACATCGGC
Source organism: uncultured Acidimicrobiales bacterium (assembly GCA_963739555.1). Taxonomy (GTDB): domain Bacteria; phylum Actinomycetota; class Acidimicrobiia; order Acidimicrobiales; family DATKAS01; genus DATKAS01. Next base: position 655,047 of record CAVUAV010000005.1, on the reverse strand, counting down.
CGCGACGGCGGGTGCGCCCGTCCCGTCGATGACCTTGCCTCCTGCAATCACCAGACGATCCATGTGACGCTCCCTTCAGCCCGAGCGGTCTTCAGCATCTCACCCCGTGAGCGCTCCGAACGTGTCGACGTCCCGGGCCAGCTGCGCCGACCGGTCGGCCATCGCCATGAACATCCGATCGCCGCGCTCGGTGCGCCCGACCAGCATCGACGCGGCGATCGCCATGATGAGGCTGGCGTAGCCATGGCGCCGGTACTCGAGCCAGCACTGGTCGAACGTGTAGCCCCGCACCCCGCGCTCGAGGAGCAGGTCGTGGTACCTGCGGACCAGCCGCTCCTGATGCTCACGACCCTCGTCGACGTCCGCGAACGCGTTGCCGATGAAGTACGCGACGTCCTGCGGGCCCGAGCCGACGTGCACGGTCTGCCAGTCGACGACCGTGACGGGCCGCGTGGCACTCGAGGCATCGAAGAGCATGTTGTCGAGGCGGAAGTCGCCGTGGATCGCCGTCGGCACGAGGGGCCGCAGATCTTGCAGCGCGGCGACCGCGCCAACGAGCCGCTGCCCTTCCTCGATCGTCGCGGGGGCGAGCGTGTCGCGGTACCGCGTGAGGAAGCCATCCCAGAAGAAGAGCAACACGGTGCCGCCCGAGGGCGGACGGTTGAGCCACGCCATGTCGGACAGCGTCGAATCACCCCAACGTGGCGCGTGCAGCTTGGCGGCCTCCTCCATCACCAGGTCGGCCTGCTCGACCGTGCAGCCCACGATCTGGTCACCCTGCTCGGCGGGCGCGAGGTCTTCGAGGACGACCACGACGTTCGCCGTGCCGTGCTCGAGGTCGGCGAAGTAGCAGTGGGGTCGGCTGACGTCGACGGTGTGCGCCAGCTCTCGGTAGAACGCGACTTCGGTCTCGTAGGTGAGGGTGCTCACGCCCGCCGCCGCGCTGTCGGGATCAGCAGAGGCGAACTTGCACACCACAGTCGGCGGCCCGGGCTCGCCGTCGTAGGTCAACACGAAGCGCACGTTCGCACCGACCTGCCCCGTGCCGATCGGGGTCGCGTCGAACGCGACGACACGCGAGCCGGGGTCGAGCGCGCCGGCCCCGCACAAGACGTCGGTCAGCCACTCAGGCGTGACCTGCTCGGGTCGCGAGACGAGTGTCGGCACCTACGCGAGCTCGTAGCGGATGGGAAGGCGCTTGGGCCCGCCGACGAAGAGCGTCTGCATGTACGCCGGGTCGCCCGTGAGCTCGATCGACTTCAGCCGCGGGATCAGCTCGCTGTACAGCGCGCGGCCCTCCATGCGGGCGAGCTGCGCTCCGAGGCAGAAGTGCGCGCCGAAGCCGAACGCCATGTGCTTGTTCGGGTTGCGACCGACATCGAACTGGTCGGCGTGGTCGAAGACGTCTTCGTCGCGATTCGCGGACGGATACGACAGCAGGACTGACTCCCCCGCCTTGATGTGCACACCGCGCAGCTCGTAGTCCTCGGTCGCGGTGCGCATGAACTGCTTCACCGGCGAGACCCAGCGGATCATCTCGTCGACCGCGGTGCTGACGAGGGCGGGATCGTCGCGAAGCCGCTGCAGCTGATCGGGGTGCGTGAGCAACGCGTGCAGGCCGCCGGCGATGGAGGAGGAGGTCGTGTCGTGGCCCGCCGTCGCGACGATCACGTAGTAGCTCACGGCCTCGAAGATGCCGATCGGCGCGCCGTTCACCTCGGCGTTCGCGATCACCGAGGCGAGGTCGTCGGTCGGGTTGGCGCGGCGATCCTCGGTCAACGCCACGAAGTACTGGAAGAAGTCTTGGATCGTCGCCATGAGCTCTTCGGGCGTCGTGCCGCGTGCCATCTCGGGGTCGGCCGCGCCGAACAGCTCTTGCGTCAGCTTCAGCAACCGCGGGAAGTCGTCCTCGGGCAGGCCGAGGATGGAGAGGATCACGTAGAGCGGGTAGTGCACGGCGATGTCGCGGGCGAAGTCGCATTCGCCACCGAGGTCGGCCATGCGGTCGACGTAGCGCTTGGCGAGCTCGGCGATGCGGTCGTCGAGCCGAGACAGCGACTTCGGCAGGAACCAGTCCGCCGCGATGTGGCGATAGGCGGGATGATCGGGCGCGTCCATGTGGATCAACGTGCGCAGCACGTCGCCGGTGATGGCGCGCTGGTCGTCGCCCTCCTTCGGCCCGAGCAGCGGACGCGGGGCGTTCAGCCACTTGTCGTGTTGTCGCTCGATCTCCATGACGTCGGCGTGCTTGGTGACCGCGTAGAAGGGATAGAAGCCCTCGACCTCGACGCGGTGCACCGGCGCCTCACGGCGCAGAAGCGCGCACGCGGCATGAAAGCGAGGCTCGTCCGCGTAGGCCGTGGGGTCGGTGAAGACCCGACCGGCGTCCTCGACAGTCAACTCGGAGATCACGAGCCGCACCGTAGTTAAGATGGTCGCTTCCCACGAAGCGAGGAGGTGCACGCGTGATGACGAACCCCCGTGCCCACCGCCTCGCTGCCGCGCACTGAGCGATCTCCACCCGCGCCGCTGCGGCGCGACCCGGTCGGGCCGACCCTCCACATCGACGCCTGGAGTGAGCAATGCCCCGACCTGTCCCGCCGTGGGTCCTCGTCGACGACTACGTCGACGCCGACCTCGGAACCCTCAAGACCGGCAAGGAAGCCGAGATACGCGTCATCGAACGCACGGCAGTGGATGGAAGCGGCCGCCACCTTCTCGCCGAGAAGCGGTACCGACCGAAGACCGTCGGCGCGAAGGGCGAGCTCGAAGCGCTCGGGTTCTCCCGGGCCGCGACGTTCCGCAACGACGTCGGGTACCGCGAAGCGCGAGCGATCCGCAACAGCCGCGACCGCCGAGCCGTCGCGAAGATGACTCGCCGCGGCCGAGACGTCGTCCGCCAGGACTGGGTGACCCACGAGTTCGAGGTGCTCACCGATCTGTGGCACGCGGGCGCCCCAGTGCCCTATCCGGTGGCGACCGATCACTCGACGTCGGTGCTGCTCGAGTACCTCGGCGACGAAGCGGGCGCCGCGCCGCGGCTCGCCGAAGCGCGTCTCGACCGGCCTGCCCTCGCGTCAGCGTGGGAGCAGCTCCTCGACGCGCTCCAGATCGTGGTCGAGGCCGGATGGGTGCACGCCGACCTGTCCGCGTACAACCTCCTCTGGTGGCGCGACCAGGTCTGGCTGATCGACGTGCCGCAGGCGGTCGACCTCCACCGCTCGACGATCGGCTACGAGCTGTTGCACCGGGATCTCGAGAACGTGAGTCGGTGGTTCACGGCGCACGGCGTTCCCGTCGACGCCGACGCGACCCTGGCCGCGGTGCTGCGCTGACGCTCAGTCGGCTACGTAGCGCTCCCGCAGTGCCTTGACGGTCTTCGGCCGGGAGCCGTTCGCGAGCGGAGGAGATCCTCCAGCGTCATCGAGTCGAACGTCGAATCGGTCGACCAGGAGCGTCCGGTACCGCGCGCAGATGTCCGCGTAGTCGGTGTTGCCTTCCGGATGGATGACGACGTAGCGGCCCCAGCCCCACTCCTCGCTCTCGTGCTGCACCATCGACAGCACCAGCAGATGCTCGAGCCACGTCACGGACAAGGTCGAGCGAGCGACGGCGTCGAGCGTCGTTCGGGCGGAAGATGCCGTGATCGCTCGAGCACCTCGCGGTAGCGCCACATGTTCTCGGGCTTCGGGGTCTCGGCCTTCGCTGCTTCGTGGTACTTCACGTCGACACCGATCACCCCGTGCTTGCCGTCGGGCAGGTCGAGGACGAACGCCGCGTCGAACACCCTCAAGCTGTTCAGGTACGTCGGGTCGAGCCAGCCCGGCGAATGGCTGAAGCGGACTTCGTTGACCACGCCCGGCGTGTCGGGCCACCACGTGTGCACCGCCCGGTCAGCGAGCGCCGGGTCAGTCAGCGAGGTCCCCGAACAAGTTGAACGCCATCGCCGGCGACCAGAGCAGGTCGGCCCACAGCCGCTGGTGGTCGAAGCTCTGGCGCGGCTCGATGAACGAGGTGCGGTTGCGGGCAGCGGCGAGCGCATTCGCAGTCACGAACGCTCGCGCCCGTCTCCACTGCAAAGTCCAAGGGAAGCCGGCTCCCGACGAGGCGAGAGGGCTTTCCCGTCCCGCGGCACGATCGGCTGCGTGCCCATGGGATAGCCGTGGGCCTCGCGCCACTGGCACTGCCGGTAGCGCGAGGCCCTTCGAAACTCCGTCATCTCCGGACGTCCGCCGACCTCGTCGTCCTTCTCCCAGCAGTGCGCAACAGGAGGAGTCATGTCGACCAGTGTCGCTGATCGTCGCTGGACGAGGATCAGCTCCTGATCAGTGAGCCGTTGGGAGCGAGGACGAACCAAGTGCCGCCACTGCCCTCACCGTTGACGTCGCCCGGTGCGCCGTCACCCGCGTACAGGTACACGGGCCACTTGCCGACCTTGAGCTGTGATGTGTGATCCGCTCGGGGGACCATCGACAACAGCGCCGCGTCGACACCGCCGCCGACTGTGTTGTTCGCCTTCGCCGCGACCGGGGGCCACGCGTCAGCGCACGCGCCGTCACAGGTGGGCATGCCCGCAGAGTCGTTCGTGAACGTGTAGAGCGTCCTGCCTTGTGCGTCGACGAGGATCGTTCCGAGCTTGCTTGCCGCGGTCTTCACGGTCACCGGAGCCGAGCCCGCAGTCGACGGCGTCGCCGGTGCTCCTCCGCCGTACCCGCCCGCTGCTTGCGCGCCCGTGCTGCACGCTGCGAACAAGAGTCCACCCGCCAGCACGAGTCCGCCGATGTGATGTGCCTTCATGTCTGCACTTCCTCTCATGTGTGTGCAAACAAGTACGGCCGCGTGGCAACGGCGGTTCGGGTGATTGATTTCACCGCGCGGGTGAACCCGCAGGATCAGCGCAGGCAGTCGCGCACGACAGCCGAAAGCTCGAGTGCTCGCGCATCCATGCCGCCGGGCAATGGGAGCCGCTGGACCGTGTATCCGAACGAGAGGTCGTAGGTCGGGTCGCAGAACGCAAGCGAGCCGCCGGCGCCGTCGTGGCCGAACGCGCGGATGCTGCCGAACGGCCACCGGGGCGCGCACGGTGCTTGGAAGATCACTGCGAAGCGAGCCGTCAGTCCTGAACCCAGCTCGATGCCGGCGACCTGGATCTGCGACATCTGCCCGATCGTGTCGTCGCTGAGCACGCGAGGCTCGCCGTTCACCTCGTGACGCAATGACGCGTAGAGCGCGGCGAGCCCGCGTCCGCTCGCGAGGACGCCGGCCGCGGGAGGCGCGATCCGCCGCATGTCGATGTCGTTCACGCGGACGAGCATCTCGATGACGTTGCCGTGAGGAAGCGCCGTCGCGCTCACCGGGTCACCGGTCTCGAGCGCGCCGGGGTTCTCGATGAGGAAGGCCGACAGCTCCTCACCGGTCGGCGGCAGTGCCGACACGACCCGATGGTCCTCTGACTCGGGCGTGCCCATCCAGACGTCTATGCCTCGCGGTCCTGTCACTTCCGCGCGCAGGACCTCGCCGACCCTTCGACCGTCGACCCGGCGGACGAGCTCGTCGGCGAGCGTGCCGATGGTCAGCGCGTGGTACATGAACGCCTGTCCCGCCTGCCAGAACGGCCGCTGCGCGGCGAGTCGCTCGGCGAGACCGTCGTGCGCGAGCACCTCCTCCCACGTGAACCCGCCGTCGACGCCGGGGAGCCCTGCCTGGTGCGAGAGCAGCTGCCTGACCGTGATCGCGCCCTTGCCGCACGCCGCGAACTCGGGCCAGTAGTGCGCCACGCGTGCATCGAGGTCGAGCTGACCACGCTCGACGCAGCAGCGCGATGACCACTGCAGTTGCTCCCTTGCTGCTCGAGTACACGGGCAGCAGCGAGTCGGGCTGCATCGCGCCACACGAGAGATCGACCACGGGCTCCCCCGCGATCTGCACGCAGAGCTGGGCGCTGTAGGTGGGATCGGCGTCGACGAATGCAGCGAACGCGTCGTGCACCGCTTGGAACGACGGGGACGAGGTCATCGCCGGACAGTAGGCGGTCGACGAGCGCTAACCGCCGGCCTCTCGAGCGAGGTCGAGGAGGTGGCCGAGGTCGGCGAGCCTCGCCGTCGAGCGAGTCGCCCTGCAGGCCGACGCGCAACGTGGTGACTCCCGCGTCGCGGTAGAGGCGCAGACGTTCGCGGATGATGTCGTCGGTGCCGACAAGGTTCGTGCCGAGGCCGATCGCCGTCGGCACGCGCTTGCGGGCAGCCTCCTTGTCGCCGGCGAGCCAGAGGCGCTGCACCTCGCGGACGTCCTCGCCGTAGCCCTGCCGCTCGAAGGCGTCGTTGTAGAAGTTCTTCGTCGCCGAGCCCATGGCCCCGAACGTGAACGCATAGCCCTCGGCATGACGACGGCCGGCGGCCTCGACGTCGTCGGTGATCTCGAGCCCGACCGAGACGGTGAGGTCGAGGTCGGCGATGTCACGTCCGGCCGCGGCGGCGCCGTCGCGGATCGGGTCGAAGAACACGTCTGCGGTCTCGGGGAAGAACGAGTTGCCGATCCATCCGTCCGCGAGCTCGCCCGTGAGGCGGAGGTTCGCCGGGCCGAGCGAGGCGATGTAGATCGGGATGTGCGCGGGCGGCATGAGCGAGCGAATCGCGCGACCCTCGCCTCCCGGCAGAGGGAGCTCGTAGATCTCACCGTGGTGCTCGAGTCGCTCGCCGCTGCTGATCGTGCGGATGATCTCGATCGTCTCGCGGGTGCGCCGCACTGGCTTCTCGAAGCGCACGCCGTGCCAGCCCTCCATGACCTGCGGCCCGCTCGTGCCGACGCCGAGCACGAACCGGCCGCCTGAGAGCGCCTGCATCGAAAGGGCGGACATCGCGAGCATCGCGGGAGTGCGAGCCCCGAGCTGCACGATGCCGGTGGCGAGCCGGATCGTCGACGTGCACGCCGCGAGGTACGCGAGCGGAGTGAGGGCATCCCCGGCCCAGAACTCGGGCACCCACACCGAGTCCGCGCCGAGGCGCTCGGCCTCGCGCACGAAGTCGACGCTGTCGGGCTGGAACGGCGTCGCCCAGACCCCGATGCGCAAGGTCACGCGACGGGTTCCGTCACGAGACCGAACCCTCGGCGAGGCGCTTGATGCCGTCGAGCGTGGCCCGCATGTTCGCCTCGAACTCCGCCAGCCTGCGCTCGACGATGCGCTCCTCCTTCTCGGGCATCGCGTTGATCGCGATCGACAGACCCGACGGCGCGGGACCCATCTGCGCGTGCTGCCGCAGCCGCACGCTGCCGTCCTCCTCGCTCGAGCTCGAACCACCACACGGCGGAGGGTTCGTCGACATCGGTCACGCACCAGCCGAACGCGTGATTCGGGTCGAAGCGGTTCACGATCGACGTGGTCTCCCACTCGCCGATCGCGGGATGCCGGTTGCGACCCACGAACCGCGCGCCTTCGCGCTGGCCCTTCGTCCAGCCATGTCGCGCCGACGAACTCGCTCGAGAAGCGCGACGGCAGCTCGATGTCGGTGACGAGCTGCCAGACGCGCTCGATCGGCGCGTCGATCAGGACATCGGCGTCGACGGTGGGGCAGTCGGCGTAGCGCACGCGGTCAGTCGACCAGCGCCGCGTAGACGAGCTTGCGCAGCTCCGAGCGGATCGGCCACGTGCTCGACGGGAGCAGCTGGGTCATGAACTGCGCGGTGATCCCCTCCTTGCGATCGACCCAGAAGGCCGTGCTCGCCGCGCCGCCCCACGCCATCTCGCCCTTCGAGCACAGGTTCTTCGACTTGACGGGGTCGACGACTACGGAGAACCCGAGCCCGAACCCCGTGCCGTCGAACACCGACTCGGTGAAGAGCGGCCGCCCGATCTCGGTGAGGTCGTGCCCGCCAGGCAGATGGTTCTGACCCATGAAGTCGACGGTGCGGGGGCTGAGGATGCGAACGCCGTCGAGCACTCCGTTGTTCGCGACCATCTGCGAGAACCGCATGTAGTCGTAGAGGGTGCCGACGAGCCCGCCCCCTCCACCGAGGAAGAGAGGCGGCACGCTCGTACGTCGACCGAGCGGAGCCAGGATCGCCTTCCGCGTGCCGGGCCGCGGCACGTAGAGCGCCGCGAAGCGATCGGCCTGATCGTCTGTGCACCAGAACGACGTATCGGCCATGCCCAGCGGGCGGCAGATGCGCTCCTCGATGAAGTCGCCGAGCGTCTGACCCGACGCCACCTCGACGACGCGGCCCAGCACGTCGGTCGACACCGAGTAGTTCCACTCGGCACCCGGCTGGAAGAGGAGCGGGATCGCCGCCCACGCGTCGCACGCACCCGCGAGGTCGAGGCCTTCAGGAGTGCCGAGCTCGAACCCGGCCTGCCTGTACAAGTGGTCGACGCCGCTCGCATAGAGGAAGCCGTAGGTCAGACCGGACGTGTGGGTCAGGAGGTTGAACACCGTCATCGGCTGCTCTTGCGGCACCGTGCCCGGGTTGTTCGCCGGGCCCTTCGAGTACACGCGGGTATCCGCGAACGCGGGGATGAACTTGGACACCGGGTCGGTGAGCTCGACCTTGCCCTCCTCGAACAGGATCATCGCGGCGACCGAGGTGATCGGCTTGCTCATCGAGAAGAAGCGGTAGACCGTGTCGAGCTCGACAGGCGCGCCGGACTCGAGGTCTCGCTTGCCGTAGGTCTCGAGGTAAGGAGTCTCTCCGTTGCGCGACACAGCGATCGCCCAACCGGGGAGGCGTCCGTCGTCGACGTAGGCCTGGAAGTGCGCGGTGATTCGGGCGAGACGATCGGCGTCGAAGCCGAGGTCCTTCGGCTCAGCGGTGAGGGCAGGAGAGGGCATGCCTTCACCGTAGAACCAGATCAGCCCTTGGCGCGCGCCCGCTTCTTGGCATCGGCCAGCCCCGCAGCGAGCACCCACTGGGCCGTCTGCAACATGACCCGCTTCGCCTCCTCGACCTCGAGGCCGGCAACGTCGATGAGCGAGATCGCCGCTTCGGTGCCCCAGGCGATGTCGAGTGCGGCGACGAGGCGGCGTCGCTCCGCGTCGGTGAGCGTGCCCCGCAACGGCTCGACGACCCGTTGGTTCCACTGGTGACGCCGGCCCTCGCGGATGGGCGCGGGCTCAACCGTCGGTGTGTGCTGCTGCGCAAACCAACGCTCGGACGCGAGCTTCACCATCGTTCTGTAGGGCAGCGGGTTCTCGAGCATGTCCCAGCCGATCCTCGTCACGACGACTTCGAGCCGAGCGGCCGCGTCGTCGCCGGCAGCCTCGAGGGCCTTGTCGACGCCCGCGTTCATCTCGGTGAAGTCCATCGTCTCGAAGGACGCCTCGGTCCAGAGGTCGTCGGCGGTCGGGAAGTAGCGGTATGCCGTCGCCACCGACACGAGGGCGCGCTCGGCTGCATCGGGCACGGACGGAGGCCGGCCTTCGCGCACGAGCTCGACGGCGGCACCGAGCAACGCGGCCCGGGTGCGAGCCTTCTGGTTCACGCGCCCAGAGCTCTTTGTGAGATTTGCCTCTTGACGTGAGACTGACATCTCATGATGATAGCACCATTCCAATACGAGAGGAAAGAGGCAAGGTCATGGACATCGCAGAGATGAAGGCGCTCGTCGAGCGTCACCTGAAGGCCGAAGGCGCCGGCGACGTCGAAGGCGCGGTTTCCGTGTACACCGACGACGTCGAACATGACCCTGTGGGGTTTCCTGGCGCGCCGTACCACGGCAAGGACGGCGCTCGGGCGTTCTATGGCTTCCTCACCCAGAACTTCCGCACAGAGGAGGAGACGCCCACCCACGAGTACGCGACGGAGAATGCGCTCGTGATGGAGCAGCTCATGACGGGAACGGTGATCGGCGAGTTCCTCGGCCTCCCCGGCAACAACCGTCGCGTCACCTTCCGCATCCTGCACGTGTTCGAGTTCCGCGACGGCCTCATCAGCCGTGAGAACGTCTGGCTCGACACCGCCGCGATCGTCGGCCAGCTCAGCGCTTGAGCCGAAGTGCGACCAGTGCACTCGGCACCGGTCCCTCCGGCCGACGCAAGATCCACCCGTGAAACCGCCAACGAGGTTCGGGGTCGCGCACGACTTCCGCTGTCCGCCCGGCGCCGACTACACGCTGCAGGACGTCTACGCACAGACGATCGATCAGATCGCGCGGCTGGACGAGCTCGGGCTCGACGAGGTGTGGTTCAGCGAGCACCACTTCGTCGAGGACGGCTACCTGCCCTCCTTCGCTCCGGTTGCGGGCGCGGCTGCCGCTGTCACCAAGCGGATGCGGATCTCGACGAACATCTCGATCGTCCCGTTCGCGCATCCGCTCCGCCTCGCCGAGGACCTCGCCGTGCTCGACCAGCTGTCCGGGGGGCGCATCGAGTTCGGCATCGGCCTGGGCTACGCGCCCCACGAGTTCCGCGGTTTCGGGTTCCCCGTGTCGCATCGCGTCTCGCGCACCGAGGAGTGCGTCGAGATCCTGCGCCTCGCGTGGTCCGGCGAGCGCTTCAGCTACGCGGGCAAGCGCTTCACGTTCGAGGACATCCGGGTGACACCCGACCCCGTGCAGCCGGGTGGCCCCCCGCTGTGGATGGCCGTGTCGAGCGAACCCGGCGTGCACCGCGCGGTGCGCTACGGAACGAACGTGCTGCCTCAAGGGCCCGTCTCGTTGTTGGACAGCTGGCGCGCGCAGACCATCGCGGCAGGCGGCGATCCGGACGCGAAGCGAATCGGCATCATCCGCTCGTTCCTGGTCACAGACGACCGTGCCCGAGACTGGCCGCCATTGCGCGCCGCAGAGCGCTACCGGATGGCGGTGTACGGGCGTTTCGCCGAGGAAGCAGGGACCGGCGATGCGACGCTGTTCAACGATCCGCAGCGCATCACCCAGCGCGTGTTCGTGGGCAACGTCGACGAGTGCGTCGACGAGCTTGCATCGTTCATCGAACGCTACGGCCTCACCGACATCGTGACTTGGGGCTCGGCTCCCGGCTTGCAGCCAGCCGCACTCACACCGTCGATGGAACGGTTCGCCTCCGAGGTCGTGCCGCTGGTTCGCGAGCGCCTCAGCGCCTGAGGCGCGCGGTGAACAGCGTGTGGAACTGCCACACGAGCTCGTCGCCCTCGCGATGACGGCGCACCTCGACGCCATCGAGCCCTTTCGGTCGGAGCACGAGGGCGCCGTCCTCAAACGTCGCCGCGACGCTGATGGGCGTCGCGAAGTCAGACGCCATCACGTCGTTCACCCCGCGCTCGTAGGTGCCGTCGACGACCATGTCGTGCACAACTCCTCCGCCGGTGACAACGAGGCGGTCGCCGCACTGCTCGATCCGCTCGACGTGGCGCCACATCCGATGGTCCTCGGGGGCTCGCGCGCCGTCCGATCACGAGGTCGACGACACGCCACGTCCCCCGCAGGTCGGGCACGCCGTCGGCGAGCGGCTCGGTGCAGCGAGCGAGGATCGGCTCGGGCATCTGCTCGCCGTAGCCGCCCGGCGGCGTGTGCGCAGTGGGGATGACAACCACCGCCGGACGGTACTGCGAGGTGGTCAGCGCAGGTCGAACCGATCGAGGTTCATGACCTTGTCCCACGCGGCGACGAAGTCACGGACGAACTTCTCCTTCGAGTCGTCCTGTGCGTAGACCTCGGCGAGCGCACGCAGCTCGCGAGTTCGCTCCGAACACGAGGTCGACCGCGGTCGCCGTCCACTTCGCCTGCACCGGTCTCCCGATCGCGTGCCGTCGTAGACGTGCTCGCCGCTGACCGACGTCTTCCACACCGTGGCCATGTCGAGCAGGTTGACGAAGAAGTCGTTGGTGAGCGTCCCGGGCTGATCGGTGAAGACGCCGTGCTGGGACCCGCCGGCGTTGGCGCCCGAGCGCGCGCATGCCGCCGACGAGCACGGTCATCTCGGGTGCGCGTCAGCGCAGAGCATGTTCGCCCGCTCGACGAGCAGCGTCTCGGGCGGCACCTTCTCCCCCGCCTGCAGGTAGTTGCGGAAGCCGTCGAAGTCGGCTCGAGCACCGCGAACGACTCGACGTCGGTCTGCTCTTGCGTCGCGTCGGTGCGGCCCGGAGCGAACGGCACGGTCACGTCGACGCCGGCATCCTTCGCCGCCTTCTCGACCGCGGCGCACCCGCCGAGCACGATGAGGTCGGCGAGCGAGACGTCCTTGCCGCCGTTGAAGTCGCTGCTGGATCCTCTCGAGCGCCCCGAGCACCTTCGCGGCTCGGCCGGGTCGTTCACCTCCCAGTCCTTCTGCGGCGCGAGGCGGAGGCGGGCCCCGTTCGCGCCGCCGCGCTTGTCGGTGCCACGGAACGACGCCGCCGACTGCCCACGCCGTCGACACGAGCTGCGACACCGACAGGCCGGACGTCGAGGATCTTGCCCTTGAGCGCGGCGATGTCCGCGTCGCCGATCAGCTCGTGGTCGACCGCGGGCACCGGGTCCTGCCAGAGCTGTGGCTCGGACGGCACCAGCGCGCCGAGGTAACGCGAGAGCGGGCCCATGTCGCGGTGCAGCAGCTTGTACCAGGCCTTCGCGAACGCGTCGGCGAGCTGGTCGGGGTTCTCGTGGAAGCGCTTCGCGAGTTCGCCGTAGACCGGATCCTCACGCAGCGACGAGGTCCGTCGTGAGCATCATCGGCGCCTGCGCGCTTCGACGGATCGTGCGCGTCGGGCACGGTGTCCTGGGCCTCGGGGTTCTTCGGCTTCCACTGCTTGCGCACCTGCGGGGCTCTGCGTCGAGCCCCCAATCGTAGCCGAAGAGGTTGTCGAGGAACCCGTTGTCCCACTGCGATCGGGTTGTTCGTCCACGCGCCTTCGAGGCCGCTCGTGACCGCGTCGCGCGCCGACTCCGCTGCCCGAAGCAGTTGTTCCAGCCGATGCCCTGCGCCTCGATCGGGCACGCCCTCGGGCTCGGGGCCGACGAAGTCGGCGCTCGCGCGCGCCGTGCGCCTTGCCGAACGTGTGGCCGCCGACGATCGAGCGCGACGGTCTCCTCGTCGTTCATCGCCATGCGAGCGAACGTCTCACGGATGTCGCTGCGCGGCCGCGATCGGATCGGGGTTGCCGTTCGGCCCCTCGGGGTTCACGTAGATGAGCCCCATCTGCACGGCGCCGAGCGGGTTGGCGAGCTCGCGCTCACCGCTGTAGCGCTCGTCGCCGAGCCAGGTGTCCTCGGAACCCCAGAAGACCTCCTCGGGCTCCCAGATGTCTGGGCGGCCGAAGCCGAAGCCGAACGTCTTGAGGCCCATCGACTCGATCGCGCAGTTTCCGGCGAAGACGAACAGGTCGGCCCACGACACCTTGCGGCCGTACTTCTGCTTGATCGGCCACAGCAGCCGGCGCGCCTTGTCGAGGCTCGCGTTGTCGGGCCAGCTGTTGAGCGGGGCGAAGCGCTGCGCGCCGCTCGCCCGCCGCCGCCGCGACCGTCGTGGATGCGGTACGTGCCGGCGGCGTGCCACGCCAACCGGATGAAGAGCGGCCCGTAGTGGCCGTAGTCGGCAGGCCACCAGTCCTGCGAGGTCGTCATCACCGTGATGAGGTCACGCTTCAGCGCTTCGACGTCGAGCGTCGCGAACTCCTCGGCGTAGTCGAAGTCGGCGATCCATCGGGTTCGGACTCTGTGCGAGTGCTGATGGAGCACCGAGAGATCGAGCTGGTTCGGGCCACCAGTCCCTGTTCGTATGCGGTCGGTGGCCTTTCGGCTCAGGAGCGGCGATTGACTGGGTTCTCGCTATCAGACACGGCGGGTCCTCCTCTTGGCTGGTTGCACTCACGCACTGGGGGCACAGCCCCCAGTAGACGACCTCGGCTTCGTCGAGCTGGAAGCCGTGATCCTCAGATGGCTCGAGGCAGGGCGCGTCGCCGACCGCGCAATCGACGTCGTGCACGACGCCGCACTGGCGGCAGACCATGTGATGGTGGTTGTCGCCGACGCGCAGCTCGTGGAGCGCGGGCGCGCCCGCGGGCTCGATGCGACGCACGATGCCGGCCTCACCGCACACGCGCAGCACGTCGTAGATCGCTTGCGTCGACACGCTGCCGAGCTCGGCGCGCACCTCGGTGACGACGACTTCGGCGGACGCATGCGGATGTTCCGCGAGCACCTCGAGCACGGCGACGCGCGGCGCGGTGACCCGAAGGCCAGCTGCCCTCAGCAGCTCGGTCGCCGACTCCGCATGCGCCACGACGGCCATGCCATCACCTTTTCTGGAATCAGTCAAGAAAGAGCGATCACTTCCAGGCTCGGACGCGCTCGAGGATGCCCGTCGTCAGGCGGCCTCAGCCGAGATGTGGGCGGGCGCACCCACTTCGCTGCCGCGGACCAGCTGCGCAGCCGTGGGCAGTGCAGGATCGAACAGGAGCGGCCCGGTCGGGAGCGGCATCTGCCACTCAGCATGACCACGGAACCGCCGGGGGTCGCGCCATCGTGCTCGGTCGTCTTGCCCATCGCCTTCTCCTCGCTGTTGCGCCCAAACGCTTGCAGCGAGGATCCGACTTCTGACGTCCGCTCGCCAGGGACCTTCGACCCTTCGGATCGTCGGCGGCTTCCCGCGGTCCACGTGGTCAGTGCGCGTGCCTGCTCCTCGCGGGAAGCGCTCCGAGCAAACCGGCCACCAGCTGACCTGGCCGCCACTGGGTCGTGGCCGGGCACGCGATCACGTCGAGCTCGAGGGGGACGAGCGCGTACGCGCTGGAAGGCCTCGAGCTCCAACACGCCGGCATCGATGAGCTCGACCAGCTCGCTCGCGACGAACGAGAGGGCCTGACGCCCTTCGTCGTTCGGTGGACGATCCTCGGCCGCCGCCCGGAGCTCGGCCTCCGTGCCATGTGCCAACACGTTCATCCAGGCCCACACGGGCACCGGCTCGCGACGCGCCTCACACAGCGAGACGGACTCGCCAGCGAGAAACGACTCGCATTCTTCGATGAGCCGCTCGGCATGCGGATCAGTCCGGTGCCGCCACATGACAGTCACCGCCCCCGGGCCTGGTGGCGAGCATCCACCCGCGCCGGAACCACGTAGGAGGAGGGAACGGGCACGACTTCGAGCGTCTCGTCGATGAGCCGCAGGATCTTCTCGCAGCGGTCCCGCAGCGTCTTCGTTCCGATCGTTGTGGACATGCGACGATCGTCGCTGCCGACCCCGTCCTTCACTAGGGGCGTTGGTCCCGGGTCTCCGTCCCGACACGGGTTCGCCGGTCAGTGAGCTTCGCCCCCGTACTCCTCGTCGGTGACATGGGCGCCCCAGTCGGTCTCGGGCTTGTCGCTCGCACCTGTCCCTTCGGTGATCGAGAGGTGCGCCATGAAGTGATCGGGCGCGGCGCCGTGCCAGTGCCACTCTTCGGCCGGCGTGTGCACGATGTCGCCCGAGGTGAGCCTGAAGATCTCACTGCCCGCCGACTGGATCCGGCCCTCCCCCTCGGTGACGAACAGCGTCTGACCGAGCACGTGCGAGTGCCAAGCGGTCCGCGCTCCGGGCGTGAAGTGCACTGCGTTCACGCGGACACGCGCGACGGCTCATCGCCACGCGGCGATCGGGTCGAGCCAGACGTCGCCTGTGAACCACTCGCTCGGGCCTTTGACGGACGGCGACTTGGGCTTCTTCTCCATGCCTCTCTCCTCTCAGGTTGACGGCTGCTCAGCTCGACGGACCGAGGAACTTCTCGATCTGCCCGGTGTCGAAGTACTCGTACGCTCGGCTGATCATGCCGTCGCGTACGTAGCCGACGAAGCAGACGTCCATCTGCCCGACGAAGCCGTCTTTCGCGCGTGACGTAGATCGTGTGCTGCTGGACGAAGCCGCCCTCGAAGACTCGGATGCGGCGATCCTTGAAGCGCACCTTGGGCAACGTCTGCATCCCTTGCTTCAACATCGCGAGGTTGTCGGCCCGGGGCTGGTAGAGGCAGTCGTGGCTGTGCCAGATCACCGCCTCCGGGGCGTAGCAAGCCTCGAGGGTGTCGTAGTCGTTCTGCTCGATCGCGTCGAAGAACCGATCGCACAGCTCGAGGGTCTGCCAGTCCTTCCTCATGCGCTCCCCTCTCTGCCGCCCACGCCGCGAACTTGCCCGAGTCGAGGTACTCGTCGATGCGCGTGATCTTCCCGTCGCGGCATCGGCCGACGATGCAGATCCACAGTGCGCCGCGGTGCCCGTTGTGCTGCACGCCGTTGAGCGTGTACTGGATCACGAACCCGTCGTCGAACGTGTTGATGATGCGGTCGTTGTAGGTGCGACGGCGCTGGCCCTTGTAGCCGTCGGGCAGTGCGGCGATGTTCTCGGCACCGGTCGTGTCGCGCCCGAAGACGTTGTGCCACACGACGCAGTCGTCGGCGTAGAGCTTCTCGATGACATCGACGCGGCGGTTCTCATAGGCGTCGAAGAACGCCTCGCACAGCTCGCGGATCTCGTACTGGTCCATCAGCGGCGACCGAACTTCCCGGAGTCGAGGTACTCGAACAGCTGGGTGATCTTGCCGTCGCGGACCTCGGCGACGAGACAAGCGGACAGCGCGACCTCGGCTCCCTTGTGGGTCACGACGTTGACCGTGTACTGCACGACGAAGCCGTCGGCGAAGGTGTTGACGATGCGGTCGTTGTAGGTGCGTCGCCGGTGGAGCTCGCGGCCGGCGGCGAGCGCGGCGAGGTTGTCCTCGCGGCTCATCACCTCGCCGGACACGTTGAACCACAGCGTCATGTCGGGTGCGTAGCACCGCTCGACCGCGTCGATGTCGCCCGCCTCGATCGCGTCGAAGAGCGTGTGGCAGAGCCGGCGGTGCTCAGTGTCGATGCTGCTCATCACGCAAGAGCTCCCGCCCGAAGTGCAGCGCCGCGGCGTCGACGTCGAAGACCGTGTGCGCGCTGATCATGTGCATGTCGCGGTGGATGCGCTGCAGCTCGTTGTCGAGGAAGTGGGCGCCGGCGCCGCTCGCTTCCATCACGTCGCGGACGATGTCGCGGCACATGCGGACCACGTGGGCGATCGTGACCCGCAGCTGGAGGTGATCGAGCAGGCTCAGCTGCGTCTCGCCTCGCGCGTGCGCGGCCATCTCACGAGCCGCTGCGCGCATGGTGTCCTCGGCGATCGCGGTCCGCACGACGAGGTTCGCCAGGCGGATCTGCGCGGGCGCCGTCTCGGCTTGGCGCTTGGTCGTGCCGAACAAGACCCGCTCGACCATGCGCTGCCTGAACAGCTCGACCGAACGACGGGCGCACCCGAGCGACGGGATGGCCGCCGTGAGCGCCAGGAACGGGAGCATCGGGAAGCGGCGCAGGTACGGCTCGTCGCGCGCGAGCAACCAGGTCGGAGGTGGGGTGTGCGAGACGCGCGTGTCGGGGACGAACACCGACCTCGCGACGATGTCGCGGCTACCGGTGGCGGCCATGCCGTCGACGTGCCACGTGTCCTTCACCTCGACCTCGCCGACGGGGACGAGGAACATCCGCGACATCGGCGCCTCCTTGCCGGGCACCATGCCCGACAGGATCACCCAATCCGCGTGGACGATGCCCGTGCCGTACTGCCAATGCCCCGAGAGCTCGAAGCCTCCGTCACGAGGGGTGGCCTCTCCTGACGGGTTCACCGTGCCCGGCGCCAAGATGAACGGCTGCGCGGTGAAGATCTCACGCCGCAGGTCCTCGTCGAAGAGGCCGAGCAGCCAGTTGTGCTCCATGTAGAAGGTCGTGATCCATCCGGTCGACGGGCACGCCTCGCTCACCGCGACACCGATGTCGACGAAGAGGTCGAGGTCGATCTCGTACCCGCCGTACTCGCTTCGGCACGAACGAGCGGAACACACCTGTGCGCTTGAGCGCGTCGATCACGTCGTCCGCGGGCTTGCGCTGCGCCTCCGCTTCGGCTGCGCGCTCGGCGATCAGCGGCACGACTCCGCGCACGCGCTCGAGGAGTGCTGAAGCATCGTCCGCCGAATGAGGCATCTCGGTCAGCCCAGCACGCGTAGCGCCGCTTCCGCGACCTCGGAGTCCTCGGAGTAGTGGCCGCCGCTCACTCCGATGCCGCCGACGAGGTTGCCGTCGACTGTGATGGGGAAGCCGCCGCCGAAGATCACGAGCCGGTCGATGCCGGCGGTCGCACCTGCGGCAAGCGGCGGGTCGTCCTTGATGAAGTCGTGCCACGCAGCCGTCGAGATGCCGAAGCCGACCGCGGTGTAGGCCTTGTCTTGCGCGATCTGCACGCTGATCAGCGGCGCACCGTCCATCCGCTCCAACGCCTTGAGGACGCCCGACCCGTCGACGATCGCGATCGTGAACGCCTTGCCGAGCTCCGCGCCCTTCTTCGCGCCGGCTTCGAGCAGCTTCCGCGCCAACGACGCCGACACCATCTGCTGGACGACCGTGCGCTCGCCATCAGCCATGGCCAACCTCCCTCTCTCGCATGTCTCGCTCCCCCGGGGACCGCCGTAGCGTAGGCATCGTGCGACAACGGGGCAGGGGTGGCGAGTGGGGTCTCACCGCGCTGAGGGTGGCGGCGGGGGCTCTCATGGTCGGGCACGGCATGCACAAGCTGCGCGACGTCGATGGCACCGGGCGCGCCTTCGAGCACCTCGGCCTCCGGCCCGGCCGCCAGCACGCGCTCCTCGCGGGCGTGACCGAAGCGGGGGCGGGCGCCGCGAGCGTGCTCGGCGTGTTCACACCGGCAGCGAGCGCGGCGCTGACCGGCACGATGACGGTCGCGATCGCGAAGGTCCACGGCAAGAACGGGCCGTGGATCACAAAGGGTGGCTACGAGTACAACGCGACGTTGATCGCCGTCGCGTTCGCGCTGGCCGCGGCAGGCCCTGGCCGGCTCGCGCTCGACGGCACGCTCACGCGTCGGCGCGCGGGCTTCGGTTGGGCGGTCGCTGAGCTCGGCGTCGGCGCTGCCACCGCGGGCGTCGTGATCACCACGGCCCAACGCCGCGCCCAGCGCGCCGCCGGCGAGTGATCGATCACTCGTCCTTGTCGACGGCGATGCCGATCTGCCGGCCGAGGTTCTCGGCCTTGTAGTCCGCGGGTGCCGCGATCTCGACGATCGGATCGTCGCGGTTGTCGTACTCGAGGTGCAGCGCGCGCGAGATCACCGCGTGCATCGTGTACATCATCGTGATGTAGGTGAACTCCATGATCGCCTCGTCGTCGAGGTGCTCCTTCATCGCATCGAAGACCGCATCGTCGACCCGCCCGAACCCCAGCACGAGCGCGTCGGTGTACGCGAGCAGCGCCCGCTCGAGCGGCGAGAAGAGGTCGGACACGCCCCACGCCTTCAGCGCCTCGATCTTCTCCTCCGAGTAGCCGAGCGCCCGGCACGACTTGCAGTGCTGGGAGAAGACGAACTGGCTGCCGACGAGCCAGCCGGCCCGGGTCTGGCCGAGCTCGCGGAGGGCGGGCTTCACCTTCCGGTTCGGGCTCGCGTACAGGCCGAACCCCCGGCAGGCGTGTTCGAGCACGTCAGGGCAGTTCGCGAAGACCGTCCACCAGTCGCCGGGCGTGCCGGTGGCGGTGCCGGGCTCCGCCACCGGGTCGCGATCGCCGAAAAGACGGTCGTACATCGTGAGGACGATCGGGGCGTTCGCCTCGGACCTGGGGATCTCGCGGAGTCTGGGCACGCTGGGAATGTGACAATTGGGGCCGACACCGAGGATCTGGGGGATCGATGGCAGCGATCACGAACACCAACAGCGAGTTCGAGCTCCGTGGCTTCAACCACCTGGCCCTCGTCTGTCGCGACATGGCCGAGACCATCGCTTGGTACGAAGACGTGCTCGGCATGAAGCTCGTGAAGACGCTCGAGCTGCCCGGTGGTCGGGGTCAGCACTTCTTCCTCGACATGGGCAACGGCCGCGACGGCGTCGCGTTCTTCTGGTTCCCCGAGGCCCCCGAGGGTGTGCGCGGCGAGTCGCTGCAAGACAAGCGGGGCATGACCGCGATCGGCACCATGAACCACCTCGCGTTCGACGTGCCGCCCGAGAAGATGGACGAGTACCGCGCCAAGCTCGCGAGCAAGGGCGTGGCGGTGACCGAGATCGTCAACCACTCCGACTCGCTCGAGGGCGGTCACAAGGCGGACTACGACCCCGACACCGACGGCGGTGACGTGTTCGTGCGCTCGATGTACTTCGCGGACCCGAACGGCACGCTGCTCGAGTTCGCCTCGTGGACTCGCGAGTTCAGGGACGACGACGTGAAGCACACCGCGGCTACCGCCGCGGGGGCGCCGGTCAGCGCCTGACGCTGTCCGCCTCGTCCGCGTGGGTCGTCACGAGGTCGACCCACTCATCCCAGTACGCCTCGGGGTAGTCGTGCCCCATCCCCTCGAGGAGCACGAAGCGCGCGCCCGGGATCAGCTCGGCAGTGCGCCGGCCGCCGCTCGGATCGAGGAGAGTGTCGGCACTCCCGTGCATGACGAGTGTCGGCACCGCGACCTCGCGCAACCCGTTCGCGCGTGAGCCGCTCGCCATCACGCCCATGATCTGACGGGCGACGCCGGGCGGGTCGAAGGCACGATCGAACGCCTCGCCCGCGTGCCTCGCTTGCGCCTCCTCGTCGACCTTGCCCGGGCTGCCCCATATGCGGAGCCCCTCGAGGTGGTTCGCGATCGCCGATGCCCGGTCGGTCGCCGGTGGTCCGAACAGGCGAGCCTGCGCCGCCGGCGTGGACTGCCCGACGTCGGGTTCGCCGGTCGTCGACATCACCGACGTGACCGAGCGCAGACGCGGCGAATGCTCGATGGCGAGCGTCTGCACGATCATCCCGCCCATCGACAGGCCCATGACGTGCGCCCGGTCGACAGCCAGCGCGTCGAGCACTGCGATCACGTCCGCTGCCATGTCGGACAACGTGTACGCCACCTCGTTGGGCGGCGACTCCGAGAAGTGCGTCGACAGCCCGACGTCGCGGTTGTCCATGCGGACGACCCGGAAGCCCGTCGCGACGAACCGTTCGCACCACTCGACCCGGTAGTTGACGCACTGGCTGCCGAGCCCGTTGACGAGCACCAGGGTGGGATCGGCAGGGTCACCGAAGGTCTCGTAGAAGATCTGGACCGCACCGTTCGTCGCGAATGCCATGGACGTGAGCGTAAGCCGTCAGCGGCGGTCGAACGCGAGGTCGAATCGCTGCACGGCGCCCGCGAAGATGTTCCGCTCGATCACGGGCTCGCTGATCACCCGCAGGTTCGTGAAACGCCGCGCCATCTCGCCGAAGAGCACCTCGAGCTCGAGGCGAGCGAGCGACTGACCGATGCAGACGTGCGGTCCGAACCCGAACGCGAGGTGTGGATTGGGGTTCCGGGTGATGTCGAACCGGAACGGGTCGTCGAACACCGCCTCGTCGCGGTTGGCGGACGGGTAGAGGAGCACGATGCGGTCGCCGGGATGCACGGGCGTGTCTCCGATCTGATCTTCGGCGACTGCGGTGCGGAACATCTGGTTGAGGGGCGACACCCACCGCAGCACCTCTTCGACCGCGCTGGGCACGACGGAGGGCTCGGCAGCGAGCCGGTCCCACTGGTCCGGGTGGTCGCAGAAGATGCGAAGGCCACGCCCGATCGCGGTCCGCGACGTCTCGGCTCCTCCCGAGATGAACAGGCCCGTCTCGTTCATGATCGTGTGGTCGGCCATCGGGCAGCCCTTCACGGTGGCGTTGGCCCAGACCGAGATGAACGAGCCGTCAGGCTCGGACCGCGTCCGCGGCACGGCCTCGTCGAGGTACGACTGGAACTCGCCGATCGCGCCCATCAGGTTCATCAGCACCTGCCCGCTCGAGTCGCGTGCGATCGAGTCGATCCGCATCATCCGCTCGGACCACGACTTCAGGTCGCGCCACCGATCGCGCGGGAAGCCCAACAGCTCACACGTGAGCTTGCTCGGGTACTGCGCGGCGAGGTCGTCGACGACCTCCATCTCGCCGCGATCGGCAACGGCATCGAGCGCCTCGTCGACCAGCGCCCTGAGGAGCGGCTCCTCGCGGGTCGCTCCCCTCGGAGTGAGCCGCCGCGCCACGAGCGCGCGCTGCTCGGCGTGGCCCGGATCGTCCTGGGCGATCATGTTGTCTTCCTGGGGCGACCACATCGAGCGATAGCCCTGGCTGCTGACGAACACCGCCGCCCGACGCTCGACGTCGAGCAGATCTGCATGCCGGGTGACGCCGACCATGCCTGTCTTCGGGTCGCGATACACCGGGTCGTTCGCGCGCAGGTAGGTGAGCGTCTCGTGCATGGCGTCGAGGTCTGCGTAGAAGCCCTCGTCGAGCAGATCGGGTTGCGTCGTCACTGGCATCCGACAGTTGTACAAGACTCCCCGCGATGACGACGACCCAAGAGTGGGTTGCGCTCCCCTACGAGGCATGGCGGGCCACGTGCGACACGTTGCACGCGCACACGCAGGTGCTCGGCAAGCTCGCCGTCGCGTTGGCCCCGCCCGAGCCGCAGCTGCAGCACGCGGCGTTGCGTCTCACCGCACGAGGATGGGAGACCCTCCCGCTCCCTGCACGCGACGGATCGGGTGCGTTCGTTGCGGCACTCGACCTGCACGATCACGAGGCGGTGGCCGAGCACAGCGACGGGCGCACACGGCGGATCCCTCTCGCGCCGGACCGGCCGGTTGCCGAGGTGACACGTGAGCTGCTGGCGGCAGTGAGCGACATCGCCGGGCCGGTGCACATCGACCCGCGACCCCAAGAGACGGCGTGGGCGACGCCCTTGGACGAGGACTACGAGCACGCCACCTACGACCCCGCGCAAGTGTCCGACTACTTGGCGGCCGCTACACAAGCCGCCCTCGTGCTCGCGGCGGTGCGGGCGCCATATCCGCGGACGTTCGTCGCCGGTGAACGCCTGGTGGGGAAGCTTCGATCTGGCCGTCAGCCTCTTCTCGGGGCACCCGGTCGAACCGCCATCGAACGACTTCATCATGCGCAACTCTGGGAACGCCCAGCAGATCGAGATCGGTTGGTGGCCCGGCGACGATCGCCACCCGCGGGCCGCGTTCTATGGGTTCGCGTTCCCCGCGCCCGACGGCTTCGGACAAGCGGCGCTTTCTACGCCCGGCGCCCACTGGGACGCCGACCTCGGGGAGTACCTGCTCGATTGGGAGGAAGTTCGCAAGTCGCCGGAGCCCCGCAACGCCGCCCTCGACTTCTGCCTCGAGGTCGTGCGCCACGCGTGCTCGGTGTGCGGTTGGGATCCCACGCTCGCCGCGAGCCGCGGAGGGCGTCCCTCCTCCTGTCACCTGAGGAAGAGCCGTCAGGCGTCCCACACGCGGCCGGGGAGCCGCGTCTTGACCTCCTGCAGAACCCACCCGTTGCCGTCGGGATCGCTGAAGTTCGCTTGGTTCATGTACGGCCGACCTTGCGGGTCGAGCCCGGGCTTCGGTCCTCCGTCCAGGTGATAGATCTCGCCGACGTCGATGCCCCGGCCCACCAGCTCGTCACGCGCCGCGGTGATGTCGGAGACCACGAGCAGCAGCCGCTGCGCCGAGCCGGGCGAAGCTGTGGTCACGCCCTTGCCGAACGCGACTGAGCACTGCGAATGCGGCGGCGTCAGCTGGACCACCCTGAAGCTGTCTCCGGCGGCGATGTCGGCATCCAAGCGCCAGCCGAGGCTCCGGTAGAAGCGCTTGGCCCGATCGACATCCGTGACGGCGATCGTCACCACCTCGAGATTCAGATCCACGGTCGCTGGTGCGAAGTCCTGGGTGTCGGTTGTCTCACCAGTGCTGGTCATCCGGTGACCTCCCTCGGTCGATTCCTCCGCCGCGCAGTCTGTCGCTTCTCACCGTTCGCCGCATGAAGCCTCGAGGAGGTGCTCGAGCGTTCTGCTTCACATTCGGTTGACATGGCCGGCTGCGTGATAGAGGTCTCACATGCGTTCGATCGTCTGCACGGCGTACGGCACGGACGACAACTTCGTGCTCGAAGAGATTGCAACCCCGGACCCGGCGCCCGGTCAGGTTCGCATCGCGGTCAAGGCGGCCGGAGCGTCGTTCGTCGATGCGCTGCAGGCCGCCGGCAAGTACCAATTCGCCGCGCAACCGCCGTACGTGCCGGGCGGTGAGGCGGCCGGGCTGATCGACGCGGTCGGTGAAGGCGTCGAGGGTTGGCAGGTCGGCGACCGCGTGATGGCGACCGTCGGCAAGGGCGCGTTCGCCGATCACATCCTCGCGTTCCCGCAGCAGCTCTTGAGGCTGCCCGACGAGATCGACCTCGCAGTCGGCGCCTCGTTCATGCAGGTGTACGGCACGGCGTGGTTCGCGTTCAAGAAGCGCACGGTGGTGCGGCCCGGCGAGGTCGTGTTGGTCACCGGCGCGGGCGGAGGCGTCGGGTTGGCTGCGATCGACGTCGCGCGCGCGCTCGGCGCCCGTGTCATCGCCGTGGCCTCGTCGGACGAGAAGCGCGCGCTCGCGATGGCGATGGGCGCCGAGTCGACGATCGATCCGCTCACCGAGGACGTCAAGACCCGAGCACGCGAGCTCACCGACGGCGCGGGCGTCGACCTCGTCTATGACGTTGCCGGCGGCGATGTGTCCGAGCCGGCGTTGCGGGCCCTCCGGTTCGACGGGCGCTTCCTGGTCATCGGGTTCCCGGGCGGCATCGCGAAGGTGCCGCTGAACCTCGTGCTGCTCAACAACCGCACGGTGATCGGCGTCGAGTGGGGCGGTTGGGTGCCCCGGAACATGGACGAGAACCGGGCCATGATCGGCGACATCGTCGATGCGATCGCGCGTGGCGAGCTGCACCCGGTGAAGCCGACCGAGCGGCCTCTCACCGACGCGCGGGCAGTGCTCTCCGAGCTGCTCGATCGTCAGGCGGCGGGCAAGATCGTGCTCGTGCCCTGAGCGTCAGCTCATCCCGCCGCGGGCTCCTCCGTTGACTGCGATCACCTGGCCGGTGACGTAGTCGGACAGCGGAGAGCACAACCAGAAGATCGCGTCGGCCGCGTCGCGGATCGTGCCCGTGCGCCCGAGCGCCACCGCGCCGGACGGCATCGACCTCGCCGCGTACATCTCGGCGTCGGTGACCACCCGATCAGCGTCGATCCGCACGCCCAGCCGCTCCGCCTGCTTCGCCGGCATGCCTACGTGGATCGTGCGGCCGCCGGTCTCGATGACCTCGTGCTCGGACTGCGGCAGCCCGAACCGGGTCTGGATGACGCCGAACGCGACGGCATTCACGTTGACGCGGAAGCGTCCCCACTCCTCCGCGAGGGTGCGCATCAGGCCGAGCATCCCTGCCTTCGCGGCGGCGTAGTTGCCCGCCCCCGCGAGACCCCACTGCCCCGCCAGCGACGACACCATGACGGTCTTGCGGTGACGAGGAGCGCCGCTCGCGTCATCGGCCTCCGCAGCAGCGCGGAAGATCGGCGCGGTCGCGCGTGCGAGCCGGAAGGGCACGACGAGGTGGATGTCGAGCATCGCCTGGAACTGCTCGTCGCTCATGCTGTGGATGCCCCCGTCCCACGCGTAGCCGGCGTTGTTCACCACGATGTCGAGCCGGCCGTAGGTGGCGAGCGCGTGGTGCACGAGGTCGTCGCACGCGTTCGGTAGGGCAAGGTCGGCGACGAACGCACTGGCCGTGCCGTCACCGAGCTCGGCGTTGAGCGTCGCGACGGTCTCGTCGGCCTTCGGCGCGTCGACCTCGGCGATGACGACCCGGGCTCCGTTGGCGGCGAGCATCGTCGCCGTCGCGCCGCCAATGCCCCGAGCGCCGCCCGTCACGATGGCGACCTGCTCGGCGAGGAGCTCCGACCGCAACGTGGGTTCGATGAGCATCCGTGCACCCTTTCAGACGGAGGCAACTCAGGGATAGCGTCACGCGCCGTGGACTACGAGCAGATCCTTCAAGAGCAGCGCGACGACATCGTGCTCCTCACGTTGAACCGTCCAGAGAAGCTCAACGCGTGGACGCCCCGGATGAGTGCCGAGCTCGTCGACGCGATCGAGGCCGCCGATGCCGAGCCGTCGGTGGGCGCGGTCGTCGTCACCGGCGCAGGTCGCGGCTTCTGCGCCGGCGCGGACATCTCTGCCGTGTTCGACGCGCAGCTGTCCGGCGACGCCTCTTCGGCTGCTCCCCCGACGCGCACTCGAGACTGGGTCGAGCTCGTGCGGTCGACGAAGCCGATCGTCGCCGCCGTCAACGGCCCCGCGATCGGTGTCGGGCTCACGATGATCTTGCCGTTCGACCGCATCGTCGCCGGCGAGAGCGCGAAGCTCAGCGTGCGGTTCGTGAAGATGGGCCTCGTGCCCGAGCTGGCCTCGTCGTCGATCCTTCCGCAGCGCTGTGGCTTCGGGGCCGCGTCCGACCTGATGCTGTCGGGCCGCACCGTCCTCGGACCGGAGGCAGTGGCGCTCGGGCTCGCGGACGAGTGCGTCGCGGACGAGGCGGTCCTCGACACAGCGATCGAGCGGGCCCGGTCGTATGCCGAGAACCCGACGCCGCAGCTGCGGTGGATCAAGCAGCTCATCTCGCAGAACGCCAACGAGGTCGACACCCGCGCCGTGCAGCGGCGCGAGCTCGAAGCGCTGCAGCAGGCGTACGCGACGCCTGAGCACAAGGAAGCGGTCGCCGCGTTCTTGGAGAAGCGCAAGCCGAACTTCAGGTAGCCGATCGTGGAAGCGAAGAACCTCGCTGACCTCTACCACCTTCCGCTCGTCGACTGGTCGGTGGTGGCAAAGCGGCTCGAGCAGGGCATGAGCCAGGCACCGTCCACCGGCGGTCCCGATCGACACACGTGCTGGCTCGCGACCATCGACGCCGACGGCTCCCCGCACGTGACCGGCATCGGCGCGATCTGGGTGGACGACCGGTTCTGGTTCGAGACCGGCGGGCGGACGCGCAAGGCGCGCAACATCGCTCGCGACCCGCGGTGCACGTTGAGCATCGCGACGCGAGAGTTCGACCTCGTCGTCGAGGGAGAGGCGCGCAGGGTCGCTGACCCGGCAACCGTCGCCGCCATGGCCGCGCGCTGGGCCGCCGAAGGTTGGCCCTGCCGGGTCGACGACACCGGGCAGGCGCTCACTGCCGACTTCAGTGCGCCCTCCGCCGGGCCGCCACCGTGGTTCGTGTACCAAGTCGAACCGTTGGCGGCGACTGCCCTCGCGATCATCGAGCCGGGCGGCGCAACCCGCTGGACCTTCTAGCTCACGAGTAGCGGGCGATCGCGTCGGCAGCGGCGCCCCGATAGCCGCCGTCGAACTTGATGGCGTGCACGACGAGCGGCGCGATCTGGTGCAACGCAATCCGTTGCTCCCATCCCTGCGACAAGGGGTGCGCTTCGTCGTACGCGGCGAAGCACTCGGCGCCGAAGCCCCCGAACAGCCGCATCATCGCGAGGTCGAACTCGCGGTGGCCGCCGTGACTCGCGGGATCGATGAGCCAGCTGCGACCGGACACATCGACGAGGCGGTTGCCCGCCCACAGGTCGCCGTGCAGCCGCGCCGGCGGCTCAGCGGGCCCACCGATCTCACGGAGGCGGTCCGCGTCGAGGCGGTCGAGGCCAGCCACCGCCGTCTCCGGGAGGGCACCCGCGTCACGAGCAAGCCGCGCGAGTGGCGCCATGCGCTGCGTCGCGTAGAACGTCGCCCAGTCGTCGCACGGCTCGTTCGGCAGGCCCCGGCTCCCCGTCGAGCGACGGTCCTCGCGCCCGAACCTCGGCGCGCCGGCCGCGTGGAGGGCGGCCAATGCGCGGCCGAGATCAGCTTCGGTCGTCGCCGCCGGGCGTCCCTCCTCGATCCACTCGAGCACGAGCAGCGGCGGATCATCGGAGACAGCGAGCACCTCCGGCACTGGCACCACTCCGGGCTCGCGCAGCCACCGCAGCCCTGCGGCCTCAGTGGTGAAGAAGCCGGGCGGCGCATTCGGATGGGTCTTCGCGAACACGCGGCGCCCGTCGGCGAGGTCGATCGCGAACGACGCCGCCACGTCTCCCCCGTGCACTCGCGTCGCGCCGACGACGGCCACGCCGAGTGCCAGCGCGACGTGGTCGGGAAGGTCCACCAAGCGAGCCGACTTACGAAGCAGCGATGGGGTCGACCGCCCAGCCGCCGTCATCGGCCACGATGCGTCCGGCGCCCGGGCCGCCCCAGTGCGTGCCGATGACCAGCGCGTCGTCCGCGTAGCGCGCGAGGAAGCTCGCCGCGGGTCTCGGCCGCCGCCTGCTGATCGAAGTCGAACGCGGACGACCGCGCGACCTCCGCGATCTGCAACGGCGTGTGGATCATGTCGCCCGTGATCACGGCCCGCTCGCCCGCGGACTCGACGACGACGGACACGTGACCAGGAGTGTGGCCGGGTGTCGAGTCGAACCGGATGCTCGCGTCGACGGCATGGTCGACGGGAACGAGGTCGACGACGCCGGCCTCGTCCAAAGGCGCGACCGAGTCGATGAAGTAGTCGTCGTCGGCGGGAAGCGACGTCGCCTGCCAGTACTCGAATTCGGGCTGTGCGAGGAGGTAGCGCGCGCTCGGGAACGTCGGCACCCATTGGCCGTCGACGAGCGTCGTGTTCCAGCCCACGTGGTCGACGTGCAGGTGCGTGCACACGACGGCGTCGATCGTGTCGGCGGGAAAGCCCGCCGCCTCGAGGTCGGCGAGGAATGGGAGGTGCATCTCGTTCCAGCCGGGGTTCGCTCGGGGCTTGTCGTTGCCGACGCACGTGTCGACTGCGACTCGCACGCCGTCGAGGTCGACGACGAGGCACTGGATCCGTTGGAGGAGGTAGCCACCGTCGTCGACGAACGCGCCTTGGAGCCACGGCGATCGTCGTGCGATGTCGAGCACGCCCGCCTTGTCGAGGTCCTTGAACAGGAAGCGGGGCGACGTCACCGACTCGACCTCGATGATCGGCGTGATGGTTGCTCGGCCTACTCGCCATGCAGTCATCGCGCCATCCTTCCCCATGCGAGAGTGTGGCGTGACGCACGTGAACGAGCGCGAGCTCGCGAGCGAATCGTTGCTCCGGCAGTGGTGTGAGCGCGTCTGCGGCGCCGGGTACCGCGGCACGGGCACGGCCGAGCACGACGCACTCATCGACTGGGTGGTCGAGCAGGTCGGTGAGATCCCGGGGTTCGCGGTGCGCACCGACGAGTACGAGCTTCTCGGCTGGCATCCCGTGCCCGAGGGCGACCTCGAGCACGCCG
This sequence comes from uncultured Acidimicrobiales bacterium, assembly GCA_963739555.1. Taxonomy (GTDB): domain Bacteria; phylum Actinomycetota; class Acidimicrobiia; order Acidimicrobiales; family DATKAS01; genus DATKAS01. The sequence continues at coordinate 625,939 of CAVUAV010000005.1, read as the reverse complement.
GCACCCTGCGCGCCGGCGACGCCGAGATCGCGATCGCCGGGGCCGTGCCGTACTCGTTGCCCGCGACGAACACCGGTCCCTTGGCATACGTCCCTCGCGGCGAGTCGATCTCTGATGCGCTTGCCGGCAAGGTCGTGCTGCGCGACTTCCCGGCCTTCGCGCTCCCCTACGACCTGCTCTTCGCGCAGCACATCCACCTCACACCCGACACCGAGCAGCTTCGCGGCCAGGTGTGGGATCGCCCCGGTCTCGCCAACACGGTGTTGCACGACGACCTGCTCGCCGCCGGTGCGGCCGGTGCGGCCGGCGTCGTGTTCGCGTTCGACCTCCCGCGCGAGCAGATCGCCGGCTACTACGAGCCCCACATGGGCACGCACTACCGGGTGCCCGCGGTGTTCGTCGGCGTCGACGAGCGCGATCGGCTGCGAGGCCTCGCCGAGCGAGAGACGCATGTCGAGATCGCCGTGCGAGCCGAGGTGCGATCGATCACGACGCGGAACGTTCATGCGACGCTCGCGGGCCAGACCGACGAGCGGATCGTGCTCATCACCCACACCGACGGCAACACGTGGGTGCAAGAGAACGGCATCGCCGCGCTGCTCGCGATCGGGCAGCTACGCGGCGACGCTTCCGATCGAGCAGCGACACCGCACGATCGAGCTCACCTTCACGTCAGCCCATCTGCACATCTCACGCGAGGGATCGCATCGATACTCTGCACAGCTCGACCGCGAGTACGACGAGGGGACGATCGCGTTCGCGTTCGCCATCGAACACCTGGGTGCGCGCGATCTCAACCCAGTGCCGCGCAGCGGCGCAGCCGGTCGCGAGCTCTTGTTCACCGAGGCCGCCGAGCTGCTGCTCTGGTGCGTCGGCCCGAGCGAGGCGATGCAGAGCGCTGTCGCCGAGGCCGTCAACAGGCGCAAGCTCGAACGCGTGCTCGTCGCTCCCGGCTTCGGCGCGCCGGTCGAGGGTCAAGTGCCGCAGATCGTGTCGTTCGGAGGCATCGGCACTCCGTACCACGCGCACCTGGTGCCGACGACCTCGATCATCACCGGTCCGTGGTCGCTCTGGGCTCCCGCCTTCGGGGCCGACGCCATCGACATCGGCGTGCTCCGCGCCCAGGTGCTCGCGGCCGCGGACGTCGTGCGAGCACTCGACACGGTGCCGCGTGACGTGATCGCGGGCGGCTACCTCGCGGATCGCGCCGCTCGCGCCGCCGGAGCGACCGCCGGACGCGATGTCGAGCCGCCCGAGCTCGCGCCCTAGATCAATGACCGACGAAGCGCGCCGGTCGTCGTTCGCTCACGGCACTGACCCCTTCGCGGAAGTCGTCTGTCCTCTGCAAGCGATCCTGCTCGGCGCGCTCGCGCGCCATCGCCGCGCGCAGCTGCTCGACGAGCGGTCCGCGCATCGTCTCGCGGATGGCTCGTGTCGCGAGCGGACCGGCGGCCGCGATCTCTGCCGCGTACGCGGCTGCCCGCGGCCGGAGGTCGTCCGGGCCGACGAGGATGTCGCACAGACCCAGCTCGCTCGCCGTCGATCCATCGATCCGTCGGCCGGTGTAGAGGAGGTCCATCGCGGCCTGATGACCGACGACCAGCGGGAGTGTGACGGTCAGACCGAAGCCGTGGTGGAAGCCGAGGAGCGCGAAGTTCGCCGCGAAGCGCGACTCAGGAGTGGCGACGCGGAAGTCGGCGGCCAATGCGAGACCGAGGCCACCTCCGATCGCGGCGCCTTGCACCGCAGCGACGATGGGCAGCGGCTGCTCGAACAGGCGGATCGCGACGTCGTAGAGGTGCGGGGCGCCCTCGCGACGAGCTGTGCGTGACGAGCCACTGAAGTCGGCCCCGGCACAGAAGTGCTTGCCCTCGCTGCACAGCACCACGGCACGCACCGCGCCCGACGCGAGCGTGTCGAGCTCATCTGCGAGATCTCCGATGAGGTCGACGTCGAAGAAGTTGTTGGGGCCACGACGGATCTCGAGGGTGGCAACAAGGCCTGATTCGTCGATCTCGACCGAGACATCGCTCATGGGCGGACGTTACCGAGCCCGTCCGGGCGCGGCCGCGCCCAGATCAGGCGGAGCGGCGCGTGGTAGCCCGGCGCGGGCCGCGAGGCTGGTACCCCTGTCGACTTCCGGAAGAGGGCCTCTTGGCCGAGGCTCGGGGAGCCGGCTTCGCGACCGACGGCACGGGCGACGGCATGCGCCGCTCGGCAGGCGGACCCGTGAGCGCGACCGTGCGAGGGTCTCCCGGCCTCACGGTCGCGGTGTTCGGCCGCACGTTCGCCTTTCGGAACAGCGCAGCAACCGAGCGCGCCTGCTCGGGCGTGGCGATCGTGACCACCGACCCGGCCGCTCCCGCGCGAGCTGTGCGACCTGAGCGATGCAAGTAGGACTTGTGCTCCTCCGGCGGGTCGACGTGCACGACGAGCGAGATGTCGTCGACGTGGATGCCGCGGGCCGCGATGTCGGTCGCGACGAGGACGCTCACCCTGCCCGCGGAGAACGCGGCGAGGTTCTGCTCTCGCGCCGGCTGCGACAGGTTGCCGTGCAGCTCAGCCGCGGGGATCCCCGCCGTCGACAGGTGGCGGGCGAGCTTGCGGGCACCGTGCTTCGTGCGAGTGAAGAGCAGCGTGCGATCGACGCCGGCGGCGAGCTCTGCGACCACCGCTGCCTTGTCGCTGGTCTGCACGGTGAACAGGTGATGTTCGAGCAGCTCGACCGATGTTTCGGGCGGGTCGATCGAGTGCTCCGCGGGATCATGCAGGTAGCGGCTCGCAATGCCCGCGACCGCCCCGTCGAGCGTGGCCGAGAACATGAGCCGCTGACCGCCGGCGGGCGTCTGATCCAGCAGCCGGCGAACCGCGGGGAGGAACCCGAGGTCGGCCATGAGATCGGCTTCGTCGAGCACGGTGATGCGGACCCGGTCGAGCGCGCACTGGCGCTGGGCGATCAGGTCCTCGAGGCGTCCGGGAGTGGCGACGAGGATGTCGACGCCTCGGCGGAGCGCGGTGGTCTGCGGGCCTTGCGAGACGCCACCGAACACTGTCGCGCAACGCAGTCCCACAGCCTCGGCGAGCGGCGTCACTACGCGAGCGACCTGCGCCGCGAGCTCGCGGGTCGGGACGAGCACGAGCGCGCCGGGCCGGGTGGGTGTACGTCGGTAGTCGGCAGCGAGCAGAGCGCCGGCGAGGGGCACCGCGAAGGCGATCGTCTTGCCGCTGCCGGTGCGAGCACGGCCGAGCACGTCACGCCCCGCGAGCGAGTCCGGCAGGGTCGCTGACTGGATGGGGAACGGAGTGGTGATCCCGTTGCGAGCGAGGGCAGCCGCGATCGGAGCCGGGACGCCCAACGCGGCGAAAGAGGTCGCTTGCGGCGCAGGCGGTTGCGGGGCGAAAGCTTGCGGTGCAGACGGTCGCGGTGCGGCAGGTCGTTGCGTCTGCGGCGACGGACGCGAGTCGAGGTTGCGGCGCGGACGGCCGCCACCATGGGGCTTGGGGGACAAAGGTCTTCCTTTCGAGAGCAGTGAGGCCGTGGATGCTGCGGCTACACGCTCATCGAGCAGGAAACCATGGGTCGCACGAGGCGCCCGCACTTCAGGCCGCGCCAACCCAGCTGGGGATGGCGACCTGCACACCCTACCGGCTCCGAGCCGAGAAGCTCGGCCGCGGCAGCGGGGAGGGGAGTCGAAACTACGGTCGAGCCGTGGCCACGAACCATTGGCTTCGGCTTCGACTCGTGGCGCTGGTGGTCGGTGTCTCGGCCGTGACTGCCTGCTCGAGCTCGTCGGCAACAGCTCCAGCCGCCGCGGCTCCGACGACATCGACCGCCTCGACGACATCGGCGCCGACGGGCGCGACCGTGTGGCTGTGCCGTCCCGGCGCGACCGACAACCCATGTGAGGCAAGCACAGCGAGCACCGCGATAAGGAGTGAGCTTGCAGTCAGGCCAGACTGAGCGCACGGGCGTGTCCGTCCTGTGCACCAATCCCGCGAACCTGTCCGACAGCTCCGCGACCGCACCCCTCCTTCCCTACTTCTGGATTGCAGGGCGCCCGTCGCGCCAGCTGCTCTCGACAGACTGGGTCGCGTTCCCGTCGCTGTACACCGCCGAATGCCACGACAACGACGGCGCGTCGTGGCTGCAGGTCAACGACATCGGCAGCACGTCGGACATCCGGCCGAGGCTGCAGCTGACGAACGGCCCGTCGTGGGGCTATCACGCCGCCGACGTCAACATCGCGCTCGGTGACCTCGTCGATGACGTCACCGCGCAGGTCCGCTCGTACCTCAGCGCTCACCCATCGTGATCCAGCGAACAGTGATGTCGCCGCTGAGGCCAGGCAACGGGAACGACTGCGCTTCGAGCTCGACGGCATCGCGCTCGGCGCGGGAAAGTCGACGCCAGGGTTGGATCGTGACGACCGCGCCCGCACGGCGCCATGTTCCCGCCACTTCTCCCGCGAGAAGGACCGCTCCGGGCCACACGCGCGGGGTCCAGAGGTCCGCTCGTCGGGTCGCGTCGCGCACGAGCAGCTCGCGGTCGGCTCCTTTGAGGAGGGTGTAGGTGTCACCACTCGGCAGCAGCCGCGCCAGTGCCGATTCTCTGTCGACCGACGCGCGGAACGCCTTCTCGTCCTCCGACAGGATCCACCCCTCGCCGGTCGGCGTGTGCACGGGGGTCAACGATCCCGCGAGCGCGTCGAACGTGGCCCGGCCTCGCGGAGGCTTGATCCCCGCCCACTCCGCGAACGACTCCGCTGTCGTGGGTCCGAACACATGGAGGTACCGGCGCGCGAGGTCGAGCCTGGCGTCAACCGGATCGACCGTGGGTGCGGGCACCGTCCAGATCGTCGGCTGTCGCGCTCCGTCCCAACGAATCAGCACGCGGCCGGTGGGCGCGGCGTATCGCAGTGAGACGGGATGGCGGCCGAGCCCGCGGCCCACCTCGCGGCAGTCCATCCGCCGACCCTCGAGAAAGCCTTCGATGCGATCGGCAAGGTCTTGGAATTCAGCGTGCCGGGCAGGAGCGTCTGGCATTCGTGCAACGGTGAACAGCGCGCGATCAACGTCGGCGACGACGTAGGCGCTGAATCGAGGTCCCCACACCTGCACGAGAGACGGGTCCTCCCAGGTGCCGGGCTCGGTGCGCGTGACGTGCGCGTGGATCGAGAGGAGCGCAGCCCTCGGCATGCTGTCCTGCAGTCCGGTCCAGGCGGCGACGCGCAGCGACTTCGCGCCGGCAGCAAGTCGTTGGTCGAGGCCGCCGACCCGACGTCGAAACGCGACCACCTGCGCGCGGGTCAGCTCGAGCCGACGGTTTGCCGCCTTCGTCACGCGCCGATGCTTACTTCGCGCCGATCGTCCCCGCCGCAGGGACATACGGCTGGAAGAGCTCGTTGGCCGGCAATCGGAAGTTTCGTGACAAGTCAGCCGAGAAGCACGAAGCCCTGGTCCGCCGTAGTGGCTGACCAGGGCCTTGTGGAGGACGGGGGCTGGTGAGGGGCTAGACGACTCTCCGATACAAGGTCTGCGTGCTGACGCCGGCCAGATACGCCTTGCTCGCTTCCTTGTCGAGGAGCTCGGCGAATCCCTTGTCGGTGGCGAGTGCCGCGTCCGCCTTCTGCACCTGATCCACGGAGTCGTACAACGTGATCCACCCGACCGCCCCGTAGACGCCGGTCTGCGCCGCGCCGAACGAGGTCGGACGGCCCATGATCTTCTTGGCTCGCTGCGCGATCTCCACGCCGAGCTCGATGCCGCGGGTCGCATGGCCTGGCGCGAGCACCGCTTCGACGACGCCCGCGTACTGCCGGTCGCCGGTCGCAGCGTCGGGGTCGGCATGGATGAGGTTGATGAGGGAATCATCGATCCCTGCATCAGAGGTGTAGCGAGCGCCTTCGTCGGCAAGCGAGGTGTAACCGCTGTCGGCCAGCAACTTGGCGTCCAACGCCTCGAGCTGGCTCAGGTCCTCCACGACAACCGTCCATGAGAGCGTGCCGAGCTTCGGCGAGAACACCGTGGTCCACAGCGAGACCGGCACTTCGCTGATGGCATTGACCTTCTCGGTGATCTTTCCAGACCACGTCATGGAGTCGAGGAGGTTTCCGGGCGCCAACCTGAGCCGACGCGTGAACAAGTAAGACATGTGCTTCTCCCTGCTGGGACCGGACGAAGTCCGGCGTGAGGCGACCGTACACCTGTACGTTTCTCGGCGCTCGTTGACCTCACGCCATCGTGTTTCCAGGATCAGGCATCTGCGCGCCACCGTCGATGCTCGGGCAGCTCGACGTCGCCGTATCCGTTGCAGCGCACCTCGAGGGGTCGCAGCTCGAACAGGACGTAGCGGTCGGCGGGGTCGTAGCTGGCGGCCGCGACGACCGTCGCGCGCGCGTCGGAATCGTCGATCTCGTGGCCGGTGCCGCTGATCGATGCCTCGCCGCCAGTCCCCGCGTTGTCCGGCACGCCGTTGTGGAGGGCGAACCAGTCGCGCTCGCGGAGGTCGGCGGCCTTCGGTGAGGTCGGCTCCATGAACAGGTACAGCCCCGCGTCGGTGAGGATCGGGGTGACCGGGTGAACCCGCGGAGCGCCGCTCGCGCGCACCGTCGCGAGATACGACGGCGCCGCGAGCAGCCGGTCCGCCACGAACGCGGCCAGCTCCGGCTCGGCGACGCGGAAGGCTCCCCAGGTCGTCATCCGCCCATCATGCTCGGGGCAATCCGGGCGCGACGACGGTCAAGCCTGCGCGATGCGGACCATGTTTCCCGAGGGGTCGCGGAACGCGCAGTCGCGTGCGCCCCACGGCTGGGACGTCGGCTCTTGCAGCACTTCCGCTCCCGACGCCCGGACCTTTTCGAACGTGGCGTCGAGATCGTCGGAACGGAAGATCGCGACCTGCAGTGACCCCTTCGTCACGAGCGAGAGAAGGGCGTCGCCCTCGACTTCGGAGAGGCCGCCGTGCGGTTGGAACAGGACGATGTCGACATCCTGGCCGGGAGCCGCGACGGTCACCCAGCGGAAGCCGCCGTTGGCGACGTCGTTGCGGACCTCGAGGCCCAGGGCGTCGCGATAGAAGCCGAGCGCCTCGTCGGGATCGTTGACGGGGATGAACGTGGTGGAGAGGTTGACTGCCATGAGACGACCGTACGAGCACCGGCTCTCGGATGCTTCTCCGATCCTGCTCAGGTCGCGACAGGGGTGCGACGCGGTCGCGTCGCGATCTTGCTCACGCACGGCGGAACGACCTCGAGGTCGCGGTGGTCGCGCGCGCGGTACTGCGAAGGCGTCTCGCCGACGATCTCGGTGAAGCGCGAGCTGAACGAGCCGAGCGACGTGCAGCCGACGGCGAAACATGTGTCCGTGACCGACATCCCTTGACGGAGAAGGTTCTTCGCGCGCTCGATGCGCCGCGTCATGAGGTACGAGTACGGCGTCTCGCCATACGCCGCGCGGAACTTGCGGGAGAAATGTGCGGGTGACATCAGCGCGGCACGCGCCATGGCCGGGACGTCGAGGGGCTGCGCGTACTCGCGATCCATGAGGTCGCGCGCCCGGCGGAGATGCGCGAGGTCGGCGAGCTCGTCCGGCGTCACGCCCACGAGGGTAGGCCCGAGACGCGCAGATACGCTACGCGGCCATGGCCGCCTGGAAGGAGGTCGAGCAGTCCGAGCCGGAGCTCGCGGGCCGGGTTCACGCGCTGTTCGACGCCGGTCGGCACAAGACGATCGCGACGCTCCGTGCGGACGGCTCGCCCCGCATCTCGGGCATCGAATGCGAGTTCGTCGATGGCCAGCTGCAGTTCGGCTCGATGAGCGGCGCACGCAAAGGAGCCGATCTGAAGCGCGATCCACGCTTCGCGATCCATGGCCCGACCTTCCACCCGGTGGAGGGCAAGGAGGGCGAGTGGCCCGGCGAGGCGAAGATCGCGGGCCGTGCCATCCTCGCCAGCGCCAGCAGCGATGGCGACATGTTCGTCGCGGACATCACCGAGATCGTGATCACTGGGCTCGACGACGCGGCCACGAAGCTCGTCGTCGAATGGTGGACACCACAGCGGGGCCTTCAACGAGTGGAGCGGGACTGATGACGACGCCCGACGGAGTGCAGGAATCGATCGTCGACTCGAACGCGATGGAGTGGATCCCACTCGGTGAGGGTGAGTGGTTCAAGCCGCTCGGGTTCGGGCCGGGCGGGTGGCGGCGGTTGTTGCTTCGGCTCTCCCCCGGCGTCGTCGTGCCGCGCCACCGCCATCGTGGCGAGGTGCACGCGTTCAACCTCGCCGGCCATCGCCAGATCGTCGGCCGCGACGAGGTGATCGGCCCGGGCGGCTACGTGTACGAGCCCGCTGGCAACGTCGACAGCTGGGCTGCCGTCGGGGACGAGGACTGCGTGGTCTCGATCGTCGTTGTGGGCGCGATGGAATACCTCGACGACGACGATCGCGTGTTGAAGGCCGACGACACCGCGTCGTTGCGTGCGACGTACCTGCAGTGGTGCGAGGAGACGGGGACCACGCCCGATCCCCGACTCGACATCACGCCGCACCGCGTGACAGGTGGCTGACACCGGTCAGAATGCCGACCCATGAGCATTCGAGACCGACTCAAGACAACGGGCGTCTGGTACTTCACCGACGGGATGACGGTCGAGGCCGCAGGCGAGTTCGCCGCGAGGATCGAGGCGCTGGGCTACTCGACCCTGTGGCTGCCCGACACGGTCGGGCGAGATCCGATGGCCCACATCGCGTACCTCGCGACGAAGGCTTCGACCCTGACGTTCGCCACCGGGATCGCCAGCATCTTCCACCGTCATCCGGGGCCGATGAAGCAGGCCGCCAACACGCTGAGCGAGCAGACCGGCGGCCGGTTCGTGCTCGGCCTCGGCGTGAGCCACGCGCCGATGGTCGCGGGAGTGCGACACCTCGATTACTCGCGGCCGCTGTCGCAGATGCGCGCGTACCTCGAGGCGATGAGCTCGTCCCCCTACGGCGCTCCGGCTCCCGCGGAGCAAGCACCGACACTGCTCGCGGCGCTCGGACCCAAGATGCTCGAGCTCTCTCGCACCCACGCGGACGGCGCGCACCCCTACTGGACGACGCCCGAGCACACGGCGGAAGCACGAGCGATCCTCGGGCCCGACAAGCTGCTCTGCGTAGAGCAGAAGGTCGTGCTCACGAAGGACGCTGCTGCCGCACGCGCCGCGGCGAGTGGCGCGGTCCGCGTGTACGCGGGTCTGCCGAACTACCGCAACAACTGGCTGCGGCTCGGGTTCTCCGACGACGAGATCGAGCAGCGCGACCCACGTTTCATCGACGCGCTCGTCGCGTGGGGCGATGAAGCCGCTGTGCGGAGTCGCGTGCAGGCGCACCACGACGCCGGCGCGGACCACGTGTGCATCCAGCCGCTGTCAGTCGAAGGGTTCGGCCAGCTCGACTGGACCGCGCTCGAAGCGCTCGCGCCGAACGCCTGACCGCCCGACTCAATCGACCTTCACGAGCGTGACTCGCATCGACGGCTTGTAGGTCGTCCCGTCGTCGGTGCGCTCGTGCAGCACCGTCTGCACGTGGTCGTCGTCGCTGAACTCCACGGTGGAACGAGTGGTGTCGCCCTGGTAGGTCCACGTGCTTCCGTCTGCGACGAGGCTGCTGACGACCACGTTGCCCTGGCTGTCGTACAGGTGCGAGGTGTAGCGACCGGTTGTGTCGTCGTAGCCGATGATCTCGACGGCGCCGCCGCTGTGCTCCCCCGCGCGACCGAACGCCATGTGCACGATGAAGAACCCACCGGGAGCCCAGTCGTACACATCTGACGTGGTGATCGTCAGCCCGGGCGTGCCGTCCTCGTTGATCGTGTGACCGTTGTTGATCCAGCGGCCGACCCAGACGTCGAGCGCCTCGTGCTGAGGTCCTCGGATCCGGAGCTGCACGGGAGAGGCCTCGACGCCTCGGTTCAGCTGAACGATGCGTTGCGTCGGCTCGGTCATGACGCCGTGCCCTCCAGCCACCCCGCCAAGACCTCCGCGCACGACGCCATCTGCTCCCACCATCCGCGGTCGCGCCCCTGGCGCTCGGCGAGCACGAGCTGCGTGACCGCCGATGCGTCGTCGACCATGGCTTTCCTCCCGGAATCATTGGCGGGTCGTGATGGCCCGCAGGTCGTCGAGCGATTGCCGACCTCCGAGCCGGCCCCTACTCCGAAGATCCGACCGTGCCCGGCGCGGGCACGTAGGGCTGGAAGAAGTCGTTCGCGGGCATCCCCGCTGCCGTCAGCATGATGGCGGGCACGGCCACGCCGTCGATCTGCTCGCGGATGATGTCGGCGTGCCCGGCGTGGCGGGCCATCTCCTCGATCTGGTGCACGAGCGAATAGCGCGCGTTCGCGGGACGGTTGTCGTAGATGCCGAACCATGGAGCCGGAGGGACGACCGTGCGGAGGTCCGGATCGGTTGCCATGAACGCAGCGAGATACGGCACGCGTGCTTCGTCGAAGGCGGCGACCGCATCGATGCCTGTCTCGTCGTCGGTGAGCGTGAAGCTCGCCTCGTGCGCCGCGATCGCGGAGCCGTCGAGCGGCGGCGGCGCGGCCAGGTCGCCCGTCAGCCGCGTGGTGGCGCCGCGCATGACGTAGGTGGCGTGCTTCACGATGCCGCCGATCGACAGTGCGCTGCGACACGGGCGCATCCGCATCTGCTCGTCGGTCAGGCCGATCGCAGACGCCCTGATGGCGTCGAGCTGCTGCTCGAGGTACTTCGCCAAGCCCATGATCTCGTCGTCGACCGCCGGTGCGTACATGATCGCCTCCGTTCGCTCTGTGCCTCGATCGTGCGCCCTGAAACCGGACATCGAGTGGCCGGATTCCGGCGAACGGCAGTGGCTGGGCGCCTCTCACGAGCGATGATCTCGACACATGGCGACGTTGCTCGGCTTCCCCACATCCGATGTCGATCTCTGGGACGACGCGATTCTCGCCGATCCCTATCCGACCTACGGCGCGCTCCGCGATCTCGGGCCCGTGGTGTGGCTCGAACGGCCGGGGCTGCTCGCGCTCCCCCGATTCGACGTCGTGCGGTCGGTGCTCACGAGCTGGCAGCGGTTCTCATCCGCGTCGGGCGTCGGCATCGACGAGCAGGCGAACGTGGCCCAGCCGGAGAGCATCATCAAGAGCGATCCGCCCGAGCACGACGGGCACCGCCGCTTGCTCGCTGCGCAGCTCTCGATCGGCTCGCTCGCGGGTGCCGCTGGCGAGATCGAAAGCGCCGCGGATGCGCTCATCGCCGCCCTCGTCGCACGCGGCTCGTTCGACGCGGTCGCCGACCTCGCCCGTCCCTACAGCCTCAACGTCGTCGGCGACCTCATCGGCTTGCCTGCAGAAGGGCGCGAGCAGCTGCCGCACCTGGCCGAGCAGGCGTTCAATGTCTTCGGCCCCGCGAACGAGCGCCTCGCCACCGCTCCCCGGGCGCTCGAGCAGATCCTGGGTCACACGTTCGGGGTGGCGCAGTCCGGTGACCTGTGCCCCGGTCACAGGGCCGCCGAGCTCGTCGAGTCGGGACACCCGGAGGGCATCGTCGCCTACACGTGGCCGGGCATCGACACCACCGTGAACACGCTGGCCGTCGCCGTCTACTTGTTCGCGAAGCACCCCGATCAGTGGGAGCTCGTGCGCAAAGACCCGTCGCTCATCCCGAGCGCATTTGCCGAGGTGCTCCGCATGCACGCGCCGGTCCACTACTTCACGCGGCTCACGACCGAGCGGGTGGACATCGAGGGGCTCGAGGTGCCCCCGCGGCAGCGCGTGCTCGTCATGTACGGCAGCGCCAACCGCGACGAGCGTCACTACCCCGAGCCAGATCGGTTCGATGTGACTCGGAACCCGGTCGATCAACTGGCCTTCGGCCGCGGCATCCACCTTTGCGTCGGCATCAACCTCGCGAAGCTCGAAGCCGTCTCGTACCTCGGCGCGTTGGTACGCCACGTCCGGAGGTTCGAGCTCGTCGGGGAACCGCAGTGGCTTCGCAACAACACCCTGCACGGCCTCCGCGCGCTCCCTGTCACGGTGGCGCCCGCGGGCTAGGGGGTGCGGCTCAGATCACGTCCTGCAGCCAGGCGAGGAAGAGGTCGGTCCAGCGATCGGAGGGCAGCCCCTGCTGCACCATGCCGAAGCCGTGCGCGCCTCGGGCGAATTCGTGCAGCTCGGAGGAACGATCTGCTGCCGACCAGTCGGCGTGGAGCCCTTCGACGATGTTCACGAGGATGTCGTCCTGCGCGACCGCCGTGAACAGCGGCGGCGCGTCGGCGGGCACCGGCGCACCCCGCGTCTCACCGCCGTAGATCGGTGCGATGAACGCGAGCTGTGGGCCGCGAGGGTCGAGCGCGACGTCGACGGCGAGGAACGCTCCGGCCGAGAAGCCGATCATGCCGACGGCGTCGGCGCGCACATCGAATCTCGCGGCATGTTCGCGAACGAGCTCGATCGCGCGGCGGCCATCGTCGGCACACGCGTCGCGTGCCGCGAGGTACTCCGCACTCGAGATCAGGTCGCTGATCGCGCCAGGCTTCTGCGCCTTGGGCCGAGGCACCGCGAGACCTGCGTCGACGGCCCCCATCATCGCCTCGAACGTGTCCTGGTCGGCCGGCGATGCCTGCACTCTGTACTTCAGGAGGAACGCGGTGTAGCCGAGCGCTGAGAGCCAGCGGGCGACGTCGAGGCCTTCGTGGGTCCACGCGTTGATGGTCCAGCCGCCGCCCGGAACGACGATCACACCCACGCCGTTGGTCGTGCCCGCGGCCGGCGTGAAGACGGTGAGCGTCGGATCGGAGATGTTGCGCAGGAACGTCCCACCGATCGCGACGCCCGCTCGCACGGGATACTCCACCTCGTCGGGAACGTTGTCGATGCGCGTCGGGGGCCCCTCCGGCCAAAGCCTGATGATCTCGGTGGCGCCCTCGAGGAGTGTGGTCACGCGGAAAGGATGCCTCAGGCCACGAACCGTTGCCGCCAAGCCATCCGGAGAGACCCTGCCTGGACAGGTTCGGTTTGTAGTGCAAACCTATCTCCATGTCGAACCAGTCGGCCTCCGCTTCCGATGACCCCCGTGTCCTCCTGTCGACCACCCACGACCTCACCCAACGAGTGCGAGTCGCGCAACGCGGCGCATGGTTCCCGCTCCTCGTGTTCGCGGCGGTGACGTTCGGAGCCATACCGTTCAGTCGCTACGGCGGGCATCCGACCCACTGCAGCTCGGTGCAGGGCGGCGGCTCCGTCTGCCTCATCCACTCGTCATTGGCCCTCTGGTATTGGCCGATCGCGCTTCTCGTTGCATTCGTGCTGATCAGCTGGTTCTACCTGCGGCGGTCCGAGCAGCGTGGCGTCGGCACGCGCGTGCAGCCGTTCGTGGCCATCGGCGTCGTCCTCACGGCGCTCAGCGCACTCTGGGCGTTTTGGGCGGCCGCCCACCCGGCCTTCCTGGTCGCCACGTTGCACGTCGGGCCGAATGAACCCAGCCGGTTCCTCTACCGGATCGCGAGTCCCGCAGGGGTCATCGGCCTTGCCCTGCTTCTGCTCGCGTGGATCGAGCGCAGCCGGCCGCTGCTCATCGTCACCGTCGTGTATCTGCTCGTCGCCGTCTCGACGGTCGGCATCGACTGGTTCTCGCACCCGACGCCGTGGGCGTTCCTCCCCCATCTGGTCATCGACGGCAGCGTGCTCCTCATAGGCGGCATCGTTCTCGCGGCAACGCAAGGCGCTGAGGGACCGTCGCCCGAATGACCGACCACCCCGTCAACGGCCTCGACGACGTCGTTCACCAGCGCGTGAGGCTCGGCATCCTGGCCATCACCCAAGAAGCGCGAAGGGTCGAGTTCGGCTTCCTGCGCACCACCCTCGAGCTCACCGCGGGCAACCTCTCGCAGCACCTCACTGTGCTCGAGAACGCCGGGCTGATCGTGATCGAGAAGGGCTACGAAGGACGACGAGGCCGCACGTGGATCCAGCTCACCAAGGCCGGCCGCCGCGCGCTCAACGACGAGATCGCCGCGCTCAAGACGCTGATCCACCAACTCGAGAACGGAAAGCCCTAGGCGGACCTCCCGACGAAGTTCGTCAGCGATCCGTCCCCGGCGTTCCGCTACTGGGACGGCGTGTGGTCCCACGCCTGAAGGCGGCGGAGGAGGCTGCGCTTCTTGTGCTGGTGCTGCTGCATCCGCGTCAGGATCGAGTCGAGCGTGTGAATCGCGTCGGTGATGTGCGGGCCCTTGTTGAGCATCACGCACTCGGCGCGTTCTGACATCGCCGCGTCGGTGATCTCAGCCCGTGATGGTTGTCCGGTTCGAGCGAGTGTGTCGAGGACCTGGGTGGCCCAGATGACCGGGACGTGGGCAGCTTCGCAGGCCCACAGGATCTCTTCTTGCACTTCGGCGAGTCGTTCGAACCCGACCTCGACTGCGAGGTCACCGCGGGCGATCATCACGCCGACCGTGCGGCTCCGCATCGCTGTGAGGAGCAGCTCGGGGAGGTGCTCGAACGCGGCGACGTTCTCGATCTTGAGCACGATGCCGATGCCGGCGGCGTCACGTCGTTCGAGCTCTTCTTGGAGCTGTTCGACGTCCGCGGGATGGCGCACGAACGAGAGGTTGACCATGTCCGCGTGGGGAGCGACGAAGTCGAGGTCGGCGAGGTCCTTGTCGGTGAGCGCGTGCACGCGCAGGTCGGTGTCGGGGAAGTTGATCCCCTTGCCGGCTTTGAGGTTGGCTCCTCCGGGGCGGACGTCGGTGATGCGCACATCGATCTCGTTGGACGTCACCCGTAGCAGGATTCCCCCGATCTTGCCGTCGTCGAGCCAGACGTGCTCGCCCGGCTTGGCTTGCCCGAAGACCTCGGGAAGGGTGCAGCCGATCCGGTGGTCGCTGCCGGCGGGGGTGGGTGTGGCGGGTTCGAGGCTGCGGGTGAGGGTGAGGTGGTCGCCGCGGTCGACACGATGGGCCTGCTCGACCTCGGGCAGCTCGCCGATCGCGACGGCATCCTCCCCGACAGCCGTCGGGCAGAAGAGCTTGAGACCGGTGCACACGTAAGCGGTCTGCCTCGCCGTCACCTTGCAACCCTCGGCTCGCACTTCGACGACGACCCAGTGCCGGACGGCGCCGCGGCTGTCGACCAGTTCGAGTCGGTCACCCACACGCCGACGCTCGAGCCAGCCCGCGTCGTCGACTGGCACGACTGTCACTCGTGGCGGCACGACAGCACGTCCGGGGTCGGCGGTGAGCCATGCGAGTGCCGGCACGGTCACGACCCCGAGACGGTCGCGCTTCGGCGAGATGCGTACGGCACGCGGACCCGGCTGCAGCGGGCCGGTGCGCAGCTTCGGGCCGCCGAGGTCCATCGCGATGCGGGGCCGATGGCCGTTCGGTCGCTTTGTTGCGCGTACGTTGTCGATCATCCGCTCCCAGAGCTCCGGAGCGTCGTGCGCGCAGTTGACGCGGGCGATGTCCATTCCGCTTACGGTCATCCGGGACACGAGATCCGGCTGCTCCGCCGCCTCGGTCGGGAGCGTGACCATGATCCGCGTCCCACGCTTCCCTGCCGGCGCGCCCAACAGCTCTTTGGCATTCGCGGCGAGGAACTCGCGTCCTTCGGTCAGTGCGACCCCGGCAGCATGCGCTGGTGGTTCGCGACCGTTCAGCCGGGCGAGCACAGACAGGACCTCCTCGGTCGTCGCGAGAACGTGCGCTTCCGACCGTCCGAGCGACGACAGTCCTGCCGCGGCGAGTCTCGCCTGGAGATCACGGACGTCGTGGTGACGGAGCTCGAGGTAGTGGACGAGGTTCGCGGCCGAGCGACGGTGCGCCGGGTGGGTGGACGCGATGTCGCTGGCTCGCGCCGTCTCGGCTGCGAGCATCGCGTCGCGAACGACGCGAAGGTCGGCCTCCAGGGTCTCGAGTGCATCACCCTCGCTCGCGGCGGCCTTCACCGCGTGAAGCCTACGAAGCCGCGAATGAACTGCGGTTGAACGAGAACTCACCGTGCGGGTGCGCGTCGGGGCCTGCGCTGATGTCGCTCGTGCGGAACGATCGCGGTCACGGGGTGGTGGCTTGCAGCTCCGCGACGACAAGATCGGCGAGCCGGCAGAGCGCCTCGACCTGGCGATCGTCGAGCAGGCGGGGGCGGTGATCGGCGACGCACAGCGTGCCGACCCGACTTCCGTCGGCGAGGGCAAGTGGCACCCCTGCATAGAACCGAACCCGGATCGGACCGGCCACGGCAGGGTTGTCCGCGAACCTCGAGTCGTCGAAGGCGTCCGGGACTTGGAAGACATCGGGGGCGAGGATCGCGTGCGCGCAGATCGACTGGTCTCGGTGGCTCTCCGTGACATCGAAGCCTGCCGTGGCCTTGAACCACTGCCGTTGCGAGTCGACCAACGACACCAACGCGATCGGCGTCGCCGCGATCTCGCGCGCCTGCTCGACGAGGCGATCGAAGCGCGCCTCGCGGGGCGTGTCGAGCAGCGCCAGGCGGTGGAGGGCTGCGAGTCGACGCTCTTCGTCGGGCGCAACGGGTGCCGCCAGCCAACGGCACGCCTTCCGCAGCACGGCGGCGCGGAGCTTCGTACGGATGTGGGCGATCGACGCGGGCAGCACGATCCAGTCGGTGATGCCGGCGATGGGCACCGATGGGATGGCGCGCCGGGTGACGCCGAGCCTGCCGCAGCTGCGGCCGACCTCGGGCGTCGCCCCATCGTCGACGTCGACCACCACCACCGCGTCGGAGAGGTCGCCTTGCAGCGTCCGCACTGTGAGCCCCTCGGCCTCAGCGGCAGCTTCGACCAGCTCCTGGAGCGAGCGGTCGCGGGTGGCGATGGCAATGCCGACCGCCAGGTCGCCCGTGGTCGGCACGACCGTGGCCACCGCCTCGTCGGGTCGCGCTGAGTGCCGGCGCTCGCCGCGGATCTCGAGAACGGATCCTTCGGCCGCCGCGTCGACCTGGAGGGACGCCCCGCCCGAGCCCGCCAACGCTCGAGCTCGGTCGAGCAGATCGTCGACCGCGTCGTCGTCACGTTGGGGGTCATGGTGGAACAGCACGAGCCGCCGGACGCGGGCCGCACCGGCCAAGGTGACGGCGTACTCCATGGTGCTGTGACCCCAGCCGACCTTGGCGGCGTAGCCGGCGGCGTCGTACTGCGTGTCGTGCACCACCACGTCGGCATCGGCGAGGAAGTCCGCGTGCCGAGAGTCGGCACTCCCCACCCGAGGCAACGCGCCACCGGCAAGCGCCGGGTCATGAGGTTCGTGGTCGGAGGCGTAGACGAACGTGGCGCCGTCAGCCTCGATGCGGAACCCGAGGGTGAGGGCGGGATGGTTCAGGTATTGGGTCCTGATCGTCGCATCGCCGAAGTCGAAGACGCCTTCGACGAGGTCGTGGTAGCGCACCTCGGCGTTCACCTCGTCCAAGCCGATCGGGAAGTACTGGTACTCCATCTGTCCGGCGAGGACGTTGTCGAGGGTCCGCCCCAGTCCGCGCGGGCCAAAGACATCCCACTGGCTGCCCGCGACGAAGAGGGGCGCGAAGAACGGAAGCCCGTGGATGTGATCCCAGTGGGTGTGACCGATGAGGATCGCGCCAGTCGGCGGTTGCCCGCCCGCCTCCGCGGCGTCCTCGAGCAGACGCAGGCCGAGGCCCCGAGCCCCTGTGCCGCAGTCGAGGACGAGCAGCGTGCCGCTGTCGGTGCGCACTTCCACGCACGACGTGTTTCCGCCGTATCGCACCGTGTCCGGTCCCGGTGTCGGGACCGACCCGCGCGTGCCCCAGAACCTGATGCGCACGGCTGCAGTCTGCCGCCTACGCGGCCGGAAGCACCTGCGTCTTCACGCCGTCGCCGCGCGCGAACGACGCGAGCGCGTCGGCATACTCGGCGAGCGGCCGCTGGCTGGTGACGAAGGCCCGCCAGTCCAAGATGCCCGCAGCGAACAGATCCGCAGCGCGTTCGAAGCTGTGCAGCACGGCCATCGAGCCGGTGATCGTGAGCTCCCTGTTGTAGATCGCGTACGGAGAGATCGACACGCGGGTCTCGGGTGAGGCCACGCCGAACTGCAGGAACGTGCCGCCGCGCGCCACCTGTCCAAGGCCGTCCTGGATCGCGGCCGCGTTGCCCGTCGCGTCGATGACGACGTCCCACCCCTCGTCGACGTCGAGGGCGGCCACCGACGAGGCAGCCGCGGTGCACCCGAGCGCGGCTGCACGCGTCGCTCGCTCGGTGTTGGGGTCGACGACGTGCACCGATCGGGGCCCGGTGTGCTTCGCGACTTCGAGCAGCAGAAGGCCCATCGTTCCGGCGCCATAGATGAGCACCGACGCACCGAGCGCAGTTCGCAGCACGTCATAGCCGCGCAGCACGCACGACAGCGGCTCGATCAGCGTGGCGCCCTTCAGGTCGACGTCGTCGGGCAACGCGATGCAACGGCTCGCGTGCGCACGCATGTACTGAGCCGCGCCACCGGCCGTCGTCACGCCGAGCGCGCCGAGGGTGAGACACAGGTTCTCGCGGCCTCGGCGGCAGAACCGACACGCACGGCACGGGAGCGACGGGTCGACAGCGACTCGATCGCCGACGCGCACATCGCGGGCGTCAACCCCGGCCGCGACAACAGTGCCGGTCACCTCGTGGCCCGGCACCACGGGCAGCACGCCATGCTCGCCCGCAAGGATGTGCAGGTCGGTGCCGCAGAGCCCGACGGCGGCGACCTCGATGATCACGTCGTCGGACCCTGGCGTGGGATCGTCGATCGTCGTGACCTCGATCGCCCCCGGCGCGGTCATCACCACAGCTCTCACGCAGCCTCAGTCTCGCTCAGTTACGGTCCGCACAGATGAGCGACTCGATGTCCGACGGCCCGCACGACCTCAACCGGGAGTTCCTGTTGTCGTTGCCGGACGACGGGCCTGTGGTGATGGTCAACCTCGTTCGGTTCCGAGAGCGATCGCTCGACGGGAACGGAAGCGGGTGGGACGCGTACACCCGCTACAGCGAGGCCGACATCCCATTGCTCAAGCGTGTGGGCGGGACGGTCCTCTGGGCGGGCCATGTCGAGGGTCTTGCCGTCGGCGACCTCGGCGACGGACGTTGGGATTGGGTCGTCGTGGTCCTCTACCCGTCGCGAGCAGCGTTCCTTTCGATGATGACCTCACCGGAGTACGCACGTGCGAACGTCGATCGCGAGAACGCCATCGAGGATCACGTGATCCTCGCGGCCAAGGAGTCGTACTCGAAGCTCCTGGCTTGAGAGGCCGGAGGACCTCGCGCCAGGTGGGTGCCAAATGACACATGGCGTGGTGCCATCAATGGTGCCATACTGGCTCACATGGAGCTTGCGACGTACGTGGAGGCGCTGCGCGACCAGCTGATCGCCGCCGCCGATTCGGGTGGGCCCGAGAGCAGAGCCGCAGTCGAGAGGCTCGCCCCCGGGCTCGAGGCGGCAATGCGACTCGCGCTGCTCGAGGCGCTCTCCGCGGC
Organism: uncultured Acidimicrobiales bacterium; assembly: GCA_963739555.1. Taxonomy (GTDB): domain Bacteria; phylum Actinomycetota; class Acidimicrobiia; order Acidimicrobiales; family DATKAS01; genus DATKAS01. The sequence continues at coordinate 606,439 of CAVUAV010000005.1, read as the reverse complement.
TGCGGACGAGATCACGAGGGAGCTGGCGCCGGGATCGGTGGAAGTCCGCCTGCGCGGCCGCGACCCCGACTTCGTCGTGACCGTGCCGGCCTACGAGGCGAACGACGCCGCCGCTTCGGGACACGCCGGCTCCCCCACCGTCATCGCGACCGGCGACGACGAGGGGGGCACCTCCCGGCTCAACCTCCGGCTCCCCGAAGGACTCAAGGGAAAGATCGAGGAGGCGGCGCGGCGCGAGGGCCTCTCTCTGAACGCATGGCTTGTCCGTGCCGCGGCTGTCGCCGTTGAGGGCACCGCCGCACCGGTGTCACGGCGCAGCCCGGCCGGGAGCCAGAAGTACACCGGATGGGTCCGATGACGAACACGGCCCCTCAGCGAAACGTGTCAGGAGGACACATGCCAACCTTCGAGACCAGCCAGCCCATCGTCCTGTCGATCGAGATGAGCCAGGGCGGAGTGCACGTGATCGCCAGTGAGCGCACTGACACGGTGGTGTCGGTGAACCCGAGCGATCGAGACCGGCCAGCGGACGTCGAGGCCGCGCAGAAGACCCTCGTCGATCTGGCCAACGGAACCCTGTCCATCAGGACGCAAAAGCCACGCGGGATCGCGGCCCCCCTCATCGGATGGAAGCGAGGCGGCTCCGTCGAAGTGACAGTGGAGCTTCCGCAGGGCTCGTCACTCCGCGCGGACGCCGGCCTCGCCGACTTCCGATGCGATGGCCGTCTCGGTGATGTCGAGGTGAAGACGGGCGCCGGCGATGTCCGGCTCGACCGAACCGGCTCACTGCGGGTGCGCACCGAGCGCGGGACACGTCGCGGTGGAGGAGGCGTCCGGCAGGGCCGAGATCGTCGCCGGCGGCGACATGACCATCGGAGTCGTGACAGACGACGCCGAGGTCAAGAACCTCAACGGCAGGACGTGGATCGGACACGTCGGAGGCACCGTGACGGTGAAGTCGGCAAACGGCGACATCACGATCGAGGATGCGGCCGGCGACGTCTCAGCGAAGACCGCGAACGGGAACATCCGGCTCGGCCAGGTCACGCGCGGTTCGGTGACCATCGAGACGGCTTCCGGCGCGCTGGAGATCGGGGTCCGGGAGGGCACGGCGGCCTGGATCGACGCGACCACCAAGTTTGGTCACGTCCACAACAACCTCGCCCCCGCCGACCATCCCGAACCCTCAGCCGAGACCGTCCAGGTCAGCGCGCGGACCTCATTCGGCGACGTCGTGATCGCGCGCGCGTCTACTCCGAGTCGCCGAGAGGAGAGGTGAGAACCATGCACGAAACCACCAACGCCATCGAGGTGACGAACCTCGCGAAGGCATACAAGGGAGTGCCGGTGCTCGACGACGTGTCGTTCAGCGTCGCGCGGGGCACGGTCTTCGCCTTGCTGGGAGCGAACGGCTCGGGCAAGACGACCACGATCAACATCCTGACCACGCTGATCACGGCTGACGCCGGCACGGCGAGCGTCGCCGGGTTCGACGTGGCAGCGCAACCGGCGAAGGTCCGCGAGCAGATCAGCGTGACCGGACAGTTCGCCGCGGTGGACCAGCTGCTCACCGCCCGCGAGAACCTGGTGCTGATGGGCGAGCTGCGCCACGTCGCCGATCCTCGGCAAACGGCAGCGGACCTGCTCGACAAGTTCGATCTCGAGGACGCGGCTGACCGCCGACTGCTCACCTTCTCGGGGGGGATGCGTCGCCGGCTCGACATCGCGATGAGCCTCGTAGGCGACGCGCCCATCATCTTCTTCGACGAGCCGTCGACCGGGCTCGACCCCAAGAGTCGGACCGACATGTGGCTGACCATCTCGCAGCTGGTCGAGCGCGGGACCACGGTGTTCTTGACCACCCAGTACCTGGAAGAAGCCGACCGTCTCGCCGACGAGATCGCCATCCTCCACGGGGGCAGGATCGTGGCCAGCGGCACACCCGACGAGCTCAAGGCCATGGTGCCCAGCGGTCTCGTCGAGCTGGAGTTCGGCTCAGAAGGCCAGCTCGCCGAAGCGCAGCAAGCGCTCGGCGAACGGCACGAGATCAGCCGGGTCGACTCGAAGCTGCTCGTCGCGACCACCGGCTCGGTGGCCGACGTCGCGGACATCTTCATCCGGCTGAAGGACCGCGGCATCGAGCCGACCGAGTTCTCCCGGCAGCTGCCGACGCTGGACGACGTGTTCTTCAAGATCCTCGACGACGAAAGGGAGGACCGACATGCGAGCGCTCACTGACACCTGGACCATGACGAAGCGAAGCCTCCGTCACACGACGCGCAGCGTCGACACGATCATCACGGTCGTCCTGACACCGATCGCCATGTTGCTGCTGTTCGTCTACGTGTTCGGCGGCGCGCTCGGCCAGCAGACAGGCTCGGTCGACTACGTCGACTTCATCACCGCAGGGGTCATCGTCATGACGGTGATCAGTGGCATCGCCTACGCCGCGCTGCGTCTCAGCACGGACCTCCAGAAGGGCATCATCAGCCGCTTCCGGACGATGCCGGTCGCGCCCTCGTCGGTCCTGAGCGGACAGGCCCTGTCATCGACGCTGTCCAACCTCTTCTCGTGCTCGCCTCGTGATCGGGGTCGCGCTGCGTCGTCGGCTTCCGCCCGGCGGCCGACGCCGCAGCCTGGCTCGCGTTCTGCGGCCTTCTGATCCTCTTCATCCTGGCCACCACGTGGATGGCGATGCTCTTCGGCTTGCTGGCGAAGACACCCGAAGGCGCGGGCGCCTTCAGCTACATCCTTCTGCTGCTGATCTTCATCAGCCCCTCGTTCGTCCCGACAGATTCCATGACGCCATTGCTGAGAGGCTTCGCCGAGAACCAACCGATGACGCCGATCATCGAGACGATGCGGTCGCTGCTGACCGAGGGCACTGCAGGCCCGCACATCTGGACCGCCCTCGCGTGGGCAACCGGCATCTTGGTCGTCTCGTACACGCTTGCGCTGCGCGTCTATCGCCACAGCGCACCTGTCGCCGCGGCGCAGTGACGCCGCGACGCCGAGAGACCCGAGCGACACGGTCAACGGCCTAGCGACAGCAGGCGGGTGATGCGGTCATCGTCGTTGCCGAGGAACAACGCGAGCACCCCCGCGATCGCGGGAACGTCGAGCGTGCCAGCGTCCCGCATCGCCTCGAGGTCGGCCCAGTGCTTCGTTCGGTTGAAGAACACCTTGAAGACGGCCAAGTCTTCACACGCGAGGAACGGAAGCTCGATTCCGGCGAATGGTTCCCATCGCACTCGCGTCGCGACCTCCTCGTGGAACGTCGTGGTGTTCAGGAAAAGGTCGACCGGTGTGGTGTTCCACCACAGCCGCGCTTGGCCCTCGCTCAGAAGTGACGCGCGATCGCGCTCGGAGGCGACGATGCCGTCGGGGAGGCTCGCCAGGATCTCGTCAGCTCGTTCGACTCCGACGAACACGTTGACATCGAGGTCGATCGTGCCTCGCGCCTGCTGCGTGCACCATGCGAGCGCGAGCGCGCCTCCGAAGGCGTGGTCGACGCCCGCCGCGCTCGAGGTGCGAGGAGATCGCGATCATCTTGTCGGGCAGCCGACCCTCCTCACGACTCATGCCACTCGCTCCCGCGGGAACGGCGGGAACCGCAGGCGCCGGGAGTGTCGCGCCGGGAACATCGCCGCGAGCTCGAGCGCCTGCCGCAGCTCGTCGCCTTTCGCCTCGCGCGCTGCATCGGTCGAGTCAGGTCGCCACGCGAGGTCGATGTCGGCCGCAAAACCTGCGGCTCGGAGGATGCGGTCGAGCGTGTCGACTCGCGGCACGATGCGTCCCGCCTCGTAGGCCGCCAACGTCGCGTGCGAAGTGCCGGCCCGCTCGGCGAGCACCCGCAGCGACAAGCCAGCCTTGGCTCGGGCCCGACGCAGAGTCAGCGAGGCGTCCATTGCCAGCCAGGGTATCATCTGGTATCAGATCCGATACCAGATGACTCCGACGCGCGGACCCGATGTCAGAGCTCGGGAAGCACGACCGCGGCTGATCTTCACGAAGCTCGGCCTCCCGCCAGGGCCAGAGAGCAACCGGCGAGTGCTCGCCGTGCTTGCATACGTCGACAACCAGCGCACGACTTCGCTCGACGCCTGAAGCAGCGACACCACACGGAGGCACCATGAGGGATCTTGCGGGAAAGACCGCTGTCATCACCGGCGCGGCGAGTGGAATGGGACGCGCGTTCGCCGAACGCTTCGCCGATGCCGGGATGAACATCGTGCTCGCGGACGTAGAAGTGCCGCGGCTCGACGAGGCGATCGAGAGCGTGAAGAGCCGCGGCGTCGAGGCCATCGCGGTGCCCACCGACGTGTCCGACGCCGAAGCCGTCGACAGGCTGCGCGACGCCGCGCTCGAGCGCTTCGGTCGGGTGAACCTCGTGTGCAACAACGCCGGAGTTGCCGGTGGCATGAGCCGCGCGAGCATGACCCTCAACGACTGGCGATGGGTGATCGGCGTGAACCTGTGGGGCGTCATCCACGGGCACCAATCGTTCCTCCCCCACCTCGTCGAGCACGGAGACGGCCACATCGTCAACACCGCTTCGATGGCCGGCCACTTTCCCGGGCACAGCGCGTACTCGGCCAGCAAGTGGGGCGTGGTCGCGATCACCGAGGGGCTCTACCAACAGCTGAGGATGGAAGGCTCGACGGTAGGAGTGTCGTGCTTGTGCCCCGGGTGGGTCGCAACCGACATCGGATCAGCCGACCGGAACCGCCCGGAGTGGGCGGCGCCCCCGGCGCTCGAGGAGCAGCCGGAGGACCCGAGAGACGCGCTCATCCGCGAGTTCGTGCTCGACCAGCTGAGGAGTGGGATGGCACCCGCCAAGGTTGCCGACCTCGTCCACGACGCAGTCGTCAACGAGCGCTTCTGGGTCTTCACCGACATGGAGATGGTCAAGAGCTTGGAGCCCCGCTACCAATCCATCCTTGCGGCGGAGAACCCGCCGGCTGCGCCCGGTCCCGGCTGACGCGGATCACTTACACTCTCGCGATCGAGAGCGAACAGGCCGAGTTGCGCCGAGATCCCGATGCCGCGCGCGCAGTCGAGGTCGACGCCGATGTGTGGTCCGACGCCAACCTGCGCGACCCGTTTCCGCTGTATGCCGAGCTACGTGCGTTGGCTCCGGTAGTTCGCCTCGCTCGCCACGACGCCTACGCGATCACTCGATACGCCGACATCCGCGATGTGCTCCAAGACTGGGAGTCGTTCACGTCGGCGAAGGGCGTGGGCATGTCACCGCTCGCCAATGCCCGCGCCGGTCGAGGAGTGATCAGCTCCGACCCGCCGACGCACAGCTCACGACGGCGTGTGCTCACGAGTCAGCTTCTGCCAGCGGCGCTCAAACCGCACGAGGAGTTCATCGAAGCGCGCGCGAACGAGTTCGCGGACCGGGCGGTGGATGCTCGCCAGCTCGAGGTCACCGCCGAGCTGGCAACGCCCTTCAGCGTGTCGCTCGTGTGCGACCTCGTCGGACTGCCTGAGGAAGGCCGCGACCGGCTCCTGCCGTGGGCTCGGCTCGGCTTCGACTCGTGGGGTCCACTCGGGCCGCGGTCCGAGGCCGCAGCCGGCGGCTATCGGAAGCTCGTCGACTACTCCGACACCGTCTCGGTGCCGGCGCACCTCGCGCCCGGCCGCTGGGGAACGGACATCTACGACGCCGCCGATCGCGGTGACATCGAACCCGACGCGATCCACGGCATCGTCTTCGCCTACCTCCAGGCAGGCATGGACACCACGGTCAACGCGATCGGGTCAGCGCTCTACCTGTTCGCCCAACACCCCGATCAGTGGGATCAGGTGCGCCGCGATCCCGAGCTCATCCCCTCGGCGATCAACGAGGTGCTTCGCTACCACTCTCCGATCCAGCGCTACACACGGGTCGCCAACGACGACATCGACGTCGGCGGTGTCCGCATCCCGGCCGACAGCCGCGTCGTCGCCCTGATCGGCGCGGGGAACCGCGACGAGCGACGCTTCGAAGACCCCGACCGCTTCGACGTGACGCGCAACCCGATCGACCACCTGAGCTTCGGTCGCGGCATCCACCATTGCGCGGGCGCCGGCCTCGCCAGGCTCGAGCTGAGCGCCCTTCTCACGAGGTTCGCCGAGCGGGTGGAGCGCTTCGAGATCAGAGACCACGAGTGGGAGATCAACTCAACCATTCATGGTCTCCGCTGCCTCGACCTCACGATCCATCCCGTCTGACGCCGTCCGTGGGCATCATCGACGCGTGAACGTGAGGTGTGTGACACCGCTCGGTGTGCGCTCGGCATAGCCGCGCAGGTTCGCCTGAGGTGCCGGCGATGCCATGGCGAAGGTGATGTCGCGCGCGTGGAGGAGGCCGAGGTCGGGAACGCCGTCGGCGACGGACGAGCAGCCCGCGCACCCGGCGTCGGGCCATCCGTCGACGCCCTCCTCGAAGTAGAAGCGGTAGAGGATGAGCTGGGTGCGTCCGTCGAACAGCTCGGGCAACGATCGCCGGCCGTCAGGGCCCTCGAAGAGGTAGTCGTGCACGACCCGCACCATCGGCATGCGCTTCCGCGCGGCGGCAAGCTCGTGGGTCGCCGTGGCGACGGCGCGTTCGCGCTCGGTCATCTCTGCCAGAGCGTGGTCCCATTCGGTCTGGCTGACGACAGGCGGACGAGCGAGCGTCAAAGCCGACCGGCCTCCATCCGCGTCGTCTACCCCGGGCGTCACGCGACGATACGACTCAGGGGAGCCATCAGGGACGGTAGGACGAGCGCGCGTACGCAGTGTCCATGTACTCGTGGACGCTGCGCACCAAAGAGCCGTCGATCTCCATCACCCACGCGTACCGGTTGTGGTACTCGCTGCCGTCGCGCATGGTGCCATCGGCATGGGTCTCAGCGGCCACGCGGTCACCCGACGCGAACAGCGTGTGCACGGTCACCTTCGGGTCGCCCGGCGCGAACCGGCCGCGTACCGGTGCAAGGAATTCGTCGATGATGGCGTCCCGCCCGACGGTCAACCGCTCGCCGGGCACGGCGCGCATCACCTCCCAGGTCGCGTCGGGATGGAGCATCGGGCGCATCGCCTCGAGGTCACCGTCGCTCAACGCGGCGAAGAAGCGCCGCACGACATCGCATCGACGCTCGTCGGCGTCGTTCATTCGCGGTGGAACCTAGTGAGCGAGGTCGGTGATCACCGCTCGTCCGAGGAACTTGCCGGTCTCGAGCTCCTCGAAGATCGCGTCGAGGTCGGACAGCGGGCCGGTGCGGTCGACGTGCGTCCGAATCTTGCCGCGGGCAGCGAGATCGACGAGCTCGCGCATGTCCTGCACGTTCCCGACCGCGGAGAAGATGATCGTCGGCTCGATGCCGAACAGACGGAACACGTCGATCGAGAACCCACCCTCGCTCGTCGGCGGCAGACCGACGCCGACGAACAGGCCCGCCTTGCGCAGGAGCTGCAGACCGAGGTCGTAGCCGGCGATCCGGGCCGAGAACACGAGCGCGGCGTCGACGCCTCCGATGTCGCGCTGCACCACTTCGACCGCGCTGTCCGGATCGACCGCGAGCTCGGCGCCGAGCGAGCGCACGAAGTCGAGGCGTGCCTCGCCGATGTCGACCCCGATGACGCGATATCCGAAGCCGGTCAGCAGCTGCACGGCGTAGTGACCGAGGCCGCCGGCCGCGCCGATGACGGCGACCGGTCGTCCCGGCAGCACGCCGTGCTTCAGCACCTTCTTCACCGCGCCGTACGCGGTGAGGCCGCCGCAGGCGAGCGGCGCCTCGGTGTCGGGGATGCTGTCGGGCAGGACCACGAGACCTGGCGCGTACACGACGAACTGCTCGGCGAACGTGCCCATCACGTTCTGCGTCTGCGCGCAGAGACGAGGCTGGCCGCGGAGGCAGAACTCGCACGCGCCGCACCAGAACCCACCGCCGCTCCCGCCGAGCCCGACGATCACGCGATCGCCGACCTTCACGAACCGGTCGGCGCCGGGACCGAGGTCCTCGACGATGCCGATCGCCTCGTGCCCGAGGCTCGGCGGCTGCATGCCGTACCAGTCCCCGCGGGCGAGGTGCAGGTCGGAGTGGCAGACCCCGGAGGCGGTGATGCGGAGCAGCGCCTGATCGACGCCCGGTGTCGGCGCATCGACGTCGTGGATCCCGAGCTCACCGTTGAGCAACACGTGCAGCCTTCATGCCGTCATCAAAGCACCTTGCGCATGTGCACGTCCTCGGGCTCGAGTTCGAACAGCTCGGCCAGCGGTTCGGCCATGGGCTGGAAGCCGCGACCGAGGTAGAACCGCACGGTGTTCTCTGTCGGCGTCGCGGTGACGACCATGGCGGAGTCGCCGGCGGTGCGGGCGATCTCGTCGAGCTGCTCGCACAGACGGCTGCCGACGCCCGTCGCACGCGACGGCGCGCTGACCATGAGGTACGCCAGCTGCGCGATCCCGGGCCGAAGGTGTGGCACGACGGCGCCGATGCCAACCAGCTGGTCGCCGGCGAACGCACCGAGCGCGATCCCGCCGGCGTCGACGTAGTGCTCGAGCATGTGGATCTGGGCCTCGACGGAGTGCTCGCCGTGACCCTCCGGGTCCCAGGCCAACGAGCTCCAGCTTCCGTGCCGCGCGACGAGCTCGGTGCCGTGCTGGACGTACTGCACGTCGATGCGTTCCCTACGGTCGATCTCCGCGACGCGCGACAGCTCGGTCCGCTCCAACCGTTCGGAGCTCGACCGCGGGTTCCATCGCGTCACCTTCGCACACCGACCCTTCTGACAGGCTTGCCGGATGAGCACGCCGCTGACGCTGATGGCCGTGCACGCGCACCCCGACGACGAGTCGTCGAGCACCGGCGGCGTCTTGGCCCGGTACGCGGACGAGGGCGTGCGCACCGTTGTCGTCACGTGCACGAACGGCGAGCTCGGCGACGCACCGGGCGGGATCAAGCCGGGAGACGAGGGCCACGACGAGGCCGAGGTCGCGCGCATCCGTCTCGGCGAGCTCGAGCGAGCGTGCGAGACGCTTGGTGTCGCGCACCTCGAGCTGCTCGGGTACCACGACTCGGGCATGGTCGACTGGGAGCACAAGGACCGTCCCGACGTGTTCTGCAACGTCGCCGTCGACGCTGCCGCAGAACGCCTCTCAGGCCTGTTCGACCGCTACCGACCCGACGTCGTGGTGACCTACGACGAGCTGGGCGGCTATGACCACCCCGATCACGTCCATGCCAGCCGCGTCACGATGGCCGCTGTCGCACAGACGGGAATTCCTCGCAAGGCCTACTTCACCGCGTTCCGGCGCAGCATGTTCGCGAAGTTCCGAGCCGTCCTCGAGGAGCAAGGAGTCGACGTCTCGCAGTTTCCGCAGCCCGATCCCGAGCAGGTGCGCATCATGGACGCGGTTGAAGCGCGCATCACGACCGTCGTCGACGTCAGTCGTTTCGTCGAGCGAAAGCGCGTTGCGCTCGAGACGCACGCGAGCCAGATCCAGGAGTCGTTCTGGGGCCGCTTTCCGACCGAGGCGTTCGGCACGCTCTTCGGTGAAGAGGCCTTCATCAGAGCGCACGACACCACGGGCGCGGCGCGCCCGGAAACGGACCTCTTCGCCGGGTTGCGATGAGAGTTCCTGGCCGTTGCGTGGCTGACCTACGGGACCGGGGCTACATGGTGTTCGAGGGCTTCCTCGACGCTGACGAGCTGGCGGCGGCCCAGGAAGCGCTGTGGCTGCACTACCCGCGGCCCGAGGAGTACTTCGCCGACCCGGCCGCTCATGCCTGGCTGGCAACCGACCAGTGGGCCGGCATCGTCGGCGGACCGTGGCGCTCGTGGAGCCTGAACCGACTGGCCTTCCACCCCGACCTGCTCGACCTTGCGGAACGCTTCCTCGGTTCGGCCGACCTGCGGCTCTACGAGGCGGAGCTGTGGGCCAAGTACGCCGGGGCCGTCGACTACGACCAGCGCCACCACCGGGACTTCGTCAACCACAGCCTCGTCGTGCCCAAGCGCTCCGAGCCGGCCGCTCAGATGTTGACCTGGATCCTCCTGTCAGACGTGGGCGACGAGGACGGTCCTACCAAGGTCGTTCCGCTGTCTGTCGGGGAGAGCGTCCCGTACTGGCCGGTCCCTGGGCATCACGACATCACGAACTACCTCCCCGCGGGGATGTTCGCGGAGGAGGAGGTCTCGATGACAGGTCCCGCAGGAACCCTGTTCGCTTTTCGGACCGACGTACTTCACCGTGGGTCGCGCATGACCGGCGAACGATCAGCCCGCTTTGCGCTCCTCGCCGACTACGACCTGTGGGGACCGCGCTGGACCGGCAGAGTCGCCTGGGCCGCGCGCGCGACGGGTCCAGACTGGTTCGAGATCGTCGAGCGGGCGTCTCCCCGGGAGCGGTCGGTGTTCGGCTTCCCCGCTCCCGGCGACCCGTACTGGGACGAGCAGACCTTGGCCGACACCCAAACGCGCTACCCGAAAGCGGACCTGACGCCCTACCGCTGAGGAGACTCGCAGCCGCGACGGCTGCCTCCGTTACGCCTGAGACGATCTATGGTCGAGTCATGCGCGTCCACCTCGACTCCGGCAAGTGCCAGGGGCACAACCGCTGCTACGCCCTGGCGCCTGAGCTGTTCGACGTCGACGACCACGGCCAGGCCGTCCTCCTCGTCGAAGGTGACGTCACCGAAGAGCTGGAGGGCGCGGCCCGTCTCGCCGCGTCGAACTGCCCCGAGTACGCGATCACGACCACGGAGTAGTGCACACATGACCGACCACGTCGATGCGACCAAGGTCGCCACCACCCCATCCCGCAGCGACGAGGACTTCGTGCCGGTCATCGGTGACCGGCCGGAGGGGACCCACGTGTGGCAGCGGGCGCCGTACAACCCCGACGACTACGGCCCTGTCTCCGACTTCGCGACCGACTTCGACCACGGCGACCCCGCGTACAACCCCATCGCTCCGAAGGTGTGGAAGGAGCTGCGCGAGGGCGGCTGCCCCGTTGCACACTCCGACCGCTACGGCGGCATGTGGGTGCCCTTGACGCACGAAGGCGTCAACGCGGTCGCATACGACACCGAACGGTTCACCAGTCGTTCTGTGGTCGTGTCGGTCGGCCGGCCCGGCGACCTCTCGATGCCCGCACCCATCGGGGGCGCCCCGCCGATCACCAGCGACCCGCCGTTCCACGGCATGGCGCGCCGCCTGCTGCTCCCCGCGTTCGCGCCGAAGCAGATCGATCCGTGGGAGCCCGAGGTTCGCCGGCTCTGCCGCGAGCTGCTCGACCGGCTCACCGACGTCACACCCGGCGAGACAGTGATCGATGCCGCAGTTGCATACGCACAGCACATCCCCGTCAATGTCATCGGGCGGATGCTCGGCTTCCCGGCCGAGGACGAGGCGCTGTTCCGCGACTTCGTCCACGACGTCCTCGAGCGCATCACCGAGGAGCCCGGCTCGCGCGAGGGGATGGACGACCTCGGCAACTACATCCGCACCCAGGTCGAAGACCACCGAGCGAACCCCCGTGACGACCTCACGAGCTTCTTGCTCACCGTCGAGCTCGATGGACAACCCATCAACGACGAGATCGTCGGCGGGATGATCATCCTGCTGCTCGTCGCCGGCGTCGACACCACCTGGTCGGCGATCGGGTCGTCGCTGTGGCATCTCGCGCAGCATCCCGAGGATCAGAAGCGGCTCGTCGACGACCCCGAAGTCATGAAGTTCGCGCTCGAGGAGTTCCTCCGGGCGTACGCGCCCGTCACGATGGCTCGCATGGTCGCTGAGGACACCGACTTCTTCGGCAGCCCGATGAAGAAGGACGATTGGGTGCTGCTGCCCTTCCCCGCAGCCAACCGCGATCCTCACCAGTTCGAGGACCCGGACAAGTTCATCATCGACCGCGAGGTGAACCGGCACGCCGCGTTCGGGCTGGGCATCCATCGTTGCCTCGGCTCGAACCTCGCTCGGCTCGAGCTCAAGGTCGCGATCGAGGAGTGGATGGCGCGCTTCCCACGGTTCGAGCTCGCGGGCGACGTGCGCTGGAGCGTCGGCCAGGTGCGCGGACCGCGTGAGCTTCCCGTCCGCATCCTCGAGAAGGCCGGCTGATCATGCTCACCGGACGGTGTCTGTGCGGTGCGGTGACCTGGGAGCTGAGCGGTGATCTGATCACGACGGCCATCTGCCACTGCGATCACTGTCAACGCCAGAGCGGTGGCGCGTTCTCGGTGAACCTCGTCGCCCGCGATTCGCAGCTCACGATCAACGGTGACCTGAGCACCTACGAAGAACGAGGCGAGCTCGGCGACGACGTCTACGTACGCCGGCGGTTCTGCCCGTCGTGTGGATCGCCGATCGTGTCCGAGCTTGCGAAGACCGATGGAGTGGTTGCCGTGAAGGCGGGGACCCTCGACGACAAGTCGGCCGTGCTACCGAAGGTCGAAGTGTGGTGCGTCGACCGTCAGCCATGGGTCTCGCTCCCGGACATGGCGGTGTCGCTCGAGCGCGAGTAGAGGAGACGTCGTGGCACACCGGATCTTCACGACGAGCGTCGCCTCGGTCTATCCGCACTACGTGGCGAAGGTCGAGCGCAAGGGACGCACGAAGTCAGAGCTCGACGAGGTGATCGAGTGGCTGACGGGATACGACGAGGCCACGTTGCAGAAGCACCTCGATGCGGGCACGACGTTCGAGGCGTTCTTCGCTGGCGCCCAGTTGAACCCGAAAGCGTCGTCGATCACGGGGGTCATCTGTGGCGTCCGGGTCGAGAACATGGACGATCCGCTGATGCAGAAGATCCGCTACCTCGACAAGCTCGTCGACGAGCTCGCGAAGGGCAAGCCGATGGAGAAGGTGCTGCGCGCGTGACAGAGGGCCCTGGGGGCCTGAACGGACGCGTCGCCGTCGTGATCGGCGGCACCGGAGTCCTCGGGCGACGGATCGCCGCGGCGTTGGGTCGCGCCGGTGGCCGCGTCGTCGTGGTCGGGCGCGATCACGAACGGGGCTCCGAGGCCGCGATGCAGCTCCGCGAGGAGGCAATCGACGTCACGTTCGAGCGCGCGGACGCGACCGACCGAGCACAGCTGCGCGCGCTGGTCCGCAGCGTCGTCGAGAGCCACGGCGCGATCGACGTGCTCGTCAACGGCGCCGGCGTCAACTCGCCCACGCCGTTCCTCGACATCGACGACGAAGAGCTCGAACGAATCGTCGCCGTCAACCAGCTGGGCGTCATGCGCGCCTGCCAGGAGTTCGGCCGCTACTTCGTGCAGCGCGCGACCGACCAAGGCGTGGGCGCGGCGATCATCAACATCGGGAGCGTGTCGGGGATCCAGCCGCTGTCACGTGTCTTCACGTACTCGATGACCAAAGCCGCGGTCCACAACCTCACAAAGAACCTCGCCCGCGAATGGGGGCCGCTCGGGATCCGCTGCAACGTGCTCGTGCCGGGGTTCTTCCCCGCCGAGCAGAACCGCGCGGTGCTCACGCCAGATCGCGTCGCCGCGATCCTCGGGCACACCCCGCTCGGACGGTTCGGGGACGGCGACGAGCTCGCCGGCGCGGTCGTGCTGCTCGCGAGCGAAGCGGGGAGCTTCATCACCGGTGCCGAGCTGGTAGTCGATGGCGGCTTCGGCGCCATGACGATCTGAGGCTCGATGAGCGAGCGGTTCCTCCACGACGACATGCTCCTCACCACCCCGACGTCGCGGCAGCTGTACCACGACGTCGCGGCCGCGCTCCCGATCGTCGACGTCCACACGCACCTGAGCCCCGACGACATCGAGTCGGACCGCGTGTGGACCACGATCGACGAGCTGTGGCTCTCGGCCGATCACTACAAGTGGCGGGCGATGCGCCTCGCCGGCGTGCCCGAAGAGCTCATCACCGGCGACGTGGATCCGTGGGATCGGTTCCAAGCGTGGGCGGCGACGATGCCGCGTCTGGTTCGCAACCCGCTCTACGTCTGGACGCACCTCGAGCTGCGTCGCGTGTTCGACATCGACACCGTGCTCGACGCGGGCACTGCGAAGGAGATCTGGGACGAGACGAGCCGGCTCCTGCCGAGCCTGTCGGCGCGGCAGCTGCTCGCCCGGTTCCGCGTCGAGCTCGTCGCCACCACGGACGACCCGGGCGACCCGCTCGATGCGCACCGCCGTCTCGCGGCCGACACAGCTGCCGCGCGCATGGTGCCGACCTTCCGTCCCGATCAGGCGCACTCGCTGCTCGCAGACCCGACGGCATGGTGCTCGTGGGTCGATCGGCTCGGCCACACCGAAGGGCACGCCGTCTCCGATCTCGAGTCGCTGCTCGCGTGCCTCACGAGCGCGCACGCGCGGTTCGCCGCGCTCGGTTGTCGAGCGTCAGACCACGGCCTCGCATGCGTGCCCGATCGTCCTCGCGACCCCGCGCTCGCCGACAAAGTCGTGCGCGGCGCGCGCGACGGGCGAGCTGCGACCGACGACGAGCGGGAAGTGGTGATGCTCGAGGTCGTGTCACTCGCGGCCCGGCTCGCGTTCGCCGACGACTCCGTGCTGCAGCTCCACCTCGGGCCGCTGCGCAACGTCTCGCCTCGGCTGATGGACCTCGTCGGCCGCGATGCCGGTGCCGACGTCATCGGCGACGCACGTCAGGCCTCCGGGCTGGTGCGCCTGCTCGGTGAGCTCGAGCGCGCCGGCACGCTGCCGCGGACGGTGCTCTACAACGTGAATCCCGCCGACAACGCGCTCTTCGCCGCGCTCGCCGGCGCGTACGCGCGCTCCGGCGTGGCGGGGCTCGTGCAATGGGGCCCGGCGTGGTGGTTCAACGACACCATCGACGGAATCCGCCGGCAGCTCGACGACCTGGGCCAGATCGGCCAGATCGGTGGGTTCATCGGCATGCTCACCGATTCGCGCTCGCTGCTGTCGATGACCCGGCACGAGCTGTTCCGGCGGATCTTCTGTGACTGCGCTCGGACACGACGTCGAAGCCGGGCTCATCCCCGCGGATCCGGAGATGCTCGCGACACTCGTGCGCGACGTGTCGGTCGAGAACGCCCGAGCGTTCTTCGGCTTCCCCGCGCCATGAGCGACGCCGCGCCGATCTTGGCCGTCGGAGGCCGCGAGCACCGGCTGTCGGATCTCGACGTCGAGTCGCATCTCCGTGACCTGTTTGACGACGCGGTGTTCGACGGCGAGACCGGGCGGCGCATCCTTCTCGTCCCACCCGACCACACCCGGCTGCACTCCGGCGCCGGCCGCATCACCGGCTTCCTCTTCCAGCACCTCACGGCGATGGGATGCGACGTCTGGGTGATCCCGGCGCTCGGCACTCACGTCGCGATGACGGCGGCCGAGCTGTCGTCCATGTTCTCCGATCGTGTGCCCGCCGATCGAGTGCTCGAGCACCGCTGGACCGACGGGATGGAGCACCTCGGCGAGATCGACGGCATCCCGGTCGAGGTCGACCCTGTCCTCGTGCAGCCGTGGGATCTCGTCGTGTCGATCGGGCAAGTCGTGCCCCACGAGGTGATCGGCATGGCGAACTTCACGAAGAATCTCGTCATCGGACTCGGGGGGCCGCCGACGATCAACCTCACCCACTTTCTCAGCGCGCAGTGCGGCATCGAGGACGTGATCGGTCGCGTCGAGACCCCGGTGCGCACGGTCGTCGATGCGGCCTTCGATCGCTTCGTCGCCGACCGTGCGAGGGTCATGTGGATCCTGACCGTGATGGAGTCGACGGCTGACGAGGTGGTGCAGCGCGGGCTGTTCGTGGGACGCGGACGCTCTGACGAGTCAGGCGGGGCCGCGTTCCGCGCCGCCGCCGACCTCGCGGCCGCGTGCAACATCTGCCTCGTCGACGAACCGCTCACGCGGGTGGTGTGCTGGCTCGACCCCGCCGAGTTCCACAGCACGTGGCTCGGCAACAAGGCCATCTACCGCACGCGCATGGCGCTCGCCGATGGAGCAGAGCTCGTGGTGCTGGCGCCCGGCGTCTCCCGCTTCGGCGAGGACCCGCAGGTCGACGCGCTCATCCGCCGCCATGGATACCGCGGCACGGCAGCGACGACCGACGCGCTCGCCGCAGATCCCGAGCTCGCCGCCAGCCTCGGCGCTGCCGCACACCTCGTGCACGGCAGCAGCGAAGGTCGCTTCGAGGTCGTCTACTGCACCGACCCGGCGAACGGAGGACTGTCGCGAGACGAGATCGAGTCAGTCGGCTTCTCGTGGCGACCACTCGCCACGGAGCTCGCGAACCTCGACCGAGCCCGTGATGCGTCCTTCTTCATCGACAAGCCGGCGCTCGGTCTCTGGGCGAGCCGAGACCGGTTCACACGCCGATGAGATCTCCGGCGCTCGCGAAGAACGAGTCGCGCACGCGCGCATCCACGCCCTTGAGCTGACGTTCGCAGATCGCCACCGCGTCGGCCGTGCCCTCCACGTGCGGATAGTCGCTGCAGAACGCGAGCAGCTCGGGCACCTGCTCGAGCACGCCGGCGATCGGTTGCGATGCAGGGAGCGGTGAGACGCGCACCTGTCGTCGCAGGTACTCGCTCGGCGTGAGCGGCAGCCGGTATCCGCCGCGCTCGAGGTTGCCGGGCCGGTACTCGCCGTCGAGGAGGACCTCCGGCGTGCGGCCCACCATCAGCTCGAGGGTGGTGACCAAGTGCGGGAGCCAGTCGATGCCGACCTCCTCCACGACGACCACGAGATCGGGATGCCGCTCGAGCACGCCGTCCAAGACCAACGATCCGACGAGGAGCTGCGGCGCGATCTGCGAGCCGACGAGCATGTTCAACGCGTTGAACGTGAGCAGGTCGTCGGCACCGTTGTTGGCCCACCCCGCGTTGATCCGTTCCCGACCGAAGCCGACGTGCGCGAACGCCGCCATGCCGAGGTCCTCGGCGGCCGACCAGATCGGATCGAAGTCGGGGTGGCTGATCGATCGGCCGACGGCACGGCTGCCATCAGCAGCTCTCCCTCGGCCGCCGACCGGCGCCTCGGGGATCATGAAGGCGCGGCTCCCGGCCTCGCGCATCCGCTCCATCTCGCCGAGCGACCAGTCGAGGTCGTGGAGGTCGATCTGGGTGACGGGGATGAGCCGGTCGGTGTGGCCGTCGACCACATCCATCGCCCAGCGGTTCCAGGTCGACTGCACCTCGTGGATCAGATCGAAGCGGCCGAGTCGCGCGACCTGGATGATCGGCCCGACCAGGAACGTCGGGTTGAGGAACTGGACGTCGATCCCCCGCTCGTCGCACCACGCGAGCCGCCCGGCGGCCCCGAACCGCGGGTCGGTGTCGTCGGCATGGTCATCGGGCTGGCGCTCGTCGGTCATCTCCAGGTGGTGGACGAAGCCCGGTGTGATCAGATCCCATCGGTCGCGCGGTTGCTGGGCCTCCGGCAGCTGGGCGAACGCTCGGTCGGCGACTCCGAAGATGTCGCCGGCGATCTCCATGAACCGCGCCGGCTCGCCCATCTCGGCCGCCAGTGCCGGATTCGTGCGAGCGACCCAGTCCAGCGGCTCGTGCAAGTGAGCGTCGACATCGACGATGCGCATCTGATCCCCCGTTGCTCGACGCGAACACGCCGAGCCTACGCTCCACCTGTTCTGCGTCCCGCCGTGCCCGGGAGGTGCCATGGCCTACGAGGTGGATTTCGTCAACGTGTCGACCGTCGGCCTCGAGTCGTCGCCCGTCGCCGACGCGCTCGCGGGCCTGCGAGCGCACGAGGCCCGCTACTTCAAGAACAAGTACGACCACGTCTTCACGGTCGAGCCGGCGGCGAAGGCAAAGAAGACGATCCAGTGGGTGTCCAGGATCCTCACGCAAGAACGCCACATCGTCATCGCGTCACCGCCATTGGAGGCGACCGACTTCCAGGTCGAGAACATCCGATGGCCCGAGGTCTTCTACGAGAGCGGGCTCGCCATCAACGTGCTCTACACGCTCGACGACCCCAAGAAGCGAGCCGTCGGATTCAAGCTCTCGGAAGGCATGGAGATCCCCGAAGAGCTCTCGCAGTTCAAGTTCGCTCGGCAGAAGTCGAAGCTCGCCGGAACGATCCGCGGCTCGTACTTCGTGATCAAAGGCGAGTACTGACCAGGGAAGCCCGATTCTCATCAAGTCCTCATCTGCGCAGCTCGCCGGCACGTCATCGTCGTCTTGTGGGCCGACGGCCCGGACCAAGGAGGTCGCTGTGCAGATCCTGATCGTGAACTTCAACCTTGACGGACTCTCCGAGGAGGAATTCGCGAGCTCGTGCGACGAGCTCGCTCCTGCCTTCGCCGCGGTCCCGGGACTCGCTTCGAAGGTTTGGCTCGCCGACCGCGCCGAGGGGATCTTCGGCGGCGTGTACACGTTCGAGTCCGAGCAAGCCCGTCGACGACTACCTCCAGTCGGACCTGTTCGCCGGAGTCGGCTCGACACCCGGTCTCGTGAACATCTCGGTCCGTCGCTTCGGCGTGCTCGACGGGCCTACCCGTGTCACCCGTGGGTTCGCGCAGCCCGCGGGCGTCTGAGGCTGGCACGCTTGTCGCGATGAGCGACGGCGTCACGCTGAAGGGACGGGAGCGCGAGCTCGCGTCCCTTCGAGCGCGTCCTCGACGCGAACGGGCCGCGTGTGGCGTTCGTGTACGGCGTCGCGGGCATCGGCAAGTCGGCACTTCTCAACGCCTTCGCGAGCGGAGTGCGAGGGTCCGGAGCTCAGGTGTGGCGGATCGACTGCGCGGCCATCGATCCGACGGAGTCGAGCTTTCGCGCGGCGCTCGACGCGGCGGGCTGGCAGCCAGGAAGCGCCGGCGTCGTGCTCGTCGACACCTATGAGATGTTCCGCATCGCCGACCCCTGGTTGCGGCACGAGCTGGTTCCGTCGTTGTCGACGGAAGTGCGCTTCGTCATCGCCGGGCGCGACGCTCCGATGCTCGAATGGTCGACCGAGAGGGGTCGAGTGGGCGGGCTCGAGATCCTCCCGCTCGTCGGGTTGACCGATGAGGCCGCGCACGCCTTTCTCGCCGACGCGAATGTGCCGGAAGACCACGCGGACATGATCTGCCGAATCGCGCGCGGCCACCCTTTGTCGCTTCGGCTCGCCGCGGAGGCAGACGTCGCCCACATGCCGATCGACGAGGTCGGGCCGCGCGTGGTCGCCGCGCTGGCGACCGCGTTTCGCGCCGGCCTCGATGACGAGGGTCGCCGGCTCCTCGACGCTGCATCGGTGCCTCGCCGAGTGACGAGAGGTGTCCTCGAGGCAATGGCGTGCCAAGACGCAGACGACGCGATGGAGAGACTCGGGGCGCTCAGCTTCGTAGACGAGACATCGGAAGGGTTGCGGCTCCACGATGCGGTGCAAGCCGCAGTCTCCGCCCGGCTACGCGCCCTCGAACCTGAGCGGTTCCGCGAGCTGCGCTCGGCGGCGTGGCGCCATCTCCAGAGCGAGACACGGCGGGCGGGCGCGAGTGACCTCCACCGATTCACCGCGGACCTCCTCTTCCTCATCGACAACCCGTTCGTCCGCGAGGCGATGTTCCCCGCGACTGCCCATGCCTTCAGTGTCGAGAGGTCGCGGGAGGAGGACGCCGAAGCTCTGCGAGCGTTGTGGCACGAATTCGAGACACCGGAGGGCGCCTCGATGTTGGACGCGTGGTTGCGCCTTCGTCCTGACGCGGTCCGTTCGGTGCGCGACCGGACCGGAGCCGTCGTCGGGTGTTCGATCGTCGCCGAGTGGCGAGACATCCCGCCCTCTCTCGAGCGAGCCGACCCAGTCGTCGCAGCTTGGTCGCGGCACGCCGCGCGTCACCCGCTGCCTCCCGGCCAGCGGACTCTCACCCACCGGCGCTGGCTCGCCGCCGGCACGGGCGAGGGCCCGAGCGGTGTGCAGGCCGCGGCGTTGCTCGACGTCAAGCGTGACTACTTCCGCCTGCGGCCACACCTGGGTCGGCTCTACCTCAGCGTCCGCGACCCCCGGCCCTTCCTCGACGCGCTGCGCACGCTCGGCTTCCGTCCCTTCGACGAACCCATCGAGGTCGGCGGCGAACCGTTCCATCTCGCGGCGCTCGACTTCGGACCGGACTCCGTCGACGGGTGGCTCAACGGCATCGCCGCGGCCGAGCTCGGCGAGAGCGATCAGCCATTCCTCGATGAGCGCGACCGCAGCGTCGATCTCGGTGGCGCTCGCATCCAGTTGTCGCCGCTCGAATTCGGAGTGCTGCACACGCTCGCCACCCACCCTGCGGCGCCGGTGTCGCGCGCCGACCTACTCCGCGAGGTGTGGGGCACGAGCTACGACGGTGGCAGCAACACCGTCGACGTCGTGATTCGCAGCCTCCGGAGGAAGCTGGGCGCCGTTGCCGACCGCATCGAGACTGTCCGCGGCGTCGGCTATCGACTCAGGTGAGGCCACGGCCCTTTGACGAATGTTTGACACGTTTGCCGCACGCGGCGAGGCCGACGATCGTCTGACCCTCCCGCACCGCTCCCTCGACGACAGCGTTGGCATCGGGGCCCTGGTGCGGCACACCGAGATAGGCCTCGATGACCGCCGGGTCGCGCTCTACGGTTGCGTCGACGGCACCACCACGACGAGGCCATCATGCAGCACCGGCCATCCAGCGAATCGGACAACGACCACCTGAACCCGCCTCTTCAGACTGGGCCAGAACTGCTTGACCTTCCCAGATCACCGCTCGAAGCGGCGATCCGTCCGGTCGGCGGCGTGGCCGAAGCTGACCGGTTCGCTTCGCTCGAACCAGGTGGGACAGGAACCGACACGGACCGGCGCGCGGGGCGAACGGGTGACATTGCGGCGTATCGGATCGAGGTTCGCGGTGTCGTGCAGGGCGTCGGCTTTCGGCCATTCGTGTGGAGGTTGGCGCGTCGTTTCGGTCTGGTCGGCACTGCCCGCAACCTCGGTGGTGTCGTGGAGGTCATCGCCCAAGGTGAACGCCGTGCCCTCGACTCGTTCGCCCGAGCACTGCATGACAACGCTCCGCCGCTCGCTCGAGTCGACGAGACGTCGATCGAGGAAGTCGCGACTGGGCCTTGGGTCGGCTTCGACATCGTCGCGAGTGGATCCGATGCGCAAGCCGCTCGTCGGCTCGTGCCGCCCGATGTCGCTCCTTGCGAGGCGTGTCTCGCTGACCTCTGGGACCCGACGGACCGCCGTTACCGATATCCGTTCGTGAACTGCACTGACTGCGGGCCACGTTTCACGATCATCGAGGATCTCCCGTATGACCGGGCCCGAACCAGCATGGCCTCGTTCGCCTTGTGTGCGAGTTGCGAGGCGGAGTACTTGGATCCTACGAATCGACGGTTCCACGCTGAACCGATCGCGTGCCCGCGCTGTGGGCCGAATCCATCCCTGCTCGACGGGGTAGGCGGGGCGATCTCAGGTGATGCGATCGAAGGGGCCGCCGATCTGTTGGGCGCCGGTCACATCGTCGCGATCAAGGGCGCCGGCGGATACCACCTCGCATGCGACGCGACCGACCGGGGTGCCGTGGACGAACTACGGCGCCGCAAGGCTCGCCCCGCCAAACCGTTCGCCGTGATGGTGGCTGACGTCGTGGCGGCAAGTGAGTTGTGCGAGGTCAACGAGACCGAGCTGAGGTTGCTGACGTCGTGGCGGGCGCCGATCGTGCTGCTGCGGGATCGGGGGCGGCTCCCGTCATCCGTCGCACCCGGGCACCGGCACCAAGGACTGATGCTGCCGTCGACCCCGCTCCACCACCTGCTGCTCCGAGCGACTTCGCGACCATTGGTGATGACGAGTGGCAACCGGTCCGACGAACCGATCTGCATCGACGAAGCCGAGGCGGTCGAACGGCTCGCCGGTGTCGCCGATGCGTTCCTGGTGCACGACCGACGCATCGTTGCCCGTTACGACGACTCGGTCGTCTCCGTGCGCGCAGGTGAACCCGCGGTCGTACGCCGCGCCCGGGGTTGGTCACCGGACCCCATCCGGCTGCCGGTAGAGGTGCGGCCTGTGTTGGCTGTGGGCGCACAGCTGCAGGCGACGTTCTGTCTCGCCGAAGCCGATCTGGCCCATGTCTCGCAACACATCGGCGACCTCGATGACGACGCAACTGTTGCCGCCTATCTCGACGCACTGCATCGTCAGCTCCGGCTGCTCGGCGTTCAGCCGGAGCTCGTTGCCCATGACCTTCATCCCGACATGCTGTCCACCAGGCTGGCGGAGACATTCGGGTTGCCGCAGGTGGCGGTCCAGCACCATCACGCCCATGTGGTGTCGGTGATGGGTGAGCACGGCTTGCAGGGACCGGTCATCGGCGTCGCGTTCGATGGTTTCGGTTTGGGGACCGACGGCACCGCGTGGGGAGGCGAGTTCTTCGTCGCGGACTGGCTGAAGGCCAAGCGAGTCGGCTCGTTGCGATCTGTGCGACAACCCGGCGGCGACGCGGCGGTCCGTCACCCATGGCGGATGGCGCTGGCTCATGCTGATGCCGCCGGCCGGCTGCCCCAGGCCCGAGCCCTGCTGGCCGACAGCGCCGACCCGGTCGGCAGCGACGTCGTCCTGGCGCAGGTTCGCTCGGGGTTGGCGGCACCGTGGACCAGTTCGGTGGGCCGGCTGTTCGATGCGGTCGCGGCACTGGCCGGCGTGTGCACGACCGCGACGTACGAGGCCCAGCCGGCGGTGTTGCTCGAGGAGGCAGCCGATCCTCGTGCCACGGAGCTGCTGCGATACACGATTGCCGATGATGGTGAGCGCTTCTTGGTCGATACCCGGCCGCTCGTTGCCGGGGTAGTCGATCAGCTGACCGCCGGAGCGTCGATCGCGGAGGTCTCCGGCCGATTCCATCACACGATCGCGGCGATCATCGTCGATGGCTGCCGTGTGATCCGCGACCGCTTCGAGCTCACCGCGGTGTGCTTGGCCGGCGGCGTGTTCGCCAACGGCATCCTGTGCAGCACGGCCACTCGTACACTGAGCGATCACGGGTTCTCGGTGTACATGCCGCGACAACTCCCGGCCGGCGACGGAGGCCTCTGTCTCGGGCAAGCACTCGTCGCCCACGCCCATCATTCGCAGCAACGAGGAGGGTGACACGATGTGCTTGGCCGTGCCGGGAAGAGTGCTCACCGTCGATGACCACTCTGAGTTGCGCATGGCCACCGTCGACTTCGGGGGCGCTCGCCGTCAGATCTGCCTCGCGTACGCACCGGCCGCCGAAGTCGGCAGCTTCGTGCTCGTCCATGCCGGATTCGCCATCTCCGTGCTCGATGAGCAAGCAGCCAACGAGACGATCGAGATGCTCGCGGCGGCGCTCGGCGCCGACGGCGGGAGTCGATCATGAGGTACGTGGACAGCTTTCGCGATCCCCGCATCGTGGAGGAGCTCCTCGGCCAGCTCGGCGATCGCCTCACTCGTCCGTGGACCGTGATGGAGGTGTGCGGCGGACAAACGCACACACTGCTGCGCGAAGGGATCGACCAGCTCCTCCCAGAACGGCTCGAACTTGTCCATGGCCCTGGCTGTCCTGTGTGCGTCACCCCGATCGATGTCATCGACCAAGCGCACGTGCTGGCCGATCGGTCGGAGGTCATCTTGTGCTCGTTCGGCGACATGCTCCGTGTCCCCGGCTCGACCGGCGATCTGCTCCATGCCCGAGCAGCCGGCGCCGACGTGCGCATCGTCTACTCCCCCCTCGATGCCGTCGAGCTCGCCGCGGCAACGCCGGACCGGTTCGTCGTCTTCTTCGCTGTCGGTTTCGAGACAACCGCGCCGACCACTGCAATGGCCGTGCAGCACGCCGAGCGCCTCGCGCTCGACAACTTCGCCGTCCTCGCTGCCCACGTCCTCGTGCCGCCGGCGATGACAGCGATCCTGGGCGCAGCCGACAACCGGGTTCAGGGGTTCCTGGCCCCCGGCCATGTCGACACCATCATGGGTTGGACCCGATACGAACCGATCGCGCAACGCTTCGGCGTCCCGATCGTGGTGACCGGCTTCGAGCCGGTCGATCTCGCGCAGGGCCTGGTGATGCTGGTCACCCAACTCGAAGGCGGAACGGCGCTCGTCGAGAACCAGTACACCCGGTCGGTGACTCCTCACGGGAACGCCGCCGCACTGCACGTCCTCGACGAGGTGTTCGAACCATGCGATCGGGCGTGGCGGGGAATCGGCGTGCTTCCCGACAGCGGCCTCCGGCTCCGTGATCGCTACGCGCAATTCGATGCGCTCGAACGTTTTCCCGGGGTCCACGGCGTTGGCGCCGCCGAGTCGGCCCGCTGCATTGCCGGGCTCGTGCTCCAGGGCCGGGCCCGTCCCAGCCAGTGCCCGGCGTTCGGAAACGACTGCACCCCCGAGCACCCCTTGGGCGCACCGATGGTGTCGTCCGAAGGGGCATGCGCCGCATATCACTTGGCGGGCAAACATCCGGAACCCGCCACGTGAACGGGGTCGCTGACGGCATGTCGGCCTGTCCACTGCCGCTCCCTGCCGGTGATCGGGTGCTGCTCGCTCATGGGAGTGGCGGCCGTCTCACCAGCGACCTCATCCGGTCGCTGTTCCTTCCTGCGTTCGACACGCCCGAACTTGCCGACCTCGGCGACGCCGCCATCGTCGACATCGGCGGCATCCGCCTCGCGTTCACCACCGACGGGTTCGTCGTGCACCCCCAGTTCTTCCCCGGCTCCGACATCGGCGCGCTGGCGGTGAACGGCACGGTGAATGACCTCGCCATGGTCGGGGCCCAACCACTGCTGCTGTCGAGTGCGTTCGTTCTCGAGGAGGGCTTCGCGCTGGCCGACCTGCACACCATCGCAACGTCGATGGGCGACGCAGCGCGAGCAGCGGGAGTCCGGATCGTCACCGGTGACACCAAGGTGGTCGAGCGTGGCAGCGGCGACGGGATCTTCATCGTGACCTCCGGCATCGGGATCATGCATGCCGGCCGCTCCATCGCACCACACAACGCCCAAGTCGGTGATGCAGTGATTGTCTCGGGCCCCGTCGCCGCGCACGGTGTTGCCGTCATGTCGCGACGCGCCGGCATCGCATTCGACACCGACGTGTGCAGTGACACAGCGCCGCTCACCGGGCTCGTCGATGCCATCGCCGCTGCCGGCCCCATACATTGCTTGCGCGACGCGACTCGCGGCGGGCTCGCGACTGCGATCAATGAACTTGCCGACGCGTCGCAGGTCCGCATCACCATCGACGAGCGGGAGGTTCCTGTCAGCCAAGCGGTCGAGGCCGCCTGCGAGCTGCTTGGCCTCGACCCGCTTTACGTGGCCAACGAAGGTGTCTGCGTCGCGATCGTTCCCGCCTCAGCGAGCGAGGCGGTGCTAGCCGCGATGACAGATCATCCCAATGGCCGGTTCGCTGCCCTCATCGGTGTCGTTGAGGACGGCCCGCCGGGCGTGCATCTCCGCACGAGCTTGGGCACCACCAGGCCGCTGTTGATGTTGACCGGCGACCAGCTCCCACGGATCTGCTGACCGACGCGCTGCTGCGTCACGACCCGCTGAGTGAGAGCTCGGCGAGAACCGCCTGCACTGCCAGCGGCACTGCCGCTCTCATGCCGGGCGACATCTGGTCGCCGGCTCCGAAGTCGGTGCCCTCAACGGCGATCACCCGCAAACGACTCGGCATCCGGCCGAGCGCCGTGGCCAGCTCGATCGCCTCCACGAGGCCGGTCGCATGCCCGGACAGCACAGCGGGCCGGTTCGGGAGGCTCGAGTGGTCGAGATCGATGCGGTGGATCTCACCGGACGATCCGCCGCTCTGACACGCGTCGACGACAACGGCGAGGTCGGCGCCGTCCCAGGCGTCGATCAGGCGGGTTGCCTCGCCGTCGAGCTCGACGTAGGAGACCTCGTAGGGTCCGGCGTCTCGCAGCAAGGCGATCACTGCGCCGCCGATGCCATCGTCGCGGCGATACGGGTTGCCGACGCCGATCACGACGCAACGACTGCTCACGTTCGGATCACGGTCAGGTCGAGGAAGTGGGTGGCGCACGAGATGCACGGGTCGTAGTTGCGAATGGCAGTCTCGGCACGGTGCCGAAGGTGGTCGTCGTCGAGATCGAGGTTCGCCTCCACCAGGTGCCACAGGTCGTGCTCGATGGCTGGCTGGTTCTGTGAGGTGGGCGGGACAATGACTGCGTCAGCGATGAGCCCATCGGCATCGAGCTCGTAGCGGTGGTACAGCAACCCGCGGGGTGCTTCGGTCACCCCGTGACCGACTCCCGGGCGCACGTCGACAGTCAGAGCCGGATGATCGGGGGGCTGGTAGGCGTCGATCAGTCCGATGGCGAGATCGATGGCATGGAGCACCTCGACTGCGCGGATCACGATGCTCTGGAACGGGTTGCGGCACTCCGGACCGACTCCCGCCCGATCGGCTGCCTCCCGGGCGACAGGCTGAAGCTGATCGAAGTTCAACGCGAACCGAGCGAGCGGCCCAACCAAGTACGAACCGCGTTCGAGGAGCCGGGCATGCAGCGCGGTGGAATGTGCGACCTGATGCTCGACCGCATGGTCGCAGAACTCGGCGGCGGGGATGTCGAGGCCGCCGCTCGACATGATCCGCCCGCCCATCACCGCGTACTCCGTTGGATCGTGCAGGGCGACGAGCTCGGCTTCGACAGCGTGGTCCGGGAACTCGAAGCCTGCCACCCAGGCGACCGTTTCGATCGCGAGTTCACGAGCAACGAGCAGCCGTTCCCGCAACGGGGCGAGCTCTCGCCGGGTTGGTATCCGGTAGAAGCCACCCACCTTGACGTTGATCGGATGCACCGCCCGCCCACCGACCAGTTCGATGATCTCGTTCCCGATCTTCTTGAGCTCCAGCCCGCGGACCAGCGCCGCACGGTGTCCGGCCGCGAACTGCACGGCAGAGTCGTACCCGAGGAAGTCGGGGGCGTGGAGCAGGTAGATGTGCAACGTGTGGCTCTCGATCCACTCACCGCAGTAGAGGAGGCGCCGCAGGTCGCGCAGCGGACCGTCGACCGTGACGCCGCAGGCGGCTTCGATCGCGAGACACGCGCTCATCTGGTAGGCGACCGGACAGATGCCGCAGATGCGGGCCGTGATGTCAGGGGGTTCGGTGAAGCTCCGGCCACGCAGGAACGCTTCGAAGAAGCGCGGCGGCTCGTAAATTCGCAGCTGCACTTCGCTGACGAGGCCATCGCGGATCTCGACTCTGAGCGCGCCCTCTCCCTCGACCCGGGCG
This sequence comes from uncultured Acidimicrobiales bacterium, assembly GCA_963739555.1. Classification (GTDB taxonomy): domain Bacteria; phylum Actinomycetota; class Acidimicrobiia; order Acidimicrobiales; family DATKAS01; genus DATKAS01. Next base: position 579,278 of record CAVUAV010000005.1, on the reverse strand, counting down.
ACAGCATCATTGACGAGAGATCGCTCCCGACGCGTCTTGTGGGTCACGGTGTTCGTCTCCTCGGCGGCTCGACGTGAACCCCGTACGTGGCCGAAACCGCGCTGAACGGCTCGGCGCCGGCGTTGAAGGTGCGAAACACCCGCGCCAGGTCGGCGTCGGATGCTCCCAGGACCGACAGCTCCGCGGCCAATGCGGTGACGTTCGCGGTCTCGGCCGGACCGAAGCAGCCGTAGCAGCCGCGATTGAACCGTGGACAGAGTGCCCCGCACCCGGCGTGGGTGACCGGCCCGAGACACGGAGTGCCATGAGCGACCATCACGCACACGTTGCCTGCGGCCTTGCACTCCATGCAGACACTGTGGTTGGGGATGACCGGCCGGCGTCCGGCGAGGAAGGCAGTGACCACCTCGAGGAGCTGACGACGGTCGATCGGGCAGCCGCGCAGTTCGAAATCGACAGGGACGTGTGCCGAGATCGCGGTCGAGGTAGCAAGCGTGTCGATGTACTCAGGGGATGCATAGACGATCCTCAGGTAGTCCTCGACGTCACCGAAGTTACGGAGGGCTTGGATCCCGCCTGAGGTCGCGCACGCTCCGATGGTGATCAGTGCGCGGGACTGACGGCGGATCTCGACTATGCGGGCCCGGTCGTGTGCGGTCGTGATCGAACCCTCGACGAGGGACAGGTCGTATGGCCCGGCGACGGTGGCGCTGGAGGCTTCCAAGAAGAACCTGATCTCGATCTCGTCGGCCAATGCGAGCAGCTCGTCCTCGCAGTCGAGCAGGGAGAGCTGACAACCGTCGCAACTCGCGAACTTCCACACCGCCAGCGACGGCTTGAACCCCTCGCCGCTCATCGTTCCCGCACCGTCAACAGATCGACCACCAGCGGCCAGGTGAACACCGGCCCGTCCTGGCAGACGAAGTGGGGGCCAAGCTGGCAACGGCCACACTGGCCCAACGCGCAGTGCATGTTGCGTTCCAGCGACACCTGAATCGCAGCCCCGGGGACGCCGAGGGACAGCAGTTCGTATGTAACGAACCGCATCATCACTTCCGGACCGCACACAACGGCCGCGGTGCGCACCGGATCGCTCATCGCACCACGGACCAGTCTCGTGACCACACCGACGTCCCCAGTCCACCCCGCTCCGGCTGAATCAACCGTCACGGTGACCTCGATGCCGGCGCTACGCCAGTGGTCGAACTCGTGCCAGTAGAGGACGGCGTCTGGTGAGCGGGCACCCACCAGCACCGCCACCCGCCCGAATCGGTCGCGACGACGAATCGCAGCCTGGACCACCGGTCGCAGGGGTACCAATCCGATACCTCCACCCACCACCAGCAGGTCGCCGCCCTCGGCCGCGGCAAGGTCCCAGCCACGACCGAACGGCCCGCGTACACCGATCATCGTCCCCGGTCCACAAGCACACAGCGCCGCCGTGACCGCACCAACAGATCGAATCGTGTGCTCCACCGTTCCGTCGTCGTCGGATCCGGCGATGGAGATCGGCACCTCCCCGATCCCGAAGGCCCACAACATGTGGAACTGGCCGGGTCCACTGTCAGCCAACCGCGTGTCGACCGGAGCGATCGCGAGCGTGACGACATCGGCGATCTCCTCGCGGCGTTCGACCACTCGATACCGAGCGGGCAGCATGGTCGACACCTCAACCCTCGCCGTGACCGTACACATCGAGCAACTGCAGACGAGTGGCCTGCAGACGGTCCCGCAACAGCACCGCAAACCGTGACATCAAGGCGTAGCCGAGACGGGGGTCCGCGTCGCACTTGCCGCGGAGACAGGCCGCATCCAGCCCCACCGCGCTCACGTCGTCCAACGCGCTCGCGTCGAACGTCCAGCGGTATGGGGCAAAGAGCCACGACACACCGAGGAGCTCACCCGGGCCGAGCGTCTCGATGACCAGCGGCATCCGACCGGGCACGCTGACCTCCAACGCGGCTCGACCTGAACGCAACACGAAGAACCTGTCGGCTGGCTCACCCTCAGCCAGAATCCGGGAACCGGCCGAGAACCGAACGTTCGCGCCGCATCCCGCGAGGACCTCGACATCGACCGGATCGAGACCGACGAAGAACGGATGCTCGGCCAACAGGTCATGGATCGACTTCATGCAGCGGGTCCTTCCACTGCTCGGCGAGCACGGCGATCTCAGCGGTCAGGTCGATCCCGACCGGGCACCAGGTGATGCAACGCCCGCAGCCCACACAGCCAGAACTACCGAACTGGTCCTCCCACGTCACCAGCTTGTGCAACAGCCACTGTCGGTAACGAGCTTTCACCGAGGACCGCACCGAGCCGCCGTGCAGATACGAGAAGTCGAGCGAGAAACACGAGTCCCACTTTCTCCACCTCTCAGCCTCGTCGCCACTGACGTTGGTGTGGTCCTCCGTACTCGAGCAGAAGCACGTCGGGCACACCATCGTGCAGTTCCCGCACGCCAGGCAACGATCTGCGACATCATCCCACCGCGGATGATCGAGATGCTCTGCTGCCCGGCGCGGTGCAAGCGGATCGAGATGGCGAACCATCGCCGCCGTCGCGCCGGCCACGACCGCATCGGCCCGAGATCGGTGAACGTCCGTCGCTTCGGTGTGAGGAACCTTGGCGAGCACCTCCGCTCCGGCAGCACTGCCAACCTCGACGAGGAACGCGTGACTCGTCGCATCGATGAGCTCGGTCAAGGCCAGATCGAAGCCCGCGTCAGCTCGTGGGCCAGTTCCCATCGAGGTGCAGAAGCAGGTGCTGCTCGGCGTCGAGCAGTTGACGGCCACGATGAAGAGGCCGACTCGACGCGATCGGTAGACCGGGTCGATGGATGGTCCCTGCAAGAACACACGATCGTGGATGGCGATCGCGTGCAGGTCGCAGGACCGCACCCCGAGCAACGCGACCGGATCTGCCCGCGGCACAGGCGCCTCGACATGGAATCCGTCACTCGTCCGCCGCGAACGCACCACCAACGTCCGAGGCGGAAAGAGGAACCGCTTCCACGACTCCGATGGGACCGAATAACCGAAGATCGCTGCGTCGCCACGCCTCACCAATCGATACCGGCCGCCATCCTGCTCATCACCCCACCCCGCCGGAAGATCTCGAACCGATGAGATCTCGTCATGGACGATTGCCCCATCTCTCGCGATCGGACCGATCACCCGCCGACCAGACGCGCGCAGAACCCCAACGAGGTCGGCCAGGCCCTCTTCACTCACCATGAAGATGTCACCAGTCGCGGTCATCCCAAGCCCGCAGCCTTGCACAAATGCCGCGACCCGCTCCTTGGTACATCGACATCGCACAAGAGACCGACTCGACGGGTCTTCACGACATGGAGATGGTGAAGAGCCTGGAGCCTCGCTACCAAGAGCCATCGCAATATCGTCGTACCGCACCGACGCCAGATCGCACCAAGGGCATGGCATGAGCGACAGGGGCCGTCGTGAGACCGGGCTCGCTAAGCGCTCGTCGTCTCGTGCGCCCGAACCGCCGCGCTGATGTCGTCTTGGACGAGGTCGGCGTTGATTGCGATCGCGGCGGCGGACCCTGCACCCGCCGCAGTGATGACCTGGGCGCGAGGGTCGACGACGTTCCCCGCCGCCCATACGCCGTTCACGCTTGTCCGGCCGGTGCCGTCGACGATGACGAATCCGTCGGCGTCGAGTCGGCATCCGAGACCGGCGAGGAGCCCGTCGGGGTGCGGGCGGTTGCCCGGGCGAACAAACACGGCGGCTCGGGTGACGGTCGTGCCGTCGTCGAGTTGGACACCGGTCAAGCGGTCGGCCTCGATCACGAGTCCGGCGACCTGACCGTGGACGACACGAATGCCTCGTGCTGCCAGCGCGGTTTCCTCGTCGACGGAGAGGGCGATGGTGTGGGCGAAGAAGATGACGTCGTCGGACCACTGGCGCACGAGTTGCGCGTGGAGAACGGACCCGGGGTGTGTGCCGAGCACGCCGAGAGGCTGGTCGCGGACCTCCCAGCCGTGGCAGTACGGACAGTGCAGCAAGTCGCGTCCCCATCGCTCCCGCACTCCGGCGATGTCGGGCAGTTCGTCTCCGACTCCGGTGGCGACGAGTACTCGTCGGGCTTCGAGGGTCTGCCCGCCGGCCAGGCGGACCGAGAAGCCCGTAGCGATCTTCGAGACCTGATCGTCGATCAGCTGCACGCCGTAGCTGGCCACTTCAGCTCGGCCCGCGGCCAGGAGCTCGGACGGCGGCATGCCGTCGCGAGACAGAAACCCCTGCATGTGCGCTGCGGGCGCGTTGCGTGGCAAGCCGGCGTCGACCACTGCAACCCGCCGGCGGGCTCGTCCGAGTACCAACGCGGCGCTCAGGCCAGCCGCTCCCCCACCGACGACCACCACGTCGTAGGACTGCGTCTCCATCGCGCTCACGTCCGTTCTTCGATGTTGATGACGACCTTGCCTCGGACGTGACCGTCTTGCATCGACTGGACGGCGGCGGGCGCATCACTCAGCGGGTAGCTGCGGTCGATGACCGGGATGACCTTGCCGGCTTCGATGAGCTCGGTGAGCGCGTGCAGGTCCGCAGCGTTCTCTGAGTTCAGCAGTGAGCGCAGCTTCTGACCGACGAACGGTGAGAGCATCATCGCCCGGAACCCGCGGTCGAAGCCGCCGATGTACTTGCCGCCGGTCTCGCCACCCATGATGACCAGCGTGCCACGCGGCGCCAGCGCGCGGCGGAGTTGCTTGAGCGTGCGGTTGCCGCCGATGTCGAGGATCACGTCGTAGCGCTGTCCGCTGTCGGTGATGCCGGATTTCGTGTAGTCGATGACATGGTCGGCGCCGATCGATCGCACCATGTCGACCTTCGCAGCACTCGCGACGCCAGTGACTTCCGCGCCAAGTGCTTTGGCGATCTGCACCGCGAAGGTGCCGACACCGCCCGAGGCGCCGATGACCAACACTTTGTGTCCCGGCTGCACTTCCCCCTTGTCGCGCACGCCTTGCAGCGCGGTGAGCGCTGAGATGGTCGAAGCGGCCGCTTGCGCGAACGTGAGGTTCTTCGGCTTGGGCGCGAGCTTCTTCTCGTCGGCGCGGGCGTACTCGGCGAACGAGCCCTCCGCGATGCCGAACACCTCGTCGCCGACCCGAACGCGGTCACCGACTTGCCGACCGCTTCGACGCGCCCAGCGACCTCGCGGCCTCGCACGCGGTTCTTCGGCTTGCGCACGCCGTACCCAGCGAGGCGAACGGGATAGGGCAGGCCGGCCATCACGTGCCAGACCCCGCGGTCCAAACCGGCGGCGCGCACCCGGACCAGCACCTCGTCGTCGCCGATCGCCGGGCGCTCGACCTCTTCGAGTCGCAGTACATCGAGCGCTTCGCCGTAACGATCCTGCACGATTGCCTGCATCGTCGTCTCGCTGATAGGTGTGCTGCTGTTCATGCGGGTCTCCTGTCATTGGCCAGCAGCTCGAGCAGGGCGTCGCTGACGATCGCTGGCTGGTCGATCTCGATGTGGTGACTGGTGTGTTCGACGGTGACAATGGTCGCCGCCGTGGACAGCGACCTCCACTGCTGCTGACCTTGCGCCCACACTGAGTCGAGGTGTGTGAGTTCGTCGGGGCTCACGCCGGGGCAGCGTCGCGATGCGCGCCGGTCATCACCGTCATCGGGAGATCTCCGAGTGAGGAGATGGTCGCGACCTCCTCGAAGGCGCGGAACACGTCGAGTCGTTCGGCGTCCTTCTCGACGCTGCCGCCATCGGTCGCCTTCCGCTTGCCACCGTGCACATCCGGCGCCGCATCCCCGGGGGAGGCCGCGCACTCTGGGCCCCTTCTTGACGTCACAGTCAAGGTGCAGTCTGAGCCAATAGACGTCGCCGGTGACGCGCTCACGAGGACGACGAAGGCCCAGGTCTCTGACCTGGGCCTTCGATTGGTGGCGGGGGCTGGATTTGAACCAGCGACCTTCGGGTTATGAGCCCGAGGTGGTGGTGCGTGTGGGTGCACGCTCGTCCTCACCCGTGGGCGTGAGCAGCGGGCCGGTGGAGCTCGTCGGGCCGTGATGACTACCGCTTCATCCTCGTTCGTGCATCTGCGGTTTGGCGCTCACGCGATCAGTGGCGTCGGACGACTTGACGGTCGAGCGGAAGCCCTCGCGCCGCGCAATAGTGGAGTGCGGTGCCGACACCGAGGGAGGTGCCGATGCAGGACGAGTTGGAGCTCATCAGCGACGGTGAGGGGCTTGCGATCCGTGGGGAGATTGCGGCCGTAAAGCGCTTCGTCGCATCGCTTGGGCTATCCAGCGATCAGTCGCTCGACCTCGTAGCGGCCTTCGGTGCCGGAGCTGAGATCCTGGACAACGCCCCCGAACTCAAAGCAATCGCGACTCGCTGGGTGAAGCTGACGAAGGACGTCCACGCAAACCCTCAAGGAACTCGGCCTCACCCCCACCACGACACCAGGCATCAGCCATGCGGTGGTGGGTCAATCCAGAGCGCGTCAAGCAATGGGTTCAGATCGTGAACCAGCCCGGAGCGATGGTGACCAACCCCGCGATGCTCGCGGGTGCCGCCGGGGTGATGGCTCAGCTGGCGATGCAAGCAACAGATGGACGCCATCATGGACTACCTCGCGGTGATCGACGAGAAGGTCGACGACGTCCTCCGCGCCCAGACCAATCAGGTGCTGGCCCGCCTCGACGGAGTCGACCTCGCGGTCATGGAAGCGATGAGCGTTCGCGACGCGGTCGGACGGGTCTCGGAGGTCACCTGGTCGAAGGTGCAGAGCTCGGCACAGACGATTCACGAGACCGAGGGCTACTCGTTACGTCACCTCGAGAGACCTTGCGGACAAGCTCGAGGCGAAGACGCAGCATCGGTGATCTCGCCGCAGACGACGAAGAAGGCGGAAGACGGACGTCCAGAAGTGGCTGATCGTGCTGGCTCGATGCTTCGAGCTCCATGACGCGGTCGGCGTGCTCGAGCTCGACCGCGTGCTGGACGCGTCTCCGGAGGAGCTCGACCGACATCGCCTCGGGCTGCAGTCCGCCCGACGTGACCGGCTGGAGCTCATCGTCGGAGACGAACCGAGCATCTGCTTGGAGCCGCATGCGACGCGGCCGTTGGCAGGGCCAACTCGAAGGTGCTGTTCAATCCGATGCAGTCACCGGCCGTGGTCAAGTCGAGCAACCAGGTCGCGATCGCGGTTCACGAGTTCCACGAGCTGCTCGGGATCGAGTCTGGTCAGCGAGTCCTCAGAGTCGAGACGATGGGGCGACGCCGCCTCGGAGCAGTTGGGACAAGGCGCGCGCGACCAGCGCACAGGGCCTCGACGGCGCCAAGCGGGTTGGGGGCGAGGCCTGTCGGCCGCGCAAGCTCGCTGAAGGGCAAGCTCTCGAACAAGATCGCCGAACGAAAGCGCCGCCGGAGCGACGACGACGAGTAGCGGCCCGGCCCCACGCACAAGGGCCGGCGCTCTCGCACCGGCCCTGGACTGCGCTTCGATTGGTGGCGGGGGCTGGATTTGAACCAGCGACCTTCGGGTTATGAGCCCGACGAGCTACCAGACTGCTCCACCCCGCGGTGAGGGAGTTCAGGATAGCGAACCGCGCCGCTCCTCACACCTCGGCGTTGGGGCACCATCGTGCTCGCTCTACCGCGTGCGCGTCGTTCCGGGAGTGGAGCACGGCCGTATCCTTCGAACTCGTTGGAGCCCAACCGTCGACGCTGCTCACCGCATGCGAGGCGCGACTCCGGCGGGCCTCGCGATCCTGGCCGCGACAGCACTGCTCGTTGTGGGCTGCTCGACGGGCGCGCAGACGACGACAGGCGCGACGTCGCCCGACATCCGGACCATCCACGACTCCACCGGTCACCGCGCCGCAAGTCTCGGCTGGCCGGTGCTGCGACGACACCCGCATCCACCACGCCATGCGGCACCGCATCGGCACCGCGTCAGTACCGGCACGTGATCTGGATCTGGATGGAGAACCATCAGCGCGACCAGGTCATCGGCGACCGGGAGGCACCGTTCGAGTCCGCGCTCGCTCGCGAGTGCGGCACGGCCGCTCACTACTCGGCCGTCGGCAGCCCGTCGCTGCCCAACTACCTCGCCGCCACGTCGGGAAGCACCCAAGGGGTCCATGACGACGGAAGCCCCAACAAGCACCCCGTCGACGCCGACAACCTGTTCCGCCAAGTTCGAGCCAGCGGCGGCACGGCGCGGACCTATGCCGAAGCGATGCCCGCGCCGTGCGCCTTGCGGTCGAGCGGGCGCTACGCGGTCAAGCACAATCCCGCCGCCTATTACGTCGGCGCCGACGACCGGCACGCGTGCGCAGCGGACGACGTTCCCCTCGGCACGCTCGACACCGGTCCGCTGGTGCAGGACCTCGCCGCAGGAACACTCCCGACGTTCGCGTTCGTCGTGCCAGACCTCTGTCACGACACGCATGACTGCAGCGTCGCCGACGGCGACCGGTGGCTGGCCGCCTGGGTCGGCATGCTCGTCGCCGACCCGACGTACCGCGAGGGCTCCACGGCCCTGTTCGTCGTGTGGGACGAACCGACACCGATGCCGTTCCTCGCAATCGCACCTGCCGTCCACCAAGGGGCGACCGTGAGCGAGCCCGTCGACCACTACAGCCTCCTGCGTACGACCGAGGAGCTGCTCGGCATCGACACCTACCTTGGTGCCGCGAACCGTGCGTCGAGCATTCGATCGACGCTCGGGCTGTGAGCCGACGTCAGCGCAGCGCCGCGGGCGCGAGGTCGTGGCGCACGAGCCAATCGGTCGACACATCAACCGCTTCCTGCAGCTTCGGCCGCTGACCGGGCCCGATGTAGTAGTGCGTCGCGCCCTCGATCGTGTGCCGCTCCTTGTCGCCGTGCGACACCGCGTCGTAGAGCTCGGTTGCGTGGCTCGGGTAGCAGACGGGATCGGCGCCGTTGTCGATCACGAGCACCGGCACCGAGATCGCGGCGGCAGCGCGCAGGCCATCGCCGAGCGCGTCGTCGTAGCTCCATTGCGAGAGCCATGAGCGCAACGTGCAGAAGCGAGCGAGGCCGACCGGTCCGTTGTTCACGAGGCGGGGATCGCCGAGGTAGCTCGTGCCTGCTGGCCGGTCGTTGTGGTCGATGGTGACGTCGAGGATCGCCGGATCCGCCATCGTCCCGTGCACCACGAAGCCGCGCTCCTCGCCAGGCCCGAGGTGGCTCAGCTCATCCCTCACCCACGCGGTGATCCGGCGATTCCGCGCGACCTGCGCGTCGCGGAAGCGCAGCGAGCCACGCGCGATCGTACGGCGGGGTCGGCGCGCTCGGGCCGTAGAGATCGAGCTCGGGATCATGTCGGTTCGGGTCGGCCTCGTCGACGACCGACGGATCGAGGCTCAGCGTGAGCACGCCGTGCCGACTCGTGTGCGCGGCCAACAACATGACGGCATCCGCGGGCACGAGGCCAGCAGCGGTCAGGTCCGGCGAGTCGCCCGCCGGCGTCGCGGTGACCCACGGCTTCTCCGCTTGCTCCTGGTAGTAGAGCGACAGCGCGCCGCCGCCACTCCAGCCGGCGAGCACGACCTTCGCGTACCCGAGACGCTCCTTCGCATCGCGCACGCACGCGCCGAGGTCGAGCACGACCTTCTCCATGATGAGCGCGACGTCGGATCGGTAGCGGCTGTTGCAGTAGATGACGTGATGGCCGGAGCGCGCGAGGTGGCGCACCATCGGCAGGTACGCGCCGCCGCCGACCGGGTGCATGAACACCAGCACCGTGTCGGACTCCACCTTCGGCTTCAGGAGGTACGACTCGCAGACGACGACACCCTCGGCGCCGCCGTAGGTGTCCTTGAACGCGGCCTGCTCCTCGTAGACGAGCGGATACGGGATCTGATCGAACTCGTGCGGCATGGGAATTGGCTATCGCACGCGTCGATAGCGTGGGCCGGTGACAGCGGACGCGATCTACGACTCGATCGGCGTCGGCTACGCACGAGTGCGGCAGCCCGATCCACGGATCGAGCGACAGATCCACGCCGGGCTGGCGAGTGCGACGCGAGTGCTCAACGTTGGCGCGGGTGCCGGTTCGTACGAGCCGGCGGACCGGGCTGTCGTCGCGGTCGAGCCGTCCCAGCGGATGATCGACCAGCGACCGCCAGAAGCCAGCCCCGTCGTCGTTCGCGCCTTCGCGAGCGAGCTTCCGTTCGCGGACGGCGCCTTCGACGCGGCGATGGCCTTGCTCACCGTCCACCACTGGCCTGACGCGGTCGCGGGTCTGCGCGAAGTGCGCCGTGTGACCGCAGGCCCCGTCGTCGTGCTCACCTTCGACCACGCAGTGCACGCCACCCAGTGGCTGGTGACCGACTACCTGCCGGCGATGGTCGACTTCGACGCCGACGTGCCGTCACCCTCCGCGATCGCGGACGCGCTCGGCGGCGGAGAGGTCTCGGTCGTCCCCGTGCCCGCCGATTGCCGCGACGGCTTCTGCCACGCGTGGTGGCGGCGCCCCGACGCTTACCTCGACCCTCGGGTCCGGGCCGGCATCTCGGGCATCGCTCGACTACCGAGCAACGTGGTGGACGAGGCGATGGCACGTCTTGCCGCCGATCTCGCGTCCGGTCGTTGGCACGCCACCCACGAGAGCTTGCTCACCGCGTCAGAGATCGACGCGGGCTACCGCTTGGTCGTGGCGCCCACGACCAAACCGGCGAGGAGATCCTGAGTGATGTGCGCGATGTCGTGGACGGCGCCCTCGAACACTTCCTCGTTCGCCTTGGACGGCGTGCGGAAGCCGCTGATCTTGCGGACGTACTGCCGCGCGGCCGCCTCGCACTCCTCCCACGACACCTCGGGCTCGGGACGACGCAACGTGATGATGCTCCGACACATGCCCTGAGTCTCGCACCAGGCAGGCCGATTCCGGCAGACGTAACGTTCGCGGCATGACGATCGTGCGCACCACTGCTGGCGAGATCAAGGGCTACCAGAAGGGTGGGATCCACTACTTCAAGGGGGTGCCGTTCGCTGCGCCGCCGGTCGGCGACCTGCGGTTCGCTCCCCCGCAGCTGCCCGTCCCGTGGGAAGGCACCCGTGATGCGACCGAGGACGGCCCAATCTGCCCGCAGGCCGTGCTCCCGCTCGAAGGGCCGCTCGCTGATGTGATCTCCGCGACGCAGCCCCAGGACGAGGACTGCCTCACACTGACGGTCACGACGCCCGCCGTCGACGGCTCTTTGCCGGTGATGGTCTGGATCCACGGCGGCGCGTTCACGGGTGGCAGCGGATCGACGCCGATCTACGACGGCACCTCATTCGCGCGCGACGGCATCGTCTTCGTCTCGATCAACTATCGCCTGCACGCGCTCGGGTTCTTGTACCTCGACCAGCTGTTCGAGGGCGCGAAGGGCACCGGCAACCTCGGGATCCTCGACCAGGTGCGCGCGCTCGAGTGGGTGCGCGACAACATCGCCGCGTTCGGCGGCGACCCGGGCAACGTCACGATCTTCGGCGAGTCGGCCGGAGGCATGAGCGTCGGCACACTCATGGGCACGCCGAGCGCGAACGGGCTCTTCCAACGGGCGATCCCCCAATCCGGCGCCGGCAGCCACAACGTGAAGGCCGAGACCGCGACCCGCGTCCGCGAGGCGTGTGCTCGAGCTGCTCGAAGTCGAACCGGGCGATTGGAAGGCGCTGCGCGCGGTGCCCGTGCAGCGCTTCGTCGAGGTGAGCCAACAGCTGTCGATGCTCGAGAGCCGGGCGCTGCTCGGCGACGACCTTGCGATGACCATGGTGCTCCTCCCGGTCGTCGACGGCGTCACGCGCGCGAAGACCGCGGCCGAGCTCGTCGCTGCGGGCAACGCAGCGAACGTCGACATGCTCATCGGCACGTGCGCTGAGGAATGCCGGCTCTTCATCTGGGCGATGCCCGAGGCGATGCAGGCGATCATGCCGATCCCCGCCCCGACGCAATGGTTCTCCTCGACCGGCCGCAGCGACGACGAGATCCGCAAGGTCTACAGCGAGGCTCGTCCGCACCTCGACGACCGCGAGGTCGACATCGCGGCATGGACCGACGGCCTGTTCACGATCCCCGCGGCGAGGTTCGCCGACGCGCAACGCGCCCACAACGAGCACGTGTGGAGCTACCGGCTCTCGTGGCGCACGCCTGCCGGCACCGGCATGCTCGGCGCGTGCCACGCGCTCGACATCCCGTTCGTGTTCGACCGCATGGACATCGCCGCGTTCGTCGGTGACAACCCGCCCGTCGAGCTCGCCAAGGAGATCCACGGGGCGTGGGTGCGCTTCGCGAAGACGGGCGATCCGAACGGAGGCAACCTCCCGGCGTGGCCCCGCCACGACCCGGCAACCCGGCCGACGATGGACTTCGACACGCCCATCCGGGTCATCGACAACCCCGATTCCGCGGTGAGCGACACCTGGGAAGGCGTCTGGGCGCTGCCGTAGGCGCACCGTTTGCTCACTCGGGTACAGCAGGACGCGGCTCAGTGAGCAAACGGTCAGGGGGTGGCGAGGGCGGCGCGGATCTTGTCGGGCCACGAGTCGTCGTGGACCACCCGCGCGGCGAGCGCGCCGCGCATCCAGCGCACCGGTTCGAGCACCCGCACCGCGGTCGCCCATCGGCCGAGCTCGTCGTCGGCCAGCGAGTACACCTCGCGACGAAACGTCGTGAGGACGAGCACGGCGTTGAGTCGCTCGACGTCCTCGGTGCGGAAGATGTACGTCGCCCGATCGTCGGCATCAGTCGCCTCGACCGCCACGAGGTCGCCGACCGGAGCGAGCAGGAACGGCATCGACGTGCGACCGCCATCGGTCCAGATGCCGGCGCGCAGTCGATCACCCGCGAGCCCCGCGAGCAGCTCGGCTTCACCGGCCCGCTCACCTGACATGACCGCCGCCCGCACCTCGCCTTTCGCCTCGACCGCCCACCCGTCGTCGAGAGGCAGTCCCCCGATCGTGGCGCGGGTCGCGGCGGACAAGTCCTCGCGCGCTCGACGCAGATCTTCGAGGAACTCGTCGGTGCGCTGACCGAGCGCACGCACGGCAACGGGGTCGAACCCGCGCTGGTGGATCGTGATCGTCCACCCGTCGCGGGCCACGTCCACGATCGACGACAGGGGCACGCCCGTCGTGCCGCCACCGCGAGGCTCGATGACCACCGCGCCCTGGCAGAGAGCGATGTCGATGACCTTGCCGGCGTCGTGAGACACGTACGAGTCGATCGGAGCACCGGTCGACTGCGTGAGCGCTGCCCTGCGCACCTTCGCTCGGGCCTCGCGTAGGTCACTGCAAAAGCGATCGAACCCGGCGCCGAGGTGCGTCAAGGTCACCTCGCCGCTCGGCAGCACCAACGTGACCGAGTGATCGAGCTCGTGCACGACGTCGGCGTCGAGCCACGTGGCAACGATGCGGCCATCGACGACCAACCCGTCGTCCGCGACTGTCGCCGTGACGTGTTGGCCGCCGAAGCGGCAACGGTAGGGGTCGCTCAAACCTTGGTGCCGCACTCGGCGCAGAACTTGGCGCCCTCTTTCATCTCTGCACCGCAGCCGGTGCAGAAGCCCGACGACGCGAGCTTGTGGCCGCATTCCGGGCAGAACTTGCCGCCGTCAGTCGCGGCTCCGCATTCCGGGCACTTCACCTTCGCGCGCGTCGTGAGGTCGAGCTCGGACGTCCAGTCCTGCTCGCGCACCTTCGTCTGGATCTGCTCGACCTGCGCGGCCGCTTGTGCCCGCGAGATCTCCTCGGTGACGAACGGCGAGCACATGGAGCACTGCCCGACCTCGGCGTTCCAGCACACCGCGACGCACACCCAGTTGCCGCACCCGCGGCACTGCTTGAACTGATCTTTGACCGCGTCGACCGCGTCGGCGAGCGCCTTGTCCTTCTGCTTCGAGTTCGTGCCCCGGTCGTAGGAGAGGGTCTCGGCAGCCCCGCTGATCTGGTTGAGCTTGCCGCCGAGAAGGCTGTTCGCCGCGCGCAGGAACCCCTTGCCCTGCTCCTTGATGTTCTTCGCGTACGGTGATCGGTAGCCGTTGCCGCACCGCTCACAGTGGAACTCGAACTGGTAGCCCTCGAGGTTCGAGAGGTCACTGAAGTTGTCGGTGAACGGCACGATCTCGCTCATGGGCCACATTCAACCTCACCACGGTCCCCCGTTTCGAGAAACCCTGTCAGTAACGTCACGGTCGATGGTGTGGCGTCGTCGCAAGTCGCCCGCGCCGCCCGGTCCGACGTTGGCCGAGCTGCTCGCGCCGTGGAACGACGCCACGTGCCCGGTGCTCACCCGCACCACCCGGATGGAGCGAGCCCTCGTCTCGCTCGCCACCCACACCTCGCAGCTCCGCAAGCGCGTCGATGCGATGGAGCAGCGGGTCGACGGCCGCGAGCTCATGATGTCGAGCGCTCCGAGCCGAGCCGAGATGGACGACCTACGCGAGCAGAGCGCCCGGCTCGCCCGTGACCTCGCTCGCCTCTCGATCGACCTCCGGGATGAGCTGGCGAAGGCGGTCGATGCGGTGCGGCTGGCCCAAGTCGCAAACGGCCACGACAACGGCACTGCGAACGGGAACGGGCACGCAGACGAGCCGTACGCCGACCTCGAAGCGCGGACGGACCTCGAACCGATCGCTCCGCCTGAGGGCGAGATGAGTGTGATCGACCTCACCGAGGTGCGTCACACCTATCCGTGATCGCGTAGTCGCTACGCGGACGCGACGGTGGTCGTCGACGCGTTGACCGACGTCGGAGTCGAGCTCGAGCTCGAAGAGCCCGAGGACGAGCCCGGGGCGGTCGTGGTCGACGATCCCAACCCGACAGCGGCGCCCGCCTGCTGCACGAGCGTGCGCGCTTCATCGATCGCCTGCTGGTAGGCGGACAGGTCACCGGCCTTCAACGCGGCATCAGCCTCGTTGAACTTCGCGTCGGCCTGCGCGAGGAGGCTCGACACCGACTGATCCGAGTTCGGGGGCGTCTGCCCGCCCGTCGACCCTTGGTTCGGCGGTGGGTTCGCGACGGGTGGCGCTTGACCGAACGCGGCTTGCAGCGCTTCGCCGAGGGTGTCGCGCATGTACGAGTTGCCGTTGAAGGTGACGATCACCTTCTTCAGCTCGGGCACTGCGGTCGGCCCCGCCGCCTGGGTGTAGAGCGGACGCACGTAGAGCAACGACTCACCGACGGGCACCAGCAGCAAGTTGCCCTGGCGCACCTGTGAGCCCTGTTGGTCGAGCAGTGTCAGCTCCGCCGAGATGTCTTCTTCGGACGCGATGTTCGCGGCCACCAGCGCGGGACCGTCCGGCAATCGGTTCCGCGGCATGACGAAGACCTTCAGCTGCCCGTAGTCGTTCGGATCGCTCGAGGCGGTCATGAACGAGACGAGCTCCTTCCGACTGTCGTTGTCGGAGAACGGCACGAACGGTCGCAGCAGCACGTAGCTGACCTGCTCCTCGCCTGGCAGCTGCATCAACAGGTAATACGGGTCGATCCGTTGCTCGCGGCCGGGGCCGATGCGGCCTTGCGAGTCGGTGGTCTGCGTCGTGTTCACGACGCCCGCGACCGTGCCCGGATCCTGCGCCACGCTCCACGCGTCGCTCTGGCTGTAGAACTCGGCTGCGTCCTCGATGTGATAGCGGCCCCACATCGTGGTCTGCACCCGGAACAGGTCCTCCGGGTAGCGCAGGTGCGACCGCAGGGCGTCGGAGATCTTCGACCCGTCGGTGAACAAGCTCGGGAACGCCTTCTGGTACGACCGGATGAGCGGGTCGGTCGGGTCGACGACGTAGAAGGTGACCGAGCCGTCGTAGGCGTCGACGACCGCCTTCACCGAGTTGCGCACGTAGTTGAACCGACCCCCGAGGTCGCTCCCCGGAGGAAGCTGACCCGTGACCGCTCGCTGCGCGTAGGGGTACTGGCCGGTCGTCGTGTAGCCGTCGATGATCCACTCGAGCTTGCCGTCGACGACAGCGGGATAGGGGTCGGAGTCGAAGGAGAGGAACGGAGCGAGCGCCCGCACGCGTGCGCTCACGTCGCGGACGTAGAGGATCTTCGAGTCGGCCGTGATGAAGTTCGAGATGAGCGGGTTGATGTCGCCGAAGCGAAGTGCGAACGCCGCCCGGCGGAAGAACGAGCCCATGCTCACCCCGCCCTTGCCGCTGTAGCGCGTCGTCTGCGTGGTGCCGTCTTCCTTGACGTAGTCGACCTCGTCGCGATGCGTGTCGACCACCACGTAGGCGCTGAGGTTCTCGCCGAAGTACACGGCGGCCTGAGTCACGGGAAGGTCACCGGTGGGTGGCAAGTCCTTCACGAGGAAGTCGGGCCGGCCGTCGACGGTCACCGTGTTCGCGGAGGCGGCTGCGAGGGCGTAGCCGTGTGTGTACGCGAGGTGCCGGCCTTCCCATGTGTCCTGCGGGAGGTCGGACGAGTTCAGCTCGCGCACCCCGAGCACGACCTGACGCACCTGCCCGTCGACCGCGTAGCGATCGACGTCGAGGTCGTTGAATTGGTAGAAGCTGCGGATGCCCTGCACGCGCTGGAACGTCGGCAACACGATGTTCGGGTCGAGCAGTCGCACGTTCGTCAACGTCGGATCGTCTGTCGCGAGGTCGGCGGAGGTGACGTCCTGCGTCAGCTTGAAGTCCTGCGTGTTGACCTTGTCCAGGCCGAGCGCGTCACGCGTCGCCGCGATGTTCCGCGCGATGTACGGCAGCTCCTTGGTCGACTCCGCCGGCTGCACCTGGAAGCGCTGGATGAACGCCGGATAGACCGCGCCGGCGACCACCGCGACGAACGCCCATAGACCGACCGCGATCACCGGCAGCACAACCCCGCGTCGGCGGATGTTCACGAGCAGCAGGATCGCCGCACCGAAGGAGATGAGGATGAGGAGGTTGATCGCGGGCAGCTGTGCCTTGACGTCCGTGTAGGAAGCGCCGTTGACGAAGCCGCGGGTCGAGAACGCGAGGCCGTAGCGCTGGAGGTAGTACGCCGCGCCCTTCAGCAACGCCAGCGCGGCCAGCAGCACCGAAAGATGGGCCTTGACCTGCGGCGTCACCCGCTGACCGGGCGTCTGCACCCGGATGCCACCGTTCAGGTAGTGGGCAACGGCCGTGATGATGATGACGATGAGCACTGCCGCGAACATCCAGTTCACGAGGAACCGCAGGAACGGCAGCGTGAACACGTAGAACCCGACATCGGTGTGGAAGAGCGGATCCTTCTGCCCGAAGTCGACGCGGTGGGTGAACAGGATCCAGTCGTTCCACTGGCTCGACGTCCCGACGCCGGCGATGAGCCCGAAGAGCAAGGACACGATGATGCGGACCAGTCCGGTGCGCCGCCCGATCAGCTCTTGGTAGCGCTCGACGAACTCTTCCTCCGGTCCCGCGGGACGGAAGCGCGGTGCGATGCGATCCGCGATCCAGAGGTTCACCCAGCAGAGGACGAAGAAGACGCCCGTGAAGATCAGCGCCAGCGCGATCTTCGCTCCGAGCACGTGCTTGAAGACGCCCGAGAAGCCGAGCGAGTCGAACCAGAGGTAGTCGGTGTAGAAGCCAGCCAGCCCACGCAGCGAGGTGATGAGCAGCACCAGCGCGACCGCCAGGACGATGAGAAGGATGCGGCCGCGGTTCGGGCGCGCCTTTCGGCGACGAATCTCGCTGGGAGCTCGCATTGGAGGGGGAGCCTAACGGGGGGCGATCACCACCTGGCATCGGCACCCAGGGTGCGCGGGTGCGTGCACGTGCCCTGTCGGGAACGCTGAGCCGCGTGCGACCTCGCCTGCGAGAGCGTTGTCATCGGCATCCGGACATGGAGGTTGATCAGGTGCCACGAGCCACCGCAGCATGCAGTCGGCTGGGGCGGAGGCGAACGCTCCCCGATTGAACCCAGCAAGGAGGGCATCTGACGCCACCGCGTCGATCCTCTGCGTCTTCCACTCTCGGTACGCGGAGCGCACGAGCTCGGTCGCCTCGTCGACGTCGCCCGCGCTGTCCGTGAGACAGGCGGACAGCCGCTCACGCAACGGACCGCTCACCGCGGCGCCCAGATCTGTCACCACATCGTCAAGTTCCGCGGGCTCTGCCTCGGACACGCCGCCGATCAGCTCGGCCCCCGCGCGGGCAGCCCCGGCGAGGTCGCCCCGGGCGGGCTCGCCGTAGCGCGCGCCGTGCTCGGCCGCGGCGCCGACCAGCTCGTCGAGTGCGGGGAGCTTGCTGCCCTGCCGAAGCCGGTCGAGCACCTCGTTCTGCTCATCCGCGAGCACCCGGCGCAGCTTGCGGGCCAGCGACGTCTCGAGGGGGGCCAATGCGGCCGTCCGCTGCTCGAACACATCCGGACCCGCATCTTCGCCGCCGGCGTCGACCTCGCCGGGCTGCTCTTCGGCTTGCTCGGGCGGCGGCTCCTCGGCGCCAAGCGTGCCGTGGCTCGTCGCAAGGATGTCCTCGGCGTTCGCGACCTCTTCGGCGCGTCCCGCGCGGATGCGCGCGAACAGCTCGTCGACCGACTCGTCGAGCGTCGGGTCCCCTGGGACGACCGGCGTCTCCTCGGTGACTGCCTCCACCACGGTCTCGACGACGATCTCTTCGACAACGACCCCGTCGACGACGATCTCTTCGACGACGATCTCCTCGACGACGATCTCTCGACGACTCTGCGACAACGGCGTCGGGCTCGACATCTGCCTCGGCTGCTACCTCAGCCTCGGACTCGGCAGCGACATCGGGCTCGGGCGGCGCGGGCGGCGTGATGACGCGCACTCCCTCGGGCTCTTCGATGTCGGGAGCGGCCGGCAGCGCGACGCGTTCGGGCGCCGTCACCGCGTGCGCGTCCGGAGCCGCCATGCGCAGCTGCTCGACCGCGTGGTCGATCGTGCGTTGGACGACCTCGTACGCGCCGAGCAGCCGATCGCGTCCCTCGCGCAGCTGCTCGATCTGCGCGCGGCCGGCGTTGCGCCGTCGGGCGAGGTCGGCCAGCACGCGCTCGCGCAGCGCTTGGGCATCGGTGATCAGCTGCCGGCCGTGCGCCTTGGCGGCCTCGACCTCCGCCATTGCCGCCGTCTCGGCCCGCTCACGATGGCGGAGCGCATCGGCCATCGCATCGGACCGCATCGCCGTGGCTTGTTCCGATGCCTGGCTGAGCACGCGCTCGGCATCGGACTCCGCCGCGACTCCGGATCGCGGCGGCGGCCTCGCGGGCCGAGGCCAAGCACGCGAGTCGTCTCCTCACCGAGCAGGGCTGTGAGGCGATCCTCGTCGAGCTCGACGTGGGCGGTCGCCCGCTCCTCCGCGGCGACGAGCTGCACGTGCAGCCACGACGTGTGCTCGTTGACTGCGCGCACCTCCTCCGCGAGAGCCAGCAGGAAGGCGCGCACCTCGTCGGTGTCATACCCGCGGAACGAGCTCGAGAACGTCTTGCGGGCGACGGCGTCGGCGTCGATGTGCGGGGGGTCAGAAGACTCGCGAGATCGATCCGACATCGCTGTCAGAGTAGGACGCGACGCGTGCCGTTGGGCGCGATCCAACCTCAGTTGACAGACTTCCTGCATGACCCTCGTGCATGTCGACATCGCAGATGGCGTCGCGACCATGACGCTCGACGATCCCGATCGCCGGAACGCGCTCACCCTCCCCATGGTCGACGAGATCGTCGCGGCGATGGATGCCATCGAGAAGGACGAGGGCGTCGGTGCAATCGTCGTCACCGGCGCGCCGCCGGCGTTCTGCGCGGGTGCCGACCTCGGCAACCTCGTCGACACCGGTGACGGGCCCGGGTTCCGCGCGATCTACGAGGGGTTCCTGCGTGTCGCCCGGTCGCCGCTCCCCACGATCGCCGCGGTGAACGGCGCCGCGGTCGGCGCGGGCATGAACATGGCCCTCGGCTGCGACCTGCGCATCGCCGCGAGGCGGGCGAAGTTCGACACCCGGTTCATCCAGATCGGACTGCACCCCGGCGGCGGTCACACGTGGATGCTCCGCCGCATCGTCGGCCCCCAGGCGGCCGCGGCTGCGGTGCTGTTCGGCGAGGTCCTCGACGGTGCGGCGGCCGAGCGCCTCGGGCTCGCCTACAAGTGCGTCGACGACGACGCGCTCCTCGACACTGCCCATGCGCTCGCCACGAAAGCGGCCGACGGCCCGCGTGAGCTCGTGATCACGGTCAAGGAGACGCTCGCCGCGATGGCGACGATCGACTCACACGACGAGGCCGTCAGTCGTGAGCTCACCCCTCAGGTGTGGTCGACGCAGAAGCCGTGGTTCCGCGAGCGGATCGCCGCGCTCCAGTCGAAGATCTCGTCGAAGAGCTGACCGCGCCCCGCGCTAGGTCCACTCGGCGAGCAGCTTGTCGCGCCGCTCGTCCCACTCCTCGATGGTCATCGTGTACCGCACGTGGTCTTCCCATGAGCCGTTGATCTCGAGGTAGCGAAGGGCCGTGCCTTCCTCGCGGATCTCGAGCTTCTCGACGACGCGCCGGCTGGGCTTGTTGCGGGGGATGATCGCGATCTGCATGCGGTGCAGGCCGAGCTCCTCGAACCCGTAGCGAAGCACGATGACGACCGACTCGGGCGTGTAGCCCTGACCCGCGCACGCCTCGTCGATCCAGTAGCCGATGTACGCGTTCTGGAACGGGCCCCGATGCACAGAGTTGAGGTTGATCTCGCCGGCGAACTTCCCCTCGACGAAGATCCCGAACCCGTAGCCGGCACCGAGCTGACGCTCGCGCTCTCGTGCGCTGCACCGGACGGCGAACGCCTCGCGGTCGACCGCAGGGTCGGGAGTGCCCGGGATGCGCATCGGCTCCCACTTGAGCAGCCAGTCGCGGTTGCGCTGTCGCACCTCGCTCCACTGCATGAAGTCGCTCCCGACCAGCGGGCGCAGCATCACCCGCCGCCCGAACAGGCGGATCATCGCGGCAGGCAGTCTTCGAGGGCGCCGAGCAGCAACGTCACGTTGCGCACCCGGGCGGTGTGGCCCATGCAGCCGATGCGCCAGACCTTGCCGGCGTACGCGCCGAGCCCTCCGCCGATCTCGATGCCGTAGCGCTCGAGGAGCCGCCGGCGCACCGCGGCCTCGTCGACGCCGTCCGGCACCCACGCGGTCGTCAGCTCGGGCAGACGGTGGCCCTCCTCGGCGAACAGCCGGAAGCCGAGCTTCTCGAGCCCGTCCTGCAGCAGCGCGCCGCACTCGGCGTGGCGCGCTTGCGCCGCCTCGAGCCCTTCGGCGAGCACCGCACCGAGACCCGCGTGCAGGGCGAAGATCATCGAGATCGGTGCGGTGTGGTGGTACGTGCGGCCCCCGCCGGTCGCGACGTACTGCGAGATCATCCGCAGGTCGAGGTACCACGACTGCGAGCGCTCGACGAAGCGATCACGAGCGCGGTCCGACATCGTGAGCGGAGCGAGGCCCGGCGGCACACCGAGGCACTTCTGGGTGCCGCTGTACGCGATGTCGACGCCCCAGTCGTCGATCGCCACGGGGATGCCTCCGAGGGACGTCACGCAGTCGACGAGCAGCAGCGCGTCTCCCTTGAGGTCGCGCAACGGCGCGATGTCGCTGCGCACGCCCGTGGAAGTCTCGGCGTGCACGACCGCGATCACCTTCGGGTTCGGATGCGCGGCCGCGAGCGCCTCGGGCTCGATCGGGTGTCCCCAATCAGCCTCGACTCGCACGACCTCAGCGCCGCAGCGCGCCGCGACATCGGTCATCCGTTGGCCGAAGACGCCGTTCACACCGACGACCACGACATCGCCAGGGTTCACGACATTGACGAACGACGCCTCCATGCCCGCGGATCCGGTGCCGCTGATCGGGAGGGTCAACTCGTTGGCGGTGCCGAACACCGTGCGCAGCCGGTCGCACGTCTCGTCGAGCACCATGAGGAACTCCGGATCGAGGTGGCCGAGCATCGGGTTCGTCAGCGCCTGTACGACCTCGGGGTACGGGTTGCACGGGCCGGGCCCCATGAGGATGCGATCGGTCATGGGCACGGCGGCATGCTACCGATGGCTGCCGATCGGGGCTGAGGGGACGCCGGCGCGAATCAGGTGGCTCAGGCGGCGATGGTCGAGTCGACGCGCTCGAAGATCGCGGCCCACCGCTCGATCACCTGGCAGAGGCAGGAGTCGACGAGCGGCTCGGCGACGAGCGATCGGGCGACATCTCCCGCGAAGCGCGCGACCTCGGTGACTTCGCCATCGGGAAGCGAGCGCTCTCCGCGCTCGGCAGCTTGCACGACGAGGCGCCGGGCAGTCGCCGCCGCGAGGCCGGCCTCTCGGCTGCGGTGGGCAGCCCGCAAGCCTCGGTCGACCGCGAACAAGACCTGCCAGGCTTCGACTTCATCCGACACCGAGTCGGCAAGGGAGCGATGGGCCACCGCGATCGCGTCTATCTCGGCTGAGGTCAACCGCTCGATGCACTCGGCAAACTGCCGCACATCCATGCGTTTCCCGTCGGCTCTGTCGCGCCCCAGGTGATGGGCCGTTTGGCCCTGACGTGACGGTCACGACGCGAGGGCGATGAGCTCGTCGGCGATGCCGTCGAGGAGATCGGTCTCGCACACCACGCACTCCTTGAAGTCGAGGCGCCGCATGATCGCGAGGAGCACGCAGCACCCTCCGACGATGATGTCGGCGCGATCACTTCGCAACCCCGGGTTGTGCACGCGATCCGCAAGCGGTTCGGTCGCGAGAGTACGGAACACGTCCTCGGCCGCCGCACGCGTCAACACGAAGCGATGGATGACGTCGCGGTCGTACTCGACGAGCCCGATCTCGACCGCAGCCATGGTCGTGATCGTGCCGCCGGTGCCGAGGAGCGTGCTCGCGTCGCGCACGGCCGGCATCGCGCGGAGGACGTCGTCGAGATAGGCGTCGACGAGAGCGAACGAGTTGCTCAGCTCCTCCGGCGCCGGCGGATCGGAGGCGAGCTGCTGCTCGGTGATCCGCACGCTCCCCAGCGGGATCGACATCGATCCCTCGCACGTCGTGGTGCCGACCGACAGCTCGGTCGAGCCTCCGCCGATGTCGAGCACGAGGAAGGGCCCGTCAGCCTCGTCCACCTCGCTCGTCGCTCCTACGAACGCAAGCCGGCCCTCTTCCTCGCCCGACAGCACCTCGACGGGCGTGCCGAGCACATCCGTCGCTCGGGCGACGAAGTCGTGTCCGTCGGTCGCTTCGCGCACCGCTTGCGTGGCGACCGCACGCACTCGCCGCGCGCCGTGCGCCTCGACGACGTCGCGGTATTCAGCGAGCGCCTCGAGCGTGCGGGCAACGCCGTCGGCGTCGAGACGACCCGTGCGATCGGTCGAACGACCGAGGCGCGTGGTCACGGTCCGCCGCTCGAGCGTGACCGAGCCCGCCCTGATGAGCAGCCGGGTGGAGTTCGTGCCGCAGTCGATTACCGCGACCGGGGTGGTGAGGGAGGGCACGACGCGCCTACGCGTCCTCGCGCAGCCGAGCGGCGACCCAGCGTCCGACGGGATCGTCGAGCCCAGCGAGAAACGCTGCGTAGTGGGCGTGGAGGCACTTCACGCCCTGGCGCGTGCCGCCCACACCTCCCGATGGTCGCGGACCCTCGTGACCGGCAGGGATGGCCGCATCGCGCTCTTCGGCGTACGCGGCGTGCACGGCCGCGAGCTCCTCGCGGTCGACGGCGCGCTCTGCAGCTCGCACGCCGCCCGCCGCTTCGAGCCGGCTCACCGCCTCTGACTCGGCCCTTCCGACGAGCCAGAAGCGCGTCGGCATGGGCGTGCCGTCATCGAGGAGCGGGGCGTTTCGGATCACGACGGGCCGGCCGTCAGAGTCGCGGGCGACGACATCGAAGGCACAACGAGGCGCTCTGCCGAGCAGCTCGGTGACGACGGCGACGTCGTCCACCTAGCCCCGGTGGTGGCGACGCCGCATGCCGCGCACGAACAGGAAGACGAGCAACCCGCCGATCACGAGGGGCACCACGCGCTTCGCGACCGGCGCGCCGGCATGGCCGACGAGATCGACCGGCTCGGGCTCCGGATGGTCGAGCCGACGGATCGTCGGCGTCGCCTCCTCGTTCGGCGGCGCGTCGCGCCGGCGCTTCCGGCTCGGCCGTCGCCATCGCCACCGGCGCGTCGGGCTTCGCCGCGTCGGCCGCGTCGCCGGCGTCTCCCGCGAGGATCGTCGTCTCGAGCTGCTCGACGAACTGGTTCAGCAGCTTCGTGCTGACGTCGGCCATGATGCCGCGACCGAACTGGGCGACCTTGCCGGTGACCGTGAGGTCGGTGTGCACCTTCACCTTGGTGCCGGAACCATCGGGGTCGAGCGTGGCGGTGATGAGCGCCGACGCGTTGCCTTGACCCTTGGTGTCGCGACCCTCCGCCCTGAGCACGGCCTTGTGGTTCGTGTCGTCCTTCTCGACGAACGTGGCCTTGCCCTTGTACTGGGCGGTGATCGGACCCACCTTCACCTTCACGATGCCGCGGTACTCGTCGCCTTCGATCTCTTGCAGCTGCGCGCCGGGCAGCGCCGGCGCGATGCGCTCGACGTCGGTCAGCACGTTCCACGTCTCGTCGATGGGACGATCAACCCTGAACTCGTTGGTCAGCTCCATCGCTGCAGGTCCTCCAGCGTGTCGACATCGGCGGGATCGCCGTCGCACGCTACTTCGCTGACGAGATCGGGCCTACTGCGCATCAGCACCCTCGCGCCCTCGTCACCCTCACGAGGCAGCAGCGGCCAGATCTCCTTCGCCAACCGCACAGGGCTACGACGCTCGCCGTCGTATGTCGCGACGACGATCGGTGACGTCACCGCGTTCGCCACCGCGCGCCAGGCCTCGGTGGGCACGCCGGGCTGGTCACCGACCCCGACCACGATCGCCTCGTGCCCCGCCTCCTCCGCGTGGCGCACCGCGGCCTGCAGCGAAGACGCCTGACCTTCGGCCCACCGCTCGTTGTGGATCACCGAGACGCCGGCGCAGCTCGGGCAGGGATGCCGCGCCCGTGACGACGACCGTCTCGTCGAGGCCCGCTTGCCGCGCGCTCTCGATGGCCCACACGACGAGAGGACGGCCACGCACGACGGTCAGCAGCTTGTGCGTGTCCCCCTCGAAGCGTGTGCCCGCGCCACCGGCGAGCACGACCGCGGCGATCGTCACTCGCCGTCGCGCCGTCCGCGCAGGCCCTTGCGAAACTTGCGCGTGCGGACCGTGACTCCACCGCACAAGGCGAACACACGCACGCGGACGCGCGGCATGCCCGTGATCGGGTCACATCGCTTCACCTTGTACTGCTTCGTGCCCATGATCGCGATGCCGCTGAGCTCGACAGGAAGGCCCTCGGGCACCTGCACCTCGACGCCGCCGAAGAGCGCCACGATGTAGATCGTCGCCTCGTCGCCGACGACCTGCGCGTCGCACAGATCGAGCTGGGCGCTTCCGAGGAGTGCCACCGCGTGCATGTGGTCGTCGAGCCGCCACGGCCCCCGCACCTTCTCGCCCGAGAGCACACCGACCGCCCACCGTCGAGGCGGCTCTTTGGGCGGCGCAGGTTCGACGCGCGCGGGCAACGACGCGGTGACCGCGGCAAGGTCGGCGCGCGTCTGGGCGATGAGCACCAGCTCGACTCGGTCGGCGAAGTCATCGAGCGAGAGCCACCCCGCGGCAGCGTGATGTCGAAGCGTCGCGATCGCCTGGTCGCGCTCAGAGTCGGAGACGAGGTCGGGACGTTCGAGCGACATCAGTGCGACCGCATCAATACGACCGGGGCAGCCCGAGCACGTGCTCGGCGACGTAGGCGAGCACCAGCTCTTGGGAGATCGGAGCGATGCGCATGAGCCGAGCCTCGCGCCAGTAGCGCTCGACGTCATATTCGACGGCGTAGCCGAACCCGCCGTGCGTCTGCATCGCCTGGTCAGCGGCCTGATAGCCGGCGTCGGCGGCCAGCCACTTCGCGATGTTCGCCTGCTCACCGCACGGCAGCCCGGCGTCGTATCGAGCGGCCGCCTCGTACACCGCGAGCGTCGCGGCGTGCACCCGGGCGTACGCCTCGGCCAGCGGGAAGGCGATGCCCTGGTTCTGGCCGATCGGCCGGTTGAAGACCACTCGGTCGTTCGCGTACGCGACGGCCTTGCGGATCGCGGCGCGTCCGATGCCGACGGCCTCGGCGGCGACGAGGATGCGTTCGGGGTTCAGGCCATCGAGGAGGTAGCGGAAGCCGTCGCCCTCCTCCCCCACTCGGTCGGTGACCGCGACGGGCAAGTCGTCGTAGCGAACCTCGCACGACACGACGGCGTTGCGGCCGACCTTGGGGATCGGCCGGATGTCGACCTCTGGCCGCTGCAGGTCCGCGAGCAGCAACGTCATCCCGTCGGTGCGCCGCTTGCACTCCTCGAGCGGCGTCGTGCGCACGAGCAGCAGCACCTTCTGGCAGTAGAGCGCCTTCGTCGTCCAGACCTTGCGGCCGCGCACGATGTAGTGGTCGCCCTCGAGCCGCGCCCGCGTCGTGATCGCGGTCGTGTCGGTGCCGGCGTCGGGCTCGGTGACCCCGAACGCGACGTGCAGCTCGCCGGCCGCGACTCTCGGCAGGTACTCGGCGCGCATCGCGTCGCTTCCGTGCTTCACGACCGGGTTCATCCCGAAGATCGACAGGTGGAGCGCGCTGCATCCGTTCATCGCTGCGCCGGACGCGGCGACCTCCTCGAGCACTGCTGCGGCCTCGGTGATGCCGCGGCCGCCTCCTCCCCATTCCTCGGGGATCGCGATGCCGACCCATCCGCCCTCGGCCATCACGTTGTAGAAGTCCCAGGGGAACTCGTGGTCCTGGTCGTGGGTGCGCCAGTAGGCGTCGTCGAACTTCGAGCAGACCCTCCGCACGCCCTCGCGGATCGCCTCGAGATCATCGTCAGGCATGCGCAGCTCCCCGCCAGCTCGGCGTCAGTGGATGGGGCCGGATCGGTCGCGGAGTGAGGGCGGGGTGCGGCCGGTGCGCCGGGCGATGATCTCGGCGCAGATCGAGACGGCCGTCTCCTCGGGTGAGCGAGCCCCGATGTCGAGGCCGATCGGAGACATGACACGGGCCTCGAACTCGTCCCTGTCGACCCCCTCGTCGAGCAGCCGCTCGAGCCGTTTGTCATGCGTCTTGCGCGAGCCCATCACTCCGATGTAGCCGGCGCGGCTCTTGAGCGCTCCCAGCACAGCAGGCACGTCGAACTTCGGGTCGTGGGTGAGGATGCACACCGCGTCGCGCGGGCCGAGCGACGCGCCGACGCGATCGAACACGCGGTTCGGCCAGTCGACGACGATCTCGTCGGCCATCGGGAACCGCTTCGGCGTCGCGAAGACCTCACGGGCATCGCACACCGTGACGCGGTAGCCGAGGATCTTCGCGACGCGGCCGAGCGCGGCAGTGAAGTCGACCGCTCCGAAGATCAGCATCTGCGGAGGCGGAGCGAACGATTCGACGAACACGCTCACCGCGGTCTCGTTCGCCTGCCCCTGCTCGCCGTAGTGACGCACGCCCGTTCGGCCCGACTCGAGCTCCGCGAGCGCGTCACGCGCCGCCACGCGATCGAGGTTCGGATCGCCGAGCGTGCCGAGGGGAGGTTCGTCAGGACGAAGGAGGAGCGTCGCTCCGAGATGGGCGCCATCGATCACCGTCACGAGCGCGACCGGCGCCTCGCTGCGGAGCGACTCGCGGAGGACCTCGTAGATCGAGGGCACCGCGCCTACCAGTCGAGCGGTTCGATGAAGAGGTGGATGATGCCGCCACAGGTCAGACCGACCGCGAACGCCTCGTCGTCGCTGTAGCCGAACGTGACCAACCTGGGCAGGCCGGTCTCGAGCACCTGCAGGGCCTCGCCGACGACCGCGCCCTCGACGCAGCCGCCCGACACCGACCCCGCGACCTCGCCGGTCTCGCTGACCGCCATCGCTGCGCCGGGATCACGCGGACCCGAGCCTTCGACGTCGACCACTCGGGCGATCGCGACACGCTGCCCTTGGGCCTTCCACCGATCGATGTCCGACAGAACTTCCTTCACTTCGAGATCACCGTCATTTCGAGATCACCTGGGCAAGCTCCTGGAGAGCGGCCAGCGAATGCCCCTCCACGAATTCGTCAATGTACGGCAGCGCGGCGGCCATTCCTCGTGCCAGCGGGGCGTAGCCCGGCGAGGCCTTCAGCGGGTTCACCCACACGACCTTGTGCGCCACCCGCGACAGCCGGCACATCTGCTCGGCCATCACACCCGGATCGCCGCGCTCCCAGCCGTCGGAGAGGATCACCACGATCGCGCCACGCGCCATGCCGCGCTGCCCGTAGCGGTCGTTGAACGCCTTGAGACCCTCGCCGAGCCGGGTGCCTCCCGACCAGTCCTCGACCTCGCCCGCCGCGGCCTTGAGCGCGGCGTCGGGATCGCGCGACGTCAGCTGTCGCGTGATCCGCGTGAGTCGGGTGCCGAGCGCGAACGCCTCGACCTTGGTGCGGCCGACGACCGCGGCGTGGAGGAACCGCATCAGCGCACGGGCATAGGGCTCCATCGAGCCGCTGATGTCGCACAGGAGCACGAGCCGGCGGGGACGCTCGTCGTGCTCGAGCCACTCACGGCGGACAGGCTCGCCGCCGGACGCGGAGCGCGGAGCGCACCGTGCGGCGGAGGTCGGGACGTCCCCTCGCGCGACGCGAACGCCGGTAGCGACGCGACGGCCGCAGCGCGCCAGCGAGGCGGAGGTCGGCCATCAGCCGACGAGCCTCGTCGAGCTCGGCGCGGTCGTAGAGGGCGAAGTCCTTGTGGCGAAGGACCTCGTGCGGGCTGAAGCGCACAGTGATGACCTCGCGCTCCTCACGCTCGTCGCCGTCGGGCTCCGGCTCGGCATCCGGCTCGTCCTCGTCGTCGAGGAGGAGCGTGATCTCGTCGGGAGGCATCTCGATCCGCGTGCCGTCCTCGTGCCAGGCGAGCCACCACGCGCGGAATGCCCGGTTGTAGAGCGGCACGTCTTCGACGTGACGCACGAGCGTCGTGCGGCCCGCCCAGTAGACGCCGCTGCGTCGGTCGATTCCGAGCGCGGCGAGCGCCTCGGCGTACGCCACGACCGTGCCGACGGGCACGTCGAGCCCGGCGCCTCGCAGCACGCGAGCGAAGCCGACCGCGAAGCGCTCGACATCGACGGTCGCCGGGATCGTCGTCACGCTCGGGCGGCCGCGGCCCGCACGAGGTCGCCGATGCCGTGCGTCTGCACCCGCTCGGCATCCTCCCGGTACTTCAGCACCGTGCCGAGCGTCGCCCGCACCGACCGCTCGTCGAGGGAGGTGCGTCCGAGCGCGGCGAGCGCCATCGCCCAGTCGATCGTCTCTGCGACCCCGGGCGGCTTGTACAGCCCGAGCCCGCGCACTGACTCGACGGCCGCGGCCACCTGACGAGCCAACGTCTCGGGCACGCCCGGTGCGCGCAGCCGCACGATCGCGACCTCGCGCTCGAAGTCCGGATGATCGACCCAGTGATAGAGGCAGCGGCGCTTCAGCGCGTCGTGCACGTCGCGTGTGCGGTTCGACGTGATCACGACGAGCGGAGGCACGTGAGCGCGGAACGTGCCGAGCTCAGGCACCGTGATCGCGTAGTCCGACAGCACCTCGAGCAGGAACGCCTCGAACTCGTCGTCGGCGCGGTCGACCTCGTCGATGAGGAGGACCGGCGGCGGCCCTTCACCGTGGTCGATCGCCTGCAGCAGCGGACGACGCACCAGGAAGCGTTCGGAGTAGAGCTCGTCCTCGAGCGCGTCGGTCGTCGCGTCAGGGCCAACCCGGCCGGCGGCCTCGGCCGCGCGCAGGTGCAGCAGCTGGCGGGAGTAGTCCCACTCGTACACGGCCTGCGCGACGTCGAGGCCCTCGTAGCACTGCAGCCGCAGCAGCTCGCCCCCCGTCCAGCGCGCGAGCACCTTGGCGACCTCGGTCTTGCCGACGCCCGCCTCGCCCTCGAGCAGCAGCGGCCGGTGGAGGGTCTTCGCGAGGAAGACCGCCGTCGCGAGGCCCTCGTCGGCCAAGTAGTCGTGCGCGGCGAGCGCATTGCGCACATCGTCGACGGTCTCGGGCGTGTGCTCCGGCGCTGCTGCCATCACTTGCAGCGTAGGTTGTCGGCCACCTTTCGAGGCAACGGAGGCGGTTCAGATGGACCTCGGCTTGAACGGCAAGCGGGCCGCTGTCGCGGCCTCGTCCATGGGTCTCGGCTACGCGTCTGCCGAGGCGCTCGCCGCCGAGGGCGTTCGCGTCGCGATCTGCGGCCGAGACAAAGCCCGTATCGACGATGCCGCGGGCAGGATCGGCGCGAACGCAATCCCCCTCGTCGCGGATGTCTCGACGACCGCAGGCGCGACCGCGTTCGTCGAGGCGGCGCGGGAGGCGCTCGGCGGTCTCGACATCCTCGTGACGAACGGCGGAGGACCTCCTCCCGGCGACTTCGCCTCGACCCCTCTCGAGGCGTACGCAGATGCGGTCGAGCTCAACCTGCTGTCGGTCGTGGCCATGTGCTACGCCGCGGTCCCCGCGATGCAAGCGCAGCACTGGGGTCGCATCGTGGCGATCACGTCGATCGCCGTGCGTCAGCCGATCGGCGGGCTGATCCTGTCGAACACCGCGCGCACCGGCGCGACGGGCTTCCTGCGCACGCTCGCGCGTGAAGTCGCGAAGGACGGCATCACCGTCAACTCAGCCCTCCCTGGTCTGCATGCCACCGCGCGGCTCATCCAGCTCTACGGCGACACCGCCGACGCGGCGCGCGGCATCCCGAGCGGCACCGTCGGCGACCCCGGCGACTTCGGCCAGGTCGTCGCGTTCCTGTGCTCAGAGCAGGCGAAGTTCCTCACCGGAGTCGCTCTGCAGATCGATGGCGGCACGTACGCCGCCCTGCTCTGAGCGAACTAGCTGGTTTTCTCGGCGTTGGGTCGTCTGGGAGACAACCTTCCGCCAAGAGAACGAGCGGGCGGCCGGTTTACGCGCCGGCTTCCTCGAGGGCGCGGCGCACGAGCACGCGGGCGAGGTGCTCGCGGTACTCGACGCTCGCGTTGAGGTCGGCTGAGGGCGAGGCGCCCTCGGCGGCGTGCTGCGCCGCGTCGGCCGCTGACGCACCGCCAGCGAGAGCCTGTTCGACTGCGCTCGCGCGCACTGGCGTCGAGCCCATGTTCACGAGCGCGATGCCCGTCGTGCCGTTCCTCACGGCTGCGACGCCGACGATCGCCCAGTCCTGCGCGCGGCGGTTGAACTTCTGGAACGACCAGCCCGCGCCGGCGACCTTCGGCACCCGGATCTCGGTGAGGAGCTCGTCGGGTGCGAGCGCCGACTCGAGGAACCCGGTGAAGAAGTCGGACGCAGCGATCGTGCGCTCACCCTTGCTCGACCGGGCGACCATCGTGCCGCCGAGGGCGAGCACGACCGCGGGAAGGTCGGACGCGGGGTCGGAGTGCGCGATCGAGCCGCCGATCGTGCCGCGATGGCGCACCTGCGGGTCGCCGACCTGGCCGGCCGCATGAGCGAGGATCGGCACCTGCTGCTTCAGCAGATCGGACGTCTCGAGGTCGCGGTGGCGCGTGAGCGCGCCGATCGCGATGTGGTCGCCGCCGTCCTTCACATACGACAGGTCCTTGATCGGACCGATGTCGATGAGCATCGCCGGCGAAGCGAGCCGCAGCTTCATGAGCGGGAGGAGCGAATGACCGCCCGCGAGCAGCTTGGCCTCGTCGCCGTGCTGCGACAGCAGCGAGAGGGCCTCATCGGCCGACCCGGCCTTGGCGTAGTCGAACGCGGCGGGGATCACTTCGCACCTCCGGACACTGCGGAACTGGCGGACTTTGCGGCTTGGATGGTGGACCAGACCCGCATCGGCGACGCGGGCATGAGCATGTCGGTGACACCGAGGTGGGACAGCGCGTCGACGACGGCGTTCATCACGGCTGGCGCAGCGCCGATGGTGCCGGCCTCGCCGATCCCCTTGACGCCGAGCTGGTTGGTCGGGCTCGGCGTGACCGTGTGCCCGAGGGTGAGAGACGGCACGTCGGACGCCGCGGGCACCAGGTAGTCGGCCAGCGTCGAGGTGCGGAGGTTGCCGTCGTCGTCGTAGACCGCCTCCTCCCAGAGGGCCTGGGCGAGGCCTTGCACGACGCCGCCGTGGACCTGGCCGTCGACGATCATCGGGTTGATCTGCACGCCGCAGTCGTCGACCGCGACGTACTGGAGCACGTCGACCTTGCCGGTCTCCTCGTCGATCTCGACCACGCAGATGTGGGTGCCGAACGGCCACGAGAAGTTGGGCGGGTCGTACACCACGCTCTCCTCGAGGTTCGGCTCGACGCCGTCGGGGAGGTTGTGCGCGGTGAACGCCTCGAACGCAACGCCGGCGAGCGGCATGGCCTTGTCGGGAGAGCCCTTCACACTGAACGTGCCGGCCGAGAAATCGAGGTCCTCCTCGGCGCACTCGAGCAGATGCGCGGCGATCTTGCCGCGCCTTCACGATGATCTTGTCGGCCGCCATCGCGATCGCGATGCCACCGACGGCCAACGACCGCGAGCCATAGGTGTCGAGGCCGAGCGGGCTGATCGCCGTGTCGGAGTGCAGCACGTCGACGTCGTCCGGATCGACACCGAGCTTGTCGGCGATGATCATCGACCACGACGTCTCGTGGCCTTGGCCGTGCGGTGAGGAGCCGGTGACCACTTGCACCTTGTTCGTCGGCAGCACGCGGACGGTCGCGGCTTCCCATCCGCCCGCGGAGTAGTTCAGCGAGGCGAGCACGCGGCTCGGAGCGAGCCCGCACATCTCGAAGTACGACGAGATGCCGACCCCGAGGTGCTTCGTCGAGCCGGCCGCCCGGCGGCGCGCCTGCTCGGCTCGGCGACCGTCGTAGTCGCACAGCTCGAGCGCCTTGGCCAGCGCGCCCTCGTGGTTGCCGCTGTCGTACTGCAGCCCCGTCATCGCGGTGTACGGGAACTGCGATTCCTTGATCATGTTGCGCCGGCGCAGCTCGGCTGGATCGATGCCGACCTTCGCCGCGAGCGCGTCCATCGCCCGCTCGATCGCGTAGGTGGCCTCGGGACGTCCGGCGCCTCGGTAGGCGTCGGTCGGCGTCATCGTCGTGAACACCGACGTGCAGGTGAACGAGTAGTTCGGCACGTCGTACACGCCCGCATACAGGAACGCGCCGAGCAACGGGATGCCCGGCGTGACCAGCTGCAGGTACGCGCCCATGTCGCCGACGAGGTCGACCCGCACTGCGGTGACCTTGCCGTCGGCGTCGGCGGCGAGGTCGATCTTCTGGATCTGGCCGCGGCCCTGGATCGTGGCCTGCGCGTTCTCGGTGCGCTCCTCGACCCAACGCACCGGCACCCGCAGCTTGCGGGCGAGCGCGGTGCAGATGAGCTCCTCGGCGTAGACGTTGAGCTTCGAGCCGAAGCCGCCACCCACCGCAGGAGCCACCACGCGCACCTGGTGCTCGGGGATGCTGAGCGTGAGCGCCACCATGATCTTGAGGATGTGCGGGATCTGCGTGGCGGAGTACAGGGTGATGTCACCACCGAAGGGCTGCGGCACTGCTGCCACGGCCCGAGGCTCCATCGCCATCGGGATGAGGCGCTGCTGGATGTAGCGCTCGCTCACCGTGTGCGCGGCCGACGCGAAGGCGGCATCGACTGCCTCTTGGCCTTGCGGATGCAGCTCCCACGTGTAGCTCTTGTTGGTGCCCAGCCCCTCATGGATCACGACCCGATCGCTGAGCGCGTCTTCGAGGTCGATGACGGCGGGCAGCGGGTCGTAGTCGACGACCACCATGTCGACAGCGTCACGCGCCTCGGCGTTCGAGTGCGCCACGACGACCGCGACCGCGTCGCCGACGTATGCGACCTTGTCGATCGCGAGCGGGAAGTGCTCGGGCGCCTTCATGTCGGGAGTCACGGCCCATGCGCAGGGCATCGGGCCCCAGGCGTCACGGAGGTCGGCGCCGCTGTATGCGGCAACCACGCCGGGCATGCCGAGCGCGGCCGACAGGTCGACGCTGCGGATGTGCGCGTGGGCGTAGGGGCTGCGGACGAGCGCGATCGACAGCGCGCCGGGGATCGCGAGGTCGTCGGTGTACTTCGCCTCGCCGGTGAGGAGCGCGGGATCTTCCTTGCGGAGCATCCGCGTGCCGACGACGCCCGCAGGCGCCGTCTCGACCGCGGTCATGCGTTCACCGCCTGGCCCGAGGCTGCGAGCACGGCCTTCACGATGTTGTGGTAGCCGGTGCAGCGGCACAGGTTGCCTTCGAGGCCCTCCCGCACCTCTGCCTCGGTGGGCTTGGGGTTCTCGTTCAGCAGGCCGACTGCGGCCATCACCATGCCCGGCGTGCAGAACCCGCACTGCAGGCCGTGGTTCTCGCGGAACGCGGTCTGCATCGGGTGGAGCTGGTCGCCGTTGGCGAGGCCTTCGATCGTCATGATGTCGGTGCCGTCGGCCTGGACCGCCAGCATCGTGCAGGACTTCACCGACTCGCCGTTCACGTGGATCGTGCACGCTCCGCACGACGACGTGTCGCACCCCACGTTCGTGCCGGTGAGGCCAACGACGTCACGGATGTAGTGCACGAGCAGGAGCCGAGGCTCGACGTCGTGCGACTGGGACGCGCCATTGACCGTCAGTGAGATCCGCAACGGGACCACCCCCGAGTTTGCTGTTCCGTGATCGCTGGTTAGGGCGGCCATCATGCATCGCCCGCGCGACACGTGCTGACCGGTCTGCTAGTCACATGTTGACTACCGCGCTGACTCCTGGGCGGCGGCGATGGCGCGCCACACCTTCTCCGCCGACGCGGGCATGTCGATGTGCCGCACACCGAGGTGCGCGACGGCGTCGACGACCGCGTTCTGGACCGCGGGCGTCGACCCGATGGTGCCCGACTCACCGACGCCTTTCGCGCCGAGCGGGTTCACCGGCGTCGGCGTCTCCATGTGGATCACCTCGAACGACGGCAGCTCGGCGGCGGACGGGAACGCGTAGTCGGCGAGGTTCGCGGTCACAGGGTTGCCGTCCTCGTCGTAGCGAACCTCCTCGAACAGCGCCTGCGCCGCCCCCTGCGCGATGCCGCCGTGCACCTGCCCCTCGAGCAGCATCGGGTTGAGCACCTTGCCCGCGTCGTCGCACGCCACATGGCGCAGGAGTCGCACCTGGCCCGTGTCGGTGTCGACCTCGACGACCGCGATGTGGGCGCCGAACGGGAAGGTCGGGCTCGGTGCGGTGAACACCGCCGGGAGGTCGAGTGGGTTGCCCTGCTCGTTCGCCGCCACCGACAGCTCGCCCCACGTCTTCGCGCTCGCGGGCGTGCCCGCCACGTGGAAGGCGCCCGCGCCCTTGTCGAGCACGAGGTCGTCCGGGTTTGCCTCGAGCATCTGGGCCGCGACCTCACGCGCCCGAGCGACGAGGTCGATCGACGCCTGCTGCACGGCGGCACCGCCCTGCTGCAGCGACCGAGAGCCCATGGTGCCGCCGCCTGCGGGCACGAGATCGGTGTCGCCGTGGATCACCTCGATGAGGTCCATCGGGATGCCGGTCTCCTCGTGGGCGATCATCGACCACGCCGTCGCGTGGCCCTGCCCGTGCGGCGAGGTGCCGGTGTAGACGGTCGCGCCGCCGTCGGGGTGCACGACGATGCGTGCGTGCTCGAACGGAGGCGGGGCGCCGCCGGTGATCTCGACGTACACCGACACGCCGATGCCGAGCTGCTTCGGGCCACCCGCGGCTCGGCGCGACGCCTGCTCGGCGCGGAGCGCCGAGTAGTCGGCAGCCGCGAGCACCCTGTCGAGCGCGCCTTCGTAGTCGCCGATGTCGTAGGTCGCGCCCGAGACCGTCGTGTACGGCCACGACTCGTTCGGGATCAGGTTCTTGCGTCGCACGTCGACCGGATCCATGCCGATCTCGGCCGCGTAGACGTCGAGGATGCGCTCCATCGCCGCGGTGGCCTCGGGACGCCCGGCACCGCGGTACGCGACGATCGGCGTCGAGTTCGTGAGGACCGCCTTCGTCGTGCACTCGAACTTGGGCACCGTGTAGACAGCCGAGCCCATCATCTTCGTCATGAAGAGCGGGAGGATCGCGCCGATCTCGGGGTAGCCGCCCGAGTCCTGGAGGATCTCGAGCCGGTACGCCTGCACCTGCCCGTCGCGGGTGCCGCCGATCGTCACCTCCTGGAACTGCCCGCGGCCGTGGCCGAGCATCTGCATGCTCTCGGTGCGGCTCTCGAGCCAGCGCACCGGGCGGCCCACACCTCTCGGCGAGCGCGCCGAGCAGCAGCTCCTCGGGGTACGCGCCGATCTTCGCCCCGAAGCCACCGCCGACGTCAGGAGCGATGACGCGCACTTGCCCGGCCTCGAGGCCGTTCGCGGCTTGGATCGCGTCGCGGGCGCCCTGCGCGTGTTGCGTGCTCGACCACTGCACGAGCCGGCCGTCGACCCACGCGGCAGCGCCCGAGCGCACCTCGAGCGGGCACGGCGCGACGCGCTGGTTCACGATGCGCTGCGTGACGACGACCTCGCATCCGTCGAAGAAGTCCGCGGCGGGAGGCTGCTCACCCATGATCGCCCCGTCGATGACCACGTTCGTGCCGACGTCCTCGAAGAGCAACGTCGAGCCATCGCGCGAGTCGAACACGTCGATGACCGCGGGCAGCACTTCGTAGTCGATCAGCACCCGCTCGGCTGCGTCCTCACCTTGGTACGGATGCTCGGTCACGATCGCGACGATCGGCTCGCCGACGAACCGCACCTTGTCGGCGGCGAGCGAGGTGCGCAGCATCGCCTGGTTCAGGAAAGGCATCCCGTACGGCGCCGGCGTCAGGCCGAGGTCGGCGGCCGTGAACACGCCGAGCACGCCGGGTGCCTGCTTCGCGTCGTCGGTGTCGATCGACACGATGCGGGCGTGCGCGACCGTTGAGCGCACGAAGGTGACCCAGCCCGCGCCTTGGAGCATCGGGTCGCGAAGGTCCGCGGCGTACACGCCACCGGTCGTGAGGAACTTCGGGTCTTCTTTGCGCAGCACACGCGTGCCGAGGATGCTCATAGGGCGGTGACCATACCGGCTGGTCAACCAGGCGCTGGACGCCCCAACAGCTTGCGGATGAGGTCGAACGGGAACCCCGGCGGCAGGTCGGTGAGCGCAGGCGCGGGCAAGATCGCGAAGGCTTGCTCGCCGGGTCGCACGAGGTCGAACTGCTCGCGCGCGATGCGCTCGATCTCCGCGTCGGTGTCGAGCGCGGTCACCCTGGTCGAGAGCGAGTCGTTCTGCTGCTGCAGCACCTGCAGCTGATGCTCGGTGCGCTTGGTCTCGGCGCGCTGCGCCAGGTACGTCCGCGTCGGGAAGACGAACACGAAGAGCGCGGCGACGAGCAGTCCCGTCACGAGGATGGGCCAGATCGCCCGCCGCGACCCGGCGCCGTTCGCTGACCTCGAAGTCGAAGGGCTCCGCACGCTCGGGATGCAGGCGCTGGCGCAGCCCCGGGTCGATGATGCGCTCGGGATCGACGACCGGCACCGGTCGAGCAGTCGGATGACGATGCCGGGCCGCGTGGTGCTCGCCGGCAACGAGGTGCTTGCGCTCGCGCCGGCCGATCTTCGTGTCGGGCGAGATGACGAGGAGGCCGTTCAGCGCCGAGGTGGCCTCGGTGTCGTCTCGCGGGCCGCCCAGCAGCGGGTCGACCGGCCCGGTCCCCCGCGGCGGGCTCACGCGCGCGCCCGCGGCGCCGAGCGCGTCGCGGCCGAGGTACGCAGCCGACTCGCCGAGGTCTTCCTCGATGCGCAGCAGCTGGTTGTACTTCGCCGTGCGATCGGAGCGCGCCGGCGCGCCGGTCTTGATCTGCCCGCAGTTCGTCGCGACCGCGAGGTCGGCGATCGTGGCGTCCTCGGTCTCGCCCGAGCGGTGCGACATCACGCTCGAGTAGCTCGACCGCGTCGCGAGCGCGACCGTCTCGAGCGTCTCGGTGAGCGTGCCGATCTGGTTGACCTTGATGAGGATCGAGTTCGCGACCTTCCGCTCGATCCCCATCTCGAGCCGCTGGGTGTTCGTGACGAACAGGTCGTCGCCGACGAGCTGCACGCGGTCGCCCACCGCGTCGGTGAGCGCGCGCCAGCCGTCCCAGTCGTCCTCGGCCATGCCGTCCTCGATCGAGACGATCGGGTAGCGGTCGACCCAGCTCGCCCACAGCTCGGCGAGCTCGGCCGGGCGCAGGCGTGCGACCCTCGCCCTTCAGCTCGTAGCTGCCGTCGCGGTAGAGCTCGGACGTCGCGGGATCGAGCGCGATCGCGATCTCGGTGCCGGGCGCGTAGCCCGCGCGCTCGATCGCCTCGACGAGCAGGCGCACCGCGTCTTCGTTCGCCGCGAGGTCGGGAGCGAAGCCGCCCTCGTCGCCGACGAGTGTCGACAGGCCGCGCTCGTGGAGGAGGCTCTTCAGCGCGTGGTAGGTCTCGACGCCCCAACGCAGTCCCTCGGTGTACGACGCCGCGCCGACCGGCATGATCATGAACTCCTGGAAGTCCACGGTGTTGTCGGCGTGCACGCCGCCGTTGAGCACGTTCATCATCGGCACCGGCAGCACGTGCGCGTTCGCCCCGCCGACGTAGCGATAGAGCGGCAGCGCCGAGCTCGTCGGCCGCGGCCTTGGCCACCGCGAGGGAGGCGCCCAGGATCGCGTTCGCGCCGAGCCGGGCCTTGTTCTCGGTGCCGTCGAGGTCGATGAGCGTCGTGTCGATGGCCGCGCTGGTCGAGCGCCTCGAGCTCGAGGATCGCGTCGCGGATCTCGCCGTTGACGTTCCCGACCGCGGTCTCGACGCCCTTGCCGCCGAAGCGGGCGCCGCCGTCGCGCAGCTCGACCGCCTCGTGCTCACCGGTCGACGCCCCCGACGGCACGATGACTCGGCCCCGCGCGCCGGTCGCGAGCACGACCTCGACCTCGACGGTGGGGTTGCCGCGCGAATCCAGGACCTCGCGGCCGACCACGTGCTCGATCTCACTCATGCGTCTGCCTCGCCAGCGTCCGGCTCCGCCCGTTACTTGCTGGTGTTGCTGATGTTGCCTCTGTGCCTGCTGTTGCCAGTGAGGATACGCCAGGTTCAGCGCTTGGCTTGGTCCCAGAGGGCGTCGAGCTCGGCGAGGGTCATGGCCGACAGGTCTCGTCCCTGCGCGCCGGCCTGCGCCTCGACCAGCTCGAAGCGGGTCCGGAACTTCGCGCTCGCGCCCCGCAGCGCGGTCTCGGGGTCGATGTCGAGGTGCCGGGCGACGTTCACGACCGCGAAGAGCAGGTCGCCGAGCTCGTCTTCGATGTCACGATCGATCGCCGACGCGATGGCCGCCTGCAGCTCGTCGAGCTCCTCGCCGATCTTGGGCAGGGCGCCGTCGACGTCGTCCCAGTCGAAGCCGACCGAGGCGGCCTTGCGCTGGATCTTGTGCGCATAGAGCAGCGCAGGGAGATCGCCGGGCACGCCCTCCATCACGCTCGAGCGCCCCTTCTCGGCCTTCTTGATCTGCTCCCAGTTGACGAGCACCTGTTCGGCGCTCTCCGCCTCGACCGTGCCGAACACATGAGGGTGGCGGTGCACGAGCTTGTCGTGGATCACCCGCGCGACGTCCGCCAGCGTGAACCATCCCTCCTCCGCGGCCAGCGTCGCGTGGAAGAAGACCTGGAACAGCAGGTCGCCGAGCTCCTCCTCGAGATGGCCGATCGTGTCGGGCGAGCCGTCGAGTGCGTCGATCGCTTCGAGCGTCTCGTAGGTCTCCTCGAGGAGGTGGCGAGTGAGCGTGCGATGCGTCTGCTCGCGATCCCACGGGCATTCACGACGGAGGGTGCGCACGAGCTCCGCGAACCTCACGAGCTCGCTCGCAACCGGCGCGTGCAACGTGGGGATCCAGAGCGCGGTGAGGTGGTCGGGCGCGAACGACCGGTCGAGCTCGTCCCACGCGACCTCGAGCACCTGCTCGTCAGGGAGGCCGAGGTGGTGGAGCACGACGACCACGCGCGGCTCGTCGTCATCGATCGAGAGCTTGATGTCGGACAGGACGTGGGCGGTGTCGCATTGCGCGACGACGAGCGGACCGCGCTCCCCCGCGGCCTCGACCGAGAACCGCTGACCGTCGACGAGGCGCACGCCGGCCGCGAGAGGGTCGATCCCGAGCCGGCTCCACACGAGGTCGAGGAACGACAGCGCGGGGACGACGTCGACCACGACCCGATCGTCGGCTCGCAGCAGCTCGACCGTGCGCTCCGCGACCAGCGGCGAGCCGGGAACCGCGTAGAGCACCTCGCCCTGGTCGCTCGCGGCCTCGACCAGCGCGTCGACGATGCGGGCGTAGACCGCGTCGAGCGATGCCTCGCTCTCGTACACCTCGTCGAAGCTCGTCGCGTCGCCGACGATCGAAGCCGACGGATGACGAGTCGTGCGAATGAAGCGCCGGCCGACGCGGGCGATCTCGGCGACGGCTTGTTGGGTCACCAGCTCGGGCCCGGCCGGACCGAGCCCGACGATGACGACCCGGCCGCGACCCACCGCGCTACCCGCCAGTGGTGGGCGTTGCCGCCGTGGTCGCCGTCGCCCCCGTTGCTGCGGTCGTGGCCGTCGAGTTCTGGAGGTTCTCGAAGTCAGCCGGCACGACTGCGTTCAGCGACGGGTTCCACGTGCCGAAGCGAGGGTCGATCGAGACCTTCGCCTTGGTGAGGCTGCCGTTCAGCACGTTGTTGAACTTGTCGTTCGAGTCGCTGAAGATCTTCTGCAGCACCTGCGGCTTCGCGTCCTTGAAGGCGGGCGCCTTCTTGTCGGTGACCTTGATGACGTGGTAGCCGAACTGCGTCTGCACGGGCTTCGACACCGTGCCGACCGGCGTGGCGAAGAGCGCGTCCTCGAACTCCTTCACCGTGATGCCGCGGGCGACGCAGCCGAGGTCGCCGCCGTTCGGAGCACTGCCGCTGTCGATCGAGACCTCCTTGGCGACCGTCGCGAAGTCCTCACCGTTGGCGAGGCGCGTCTCGACCGCGTCCGCCTCCGCCTGCGTGTTCACGAGGATGTGGCTGGCGCACACCTCGGCGAACTGCGAGGGGTCGGCGTCGAAGGCCT
The DNA here is from genome assembly GCA_963739555.1 of uncultured Acidimicrobiales bacterium. Classification (GTDB taxonomy): domain Bacteria; phylum Actinomycetota; class Acidimicrobiia; order Acidimicrobiales; family DATKAS01; genus DATKAS01. Next base: position 538,209 of record CAVUAV010000005.1, on the reverse strand, counting down.
TCTGGAGTGCTGCGTCGTCGAGCGCCGAGCCGGCGACATTGGCGCGGAGCGTGTAGATCTGCGCGTTCTGGTCGACGAGCCGCTGCTGGAACGAGGCGGGGAAGCCGTTGAAGGCGTCGAGCCCGAGCTGGGCCTCGACGTCGTCGCGAGCAGCCGCCTCGATCACGGGCGTCACCGTGGCGCCGCGCGCCTTGTTCTGCTGCTTGGCCACCATCACGACGATCTCGCGCTGCAGCGCCTGACGGGCGAAGTCGGCCGACACGGTGTCGCTGCCGTTGCCCGTGACCGACGCCTGGCCGCTCTGCGACACCCGCGCGATGAAGGCGGGGTTGTCGGCGAACTGATGGAGCGAGTCGGTGAACGACGCCCTGTCGATCGAGTCGCCGTTCACAGTTGCGGCGCTCGGATTGACCGTCGAGCACGCCGACCCGACGAACGCGCCCGCAACGAGGACAGACGCGAGAGCCAGGACCTTGGAAGTCACGACTTTGGAGCGGAGAAGCACGGCGAGCGAGCCTATCGGCGCGCCTTCACGGGCTCTCGTCAGCCCCCGTCGTCAGAGGGCCGCAGCTCGCGCAGGAAGTCGACGACCATCGAAGGCAAGTCGCCCTTGCGCGGCACCCGCAGCTGCATCTCGCCGAGGTCGGGCTTGTACACGCCGTCGCGCGCCAGCCGGCGGAAGCGAACCTCCTCGCTCGCCTTCAGGGTGATCGGCGTGAGTCGCACCATTCCGCGAGCGACGCCGACCTCGCGGATGCCGAGGCGATGGCACTCGGCGCGCAGGCGCCCGACCGCGAGCAGCGCCTCGGCGGGAGGCGGTGGAGGCCCGTAGCGGTCGGTCCACTCGGCCTTGATGTCCGCGATCTCGGCCTCGGTCGTGACGGTCGCCAGGCGGCGATAGGCCTCGAGCCGCAGCTCCTCGCGGCCGACATACGACGAGGGAAGGTGCGCGTCGACGGGCAGGTCGAGCTTCACCTCAGCGGGCTCACGCAGCTCCTCGCCCTTCAGCTCGGCGACCGCCTCGGTGACCATCTGGCAGTAGAGGTCGTAGCCCACCGCCGCGATGTGGCCGCTCTGGTTCTCGCCCAGCAGGTTGCCGGCGCCGCGGATCTCGAGGTCGCGCATCGCGATCTTGAACCCCGAACCGAGCTCGGTCGCCTCGCCGATCGTGCGCAGGCGCTCGTAAGCGTCCTCGCTGAGCACGCGGTCGACGGGGTGGAACAGGTACGCGTAGGCCCGCTGCCCAGCCCGGCCGACCCTGCCGCGCAGCTGGTGCAGCTGGCCGAGGCCGAGCATGTCGGCGCGATCGACGACGAGCGTGTTGACCGTCGGCATGTCGATGCCCGACTCGATGATCGTCGTGCAGACGAGCACGTCGAACTGGCCCTCCCAGAAGTCGACGACCGTCTGCTCGAGCGTGCCCTCGTCCATCTGTCCGTGCGCGATCGTCACCCGGGCCTCGGGCACCATGTCGCGGATCTCGGCTGCGACCTCCTCGATGTCCTGCACCCGGTTGTGCACGAAGAACACCTGACCCTCACGGAGGAGCTCGCGGCGGATCGCCTCGGCGACGGCGCGGTCGTCGTACTCGCCGACGTAGGTGAGGATCGGCTGGCGATCGGCGGGCGGCGTGTTCAGCAATGTCAGGTCGCGGATGCCCGTGAGGCTCATCTCGAGGGTGCGCGGGATCGGTGTCGCGGTGAGTGTGAGCACGTCGACATCGGTCTTCAGCTTCTTCATCGCCTCCTTGTGACTGACGCCGAAGCGCTGCTCCTCGTCGACGACGAGCAGGCCGAGCCGCTTGAACTGCACGTCTTCGGACAGCAGTCGATGAGTGCCGATCACGATGTCGACCTCGCCGCTCGCGACGCCGTCGACGACGCGCTTGGCCTGGCCCGGAGTCAAGAAGCGCGACAGCACTTCGACACGGATCGGGTAGGCGGTCATCCGGTCGCTGAAGGTCGCGAAGTGCTGTTGCGCGAGCAGCGTCGTCGGGACGAGCACGCCGACCTGCATCCCGTCCTGCACCGCCTTGAAGGCCGCACGGATCGCGACTTCGGTCTTGCCGAAGCCGACGTCGCCACACACGAGCCGATCCATCGGCGCGTCATGCTCCATGTCGGCCTTCACATCGGCGATCGCCTTCAGCTGATCGGGCGTCTCGACGTACGGGAACGCTTCCTCCATCTCGTGCTGCCATGGCGAGTCCGGAGCGAACGCATGACCCGGTGAGGTCACCCGCCGCTGATAGAGCACGACGAGCTCCTGCGCGATCTCGCGCACCGCGGCCTTGACCCGCGCCTTCGTGCGGGCGAAGTCGCTGCCTCCGAGGCGATGCAGCGCTGGCGCGTCACCACCGGTGTAGTGGCGCACCGCGTCGATCTGGTCGCTCGGGATGTAGAGCCTGTCTCCGCCCTTGTACTCGAGCAGCAGGTAGTCGCGGTCGACGCCGTCGAGCGAGCGCGTGACCATCCCGCCGTAGCGACCGACGCCGTGCGTGTGATGCACGACGTAGTCGCCGGGCTTGAGGTCCTCGAAGAACGAGGCGGAGTCGCGACGCTGCGGTCTCGGCCTGCGGTGGGCGCGGCGACGACCGGTGAGGTCGGCCTCGGTGATGACCGCGAGGCGGACCGCGGGCAGGACGAAGCCGTGGTCGAGCGGAGCGACGACGATGCGGCCGCCTGGGCGCGTGAGGTCGGTGTCGCCGTTGACGTCGATCGCGAGGTCGAGCCCGACCGACAGCAGCAGCTCGTGCAAGCGGTTCGCGGATCCCGCGGTGTCGGCGGCGACGACGATGCGATGACGTTCCCCGAGCAGCTCGGCGATGCGGCGGCCGAGTCCTTCGCCGTCGCCGACGACCGGTCCCCATCCCGTCGCCTCGACGACCGCGGTCTCGGGCCGGTCGGCCATCGGGAGGAAGGTCCACGCGCCCGCCGGCGTGTCCGCGAGCAGGTCGTCGAACGGCGCGTGCAAGCGCGGGAACTCGGTGCCCTCCGCTCCCCAGGTCTTGCTCAGGCTCGCCGCGAGGTCGGCCTCCTCGGCGAGGATCTCGCTGGCGCGGTCGCGCATGCGGCGGGGCTCGACGAGCACGACCTGCGAGTCGGCGTCGAGAAGATCGACGAGGGTGTGCTCGCCGGGCGTGAGCCACGGCATCCACGACTCCATGCCGTCGAACACGAGGCCCTCGGCCAGACGCTCCCACTGCTCACGACCCCAGGGCTCGGCGCCGACGAGGGCCGCGGCGCGGGCGCGCACCTCGTCGGTCGGCAGCAGCTCGCGCGCGGGGAAGATCTCGACCTCGGCGAGGTCGGCTGTCGAGCGCTGGTCGTGGACGCTGAACTCGGAGAGCCGATCGACCTCGTCGCCCCACAGGTCGACGCGCACCGGCACATCCGCGGTGGACGGGAACACGTCGACGATCGAGCCTCTGAGCGAGACCTCACCGCGGTGCTCGACGAGGTACTCGCGCCGATACCCGAGCTTCACGAGCTCGGCGACGAGCTCGGCCGGGTCGACCTGCTGACCGGTCGTGATCGTCACCGGCTCGACGTCTTCGACGTGGGGACCGAGCCGTTGCGACAGCGCCCGCACGCCGGCGACGACGAACCGCGGCGCCCGCTCGGGCTTGCGCAGCCGCCACATCACTCTCAGGCGTCGTCCCATCGTCTCGACGCCAGGGCTCACTCGCTCGAACGGCAACGTCTCCCACGCGGGGAACAGCTCGACCTCGTCCGCGGGCAGGTACGCGCGCAGGTCGTTGGCGACGAGCTCGGCCGACGTGCTCGTCGGGAGCAGCACCAGGAAGGTTCGCTGGCTCGACAGCGCGGCGAGGCCGGCGAGCGTGATCGTGCGGGCCGCCTCGGGGATCGCCACTGTCGCGGCCCTGCGCCCGAGCAGGTGCGCGACGGCTCGCTCCTCGCGCAACAGCGGGGGGAGGTCAGCCAGACGCATTTCTTCGAGGGTAGCGAGCGAACGCCGAAGACCGTTTGCTCACTCGAGTACGTCAGGACGAGGTCGAGTGAGCAAACGGTGGCCGGAGGAAGGCGCGGGGAAGCCGCCGGGTGGATGATGCGGTGATGGACACGACCGACGCGCTGCAATCCTGGGGCAGCTTCGACCGAGACGACCCGTTCCCGCTCTTCGCGGAGGTCCGCGACAAAGGACCGGTGCACGCGGTCACGCTTGCCGACGGCCACCCGGCGTGGTTGGTCGTCGGGTACGACGAGGCGAAGCTCATGTTGAACGACACGCGGCTGTCGAAGGACATGCAGGCCGCGTTCGCGAGCGGTGAAGGGGTGCTGGCCGAAGGCTTGCCGGGCCCGGCCTTCGCTCACCACATGCTCGCGGTGGATCCGCCCGACCACACGCGTCTGCGCAGGCTCGTCGCATCGGCGTTCTCGCTGCGGCGGATCGAACGGCTCGAGCCGCGGGTCCGGGAGATCATCGGCGGACTGCTCGACGCACTCGCCGCGGCCGGGCCCGACGCCACGGTCGATCTCGTCCCGAATTTCGCGTACCCCCTGCCGTACACCGTCATCTGCGAGCTGCTCGGTGTGCCCGAGGACGATCGCACGTCGTTCAGCGAGGCGCTCATGGCGCTGCTCTCCCCGACCGACACCCCCGAGCAGTACGCGCACGCCAAGGAGGGTTCCGATGCGGTGGTCGCCCACCTGACCAAGCTCGTCGAGACCAAGGAACGACTCCCCGGCGACGATCTCGTCACCGCGTTGATCCGCGCCCGAGATGGTGACGACAGCCTGGACCACGGCGAGCTGCTGTCGACGCTGCTGCAGCTCATCATCGCCGGCCACGACACCACGACGAGCCTGGTCGGCAACGGCGTGGTCGCGCTCCTGCGGAACCCAGACCAGCTCGCGTCAGTGAAGGCGGATCCCTCGCTGCTCGGGCCGCTCGTCGAGGAGATCATGCGCTACGACGCGCCGGTGCCTCACGCGACGTTCCGCTACGCCGCCGAGGACATCGAGGTCGGCGGTCTGACGATCCCGAAGGGCGGGCAGGTCATCATCTCCTTGGCAGCCGCGAACCGCGACGGAGCACGGTTCAGCGACGCCGAACGGTTCGATGTCGGACGCGCGGACAACCGCCACCTCGCGTTCGGGCATGGGATCCACTTCTGCCTCGGCGCGCCCTTGGCGCGCATGGAGGGCGTCATCGCGCTCGGTTCACTCCTGGGCCGCTTCCCCGACATCCGCCTCGCCGTGCCGTCAGAAGACTTGCACTGGGGCCACGGCGACGGACTCGTGCTGCGGGGTCTGAACGCGCTCCCAGTTGCATTGGGACGGGACCGTCAGTTGTAGCGGTTCATCGCGACCGCGGCGCCCTCGCCGACGATCATCTCGACCGCGTCGGCAGCCTCCTGCACGACGACGTCGAATTCGGTGCGGTCCTTCTTCGAGGGCTTCTTCAGCACGTGATCCGCGCCCTGCTGCGCGCTCGGCGGCTTGCCGACACCCATGCGCACGCGGACGAAGTCATCGGTCTTGAGGTGCTGCACGATCGACTTGAGGCCGTTGTGCCCGGCGAGGCCCCCACCGACCTTCACTCGCATGCGGCCGACGGGAAGGTCGAGCTCGTCGTGCACGATCACGATGTGGTCAGGGCCGTCGATGCTGTGCCGACGGACGAGCTTCGCGACCGCCTCGCCCGAGAGGTTCATGTACGTCTGCGGGAACGCGAGCACCACGTGCTTGCCCGCGATCGTCACCTCCGCGGACAGCGACTTCTCCTTCGATCGCTTCAGCGTGGTGCCTCCGCGCTCGGCGAGAAGCGTGACGACTTCAGCTCCGAGGTTGTGCCGGCTGCGCGCGAAGTCTTCGCCCGGGTTGCCGAGACCGACGACCAAGAAGTCTGCGGCCTTCCCGCGCCGCTCGGAGCCGCCGCGGCGGAACAGGGTGGGTCAGCCTTCGTCGCTGCCGGCGCTCTCCGCCGACCCTGCGGCACCCTCGCCGCCCTCGCCCTCGACGCCTTCGCCCTCTTCGCCCTCGGCCGCCTCTTCCTCGATCGAAGCGCGCGTCGCCTCAGCGGTGACGAGCGGCGTCTCGGGGTCGAGCGGCGTCGTGACGCCCGCGGGCAGCGCGAGGTCGTGCACGCGGATCACGTCGCCGATGACCATCGCGGAGACGTCGATCGTGAACGACGGCGGGATGTCGCCGGGCTTCGCGATGACCGTGAGGTGATCGAGCGACTGATCGACGAGGCCGTCGTTGCGGAGGACGTCGGTCGCCTCGCCCTCGAGGTGGATCGGCACCTCGACCTCGATCTCCTCGTCGCGGTTGATGCGGAGGAAGTCGACGTGGGTGACGACCCGCTTGATCGGGTCACGCTGCAGGTCGCGCACGATGGTGAGCTGCGGATCGCCGCCGACCTTCAGCGTGATCAGCGCGTTCTGGCCTGCCGGGCCCGACAGCGCGTTGCGCAGGTCGCGGCGCACGACGGTGACGCTCTGGGTGCCGGCGCCCTGCCCGTAGACGACGCCGGGGACCTTGTCCTCGTGGCGGAGGCGGCGCGCCGCAGCTGAGCCGGTCTCGCGACCAAGGTCAGCGGTGAGGGTTACTTCGGACGAAGGCATAGCGCGCTCCTAGAGCGGTCGTGCGGGGGAACGAGCCAGTGTACGGACTCGCCGACCCCTCCTGCCAGCCGGGATCAGGCCTGGTTCTCGCCCCCGAAGATCTCACTGACCGAGGTGTCCTCGAACACCGCGTCGAGCGCGGCGGCGATGATCTTCGCGATCGAGAGCACCTCGATCTTGTCGATCTGCTTCTCGGACGGCAGCGGCACCGTGTTGGTGATGACCACGCGGCCGATGGGCGCATTCTTGAGACGGTCGATCGCCGGGCCGGACAAGACCCCGTGCGTCGCCATCGCCCAGACGTCCGCGGCGCCGTGCTCGATGAGGCACTCGGCCGCCGCGACCAGGGTGGCGGCGGTGTCGACCATGTCGTCGACGATGACGCAATGCCGACCCTCGACGTCACCGATGACCTCGCGCGCCGACCGCGACGTTCGCCATGCCCTTCGGCCGCGTCTTGTAGATGAAGGCCAGGTCGGCGTCGAGGTGCTGGGCGAAGCGCTCGGCGACCTTGATGCGGCCCGAGTCGGGCGACACGATCACGAGGTCGTCGCTCGCGTTCTCGCGCAGGTAGTCGAGGAGCACCGGCGCAGCCATGAGATGGTCGACCGGGCCGTCGAAGAAGCCTTGGATCTGGCCGGAGTGCAGATCGACCGAGATCATGCGCTTGGCGCCGGCGGCCTTGAACATGTCGGCGACGAGCTTGGCGGTGATCGGCTCGCGGCCTTCTGCCTTGCGATCTTGACGCGCGTATCCGTAGAACGGGCACACCGCGGTGATGCGCTTGGCCGAGGCGCGGTGGGCAGCATCGATCATGATCAGCTGCTCCATGATCGCGTCGTTGATCGACATCTCGGCCGTACCGGCGTGCGTCTGCATGATGAACACGTCGCAGCCCCGCACCGACTCGCCGAACCGAGGGCGCATCTCACCGTTCGCGAAGTCCTGCACGTTCGGGTTGCCGAGCTCGACTCCGAGGTGCTCCGCGATCTCCTCGGCGAGGGCCAAGTGAGCGCGCCCCGAGTAGAGGACGAACCGCTTCTTGGTGACGAGCTCCATCGATCCTCCAGCCCGCGACGTACCCCGAATCAGGATTCGTCGCTCCGAGGAGCAGTGTAGAAGGCACCCGTCCGGGTTCCGGAAGCAAGATCGGCGCCGGGGTCGAGGGCGGCGAACGGGCCCACCACGCAGTCGGCGCCGATCACGGCGTTGCGAGCGACGGTGTTCGCGACGACGGCGCCCGGTCCGACCTTCGTGTCGACGAGCCGGGTGGAGGGCCCGATCTCGGCACCAGGGCCGATCGTCGTGACGCCTTGCAGGATCGTGCCCGGGAAGAGGGTGACGTCGGGCGACAGGTCGACGGTCACGTCCACATACGTCTGCGCCGGATCGACCATCGTCACGCCGGCGGCCAGCCAGTCGCGGTTCGTGCGAGCCCGCAGCTCGGCCTCGGCCTGGGCGAGCTGCACTCGGTCGTTCACGCCCTGCACTTCGACCGCGTCGGCGATCACGTACGAGCCGACGGGATAGCCCGCGTCGTGCAGCACCGAGACGACGTCGGTCAGGTAGTACTCGCCCTGGCTGTTCTCGGGGCTCAGCCGCCGCAGCGCCGGCGCGAGCAGGTCGCGGCGGAAGCAGTAGATCGAGGTGTTCACCTCGTCGATCTCGCGCTCCTCTGGTGTCGCGTCGCCATGCTCGACGACACGGGCCACGTTGCCGTTGCGGTCGCGACTCACGCGTCCATATCCGTTCGGATCGGCCAGTCGCGCGGTGAGCAGCGTCGCCGCCGCACCGCTCTCGCGGTGCTGTGCGACGAGCGCAGCGACCGTCTCACAGCGGAGCAACGGCGTGTCGCCCGGCAGCACGAGCAGATCACCCGACTCGTCGAGGTCGTCATCGATGAACCCGGTCATGCCGACGAGCACGGCGTCGCCGGTGCCCCGCTGCACGAGCTGCTCGACGAACCCGATGCGAAGCGCGGACGACCCGAGCTCTTGCACCTTCTTCGTGACCGCTTCGGCACCGTGACCGACGACCACCACAGTGCGATCGATGTCGCAGCCCTTGAGTGCGCTCAGCACGTGGAGGAGCATCGGCCGCCCGCACAAGAGGTGGAGGGGCTTCGGTCGCGCCGATCTCATCCGAGTGCCTTCACCGGCTGCGAGCACCATGGCCGACAGCGTCATGGTGTTGTTCTACCAACGACAGCGTGAACGGCAAGCGTCATATGGTGAATCGTCATGCATTCGTCTCGTGAACGGTTCCCAGGACTCGACGAGTGGGTGCGTCTCGACGGACCTGCGGGAACGCTTCCCGTGGACACGTCGATCGACGCGATGCACCAGTATCTGACCAGTTCAGCGCCTGCGAACACCGGCGGCGCGTTCGCTGCGAGCCGCGAGACCACCGCGTTGGTCGAGACGGTGCGCGAGCAGGTCGGCGCACTTCTCGGCGCGCAGGGCTCGCAGGTCATCTTCGGGCCGAGCGCGACGGCGCTCGTCTTCGCATGCACGCGGGCGCTGGCGCGCACCTGGAGCGGTTCCGAGCGGATCATCTGCACCCAGCTCGACCACGACTCGAACGTGACGCCGTGGATCGAGGCCGCGCGCGACGCGGGCGCGACGGTCACGATGCTCTCGGTCGACCCGAGCGACGGCACGCTCGACCTCGCCGATCTCGAGCGCGAGCTCCAAGCAGGCGGCGTCGCGTGGGTCGCGATCACTGGCGCGTCGAACCTCACCGGATGGGCACCGGACGTGCGCGCCGCGCTCGATCTCACCCATGCAGCGGGCGCTCGAATCCACGTCGACGCAGTCGCGCGCGCACCCCACCTCCCGATCGACGTCAACGGATGGGGCATCGACTCGCTCGTGACGTCGCCCTACAAGTGGTACGGCCCGCACGCAGGCATCCTCGTGCTGCAGCCCGAGCTCCTCCACGGTGTCGAGCCCTACCGTGTGCGGCCCGCCGACTACGACGGACCCGACCGTTGGGAGACGGGAACGAAGTCGTTCGAGGCGATCGCCGGCATCGGCGGCGCCGCGTCGTTCATGGCCGAGACGACGTGGACCGACGCGATGGCGGCGGAGGGCGTGCTGCTCGAGCGGCTCGAGACCGGGCTCAGGGCGATCCCCGGTGTCGTCGTCCACGCTCCCGAGTCCGCGGAGGGTCGGGCGCCGACGACCATCTTCAACTTGGATGGCCGAGATCCCGAGTCGGTCGCGACCGAGCTCGCCGCTCGCAAGATCGCTGTTTGGAGCGGCGACAACTACTCCTGCGAGCTCATCGATGCGATGGGCTTGCGGGCGCGAGGCGGTGCCGTGCGGGCCGGAGTGGTGCGCTACACGACTGCCGACGACATCGACGCCCTCCTCGCCGCCGTGCGCGACCTCGCCTGACGCGCCGCTACGGGCGCCGCCCGACCTCGGAACTTGTGCCCCTCGATGCCCGATCGGGCGCCGGCAGGTACAAGTGCTCGGCGCTGACTGGTCCGAGCGGCGGCCTACTGGAGGCCGTGTTCGAAGGCGTAGGCGGTGGCGGCCGAGCGAGAGGTGACGCCGGTCTTGATGAAGATGTTGGACAGGTGGCGGGCGACGGTGCGCTCGCTCAACGAGAGCGCCGTGGCGATGTCCTTGTTCGAACGGCCGGAGGCGACGAGCCGGAGCACCTCGGCCTCGCGGTTCGTGAGCCCGTCGGGCAGCGCGGGCGGGCGCCGGAGGTCGTCGATGAAGCGCGTGTCGAGCGTCGCGCCCAGGTGATCGAAGATCGCCTGCGCGGCGGCGAGTGAGGCGGCGGCTCCGTCCTCATCGCCCGAGACGCGGCACGCCTGGCTGAGCAACAGCCGCGCCGTCGCGACCTCGTAGGGCACGTCGAGGTCCTGCCACCGCTCGAGCGCGCGTCGCAGCACCCCGCAGGCCGCGCCGCGTCGCCGGTCGCGAGGGCGACACGCCCTTGTGCGGACGCGGCCTCCGCGAGGAGGGCAGGGCTCTCGAAGTCGGCCGCGATCGCGGCCAGCTCGGTCACCGCCTCGTTCGCGGCGTCGAACTCGCCGCACGCGACGGCGATCTGCACGCGCGCGGGAAGCAGGCGCGCTCGTGCGAGTCGGTTCCACGGCTCCGCATCGAGTGCCTGCGTGATGATCGCCGTGGCTGCGGCGCGCTGCCCCTGCGCCAACCGGACGAGCGCGAGCCCTGGTTGGGGACGTCCCGACAATGCTTCGGCCTCACGAAACGCGCTCTCCGCGCCCGCCAAGTCTCCGAAGCGGCGGCGGAGCTCTCCGAGCTCGACGTAGCCCGCCGACGCATGCACAGGACTCATCTCGCGGAGCTCCGCACACGCGCGCGTGACCTCTTGCTCCGCGCGCGTCCAGTCGCCCCGCGACTGCAGCGCCCACGCGTGATGCACGCGGCACACCCCCGGGAAGAAGACCGTGTGCGGATGACCTTCGGTCCACCGCGAGGTCGCCTCGGTCCACTCAGCCGCACGTCGGTAGTCGCCGACCTGCTCGCACGCGCTGATGAGGCTGCAGTACACCTTGCCCGTCGAATAGGGGCTCAGCCGTCCCTCGACCGCGAGCAGCATGGCTTCGTCGAGCTGCTCGAGGCCGTCGCGCGCGCTGCCGCGATCGATCAGGACGCGTCCGAGCGCTTGCTGGGCCTCGGCCTGGAGGTCGGCGCTGCGCAGCTGGAGCGCGAGCTCGAGTGCGCCGTTGGCCTGGACGATCGCCTCGTCGAGCTCGCCCCGCCCGTGCATCACCTCGACCTCCCGGATGACGAGGTTGCCGTACTCGACGCACGAGCGTTCGTCGTCGAGCCGCTGTCGCGCCCGGCGCAACCACGCACCGGCGATCGCGGGCTGCGCCCTGAACGCGTAGTGCTCGTAGAGCCACACGGCGCACTGCCCGGCGCGACGCTGATCGCCGGCGGCCTCGTAGATCGCGTACGCCGCCTCACGCGAGGCGATGCAGTCGTCCATGCGGCCCAGCCACCACGCGGCGTCGGCCCTCACGTCGAGCCACGCGGCGTCGACGCGGGCATCTCCGGCGACCGCGTCGTCGCCCGCGCTCTCGTACGCGGCGAGCCAGTCGTGGCGAGCCAGGGCGGCGCGGGCCTCGTCCAAGCTCACGCGGCCACGGTAGCGGGATGGCACGAATTGCCCATCTGGCCCGCGCGGCGGAATGAGCGAATCGACCGATGCGGCGCGCGGCCCGCGAAGCACACGATCCCCCACAACGACTCACACCTCACCAGGGGGAGATCCACATGACCACCGTCACCACACCCGACTACGAAGGCATCAAGACCCGCCAGCAAGGAACCTGGTCGTCCGGCGACTACGCCGTGATCGGCACGACGCTGCAGATCGTCGGCGAGACGCTGTGCGAGGCCGTCGACATCGCAGCCGGGGAAGACGTGCTCGACGTGGCCGCAGGCAACGGCAACGCGTCCCTCGCTGCCGCACGCCGCGGGGCGATGGTCACCGCGTCGGACTATGTGCCTGCCCTTCTGAACGGCACCTTGGCCCGCGCGGCCGCCGAAGGCCTGACGATCGACGCGCAGGAGGCCGATGCCGAAGCGATGCCGTTCGCAGATGACTCGTTCGACGTGGTGCTCTCGACGTTCGGCGTGATGTTCACGCCCAACCAGGACCGTTCCGCAGCGGAGCTCGTGCGCGTGTGCCGTCCCGGCGGGCGCATCGGCCTCGCGAACTGGACGCCGGAGGGCTTCATCGGCCAGATGTTCAAGATCGTGGGCCGCTACGTCGCGCCGCCGGCCGGCATCCGCTCGCCGCTCGAGTGGGGCACCGAGGCGCGGCTCACCGAGCTGCTCGGATCGCAGTGCTCCAAGGTGCAGATCCGGCGCAAGGAGTTCGTCTTCCGCTATCGCTCGGCGGAGGACTGGGTCGACACGTTCCGCGAGTTCTACGGGCCGACGCTGAAGGCATTCGGCGCGCTCGACGCGGCCGCGCAGAACGGCCTCGAGCAGGATCTGCTCATGTTGGCTCGCGAGCACAACACGAGCGATCGTGGGCTGCGCGTGCCGAGCCAGTACGCCGAGGTCGTCGCGACCGTGTAGCTGGCGGGCCAGGGCTCGAACCTGGAACCTCCTGATCCAAAGTCAGGCGTTCTGCCAGTTGAACTACCCGCCACGGTGCCGCATCGCGCGGCGCGGTCACGGTACTCGCACGTGCGATTTCCACGGCTCGGAACGCACCACTACCGTGTGCGCAGCCATGGGATCGCTGATCAAGAAGCGCCGCAAGCGCATGCGCAAGAAGAAGCACAAGAAGATGCTCAAGCGCACGCGCTTCCAACGTCGCAAGTAGCCCATCACGACTCTCGTCTCCGACCGCTCCTCTCGCGAGGGGCGGTCGGTGCGCGTTTTCGCCCGATCCATTGACAGGCAGCCGGTTGGCTGCATAACTTAGAAAGGCAGCCACAGAGCTGCCTTTCTCCGGATCCTGTCTATGGACGATGTCTTCAAGGCCCTCGCCGACCCCAGCCGCCGCCAGCTGCTCGATTCGCTGAACGCCCGCAACGGGCAGAGCCTTCGCTCGTTGTGCGCAGACCTGGCGATGGCCCGCCAGTCGGTCAGCAAGCACCTCGCGGTGCTCGAGGCTGCCGGCCTGGTGGTCGTCGTCCGCAGCGGCAGGGAGAAGCTGCACTACCTCAACGCCGCGCCCATCAACGAGATCGGCGAGCGGTGGATCAACCGGTACGACCAGCGGCGCGTCGACGCGCTGGCTGATCTCAAGCGAGCATTGGAGTCCCCCATGAGCACATCGACGACCGACGCGCCTGCCTTCGTGTACCAGACCTACATCCGCACGACCCCCGAGCAGCTGTGGCGCGCGCTGACCGAGCCCGCGTTCACCGAGCGCTACTGGGGTGGCCTCGCGCTCGACACCGACTGGAAGGTCGGCTCGCCGATCTCGTGGCGCTTCGGTGGCGTCAGCATCGACGATCCGGAGCAAGTCGTGGTCGAGAGCGCGCCCTATCGGCGGCTGGCGTACTCGTGGCACACCTTCACGCCGGAGTGGGCAGTCGCGAGCGGGATCGACGAGGCGCTGCGCGCGGAGATCGCCGACGAGCGGCGCTCGATCGTGACGTTCGAGATCGAAGACCTCGGTGCGATGGTCAAGCTCACCGTGCTGCACGGCAACTTCGAGGCGGGCAGCACCGTCGCAACGATGGTGCGCGACGGATGGCCCCGTGTGGTGGCCGAGCTCAAGACCTTGCTCGAGACCGGCGAGCCGCTCCCCGCTGTCAGCTGATCGTGCGCACGACCACGACAGCCGCGGGCGCGAGGGCGTCGGCGGCTGCGCGGTGATCGCCCTCGACGAACCACGTCGATCCGCTGCCCGCGAGCGTGGGGAAGCGGCCCGTGACCCGTGAGATCCGAACGCGCCACGAATCCAGCCGCGGCTGCACCCTGATCGCGGCCGACTCGAGGTCGTTCGGCCCGAGCTCACCGGCTGGCAGCAGGTCCCACGCCCGATACACCGCGGCGGTCGAGACGCCGAACGGCGGCGTGACGAGGGTGTAGGTCGCTGCGACGAACGGAAGCGGCTCGACGATCTCTCCGATGCCGGTGACGCGAGCGCGTCCGCCGACCAAGCAGAACGGCACATCGGCGCCGATGGTCGCGGCGACCGCGACATCGTCGACGCCCGCCCACCGGAGGATCGCCGCGGCATCGCTCGATCCCCCTCCGAGTCCCGCACCCGCGGGGATGCGCTTCTCGACCCGCACGTGAGCGCTGCGGCCGACCGCTGCGAGGGCACGGCGCACGAGGTTCGAGCCGTCGGCCACGATCCCCCCGGCCGCGGGCCCGACGATCTCGAGCCCGTCGCCCGCGCTGATCGTCAGCCGATCGGCGAGGTCGAGGCTGACCATCTCGGCGTCGATGAGGTGATAGCCGTCGTCGCGCACACCGGTGATGCGCAGGCTGACCGTCAGCTTGGCGGGAGCGACGACGACTTCAGGCACGCGGTGCAGCCTCGCGAGCCAGTCGTCCCCACGCTTCGACGTCGAGCTCTTCCGCGCGCGCCGTGGGTGCGACTCCAGCGGCCTCGAGCTGCTCCACCGTCGCGACCCCGGCGAGCGCGCCCCGCAGCATCTTGCGGCGGTGACCGAAGCCTGCGCGCACGACCGAGAACAGCCACTCGGGATCGATGTCGGCTACCGCGGGCGACGTCCGGCGCACGATGCGCACGAGCGCGGACTCGACCTTCGGCTTCGGCAGGAAGACCGTCGCCGGCACCTTTCCGACGACCTCGGCCCGGGCCCAGTACGCGACCTTCACCGAGACCGCGCCGTAGCCCTCGTCGCCGACACGCGCGGCCAAGCGCTCGCCGACCTCGCGCTGCACCATCACGAGCATCCGGGTGATCTGCGGGACGCCATCCAACAGATCCGCGACGAGCGGAGTCGCGACGTTGTAGGGAAGGTTCGCGACCAAGGTCCAGTCGTCGTCGCCGAGCAGCTCGCGCCAATCGACCGTGAGCGCATCGGCTTCGACCACGCGCACGCCAACCGGCTCGACCACCTCGCGCAGCACCGGCACGAGGCCGCGGTCGACCTCGACGGCAGTGACATCCGCGCCGGTCTCCGCGAGCGCGAGCGTCAGTGACCCGAGGCCCGCGCCGATCTCGATCACGCGATCACCCGGACCGACCTCGGCGAGCCTGGCGATGCGGCGCACCGTGTTGGGATCGACGACGAAGTTCTGCCCGAGCGCGCGGCTCGGGTGGAGTCCGTGCGCGGCGAGCAGGTCGGACACGTCTCGTCCGCTGAGGGTCACCAGGTGATGCGGACGTTGATGATGCCCGCCCCGACCGGAGCGATCTCGGCGAACTGCTCCTCGTCGAGGTCGATGATCGCGTTGCCATAGGGGCCGCGGTCCTTCACGATGCACCATGTCGACGCGCCCGTCTTCACGTTCACCACCGTCACGATGGTCCCCTTCGGCAACGTGCGATGGGCGCAGGGACGCTCGCCCCATTGGGGATCGGTGTTGTCGTAGCGGTGGAACGTGCCCCGCCCGTCCTGCACGTGCACCGCGATCGTCGTCTCGCCCGGATCCACCGGCGCGCTGCTGGGCGGGGCGCTTGCGGGAGGCGCGGTGTCGAGCACGGTCGTGGTCGGCAGCGCAGTCGTCGCGGTCGTGGTGGGCTTGGGCTTCGCGGTCGTCGTCGGCTTCGGCTTCGCAGTTGTGGGCGGCGCAGTCGTCGGCTTCGCCGTCGTGGGCGTCGGAGGTCGTGGGCGGCGCTGGGGTCGGCCCAACCGTCTCGGCGAGCTCGATCACCCGGACGGAAGGGGTCGTCGCCGCGGCCGTCGTGGCAACAGAGCTCACGGCGAGGGGCGATGCGACGCCAGTGGAAGTCGTCGACCCCGACGCCGAGACCCGGTCGTCGCTCTTCCCGCCGCGCGCCGCGAAGAACACCACCCCAAGGGCGACGACCGTCACGAGCACCGCAGCGGCAATGCGATGCCGCTCGGCCGGAGTGACCTCCAGAGCTCCACCTTCCCCCGGGGACCCGAACGGGGGGCGAACTTAGTGCAGGGCGAAGACCGCAGTCGCCGCCGCACTCGAGGCCTGGGCCACCTCGTCGATGCCGATGCCCCGCAGCGCGGCGATCGCAGCGCCCACATGCGTCACATATGCAGGCTGATTGGGCTTTCCGCGATGGGGCACGGGCGTGAGGTAGGGCGCGTCGGTCTCGACCAGCAGGCGGTCGAGCGGGCAGAACGCCGCCGCATCGCGCACTTCGGGCGCCTTGGGGAACGTGACGATGCCGCTGAACGACAGGAACGCGCCCAGCTCGAGGCAGCGAGCGGCCTCGTCGCGACCGCCCGTGAAGCAGTGGAACACCGTGCGCGTGGGTGCGCCATGCGCACGCAAGAGGTCGAAGGTGTCGTCCCACGCCTCGCGGGTGTGGATCACGAGCGGGAGGCTCCGTTCGTGGGCGAGGTCGATCTGCGCCGCGAACGCGTCGCGCTGGACGTCGCGAGGCGAGTGGTCGTAGTGGTAGTCGAGGCCGCACTCTCCGATCGCCACGACGCGAGGCTCACCGAGAAGCGGCACGATCGTGTCGACTCCGTTGCTCGCATCGTGCGGATGCAACCCCACGGTCGCCCACACGCCGTCGTTTCCCGCCGCGATGTCGATCGCCATCCGGCTCCGCGTCGCGTCGGTGCCGATCGTGATCATGCGATCGACGCCCGCCGCCCGCGCCGCGACGATCGCCGCGGCCGCGCCGCCCTCCAACCGCTCGTCGTCGAGGTGGCAGTGGTTGTCTGTCCAGGTCACGACGAAGGGACGGTGAGCCGCGGGAAGAGCGGCGCGCCCTTCTCGACGGCGAGCCCGCCCGGATAACCGCCCCAGACTGCCGCTTGCGGGAGACGCTGATCGAGCACGGATCCCGAGAGGCCGATGCGTCGCCAGATCTCGTCGGACGCATGCGGGAGGGCGGGACTCGCGAGCACCGCGACGATGCGCAGCACCTCGAGTGCGTCGCCGAGCACGCCGTCGACCGCCGGACCGGGTTCGGCCTTCCACGGCTCGGTCGCCTCGAGCTCGGCGTTCATCGCGCGGATGAGGCGCCACGTGGCCTCGAGCGCGTCAGATGGCTGCACGCGCTCCCACGCTGCGGCCGCGTGGTCGAACGCCAGCACCGCGACATGCGCGAGGGGACTGTCGGGCCGGGGCGCGGGACCGATTCCCCCGCACTGCTTGCCGACCACGGTCGCGACGCGCGAGAGCAAGTTGCCGAGGTTGTTGGCGAGGTCCGCGTTGTAGCGCGCGACCATCCCCTCGTAGGAGAAGTCGTTGTCCGGACCGAACGGCACGTCCGCGAGGAAGTGGTAGCGGTAGCCGTCGACGCCGAAGTCGGCGACGAGCTCGGCCGGCGTGATCTGGTTGAGCTTGGTCTTGCTCATCTTCTCGCCGGCGATGAGCAGCCAGCCGTGCACGTGGATGGTCGCGGGCGGTTCGAGCCCGGCCGACAGCAGCATCGCCGGCCAGTACACGCAGTGGAAGCGGAGGATGTCCTTGCCGATGAGGTGATGACCAGGCCACCAGGTCTTGAATCGCGCTTCGTCGTCGCCGTACCCGATCGCGGTGATGTAGTTCGCGAGCGCGTCGAACCACACGTAGGTGACGTGCCGCTCGTCCCACGGGATCGGGATGCCCCACTTGAGCGACGTGCGGCTGATCGAGAAGTCGAGGAGGCCTTGGCGGATGAAGCCGAGCACCTCGTTGCGTCGCGACTCGGGCTGCACCGCGTCGGGATGTGCCTCGTACCACTCGAGGAGGCGGTCGCCGTAGCGGCTGAGCTTGAAGAAGTAATTGTCTTCCTTCATCTGCTGAACCGGAGTGCCGTGGATCGGGCAGTTGCCGTCGACCAGCTCGGCCTCGGTGTAATACGCCTCGCAGGCCACGCAGTACAGGCCCTCGTAGGTGCCGAGCTCGATGTCGCCCGCGTCGTAGCAGGCCTGCAGCAGCTTCTCGACGCCGCGGTAGTGGCGGGGCTCGGTCGTGCGGATGAAGTCGTCGTTCGCGATGTCGAGCAGCCGCCACGCGTCGCGGTAGCGCTCGACGGTCGTGTCGGCCCACTCGCGAGGAGTGACGCCTTGCTTCTCGGCCGCCTGCTGCACCTTGAGGCCGTGCTCGTCGGTGCCGGTGAGGTAGTGGACCTCCTCACCCAGCAAGCGATGCCAGCGCGTGACCGCGTCGCCGATCAACGTGGGGTACGCGTGCCCGATGTGGGGCGCGTCGTTCACGTAGTAGATCGGAGTCGTGAGGTAGTAGCGCGCCACGACCGAAGGCTACCGGTCGACCTCTCGCGTTCCCGGCGAGATATAGCGATGCTCGAGCATGCCGCCCGCGCCCGTGACCTCACGATCGACGCCGTCGCGCATCCAGCCGAGGTGCTCCCAGAACCGCTGGCCGCGCGTGTTGTGCTCGATCACGTGGAGGCGAAGGTCGGCGTAGCCGAGCCGAGCCGCTGCCGCGATCGCCGCTTCGTTGAGCAGCCCACCCAACCCGCGACCCTGCGTGCGCGGATCGACGTACGCGCCGTTGAGCTCGGCGCACGACACCGGATCGAGATCGTCTCCGGCCCAAGGGCGCACGTGCGCCGTGCCCGCGATCGCTCCTCCGATGGTCACGACGCCGCTCCAGGTGCGCGGCGCGCCGAGGCGCGACTCCCACACTCGCCAGAAGATCCCGTGCGTCGCCGCGTCGGCCCACTCCTCGTTGCCCGGCCAGCGGTATGCGGCGACCGACGCGCGAAATTGCACATCGGCCATCGGCGCGAGGTCGCCCGGCCGCGCGTTGCGCACCGCGACAGCATCGCCTTCGGCGAAGGCGAGCCCGAGGCCGACCCCGAACGCGTGGACGAGCGCGGCGCATGTCGTCACGATCGCGGTCGTCGGGCTCGTAGCCGAGGTGGGTGAGCACCTGTCCTTCGGCGGTGAGGCACCGCACTCGTCGCCCTGCGATCACGCCTTCACCGACGAGGGACGTCTTCGGGTACGCGAATCGGCCTCCGTATCGCTGCGCCTGGATGCGGTCGCCGGCTTCGTCCTCCATCGTCGGATGCACGTCGACGCGCCGATCGCCGGGCGCCGCGAGCACGAGACCGACCGGCAGGGTGTCGACCACGGGCATGAAGCCGAGCGGGCGCAGCGCGCTCACGGCCGCGGGAACAACGTCGAACGGGACGACGACGTCGAGGTCGCCATGCGGCCGCCGCTGTGACCCGAGCAGCGCATCGATGCCCCATCCGCCGTCCACGAACGCGTCGATGCCGGCATCGTCCAGCGCCGCGAGGACGGTCACCGCAGATTCGGCCGACATCATCGCCATACATTGACAAGACGGCGGCGCAGTGCGCCGCCGGGTGCGCGAAGCAGCGATTGTCGAGCGGAGCGAGCAGGAGCCGGTCAAAGCGAAGCAGAGACCGGCGACGAGGATGGATGATGGGGAGGTGCAGATCGCCTTCTTGCTCTTCCCCCGAGTCACCGCGCTCGACGCCATCGGCCCCTACGAGGTGCTCCAACGGCTGCCCGGTGCCGAGGTCATCTTCGTGGGCGCGCAGCGCGGGGAGGTGCGCACCGACAACGGGTACCTCGGCCTCACCGTCGACGCCACGCTCGACGAGGTGCCACATCCGGAGGTGCTGGTGGTGCCGGGCGGCATGGGCACGCGCCCACTGGTGAAGGACGAGACCGTCCTCGGATGGATCCGCCAGGTGCACGAGACGTCGCAGTTCACGACGTCGGTGTGCACCGGATCGCTGTTGCTCGCCGCGGCCGGCCTGCTCGACGGCCTCGAGGCGACCACCCACTGGGGATCGAAGAAGGCCCTCGAGGATCTCGGCGCGCGCTACACCGAGCAGCGCGTCGTGCAGAACGGCAAGATCATCACCGCCGCAGGCGTGTCGTCCGGCATCGACATGGCGCTCACGCTCGCGGCACAGCTCACCGACCCGGTCACTGCGCAAGTGATGCAGCTCTTCATCGAGTACGACCCCCAACCGCCCTACGACTCGGGAGCGGCCAGCAAAGCGAGCGATGCGGTGTGGGCCCGCGTCGAGGAGCTGCGCGTCATGGGGTGAGGCCTGGGTCGCCACCCGTTCTCGCGCGGATGACCCGCCAAATCTGGCGGGCTATCCAGCTAAGAACCGGAGGGGGGTGGGGTGAGGCGAAGCGACGCGTCGTAGACGACGCGCTTCGCGACGCCCAGCTCGCGGGCCACGTCCGCGACTGCGGTCTTGCGATCGCTCCCAGCCGCGAGATGTGCGCGCAGCGCGGCCTCGACATCGTCTGCCGTCGCGGCGTCGGGCTCTGGCGCACCCTCGACCACGAGCACGTACTCGCCGCGGGGCGTGACCTCGGAGACGTGTTCTCTCGCGTCGCCGAGCGAGCCGCGCCACACCTCCTCGTGGAGCTTGGTGAGCTCGCGAACCATCACGACGCGACGCTGGTCGCCAAGCGCGGCGGCGAGGTCGCCGATCGTCGCGGCGACGCGGTGCGGTGCCTCGTACAACACGATCGTGCGCGGCTCCGCGGCGAGCACCGCGAGCCGGGCGGTGCGTCCCGATCCCTTCCGGGGCAGGAACCCCTCGAACACGAAGCGCCCGGTGGGCATGCCGCTCACGACGAGCGCCGCGATCGCCGCTGACGGGCCGGCCACGACCGACACTCGATGGCCAGCGCTCACCGCCGCGCGCACGAGGCGCTCTCCGGGATCGGAGATGCCGGGCATGCCCGCATCGGTCACCACGGCGATGGTGCGACCCGCGTCGAGCTCGGCAAGCACTCTTCGGGTCGCCGCCGACTCTGTGTGGTCGTTGACGACGAGCAGCTTCGGCTTCGCGACGCCGGCGTGCTCGAGCAGCCTGCCCGTGCGCCGCGTGTCTTCGCAGGCGATCAGGTCCGCGTTGGCGAGCGCCTCGATGGCTCGCGGCGAGAGCTCGGAGAGGTTGCCGATCGGGGTCGCGACGAGGACGAGCGCGGCCGATGTCACTCGACCACCTCGAGCCGCTGGCCGACGCTCAGGTTCCAGCGCGGCGAACGCGCCGGCCTCGGCCTCGACGACCGAGCGCGCCGGGAAGCACGGCAAACCGACCCGGTGACGGCGCATCCGCACCGCGCGTCTCACCACACCATCCCCGTCGAGGAACGCGACGTCGATGTCGAACCGCATCCCGAGCGTGTGCACCGATCGTGCCGGCTCGAGCAGCAACGCTCCCTCCACGCCGTCGCGTCCGAGCAGGCCGCGGCGGCGCGCGGAACGGCTGCGGGCGACTTCGACCGACGCGAGCACGTCACCGTCACGCACCAGCCAGGGCATGACGGAGGGCTCAGCGTCGGGCGCGGCGGTTCGTGCGACGCATGATCAGCTCGAGCACGAACGACACCGCGGTGAGCCACAGGGTGCCGAGGATCGCGGCGCCGACGTTGTCGATCGAGAGGCCGTCGACGATCCACGCCGTGATCGCAAGGACGACTGCGTTCACCGCGAGAAGCGAGAGCCCCAAGGTGATGATCGCGAGCGGCGCGGTGAGCAGCTTGAGGATGAGCCCCAGCGTGGCGTTGAGCACCATGTACACGAGGGCGGCCAGGAGGACGGTGCCCCAGTCCTTCTTGTCGATGCCCGGCACGACGGCGACCATGACCGCGAACCCGATCGCGAGCGTGACGAGGCGGATGCCGAGCTCGCGGAGCATCCGCCGATAGTACGCGCGACTAGGGGTAGAGCTTCCGTCCTTCGCTGAGCATCTCGACGAACTGGGCGATCCGGCGTTCCCGCGTCTCCGGCTTCTTCGCGTCGTTGACGCGGTAGAGGATCGCGTAGCGGTTCCGCGAGTCGAGCGCGTCGAATGCAGCGGTGGCCTTCTTGTTGCGCCGCAAGGCCTTCGCCAGGTCGTCGGGCACCGTCGCCGCGCTGGGCGACGCGTACGCGGCCTCCCACCGTCCGTCTGCCTTGGCCCGTTCGATCTCGCGCAGACCTGGCTCTCGCATCCGCCCTGCCTCGATCAGTGCGAGCACCCGCTTGCGATTGATCTGCGACCAGGGGCTTCGCGCACGCCGAGGCGTGAACTTCTGGACGTACCGCTCGTCGTCCAGCTTCTTCCCTTGGCCGTCGATCCAGCCGTAGCAGAGCGCGACCTCGACGGCCTCGGCATACGTGACCGAGCGGATGCCCGCGCCCTTCTTCGCGATGACGAGCCAGATGCCTTCGGTCTTGCCGTGATTCCGACTGAGCCAGGTCTCGAACGCGCGCGGTGTCGCGAACGACTTGACCGGCGGATCAGCGGGTCGGCCGCTCACACGAGCGCAGCAGTGTCGATTCGATAGAGCTGGCTCACGTTCCCGGCGAGGATGGCGTCGGTCTGGTCGTCGCTGAGCGACGCGGTGTGCTCCGCGAGCATCTCCTGGCTCCAAGGCCACGTCGAGTCGGAGTGCGGGAAGTCGTTCGCCCACAGCAGATGGCGCCAGTTCATGTCGTCTGCGTGCTTGAACGCGGTCCAGTCGTCCTGGAACGTCACGAAGACGTTGTCGGCGAAGTACTCGCTCGGCAGCTTCGAGAGCTCCTGGCCCGCGGGCAGCCAGTAACGGTGGCGCTTGTACGCGTGGTCCATCCGGTACATGAAGTGGGGCACCCAGCCCGCGTCGGCTTCGGCGCACACGATCGACAGGTTCGGGTGGCGCTCGAACACGCCGCCCATCACGAGCATCGCCATCACGTCCTGGCAGCCCCGCACGATGCTCAGGAACCCCGCCATCTTCGGGCCGCGTGTCTTCTCGGCCCTCATCGTGAGGATGTGGAACGAGAGCGGCAGCTCGAGCTCGATCGCCGTCTCCCAGAAGTCGTCGTAGATCGTCGAGTCGTAGTCCTCGACACCAGGCTCTCCGGGCAGCATCACGCCGCGGAGCCCGAGTGCCTTGATCGTGTGGAGGTCCGCGATCCCCTCTTCGGGCGTGCGCACCGCGGTCTGCCCCAGACCGAGGAGGCGATCGGGATGCGCGGAGCAGTACTCGGCGATCCAGCGGTTGTACGCCTCGAAGCACGCCCGCTTGTAGTCGAGGTCGGTGTGGTTGCACAGGATCATCCCGACGGTCGGATAGATGATCTCGGCAGCGACGCCGTCACGAACCTGATCGGCCATGCGCGCGTTCGGGTCCCACCCTCCGAGGTGGAGCTCCTCGAACTTCGAGCCGTACGACTTGATCTCGTCGGGACGCTTGCCTGCGGCTGCGGCGGTCGACAGCGAGATCGGCTTCGACATGCCGTCGATGACGAAGACGTCGCCGAGCTTCTCGTGATCGATCATCTTCGGTGCTCGATCGCGATACGCCGGGTCGATGTTGTCGACGTAGGTGTTCGGCGGCTCGGTGACATGCGAGTCGGCCGAGATCATGAGCGACTTCATCGAACACCTCCATTGGTCGGAGCTGATTGAGCTCCGCGGATCAGCTTGCCGGGAAGCGCGCCGGTCGCTTCGCCGTCCGTGAACGTCTCGGCGCCGGCGACGAACGTGTGCCGATAGCCACTCGCTCGCTGCAGCAGCCGCTTCCCGCCCGCGGGAAGGTCGAACACGAGATGCGGTGCGCCGAGACCGAGCCGGTCGAAGTCGATCACGTTGATGTCGGCGCGGTAGCCCGGCTTGATCGCGCCGCGGTCGAGCAGGCCGACTGCAGCAGCGGTGTCGGCGGTCTGGCGCTTCACGAGCCAGGGCACCTCGAAGCGCTCGCCACGAGTGCGATCGCGACCCCAGTGCATCAAGAGCGATGTGGGGAAGCTGCCGTCGCAGATCGTGCCGACGTGCGCGCCGCCGTCGCTGAGACCGGGCACCGTGTGCGGATGGGCGAGCATCTCGCCGACCGCGTCGAGGTTGCCGTCCGCGTAGTTCAGGATCGGCACGTACAGCAGCGCCGTGCCCCCGGCGCCGAGCAGGAGGTCGTAGAGCAGCGAGTCGGCGTCGACGCCTTCGCGCGCGGCGCGCGCCTGCACGCTCATCGACGGATCGGGCTCGTACTCGGGCGACTCGCCGAGCTCGTACACCTGGTCGAGCCGGAGCGTGCGCATCGGATGCTCGGGGAACTCGGCGAGGATCGCGGCCTTCACGTCGGGATCGGACAGCCGGGCGACGCGCTCGGGCAGCGGCAGGTCGGCGTGGGCGTTGTACGTCGCCGAACGCGCGAGCGGGTTCACCGACCCCTGCAGGCCGAGAAGGATGCCGATCGCGCGCGTCGCGACCTGCGCCCTCACCTCGAGACCGTCTGCATTCGACTCGGAGATCGCGTCGAGGATGCGGCGGTAGTGGAGCGGGCTGCGGGGCGCCTGCGCGACCGAGATCGACAGCGGTCGGTGCGACACCTCGGCCATCGCCCGCAACGTGCCGATCTCGTCGTCGAAGTCGATGAAGTCGGAGACGACCTGCAACACGCCCGCGCCGGTCTCGCCGATCGCCTTGGCGATGCCGACGAGCTCTTCGCGCGCGGCCGTCAGCGTCGGCGTCGGGTCACCGGTGCTGGTGCGATGGTTCAGCGTCCGCGACGTGGTGAACCCGAGCGCGCCCGCCGTCACGGCCGCCGCGGCGATGCGTCCCATCTCGGCGATCTCGTCGGGCGTCGCCGCCTCGCGGTTCGCACCGCGATCACCCATCACGTAGAGGCGCACGGCGCCGTGCGGCACCTGCGCGGCGACGTCGACGTCGTGCGCGCGACGACCCACCGCATCGAGGTACTCGGGGAAGCTCTGCCAGTCCCACTGCAAGCCCTCGTGCAGCGCCGCGCCGGGGATGTCCTCGACACCTTCCATCAGCGAGATGAGCCGGCCGTGATCGGTGGGGTGCACCGGCGCGAACCCGACGCCGCAATTCCCCATCACGATCGTCGTGACGCCGTGCCACGAAGACGGCGCGAGGTGGTCGTCCCACGTCGCCTGGCCGTCGTAGTGGGTGTGGATGTCGACCCATCCCGGCGTGACCAGCGCGCCGTCCGCGTCGACTTCGCGGCGCCCCGAGCCGTCGACCGCGCCGACCGCAACGATGGTGCCGTCCTTCACCGCGACGTCGCCGGTGGTCGCCGGCGCTCCGGACCCGTCGATGACAGAGCCACCGCGGATGACGAGGTCGAAGTCGGTCATGCGCGAAGGCTACTGAGCGGTGGCCCTCGGGGCTGCCGGAGCGGCCCCTAGCGTCTGGACGGCATGCGGTCGGGCCTGGGGGCATACATCGGCGTCGCGGCCGCCGCGGCCCTCGCGGGCGCCTGCCTCGCGGGAGGACCGCTCTACGTGTCGTCGGCCGCGAGCGAAGCCGTGCAGGTCGGTCTCGACCGCACGTGCCTCACTGACGCCGGGCTCATCGTGCGGCTGGCCCGCAACCCGAGCGGCCCCGAGGCCGACCTGGTCGAGGCCGCCTCGCACGTCGCGCACGCCGAGCCCGCGCTCGTCACCGAGACCGTCCCGCAGGTCGTGACCAGGGCGGGATCGTCGACCCCGATCCGGTCGGTGCTCCTCGATCGCACCGGGCAGTACGACGCTCTGGGTCTGGCGCCGCTCGGTGCAGGGGCGGCAGCCTCGCCGGACTGGGCGCAGCCGATCTCGGGGCTCGGGCCCGGCGTCGAGGTCGACGGGTCGATCGCGAACGCGCAGCGCTTCGACAGCTCGGGCCAACCGATCCTCGACGCCGTCGACGCCGTACTCGCTGACGATCCGCGACCTGTACCGGGGCATCCCGGTCAACCCCGAGCCGTCGTACTGGTGCGGGCTCCGCACGTTGCTGCGCCCGAACCCACAAGGCGACCCTCCCCCGCCGATGCTCATCGTCGACCCGGCGACGTTCCGCGCGTTGCCGAAGCTGAACCTGTCACGGATCGTCGAGGTGCGCCCCGACCCGAAGGGGCTGACACGAGCCGAGGCGAAGAAGCTCAGCGCCGACCTCGACGCGATCGCGACCACGTACTCGAACACGGCCACGGGTGCGCCGAGCGGTGGCCCGGTCGGCATCCCGATCCGTGGCTCGCGGTTTCGCAACGGCCTCCCCGCGATCATCACCTACGCCGAGACGCTGAGCGACGTCGTCGCCCGCACTGTCGCGCCGGTGCGCATCGCCGGTCTCGCCGCGGCCGCGCTGCTCTTGATCACGGCCGGAGCGATGCTGGCTCGCACACGCGCGAGCGAGCTTCGACTCCGGGTGCTCCGGGGAGTCAGCCCGGTCGCGGTCGGCGCGCGCGGTCGCCGGAGCCGCAGCACCCGCGATCGTCGTGGGCGTCCTCGCCGGCTTCGCCCTTGCGCTCGTCGGCGTGATCACCCTCGGGCCGACACCCGAGCTCGAGCCCGACCCCGTGCGCGCTGCGCTGCTCGCGTGCGTGGTCGGCGCCGTCGCGGGAACCCTGCTCGTCGCGGCAGTGATCGCCGCGATCAGCGCCCGATCGGTCGACGCGCGGCCCCGGCACCACTGGGTGCGGTGGGTGCCGTGGGAGCTGGCCGTCGTCGCGCTCGCGATCGCGTCGTACCGTCGCCTCGACCGCGCCGGCGGGGTTCGACTCGTCGGTGCGGAGGCGCAGGGCGGCGATCTGCTCGCGCAGGCATTCCCGCTTCTCGCTCTGGGCGCCGCCCTGGTCGTGCTCGCTCGCCCGCTGCGGTGGCTGCTCGCGCGGTCCCGCGCGAGAGGACGGCGGCTGCCGAGCCCGCTCCTCGTGGGCGTTCGCCGGCTCTCGGCCGACGCCGGCATCACCGTGCTCGCGACCCTCGCAGTCGGCCTCGTGATCGGGTCAGTGACGCTTTCGTCGACGCTCACCGACAGCGCGAGCGCGATGCTGCGCGAGAAGGCCGGCACGTTCCTCGGCTCCGACCTCGTCGTCAGCGTGAACAGCGCGAACGGAGTCGAGGTGCCGGCTGCGCTTGCGTCGCAGGCGACGGTGGTGTTGCGGGCGCGGACGAACGCTGGCGCGACCCGGGTCGATCTCCTCGGCATCGACCCATCGACGTTCGGCAACGTGATCGGGCCGCGGCCCTCGGATCGTGACGTCGGGGCGCTCGTGGCCCGCCTCGCCCCTCCGTCGAACGCCACCAGCCCGCTGGATGCGATCGTCGTGCACGGCGGCCTCGCCGACCGCACGCTCGCCGACGTCACGCGCGCGTCGATCGACGTCGAGCCCGTGGCGACGGCGCAGTGGTTTCCCGGCTATCGCAACGGGGCGACGATGGTCGTGGTCGACCGAGCGGGTCTGCAGTCGAGCCGCATCGGGCTCGCGACCGAGGTCTGGATCCACGACCCGCCCCCCGACGCGGTCCAGCAGCTGCAGGCGAGTGGATGGCTCGTGCGAGGCGCGCAGAACGTGAGCGACGTCTTCGAGGTGACCAGCTTCCTGACCGTGCGATGGTCGTACGCGGTGCTCACGGCGTTCGGCATCCTCATCGGGATCGTCGTCGTCGTGGCGCAGGTGCTCGTGCTCGACGCGCGCCGACGCTCACGGCAGGCTGCCGTGGTCGTCGCGCGGCGCATGGGCTTCGATCTGCGGTCGGAGGCGACGGCGATCTTCGTGGAGCTCGCGGTGCCGTTCGTCGCCGGCGCGATCTTGGGGATCGCCGCCGCAGTCGTGATCGTGCACGTGGCCATCGGGCACCTCGACACCCTCCGCAACCTGCAGCCCCCAGCGCACGTCATCGTCGACCTCGCGAGCATGGCGACCGCGCTGACGATCGGGGTCGTGGCGCTCCTGGTGCTCGCCGCTCTGGGCACGGTCACGACACGCCGGATCAGACCGATGGAGGCGATGCGCAGTGCCGAGTGACGTCTCCGTGCGCGGCGACCGTCTGACGCGCCGCTTCTCGACGCCCGCGGGCACAGTGCTCGCCGTCGACGACGTCGACGTGGAGATCGCGACCGCGAGCCTCACTGCTGTCGCGGGGCCGTCGGGCTCGGGCAAGTCGGTGCTCCTCTCGATGATCTCGTGCACTGACCGCCCCTCTCTCGGCACCGTCCGGGTCGGAGACGTGCTGGTCACGCAGCTGGGCCGCCGAGCGCGACGTCGGTTCCGCCGCGAGCAGCTCGGCATCGTGTTGCCGCAGCCCTCCGACAACCTGCTGCTGCACATGAGCGCGATCGAGAACGCGCGCTGGGCGATGCGAGTGCGGCGCGGGCGGCGCGGCCACGACGCCGTCGACGAGCGCGCCCGCGAGCTCATGGACGCGGTGGGCATCGGAGACCTCGGGGCCAAGCAGATCCGACAGCTGTCGGGAGGCGAGCAGCAACGCCTCGCGCTCGTGTGTGCGCTCATGGGCGAGCCCGCCCTCCTCGTCGCCGACGAGCCGACCGCCTCGCTCGACGCCGCCAGCTCGATCGCAGTGGTCGAGGCACTGCGGGCGCTCGCTGATCGCGGTGTCACGATGATCGTGGCCACGCATGACCACCACGTCATCGATGTCGCCGACACGGTGATCCGTCTCGATCACGGAGCGCGCGTCGCATGAGCACTCTGGTCGTCGTCGACGCGGTCGAGAAGCATTGGGACGCGACGTCAGGCCTGCGTGCGCTCACCTTCGAGGTCCGCGAGCACGAGCTCGTCGTGGTGCGAGGACGGTCAGGGACGGGGAAGAGCACGCTGCTGTCGATCCTCGCGGGCTGGTGCGAGCCGGACCGCGGTGCGGTGACCTGGGGTCCGCCGTTCGAGGGATGCGACGTCACGGCCTGGGATCAGGTCGCCGTCGTGCCCCAGGTGCTCGCGCTGATGGGCGAGCTCTCCGCGCGCGAGAACGTCGAGATCGCGCTTCGGAGTTGCGGCATCACGGGGGAGGCCGCGACCGAGCGAGCGAACGAGGTGCTCGAGTCGTTGCTGCTCACCGAGCTCGCAGGGCGTCCCCCCGGCGAGACCTCGCTCGGGCAACGGCAGCGGACCGCGCTCGCCCGCGCCGTCGTCGTCGAGCCCAAGCTCCTCCTCGCGGACGAGCCCACGAGCCATCAGGACGCTGCGAGTGCGCGAAGAGTCGTCGAGGTGCTGCGGCTTCGCGCCGAGGTCGGCGGCGGCGTGCTGGTCGCGACCCACGAGGAGATGCTCGTGGATGCCGCCGATCGGGTCGTCACCCTCGACGACGACTGACCGTCAGGTTCCGGTGAGCCGGCGTGCGTACGCCAGCGCGTGGAGAAGCGAGTCGGTGAACGCGGTGCCCTTCCACGCGATGTCGAACGCCGTGCCGTGGTCGACGGACGTGCGCACGATCGGCAGACCGAGCGTCACGTTCACTCCTTCCTCGAACGCGAGGAGCTTCATCGGCGCGTGACCTTGATCGTGATACATGCACACGATCGCGTCGTAGCGCCCTTGGTGCACCGCTTCGAAGAAGACGGTGTCGGCGGGATGCGGCCCCGACGCGTCGATCCCCTCGTCGCGTGCCGCGGCGATCGCCGGCGCGATGTGCTCCGCATCCTCGGACCCGAAGAGCCCGTGCTCGCCCGCGTGTGGGTTCAAGCCGCAGACCGCGACGCGCGGCTGCGCCAGGAACCGAGAGAGCGCCGCGTTGGTGAGCTCGATGACGTCGAGCACACGGTCGGCCCGCACCCGGTCGATCGCCTCGCGCAACGCGCAGTGCGTGCTGACGTGGGTCACGGCGATCGAGCCGTTCGTGAGCATCATCGTCACGCGGGGCGCACCGCACAGCTCGGCGATCATCTCGGTGTGCCCGACGAACCGGGGGTCGGAGAGCTGCGTGGCCTCCTTGTTCATCGGCATGGTGACGAGCCCCGCGACGCGTCCGTTGAGCGCGTCGATCGTCGCTCGCTCGACGTACGCGCGCGCCGCAGCTCCGGCTTCGGCGCTGAGCTCGCCGGGTCGGTGCTGGGTCGGTCGCAACATGCGGAGGTCGATGACGTTGAGGTCTCCGGGCACGAGGTCGCCCGGCATCTCGATCGCTCGGATGGGCACGGACGTGCCCAAGAGCCGTTGCCCCGAGAAGAGGATGCTCGCGTCGCCGTACACGACGACGCGATCGCCGAGACCGCCCGCGGCCGCCGTGCGCAACACGATCTCGGGCCCGACCCCGGAGGCGTCACCCATCGTGATGGCCATCGGCGGGGCGGCGCTCACGGTTGGGCTCCGCTGACGAGGTCGACGATGGTCGACGGGGTGCCGAAGCCGCCGGGCTTCGTGAGGAGCAAAGGTCCGTCGTCACCCCACGCGCGGCACCACGCGACGCCGGGAGCGACAGTGCCGCCGACGAGCACGACGCGATCTCCGAGCACCGCAGCCGCGGTGTCGCCTCCCACGACGACGACGGTGGCGAAGCGGCCGGACTCGATCGCTTCGCGAGCGCCGTGTCACCGAGCGCCGCTGGCGATCGCCTCGGGGTCGTCGCGCTCGGTCGACGACGGCCGCAGCACCGTGATGCCTGCTGCCTCGGCCGCAGCTGCTTGCGCGAGCGCCATCGGGTGCAGGCTCCCACACACCACGAGCGCCGGCGGGTCGCACGCTGGCTGCGCGGGCGGAGGCGCGGCGGGCTGCAGCGCCGCGTTGGCGGCTGCGGCGATCGACCGCGGCCGTGCCCGCGAGCACGACGTCGGAGTCCGCGGACCAAGCGTCGGCGATCACCTCGAGGTCTTCGTCGGTGCGCCGCGTCGCACACCGCGCAACCGACGCCGCGGGCGTCTCGAGCCACCTCGGCCACGGTGGACGGCGTGACGGCGTCGACCGCTGACGGCCCCGCGTCGCAGAGGTGGTCGGCGGGTCGGCTCGAGCGCACGGGACTGTCGAGCGTCGGTCGCGGCGGCGCCGCTCGGCGACCGGCACCCCGTCGACATCACGACGCCGTCCACACAGATGCGCCCCGCGGCCGGGAACGCGGGCACCACCAGCACCGAGACGGCAGTGCGCCTGCTGGCGGCCGACGACCTCGTGGGCCCAGCTGCCTCGCAGCGTCGAGTCGATCTTGTGGAGCGCGTGCGCCGGCGCCGATGCCGCTCGAGCGCGGCGCGTCGCTCGGCGGGAGGTGACGTGAGGCGAGGTCGACGACCGATGCACTGCTGCGCCGGATGGCTCGACGCCACGCCGAACGGCACCACGATCGTGCTGCACCCGAGGTCCGCGCACGCGCCCGCGGTCTCCATCGCGCCGGTGCGGTCGTCGGCGATGACCGACGAAGCGGCTTCACGCCGCGTCGAATGGCAGCAGGTCGCCATCTTCGCCGTGGAGCGCGAGTGCAGTCCCGCCGACCGTGATGTCGTCGCGACCCCCGAGCTCGCGACACACAGCGTCGGTGACCCACAGCTCGGAGCAGTGCAACGTGTCGACGATGCGGGCCGCCCGCACCGCGGCGACGTCGACCACGCCAGCTCCCCGCACGCAGAGCTCCCACACGTGACGATCGTCGTCGGCGACGAGCGGCAGCTTGCCGCGGAGCAAGAAGCCCGAGGTGACGATGTTGGTGCGGGTGACCTCGTGATCGATCGCGTCGGCGAACGCGCGCGGAACGACGTCAGCGAGCCCCATGCCGCACGCGTTGCCGTGGGAGGCGGGCGTGAGGCGGTGGCACCCGATCATCCGGATGCGCGGCGTCTCGGGATCCGCCTCGCCGAGGATCATCGTGCGGCCGATCACGTTGGTGTCCATGCCGACGCCGCTGATGTCCTTCCCCATCTGGTCGACGAGCAGCACGTCGAGGTCGTCGATCGGGAGGCGGGGCATGTGGGCCCGCGCGAGCGCGAGCAGGTCAGGCTCGACCGTCGGGGATCCGCGCAGCCGGCACGGCCTCGACCGCCATCACCTGTTCGAGCGCGTTCTCGACGATGGCCACACCGAGCACGACGTTGCCGTGCGCGAGCACTTGCATGCCGATCTCGGGGACGAGCGCGCGCAACCCGGCCGCGCCGTAGGCGTGGATGCGCTCCGCCTGCACGCGGTTGCCGAGGCCGATCGCGACCATCTTCATGAGACCGCTCTCGTAAGGGCCGTGAAAGTCAGTGTGGGGCTTCACGCGGTTCACGACGATCGTGGCCGATGCCTTCGACGCCTCCGCGTCGGTCACGACCTTCATCCCGCCGACCTCCGCGGCCAGCTCCACCACATCCATGCTCGGGCGCACCGGACATCCGAGGTGCTCCTCGTCGAGCCCGTACGACGCCAGCACCTCGCGTTGGCCCTCGGTGGTTGCGCCGCCGTGGCTTCCCATCGCCGACACCACGAAGGGCTTGGCGCCTTGGGTGCGCACCCAGTCGATGACGCGTCGTACGACGAGCTGCAGGTCGACGATGCCTCTCGACCCGAGCGCGATGGCGACCTCGGAGCCGGGCTCGAGCACCACGCCGCACGAGCCGAGCGCGCGGTCGGTGTGCGCGCCGACGTCGCTGAGCGCGGGCTCGTCGAGGCGAACCGAGACCCGATGGAACGGGACGCCCATCGCGCTCCCCATGCCGGCGAAGTTATCGCTGCCGCGAGTGAGGAAAGATGCGCCGATGCCGAACCTCCTTCCCCAGCCCGTGCGCATCGAGGCCGCGGGCACACCGACGAAGCTGATCGACGAGCACGTCGGCCTGGTCTCGACCCGAGAGGGCCGAGTCAGCATCGCGATCATGCGGAGCCCGCAGGGCTGGTCAGAGCCCGCTCAGGAGCCCGAGTTCGACGAGTGGACAGTCGTGTTGCGGGGCACGCTCCACGTCGAGCACGAGGGCGGAACGATGACCGTCGGTGAAGGCCAATCCGTCCACGTTCCCGCGGGCGAACGGGTGAAGTACTCGACCCCGGACAGCGCGACCGAGTACGTGTCGGTGTGCCTTCCGGCGTTCTCGCCCGCTCTCGTGCACCGGGCCGAGTGATGCCGCTGGCACCCGATGTGCTGAAGCGAGTGCAGGGAGACATCCGACCGCTCCGAGCCCACTTCAACCACGCCGGCATGTCGCTCACGCCGGCGCCCGCCTTCGCTCGCATGCAAGAGCACCTCGAGCTCGAGGCCCAGATCGGCGGCTACGAGGCCGCCGAGACCATCGAGCCCGAGCTCGCTGCAGTCTCCGACAGCATCGCGAGGCTGCTCAACGCGAGCGCGGCGGAGTGCACGGGGACCGAGAGCGCAACGGCTTCATGGGAGTGGGCGTTGTGGGCGATGGCCGAGTCGTTCCGCTGGTCCGAGCGCGACCGCATCCTCGTCGACCAGTTCGCGTACAACACGATGCACGCATCGCTGCGGCGGCTCGCCCAGGCGCACGGCGTCGAGGCTGATCGAGGTCGGCGCCTTGCCCGACGGGAGAGTCGATCCCGCGGCCCTCGCGGCCGCGTTGGATGACCGTGTGCGCCTCGTGCTCGTGACCCACATGCCGACCCACGTCGGCACCGTCACTGACGCGGCCGAGATCGGGAGGCTCGTGCGGCCGACCGGCGCGATCTACGCGCTCGACGTCGCTCAGACAGTGGGCCAGATGCCCGTCGACGTCGAAGCGATCGGATGCGACGTCGCGTTCGCTGCCGGGGCGGAAGTTCCTGCGCGGGCCGCGTGGCACGGGACTGCTCTATGTGCGACGCGCGCTGGCCGATCAGCTCGTGCCCCTGACGCCGGCGTTCGGCACCGAGATCGACGAGGGCACCGGTCGGTTCGTGCTCGCCTCAGGGCTGCGTCGGTTCGAGCAGTACGAGAACGCGATCGCGGTGCGCCTCGGGCTCGGTGTCGCCGTTCGCTACGCGATCCAGATCGGGCTCGACGTGATCGCCGAAGCCGTCGCCGAACGCAGCCTCGAGGTCGCCGCGCTGCTCGAAGGCACCGACGGCGTGAAGCTCTCGGCGGGCCGCGACAGCCGCGGCATCGTGTCGTTCGTGCATGCCTCGCTCGACCCCGTCGCGATCCGCGCCCGCCTCGCGGCCGACGGTGTGAACGTGTGGGTGAACACGCCGGTCGGCACGCCGCGCGACGCGCAGGTGCGCCGCGACGTCCTTCCGTCGGTCCGGGTGTCGCCGCACTACGTCACGAGCGACGACGACATCGCCCGGCTCGCCGCGGCCCTCCGCCGCCTCTGATGGCTCAGCCACTGACGCTCGAGTGGTTCGGCTGCACGACGTTTCGCGTCCGCGTTGCCGGCCTCACGCTGTTCTTCGACACTTACCTCGACCGCCCCCCGTCGATCCCCGACGTCGGGCTCACGTCGAGCGAGGTCGACTCCGCCGACTTCGCGTTCATCAGCCACGCGCACTACGACCACATGCTCGGCGCGGACACGATCGCAACGAACGCAGGAGCGACCATCGTCGGCTCGTTCGAGACGACGCGCGTCCTCCGCGACAACGGCGTGGCGGGGGCGCAGCTGCTTCCCGTCTCGGGCGGAGAGACGATCGACTGCGGCCACGACGTGCGAGTGCGGGTGTTCCCGTCACTGCACTCGTGCCTCTTCGCTCGTTCGAACCCTGACTCGGGTGCCGAGTGCATCGGCGACCTCGGCGTCAGCCACCAGGAGCGCACTGCGCGCGTCGCGGCGATCTTCGAGTCGATGCCGTCGATCGCGCCGGACCTCGCGACCTACCTGCTCTCGACCGATGGCCACAGCTCGCGCGTCGATGGCGGCCAGCTGAACTACCTGGTCGAGACGCCCGACGGCTCGATCTTGGTGAACGCCAGCTCGGGCTACTGGACCGGCATCCTCAGCGACCTCCGTCCCGACGTCGCCCTCATCGCGCTCGCCGGCGGCCCAACGTCGACGGCGAGCCCCATCAAGGCTCGCTCGCGCAGTTCCTCATCGGTCAGGTCGAGCTGCTGAAGCCGCAGAAGGTGCTGTTCTGCCATCACGACCCGCTGCTTCCGCCGCTGCTGCCGGGTGTCGACACCGGCGAAGCGATCGCGTCGCTCGCACGCGATGCCGACTACGCGCAGCACGTCGACCTCCCCTACTCGGAGCCCGTGGCCATCCTCTAGGGCACGAGCCAACCGGTGCGGGTGCGCCATCGACCTCCACCTCGGAGGTGCTCGATGATGGCGCGCTCGAGCGTCGTGCGCTGCGGAAGGTCGTCGATCGACTTCGGCACGCGATCGAAGACGAAGCGCAGGATGTCGCGACCATCGTCGGCCGCGCCGTCGACCACGGTGAAGCGGCGTTGGAACCGCACGATGTTCGAGTCGGCGGGCAGGTAGTCGGCGAGCTGCTCGTCGAGAAGCCACGACGTGCAGGTCGCGACGCGGAAGTCGTGCTCGGGGAAGTGGCGCTCCACGAACGACCGCGCGAGGTCGAACGACGCATCACACTCACTCGGCACGAGCGGACCGGTCGCGGGGATGTGCACGCCGAGCGTCGCGTCGCCCTTCCGGAAGCCGGGCTCGTCCGTGTCGGGCCAGAACGCGGGCCCGGCGATCCCGACGCGCAGGTGGTACAGGTGGAACTGCAAGCGGCCGAGCGCGTAGAGCGCACCCAGGAAATGCGGGACGAGCCACCACTGGAGGTCGAGGCCCGTCGTGCCGCGGCGCTTCCGGTGGATGACCATCTGCTGGCCCAGATCGGCGAGCGTCGCCCAAGAGATGGCGTCCGGGACTCCACGCGCGCGACGTGGAACGCGCGGGTGACCTCGACCATCGACGCGTAGGCGAACACCCAGAAGCAGCGGCCCTCGAGGTCGAGCTCGCGCGGGAGCGACGGGCAGTCGATGAACGCGTCGCCGTCGCCCACCGACGCCACGAGACGCGCATGACAGCGCTCGAGCAGCCACCAGAGCTCGACGTCGCGATCGGGTTCGGGCCACACCGAGAGCACCGCCTCGAGGTCATCGTCGGGCACGGCGAGCCGGACCAGCAACGCCTCGGCCTGACCGCGGCTCGGGAGCGCGAACGACGCCTGCGGCTCGACCGCGTCGAGGGCCCGGAGCCAAGGCGCGTAGGCCGAGTCGAGCCCGAGCCCCGCGGCGACCGCGTCGACGTCCACGACGCCAGTTTCACCACCCCTGCCTTCTCGCGCGCGACCGCGCCAAATTTCGGCGGCCCGGCCGACGCGAGAACCTGGGAGGGTGGGGTCGTGAACTTCGTGATGGTCGTCCGTCGCCGTGGCCATGCCACGGCGCACCTGGGGATGGCATCAGCTCGATCCCCGTTGGGCGCAGCAGCTCGTCGCTGACGCCGGGCTCCGGCCGGGCGATCTCGTCGTCGACATCGGCGCAGGCTCAGGCGCGCTCGACGCGGCCGCTCGTCGAGCTCGGCGCGCGCGTCATCGCCGTCGAGCTCCACCCGCGGCGAGCCGCGCAGCTCCGAGCAGAATTCGGCGCCGACGTGGTGGTGGTGCAGGCCGACGCGGCAGACCTCCGTCTCCCTCGTCGCGACTTCCACGTCGTCGCGAACCCGCCGTTCGGCATCACGAACGCGCTCGTCACGCGGCTCGTGCAGCGCGGCAGCCGCCTCGTGTCCGCACACCTCGTGCTCCAGGACTGGGCCGTGCGCCGATGGGAAGGCCCGGACGCGCCCGGCGCGCGGCGATGGCGTGAGGTCTTCGACGCGCACGCGGGCCGCGCGCTGCCTCGAGCGGCGTTCCAGCCCGCCGCGCCGCGCAGCGGGCGTGTGCTGGTGATCAGGCGTCAGACGCGGGCGAGCGGCGCGGGCAGGCCGCGCGCGCCGACTTCGTCCGCGGGCACCAAGAGCACGGTGCCCTCGCGCTCGGGATGCAGCGAGTTGTCCGCGGTGACGACGATCAGGTCACCGAGCTGAGGTCCGAAGAACACGAGGCTCGTCACGGACTCGGCCGGCACCTCGATCGAACGATCGAGCGAGCCGTCAGGCGCGTAGCGGTCGACGCGACTGCCACCGAAGACCGCGACCCACACGCCGCCTTCGGTGTCGACCGCGAGGCCGTCGGGCACGCCCCCCTTGACCCGAGCGAAGACTTCCCGGCTTCCCGGGTCGATCTCGCCGTGTTCGTCGATCGCGTGCACGAAGATCGACTGGATCGCGGAGTCGGAGTGATAGATCCGCTTTCCGTCGGGCGAGAAGCCGATGCCGTTCGCCAACCCGACGTCGCCGTAGATCTGCGTTGCCGTGCCATCGAGGTCGATGCGATACGCCTCGCCCGCCTTGCGGTCACCGCCGACGCTGAACGGATCGTCGCGGAGCGAGCCGACATAGACGCGGCCCGCCGCGTCGGTGAACAGGTCGTTGAACCCACCGACGTCGGGCACCTCGAAGATGATGCGCGTCTCGCCGTCGCGGGTGTGGCAGATGTTGCGACCCG
Source organism: uncultured Acidimicrobiales bacterium (assembly GCA_963739555.1). GTDB lineage: Bacteria > Actinomycetota > Acidimicrobiia > Acidimicrobiales > DATKAS01 > DATKAS01. Next base: position 500,933 of record CAVUAV010000005.1, on the reverse strand, counting down.
ACATCACGAGGCCGCCGTCCGCGTGCAGGGCGATGCCCCCCACACCACGACGCTTCGGCACCGCGATCGTCACGGAGCCGTCGGGAGCGAGTCGATGCACGCCACCCCGCGTCACGTCGCTGAAGAACAGGTTGCCTTCGGAGTCGGGCCGCGGCCCCTCGATCAGGCCGAACCCCCAGGCGAGCATCTCGATCATGGCCGGACGGTAGCCACGCTCGAAGCCCCGCGTGCTTGAACGCCGGCGCGTCGGGGTACCGGGAGCGACGTGGACGGCTCCGCACCATCGGGATTGCGCTTCGGAGTCGACGACGAGCCGGGCATCCGCCGCCACGGGCACGCCACGGTCTACGCCGCGGCCGTGCTCGCTGCAGCACCTCCGCCGCAGTCGATGCGCGACGGCAAGGCGAGCGTGTCGGCGATGCTCAAGGTCGTCGCGGGCGAGCTCAACAACACCCCCGCTGTCTGTCGGAGGAGCTACGTCCACCCTGCGGTGATCGACACGTACCTCGACGGGTCGTTGCAGCGTCGATGGGCCGACGCGTCCGCACGCGGATCTCGGCAGCTCACCACTGAGGAGCGCAAGACTTTGTCGATGCTCGAGCGCAGCAGTCGCTGAGCGAGCCATCAAGGGCCACGCGGAGGAGATCGGCGGCGGAAAGACCTATGCGGAGCTGCCACAGGACGACCCAACCGCCAGACCGTGCTCACCGCGTCGTTCTTGCAAGCGTCGCTGTTCACATCGGTCGTGGCGTTCGGGGTCGCTGCACTCGTCATGGGGTTGGGCGTGCTGTTCATCCTCGTGGGCTTGGCGTTCCTCGGGATCGAGAAGCGACTGCCCTCGACGGCGCCTCCGCCGTCAGCTCCGAGCGACGTCGCTGTCGCCGCGTGATGGGCGGGCACCGTTGCGGCGCTGGGCGATGACCCAGGTCGCCGCGGGACGTCCGAGGAAGTACGCGGGGGACGTGGGACGGCGAGGGTTGCGTACGTTCGTCATGCTGATCTCCTTGTTGTTTGGGCGGCTCGGTCGAGCCGTTCGGGTCTGAGGACGTAGAGGTCGCGGTCGCTGACCTCGTCGTGGTGCTCGAGCAGCGCGTCGAGGTCGTCGCGCACCGAGAGGTGGCGACCGCTGAGCACGTCGCCGTCGCCGCGAGCGAGCCGGGCGATGAGGCGCACCGCGTCGTCGGGGTCGTCCGCGTCGCGCTTCGCCAGCTCGTTGAGCGTCCAGGCTCGGACGTGGGCCTCGTACGGGGTCGCCGGCACGAAGTCGTGCATGGTCTCGCCCATCCCGACGGACAGCAGCCCCGGATGGACGCTGAAGACGGAGATGCCGTGACGGCGCGTCTCGTGGGCCAGGTTCTCGCTGAGCTTGGCTGCCGCGGCCTTCGACACCGAGTACGCCGAGACGAGCGGCCAGCGATGCACGCCGGCCTGGCTCGACATGTTGACGATCCGGCCTCGCTGCATCGCGACCATCTCGGGGAGCACGAGCTGGGACGCGAGGACCATGCCGCGAAGGTTGATGTCGAACGTCGTCCACCAGTCGTCCGGGTCGATCTCCCACAGCGGGCCGATCGGGCCGACGACTCCCGCGTTGTTGACGAGGAGGTCGATCGGGCCGAGCGCCCGACGGATCACGCCGACGGCCTTGCGAAGTTCAGAGGCATCGGTGACGTCGGCCTTCGCCGCCCAAGCGACACCGCCGGCGCGGAAGATCATCGTTGCGGTCTCGGCCAGCTCGGCTTCGGAGCGGGCGATCACCCCGACGGCGATGCCCTCCTTCGCGAGCTCGACGGCCACCATGCGGCCGATGCCGCGACCGCCACCGGTGACCACTGCGACCGTGCTCGGCTGCGTTTGCGATTCGCGGTTCGTGTTCATGGACCGACGATGCGCTCTGCGGCCGCCGACCGTCCTGAGCACGGGTTGCTCAACCTCGGCAGAGCAAAGGAGGGTTGAGCACCAATTGCTCAGGCGCGCCTCGCGTGCTCGGGGTCACAGTGAGGCCATGACCCCTGCCCAGATCGCTGCGGTCGAGGACACCTTCGCCGGCCTCGACCTCGAGGCGCTGTCTGCCGACTTCTACCGGATGGCCTTCGCGGCCGATCCGTCGTTGCTCCCGATGTTCGTGAGCGACCCCGGCGCGCAGCGCGATCGGTTCGCGGCCGAGCTCGAGGAGATCGTCCACTCGATCCGCACGCTCGATGAGTTCGGCCCTCGCGTGCGCACGCTCGGCGCCCGCCATCGCGGATACGGCGTGCGCGCTGCTCACTACAAGGTGATGGGGGAAGCGCTCATGGCGAGCCTGCGCCAGGCCATCGGCGAGAAGTGGACGCCAGAGGTCGACGAAGCCTGGCGGCTCGCTTACAACCTCGTGGCCGAGACGATGATGCTCGGCGCGCTCAACGAGGCTCGGACGAGCGACTCTCGATGACGTCGGCGAGCGCAGTCGCGAGCTCGCGCCGGCTTCCGACTCCGAGCTTCGAGTACACGTTCTGCAGGTGGTTGTTCACCGTGCGCACGGACAGAAACAGCTGGTCTGCGATGTCCTTGCTCGAAGCCCCTTGAGCAGCCAGCGAGGCGATGTCGCGCTCACGGCTCGTGAGTGGTGTGACCATCACCGGGATGGCGAGCGCCGGCGTGCGCGCTCCCTCGCAAGAGTCCGCGAACGCGGAGGCGCGCACGCTCATCGCCGCTGACGCCCGGCGGTCTCCTGCTCGCTGCAGCGCCTGCGCGGCCTCCGCACACGCCTCCGCCGCGAGCAGCAGCGCGCCGATCGCTTCGAACCGGTCCGCGACCGCCGTCAACCCGCCCGCACTCCCCGCGGCGAGCGCTTCCGCGTGGGCCGCGTAGGCGGGCACGAGGTCGCCCTCACAGAGCGACGCGAGCTCGCCGAGGCGATCGACGACGCCGGCGAAGTCGCCGAGACGGGCGATGTCGTGCAGCAGCCACGCCTCCGACGAGCGGTACCCGGTCGATCGAGCGATGTCGGCTGCTTCCCGGAGTGCGGCTCGAGCGCCCGGCAGATCGCCCGCGGCGACGCGTGCCCACCCCGCACCGAGGTGCTGTTCGGACAGCGCAAAGCCGAACGGCGGGAGAGCCGCGGCTTCACGAGCCGCGCGCACCGACGTCTCCTCGTCGCCCGCGCATGCCGCCGCGGCCGCGAGCTCCGAAAGCACGAGCCGCCGTGGTCCCTGCAGCGCGTGCGTCTCGCACCTCGCCGCAGCCTCGCCGAGCCAGCGGCACGCGGTCTCGACCTGCCCTGTCAGCAGTGCGCACCTTCCCCGCTGCTGTGCGAGCCACACGAAAGCGTCGGGTGGAGCGGAGGGCGGCGTCGCCTCGTACGCGGCGGTCGCGAGAGCGGTGGCATCGGCGAGATGGCCGCTCTCCGCGAGCGCGTACATCCTCGTGATGAGGTGCACCTCGGGCGTGGGGATCGCAATCTGTTCCGGCAGCTCGCGTTGGGCAGCGAAGGCCTGAGCCGCACCCGCGGCAGCGGTCTCGCACCGGCCGATCGCGACGAGCGCAGGGAGCTCTGCGTGGGCCCGGAGCGCCCGAGCGCGTGCATCGATCGAGTCCGGCGCGGCCTCGAGCACACGCAGGATCTCGAGCGGGCGGCCCGAGTACGTCAGCAGCATGGCTTCGTTGAGCGCGAGCTCGTCACCCGCGGGGTGCGCGCGCAGCTGCTCCCGCATCGCGCGGTTGTGAGCGAGCGCCTCGTCGGGCAACGACAGGCCCCACATGAGGTTGCGGGTGTGCAGCTCGACGATCGGCACGAGCAAGGGGTCGTCCTCCGCCGCCGACGCCTCCGCGGCCTCCAGCACCCGCTCGGCCTCGTCGAAGCGCCCGAGCTCGTGCAGCGCCTCACCGAGAAGCAGCCCGACCTCGGGAGTGATGCCCTCGAGCGCCGCCGCCTCCGCGAGGCGCTGCACCTGAGCGAAGTCGTGTCCGTACCGAGCGAGGCGGGCGGCTTTGAGCAGCAGGGCGGAGTCAGCCGTCCCCGTGGCCTCGAGCCGCGCTGTGGCGACACGGATCGCATCCTCTCGGCGCCGGCTGCCCAGGGCGTCGACGCGATCTGCGTGCTCGAGCAGCAGGCGTCGCCGGGTGAGCACCGGCATCGCGGCTCGGAGGATCTCGCCGTGGAGCGGGTGCGCGAGCGTGACCTGCTGGCGCCGTCCGTCTGCGCGCACCACGATCAAGCCCGAGCGGTCGAGCGCTTCGAGCGCCTCTCGAGTCGCCCCGGCCTCGAGCACGGCGAGGCCCGTCGGCTCCCACACCGCCAGCTTCTCGATCGCGTCACGAGCGTCGGCGTCGAGCGAGGCGAGCCGCGCACCGACGAGCTCGCGCAATCTCGGCGTCGTGACGAGGGGACCGGTGAGACGCCACACCCCCCGCTGATCGGTGAGACGCCCGCTGTCGAGCGCTCCGAGCACGAGCTCGCGGACGAACAGCACGTTGCCGTCGCTCGACGTCCAGATGTCGGACGAGGTGCTCGCCTCGACCGGTCCGCCGAGGACGAGATGGAGGAGCGTGTCGACCGCGGCGCGATCGAGGTCGACGAGGTCGATTCGGCGCACACGCGCGCGATGCCACAGCGACTCGAGTGCCGGCGGGACCGGCTCCGGGGTGCGGACGGTCGCGACCAGGAAGACCAGGTCGGCGTCGACGAGCTGCGCGACGAGCGCCGCGGACGTGGGGTCGAGGAGGTGCAGGTCGTCCACGAACAGCACCATCGGGCCCGTCGTCGCGAGGTCGCGCACCACGGGACGCACCGCGGCGACAACGGCGACGAGGTCGCGCTCGTCCGCGATGTCGGGCGGCAGCGTGTGCGCGAGGGCGCCGAGCGGCATGTCGCGTGCTCCCTCGGTCGCGGTGGCCCTCGCGACGTTCCGGCCCTCCTGATCGGCGAGCGCGAGGCACTGGTCCGCCAGCCGGGTCTTCCCCACACCCGCCGGACCGTGGATCACGAAACCGTGCGCACGAGGGTCGGCGAGGGAGCCCAAGAACGTCTCGAGCTCGTCGTGCCGGCCCACGAGCGGCCACTGCAACGGCAGCATGGCCATCGCGCGAACCGTACCGGCCTACTCAGTCGAGCGTCGCCGAGAAGTTGAGCAACCGGTGCTCGGGTCAACGCCGCCGCCTGCGTTGTCCACTCGCACCATGAACACACCTTTCAACATCCTGGACTTCCTCGATCGCGCCGAGACCGTCTTCGGCGACCGCATCGGCATCGTCGACGAACCGAACCAGCCCGCGCCGAGCTGGGGCGAGCTCACCTGGCACGAGGTCGCGGTCCGCGTGCGGGCCATGGCAGCAGGGCTCGACGCGCTCGGCGTCGGGTTCGGCGAGCGGGTGGCGATCGTCTCGCACAACAGCGCTCGCATGATGACCGCCCTGCTCGCGGTGTCGGGCTACGGGCGCGTGGTCGTGCCCATCAACTTCCGTCTGAACGCCGATGAGGTGCGCTACATCGTCGAGCACTCGGGCGCGTCGATGTTGCTCATCGACCCGGAGCTCGACGAGGCGCTCGCCGACGTGCACGCGCCGATCCGCCTCGTGATGGGTGAGGAGAGCGATCGCCTGCTGCTGCGGTACGACCTCGAGCCCGAGCCTTGGCACGGCGGCGAGGACGCGACCGCGTCGATCAACTACACGAGCGGTACGACGGCTCGACCGAAGGGGGTGGAGCTCACCCACCGCAACCTCTATGTGAACGCGATGACGTTGGGATGGCACACGGGCGTCGACGACCGCGACGTCTACCTGTGGTCGGTGCCGATGTTCCACTGCAACGGCTGGGGAATGGTCTACGCGATCACGGGGATGGGTGGCCGCCACGTCATCCTGCGCAAGATCGACGGCCATGAGATCCTCCGTCGCGTCGAGAGCCATGGCGTGACGTTCATGGGCGGCGCACCCGCGGTCGTGAACCTGATCTTGACCGCCGCGGCGAACCACCCCGGTGGGTCGTGGCGTCCCGGCAAGGTCCGCATGGTCGTGGGAGGCGCGCCTCCGCCCACGAGCACCATCGAGCGCCTCGAGACCGAGCTCGGATGGGAGCTCATCCAGCTCTACGGCCTCACCGAGACCTCTCCGGTGCTCACCGTGAACCGTCGACGCGCCGAGTGGGCCGCGCTGACCGCGGTGCAGCGAGCCCGGCGCCTCAACCGCGCGGGAGCGCCCGCGATCGGGGTCAAGATCCGCGTCGACGAAGACGGCGAGGTGCTCGCCCGCGCGAACGTCGTCTTCGCGCGGCTACTGGCAGCAGCCGGACGAAACCGCCAAGGCGATGGCCGGCGACTGGTTCCACACCGGCGACGGCGGGCGGCTCGACGGCGAGGGGTACCTCACGATCTCCGACCGGAAGAAGGACGTCATCATCACGGGCGGCGAGAACGTCTCGTCGATCGAGGTCGAGGACGCGCTCTACCAGCACCCCGCGGTTGCCGAGGCTGCCGTGTTCGGCATCCCCGACCTCAAGTGGGGTGAGACGGTGAAGGCGCTCGTCGTGCTCAAGGAAGGCGCGACGGCGACCGAGGCAGATCTCGTCACGCACTGCCGAACGCTCCTCGCGCACTACAAGTGCCCCACGTCCATCGAGCTCGGCGAGGCGATCGCTCGCACCGCGACGGGCAAGGTGCAGAAGTTCAAGCTGCGGGCTCCGTACTGGGAGGGCCGGACGCGACTCGTCAGCTGAGCCGTAGCGTGGCTCGATGTCGGACGACACGATTGCCGACCGGGCCGGACGCGGTTCGGCTCGCATCCGGCGACGGCGACACGCGCTCGTTCAGCGCAGCCAGACGCCTTTGCTGCTGATCGGCGGCGGCGCGGCGCGCCAGTCCGCGTCGAGGTTGCGCATCACGAACGCCGAGTCGACCGTTGCAGTCCCCGCGGGGAACACGGTCAGGTCGTCGAAGTACGACGATCGCACGTGGTCGATGACGGCGTGCTCCATGTTCCAGGTCCGAGTTCGCATCTCGACGCCGTCGAGCACCCCGCCCTTCCTCCGAAGCGAGTAGCCCACGGCGCCCCTGCGGAAGAGCAGCGACGCCTCGACCGTGAATGCGAAGAGCTCGCTGCTGTTCACCTCGGCGGTGGTGTCGGATGTCGTGCGCACCGAGGCGTCGACCACACACGTGCCATGTCGAGAGGCAAACGCCACGTGCAGCTTCGACGGTTGCTCCTCGGTTGCGAAGTCGGCCCGCTCGTACGCGCCCGGGAACAGACGATCGCCGACCACCGCCGTCACCCGCGAGCTGGTGTGCCGCTTGGCGACGAAGACGCCGGCCGCGGGACGGCGCTGGTCCGTCCACTTCACTGCGAAGAGGTGCGTCGCGTGCTCGCCGCTCACCCCCAGCAACGCGGGAAAGCCCTGAGGCCGGACGTCTGTGAGCTTGGTCAGTGAGATCGCGCCGACGGCATGACCGTTCACCACCTGGGCCTCGAAGGGGCTGGGGATCAGGTCGAGGACGGCGGCGGGGTCGATCCGGTACACGACCAGGACTCTTCGCTCGATGGTCCCTTGCAGCACCGGAGTCCGCACCTCGACCACGGGTGTCAGCATGGCCGCTGCGGGGGCATACTCGACAACGTGACGGACGACGGTGCGAGCCTCCGGAAGCGCAAGGGCGTCGCCGGCGCGATGCTCGCCGGGGCGATGATCGCGGTTCGCGACATCCTCGAAGCGCCGAAGGACGACGAGGCCGTCATCATCGAGGCATCGAGCGAGCCGGAAGACATCGACGACGGGATGAACTTCGTCGTCGACGAGAACACGATCGCTTACACGCCGCCATTGCCTCGACATCGCTCCCAGCGCGACTCGGGAGCACAAGTCTGATCGGAGGCCCTCGATGAAGGCGATCGTCAAGCTCGTCGCATGGCTCGCAGTGTTGGTCGGCGCCGTCAGCGTGGTGTTCGTCGCCGGGATGCGCTCGAAGTCACCCACCGTCCTCAACGCGGTTCGTCGCATCAGCAAGGCGACGAAGCCTTATGTGCTGAAGACGGCGGGCACGGCCGGTTCGCGGACCGGGGTGATCCATCACGTCGGTCGTACGACAGGCACGCCGTACGAGACGCCGATCGTCGCCGAGCCCGTCGACGACGGCTTCCTCATCGCGCTGCCCTACGGGCCGAACACGGACTGGCTGAAGAACGTGCTCGCTCGCGGCGCTGCGACGCTCACGCACGACGGTCACACCTACGACGTCGACCGGCCCGAAGTCGTGCCCTTCGCCGACGCCGCCAGCCTCTACTCCGACCGCGACCGTCGCAGCCTCGAGCAGTTCCGTGTCGAGGAGTGCCTGCGCCTGCGCAAGGCGGTCGTCCTCACGAGCTGAGGGCGCTCACACGTTGAAGCGGATCTCGAGGGTGTCGCCGTCTTGCACCTCGTAGTCCTTGCCCTCGACGCGGAGCTTGCCCGCCTCCTTCGCCTTCGACCACGAGCCGAGCGACAGCAGCTCGTCCCAACGGATCACCTCGGCGCGGATGAACCCGCGTTGCAGGTCGCTGTGGATCACTCCCGCGCACTCGGGAGCCTTCGCTCCGGCGCGGAACGTCCACGCGCGGCTCTCCTTGTCGCCGGTCGTGAGGAACGTGCGCAGGCCGAGCAAGTGGTACGCCGCGTGGATCACACGCGGCAGCGCGCCTTCGCCGAGCCCGAGGCCGTCGAGCAGCTCGGCGCGCTCGTCCGCAGCGAGCTGTGCTGTCTCAGCCTCGAGCTGCACGCACGCCGCGAGCACCTCCGCCGCACCGCCGATCTCCGCGACCACCGACGCGACTGTCGCGTCGGCCTCGTCGAGCTGGTCCTCGCCAAGGTTCACGACGACCAGCACCGGCTTCGCGGTGATGAGGAAGTACGGCTGGAGCGCCGTGATCTCGTCGGCAGACAGCCCGGCGCGGTAGAGCGGCATCGCCGCCTGCAGGAGACCGACCGCCTTCTCGAGGACCAAAACCTCACCCGAGACGGACTTGTCGAACTTCGCCGCCTTGCGCCGCCGTTCGAGCTGCGTCTCGGCACTCGCGGCATCGGCGAGCACGAGCTCGAGCTCGAGCGTCGCGAGATCGTCGAGCGGGTCGCTGCCGCCGACGACGTTCGGATCGACGAACGACCGCAGCACGTAGAGCACCGCGTCGACCTCGCGGATGCCCCCGAGGAACTTGTTGCCCAACCCCTCGCCGGCGTTCGAGCCCTTCTGGATGCCGGCGATGTCGACGAACTCCGCGGTCGCGTTGACGACCTTCTTCGACTCGCTCATCGCCGCGAGCGCGTCGAGCCGTTCGTCCGGCACCTTCGCGACACCGACGTTCGTCTCGGTCGTCGAGAACGGATGCGCTGCGACCAGCGCGTTGCCGCCGGTCAACGCGTTGAAGAGGGATGACTTGCCCGCGTTGGGCAGGCCGACGATGCCGAAGCGCTCCATGACCCGGATCAGGGTAGGGGCCGCGCACCGTACGATTCCTCCGTGACTGAATCGTCCCAGACCACGTTCGAGGTGTTCGACCCCGCCGTCCTCGCCGACCCTCACGCGGAGTACGCACGGCTGCGGGCCGAGCCGGGCCTCGCCTACGTGCCGCTGCTCGACGCCTATGCGGTCAGTCGCTACGCGGATGTCACCGGCGTGCTCCGCGAGCCGCTCCTCTTCTCGTCGGCCCGCGGCATGGGCGACATGATGGCGATGGTCGGCAGCGAGGAGGTCTCCGACGACGGGCGCAAGATCGACGCCGGCGGGCTCGGACGCTCACTCATCGCCTCCGACCCTCCCCTCCACACGACCATGCGACGCCTCGTCAACCGAGGTTTCACGCCGCGGGTGATCAACGACTACGAGCCGCGGGTCCGCGAGATCGCCGAGCAATTCGTCGCCGAGATGATCGAGAAGGGTGCCGACGGCGGTGCCGATCTCGTCCGCGACCTGACATACCCACTCCCCGTCACTGTCATCGCCGAGATGCTCGGCATCCCCGCCGATCGCAAAGAGCAGTTCAAGCATTGGTCCGACGCAGCGGTCGCCGCGTTCAGCCTCGCCCCCGATCCCGCCCGCTTCAAGGTCGCGGCCGAAGAGATGTTCGAGTTCTTCGTCGAGGTCATCGAGGACCGAGCGAAGCATCCGAAGGACGATCTCGTCAGCATGCTCGTCACGAGAGGCTCCGACGGCGAGGAGCCACTCACCGTCGACGAGCTCGTCGGCTTCTGCATCTTGCTGCTGATCGCCGGCAACGAGACGACGACGAACCTGCTCGGCAACTGGATGCGGATGCTGCTCGACGCGACCCGACGTCGAGGCTGCACTGCGCGCCGACCACACGAAGATCGCCGCGTCGTTCGAGGAGCAGCTGCGCTACGACGGACCCGTCCAGTGCCTCTTCCGCGGCACCACCGCCCCGACCGAGGTCGGCGGCCAAGCGCTCGATGCCGGAACCCGCCTGCTGGTGCTCTTCGCCGCCGCGAACCGCGACGAGGAGAAGTGGGGACCCGACGCGGCGACCTACCGGCTCGATCGCAACCCCACCGACCACGTCGGCTTCGGGCACGGCATCCACCTGTGCCTCGGTGCGCCACTCGCTCGCCTCGAGGCCCGCGTCACGGCTGAGGTGCTGTTCGAGCAGACGTCGGCATTCGAGCCGAGCGGCGAGATCGTCGGCACGCAGAGCTTCCTCCTCCGAGGATGCACGTCGATCCCGTTGACGGTGAAGCCCGCCTAGCCGTGGATCCTGTCGACGCCCTCGACCGCATCGTCTTCCTGCTCGACCGCGCGCTCGAACCCTCGCACCGCGTCAAGGCGTTCGCGAACGCACGCGACGCGATCGCCGATCTCGATCCGGCGGAGGTCGAGGCACGAGCGAAGGCGGGCACGCTCACCGACCTCAATCACATCGGGCCGGTCACGGCGGGCGTCATCACCGAAGCCGTGGAGGGCGAGACGCCGTCCTACCTGCTGAAGCTCGAAGACGAGACGACGATCCCGCTCTCAGGCGAGGGAGCGGCGTACCGCGCCGCGCTCCGCGGCGACTGCCACAGCCACTCGAACTGGTCCGACGGCGGAGCGCCCATCGAGAAGATGGCCCGCACCGCGATCGAGCTCGGACACGAGTACATGGTGCTGACCGACCACTCGGCGCGCCTGACGGTCGCGCACGGCCTCTCGCGAGAGCGACTTCTGCAACAGCTCGACGTGCTCGACGAGCTGAACGCCGAGCTCGCGCCTTTCCGGATCCTCACCGGCATCGAGGTCGACATCCTCGAAGACGGAGCACTCGACTGTGATGCCGACCTGCTCGCCCGACTCGACGTCGTCGTCGCGAGCGTCCACTCCAAGCTGCGGATGGAGCGGCAGCCCATGACCGAGCGCATGGTGCTCGCCGTGGCGAGCCCGCACGTCGACATCCTCGGCCACTGCACCGGGCGCAAGGTCGTGGGGAAGGGGCGGCCGGAGTCGACCTTCGACGCCGAGATCGTCTTCATGGCGTGCAAGCAGTTCGACACCGCGGTCGAGATCAACTGCCGTCCCGAGCGTCTCGATCCGCCTCGCCGGCTCCTCAAGCTCGCCGTCGAATTCGGCTGCCGCTTCTCGATCGACAGTGATGCGCATGCCCCCGGACAGCTCGACTGGCAGCCCCATGGGTGCGAGCGAGCGGCCGAGTGCGAGGTGCCGCTCGAGTCGATCGTGAACACGATGGCGGCAGAAGACCTGGTCGATTGGGCCGCCTCGCACGCCTGATCGCTCAATCGCGCCCCACAACCGGCCGATTCGTAGGATGTGGCCATGAAGTTGAGGAAGGACAAGGCTCCGGCCGCTGGTCCTTCTCCGAAGCTGAAGGCGGTGAACGGGCAGCCGCTCGCGCCGCCCACACCCCTGGCCGCACCGACCGACCCGGTCGACCCGGAAGAGGCCATCCACATCCCGGACAGCCTCGCCAAGACGTTCCGGGTCACCGCGGGCAGCACCGAGGCCGTGATGGCCGTCGTCATGGTGCGCGGCACCATCCCCGAGCTCCTCGACGCGTACGACCGCTACGAGCAGACGGTCGACCAGCGCGGCGGCCCCGATTCGGGCCTGGTGCTCCACGTCTGCAGCCCGACCGCAGACGGCATCTGCGTGATCGACGTGTGGGAGTCGGAGTCCGCGTTCAAGGCCTGGGTCCTGCGCACGCCGGGCCAGCGGGTGCCGAAGCTCTACCCCGTGCACGGCATGCGCATCACCGAGAACCGACCGAGCGTCCGGCCCGCGCCGACGCCTCCGGCGCCGCCGCCGAAAGTCCAGCGGTAGTGACCCGGTAGCCTGTCGGCCCTATGTCGAAGAAGACCAAGAAGCGCAAGGCGCGCATGCGGCGGAACAAGGCGAACCACGGCAAGAAGCCCAACTGCGGCCGAGGCTGACCTGCCCGAGCTCGACCCCGCTGCCCGTCGCACCTCGCGGCGACACCGTCGACGTCCTTCACGGGCACGAGGTCGCCGACCCCTACCGGTGGCTCGAAGATGCCGCCTCCCCCGAGACCCTGGCCTGGGTCGCCGCTCAGAACGAGCGAACTCGTCGCGCCCTCGAGGCTCTGCCGGCCCGGGCCGCGATGCACGCCCGCTTCGTCGAGCTCTTGGCCGCGCCGATCTCGACCTCGTGTCGAGTCGCCGGTGACCGCGTCTTCACGCTCGAACGGGGCGGCGGCGAGGCGCAGTTCCGGCTGATCGTCCGATCGGCGACCGATCCCGCGGCAGCTGCGACGACGCTGATCGATCCGGCCGCGCTGCTCGAGGACTCCACCGCCGCGCTCGACTGGTACTACCCCTCCCCCGACGGGCGCCTGGTCGCGTTCGGAGTGTCGCTCGGCGGCGACGAGCGCTCGACGCTGCGGATCGTCGACGTCGAGACGGGCGAGCTGCTGGCGGACACGATCCCCGACACGCGCTGGTCGTCGGTCGCGTGGACGCCGAGCGGGCGACGCGTTCGCGTACACCCGCTATCCCTCGGGCCAGGAGTACGGCGAGCGCGTCTGGTGGCACGTCGTCGGTGACCACCACGGCCACGACGAGCTCGTCTTCGGAGACCTGCCGATCGAGGAGTCGATGCAGTCGATCACGCTGTCGCGTGACGGCCGCTGGCTCGCCGTGCACTGCAACGTCGGATGGAGCCGTGCCGACGTCCATCTCATCGATCGCGAGACCGGCACGCGCACGACGCTGATCGAAGGGGTCGAGGCGCAGACGTTCGTGCGCGTCGTCGACGACCGCCTGATCGGGGTGACCAACCTCGACGCACCCCGCGGCCGCGTCTTCACCGCGTCGGTCGACGCGCCCATGAGCGATGCGTGGCAGACGCTCGTGCCCGAGAGCGACGTCGTGATCGACTCGGGAGGCGTCGAGCTCGCCGGCGATCGCTTGCTCGTGCACGGCACGAAGTCGGCCCTGGCTGTGGTGCGCTCGTACGCGCTCGACGGAACGGACATGCGCGAGATCGAGCTTCCCGGGCCTGTCTCCCTCGCGGGCTTCGACGCGGACGAGGCGCAGGCGCAGGCCTTCCTTCAGCTCGAGTCGTTCGCACTGCCGGCGACACTGCACCGTTGGACGCCCGCGCACGGCATCGAGCGGTGGGGCACTTCATCCTCTCCCGTCGACGCGGATCGCTTCCATGTCGAGCAGATCAGGTACCCGTCGACCGACGGCGTCGACGTGCCGATGTTCCTGGTCCGCCGCGCCGACGTCACGCCCTCCCCCGACACGCCGTGCCTGCTCACCGGGTACGGCGGCTTCTCGATCGCAGCCACGCCCGCCTACTCGCCGATCGCGATCGCGGTCGCGGAAGCCGGAGGCATGTTCGCCGACGCGTGCATCCGCGGCGGCGCCGAGGAAGGCGAAGACTGGCACCGCGCGGGCATGCGCGAGCACAAGCAGCAGGTGTTCGACGACTTCCACGCCGCGGGCGATTGGCTCGTCTCGACGGGGCTCACCTCACGAGCCCGGCTCGCGCTCCGCGGAGGCTCGAACGGCGGGCTGCTGATGGGCGCGGCGATGACGCAGCGGCCCGATCTCGCGCGCGCCATCCACTGCGCGGTCCCGCTCCTCGACATGGTGCGCTACCACCTGCACCTGATCGGCAAGCTCTGGACGCCCGAGTACGGCGATCCCGACGTCGCCGAGGAGCTCGAGTGGGTGCTCGGGTACTCGCCCTACCACCATGTCGTGCAAGGCACCTGCTACCCCGCGGTGCTCTTCACCGCGGCCGAGGGCGACGGACGCGTCGACCCGAACCACGCGCGCAAGATGACCGCTGCAGTGCAGTGGGCGACGTCGTGCGGCGACGAGCATCCGATCCTGCTGCGGCAGGAGGATCGAGCCGGTCACGGCGCGGGCAAGCCGCTCGCGAAGCAGGCCGACGAGCTGGCCGACGTCCTCGCGTTCTTGTGGTGGCAGCTGGGCCTGATCTCGACCGAATCGGCATGACCGGCTCGCCCACCATCGCGGAGCTCGTGGTGGGCGCATCACCCGACCACTGGCGCGCCGCCGGGTTCGACGTGGATGCCGACAACCGAGTCGTCATCGGCACCGTCACGATCGTGCTCTCCGCCGACAGCCCGCCGGGCATCGCGTCGTGGTCGCTGCGCGCGCCGGTGCCATCGGTGATCGACGGCCTCGCGACGACCTCCTCGACGGCCGACATCCCCGACGCCACCGCGCACCCGAACCACGTCGTCGCGATCGACCACCTCGTCGTGCTCACGCCCGACCTCGATCGCACGATCGACGCGCTCGCCGAGCAAGGACTCGAGCTGCGCCGCGTCCGCGAAGGGCCGGCGGGAGACGGGCGTGAGGTGAAGCAGGCGTTCTTCCGCATGGCCGAGGTGATCCTCGAAGTCGTGGCCACCGGAAGCGGAGGCGACGAGTCGGCTCAGTTCTGGGGACTCACGTTCCTGTCGGATGATCTCGACGCGACACTCGCCTCTCTCGGACCCGATCGCGTCAGCGAGGCTCGCGCCGCGGTGCAGACCGGACGCCGCATCGCCACAGTCCGCGAGTCGGTCGGGCTCGGCGTGCCCGTCGCGCTCATGGACCGTTGAACCGCTGCATGTCGATGTGCAGGTGGCACTCGTCTTTGAGGTAGCGCGCGACCTGCTCGGCCTGCTGCTTCATGGCGGGTGAGGAAAGCACCCGCTCGTAGCCCTGCATCGCAGGGGCGATGGCTTGCATCGAGGTCGCATGCGAGAGCTCCGCGAGCAGCGGCGAGAGGTCGTGGTAGAGCGCCCACACTGCGCCCGCGATCTCCGGAGGAGCGGAGTCGCGCAGAAGGTCAGCCCGGCGAGCAAGCGCTTGCGCCCACTGCGGGAAGGTCGAGCCCCAAGCCGGGATGCCGGCGCTGAGACCACGCTGCGTCGAGGCGGCGAGCACGCAGAAGTCACCCGCGTCGGGCCCGAACGGGGTCGACTCGGTGAAGCCGGGCCCGAGCTCGCGCAGCTTGTCGGCGTGCACCTGCGCCATCTGCTCGGTGATCACGCCGCCGAGCAAGTTCGGGTCCATGAGGCTGTGGCCCGCGTGCACGACGTCGCTCACCTTCATGTCGGTGCGGAAGTGCATGAGCAGCCCCTCGACCGCGACCTCGGAGAGGTCCATCGCGGCGCCGTACGCGAGGTAGCGATCCCACACCTCCACCGCCGCGGGCGGGAG
Source organism: uncultured Acidimicrobiales bacterium (assembly GCA_963739555.1). Lineage (GTDB taxonomy): Bacteria > Actinomycetota > Acidimicrobiia > Acidimicrobiales > DATKAS01 > DATKAS01. Next base: position 485,284 of record CAVUAV010000005.1, on the reverse strand, counting down.
GTCGCTCAGGCTTCCGGTGCCCGCGATGAACGCGCGGACGCCGAGCCATCGGCTCGCGACCTCGCGGCCCGCGGGTGTCAGCTGATCGGGGGCGCGCCGGATCGCGAGGTACCACGCGACCGGCCAGAGGATGAAGAGCAGCGGGATGCCCAGGCCGAGCAGCGCGGGGTTGATCAGGGCAAGCCCGGCACACAGGACGAACGGCGCGATGTCGGCCGTCAACAGGATGCGAGCGATCTTCGGTCGATCGACGAAGCCGAGCTGCTTCGACTCGCGGGTGACCGACATCCGGAAGCGAGCCCAGAACCAGGGCGTCGACGGGTTCAGCGCGGCCGCGAGCCGCTCGGCCGGGAGGTCTTGGTTCTCCGCCACCTTGCGGATCGCGTCGAGCAGCTGGGTCTCGTAGGTGGTGAGGGGCGCGGCGCCGGCGGGCGGCACCGTCCGCAGCCTCACCATCGTCGCTCCCTGATGCGGGAGCGAAGACCTCGGCCCAGCCGCGCGCCGCGAGGTCGAGCAACGTCGCCGGCACCGCATTCGCCGTGAGGCGGCGGTGGACGACGTGGTTGACGACCGCCGGCGACTCGGGCCCGAGGTCCATCGTGGCCGGGCCGGGATGGATCTCCGGTTGATGGCGCACGACCGCCCTCGCGGCGACGAGCCACACCACGAACACGACGAACGACGCGGCGACGATGATCAGGCCGAGCTTCTCGTTGCCGCTCACCGCCCCAGGCTCGCACGCGCCCGGTAGCCTCAGCCGCGCATGCTCGATCACGTCTTCACCGACGCCATCGGCGCGCTCCGCGAGACGCTCGAGTCCGCGTTCCTCGAACGACAGAAGGACGTCGAGGAGCGGTTCCAAGTCGACGTGCTCCTCGGCGACGTCACGTGGGAGACCTCGTACGGGCTGCCCGGCGAGGGGTCCCCTCCTCGCGTGGTCGCCGTCGTCACCTTCGACTGGCCGACGTGGTCGCAGACCTCCTACCGGCTCTGGCTGCAGGACGAGCAGATCGACGACCCGCCCCGCATCGAGATCGAGATCCGCCTGCGCATCCAGCGCCTCGCGGCGCATCCGAACGCGGAGCTCGTGCTGGCGGCCCTGCCCTCGCAGAGCCCGCCCATCGGCACCTCGGCGCCGCTCGAGCGGTTCGGGCCGACGGTCGAGACGCTCTACCGCGACCCGCTCGAAGAGCCCGCGTACGCGATCGAGGTGTCGTACGAAGGCACCTACGAGGTGACCGAGGAGCCGCTCGCCGACGGCTCGATCCTCGACGACCACTTCAGCGCGATGGGCGGATGGATCGCGTCGACGCTCGTGCGCCTCGGCGATCTCAAGCTCGAGTTCCTGCCGCCCGACGAGGAAGAGGTGCTGCCGTGACGGAAGGCCCGGTGCTGCTCGAAGTCAGCGATCGCATCGCGACGGTGACGCTCAACCGGCCCGCCGCCCGCAACGCGCTGTCGTCCGAGGTGCTGGGTCTCCTGCCCGAGCTGCTGCGCGATGCCGACGGACGTGACGACGTCGACGTGGTGATCCTCACCGGCGCCGACCCGGCGTTCTGCGCGGGCCTCGACCTCAAGGAGCTCGGATCGTCCGGCGGCAACCTGCGCGCCGGCAACGCCGACGGCCGCGACGCCCATGCCGCACAGCACGGTCCGTTCCCGCTCATGGAGAAGCCGGTGATCGGTGCGATCAACGGGCCCGCGATCACCGGAGGGTTCGAGCTCGCGCTCAACTGCGACTTCCTCGTCGCATCCGAACGAGCCCTCTTCGGCGACACGCACACGCGAGTCGGCGTGATGCCCGGCTGGGGGCTCACCGTTCTCCTGCCGCAAGCGATCGGCGTGCGACGCGCCGGCGAGATGAGCTTCACCGGCAACTTCCTCGACGCGCACGAAGCGTTCCAGTGGGGCCTCGTCAACCATGTCGTGAAGCACGAAGAGCTGCTGCCGTTCACCCGTGGCCTCGCGACCGATCTCATCGGCAACGACCAGCGCGGCGTGCGCCAGATCCGCAAGACCTACGACGCGGTCACATCGGGCACCGTCGGCGACGGATGGGACGTGGAGCGCCACGACTCACGGCGACTGGCAGCGCGACGCCGGGTTCGATCCGGCGGAGATCGAGCGCCGCCGCATCGCCATCGTCGAACGCGGCCGCTCGCAGACCTGACGCCGGTCGCCAGATTGATGATTGGGCGGACTATGGATCCGTTCAATCATCAATCTCGTGGGGTCAGGTGGCGGTGGCGCCGCCGAGGAGCTCGGTGTCGGTCAGGTCGTAGAAGGCGATGCTCTGACCGCGGGCGACGCGGCGCTGCGGCTGGTCCCAACGGAGCGTGGTGCCGTCGAGCGACGCTGCGCGTGGCTCGCCGTGGGCGCTGCACTGCGCGAGCACCGCGACCCGTGCGCGGGCGCGCCGACGAACGAGATCGCGTCGAGCGCCTGTGAGTCGGTGAGGAGGTCGTCAGCGCTGCCGACCACCACGGTCGCGCTCGCGACGTCGACCGCGACCGCATACGACCGCTGCTCGCGGCCGAGCGCGCCGAGCCCTCGCCGCTGCCCAACCGTCACGAGCTCGACCGCATCGACTTCGCCGACGACGCGGCCATCGCCATCGACGACACGCCCGGGATGGAGCGGGATGCGATCTCCCAGGAAGTCGCGGCGACCACCCGACGCCGTGATGAAGCACACGTCCTGGCTGTCGGGCTTCGCCGCGGTGCGAAGGCCGAGCGCGTCCGCGCGCTCGCGCACCTCGTGCTTCGTGAGCGCACCGATCGGCAGCACCACGCGTTGCAGGGCGCGCTGATCGAGCATGTGCAGCACGTACGACTGGTCCTTGCCGCGGTCGGCGCCGCGAAGCAGGCGGACGCGCCCGGACGGGTCACGATCGACCTGGGCGTGGTGACCGGTGGCGACGCAGTCGAAGCCGAGGAGGTCGGCGCGCTCGAGCAGCCGGTCGAACTTCAGGTGGCGATTGCATTCCACGCAGGGGTTCGGCGTGAGCCCGTCACGGTGCGCGTCGACGTAGGGAGTCACGACCTCACGCAGGAAGTCGTCGCCGAAGTTGAAGACCGCGTGGTCGATGCCCAGCTGCTGCGCGACGCGCCGAGCATCGTCGACGTCACTGACCGAGCAGCAGCCGCGGTCGCTCTCGCCTCCCCACAGCTTCATCGTGACGCCGACGACGTCGTGACCGGCCTCGAGCAGCAACGCGGCGGCCACGGAAGAGTCGACGCCGCCCGACATGGCGACCAGCACCTGCACCGCGCTACCTCCGCAGCTGGGCGATCGCCGCGGGGATGACCTCGAGCGCGCGGTCGACATCCGCGGAGGTCGACGCCGGCCCGAGCGACAGTCGCACCGCGCCCACGGCGCGCTCGCGCGAGATGCCCATCGCGGCGAGGACGTGCGACGGGTCCATCGCTCCGCTCGAGCAAGACGATCCCGCCGACGCGCAGACGCCCTGACGATCGAGGAGGAAGAGCAGCGCCTCGGCCTCGACCCCGTCGACCAGAAGGTGCGCGTTGCCCGCGACCTTGCGGTCTCGCGGCACGGTCTCGGTGATGCCGTCGACCTGCGCCCGAAGCTCGTCGACGAGCCGATCTCGCAGCGCGGCGACGCGGTCGACCATCGCCTTGCGCTCGTCGTTCGCCAGCGTCATCGCAGTCGCCAGCGCGACGATCCCGCCGACGTTCTGCGTGCCACTGCGATGGCCGCGCTCCTGGCCACCACCGAGCACGAGCGGCACGAGCTCGACTCCCTTGCGGACCGCGAGCACGCCGACGCCCTTGGGTCCACCGAACTTGTGGCCGCTGATCGACACGAGCTGCGCACCCGCGCACACCTCGGCGACGTCGAGCCACGCAAAGGCCTGGATCGCGTCGGTGTGCAAGACCGCGCCCGGAGCGCGCTCGGCCATCACCTCGGCGACGCGGCCGATCGGCTGGATCGTGCCGACCTCGTTGTTCACGGTCATCACCGACACGATCGAGACCGACTCGTCCGAGCGCCTCCGCCGAGCGCGTCGAGGTCGATCGTCCCGCTGGCGTCGACACCCACGAGGCGCCCACCCGCGTGCTCGACGGGGTGCAGCACCGCGTGGTGCTCGATCGCCGAGCACACCGCGACACCGCCGCGGGCGGCGTGCACACCGGTCACCGCCAGGTTGTCGGCCTCGGTGCCGTCGCCGGTGAACACGACTTCGCTCGAGTCGACGCCGAGCAGCGACGCGGCGATCTCACGCGACTCGTCGAGCGCCTTGCGCGCTCGCACGAGCCGCGCGATGCGAGCCCGACGGGTTGCCGAACTGCTCGGTGAGGAACGGCAGCATCGCCTCGACCGCCTCGGGTCGCATCGGCGTCGTCGCCGCATGATCGAGGTAGGTCAGCTGGTCCGGCACCCCGAAAGGGTACGCGGCACGCACCCCTAACGCGGCGGCGCGAACCCTCCGTCATCGGGAGCAGGCGTGGGCGCGACGTCGGGCACGAGCACCGGCGCGGGCAGTGACGGCGACGGGACGCCCGGCGGCGCAAGAGGCGACGCCAACGATCGGCTCCGCTGCTGATACGCGGCCGCGACGCACGCGAGGAACAGCTCGTCGGGCATCCCGGGTGGAGGCAGCTGGTGGACGAGACGACCGATCGGCCGTGCCAACCGACCCGCGATCTGGATGCGCGCCCCCGGCGTGAGCGTGTTCGCGCGCAACAGGAACGAGCGCACCAGCTCGTAGTCCTCCGCGTCGAGTGCCGCCACGTCGAGCGTCGCGGCGTACGACTCGTAGCCCCACGGCGGTGGGAACCACACGGGCGCCGCGCTCGGGTTCGCGGTGCGCTCGTGCACGACGAACGTGCCCGCCGCGAGGTCGCCGAGGCGCTGGTCATCCCGAGTCAGAAGCACCGAGATGCACGCGACCAGCCCACCGGGCGGGATGAAGAAGTCGACGAGCTCGAGCGCGGCGCGGATCGCCGCATGCCGAAATCGGATCGGCGCGCCATCGGTGGTCACCACACGGATGCCGAGCACGCGCTTGCCGACCGTCTTCCCGTTCCAGACCGTCTCGAGAATCGCGGGGTAGCCGAAGATCACGAGGAAGACGAGGAACGTGACGATCACCGCGGCGACCCAGCCCGGCAGCGAGGCCGACGTCGCTGCCGACACTCCCGCGAGACCGAGCAGCAACAGGGACCAACCCCGTCGAGCTGGATCGAGAGGTCGAGGAGGATCGCGAGCACGCGCGAGCCGAGCGTCGCGAGCCGCAGCTCGAGCACGACCGCTTCAGGAGTGACGATGCCGGGCAGCGGTGATGCTGCGCCCCACCGGTCAGCCACGTCGATACCGTAACGGGCTGGTGAACATCGACTCGTTCCTCGCTGATCATGACGACGAGTGGAAGCGCCTCGCGGATCTGACTCGACGCGCTCGCAAGCCGCGCTCGATGTCGGCGTCCGACCTCGATGACCTCGTGTCGCTCTACCAGCGCACGTCGACCGACCTGTCCGTCGCCCGCAGCAACTTCAACGACCCAGCGCTCACGGCGAGGCTCACGCGCCTCGTCGCCGACGCGAACGCCGTCATCTACGGCACCCGGCCGCGGACGGTGCGGGCACTCCGCCGCTTCTTCACCGTCTCGTTCCCGGCCGCGGTGTGGCACGACCGCTGGTTCGTGCTCGTCGCCGCCGCACTGACGTTCCTGCCCGCGATCGCCGTCGGCACCTGGCTCGCGCACTCACCGAAGGCGGTCGAGGCCACTGCGCCAGCCGCCGTCCGCGAGGCGTACGTGAACAACGACTTCGAGTCGTACTACTCGTCCGAGCCCGCGGCGCAGTTCGCGTCCGAGGTGTTCGTCAACAACGTGCAGGTCGCGATCTACGCGTTCGCCGCCGGCATCCTGCTGTGCGGGGTCACCGCGTACATCCTCGTGACGAACGGAGCGAACGTCGGTGTCGCGGCAGGTCTCTTCGCGGCCGCGGGTCAATCGCCCAAGTTCTGGGGGCTGATCCTCCCCCACGGCCTGCTCGAGCTCTCGGCCGTCGTCATCGCCGGCGCGGCGGGCCTCAGACTCGGATGGGCGATCATCGACCCCGGGGATCAGAGCCGCCGCGACGCGCTCGCCGAGCAGGGACGCCGGTCGGTCGTGATCGTGCTCGGGCTGATCGTCGCGTTCGCGGTCGCCGGCACGATCGAGGGCTTCGTGACCGGCAGCGGCCTGCCGACGTTCTTCAGAGTCGGGCTCGGGGTCGTCGTCGCGGGCTCGTTCTGGCTCTACATCGTCACCCAGGGACGCATCGCTGCCGCCCGAGGGTTCACGGGCCTGCTGAGCGAGGAGGACGCCGCGATCCGGTCGAAGCGGCTCGCGCCCGCTCCCGCGTCCGCACTCGTCACCGCGGTCACGGCATAGCAGGCTCGAGCGCGACCTCGGCGCGGTGGCTCTCCATCCTCAGGAGCATCTCGGGCCGCCACCACAGCACGGCGCCGATCGCGACGAGCAGCAACCCCGCGGTCGCGACAGTGGCCCGAGGGCTGAACACCTGCGCGAGCCAGCCCTGCAGCAACGAGCCCAGGGGATAGCCCGCGGTGAACGTCATGAAGTACACGGCGAGCACGCGGCCGCGCATCTCCTCGACCACGCTCAGCTGCACCGTGGTGTTCAACGTCGCGATGAGCGCGAGGTAGGCGATGCCCGTCGCGAACATCGCGAGCGCGCCTTGCCAGAGCTCGGTCGAGAGACCGAACGCCGTCACGCTCAAGGCGAGCCACGTGAACGACACCGAGACGAGCCGCGCCCGTCCGAGCGTCACGCTCAACGACGAGACGAGTGGTGTCGCGACGACGGCCCCGATGCCGAATGCGGCGGTGAGCAGGCCGAGCCCGGCGGCGCCCGCACCGAACACGCTGTCGGCGAACACCGCGCTCAGCTGCAGCATCGGGTTCGCGAGGAACGCCACCGCGAAGACCAGCATGATCGCCATGAGGATGCCTTCGTGACCGCGGACGTAGCGGCAGGCGTCGACGAAGTCCCTCAGCACGCGGTGGCCAGTGCGAACCGCGTGGCGCACGGGCACGCGTACGAGCCAGATCGCACCGATCACGGCGGTGTAGGAGATCGCGTTCAGCAAGAACGCCCAGGACGGCCCCAGCGTGGCGAGGATGAGGCCGCCGAGCGCAGGGCCGATCGCACGCGCGGCGTTGAACTGCGCCGAATTCAACGTGACCGCGTTCAGCAGATCCTCTTTGGGCACGAGCTCAGAGACGAACGCTTGCCACGACGGGATGTTGAGCGCCGAGATCACGCCGGTCGCGAACACCACCGCCACGAGCGCCCCGGGACTCCGGACCCCGGCTTGCCACATCGCCCACAGGCCGAGTGCGCAGAACGCGAGCGCGGTCTGGGTCGTGATCAGCACGCGCCGACGGTCGAACCGGTCTGCGATCGCTCCCGGACCACGGCCCCATGAGCACGCCCGGGATGAACTGGCAGAAGCCCGCGAGCCCGACCCACGCGGCGCTGTCGGTCGTCTTGTAGAGGACGTACGGGACCGTGATCGTCTGGATCCAGGTGCCGATGTTCGAGACGAGCGCGCCCGTCCAGAAGATCGCAAAGTTGCGGTGGCGCATCGCTGCGAGCGCCCCACCGCGGGGGCGGGACGCAGCGACCGAGGCCATCAGAGCAATCTACGAGCCGGGTGACCGAACGCCGAAGCGATTCGTCTCACGCCGCGGTCGACACCAAGCTGCCGCCGTTGCCGCCGATCGAAGCGAGCGCCTTCGAGCGCGTCGTCGACGTTCTCGACCGGCACGATCTTGAGGTCACCCTTGCCCACGGCGTCGCGCGCGTCGTCGGCCTCGGAAGCCGGCACCAAGAAGACCTTCACGCCGGCCCGCTCGACCGTGGCGACCTTCTGCTTGATGCCGCCGATCGGGCCGACTGAGCCATCGAGGCTGATCGTGCCGGTGGTCGCGACCTTCTGGCCGCCGGTGAGCTCGCCGGGCGTCGAGCGCGTCGATCACGCCGAGCGTGAACGCGAGCCCCGCGGACGGGCCGCCGACCGATCCCGAGTCGATGTCGACGTTCACAGGGAAGTCGAACTTCACGTCGTCGCGCGTGCCCGGAGCGATGCCGATCAGCGCGGTGCCATCGTCACGTGCCGCGAGCTTCACCTTCTCGGTGATCGTGTCGTAGGTCGGCTTTGCGGTGGGGTCGGCGGTGCCGGTCGGACGCTCGATCGTGAGCGTGACCTCGTCGCCGGGCTTGTGCGGCTGGAGGATGGGGCCGAGATCGCTGTCGAGGTGCACGGGCGTGCCGTCGACCGCGACGATCACGTCGCCTTCCTTCAGCACCGACGCGGCGGGCACATCGGGCGAGACCTGGCGCACGACTGCGCCGCCGCCCGAGACGGGGATCTTGTACCCGAGCCGGGTGAGCGCGACGTAGACCGCTGCCTGCTTCGAGTCGTTCATCAGCTGCAGGTTGAACGTCTTGTTGGCCGATGGCGTGAGGTTCCCGAGGTAGGACTTCTCGGACACGACGTCGATCGCCGGGTCGCGCCACGCCTGGAACGCCCGCCACGGGGTCAGGTGCTTGATGCGGACGGTCGTGTAGTCGATCTCGCCCTTGGCCGGGTACGACTCGGCACCCTTGATGTTGATGACGTGCTCGGTGTCGGTGGCCGAGCCGGGCGTGTACGCGTAGTACGGCAGGTACACGGTGAAGGATGCGATGAGGGCCACCACGAGGAGGCCGGGCAGCACCCAGAGCCAGCGCCATCCACTGCGGCGCCGGGGTCGCTCGCTCTCGCCGGGATCGGGAGCGACATCAGTCGGAAGTACAGTCGAGTTCAGCGTGTCCACCTTGATGATCAGCGTTCTGGCGGTCGTGGTGGCGGTTGCCGCCCTGGCCGTCATCGTGCTCGGAGACCGGCGTCAGCCTGCCACGAACGCTGGAAGACGGGGCGCCGCCAGGGAGGAGAACGCCCCTGACCCCTCCGAGGTTCCCGATCCGTCACCACACGGGCGCGCCCCAGTCCGCGCGGTCGCGGGCACCCCATACCGAGCGCCGCGCTGGTACCGGCGGATCGGCGCGATCTTCGGGATCGGCATCACCACGATCGTGATCGGCGCCCTGCTGGCCATCGCCATCGCCATCGCTGTCGTGGCCGGTCTGCTGTTCCTGCGCCAAGCGGTTGGATGAGCGGCTGCAGGCGGTCGTCGTCGCAGGGCACACCGGCGACGAGGCCACCGCACGGGGCGCGCTGAGCGACGAATCCCCCACGATCCGAGCCGCGGCGCTCGGCGCGCTCCGACGCATGGACGCGCTCACCGCGGCCGACCTCCGGGTCGCGCTGCAGGATCCCGACAGCAGTGTCGTCACACGGGCCGCGGAGCTCGCGATCCCGACTCCCGACGTCGATCTCGTCGACCTCACGACGCGCCGCGACTCCACGGTCGTCGAGACCGCGGCATGGGCCCTCGGCGAACGTGGCCCGGGCCAACCCGAGGCTGTGGTCCACCATCTGGTCGGCCTCACGACGCATAGCGATGCTCTCGTCCGGGAGGCAGCCGTCGCGGCGCTGGGCTCGATCGGCGATCCGGCCGGCCTCCCCGCGGTGCTCGCCGCCACGACCGACAAGCCGGCGGTCCGACGGCGCGCGGTCGTCGCGCTCGCAGCGTTCGAAGGACCAGAGGTCGACGCGGCGCTGCGCCGAGCGACCGAGGACCGCGACTGGCAGGTGCGTCAGATCGCCGAGGATCTGCTGAGCTGATCAGCGCCGCGCTTCGAGGAACATGACCTTCAGCGATTCGTACGACTCGATGCAGTGGCCCGCGCCGAGCACGACGCACTCGAGTGGCGCGTCGACGAGGTGCACCGGAACCTTCGTCTCGCGCTCGATCCGCAGGTCGAGGCCGCGCAGCATGCCGCCGCCGCCGACGAGGTACATCCCATGGGTCAGGAAGTCGTGTGACAGCTCGGGCGGCGCCTTGCTGAGACAGGTGATGACCGACTCGACGATCGCCGACACCGGCTCGTCGATCGCCTGCCGCACCTCCTCGGGCGACAAGATCACCGTCTTCGGGAGGCCACTCATGAGGTCGCGGCCGCGCACCTCGGCCCGCAGCTCACCGGTCGTCGGATAGGCCGAGCCGATCGCGACCTTGATCTCCTCGGCGGTGCGCTCCCCGATGGCGATGCCGTACTCGCGGCGGACGTAGTTCTGGATGGCGGTGTCGATGTCGAACGACCCGACCCGGATCGCCTGGATCGCCACGATGCCGCCGAGCGAGATCACCGCGGTCTCGGTGGTGCCGCCGCCCACGTCGATGACCATGTTGCCGATCGGCTCGTGGATCGGGAGCCCGGCCCCGATCGCGGCGGCCATCGGCTGCTCGATGAGCTGCGCGTCGGCGGCGCCCGCTCTGCGCGCCGCCTCGGTCACGGCTCGCCGCTCGACCTCGGTGATCGCCGACGGGACGCAGATCACGACGCGAGGCCGGTTGAACCGGCTCACGCCCGCGCGTTGGAGCAGGAGGCGGATCATCCGCTGCGTCACGTCGAAGTCGGTGATCGCCCCCTTGCGCAGGGGACGCACCGCGACGATGTAGCCCGGCGTTCGCCCGATCATCTGCCACGCCTCGTGGCCCATCGCCAGCACCTCGTTCGTCTGGCTGTTCAGCGCGATGACCGAGGGCTCGTTCAGGACGATGCCCCGGCCTTTCGCGTAGACGAGGGTGTTGGCCGTGCCGAGGTCGATGGCGAGGTCGCGAGCCAGCGTCTACTCCCCCGGCTCGGGGGGCGAGGGCGGCCGCGGTGGGCGACCGAACCCACGCCGCGGCGGCATTTCTCCCGGCCCCACGACCCGTCGCGACTCGGGAGCCAGCGCGCGCATCTCCCGGTGGAACTCGTTGATGCCGGTCTCGATGCGGTTGGGCTGGCGGTTGCGCCACACCAGCACCGCAGTGCCGAGCGCGCTGAGCCCGAGCGCGAGCAGGAGGAACAAGACGCTGCTCACGACCGCTCCCTCTCGGGGACCTCTACGAGGTCCTTGGCGTCCAGGCCCCAGGCCGAGCCGTCGGCCCACGTCTCGCGCTTCCAGATCGGCACCGACGACTTCAGCGTGTCGATGCAGAAGCGAGCGGCCTCGAACGCCTCGTCCCGATGGGGAGCTGACGCGGCGACGATCACCGAGGTCTCGCCGATCGCGATCGGCCCGGTGCGGTGGAGCAGCCCGACGCGCCCGGTCGTCGGCCACCGCCGGCGGGCCTCGGCCTCGATGGCCTCGAGCCGCGGCACGACCTGCTCCTCATAGGCCTCGTACTCGAGGAGCCGCACGTCGGCCCGACCCTCCGCATGGTCACGGGCCGTGCCCGAGAAGACCACGACGGCACCGCAGTCGGGGCGGACCGCCCAGTCAGAGACGACGCCCGCGGACAGCACCTGGTCGGTGAGCAGCAACCATGTGTCGCTGTCGCTGGGCGGTTCGAGCACTTGATCATGCTAGGCGGCACCATCGAGACCGCATCAGGGGCGCGGCCGCGGCGGGAAGGCCCGTCGGTAACCTGCCCAGCCGTGGATCTGGAAGAGGGGCCGGACGACGAAGCTGCGTCGTTCCGCGCTCCCCTTCCCCCCAGCGACCGGCTCTGGCGGCATCCGAGTGAGGTAGGCGGGTCCGGCGCAACGGCGTCGACGACGCCACGAGGAGGCCGTACAGGCCGACCGCCGTGGGTCGTGGCACTCGTCGCCGGGGGCGTGGGCGCGTGCGTGGCGGTCGGCGTCATGGCCGTCGCCGGGCTCCTCGACCACAAGATCGTCGAGCGCCTCGTCGTCGAACGGGAGGCGGTCGCCCCGGCCGCGTCGACTGTGTCGACCCCCTCGAGCTCGCTGGCGTCAGTCGTGGCCGAGGCGAAACCCGCGATCGCGCGCATCGAGGTCGGTGGCCTGGTCGGGTCGGCGAGCGGTTCAGGCGTCCTCTTCCGCGATGACGGCTACCTGATCACGAACGCTCACGTCGTGAGCGACGCGTCGGTGATCAGCGTGATCCTTGCGGACGGCTCGCAGCACGAGGGGACGCTCGTCGGCAGCGACACCGAGAGCGACATCGCCGTCGTGAAGATCGACGGCACCGGCTACCCGACCGCGCGCCTCGGGCAGGCGGCCACGTTGCAGGTCGGCCAGCAAGCGATCGCGATCGGCTCACCGCTCGGCCTCGAAGGCGGCCCGACGGCGACGGTCGGCATCATCAGCGCGCTCGATCGCACGGTCCAGACCCACGGTGGGGCCGAACCGCTCACCGGCATGATCCAGACCGATGCCTCGATCGCAGCCGGATCATCGGGCGGCGGGCTGTTCGACACGAACGGCTCGCTCGTGGGCATCACGACTGCAGTGGCGATCACCCAGTCCGGCACCGAGGGGCTCGGCTTCGCGATCCCGGTCGAACAAGCCCGCACCGTGGCCGAGCAGCTCGTCACCGACGGCAAGGTCGCTCGCGTCTGGCTCGGCGTGCGCGGCGCCGACATGGCCACGACCGCGGAGCAGGATCACGGCACCGACGGCGGTGCGATGCTCCGCGAGGTGATCGCCGGAGGTCCCGCGGCGACCGCCGGGCTGCAGAGCGGTGACGTGATCACGCGGATCGGCGACGTCGACGTCACGTCGATGTCGGGCCTCGTCGTCGCCCTCCGAGGCCACCAGCCCGGCGAGACCGTCGCCGTCACCTACGTGCGAGGCGGCCAGCCGACCACCGTGAACGTCGTGCTCACCCAGAAGCCGTAACGTCACGGCGCCGTCGTCCGCTTCGCTTCCTCCGTCGCCGGTCGCTTTGCTCCACAATCCTCCGAGCGCGCGGCCCGAGCAGCGCACTGCGCTGCTCGATGCGATCCTCACCCCAGACCGCGGCGCACGCGTCTGACCACCAACCCGGTCGCGATGCCGAACGCTGCGGCGCCGACACCCGCAGCGCCGAGCGCGAGCTCTTGCCTGCGCTTCGGGCTGAGCATCGACCACGGCGAGCCCGCGTGCCCCGCGACGAACGCCTCCTCGTTGCTCCACCGAGGCTCCCAACCGGTTGACCGCAAGCGATCGCTCGCGACCACCCACGGGTGCTGGGTGTAAGGAACGAGGCCGGGAGGCATCGGTCCCAGCCGCAACCGCCAGCCGATCTCCGCGAGCCGCGTCGCGGTGCGGTCGGGAAGGTGCACGCGCGGCCCGTCCGCGACGAGGGCGCGCGCGGTGTCACCCGGGATCCACCCGTCAGGAGCGACGTTGAACGCGCCCGACAGCCGGCCGCGGCGCACGTGCTCGACCGCCGACGCGAGGTCGTCGAGGTGGAGGAACTGCATCGGAGGGTCGTTGTCACCTGCGCGGATGCCCGCCGAGCCAGTGAGGCAGCGCGTGATCCAGCCCGCGCCGTCTTCCGCGAGCGCGAGCGTGGGCCGCAGGATCGCGACCGCGGCGTCGCTGTGGTCGTCGGCCCAATCGGCGACGAGACGTTCGACTTGCGCCTTGTGCACCGCGTACGCGAACTCCGGGTTCGGGCGCAGCGGCGCGTCCTCGGTGAGCGGCACGGGGTTGTTCGCCCACGCGCCGTAGACGGTCGCGCTCGACACGACGACGACCTGCTCCACGCCTGCCGAGCTCGCCGCGTCGAGCAAGCGGCTCGTGGTCTCGACGTTGACGCGCGCGGCTTCGGGCTCGTTGATCTCGGTGCGCGAAGAGAAGGCGAGGTGCACGAGCGTGTCGGCCGACTTGAGGAGGGACGGTGCATCGGCGAGGGCGAGGTCGAGCCGTCGTTGCTCGGTCTTCGCCAGCCCGGGACGCAGCTCCGCGACGTCGATCGCGACGACGCGGGCGACGCCAGGATCCTCCTCGAGGCGCGACAGCACCCGGCGACCGACGGCTCCCGCGGCTCCCGTGACGACCACGGTGCGGCCGTCGAAATCAGCGCTTTCCGCGGGAGGGAGTCGACGACCATCCGCCTACCATGCCCGTGTGAGCGACTCAGGTCCAGAGGACCCGTTCCGCGGCGTCCCGTTCCTGTCGGATCTGATGAAGATGATCCAGGGTCAGGGCGCGTTCAGCTGGGAAGCCGCGCGCCAGTTCGCCATCGCCGTCGCGAGCGAGGGCGAGTCCGAGCCGAACGTCGATCCGCTGGCCCGCATCGACCTCGAACAGCTCATCCGGGTGGCGGAATTGCACGTCGCGCAGGCGACAGGCCTCAATCCGTCAGGCAGTGGACGCCCGCTCGAAGCACTCCCCGTCACCAGAGCGCTGTGGGCTCATCAGACGATCGAGGCGTATCGCCCCTTGTTCGAAGACCTCGCCGCGGCATTGTCGGCATCGGGTGATCCGGACCAGGCGGAGGAGGATCCCTCGGCCGACTTCTTCGGCGGTCTCATGAAGATGATGACGCCGATGATGCTCGGGGTCACCGCCGGAAGCATGGTGGGCCACCTCGCGCAGCGAGCGTTCGGGCAGTACGACCTCCCGATCCCGCGGGCCGCGTCGCATCAGCTGCTCGTCGTGCCGACCAACCTCGACCGCTTTGCCGGCGACTGGTCACTCCCCATCGAGGATCTCCGGCTGTGGGTGTGCCTGTCAGAGGTCACGACTCACGCGGTGCTGAACGTGCCCCACGTGCGCGCTCGGATGACCGACCTGATGCGCGAGTTCGTGTCGTCCTACCAACCCGACCCGCGCGCGCTCGAAGATCGGCTCGGTGGCTTCGACCTCGGCGATCCGCAGAGCATGGCGGGCTTGCAGTCGGCGTTCGCTGACCCCGAGGTGCTCCTCGGTGCGACGCGCTCCCCGGCCCAGGACGCACTCGTGCCGCAGCTCGACGCGCTCGTCGCGCTCGTCGTCGGCGTCACCGATCATGTGATGGACAACGTCGGCGCCAAGGTCCTCTCGTCGTACGGGATGCTCACCGAGGCGCTGCGACGGAGGCGAGTCGAGAGCGATCCGTCCGACGGCTTCGTGAGTCGCTTGCTCGGCCTCACGCTGACCCGCGAGCAGGTGCAGCGCGGCTCGACGTTCGTCGACGGTGTCGTCGAGCGAGCCGGACAGGAAGGCCTCGCCCGGCTCTGGACCTCCGCCGACCAGCTGCCCACCCCGGCCGAGATCGACGCGCCCGGCCTCTGGCTCGCCCGCATCGACCTCTGACATCTGCGCCGCGGGCTCCAGTGTGTGCAATCGGGCGCGACATGGTGCCCCGAGTGCACACACGCGATCGAGCGCGCCGGCGGTTCCAATGGCAGCTCGACCTGGCCGGGTGGGGGAAGCACCGGCTCGGGCTTCTTCTTCCCTCCGAGCGGCAGCACGGGCGGTGTCACCGCGATCGGATGGGTGGTGTCGATCGGATCGAGATCGGGCGCGGGAGGTGGCAGCTCGAGCGCCTGGCCCTCGCCCGGTGACGGAGCCTTGCGCTGCTTGCGCTTCTCCCACCCGGCCTTGACTGCCCCCGTCACGCCGACGCGCTTCAGCAGCGGCTCGGGCGCCTTCCCGTTCGCCCGCAGGTAGCGCAGGCTGGCGTAGTAGCTCGCGCCGGCCGCCCCGCCAGCCAGCGAGATGGCCAGCAGACCCGCCCGCAACGGGATCGGGATGATGACCGGGATGAACGCCCCGACCACCCACGCGAGCTGGAACCGGGTCTCGAACTTCGCGAACGACCGGCCCCGGTTCGCGTCGGGCGCGTCGCGCTGGACGATCGAGTCGAACGCGAGCTTGCCGCCGCTCGCGCCGAGACCGACGACGAGCGCAGCGGCGGTCGCCGAGAACAGACGACTCCCCGATGTCGCGGCGGCGATGCCTGTGACCATCACGAGCAAGAGCACCGAGATGAGGATGTTCTCCTCGCGCCACGCCTTCCGCAGCCGAGGCGTGAGCGCAGCGCCGAGGAGCGCACCGAACCCACTCGCGGCGAGCACGATCGCGAACCAGAACTCGGAGGACCCGGCGTTGCGGATGTAGAACGCGACGACGAACGTGAGGAAGCCGACGATGCCGCGCACGACCGCCATGGCAGTGCCCGCGAGGACGATGCCCGAGCTGTGCAGCTCGGCCTTCTCCTCCGGGCCAGGCGGCACGACGGCGATCGTCGTCTTCTTGGTCTGCAGCGCGAGGACCGTCGCGCCCACGAAGACGATCGACGCGAAGCCGAGCACCCACTCGGGGCCGCCGAGCTTCAGCATCGGCACGGCCGGCACCATCGCGATGAAGCCGACGATCGCACCGATCAGCGTGAGCTTCGCGTTCGCTTCGAGCAGCTCGTCGTCGTTGTGCACGACTGTGGGTACGAGTGCCGCCTTCGACACCGCGTAGCTCTTCGAGCAGACGAGAAGGAGGAACGCCTCGGGGAAGAGCAGAAGCGTGTCGACGTCGCGGATCATGATGGCGCAGACGATGGCGCGGCCGATCGACGACCCGATCAGCATCATCCGACGGCCGCCCTTCATGCGGTCGAGCGCGGGGCCGACCATGGGGGCGACGACGGCGAACGGCGCGACCGTCAGCAACAAGTAGAGGGCGATGCGCCAGCGGGCCGCGTCAGGAGTGATGTCGAAGAACAGCGAGCCCGCGAGCGCGACGGCGACCAGTGTGTCGCCCGCGACCATGAGGCCGTGGGTGCGCGCGAGCCGGGTGAACGGTGACGCGACGAAGCCGTGCTCGGTCTTGATGGGCCCGCCCATCGAGACGGCATCGAGCGGCGACGGCACTAGCCCATCGTACGGGCGGGGTGGGACACCCGGGTCAGCGGTTCAGTCGGACGCAACGGCGAGCGCGGCCTGCAGGAAGGTCACGATCTGCTCGTCGAGGCCCGCGGCCGCTTGGCCGTCGAGCAGGTGCCCCTCGCCCGGGAGCACCACGAGGTCACGGCTCCGTGACGACGGTCGCTCGCTCGTACACGTTGCGGCTGCACAGGTCGGGCAGCACGCCGTCACTGTCGCCGTGCACGAGCAGGATCGGCGCGACGAGACGATCGACACCCTCGGTTCCCGGCACCTGTGTCGAGAGCGCGACCACGCCCGCCGTGGCGGGGCCGAGCAGCACGCCGGCGCCGACCGCAACCGCTCCGCCGAACGAGTGCCCGACGAGCGCCACACGCTCGACGCCGCGACGGCTCAGCAGGTGATGGACCAGGAGCACGTCGAACAGGCAGTCCTCGAGGTGGCCGGGCTTGCGGTAGTGGATGCGCACGCCGCCGAGACGCCGCGCCACCTTGTGGTACAGCCCGTGCGCCGGACCGGAAAGCCCGCCGAGCGCCCCGCCGAGGAACAGCGTCGCCGCCTCCTCGCCCGCATCGAGCCCGTGCCGCAGGCAGACGATGATGCCGTCGGCCGTCACGACCTCCATGACCACGATGTCCGGCGCGACCCGCGACTCGGCGATCGCGAGCGGCCGCAGAGGGGTGATGCCCGCACGGGCGCCCTCGCGGATGGCTTCGGCGAAGGCGTCCACGCTCACGCCGCGTTGCTAGCCCTTTGGCACGTCGTACTTGTAGCCCAGGCCTCGGATCGTGACGATGCGGGTCGGGTTGCCCGGGTCGCTCTCGACCTTCGAGCGCAGCCGCTTGATGTGCACGTCGAGCGTCTTCGTGTCGCCGACGTAGTCCGATCCCCACACCCGATCGATCAACGTGTCTCGGGTGAGCACGCGTCCGGCGTTGTCGAGCAGCAGCGCGAGGAGCTCGAACTCCTTGAGCGGGAGGCTCACACGCTCGCCACGGATCGTGACTTCGTGGCTGTCGGGATCGAGGCGCACGTCGCCGACCTCGACCGCGTCGCTCAACCCGATCACGACGTCGTCGACCGGCGCACGGCGGAGCACCGCTCGCATCCGAGCCACGAGCTCGCGAAGCCGGTAGGGCTTCGTCACGTAGTCGTCGGCACCGACTTCGAGGCCGACGACGGTGTCGATCTCACTGCCCTTCGCGGTCACCATGATGATCGGCACCTTCGAGCGGGCGCGGATCTGCCGGCACACGTCGATGCCCGACACCTTCGGAAGCATCACGTCGAGCAGCACGAGGTCGGGAGCGACGGCGTCGAACAGGTCGAGCGCCTGGCTCCCGTCTCGAGCGACCTGCACCCTGAAGCCCTCTCGGCGAAGCCCGATCGTGAGGGCCTCCACGAAGGAGTCTTCGTCCTCGACGACCAACACCGTCAGCTCTTGCGTCATCGTGCTCATCCTGCCTCCGCAGTGGTGGTGACGCCGACAGGGCCCGGCCCGGCGGGGATCGTCAAGGTGAATGTGGAGCCCTGACCTTCTTGAGATTGCACTCGCACCTCGCCGCCGTGGTTCGTGGCGACGTGGCGGACGATCGCGAGGCCGAGCCCCGTGCCGCCGGTCTCTCGGCTGCGGGCGCGGTCGACTCGGTAGAACCGCTCGAAGATGCGCTCGAGGTCGCGCTCGGGGATGCCGATGCCCTGGTCCGCGATCGTGAGGTCGACCGTGCGACCATCCGTCGCAGTCGACACTGCGACGATCGCGCCTTCGTCCGAGTACTTGATCGCGTTGTCGAGCAGGTTCCCGATGGCGGACACGAGCTGGCGCCGCTCGCCGACGACCGTGAGCCGCGAGCTCGGCTCGGTGACCTCGACGCGGATGCCACGCAGGTCGGCGCCTTGACGCACACGGTCGACGGCCTCGGCGATGACGAGGTGCACGGCGACGGGCTCGCGCACGGGCGACCGCTCGACCTCGATGCGGCTGAGCTCGAGCAGGTCGTCGATCGTGCGGCCCACGCGATGCGCTTCGTGCACGAGCCGCTCTGAGAGGCGATGCCTCACCGGTTCGTCGTCTTCGGCGTTCAAGGTCTCCGCGAGCAGGGCGAGCGCTCCGACCGGTGTCTTCAGCTCGTGACTGATGTTCGCGACGAAGTCGGTGCGCACCGCTTCGAGCCGTGTGCGTTCGGTGATGTCGTCGACGGAGCCGAGCGCGCCGACGATGTGCCCGCCGTCCTCGAGCGGAGACACCGCGACGACGATCGTGCGCCGGGGCGGGCCGAACAGATCGACAGTGCGCCGATCGGACACTCCGCGACAACCCGAGGCAAGGAGCTCGACGACCGCTTGCTCGACGAGCGCGTCACCGTGGCGCGCTCCGACGAAGGTCGACGCCTGCACGTTGCGAAAGACCACGCGGCCGGTGGAGTCGGCGATCACGATCCCCTGAGTGAGGGCGTCGAGCGCGGACGCGAGGCGATCCGCCGACGAGACGGTTGCCGCCTCGCGGCTCGCAGCTCGGTCGACCGCGCGTCCGAGCCGATCGACGCTCGAGCCGATCGAGCTCGACCTCTGGCTGACCTCGCTCCCGAGTCGGCCGGCAAGCGCGTCGAGGCGCGCCGCGGCGCGGCGCTCTCGCATGAAGAAGAAGAGAGCGGTGCCGAGCGCCACCACGACGCCCGCAACCGCGACCACCCACACTGGCGTTCAAGCCTCCTGTGTCGACTCCTCGGCGACGTCGACATCATCCTCTTGGGCTTTGCCGGACGGGTGCCCTCCCGTCACCATGTAGTGCACCCGTTTCGCGATGTTCACCGCATGGTCACCGATCCGCTCGTAGAAGCGACCGACGACCGCGAGCTGCACCGCGGCTTGGAGGTCGAGCCGACCTGACGAGTGCGACTCGAAGATCGCCTGGATGAAGTCGTCGTGGAGCTGGTCGAGCAGGTCGTCCATGTCGTCGAGGGCCGCTGCCAGCGGGGCGTCACCTTCGACATAGGCATCGAGCGCCCGTCGCAGCAGCTGCTGTGCCTCGGCGCTCATGCGGGTCATCAGGCCGCGGAGCTTCGGGTCGAACGTGCGGCCATAGAGCCGGCGTGCGGCCTTGCAGATGTTGACGACGAGGTCACCCGAGCGCTCGATCTCCGCCACGAGCTTGATCGCGGTGACGATCGCCCGCAGGTCGCTGGCCATCGGCTGCTGCAGAGCCAGGAGATGGAAGCAGCGGTCTTCGAGGTCGACCGACCTCAGGTCGATGACGTCGTCACCACGGATGATCTCGTCAGCGGAGTTCAGGTCGCCGGTGAGCAGCGCTTCGGTGCCCCGTGGGAGCACCTCGATGACCATCGCTGCGACGACCACGAGGTCGTCACGGACTTCATCGAGCTGGTGATGGAACGCCTTCCGCTGCTCGATCACGTCGCAATCCTCACGTCCCAGTCAACCGGTTCGGGGAACCGGAGGCAACGGCAAGGTGAACAGTGCACAAATGGTTCACGTCCGGATGGGACCGCCGCCGCCGACCCCCGCGAACGCCGCAAAGGCATGCAGCACATCGAGATCTCGGGGATAGGTGAGGCGCTTGGCTGCTGCGGGGACCGGCATCCAGCGCAGCTCGTCGACCTCGGCCGAGGGCGCGAACTGGCCCGACACGACTCTCATCTCCCAGTAGCGCACGCGCTTGCGGCGCTGCTTGCGGTCGCGGTACTCGACCGACGCCAGCTCGCGGCCGAGCACGCACCGGTACCCGGTCTCCTCCTCGACCTCGCGAAGCGCGCACGCCTCATCATTCTCGTCGGTGGGCTCGCGCTTGCCCTTCGGGAACGTCCAGTCGTCGTAGTCCCCGGGGCGATGCACCAGCACGATCTCGACGGCACGATCGTCGGTGACTCGCCACACGAGGCCGCCAGCAGCCCGGACATGCCCGTCATCGAGGTGGTCCGTCAGCCCAACCACTTCCGGACCTTGCGCTTCGACAGTGCATCCCAGGCCTCGGGCCATTTGGCGCCCCACTCCTCGGCTTCGCGCTGCTCGGCCGCGATGAGGAGCCCCGCGACCATCGCTTCGGCCCGCGTCACGTTCGTCGCCGCGATGTCGCGCAGCCAGCGGCCTGCGACGACTGCATCGTGCTGCTCCCCGAGCACCTCCTGCACTGCGGCCGCGGCGACGGCCATCGGCTCTGCGTCCTCGAGCGCGAGCGTCGCGGCCTCGGCCGCGTAGCGCACGCGCTTGGCTCGGATGCGGACCTCGTGAAGGTCGTCGTTCGCGGGTTCGTCGTCGAGCTGGCCGACCACCCTCGTCAGGTGACCCCACGGACGGCGCACCAGGCCGGGCAGCGCGTCGGAGGCCGGTGCGTCGGCGGCTTCGAGGAGCTTCGGCGCGCGTGCCGCCTCGACGAGCCGGTCGAGCAGCTGCAGGTAGTCGTCGCTGCGATACACGTCCTCGAGCGTCCGACGTTGGATCGCGCGCTGCCGGCCGAGGCGCGAACGGACCGACTCCGCGGCCTGCCAGTCCAGCGGGTCGAGCGCGACCCCCGCGCGCTTGAGGCGCATCAGCATCACGTCGGCGTCGCGCACATGACCAAGCGCGTCGGCGAGGCCCTTCAACGCGCCCCGGAGCTCCTGCACCCACACGTCGTCGAAGATCGACGCGAAGGTGCGGAGGTCAGACCGCAGCCGACGGGTGCCGACGCGCGCCTGGTGCACGCCTTCGGGACCACCGTCGAGGCGCACGAGCGCGTCGTTCTCGAGGATGCGGATGACAGCGGCGGTCATCGCGGCGCGAGCGACATCACCGACGGGCGCGTTCGCGTCGACGGTCGGGACGACGAGCTCGGGCGGCGCCAGCGCTCGCGGCCCGAGCGCGCGCACGAGCTTCGGCGTCGGGTCGGGCTGCCCCGCGCCTGCGGCCTCGAGCCGCGCCACGAGGGCCGCAAGCAGGTCGTCGGGCGCGTGCTCGGTGACCTCGAGCTCGACCTCTCGGAAGCGCGTGGCGACGCGATCGCCATCGAGCACCGACACCTCGTCATCGGCGATCTCCGCGATGCGATTGCCCTTCGGATCGAAGAGCGGCGCGCTGTGCCGTCGGGTCTGCAGCCGAGCCACAGGCGACAGCTCCGCGGTGCGCACATACGCCCGCACGAGGTCGAGCGCCGGCGTCGGGATCTGGGCCGGCACGCCCATGAAGTCGTTCTCCGAGCGCGAGAGCACGCCACCCTTGCCGTTGCCCTTCGTCGGCAGCTTGACCGTCCAGAGCCCGTTGCCGGCTTCGGTGCGGTACCGCACCGTCACGCCCCAACGGATGAGCCTGAGGTCGGGTGTGTCCCAATACGTGGCGTCGAGGGGGATGTCGCTCCGGGCGCCCGCCGTCACCGTTGGCAGCACGCGGTCGAGGTCGGGGAGGACGAACCCGGGCCACGTCGTGAGCTTCGCCTCGCGCTCGATGCGCGAGCTGCTCATGCGCGGGCGCGAGCGAGCGCGAGCTCTTGCAGGCGGCGGTGCGCGTCGTTGTGTTGCACCGTCTCGACCCGCGTCCAAGCGCCATCGGAGTCGAGCCACCACGCGAGCACGTCGTCGGTGAGGCTCACGTCGAGCACCTCCTGCAACCTGGCCTGCAGTGCGGGAGCCTCGACCGGAGCGAGGGCCTCGACGCGGCGATCGAGGTTGCGCTCCATGAGGTCGGCAGAGCCGATGAAGTACATCGGCTTGCCCGGGGCCGCGCCGTTCGCGAAGTAGAAGATGCGAGAGTGCTCGAGGTAGCGCCCCACGATCGAGCGGACGCGGATGTTGTCGGACAAGCCCGGCACACCGGGACGAAGGCAGCAGATGCCCCGGATGACGAGGTCGATCTCGACGCCCGCCTGCGATGCGGTGCAGAGCGCGTCGATCATCGCTGGATCGACGAGGCTGTTCATCTTGATGATGATGCGACCACTCGCTCCTGCCTTGGCCTCGTTCAGGATCAGGTCTTGCACCTTCGGACGCAGCCAGCGCGGCGCGACGAGCAGCTTTCGGTAGCGCACCTCGCGGCTGTATCCGGTGAGGTGGTTGAAGAGATGGATCAAGTCGGCACCGAGATCGGGATCGGCGCTGAGCAGTCCGAGGTCCTCGTAGAGACGGGCCGTGTCGGAGTTGTAGTTGCCCGTGCCGACATGGCAGTAACGACGCAGCGCGCCGCCTTCCTCGCGGATGACGAGCGCTGTCTTCGTGTGCGTCTTCAATCCCATCAGCCCGTACACGACATGCACGCCCACTTGCTCCAACGCCTTCGCCCAGGCGATGTTCGTCTGCTCGTCGAAGCGGGCTTTGAGCTCGACGAGCGCGGCGACCTGCTTGCCCGCCTCCGCGGCCCGGATGAGCGAAGCCACGATCGGGCTGTCACCCGATGTGCGGTAGAGCGTCATCTTGATGGCGAGCACTGCCGGGTCGATCGACGCCTGCCTGATGAACTCTTCGATCGAGGTCGCGAACGAGTCGTACGGATGGTGCACGAGGATGTCGCCGGCCCGGATCACCGAGAAGATGCTGCGATTGCCATCGGAGGCGTCGACGAGCCCCGTCGGCGTCACCGGGATCCACGGATCGTCCTTGAGGTCGGGGCGAGGCAGCGCGTGCACCGACCACAGGCCGGAGAGGCCGAGCGGGCCGTGGTGGAACGACACGTCGTCAGGCTCGAGGTCGAGCTCGCGGAGCAGCAGCTCGAGCATCTCGGCCGACATCCGATGGTCGACTTCGAGCCGCACGGCACGCCCGAACCGACGGCGACGAAGCTCCATCTCGACTGCGGCGAGCAGGTCGTCGGCTTCTTCCTCTTCGAGCGTGAGGTCCGCGTTGCGCGTGACGCGGAACGGCACGAAGTCGACGACGTCCATTCCGTTGAAGAGCGTCGCGAGGTGGGCCGCGATCACCTGCTCGAGGGGCACGAAGCGCTCACCGTCAGGGGTGATCACGAACCGCGGGAGCAGCGGCGGCACCTTGACGCGAGCGAACCGATGCTCCCCCGTGTCGGGGTCGGCGACGGTGACGCCGAGGTTCAGCGACAGGTTCGAGATGTACGGGAACGGATGACCCGGATCGAACGAGAGCGGCGTGAGCACCGGGAAGATGCGCTGCTCGTACACGTCGATGAGGTACTTGCGATCCTCGTCGTCGAGATCCTCCCAGTCCGAGATCCAGATGCCCGCGGCCGCGAGCGCCGGCTTCACGCGGTCGTGATAGATCGCCTCTTGCTCGGACACGAGCGTGCCGACCCGGTCGCTGATCTCTTCGAGCTGCCGCGCGGCGGTGCGCCCGTCGGGGCTCGTCGAGCCGAGATGCGCGGCGACCATGTCCTTGAGCGCGGCGACCCGCACTTGGAAGAACTCGTCGAGGTTCGAGCTGAAGATCGCAAGGAACTTGACTCGCTCGAGCAGCGGCACCTGCAGGTCGTCGGCGAGGGCGAGCACGCGGGCGTTGAACTCGAGCCACGAGAGCTCGCGATTCAGGAAGCGGGGCTGGTCTCCGAGCGCATCACCCGACGGCTCCCCACGCTGGTCGAGGTGCGTCGCCATCGATGCAGGTTACCGTCGGCAGGTCTCGCCCTCAGGAGGAGGCTTCCTCTTCGGGCAGCCCGAGATCCCAGTCGAGGATCAAGTTCTCACGCTCCGCGTCACGGGCGACGCGTTCGCGGTTGCGCCGGAACTGCGGATCGTGCGGCGGAAGGAGCACGAGCCGGGCGAGCGCCCGGGCTCGAAACTCCTCGATCACCGACCGCTCGCCGAACTCGGCCTCGACCTCCCAATGAGGCGCGACCGGCCCGAGGTACACCACGCGCACGTGGCCCCGCGGAGGCTCGGTCTGCTCGACCGGGGCGTTCATGGACATCGAGCGAGCCTACCGTCAGTTGCCGGACGCCCGGCTGCCGAGCTTGGCGGTGCCGGTCTGGGTCTGGCCGTTGTGCTGGTACTCGATCTTCACCTCGTCGCCGGGCTTGTGCGCGCGGATCGCAGCACCGAGGTCGTCGGACGACGTGATCGCCTTGCCGTCGACGCTGGTGATGACATCACCCTGCTGCAGGCCGAGGTCGGCTGCGGCGGTGCCCGGTGTCGTGTTGGCGACGACGGCGCCCGAGGTCGCGGTGATGCCGAACTGGTCGAGGGTGGCCTGATCCAGGTCGCTCACGGACTCGGTCGACACACCGAGGAACGCGGTGCTCGTGACACTGCTCTTGCCGTTCTGGATGTCGGTGAGGAGCGGCTTGATCAGGTCGATCGGGATCGCGAAGCCGATGTTCTGCGCGTCACCGATGATCGCCGTGTCGATGCCCACGACCTGACCGGACGCGTTCACGAGCGGCCCGCCCGAGTTGCCCGGGTTGATCGCGGCATCGGTCTGGATGAGGTTGCTGAGCGACTCGCCGCCTCCTGACTCGCTGCCCGCGTCGATCGAACGGTTGAGCGCGGACACGATGCCCTGCGTGACCGTCGGAGTGCCCTGCAGGTCGAGCGCGTTGCCGATCGCGACGACCTGGTCGCCGACCTGAAGCTGCGCGGAGCTGCCGAGCTCAGCCGCAGTGAGGCCGCTGACGTCACGGATCTTGATCAGCGCGACGTCATCGGCCGGGGAGCTGCCGACGAGGTCGGCGCTGAGCTCACGACCGTCGGACAGCTTCACCTTGATGCTGCCGGCTTGGTCGATCACGTGGTTGTTCGTGAGCACGAGGCCGTCGGGGCTGATGATGACGCCGCTGCCCGCGCCACGACCGAAGACGCCGCCCTCTGAGGCACGAGGTTGGTCTCGATCGCGACGACCGAGGGCTCGACTTTGCGGAGAACCGCGCGGATGTCCATCGTCGGCGCGACGCCCTGGAGCCCGGGGATCGTGGAGGCCGTCGACGGGTCCGAGGATGATCCATTGCCGGATCCGCTGCCCGACGATGCTGACGGCGCGGGTGCCGCATCGTCGGCGGCTTCGACGCCGGAGCTCGAAGAGCCGTCGTTGCGAGTGACCGCGACGCCCCCGACGATGAGTGCTGCGACTGCCGCGCCGGCGACGCCACCGAGGACGGCGGCGCGCTTCGTGCTGCGACCCTTGGGCGCGGGCGACGGCTGCGGAGGCATGGGCGGCGGGAACGGCTCCGACGGGCCGGACCCGCCCATCTCCATGGTGGGCAGCTGCGCGGTGGGCCCCTGCGCGGTCGGCTCGCCGACCATGGGGTCCTTCGGGATGAACGGCTCGTAATCGATCTGGCTGCCGTCCACATCGCCCTCAGTCGTGCCGAAGCTCATTGTGGGCCCTTCTTTCACGTGTGGCTTTCTCGGGGGGATACAGCCGGACAACGCCTGGATATGGGCCCTAGTTCCCCCGTCGAGCGGGTTCTTACCAGGTTCACAGGATGCTCACAGCGCAACTTGGGAACCAATTGGCCGACGGATACGTAGATACCTCGTCGACCAGTGAGGAGCGGGTCGCACGCGACGGAGGATTGATGGAACGGATCGACACCGACACGTTGTGGATGGCCGATGGGCTCTGCCGTGACAAGCCGCCCGCGATCTTCTTCCCGAGCGACGGCGTCGGCGTAGACCGCGCTCGCAAGATCTGCGCCAGCTGCCCAGTGCGCGAGCTCTGCCTCGAATACGCCCTCGACAATCGCATCGATCACGGCGTCTGGGGCGGAACGTCCGAACGTGAGCGCCGGCGAATCCTGAAGCGGCGCCGCATCGCTGCAGTGGTCGGCTGAGCAAGCTCTTATCCCACCCCCACCAAGCAAGCGAGTGACCGGCCTGAGGGCCGGTCACTTCGCTGTTTTGGTCGCGTGTGGGATCGGATCGAGGTGCGTCAGCCGAGGCCGAACGAGTCGAGCAGCCCCCGGCCGGCGTCACCGAGCCGCTCGGTCAGCGACGGTGAGGGCGGTGACGGCAGCTTCGCCGCGACCGTCTGCACGAGCCGACCGTCGGGCGGACCGACGACGGCGTACACGAGATCGTCTCGCTGCACGATCAGCACGAGGGCGTTCTCGGTCTCGAGCATCCAGGCCTGGTTGCCGTTGACCGACACCTCACGCGCTCCTGCGATCGCGGACGCGTCGAGCTTCCCCGGTTCCTCGTAGAGCGTCACGAGGTCAGAGTCGTTGCAGTACACGAGGCCGACCAGGTCGCCGTTGATCTGCACCTGGCGCAGCGTGAGCGCGCCCGGCAGCGACAGTGGCGCCCAGTAGGGCTGGCCGAGGTCCACCTGCGGTGCGGCCTGCTGGTCGGGCTGGCCGGTGCCGAGCGACCCGAGGAGGCCGCCGAAGCCGGCCGACGCCTCGGTGTGCGTCTGCGCCAGCGTCGCCGCGTCAGGGGAGACGTCGTGCGACCTGCTCATGTTGACGAACCCGAGGACGAGCACCCAGACCGCCGCAGTCGCGACGAGGTTGAGCATCCCCCACTTGTGCTTCTTGGCCGGGGCCGGCGGCTGCGCGACGGCGGCGATCGCCCGTTCGAGGAAGCCATCGGGAGGCTCGACAGCCGGCAGCGCTCGCACCCAGGTGCGGGCCTGCTCGACCCGAGCCAGCTCTTCACGGTGTGCGCTGCTCGTGGAAAGGAGGTCGTCGACCTGGGCGCGCTCGGCCTCGGTCACCTCGCCGTCGAGGTAGGCGCTCAGAAGCTCGAAGGAGTCGGGGGGCGGCAGCGCGGTCATCCGAGCATCGCCCTCAGCTGGGCGCGGCCGCGGTGGATGCGGCTGCGGACAGTGCCGACCGGGACATCGAGCGACTCGGCGATCTCCTGGTAGTTCAGGCCGACCACGTCGCAAAGCACGACGGCACTGCGGAACTCGATCGGAAGCGACTTGAGCGCCTCCTGGATGTGGTCGGGCAGGCGGCTCGTGTCGAGCACGTCGAGGGGCTCCTGATCGACGCCGGTGACGCGTTCGGGCAGATCAGGGACGACCTCGAGCGGCCGGCGCTTCTTGCGCCGCACCTCATCCAGGAATGCGTTCGTCGTGATCCTGCTCAACCACGCCTCCATGGACCCCGGCCGATAGCTGGCGAGCCCCCTGCGCACACGGAGCAACACCTCTTGAACCAGGTCCTGCGCTTCGTCATGGTTCCCCGTGAGCCGATAGGCCACCGTGTAGATGAAGCGCCCATGGCTGCGGGCGACCTCTTCCCACGTCGGTACCTCGATGGCCCCTCCGTCCGGAGGGCTATCGCTCGTCACAGCAACGACGCGCGGCCGCTCCCGGTTCCCGACACAGGGCTCAACGGGCGCGACACGCGAGCGAGCGTACAGGTCGACCCTGGCGGCCCGGCCTGGAAGCCTGGTCAGAGTGCTCGAGTGCGTGGTGAACGTGAGCGAGGGACGCGACCAGGCCGCCGTCGCAGCGATCGCGGCCGTGGCCGGCGGCGACCTGCTCGACGTCCACACCGACCCGGATCACAACCGGAGCGTCCTGACCCTGGTCGGAGAGGAGTCACCGCGGGCCGTGACGGTCGAGGCCGTGGCCCGGCTCGACCTGAGGGACCACCTGGGGGCTCATCCCCGGTTCGGGGTGGTCGACGTCGTGCCCTTCGTGCCCCTCACCGGGAGTGACCCGCGGGACGCGGTGCGGGCCCGGGACGACTACGCCCGCTGGGCTGCGCTCACGCTCGACCTCCCCTGCTTCCTGTACGGCCCCGAGCGCGACCTGCCCACGATCCGCCGTCGGGCCTTCGGTCGACCTCGTTCCCGACGTCGGGCCCGACCAGCCCCATCCCACTGCTGGTGCGGTCGCAGTCGGCGCTCGGTTGGCGCTCGTCGCGTACAACCTGTGGGTCGACGCTCCGCTCTCCCAGGCTCGCGACATCGCGAGGTCGCTGCGAGGCCCCGCGGTGCGGGCGCTCGCGTTCGACTTGGCGAGCGGTGCGCAGGTGTCGTGCAACCTCATGGATCCCGAGCGGTTCGGGCCGGCGCAGGCGTTCGACGCGGTCGCTGCCGAGGCGCGGGTGACGAGAGCAGAGCTGGTTGGGCTGGTGCCGGAGTCGGTCCTTCGGTCGGTGCCGGCGCACCGTTGGACCGAGCTCGACCTCGATGCCGACCGGACGATCGAGGCCCGGCTGGCGACTCCCGCTTAGGCGGACGCGGTGCTGCGGCGAGCCGCGGCCCGCTGGCGCCGGATGCGGCGACGCTCGCGTTCGCTCATGCCGCCCCAGATGCCGAACTTCTCGCCGTTGGCGAGCGTGTACTCGAGGCATTGCATGCGCACGACGCAGCCGCGGCAGACCTCTTTGGCCTCGCGCGTCGAAGCGCCGCGCTCGGGGAAGAACAGGTCAGGGTCGACGCCGAGGCAGTTGGCGTAGTCCTGCCAGCTGCGGTCCTCGGGATCGAACGCGGACTCGATGCGCTTCATCGGTGTGGCCTCCCCCCCGCCGCCGGGCGGGTTCAGAGTGCAACCGTGTAGTTACACCGATGTGATCTTCGCCTACCACTTCACACTCGCGCAAGGGGTGATCCCGCTTTTCGTGGCATTTCACGACATGACGTCAGGCTGAGCGGCTTCTTCCGCCCCTCATGGCCCGCTTCTGCTCGATGAAGTCGACCAGCACGTAGTCGCCCAGCGTCTCTGGCGTGGTGAAGAACGCACGCCCTCGGTTCAGCTGGGTGAGCTTCTCGACGAAGGCTTTCAGGTAGCCGTTGGCGTCGAGCATGAACGTGTTGATGCGGATGCCCTCGCGTGTGCAGCGCGCGACTTCCTTCAGCGTGGCGTCGACCGTGGCCTGCACCGGCGGGTAGTTGAAGAAGACCTCGCCGTCGGGCAACAGGTGTGCCGTGGGCTCGCCGTCGGTGATCATGATGATCTGCTTCGTGCCCGACTGACGAGCGAGCATGCGGCGGCTCAGCAGGAACCCGTGCTGCATGTTCGTGCCGTAGACGAAGTCCCACGAGACCTCGGGCAGCTGCTCGGGCTTGAGCTCGCGAGCGATCTCGGAGAACCCCACGATGCCGAGGAAGTCACGCGGGAACTGGCTCGAGATCAGCGAGTGCAGCGCCATCGCCACCTTCTTCGCGGCGAGGAAGTTGTCGCGCATCGGCATCGACAGCGACAGGTCGAGCATGAGCACCGTGCTCGACCGCACCAGCGTCTCGGTGCGCTCGACCTCGAAGTCGTCGGGTGACAGTCGCACCGGAGTGCCGCCGCCCGTGCGCTGGATCGCGTTGCGGATCGTGCGATGGATGTCGAGGTTGAACGGGTCGCCGAACTCGTAGGGCTTCGACTCGTACGAGCGCTCGTGTCCGACGCCGCTGCGCTCGAGCTCGTGCTTGCCCATCTTGTCCTTGGCGAGCTTGGCGAAGAGATCGGAGAGCGCGTTCGCCCCGATCTTGCGGATGCCCTTCGGCGTCAGCTCGTACCGGCCTTCCTTGTTCTCGATCAGGCCCGCCTGCTCGAGCATCTTGGCGAGCTCGGCGAGGCGCTCGAGGCTGCGGGCTGACTGATCGCCGAGCAGGTCACGGGCGCGATCGATGTCGACCTCCGCGAGCGCTCCGGGGTTGGTGGCGCCGCGCAGCAGGTTCTCGAGCTGGTCGATGTCGCCGAGCTGCTCCATGAGCTGAGCCGCCTCGGCGAAGCCCAGCGGGTCTTGCCCGCTGAAGTCGTACCGGCGATCCCACCCCATCTGCGGGAAGAGGCCGCGCAGGTGCTCGCCGAGCTGATCGACCTGCCAACGCAGATCCATGTCTTCGAGCAGCTGCTCGGCGAGACCTTGCAGCTGGGCGCGCTGCTCGGGCGTCATCGAGTTGAGCATCGACTGCATCGCCGCCATGCGCTGCGCCATGATCTCGAGCAGCTCGTCGAGGGTCTCCGGGTTCTCGGGGAAGAAGTCGCCGAAGCGCTGCATGAAGCTCTCGAAGTCGGGCTCCTCGCCTCGTTCCCGTTGAGCGAGCATCTCGTTGAGCGCGTTGAGCATGTCCTTCATCCGCTGCATCTGCTCGGGGTCGGGGTTGCTCATCGCGCCGGCCATCTGGTTGAAGTAGCTCTGCGCGAGCTGCTCGCGAAGCTTCTCGAGGAGCTCCTCGAAGCGCTGACGCGCCTCCGGAGACTGGAAGTCGTACTGCTGCAGGTCGCGCACCTGACCGGCGAGATCGGGGGGAAGCATGTCGAGCTGCATGTGCCGCTCTTCGGTCGCCTGCTGCGCGGTCTCTTGGCGGCGCTGGTCGCCGGACTCGCGCGCCTGCTGCATCTGCTGGTCGAGCGCCTCGCGCTCTTGCTCGACCACCTCGCGCAGCTCCTGCGCGATGTCGTCGTACACGCCTCCGAGGTCGTAGCGCTCGAGCTCGTCACGACGCTTGCGCCGAAGCTTCTCGAGCATCTCGCGGATGCCCTCGAGCCGTTCACCGTTGCGGTCGCGGAACCCGGACTGCATCATCCGCCTGAGGGCGTTGTTGAGGTCGCCGTGGTACAGCAGGTCGTCGGTGATCTCCGCGAGGATCGCATCGGCGTCGAGCTCGAACCCGACTTGCGTGCCGTCCCACCGGGAGTAGCTGAACCGTCCGGTCATGGACGCACGCTACCGCTGGGCTGAACGACCTACGCCTGAACTCGAGCCCGGGGGTGCCGATGAGTACCAGGTGCTCCACCGTAAAATGCCGCAGGTGCGGAATCGTGCCTCGGCGGCCCTCCTTCTTCCTGTGCTCGCGTTGTGCCTGACGAGCTGCGTCCGCATCGGCGCGCCCAAGGACAACGGTGACGCAACGGCACAGGTGCAGGCGGCGCAGCTGAAGATCGAGGACCAGGCGTGGGCACTGCGCAGCATCTTCTTCCGGCCTGACTTCGGGCCGGAGTGGCGTGAGATCCGCGATGCGGCGACGAAGCCGACCGTCGGTCTGCCGTTCAAGGACTGCCTCACCGCAGTGAAGGGCAGTCCGCTCGATCCGGCGACGATCTCCGCTGACGCCGGCTCTCCTCGCTTCACCCGCCCGAACGGCGCGTTCGCCGCGTCGACGGCTCTCGTCACGACGAGCCCCGAGCAGGCGGCCGCGCTCTACACGATGGCGACCAGTCCGACCTTCGCGAGCTGCATCGCGACGTACACGATCGACTTCCGGGCGAACCCGCCCGTCTCGGCCGACGGGGGCCAGAACCTCGCGACGAACATCACCGCGGGCGAGAGCACCGGCTCGCGGCTGAAGGTCGTCTATCCCGGTCAGGGAGACAAGAACGAGAGCTTCGTCGCCGACTTCATGGTCGTGAAGGTCGACCGTGCGCTGCTCGCCCTGTGGTTCGCCAATCCGGGCACGCCGACGGTGCAGGCCGACGAAGACGCGGTGGTGAAGGCACTCGTCGAACGGCTCACCACGCTGCCCGACAAGAACAACCTCGGCGCGACGGCCGGGCCTGCGACGACAGCAGTCGCGACGACCGGCGCCCCGGCGGCGGGGAGCTGACTCAGCCCCTGCCGCGGTAGGTGGCGCGCGCTCCGGCCGCGTCCTTGTTGAGACGCTTCGAAAGGTGCAAGCCCTCGAGGAGGAACTCGACTGCGCTCGCGACCGCGGCCGGGCTCTCGTCATCGGTCAGCTGCGACACGGGCTCGCGCAAGCTCGGCACCCGCGCGAGCAGATCGGCTTCGTCGGCCGACGTGACGTCCTCGCCGACGTGGGCGATGAGCCCTTCGTCGAACGCGGTGATGACCTCGCGCAGCTTGTCGGGAGTGAAGCGGTTCTTGAACACCGTGAGGATCGATGCCTTGACCAGGTTCTCGATGATCGAGCCGTCGCGGCCCTCCTCGATGCTCTCGATCTCGACCTTGCCCGAGGTCGAAGCCGCGAGCGCCTCGAGGTCTGACACGCGGGGCACGACGTCGCGCTCACCGTGCCGCAGCGCGCGGCGCACCGCGTTTGCGGAGAGCGTCTCGTAGTTCGACACGCTGAGGCGCACGGAGACGCCCGACCGCTGGTTGATGTGCGGGCTCTGGCGAGCGAGCTGCGAGAGGGTCGACACCACCTCGGCCATGTACTCGGGCACGTGCACGCGCAAGACCGCCGACGTCGAACGAACGCGACTCCTGCAGCACGATGCCGGTCTCGGTCTCGACGTCGAGGGGGTAGTGCGTGCGGATCTGGCTGCCGAAGCGGTCTTTCAGCGGCGTGATGATGCGCCCGCGGTTCGTGTAGTCCTCGGGGTTCGCCGAGGCGACGAGCATGAGGTCGAGCGGCAGGCGGATCTTGTAGCCACGCACCTGCACGTCGCGCTCCTCGAGCACGTTGAGCAAGCCGACCTGGATGCGCTCTGCGAGGTCGGGCAGCTCGTTGATCGCGAAGATGCCACGGTTCGTGCGGGGCACGAGGCCGTAGTGGAGCGTGAGCTCATCGGAGAGGTAGCGCCCCTCGGCCACCTTGATCGGGTCGACCTCACCGATGAGGTCCGCGATCGACGTGTCGGGAGTGGCGAGCTTCTCGCCGAAGCGATCGTCGCGGTGCACCCAGTCGATCGGCGTGTCGTCGCCGCGCTCGCGGATGAGGTCGCGCGCGTGCTGCGACACCGGGTTGTGCGGATCGTCGTTGATCTCGCTGCCCGCGATGATCGGCATCCACTCGTCGAGCAGGTTCGTGAGCGACCGGATGATCCGCGTCTTGGCCTGACCGCGCTCCCCCAAGAAGATGATGTCGTGACCCGCGATCAGCGCGTTCTCGAGCTGCGGCAGCACGGTGTCCTCGTAGCCGATGACCCCGCTCGACGAGGGGCTCGCCGGCAGAGATCCGCTCGATCGCGTTGCGCCGAACCTCTTCCTTGACGGGGACTGATTGCCAGCCCGCGTCGCGCAGCTGACCGAGGGTTGCGGGCCGTGATGACATGCGGGCCAACCTACCGCCCGATCCTGCTTGCCGTGACAGGCGTGAGCGCGGCACCGGTACCCTCTGGCGAGCATGGACCAGCCGGGGACCGAGCTGTCTGGAACGTGGGCCGCGACGATCGCGGACGAGGCCCTCCGGCGCGTGTTCTTCGAGGCCTCCTACGACGACCGTGACTGGGAGCCAGTCGCACTCCCCGGGCACTGGCGCACGCATCCCGCGTTCGCGTCGACCGACGGCCCGGTGCTGCACCGCCGTTGGTTCGACTCACCCGAATGGGTCGGCGTGGACGGAAGCGGGGACGATGGCGCGCGCAGCTGGCTCGTCTTCGACGGGATCTTCTATCTCGGGGACGTGTGGCTCGACGGCGCCTACCTCGGTGACACCGAGGGCTACTTCTTCCCTCACGAGTTCGACATCACCGAGCACGTGGCGGGGCGCAGCGAGCACCTCCTCGCGATCGAGGTCGCGTGCGCCCGGCAGTCCGATCGCACGGCGAAGCGCAACATCACCGGCGTCTTCCAGCACTGGGACTGCATCGATCCCGACTGGAACCCCGGCGGCATCTGGCGTCCGGTGCGGCTCGAGCGCACAGGCCCGGTGCGGATCAGCCGCCTGCGCGTGCTCTGCCGTGAGGCCGATGCCACGCGGGCCATCATCTCGTTCGTCGCCGACCTCGACAGCGACGAGGCGCGGGCTGTCACGCTGCGGACGACGGTCCCCGGCTTCGCGGAGTCGAGCGTCGAGCACTCGCTCGCCGAGGGCGTGAACCGCGTCGAGTGGCAGCTGCGTGTCGACAACCCGGCGCTCTGGTGGCCCCGCGCACTCGGCGAGCAGCCACTCCACGACGTGTCGGTCTCGGTCGAGCTCGGCGATGAGGTCAGCCACCGGCGCGAGGTGCGCATGGGCTTGCGCTCCGTGACGATGCGGAGCTGGATCATGTCGGTCAACGGCGAGCGGCTGTTCCTCAAGGGAGCGAACCACGGACCGACGCGCATGGCGCTCGGCGAGGCCACCCCCGAAGAGGTCGCGCGCGACGTGCACCTCGCGATCGATGCGGGGCTCGACCTCTTCCGCGTGCACGCGCACGTCGCGCGACCCGAGCTGTACGACGCGGCGGACGAAGCGGGTCTGCTGCTCTGGCAGGACATGCCCTTGCAGTGGGGCTACGCGCGCAGCGTCCGCAAGCAAGCGATCCGCCAGGCGCGCAAGGCCGTCGACCTCCTCGGCCACCATCCGTCGATCGCGCTGTGGTGCGGGCACAACGTCCCGGTCGCCGTCGACGTCGAGCCCTCGATGGATCCGAAGCGGTTCGGTCTGAAGCTCGCGGTGGGTCAGCAGCTCCCCACCTTCAACCGCAGCATCCTCGACCGCGCGGTGAAGAGCGCGTTCGAGCGCGTCGACGGCAGCCGTCCGGTCATCGCGCACTCGGGCGTGGTGCCGCACCTGCCGAAGCTCGACGGCACCGACACGCACATCTACCTCGGTTGGTACACCGGGCACGAGCGTGACTTCCCGCGCTTCTGCGCGACGGTGCCGCGCATGGCGCGCTTCGTGAGCGAGTTCGGCGCGCAAGCGGTGCCGGCCGACGCGGACTTCCTCGATCCCGAGAAGTGGCCCGACCTCGACTGGGAGCGCGCCGGTCGCGTGCACTCGTTGCAGAAGTCGATCTTCGACCGTCACGTGCCGCCCGAGGCCTACGAGACCTTCGAGTCGTGGCGGCGCGCGACGCAGGCGTACCAAGCGACGGTGCTGAAGCACCACATCGAGACCCTGCGGCGGCTCAAGTACCGGCCGACCGGCGGGTTCGCGCAGTTCCTCTTCGCGGACGCGTGGCCGGCGGTGACGTGGTCGGTGCTCGGGCACGACCGTCAGCCCAAGCCGGGGTTCCAAGCACTGGTCGAGGTGTGCCGTCCGGTGATCGTGGTCGCCGAGCGGCCGCCTGCGTTGCTCGCGCCCGGCGACGCGGTCGCCATCGATGTCCACGTCGTGTCCGATCTGCGCGTGCCGCTGTCCGACGCCGTCGTCACCGCGCGGCTCGTGTGGGCGGGCGGGCATCACACGTGGCGATGGCAAGGCGACGTGCCCGCGGACGAGTGCATCCGCATCGGCACGGTGTCGGCGATGGTGCCCAACGCTCCCGGCGCGATGGACCTCGACCTCGAGCTCATCTGCGACGACGTCGCCGTGACGAACCGCTACCGCTCGACCATCACCCGCCGCGACCGCTGACCGCGGCGGGGCGGCACCGGCTCCGCTCGCCGGGCAACTCGTACCCCTCGGCGCCCGATCGGGCGTTCACAGGTACGAGTGGCGCGAGCGGTCAGAGGTCGAGGGTTCGGCTGCTCGGGTCGATGCCGGCGGCGGCGATGATCTTGGCCTTCGTGCGGATGAGGACCTCGCGTGGCGCGAGCGCGATCTCCGCGGCCACCGCGCGCGCGGCGTCGAGAAGATCGTCGCTGGCCGCGACTCGGTTCACCAGCCCCACCGCCAGCGCCTCCCTCGCTTCGATGCGGCGGCCCGTGAGCACGAGGTCACGCGCCACGCTCGCTCCGACGAGCTCGCGCAGCGGCCGGTAGACCACGTCGCCGAACGTGTGCTCCACGTGCGCGAAGTAGGCGCCCTCCGAAGCGACGCGCAGGTCGCACATCACCGCGAGATCGAAGCCTCCTGCAAGCGCCGCTCCGTTCACCGCGGCCACGAGCGGGAGTGGGAAGCACAGCACCGTGTGGTGGTAGCGATCGCTCGACGCCCAGAGCCGGCGTTGATGATCGGGATCGGGATCGGCGAACTCCGACAGGTCGAACCCCGCGCTGAACGCCGACCCCGCGCCTGTGAGGATCACGGCGCGCACTCGATCGGCGGCCGCGAGCGCGTCGAGCGCACCTGAAACCTCGTCCCGCAGCGCGATCGAGAGCGCGTTCTTCTTCTCAGGACGGTTCAACGTCACCGTCGCGATGTCATCGACGACATCGCTCACCTGCACCAGGTCGCTCACCGGTGCAGCTGGTACAGCCGGAACTGCGGGTGCTCGACGTCGAGCACCTCGACCCGCCCGAATCCCGCGTCGGCCGCGTACTGCCGCACAGTGTCGGCTCGCATCACGGTGCCGGTACCGGCGCCGCCGTCCTGCATGCTCACTGCGAGGCAGTGGAGCGGGCTGAACGCGTACAAGAACCGCTCCATCTCGCTGCCTGGTGCGGTGAAGTGGTCCTCGGTGCGCTCGTCAGCGACGACCACCACGCCGTGCTCGCCCGCGAGCCGCGACATCGTGCGAAGGATCGAGACCGGGTCGGGCACGTCGTGGAGCATCTCGATCGCCATCACCACGTCGTAGTCACCCGCGATCGAAGGGTCGCCGCCGTCTCGCGCGAAGAACTTGACGCGGTCAGCCACCCCGGCCCTCTCAGCCGCGGCGGTCGCCGCCGCGATCGACGCATCGTCCAAGTCGAAGCCGTCGATCGTCGCGTTCGGGTACGCCGCGCGCGATCGTGATCGCGGCAATGCCCTCGCCGCATCCGAGCTCTGCGATGCGCACCCGATCGCCGTTCGTGAGCCGGTCCTGCACATCGGGCAGCGCCGGCAGCCACGACTGCACGAGGTGGTGCGTGAACACCGGCCTCGTGAACGCGGCCTGGAGGTCATGCAGGTCGAACGCGCCGAAGCTCACTCCCGCGCCGGTGCGGAACGCGTCGGCCATGATGTCGATCGCCTTCCCCGCCCACGGCACGATGCCCGCGCACGGCTTCATGCAGGCCTCGCTGTCGTCGTCGATGAGGACATGCGCGTGTGCGTTGGAGAGCGCGAACCGGCGCTCGGTCGGCTTTGCGGTCACGTCCTCGACGTCGAGCACGCCAGACACGGCCTGTTGCTCCAGCCACTCGCGCGCGTACCGCTCCGCGATGCCAGAGCGCTGGGCGAGCTCGCCCGAGGTCAACGGACCCGCGCCCGCCATCGCCTCGTAGAGCCCCAGACGCACGCCGAGCGCGATGTTCGCCAGCTCGATCGCGGCGAGGCCGGCCATGAACAGGTTCCCCGCGAACTCCTCGACCTCCGCTTCGTCCTCGGGCGTGATCGGGATCCTTGCCGTGCTCATGCACAAGTCTCTCCCGAACCGCGCCCCCTACGCTGTCCGGATGGCGCACATCGCCGAGCTGCTCGCCGCGGGTCGCACCTATTCGTTCGAGTTCTCACCGCCCGGCACCGAAGCCGGATGGTTGACGCTCGGCCGCACGATCGCCGAGCTCGATGTCCTGCGTCCCTCCTTCGTGTCGGTGACCTATGGCGCAGGCGGTGGCACGAGACGGCGCACGCACGAGGCGGTCGCGTGGATCCGCAAGGAGACGCCGGTGACTCCCATGGCGCACCTGACGTGCGTGAGCCACACGCGCGACGAGATCGGCGAGATCCTCGATGCCTACGACGCCGTCGAGGTCGAGAACATCTTGGCGCTCGCCGGCGATGCGCCGAACGACCCGGCGAACGCTCGCCCGAGCGAGTATCGCTACGCGCTCGAGCTCGTCGAGCACGTACGTGAGCACAACCCCGACTTCTCGATTGGGGTCGCCGCTCACCCCGAGGTGCACCCGAGGGCGCCGAGCAGCGAGGCCGACCGGGACCATCTCGCCGCGAAGCTCCGCATCGCCGACTTCGCCATCACACAGTTCTTCTTCGAGGTCGACGCGTACCTACGCCTCGTCGACGATCTCGCGGCTCGCGCCATCGACAAGCCGGTCATCCCCGGGATCATGCCGATCACGAACATCGCGTCGGTCGCTCGCATGGCGCAGCTGAGCGGCGCGGCGATCCCGGCGTGGCTCACCGCCCGGCTCGACGCGGTGGCCGACGACCCTGACGCCGTGCGCGCTGTCGGTGTCGAGACCGCCACCGAGCTGGCCGCGGCCCTGCTCGACGCCGGGGCGCCGGGCCTGCACTTCTACACGCTCAACCGGTCCACCGCGACCCGCGAGATCTACGCCAACCTCGGTCTGGCCCCCTGAGCACCGCCCGACCTATGGTCGGCGCACCAGCACAGGGAGGACATGGATGAAGGCCTACGAAAAGCTGTACATCGACGGCGCCTGGGTCGCGCCTTCGGGCAAGGACACGCTCGACGTCATCAACTCCACGACCGAAGAGGTCATGGCGACGATCCCCGCCGGCGACGCGACCGACGTCGACCGCGCGGTGAAGGCTGCGAAGGCGGCGTTCCCCGCCTGGTCGCAGACATCGGTACAGGACCGGGCGAAGTTCCTCACGCGCATCAACGAAGGCCTGAGCGCCCGCGCCGACGAGGTCGCGAACATCGTCAGCGAAGAGGTCGGCATGCCCAAGATGCTGTCGACGCTCATCCAGGTCGGCCTGCCGCAGGGCAGCTTTGCCGTGAACGCACAGCTCGTCGAGGGCTTCCAGTTCGAGGAGCAGGTCGGCAACTCGCTGATCGTCCGCGAGCCGGTCGGCGTCGTCGGCTGCATCACGCCCTGGAACTACCCGCTGCACCAGATCGCTGCGAAGGTCGCCCCTGCGCTCGCCGCGGGCTGCACGGTCGTCGTGAAGCCGAGTGAGGTCGCTCCGGTCAACGCGTTCATCCTCGCCGAGATCATCGACGAAGCCGGCCTTCCCGCGGGCGTCTTCAACCTCGTGTCGGGCGTCGGTCCCGTCGTGGGCGAGGCGATCGCCTCACATCCCGACGTCGACATGGTGTCGTTCACGGGCTCGACGCGTGCCGGCAAGCGCGTCGAGCGAGCTCGCCGCACAGACGGTCAAGCGCGTCACCCTCGAGCTCGGCGGCAAGTCGGCGAACGTCATCCTCGACGATGCCGACTTCGAGAAGGCCGTCGCGGACGGCGTGGGCAAGTGCTACCTGAACTCGGGCCAGACGTGCTCCGCGCTCACGCGCATGCTCGTGCCCCGTTCGCGGCTCGCCGAAGCCGAGGCGATCGCCGTGAAGACGGCCGAGACGTTCACGACCGGTGACCCGTTCAACCCGGCAACCCGCCTCGGGCCGCTGGTGTCGGCGGTGCAGCGCGACCGCGTGCGCGGCTACATCAAGAAGGGCCAGGACGAGGGCGCCAAGCTGCTCACCGGCGGCGCCGAGTCGCCGGAAGGCCTCGACAAGGGCTTCTTCGTGAAGCCGACCGTCTTCTCCGACGTCGGTCGCGACATGACGATCGCGCAGGAGGAGATCTTCGGCCCCGTGCTCTCGATCCTCCCCTACGACTCCGAGGAGGAGGCCGTCGAGATCGCGAACGACACGGTCTACGGCCTCGCCGGTGGCGTGTGGTCGGGCGATCCCGAGCGGGCGAAGAAGGTCGCACTGCAGCTGCGCACCGGCCAGGTCGAGGTGAACGGCGGCGGGTTCAACCTCATGGCTCCCTTCGGCGGCTACAAGCAATCGGGGCACGGCCGCGAGCTCGGCAAGTACGGGCTCGAGGAGTACCTCGAGGTGAAGTCACTGCAGCTCTGATCGCGGGAGCCCAGGGCGTGAGCCCCGCACCCCTTCGGTAGGGTGCGGGGCATGCCTGCTCCTGTTCGCGTTGCCATCACCGGCGCGGCCGGCCAGATCGGTTACAGCCTCCTCTTCCGCGTCGCCTCGGGAGAGATGCTGGGGCCCAACCAGCCCGTGATCCTGCAGCTCCTCGAGATCACGCCCGCGCTCGACGCCCTGCGCGGCGTCGCGATGGAGCTCGAAGATTGCGCGTTCCCTCTCCTCGAGGACGTCGTGCAGACCGACGATCCGAACACCGCTTTCGGCGACGCGAACTACGCGCTGCTCGTCGGATCGGTGCCCCGCAAGGCGGGCATGGAGCGCGCCGATCTGCTCACGATCAACGGCAAGATCTTCACCGGCCAAGGCAAGGCGCTCTCAGAGAGCGCGGCGGCCGACATCAAGATCCTCGTCGTCGGCAACCCGGCGAACACCAACTGCCTGATCGCGATGAACAACTCGCCGAAGATCGATCCCTCGCGGTTCACGGCGATGACCAGGCTCGATCACAACCGGGCCGTCGGGCAGCTCGCGGCGAAGCTCGGTGTGCACGTGACCGACATCAAGAAGATGACGATCTGGGGCAACCACTCAGCGACGCAGTACCCGGACCTGTTCCATTGCGAGGTGTCCGGCAAGAACGCAGCCGAGCTGGTCAACGACCAGGCCTGGCTGGAGGGCGACTTCATCCCGACCGTGCAGAAGCGCGGTGCGGCGATCATCGAAGCACGCGGGCTGTCGAGCGCGGCCTCGGCGGCGAACGCGGCCGTCGACCACATGCGCACGTGGGCGCTCGGCACCGCCGACGGCGACTGGGCGAGCATGGCGGTGCCGTCCGATGGCTCCTACGGCGTCGCCGAGGGCCTCATCTCGTCCTTCCCGGCCACGTGCACCAACGGCGAGTGGGCGGTCGTGCAGGGTCTCGACATCGACGACTTCTCACGAGGCCGCATCGACGCGTCGGTCGCTGAGCTCGCGGACGAGCGTGACGCGGTGCGAGAGCTGGGCCTCATCTGAAGCTCCTCGTCACCCAGGGCACCCTCGACCGAATCGAGGCGCGGCTCCCTGCGGAGTACGAGCCGGTCGCGATGCAGAAGGACGGCTCGCTCGCGACGGACGCGCAGGACATCGAGGTGGCCGCAGCGGCGTTCGACCTCTTCGACGCGTACGAGGGCGCGTTGCGGCCGTTCTTCGGGATGGTGATGCGGAGCGAGACGCTGCGGTGGTTCAGCGTCCCGAACGCGGGCCTCGACAGCCCCGTGTTCACCGCGGTGCTCGAGCGGGGTGTGCGGCTCACCAACGCGCACGTCACCGACATCCCGATCAGCGAGTACGTGCTGCGGTCGGTGCTCGACCACTTCCAGCACGCCGAACGATGGCGCGACGCGCAGCGCCGCCGCGCGTGGGACCGGCACCAGTTCCGCGAGGTCGCGGGGACGACGTGGCTGATCGTCGGCCTCGGCACGATCGGTCAAGCGGTCGCCGTGAGGGCGAAGGCGTTCGGCGCCCAAGTCATCGGGTGCCGCCGCCACCCGACGGGCACCGAACCGGTCGACGCGTTCGTCTCGCCCCACGACCTTCTCACGATGCTTCCCTCGGCCGACGTCGTCGTGCTCTGCCTTCCTTCGGCGCCGGAAGCACCCCCGCTCGTCGGCGCCTCGTTCCTCGACGCCATGGCCGAGGGCTCGGTCCTGGTCAACATCGCTCGAGGCTCGCTCGTCGACGAGGGCGCGCTGCGTCGCCGCGCTCGACCGAGGTCGTCCCGAGGCGGCGATCCTCGACGTGATGGTGACCGAGCCGCTGCCGAATGACAGCCTGCTGTGGTCTCACCCGAGCGTCATCCTCACGCCGCACAACTCGGCGGGCGGCTTCGCTCGGTACGAGCGCTATGACGACCTGCTGGTCGACAACCTCGCTCGCTACGCGCGCGGCGAACCCCTGCGCAACGAGGTCACCCTCTGATGTCGAAACGGCGCTGACCCGTTCGTAGAGGGGTTAGGACATCACCTCGACGGAAAGGGAAGCACCATGGGAGTCATCCAGATCGATCTGTTCACGACCCTCGATGGGGTGGCGCAGGCGCCCGGGGCACCTGACGAGGACACCGACGGCGGCTTCGAGTTCGGCGGCTGGCAGGCGCCCGTCGCCGACGAGGTCATCGGCGAGCAGGTGGTCGCCGGCATCGCAAAGCTCGACGCGCTGCTGCTCGGCCGGAAGACCTACGACATCTTTGCCGCCTACTGGCCGCACCAGACGAACGAGATCGCCGAGGTCTTCAACAGGGTGCCCAAGTACGTCGCGTCACGGGGCAACCCGACGCTGGAGTGGGACGGCTCGACACTGCTCGGGCCCGACCTCGCGCAGGAGGTGCGTCGGGTGCGGGATCGTCACGAGAACGTGCACGTCATCGGCAGCCTCGACTTCGTGCAGACGCTGCTCACTGAGCGGCTCTTCGACCAGCTCACGCTGTGGGTCTTCCCGATCGTGCTCGGGCGCGGAAAGAAGGTCTTCTCGGGCGGTGCTGTGCCGGCCAACCTCACCCTCGTCGAGCCCGCGAGCACCTCGACGAAAGGCACGGTGACGTTGCGCTACGCCCTTGCCGACGGGATCCCCGGCACCGGCAACATGGCCGACGTGGTGACCTAAGGCCGCGCTACTTGAGGAACTTGCTCGTCGTGTTGTCCGCGAGCACCTTCCCGCCGGTCTGACACGTCGGGCAGTAGTTCACCGTGTACGCGGAGTAGGAGACCTCGCGCACGGTGTCGCCACACACCGGGCACGCCTGGCCCGTGCGGTGGTGCACCGCGCCGGGACGGTCGGCGGACGAGCTCATGTCGTCGCGGCCGCGCTCGTACGCGAGCGACTCGTCGACGCACTCGTGGATCGCGGCGACAACGTCCTTCGCGCCGTCGATCCCGAGCTTCGTCGTCGACGCGAACGGCGAGATCTTGGCGCGGTGGCAGACCTCGTTCGCGAGCCGCCGGCCGAGCCCCGCGATGCACGCCTGGTCACGGAGGAACTTGTGGACCCGCATCGAGTGCTCACCGAACAGCTTGGCGAGCTCTTCCGGCGTGACCTGGTCGGCTTCGGGTCCGAGCCCCGCCGTTGCCACCTCAGGATCGGTCCACACGCCTGCCCGTCTCTCATGACCCGCTTCGGTGAGCATGAGCGCGCTGCGATCGTCGAAGACCCAGCGTGCGACGCCGCCCCTGACCTTTGCGGCCTGCTTCGGGTCCGGCTTCAGGCGTCCCCCCTGCAT
Source organism: uncultured Acidimicrobiales bacterium (assembly GCA_963739555.1). Classification (GTDB taxonomy): domain Bacteria; phylum Actinomycetota; class Acidimicrobiia; order Acidimicrobiales; family DATKAS01; genus DATKAS01. The sequence goes on along the minus strand of CAVUAV010000005.1, from coordinate 442,039 downwards.
GAGGTGCACCGCGAACGTGAGCGTGCCGAAGTCGAGCAACAAGTACTTGCCGCGTCGGCCGACACCCTCGAGCGCATGGTCGAGCGCGTCGGAGGGGGGCGGCGCCGCGGTCTTCATCGCCGTGAACGAGAGCGGGCGTGAACTTGCGCAGCACGTTGCCGCCCCATCCCTTCGTGAGACGTTCGGCGTGCGCCTGCAGCTCGGGAAGCTCAGGCATACGTGGTCCTCGCTCTCGGCTCTTGGAGCGCGACGTCGAGCGCCTCGATGGCCCGCTGTGCCGCGATCAGCTTGTCCATGTCGCCACGAATCCGAAGGCGGCCGCTCATGAAGGCACTCTGCGCGTTGATCGCACCGCTGCTCACGGCGACGGCGGTCTCGAGGTCCTCGGTGAAGCACGCATCGGGGTCCGCGGCTGCGCCGGGCCGCAGCCGAGCCGAGCCGCGGTCGAACGCGATGTGGTAGCGGACCGTCCCCTCGGGCAGGCCTGTCACCTCGTGCTCGACGACGAACACGAGATCGGGAGCAGCCGCGCGCACGAGATCGCTCGCCTGCGCGGCGCGGTCGAGCTCGTCGATCCACTCCGGGCTCAGGTACTTCGCCACGTCGGTAGTGTGCCCCGCCATGCAGCAGATCGGCGAGGGCACGAAGGTGTTCGACGCCGCGTCGGTGCGAGGCCGCTTCCGAGCGATCGAGAGCCCCGACGACGTGCTCGCCCTCATGGACACCGGGGCGGAGGGGGTCGTCGCGCTCGTGCGCGACGCGGGCGCGACGTTCCTTGCTCCGATCTACCACGAGCTCACCGCGGTGATCTGCACCGGCGGCACGCCACGCAGCCACATCGGGATCGTGAGTCGCGAGTTCCAAGTCCCATGCGTGATGGCGTGCACGTTCCCCTCGGGCGAGCCCGTGAACGACGCCGAGGTCGAGGTCGACTGCTCAGGCGAGACGGGGGTCGTCCGTGGCTGATCGCGATCACACCGCTCGCGATCACAGAGCCGAGGCGAACCGCCTCATCGCCTATCACTCCCCGATCGCGCAAGCGCTGAGCGCCGAGCGCACGTCGCTCGAGTCGAAGCTGATCCCGGTGACCGCATACGTCATCACCGCGTGCGTGGAGTGCTGGTACCGCTACCCCGAGATGATCCGAGCCATCGACGCCGCGATGCCCGCTGAGGAGATCGGCCGCATCGGCCGTCGGCCGGGCACACGCATCAACACCGTGCACCTCTGGGGCGTGCCGAACTTCTGGCTGCTGGGCCGCAAGGTCGTCGCCGGGATGGGTTTCGACGCGAACGATCCCGACCGCGCCTTCGAGGTGCTCGACTTCTGGGAGCGCGCTGCGTCGCGCGTTCCGCAAGCGACGGCAACCTGCAGGCGTGGGACACCGACGACGTGCGCCCGTACGACGGGGCAGTTGCGGCGCAGCTCCTCGAGGGCACCGTCGCGGTCGACGACGAGCAGCGCTCACTCATCAAGAAGCTCAACGCGACCCTCGTCGGGTACCTCTTCCTGATGTGGTTCGACACGCGCTCCGGCGCGCAAGACACCGGGCCCTACGCGGTGCCCGGCCACGACGGCCACGTGATGCTCGTCCGCGACTTCGCTCAGCTCGCCGGCAGCGACTTCTGGTGGAGCGACGTCGCGCGCGACGTGCCCTACTCGAACCTCACCGCGGCGCTGGTGCTCGACGACGTGAAGTTCCGCGTCACCGACTTCGGCACCTCGTACACGACGCCAGAGGACTACCTCGACCGCCTCGTGCGGTTCGGTCTCTACACGACCGACGATGCGGGCGTGCTGCACGCGGTGCCGCTCGACGAGCATCGACGCGATCGTCGCCGCGGTCCGCAAGGCGCAGTCGGCCCACTATCGCAACATCGCCGCGATGGACCGCGACGAGAAGATCCGCTGCGGCGCATACGTCTACTTCTCGTTCCTTCGCCCGTTCGCGCTGGCCGCAGGGATCGCCGACGAGCTCGACTGGACCGTCCCTCGCGACATCCCGCCGCCGCTCTACGACCTCGTGTCGATGCTCGAAGGCGACAACACGGCGAGCAGCATGGAGGAAGGCGTCGCGTACTACGACCAGATCCCATGACTGCCGACTTCGACGAGCACCGCCACGAGCCGGAAGGCGACGACTGGCAAGAGCGGTGGACGTTCGAGGCCTGGGACACCGACGGCACGTTCGGTGCGGTCGCCGCGGTCACCCTGCTGCCGCACGCACGTGGGGCCTGGTACTGGGCGGCGGTCGTGCGCAAGGGCCATCCGCTCCTCACGCTCGTCGACACCGAGCTGCGTCTGCCGCCGACGTCGCTCGCGATCCGCGGTGAGGGGCTGTGGGCCGACCATGTGTGCGAGACGCCCCTCGAGCACTGGACCGTCGCGAACGAGGCGTTCTCGGTTGCGCTCGATGACCCGGACGAGGCGCTCGGCGCGCAGCGGGGCGTGCTCGTCCCCCTCGGCATCGACCTCGAGTGGGAGTCCGCCGCCGACCCCGTCGAGGGGCCCGATGGCTACTCGATCGAGGCGACGGTCAGCGGCGAGATCCTGATCGCCGACGGGAACCTCGGCATCGACACGATCGGCCGGTGGCTCCACCAGTGGGGACGCCTCGCGTGGCCGGAGCCGCCAACCCAGAAGCCACATGGCCTCCGGGCTCCGCTGCGCGTCGACCAGGTCGCGGGCGCGCCTCTGCTCGTCGAGCGAGTGGTGAACGAAGACGGCTGGCATGAATGGCTCCGGAGGGAGCCCGGCCCGTAGGTTTGGACGTCGTGCACGTGCTGGCGTCGCTCAGCCTGAACCCCGAGCACCTCATCCGCACGTTCGGGACGATCGGCTTGATCGCGATCATCTTCGCCGAGTCGGGCCTTCTCGTCGGCTTCTTCCTTCCAGGTGACTCGCTGCTCTTCACCGCGGGTCTCCTCGCGTCGCAAGGAAAGCTGAACCTCGCTGTCGTGCTGCTCGGGTGCTTCCTCGCCGCGTTCATCGGCGATCAGGTCGGCTACGCGTTCGGCAAGAAGGTCGGGCCGAGCATCTTCAAGCGACCGGACTCCCGCTGGTTCAAGCACGAGAACGTCGAGCGAGCCGAGGAGTTCTTCGAGCACCACGGGTCGAAGACGATCATCCTCGCTCGCTTCGTGCCTGTCGTGCGGACGTTCGCTCCGATCGTCGCGGGCGTCAGCAGCATGCGCTACCGCACGTTCGTCTTCTACAACGTGATCGGTGCGTTCCTCTGGGCCGTCGGCGTCACGCTGCTCGGCTACTGGCTCGGCAACACCATCCCGAACATCGACAAGTACTTGTTGCCGATCATCTTCGGGATCATCGTGGTCTCGCTCATCCCCGTGTTCGTCGAGTACCGGCGACAGAAGAACCGTGCGCGAGCGAGCCCTCGGTTGACGAGCGCGAGACGGCTGAGAGTCTGCGGGCTCAGCACCAGGCGTGCCGTTCGACGACGGTCTGCTGACGGCCGCGCTCGACGCGACGTGCTCGACGTCCCGATGGCTGGCGAGGTCCGACGACCCGCACCGTCAGCTCGGCGCCACTTCGTCGCCGTCTCGTCGCAACTCGTACCTGGACGCCCTTCGGGCGTCGCGGTACGAGTGGCGCCCGGCTCAGCCGACCGGTTGCGGTTCGGGGGCGGCGGCGGCTGCAGGTGCCGAGCCGGAGTCGGTCATCGAGCCCGTGCTGCGCTTGGCGAACGCGATCGCTCCGAGGAGGATGACGAGCGCACCGCCCGCGATCGTGAAGCGAGCGCTGTCGTTGTCCTGCAGGTTGATGACCGCGGGCAGGATCAGCAACGACACCAGGTTCATCACCTTGATGAGCGGGTTGAGCGCCGGGCCCGCGGTGTCCTTGAACGGGTCGCCGACGGTGTCGCCGATGACCGCAGCCTTGTGCGCCTCGGAGCCCTTGCCACCTTCGTGGCCGTCCTCGATGTACTTCTTCGCGTTGTCCCACGCGCCGCCGGAGTTCGAGAGGAAGTTCGCCATGAGCTGGCCGGTGAGGATGACCGCAGCGAGGAACGCACCGAGCGCGAAGTAGTTGATGCCGAATCCGATGATGACCGGGGAGAGCACAGCGAGCAACGCCGGGGTGGCGAGCTCACGCAGCGAGGCCTTCGTGCAGATGTCGATGACCGGGCCGTACTCCGGCAGCTTCTCGCCGCTCATGATCTTGCCGTCGGCGAACTGGCTGCGGACCTCCTGCACCACGGTGGCGGCCGTTCGGCCGACAGCGCGGATCGCCAGCGAGCTGAACATGAACGCGATCGATCCACCGATGAGGAGGCCGATGAACGTCTTGGGATCGGCCACGTTGATCTGCGTCAGGGGGTCGTGGAAGAGGTCGTTGCCGACCGCCTTGAGGTTGAGCTCGGCGCCGATCGTCTCGATGAACGATGCGAAGAGCGCGACCGCAGCGATGACCGCCGAGCCGATCGCGAAGCCCTTGGTGACGGCCTTGGTGGTGTTCCCGACCGCGTCGAGGCTGACCATGATGCGCTCGGCCTCTCCGGTGAACTCGCCCGACATCTCGGCGATGCCGGCGGCGTTGTCGGCCACCGGGCCGAACGTGTCCTCCGACACGATGACGCCGGTCGTGGCGAGCATGCCCATGCCGGTGAGGGCGACGAGGTAGAAGACGAACTGGAGGTTTCCGCCGCCGAGTGCGATGGCAGTGCCGATCGCGATCGCGATCGCGATGATCGCCCAAACCGACGACTCGAGACCCGAGGCGATGCCCGAGAGCACGGTGGTCGCGGGGCCGGTGCGGGCCGCCTCGGCGATCTCACGCACCGGGCGCGTCTCGGTGGAGGTGAAGTACTCGGTGAGCCGGCTCACGATCTGTGCGAGCACGAGGCCGATCACGACCGCGGCGAAGACCCGCCAACCGGGGTTGCTGAGCTCCCCTTGTCGTTGCCGACGTAGACGAGCGCGAAGACGAGCGTGCCGACCACGGTGAGCAGGCCGGCGACGAGGAAGCCCCGGTTGATCGGCGTCATCGCCGACTTGTCCTTCTCTGTCGCCCGCACGGAGAACAGGCCGACGATCGACGCGAGCACGCCGATGGCGCGGCAGCCGAGCGGGAAGACGAGCCCGATCGCCCACTTGCTCGGGTCGTGCGGATAGATCGAGTGGAACGCGGAGACGCCGAGGATGATCGCGGCGACGAGCGTGACCTCGTAGCTCTCGAAGAGGTCGGCGGCCATGCCGGCGCAGTCACCGACGTTGTCGCCCACGTTGTCGGCGATCGTGGCCGGGTTGCGAGGATCGTCCTCGGGGATGCCCGCCTCGACCTTGCCCACGAGGTCGGCGCCGACGTCGGCGGCCTTGGTGAAGATGCCGCCGCCTACTCGCAGGAACAGGGCGAGCAGCGAGCCGCCGAAGCCGAACCCGATGAGGATCGCCGTCGCCGTGTTCTGGAAGATCATGATGATGACGGTCGCGCCGAGCAGGCCGAGGCCGACCGTGAACATGCCGGCGACACCACCGGTGCGGAACGCGACCTTCAACGCAGCGGGCATCGAACCCGTCTTTGCCGCTGCCGCGGTGCGCACGTTGCCCCGCGTCGCGAGGGTCATCCCGATGAAGCCGGTGAGGCCGGACATGAAGCAGCCGAGGATGAACGCGAGCGTGCGGTAGAGCGCCTGACTCGCCGAACGAGAGCGCATTCGTCTCGTTCGGCTTCACCACTGCAACCGACGTGAGGAACACCACGACGGCCAGCGGGATGAGGATGAGGACGATCGTCTTGAACTGACGACTGAGGTACGCGCTGGCGCCCTCCTGGATCGCCTTGGCGATCTCCTGCATCTTCGGAGTGCCCGCGTCCTCGGCCAGCACGAGCCGCGCGAGGGCGAAGCCGACGACGATGGCGAGGAGCGCCGTCAGCGCGCAGGCGATGAGGATCGCCCACTCGCCGCCAGACAGCGTGAACTCTTGGTAGCCGCCTTCGGCGGCGAGGATGTGCGTCACGAATTCCCCTCGTTGTGCGGCCGCGCGCGTCTCGCGGCGCAATCTGGCAGAAAGGTCCGGGGGAGTCTACGGAGCGATCCCCGGCGATGCGAAATGCCCGCTCAGCAGCCGGAACAGCTCATCGAGCGGATACCCACCGGACCTACTTGTACCGCCGGACGCCCGAATGGGCGTCGACCGGTGCGAGTCGGCGCGCCGCAACCGCTCCGGCTACACCCGGTCGAACAGGAGCGCCCGCTTCACCTCTTCGATGGCCTGGGTGACCTTGATGCCGCGGGGGCAGGCGTCGGTGCAGTTGAACGCGGTGCGGCAGCGGAAGACGCCGGACTTCTCGTTCAGGATGTCGAGACGCTGCTCGGCCGCCTGGTCGCGCGAGTCGAAGATGAACCGGTGCGCGTTCACGATCGCCGCCGGGCCGACGTACGAGGAGTTGCCCCAGTACACCGGGCACGACGTCGTGCAGCAGGCGCACAGGATGCACTTCGTCGTGTCGTCGAACCGCTCGCGGTCGTCGGCTGACTGGTAGCGCTCCTTGTAGCCCGGGTCGTCGCCGTTGATGAGGTACGGGAGGATCGACCGGTACTGCGCGAAGAACGGCTCCATGTCGACGACGAGGTCCTTGATCACCGGGAGGCCGCGGATCGGCTCGAGGGTGATGTTCGGTGCCGACGTTCTCGATCAGCTGGCCGCACGCGAGGCCGTTCTGGCCGTTGATGATCATCGCGTCGGAGCCGCACACGCCGTGCGCGCACGAGCGGCGGAAGGTCAGCGTGCCGTCGTGGTGCCACTTCGCCTCGTGCAGCGCGTCGAGCACCCGGTCCTTCGAGTCGACTTCGACCTCGTACTCCTGCCAGCGAGGCTTCTTGTCGACTTCGGGGTCGTAGCGCTTCACCTTGAGGTGGACAGCGACCATCTCAGTACTTCCGTTCCATCGGTAGGTACTTGCCGGAGTCGACCTCTTTGTAGCCGAGGCGGACCGAACCATCGTCCTCGCGCCACGCGAGCGTGTGCTTCATCCAGTTCGCGTCGTCGCGCAGTGGATGGTCCTCACGCCAGTGCGCACCGCGGCTCTCGGTGCGGGCTCGACCCGAGACCACGAGGCACTCGGCGAGGTCGAGCAGGTAGCCGAGCTCGAGGCCCTCGGTGAGGTCGTAGTTGAACACCGCGCCCTTGTCTTGCACGCCCACGCGCTCGTAGCGATCCTTGAGGTTCGGCGAGGATGTCGAGCATCGCGGCGAGGCTCTCCTCGGTGCGGAAGACCGACGCCTTGTCCATCATCTCGTCCTGCAGCTCTGTGCGGATGTCGGCGATGTTCTCGTCTCCGGTCGACGCGAGGAGCCGCTCGATGCGCGCCTTGGTGTCGTCGGCCGCGTCGGCCTGGGGCTCGGGCATCGTTGCGGTCGCAACGAACTCGGCCATCGCCTGACCGCCCCTGCGACCGAACACCACGATGTCGAGCAGCGAGTTCGTGCCGAGGCGATTCGCCCCGTGCACCGACACGCACGCGCACTCCCCCGCGGCGTAGAGACCGGGGAGCACCGTGCCCTCGGCATCGACGACGACTTCACCGTGGACGTTCGTCGGGATGCCGCCCATCGCGTAGTGCGCCGTCGGCTGGATCGGGATGAGGTCCTTCTTCGGCTCGATGCCCAAGTACGTGCGCACGAACTCGGTGATGTCGGGCAGCTTGGCGTCGATCTGCTCGGGAGGAAGGTGCGTGAGGTCGAGCATGATGTGGTCCTTGTTCGGACCGCAGCCCCGTCCCTCGCGGATCTCGAGCAGCTCGGCCCGGCTCACCATGTCGCGCGGCGCGAGGTCTTTGACCGTCGGGGCGTAGCGCTCCATGAAGCGCTCGCCGTCGCCGTTGCGCAGGATGCCGCCCTCGCCCCGCGCGGCCTCGGACAGCAGGATCCCCATCTTGTAGATGCCGGTCGGATGGAACTGGAACATCTCCATGTCTTCCATGGGGATGCCCCGCCGGTAGAGCAGGCCCGGCCCGTCGCCGGTGAGCGAGTGGGCGTTCGACGAGATCTTGAACATCTTCCCGAAGCCGCCCGACGCGAACAGGATCGCCTTCGTCTGGAAGACGTGGAGGTCGCCGGTCGCGAGCTCGTACGCGACCGCGGCGGCGACCCGTCGTTCGGCACCCTCCCCCTCGAACACGACGTCGAGCACCTGGTACTCGTTGAAGAAGTTGACGTCACGCGCGACGCACTGCTGGTACAGCGTCTGCAGGATCATGTGGCCCGTGCGGTCGGCGGAGTAGCACGCCCGGCGAACCGGAGCCTCGCCGTGGTTGCGCGTGTGCCCGCCGAACCGGCGCTGGTCGATGCGACCCTCGGGCGTGCGGTTGAACGGCAAGCCGAAGTGCTCGAGCTCGATCACCGCGTCGATCGCCTCGCGGCACATGATCTCGGCCGCGGCCTGGTCGACGAGGTAGTCGCCGCCCTTCACGGTGTCGAAGGTGTGCCACTCCCACGAGTCCTCTTCGACGTTGGCCAGCGCGGCGCACATGCCGCCCTGAGCCGCCCCCGTGTGCGAGCGGGTGGGATAGAGCTTGGTGATGACGGCGGTGCGGCACTTGCCGGCCACCTCGATCGCCGCCCGTAGGCCGGCCCCCCCTGCCCCCACGATCACGGCGTCGTAGCTGTGGGTGTGGATGTTCACGGGCTCAGCCTGCCAGAGGTTTCGCGGGAACGGCGACACGGCCGTGCGCCGGAGCGGGTCAGTGGCGGAAGTGGCGCTCGCCGGTGAAGACCATCGCCAGGCCGTGCTCGTCGGCGGCCGCGATCACCTCTTCGTCACGGATCGAGCCGCCGGGCTGGATCACCGCCGCGACGCCCGCCTCGGCCGCCGCGTCGAGGCCGTCGCGGAAGGGGAAGTAGGCGTCGCTCGCGCACGCCCCGCCTCTCGCGCGGCCGTCAGCGCGCGCGGCCGCGATGCGAGCCGAGTCGACGCGGTTCTGCTGGCCCGCGCCGATGCCGACCGCCCGCTCGTTGCCGACGAGGACGATCGCGTTGGACGACACCGCCGCGCACACCACCCACGCGAGCTCGAGGTCGCGCCACTGCTCCTCGGTGGGCGCCACCTTCGTGACGACCCTCCACGCGGCGCGGTCGAGGTTCACGGTGTCAGCGGTTTGCACCAGGAGCCCGTGGTCGATCGATCGGAAGTCGAGGCTGCGTGCCCCCGGCGGTCCGGCTGAGAGCACGCGCAAGTTCTTCTTCGCGGTGAGCGTCGCGAGCGCGGCATCGTCATAGGAGGGGGCGACGACGACCTCGGTGAAGACCGGTGCGAGCGCGTGCGCGAGCGAATCGGGAACGGGACGGTTCAACGCGACGATGCCGCCGAACGCCGAGACCGGATCGCACTCGTGCGCGGCGATGTACGCCTCGGTGATGTCGTCGGCCACCGCGACTCCACAGGGGTTCGCGTGCTTCACGACGACCGCCGCGGGCCGGTCACCCAGCTGGTGCACGAGGCGCCACGCGGCCTCGGCGTCGAAGAGGTTGAGATACGAGAGCTCCTTGCCGCCGTGCTGCACCGCGTCGTCCCACCAGCTCTCGAGACCGCGGAAGCGGTAGCGCGCGCCGGACTTGGTGGGGGTTCTCGCCGTAGCGCAGCTCCTGCACGCGATCGAGCGTCAATGACAGCGTCGCCGGAAGCACATCGTCGCTGTCGCCGAGCCACGCGGAGATCGCCGCGTCGTATGCGGACGTGTGCGCGAACGCCTTGCGCGCGAGCGCACGCCGCGTCGCCAGCGAGATCGCACCTTCGCGACGCAGCTCGCCGAGCACCGCGTCGTAGTCGGACGGATCGACCACGACGGCGACGTGCGCGTGGTTCTTCGCCGCGGCTCGGACCATCGCTGGGCCGCCGATGTCGATCGTCTCGACGTCGGGACGCTCGACGAACGGGTAGAGGTTCGACACGACGAGGCCGATCGGCGTGATGCCGTGGCGCTCGAGGTCCTCGACGTGCTCGGGGTTGTCGAGGTCGGCGAGCAGCCCGCCGTGGATGTTCGGGTGCAACGTCACCACCCGGTGGCCGAGCATCTCGGCCACCCCGGTGACGTCGGCGACCTCGGTGACCGGCAGGCCCGCCTCGCGCAGCGCCCGGGCCGTGTTGCTGCTCGACACGAGCTCCCACCCGAGGTCGTGCAGGCCTTGACCCAAGTCGACGATGCCGGACTTGTCGTAGACGGACAGCAGTGCCCTCACGCGAGTCCCCTTTCTGCATCCGATCGCATGAACCGTCGGATCGCGGCCGGGTAGAGCACGCGCTCGGCCGCCTTGATGCGCTCGTGCAACGACTCGACCGTGTCGTCGGGAAGCACGTCGACGGCCGTCTGGGCCACGATCGGCCCGGCGTCGAGCTCGGCGGTCGCGATGTGCACCGTGCAGCCGGTGATCTTCACGCCTGCCTCGAGGGCATCGCGCACTCCGTGGGCGCCGGGAAACGAGGGCAGGAGCGAAGGGTGGGTGTTGAGGATGCGTCCCGGCCACCGGTCGACGAAGGGCTTGTCGAGGATGGTCATGAAACCTGCCATCGCGACGAGGTCGACAGCGGCCGCCTCGAGGACGTCGATCACCTCGTGGGTGTACGCCAGCCGGTCGAAGCTCGAGCCGAATGAGGTCCGCTCGACGAGCACCGAGGTGACTCCCGCGTCGTCGGCGACCTGCAGCGCTCGGCACCGCGCGGTCGGCGACGACGACCGCTACCGGCAGGCCAGCTTCGAGGATCGCTTCGAGGTTCGTGCCCGTCCCCGATGCAAGCACCCCGATCCGCACCAGAGGCAACCTACTTCCGTGAGGTACACCAATCCGTCACTTCACGAGCCCCATTGGGTACGGTGCTGCCGTTCGGCATCACTTGGGAGGCGCCCGCCGTGAAAGAGAAACCGACCGTTCCCGACTGGGTCATGATGGCCGGCGGCCTCGTGGTCCTGCTGTTCTCGTTCCTCGCGTTCTACAAATTCGGGAGCGTGAGCCGGAGCGCATGGGGTAGCGGCCTCTTCCCGATCGCGACATACGTCGCGCTCTTCGGACTGATCATCGGTGGGTCCGCCGCGCTGCGCGTCTTCGCAGGCACGAAGCTCCCCGAGCCGATCGTCGGGTTCACGTGGAAGCAGATCCGCCTCGCGCTCGCGATCTTCGCCGGCCTGCTCATGCTCGGCTACCTCATCGTCGACAAGGGTGGCCTCGACTTCGGCATCGGCTTCTGGCTGATGCTGCTGGGCGCCATCGCTCTCGTCGCCGGCGCGGTGATGGAGACCATCGGGTTCGACCCGCAGGCAGCCAAGGGTGGCGCGGCGCCTGGGGCGGCTCCGCCGGCCCCGCCGCCTCCTCCGAGCTCGCCTCCGCCGCCGCCGCCCTCAGCCTGATCAGGGCGGCGTCGCCGCTACAGCCGAGCGACGACCTCGGCCATCCGATCCCCGGCCTCGGTCGGGTTCTGCGCAACGGTCACGCCCGCCGCAGCGAGCGCGTCCATCTTCCCCTGCGCAGTGCCCTTGCCTCCCGACACGATCGCACCGGCGTGGCCCATCTTCTTGCCCGCCGGCGCGGTCACGCCGGCGACGTACGCCACGACCGGCTTGTCCATCTCGCGCTGCGATGAACTCGGCGGCCTCTTCCTCGGCTGAGCCCCCGATCTCACCGATCATCATCACCGCGCGGGTGTCGGGATCGGCCTGGAACTCTCGGAGGCAGTCGATGAACGAGATGCCCGGCACGGGGTCGCCGCCGATGCCCACGCACGTGGTGACGCCGATGCCCTTCTGCTTCAGCTCGTAGAGGGCTTGGTAGGTGAGCGTGCCCGAGCGGCTCACGATGCCGACCGGTCCGCCCGGCTCCGCGATCTCGCCCGCGGTGATGCCGATGTTGCACTTGCCCGGGCTGATGATGCCGGGGCAGTTCGGGCCGAGCAGTCGTGTGCCTGCGTGCTCGCGCAGCAAGGTGTTGAACACCCGCGCCTCGTCGTGCGCGGGGATGCCCTCGGTGATGCAGACGATGAACGGCACGCCCGCTGCTGCGGCTTCGAGGATCGCGGCCGGCGCGGCCTTCGGCGGCACCGAGATGAACGAGGCGTCGGCACCGGTGGCGGCGACCGCGTCGGACACCGTGTCGAAGACGGGGATGCCTTCGACGTCCTGCCCACCCTTGCCCGGCGTCACGCCCGCGACCACCTTCGTGCCGTAGTCGCGGTTGCGCAGCCCGTGGAAGCGGCCTTGGCCGCCGGTGAGGCCCTGCACGAGCACCTTTGTCGAGTCGTCGACGAAGATCGCCATCACTTGCTCCCTTCGGCCAGCGCGACGGCGGTTCGGGCGGCATCGAGCATCGTCGGTCTGCTGATGAGGCGGTCGGAGAGGAGTGGCGCCAGGATCGCTCGTCCCTCCTCGGCGAGGGTGCCGTCGAGGCGGATCACGATCGGTGCCTTCACGTCGACTCGTCCGAGCGCCTCGACGATGCCGTTCGCGACCTCAGTGCCCTTCGTGATGCCACCGAAGATGTTGACCAAGATCGCCTGCACCTTCTCGTCCGAGTTGATGACCTCGAGCGCGGCCGCCATCACGTCCGCGCTCGCACCGCCCCCGATGTCGAGGAAGTTCGCGGCACGGCCACCGACCTGGTTCACGACGTCGAGCGTGCTCATCGCGAGGCCCGCGCCGTTCGCGATGATCCCGACCTCGCCGTCGAGGCCGATGTACTGCAGGCCCTTCGCGCGGGCGAGCTGCTCGCGCTCGTCGAGCTCCTCGGTCGCGGCGTACTCGTCCCACTCGGGATGCCGGAACGCGGCGTTGCCGTCGAGGCTCACCTTCGCGTCGAGCGCGTGCACGCGGCCGTCGGGCGTGAGGATCAGCGGGTTGATCTCCGCGAGGTCGCAATCGCCTTCGACGTAGCACCGATAGAGCTTCGTCAAGATCTCGGCCGCGCCGTCGATCGCCGCCGGATCGAGCTTCGCATCGACCGCGATCTGACGCGCCTGCTCGAGGCTCAGCCCGTCGACCGGATCGATCCAGGTCTTCACGATCGCGTCGGGCTCCTCATCGGCGACCTGCTCGATCTCGACGCCTCCGCGTGCCGACACCATGCTCAGGTACTTCTTCGCTGACCGATCGAGCGTGAAGCTCGCGTAGTACTCCGCCGCGATGTCGGACGCGTGCTCGACCCACACCCGCTTCACGACGTGGCCCTTGATGTCCATGCCGAGGATGTTCCCGGCGTGCAGGCGCACCTCGTCCGCGGTGGCGGCGAGCTTGATGCCGCCGGCCTTGCCTCGACCCCCGACCTGCACCTGCGCTTTGACGACGACCGGGTAGCCGGCCTTGTCGGCCTGAGCCACGGCCTCGTCGACCGTGTCGGCGACACCGCCCGGAGACACGGGGATGCCGAAGCGGGCGAAGTACTGCTTCCCCTGGTACTCGAAGAGATCCACGGTCAGTCCCTCTCAGTCTCTTGGGCCAGGCCGTCGAGGGCCTGTTCGAGCCAGTGGCTCACTTCGGTGAGGTTCGCACCCGGGGTGAAGATCTCGGCGACCCCCTGCTGCTTGAGCACAGGGATGTCCGCTGAAGGGATGACGCCGCCGCCGAAGACCAGCACGTCGTCGCGGCCTCGCGAGCGGAGCTCCTCGATCACCCTCGGGAAGAGCGTCAGATGCGCGCCCGAGAGGAGTGAGAGGCCGACCGCGTCGGCGTCTTCCTGCACGACGGTCTCGGCCACCTGCTCGGGCGTCTGGTGCAAGCCGGTGTAGACGACCTCGAAGCCGGCATCGCGCAAGGCGCGGGCGATGACCTTCGCGCCACGGTCATGACCGTCGAGGCCGGGCTTGGCGACGACGACCCGATAGCGGCGATTCACAAGACCGGCACAATAGGTCGGTGTCCGCCTCCGGCACCCAATCCGGCACCCCGCCTGAGTACCACCCCGCACGCCCCGACAAGCGCCGTCGCAGCCGGGGCCTCGTGATCGCGGTCGTGGGCGTCGTCATCGCAGCGGCGCTGTTCTTCGCCGCGGCGCTGCTGAGCAGCGGAGGAGACACGAAGGTGAGGCTGGGCGACGACGACTTCAAGGTCGGCAAGGTCGACGCGCTCGCCACGCGCGTCGAGCGCGACGGCCCGCTCCTGTTCCAGGACCTCCTCATCGGCGGCACGCGCGACATCTACGTGAACCACCTCGGCTCCGACAACGACCTCGGGTGGGTCGCGTTCGAGGCCCGCGTGCCAGGCTCACCGCGCGAGTGCACGCTCGTGTGGAACGCGGGTGCCGACGCGTTCACCGACCCCTGCACCAAGGCGACGGTGCCGGCCGACGGCGACGACCTGCCGCACTACCCGACCCGTGTGACCAACGGCGCGCTCGTCATCGACCTCTCACCGGGCGGGCTGCCCGGGCAAGGCCCGTCGACCACGTCGACATCGACGACCATCCTCGTGACCGGACGCCTCACCACCACGACCGCGGGTTGAAAGGTCGCCTCAGATGCGCGCGTCGAAGAGGTGGAGCAGTCCGCTCTTCTGCACCTTCGTGGTGCCGGTGCGCGGGAGCTCGTCGACGATGACGACCTGACGCGGCGCCTTGTAGTCCGACAGGTGCTCCGCTGCCCAGGCGACGATCTCGGCCGGCTTCACCTTCGATCCCTCGCGCACGCGCACCGCGGCCACGGGCACCTCACCCTTGCGCGGGTCGGGGAGACCGATGACCGCGGCCTCGAGGATGTCGGGATGCTCAGTCAGGGCTGCTTCGACCTCGACCGCGTACACCGAGTAGCCGCCGTGCTTGATCACGTCCTTCTTGCGACCCGAGAAGCGGACGGTGTTGCCGAGCCCTCGCCTCGCGAGGTCGCCGGTGCGCACCCAGCCGTCGGACGTCAGCGCGTCTGCAGTCGCCTTCGCGTCGCCGTAGTAGCCGCGCAACGTGCCCGGCCCGCGCACCCACAGCTCGCCGACCTGACCGAGCGAGACTTGGCGACCAGCGTCGTCCACCACCCGGAAGTGGTAGCCGGGGAGCGCGACGAGGTTCGGGCCTACCTTCAGCGCCACTCCTCCCCCGAGCTCGACCATGCCGTACCCCTCGACGAAGAGCGCCTCGCCGACGTGCCCGACGACGGGGAGCGCCGCGCTCGCACCCATGTGCCGGAACCGCGCGGCGAGGTCTTCGGGCATCACGTCTGCGCCCGACGCCCACACCCGCACGCTCCTCAGGTCTCGCGCCGACGCGCCGGCCTCGGCCATGAGCCGGTACATCGCCGGCACCCCGAGGAACATCGTCGCTCGCCGCTGCTCGATCGCGTCGAGCACGTCGTCTGCTCGGAAGCGAGACAGGTAGTGCACCGGCACGCCCGCGGCCGCGAGGCCGAGCAGCGCGGTGAACCCGTAGATGTGGGCGACCGGCAGCGCGACCACCGCTTCGTCGTGGCGCAGCCCGCTCGGGAAGAGCGCCGCGAGGTTCGATGCGCCGAGCAGCCCGCGATGGGTGAGCTCGACTCCCTTCGGCTTGCCGGTGGTGCCCGACGTGTAGAAGAGGGCCGCGACGTCAGACGCCCGCGCGGGCACGGCCTCGACGAGCCGCGCTGCGCCACTGAGCTCGACCGCGTCGCGCACGACCATCGCCGCACCGGCATCGCGCACGACGTGGTCGACTTCGTCAGGGCGCATCTGCGCGTTGATCGGCACCGGCAGTGCGCCGGCGCGCGAGACCGCGAGTGACGCGAGCAAGAGGTCGTAGCCCTCGAGGATGAGCACGACCCGGCTGCCGCCGGTGACCTCGGCGCGCACCGCTCCCGCCCACCGCTCGACGCGCTCGGCCGCCTGCGCGAACGAGAGCCGCTCGGCGGTCGTCGTCATGAGCGTGCGCTCGCCGTGGATCTGGGCGAGGCGCGGGAGGAACGAGCCGAGTGTGAGGTCGCGCGCGGTGACGAGCCGACCCCGTGCGGCCGCGGCGCTCGATCACGGCCCGAGCCTCTCGAGCGGGCTCCACGACAGCAGAAGGCGCTTCTCTCCGAAGCCGCTGAACTGGACGATCGCCTCGGCCTTGTCGCCGACACCCTCGATCCCGAGGATCACGCCGTCGCCGAACTTGGCGTGGCGCACGTCGTCACCGATGCGCAGGCCGAGCCGCTCGGCACCCGTCGTCGCCGGTCGCTCGCCCGCGCGGATCGCCTGGTCGACGATTCGGTCACGCGCCACCCCTGTCGCCGGGCCGAAGCCCTCGCGACGACCGCCGCCATCTGACCGATAGTGCGCGCGCATCGACGCTCGACCCGGCGCCCGACCCGCGCCGTCGACCGTCTGCACCAGCTCGGCCGGGATCTCGTCGAGGAACCGGCTCGGAGGGTTGTACTGCGTCGCGCCCCACAGCATGCGGCTCCACGCGTGGCTGACGAAGAGGCGCTCACGAGCCCGCGTGATGCCGACGTAGGCGAGCCGACGCTCCTCCTCGAGCTCCTCGGGCTCGGTGAGCGAGCGGATGTGTGGGAACACGCCGTCCTCACATCCGATGAGGAAGACGATCGGGAACTCGAGGCCCTTCGCCGAGTGCAACGTCATGAGCACGACCGCGCCGCTGTCCCCGTCGAGCTCGTCGGTGTCGGAGACGAGCGAGACCTGCTCGAGGAAGTCGTCCACCGAGGTCATCTCGCGCGCGGAGCCGACGAGCTCGGCGAGGTTCTCGAGCCGCCCTTCGGCCTCGACCGAGTGCTCGACGTGCAGCTCCTTCAGGTAGCCCGATCCCTCGAGCAGCAGCTCGAGCACCGAGCCTGGCCCCTCGTCGAGCCGGCCGCGCGCCTCGTCGAGCAGCTCGAGGAACGACGCGATGCCCTTCTGCGCCGCCGTCGACACACCCGCGTCGCCGGCCCGGCGCAGCGCGTCGTGAAACGACAGGCCGTGGCTCGTGGCCCAGTTGTCGACGCGTCCGACCGTCGTGTCACCGACGCCTCGCTTGGGCACGTTCACGACCCGCTTGACGCTCACCTCGTCGGCCGGGTTCGCGACTGCCCTGAGGTAGGCGACGGCGTCTTTGATCTCGCGCCGGTCGTAGAACCTCGTGCCGCCGAGCACCTTGTACGGGATGCCCACGCGCATGAAGTGCTCCTCGAGCACGCGGCTCTGCGCGTTCGTGCGGTAGAAGACGGCAACGTCACCCCAGCGACGATGGTCCTCGTCGTGCAGCAGCGCGATCTGGTGCGCGACCCACTGCGCCTCGTCCCCCTCGTCGTCGGCGTGGTAGCGCACGATCGGATCGCCGATGCCCTGATCGGTCCAGAGGTTCTTCGGCTTGCGGCCGACGTTGTTCGCGATCACCGCATTCGCCGCGTCGAGGATCGTCTGGGTCGACCGGTAGTTCTGCTCGAGCGTGATCACCGTGACGTCGGGAAACGCCTGCTCGAACTCGAGGATGTTGCGGATGTCAGCGGCCCGAAAGCGGTAGATGCTGTTGTGCACGAGCACACCGTTCGCGACGTAGCTGTGCAGGCGATCGACCTCGAGGTCGTACACGGGCCCGGAATAGTGGGATTGGTCCGTTGCGTCCACAGTGGTCTCGACCAGCGAGTGGTCGTCGCCCCGCACCAGCACCGTCATCCCGGGTCGCAGATGCGACAGCGGCATGAGGTCGTAGATCACGCCGCCGATCGCCATGCGCCGGCGGAGATCGAGTCCGCCCGCCGCCGCAACGGACTTCGCGATGTCGAGCGCCTCGGGCCAGCTCTTTCGGCCTGTCTCGAATCGGAAGCCGCTGCGATCGCCTCCCAGGCCGCGCACTGCGATGCCCGAACGTTCGATCCGCTCCGCGACCGCCCGGCGATTCGAAGACCACTGGATGCGGTGATGCGCGAGGACGCCCCTACCGCCGCTGAACATGGTCACGTTGAGCGTCTGGCGGCGGCCGCCGTTCTGCGGTCGCACTTGGGGAAACTCGGGATGGAGCAGGTGATCCTCGAGGAGCATCTTCGCTCCGAGCGCCGTGTCGAGCTCGGTGTACAGCCGTCCGAGCCAGGCCTCGTCCATGGCGAGCTCCCGACCGAGCCCGTGGAAGCAGGCTGTCGGGAGTCCGTACTCAGCCGCATAGAACGCCTCCCAGTACGCGGCCTCGGCGAGCGAGTCGCACACGCGGAGGATCCATGCCGCATCAGCATGTTCCTGGACGACGCGCACGCGCAGTCCCACGTCGTCCTTGCCCTTCGAACGCGGGCGCATGCTGATCGTGCGTCCGACTCGGTAGCCGCGGTCGGCGCGGTACATCAGATAGACGAGGTGCTGACCGCGCGGGAACGTGAGCCTGGCCGGCACTAGGTGGTGCGGCGTGCCCCGAATCGTGTGGCCGCCGGCACGGACCTCGACCATCAGTCCGTCGTAGTGACCCTCGATCGCCGCGGTGACGGTGCCGTGGAGCGTCGTCAGACGACCGCCCGTGCCGACCACCTGGTCGCCCTGGCTGATGGCTTCGATGGGCACCATGCCTCGAGGCGTCGCGACCAACGTTCCAGGAGGGAGGCACTGATCCGAGTCTCCGACCACGCAGACGTTGTGGTGCGCCTCGCCGAGCTTCAGCACGATCTCGTTCTGGGCGCGGTTCGTGTCTTGGTACTCGTCGACGAGGATGTGCTCGAACCGCTCTTGGTAGTGCGCGAGCACGTCGGGGTGCTCGTTGAAGAGACGCACTGTGAGCGTGAGCAAGTCGTCGAAGTCGAGCGCGCCGGCGCGTTGCAACCGCGCCTGGTACTCGCGGTAGATGTCGGCGATGCGGCGCTCGAAGATCGTCGATGCCTTCGCCGCGTACTCCTGGGGCAGGACCAGCTCGTTCTTCGCTGCGCTGATCGTGGCGTGCACGCTGCGGGGTGGGAATCGCTTCGGATCGACGTTCAGGTCACGAAGCACGTAGCCCGTCAGCCGCACCGCGTCGGCCTCGTCGTAGATCGTGAACGAGGACGGGTAGCCGAGCGCACCGATGTCGCGCCGCAGGATGCGCACGCACGCCGCGTGGAACGTCGACACCCACATCTTCTTCGCCACGGGCCCGATGAGCGCCTCGACGCGATGGCGCATCTCGTCGGCGGCCTTGTTCGTGAACGTGATGGCCAGGATGCGGAACGGGCTCACGCCCTCGTGCTCGATCAGGTGGGCGATGCGATGGGTCAGCACCCGGGTCTTGCCCGACCCCGCGCCGGCGACGATCAGGAGCGGCCCCTCCGCGTGGACGACCGCGTCGAGCTGATCGGGGTTGAGCTCGGCGGTCGGCATGGTCGGTCCATTTTACGGCCGGGGTGGTCACTCCCCCCGGCCTGCTCAGGCCGCCAGACGGTCCTTGAAGAACGCGATCACCTGGTTCAGCGCATCGTGGGTGGGGTGGCCCGGCTCGTCCACGAGGTGCTCGGTCAACACCGAGTGGGCGTTCTTGGGGATGCCGTGCGGGTTGCCCTCGGACGAGTCGATCTCGACGCCGATGAAGCGATCACCCAGCTCGCGTCGGAGCGTCTCGAACCGCTCCTTGGGCACGAACTTGTCGCCCGTGAACCGCAAGCCGAGCACGTCGCATCCTGCGGCCGCCCGCGCCTTCACGGCTGCGAGGTCGAGAGGCGACAGCCCGATCGCACCTCGCCGTGACTTCGAGACCGCGATCGGGAGCGACGGCTGGCTCAGCACGGGAGCGACCGTCGTGTCGTCGAGCATCATCCCGAGCGCGAAGCCGCCGGTGAAGCACATGCCGACGGCGCCGACTCCCGGACCGCCGCAGTCGGTGTGCACCTGCTTCGCGAGCGCACGCAACCACAGCGTGACCGGCGCCGTCTTGTCGGTGGCGAGCGCAGCGAACTCCTTCGCGACGCAGCCGGGGATCATCGACTGCAGGCCGTAGCCGATCGACGGCTCTCGTCCCGGCGTGCCGAACATCGACGGAAGCACGGCAGTGAAGCCTTCGTCAGCGAGTCGCCGCCCGAAGCCCGCGACCTTCGGGCTGATGCCGGGCATCTCGGTCATCACGACGATGCCTGGCCCCGCGCCGATGCGGAACAGCGGGTAGGTGCGTCCCTCCGCCGTGAACGGCAGGCGGTCGAATCCGTCGAACGGGTCGGACGTCTGCTCGGCCATGGGCGCGACCATACCGTCCGACTCGTACCATGAGCCGGGTCGACATCTCCCTGAACCCCGTCTCGTATGTGGTCCTCGGGTTCGCCGCGCGCGAGTCGCCGGTGACTTCGTACGACCTCAAGCAGATGGTCGCGAGCTCGGTCGGGTACTTCTGGCCGTTCCCGCACAGCCAGCTCTACGCGGAGCCCGCACGCCTGGCGTCAGCGGGCCTCCTCGACGAGGAGGTCGAAGAGCACGGTCGCCGGCGCCGGCTGTACCGCATCACGCCGAGGGGGCGGGCCGCCCTGCGCGACTGGGTCGGTGAACCGACTGGCGACGGCACCGAGGTGCGAGACCTCGGCTTGCTCAAGCTGTTCTTCGCGGCCTCGGCATCAGAGGACGAGGTTGCTGCGCTCGCCGTCCACCAGACCCAGGTCCACCGGCGCATGCTCGCGGAGTACGACGCGCTGAACGACGCGATCCAAGACGACGCGGGCGAATGGGAGCTCGCCACCCTGGACCTCGGCCGGCGCTTCGAGCAGCTGACGATCGACTTCTGGACCGAGGTGGGAGCGCGAGCCCGTCAGGGCCGAGCAGCGCCGATCAAGCCGCCGCGGTAGATCGTCGCCACTTCGACGTTCGCGCCGGTGTGCGGCGCATGGATCATCATCCCGCCGCCGATGTAGATGCCGACGTGGTTCACGCTCCGGCCTCCGAAGAAGACGAGGTCGCCCGGCTGCAGCTGGTCGAGCGGCACGTGCGGGAGCGATGCGTACTGCGCACGAGACGAGTGCGGGAGCGCCCTGCCTGCTCGAGCCCACGCCCACGACGTGAGGCCGGAGCAGTCGAAGCCCACGCCCGGCGTGGAAGCCGCCCAGTGGTACGCGACGCCGAGCTGGCTCCGGGCAGCTGCGATCGCACCGGACACGCCGGCTGACGGCGCCGGCACGTTGCGCCCGGCGGTCGAGGATGACACACGGCCTGACCGGCTCTGCTGCTGGCGGGCTCGAGCCGCCCGCGCCGCCTCGGCGGCCCGGCGCGCTTGCTCCTGCTTCACCAAAGTTGCGAGCTGGCCCTGCACCTTCGAGAGCGCCCGCTGCTGCGCGGACACCGCCTGCTCGGCGGCCTTCTTCGCCGAGTTCACCTGTGCTTGCAGCTGGTTCTGCTTCTCGCGCTGCGACTGCAGGTCGGCCCGGGCGAACGCGGCGTCCTCGCTCGCCGAACGGAACGTGTCGGCCAGCGCCCGGTCCTTGCCGACGGCCACATCGGCGTAGCCGATGCGGGCTTCGGTGTTCTCGGGCGTGCTGCCGAGGAACACCATCAGGTCACTCGCCTGATCGAACTGCACGTAGGCGTTGACCGCGTAGTCGCGCATGCGACCGCGGGTCTGCCCGAGCGCGGAGTCAGCAGCGTCGAGCTGGGACTGGGCCTGCGCCACCTGCTGGTCGAGCTGCTGGAGCTCGTAGACCGCCTCGGCGTAGTTCTCGCTCAGGTCGTCGGCTCGGTTCTCGAGCGCATCGAGCTGGTCGGCCATGCGCGCCGCCTGCTTGCGCATGTCGCCGATCTTGTCGGCTGAGGCGGGCGAGGCGACGACCAGCGGGGTCAGAAGTCCGAAGACCACCACCGCAACAACGGCACGAGAGACCCGCCTCCGCTTGCGGTGGGGGGCTCGGTCAGTGACCGGGCTCATGGGGAGCAGACCCTAGCAGAGGGGCCAATTCGAGGTTACGAACGTGTTGCGAAAAGGTCCGAATTGCCCATCTCGTCCTCGAGTGTTGGCAGGTCACGCATGTGCAGCAGGGGCGAGAAGACCACCCAGAGGCAGGCCGCCCAGGTCCCCAAGGCACCGATGAGCATGGTCTCGCGCACCCCGACGATCGAGCCCATGATGCCGCCGAAGAGGGCGCCCAGAGGCATGGTCCCCCAGACCACGAACCGCACCGAGGCGTTCATGCGTCCCGAGCAGTGCGGGCGGGCAGATGCTCTGGCGGTACGAGACCTGCGCCGTGTTGTACACGACGCTGCCGATGCTCGCCGCGAGGATGCTGATGGCGACGAGGGTCAGGCCCCACCGTGGGAAGGCGATCACGGCGAGGAGGCCGAAGGGACCCGCCACCACCTGGCTCAGCCAGATGATGCGAGCGGTGCCGACCGCCTTGCCGATGCGCCCCGCCAGCAACCCGCCGATGAGGCCGCCGAGGCTGCCCACGCTGAACACGACGCCGATCACCCATGTCGGGGAGTCGAGTGTGCGCACGAGGAAGATCGTGATGACCGCAAAGGTCGCCGCGCTGAAGAAGTTGCTCGTCGACCGTGCAGCCGACGACCTTGCGCAGGATCGGATGGTGGAAGACGAACGCGAGCCCTTCCTTGATCTCGTCCCGTAGCCGGACATCGGGGTGTCGAGCGTCGGGCGCGGGCTCGTGCTTGCGGATCCCGATCGTGGTCACCGCCGACACGAGGAAGCTCGAGCGCGTCGATCACGACCGCGTACCCGGCGCCGAACGCGCCGACGAGCACGCCTCCGAAGCTCGGGCCGGCCACCTGCCCGAACGCCTGGCTCGCACCGAGCTTGCCGTTGGCGTCCACGAGGTGCTCCGGCTCGACGAGGACGGGCAAGTAGCTCTGGTAGGCGACGTCGAAGAAGACGGTGAGCACGCCGGCGACGATCGCGACGACGAAGAGCTGCGGCAGGTAGAGGACGCCGAAGGCATCGGCGATCGGGATCGAGCCGATGATCGCCATGCGCCCGATGTCCGCCCAGATGAGCACGGGCCGCCGGCGCCACCGGTCGACCCACGCACCGGCGGGCAGCGCGATCAGCAGGAAGGCGAGCTGCGTGCACGCGGCGAGCGCGCCGACCTCGAACGTCGTCGCGTCGAGGGTGATGACGGCGAGGAGCGGGATGGCGAGCTGGGTGACCGAGCTGCCGACCTCACTCACCGTCTGCCCGGTCCAGAGCAGGACGAAGTCCCGGTTCTTGAGGAGCGATCGCTCCTGCTCAGACTTCTCCGGCGGGTCAGCCACCCGGTATGGTTACCGAAGTGATTGAGAGAAGTCAATGAGTCAGGCGTCACCCACCGGCATCGCCCGGCAGCGCGGCGACTCCCGAGGAAGCCAAGGCGCTCGCCCACCCCGACCGGCTCCGCATCATCCGGCTGACGTTCGACGAGGCGCTCACCAACAAGGAGCTGGCCGACCGGCTCGGCCGGAACCCAGGCACGACGCTCTACCACCTCCGGATGCTCGTGGCGACGGGCTTCGTCGCCGCCGAGGAGCCACGTCGCGGCGCGAGGGGCGCGGCCGAGGTTCCCTACCGATCGACAGGCAAGTCGTGGACGCTCGATGTCGGCGAGCCCGATCCTGATGTCACCAGCGCCATGGTCGACGCCTTTCGTGCGGAGCTCCTCGAGTCACCGGTCGAGACGCGCAAAGCCAGCCGGCTCGCACTTCGCCTGACGCCAGAGCAGCGGGTCGAGCTCGAAGCCCGACTCGAAGCCCTCGTCGAAGAGGCGGCGTCGTGGCCTCGCGCCGACGATGGCGAGCCTTGGGCGCTGTTCGTCGCGATGCACGAGCGGTCGATGAGTCAGGGCTCAGGATCCCGCCGCGACGCGCGCCTCCCCTAGCAACGCCGCCAGCCGGCTCTCGCACCGCCCGTACTTCTTGCGGTACCCGCCCCGTCGGTACGACGCAGGGAAGACCTCGGTGACTGCGCATCCGGACGCGACGAACGTGAGGCCCGAGTCGTAGATCTCGTCGATCAGGTGGACGAACAGCAACGCCGCGCCCTGGTTGTCGAGCGGTGCGAGCCCACGGATCACGACCGCGTCGAGGCCCTCGAGCGCCGCGGCGACTTGCACAGGAGGCACGACCCGTAGGTGGGTGACCAGCGCCGTCGAACTGATCGTCACTCACCGCAGCGCCTCCGTCCACGAGCGTCCGCACCACCCTGTCGATCGTCGTCCGCGCTGAACGGATCGGCCTCGACCCGCGCTCTGGCCCGGTAGTCCGGCCCGTCGATGCGCACCACCTCGAAGTGCGACGCGATCGCGGCGATCTCACGCGTGAAGTCATCCGCCGCGAACCGCCCTTCCCCGAGTCGATCGGGCAGCGAGTTCGACGTGGCGACGACCCTCACTCCGTGCCGCGATGACCGCGCGAAGGAAGGTCACGGTCATCAACGTCTGGGCGATGTCGTCGAGCTCGAACTCGTCGATGCAGAGCAGCCGGTGCGGCGAGAACGCGTCGATCGCCTGATCCATGCCGAGGAAGCCGATGATGCCGGCCAGCTCGGCGAACGTCAGGTACGCCTTCGGTTCGGGCGCTTCGTGCCACGCCGCCGCGAGCAAGTGGGTCTTGCCGACGCCGTAGCCGCCGTCGAGGTAGCGCGCCGCGGCTCCCGCGGCGCGACCGCGGCCTTCCGCCACCGCTTCGTGGCGCGGACCTGCTTCACCGATCGGCGGTGAATCGCTCCATCTCGGCGCGAGCCGCGGCCTGGGAAGGATGGTCGGGATCGGGCAGGTAAGTGGCGAACCGAGCCGATCGGCGAACCGACGAGGAGGCACGAGCCGCGACAGCAGATCCGTTCCGGTCAGATGAGGACGGCGGTCGACGAGCCGGACGACCGCGCTCACTTCTCCAGCTCACTCCCACTCGATCGTGCCGGGCGGCTTCGACGTGATGTCGTAGGCGACCCGGTTCACGCCCGGTACCTCGTTGATGATCCGACTCGAGAACCGCTCGAGCAGGTCGTAGGGCAGACGAGCCCAGTCCGCGGTCATCGCGTCGTCGCTCGTCACCGCCCGCACGATGATCGGATGCGCGTACGTGCGCTCGTCGCCCATCACCCCGACGGTGCGGATGTCGGCGAGCACCGCGAACGCCTGCCAGAGCTCGCGCTCGAGCCCGGCGCGACGCACCTCCTCGCGCACGATCGCGTCCGCGTGCTGCAGCGTCTCGACCTTGTCGCGCGTGACCTCGCCGATGATGCGCACGCCGAGCCCAGGCCCCGGGAACGGCTGCCGCCACACGATCTCCTCGGGGAGGCCGAGCTGCTCGCCGACTCGACGCACCTCGTCCTTGAACAGGTTGCGCAGCGGCTCGACCAGCTCGAAGTCCATGTCGTCCGGGAAGGCCGCCGACGTTGTGGTGGCTCTTGATGCGAGCCGCGTCCTTCGTGCCCGACTCGATCACGTCCGGATAGAGGGTGCCTTGCACGAGGAAGCGCGCGTCGGACAGCCCGCCGGCGGCCTCTTCGAACACACGGATGAAGAGCTCACCGATCACCTTGCGCTTCTTCTCGGGATCGGTGACGCCTGCGAGCCGCTCGAAGAAGCGGTCGGCCGCCTTCACGTGCACGAGCTCGATGCCCTGGTGACGGTGGAACGTGTCGACGACCTGCTCGCTCTCGCCCGACCGCATCAGACCCGTGTCGACGTAGACGCAGGTGAGCTGGTGACCCACGGCCTTGTGCACCAACGAGGCCGCAACGGACGAGTCGACTCCACCCGAGAGCCCGCAGATCACACGCTCGGCCGCCCACCTGCGCACGGATCGCGTCGACCGACGTCTCGATGATCGAAGCCATCGTCCAGGTCGGTCGGCACTCGCACACCGTGTACAAGAAGTGCTTGAGCATGTCCTGCCCGCGCGGCGTGTGCCCCACCTCCGGGTGGAACTGCACGCCGTAGATCCTGACGGCCGTCGTGCTCGAGCACCGCGACCGGAGTGTCGGGAGTGCTCGCGGCGACGTGGAAGCCCTCGGGGGCCCGCGTGATCGTGTCGAAGTGGGACATCCACACGGTGTCCTCTGGCGGTGCGCCCCTCCCCCAGGATCACTGACGAGCCGATCGCGGCGAGCGTCGTGCGGCCGTACTCACCGCGCCCGGTGCGCGCGACCTCCCCGCCGAGCTGGAGGGCCACGAGCTGCGCGCCGTAGCAGATGCCGAACACCGGGACACCGAGCTCGTAGACGCCGGGGTCGATGCGAGGCGCGCCATCGACGTGGACCGACGCAGGACCACCCGAGAAGATGAGGCCCGCGGGCTCGCGTGCCGCGACCTCGGCCGCGGTGATCGTGTGGGGCACGATCTCGGAGTAGACGTGCGCCTCGCGCACGCGCCTCGCGATCAGCTGGGCGTACTGCGCGCCGAAGTCGACGACGAGGATGGTGTCGAACGACTCGGGCGTCGTCATCGGTGCTGCTACGAGCGCCCATGCCGATGCCCTGCGACTTCTGCAGCGACTTGCCTTCGGTCTGCAGTGCAGGTGCGACCATCACTTCGGCCTTCTGGAACTCCTTCACCGTCTCGTAGCCGCAGGTGGCCATCGAGGTGCGCAGGGCGCCGAAGAGGTTCATCCGTCCGTCGTTCTCGTGCGCGGGGCCGACGAGGATCTCCTTGAGCGTGCCGCGCGTGGACGTCTTCACTCGTGCGCCGCGCGGCAACGTCGGATGGAACGTCGCCATGCCCCAGTGATAGCCGCGGCCGGGCGCCTCGGCGGCCGCGGCGAGCGGTGAGCCGATCATCACCGCGTCGGCGCCACAGACGATCGCCTTCGCGATGTCGCCACCGGTCGCCATGCCGCCGTCGGCGATGACCTGCACGTACACGCCGGTCTCGTCGAGGTGGCGCATGCGCGCGGCCGCGCGCGTCGGCGATCGCGGTCGCCTGCGGCACGCCGATGCCGAGCACGCCGCGTGTGGTGCACGCGTGCCCCGGGCCGACGCCGACCAGAACGCCCGCGGCGCCCGTGCGCATGAGGTGCAACGCGGCTTGGTACGAAGCGCAACCGCCCACGATCACCGGGATGTCGAGCTCGCGGACGAAGCGCTTCAGGTTCAACGGCTCGACCGTCTTCGAGACGTGCTCGGCAGACACGACCGTGCCTTGGATCACGAGAAGGTCGAGCTCGGCAGCGATGATCGCCGCAGCGAGCTTCTCGGTGCGCTGGGGCGTGACGCTCGCGCACGACACGACGCCGGCATCACGGATCTGACGGATTCGGGCCGACACGAGCTCGGGCTTGATCGGCTCGCTGTAGATGTCTTGCATCCGCAACGTCGCCTTCTCGGCGCCGAGCTCTGCGATCTCGGCGAAGAGCGGCTCCGGATCCTCGTAGCGCGTCCACAAGCCCTCGAGGTTGAGCACGCCGACTCCGCCGAGCCGGCCGATCTCGATCGCGGTGTGCGGCGAGATCACACCGTCCATCGCGGCACCCATCAGCGGCAGCTCGAAGCGGAAGGCGTCGATCTCCCACGAGATGTCGACATCCTCGGGATCGCGGGTGCGCCGACTCGGCACGATCGCGATGTCGTCGAACCCGTACGCGCGGCGGCCTGACTTCCCCAGGCCGATCTCCACCTCAGCCACGCTGCCTCCTCGTGCCGTTGGGGGGAAGGAGGCAGCGTACCGCCGCGAAATGGGCGGTCAGAGCACCCTCACCCCGCACCGCGTTCAGCACGAGACGCCGAGCGCCTTCAGCGCTTTCGGCTGAGGCCCTTGAGCACCTGCTTCGCGACCTGCTGGTTCATCTCCCACATCGCCGCGGCCTGCGCGTCGCTCACCGGCTTCAGCAAGCCACCGCCAGTCACCGTGGACAGCGCGTTCAGCGACTGGATCATCGCGTCGCGGGTCGCGTCAGTGGCCTTGTAGCCCATGCCGGTCAGCGCCTTCACGACCTCGTTCTGCGCGATCGGCTCCGGAGCGGCAGCCGCGATCACGCGCAGCGCCTCCTTCGTGATGTCAGCCGTCGCCGTGACCGCGTCTGTCGCCGACAGATGCTCGTCGCCGGCCTGCGAGGCCAGCCACTTCTTGACCTTGCTCACGATCTCTTGGTGCGTCTCACCTTCGAAGGAGAGCGTCGGCATGTCCGCACGTTACGCCCACGCGCCAGACGCGACACGTCCCGGCGTCCTTGGGAAGGCCGACGCCGGGCGAACAGGGATGGTGTTCCGAGAAGCGGCCCCCCGCTCCTCGGCCGAAGAGGCGGAGCCGCGGTCGACGGGCACAGCGAGGGATGCGTGCGGCGCAGCCGGCTCGAAGCCGGTCAGGTGTAGCGGCACGTCCGTGCGTGGCGACGACCAGCGGGCGGGGCGTTCGGCGAGCGACCTTCCTGGCTGCCGTGCCCTTCTCCACGCGTGCTCAGTCGGGCGGAGCTTCCTCCGCCTCAGGGGTGGATGAAGGCATCTCAACCTCCCGTTGCTCGACGGGATCGGATCTCCCCCACAGAGGGAGTACTCCCGACTTTGCACCCGCGAGGGATGCGAATCAACCCCTTGACATCGGCGGGGGGACTTCAGCGGGGCGAGGCCAGCCTGTCGCCGCAGATACGCGACCAGGCCGCTGACCAGGGCGTGCGGTGCTTCCCAGGGCACGAAGTGGCCGCAGTCGCGGAGCAAGAACGGCCCCACGTGCTTCGGGAACACGACCGCCGCCATGCGGTCGAACTCGGGGTAGATCACGTGATCGGAGGTGCCGAACAAGATGAGGCAGCGCGTGAAGTTCGGAGTCGCCATCGTCGTCGGCTCGCTGCGCGCCGCGCCGGAGAACGTGCTCTCGTAGCCACCGAAGCTCGCGCGCAGCTTCTTGCCGTCGGCGAAGGGCTCGGTGTGGAAGTCGACGGCCTCGCTCGCGCCGAACCGGCCCGTTGACCCGCGCACCGTGAACGCGCCCGGATGAGCCCAGAACCGCGACGTGTAGAAGGTCGCGATGTAGCGGCGACGCTTCTCGGGCGTGTCGAGCTCCGCGGCGAGTCCGTCGGGGTCAGTGCCCTGGCGCACGAAGTAGTCGCTCGCCTCCGTGGCCGGGCGTGTCGCCATCCCGGCCATCTCCTCCTTGTCGAAGGGCAACGGTGAATTGAACAGCACCATCCGGTCGACCCATTGCGGGAACCGCAGCGACATGTCTTGGATGACGGGGCCGCCGAGATCACCGCCACAGAGGACGACGCCGTCGAGCCCGAGGTGATCGTGCACGAGGGCGTAGAGGTCGCGGCTGTGCGCAGGCACGTCGTGGAAGCCCGTCGCCACGTCGCTGTCGCCGAACCCCCGCAGGTCGGGGACGATGACGTCGAACCCCGCATCGGCGAGCGGCGCGATCACCTTCCAGTAGATGCGCTTGGTCTCGGGCCATCCGTGCACGAGCAGCAGCGGCACCCCGCCCATGCCCTCCCGCACGTAGGCCTGGCGCAGGCCTCGCGGCGAGGCCGTGTGCACTGCGAAGCGATGCGGATCGATGTCCGCAGGGTCGTGCGATCCGCCGTGGTCTGACACGCCGCCAACGGTATGCCTTGCTCAGGATCCTCGCGACGGCTTCGGCGGCGGGCGGGGTGGGACGCGCTCGGTGCCCGGTCTTGGCCGTCGACCGGTTGCCACGGGCGGAGGCCGATGCACCACCGGCGACTCCCCCGTGTCGTCGTCCCTCGTGGCTTGCTCGGGAACGTTCTCGGGCTCGTCCTTGCGCATGAGCACTCCCGCGATCCCGAGACCGATGCCGACGACGAGCAGTGCCACCCACGGGAACCACTTGATGCCGCCACCGTCAGCCGCCATCCGCCGAGCGCTCGCGAGGCTCGCGACGATCAGGCGCAGTTTCGGAACCATGTCAGCTTCCCGTCGACCGGTGTGAGGTGCACCGTCACCGCCTGCGTCGACCCGCCGCCGACCTGGTCGACATCCACGAAGAGCGTGTTCGGCACCGTCGTGGTCCGAGTGTCGGTCTTGTAGTCGTAGGGCTGCGGCGCGCTCACGCTCTTGACGGTGAACGCGGCGGTGGGGTCAGGCGTGAACGTCAGGTTCGCTCGGCACGCTTCCTCGCCGAACCGTTCGATGACTGCGGGGTTCAGCGGGAGACGAGGAAGTCGACGTCGTCGCTGCGGTAGGCCGCGGCGAGCAGACCCCAGGAACTCGGCGGGCGACTCGACGGGCGCGAGCGTCGATGTCGTGCTCAGCGACGGGGCAGGCGCGACGGTCGCCGACGCGACAGAGGTCGATGGCGCCGAGGTCGAAGTCCCAGCGGCCCTCGCCGAGGTCTCGTCGGTCCGGTCGACGAGAAGGCCGACGAGGCCGACCACCGACAGCACCGCTCCACTGATGAGCAAGGCCAGCTTCGTACGCCCACGGCGACCGCGAGACCCCGACACCGTCGGAAGTTAACTGGCTCGGCGCACGTACCTGGTCGATGGCAGCGCCAGGCCCCGCTGCGTGCAGCTTCCCTCGGCGCGCGCCTCGTAGCCGCAACGCTCGAGCACCCGCGTCGAGGCCTCGTTGCCGCGCAGCACGTCGGCGTAGACCTCGTCGAGGTCGAGCGCGTCGAGCGCCCAGTCCGAGAGCGCGACGACCGCGTCAGTCGCGGCTCCCCGGTGCCGAGCCTCGACCGCGAGCCAATAGCCGATCAACGCCTGCCGGCGCCGGTGGTCGACGTCGCGCACCGACGCCGCGCCCAGCAGCTCGCCCTGGTCGGTCGACGTGATCGCGAAGAGCGCGGCCTTGCCCTCCTCCCGCAGGGACGTCGAGAGGTGGAGCAGTGCGATCGCGTCGGCGGCCTTGAACGGCGACGGCAAGTTCGTCCAGCGCTGGATCTCCGGGTCTTGGCACGCGTCGTAGACGAACGACACGTCGGCCGGCTCCCAGGGCCTGAGCGTGACCGCGCCACCGGCGACCGCGTCGAAGCCGATCGGCCTGATCACTCGAGCCCCAGCGAGAGCATGAGGAGGCTCTTGAGCATGGTGCCGGTCGCACCCCACACCGTCTCACCCTCGACCTCGAAGAAGCTGATCGCTCGCTCGACGTTGCGGGATCCCCCATCGCTCTTCTCGGTACACGCCGTGCGCAAGAAGCTCGGAGATCGAGACGTCGAAGATGCGGTCGACCTCGGCGGGGTTCGGCGTGAGCACTTGCCGCGCGGCGAGCACGCCGACGATCGGCACGATGAACGAGTTGCTCACGACCGTGCGCAGGTGGTCGAGCTCGCCGATGATCTCGACACAGCCGGGTTCGAGCGCGGTCTCCTCGTTCGCTTCGCGCAGCGCGGTCGTGACCGGATCCTCACCGGGGTCCATCCGGCCGCCCGGGAAGCTCACCTGCCCGGCGTGGCTGCGCAGGTTCGAGTTGCGCAAGGTGAGCACGACACGCAGCTCGCCCTCCTCCTCGAAGAGCGGCACCAGCACTGCGGAAGGGCGATCCTCCGGGGCTTCCGTGAGCGCGGGACGAGGGGCGCGACCGGCGAGGCCCGCCCTCGCCTTCGCGAGGTCGACGAACCGATTCGCCGCGTCGAGGCCGGCCCAAGGAGCAGGGTCGCCGGCGCGGACGTCGGCCGGGCGGGGGATCGGCGCAGTCACCCCGTCTGGGACGTCGACGGTGCCGCCGTCGACTCTGACCCGAGGTGCTCGAGCAGCTCCCGCAGTCCGTGCGTCTTCAAGTTCGCCATCACGCGCCCTGGGCTCTCGTCGCCGCGCTCCCACTCCATCCAGTACTCGAGGAGCTTCGCGGGGTCGGGCGGCGGGCGGTCTGCCATGAGCCGAGCCTAACGGTCGGGCGCGAAAGCGCCCCGGGCAAAGGCCCGGGGCGCAGACGATCGTTCTGTCGAGAACGGAGGGGCTACATCATCCCCATTCCGCCCATGCCACCCATTCCGCCCATGCCACCCATGCCTCCGCCGCCGGCCATCGCCGGACTCCTTCTCCGGCTTGTCGGCGATGAGCACCTCGGTGGTGAGCAACAGGCCCGCGATCGACGCCGCGTTCTGCAGCGCGGCACGCGTCGACCTTCGCGGGATCGATGACCCCGGCCTTCACGAGGTCCTCGTACTCGCCCGTCGCGGCGTTGAAGCCGATCGAGCCGGTCTCGCGCTCGATGTGCTGGACGACCAGTGCACCCTCCGCTCCGGCGTTGTCGGCGATGAGCCGAGCGGGAGCCTCGAGCGCGGACCACACGGCGCGGGCGCCAGTGGCCTGATCGCCGTCGAGGGTCTCGACGAGCGCCGCCACCGCAGCGCGGCAGCGCAGCAAGGCGACGCCGCCACCGGCGACGACACCCTCTTCGATGGCCGCACGCGTGGCCGAGAGCGCATCTTCGATGCGGTGCTTCTTCTCCTTGAGCTCGACCTCGGTGGCCGCGCCGACCTTCACGACCGCGACGCCGCCGGAGAGCTTGGCCAAGCGCTCCTGGAGCTTCTCGCGATCCCAGTCGGAGTCGGTGTTCTCGATCTCACCCTTGAGCTGGTTGATGCGGCCCTTGACGTCGTCTTCGGAGCCCGCGCCCTCGACGATCGTCGTCTCGTCCTTGGTGACGATGATCTTGCGAGCCCGGCCGAGCAGATCGAGGGTCGTGTTCTCGAGCTTGAGCCCGACCTCCTCGGCGATGACCTGACCGCCGGTGAGGATCGCCATGTCCTGCAGCATCGCCTTGCGGCGATCGCCGAAGCCCGGCGCCTTCACGGCGACAGAGGAGAACGTGCCCCGGATCTTGTTCACGACGAGGGTGGCGAGCGCCTCGCCCTCGACGTCCTCGGCGACGATCAGCAGCGGACGAGCCGACTGGATGACCTTCTCGAGCACGGGAAGCAGGCTCTGGACAGTGCCGATCTTGCCGTTCACCAGGAGGATGAACGGATCCTCGAGCACCGCCTCCTGACGATCGGGGTCGGTGACGAAGTACGGCGAGAGGTAGCCCTTGTCGAACTGCATGCCCTCGACGAAGTCGAGCTCCATGCCGAACGTGTTCGACTCCTCGACCGTGACGACGCCGTCCTTGCCGACCTTGTCGATCGCGTCGGCGATGACGTCACCAATCGAGGTGTCGGCCGCGGAGATCGCCGCGACCTGCGCGATCTCGGACTTGTCGTCGATCTCCTTCGCCTGGTCCTTGATCGCCTCGACCGCTGCGGCAACAGCCTTCTCGATGCCCTTCTTGAGCACGAGCGGACTCGCCCCGGCAGTGACGTTGCGCAGGCCCTCGCGCACGAGCGCTTGAGCGAGCACGGTCGCGGTCGTGGTGCCGTCACCAGCGATGTCGTTGGTCTTGGTGGCGACCTCTTTCACGAGCTGCGCGCCCATGTTCTCGAACGGGTCCTCGAGCTCGACCTCGCGAGCGATCGAGACACCGTCGTTCGTGATCGTGGGGGCGCCGAACTTCTTGTCGAGCACGACGTTGCGACCCTTCGGGCCGAGCGTCACCCTGACCGCGTTGGCCAGCTTGTTGACACCCGCCTCGAGAGCGCGCCGCGCGTCGTCGTCGAACTTGAGGAGCTTGGACACGGTGCTACTTGGCCATCACGGCGAGGATGTCACGGCCGCTGAGGATCAGAAGGTCCTCACCGTCGATCGTGATCTCGGTGCCGCCGTACTTCGAGTACACGACGGTGTCACCGACCTTCACATCGAGCGGGATGATCTCGCCGGACTGCTCGGAGCGACGGCCGGGGCCGACGGCGAGCACGGTGCCCTGCTGGGGCTTCTCCTTGGCGGTATCAGGGATGACGAGGCCCGAAGCGGTCTTCTCTTCGGCCTCGTTGGCCTTCACGACGATGCGGTCGTCGAGCGGCTTGAGGTTCATACGCCAGCCTCCGTGGTTAGCACTCTCATGGGTCGAGTGCTAACGATACGAGGCCTCCGCCGCCCGAGGTGCAACCGGGCCTGCACGGTTTCCCCGGTGCCGATGAGCGATCTCCTACGAGTGGCGGGGCAGATTCGACCAACGACGAGGTCAACCGGCTCCACGCCGAAGGCTTCCAGCACCGGGTGCTCGAGGACGACTGGGTCGGCCAGCTCGACCGGCACAGCCTCGGCTGGGTCACGGCCCGCGACGGCGAGGCGTTGGTCGGGTTCGTGAACGTCGCGTGGGACGGCGCCGTCCACGCGTTCATCCTCGACACCCTCACCGCCCAGACCCACGCTCGCCGGGGCATCGGCACCGAGCTCGTCGGGGTCGCGACCGACCAGGCCCGGGAGGCGGGCTGCGAGTGGCTGCACGTCGACTTCGACGACGACCTGCGCGAGTTCTACTTCGGCGCCTGCGGGTTCACTCCCACCAACGCCGGCCTCATCCAGCTCTGACCCACTGGCGGGATCGTCAGTCGATCAGGGCGAGGCGAAGGCTCGGGTCGGCGCCGGTGTCGAGGGGGCTCGGGCCGTCCGCAGCGAGCCGCCACCACGCGGCGCTCCCGATCATCGCCGCGTTGTCGGTGCACATCGGCCGGCTCGGGAGGAAGCCGTGCAGCCCGTCGGCCTCGCACACGTCGAGGAACTGCTCGCGGAGCAACGAGTTCGCGGCGACGCCGCCGCCGAGGCACAGGCCGTTCGCGCCGACCTCGGCCGCCGCGCGGCGCGCCTTGCTCAGCAGCACGTCGACGACCGCTTGTTGGAACGACGCGGCGACGTCGGCGGTGCTCACCTCTGGGTTCGCGCGCACGTACCGCACGACCGCGGTCTTGAGCCCGCTGAACGAGAAGTCGAAGCCCTCGTTCGACATCGCCCGCGGGAACGCGATCGCGTTCGGATCGCCGCTCATCGCGAGCCGGTCGATCGCCGGGCCGCCTGGGTAGCCGAGACCGAGGAACCGCGCGACCTTGTCGAACGCCTCGCCCGCAGCGTCATCGATCGTCTGGCCGAGCAGCCGGTACTTCCCGTGGTCGAGCATCTCGACGAGCATCGTGTGACCACCCGACACGAGCAGGACGACCACTGGCAGCTGCAGGTCGGGCTCCTCCAACATCGCCGCGTAGAGGTGCGCCTCGAGGTGGTTCACCGCGACGAACGGCACGTCCCACACCAACGCGAGCGCCTTCGCCGCGCTCGACGCCGACGAGCAGCGACCCGACGAGCCCCGGTCCGACGGTCGCGCCGACCGCGTCGATGCGCTCGTCCTCGATGCCGGCCTCGACGATCGCCTGTGCGATCACCGGCGTGAGCATCTCGACGTGCGCCCGCCCAGCGATCTCGGGGACGACGCCGCCGAAGCGCGCGTGGAGGTCGACCTGGCTCGACACGACCGACGAGAGCACGTTCGTGCCGCCCATGACGACCGCGGCCGCCGTCTCGTCGCAGCTGGTCTCGATGCCGAGGATGCACGTGCTCGCGTCGACCGTACCGTCGACGCCGCCCTCATCGCCACACCTCGTCGTCGACGACCGTGGTGCCCGGGATCTCGGCCTCGATCGCCCGTAGCCGAGCGTGGTACTCGGGCTGATCGATGTCGTGCGCCCACATGATCATCCCGTCCTCGTCGGGATCTCGGTAGTACAGCTTGCGCATCCCCGCGGGAGCGAAGCCGAACCGCCGGTACAGCTCCTGCGCACCCGTGTTGCTGGGTCGCACCTCCAAGCGTGAGCGCGCGAGAGCCTCGCCACGACGCGACCCGCGCCTGGGCCAGCAGCAGCCGAGTCGCGAGCTTGTGCCGCTGCCACTCCGGCGCGACCGCGACGTTGGTGATGTGCGCCTCGTCGGGAGCGATGAGCATCCCCGCGTAGCCGACGAGCGTCGTGCCGACCTTCGCCGTGAGGTAGCACCGGGTCGTGCGCTGCGCGATCTCGCGCACGAAGACGCCCTTGCTCCAGCCCCGGGGATAGACCCTCTGCTCGATCGGCATGACGTGACGGATGTCGCGCCGATGCATCAACGCGATCTTCACGTCGAGCGGTTCGGCGGCGTCCCGCGGCATGCGTGCGGCGCTCATCGGCTGTCTCGAGTCTCCCAGTTGATCTCTGCGTCGGGCCGGCGGAGGTAGACCGGCTCGAGGTCCCACGGGTTCACGAACTCCTCCCGTAGAGCGTACGAGTGCGCGAGCTGCACGAGGGGCGCCGCCGACGGATGGGCGAGCCACTGCTCGACGAGCTCGACTCCCCGCAGGTCCTCGAACGCCGCGGCATAGCGGCGGGCGCCGTCTCCGACCAGGAGGACGTCCTGCCCCGTCGCCTGCAGCTCGGACACCACGTCGTCCGGCTTGCCGACCTGATGCGGCGTCAGCCGCTGCACGCCGCCCGGAACCGCTCGGTAGAAGGCGTAGAAGAGCTCGCCCCGCCGCGCGTCGATCATCGCGACGATCGTGCGGTTCGTGTGGCGCACCGGAAGCGCCAACAGATCGAGGCTCGGGATGCCGACCATCGGCACCCGCAGCGCGCTCGCGATCGCCTTCGCAGCCGCGACGCCCACTCGAAGCCCGGTGTAGAGCCCCGGCCCGACATCCACGGCGACGGCGCCGATCTCGTCGAGCCCGATGCGGGCTTGGCGCGTGACGAACTGGATCGCCGGGACGAGCGTCTCGGCGTGGCGGCGATCGCGCGCCGACTCGTAGAGCGCGATCACGCCTTCGTGGCCGCCGATGGCGCAGCCGACTCGATGCGTCGCGGTCTCGATGCCGAGGATGAGCATCAGCGCTCCAACGCGGCGCGGATCGTGGCAGCCCGCGTCGACCACGACGGCCCGACGACCGTGAACGCGAGGTCGCGCGCGTCGTCCGAGTAGGTCGGGTCCGTGTCATCGACGTACGAGAGGCGCACCTCGAGGAAGTCGGCGGGCAGCGCGGGCAGCACCGCGTCGCCCCACTCGATCACGGTGATGCCCTCGTCGAGCATCTCCGGCAGGCCGAGGTCGGTCACCTCGTTGAGACGTTCGAGGCGGTACACGTCGACATGATGGAGGACGTGCTTGCCCTCGTAGCGGTGGACGAGCGTGAACGTCGGGCTCGTGACGGGCGAGGTGATGCCGAGCTCGCGCGCGAAGCCCTGCACGAACGCTGTCTTCCCGACGCCGAGCTCACCGACGAGGAGGATGAGGTCGCCTCGACGAGCAAGCGACGCGACGACGCCTGCCGCGGACCTGCGTGTCCTCGACTCCCGCGGTGCGGACGGCCACCGAGCTCATGCCGGCGAGCGCGAGCTTGGCCCGCACGAAGTCGGCCCGCATCTGCGCGAGCGGCTCCGCTCCGCCCCGGAGCGCGGCCGCGGGGTGCAAGGTCGGCACGAGCACGGCGTCACCGAAGGGGTAGCTGCGGCCGCGGAGCTTCGTGATGCCCTCGGTCGTCTCGAGCAGCAGCTGCGCGGCGAAGCGCCCGAGTGTGACGACGACCTTCGGCTGGATGAGATCGACCTGCTGCGCGAGCCACGGGCGGCACGCGGCGATCTCGTCGGGACGAGGGTCGCGGTTCTCCGGTGGCCTGCACTTCACGACGTTCGCGATGTAGCACTCGTCGCGGGTGATGCCGAGCTCCTCGGCGAGCAGCCGGTCGAGGAGCTTGCCCGAACGGCCGACGAACGGGCAGGCCCTGCTTGTCCTCCTCGGCTCCGGGTCCCTCGCCGACGAAGAGAAGGTCCGCGTCGGCGACGTCCCATCCCGAACACGACTTGCGTGCGCCCGGCGGCAAGTGCGCAGCGGGTGCACGTCGACGCCTCGACAGCCAGCTCGCTGAGGGTCACCACTGAGGCAAGGCTAGGGGTCCGGGGCTCAGGGGTGCCCGGCCGGAGCCACCGACCGGATCGCGCGCTCGGCTGCGCGCACCGCGAGGAAGCGGACGTGGTCGACGACCGCATCGATGGCTCCCGTCGCTGCGGCGACGATCGCGTCGCCGTCTCCCCGAGCGTGCGACGGCATCAAGGCCCGAGCCAGCCCGTCGTGACCGCCCTGCGCGACGAGCAGACACCCGACCTTGTCGAGCTTCGCGTTCGTCGCGACCACGCCGATCGTCGTGTTCTCGCCCGCTCCGAACACACTGCCCGCCGCTCCGAACACACTGCCCGCCGCTCCGAACACACCGTCCGCCGCTCGAGGCGGGGGCGGCCAGCTCGGCTCGCTGCCGTCGTCGATGTCGCCCACGGCGTTCAGCGCGATCGAGCGCGCTCGACGACGAGCTCGCCGTCGCGGACCGTCGCGCTGCCGAGTCCGCCGGGCCGCGCGTGCTCACGTCCTCGCCACTTCCCGATCGTCGCTCCCGCGCCGGCCCCGATCCGCCCGACCTGCACGTGACCAGTCCCCGCGTCACTGCACGCGGCGTAGCCCTCCACCGCGCCAGGGCGCACCGAGCCGTCACCGACGAGCAGGTCGAACAGCGCCATGGCCACGACGATCGGCACCGGCCCGGCGCCCGTCGGGAACCCCGAGTCCTCCTCGGCGCACCACCGCATCACGCCGTCCGCCGCGGCGAGCCCGAACGCCGAGCCACCGGTGAGCACGACGGCATCGAGGCGGTCGACGATCCGTTCGGGCGACAGCAGATCGAACTCGCGGCGTCGCCGGCGCGCCGCCCCGCACCTCGCCCGACGCAACCGTGCCGTCGGGAAAGAGGATCACCGTGCAGCCGGTCTGGGCTTCGGGGTGCGTCCAGTGCCCGACGCGGATGCCCGCGACGTCGGTGATCACTCGTCCTCCCCGGGGTACTCGCGAGGCACCCGCGCGCTGATGCCGCAGACGATCTCGTAGCTGATCGTGCCCAGTCGATCGGCCCACTCGGTTGCGGTGACGCGCTCGTCGCCCTGCTCGCCGATCAGCACGACCTCGTCGCCGACGTGGACGGTGTCGTCGCACGCGACCATCAGCTGATCCATCGTCACGACGCCGACGATCGGCCGTCGTCGCCCGCCGATCAGCACCTCACCGCCCGCGAGCCCGAGGTTGCGACGCACGCCATCCGCGTATCCGATCGGGACGGTCGCGACGACGGTGTCTTCGTCGAAGGTGTGGCGGAGCCCGTACGAGACGCCTTCGCCAGCAGCGACGACCTTCACGAACGACACCTCGGACCGCAACCGCATCGCGGGGCGCAGCCCGGGTTCAGGGACCAGCGCAGTCGACCTGGGGCGAGGGCGCGAGCCCGTAGATCGCGATGCCGCAGCGGACGAGGTCGTGGCGCGCCTCGGGATGCGCGATCGCGCCCGCAGAGTTCGCCACGTGCGTGAACGGCACCACGATGTTCTCGGCGCCGATGAGACGCACGACCTCGTCGAACGCGGCGAGCTGGCGCCTCGTGAAGTCGTTGTCTGGTTCGTCCTCGACCGCTCCGTGCGTGAACACGCTGCCGAGGACGAGCTCGGGCCGGCGGTTGATCGCCCGTGCGAGTCACGAGGGCCTCGTCGGGGCTGCATCCGACGCGGTGCATCCCGGTGTCGACCTTCAGGTGCATCGGCCACACGGGAGCACCAGGCGCGCGGAGCACGGCGCGCAGCGCCTCTTGGATGCCCGTCGAACGTGTACACCGCCGGCTCGAGGTTGTGCTGGAGCGCAGCTTCCATCGCATCGAGCGGCGGCTCGGAGAGGACGATGATCCGCGCCGCGATGCCCTCGTCGCGCAGCGCGATCGCCCTCTTCGACGAGCGCGACCGCGAGGCTCGTTGCGCCCGCTTCGAGCGCGGCGACCGACACCTCGAGCGCGCCGTGGCCATACCCGTTCGCCTTGACGACCGCGCACAGCGCCGCCGGGAGACGCGACCTTGCGCAGCAGCCGGACGTTGTGCCTGATGGCTTCGAGATCGACCTCGGCGACGGTGGGACGCAACGGACTCGCGCGACGTCAGCTCGAGTCGCGCCCGCTGACCATGTAGCGAAGGATGTCGCCGCGTGCGATCACGCCGACGAGGCGACCCTCGTCGTCGACGACGGGAATCCGCGACACGTCCTCGTCGTGCATGAGCGTCGCGGCGTCCTCGACGGCGGCGTCGGCATGGATCGTGATCGGTTCCTCTCCCATCACCTCGCCGACAGTGAGCCCGATCTGCTTGTGCAGCTCCTCCTCGAACTCGCGCCGCGCCTTCGGGAGGGAGATGACCGTGCCGAGGATCGCGATCGCGGTGGGTGCGTGCAGCTGCGCGTCCTGCACGATGAGGTCGCTGTCGGTGAGCATGCCGACGACCTTGTTCTCGCCGTCGACGACGGGGCCGCCGCTCACGTTCGCGTCGAGCAGCCGCTGCATGCCGTCGGTGACGGACTCTTCTCGGGTGAACGAGATGACGTTGGTCGTCATCACGTCACGGACGGAGGTCGGCATCGAGGCTCCTTGCAGGGTCCAGCAGATCGAGGACGGCGGGGACGAGGTCGGGCAGGTCGCCAGCAACGAGCCCGTCGGGCCAGCCTAGGTTCCCCGCGTGGCCGTGCACGAAGGCACCGACCGCCGCGGCCTCGAGGGCAGGCATGCCGCGAGCGAGGAATGCGCCGATGATCCCGGAGAGCACGTCACCGGTGCCGGCGGTCGCGAGGCGCGGGTCACCCTCGTCGGCGACGAGCACACGCCCTGTCTCGTCCGCGACGACTGTGGTCGACCCCTTCAGCAGGACGACCGCGCGCAGGTCGGCGCGCCAGCGTCCGCGCCGCCTCGAGGCGATCGGCGCTCAGGAGGATGCCCCGCGAGGGCCTCGTACTCCCCGTCGTGGGGCGTGAGCACGAGCGGCCAGGCACGGTCGCGAGCGACCGCCGGGTTCTCGGCCACGGCGTGCAAGCCGTCACCGTCGAGGACCATCGGGATCGGCGCGGACTCGAGCAGCGCGGCCACCTCGTGGAGCGTCGCGACCTCGCGGCCGAGGCCCGGTCCGACGACGAGCGCGCGAAATCGAGCCAGGTCGCCGAGCACCTCACGCGCCCAACCGGTCTGGCTGAGCGCGTGCCCGACGACCTCCTCCGGAGCTCGCGCGTCGTGATCGACACCAGGCGTGCCGAGCCGGACGTAGCCCGCGCCCGCGCGCTGCGCTCCCCGCGCCGAGAGATGCGCCGCGCCGGTCATGCCGGGAGAGCCCGCGGCGATCCACACTGCCGCCTTCCACTTGTGCGCGTCGATCGACCGCGGCGGAAGGACCGCCGTCACGTCGTCGTCGGTGACCAACCAGGCGGATGGCTGCGCTGACGTCGAGGCCGATGTCGACGACCTCGATCTCACCCGCGAGCTCGCGGCCGCTGCCGAGCAGGAGGCCGGGCTTCAACGCGGCGAACGTGACGGTCCGCTCGGCTGCGAGCACGCGCTCGGAAGCCACCCCGGTGAGCCCGTCGACACCACTCGGGATGTCGACCGCGAGCACGGGTGCGGACACCTCGGGCGCTCGCCACGATCCCCTGAACCCCGTGCCGAACGCCGCGTCGATCACGAGATCAGCGGTAGGCAGCGTGCGAGGGCGCGTCGTGGGCATCGACCTACGACGACTCGCACCCCTCGCCGTCGCAACCTGCGCGCCGCGTCTCGTCCGTCGTTGCCGTTGTTTCCCTTCGCCCGCGAGCACGACGACACGCCGGCCGTAGGTGCCGCCGAGCATGTCGATCGCGGCGCGGGCGACCGCAGCTCCGGCTCTTCCGATCAGCACCTCGACCGGCTCGGGCGCGGCAGCGTCGATCGCGGCCATCTCCGCCGGCGTCACGATGGGGATCATCTGCCGTCGATGATGCCAGGCTGTCGCCATGAGCGACCGCGCCTCGATCAACTTCGACCGCCTCGCACGCCATCTATGACGAGAGCCGCGGCGGTCTCGTTCGCGGGCAGGTCCTACGCGAGGAACGATCAGCACGCACCTCCTCCCGGGGACCGTGCTGGAGATCGGGGTCGGCACCGGATCGATCGCGCTTCCGATGACCGACGCCGGGCATCCGGTTGTCGGGGTCGATCTGTCGCCGAACATGCTCGAGCTCGCGCACCAGAGGCTCGGCGCGCGAGTGGCGGTCGGCGACGTCGATGATGCTCCCGATTCGCGTCCGGCAGCGTGCCGAACGTGGTGGCCGTGTGGGTCTTCCAGCTCGTCGGGAGCGTCGAGGCCGACGCTCGACGACGCGCGGCGGGTGCTGTCCCTCGGGGGTCGGCTCGTCGTCATCCCGTCGAGAGGGCACTACTGCCCCGACGACATCGACGCGGTCTCGGTCGACTTCCAGGCCGAGATCCGAGGCGGGCGTCAAGACGACCCGAAGTCCTCATCCCTGCGGGCGAGGCGTCGGGGCTTCGCTTGCTCGAACGACTCCAGACCGACGACTCAGGAGTTCGACGAGTCGCCTGCAGAGATCATCCGGCGGATCGAGACGCGTGGCTACGGCATCCTTCTCGACCTCGGCGACGACGACTGGCAGCGAGTCGTGGTGCCCGCGCTCGACGCGCTGCGGTCGCTCCCCGATCAGGACCGGCCAGCGCCGCAGATCGACCCGCAACGACGTGCTCGTGTTCGAAGCGGTCTGACTAGAGCGCGATCGCGATCGCCTGCGCGGTGCGCTCGGTGTGCGTCAGCGACAGCTTCCACTCGGTGATCCCTCGTTCGGCGGCCAGGGCGGCCGCCTTCCCGACGAGCTTCACGGCGGGTGCGCCGAGCGGCCCCCGCACCACCTCGACGTCGCGGAAGTTGAACTTCCAGAGCCCGACGCCCATCGCCTTCATCACCGCTTCCTTCGCCGCGAAGCGGGCCGCGAGCCGCTCGGTCGGGTCCTTGCGACGTGCCGCATAGGCGCGCTCGGCGTCGGAGAAGAGCCGCTCGGAGAGGCGCGGCGTGCGCTGCAGGGCGAGCCGGAAGCGGTCGATCTCGACCGCGTCGATCCCGACGCCGATCACGAACGAGATCACGAGCGCCAGCGGTCGGCGAGGCGCTGGATCGACTCGGTGAGGAGGTCGACGACGTCGATCGAGCCGAGGAGATCGTCGCGGAACGTCGGCTCGGTCTCGGTGACCGCGTCGACGAGCGCGCCGTAGCGGCCGTACCCCTCGAGCACGCTGCGCGCCGTCGCCGCGGGCAGGCGATCCACCCACCGCACGTGCAGCAAGGTGATGCCGGTCGCGTCGGAGCCCTTCACCTCGGGCACGAACACGAGGGTGCGCCCGTCTGAACGACCACGTGCCGCCATCACCTCGCGCTCGACCGCGACGCGGCGCTTCGTGCCCCGCAGGCGGGGGTTGCGCTCGGTGCGCGATTCGAGGTCGCGGCCGATGCCACCCCGATCGACGACTGCGATGATCGCCTGGTCAGCCGTCGGCGTCGCCGTCGATGCGATACCGCGTGAACCCGATGACGGCGTCGATCGCGGGATCGAGCGCGCCCAGCTTGCGCAGAGCCCGGTAGCCGAGGCGATCGCGGGCGCGCCGGCCTCGAGCACCGCCTGCACGAGCGGCACTGCGAGCAGCGTCTCGTCCGACCGGGAGATGCCGACGGTGACCGTCTTCGCCTGGTGCTTGATCGCGTCGACCGGACGCGTGAGCTCCTCGACCGCCCGGGTGAGCGCCTGGCTCAGGTCTTCGATGACTGCGCTCGGCGTGCCCACTCGCCCGTGCTCCATCTCGTACGCGTCGAGCGGCACGGCCGTCGTCGCGTACCGGAGGAGCGATGCGACCCGCACCGCGGTGCTCGCCTCGAGGTGTCCGTCATAGGCGTTCGTGCGCAGCCCGTCGAGGAAGCGCCGCGCGACGGGCTCGAGCCGTGGCGTCAGCCACCAGAGCAGCGCGTCGTCGCTCACCTCGGCCTCGACCGCCGCTTCGATCGCCGCGCGCGCCTCACGCAACGGGCGGGCCTGCGCGTCGATGGCGAGGGCAGCCTCGTAGGCGAACAGGTGACCCGCCATCGCCGAGAGCACGAACGCGAGCGACGGGTGCACCGCGGGCACCGAGATCACGGCCTGGGCGGCGGTGAACCGCTCGTCGCCGTCGCTCGCGATCACGATCGGCGCGGCCTTGTGCGCGCGGTAGATCGCGACTTCCTTCGCGACGTCGTCGGCGTTCGAGCCGGTCAGGCCGGCCGCGCACACGAGGATCAGCGGCTCGGAGGACAAGTCGATGTGCTTCTTG
Source organism: uncultured Acidimicrobiales bacterium (assembly GCA_963739555.1). Classification (GTDB taxonomy): domain Bacteria; phylum Actinomycetota; class Acidimicrobiia; order Acidimicrobiales; family DATKAS01; genus DATKAS01. Next base: position 398,286 of record CAVUAV010000005.1, on the reverse strand, counting down.
TCTTCGGTCGCGTCGCAGGAGATCGACTTGTAGCAGAGCTCGGAGAGCTTGATCCGCGCCTCCTCGGCCGCGACGCGGTTGAGCCCGTTGCCGACGACCGCCCAGTACCGCCGGGCGGGTGCGAGCCGCTGGGCGGCTTCGGCGATCGACCCGCGGTCCGCCAGCACTGCTTGCATCGCGTCGGGCAGCTCGCGGAGGCCTCGCAGCAGGTCGGAGCGAGCCTCGCGGCGGGGAGCACCGACGACATCGGCCAGGCCGCACGCGAGGAGCATCCCGGCGGCGACCTGCGCGTAGAACGCCTTCGTGGAGGCAACGCTCATCTCGACGTCGCGACCGTCGGACGTGTAGAGCACGCCGTCGGTGCGCTCGGTGAGATCGCTGTGGCGACGGTTGACGATGGCGATCACCGACGCGCCCCGCGAGCGCGCGACGTCGACGGTGCGGTTCGTGTCGGTTGTCGTCCCCGACTGGCTGATGGCGACGATGAGGGTGTCGCTCATGTCCGGCCGCATGCCGAACCCCGACAGCTCGGTGGCGGGCGTCGCGTCGACTCGCAGGTCGAGCCCGTCGGTGAGCGACGAGAGAGTGAGGGCGAGGCTCTGGCCGGCGACGGCAGCGGTGCCCTGACCGATGACGATCACCCGCTCGATCGCGCCGCTGCGCAGACGATCCGCCACGTCAGTCGGGATGGTGTCCGGTCCGAGCGACGCGACCAGCAGGCCGTCGGCCGTCTCGCCGATCCGCCCCCGCAGCGTCTTGCGCCACGACGCCGGGGCCTCGACCATCTCCTTCAGCAAGAAGTGTGGGTAGCGCGCCGCGGTCGATGTCACGGGTGGTGATGTGCGCGACTTGGACGTCGTCACGGGTCACGGGCATCACCGTGCCGTCGTACGACAGGCGGGTGATGCCGTCGAGCGAGCCGGCGTGGTCGCCATCGAGCACGAGCACCTGGCCGCGGCTGGCGTTGGGGTTCGCCGGATCGGACGGCGTCTCGCCGTCGAGCCGTACGTACTCCGCGGTCTCCTCGACGAGCCCGTAGGGCTCGCTCGCGACGACGAAGGCGTCCTCGGCGAGACCCACGTAGAGCCCCTGACCGCTGCCGCGTTGGGCGAGCAGCACGGTGCTGGGCGACTCGGCGATCCCCGCCGCGATCGCGACCGATCCCTCGAAGCTCGCGACGACCCGCCGGAACGCCTCCCCCGGCTCGAGGCCCTCACCGACTCGGCTGGCAACCATCATCGGGATCACCTTTGCGTCGGTGGTGACCTCGACCGGGATGCGCAGGCCCTCCGCCGCCTTCAAGTCAGCGTGGTTGTCGACGTCGCCGTTGAGCGCCGCCACCACGTAAGGGGTGCGGTCGTCGGTCGAGCCCTCCGCGTCGCTGTTCAGCGGGTGCGCGTTCGGCTGCCCGATCAGTCCGACGGACGCCCATCTCGTGTGAGCGAGCACCGTCGCCTTCGCGCGCTCGGACGACAACGCGAGCCGCAGCAGCTCGTCGCTCGTGACCGCCTCCCGCAGGACGCGGGTGTTGTCGCCCAGCTCCCCGATCTCGGCCGCGGCCTTGTAGATGAAGCTGAGGACGCCGTCGTGCTCGCGCACCGAACCCGAACCGAACAGCAGGTCATGGCGCTGCTCGAACAGCGCTCGCATCGCCGGCGCGGCGACATCGACCCCGTGGTCCCACACCATCAGGTGGAGGCCCGCGGAGTCACGGCCCCGCACCTCGAGCCGATCGAGCGACGACAGCGCGACCTGCACCGAGGCCATCGCCTCGATCGCGGCACGGCCCGGCGTCGCGTCCGGCGAGATCACCGACTGCACGCGCGTTGCGCAACCGATCGCGCCGCACACACCACACCGCGTCCTTGAGCCGGATGAGGGCGACGTTCGCGCGCTCCAGCCGCGTCGGTCGACAGCCCGGGCTCGTCGAGTCGAAGCTCGAGCGTCGCGATCTCGGCGTCGAGCGCCCCGCAGATCCCGTCCAGCCGCGTCAGCGACGTCGGGGCCGCCAACAGCGCCCGCAGCCCCGGCACGCCCCGCAGCTCGCGGTCGACTGCTTCGACCCTCTCGGCGGCCGCAGTGAGCCCTCCGTCGGTGAGACCAGCCAGCACCGCTGCGAGCTCGGCTTCGAGCGCGTCGACGGAGGGCAGGCCGCGAGAGCTGGGACGGCGGACGACGACGACGATCCCGCACATGGGTTGGCTGAACCTCCAAGGCGGGCAGCGCCCACCTGATCGAGCACGGTCATCCGCCTGGGCGGAAAGTCTACGAGGACGAGTCGCCGGACGAGTCGCCGGCCCTCGCCACGACATCGGCCAGATGGCCTGCGACCTGGGCGGCCTCATCGTGGGTGGGGGCCTCGACCATGACCCGCACCAGCGCCTCGGTGCCGCTCGGGCGGATCAGCACGCGGCCGCGGCCGGCGAGGCGCCGCTCGGCCTCGTCGACCTCGGACGCCACCCTCGCGGCCAGGCCGTCGCCGCCGCGCACGGGCACGTTGACGAGCACCTGTGGCAACCGGGTCATGACGGAGGCGAGGTCGGCGAGCGACCGCCCGGTGCGCTTCACGAGGTCGAGCACCCTGATGCCGGTCAGCAGGCCGTCCCCGGTGGGAGCGAGGTCGTGGAAGATCACATGACCGCTCTGCTCGCCGCCCAGGCTGAGCCCGCGGTCGTCGAGCACCTCGAGCACGTAGCGGTCACCGACGGGCGTCTCCTCCACCGAGATCCCCTCGCCGCGCATGGCCAGACGCAGGCCGAGGTTGCTCATCACCGTGACGACGAGCGTGTCGTCGGTCAGACGGCCGCGATCACGGAGGTCGAGCGCGCACATCGCCATGATCTGGTCGCCGTCGACGATCCCGCCCGACGCGTCGACCGCGAAGACCCGGTCGGCGTCGCCGTCGAGGGCGAGCCCGACATCTGCACCCGCGGCGAGCACCGCCTCACGTACGGCTTCGGGATGCTGCGAACCACATCGATCGTTGATGTTGCGGCCGTTGGGAGCGACGTTGATCGCGACGACGTCGGCCCCGAGCGCGTCGAGCACGAGAGGCCCGACCGCGTGGGCAGCGCCGTGCGCGGCGTCGATCGCGACGGTGACGCCGTCGAGACGGCGCCCTTCCATCGTCGAGATGAGCCAATCGACGTAGCGCGCCGCGAACGTGTCGTCGCTCGTCACGCTTCCGGCCGACGACGGAGGACGATCCGTCTCGACCATCGCCCGCTCGACGTCGACCTGCACCCCGTCCGCGAGCTTCCGACCGCCCGCGGCGAAGAGCTTGATGCCGTTGTCCGCATAGGAGTTGTGCGACGCCGAGATCACCGCCGCAGGCGCATCCAGCTCGCGCGAAGCACACGCGACCGCGGGGGTGGGCAGCACGCCGAGCAACGTCACCGCCGCGCCCTCTGCCGCGAACCCATCCGCGAGGGCGGCCTCGATGCGAGGCCCGGACTCGCGCGTGTCGCGGCCGATGATCCACCGCTCGTTGCCGAGCACCCGCGCCGCGGCGCGCCCGAGCGCGCGCACTTCGTCGGATGACAGCTGGTCGGCCGGCGCTCGCACCCCGTCGGTGCCGAAGCGCAGGCGAGGCTCGGAGCCCACGCCGCCCGGGGCGACTAGCGCTTCGAGTACTGCGGCGCCTTGCGCGCCTTCTTCAGGCCGTACTTCTTGCTCTCCTTCTCGCGAGCATCTCGCGTGAGGAGACCCGCACGCTTGAGCGTGGGTCGCATCTCGGTGTCGAGCTCCGCGAGCGCACGAGCGATGCCGAGACGCAGTGCGCCGGCCTGACCGGTGACGCCGCCGCCGTCGAGCGTCGCGTCGACGTCGTAGACCTCGGCGGTCTGCGTGAGGCGAAGCGGCTCGGTCACCACCATGCGGTGCGTCGCCGTCGGGAAGTAGGCGTCGATCGGACGGGAGTTGATGACGATCACCCCGCTGCCGGGACGCAGGCGAACGCGTGCGATGGCTTGCTTGCGGCGACCGGTCGTCTGGATGAGCGGCTTGGACACGTGAACCTCGCTCTACGCCTCGTCAGACCCGCGCCTGGGCGTGGGTGACCTCGAGGACCTTCGGTTGCTGGGCGGCGTGCGGGTGCTCGGCGCCGGCATAGACCTTCAGCTTGCGCAGCTGCTGGCGGCCGAGCGGGCCCTTCGGGAGCATCCCCCACACCGACTTGCGAATCGCGTCGGCAGGCTTGCGGGCGAGGAGGTTCGCGTACGTCTCACGCGTCAGACCTCCGGGATACTGCGAGTGGCGGTAGACCTCTTTGCGATCGGCCTTGCCCGAGGTGAGCACGACCTTGTCGGCGTTCACGACGATCACGAAGTCGCCGGTGTCGAGGTGCGGGGCGAAGATCGGCTTGTGCTTGCCGCGGAGCACGCGGGCGATCTCGGTGCACAGCCGGCCGAGGACGAGCCCGTCCGCGTCGATGACGTACCAGTCGCGCTGGATCTCGCTGGCCTTCGGTGAGTACGTGCGCACGAAACGACCTTTGCTTGCTTAGCGGAACGGTCTTGCAGGGGTGACGCTCGGGCCTCGTGGGCCACAAAGCCGTACAACTCTAGGGGTCGAGGGGCTCGCTTGCCAACCGCGCACTGCTCAGGGAGACCCGAAGGACGCCTCGACGAAGTCGGGGCCGGGAGGCAAGTCCCAGCCTGGCACCGGCTCCGGGTAGTCGACCCGCCACAGCAACAGCCCGTGGGGAGGCGCCAGCCCGCCCGCAACGCGCGGTCGCCGGGCTCGGAGGATCGCGGCGATCTGCCCGGCGTGCTTGCGACCCTGGCCGACCTCGACCAGCGTGCCCACGATGCTCGCACCATCTGGTGGCAGAAGGCGTTGGCGGTGATCTCGAACCGCAGCAGGCCGTCGCCGAGGTCGTCCCAGCGGCCGCCGATCACCGTGCGCACCAGCGCTGCTTGTCCGGAATCCTTGGCCGGCAGAACGACGAGAAGTCGTGCTCGCCGATGAGCGGGTCGCAGGCGAGCCGCAGCCCGGCGAGGTCGAGCGGCGTCGACACGTGCCACGTCGTGCGCGGCGAGGAACGGGTCGGGCACGGCCCGGTTCAGCACCGTGTAGCGGTACGTGCGGCTCATGGCCGAGAAGCGGGCGTCGAAGTCGTCCGCGGCGAGCTCGACGTCGCGCACGACGACGTCAGGGCCGCACAGCCCGTTGACCGAGCGACGGAGCGCCGCGAGATCGAGCGCCTCGGGCTCGAGCGTCGTGTCGAAGCGGACGACCTGACCCCATCCGTGCACGCCGGCGTCGGTGCGACCCGCGCAGGTCAGCTCGACCGGGTGCCGCAGGACGCGTTCGAGGGTCGCCGTCAGCGTGCCGCCGACGGTGACCACGCCGGGGTTGGGAGCGAAGCCCGCGAACCCGCTGCCGTCGTACGCGACGCGCATGCGGACCCGCGTCACGGACGGACTCGGTCTGGCTACACCAGCTCGATGCGAGCCATGGGCGCGTTGTCGCCCTGGCGCGGGCCGAGCTTGAGGATGCGGGTGTAGCCACCCGGTCGCTCGGCGTAGCGAGGCCCGACCTCGTGAACAGCTTGTGCGCCATCTCCTTGTCGCCGATGTACGACACGAGCTGGCGGTGGTTGTGCAGGCCGCCCTTCTTGGCCTTGGTGATCATCTTCTCGGCGACCGGGCGCAGGGCCTTGGCCTTGGCCTCGGTGGTGACGATCGCCTCGGCGGCGATCAGCGACGCGACGAGGTTGGCCATCATCAGCCGCTGGTGGGCGGCGTCGCCGCCGAAGCGGCGGATCGACGGGGGGTTGCCGGCATCGTCTCGTCCTTGTCTGTTCGGTGCTCTAGTTCGCCCCGCGGAGCGACAGGCCCCGCTCGTCGAGCTTCTGGTTGACCTCGTCGAGCGACTTCTGGCCGAAGTTGGTGATGGCGAGCAGGTCGTCCTCGCTCTTCGTCGAGCGAGCTCGCCGATCGTGTTGACCTGGGCGCGCTTGAGGCAGTTGCGGGGCGCTCGGACAGGTCGAGGTCCTCGATCGGCATGATCGAGGTCGGGCGAGCCGGCGCTGGTGCCGATGACCTCGCCGAGCTCGAGGCCCTGCGGCTTCGTCGCTCATCTCGGCGACGAGCTCGACCAGCGAGCGCAGCGTGGCGCCGGCGGAGGCGAGCGCCTCGCGCGGCGTGATCGAGCCGTCGGTCTCGATGTCGAGCACGAGGCGGTCGTAGTTCGTCGACTGCTCGACGCGGGTCGGCTCGACGCTGAAGGTGACCCGGCGCACCGGCGAGAAGATCGAGTCGATCGGGATGATGCCGATCGTCGAGGTGCCGGCTGGACGCTCGGCCGAGAGGTAGCCGCGGCCCCGCTCGACGGTGAGGTCGATGGCGAGGCGGCCGCGCTGGTTCAGCGTGGCGATGTGCAGCTCGGGGTTGAGGATCTCGACGTCGGACGGCAGCTGGATGTCGCCGGCGGTGACCTTCGCCGGGCCGCGCACGTCGAGGCGGACGATGACCGGCTCGTCGGACGTCGACTGCAGCACGAGGTCCTTGAGGTTCAGGATGATGTCGGTGACGTCCTCGGTGACGCCGTTGATGGTGTCGAACTCGTGGAGCGCGTCGTCGAAGCGCACCTGTCGTGATCGCCGCACCGGGGATCGACGACAGCAGCGTGCGACGCAGCGAGTTGCCGAGGTGTGGCCGAAGCCGGGCTCGAGCGGGCTGACGGCGAACAGCTGACGGTTGCCGTCGGCCTCGCCGAGCGCCTCGACCGTGGGGCGCTGAATGACCAGCATGGGCGTTCCTTGCTTTGAAGCGGGCGGGCTGGGGAGCCGGGGCTTACTTGGAGTAGAGCTCGACGATGAGCTGCTCGCGCACGGGCACGTCGATGTGCTCGCGCAGCGGCAGGTCGCGCACCGTGGCCTCGTTGCCGCCGTCGCCCATCTCGAGCCAGGGCGGGGTGCGCGATCGAGCGTGTCGATGTTCCTGGCGGATCGACGATCATCGACGCGGGCCTTGTCACCCAGCGCGACGACGTCGCCCTTGCGCACCCGGTAGCTCGGGATGGTGACCCGCTTGCCGTTGACCTTGACGTGGCCGTGGCCGCACGAACTGGCGGGCCTGCGGCCGGCTCGCGGCCCAGCCGGCGCGGAACACGACGTTGTCGAGGCGGCAGCTCGAGGAAGCGGAGCAGGTTCTCGCCCGTCACGCCCTGCTGGCGGTTCGCCTCCGCGTAGAGCTTGCGGAACTGCTTCTCCGATGAGGCCGTAGATGCGGCGGGCCTTCTGCTTCTCCTGCAGCTGCAGCAGGTACTCGGAGGCGTTGCCGTGCGCCGCGAGCGGCCGTGCTCACCCGGCGGGTAGGGACGGCGCTCGATCGGGCACTTCATGGTGTCGCACTTGGCGCCCTTGAGGTACAGCTTCATGCCGCTCTCGCCGGCAGAGCCGGCAGACGGGACCGGTGTAGCGCGCCATGTGTCAGACCCTCCGACGCTTCGGCGGGCGGCAGCCGTTGTGCGGCACCGGCGTGACGTCCTTGATGCCGGTGACCTCGATGCCGGCGTTCTGGATGCGAGCGGATCGCGGTCTCACGGCCCGAGCCGGGACCCTTCACCATGACGTCGACCTTGCGCACGCCGTGCTCCATCGCGCGCGCGGGCGGCCTTCTCGGCGGCCATCTGCGCGGCGAACGGCGTGCGACTTGCGCGAGCCCTTGAACCCGACGTTGCCGGCCGACGCCCACGAGAGGACGTTGCCCTCCGTGTCGGTGATCGTGACGATCGTGTTGTTGAACGAGCTCTTGATGTGCGCGACGCCGTAGGTGACGTTCTTGCGGTCGCTTGCTTGCGGGGCCGGCGACCACCGGGCTTGGGCTTGGCCATCGAGCTACTTCCTCACGACTTCTTCTTGCCGGCGACCGTCCGCTTCGGGCCCTTTCGGGTGCGGGCGTTGGTGTGGGTGCGCTGCCCGTGCACAGGGAGGCCCTTGCGGTGGCGCAGGCCCTGGTAGCAGCCGATCTCCATCTTGCGCTTGATGTCCTGGCTGACCTCGCGGCGCAGGTCGCCCTCGACCTTGAGGTTCGTGTCGATGTAGGCGCGGATGCGGTTCACCTCTTCGTCGGTGAGGTCACGCACGCGGGTGTTGGGGTCGATGCCCGATGCTCGGCGCAGATCTTCTGCGCGGTCGTGCGGCCGATGCCGAAGATGTAGGTGAGGGAGATCTCGAGCCGCTTCTCCCGAGGGATGTCGACGCCGGAGATACGTGCCATGTCGCTCCTAGCCCTGCCGCTGCTTGTGGCGCGGGTTCTCGCAGATGACCATGACCCGCCCGTGGCGGCGGATCACCTTGCACTTCTCGCAGATCTTCTTGACGCTCGGACGTACCTTCATGCGTGCTGCTCACTTGTACCGGTAGGTGATGCGGCCTCGGCTGAGGTCGTAGGGAGTCAGCTCCACCTGGACGCGGTCACCGGGCAGGATGCGGATGTAGTGCATGCGCATCTTCCCGGAGATGTGGGCCAGGACCTTGTGGCCGTTCTCGAGCTCGACCCGGAACATGGCGTTCGGGAGCGGCTCGACGACCGTGCCTTCCAGCACGATCGCGTCTTCCTTGGGCTTGGGCAGGGCAGACTCCTTGAGAACTACAGACGAGAGACGGGCGAGACGATGACGGCTGGCCGCTGCCAGCGCGAGCGCGGCAAAGCGCCCGGTTGGCCGTAAGGCAGGCGGCCATCGTAGCGGCGAACCCCGGTCCAGCCAACTCGCGCGGCTCCGACCGCGGCTGGCGGGACCGGCTCGTTACGGGAGGGTCAGGATCTCGGGGCCGTCGGCGGTGATGGCGATCGTGTGCTCGAAGTGGGCCGAGCGGCGGCCGTCGGCGGTGACGACCGTCCAGCCGTCGTCGAGCACGCAGGTCTCGGGGGTGCCGGCGTTCACCATCGGCTCGACGGCGAAGACCTTGCCCGACCGGCAGCCGGGGCCCTTGCCGGCCGGGCCGTAGTTCGGCACCTCGGGGCTCTCGTGCATGGCCTGCCCGATGGCGTGGCCGACGTAGTCCCGGACCACCGAGAAGCCGGCCCCCTCGGCCACCGCCTGCACGGCGTGGCCGATGTCGGACGAGCCGGTTGCCGTCCACCATCTGGGCGATCCCGGCCCGGAGCGACTGCTCGGTGACCTCGATCAGGCGGGCGCTCTCGGCGTCGACTCGGCCGACGCGCGCGGTGAACGCGGCGTCGCCGTGCCAGCCGTCGATGATCGCCCCGCAGTCGATCGAGATGATGTCGCCCTCCTCGAGCACCCTAGGGCCGGGGATGCCGTGGACGACCACCTCGTTCGGCGACGCGCAGATCACCGCCGGGTAGCCGTGGTAGCCGAGGAAGTTCGACGTCGCGCCCCGGCGGTCGAGCACGTCGCGCCCGATCTGGTCGAGCTCGAGCGGTGGTGACCCCGGGCCGGATCGCGGCGCGGATCCGCTCGTGCATCTCGGCGACGACTCGGCCCGCCCTGCGCATCACGGCGATCTGGGCCGGCTCCTTGCGCACACCCATGAGCGTCAGCTCCCGACCGGTCGACGCTCGCGAGCGGCGTCGATGGCGGCCACGATCCGGGCGAGCACCTCGTCGGCGCTGCCGACCCCGTCGACGACGTCGAAGATGCCCTGGCTCTTGTAGTAGTCGGCGAGCGGCGCGGTCTGGAGCTCGTAGAGGTCGAGACGGCGGGCGATCGCCTCCTCGGTGTCGTCGTCGCGCTGGACGACCTCGCCGCCGCAGATGTCGCACGTCCAGCTGCTGCTTCGGCGGCACCGCGACCGAGTAGTTCGCGCCGCAGTCGACGCACACCCGGCGGCCGGCGAGCCGCTCGAGCACGACGTCGCGGGGCACCTCGAGGTCGACGACGAGGTCGAGCGGGCGATCCTGGATCATCTCGTCGAGCGCCTCGGCCTGGGCCGACGGTCCGGGGGAAGCCGTCGAGCACGTAGCCGTCGGTCGCATCGCGTCGTGCGTGCCGCAGCCGCTCGTCGACGATCGCCGATCATGACGTCGTCGGGCAGCAGCTCACCGCCGTCCATGTAGGTCTCGCTTCCTGGCCGAGTCGGTGCCCTCCTTCACGGCGGCGCGGAGCATGTCGCCCGTCGAGATGTGGGGCACGACGTAGTGCGCGCGACAGGCGAGCGCACTGCGTTCCCTTGCCAGCTCCCTGCCGGCCGAGGATGACGACCCGCGCGCCGGGGACCACCTACTTCAGGAACCCCTCGTAGTTGCGCATCATCAGCTGGCTGTCGATCTGCTTCATCGTCTCGAGGGCGACGCCGACCGCGATGAGCACCGACGTGCCACCGAACGGGAACACCGAGACGTTGGGCAGGAGTGGAGAGCACGATCGACGGGCAGGAGCGCGATGAAGGCGATGAACAGCGCGCCGGGCAGGGTGATGCGGGTCAGGATCTTGGCGAGGTAGCGCTCGGTCTGGGGACCGGGCCGGATGCCGGGGATGAACCCGCCCTGCTTGCGGATGGTGTCGGCCTGCTTCGCGGGGTCGAACGTGATGGCCGTGTAGAAGTACGCGAAGCCCACGATGAGCAGGCCGTACAAGATCGAGGTGCACCGCGTTGGTCGGCGTTCAGCAGGTAGTTGTTGACGAAGTCTGTACGCAGCCCCACCGTCGGCTCGGCACGACGTTCGAGAGCAGCTGCGGCAGGTACAGCACCGAGCTGGCGAAGATGATCGGGATGACGCCGGCCTGGTTGACCTTCAGCGGGATGTAGGTGCTCTGGCCGCCGTACATGCGCCGGCCCACCACCCGCTTGGCGAACTGCACCGGGATGCGGCGCTGGCCCTGCTCGACGAACACGATCGCCGACCAGGATCACGATCGAGCAGGATCACGAGGATGCCGAACACGACGTTGCCGCCCTCGGCCTTGCACGGCGCCGAACTGGGACGGCAGCGTGCTGACCACCGAGGCGAAGATCAGCAGCGACATGCCGTTGCCGATGCCTCGCTGGGTGATGAGCTCGCCCATCCACATCAGCAGCGCCGTGCCGGCGGTGAGCGTGAGCACGATGAGCAGCACACGGGGCAGACGTGAAGTCGGGCACGCAGGTCGATGCTCGGTGGTGTTGCGCCCGAAGAACGACCGCCGCCGCCGTTGTGGAACAGGAACGTGAGGCCGGTCGCCTGCAGGAGCGCGATCGCGATGGTCAGGTAGCGGGTCCACTGCGTGATCTTGCGCTGGCCGACCGCGCCCTGGTTCTGCCACTCCTCGAGCTTCGGGATCACCACGCCGAGGATCTGCATGATGATCGACGACGGTGATGTACGGCATGATCCCGAGCGCGAACACGGCGAACTGGGTGAGCGCGCCGCCGGAGAACAGCTGCAGGAACGCCGAGCACGCCGCCCTGCTTCGGCCTGATCGCTGCAGCGTCTTGACCGCGGTGAGGTCGATGCCGGGCACGGGGATGTGGGCCCCGAACCGGTACAGCGACGATCATGAACAGCGTGAACAGGATCTTGTTGCGCAGGTCCGGGACCCTGAACATGTTCCGCAGGCTCGCCAGCAACCCGAATTGCTCCTTGACGGCGACCGTCCGGACCTGAGCGAGGTCAGCGGTTGGTGAACTGGTTGCCCTTGGCGGGCGGACGGCCGTCGCCCGAACGGCAGCGGCAAGGTCTCAACCGTACCCCCGGCGGCGGTGATGGCCGCCTCGGCCGACTTGGAGAACCCGTGGGCCTTCACCGTGACGGCGCGGCTGATCTCGCCCCGGCCGAGCACCTTGACGAGGGCGCCCTTGTGGGTGAGGCCGCGCTCGTGGAGCGACCTCGGGCGTGACCTCGTCGAGGCCGGTCTCGCTCGAGCACGTCGAGGTTGATGCCCTGGTACTCGACCCGGAACGGGTTGTTGAAGCCCTTGAGCTTCGGGACCCGCATGTGCAGCGGCATCTGGCCGCCCTCGAAGCCGACGGCGACCGTGTCGCGGGCCTTCTGGCCCTTGGTGCCGCGGCCGGCGGTCTTGCCGCCCTTGCCGCCGATGCCGCGGCCGACGCGCTTGCGGTGCGCGGTGCGAGCCGGCGCGCCGGCTTCAGATCGTGGACTCTTCATGGCGTCACTTCTCCGTCACTTCTCCCGGGACGGCCTCGACCGTCACGAGGTGGGGGACCCGGGCGATCATGCCGCGGATCTCGGGGCGGTCGGGCAGGGTGTTGGTCTGGCCGATGCCGCCGCAGGCCGAGGGCGCGCAGCGTGCCCCGGTGCTTCGGCTTGGCGCCGATGCCCGACGTGATCTGGGTGACCTTGAGCTGCGGCCATCACGCGCACCTCGTCGGGCGACGACGACCGGGCCGCGCTCGGTCTCGCGGTAGGCGTTCAGCAGGCCCTTGGGCACGAACTCCTCGGGGTCGAGGCCGCGCAGGCGGGCGATCTCGTCGGGGCGCTTGAGCGCCCTTGAGCCCGGCGATGGTGGCCCGGGCCACGTTGATGTGGTTCGACGAGCCGAGCGACTTGCAGAGCACGTCGTGGATGCCGGCCTCTTCGAGGATGGCGCGGGCGGCGCCACCGGCGATGACGCCGGTACCGGGGGCCGCCGGCTTGAGCAGCACGCGACCGGCGCCCATGCTCGCCGATGACCGGGTGGGTGATGGTGCTGCCGGCCAGCGGCGACGGAGAAGAGGTTCTTGCGCGCCTCCTCGGTGCCCTTCTGGATGGCGAGGGGCACCTCCTTGGCCTTGCCGTAGCCGAGGCCGACCCGGCCGGCGCCGTCACCGATCACCACGAGCGCGGTGAACGAGAAGCGGCGGCCGCCCTTGACGACCTTGGCCACGCGGTTGATGTTGATGACGCGCGACTCGCGCAGCTGGGCGTCGTTCACGTTGCTGGCCATCAGAACTCCAGTCCGGCTTCGCGGGCCGCGTCGGCCACGGCGGCGACGCGCCCGTGGTAGAGGAACCCGCCCCGGTCGAACACGACCTTCGTCGACGCCGGCAGCCTTGGCCCGCTCGGCGACGAGCTTGCCGACCTCGGTGGCGGCGTCGATGTTGCCCGTGCGCCCGCGGAGCGCAGGTCGGCCTCGATGGTCGACGCGGCGGCCAGCGTGCGGCCGGCGCGGTCGTCGATCACCTGCGCGCTGATGTGCTTGTTCGAGCGGAACACGGCGAGGCGCGGCCGCTCGGCCGTGCCCCGCGACCTTCTTGCGCACCCGGCGGTGGCGGCGGATGCGGGCCGTCGCGCTTCTGCTTCGCGCTGTATGCTCATGACGAGCTCGCCTCTACTTCGCCGGCTTTGCCGGCCTTGCGCGGCACGCGCTCGCCGCGGTAGCGCACGCCCTTGCCCTTGTAGGGCTCGGGCTTGCGGATCGCTCGGATGTTGGCGGCCACCTGGCCGACGAGCTCCTTGTCGATGCCGACGCACGATCGACCGGCGTGGGCGCGGGCACCTCGAAGGTGATGCCCTCGGGCGCGTCGACCTTCACCGGGTGGCTGAAGCCGAGCGCGAGCTCGAGCTTGGTCGGTCGCCCTGCGGCGTGGCGCGGTAGCCGACGCCGACGATCTCGAGCTCCTTGCGGAAGCCGTCGGTGACGCCGACGACCATGTTGTTGACGAGCGAGCGGGTGAGGCCGTGCAGCGCCCGGTTCTGGCGCTCGTCGTCGGGACGCTCGACGACGAGCGTGCCGTCCTCCTGGCGCACGCTGATCGCGCCGGGGATGTCACGCTACGAGCGTGCCCTTCGGGCCCTTGACGGTGACGTGGCGGTCCGCGATGGTGACGTCGACGCCGCGAGGGCACGGTGATGGGGGAACTTGCCGATGCGTGACATGGCGACTCCTACCAGACGTAGCAGAGGACCTCGCCGCCCACGTGGCGCTTGCGCGCCTCGCGGTCGGTCATGAGCCCCTGGCTGGTGGACAGGACGGCGACGCCGAGGCCGCCGAGCACGCGCGGCACCTCGGTCGGCCTTGGAGTAGACGCGCAGGCCCGGCTTCGAGACGCGGCGCAGACCCGGAGATCGCGCGGCTGCGCTCGGGCGAGTACTTCATGCTGGATGGTCAGCACCTTGCCGGGACGCCCGGTGCTCGTCGACCACGTCGAAGCCCTCGATGTAGCCCTCCTTCTGGAGGAGCTGCGGCGAGCGCCTCCTTCAGCTTGGACGACGGCATGCGCACCTCGTCGTGCATCGCCACGTTGGCGTTGCGGATGCGGGTCAGCATGTCGGCGATGGGATCGGTCATCGTCATCGTGCGCCTCCCCTCACCAGCTGGCCTTCGTCACGCCCGGGCACCTCGCCGGCGTGCACCATCTCGCGCAGGCAGATGCGGCAGAGCCCGAACTTGCGGTACACGGCACGCGGTCGGCCGCAACGGCGGCACCGGGTGTAGCGCCCGCACCTTGAACTTCGGGCTTGCGCTGCTGCTTCTCGATGAGTGCCTTCTTGGCCATGCCTGCTACTGCCCTTCACGCTTGAACGGGAAGCCGAAGGCATCGAGCAGGGCCTTGCCCTCGGCGTCGGTACGGGCGGTGGTGACGATCGTGATGTCCATGCCCCGGGTCGCGTCGACCTTGTCGTAGTCGATCTCCGGGAAGATGAGCTGCTCGGTGACGCCGAACGTGTAGTTGCCGCGGCCGTCGAACGAGTTGGCCGGCAGGCCGCGGAAGTCGCGGATGCGGGGGATGGCCAGGCTGATGAGCCGGTCGAGGAACTCCCACATGCGATCGCCGCGCAGGGTGACCTTGGCGCCGATGGCGTTGCCCTCGCGGAGCTTGAAGCCGGCGATCGACTTCTTGGCCTTGGTGACGATCGGCTTCTGGCCGGTGATGATCGTGAGGTCGGCGACGGCGCCCTCGAGCAGCGACGGCTGCTGACGGCGCCTTGCCGACGCCCATGTTGATCACGATCTTCTCGAGCCGCGGCACCTGCATGATGTTGCCGAGGCCGAGGTCGGTCCTTGAGCTGGTCGCGGACCTCGTCGTTGTAGCGCTGCTTGAGGCGCGGGAGCGTGCTCGTGCCGTCGGTGGCGTGCTCAGTGCTCACAGCTGCACCCCCGTCACTTGCGGCAGATGCGGACCTTGGTGCCGTCGGGCTCGAAGCTGTAGCCGACGCGGGTCGGCTTGCCGCACGTCGGGCAGACGATCGCGACGTTCGACACCTCGATCGGCATCTCCTTGTCGATGATGCCGCCCTGCATGGTCGACTTCGTCGGCTTCTGGTGCTTCTTGGCCACGTTGACGCCGTCGACGATGACCTTGCCCTCGGTCGGGGAGGCGCACGATGACGGTGCCCTCCTTGCCGCGGTCCTTGCCCGCGAGCACGACTGCACGCGGTCGCCCTTCTGGATCTTCATCGCCATCGTCACAACACCTCCGGTGCCAGCGACACGATGCGCATGAACTTCTTGTCGCGCAGCTCACGGCCCACCGGGCCGAAGATGCGGGTGCCACGCGGGCTGCTGCTGGTCGTTGATGAGCACGGCGGCGTTCTCGTCGAAGCGGATGTAGCGAGCCGTCCGGGCGGCGCTTCTCCTTCTTCACGCGGACGACGACGCACTTGACGACGTCGCCCTTCTTCACCGCGGCGCCGGGGATGGCGTCCTTCACGGTGGCCACGAAGATGTCGCCGATCGAGGCGTAGCGGCGGCGCGAGCCGCCGAGCACCTTGATGCACGAGCACCTCTTTGGCGCCGCTGTTGTCGGCCACCCGGAGGCGGGTCTCCTGCTGGATCATCGGCTCGCACTTCGCCCGCTCGAGGACCTCGACGACCCGCCAGCGCTTCAGCTTCGACAGCGGGCCGGGTCTCCTGCACGCGCACCCGGTCGCCGACGTTGAGGTCGTTGGCCTCGTCGTGCACGTACAGCTGCTTGGTGCGCTGCACCGTCTTGTCGTAGCGGGGGTGGCGCACGCGGTCGATGACGGCGACGACGGCGGTCTTGTCCATGCGTCGGACACCGACGGTGCCCTCGCGCACCTTGCGGGGCGTACGCGGCTTCTCGGTGGCATTGGTCTCGTCAGCCATCAGGCTTCTCCTCGCGCAGCGAGCGCCTCGGCCGCGGCGATCTCGCGCGTCGCGCAGCTCGGTGTTGATGCCGGGCGACGTCGCGGCGCAGGTGGCCGAGACGCGAGCGTGTTGTCGAGCTGCCCGGTGACGTGCTGGAAGCGCAGGTTGAACAGCTCCTGCTTCGTCTCGCCGAGCCGGTCGACGCAGCTCGTCGTCGCTCAGCTCGCGGAGCTCGGTCGTGACTTGCGCCATCAGAACGCCTCCTCACGGGCGACGAAGCGGGCCTTGATCGGCAGCTTCTGGATGGCCCGGTCGATGGCCGCCTTGGCGATCTCCGGGTCGTTGTAGGACAGCTCGAACATGATGCGGCCGGGCTTCACCACGGCGACCCAGCGCTCGGGGTTGCCCTTGCCCGAGCCCATGCGGGTCTCGGCCGGCTTCTCGGTGACGGGCTTGTCGGGGAAGACGTTGATCCAGACCTTGCCGCCACGCTTGATGTGGCGGGTCATGGCGATACGGGCGGCCTCGATCTGGCGGGCGGTGATCCATCCGGGCTCGAGGGCCTGGATGCCGTAGTCGCCGAAGGTGACCTCGGTGCCGCCCTTGGCCTGGCCGTGCATGCGGCCGCGCTGCTGCTTGCGGTGCTTGACCTTCTTGGGCATCAACATGTCAGTCACCGTCCCCGGGCGCGGAAGTGCGGCGTCTCGTGGTGCGTCGCGGGTGCGAGCGCTCGATCTCTTCCTCCTCGGCGAGCAGCCGCTCGAGCTCGGGATCGGCTTCCTTGATCAGCGGCGCGGCCTCTTCGACGACCGTCGGCCTCGGCGCCTCGCCGGCCGGCGCGGCTTGCGGCCG
Organism: uncultured Acidimicrobiales bacterium; assembly: GCA_963739555.1. GTDB lineage: Bacteria > Actinomycetota > Acidimicrobiia > Acidimicrobiales > DATKAS01 > DATKAS01. The sequence continues at coordinate 381,495 of CAVUAV010000005.1, read as the reverse complement.
GCGGCCGAGGACACGACCTTGCGGGGCTGGCCTGGCCCGACGGTCTCGCCGACGGCCATGGCGGCCTCGCGGGTGATCTTGTCCTCGAGCACGCTCTTGTACGGGAGGATGTCGCCCTTGTAGATCCAGACCTTCACGCCGATGCGGCCGTAGGTGGTCTTGGCCTCGCGGAAGCCGTAGTCGATGTCGGCGCGCAGCGTGTGCAGCGGCACCCGACCCTCGCGGTACCACTCGGTGCGGGCCATCTCGGAGCCACCGAGGCGACCCGAGCACTGCACCCGGATGCCGAGCGCGCCGGCCTTCTGGGCGTTCTGCACGGCGCGCTTCATGGCCCGGCGGAACGCGACGCGGCCGGCGAGCTGGTCGGCGACGCCCTGGGCGATCAGCGCGGCGTCGAGCTCGGGCTGCTTGATCTCCTGGATGTTGAGCTGGACCTTGTTGTTGCCGGTGATCTTGGTGAGCCCGGCACGCAGGCGGTCGGCCTCGGCGCCGCGGCGGCCGATGACGATGCCGGGACGGGCGGTGTGCACGTCGACGCGCAGGCGGTCACGGGTGCGCTCGACCTCGATGCGGCTGATCGCCGCGTGCGGCAGCTGCGTCATCAGGTAGTCGCGGATCTTCCAGTCCTCGATGAGGTAGTCGGCGTACTCGCGCGGTCGGCGAACCACCGCGACTTCCAGTCGGTGGTGACGCCGAGGCGGAACCCGTACGGGTTGACCTTCTGGCCCATCAGCTCGTCTCCTCTCCTCGGCGTCGTCGTCGGCTTCGGCCTCGTCGACTGCGTCGTCGGCGTCGGCCTCGTCGACGCTCGGCTTCGGTCTCGGCGTCGACCTCGGTCGTCGCTGCTCGTCCGAGTCGACTTCGTCGACCGCGCTGTCCGAGTCGACTTCGTCGGCTTCGACCATCTCGGGCTCGACCACGTCGTCGTGCTCGTCGTGATCGTGCTCGTCGTGGTCGTGCTCGTCGTGATCGTGGTCGGCTCGGCGGCCGCTCGGCCTTGGCAGCGCGGCTGCGCAGCGACCCGCTCGCGACGGCGGGCCTCGGCGGCCTGCTGGCCACTGCGGCGCGACGGCACGGTCGAGGGCTTCGCCTCGTCGCGAGCCCGCTGACGCTCGAGCAGCGCCTCGGGCGATGCGGCTGACGATGACCGTGATGTGGCAGGTGCGCTTGCGGATGCGGGTGGCACGGCCACGGGCCCGGGGGCGCCAGCGCTTGAGCGTCGGGCCCTCGTCGGCGTAGCAGGCCGACACGTAGAGCTCGTCGGGCGGCTGTGAGTCGTTGTGCTCGGCGTTGGCGATCGCCGACTCGAGGCACTTGCGGATCGGGATCGGACGACGTCGCGCTCGGCGAACTCGAGGATCTCGGTCGGCCTCGCGCGACGTCGACTCGCCGCGGATGAGGTCGAGCACCTCGCGGGCCTTGTAGGCCGACGACGCGGATGTAGCGCGACCTCGGCGCGCGTGCCCGGCCGCTCGTTGGTCTTGGGGCCGAGTCATCGGCGGCGCGCCCTCCTGCTCCTGGCCGGCGTGGAACCGGAAGGTGCGGGTGGGCGCGAACTCGCCGAGCTTGTGGCCGACCATCGACTCGGTGATGTACACGGGCACGTGCTTGCGGCCGTCGTGCACGGCGATGGTGTGACCCACCATCTCGGGGATGATCGTCGAGCGCCGCGACCACGTCTTGATGACGCGCTTCTCGCCCTGCTGCGTTCAGACGCGTCGACCTTCTTCAGCAGGTGGTCGTCGACGAACGGGCCCTTCTTGAGCGTACGGGGCATGGGATCCTACCTCCGCGAGCCGCGGGTGCGGCGACGCCGGACGATGAGCTTCTGGGACGGCTTGGTCTTGTCGCGGGTGCGGCCCTCGGGCTTGCCCCACGGCGACACCGGATGGCGGCCACCGGAGGTCTTGCCCTCGCCACCACCGAGCGGGTGGTCGACCGGGTTCATGGCGACGCCGCGGGTCTGCGGGCGCACGCCCTTCCAGCGGTTGCGGCCGGCCTTGCCGATCTTGATCAGCTCGGCCTCGGCGTTGCCGACCTCGCCGACGGTGGCGCGGCAGTCGATCGGGCACGCGGCGCATCTCGGTGCTCGGCAGGCGCAGGGTGGCGAAGTCGCCCTCCTTGGCCACGAGCTGCACGCTCGATGCCGGCGCGAGCGGGCCATCTTGCCGCCGCGCGCCGGGCTTGAGCTCGACGTTGTGCACGGTGGTGCCGACGGGGATGTAGCGCAGCGGCAGCGCGTTGCCGGGCCGGATCTCGGAGCCCTGGCCGCTCTGCAGCACGTCGCCGACGCCCACGCTGTTGGGGGCGAGGATGTAGCGCTTCTCGCCGTCGTAGGTAGTGGAGCAGCGCGATGCGGCAGTTGCGGTTCGGGTCGTACTCGATCGCGGCGACCTTGGCGGGCACGCCGTCCTTGGTGCGCTTGAAGTCGATGATGCGGTACTGCTGCTTGTGGCCGCCGCCCTTGTGGCGGGCGGTCTTGCGGCCGTAGCTGTTGCGGCCACCGGTGCCGGGCTTGGGGGCGAGCAGCGACTTCTCCGGGCGTGGTCTTGGTGATCTCCGAGAAGTCGGAGACCGTCTGGAACCGGCGGCCGGGGCTGGTGGGCTTGCGCTTGCGAAGTGCCATGAGGTCTCCGGCTCAGCTCTCGAACAGCTCGATGCGGTCGTCGCCCGGCGAGGGTGACGATCGCCCGCTTGGTGTTGGCTCGCTGCCCGAACGTGTTCTGGCGGCGGTTGCGCTTGCGCTTGCCCTTGCGGTTCAGCGTGTTGACCTTCAGCACCTTCACGTTGAAGATCGCCTCGACCGCGTCGTGGATCTCGGGCTTGCTGGCGTCGGGTGCACGAGGAACGTGTAGACGTTGCCCTCGAGGAGCGCGTACGACTTCTCGCTCACGACCGGCTCGATGATGACGTCGCGGGGATCTTTCATTCGCTCGCCTCCGCGCTCTCGTGTCGCCTTCGAGCGCTGGCCGTCGGCAGGAAGCGTCTGCTTCGTGAAGACGATCCAGTCGTTGCACAGCACGTCGTAGGCGTTGAGCTCGCCGACGAGCAGCAGCTGCACCTCGGGCAGGTTGCGGAAGCTCAGCGCCGCGTTCACGTCCTCATCGCTCAGCACCACGAGGATGCGACCGTCGAGGCCGAGCGCCTCGAGCGCAGCCTTCGGCGCTTGCCGTGCTTCGGGCTGTCCCATCCCCACCCGTCGACGACGACGACCTTGCCCTCGGCGGCCCGATCCGACAGCGCCGAGCAGCAGCGCGAGGCGGATCATCTTCTTGGGGGTGCGCTGCGCGTAGCTGCGGGGCTTGGGGCCGAGGGCGACGCCGCCGCCGCTCCAGTGCGGCGCGCGGATCGAGCCGGCTGCGGGCCCGGCCGGTGCCCTTCTGGCGCCACGGCTTGGCGCCACCGCCGCGCACCTCGGCGCGGGTCTTGGTGCTCTGCGTGCCCGCGCGGCGGGTGGCGAGCTGCGCCGTGACCACCTGGTGCATCACGGGCACGTTGGGCTCGATGCCGAAGATCTCGTCCGCGAGCTCGACGGTGCCGGCATCTGCGCCGGCGGGTGTGCGCACGGTGACCGTTGCCATGGCTACTTCTTCTCCCCGGCCTTGACGGCGTTGCGGACGAGCACGACCCCGCCCTTCGGGCCCGGGACCGAGCCCCTCACGAGCAGCAGGTCGCGCTCGGCGTCGGCCGCGACGACCTCGAGGTTGAGCGTCGTGACCTTCTCGCCGCCCATGCGGCCGGCCATCTGCGTGCCCTCGGAACACGCGACCGGGCGTGGCGCACGCGCCGATCGAGCCGGGCATGCGGTGCACGCGGTGCGTGCCGTGGCTCGCCTTCTGCCCGCCGAAGTTGTGGCGCTTCATGACGCCGGCGAAGCCCTTGCCCCGGCTGACCGCGGTCACGTCGACGCGCTCGCCGGCTTCGAGCAGGTCGACCTTCGAGCTCCTGGCCGACCGAGTAGCCGTCGACGTCGTCGAGGCGCAGCTCGACCAGGTTGGTGCCCGCCTCGACGCCCGCCTTGCGAAGTGACCGGCCTCGGGCTTGGTCAGCTTGCGAGGGTCTTTGCGGCCGTAGGTCACCTGCAGGGCGGTGTACCCGTCGCGCTCGGTCGTCTTGACCTGCACGATGCGCGCCGGCGAAACCTTGAGCACGGTGACCGGGACGACGCGGTTGTCGTCATCCCACACCTGGGTCATGCCCACTTTTTCGCCGACGATGGCTTTCGTCGCCATGGGAGGTCCTTTGGCTTCTCACGCGGGCGCTCCGCGCGGCTGGTGCCGGCGGAGCGCTGGATCGGTTTCGCCGTGCGGTCCCCTGCAAATGCCCTGGCAGGGCGGCGCGGGCTCACACGGACATCGGTTGGCGGACTACGAACGGATCGGCTGCGGACGCAGACGCTGTGCTGTGAGCGCAGGCGCGGTGCAACCGGGCTGGAAGATCCTACCGGCGCGGGTCCGATCCGCGCCAGCCGACCCCCCGGTCGAGCGTTCTCGGTCGCGTTCACCGTCAAATCTGACGGCTATCGCGACACAGAACGCCCGGATCGGGTCAGGAAGTCATCCCCTGGAGGCCGACGAGGCCGCGGGCGAGCTCGATCTCGCCCATGTGGCGCAGGCCGTGCTGGTAGATCCAGCACTCGGTGGCATCGAGGAGCGTGATGCCGTCGGGACCCGCGACCCGGGCGCTGTAGGTGCTGGCGATCTGGGGCGGGAAGGGCCGGGTGATCACGACCCGGTCGAGCTCGGCCGGATCGAGCCCGTCGAGCCAGGCCTCGGTACGGGAGAAGACCGCCCGCATGTACTCCTGGAAGGCGTCGTAGTCGCCGATCCGCTGGTCGACCATCTCGCCGACGGTGCGGTGCTTGCCGTGGTCGTTGATCGTCATCTTCACCCGATCGGCCCACTCGTCGTTCCAGATCGGCGTCGTCCCGGTCATCGCCAGGAACGACGCGTCGATCATGTTCGTGATGTGGAAGAGGCAGAAGGCGATCGGCACCACGCCCTCCCGCTCGAAGTGGTTCACGTGGTCGAGCGTCATCGTGTCGACGGCGTCGTAGTAGAGGGAGTGCAGCGCCCGCATCCGCCGCTGCAGCGAGTCGAGGATCAGGTCGGTCACGCCGCCAGTGTCCCACCCCCTCGTTACCGTGCCCTCATCTCGCGTCGGCCTCGCGACGCCTCCGAGCGCATCGTCGAGAGGCATCACCCATGGCCACGCACACACCTCGCAGCCTCCTCTGGCTGCTCGCGAACGGCTCGCAGGGGTTCGGGCTCATCGAGCTGCTCGCGTCCATGCCCTACCGCGAGGTCGACCACGAAGCCGAAGCGATCCTCCTCGCCCAGGTGCGCATGGCTTGGGCCCGCGGCTGGCAGCCGATCGAGCTGCACCGCCAGGGCTACCGAGGCTGCACGGGGAAGGCCGCCGGAAGGCTCATCGCCCTCGCCATCGCAGTCGACCACGCGTACGCGTCGCCGCGACGAGATCGACCCGCGGTGGAGGGCGCAGGTCGAGCGGCTGCAGCTCCCGACCGCCACCGGCGGCGACGGCTGGCTGACCGGCTTCATCGCCCACGAACGGCTCGAGCGCACCGAAGCGATCCGCACGGTGGTCGACGCGCTGCACAACCTCGTGTTGCTGCGCCCGCTGCATCCGCTTGTCGAGGCCGACGGGGCGAGCGCCGACCCGGTGCTCGCCAAGATCAGGGCGCTGCTGGCCAAGGCCGAGTCGACCACGTTCGAGGCCGAGGCGATGGCCTTCACCGCGAAGGCACAGGAGCTGATGACCAAGCACGCCATCGACGCAGCGGCACTCCACGGCGCGGCGGCGCGCTCCGTCGGCGGGCCGGGCGTGATTCGCGTGCCGATCGACTCGCCCTACAGCAGCGCCAAGGCGCAGCTCCTAGCTGTCGTCGCGAGCGCCTCGCGCTGTCGCACGGTCGAGCTGAGCGGCTTCGGTCTCGCCGAGGTGATCGGCATGCCGTCCGATCTCGCGGCGGTCGAGCTGCTCTTCACCTCCCTCTTGGTGCAGGCGCAGACCGCACTCGTCAGAGCGCCGGGCTCGAGCCGGTCGTACCGTTCGTCGTTCCTCTTCGCCTACGCGGCGCGCATCGGCGAGCGCCTGCGCGAGATCAACGCGACCGTGATGCGCGAAGCGAAGCAACAGCACGGTGAGTCGTTCCTGCCGGTGCTGCGCTCGCAGGCCGAGACGATCGACGACTTCGTCGACGAGCGCTACGGCCGGCTCCGAACGTCGCGCCACCGCGCCGCGGCCGATCCGGCTGGCTGGGTCGGTGGCCGCGCCGCCGCCGACAACGCCAAGCTCTCGTTCGGCGACCTCGACCGAACAGGCTGAGCAGGATCGTCGCCTCTGCACCGAGACGTCCGCATCTGCTGGACTTGCAGCAGAAGTGGGGGTGCGCCGTGGCTCGTCAGATCGCAGCGGCCGAGGGGCACGAGGCCCGTTCAGCGATCCTGTTGCACAGCATGTACGCCACCTTCACGGACGCGTGGATGGCCGAGCTCTGGCCGTTCCTCGCGCCGATCGTGAACGACACGCGCGCGCACTTCGGCTTGGCCGCGGCGGACAGCTGGGCCGAGGTCTTCGCACGGCACGACCGCATCCTGTCGGTCGTGCCGGAGCGGTTCGACGCTCAGGTCGCAGCCCGACCCGAGGCGATGCGGAGCTGGGGCTTCCTGGTGCCCACGAGCCACGGAACGAGCACCGCCCGCTGGCCAGCAGAGAACCCCGAACGGCTCCGCGTCCTCGTGACCCTCGGCACCACCTACCTCGCTCAGGAGCGACGTCTCCAAGACGTCCTCGATGCGCTCTCGGACTTGGACGTCGCCGGCATCGCCTCGACCGCTGGTCAGGTCGACATCGATGACCTCCGGTGCCCACCGAACGTGGAGGTGCACGACTTCGTCGATCACGCCTCGCTCCTGCCGGAGTGCGACCTGATGATCACGCACGCCGGCTTGGGGAGCGTCGCGGCGGCACTCAGCCACGGCGTGCCGCTCGTTTGCCTCCCGATCGGGCGGGATCAACATCTGAACGCCGAGCGGGTGGAAGCAGTCGGCGCCGGTACCGCGCTCGGCCCAGACGCCCAGGCCGCAGAGCGCATCACTCATGCCGTGACCGCGGTGCTCGCAGAACCCGCCTACCGAGCCGCTGCGCACCAGATGGAGGTCGAGAGCCGCGCGGCGGGTGGCGCATCAGCGGCCGTCGCCGACCTCGAGACCGTGTTGCGCTGACGCGGGACCTTCGCCCCTGGGCGATCGGTCCGGCGGTCGTCACGCTGAGGCCATGCGTGAGATCGCAGGTCAGACATCAGTGTCGGCGCTGATGGCCGACATCATCGTGAGGATCGCCCCGAGCGCGACGATGCTCGACGCTGTCGACGCACTGTCAGGCGGGGACGTCGGCGTCGTCGCGGTGATGGAACGAGGCAAGGTGCTCGGCGTCGTGTCCGAGCGCGATGTCGTCGGTGCCATCGCCCATCGGCGGCCACTCGACACCACGCTCGCCATCGACCTCGCCTCGAAGGACCTGGCGTGGTGCGATGCCGATGCCACGGTCACGGAGGTCGCGAACGAGATGTCCGAGCGGTTCATCCGGCACGTGCTCGTCGAGCGAGCCGGCAAGCTCGTCGGCATCGTCTCGGCTCGTGACCTGCTCGGCTACTACGCGTCCGAAGACGTCGACCCCGACGACTACATCGGCTGAGACGCGCAGAAGCGGCCCCCACAAGGGCCGCTTCGCGTAGAGCGCCAGGGTTGGAGAGACGCTCTAAGCCTGGATCTTGATCTCGATGTCGACGCCGGCGGGCAGCTCGAGGCGCTGGAGCGAGTCGACGGTCTTCGGCGACGGCTCGACGATGTCGATCAGCCGCTTGTGGATCCGCATCTCGAAGTGCTCGCGCGAGTCCTTGTCCTTGAACGGGCCCCGCACGACCGTGAAGCGGTGCTTCTCGGTCGGCAGCGGGATCGGACCCCGGACTGTCGCCTGGGTGCGCACGACCGTCTCGACGATCTTGCGCGTCGACTGGTCGATGATCTCGTGGTCGTAGGCCTTCAGGCGGATGCGGATGCTGCTCATCTCGGCAAGCCCTACTTGAGGATCTTGACGACGCGGCCGGAGCCGACGGTGCGGCCGCCCTCGCGGATGGAGAACAGCAGGCCGTCGTCCATCGCGATGGGCTTGCCGAGCTCGACGGTCATGACCGTGTTGTCGCCCGGCATGACCATCTCGGTCCCCTCCGGCAACGTGATCGAGCCGGTCACGTCAGTGGTCCGGAAGTAGAACTGAGGCCGGTAGTTGTTGAAGAACGGCTTGTGGCGGCCGCCCTCCTCCTTGCCCAGCACATACACCTGCGCCTCGAAGTTGGTGTGCGGCGTGATCGACCCCGGCTTGCACAACACCTGACCCCGCTCCACCTCCTCCTTCTTCGTGCCCCGCAACAGCGCGCCGATGTTGTCGCCCGCATGGCCCTCGTCCAAGATCTTGCGGAACATCTCCACACCCGTGCACACCGTCTTGGTCGTCGGGCGCAACCCCACGATCTCGACCTCGTCGCCGGTGTGGACCATCCCCTGCTCCACCTTGCCCGTCACCACCGTGCCCGCGACCCGTGATCGTGAACACATCCTCGATCGGCATCAAGAACGGCTTGTCCAGATCACGCTCAGGCTCGGGGATGTACGAGTCGACCGCGTCCATCAGCTCGATGATCTTGGCCTGCCACTCCGGGTCGCCCTCCAACGCCTTCAACGCCGACACCCGCACCACCGGCAGATCATCACCCGGGAACCCATAGGAGGTCAGCAGCTCACGCACCTCGAGCTCCACCAGCTCCAACAGCTCCTCATCATCCACCGCGTCGGCCTTGTTCAACGCCACCACGATGTACGGCACCCCCACCTGACGGGCCAACAACACATGCTCACGCGTCTGAGGCATCGGACCATCCGTCGCCGCCACCACCAGAATCGCCCCATCCACCTGCGCCGCACCCGTGATCATGTTCTTGATGTAATCCGCATGACCCGGCATGTCCACATGCGCGTAATGGCGCTTATCCGTCTCGTACTCCACATGCGCGATCGAGATCGTGATCCCCCGCGCCTTCTCCTCCGGCGCCTTATCGATCTGATCGAACGGCGTGAACGCCACATTCGGGTTCTTCTCCGCCAACGTCTTGGTGATCGCAGCCGTCAACGTCGTCTTCCCATGATCAATATGACCCATCGTCCCGACATTCACATGCGGCTTGTTCCGCTCGAACTTCGCCTTGCTCATTGCACTGCCCTCTCGTTGCTGATCGTCACTGGGTAGGTGGGATGGGACTCGATCACTCGCCGCGGACCCGGGCCACGATCTCCTTCGAGATCGATTCGGGCACCTGCTGGTACGAGTGGAACTGCGCGGTGTAAGTCGCACGCCCCTGGGTGCGCGACCGGAGGTCGGTAGCGTAGCCGAACATGTCTGAAAGGGGCACCTGCGCCCTGATCACCTGGCTGCTGCCGCGCTGCTCCATGCCCTCGATCTTGCCGCGACGGCTCGACAGGTCGCCCATGACATCGCCCATGTAGTCGTCGGGCGTCACCACCTCGACGGCCATGATCGGCTCGAGCAGCACGGGGTTGGCCTTGCGAGCTGCTTCCTTGAACGCCATCGAGCCCGCGACCTTGAACGCCATCTCCGAAGAGTCGACGTCGTGCGCAGATCCGTCGGTGAGCACGGCGCGCACGTCGACGGTGGGATAGCCCGCCAGCACACCGGCATCGAGTGACGCCTGGATGCCCTGGTCGACGGCCGGGATGAACTCACGCGGGATCTTGCCGCCGGTGATCTTGTCGACGAACTCGTAGCCGCCGCCGGGACCCGTGGGCTCGAGGTCGATGACGACGTGCGCGAACTGGCCCGAACCACCGGTCTGCTTCACGTGGCGGTACACGACGTGCTCGACCCGCTTGGTGATCGTCTCGCGGTACGCGACCTGTGGCTTGCCCACGGCGGCGTCGACGTTGAACTCGCGGCAGCATGCGGTCGACGAGCACCTCGAGATGCAGCTCGCCCATGCCGGAGATCACGGTCTGGCCGGTCTCCTCGTCGGTGCGCACGCGGAACGTCGGGTCTTCATCCGACAGCGCGTAGAGCGCCTTGCCGAGCTTGTCCTGGTCGAGCTTGGTCTTCGGCTCGACCGCCACGTGGATGACGGGCTCGGGGAACTCCATCTTCTCGAGCACGATCGGATGCGCGCGATCGCAGAGCGTGTCGCCAGTGGCGGTGCTCTTGAAGCCGAGGCCGGCGACGATGTCACCGGCACGCGCGACCTCGATGTCCTCGCGGTGGTTCGCGTGCATCAGCAGGATGCGGCCGACGCGCTCCTTGCGATCCTTCGTCGAGTTGTAGATCTCGGCGCCCTTCTCGACCTTGCCCGAGTAGACGCGGAAGTAGGTGAGCTTGCCGAACTGGTCGGCGACGATCTTGAACGCGAGCGCGGCAAACGGCGCGGTCTCGTCGGCGGGACGCTCGAGCAGCTCGAGGCCCTTCACGTCGAGGCCCGTCGTGACGGGCAGATCGAGCGGCGACGGCAGGAAGTCGACGACCGCGTCGAGCATCGGCTGCACGCCCTTGTTCTTGAACGCGGAGCCACAGAGCACGGGCACGAACGCGAAGTCGATGGTGCCCTTGCGGATGACCGCCTTGATCTCCTCAGGGTCGAGCTCCTCGTCGCTGAGGTACTTCTCCATGAGGTCGTCGTCGTGGCTCGCGACCACGTCGAGGAGCTTCGTGCGCCACTCGAGGGCATCGCTCTCGAGCTCGACGGGGATGTCGGTCTCCTTCCAGTCCTCGCCCATGCCCTCGTCCCAGATCTTCGCGGTCATGGTGACGAGGTCGACGATGCCGCGGTAGTGGCCCTCGGCGCCGACGGGGAGCTGGATGACCGCGGGCACGGCGTCGAGCCGGTCCTCGATCATCGCGACGGTGCGGTAGAAGTCCGCGCCGATGCGGTCCATCTTGTTGACGAAGCAGATGCGGGGGACGCGATAGCGGTTCGCCTGGCGCCACACGGTCTCGGTCTGCGGCTCGACGCCGGCGACGGAGTCGAACACCGCGACGGCGCCGTCGAGCACGCGCAGCGACCGCTCGACCTCGATCGTGAAGTCGACGTGGCCGGGCGTGTCGATGATGTTGATGCGGTGGTCATGCCACTCGCACGTCGTGGCCGCCGAGGTGATGGTGATGCCGCGCTCTTGCTCCTGGACCATGTGGTCCATCACCGCGGCGCCTTCGTGCACCTCGCCGATCTTGTAGGTCTTGCCCGTGTAGTAGAGGATGCGCTCGGTCGTCGTGGTCTTGCCCGCGTCGATGTGCGCCATGATCCCGATGTTGCGGGTCTTTTCGAGGGGGAACTCTCGTTGCTCTGGCATCTGCGTTTCTCGTCGTCCTGGGGGGTTACATGGCACGACCGGGCGCTGAGGCCCGGTCGTCAGTGCACCGGGGCTGCCCCCGGCTCGTGTCGGGGATCTACCAGCGGTAGTGGCTGAAGGCCTTGTTCGACTCCGCCATCTTCTGCATGTCGTCACGGCGCTTGATCGACGCCCCCACGCCGTTCGAAGCGTCCAACAGCTCGTTCGCCAGCCGCTGCGCCATCGTCTTCTCGCGACGCTGCGTCGAGAACCCGACGGTCCAGCGGATCGCGAGCGTCGTCGCCCGACGCGGCCGCACCTCGACGGGCACCTGGTAGGTCGCGCCACCGACGCGACGGGGCTTCACCTCGAGCGGCGGCTTCACGTTGTCGATCGCCCGCTTCAGCGTGGCGATGGGCTCGGCGCCGGTCTTCTCCTCGATGATGTCGAGCGCGTCGTACACGATGCGCTCGGCCAGGGAGCGCTTGCCGCGCTCGAGCACCTTGTTGACGACCTGCGTGACGAGGACCGACCGGTAGACGGGATCGGGCGTCAGCTCACGGCGCGGTGCGGGACCTTTGCGGGGCACCTCTACTTCTCCTTCTTCGCGCCGTAGCGGCTGCGGGCCTGCTTGCGGTTCTTCACGCCGGCAGCATCGAGCGTGCCGCGGATGATCTTGTAGCGAACGCCAGGCAGGTCCTTCACACGACCGCCGCGGACCAGCACGATCGAGTGCTCCTGCAGGTTGTGCCCCTCGCCCGGGATGTACGCGGTGACCTCGACCCCACTCGTCAGCCGGACACGAGCGACCTTTCGAAGCGCCGAGTTCGGCTTCTTCGGGGTGTTCGTGTACACGCGGGTGCACACGCCCCTCCGCTGGGGCGCGCCCTTGAGGGCCGGCGTCTTGGTCTTGTCGGTCCTGGTCTCGCGACCTTTGCGGACCAGCTGCTGGATCGTGGGCACGCGCTACCTCAGAGACGAAGGGGTGTACGGGGTACTCAGGGGCGCGGCGGAGCGCCCAACGAACCGTTCAATCCTAGGGGTGACGGGGTGGAGGGGCAACCCGCGGTCGGGTCAGGTCGCGCACTCCGACTCGCCGATCTCCTCCACGTACGGCCCGGTCTCGCCGTAGTCGACGTAGAACTCGGGGCCCTCGGCGGGCAGCGGGAACTCGTCGAGGTCGGCCAGACCCACGGCCAGCACCTGCGCCCCGCCCGACCGGTCGAGCCAGCCGCGGAACGTCTCCCCCGCCTGGCGCTCCTCGGCGAAGCGGCGCACGACCCGCACCGCAGCCTCGGGCGCGGTCTTGGCCGGCAGCCGCAGCGCCTTCTCGCCGAAGTGGATCTGCTCCTGGCCGACGTAGCCGCCGAGCAGCATCGGTAGCCGGGCGCCGGCCTGACCGTGGGCGCGGCGCTCGGCGCCGAAGAAGCCGATGTCGACCGCGTGGTGCTGCCCGCACGAGTTCGTGCAGCCGGAGATGTTGATGCGCACGCCGCCGACGTCGGCGAGCCCCTCCTCCTCGAGCAGGTCGCCGATCGCCTTCGGCGAGGCCACGCGACTGGGTGACGGCGAGGTTGCAGGTGTCGGCGCCCGGGCAGGCGACGACGTCGCGGGCCAGCTCGGCGCCGGGCTCGGCCATGCCGATCGCCTCGAGCCGCTCGTACAGGACGGGCAGCTGCGCCTCGGTGAGGCCGCGGAAGACGACGTTCTGGCGGTTCGTCAGCCGCACGTCGGCGCCGAGCTCGCGCTGGATCGACGCGAGCGCCCGGAACTGGTCGGCGGTGATGTCGCCGAGCGCGGCGTACGCGTATGGCCGAGACCCGGCCGCTCGCGATGCCGCGCACCACGTTCGCCTGATCCCACCGGCTCTACGGATCGCGTGCCGTCAGCGTGACCGGGAGTGCCCTGCCCCATCACGGTCGGAGCGACTCCCGCTGCGACGCCCGGCGGGCGCGTCGCCGAGCTGCTCGACGACCTCGGGGATGCCGCCGGGCCACGTCGACGACGCCGGCAGCATCTTGCGCGTCGCCAGCACGCGGCGCTTCAGCTCGTCGAAGCCGAGCGTGTCGACGAGCCACTTCATGCGGGCCCGCAGCTTGTTGTCGCGGTTGCCGGTCTGGTCGAACACGCGCAGCAGCGCCTCGATGGTCGGCAGCAGGTCTTCGCGTGCGGTGAACTCCTCGAGCGCCAGCGCGGGATGCGGGTTCGCGCCGAGACCGCCGGCGATGAACACGCGGAAGCCCGACTCGACGTCGCCGTCGTCGTTCGTGCGCGTCGTGGCGATCACGCCGACGTCGTTGAACATCGCCTGGCCGCAGTCGGTCGCGCAGCCGGAGAAGTTGATCTTGAACTTGCGCGGCAGTCGCTGCCCGAGCGGGTTGCGCACGAAGTGACGGAACGCGGCCTCGGCCCACGGGCTGATGTCGAGCACCTCGTGCGGGCACGCGCCGGCGAGATGGCATGCCCTGGATGTTGCGGACGGTGTCGCCGCACGCCTCGCGGGTCGTGAGCCCGACCGACGCGAGGTGGCGCATCACCTCGGGGATCTTCGTCAGCTGCACGAAGTGGAACTGGATGTTCTGACGGGTGGTGATGTGGCCCCAGCCGCGCGAGTACGTCGTCGACGAGCCACCCGATCATCTCGAGCTGCTCGGGGTCGATCGACCCGTACGGCACCTTCACGCGGACCATCTGGTTCTGGCCGCCCTGGCGCTGGCCGTAGATGCCGTTGTTCGAGCCGGAAGACGCGGAAGACGTCCTCCTCGAGGTCGCCCGCGAGGTAGCGCACGAGCATCTGCTCGAACTTCTCGATGTCCGCGAGCTGCTCGGGGTCGATCGGCCGCGTGCGGACGGCCAGGGTGTCGGTCACCACTCAATTATGACCCATCTGGTCGGGATTTGCCACACCCCAACCAGAAGATCAGGCGCCCGGGTCCTCGCCGATCTCGTGCAGGGCGTCCTTCAACGCGGCCCGGAGGCGCCGGGCGATGGTCGGTGAGAGGTGAGCGACGAGCCCCTGCCCGGCTCGCCCGACCTCCTCGACCGTGAGCACGATCCGCGGCTCGGCGTCGTCGTAGTCGTCGGCGATCGCGACCGCCCAGGAGATGCGAGCGAGGTCGTCGTCCCCGTCGACGCCGTCGGCAGGGTCGAACGGATAGTCGTCGATCGAACGGCGCATCGCTCAGGTCTCCGAGTTCGCCTGGATGAACGCGTCGGCGATCTGCTCGATGCCGGTGCGGTCGTCGACGAGGCCGACGACCAGGAGATCGAGGCCGTTGCCGCTCCAGAACACCATCTGGAACGCCTCGCCCGTCGTCTGGTCGACCGTGTCGACGAGGACCGCGGGCTCGCCGCCGAGCGTCACGATCTCGGTCGGAGAGCCGCCGCTCACGCCGTCGACGAGGGCTTGCTCGAACGATGTGAGCTGCGTCGGGTCGTCAGGAGCCAGAGCGAGCGCGATCACGATCGAGTCGGGGCCCGAGGAGCTGGCCGCGGACACGTAGCGGAGCCCGACCGACTCGGTGAGCGCGACCGCGTTCGGGAGCGTGGACAGGTCGGACACGAAGCTCGAGCTCACATCGCTCGGGGCGGACTCGATGCGGAAGCCGTCGATCGAACCGAAAGCCTCGTCGGCTCGTCCGCCGACCGGGATCTGGGGCTGGAGGGTCGTGGTGGTCGTGCCGCGTTCGACGGAGACGCGCGTCGCGGTGCGTTCGTCGATCTGAGATCCGCCGCATGCCGCGAGCGACACAGCCAGTGCAGTCGCGCCGAGGAGGGTGGCCAGCCGTCGGCCAGCCACCCCCACCGGCATTGTCAGCCTTCGCCGACGGCGTCGGAGAAGCCGTCCCCGTCGCCGCCGATCTCGACCACGTCGGCCACGTCCGCGACATCGGCCGCGACGTCAACCTCCGCGGCCGGCGCGAGGTCGGGCACATCCGGCACTTCCGGGACATCCGCGTACTCGGTCTCCGGGCGATAGTCGCCTTGGAGGCTGGCGAGGAAGTCGGCGGGCGAGTCGGAGGACCAGAACTCCATCGGCTGGTAGTCGGGCGCCTTGGTCTCGAACTCGCGGTAGAGGCCCATGCCCGTGCCCGCGGGGATGAGCTTGCCGATGATGATGTTCTCCTTGAGGCCGACGAGGTTGTCGCCGCGGCCGTCGATCGCAGCCTCGGTGAGCACCCGGGTCGTCTCCTGGAACGACGCCGCGGAGAGCCACGAGTCGGTGGCGAGCGACGCCTTGGTGATGCCCATCAGCTCGGGCCGCCCCTCGGCGGGACGCTTGCCTTGCCTCGACGAGCTCGCGGTTCGTGTCGCGGAACACGCGCTGGTCGACGCGCTCGCCCGGCAGGAAGTCGGAGTCACCCGGCTCCTGCACGCCGATGCGGCGGGTCATCTGGCGCACGATCAGCTCGACGTGCTTGTCGTGGATCGACACACCCTGATCGCGGTACACCTTCTGCACCTCTTCGACCAGGTACTGCTGCGTCTCGCGCACGCCCTTGATCTCGAGGAGCTCCTTCGGATCGCGCGGGGTCTTGTCGTCACCGACGAGCGCGTCGCCGGCGCGGACCTCTTGGCCCTCGACCACCGCCAGGCGGCTGGCGCTCGGCACGAGGTACGGGTCCTCCGCGCCGTCGTCGGCCACGACGGTGATCGTGCGGCCCTTGCCCTCGTCCTCCGCGATGCGCACGACACCGGAGGAGCGGGACAGCACCGCCTTGCCTCGCGGCGTGCGAGCCTCGAAGAGCTCGACGACACGGGGAAGACCGCCGGCGATGTCCTGACCGGCCACACCACCGGTGTGGAAGGTCCGCATCGTCAGCTGGGTGCCCGGCTCACCGATCGACTGGGCCGCGATCACACCGACCGCCTCGCCCATCTCGATGTCCTTGCCCGTCGCGAGCGACAGCCCGTAGCAGGTGCCGCAGATGCCGAGCTTGGCCTCGCACGTGAGCACTGAGCGCACACGCACGCGGTCGACGTTGGGGTCGTCACGCAGCGCCTCGACGTGTGCCATCGACAGCGGAGGACCCGCCTCGAGCACGGTGCCGTCGGCGAGCGTCATGTCGGTGATCAACGAGCGACCGAGCAGCTTGGTGTCGAGGAACGCACGACGCTGCGGGGTGTCGGGCACGACGTGCTCGACCCAGATGCCGAGGTTCGTGCCGCAGTCGGGCTCGCGGATGATGAGCTCCTGCGCGACGTCGACGAGACGGCGCGTGAGGTAGCCCGAGTCGGCGGTCCGCAGCGCGGTGTCGACGAGGCCCTTGCGGGCGCCCGGCGTCGCGATGAAGTACTCGAGCATCGAGAGGCCTTCGCGGAAGTTCGACTTGATCGGGCGAGGGATCATGTCGCCGCGAGGGTTGGCCACCAGACCGCGCATGCCGGCGATCTGCTTGACCTGCATCATGTTCCCTCGGGCGCCCGAGCCCACCATCATGTCGATGGGGTTGAACTTCTCGGCCTTGAGGAGCCGCTCCATGGCGTCCTGCACCTGCGCGGTGGCCTCGCCCCAGATCTCGACTTCCTTCTGGCGCCGCTCGCCGTCGGTGATGATGCCCCGGCGGAACTGGGTCTCGAACTTCTCCGCGTCCTTCTCGGTGTCCTCGAGGATCTTCTTCTTCTCGGGCGGCGTCTTGACGTCCGCGATCGAGATGGTGAGGCCCGACTGGGAGGCGTAGCGGTAGCAGAGGTCCTTGATCGCGTCGAGCGACTCGGCGACCTCGGCCTTCTTGTAGTGCTCGGAGAGGTTCTCGACGATGACGCCGAAGTCCTTCTTCTTGATCGGCGACGTCACGTAGTCGAACTGGTTGACGTACCCCGCGGGCAGCGCGCCCTCGAACAGCAGGCGACCCGCGGTCGTCGTGCGTTCGATCGGCTTGCCCTCCTCGTCGACACCCTCGCGGAACTGGATCGGCGCGTGGAGCGACAGCGCGCCCTCGTCCATGGCCCGCTCGACCTCCCACCGATGGCGGAAGACGCGGCCCTCGCCCTTCTCGCCGGCCACTTCCTCGGTGAGGTAGTAGCCGCCGATGACCATGTCCTGCGTCGGCACCACGATCGGACGACCGGACGCGGGCGACAGGATGTTGTTCGCCGACAGCATGAGCACGCGGCTCTCGGCCTGCGCCTCTGCCGAGAGCGGCAGGTGCACGGCCATCTGGTCGCCGTCGAAGTCCGCGTTGAACGCGGTGCAGACGAGCGGGTGGATCTGGATGGCCTTGCCCTCGACGAGCACGGGCTCGAAGGCCTGGATGCCGAGGCGGTGGAGCGTGGGCGCCCGGTTGAGCAGCACCGGATGCTCCTTGATGACCTCCTCGAGCACGTCCCACACCTGCGGGCGGCGACGCTCGACCATGCGCTTCGCGGACTTGATGTTCTGCGCGAGCTCGAGGTCGACGAGGCGCTTCATCACGAAGGGCTTGAAGAGCTCGAGCGCCATGAGCTTCGGCAGACCGCACTGGTGCAGCCGCAGCGTCGGGCCGACCACGATGACCGAGCGGCCCGAGTAGTCGACGCGCTTGCCGAGCAGGTTCTGGCGGAACCGGCCCTGCTTGCCCTTGAGCATGTCGGACAGCGACTTCAGCGGACGGTTGCCGGGGCCCGTGACCGGGCGGCCGCGGCGGCCGTTGTCGAAGAGCGCGTCGACGGCCTCCTGCAGCATGCGCTTCTCGTTGTTCACGATGATCTCGGGGGCACCGAGGTCGAGGAGGCGCTTCAGCCGGTTGTTGCGGTTGATGACCCGGCGGTACAGGTCGTTCAGGTCGGAGGTCGCGAAGCGGCCACCGTCGAGCTGCACCATCGGGCGCAGCTCGGGCGGGATCACCGGCACGACGTCGAGGATCATCGCCCGCGGGTCGTTGGCGCGGCGGCCGTGGTCGTCGCGGCGATTGAACGCCGTCACGATCTTCAGTCGCTTGATCGCCTTCTGACGCCGCTGAGCCGAGAGGCGCTTCTTGCCCTCGCTCTCGTCGATCGCGTCGCGGAGCTTGATCTCTTCCTCGTCGAAGTCGATGCGGTCGATCAGCTGCGCGATCGCGTCGGCGCCCATGCCGCCCTGGAAGTAGTCGCCGTAGCGCATGTGGAGCTCGCGCCACAGCATCTCGTCTTCGATGATCTTGCGGCCGTGCAGCGACTGGAACTCGTCGAACGCACGCTGCACGAGCTCGAGCTCGGCCTCGCCGCGCTCGCGGATCCCCGCGACGTCCTTGTCGCCGGCGCGCTGGCGCGACTTCAGCTCGGAGTCCTTCGCCTCTTCGGACTCGAGCGACTTCATCTCGCCCTCGAGCTCCTTGAAGCGACGGTCGATCTCGAGCTCGGTGGCCTTGCGGATCTCGTCGAGCTCCTCGGCCAGCTCGGCCTGCAGGTTCGGCAGGTCGGTGTGACGGCGCTCCTCGTCGACCCACGTGACGAGGTTCGCGGCGAAGTAGATGACCTTCTCGAGCTGCTTGGCCTTCAGCTCTTCCTTGGGCTCGAGGCCCGCGAGGAGGTAGGCCAGCCACGAGCGTGTGCCGCGGAGGTACCAGATGTGCACGACGGGCGCGGCGAGCTCGATGTGGCCCATGCGCTCACGGCGCACCTTCGACCGCGTGACCTCGACGCCACAGCGCTCGCAGATGATCCCCTTGAACCGGACGCGCTTGTACTTGCCGCAGTAGCACTCCCAGTCCTTCGTGGGCCCGAAGATCTTCTCGCAGAACAAGCCGTCCTTCTCGGGCTTGAGCGTGCGGTAGTTGATCGTCTCGGGCTTCTTCACCTCACCGTTCGACCACGTGCGGATCGCGTCGGCCGTGGCCAACCCGATGCGCAGCTGATCGAAGTCGTTGACGTCGAGCATCAGAAGTTGCTCCTCTCGCGTCGCCGCTCGTCTTCCTCGTCGCTGCCCCGCTCGGGCCGGCTGATGTCGATGCCGAGCTCTTCGGCCGTGCGGAACACGTCCTCGTCGAGCTCACGCATCTCGATCTCGGCGCCGTCCTTCGCCAGCACCTCGACGTTGAGGCAGAGCGCCTGCATCTCCTTGATGAGCACCTTGAAGCTCTCGGGGATGCCGGGCTCGGGGATGTTCTCGCCCTTCACGATCGCCTCGTACACCTTCACGCGGCCGAGGACGTCGTCGCTCTTGATCGTGAGCAGCTCCTGCAGGCAGTACGCGGAGCCGTAGGCCTCGAGTGCCCACACCTCCATCTCGCCGAAGCGCTGCCCACCGAACTGGGCCTTCCCGCCGAGGGGCTGCTGCGTGATCATCGAGTACGGGCCCGTCGAGCGAGCGTGGATCTTGTCGTCGACGAGGTGGGCGAGCTTCAGGATGTAGACGAAGCCGACGGTGATCTGCCTGTCGTAGGGCTCGCCGGTGCGACCGTTGTAGAGCGTCAGCTTTCCGTCTTCGCCGATGAGGCGCTCGCCGTCGACGCCGTCGGGACGAAGGTTGCCGAAGATGTTCTTGATCGTCATGTGCTTGCCGGCCTGGTCCTCTTCGTCCCAGTGGGCGCCGTCGAACACCGGAGTGGCGATGAACGTGGACGGCGGAGTCGCCGGACGCGTCTTGCCCTCGGTGCCGCGCACCGGCTGGTCGCCGACCATCTCGCCGTTGTGCTCCCAGCCCCAGCGCGCCGCGTACCCGAGATGGGCCTCGAGCACCTGACCGACGTTCATGCGGCTCGGCACGCCGAGGGGGTTGAGGATGATGTCGACCGGCGTGCCGTCGGCGAGGTAGGGCATGTCCTCGACCGGCAGGATCTTGGAGATCACGCCCTTGTTGCCGTGGCGGCCGGCGAGCTTGTCGCCGACGCTGATCTTGCGCTTCTGGGCGACGTAGACCCGCACCAGCTGGTTGACGCCCGGCGGCAGCTCGTGGTGCTCGTCGCGGCTGAACACGCGGACGTCGATGACCTTGCCCTGCTCGCCGTGGGGCACCTTGAGGCTGGTGTCGCGCACCTCGCGCGCCTTCTCACCGAAGATCGCGCGGAGCAGCCGCTCCTCGGGCGTGAGCTCGGTCTCGCCCTTCGGGGTGACCTTGCCGACGAGCACGTCGCCGGCGTCGACCTCGGCGCCGATGCGCACGATGCCGCGCTCGTCGAGGTCGCGGAGCACCTCTTCTGAGAGGTTCGGGATGTCACGCGGTGATCTCTTCGGGGCCGAGCTTGGTGTCGCGGGCGTCGACCTCGTGCTCGTGGATGTGGATCGACGTGAGCACGTCGTCGCGCACGAGGCGCTCGCTCAGGATGATCGCGTCCTCGAAGTTGTAGCCCTCCCACGGCATGAACGCGACGAGCAGGTTCTTGCCCAGCGCGAGCTCGCCCGTGTCGGTCGAGGGGCCGTCGGCGAGGATCGCGCCCTTCGCCACGCGGTCGCCCTCGGAGACGCGCGGCTTCTGGTTGATGCACGTGTCCTGGTTCGACCGGCGGAACTTCGCGAGCCGGTGGACGCGCTTGCCGTTCGTCTTGTACTCGGCGGTGATCGACTCGCCGGTCACGTCGGTGATGACGCCTTCGTCCTCGGCCAGGATCATGTCGGCCGCGTCGCGCGCGGCGCGGGCCTCGATGCCGGTGCCGATGTACGGCGCCTCGGAGCGGATCAGCGGCACCGCCTGGCGCTGCATGTTCGCTCCCATGAGGGCACGGTTCGCGTCGTCGTGCTCGAGGAACGGGATGAGCGCCGTGGCGACCGAGACGATCTGCTTCGGCGAGACGTCCATCAGCTGGACCTCGACGCCGGGGACGTAGCTGATGTCGGTGGTGGCGCCGAAGAAGACGTCGCGCTCGAGCTGCAGCTTGAGGTCGGAGAGCGTCGCGGCCTGCGGGCTGCGGCGCACGAGCACCTTCTCCTCCGCGAACGAGCCGTCGGCCTTCAGCGGCGCGTTGGCCTGGGCGACGACGTACTCCTCCTCCTCGTCCGCGGCGAGGTAGACGATCTCCTCGGTGACCTTGCCGTTCGTCACCTTGCGGTACGGCGACTCGATGAAGCCGAACTCGTTCACCCGCGCGTACGTGGCGAGGGCGCCCATGAGTCCGATGTTCGGGCCCTCAGGCGTCTCGATCGGGCACATGCGGCCGTAGTGGCTGAAGTGGACGTCGCGGACCTCGAAGCCCGCGCGCTCACGGCTCAGGCCACCAGGACCGAGCGCCGAGAGGCGGCGTCGGTGGGTGAGGCCCGACAGCGGGTTCACCTGGTCCATGAACTGGGAGAGCTGGCTGGTGCCGAAGAACTCCTTGATCGCGGCGACGACCGGCCGGATGTTGATCAGCGTCTGCGGTGTGATCGCCTCGACGTCCTGGGTGGTCATGCGCTCTCGCACGACGCGCTCCATGCGCGACAGGCCGATGCGCACCTGGTTCTGGATCAGCTCGCCGACCGAGCGGATGCGCCGGTTCGCGAAGTGGTCCTGATCGTCGAGGCGGTAGCCCGGCTCCTGCTTCGTGAGGTGGAGCAGGTAGCTGCACGCGGCGAGCACCTCGCAGCGCGACAGCACGTCCTGATCGGGATCGGGGTAGTCGAGGAGGGCGTGATCGAGGCCGTAGAGCTCGTGCAGCTTCTGCGACCTCGCTGCCGAGCTTGCGGTTCAGCTTGTAGCGACCGACGCGCGACAGGTCGTAGCGACCCTTCTCGAAGAACGCCTTGCGGAAGTAGCCCTTCGCCGACTCGACGGTCGGCGGCTCACCCGGACGGGCGCGCTTGTAGATCTCGACGAGGGCTTCGTCGGTCGTCGGCGCGAGGTGGCGGTCCTTCTCGTACTGGCCCTCGAGGAAGTCGAAGTGGCGCACGAAGCGGTCGAGGAACCCAGGCGCGTTCTCCTCGTCGTAGCCGAGCGCGCGCAGCAGCACGAAGATCGACAGGCGGCGCTTGCGGGCGACGCGGGTGCCGGCGGTGAAGTCCTTGCCGGGCTTCTGCTCGACGTCGAACTCGATCCACTCGCCGCGGTAGGGGTGGATCGTGCCCGTGACCCACTGGTGCTTCGCGAGGTTGCGGAGGCGGAACCGCTCCCCCGGCTGGAAGATGACGCCCGGCGAGCGCACGAGCTGCGACACGACGACGCGCTCGGTGCCGTTGATGATGAACGTGCCCTTGTCCGTCATCATGGGGAAGTCGCCCATGAAGACGGTCTGCTCCTTGATCTCACCCGTGGAGCGGTTGGCGAACCGGGCCCGCACGAAGATCGGGGCCGAGTACGTCATGTCCTTCTCTTTGCACTCCTCCACCGTGAACTTGGGCGGGGGGCGCAGGTCTTCGTCGTCCGGGTCGAACTCGAGCTCGAGCTGCAGGTTCTCGGTGAAGTCCTTGATCGGGCTGATGTCGCGGAACGTCTCTGCGAGGCCCTGATGAAGGAACCACTCGAAAGAGGCGCGCTGGATCGCGATCAGGTCGGGCAGGTCGAGGGGCTCGGTGAGGTTGGCGAACGAATACCGCTCACGGGCAGCACTAATCGACGGCAATGACAGCTCCCAAGGAGAAGTGGAGGTCGGGTGCCTGGGCGCGCCGGGACGCCGCGAAGGAACGGCGAAGCAAGGGGGGACGCACGGCAACCGGTGATCGTAGCGACCGGAGCGTACAGAATCAACCCGAACGCCCTATCGGCAGTCAGGTACGAGGAGGGTAGGGCCGGAAGCGCAGGTCGTCAAGCACCGGCGAACGGTGCGGTGACGCGACCGGCGCTCCCGGCACCTGGCCCGACTACTTGAGCTCGACGGTGGCGCCGGCCTCTTCGAGCTGCGCCTTCGCCTTGGCGGCGTCTTCCTTCGACACCTTCTCGAGCACGGTCTTGGGGGCGCCGTCGACCAGGTCCTTGGCCTCCTTGAGACCGAGGTTGGTGAGCGCGCGCACCTCCTTGATGACCTGGATCTTCTTCTCGCCGGCCATCGTGAGGACGACGTCGAACTCGTCCTGCTCCTCGGCCTCCTCGCCGCCGCCACCACCGCCACCGGCGGGCGCGGCCGCAGCGACCGCGACGGGCGCGGCAGCCGTGACGTTGAAGCGCTCCTCGAAGTCCTTCAGCAGCTGCGAGAGCTCGAGGACGGTCATGTTCGAGATGGCGTCGAGGATGTCTTCCTTGGTGGCCATTGCCTTACTCCGTTTCTTCGGTTGCGTCGATTAGCGGGGGTGTCGGATGCGGGTCTCGTCGGCGTGCCTCGGCAGCGGGTGCTTCGGCCCTCGACTCGGGTGCCTCGGGCTCGGTGCGACCGGCTTCGGGCGGGGCTCCGCTGTGCTCTCGGCGGCTACGCCGCCTTGCTGGTCGATGAGGGCCTTCAGGCCGTAGGCGAAGTTGCGGGGCAGCGCCGCCAGCAGGCTGGCGAACTGCGCGATCGGCGCCTGCAGGGCACCGGCGAGCTGGGCGAGGATGACCTCGCGGCTCGGCAGGTCGGCGAGCGCCGTGACCTCGTTCGCGGTGAGCAGGCGCTGGCCGAGCAGGCCGCCCTTCACGACGAGCGCCGGGTTGCCACGGGCGTAGTCGCGGAGCGCCTTCGCCACCGCGGCGGCGTCGCCCTCGACGAACGCGATCGCGGTCGGGCCCGACGAGCATCTCGTCGAGCGAGTCGATGCCCGCGCTGTGCGCACCGAGGCGGGCCAGCGTGTTCTTGTAGATCTTGTAGTCGCCGCCCGCGGCTCGCAGCGCCCGGCGCAGCTCGGCCATCGCCGCGACGTTCAGGCCGCGGTACTCGGTCAGCAGTGCCGCGTCGGCCCGGCCCAGCCGTTCCTTCACCTCGGTGACGACGGCCACCTTCTCGGGTCTCGGATCTTCCATGGGCACCTCCTCCAGAAACGACAGATGGGCGCTCGCGCATGCGCGAACGCCCCGAAGAGACTTGGAGGAGTTCGCCTCGTCCGGCGGGCACAGGGCCCTTTCAGCAGAAGCACCGGATGTCTGCGGCGAGCAGAGATCAGTTGTGGCTGGTCAGTGTACGGGCCAGGTCAGCGGTCCCCCACCGGAGCCGAGGTCGAGGCGCTGGTCTCGCGCTTCTCGGCCGTGGCCGCTCGTTTCGCTTGCTCGCGGGCGATCCAGGCCTGCACGGGCGGGAGGAGGGTCGCGAGCCCCGCCACGCCGGCGACGATCAGGCCGATCCCCACGGACTGCAACCCGTCGATCGGGTTGCCGAGCAGCAGCACGATCCCGGCGGCGAGGAGCCCACAGCCGCTGAGGGCGAGCATCACGCGGCCCGCGACGTTGCCGGTCACGGCACCCGCCGCCTGTGAGGCCCGGCCCATCGTCTTGTCCAGCGCGCGCTCGGCCCAGGCGAACTCGGTCGCGAGGATCGCGAGGCCGACGATGATCACGACGACGCCCGGCCCGGGGAGCGCGAGCATCGCGACGCCCGCGCCGAGCACGATGAACCCGAGCGCGGCGACGAGCATCCGCTTCGCGTTGCGACCGACCCAGGCCAGGACGATGACCGGCCCGCGCAGGCCGAACCGGTTCCAGAACGGCGGAGGGGCGACCCCCGCCAGCTCGTCGTCGCTGACCTTGGGCGCAGCCTTCTCGCTCAGTGAGCGGCCTTGGCGTCCTCGGGTCGCGCGTGGGCGGCGTCGATCTTGATCCCCGGGCCCATGGTCGACGACACGGCGATGTGCCTCAGGTACTTGCCCTTCGCCGAGGCCGGCTTGGCCCGCTGCAGCTCGTCGAGCACGGCGCCGTAGTTCGTGAGCAGATCCTCGATCGGGAAGCTCGCCTTGCCGAGCGGCACGTGCACGTTGCCGTGACGGTCGGTGCGGTACTCGACCTTGCCGCCCTTGAACTCGCCGACCGCCTTGCCCACCTCGGTGGTGACGGTGCCGGTCTTCGGGTTCGGCATCAGGCCACGGGGACCGAGCACGCGACCGAGACGACCGACCATCGGCATGAGGTCGGGAGTCGCGATCGGCGACGTCGAAGTCGAGCATGCCCTTCTCGACCTCACGCGGCGAGGTCGTCGGCTCCGACGAAGTCGGCACCCGCGGCACGGGCCTCGGCCGCGGCCTCGCCCGCGGCGAACACCGCGACGCGGACGTCCTTGCCAGTGCCCGACGGAAGCGCGACCGTGCCGCGCACGATCTGGTCGGCCTTCCGAGGATCGACGCCGAGTCGCACGGCGAGCTCGATCGTCTCGTCGAACTTCGCCGACGACAGATCCTTCGCGAGCTCGACTGCCTCGTTCGGTGGATAGAACTGCTCACGGTCGAACCGCTTCGCAGCGTCTTCGTAGCGCTTGCCCTTCGCCATGATGGCTCCCTCTGGGGTCGTGGCCGCCGGGTGAGGTCGTCCCGGTCGTGCCTGGGTGGTCTTCGGTGTCTCGGTTCCTAGCTGACCGTGATGCCCATCGAACGGGCCGTGCCGATCACTTGCAGACGGGCCGCCTCGAGGTCGTTCGCGTTGAGGTCGGGCATCTTGACCTTGGCGATCTCGGTGACCTGCGCGTCGGTGACGGTGCCGGCGCCTCTCGCGACCCGGCAGTCTTCGACCCCTTCTCGAGCCCGGCGGCTGCGCGCAGCAGCACCGGCGTCGGCGGGCGTCTTGAGCACGAACGTGAACGAGCGATCCTCGAACACGGTGATCTCGACGGGCACGACCGTGCCGGTCTGCGCCTCGGTGGCGGCGTTGTAGGCCTTGCAGAAATCCATGATCGCGACGCCGTGGGGACCGAGCGCGGTGCCGACGGGCGGCGCGGGCGTGGCCTTGCCGGCCTGGATCTGGATCTTGACGACGGCCGCGACCTTCTTCTTGGCCATGACGGGGTGTGCTCCTTCTTCCTTCTTCTTCGAGCTTCTTCGAGTTAGAGCTTGGCGACCTGGCTGAAGTCCATCTCGACGAGCGTCTCGCGCCCGAAGATGTTCACCAGCACCTTGAGCTTCAGCTGGTCTGCGTTGATCTCGGCGATCTGGCCGGAGAAGTCCGCGAACGGACCTTCCTTCACGCGCACCGACTCGCCCACCTCGTATTCGAGACGGGGCTTCGAGCGCTTGGTGGGCTCGTCCCCCTCGATCTTCACCTGGAGGAACGACTCGACGTCGCGGCGGGGCAGCGGCGACGGCTTCGCACCCTGGCCCACGAACCCCGTGACACCGGGCGTGTTGCGGATGACGTACCAGGAGTCGTCGTCCATGTCGCAGCGGACGAGCAGGTAGCCGGGGAACACCTTCTTCTGGACGACGACCTTGCGGCCGTTCTTGAACTCGACGACGTCCTCCATCGGGATGACGACCTCGAAGATCTTGTCCTCGGCGTTCATCGACTGCGTGCGGGCTTCGAGGTTCTGCTTGACCTTCTTCTCGTAGCCCGACTGCGTGTGCACGACGTACCAGTGGCCCGGACGGTCGTACGGGCTCTCCGGGCGAGGCGCGTCTTCGCCGTCGTCGTCCTCGCCGGTCTCCGCGTCGAGCAGCTCGTCGTCGACGAGCACGGCGCCGGGATCGGCGTCGAGCGCGGGCGACCTCGGTCCTCGGGTTCGGTGGTGAAGAAGCTCTCGCTCATGCCGCGTTGTACAGGTGGAGGATCGCCGAGCCGAAGAACCAGTCGAGGCCCGCGATGAACGCGGTGAGCAACACGACGGCGATGAGCACGATGATCGAGTAGTTGACGACTTCGGACTTGGTCGGCCACGCGACCTTGCGGAGCTCACCCCGGACCTCGCGGAGGAACTGCCCCGGAGAGGTGCGCTCCTGCTTCGGAGGACGAGGGGCGGGAGCGGCACGCTTCTCGCGCACGGGCGCGCCATCAGGGCCGATCTGGCCTTGGCGCTGCATCATGCGCTTGGTTTCGCGGTTCATTGCCATGGCGGCACCTTGGGGGAGGCCGGGTAGTAGCAGGGCAGGAGGGACTCGAACCCCCGACCACCGGTTTTGGAGACCGGAGCTCTTCCAGCTGAGCTACTGCCCTCGGTCAGGTCGGGACGGCCAATCGTAGCAGGGGGACCCCCCGGATCGGCCAGGCAGTCAGCCCGCGAGACGGCGCCTCGAGGTGCGAAGCACCAGCACGCTGGCCGCTCCCGCGGCGGTCACCGCCGCCATGCCCCCGAGCACCGCGGCCCGTCGGAGCGCCCGGCCGGCGCGCGACCCGCTGTTGGCCTCGTCGAGCGCGGCGAGCACCTCTTCGACCCAGTCGGCCGGGGCTGAGATGCGCCGGTCGGCCAGCTGGCGGAGGCTCCGATGCAGCCGGCGGTGCTGCGCGAGGTCGGCCTGGCACCGCAGGCAGTGCTCGACGTGGGCCCGTGCGGCCCGGCCCGAGACCGGTTGCCCCTCGGCGGCCTCGGCGAGCATCTCGGTGAGCGCGTCACACCGCATGCGCCGAGACCTCCGTCGACCGTCGCCGGCGTCGCGACGGGTGAACACCTGCTCGCGGAGCCGGCGACGGGCACGGTGCAGCCGGACCTTGGCCGCCGTCGCCGAGATGCCGAGCTCGGCGGCGATCGCCTCGTGCGGAAGGTCGTAGACGTCACGGAGCACGACGACCGCCCGGAGCCGGGGCGGCAGCTGCAGCGAGGGCGGCTTCGAGCTGGTCGCGCGTCGCCACCGCGTCGGCACGAGCCTGCGGGTCGACCTCGGGCCGCGTGTCGACCAACGGCGTGTCGACGTCGAGCGGGTCGTGCTGGTGGCGCCGCCGGCGAGCGACGTGCGTCGAGGCGCAGTTCGCCGTGATGCGGTACAGCCACGTCGAGAACTGCGCGTCGCCGCGGAACTGGCGCACGCCTCGATAGGCCCGGAGGTACGCCTCCTGCACCACGTCGCGAGCGTCCTCCTCGTTGCCGGTCAGCCGGTAGGCGAGCGTGTACGTGTCGGCGTACGTCACTCGGACGAGCTCGTCGAAGGCCGATCGGCTGCCGTCGCGTGCGGCGGCAACCAGCTGGGAGACCTCTGACGAGTACGTCACCGGTTGTGACCCTCTGACCTCAGGCGTGGGTTACTTGAGGATCTTGACGACGCGGCCGGAGCCGACGGTGCGGCCGCCCTCGCGGATGGAGAACAGCAGTCCTTCGTCCATGGCGATGGGCTTGCCGAGCTCGACGGTCATGACCGTGTTGTCGCCCGGCATCACCATCTCGGTCCCCTCGGGCAACGTGATCGAGCCGGTCACGTCAGTGGTCCGGAAGTAGAACTGGGGCCGGTAGTTGTTGAAGAACGGCTTGTGACGGCCGCCCTCGTCCTTGCCCAACACATACACCTGCGCCTCGAAATCGGTGTGCGGCGTGATCGACCCCGGCTTGCACAACACCTGACCCCGCTCCACCTCCTCCTTCTTCGTGCCCCGCAACAACGCCCCGATGTTGTCGCCCGCATGGCCCTCGTCCAAGATCTTGCGGAACATCTCCACACCCGTGCACACCGTCTTGGTCGTCGGGCGCAACCCCACGATCTCGACCTCGTCGCCGGTGTGGACCATCCCCTGCTCCACCTTGCCCGTCACCACCGTCCCCCGACCCGTGATCGTGAACACATCCTCGATCGGCATCAAGAACGGCTTGTCCAAATCACGCTCAGGCTCGGGCACATACGAATCGACCGCGTCCATCAGCTCCACGATCTTGGCCTGCCACTCCGGATCGCCCTCCAACGCCTTCAACGCCGACACCCGCACCACCGGCAGATCATCACCCGGGAACCCATAGGAGGTCAGCAGCTCACGCACCTCGAGCTCCACCAGCTCCAACAGCTCCTCATCATCCACCGCGTCGGCCTTGTTCAACGCCACCACGATGTACGGCACACCCACCTGACGAGCCAACAACACATGCTCACGCGTCTGAGGCATCGGACCATCCGTCGCCGCCACCACCAGAATCGCCCCATCCACCTGCGCCGCCCCCGTGATCATGTTCTTGATGTAATCCGCATGACCCGGCATATCCACATGCGCGTAATGGCGCTTATCCGTCTCGTACTCCACATCCGCGATCGAGATCGTGATCCCCCGCGCCTTCTCCTCCGGCGCCTTATCGATCTGATCGAACGGCGTGAACGCCACATTCGGGTTCTTCTCCGCCAACGTCTTGGTGATCGCCGCCGTCAACGTCGTCTTCCCATGATCAATATGACCCATCGTCCCGACATTCACATGCGGCTTGTTCCGCTCGAACTTCGCCTTGCTCATCGGGGCTCACCTTTCACTTGAGTCTGACTTGGGTCATGGGGATGGTGACGT
Source organism: uncultured Acidimicrobiales bacterium (assembly GCA_963739555.1). Classification (GTDB taxonomy): domain Bacteria; phylum Actinomycetota; class Acidimicrobiia; order Acidimicrobiales; family DATKAS01; genus DATKAS01. The sequence goes on along the minus strand of CAVUAV010000005.1, from coordinate 351,987 downwards.
GGTAGCGGCGGTCGGACTCGAACCGACGACCACTCGATTATGAGCCGAGTGCTCTGACCAACTGAGCTACGCCGCCAGGCGCTTCGGGTCCCGAGGGCCCGGAGCCCTCTGTGGGAATCGAACCCACGACACCAGCCTTACCATGGCTGTGCTCTGCCGACTGAGCTAAGAGGGCGAAGCCCCGGACATGCCGGAGCCGGGCCCGCATCCTAGCGAGCCCAAGACCTGGGCCATTCGGCTCAACTGCGCCCACCCGCCTGCCGATTCGAACGATGGTGAAGTGCCAGCGAGTCATCATCGAGGCGGGCGGCGGAACGTTCACGCTCGACCTCCACCCGAGGCTCTCCGTCATCGCGGGCCTCGGTCCGGCGGAGCGCGAGAGCCTCATCAGCGAGATCATCGGCGCGCTCGGTGGCAGCCGCACCGGCGTGCACCTCGAGCTGCGCGACGCCACGGGCCGCCACCTCGCGGTGTTCCGTCCGAAGGGCGAGCGCCATCGCGTGATCGACGTGACGACCGCCGAGGACGTGAGCCACGAGTTCGTCGGTCCCGGGGAGCCAGATCGACCTGCTGTCACGGTCGGGCCTCGACGCGAACACTGCACGCGCCCATCTGATCGTCGGACCGAAGGACTTCGCCGCGGTCGACCCGATCGGCGAGCGCATCACCCTGCTCGCCGCGGTCGACCAGCGCGCAGCTGTGGGCCGCTGCAGACCGAGTCACCGGCTGCAGTCGACGAGCGCGAGACCGCTCCCTTCCTCGTCACGCTTGACGCCGGCGCCTGAGTCGCCCGAGGTGGTCGACAAGGTCGAGGAGCTCCACGACGAGTTCGAGGCGGCGGTCGCGAAGGAGAACCAGGTCCACAAGCTCACCTACCGCATCGGTGCGACCACCGCGCTGCTCGCGGTGCCCGGCCGCATTCATCGCGCCGGTGCTGTCACTCCCCTTGCTGCTTGCGACGGGCGTGTCGATGGGCGTGTCAGGTCGTCGCGCAACGTCGGATCGCGAGCGCGTCGAGCACGCCGAGCAAGAAGCGCTGTCCGAGGCCGGCGCGCAGTCGTACCTCGGGTTCCACCTCGAGCGCGTCAACACGATGCTGTCGACGGTCGAGACGAAGAAGAAGGCGACCGCCGCCGCGGGCGACCACCGGCGTGCGGCCGAGGTATGGCGCGAGCTCGCCGGCGACATCTCGCCCGATTGGGCGCTCGCTCACCGCGAGGAGATCATCGCGGCCGCACTCCTCCAGCGCGGCGCGAGCCCGCTCAACGGCACGGAGGAGACCTACACCCCTGTCGAAGGAGAGCTCGCGGCGAACCTCGCGCATGCGCTCGTCACTCACCTCGCAGAGGTGCGCAAGATGGGTCCGGAAGGCGAGAGCCTCCCGCTGCTGCTCGACGATCCGTTCGTCGCGTTGGATCCGTCGGTGAAGCCGGCGTTGCTCGAGCTGCTCAGCCGCTCGGCCGGAAGCCCTCAGGTCATCTTCCTCACGAACGACCCCGACGTCCTCACCTGGGCGCGACTCGAGGCCCTCACCGGCGAGATCGGCATCCTGGAAGCGGCGCCGTCCGCCGAAGAGGACCCCGACTCGGTCGACTTCAGCACGCAGGCCTGATCGACGCGTCGCTGACTCGTTCAGTCGGGCGAGGAACCCGCTGCAGAGCGGGCGAGGACACCGAGGCCGATCATCAGGGGCAGGCCACCGAGCAGGCCGACCGGGCCTTCGGGCGCCATGAAGACGGAGACGAGCGACACGCACAGCAGCACGCCGGCTCACGTCGGCACGAGCCGACTGCGGACCGCGCCCAAGCCCATCAGGACGATCGAGAGCAGCGCCAGCACCTGCAGGGTGACGATCGCCTTGGTCCAGCCGAGCTCGAAGTAATCGAGCTGGATCTGCGTCGCGGTGTGCAGGCTCACGTCAGTCGCGCGCGTTCAGCGCGTAGGCGAGGACCCCGTGGGTCAGGTTCTGGAAGGCCCACGCGAGGCCGCCGACGACCATCAAGGGTGTCGCGACCATGAACGACCCGACGTCATCGGGCGCTCGTCCCGTTCTGGGGATAAGGGCGGCCGGGACAATCGAAGGGACGGGTGTCCCGTGACACCGGGACATCGCACGCAGGAAGATGAAGGCGTGGTGAGTGCGACGGCGGACGAGAGGAGCCCGAGGCTGGTCGCCGCTGCGTGGATCCTCGGAGTCGTCACCCTCGCGATGGCCGCGAGCACCGTGATCCTCCACATCGCGAACCGGGGCATCCCGGTCGGGCCCGACGCGAAGGATTGGGCTCGCCTCGCGGTGCTCCCGATGCTGATCACCCCGGCGGCACTCGTGATCCTGACCCACCGTCCCCGCCACGTCGTCGGGTGGCTGCTCCTCACGACCGCCTTCATGTTCGCCCTGTCGGGCTTCGGTCAGCAGTACGGCGTCTGGGCGATCGAGACCCATCCCGGGGTGTGGGGCGGCCCGCTCGGCCTGTGGCTCAGCGGCCGGTTCGCCTCGTTCCTCGACCTCGCCCTGTTCCTCGCGTTCATGCTCTTCCCGAGCGGTCAGATCGTCTCGCCGCGTTGGCGCCCATGGCTCTGGTTCGGCATCGGCGTCAACATCGCGATCGTCCTCATCGGGTTCGTGCACCCGCTGCCCCTCGCACCGGACGCGCCCGGCAAGGTCGGGCAGCTGCAGAACCCGCTCGCGCTGCCGGGCAGCGAGAGCTCCTGGAACGTCCCGCTGAACATCGCTGTCGCGCTGTCGGCGATCGCGCTCGTCGGCGCCGGCGTGTCGGTCATCATCCGGTACCGCCGCTCGGTGGGTGAGGAGCGCGCCCAGCTGCGTTGGGCTGCGTGGGCGTTGGCGCCACTGCTCGTCGCGTCGACCGTCGGCCACTTGCTCCCGCCGGGGGCCGGCCTCGTGCTCGATGCGGCGGCAACGACGCTGTTCGTCATCGCGCTGGCCGTCGCGATCCTCCGCTACCGGCTCTACGACATCGACTTCGTCATCAACCGCACGCTCGTCTACCTGCTGCTGTCGGGCTGCGTCGTGGTGGCATATGTCGGTGTCGTCGCAGCGCTCGGGGCGATCTTCCAAGCGAAGGCATCGGTCGTCATCTCACTCATCGCGACCGGGCTCGTCGCGGCCGCGTTCTCACCGCTGCGAGTGCGGCTGCAGCGGAGCGTCGACCGCCTCATGTACGGCGAGCGCGACCAGCCGTATGAAGTGCTCGCCCGGCTCGGTAATCGGTTGGCCGCCGCGACCGTGGCCGAAGAGGTGCTCCCGAGCGTCGCGCAGACCGTCGCCGAGGCGATGCGGGTGCCGTACGTCGCAGTCGAGATGGCGAGCGAGGACGGCCTGTCGACGATCGTGGCCCACGGGCGGCCGGTCGACAACGCATTGCGGCTTCCTCTCGTCCACCACGGAGCACAGGTCGGCGATCTGGTCGTCGGGCAGCGCGGGCCGAACGAGTCCTTCTCCGCGGCGGATCGCCAGCTGCTCGACGACCTCGCGCGGCAGGCAGCCGTCGCAGTGCACGCGGTCGCGCTCACGACCGATCTCCGTCGCTCCCGCGAGCGCATCGTCACCGCGCGGGAAGAAGAGCGCCGGCGGCTCCGCCGCGACCTGCACGACGGACTCGGACCCACGCTTGCCGCGATCGCGGTCCGCGCGGAAGCCGCCGAGCGCGCGTTGCAGAACGATCCCGAGCGCGCGGCAGAAGCGCTCTCGTCGATCGCATCGGACGCGCAGTCGGCAGTGATCGAAGTGCGGCGCATCGTGCAAGACCTGCGTCCGCCGGCGCTCGACGAGCTCGGTCTCGTCGGAGCGATCCGAGCGCAGCGCCGACCACTTCGGCGAGCACCTCATCATCGACGTCGACGCGCCGGAGCGGCTCGACGACCTCCCCGCTGCCGTCGAGTCCGTCGCATACCGCATCGTGAGCGAGGCGCTCACGAACGTCGTGCGTCACTCGGGCGCGAACCACGCGTGGGTGGAGATCGAGGAGCAGAGGCAATCGTTGGTGATCGAGGTCGCAGACGACGGCTCGGGCGTCGCGGCGGGCGACCCGGTCGGCGTCGGCCTGGCGTCGATGCACGAGCGCGCCGCCGAGCTCGGAGGGACGTGCTGCATCGCGGTGCGGCCCGAGGGTGGCACGCTCGTCCAGGTGGTCCTGCCCGTGCACCGGTCCGAGCAGAACGCCGAGCGTCTTCCGTGAGCATCAGAGTGCTGATCGTCGACGACCATCCCGCGTTCCGAAGCGGCCTGCGCTTTCTCCTCGGCGAGCTCGACGACATCGAGGTGGTCGGCGAGGCGGAGAACGGCCGCCGCGGTGTCGAGCTCGCGGCTGAGATCCTTCCCGACGTGGTGTTGATGGACCTCGCGATGCCCGAGCTCACCGGAATCGAGGCGACACGCGAGATCACCGAAGCCCATCCGTCGGTGCGGGTGCTCGTGCTCACGATGTCCGAGGACGACGAGTCGGTGTTCACCGCGCTGCGGGCCGGCGCGAGCGGCTATCTCCTCAAGGGCGCCAACGAGGAGGACATCGAACGGGCCGTCCGGGCGCTCTCACAAGGCGAGGCGATCTTCGGGGCCAGCATCGCGAAGCGGATCATCGGCTACTTCAACGCGCCTCGGGCGCCCGCTCCTGTCGCCACGCCGTTCCCGACCTTGTCGGAGCGCGAGCGCGAGGTCCTCAACCTCGTCGCCGACGGCAATACGAACCCGGAGATCGCTCGCACGCTGTACCTGAGCCCGAAGACCGTCCGCAACCACGTGTCGAACATCTTCACGAAGCTCCAAGTCGCGGATCGGGCCCACGCGATCGCCAGGGCGCGTGACGCTGGTCTCGGGACGCCTCTCGAGCCCTGACGGCCGTTAGCGTCTGGCGTCGTGCAGCTGCGCCTCGCGACACTCGACGACGCCGAGGCGATGCGCACGATCTACAACCTCGAGGTCGAGACCTCGACGGCGACGTTCGACCTCGTGACGCGGTCGTTGGAGGATCAGCGCTCCTGGCTGGCCGAGCGGTCGGGCGCTCATGCCGCAGTCGTTGCCGTGAACGACGGCGAGGTGGTCGGGTTCGCGTCGCTGTCGCCGTACAAGGAGCGGGCCGCCTACCGCACGACCGTCGAGGACTCGGTGTACGTGCGACGCGACCATCACGGCCAGGGCATCGGCAAGGTCTTGTTGAGCGAGATGCTCGACGTCGCCCGCCGCCACGGCTTCCATGCCGTGATGGCCCGGATCGAGGCCACTCGGGAGCCGTCGCTGGCGTTGCATCGGTCGTGCGGCTTCCAGCTCGTCGGCATCGAGCGCGAGGTGGGCCGCAAGTTCGGCCGGTGGCTCGACGTCGCGCTGATGCAGCACCTGCTCGAGGGCTGAGTCGTGATCGAGCTCGGCCGGGCGGGAATGTCACACCCCCTCCCTAAGATGTCGACACTTCCCCTTGATGCTGATCGTGCCGAATTTTTGAGGACGGGCGCGCGTGGCCGAGGTGTGGGAGGTCGATCCGGATCGTCTGACTGACGCGGAGTTGTCCGCGCATGTGCGGGCGTTGGATGCGGAGCGGTGTCGGGTCGAGGCGGCGATGGCCCGAGCGGTCGCGGTGTGGGATGCCCGGCAGGTCTGGGCTGGTGACGGTGCCACGTCGGGAGCGAGCTGGCTCGCGTACCGGTGTGAGCTGAGCCGGTCGTCGGCGGCGACGCTGGTGCGCACGGCGAGACGGCTGCGGTCGATGCCATTGACCGAGGCGGCCCTGCAAGGTGGGGGGCTGTCGCTGGAGAAGGCGACGCTGCTCGCGTCGGCCGCGCATCGCAGCGACAAGACCCGCGAGGTGTTCCGCGCCCACGAGGCCGTGCTCGTCGAGCACGCCCGACGGTTGACGGTCGATCAGACGGCGCGGATGTTGCAGCACTGGCTGCTGCGGGCCGACCCCGACCGTGAGAGCCGCGACCGGCGCGACGGCGACCGGCTCCACGTGTCGAGCACGTTCCAGGGCACCACGGTCCTCGACGGCCTCTACACGAGCGACGACGGCGAGGTCGTGCGCGCCGCGATCGCAGCCGAGTACGAACGGCTGCGGCGAGCGGAGAAGGCATCGGGCGGCCCCACCCGCACCGCAGCGCAACGCCGGGCCGCGGCCCTCGCCGAGGTGATCCGCCGGGCCGTGGGCGCCGAGCGGGGCCGCCCGACGGTCTCGGTGACTATCCGGCTCGACGACCTCACCCACGGCACAGGGTCAGGGCAGGTCGACGACACGGGCCAACCGATCTCTGCCGAAGCGGCACGACGACTGGCGTGCGACGCCCGCATCGTGCCCGTCGTGCTCGGCAGCCGAGGCGAACCCCTCGACCTGGGCCGCGCCGCCGAGCGGTCACCCCCGCCCAACGGCGAGCTCTCGCCCTGCGAGACCGCGGCTGCGTGTTCCCGGGCTGTGGCCGGCCCCCCGGGTGGTGCGACGGCCACCACATCGTCCATTGGGCCGACGGCGGCCCCACCGACATGGCCAACCTGTGTCTGCTCTGCGACCACCACCACACCGCCCTCCACGAGGGTGGCTGGACGATGGCCATAGCCCCCGACAGCACTCTCACCTTCACCCGCCCCGACGGCACACAGTTGGTCACCGCTCGGCTCGCGACCCAGCTCGCGAGCTGAGGTGCCGCGGCCTCGGGTGGGTGGTGACACGATGGGAGGGGAATTAGCAAGGAGGCACACGATGACCGCTCAGCCGACACGTGAGGACCAGTTCTCGTTCGGGTTGTGGACGATCGGGTGGCAAGCGCGCGACCCGTTCGGCGACGCGACGCGTCCGCCGCTCGATCCGGTCGAGTCAGTGCACCGGCTGGCCGAGCTCGGTGCGTACGGCGTGAGCTTCCACGACGACGACCTCGTGCCGTTCGGTGCGGCCGATGGTGAGCGCGAGCGGTTGATCAAGCGCTTCCGCTCCGCGCTCGAAGAGACCGGGATGATCGTGCCGATGGTCACGACGAACCTGTTCTTCCATCCGGTGTTCAAGGACGGCGCGTTCACGAGCAACGACCGGTCGGTCCGCCGCTACGCGCTGCGCAAGGTCATGCGGAACCTCGACCTTGCCGCCGAGCTCGGTGCGCAGACCTACGTGTTCTGGGGTGGGCGTGAAGGGTCAGAGACCGACGCGGCCAAGGACGTCCGCGCCGCGCTCGACCGCTACCGCGAGGGGCTCGACACGCTCGCGCAGTACGTCATCGATCGCGGCTACCAGATCCGGTTCGCGCTCGAGCCGAAGCCGAACGAGCCGCGCGGCGACATCTTGCTGCCGACGATCGGCCACGCGCTCGGCTTCATCACGACGCTCGAGCACTCCGACATGGTCGGGCTCAACCCCGAAGTCGGTCACGAGCAGATGGCCGGGCTCAACTTCGTGCACGGCATCGCCCAGGCGCTGTGGCAGGGGAAGCTCTTCCACATCGACCTCAACGGGCAGCGCGGGGTGAAGTACGACCAGGACCTCGTGTTCGGCCACGGCGACCTGATGAGCGCGTTCTTCCTCGTCGACCTGCTCGAGTTCGGTGGCGTCAACGGCGGCCGGGCGTACGACGGGCCGCGCCACTTCGACTACAAGCCGCTGCGCACCGAGGACATCTCGGGGGTGTGGGTCTCCGCGGCCGCGAACATGCGCACCTACCTGTTGCTGAAGGAGCGTGCCGCGTCGTGGCGCGCCGATCCCGAGGTGCAGGAGGCGCTTGCCGCGAGCAAGGTTCCGGAGCTCGCGCAGCCGACGCTGGCATCGGGCGAATCCGTGAGCGACCTGCTGGCCGATCGCAGCGCATTCGAGGACTTCCAGCCCGACCCGGTCGGCGAGCGTGGGTACGGCTTCGTGCGGCTCAGCCAGCTCGCCCTCGAGCACTTGCTCGGCGCGCGCTGAGGGTGGTGGGCCGGGAAGGATTTGAACCTCCGTAGGCTTGCGCCGGCAGGTTTACAGCCTGCTCCCTTTGGCCACTCGGGCACCGACCCCTGAGGCCGGACACCCTAGCGAAGTGAGGATTGACGACCATGCCGACCTTTGATGTCGTCTCCGAGGTCGACAAGCAAGAGGTGCGCAACGCGCTCGACCAGGCCGAGCGCGAGCTGACCACCCGCTACGACTTCAAGGCGACCGGCTCGTCGATCGAGGCCCACGACTTCGAGCTCACGATGCGCTCCTCCACCGAGGATCGCCTCCGTGCGGTCCGCCAGGTGCTCGAGGAGAAGCTCGTGAAGCGCGGCGTCTCGTTGAAGGCGCTCGAGTACGGCAAGCTCGAGGAGGCAGCCGGGGGCACGGTGCGCCAGACCGCGAAGCTCAACGCGGGCATCTCTTCCGACAAGGCGCGCGAGCTCAACAAGTTCATCAAGGACCTCGGGCTGAAGGGCATCCAGAGCCAGGCCCAGGGTGATCAGCTTCGAGTCAGCGGCAAGAAGCGCGACGACCTGCAAGAGGTCATCGCGAAGCTCCGCGAAGGCGACTTCGGTGTCGCCCTCCAGTTCACGAACTTCCGAGACTGATGTCCACGCTCTCGATCGGCGCGGTGCGGGCGACTCGGGTTGTGTACGCGGAGGTCGATCTTCCGGCTGAGACGTTCGGGCTCACCGGCGACGAGGTCCGCGTGGCCGCAGCCGCGTGGCTGATCGAGAGCGGCGACGCACGGATCGTCGTCGATCCCGCGCTCGCCGCGGACGAGATCTTGCGCACCGAAGCCGACGCGGGCGCGCACCAGCAGGCGTTCGCCGCACTGCTCGACGCAGCCGGGTTCCCCCGCGAGACGATCACGCACGCGGTCGCGACGCATTACGACGGCGTCGGCATGCTCGCATGGCGGAACGACGACGGCAGCTGGTGTCGGTTCTTCCCGAACGCGCCGGTGCTCATCTCGGCGTGCGAGCTCGCGGCGATCGACATCAGCAATCGACTCGACGACAGCTGCGTGCAACCGACCGGCGATCGTCATCCGATCACGAGCGAGGTGACGCTCGAGCACACGGGGGCGCACACGCCGGGCCATCAGATCGTCCGCATCGAGTCCGAAGGCGAGCGCGCCGTCATCGTCGGGCACCTCGCGGTGGTGCCGCACCATCTGTCGAGCGGCGTGATCCCGAAACAGCACGTCGACGCGGAAGCGGCGTGGACCACCCTCTGCGCACTCCGCGACGAGGACACCGTGCTGATCGGGCCGCTCTGGCCGACACCCGGCGCGGGGCGCTGGCAGAACGGCGAGCTCGTCCCCGTCTAATCCTCTTGGGGCGCCTCCGCGGCGCGACTGCGGATCTCGTCGACCACCGCTGCGTCCGCGAGGGTCGTGGTGTCGCCGAGGTCGCGGCCCTCCGCGACATCCTTCAGCAGACGTCGCATGATCTTGCCGCTCCGAGTCTTGGGCAGGTCGGGCGTGAAGATCACCGTCTTCGGTCGTGCGATCGCGCCGATGTGCTGCGCGACGTGGCGGCGCAGCTCCTCGCCATGGGCGGTGCTCGCCTCTTCTCCGCCTCGAAGCGTGACGAACGCGATGATCGCCTGGCCGGTGACGTCGTCCTTCGCGCCGACGACCGCTGCTTCGGCGACGCTGGGGTGGGAGACGAGCGCGGACTCGACCTCGGTTGTCGAGATGCGATGGCCGCTCACGTTCATGACGTCGTCGACGCGCCCGAGCAGCCAGAAGTAGCCCTCGTCGTCGATCTTGGCGCCGTCACCCGCGAAGTAGCGGCCGTCGAACCGGCTCCAATAGGTCTGCCTGTAGCGCTCGGGATCGCCGTAGATGCCACGCAGCATCGTGGGCCAGGGCCGGGTCAGAGTGAGGTAGCCGCCGCCGCGATCGACGCGCGTGCCGACGTCGTCGACGACCTCTGCGCCGATGCCCGGCAGGGGGAACGTCGCCGAACCGGGCTTCAGTGTGGTGGCGCCGGGGAGCGGGCTGATCATGATGCCGCCGGTCTCGGTCTGCCACCAGGTGTCGACGACCGGGCAACGACCGCCGCCGATGTGCTGCCAGTACCACATCCACGCTTCGGGGTTGATCGGCTCGCCGACCGATCCCAGCAACCGCAACGACGAGAGGTCGTGCTTCTCGGGCTCGACCGCGCCCCACTTCATGAACGTGCGGATCGCGGTGGGCGCCGTGTACAGGATCGTGACCTTGTAGCGCTCGATGATGTCCCACCACCGGTCCTTGGCAGGATGGTCGGGGGTGCCCTCATACATCACCGAGGTCGCTCCGTTGCACAGCGGCCCGTAGACGATGTAGCTGTGGCCCGTCACCCAGCCGATGTCGGCCGCGCACCAGTAGACGTCCTCGTCCGGATGGAGATCGAACACGTACTTGTGCGTGAACGCGACCTGCGTGAGGTAACCGCCGGTCGTGTGCATGATGCCCTTCGGCTTCGCGGTCGTGCCCGACGTGTAGAGCAGGTAGAGGAGGTGCTCTGAGTCCATCGGCTCGGCCGGGCACTCGGCCGCGGCGTCGGCCACGAGCTCGTGGTACCAGTGGTCGCGGCCCGGTTCCATGTGCACGTCGTTCTCCGTGCGACGGACGACGACCACGTGCTCGATCGACGGGGTGTCGGCGAGTGCGACGTCGGCGTTGGCCTTGAGCGGGACGACCTGGCCGCGTCGCCATCCTCCGTCGGCGGTGATGAGGACCTTCGCCTCTGCGTCGTTGATGCGGTCTGAGAGAGAGTCGGGCGAGAACCCGCCGAACACGACGGAGTGCGGCGCCCCGATGCGCGCGCAGGCGAGCAGCGCGATCGGGAGCTCGGGGATCATCGGCATGTAGATGTTGACGCGGTCGCCCTTCTGAACCCCGAGCGCCTTCAGCGCGTTCGCGAAGCGCTGCACCTCGGCGCACAGATCGGCATACGTGATCGTGCGGGTGTCGCCGGGCTCGCCCTCCCAATGGAACGCGACCTTGTCGCCCCGACCGGCCTCGACATGACGGTCGAGACAGTTGTACGAGACGTTCAGCGACCCGCCGATGAACCACTTCGCGAACGGCAGCTGCCAGTCGCAGATCGTGTCCCAGTCGTGGGCCCATGTGAGCAGGTCGGCGGCCTGGCGAGCCCAGAAGCCCTGGTAGTCGGTGTCGGCTTCGTCGTAGAGGAACGTGCCGGCCGCGAGGCTGTGCTCTTTGAAGCCAGCGGGCGGCGGGAACTTGCGGTCCTCGACGAGGTAGTCCTCGATCGCCGGTGCGTGCTCGTCGGCCATCTGCGCGCTCCTGGTCTGGGTGGGCGCGGCGGACATTACCCGCGCTCAGGTTCGGCCCTCATTTGGCGATACTGATATGTGTCCTCTCCGCTGTTCGGACGGCTGTCGGCGCGGCTCGAGTCCGCCCGCAACGACGACGGCGGCTTCGGTCCTCGCCCCGGTCTCCCGTCCGAGCCCGAGCCCACTGCGCTCGCGACGCTCGCGCTCGACGACGACGCCGGCCGCGCCTGGCTCGCCAGCCACCAGCGCCCCGACGGCAGCCTGGCCCTCGTCATCGGCGACCGTGCCAACCCGCCCGACGAATCGGTCAACGACTCCGCGACGTCGCTCGCCGCGCTGGCACTGCCCGCGGGCGCGGGACGCGAGAAGGCGCTCGACCACATCGTCGCTCACCAAGCCGTGCAGCTCAGCGCGCCGAGCTCGGTCGTGCCGTTGGACATCAGCCTCCGCGGGTGGAGCTGGACGCCGTTCACCTTCGGATGGATCGAGCCCACGTCTCGCAACCTGCTCGCGCTCCAGATGCTCCGTCCGTCCGCGACGGCCGAGATCACCGACGCCGTGAAGCTGCTCGCCGACCGCTCCTGTGTCGGCGGCGGATGGAACTACGGCAACCGCGAGGTCTGGGACACGGATCTCGAGCCTTACGCCCAGACGACCGCGATCGGCCTCATCGGCTTGCAGGGAGCGGGAGACCCGAAGGTCGTGACCGACGGATACGCGGTCCTTCGCCGGCTGTGGCCGGTCGAGGACGGCGGGCTCTCGCTCGCGCTTTCGCTGATCGCGCTGCGCCTCGCGGCGGACAGCCCCGATCGCGCGGGCGTCGAACTTGCGAACGTCGAAGCCGCGCTCGGCATCTCGTTCGACGCGACATCGTTCCTCGACGACAACGTCGCGCTCGGATGGGCGACGCTCGCGACCAGCGACAGCCTCGACGTGATCACGGTGCCGCGCTGATGGCGGTCAGCAGGCGGACGTTCCTCATCCGAGGTGCCGAGGTCGGGCTCGGCGTCGCCGCAGTCGGCCTCGTCGGCGCGCGCCTCATCGACAAGCGGAACGACCAGCCGGTGCTCCACGACAAGGGTGCGTTCCCCGAGCCGGGCAACCCCAAGGTCGCAGTCGTCAAGGCGACGAGCTACGACGCCGGGCTGCAGGCGACGGTCAAGAGCGGGCTCGAGTCGGTCGGCGCGGACGTGAGCGGCAAGACCGTGCTGCTCAAGCCGAACCTCGTGGAGTTCGACGCGGGCACCGTGATCAACACCGATCCTCGGCTCGTGCATGCGACAGTGCTCGCACTGCGCGACATGGGCGCCGCATCGGTCACCGTGGGCGAGGGCCCTGGCCACCGCCGCGACACCGAGTACGTGATCCGCACGTCGGGGCTGCTCGACGCGGTCAAGGACGTCGACGTCTCGTTCACCGACCTGAACACCGCGGGCGTCGTGCGCCAGACGCTCGAATCGTTCTACACACCGCTGGGTGCGATCTGGCTCCCGCAGCCCGTCTCGCAGGCGGACGTCGTGATCTCGATGCCGAAGATGAAGACCCATCACTGGGCCGGCGCCACGCTCTCGATGAAGAACTGCTTCGGGTGCATGCCGGGCCGTGTGTATGGATGGCCGAAGAACGTGCTGCACTGGGCCGGCATCGACGCGTCGATCATCGACGTGTCGGCGGCGGTGATGCCCGAGTACCAGATCGTCGACGGCATCGTCGCGATGGAAGGCAACGGCCCGATCCAGGGCACGCCGAAGGACATGGGCGTGCTGGTGTTCGGCACCGACATGGTGGCCACCGACGCGACGGCAGCGCGGCTGATGGGGTTCGACCCCGAGCGCATCCCGTACCTCAACGAGGCGGGCACGTTCCTGGGGCAGGTGCACCTCGAAGAGATCCAGCAAGTCGGCGAAGACCCAGAGGCGCTCGCGCAGGACTTCGAGGTGCTGCCGCCGTTCGAGAGCTACAAGGTCGGCGCGGCGCCCACCTCAGGAAGCACCGGCGGCGCGCAGGCCTGAGCGCCGATCAGAACGGGCCGATCAGAACGGGCTCAGCCCCATCCGGTTGCGCACCGACACCATCTCGCCGAGATGGTTGAGGCCGTGCCCGATGTCTTCCCACGAGACGAAGAACGATGCGGGCTTGGCGTCCCACATTCGGAAGAGCCAGGGCGCTGCGCTCTCCGCGACACCGGCGAGCTCGCCGAGGCCCTTCGCCGCATCCGGCACCGAGTCGAGAGAGTCGAGATCGAGCCGGTCGAGGATCACCCGGGAGCGCTCGGCGACGGCGGCCGCGTAGGCGTCGAGGTGCTCGAGCTCGAGCGCGTCGGTGAGGTCGAGCACCTCGGTCTCGCCGAGGCCGTGGTCCGCGGCCACGCCGCCGAGCCCGAGCCGTGCCGCCCACTCCATGCGCAGTGGCGCGCGCTCGTCGATCACCGAGCACAGGGCGACATCCTGATGTGACGCTACGTGGAACACGAGGTACGCGATCGAGCTGCCACCGTCGCCCGGCCGCTCCTTCCATCGCTCGACCGGGACGATGTCGCGGACGCTCTGCACGAACCGCGTGCGCACCCCGTCGTGCTCGGTGACGATCCACTCACGCAGGTCCATGCCTTGCTCCTCTCTCACGCGCGACGCTACCGACGTCAGCCGAAGCCCGGGTGATAGTGGTGGCGCAGGGGGTCGACGAGGTCGGGCGACGTCGCCATGAAGATGTCTTGCTCGGCGATGACGAAGCCCGCGTCGAGCAGCGAGCCGAGCACCGGGTTCGGTCCGGGCATCGCGGTGAAGAGCCGGTCGGCCCCTTGCGCCGCCGCGTACGCGAGCGCGGCGCGCATCGCGTCGGCCGAGTCGTAGCCCGGGCACGACGGCGAGCGTCAGCAGGATCCACCGATTCGGCGCCCACGGCTGCGGTGGCTCGAGATAGGCGAAGCCGATCGCTCGTCCTTCCGACACGATGCGGAGCGGTTGTGCGCGGCACCCGACCTCGTAGTACTCGTGGTCGGTCGCACGATCGAACCCGGTCGCGGCGCGATCGATCTCGACGAGCTCGACGCGGTCCGCGGGCTCGACCTGGACCGACGATGGCGCGTCGACGACGCGAGGATCACCCAGCAGAAAGTGGTACGGCCAGAGCGGCCGCATGCCCGCCCGCACGTAGAGCGGCAACGCGCGCGGGTCGGCCGATGCCGAAGTGGTCATGACCTTCTTGCCTCATCGAGCATCTCGTGCAGCAACGCCTTGCCGACGCCGTGACCCTGGCAGTCAGGGTTGATGAAGAGATCAGCGAGCCGGGTGACGCCCGAGCGCACGACGACGCCGCCGAAGCCCATCGGCTGGCCGTCGTCGGTCGCGGCCATCACCATGCGCCCGGTCTCACGCAGATGGCGCAAGTGATCCCACGCGAGCGGATCGTCAGGGAACGGCTCGTCCTCCTCCCGGTCGCAACGCCACCAGATGCGCGGCGGCGATCGTCGTCCTCGACCGGCGAGGCGTCGTAGAGCTTCATCGGGCCCACTCTGCAACGGTGAACCCGCCGAGGCCATCGAGTTCGGTGAGCGCCTCGGCCTCGCGCACACGGCTGCGACCCCGCAGACGCCGCGAGCCCGCCCTGGGCCGCACCCCGCTCCCACACCCGCCGCCCCTCGTCCACCAGCTGCTCGACGCCGTGCGCCGTCAGGAACGACCGCTGATCGCGCACCACGGACGGCGGGCGGACCGCGGCGAGCTGGTCGAGCGCGACCTCGCACGTGATGTCTTGCTCGCCGAGCTCGAGCGAGCGGCGGCTGCCCCGCGATCGTGCCCGCGATAGGTGCGCAGCCAGTCTGTCCAGGGCCGAGCAGCCATCTGCGAGGTCGTCGTCATGTAGTCGAAGACGACGACCCGAGCCGCGAGCTCGAGAGCGGCGCGCAGCCAACCGCCCGCCTTCCTGCCATGCGACCCGCGATCCCGGAGAGCCGTCGATGTCGGCAAGCGCAGGCGGCACCTCGACCGGCAGCAACAGCTCAGCGAGGTCCGGCCCGACACCCACCTCCGCCCACCCTCCGCCGTCCGCTCGAGCAACCGCACAGGCAGGTTGTCGAGCAGCTCGTTCGCGAGCACGACGTGCGCACCGGTCGGCGGAAGCGATCGAGGCTCACGGCCAGCGGGCCGTCGGGCATCGAACCGCGCCGGCGGCTCGTCTTCGTCGTCGGGCTCGTGGCAGCGGCGAACGCGTGCATCGGGAGCACGAGCGGCAGCCCTCCGGTCGTGGTCGGCACGCAGCGCCGCCGATCGCTCGACGAGCACGTAGCGCAACGCCGCCGCGCACTCGGGCGCGGCGGCGAGCACCGACGCGGCCAGCGTGCCGACACCCGCGCCGGCATCGACGACGACGAAGGGTCGGGCGAGCCCAGCTCGTGCCACCACGCGTCGAGCGCCCGAGCGATGACCGCACCGAAGAGCGGACCGACCTCGACGCTGGTGATGAAGTCGCCGCGCCGGCCGGCGTGACCGCCGGTCGCGTAGAAGCCCCGTTCGGGGTCGTAGAGCGCGGCCTCCATGACCTCGTCGAACCGAAGCGGGCCATGCCGGGCGATGCGTGCCCGAAGGACGTCAGCGAGCGTCGCTCAGCTCCCCGCGGCCAGCGAGGTGAGGTCGCTGAAGTGCAGCACGATCGACGGGAAGATGCCGATGAGCACGACGAGCGCAGCCGCGGCCCCGACCGTGATGAGCAGACGGCCCGGGGATGCGGATCGGAGACACGTCGCCGTCCGGCGCCGGGTTCATCCACATCTCCTTCGCGACCGCCGCGTAGTAGAAGAGCGCGATCACCGAGTTGACGACGCCGACCACGGCGAGCCCGACCGCCCAGCCTCCTCCGGCGTCGAGGAGCGACCGGAAGACGATGAACTTGGCGACCCAGCCCGCGAGCGGCGGGTGCCGGCGAGGGAGAAGAGGAAGAACGTCATCGCGACGCAGAGGCCGGGCGCGTAGGAGAAGAGCCCGCGCGAACGACGCGATCTCGCCCGAGCGAGTCTTGCGGGCGACGACGATGACCACGGCGAACGCGCCGATGTTCATCACCGCGTAGATCAGCAGGTAGGTGACGACCGCGGTGAGCGCGTCTTCGCGGCCTCGGGCCCGTCGCCGATCACCGCGAGCGGCATCAGCATGAAGCCGCCCTGGGCGATCGACGAGTAGGCCAGCATCCGGACCATGTTCGTCTGGCGCAGCGCGATGAGGTTGCCGACCGTCATCGACAGCGCCGCGAGCACCCAGAACACCGGTGCCCACACGTCGCTGCGGCCGAAGAAGCCGACGAAGACGAGCTCGAGCAGCGCGACGAAGCCCGCCGCCTTCGACGCGACCGAGAGGAACGCGGTGACGGGCGTCGGCGCGCCCTCGTAGGTGTCGGGCGCCCAGCTGTGGAACGGCACCGCCGACACCTTGAAGGCGAAGCCGACGATCACGAACACGATCGCGAGGGTGGCGATCGGCTCGGACGACGCCGACCCGCCGATCTGCTCGCCGATGTCGGTCAGCAGCGTCGATGCCGGTGACGCCGTAGAGCAGCGACATGCCGTAGAGCATCACGGCCGAGGCGAAGACGCCGAGCAGGAAGTACTTCATGCCGGCCTCGTTGCTCTTGAGGTCGCGCTTGCGCCACGCGGCGAGCATGTAGGCGGGGATCGAGAGCAGCTCGAGCGCGATGAACAGCGAGACGAGGTCGCGGGACGACGCGATCATCACCATGCCGAGGATCGAGCACAGCAGCAGCGTGTAGTACTCGCCCTCGTAGTAGTCGCCCTCGTCGATGTAGTTCGTCGAGATGAGCACCACCGCGTAGCCGGTGACGAGGAAGAGCCCGTCAGCACCAGCGAGAAGTTGTCGACGACGAAGGCGCCGCCGAACATCGACCGGTCGGTGCCGTCGACGGCGAGCGTGAGCACCGGCACGAGCGACGCGAGCAGGCCGATGCCGGCGATCGACGAGGTCGCCCACTTCTGACGCTCGTCGAGGAACAGGTCGACGAGCAGCAGCACGACGATCGCGCCGCGAGGACGATCTCGGGCGCGAGCGCGTGATAGTCGACGTTGGGCTGCTGCCAGCCGCTGCTGGCCTGGGCGAGG
Organism: uncultured Acidimicrobiales bacterium; assembly: GCA_963739555.1. GTDB lineage: Bacteria > Actinomycetota > Acidimicrobiia > Acidimicrobiales > DATKAS01 > DATKAS01. The sequence goes on along the minus strand of CAVUAV010000005.1, from coordinate 334,686 downwards.
ACGTGCACCGATCAGCCCCCGAGCGCGCGCGCAGCGCGGTGCCGACCGCGTCGTCGGTCATGCCGAAGATCAGGTTGGGGAAGACGCCGAGCACGAGGATGACGACGAGCAGCGGCGTCCACGCGATCCACTCGGGGATCGTCACGTCGTGTGCCGGCTCGTGGGCGAACGTCGGGCTGACGTCGCCGAACGCGGCGCGCTGGTACAGCCAGAGCAGGTAGGCGGCAGCGAGCACGGTGCCGATCGCGGCGATGACCATGTACGTGCGGAACACGCCTTCGGACAAGCCCGCAGCCGGGCTGTACGACGCGAGGATCGCCGGGAACTCGCCCCAGAACCCGGCGAGACCGGGCAGGCCGAGCGAGGCCATCGCGCAGAAGCCGAGGATCCAGCCGAAGCGCGGGATGCGCAGCAGCAGGCCGCCCATCTGGCGGATCTCCAGCGTGTGGTAGCGCTCCTTCACCGAGCCGGCGAGGAAGAAGAGCATGCCGGTGATGAGGCCGTGGGCGACCATGCCGAACATGGCGGCGTTGAGGCCGAAGCTCGTGAGCGTCGCGATGCCGAGCATCACGAAGCCCATGTGCGCGACCGACGAGAACGCGATCAGCCGCTTCATGTCGGTCTGCGCGAGGCAGCACAGCGCGCCGTAGATGATGCCGATCACCGCGAGGAGCCCGATCCACGGCGCCCACGAGATCGCGGCGTCGGGCAGGATCGGGATCGCGATGCGGATGAAGCCGTACGTGCCGAGCTTCAGGAGGACCGCCGCCAGGATCACCGAGCCGACGGTCGGCGCCTGGGTGTGGGCGTCGGGCAGCCACGTGTGGAACGGGAACATCGGCACCTTGATGGCGAAGCCGATGAACATGCCGGCGAAGATCACGAGCTGCGGTGCTGTGCGTGATGCCCGACGTGTCGCGCGGCGATGTACTCCATCGAGAAGCTCTGCGCGCCGGTCTTGAAGAACAGCGCCAGGAAGCTCAGCATCATCAGCGCCGAGCCGAACAGCGTGAAGAGGAAGAACTTGATCGCCGCGTACTGACGTTGCTCGCCGCCCCACACGCCGATCATGAAGTACATCGGCAGCAGCACGACCTCGAAGAACACGAAGAACAGGATGAGGTCCTGGGCGACGAACGTGCCGTTCATGCCGATCTCGAGCACCAGGATCAGGATGAAGAACGCCTTGAGGTTGCCCGGCTCGGGGATGTGGTTCCACGAGTAGATGAGGCACAGCGACGACGATCACCATCGACAGCGACGAGCAGGGCAGCGAGATGCCGTCGATGCCGAGGATGTACCGGCTGTGGATCACGTCGATCCAGGGCTTGTCGACGACGAACTGCAGCTCGCCCGACCGGTCGTAGTCGAACGCGGAGAGCAGGTAGATGCCGATGCCGAGCGACGCCAGCGCGGCGACGAGCGCGGTGACCTTGAGCGCGAGCTCCTGTTTCTTGGGGATGGCCAGCATCACGACCACGCCCACCGCGGGCAGGAACACCGCGAGGGTGAGTGCCCAGCTGTCGAAGTTCATCTGCTCTCGGCTCCTAGACGATGATCACGAGGGCCAGCGCCCCGATGGCGGCCGCGCCGAACAGAAGCGCGGCGTACTGCTGGACCTTGCCGGACTGCAGCAACGGAAGACGCCGCCCGCTCCTCGGCGGCCTCGCCGGCGCCGTTGACGCCCCGGTCGACCACGCCTGGTCGACGGGCTTGTAGACGAAGTTGCCGACGTCGCGCGTCGTGGTGGCCGTCCGGTTCACGATCGCGTCGATGACGTTCTGGTTGACCCAGTAATGCTCGCGCGATCGGGCCGCTGATGCCGGCGACGATGATGTTCTCGTACAAGCAGTCGAGGTAGTACTTGTTCTCGAGGAACGTGTAGCCGGCGCGAGCGACCTTGTCGCTGTCGCGTGAGGTCTTGAGGAAGGCGAAGTCGTTCGCCATCAGGTAGGCGACGAACGCGATCGCACAGATGACCAGCAGCATCGAGAGCGCGGCCTTGCCGTAGGCGAACGTCGCGTGCTCGAGGTCGGGCTGCCCGGTCGTCGGCTCGAACCACTCGCCGAACTTCTCGAGTGGAACGGCCATGCGGCCCAGTTGAGGAAGCCGGCGACGGTCGGAGAGCACGGCGAGGATGATCAGCGGCACCGTGAGCAGCGGCCCCGACTCGTGCGGGCCGGCGTGCGCGTGTTCTTCTGCGTGCTCGACCTCGACCTCGTGGGCCGTCACGTGAGCGTCGTGCTCGAGCTCACCCTCGTGCGAGTGGCCGCCGCGGTACTCGCCGAAGAACGTGAGGTAGATGCACCGCGTCATGTACGCCGCGGTCAGGAACGCGCCCGCGAAGCCGATGACCATGAACCACATGAACGCCGTGCGCTGTCGGCGTTGGCGAGGATCTCGTCCTTCGACCAGAAGCCGGCGAACGGGAAGAAGCCGACGAGCGCCAGCGTGCCGATGATGAACGTCCAGAACGTGATCGGCATGTACTTGCGCAGGCCGCCCATGTCCTTCCTCATGTCGAAGGAGTGATGGCTGCCCGAGTGGCTCACCGAGCCGGCGCCGAGGAAGAGGCAGGCCTTGAAGAAGGCGTGGGTGAAGAGGTGGAACACGCCGGCCGTCCAGGCGCCGACGCCGAGCGCCATGACCATGTAGCCGAGCTGGCTGACCGTCGAGTAGGCGAGCACCTTCTTGATGTCGTTCTGCACGAACGCGAGCAGCGCGCGCGATGAGGATCGTGATGCCGCCGATGATCGCCATCGGGTTCATGCCGCCCGACCCGATCTTGAAGCCCTCGAAGAAGACCGGGTACAGCCGAGCGACGAGGTAGACGCCCGCGACGACCATGGTCGCGGCGTGGATGAGCGCCGACACCGGCGTCGGGCCGGCCATGGCGTCGGGCAGCCACGTGTGCAGCGGGAACTGGCCGCTCTTGCGATGACCGCGACGAAGAGGGCGATCGCCGCCATCAACAGCAGCGGTGTGCGACACCTGCCCGTCGACGATCTTGGTGTTGATCTCGAGGACGCTGAACGTGCCGGTGCCGAAGAACAGGATCGACACGCCGACGAGCAGGCCGATGTCACCGGTGCGGTTGGTGAAGAACGCCTTCAGTGCGGCGTCGGGCGTTCGGGTACTCCTCCCACCAGTGCCCGATCAGCATGAACGAGCACAGACCGATGAGCTCCCAGCCCAGGATCATCTGGATCGTGCTCGACCGACGTGACGAGAGGAGCATGCCGCAGGTGAACAGGCTCAGGAAGGCGTAGTAGTGGGTGAACCGCCGGTCGCCGCGGATGTACTCGAGCGAGAAGATGTGCACGAGCAGCGAGATGATCGTGACCATCACGAGCATCGCGGCGACGAGGCCGTCGACCTGCGACGCCGATCGGCCACCTCACGCCGCCGATGTCGAACCAGTTGACCGACTTGATGATCGGCGCGACGACCGGGCGGTGCTCCTCGGCGAGCGGCGTGATGACCGACCGGCGTCCGAACGCGGTGAGCAGCCCCTCCTCGGCGCTCTTCGCGTCCTCGACCTGCTGGATCCACTGGAACGCGGTGAACAGGCGACAGGACGAGCGACGCCGCCGATCGCGGTGATGCCGATCTCGGCGCCCTTGAACGGCAGCCGCTTGCCGAAGAACAGGATCAACCAGAACGAGACGGCCGGGATGAGCGGGATGAGCCACGCGTGCTGCATGAACCACATGGCTCAGCCCTTCATCGCGTCGAGCTCGCTCGATGTCGATGCTGCGCCGGTTCCGGTAGATGAGCAGCACCATGGCGAGGCCGACGCCGACCTCGGCGGCGGCGACGGCGATGACGAACAGCGCGAACACCATGCCGTTCACGTCGCTGCCGTTGTTCAGCGCGAACGCGATCAGGTTGATGTTCACGCGCGTTCAGGATCAGCTCGATCGACATCAGCACGAGCACGCCGTTCTGCGCGGCGAGCACGCCGTAGACGCCGGTGCGAACAGGAAGCGCCGAGCAGGAGGAACTGGTTGATCAGCACGGCGCCTCAGTCCCGCCGGGCCAGCACGATGGCCCCGATGAGCGCGGCGGTGAGCACGACCGAAAGCGCCCAGAACGGCAGCAGGTAGGTGGAGAAGATGCTGTCGCTGACCTGCTGCGTGGTCGGCGACGGCCGGATCCTTGGGCAGCTCGTGCTTCCCGAACGCGTCGATCGAGCACGTAGCCGAGCATGCCGGCGAGCACGAGCGCGACGACGCAGCGCGATCGGCCACTGCCGGTTGTTGAGGTCGTCGGCTCTGCCGATGCGGGCGCGGGTGAGCATGGTGCCGAACAGGAACAGCACGATGATCGCGCCGATGTAGATGAGCACCTGGGTGATGGCGACGAACTCGGCCGCGAGCAGCATGTACTGCGCGGCCGCGCCGCCGAGCACGACCACGAGCCACAGCGCGGCGTGCACGACGTTGTTCGTGGTGACGACGCGGATCGCGCCGATGACCATGGCGGCCGCGATCATCCCGAAGGCGATGTTCTGCGCGACCACGGCTACTTCTTCTTCGCCTCTGCGCCCGGCCTCGAGCGCCGGCGCCTCGGGGACGGTCTCCATCCACTCGCCGAGCCGCTCCTTGTCGTGGAGCAGGTCGGCGATGCGGGGCTCGGAGTACTCGTACTCCGGGCTCCAGAACAGCGCGTCGAACGGGCAGACCTCGACGCAGATGCCGCAGTACATGCAGAGCGCGTAGTCGATGTCGAAGCGGTCGAGCTTGCTCACCGTGCGGGGCTTGCCACCGGCACGGCGGGGCGGTGCCTTCTCCTTGTGCCCCTCGATGTAGATGCACCAGTCCGGGCAGCTCGCGCGCGCACAGCATGCAGACCGTGCAGTTCTCCTCCTTGAGCGCGATGACGCCGCGGGCCCGGATGGCGGGGCGCTTCCTTCTCGTGCGGATACTGCACCGTCGCCGCACCCTTGGTGACGGTCTTCGGTGAGCTCTCTTGAACGTGACGCCGAGCCCCTTGAGGAGCCCACCGGCCTTGGGTGCCATCAGAACGCCACCTTGAAGATCGCCGTGACCATGATGTTGAGCAGCGAGATCGGGATGAGGACCTTCCACGCGAACTGCTGGAGCTGGTCCTCACGGAACCGCGGGTAGGTGAATCGCACCCAGAAGAACACGAAGGCGATGATCATCATCTTCGTGAACAGCACGAGCGGCCCGATCAGGTTCATCGCGTTGTTGTCGATGCTGATGAACGGCACCGCCCAGCCACCGAGGAACATCGTCGCCGCGAGCGCCGCGAACGCGCCGGCGGCCGCGAACTCGCCGATGAAGAAGAGCAGGAAGCGGAAGCCGCTGTACTCGGTCAGGTAGCCGGCGACGAGCTCGGACTCGGCGACCGGCATGTCGAACGGCGTCTGCGTGAGCTCGGCCTGCGCGGCGATCAGGAACACCACGAACGCGACGAACTGCGTGAGGATGTACGGGTTGCCGAGGCCGCTCCAGCCGAAGATCGACGCCTTCGTTCTGCGCGACGACGATCTGCTGCAGGTTGAGCGTGCCGGCCTGGATGACGACGCCGATGACCGCGAGCACCATCGGCAGCTCGTACGCGATCAGCTGGCCGGCGGCGCGGAGGCCACCCAGGAGGGAGTACTTGTTGGCGCTCGCCCAGCCCGCCATCAGGATGCCGATCACCGACAGCGACGACACGGCGAGCGCGAAGAAGATGCCGCGTCGAGTAGTCGCCGAACACCGCGTCGGGCCCGAACGGGATGACGAGGTAGATGAGGAAGGTGCTGATCAGCACGACGACCGGCGCGGCCCGGAAGATGAAGCGGTCGGCGCGCTTCGGGGTTCAGGTCCTCCTTCTGGAGGAACTTGCCGACCTCGGCGAAGAGCTGCATCGACCCGTAGGGGCCGGCCTCCATCGGGCCGAGGCGGCTCTGCATGAAGCTGACCGCCTTGAACAGGTAGAGGTAGACGATCGTGCCCGCGGGGATGAGCACCGCGACGATCACGCCCAGGACGCGCAACAGCGACTGGCCCCAGTAGGGGATGGCGGCGGCGAGGACCCCAGAGCGCAGCAGGGTGTGCATCAGCGGTCGATGTCCCCCAGGATGAAGTAGAGGCTCGCGAGGATCGTGATGACGTCAGGCACGTACACGCCCTTCAGCAGCCACGGCGTGATCGAGATGTTGCTGAACGAGGCCGACCGGATCTTCACCCGGAACGGGCCGAGGTCGCCCTTGCTCACGACGTAGTAGCCCATCTCGCCGAGCGGGTTCTCGGTGGAGACCCACGCCTCGCCCGCGGGCACCTTGATGATGCGCGGCACCTTGGCCATGATCGAGCCGCTCGGCATGCCGTCGAGCAGCTGGTCGACCATCTTAGCACGCCTCGCGGACCTCCTGCAGCCGCACCCAGTAGCGCGGCGAACGAGTCGCCGTCGGGATGGGTCCAGACCTTCCAGTCGAGGCTTGCTTCGCAGGCCATGGGCAGGTCGCTGTCGCGGCGGAGGTCCCAGTCGACGCCCGACGCGCGGATGTTGGCGCCCGACAGGCCGTACGAGAGGCCGATGTCCTTCGGGATCACGCCGATGCCGCGGGTGCGGTCCTGGAAGATCTCGTTGCCGACGAGCAGCTCGTCCATCTCGTCGCAGAACGCCCGGATCTTGCCCATCACCGCCTTGCATCTCGTCGACCAAGCCCTTCGGGAGGTCGTCCTTCAGGCCGCCGATGCGGTCGAAGTTGGGGTGGAAGCGACCGCCGGTCACGCTCTCGATCAGGTTCAGCACGTACTCGCGGTCGCGGAACGCGTAGAAGACCGGCGTCAGCGCGCCGAGCTGCACGCCCATGTCGCCGAGGAACAGCGTCGACGTTCGCGATGCGGCTCAGCTCGAACAGCAGCGTGCGGATCCACTGGGCGCGGGGCGGCGCCTCGATCTCCATGAGCTGCTCGGCGGCGAGGATGAACGGCACCTCGTTGGCGAAGCTGCCGAGCCAGTCGATGCGGTTGATGAGCGTCGTCACCTGAGGGAACGTGCGGACCTCGGTGAGCTTCTCGTAGCCGCGGTGCATGTAGCCCATGACCGGATCGGCCGACACGACCTGCTCGCCGTCGAGCTTGGCGATGATGCGCAGCGTGCCGTGCGTCGCCGGGTGCTGCGGCCCGATGTTGAGGGTCATGCCCTCGGTCTCGAGCTCGACGTTCACGCGCGCGTCGGCGGCTTGCGCCGCGATGTACGACGAGCTGCTCGACGGTCGGCGACGGCGGTCACGCGCTCTCCTCCGCGGCTTCGCCGTCGTCGTCGTCCCCCGCCGGCATGCGGCTCGACGTCGACGATGCCGGGCCACGGCTTCACCATCCGGGCGATGAGCGGGAAGTCCTTGCGCAGCGGGTAGCCCTCGAAGTCGCCGGGCAGGTAGATGTGGGCGAGGTGGGGGTGCCCGACGAATGTCGATGCCGAACATCTCCCACGCCTCGCGCTCGTGCCAGTTGGCGCCGGGGTAGACCGGCACCCACGACTCGACGCGCAGGTCGTCGTCGGGGATGTCGGCCTTGAGCGTGACGCCGAGGTGCGACGTCGTCGAGTGCACGCGGGCGAACACCTGGAAGCGGGTGTCCCGCCGGTGACGCCCTGGACGATCTCGGTCGGAGCGCTCGGGCGGAGGCTCGGTCGGATCGTCCTCGCCTCGGCCCCACGGCGACGGCTTCCAGTCCATGCGGAGAGGAAGCGAAGTACCTGCAGCCGAGCACGTCGCGCACAGCACGGCCGGCGTCTGCCCACGACGACGGTCTCGACCCGCACCCAGAGGTCGTCGCCGGGTCGGATCACGCGAGTCGACCAGGCGTCGCCGAGCTCGGTGCGAAGCGACGCGAGCATCGCGCCTCGCGGCGTTCGTCGACCGGGCGCCTCGGTCTCGGCTGTCCTCGGCGTGGACGTGTCAGCCGTTGACGACAATCGGCTCACCCTTCCAGCGCTCGGCCATGTCTTCGTTCTTGATGCGCTGCTGCAGCAGCACGATGCCCTCGAGCAGCGCCTCGGGGCGCGGCGGGCAGCCCGGCACGTACACGTCGACGGGGATGATCTGGTCGACGCCCTTCGTGACCGAGTACGAGTCCCAGTACGGGCCGCCGCAGTTCGCGCACGAGCCCATCGAGATCACGTACTTCGGATCGGGCATCTGCTCGTAGAGGCGACGGATCGCCGGCGCCATCTTGTCGGTGACGGTGCCGGAGATGACGACGAGGTCGGCCTGGCGCGGGCTCGCCGGGAGCGGGATCACGCCGAGGCGCATCACGTCGTAGCGCGGCGACCCGAACGCGGCACCCATCTCGATGGCACAGCACGCGAGACCCCATTGGTAGACCCACATGGAGTACTACCGGCCGAGGTTCAGCAGGTGCGTGAGCGGCTTGGGCAGCCGGCCGCGGTCGACTAGGCCCACCGCAGCACCCCCTTGCGCCACGCGTAGAGCAGGCCGAGGGCGAGGATCAGGATGAAGACGAACATCTCGATCAGGCCGAACCCGCCGTACACCTCGAGCTGCGTGGCCCACGGGAAGATGAAGACGGCCTCGACGTCGAAGATGACGAAGAGCAGCGCGAACACGTAGTAGCGGACCTGGCTCTGCGACCAGCTGTCGCCCACCGGGTCGACCCCGCTCTCGTAGGGGATTGCCTTCTGCGGGCTGGGGCGGCGCGGTCGGAGGAGGCTGCCGAGCCCGAGGAGCACCGCCACGAGACCCACGGCGGCGGCGATGAAGATGGGAACGAGGAGGTAGCCCCGAAGGAACTGGGACATCGCGGGGGGACTCTATACGCGTGCCCTCTCGGGGCTCCCGAAAGCCCGTGACGCGCCCTCAGCGGCCGGCGACGAGGACGGGCACGGCGTCGCGAGCGAAGTCGATCACGGCGCTCGGCGCGATGCCGACCACGATCGTGAACGCGAAGGCGACGGCGAGCCCGAGGGCGGCTGCTCCGGGCACGCCGACCGGAGGCCCACCGGGAGCGACCTCGCCCTCCGGCTCGGAGAGGTACATGGCGACGATGACCCGGAGGTAGAGGAACGCGGCGATGACGGCCGACACCATCGCGATCACGCCGAGCGCGTACGACTTCGAGTCGACCGCGGCCTCGATCACGTAGAACTTCGCGAAGAAGCCCGAGGTGAGCGGGCACGCCCGCCTGGGCGAGCAGGAACACCGTGAACGTGAACGCGAGCGCCGGGCGCCGACGCGAGAGCCCCGGAATGTCGAGATGTCGTGAGTGCCGTCGCTCCCGGGGCCGACCAAGGCGACGATGGCGAACGAGCCGAGCACCATGAACGTGTAGGCGAGCAGGTAGAAGAGCGCGGCGGCGGTGCCCAGCGCGCTTGCCGCCTGCACGCCGACGAGGATGAAGCCGGCGTGGCTGATCGACGAGTACGCGAGCATCCGCTTCACGTCGGTCTGGATGATCGCCAGCACCGAGCCGACGACCATGCTGAGCACCGCGAGCACCCACGACGACCGGCTTCCAGTCGTACTGGTAGGCGTCGAAGGCGACGACGAAGACGCGCAGCAGCGCCGCGAACGCCGCTGCCTTCGCCGCTGAGGCCATGAAGCCCGTGATGGGCGTCGGGGAGCCCTGGTACACGTCGGGCACCCAGCTGTGGAACGGCACGGCGGCGACCTTGAAGCCGAGCCCGACCAGCAGGAGCGCCAGGCCGGCGAGCATCAGGCCGTTCTCGAGCAGCACGTTGTTCGTCAGGAAGTCCTGGATCGCGGCGAGGTTGGTCGTGCCGGTCGCGCCGTAGACGAAGGCGATGCCGTAGAGGAGGAACGCCGACGACATGCCGCCGAGCACGAAGTACTTGATCGCGGCTTCCTGCGACTCGCGTCGACGGAGGTCATCGCTGCGAGCACGTAGAGCGCGATCGACAGCGTCTCGAGGCCGAGGAACAGCACGATCAGGTCGTTCGCCGAGGCCATCACGATCGCCCCGGTCGCGGAGAGCAGCATCAGCACGTAGGGCTCGCAGCCGTCGATCCCGCTGCGCCGGAGCTGGGAGTCCGCGAACAGCGCCCCGAGGATCAGGGCGATGCAGGTGACCACGATGAAGAAGACGGAGAAGCCGTCGAGCCCGAGGGCTCCGCGCGATCACCGACGTCGGCCCACTGTGCTGCACGTCGCTCCAGAGCACGCTGCGCATCGAGCAGCGTCGCGGCCGCGATCGCCACGGTCGCCCACGCGTAGGTGCCGCGCGGCAGCGGCTTCGGCGCCGAGCGCGGCGACGACCATGAGGAGCAGCGCGCCGCCGACGAGGATGAGCTCGGGCGACGACCGCGTACCACTCGATCGGCGGCGTCTGGAACTCGTCGGACCTGCGCGAGGACGTGGAGCACCTCGGGGTGGCATCTGCCGCCCCCGCTCGCCTGGCTCGGCTCGCTGAAGCTCGGCACCTGGTCCTCGATGTGCGCGATCAGCTTGTCGACCGAGGGCTGGATGCGGTCGAGCATCGGCTTCGGGTAGACGCCGAGGAAGACGATGAGCCCGACGAGCGGGATCAATCACCCACTCGCGCGAGGTTCATGTCCTTCATCGACGCGTTCGCTTCGTCGGGCTCGCCGTGGAACACGCGCTGGTACGCCCACAGCAGGTACAGCGCGGCGAGGATCACGCCGGTCGCGGCGACCACCGCCCACCAGCGGGCGCCGAGGAACGAGCCGATGAGGATGAGGAACTCGCCGACGAAGCCGTTGAGCCCGGGCAGCCCGATCGACGACAGCATCACCAGCATGAAGAACGCCGCCATCACGGGCGCGGCCTTCTGCAGGCCGTTGAGCTGGGCGATCTCACGCGTGTGGCGGCGCTCGTAGATCATCCCGACGAGGAGGAACAGCGCACCGGTGGAGATGCCGTGGTTGATCATCTGGGCGACGCCACCGGTCAGGCTCTGGGTGGTGAGGGCGAACGTGCCGAGGATGATGAAGCCCAGGTGCGCGACCGACGAGTAGGCGACGAGCCGTTTGAGGTCGCGCTGCATCGTGGCCACGATCGCTCCGTAGATGATGCCGATGACCCCGAGGGTGATCATCAGCGGCGCGAAGTAGACCGTCGCCTCGGGGAAGAGGTAGAGGCCGTAGCGGATGAAGCCGTAGGTGCCCAGCTTCAACATGACCGCGGCGAGGATCACCGAGCCGGCGGTCGGCGCGTTCGGTGTGCGCGTCGGGCAGCCAGGTGTGCACCGGGAAGAGCGGCACCTTGACCGCGAACGCGATCGCGAAGGCGAGGAACAGCCACCTCGCGGCCGACTGCGAGATCGCCGGGTTCTCGGCGATCGCGACCACGTCGAACGTGAACGCGCCGCCGCGCCGCGCGATGCAGCACCGCTGTCGCGATGATGCCGACCAGCATGAACGCCGAGCCGAACATCGTGAACAGGAAGAACTTGGTGGCCGCGTACACGCGGTCACCGTGGCCCCACTGCCCGATGATGAAGTACATCGGCACGAGCACGATCTCGAAGCAGATGAAGAAGAGGAAGAGGTCGAGCGAGAGGAAGATGCCGATGCACCCGGCCTCGAGCAGCAGCATCCACGCGGTGTAGGCCTTCTCGTTGCCGTGCGCGTCGACGCCGAACAGCGCGATCGGGAACAGCACTCCGGTGAGCACGACGAGGAACAGCGAGATGCCGTCGACGCCGAGGTGCCACGAGATGCCGAACGACGGGATCCACTCGTGAATGGTGACGAACTGGAAGCCGCCGCTCGTCCGGTCGAACGCCGACGAGCAGGGCGATGCTCAACGCTCCGGTGCAGCGTCGCGGCGACGAGAGCGAAGACCTTGACGACCTCGGGGCGTCGAGACGGCAGCAGCGCGACGACCACGGCGCGAGATCGCGGGCAGCGAGCACGAGCGCGGTGAGGATCGGGAAGTCCATCAGACGCTCACCCGTGAGAAGAACCACGCGAGCGAGCAGCACCGCGCCGGCTGCGATCGCCGAGCGTGTAGCTGCGCACGTAGCCCGGACTGCAGCCTGCGGAGCTGACGGGCGCCGCCGCGGACGAGCACCCCGACGCCGTTGACCGCGCCGTCGATGACCTCGTGGTCGACGACCTCGCTCGTGAACTCGGCGCCGACCCGGCCGGGCCACCGAAGAACGCGGCGTAGCCGTCGTTGATGTACCAGGCGTGCTGCAGCACCTCGCGGTTCGAGCCGGTCGGCTTCGATCTTGCGCAGGACCCACGCTTGGTAGGCGAGGAACGATGCCGAGCAGCGCGAGCACCGTCGCGAGGATGATCAGCCCGACCTCCGCGGCGCCGCTGAGCGAGACCTCACGCGCCGATCTCGCCGAACACGCGGTCGAGGAAGTCCTCGAGGAACTTCGTGCGGGCGAACGGCAGGTCGATCACCCCCATGATCGTCGAGGCGACCGCGAGCACGCACGAGCGGCACGGTCATCAGCGCGTGGCGACTCGTGCGGGTGCACGTGCTCGTGGCCTTCGTGTCGCGCTCGTCCCAGCGGGCCTCGCCGAAGAAGGTCATGAAGACGAGACGGCTCATGTAGTACGCGGTGAGCACCGCCGCGACCGACATCACGACCCAGAGCAACGGGCTCTTGTCCCACGCGTTGATCAGGATCTCGTCCTTCGACCAGAAGCCCGCGAACGGCGGGATGCCCGAGATCGCCAGCCAGCCGACGATGAACGTGCCCGCGGTGATCGGCATGAGCTTGCGCAGCGCACCCATGCGGCGCATGTCCTGCTCGCCGTCGAGGCCGTGGATCACCGAGCCGCACCGAGGAAGAGCAGCGCCTTGAAGCACGCGTGGGTGATCATGTGGAAGATCGCGGGCACGTAGGCCCCGCAGCCGACGGCGACGACCATGAAGCCGAGCTGGCTGACGGTCGAGTACGCGAGCACCGTCTTGATGTCGTGCTGCGCGCAGGCGACCGTCGCGGCCCACAGCGCGGTGATCGCCCCGACGACCGTGATGACGTTGCAGCGCGGTGCTGGTCTCGTCGAGCACGGGCGCGAGGCGGCAGAGCAGGTACACGCCGGCGGTGACCATCGTCGCGGCGTGGATCAGCGCCGAGACCGGGGTCGGGCCCGCCATGGCGTCGGGCAACCAGACCGACAGCGGCAGCTGGGCCGACTTGCCGGCCGCGCCGACGAAGAACAGCAGCGCGATCGACGTCGCGGTGACCGTCGCGAGCGTCGACGCCTTGGCATCGATCCCGAGGTAGCTCGACCGTGCCGAGCGCGCGAGAACGTCAGGAACGATGCCGAGCATGAAGCCGAAGTCACCGATGCGGTTGGTGACGAACGCCTTCTTGCCGGCGACTGCGTTCGCCTCCTCGCGTGAACCAGAACGAGATCAGGAAGTACGAGCAGGCACCGACGCCTTCCCAGCCGACGAACGTCAGCACGAGGTTGTCGCCGAGCACGAGGATCAGCATCGAGAAGACGAAGAGGTTCATGTAGATGAAGAACTTCGAGAAGTTCTCGTCCTTGTGCATGTACCCGATCGAGTACACGTGGATCAGCGTCGCGATGCCGGTGACGAACAGCACCATCGTGATCGACAGCGGGTCGACGAGGAACCCGACGTCGACGTGGAGGCTGCCGACGGGAAGCCACTGGAACAGGATCTGCGTGAACTGGCGGTCGTCGCCCGGCTTCGCGAGCAGGCCCGCGAACACGACGAGCGAGACGACGAACGAGAGCCCGACGGCCGCGGACGCGAGCCAGCCCGCGGCCGGCTCGCCGAGCCGCCGGCCGAAGACCACGAGCAGCAGGAAGCCGGCGAGCGGGAGCGCCGGGATGAGCCAGACGAGGTCGAGCATCAGCCCCTCATCAACGAGATGTCGTCGGCCGTGGCCGCGGGCTGGCGGCGCAGGATCGCCACGATGATGCCGAGGCCGACCACGACCTCGGCGGCCGCGACGACGAGCACGAAGAACACGACGGTCTGGCCGGCGATGTCGTTGAGCTGCTGGCGAGAACGCGACGAACGTGAGGTTCGCCGCGTTCAGCATGAGCTCGACGCACATGAACATCACGAGCGGGTTGCGGCGCACGAGGATGCCGATCATCCCGATCGTGAAGAGCACCGCGCCGAGGGCGAGGTACCACGGTCGACGTCGGCGTCACTGGCTGACCTCGTTCGTCGGATCGTGGCGTCACGTCGGGCCAGCACGACCGCGCCGACGACCGCGATGACCGAGCAGCGCGGACGTCAGCTCGAAGGCGAACACGTAGTCCGTGAAGAGCGAGCGGGCGAGCGTGACGATGTTCGCCTCGTTGGGGTTGAGCGCGCCGTTCACCGACTTCGCTCCGGTGACCGCCCGAGCGCCGGAGAAGATCGCGGCCAGCAGCAGGCCGGCCATCGCGACACCCGCGATGACTGCGCCCGGGCCGCTGACCCGGCAACGGGCTCGACGCTCAGGTCGTCGGCACGGTCGACGCCCAGCAGCATGATCACGAACAGGAAGAGCACGACGATCGCGCCGGCGTAGACGATCACCTGCACGGCGGCGAGGAACTGGGCGTCCTGGGCGATGAAGAGCACGGCGATCCCGAAGAGCGTCATCACGAGGCTGAGCGCGCAGTGCACCGGGTTCGACGCAGCACGACGCCGAGCGCGCCGACGAGCACGATCGTCGCGGCGACGATGAACACGGCGGCGTCCATCAGCCCTCACCCGTCGTCAGTGGACGGCGTCCTGCGGCGGCTCGGGAGCGCGGACGCCGTAGCCGAGCTCGCCCGACCAGGCGACGCGACCCTCGAAGTCGGCGTCGCCCGACGGCGACGTCGCCCGCATCCATGCCGAGGTGTGGAGGTCGTCGCCTTCGCGCCAGTCCTCCCACGGCAGCTGCTTGGGCTTGCCGTCGTCACCGACGAGCAGCTCGTCCTTCGTGTAGATCGCATCGCTGCGGTTCGTGAACGAGAACTCGAAGAGCTTCGACTCGGTGATCGCCTGCGTGGGGCACGCCTCGACGCACAGGTCGCAGTGGATGCAGCGCAGGTAGTTGATCTCGTAGATGAATCCGTAGCGCTCGCCGGGC
This sequence comes from uncultured Acidimicrobiales bacterium, assembly GCA_963739555.1. Taxonomy (GTDB): domain Bacteria; phylum Actinomycetota; class Acidimicrobiia; order Acidimicrobiales; family DATKAS01; genus DATKAS01. The sequence continues at coordinate 319,660 of CAVUAV010000005.1, read as the reverse complement.
GAGACCGGGTCGTCGATCGGGTTGTCGGCGCCGCGGACGTAGATGCAGCGGGCCGGGCACACGCCGGCGCAGAGCTCGCATCCGATGCACTTCTCCATGCCGTCCTCGTAGCGATTGAGGACGTGGCGACCGTGCAGGCGCTCGGGCTTCGGGATCTTGTCCTTCGGGTACTCGGTCGTCACCCGCTTGTCGAAGAGCGTCTTGAACGTGACCGTGAAGCCCTTGAGGTAGCCCATCAGAAGGTCTCCCCGGCCTCGAGGCGGTTGCGCTTCGCGACCGCGATCGCCGCGGCGAGCAGCAGCCCAGCACAGGGCTCCGACCGCGAACCCGCAGACCGCAGCGAGCCCGACGTTCCAGTCGTGATCTTGCGCGAGGCGCAGCAGCGAGATGATCAGCAGCCACCCGAACGCGAGCGGGATCAGCGCCTTCCAGCCGAGGTCCATCAGCTGGTCGTAGCGAAGCCGAGGCAGGGTCGCCCGGAACCAGACGTAGATGAAGATGAAGACGAGCACCTTCAGGAAGAACCAGACCGTCGGCCAGATCCAGTCGGGGCCGAACAGCAGCGGACCCCTCGGGCCGCCGAAGAAGAGGGTGACGATGATCGCCGACATGGTCACGACGTTCATGAACTCGGCGATGTAGAAGAGCGCGAACCGGATCGACGCGTACTCGGTGTTGTAGCCACCGACGATCTCCTGCTCGGCCTCGACGAGGTCGAACGGCGGCCGGTTCAGCTCGGCGGTCGCCGCGATGAGGAAGACCACGAACGGCACGACGCCGGTCGCGACGAAGTTCCAGTTCACGAACCGGTCTTGGACGGTGACCATGCCGTGCGTCGAAAGCGTGTGGCTCACGAGCACGACGGTGGCCACCGCGAGGCCGAGCGCCGCCTCGTACGACACCATCTGCGCCGACGCCCGCACCGAGCCGATCAGCGGGTACTTCGACCCGGACGACCAGCCGGCGAGCATCACGCCGTACACCGCGATCGACGACATCGCGAGCACGAGGAGGATGCCGATCGGCGGGTCGGCGACCTGCAGGTAGGTGTCGTGCCCGAAGATGTGGACGACGCCGTCGTTGCCGTTCTGGAAGACGCCGCCGAGCGGCACGACGCAGAACGTGACGAACGCGGGGACCATCGCGAGCAGCGGCGCGAGGCGGAACACGAACAGGTCGGCGCGCTCGGGCAGCAGGTCCTCCTTGAAGAAGAGCTTGATGCCGTCGGCCAACGTCTGCAGCACGCCCCACGGCCCGGCGACGTTCGGCCCGATGCGGTTCTGCATGTCCGCGATGAGCTTGCGCTCGAACCAGATCATCAGCATCACGCCGACGAGCAGCACCGCGAACGCGACGACGACCTTGAACGCGACGATGAGCACGACCGCGAGGTCGACGTCGCCGTTGAGGAGCGGATCGCCGCCGGCCGCGGCGAGCAGGTGCGTCACGGTGTCTCCACCCGCACGTCGGTGACAACCGCCGTGGCGTCGATCAGATCGGCAGCGCGGATGCCCGGACGGTTGAAGCCCAGCGACACGACGCCGCGCGCGACGGCCGGGTCGGCGATCGCGTCGATCAAGGACGGTCGTGCGCGACGACGTGACCTTCACCTGTGCCGCCTTGCGCGACGCCGAGGCGCTCGTGGTCGGTCGGGTTCATGCGCAGGACGACGTCGGACGCAAGGCCAGACAGAGCCGGCGAGTGGTGCAACGCGACCCCGAGGTCGTAGAGCGAGCGGGACGACACCAGCCGCAGAGAGTAGGCGTCGAGCGGCGGCGGCTCCGGGGCCGACTGCGGCGCCGCGAACGACACCATCGCGGGGCGTGCGCCCTGCTGTCCGACACCATGGTGGCCGGCGCCGGCGACGACGCCGTCGTGCCCGGCCGTGCTGCGGAGCAGGTCGAGCGTGACGCCGGCGTGCGCCGAGGAGACCTCCTCGATCTCGGCCCAGATCTCCTCGACCGACTCGAGGCCGAGGTCGCCCTCGAGCAGGACCGCGAGCTCGGCCGCGATCATCCAGTCGGCACGGGCGGTGCCCGGCGGGGTGACCTTCTGCGCGAGGAGGCTCACCCGACCCTCGAGGTTCGTGGACGTGCCCCGCTTCTCGGCGAAGCCCGCGGCCGCGAGCACGACCGTCGCCTGCGCGAGTGACGGGGTGAGGAACGTGTCGACGCCGATCAGGCTCTCGACGCCGGACAGCGCGCGCTCGGCGAGCCTGCGATCGGGGAAGTCCGAGAGCGGGTCGGCACCGAGCAGCACCAGGCACTTGATGCGCCCATCGGCCGCGGCCCGGAGGATCGCGGTCGTGTCGAGCCCCGGCTTGGCGGGCACCGATCCCCAGCGCGATGCGAACCAGGCCCGTCCGGCGTCGAGCGCCACACGACCCGGCAGCAAGCCCGGAGCCAACCCCATGTCGATCGCGCCGCGCACGTTGCCGCGGCGCAACGCGACGAGGAATCGAGCCGTGGGGCGGGCCGCGCACGGCCGCGGCGATCGCGGCCTCGGTCGGCGCGCCCGGTCTCGGCGACCGACGGACGACCCGCGAGCACGACGACGTTCGCCGACGGCGCGAACCAGTCCGCGCCGACACCCTCAGGAGCGACGTGCCGCCGGAAAGGAGGGACTCGACGAGCGCGCCCTGCTCCCCTGGCCGGTAGCGCAACGACGCCGCGGCGAGCGGCGTGAGCGAGGTCGCCGTCGGTGACAGCTCGACGACGCGCAGCCGGTGCTTCTCGACGGCGTCGCGCACCCGCAGGTACAGGACGGGCAGCTCTTCCTTCAGGTCGGGGGCGAGCACGAGCAGCGTGTCGGCCGCGCACGCCTCGTCGATGGTCGCGGTCGGAAGCCCTGCCACGAGCTGCGGATCGAGCCCGTCGCCGAGCTGTGCGTCGACGTTGTCGGTGCCGATGACCGCCTTCGCGAGCTTCGCCCACGCGTACGCGTCTTCGTTGGTGAGCCGCGCGCCGCCGATCACTGCGACCGAGTCGGCCCCACCCGCGATGATCGCCTCGCGGATCGCAGTCGCCGCCCGGTCGAGCGCGGCCGGCCACGATGCCTCGACGAGGGTGTCGCCGTCGCGCACGAGCGGTGAGGCGAGGCGCTCGTCGTGCTCGATCGCCTCGAAGCCGAAGCGGCCCTTGTCGCACAGCCAGCCCCAGTTGACCGGGTCGATGTCGACGCCCTGGTACCGCAGCACGCGGTCACGCGACGACTGCACCGTGACCCGGCAACCGACCGCGCACGTGGTGCAGGTCGACTCCTCCTGCTCGAGGTCCCACGGTCGGGCCTTGAACCGGTACGGCTTCGCGGTGAGCGCGCCGACCGGGCAGATCTGCACGGTGTTGCCGGAGAAGTACGACGCGAACGGCTCGTCCGGAAACGTGAGCACCTGTGTCTCGTTGCCCCGACCCGTGAAGCTGATCAGCGGGTCGCCGGCGACCTCGCTCGCGAACCGGGTGCACCGATCGCACAGGATGCAGCGCTCACGGTCGAGGAAGACGAGGTCGCTGATCGGGATCGGCTTCTCGAAGTGGCGCTTCTCCTCGACGAACCGGCTCTCCCCCGGCCCGTACGCCATCGTCTGGTCCTGGAGCGGGCACTCGCCGCCCTTGTCGCACACGGGGCAGTCGAGCGGGTGGTTGATCAGCAGGAACTCGAGGACGCCGTCCTGCGCCTTCTTCACCAACGGCGATGCGGTGTGGACGACCATGCCTTCCGCGGCGTCGAGCATGCACGAGACCTGCAGGGCCGAGCCTCGCGGACCCTCGACCTCGACGAGGCACATGCGACACATGCCGACCGAGGACATGCGTGGGTGGTAGCAGAAGCGCGGGATGTAGATGCCGTGGCGCTCGGCCGCGGCGATCACGAGCTCGCCGGGCTCGGCCGAGATCGCCTGACCGTCGACGGTGAGCGAGACGTCAGACAACCGCTGCCTCCGCCGCCGGGAGGTACTGGTCGAAGTCGGCGCGGAAGCGACGCACGACCGAGGCGATCGGCGCGGTCGCCGACGGGCCGAGCGGGCAGATCGTCGTCTGCTTCGGCGGCCACACGAGGCCAGGGCTGATGTTGTCGGACACGTCCATCAGCAGGTCGACATCAGAGCGACGACCCTCGCCCGCGATGATGCGACGGAGGATGCGCTCGAGCCACGTGGTGCCCTCGCGGCACGGGGTGCACTTGCCGCACGACTCGCGCGAGAAGAAGCGGACGATCCGCCAGCACGCCTGCACCACGTCGGTCGTCTCGTCCATGATCACGATCGCGCCCGAGCCCAGCATCGAGCCGGCGGCGTCGACGGTGGGCTTGCACAGCGGGAGGTCGAGATGCTCCTCGAAGAGCCACGGCGACGACGCGCCGCCGGGGATGAACGCCTTGAGCGCTCGGCCCTCGCGGATGCCTCCGCAGTAGGTCTCGACGAGGTCGCGGAACGTCGTGACGCCCATCTCGACCTCGTACACGCCCGGTCGGTTCACGTGCCCTGACACTGCGAACAGGCGCGTGCCCGTCGACTTGCCGTTGCCCAACGCGGCGAACGCGGCGCCGCCGTTCTCGATGATCCACGGCAAGTTGCTGAGCGTCTCGACGTTGTTGACGATCGTGGGCTGCATGTACAGGCCCTTGGTCGCCGGGAAGAACGGAGGCTTGAGCCGCGGCATGCCGCGCTCGCCTTCGAGGCTCTCGATGAGCGCGGTCTCCTCGCCGACGATGTACGCGCCCGCGCCCCAGTGCAAGACGATGTCGACCGAGAAGCCCGAGCCCAGGATGTCCTTGCCGACGAGGCCAGCGGCGTACGCCTCGTTGAGCGCCGCCGCGATCCGCTCTTGCGCGAGCGCCATCTCGCCCCGGACGTACAGGAACGCCTGCGCGGCGCCGACGGCGTAGCAGCAGATGAGCAGGCCCTCGATGAGCTGGTGAGGATCGCGCTCCATGAGGATGCGGTCCTTGTAGGTGCCGGGCTCGCTCTCGTCGCCGTTCACGACGACGTAGCGAGGCAGCACGTTCGGCGGGAGGAAGCCCCACTTCGTGCCGGCCGGGAAGCCCGCACCACCGCGCCCGAGCAGGTTGGCGGCCTTCACCTCTTCCGTCACCGCGGCCGGGTCCATGCCGAGCGCCTTGCGCAGAGAGGTGTACCCGCCGGTGCGCCGGTAGCCGTCGAGCGTGTGGCCATCGGCCTGCTCGAAGCGCGACGAGACGATGAGCGGCGCGTTGCTGATCGTCATGCCGGAAACCTCTCGTCGACCTCGGCCTGCGCCGCGATGCCCGTGCCCGCCCAGCGCTCGGCCGGGATCTGCTGTCGCACGGTGGCGACGGTGCCGTGTGGCGGCACCTCGCCGACGAGCCGACCCGCGCGCAAGTCGGCGACGAGCTGGTCGAGCGCAGCGTGCGTCACCTTGTAGCGGTAGCGGTAGTTGACCTGCAGGCAAGGCGCCTCGGTGCACGCCGCGACGCACTGCACGTCTTCGAGCGTGATCTTGCCGTCGTCGGTCGTCCCGCCCGACTTCACGCCGAGCGTCTCTTGCGCGTGCTCGAGCAGCTCTTGCCCGCCGTTCAGATGGCACGCGATGTCGGTGCAGATGTTCACCAGGTAGGTGCCCACCTCTTCGCGCTTGAACATCTCGTAGAAGCTCGCGGTGCCGAGCACCTCGGCGGGCTCGAGCCCGAGCAGCTCGCCGATGTGCGCCATCGCGTCGTCGGTGAGCCAGCCGTCCTGCTCCTGGGAGAGGTGCAGCAGCGGCACGAGCGCGGACCGCGAGCGCGGGTAGCGCGAGATGAGCTGGCGCGCGAGGGCCACGTTGGCATCGGTGAGACGGGCCATCAGCGGTCGACGTCTCCCAACACCGGGTCGACCGAGGAGATGACCGCGACGGCGTCGGCGATCAGACCACCGCGCATCATGTGCGGGAGTGCTTGCAGGTTCACGAAGCTTGGCGCGCGGATGTGCATGCGATACGGCTTCGAGCCGCCATCGGACACGAGGTAGCAGCCGACTTCGCCACGGGGCGACTCGATGCCGACGTACACCTCGCCCTCGGGCACCTTGAAGCCCTCGGTGAAGATCTTGAAGTGGTGGATCAAGGCCTCCATCGACTCGTCGATGCGCGCACGCGGTGGGGGCGTGACCTTCTTGTCCTGCACTCGGTAGTCGCCGCTCGGCATCTTGTCGAGGATCTGGCGCACGATCCGCATCGACTCGCGCACCTCGTTCAAACGGATCGCGTAGCGATCGAAGCAGTCGCCGTAGCTCCCGACGATCACGTCGAACTCGAGCTGGTCGTACTCGAGGTAGGGCATGTCGCGCCGCAGGTCCCACGCCACCCCGGTCGAACGCAGGATCGGGCCGGTGAGACCGAGCGCGATCGCCTCCTGCGCGGTGATGAGGCCGACACCTTGCGAGCGCTCACGGAAGATCGGCTGCTCGGTGAGGAGGATGTCGTACTCGTCGAGCCGCGGCGGGATCAGCTCGAGCAGGCGGAGCACGTCGTCGCGCCAGCCGGGCGGGAGGTCGGCCGCAACACCGCCAGGACGGATGTAGTTGTGGTTCATCCGCAGTCCGGTGACGGTCTCGAAGAACCGCAGCACCTCCTCGCGCTCGCGCCAGCCGTAGAGCAGCATCGACACCGCGCCGACGTCCATGCCGTTGGTCGCGAGGAAGAGCAGGTGCGACGACATCCGGTTCAGCTCGGCCATGAGCATGCGGATCCAGGTCGCACGGGGCGGGATCTCGACGCCGAGCAGCTTCTCGGTCGCGAGGCTGAAGACGAGCTCGTTGAAGAAGGGCGACAAGTAGTCCATGCGGGTGACGTTGGTGCCGCCCTGCAGGAACGTGAGCCCTTCGGCCGTCTTCTCCATGCCGGTGTGGAGGTAGCCGATGATCGGCTTGGTGCGCAGCACCGTCTCGCCGTCGAGCTCGAGCATGAGGCGCAGCACGCCGTGGGTGCTGGGGTGCTGCGGCCCCATGTTGATGATCATCGTCTGATCGTCGGTGGGCTCTTGGCTGCTGAGCGTGTTCGCTTCGGCCTCGGAGATGCGCAGCACGCAGCCCTCTTCGCGCAGCAGCTCCTTCGCGGTGAGCGTGCTGCGGCGAGGCAGCTCTTGCGAGCCCTCGGCGGTGAGCGCGGGATCTTCGTGCACCCGCGTGCTCATCGAGACCCCCTCACCGCGGCTTCTCCGTGAGCTTGAACTGCACCGGGATGCGCCCGACGTCGTAGTCCTTGCGGAGCGGGTGGCCGATCCAGTCCTCGGGCATCAGGATCCGCGACGGATCGGGGTGGCCTTCGAACACGACGCCGACCATGTCGAACGCTTCGCGCTCCATCGCCTCGGTGCCCGGGTAGAGGTCGAAGAGCGTGGGAAGCGTCGCGTCGTCGGCAGGCACCTGCACGCGCACGCGCGTGCGCCGCTTCGCGGTGAGGTCGAGGAGGTTCACCACGACCTCGAACCGCTCGGGCTCGACGCCATCGGGCAGCGGACGACCGGCTTCGTGGGTGAGGTAGTCGACCGCGCAGAGGTCGATGCACATCACGTAGCCGTCGTCAGCGAGCACCCGCATGAGGTCGACGTACTGCTCCCGATTCGGATGGAGCACCTGCTGGCCACCCGGCGTGGTGACCGGCACCCCGTGCAGCAGCTCAGGGCCGGCGGGCGTCTCGCCGGTGGTGTCGACGTCGGTGTCGGTCATGGTGCACCAGCACCGCTGCGGACGACGATCGGCGTCGGCCGAGACACGCCGTCGGATCCGGTGCCCGATGCCGCCTCGACGACGACCCCCGCGCCGGCGCCGGTCTCACCGCGCCGCCGCGTGATCTCACCGTTCAGGATCAACCCGTGCAGCGTCACGATCGCGTGGATCAGGGTCTCGGGGTTCGGCGGGCAGCCCGGCGCGTAGACATCGACGGGCACGACCTGATCGACGCCCTGCACGATGGCGTAGTTGTTGAACATCCCACCGGTGGATGCGCACACGCCCATCGAGATGACCCACTTCGGCTCCATCATCTGGTCGTAGACCTGACGGAGCACCGGCGCCATCTTCTGGCTCACGCGCCCGGCGACGATCATGAGGTCGGCTTGGCGCGGCGAGGCGCGGAAGACCTCCATGCCGAAGCGAGCGAGGTCGTAGTGGGCGGCGCCAGTGCCCATCATCTCGATCGCGCAGCACGCAAGACCGAACGTGGCGGGGAAGATCGAACGGGCGCGCGCCCACTTCACGAGTCCTTCGAGAGTGCCCGTGAGGAAGTTGTGGTCCATGCCTTCGAGCCCTTGGCTCACATCCCAGCCCACTACGCCGCCTCCTCCTCGCGGCCCTCGAGGCCGACACGGCGAATGGTTGACTCAGTCGTGCGATCGGTCGGGACACCGGCGACCAAGCGCCGAGCCCGGTTCAGCGGACCCCACTCGAGCCCGCCCTTCGCGACCTCGTACACGAACGAGAGGAAGAAGATCGCACTGAAGAGCACGATCGCGAAGAAGCCGAACGTGCCGAGCTCGCGCTGGCTCACCGCGTAGGGGTAGAGGAACACGATCTCGATGTCGAACATGATGAAGAGCATCGCGACGAGGTAGAAGCGCACCGGGAAGCGCTCAGGTGGCTCACGGCTCGGCACGATGCCGCACTCGTACGGCGCTTCCTTCGCCGCGTTCGGACGGTTCGGCGCCATCAGCTTCGACACCAGCCGGCTGATCACGGCGAACAGCGTCGCCAGGACCAGCATCATGAGGACCGGCAAGTACTGGGCCATTGCCGGTCAGCCTTTCTCGAGCGCTATGCCGCGACGCCGCATCGACTCCTTGTCTCGGCTGTGCAAGATCCAGGCGATGGCGAGGAAGATGGAGAGCGCGCCGAGAGTGATCAACGCCGCGGGTCTCCGCCGATAGCCGAGATCGCGGATCATGAGGACCGAGACCACCGGCTGCGACTCGTCGGCGATCGGTGTCGGTGGTGGCTTGCCCGCCTCGGCGATCTGCGGCTTCACCGGTTGCACCTGCACGAGCGCGTAGTGGGGGTCGTGGCGGAAGCTGAAGAACCACTTCGGGTACGTGCCGCCGCCGATCGTGTACACGTCGGTGACGACGTAGTCGGTGGGGCTCGTGAAGACCTTCGACTCGATGCGTGAGGATCTCGTCCGAAGACGCGACGGCCTGGCCACGACTGGGGTCGTCGGTCGGGCAGCTTCTCCCACCCGTCGAGGCTGCGGGCGATCTCGTTGTTCGCGTTCGAGATGTCGCCGACGATGACCTCGACCGGCTTCCAGGTCGGGTCGGCTCCCTTCAAGCCGATGCCGTAGATCCACCACATGGAACCCAGGATCGTCAACCAGCCGAACAGAGCGCCGAGAGCGACGAGCAGCCCGAGCCGAGCGCCGAGGTTCGTCGCGAGCAGCAGGTACACCGAGCCCATCAGCACGCCGACCGCGATGAGCACGACGACGATGCCGCGGATCTCGGGCTGCCACCCGAACGCAAGGGTGAACGAGGACGCCAGGAGCGTTGTCATCAGAGTCCCCGCTCGTACTTCACGACTGCCGCGATCTGCTCCTGGGTGTAGATCTCACCGAAGCCCGGCATGCGCCCGGTGCCCTGGCCCTGCTGGCCGTAGCGCTTGCCCTGGTCGGAGCCGTCGTGCACGAAGCCGATCTGATCGGCCTCGGCGGGGAACTGACGTCCCTCGGAGCCGCCGGTGAGGTTCGGCCCCATCGCACCACCACCCGAGACGAGCGGCTGGTCGTAGGACCACCCGTGGGTGTGGCATCGCGCGCACGAGTAGGTGCCGCTCGACGCCTGCATGTTGAAGAGGAGCTCCCCGTCGCTCTTGCCCGCGTTCGCGGGGTCGGCCTTCGCGTCGGCGAGCGCCTTCGTGACCGCGGCCTGCGCCTGCTCGGGCGTCAGCTGGATGGAGTGGAGGTACGCGATGATGCTGTCGATCTGCTGGTCGTTCATCGGGCCACCGCCCGCCAGGCCCCACGGCGACATCGGCGAGAACGGGCGACCGTACGTGATGATGTAGCGGACCTCGTCGTCGCTGAACTTGAGCAGCACGGTCTGCAGCGCCGGCGCCTTCCAGCTCACGACTTGCACCTGGCCGGTCGCCGGGTCGGTCAGCGTGTACGCGGCGACGCCGCCGATGCCCTTCGTGCCGTGGCAGCCGGCGCAGTTGAAGCCGCCCTGCGCGGTCGGGGCGAACAGCTCTGAGCCCCACTTCACGAACTTCGCGTCGAAGCCTTCGATCGCGCCCGCCTGTCGGCTCGGCTCGTTCAGCCAGTACACGGGGATCGCCACCGCGGTGACCGCGAGCAGGCCGAGAGCGAGCAGCAGCACCCGGTTGAGCTTCGCGCCCCTCGAGCTCCTCGTCGTCCATGTACGGCTTGCGGTTCGGGGCCAGCTCGACCTCGGAGCCCACCTCGGCCTTCGACCGGCGCATGTTGCCGATCCAGTACGCGAGCCACCCGATCGTGATGACGATCGCGATGATGATCGCGATGTTTCGACCGACGGGATTTGACAGCGAGGACCACTCACTCACCCCCGGTGATGCAGTGGGGACCCTCTGCTTCCTGACCTGTGGTGTTGGTGCCGATCGGCGGGCCCTGGAACACGGTGCTCGTGTCGATCGTGACGATGTCGTGCGTCGACGGCGACGCCGAACCGATCCATGCCGCGAGGCGCGGGGCCACCCTTCTTCTCGCCGACCTGGTTGTACTGCGAGCCGTGGCACGGGCACTCGAACCACTGCGAGGTCACGCACTGCGGCACGCGGCATCCGAGGTGCGGGCACTTCTGGTACAGCGCGTTGATGCCGTTCTTCATGCCGTTCAGCACGGGCTGCGTGGTACGCACCTGACTTCTCGGCCTTCGGGTAGGCGTCCTGCGGGTACTCGGTGATCCAGGCCCGGCCCTCGGGCAAGTAGAAGAAGCCGTCGTTCTGCTGGATCGACGCCTTGATGTCCTCGAGCTTGCCGACGGTGATCTTCGACCCGAAGCCGCCGCCGCGACGCGGCTAGAGGAACGCGAGGATCGCGGCGCCGAAGCCCGACAGCGCGAACACCATCAGCGTGACGATGCCGCGGTTGAAGAACTGCCGGCGGGTGACCGCGACGGTCTCGGGGTCGGGCGGCACGTACGGAGCGACAGGCGCCTTCTCGGCGAGCATGACCGCGCTGCCGCCACCGCGACGAGCGTCGGCCGCGGCCTGCTCGACGTCGCGGCCGGTCGGCTCACTCGGGGGCTCGGGGAGGAGCGACGGCTCGCCCTTGTCGCGCTTGCGGGTCTCGCGCGAGAGCGAGCCGGTCGCGTCGCTCGTGTCACGACGACGGGCAGCCGAGATCACGCCGAGCAGCGCGACGATGACGATGATCGGGATCGCGATAGCGAGAATGGTGGCAGCGCTCATCGGTGCCTCATCACAGGTCGAAGAAGATGCCCGCTCGCCACGGGAACACGAAATTGAAGCCCGGGCCGCGGAAGAACGAGCCGATGATCACGAGCACGGCCCAGAACATCAGGAAGATCGTGAAGAGGACGATCGCGAACTTTCGATCCTCGGGCTTGTTGCTCGGGTTGCGATCCATGTAGGGCGCGAGCATCAGCACGAAGATGCCCATGCCGGGGATGGTCACGCCGGCGACCATCGGGTGGAACATCGTCAGCAGCTCCTGCAACCCGAGGAAGTACCACGGCGCCTTCGACGGGTTCGGGGTGCGGTTGATGTTGGCGAGCTGCAGCAGCGGCGCGTTGACGAACGCCGAGAAGATGAACACGAAGGCGGTGCACGCGAGCGACGCGACGAACTCGATCAGCAGCAGGTGCGGCCACACGTGCACCTTGTCGACCGGTGTCGCCTTCACGTCCTGGATCGAGCCGGCCTTGACGACGGTGAGCAGCCGCTGCGTGTGGCCGCCGGGCCCGGCAGCGACGGGAGGCGGTGCAGTCGCGACCGCGGTGCCCGCGGCCGCGGCGGCCACGCCTGCCGGCACGGCGACCTCGGTGGGCGCGCCCTCGGCCTTGCGCCCGTGCAGCCTTGCTGCGCTCGAGGAGGTGGGCGGGGATGCGCGACTCGCGCCGGATCGGCCGGCGGTGCGTCGGCGGCTGCGGCCGGCTCGCTCGGTGCGGCGGGCGCGGCGGGCGCGGCGGGTTCGGCGGGCGTGCCGCCCGACGCCGCGGCGGCCTTGGCTCGAGCCTCTTCGGCCCGCTTGCGAAGGTGTTCGGGGATCTCGGTCATGGGGTGACCTCGCGCTGCACGACGGACCTACAGCGGACCGGAGATGCCGCCATCCTTGCGAACCCTCCAGAAGTGGACGGCCATGAAGATGACGGTGATGAACGGGAACATCAGGACGTGGAGCACGTACCAACGCAGCAGCGTCTCGGGACCGATCTCGACGCCACCTAACAGCACGAATCGGATCTGATCACCGAACACCGGTGAGTACCCGATCATGTTCGTGCCCACCGTGACCGCCCACAGGGCGAGCTGATCCCACGGGAGCAGGTAACCGGTGAACGACAGCAGCAGGGTGAGCGTGAGCAGGATCACGCCGATCACCCAGTTGAACTCTCGGGGCGGCTTGTAGGCGCCGTGGTAGAAGACGCGCGCCATGTGCAGGAAGACCGACAGCACCATGAGGTGCGCGGCCCATCGATGCATGTTGCGCACCATGAGCCCGAAGGTCACCGAGGTCTGCAGCGCGTAGATGTCGTTCCAGGCCTGCGCGGTCGTCGGCCGGTAGAAGAACATCAGGAAGATGCCGGTGACCGTGAGCAGGATGAAGAGGAAGAAGCGAGAGGCCGCCGAGGCAGAGCGTGTAGCTCACCTTGACCGCGTGGCGCTTCACCTTGACCGGGTGCAGGTGGTACAGCACCGAGTTCATGATCACGTAGGACCGGTTCCGGGGGCTGTCGGTGTAGCCCTTCCGGAAGATCGAGCCCGGTCGGAAGATCGAGTTCCAGGCCTGGGAGCCCTGCACGGTGGAGACCATCTTCGTGGTCGCCTCGTGCATCTTCGCCCCGAGCCCTGGCTTGTCGTCGACTGTCTTGGCCACGAGCGCTCCTAGAACCGCATGCCGTAGGCGTAGCCGTGATTGCTGTCACGCATGTGCGGGTCACCATCGTTGTCGGGGACGCCGACCTTGCCCATGATGATGACGCCGGTCGGGCACCGGTCGACGCAGAGCGCGCATCGTGTGCACACGTCGTCGTCGATGAGGAACACGACGTGGTCGCCGGGATCGCTGCCGGGAAGCTCGGTGTTGTCGGCCTCGTCGATCGCCGACGGCGACACCATGTGGATGCACTTCCACGGGCAGATGTCGACGCAGCCCTCGCACATGATGCACTCGGACTGGTCGATGTGGATGAACTGCTTCGGCTTGACCGCCTTCGCGAGGTAGTCCGCGTCGACCTCGACGAGCGTGTAGTCGTCGCGGAACTCGGGCATCGGCGGGTTGGCGTCGGTGCGTGCCATCGCTACCTCGCCTTCACCAGCGGACGGCCGTACGTCGACGTCTCGATCGCGACGGGCTTGGCCTTGCCCCGGTTCTGCCACAAGGACCAAGCGGCGATCATGGCGCCGAAGAACAGGAGGTAGATCACCACGACGACCATGTCGCGCACGGTCTGCTTCGTGATGCTGAACGGGCAGCCACGTCATCGCACCCTTCGAGCCGGGCCCGGCGAGGATGGCGTCCTTGCGCATCTTCAACGTGGTGTCGGCGAACGTGAGCCACTGGTGCGGCACGACGCCGTACATCAGGAAGATCAGCGCGTAGACGTAGGTGCCGCCGAGGAGCGCCTCGCCCCAAGTGACGCGGCTTCCCGACCGGCCGCTTGCTGCCGTAAGCGAACAACGCCCCGGCCATCGCAAAGGTGAGGATGAGGGACACGACCAACGCGACCACGGACCCTCACCACCTCCTCACCGCCCTCTGCGGAGGGCGCTCGTGAACGGATGCACAACCACTCTACCCCAGCGCCACAGGCGTCCAAAGGGGCGACTGCCGCGGAGCAAAAGGCGCCGGCGAACTCGAAGCAGTCGTCGTTCTAGCACGCCTCTCTCGCGAAACGACCACCGGCCATCGGCGTGCGTCACGGTGCCGTCCGGTTCCACTCAGGGCCTGTGTGCCGCCTAAGGTGACCGCCGATTCGCCGCCGAATTGTCGTCCGGTCCAGACGACGTCCCCGCAACCGGGCCCGCGGAGGGTGCAGTGACCGAGATCCCCGAGCACTTGCTTCGACGCTCGCGAGAGCGGCGCGAAGCACTGGGGCTGTCGACCGGCGACGCAGGCGCGGGGCAGCACCGCCCGCGGCGCCCTCCACCGACGTGCAACCCGCGGCCGCGCGCCGCGACACCGGCGCCCGCGCCTGCGCCCGCGGCGGCACCTGCCGTGGTGGCCCCGCCGCCCAAGCCCCCGCCGCCCTACGTCGAGGCCGCGCTCCGCCGCAAGCGCATCCCGTTCTGGGCCATCCCCGTCGTCGCGCTGCTCCCCCTCTGGGCGTTCCTCTACCAGTGGTCGCTCACGCCTCCGACCCAGGCCGTGACCGGCCCTCTGGCGGCTGGCCAGGCGCTCTACACCGCGAACTGCGCGTCGTGCCACCTCCCCACCGGCGCCGGCGACTCGGCGGGAGGCATCGGCTTCCAGCTGAACGGCGGCTCGGTGCTGCAGACCTTCCCTGACATCAAGGACCACATCGCGTTCGTGAAGTCGGGCTCCGAGCCCTACATCGGCAAGCCCTACGGGAACCCGAACCGCCCCGGCGGCCAGCGCGTCGGCAAGGCGGGCATGCCCGCGTGGGGCCAGATCCTCACGGACCAAGAGATCAACGACGTCGTCTGCTACGAGCGGGTGGTGCTGTCCGGCCAGGACCCGGTGCCCCCGCAGTGCACGACCGAGGGGGCCGGCGGCGCCGCTGCCGGGTCCTGATGTCGGGCACGGGCGGCCGTCACACAGCCGGCCGCCACGCGGCCGGACAACACGAGGTGCTCGTGGTCGGCGGTGGCCCGTCGGGCGCCGCGGCCGCGTACTGGCTCGCGTCGGCGGGCCACGACGTCCTCGTCGTCGAGAAGAAGACGTTCCCGCGCGAGAAGACGTGCGGTGATGGGCTCACGCCCCGAGCGGTGCGGCAGCTCCACGACATGGGGCTCGGCGAGCAGACTCAGCCGACTTCCATCGCTTCAACGGCCTCCGCGCGCTCGCGCACGGCATCACGCTCGAGCTCGAGTGGCCCGAGCACCCCGACCTGCCGTCGTTCGGGTACGTCGTGCGCCGTCGCGACCTCGACCAGATGGTCGCCGACAACGCGGTGAAGGCCGGGGCGACCGTCTGGCAGGACGCCGAGGCGACCGCACCGATCCTCGACAGCGGCCTCGTGCGCGGCGCAATCGTCAACGGACGAGAGGTGCGCGCGAAGTACGTGGTGGTCGCCGACGGTGCGAACTCGCGCTTCGGTCGCGCCATCGGCACGTCGCGAGATCGCTCGTACCCGCAGGGGATGGCGATCCGCGGCTACTACGAGAGCCCCCTGCACGCGGACCCGTGGATCGAGAGCGCGCTCGACGTGAAGGACCGCAACGGCAACACGCTGCCCGGCTACGGGTGGATCTTCCCTGTGGGCGACGGCACGGTGAACGTCGGCGTCGGGCTGCTGTCGACGTTCCGCGACTACCGCAGCGTGAACACGACGCACCTCCTGAACGAGTACGTCGCGACCGCGCCGGCGTACTGGGAGATCTCCGCGGACCGCTCGTGCGGTGAGCCGACGGGTGGTCGGCTGCCCATGGGCGGCTCGGTCGGCCCCAAGGTCGGCCCGACGTTCCTGGTCGTCGGCGACGCCGCGGGGTTCGTCAACCCGTTCAACGGCGAAGGCATCGACTACGCCTACGAGACCGGCCGGCTCGCGGCGCAGGTGCTGCACGAGGCGTTGGAGACCGGCGACGGGCTCGCCGTGCAGCAGTACGCCAAGCTCCTCGACGCCGAGTACGGCCTCTACTTCAAGGTGGCGCGGCTGTTCGCGCAAGTCATCGGCCGGCCCGCGCTCATGCGCGAGCTCACGCGCGTCGGCATGCGCAGCCGCACGCTGATGGAGTGGGTGCTGCGCATCATGGCGAACCTGCTGCGGCCCGACGAGCTCGGGCCGGCGGAGGCCGCGTACAAGGCGGCTGCCGCGATCGTCCGCGTCTACCCCGACAAGTAGCTGTCGGCTAGACGATCGGCTCGTACCAGCTGCTGCCGGTTTGCCGCGAGTCGGGACGCGGCCTCGGGACCCCAGGTGCCCCTCGTGTAGAGGTGCACGGGATCGGGATGTTGCAGCAACGGGTCGATGATGCGCCACTGCTCGATCAGGCTGTCCTCGCGGCCGAATCGCGTGCTGATCACCGGCGATCGCGTCGTCGATGAGCCGCTCGTAGGCCTCCTGGCGGGCGCCGAACACCTGCTCGTAGTTCACCTGCAGGTCGACCTGCCGCGTGACCATCCTCTCGCCGGGTGTCTTTGCTTGCAGATGCAACGTGATGCCGTCGTTCTTGCCCAGCCGGAAGCGCAGGTGGTTCGGGTCGGGCATCGGCATGCCGGGCTGCTTGAAGAACAGCCGCGGCGGCGCGCTTGAACTCGACCACCGCTTCGAGCGCGGTGCCGGCGAGCGACTTGCCTGTGCGGATCAGGAACGGCACGCCGGCCCAGCGCCACGAGTCGATCCAGAGGCGGAGGGCGACGAAGGTCTCGGTGTCGGAGCCGGCGTCGCACGCCGTCCTCGTCGACGTAGCCGCGGAACTGCCCTCGCACCGCCTCTGCCGGATCGACCGCGCGCACCTGCTTGAACAGCTTGACCCTCTCGTCGCCGAGGCTCTGCGCGCTCGCGTCGACCGGCGGATCCATCGCGAGCAGAGCCATCACCTGCAGCAGGTGGTTCTGCACGACGTCACGCAGCGCGCCGACCTCTTCGTAGAACTTGCCGCGGCCCTCGACGCCGAACGCCTCGGCCATCGTGATCTGCACCGAGTTGATGTAGTGGTTGTTCCACACCGGCTCGAGCAACGAGTTCGCGAAGCGGAAGACGAGCAGGTTCTCGACCGACTCCTTCCCGAGGAAGTGGTCGATGCGGTAGATCGCGCTCTCGTCGAACGCGCTGTGCAGGATCGCGTTGAGCTCTTCGGCCGACTCGAGGTCACGACCGAACGGCTTCTCGACGACGACACGACCGTTCCTGTTGATGCCCTGCGTCGCGAGCCCTTGTGAGACGTCGTCGAAGAGGCTCGGCGGGATCGCGAGGAAGTAGAGCGGATACTGACTGGCCTCCAGCGCCTCCTTGAGCTTCTCGAACGTCGACTGCTCGCGGTAGTCGCCCGAGACGTACTTCAGGCGCTTGAGCACGTTCTCGATGACGTCCTCGTCGGGATTGGACTCGACTGCGCTGACGGCGTCACGGAACCGCTGCTCGAGCGCGCCCTCGGCGAGCTCGCGCGAAGCCACACCGATCACGTTCCCCGGCAGCCGATCGCGCGCCGCGAGGTGGTAGACGGCAGGCAGCAGCTTCTTCTTCGCCAGGTCGCCAGTGATGCCGAAGAGGACGAGGGCGTCGCTTTGGGGGGCAGCCATGGTCGCACCGTAGTCAGTGCGAAATCAGGCCGCGGCGGCCACCTCTTGCGCGGCAGCGCTCGCGAGATCGGCGACGCGCTCGAGCTCTTCCTTCGAATGGGCGATGCTCGGGAACGCGACCTCGTATGGCCCTGGAGCAAACGCCACCCCACGGTCGAGCATCGCGTGGAAGAACGCCGCGTAGCACCTCTCGTCGGTCTGCTTCGCGGTGTCGTAGTCGACGGCCGGCTCCGACGAGAAGCGGAGGCCGATGAGGGGGCCGACGACCGGGACCGAGATCGGCAGACCGGCCTCGCTGATCACGTCGCGCAGCCATCCGGCGAGCTGCGCCGCTCGTCCCTCCATCATCATGTAGACGCCTTCGTCGAGCTCGTCGAGCACCGCGAGACCTGCTGCCGTGGCGAGAGGGTTTCCCGAGAGCGTGCCCGCTTGGTAGACGGGGCCCAGCGGCGCGAGCACCTCCATCACCTCCGCGCGGCCCCCGAACGCGCCGACGGGAAGCCCGCCGCCGATGACCTTCCCGAAGCACGTGAGGTCGGGCGTGACGCCGTAGTGCTGCTGGGCGCCGCCGGCGCCGAGGCGGAACCCGGTGATGACCTCGTCGAACACGAGCAGCGTGCCCGCCGCGTCGCATGCCTTCCGCAAGCCTTCGAGGAACCCCGGGGCCGGCGCGACGAGACCCATGTTCGCGGCGACGGGCTCGACGATGACGCACGCGACGTCGTCGTCGAGGTCGGGCACCTCGTTGTACGGCACCACGACCGTCTGCGCGACCGCCGATGTGGGCACGCCGGCGGAGCCCGAGAGCCCGAGCGTCGCGACGCCACTGCCGCCGGCCGCGAGCAGCGCGTCGGCGTGGCCGTGGTAGTTGCCCGCGAACTTCACGACCTTCTGCTTGCCGGTGAAGCCACGCGCGACGCGAAGCGCGGTCATCGTCGCCTCGGTGCCGCTGTTGACCATTCGCACCTTCTCGCAGCTCGGCACCCGTTCGCAGATCGCCTCTGCGAGCAGCACCTCGCGCGCCGTGGGCGCGCCGTAGGAGGTGCCGTCGACCGGCCGCCTTCCGGATCGCCTCGACGACCTTCGGGTGCGCGTGGCCGAGGATGATCGCGCCGTAGCTCTGCACGAAGTCCGTGTAGCGCTTGCCCTCGACGTCCCACACGTACCCGCCCTCGGCGCGTGCGACGAAGTAGGGCGATCCACCGACGGAGCGGAATGCGCGCACCGGCGAGTTCACGCCGCCGGGGATGACTGCCTGTGCGCGCTCGAACCACTCCTCGTTGGTGTCGGTCATCTCACAGGCGCTCGGCAAGCTCGCGCGCGAGGTACGTGAGGATGATGTCGGCGCCGGCGCGCTTGATCGCAGTGACGTGCTCGACCGCGACCGCGTCTCCGTCGATCCATCCGTTCTCGGCGGCGGCTTTGATCATGGCGTACTCACCCGACACGTGGTACGCCGCGACCGGCACGTCGACCTCGGCGCGCACGGCGGCGATGACGTCGAGATAGGCGAGCGCCGGCTTCACCATCACGATGTCCGCGCCCTCAGCGATGTCGAGGCGCACCTCTTCGAGTGCCTCGCGGCCGTTGTGCCAGTCCTGCTGGTAGCCCTTGCGATCACCACCGCCGGCGATGTGCACGTCGACCGCATCGCGGAACGGGCCGTACAGCGCCGACGCGTACTTGGCCGAGTAGGCCAGGATCGCCGTGCTCTCGTAGCCGCGCGTGTCGAGCGCAGTGCGGATCGCATGCACCTGGCCGTCCATCATCCCGCTCGGTGCGACGACGTCGGCGCCCGCCGCGGCCTGCGCGATCGCGGTCTTCGCGTACAAGGTCAGCGTCTGGTCGTTGTCGACCTCACCCGACGGGGTGAGCACGCCGCAGTGGCCGTGGTCGGTGTACTCGTCGAGGCACAGGTCGGCGATGAGGACGATGCGATCGCCCATCTCGTCGCGAAGGTCGCGGAGCGCGAGCTGCACGATGCCGTCGTCCGCCCACGCCTGGCTGCCAGTCGCGTCCTTGTGCGACGGCACGCCGAAGAGCACGACCGCGGGGATGCCGAGATCCGCGAGCTCACGCACCTCTTTGCGCAACGACTCACGCGTGTGCTGGACGACGCCGGGCAGCGAGGGGATCGGCTGCGGTTCGTCGATGCCTTCACGGACGAACAGGGGGGCGACGAGGTCGTCGACCTGCAGCTGCGCCTCCGCGACGAGCCGGCGGAGCGCGGGAGTGCGCCGCAACCGGCGGGGACGGCGAGCGGGGAAGGTCACCTTCGAATCCTACGGCTGGAGGGCATCGGCGAGCGCAGCGACCATCGCCGGGATCGTGTGCTCGTCGGGCACTGCCGTCACCGCGATCCCCGCGTCGGTGGCCGCGGCCGCTGTGATCGGACCGATGCACACGACGACTGGCGGCACGGCATCGGCGCCCGCCGCGGTGACGAAGGACCTCACGGTCGAGGCCGACGTGAAGAGGATGGCGTCGCTCGCCTTCGCCGCGGCGAGCGCCTCCGGCCGCGGAGTCACCGGGATCGTGCGGTAGGCCTCGACGACGTCGACCTGCCAGCCCTTCGCGGCGACGCCGTCGGCGACGACCGACCGCGCACCGGCCGCCTGCGCGACGACCACACGCCCCGAGCCGATCGGAAACACCTCGACGAGGCTCTCCGCGACGAACCGCGTCGGGATCAGGGCGGGCTGCACGCCGGCGCGCTCGAGCACCGACGCGGTCATCGGACCGACGACGGCGAAGCGAGACGACTCACGGCACGGCTCGGGCATCGCGTCGAGGACACGGGCGGCACCGTTCGCGGACGTCACCACGATCCAGTCGGGCGGCGTCTCGAGTGCGGCGCGGAGCGCGGCACCACCATCCGACGCGTCGACGACCGCGATGAGCGGCACCTCGATCGGTTCGGCACCGAGGATCTGCAAGCGCTCGACGAGGTCACCCGCTTGCTCGGTCGCTCTCGTCACGACGACCCGTCGTCCGGCGAGCGGGCCGACCGGTCTCACCCGAGCACGTCTTGGCACAACGACAGCCAGCAGTCGGTCGTGAGCCGCAACGACTCGACGTCGACGCGCTCGTCGTTGCCGTGGAAGCGCGAGCGGAACTTCTGGTACGTGACGTCGGGGCTCATCAGACCGAACCCGTACGCGAGCGCGCCCGTGTTCCGGTAGAAGCGCGCGTCGGTGCCGCCGACGGTCATCACCGGCATCAACGTCGCCTGCGGGTACACCCGCTGCGCGACCTTCTCGAGCGCGCCATAGAGCGGTGTGTCGACCGGCGACCTCGTGTACTCACCTGACTGCAGGATGGTGAGCTCGACCTCGCTGCTCAGATCGCCGAGTGCGGTGTCGATGTGCTTGCGCACCTCCTCGTCGGTCTCACCTGGCATCACTCGGATGTCGATGTCGAGGTCGACGACGTCCGGGATCACGTTCGTCTTCACGCCGCCGTGGGCGACGTTGGGCGAGAACGTCGTGTGCGTGCACGCGTGGGCGAGCTTGGCGATGCCTTGGTCGGAGAGGTCGCGGCAGGCCTGCATCACCGTGTCGGGATCGCGAAGTGCCTTGCGCTCGGCATCGGTGAGGTCGAACGCGTCGACGTAGTTCTCCCAGAGGTCGAGGATCTGCGCGCGGGGCTCGTAGGCCGCCAGCCGGCGCACCACCTCGGCGGCCTTCACGAGCGCATTGTCGGCCCCGAACGGCGCCGACCCGTGGCCCGGCGTGCCGCGCACGCGCAGGCGCCGCCACATGACGCCCTTCTCGGCGACGGTGATCGTCACCCGCTGACCCGAGTGCGTGTCCATCACGAGCCCACCCGACTCGGTCACGACGTAGTCGGCAGCGACAGCGTCACGCTCGTGATCGAGTGCCCACTCTGCCCCCCAGTGACCGCCCGCCTCCTCATCGGCGACGGCGAAGTAGAGCAACGTGCCCTTCGGGCGAAAGCCCGTGCGGGCGAGGTGCTTGGTGGCGACCGCCATCGACGCCGTGAGGTTCAGCATGTCGATCGCGCCGCGGCCCCACACCTCCCCGTCCACGAGCTCACCGCCGAACGGATCGCGCGACCAGCCACTGGCGGTCACCGGCACGACGTCGGTGTGGCCCATCAGGCAGAGCGACGGCGCAGCTGGGTCGCTGCCTTCGATGCGAGCGACGAGCGAGCGTCGCCCCGGCAGGGACTCGAAGCTCGTGAAGTCGAGCCCCGTGCCCTCGAGGTAGTCCCGGAGCAAGGTCGCGCTCCGCTCCTCCTCGCCGGACTCGGGACTGCCATCGTTGACGCACTGGTTGCGGATGAGCTCCTGCAGGAGCTCGGTCACCTCTCCGGTGAGCTGCTCGGCCATGCGGCGATGCTACGGCTGTGTCATCTAGGACAGGGCCAGGAGGGCCGAACCTCCCCGTTCGTCGAGCAGCACCTGCGCGACGAGAGCCCCCAACGCGGTCGGATCGGTCCCGACCTCCGCGTGGCGCAGCACGGTCGTCCCAGCGAGGTCGGCGACGAGGCCCTCGCACCGCCACCCTTCGTCGACCGCGACGACGTGCGCGCCGACGGGAAGGTCGCAGCCGCCTCCGAGCGCGGCGAGGAACGCGCGCTCGCCATCGACCGCGAGACGACTCGGCGTGTGCTCGATGTGGGACAGCAGCTCGTGGGTCACGGCATCGTCGGCGCGGCACTCGACCGCGAGCGCGCCTTGCGCGACCTGCGGCAGCATCACACTCGGGTCGAGGGCCTGTGCGATCTGCGCGCCGAGGCCGAGCCGGTCGAGCGCGGCAACCGCCATCACGAGGGCACCGTCGGTCGGCACCTTCGACAGGCGGGTCTGGATGTTGCCGCGGAGCTCGACGAACTCGAGGTCGGGGCGAAGGTGCGCGAGCTGCGCGCGGCGGCGCACGGATCCGGTCGCGACGGTCGCCCCCTGCCCGAGATCGGCGAGAGCGCTGCCGACGAGCGCGTCGCGGGGGTCTCCCCGCTCGGGGACCGCGGCGATGACGAGTCCCGGTGCGGGCATCGACGGAAGGTCCTTCGCGGAGTGCACCGCGACGTCCGCGTGCCCTTCGAGCACGGCGGACTGCACCTCCTTGACGAACACGCCCTGCCCGCCGAGCTCGTGGATCGGCCGGTCGCGCGTGCGATCCCCGAGCGTCTCGACGATCACGAGCTCGACGTCGATCGACGCGTCGTCGGCGCGCAGCAGCGCACCCACGTGTTCGGCTTGCCAGCGAGCAAGGGGGCTCCCGCGCGTCGCGATCCGCACCCGCACGGCGCGCCGATGCCTACAGCGAGAAGAGGTCGCGCAGCGCTTCGGAGAGCCGCTCGCCCCGCGGGGTTCCGGCGACCTCCTTCAAGCGCACAGTCGGCTCGTGCAGCAGCTTCGCGACGATGCCGCGGGTGATGGCCTCGACCGCCTCGCGCTGCTTCGGTTCGAGGGCCTCGAGCCGCGCCTTCGCTCGATCGATCTCGCCTTCGCGGACGCCGTCGGCCCACTCGCGCATCGCGGCGATGAGCGGCGCGACCTCGCGTGCAGTCGAGTGATCGATCCAGCGCCCGACCTCGTCGTCGACGATGCCCTGCGCTGCCGGGATCTCGTTGCGACGCTCTTGGATGCCCCGGTCGGCGAACGTTCGCAGGTCGTCGATGTCGAGGAGCGTGACACCGGGGATCGACGCGACGCCGGGATCGACGTCGCGAGGCACCGCGACGTCGACGACGAGCAGCGGGCGATTCGGCCTCGCCGCCATCACGGGCGCGAGGTCGGCATGCTCGACCAGGATCGAACGAGCACCGGTCGAGGTGAGCAGCACGTCGACCTCGGTGAGGGCGTCGGCCAGCTCGAGCAACCGAACCGGACGACCGCCGAGCCGCGTCGCGAGGTGATCGGCCCGATCGAACGTGCGGTTCGCAACGAGCACCTCGGCCACACCCGAGTCGGCGAGCGCGACCGCCATCCCCTCGCCGATGTCGCCCGCACCGAGCACGAGCACGCGTCGACCGGTGAGACCGCCCAGCGCGTCGTCGGCCATCGCGACCGCAGCCATCGACACCGACGCGGTGTGACGCGAGAGCCCAGTCTCGGTGCGCACTCGCTTGCCGACCTCGAGCGCATGCCGGAACAGCGCGTTGAGCGTGGCTCGAGCCGAGCCATGGCCCTTCGCTGCCTCCCACGCGTCGCGGACCTGCCCGAGGATCTCGCTCTCGCCGAGCACGGCGGAGTCGAGACCCGCCGCCACCGCGAAGAGGTGGTTCGCCGCGCCCTCGTCGAAGTGGCTGTAGAGGTGGTACGTGAGGGCCTCAGGCGCGAGGCCTGCGTGCTGCGCGATGAAGTCGCGCACGTCGGAGTACGCGCCGTGGAAGCGCTCGGCAACGACGTACACCTCGGTGCGGTTGCACGTCGACAGCAAGCACGGCTTCGGTGATGTTCGGCCGGGAGCAGAGGTCGTCGAGCGCCTTGGGCAGGCTCGCACCGTCGACGCTCGTGCGCTCGAGGATGTCGAGCGGAGCGATGCGGTGGTTCAGACCGATGACGACTACCGACACGGGTTCACTCTAGGTCTGCCTACGCGCTCGCGATCCGGTCGCCACCGCGACGTTGCTGATAGAAGCTGAGGATCTGCAGCTCGACCGCGAGGTCGACCTTCCGCAGCGACACGCCCCGGGGCACCGTGAGCACCGCAGGCGCGAAGTTCAAGATCGACGTGACTCCGGCGGCCACGAGCCGATCGGCGACCTCTTGGGCTCCCGCCGCCGGGGTCGCGATGATGCCGATCACGTCCGACAGGGCTCCGACGATGTCGGGCAGGTCATCGAGGTGGCGGACCTTGGCCGCTCCCACCTTCGTGCCGACCTTCGCCTCGTCGATGTCGACGATCGCGGCGACGGGGAAGCCCCGCTCGTCGAATCCGCCGTAGTTGGCCAGCGCGTGACCGAGGTTGCCCGCCCCGACGATGACGACCGGCCAGTCGTGGGTCAGGCCGAGCTCGCGGCTCATCTGGAAGAGGAGGTACTCCACGTCGTACCCGACTCCTCGGGTGCCGTAGGAGCCCAGGTAGGAGAGGTCCTTGCGCACCTTCGCGGCGTTGACGCCGGCCATCTCGGCGAGCCGCTCGGACGAGATCGTCGCGGTCCTCGACTCGGCGACCTCGAGCAGGATCCGCACGTAGACCGGAAGCCGGGCGACCGTGGCCTCGGGAATGCGCCGGCGCGCTCGGTCAGCCATGCCGGAGGCAGGGTACGCCCACGTGCGCGAGTTCACAAAGCCCCTCGCGCTGCGACCTCGGGGTCCTCGCAGCCCCATACGCTGCCGTCTCGTGGTCACCGCCCAGGCCGCGCTCGCGGCCGCTGCGACGCTCGTCGCCGTGGCATTCACGTTCTGCACCCTCGACCGGTGGCTCAGCCGGCGGCGGCGCCACGACCTGGCGTGGACGGTCGCTCTCGGCATGTTCGCGATCGCCTCGAGCGCCCTTTGGCTCGGATCATCGGCGGGCTTCACAGGTCCGACGTTCCGCGTCTTCTTCCTCTTCGGCGCGATCTTGAACGTGCCCTACCTCGCCCTCGGGACGGTGTACCTGTTCGCCGGTCAGCGCACCGGCGACCGCGTCGCGCTCGAGCCTCACATGCGCGGCGTTCTTCGCGGCCGGGGTGATGGTCGTCGCGCCGCTGAAGGCCCCGATCTCGGGCACCGACCTCCCGACGGGGAGCGAGGTGTTCGGGCCGCTGCCGCGCATCTTGGCTGCGGTCGGGTCGGCAGGAGGCGCGCTCGTCGTGTTCGGCGGAGCGGTCCTGTCGCTCTGGCGGGTCGTGGGCGGACGCGAACGCACGCGCGGGCGCGGCCTCGCCGCGCATCCGAAGCGGCTCGCGGTGGGCAACGCACTGATCGCGGCGGGCACGCTCATCCTCGGCGCGAGTGGGCTGCTGAACGGACGGCTCGGCGCGTCCAAGGCGTTCGCCGTCACCTTGACGATCGGCGTGACAGTGCTCTTCGCCGGCTTCCTCGTCGCGACGTCCGCGCCTCGACGTCCGGAGACCGACGGCGGCTCAGGCGCGGTCGGGTCGTCAGCGTCAACGGAGCGCATGGCGGAGGACCTTCCCTCCCCAGCCCTTGGGTAGCACGTCGACGAACATCACCTTCGTCGGGCACTTGTACCGGGCGAGCGAGTGCCGGCAGTGCTCGATGATCGCCTCCTCGTCCACCGACGTGTCGGCTGAAGCGACCACGAATGCCTTCACCGCCTCACCGGTCGAGGGATGGGGGCTGCCGACGACGGCGACGTCCTCGACGCCGGGGTACTGGCTGATGATCTCCTCGACTTCCGCGGGATACACGTTGAAGCCCGACACGATGATGAGGTCCTTCGCCCGATCGACGAGATAGAGGTATCCCTCGTCGTCGGCGACCGCGACATCGCCGGTGCGAAGCCACCCGTCGTCGGTGAGCGCCCGCTTGGTGGCTTCCTCGTCGTGCCAGTAGCCGCCGAACACGTTCGGGCCCTTCACCCAGATCTCACCCGAGTCCCCCGCGAGCACGTCGTCGCCGTCATGGTCGACGAGCCGGAGCGTCGAGACCGGGCAGCGGCAAGCCGATCGAGCCGACCCGGGACTCGCCCGGAGGTGACGCAGTGACGACCGGCGACGCCTCGGTCAGGCCGTAGCCCTCGAGGAGCTCGAGGTGGAAGCGCGACTGGAACAGGCGCGAGAGGTCCTCGGGCATCTTCGCCGCGCCCGTCGACGCGATGCGCACCGACGAGAACGCGGACGGGCTGACACCCGGCAGCGTCGCCCACGCGGTCCACATCGGCGGCGCTCCCGAGATCACCGTCACGCCGCGCGTCTCGATCGTCTCGAGCGCGGTCGCGGGATCGAAGCGCTCGACGAGCACCACCGACGCGCCGCAGTACAGCGCGAGGCCGAGCACCACGTTCATCCCGAAGATGTGGAACAGGGGAAGGACACCCAGCACGACGTCGTCGGCCCGGAGCCCTCGGCCGGGTTGCGCCTGGACCTGCTCGAGGTTCGACCGCAGGTTGCCGTGCGTGAGCATCGCCGCCTTCGCGGAGCCCGCGGTGCCGCTCGTGAAGAGCAGAGCGGCGAGGTCGTCCGCCGCGCGCGAGGCCACAGGCGCCGGGTCGGCGGTGAGCAGGTCCTCGAACGTCGCGGCATCGGTGAACGGATGGCCGGCGGTGCCGATGACGAGCCGGACCGACGGCACGTCGGCGCGGTCGACGTCGCCCCAGCTCGCGCGGCCAGCCGGTCCGACGATCACCGCGACCGTCTCGACCGACGCGATCTCGCGGACGAGCTCGGGAGCCGGGCTGAGCGGGTTCAGGGGGACCACGACGCCGCCGATCCCGAGCACGGCGAGGTACGAGATGACGAACGTCGGGTTGTTCGCGCACAGCAGGCCGACCCGATCACCGGGGCCGAGCCCCCGCCCGACGAGGCCGCCTCGAACGGCCGCAACCTGCTGACGGAGCTCCCCGTACGTCGTCGGCGCGCCCCTGCTCACGAGGGCGACGGCCTCGTCGGCATGCGGCTCGATGATCTCGGCCAAGTTCACGTGCGAAGCCCCCCGTAACGCACTGGCCGTCGGCAGAGCCGCCGGCCTTTCACGGCCCGGCGAGCGTACTCAGGTTCGGCTCAAGTGGCCCCCTCGGACGTGCCGAAGGGACTCCGTGCGTCACATCGCGCGGGCTCTCACCTCGGCCGCACTGGCGGTGATGCTCACGGCCGGGCTGCTGGCGGTGGGCACCGCGGCCGCGGGCGCGGCCTCGCCTGCCGACGAGGCGACGTTCGTGTCGAAGATCAACGCGCTGCGCGCCTCGAAGGGCCTCGCCGCCCTGACACCCGACGCCGCACTCGCGGCGACCGCGTGCACCTGGAACGACCAGATGATCGCTGCGGGCGCCATCTCGCACGATCCGAACCTGGCCGCGGCGATCGCCTCGGTCTCGTCGAAGTGGCGCAAAGGCGGCGAGAACGTGGGGATGGGCGGCACCGTCGACTCCCTCTTCGACGCATTCGTCGCGAGCCCCGGCCACTACGCGAACCTCGTCGATCCGCAGTACACGCGGGTCGGAGTCTGCGTGGGCCGCGACCCGAACGGGAAGCTCTTCACCACGCATCGGTTCATGGCCGTCGCCGGCGACGGTGCGGCGCCTCCTCCTCCACCTCCTCCGACGACTGCGGCACCGGTCCCGCTGCAAGCACCGCCGCCCACCGCGCCCCCGACGACCGCGGCTCCGGTCACTGCCGCGCCGCTGACCGCTCCTGCGACCACCGCAGCCCCGACCACCGCGGCACCGCCACCTCCCCCGCCGCCGCCCCCGACCACAGCCGCGCCGACTCCCTCGACGACACCGGTACCGGCGCCGACCGTCGCCGAGCTCGTTGCTCGTCGCGGTGCTTCCCCCGTCATCGACCCTGGCAGCCGAGGCGGCGCCGCCCGCAGTGGCCGAGGTGCAACGAGCTCCTCGCCGAGATCCTCGAGACGTTCCCTGCGTTCCTGCACCTGCGCCTCGCGTAGCCGGGCCGAGCGTAAGACTGCTGCAGTGACCGTGGGACGCTCCGCTGCGAGCGCGATCGTCGCCGACGGCCTCACCCGGTCGTTCAACGGCCAGCTCGCTCTCGTCGACCTCACGCTCGAGGCGGCGCCCGGCGAGGTGCTCGCGGTGCTCGGGCCGAATGGCGCCGGCAAGACCACGACCGTTCGACTGTTGAACGGCGTCCTCGCCCCCGACCGCGGATCGAGCCGAGTGCTCGGCATCGACCCCGCTCTGGACGGCAACGAGGTGCGGCGGCGAACCGGGGTCCTCACCGAGAACGCGGGCCTCGACGATCGGCTGACCGCGTGGGAGAACCTCGTCGTCACGGGCCGGATCCGGGGGATGAACAAGACCGACGCGGGGACGAAGGCGACCGCGATGCTCGAGCGGTTCGGGATGGCCGATCGCGCCGACCATCGGGTGCAGGGCTTCTCGACGGGTCAGCGCAAGCGCGTCGCGCTCGGACGCGCGCTGCTCCACGATCCCGACATCCTCTTCCTCGACGAGCCGACGTCGGGCCTCGACCCCGATGCCACGCGCGACGTCATCGACCTCATCGGCACCCTCGCCGAAGAGCACGGCCGCACGGTCGTGCTGTGCACGCACTTCCTCGGTGAGGCGGGACGGCTCGCGCACCGCATGGCGGTGCTCGACCGCGGTCACCTCCTCGCGTTCGGCACACCCGCCGAGCTCGCCGGCGAGATCTGGAAGGGCCTCGATGTGAACCTCGATCTCGGTGCACCGGCCGACGACGCGCTCGTCGCGATGCTCGCCGCCGCGCCAGGGGTGCTCACGGTGCGATCGACGGGGAGCGGCGCGGTCGTGACGGTGAACGAGCGCGCGGTCATCCCCCGCGTCGTCGCCTCGCTCACCTCGGGCGAGGTGCCCGTGTACGGCGCGGTGCCGATGCCCCCAACCCTCGAGGACGTGTACTTCGCCGTCGTGCACGACCAGGCGAGCAAGGCGGAGAGATGAGCACGCAGCTCGACACGAATGCGATCCGGGCAGTGATGTGGAAGGACCTCACTGCTGTGCGCCGATCGAAGGCGGTCCTGCTGCCGATGCTCCTGGTGCCGTCATGCTGTTCGTGCTCCTGCCCGGTGCCGTCGGGTTCGCGGCGCGCTCGGTGCACAACGTGAACATCGACTCGTTCCTCGGTCGGCTGCCCGGCAACGCTGCCGGCCCGATCCGGCGACTTCCCGAACGCGAACAGCTCGTCGTGCTGGTCAACGGCTACCTGCTCGCACCGCTGTTCCTCATCGTGCCGCTCATGGTCTCTGTGGTCCTCGCCGCCGACGCGTTCGCGGGCGAGAAGGAGCGCAAGACCATCGAGGGCTTGCTGCACCTGCCGATCAGCGACCGCGACCTCTTCCTCGCGAAGCTGCTCGGAGCGTTCGTGCCCGCTGTCGTCGTGTCGTGGGTCGGGTTCGCCTGCTTCGCGGTGGTCACGAACACGGTCGCGTGGCCGGTGATGCACCGCATCTTCGTCCCGACTCGCTTGTGGGGCGTGATGATCCTGTGGGTCGCGCCAGCCGTCGCGGCGCTCGGGCTCGGAGTGATGGTGCGCGTGTCCGCTCGGGCCCGCACCTCGCAAGAGGCCAACCAGCTCGGCGGCGCGGTGATCCTCCCGCTGATCTTCATCGCGCTCGGTCAAGCGACGGGGCTGCTCCTGGTGGCGCTGCCGGTCGCGCTCGCGGTGGGTGCGGTGCTGTGGGTGCTCGCCGCGTGGCTCGTGCACGGCGGCATCTCGAAGTTCAGCCGCGACCGCATCGCGCTGCGCGTGCTAGCGCGCTCCGCGCTCAGCGCGCGAGCACGAAGAGCTGCAGCACGCTCGCGAAGAGGATCATCGCGAGGAGCACGCCCAACGCGATGGTGGTGCCCCTCCTCATCGCGTGACGGCTCTCATCGCGTGAACGCTACCGGTGTGCCCCGCGGGCCATCCCCGTCGTCGGGTGGCGCGAGACGAACCTCGGTGCTCGCCGCGATCTGCAGCTCGTCCGCGGCGGAGCGCTGATCGAGACACAGCGCGAGCAGTCCGTACGAGTCGACGACGAGGCCGAGCTCGCCGGGTCCGAGCGCCGCGAACGCGTCGACTCTGCGCGCGACACGCCTGGTGCTGCCGACCCGCAACGCGATCCGGTCGCCGAGCTCTGCGACCTCGTCGGGATCGACGTTGAGCTGCGCGTTGCCGAACCGGTCGACCCAGAGCACCTCGCCTACGACCACGTCGCCCTCGATGCGGGTCAGGGGCACCACCGCGGGCATGAGGAGGTTGGGGTCGAGGAGCGCGCCGAGGTCGGTGAGATCGACGCCGTTCGCGAGGTGCGCGGCGGCAGGAGCGAACACGTCGCGGCCGGCGAACGTGCGGCCGGGCGCCGGCAGCTGGTACTCGGGGTTCGTCAGCGCGACCGCTCGCTCCGCGCCTCCGGTGAGCGCCACGGCGGGGGCGAGGAGCCCGTTGTCCGGGCCGATCAGCACGCCTTCGCCCTGGGCCACCTCGATGGCGACGGCCGCGCGGTCGGTCGCGACGCCGGGGTCGACAACCGCGACGACGATGCCGCTCGCGACGTACGGGATGCATCGCGCGAGCGCCAGCCCGCCGGCGCGCACGTCGAACGCCGGGACGTCGTGTGTGAGGTCGATCGTGACGACGTGCGGTGCGATGTCTCGGATCACCGACTTCACGACGCCGACGAACTCGTCGGTCAGCCCGTAGTCGGTGAGAAGCGACACCGTGTCGTATCGACGGCCCATGCGACGGCGACGCTAATGACGCGACCGCGAGACGCGAAACGGGCCGATGGTGACCCCCCGGCACCATCGGCCCGATCCGCAGGGTCGAGAGCCGGCCGAGGCCGAGCTCCCCCGGCCTTCAGCCAGCTTGCGTGTAACGACTGGCCAAGTAGTGGTCGAGATCGCTCTCACTGATGCGGTACGACTTGCCGACCCTGGTGGCGCCGAGCTCGCCCGCCTTCACGAGGCGGTACACCGTCATCGTCGACACCCTCAGGCTCTGCGCAACCTCGGCCACGGTCAGGAACCGCGTTCGAGCCACCGACTGGGCCATGGACAACCCCTTCTCCGCGTCGAAGCGGACTGTAAACCACAGGCGACGCGCCGGAAAAGGGCCGGTTTTGTGACAGAGCTGCGACGGAGCAGCGGCGGAGGGTCAGCCCGCCCCGAGCTCGCGTGAGCGAGCCGTCGCGGCAGCGACCGCGGCGACCATCGCGTCGAACCAGCCGGCCTCGTCGAGCACGCGGAGTGCGGCCGCGGTGGTGCCCCCGGGCGACGTCACTGCCGCGCGCAGGGCCTCGGGCGGATCCTCGCTCGAAGCGAGCAGCCGAGCCGATCCGGTGAGCGTCTGCTCGGTGAGCGCGACGCTGATCTCGCGTGGGAGCCCGGCCTGGATGCCGGCCTCGATGAGCGCCTCCGCGAAGCGGAACACGTACGCCGGCCCCGAACCCGAGACGCCGGTGACGGCATCGAGCAGCGACTCGTCGACCCGCACGACGATGCCGACCGCCGAGAGGATCGACTCGGCCCACGCGAGGTCGTCGTCCGAGGCCGCTGTGCCTCCGGCGATCGCGGCGGCACCGGCACCCACGAGAGCCGGAGTGTTCGGCATCGCTCGCACGACCGCGGCACCGGGAGCGAGCCCGGCTTCGAGCCGAGCGGTCGGCACCCCGGCCGCGATCGAGAGCACGCGCACCACGCCCGCCTCGGCGAGCGCCGCGCACGCGGTCACCACGTCGTTGGGCTTGACCGCGACGACAGCGCCATCGGCGGCCGTCACCGTGTCGCGCACGTCGACGCCGGGGAACACGACACGCAGCGCATCGCGTCGCTCGGCGACGACCTCGACGACCGCCAGCTCATCGGGCTTCGCCCAGCCGGCAGCGAGGAGGCCGCCGAGCAGGGCCTCGCCCATCCGCCCACCACCGACCAAGAGGAGTCGTGCCGTCACGACGGGCAGGTTAGAGAGTGCGGACTGTGCGCACGACCCCAGCGCGCGGGACCGAGGGCACACCGCGTCACCGGACTTCCCCGAACCAGTGATCTCGGCGCCCTCGGGCCGAGTGCAGAATGACATGAAATGCATCGAGACGTCAAGCAGCTTCAGGACGGGAATCGCGAGGCGAACCCGATGCGAAGGGCCGGCCGGAAGCACTGCTCCACGCAGGCGTAGACCGACCCGACGATGCGGTCGAGCTCGGCGTCGTCCAGCGACCCTGTCGGGAACGCGCCGACGAGGTACACCGCGTCCTCTCCGCCGATGCAGAACTGCGCGCCGACGAGCTTCGCGTTGCGCCGCAGCAGATGCTCGTAGAACGCGGCGTGGTTCTCCTCGGGAGCGGGCATCACGTACGTCTCGTACTGCAACGTGCGCTGCCCGAGGGTGAGCCAGATCGTCGTGAAGTCCTTCTCCTCGCCGCGCAGCCGCACGTACCACCGGCGCTCACCGGGCTCACCGCGATCCACCGCGACGAGGATGGGGTTCTCATCGAGCTGGCGTTGGAGCCACCCGTCGATCCGCGCCTCGACCAAGTCGAGCTCCGCGTCGGTCGCCGGATGCTCGAACGTCACGAGCACTCGACGAGTGCGCCGACCGTGAGGTCCGCGTAGAGCCGCCGGAGCCGCGCGGCTGACATCGACCACGTGTAACGGCCCGCGCGGGTCGCCGCAGCGACGCTCATGTCGGCGGCGAGCACGTCGTTCGTCAACAGCTCTTCGGCGTACGACGCGAACACCTCGGGGTCGCGGCCCTCGACCAGGAAGCCGGAGTGGCCGTGATCGACGAGCGTGCGCAAGCCGCCGACTGCCGACGCCACGACCGGCGTGCCACAGGCGGCCGCCTCGAGCGCGACGAGCCCGAACGACTCGGAACGGCTCGGCACGAGGCACACGTCGGCGGCGCGGTAGTAGCTCGACAGCAGATGATGGGGCTGCGGCGCGACGAAGCGGATGCGCCCGGCGACCCCCAGCTCGGCAGCGATCTTCTCGACTTCGCCGAGGTACTCGTCGCCGGCGCGGCCGCTCGGACCCCCGACGACGACGAGCACCGCGTCGGGATGCCTGAGGGCGGCCAACGCCCGCACCGCGACGTCGAGCCCTTTGAGCGCCTGGATGCGCCCGACGAAGAGCAGCACCGGATGGTCACCGAGGCCGAGCGCGGTCCGCGCGCCGCGGCGATCGCCCGGCGAGAAGAACGCGTGATCGACACCAGGGGGCACGATCTCGACGCGGCCGGGTGTGGCGCCGTACAAGCGCTCGAACTGCGCGGCTTCCTCGGTGCAGCTCGCGAGGATCGCGTCGGAGCAGCTCATGATCTCGATCTCGGAGCGCTCGCGTCGTTCCGGCTCCTCATCGCCCGACTCGGCCTTGACGCGAGCGAGCGTGTGGAACGTCGACACGAGGGGGAGGTCGAGCTCGTGCTTGAGGCGGTGGCCGGCCAGGCCCGAGAGCCAGTAGTTCGCGTGGATGACGTCGGCGCCGTCACCGCGCTCGAGGTCGTCACGCACGGCATCGGCGAACGCGTCGACGGTCTCGGGCAACGCCTCCTTCGGGAGGTCGGGCGGGCCCGACGTCGATGTGACGCACGCGGAACCCCGGCTCGACTGCGACCTCGCGGGCGAGCCCGTCGCGCCAGGTGCGCACGTAGACGGTGCAGTCGACTCCAGCCTGGGCGAGCGCGGACACGAGCTCGCGCACGTACACGTTCATCCCGCCGGCATCAGCGACACCGGGCTGGGCAAGCGGCGACGTGTGAAGCGACAAGACGGCGAGTCGGCGCACGAGAGCCCTCAACGCTCCTGAGAGGCAGCAGATTCCGCTCGGATCTTGCCCCGCGCGGCATCGTTCTCATTCCGGAACGACTCGAACACCCTGACCAGGGTGTGCTTCTGCTCCTCGGTCAGCTCTGGATCTCGCAGGATCGCGCTCACGACGTCGATCTCATCCGACTCGTCGAGCATGCCGGCCCGCACGTAGAGCGTCTCCGCCGAGATCCGCAACGCTCGGGCGATCTGCTGGAGGATCTCGGCGGAAGGGCGCCGAAGCCCCCGCTCGATCTGGCTCAGATAGGGGTTCGAGACCCCCGCCATCTCGGACAGCTTGCGCAGCGAGAGATGACCGATGCGGCGCTGCTCACGGATGAACTCACCGACCTCGCGCCAACGGGTCTCGAAGTCGTCGCGCACGCTCGCAGGGTACGCGGTGACTACTGGAGCAGCGACTCGACCGAGGCTTCACCCGTGCGGTAGCGGCGCGTGATCTCGGCTGACAACGCATCGAGCCGGTCGAACAAGGCCTTGCGCTGCGTCGACAGGTCGGCTTCGACGCCGGCGAGCGAGACGCGGATCTCGGTGAGCTCGGCATCGGACCGCGTGGGCAGATCGCCGAGCGCCTGCACGTCGAGCACCCGATCGAGCGGTGCGATGAGCTCGAGGGTCGGGCTCGACGGGCTCGATCGTCGTCGGTCGCTTGCCCGAGCCCGGGGCGGTCAGGTGACGACCGAGGGTGCTCGGCAGATCGGCGACCATCTCCGCGATGTCGGACGGTGGGCGACCCTCGTGCCGGCGGGCGAGCTCGGCGTCGACGATGTCGAGGCGACCTTGGGCGAGGCGGCGCACGTAGGACACCTGGGCCTCGAGCGCTTGGCACGAGGCTCGCACGGCCCGCACGTCGTCGATGCTGCGGGATTCGAGGCCCGCGAGATCGGCCTCGTCACTCATGTCCGGATCGTAGCCAGCGTCCTTCGTAGGTCGCGGCATCATCCCCGGTGGGACGAGGCTGCGGAGCTGCATGGACACGTCCATTGCTTCGGCACGATCGGCGATCTGCCTGAGCGGAATAGGCCGTTTGGATCAGCCACCCGACACGGGCGGCAGCACGGCTACCTCGTCGGTGTCGCAGACCGCGTCGCCGGGTTCGGCGGGCTCGCCGTTCAGCCAGACCTTCGAGCGAGCGAGCACCGCCGCGAACTGCTCGCCATAGCGGGCGCACGCGGCCGCGAGCACCCCAGCCACGTCGGCGCCGGGCACCTCGTCGCGCCCGCGGCCGGCCGCCTCGCGAGCGGAGGCGAAGAGGCGAAGCACGGCCATCGCGCTCACGATAGTTATGGTGCTTCGGTGGCCCACGACGGCGGACCTCAACCCACGAGGATGCTCGTCGTGCGGCACGGGCAGACGACGTGGAACGCCTCGAAGCGATGGCAAGGGCGGGCCGACTCACCGCTCTCGGCTCTCGGCGTCGCACAGGCGCGATGGGCTGCCGACACGCTCGAGCGGTTCGACGTCGTCGTGACGAGCAACCTGTCGCGGGCACACGACACCGGCACGATCATCGCCGAGGCGTTCGGCGCCCCCGTCGTCGTCGATCCCGACCTCGCGGAGCGCGACGTCGGCGAGTGGACAGGTCTCACGTTCGACGAGATCGAAGACGGCTGGCCCGGCTTCCTCGCGGGCGAGCGAGCACCCGAAGGGCTGGGAGTCGGACGACGACGTGGCGGCGCGCGCGACCGATGCACTCCGTCGGGTCGCGAAGGAGCACCACGGCGCCCGAGTCCTCGTGGTGACTCACGGCGGGCTCATCCGCTCGGTCGAGCGCACGCTCGGGATCTCGAGCCCCCATCTCGCGAACCTCGGAGGCCTCTGGATCATGGTCGACAACGACGAGATCACCGCCGGCGACCGTGTCGAGCTGATCGACCACGCCGCGGTCGCGGCGACGGTGCCCGACAGTGAGTGACGTCCTTCCGCTGCCGGGCTTCGCGCCGGACTCCCCGGGCGCTGCGTGTGATCGAGGTCGGCAACGTGCCCGTCCGCATCGAGGTCGTGCGGAGCGTTCGCCGCCACCGCACGGTCGCCGCTCGTCCGGTCGGGGGCGTGCTGCGCGTCTCGATCCCCGCGTCGATGTCGGTGCGACAGGAAGAGCGTTGGGTCCGCGAGATGGCGCGTCGACACGTGCGCACGCTCGCCAGCGCGACGATCGACCTCGACGACCGAGCGCGCACGCTCTCTCGTCGCTATCGCCTCCCGATCGCGGCGTCGGTGCGATGGTCCGAGATGGAGAGCTTGTGGGGCTCGTGCACGATGGCCGACGGCACGATCCGCATCTCGTCGCGCGTCGCGGGCTTTCCTGCGTGGGTGCTCGACTACCTGCTCGTTCACGAGCTCGCCCACCTCGTCGTCGGCGATCACTCGCCCGCGTTCTGGGAAGTGGTGAACCGCTATCCGAAGGCCGAGCGAGCGCGGGGCTACCTGATCGCGAAGAGCGGCGGACGACGAGGACTAGCGCTCAGACGCCGGCCCAGCGCGCTTCGAGCTCGCCGAGCGGGGTCGCCGGCGGCGCGCTGTGGCGGTACTCCTCGAGGATGCCGCGCCACGGCCCGGTCGCGTCGAGCTTCCCGAGCAGCGCGCTCACACCCCACACGACGCGGTCGAGGATCACGAACGACGCCGGCATGTTGAGCGCTCGGATGACCTCGGCGTGCGGACCATCGATGTTCGCCACCTTGCCGAGCGCCTCGGCCGTGAACTTCCGCGTGAAGGTGAACGTGTCCTGCAGATACGGGACGTACGGCGCGCTCACGTACTCGTACACCCGCTCGGGGTCGAGACCGTGATCAGGCCGAAGGAACCCAACCTCGACCATCGCGCGGACGCACCACTCGGGATCGCGGGCCAGGATGGCGTCGAGGCACGGCGACAGCCGTTCCCACTCGCCCGCTGACCATCGCTTCACGAGGCCGAAGTCGAGGAACGTGATGGTGCCGTCGGCGTGGAACCGGTAGTTGCCCGGATGCGGGTCGCCGTTGAACACGCCGTCGCGGTGCACCGAGCCCTGAGCGAACCGGAAGAGCACCTCCGCGGCGCGTTGCTTCGCCTCATGGCTCGGCTCGCGACTCGAACTCGGCCCAGGTCAGACCGTCCGCCCATTCGCTGACGAGCACTCGCTGCGTCGACAGCTCGGTCACGACCTCCGGGATGCGAATGAAGGGATGACCGCGGTACCGGCGCCAGAACGCCTCCTGGTTCGCGGCCTCGATGCGGTAGTCGAGCTCGTCGTACATGCGAGCCCGCAGCTCGTCGACCAGCGCCTTGCACGTCGAGCCCCTTCAACGCGAGCGAGGAGAACAGGTTGTAGAGCATCTCGGCGTTGTCGAGATCGGATCGGATCGAGCGATCGACGCCCGGGTACTGCACCTTGACCGCGACCTCGCGACCATCGGGCAGGACGGCTCGGTGCACCTGGCCGACGGAGGCTGCCGCCACCGGGATCGGGTTCCAGTCGAGGAAGAAGCGGCTGGGCTCGTCGCCGAGCTCGCTGCGGACGACCCCCTCCGCGAGCGACGGCGACATGGGCGGCACGTCGGCTTGCAGCGTGGCGAGCGCAGCCTGCGCTTCGGGGGGAAGACCTTCGGCGATGAAGCCGATCAGCTGGCCCGCCTTCATGATGGCGCCCTTCATGTTCCCCAGCTCACGGGCGACGTCCTCGGCAGTGCGGATCGCGAACCGCTGCTCGAGGGCCGCTCTCGCCTCCTCGTCGGCACGCGCACCGCGCACCTTCACCACGGCGTAGTGGGCGCCCCGCCGAGCCGTGAGCCGCCACACCCGCGCCGATCGGTGGAGGCGATTGCGGCGGTCAGCGTCGGCGAGGGCGATCCCACCGGCGACTGCAGCCGCGGCCAGCCCACCAGCGAGGGATGTTGCGGCCAGCCTTCGCGACACCGAGCGCGGCGCAGTCAGCTCGCGCAGGTGGCGCAGCGCACGGCGAACGGAGCCGCTTGCAACCGCTCGTCTCCGATCGGGCCGCCACAGACCTCGCA
Organism: uncultured Acidimicrobiales bacterium; assembly: GCA_963739555.1. GTDB lineage: Bacteria > Actinomycetota > Acidimicrobiia > Acidimicrobiales > DATKAS01 > DATKAS01. Next base: position 281,705 of record CAVUAV010000005.1, on the reverse strand, counting down.
CGTGTCGTAGGTGCCATCGTCGAGGCGCGTCATGGCCCGTTCGACGCCCGCGAGGTCGGCTTCGACCTGGGCCAGGATCGGGTCAACGCTCACGGCCGCAGACTACCGGCGGGCTCGCGACGTGGCCCTCGGCCTGCGGAAAGTTCACACAACTGGAGCCTGGGCGCACGCGCGCCAGAGGTACCGTTGTGCTTGGTTACCGGGTAGTAACTGCCGACAGGTGACTGATGGCGGAGAAAGAAGCAAGGAGCCGACGATGACCGAGATCCCGCTGCGAGCCGGACAGCCTTGGGGCGCGCATCGCCACCACGGCCGTCGGTACCCGAGCTACAGCCGCGAGCTCGGCGGCGGGCTCTTCGCGAATGTGGTGAACGGCGTCGTGACTTCGGTCGGCGTCGAGCCGGTCGGCGACTGGGTCGTGCGTCGCTCAGGTCGAGTCGAGGCGCTGGTGCCCGCGGCACGGCCGGCGCGGCCGACTCTGGTGTGGGCCGCGCCGCTCGCGACGGCGGCCATCGGCGGTGCGGCATTCGCCGCGGGCTTCGCCCTGCGCCACGGCCGGCGCGCCGCGTAGGCTCAGCTCAAACCAGCACCGAAGACTTCGTCGAACAGGTCGCGCATCGCGGTCCAGGAGCGCACGTCCGTCGGCGCGTGGAACTCGATGCCCGCCATGCCCGCTTCGCTCGCCCTCGGGTTCGTGAAGCTGTGCGCGGCGCCGCCGTACAGGTTCATCCGCCAGTCGACACCTGCAGCGCGCATCTCCTGCTCGAAGGCCGTGCGCTGGTCCGGCGGGATCAGCGGGTCTTCTGAGCCGATGCACACCAGGATGCGTCCCTTGATGTTCTTCGCGTCGTCGGGGCGGCTCGTCTGGAGGCCCGAGTGGAACCCGACGACCGCCTTCAGATCCTCACCGCTGCGGGCGAGCTCGAGCGCCATCGTCCCCCCGAAGCAGTAGCCGATCGCCGCCACGCGGCTCGGGTCCGCGTGCTCGTGGCCGAGCAGCACGTCGAGGCCGCCCTTCCCGAGCCGGCGGATGCGGTCGGGATCGCCCATGAGCGGCATGAGCCGCTCCATCATCTGATCGAGCGGCACCGGCTGACCGCCGCCGTGGTAGTCGAGCGCGAACGCGACGTACCCCAGCTCGGCGAGCATCTCGGCTCGCCGCTTCGCATGCTCGTCGAGGCCGGGCCCCTCGTGGCACACCAGCACTGCTGGTCGCCGTCCCTGCCGGGTGTCGTCCGTCGCGAGATGGCCGATCATCTGGACTCCATCGACGTCGTACGCGATGTCCTCGATGTGCACGTGCGCTCCCTCGGTGATGTGTCGGTGGATGGGTCAGTCGATGATGTCGAACATGATCTCGATCAGGGGCGACTCGACGAGCAGCCGTTCGATCGGTGCTTGCGTGCGATACCAGCTCGCGGCTTCGTGTGAGAGGACCATGCGGCGCGTCACCTCGTCAGTGACCTCGTGCCCCCAGGCAACGAGGTCGGCGTGCATCCCGTTCTTCAGGTGCACGACGACGCGCGGGTCGTGGCGCACGTTGGCGAGCCAGCCGCGCGTCCCGGGGCTTCCCGTGATGAAGAAGCGCTCATCGATCGCGAGCAACCAGATCTCGATTCGCCTCGCATCGCCCGAGTGTCGACCCGTCGTCGTGATGTCGATCGTGGGGTCTTTCGTGACGGCCGCGCGCACCTGGTCGATCATCGGGCCACGTTACGCGCCGGTTAGGTTGACCCGATGATCTCGACCCGGCTCGGCGCGATCCTCGCGCTGACGCTGGCAGGGGTCACGATCACGGTCGCGTACGACCGCACCCGCGACGACTCCTCGAAAGTCTCGATCACGAGCACGACCGAATCGACGACGGTGCCCGAGACGGCGCCCACGATCGGCAACCCGTCCTCGACCGTCGACATCACGGGCCTGAGCCCGATCACCGACGGGGTGACGACGACCACGGTGACGTCGACGGTCGGCTCGACGCCCTCGGCGCCAACGACCGCCGTCCCCGCGCCATCGGGCTCCGCGGCCGGCACGGCTGCGGTGGTCGGCTTCAGCGCCGGCGGCTCCGCGCCGCGGTCGCGCCCGACGATCGCACGTGGACAGGCAGCGGCAACGCCGTCACGTTCATGTTCGCGGGTGACACGCAGTTCGAAGGCTCGGCCGCGAGCAAGCTCGCCGCGAACCCGAACACGGTGCTGCTGCCGATGGCGCCGGTCATGTCGCAGGCCGACGTGACGATGGTGAACCTCGAGACAGCGATCACCACGCGTGGCTCGCCCGAGTCGAAGACGTACACCTTCCGTGCGCCGGCCGCGGCGTTCACTGCGCTGGCGGCGGCAGGCGTCGACGTCGTGACCATGGCGAACAACCACGGACGCGACTTCGGAGCCGAGGGCCTGCAAGACACGCTCGACGCGATCCACGGCGAGCGGGTTCCCCACCGTCGGGATCGGCGAGAACGCGGCTGCCGCGTATGCGCCCTATCGGATCACCGTGAAGGGGCAGCGGATCGCGATCTTCGGAGCCAGCCGGGTGATCGACTCGGCGTTGCTCGGCACGTGGACCGCCACCGACTCCCAGCCCGGGCTGGCGTCCGCGTATCCCGGTGCACCACTCGATCGTCTCCTGGCTGCGGTGCGCGACGCACGGGCCTCCGCCGACACGGTCATCGTGTACCTCCACTGGGGCACCGAGCTGCTGACGTGCCCGACGAGCGTGCAGGAGACCCTCGCTCGCCAGCTCCACGACGCGGGAGCCGACCTGATCGTCGGATCGCACGCGCACCGCGTGCAGGGTGACGGCTTCCTCGACGGCGCGTTCGTCGCGTACGGCCTCGGCAACTTCGTGTGGCCGAGGGGGAACGTCGGCGCGGTCGTCGAGGTGAACGTCACCGGACGCGTGATCAACAGCTACAAGTGGATCCCGATGAAGGTCACCGCGAGCGTGCCGTCACCGATGCCTGACTCGCAGAGCGCAGCGCAGGTCGCGCAATGGGAGCAGCTGCGGGGCTGCACCGACCTCACGCCGTAGCGCCGACGCATGTCAGTCGCGGCGATTGCGTCGATGCCGCGCGATGATCGTGACGAGCCGATCGAGCAGCGCGCCGATGATCAAGACGGCGAGGATGATGAGCCACAGCGGCGCGCTGAAATGCAGAAACGTCCAGTCGATCTTGACCTTGTCCGTGTTCTGCCCGATGAACGCGCCGATCGCCACGGCCACGATGACGAAGAGGACGACCTCGATGCCGAGGCCGCGCTTCTCGGGCGCTGATCCGTCTTTCCCGGTCTGCTCCCACGACATGGCGGCACCCTACGCGAGCCGATTTCCCGGCGCGCGGTAGAAGGGGTTCCAAGGCACGGCGGCTTCCGCGAGCACATCGTCGACCGACGGCGCGCCGGTCGCACCCGCGGTGAGCGCCATTCGCGTCGCGACGCGGTTGTTCTCGAACACCGCGTCGGCGTCGTCGGCTCCCCAGTCGACCCAGACGGCCGCGACGAGCAATCCGCTCGCCGCGAGGTCTCGGGTGATGACGCCCTCGCTGACGCACTGCGCGACGCCACTCGCGACACCCGCCTGGGCCGCACCCCACGTGAGGTGCCCGTGGCGGTCGCCTCTGATCTCGGCCTTGTTCACGAAGAGCGTGAGCGGGCGGACGGGCAGCCCGGGCCGCATCACGCAGACGAACGGCGCATGGCCGCTCGATGGCGTCGCGAGCGCGGTGGCCCATGCCGTCTCGACCGGCCCACCCGCTGCGCCGAGCACTGTGTTCACGTGAGCGGCGTCAGCGCCTTCGCCGGCGAAGCCCTCACCGAACTGGGTGCGGGTCACGGCAACCGCCCGTAGCGCACCATCTTCAGACGCTCGGACGAGTCGGTGTCGGGCTTCGTGTCGTACGCGAGCAGCGCAACGTAGCGGGGGCGATCGCCCTTGATCGGGGTCACGCGGTGCATCGAGTTGCGTCCCTCGAAGACCATGAGCGTGCCTGGCGTCATCGGTTCGGTGCGTACCCGCTGAGGAGCTCGGCCAGCCAGCACGGCGGCGACATCGTCGTAGTGCTCGTCGTCGGCCGAGCGAATGAGCTTCGCGTTGTCGAAGTCTCCGCCCTCGATGCTCGACTGGATCGCGATCGACACCACGAAATCGGTCTGGTCGAAGTGCCAGTGCAGCTCGTCTCCGTCGCGCATCACTGCGAGGTTCAGGGCGCCGAAGGGATCCGCATAGCGATAGAGCGGCGATCGATCGAGCAACGCCGCGAGGAACGCCATCAGCGGATCCCACTCGTACAGCGCACGCAGCGCCGACTCGCGCGGGAACAGGTCGTAGGCGACCGCGGTGAGCGATGTCGGCTCCGCGGTTCGCCGCGGATGGCCCTCGGGGTACGACGCGATCGGGCGCCTCGATGTACGGCGTGCCCGAGACCTTGCTGAAGTGACCCAGCGGCGCGAGCGCCTCGCACTCGTCCACGAGCGCATCGATGACCTCGGCGCGCAGGAAGCCGGGAAGGATGCACACGCCGTCGTCACGCAGCGCCGCGCGGCCGTCGGCGACCACCTGCCGGCCGAGCGTGCTCTCGAGGTCGTCGACCGGGTAGCGGTCGAGGTCGATGAGGTCGGCCGGCGAGGTGATGCCGAAGATTACGACGTCACGATCGCGGACGACACGGTCACGTCCTCCACCTGAGGTGCTGCGAGGATGTGAGCCGGGGCCGCTAGCTCATCGGGTAGAGCAGGGGACTTTTAATCCCAAGGTGCCGGGTTCGAGCCCCGGGCGGCCCACTGTCGACCGACCACTCTGTCGGTGTTGGAGGAGCCCGGCCAGGTTGGTGCCCGACGGCACCGTGCTGCGGCGGGCGTCGTCCTCGCTGAGGCCGGCCAGCTTCTTCAGGACACCATCTCGTTGCGTCTCGAGTGCCGCGACGAGCGCCTCGAGCTCCGGTGTCACGGGACGGGGCGAACGATGGCGCGCCGCTCGATCTCGCATGCCTTGCGGACGTAGCAGCCAGGCATGTGGTCGTTCACGATGCCGAGCGCCTGCATGGCCGCGTAGCACGTCGTCGGGCCGACGAACTTGAACCCACGGCGCAGCAGCTCCTTCGACAATGCGGTCGACTCAGGTGTCGATGCAGGCACGTCGGCAAACGTCGCTGGCGCCGCGCGACGCTTCGGCTCGAACGACCACACGAGCGCCGCGAGCGAGCCCATCTCGGCTTGCACAGTCAGCGTCGCCTTGGCGTTCGCGATCGTCGCCTCGATCTTCCCGCGGTGGCGGACGATGCCCGCGTCGCCGAGCAGGCGTTCGACGTCCTTCTCACCGAACCGAGCGACCTTCTTCGGGTCGAAGTCCTTGAACGCGCGGCGGAACGCCTCGCGCTTGCGCAGGATCGTGATCCACGAGAGGCCTGACTGGAACCCTTCGAGGCAGAGCTTCTCGTAGAGCCTGACGTCGTCCACCACCGGACGACCCCACTCGCTGTCGTGATACCTCTCGTACTCCGTTGTCGACGCGCCCCACCGGCACCGACGCTGGCCGTCGGCTCCTTTGACGACGTCGCTCATCGGCTGAACGCGTCGAGGATGATCTCAGTGGCGTTGATCTCCGTGGTCGTCTCCCCGAGCAACGGCACGGGGAAGGCCCCTGGCCACGTGTGCCCGCCACCGTCGATGACGTACATCTCGACCGTGGCTCCTTGCGCGCATCCCGGCCATTGCTCGAGCGTCACGTGAGCCGACACTGCGGTCTTGTCGGGCGTCGCTGCGCACGCATCGCGATCAGCCCAGCCGGCCATCCCCTGAGGCGCTCCGGGATACGACAGGCCCCCGCCACCGAAGACCGATCCGCCGTTGTACGGGAGCACGAAGTCCTTCGTGCCGTGGAACGCGATCACGTTCACCGGGGGACCCTCGGCACATGCGAACGGAAGGTAGGCCACGCCCGAGACCGGAGCGATCGTGACGAAGCGGGCGCCGTCCTTGCACGCGAGCAACGAGCTCATCGCGGCGCCACTCGAGATGCCGGTCGCGTAGACGTGGGTCGTGTCGACGCAGGCTCGCTTCGCGACATCGGTGAGCAAGTCGTGGATGAACGTGACGTCGTCGGACTTCGTCTGCCCGACGATGTTCCACTGCTGCGGCTGCCCGGTGGCGTCGGGCGTGACCACGACGAACCCACGCGCCGGACCCTTCGTCGCGAGGCCGCTGTAGATCGCCTGCTCCTGGGCGTCCGAGCCGGCACCGTGGAGGTTGACGATGAGGCGGGCGGGAGTGGTGGGAGGCGGGCTCGGGCACCGACAGGAGGTAGGTGCGCTGGAGGCCACCGGAGCTGATCGTGATCGGCCCGGTCGGGACGGGCGGCGGCGCGGAGCACGGCTTCGACGGCGCGGGCGCCGCCCCCTGAGTCGGCACTTCCTTGCATCCGGCCGCCAGGGCGACGAGAGCGAGGAGGAGCACGCCGAGAGCCAACTTCCGCACGGCGGGCGAACCTACCCCGACCCGCGCTGGCAAATGGCGCGCCGCGGCCGGTACCCTTTCCGGGTCCCCGGCAGCCTTGCTGGGTCTCATCTGAAGGAATCGGGTCATGTCGCGCGTCTGCCAAGTCACCGGGAAGAAGCCGTCCACCGGCTACTCCGTGTCGCACTCGCACGTCCGCACCAAGCGGTGGTGGGTGCCGAACGTGCACAAGCGCCGTTTCTGGCTGCCGAGCGAGAAGCGCTGGGTCACCCTGACGGTGAGCACGAAGGGCCTCCGCACGATCGACAAGAAGGGCATCGAGGCCGTCGTGGCCCAGATCCGCGCCCGCGGCGAGAAGGTCTGACATGCCCAAGAACGAGAAGCGCCCGATCATCAAGCTGAAGTCGACCGCCGGCACCGGGTACACGTACGTCACTCGCAAGAACAAGACGAACACCCGCGAGCGGCTCGAGATCAAGAAGTACGACCCGGTCGTCCGCCAGCACGTCGCGTTCCGCGAAGAGCGATAGCTCGTCAGAGATACCGCGAGCGATAAGCCGCCGTCGGGCCTGAGCCTGGCCGAACAGCGTCGCTTCGGCGCGTTCGACACTCCTGCCTTCCTCGTCGAGCGACTGCTCGACTGGTCGCTGCAGCCGCTCCTCGACGAAGGACGCGACCCCCGGGCGATCCGCCTGCTCGATCCCGCGTGCGGCACCGGCAACTTCCTCGTCGCGGCGGCGCGTCGACTTGGCACCACGCGGAACCTGGTCGGTCTCGACACCGATCCGAGAGCGATCGACGCGTGCCGGCAGCGCGGTCGGCGGTGACGCGAAGCTCGTCGTCGGGGACGCGTTCACGGCCGACCTGTCCGACGGCACGTTCGACGTCGTCGTCGGCAACCCTCCGTTCCTCACGCAGCTGCGCAGACGAGAGGGCGACGCGCCGCAGCGACGCGTGCGACTCGGCTCGGCACGTCGCTTCCGCCCTACGTCGACGAGGCCTCGATGTTCCTCGTGCTCGCGACGCGCCTCGCCCGCGCCGACGGCGGACGAGTCGCGTTCGTGCAGCCCTTGTCGATGCTCGCGACACGCGACGGAGGATGGGCGCGCGCCGCGGTACGCGACCTCGCCTCGGTCGAGCATCTCTGGATCGCATCCGAGAACGTCTTCGCCGCCGACGTGGCGACGTGCGCCATCGGCCTCTGTCGAGGGCGCACGCAGGGACCGAGTCGCGCGAACCCACGGCGAGGTCGCGCTGGCCGACCTCGACCTGCCCGACGGCTCGTGGGCGCCTCTCCTCGCCGACGCGCTCGGCGTTCCGAGCGTCGCGCTCCTGACCGATCGCACGATCGGCGACGTCGCGGCAGTGACCGCCGACTTCCGCGACGAGTTCTACGAGGTCGCGTCGCTCGTCGAGGACGGTGGCGAGGGCGCTCCCGTCATCACCTCCGGGCTCATCGACGTCGGGCGCGTGCGATGGGGCGAGGCGAACGCGACCATCGCCCGCCGCCGCTTCACGCATCCCACGAGTCCCGACATCCGAGCTCTCGGATCGGCTCCGTGCGCGCCTCGTGCCCAAGGTCGTCGTCGCGACGCAGACGCGCGTGATCGAGGCGGCGGTCGACGAGAAGGGCGAGTGGCTTCCCGCGGTGCCGGTGATCTCGATCGTCGCGGAGGCCGCGCAGCTCTGGCCGATCGCCACCGCGCTGTGCTCGCCGCCGCTGACGGCGTGGGCGGCAACCCAGCATCTCGGCGCGGCTCGCTCGTCGTCGGCCATCAAGCTGAGCGCGAGCGATGTGCGCGCCCTCCCGCTGCCCGAGCCGTCGGCCTCGTGGGAGCTCGCCGAGACGGCGTTGCGTGCCGGCGACGTGCTCGAGTCGGGTCGCCTGATGTGCACCGCCTACGGCGTCGACGACACGGCGTTCATGTGGTGGCGGGACCGGCTTCCCCGCCGCTGAGGAGCTCGACGAGGAGAGGCCAGAGCATCGCCACGCTGTCGGGAACGAACAGGTCGTGGGCGAGGCGGTCGCGAAGCTCGTCAACCGACACGAAGAGCGCCTCGACGACCTCGCCGTCGGCAAACGTGAACGGTCCGTCGTCGCGGGCGACGTACATGCGGACGATCGTCCTCACGTCGTCGTCCTCGTAGCTCGCCCTGCCGATCTCATCGATCGGGCGCGTGGCTGCCGACCTCCTCGGCGAGCTCGCGCACCGCCGCTCCCTCCCACGCCTCCCCCGAGTCCACGACGCCGCCGACCGCGAGGTCCCAGCGCCCCGGCCACACGTCCTTGTCGTCGGCCCGTCGGTGGATCAGCACCCTGCCGTCACCGTCGAGCACCGCGATGCCGACCGAGCGGTGACGGAGGTTCCGGGCCCGCATCTCGCGGCGCGGCACGATGTCGACCACGTGGTCGTCGGCGTCGACGATGTCGACCAAGGTGTCGCCGGGATCGATCACTCCTAAGGTGCGCCTTCGATGGGGGCCAACGTCGCAGTCATCTACTACTCGATGTTCGAGAACGGCCATCGCATAGCCCGGGCCGTCGGCGAAGGCGCCGAGCAAGTGGGCGCCGAGGTGCGGGTGCGGCAGGCCCGCGAGGTCGCGTCACCCGACGTGATCGCGTCGGTGCCGAGGTGGGCGGCGACGGTCGAGGAGTGGAAGCACGTGCCCGAGGCCGAGCTCGCCGACATCGAGTGGGCCCACGCGATGGTGTTCGGCTCGCCCAGCCACTACGGGAACATGGCCGCGCAGCTGAAGCTCTTCGTCGACTCGACGGCGCGGATGTGGTCGCAGGGCGGCCTCAACGGGAAGGTCGCCTCGGGCTTCGTGACCGCGTCGACGACGCATGGCGGACTCGAGACGACGATCGTCTCGATGCACAACACGTTCTGCCATTGGGGATGCGTCATCGTGCCAATGGGCTACACCGACCCTGCGGTGTTCGCCGCGGGCGGCAACCCCTACGGCACCTCGCACGACACGTCGTGGGGTCAGGTCACCGTGCCCGAGACCGTGCTCGACGCGGCGCGCTACCAAGGCCGCCGCGTCGCGACGATCGCCGAGAAGCTGATGGACCTCGACTTCACCTCGTTCCAGCCGATCTCCGCGAAGCCCACCTGATCCCTCAGACGAGCGACGAGCTCGATCGCGTCGCCGACGGCGACGGAGCCCTCGCCGACGACGTGCACCTGCACACCGAGGTTGCCGTCGTTCACGCGGTTGATCGTGCGGAGGATCGTCGAGATCGCGGGGCAGCCCGACCTGCGGGCGCGTCGTCATGACACAGCGGCTCGTCGGCTTGACGACCTCGAAGCCGCGCCGAGCCGATCGCGAGCGTCGCGCCGATCCAGCGCTCCTCGACGAAGCCCGAGCCTTCGACGTCGACGACGAGGTTCGGCCTGAAGCGGTGGATGTCGAACAAGCCGTTGGGATGGTCAGCGAGGATCGCGCGCAGGCTGGCGTTCGACAGCAGGTGCACCGGCCGAGAGTCGTGGAACGTGCCCTCGGGTCCCTGCCACTGGTGCACGGCTGGGCTGCTCTCGTCTTCGAAGCTCGCGCCGATCTCGAACGTGCCTCGGTCGCCAGGTGACGCGGCGACCAACCTGACGTCACGGTCGAGCCACGCCGAGAGCACCGCGTCGACCTTCGGATCGTCGCCGGCAAGAGCCGAGCCGTCGGGAAGCGTGATCCACGCCTGCCCCTCGCGCACGGTCGCCCACGCCTGCAACAAGTCGCGGCTCGCGCTTCGCCGACAGCACGATGCCGGTCGCGACATCGAGCACGCCCCAATGACGATCACCGGGGATGCCGCTGGCCGTGAACGAGGAAGCCGCGAGGTCCTCGCCTTGCATCGACTTCACGGGATACCACCGCACCCCGATGACGCGACCGAGCACTAGTCAGACTCGGTGACCGTCACCGACTGGATGACGACGTCCTCCTTCGGACGGTCGCCCGAACCCGTCGGCACCGACTGCATCGCCTCGACGATGTCGAGCCCGCTGACGACCTTCCCGAACAGCGAGTACTGCGGTGGGAGCCGAGCGCCGTCGTTGCCGCTGATGAGGAAGAACTGGCTGCCGTTCGTGTTCGGGCCAGCGTTCGCCATCGCCAGGGAGCCGATCTCGTAGCGACCGGCCTTCGGCAGCTCGTCCTCGAAGCGATAGCCGGGCCCGCCCCGCCCCGTGCCCTCCGGATCGCCGCCCTGGCACACGAAGCCCTTGATGATGCGATGGAAGATGACCCCGTCGTAGTAGTGCCACCGCGCGAGGAACACGAAGTTGTTGACGGTCTTGGGCGCGGCCGCCGCGTCGAGCGCGATCGTGAGCGTGCCCATCGATGTCTCCATCACCGCGGTGTACCGCTTCGATGGATCGATGACCATCGGCGGCGGCGCACCGAACTTGGTCTTGCGCGGAGAGGAGCCATCGGGGTTCGGGACGTCGCTCATGCCCTGCAGCCTGTCACGTCGCGAAGACCAGAAACTCCTCGTACCGGTAGAGCTCGACGAAGCCCATGCGTCGGTACAGCCGGTCGCCCATCGGCGAAGCCTGCAGCGCCGCGATGTCGGCGTCGACGCGATCGGCCAGGCTCAACCCTCACCCACGAGCTCGGCGCGCAGGTCGCGCTTGAGGATCTTGCCGGCGGGGTTGCGCGGCAGCGGCTCGTCGCGGAACCAGATGCGCACGGGCACCTTGAACGCGGCAAGACGCTCGGCGACGTGCGCCTTGAGCTCGTCCTCGGTCGCGGCCTTGCCCGGCGCGAGCTGCACGATCGCGCCGACCTCCTCCCCCAGCACCTGGTGGGGGATGCCGATCACCGCCGCGTCCGACACCGCGGGATGCTCGAACAGAGCAGCCTCGACCTCGACGCAGTACACGTTCTCGCCACCGCGGATCACCATGTCCTTGGCGCGGTCGACGATGAAGACGAAGCCCTCGTCATCGAGGCGAGCGACGTCGCCGCTGTGGAGCCAGCCGTCGGTGAACGACGCCTCGGTTGCCTCGGGCTTGTTGAAGTAGCCCTTCACGACGTTCGGTCCCTTGATCCAGAGCTCGCCCACCGCGCCGGTCTCGAGCGCCGCTCCGTCTTCGTCCACGACCTTCACGTCGCAGACCGCGACGGGCACGCCCACGCTCTCGGGCTTGTGCTGATAGTCGGTCCCCGAGTTCATCGTCGTGACCGATGACGTCTCGGTGAGCCCGTAGCCGTTGCTCGGTGTTCGGCCCGGGAACATCGCTTCGATGCGACGGACGAGCTCAGGGGCCGCGGGCGCCCCGCCGTACCCGATCGACTTCACGCTCGAGATGTCACGCGTCGCGAAGTCGGGATGATCGAGCACCTGCCACACCATCGCGGGCACGCCGCCGAACGTGGTGATGCGCTCCCGCTCGATCAGCTCGAGCGCGCGGCCCGCGTCCCAGCGGTACATGATCACGATCTTCCCGCCGAACGCGAGGTTGGCCACCAACACGGAGTGGCATCCCGTGGCGTGGAAGAACGGCACGGACAGCAAGTACGCGTTCTGCTCTCCGGCCCCCGGCGCGGCGACGGGTGCCGCGTCGGATCGGGCAGCCGCGCGTGACGACGCGAAGACGAGGCTCATCAGGTTCGTGCAGATGTTGCGTTGTGTGCCGAGTGCGCCCTTCGGCCGCCCAGTCGTGCCCGACGTGTAGAAGATCGTCGCGTCGTCCTCGGGGTCGAGCGCGACGTCGGGGAGCTCGGCGTCAGGGTCGACGGCACCGAGCACGTCCTCGAACCGTTGCGCCGGCGCCGCGAGCTCGTGTTCGCTCTTGGCGACGATGACACCGCGCAGGTCGGGCAGTGCCGCGTAGTGCTCGCCGAGGCGCTCGTGGCGTTCGTCGTCGACGAAGGCGACGACGGCATCCCGAGTCGCTCAGCCCGTACTCGAGCTCAGGCCCGGTCCACCACGCGTTGAGGGGGACGATCACTGCGCCTGCAGCCGCGGCACCCCAGAACGCGATCGACCACTCGGGGAAGTTGCGCATCGCTATCGCGACGCGGTCGCCCTTTCGCACGCCGAAGTCGTCGATGAGGCGATGGGCGAGCGTTGCCGCCGCCGCGAAGTGGTGACGGAAGGTCAGCGTGTCGTCCTCGTACACGAGGAACGTGAGGTCGCCGTGGGCCCTGCTCTGCTCGAGCACCGCGCGCAGTGAAGGCGGTGCGAGCTTCCATGTGCGAGTCGGGACCCCGCGGATCACGACCTCTTCCATCTCGAACATCTGGCCGGGCGCAGTGAGCGCGGCGTGGACTTCGGCGATCGACGGCGGCATGGGCGCAGTCTGGCGCGTCGTGCACGACAGCGCGCACCGGTGCGCGAGCGCGGTGAAGCCCCCGCTCCAGTACCGGCGCCATCGTGTGTGACGGAGGGGCGTGGGATGCCGGGGGTAGAGGGACGGGGGCTCCAGATCGCTTGAGAGCTCCTGGAGCGCAGGGTGTGTGGCGTCAGGCCTCCGAGATCACCTGTGTTTCAGTGAGTCGGGGATCGCCCCTGACGCTCGAGTGCAACGCGGCTCCGGTAGCTGGTTCAGTGCCAGCTTCCGCTCCGCATTCGGACCACCTCCCTCCAAACGCATCGCTGCTGACCGAAGTCAGGCACGCGCATCGTACGCGCTGCAGTTGCTCGCGGGAAAGGGCCGATACGTCTCTCATACGCGCAACACGCCATGCGTTCGCGCAACTACGAAGACGCGGTCGGATCGGCGCGATGTTGACGTCCGTCTACCGTGTCGCCCGTCGAGGAGGTGGGTCACCTGCGCAACCGGCTGCGACAGCTCCGAGCGCCACTGGCGAGCCGCGAGTTCGCCATCGTCTTCGCCGCGCAGGTCCTCTCCGAGATCGGCGACTGGGCGGCCCGAGTCGCCCTCGCCGTCCTCGTGCTCGAACGCACCGATTCTGCCGCGCTCACGGCGTTGGTCGTCACCTTCAGCGTCCTGCCGTGGATCGGCATCGGCCAGGTACTCGCGACGCTCGGCGACCGGCTGCCGCGACGGACGGTGATGATCAGCTGCGACCTGGTTCGGGCGATCGCGTTCCTCGCTCTTCTCGTCCCGATGCCGATCGTGGCCGTGCTCGCCCTGACGTTCGTCGCCGGGCTGCCATCGCCACCGTTCGCGGCTTCGCGCGCGGCCCTTCTGCCTGAGACTGTCCCCGGCAATCAGTATCCCGACGCGCTTGCGATCTCGCAGATCGCCTCGCAGGCTCATGCTCGTGCTCGGCTACCTCGTAGGGGGCGTGCTCGTCGCCACGATCAACGCTCGCGGTGCGCTTGGTCGTCAACAGCCTTTCGTTCCTCGCGTCGGCGCTCATACTGAGCCGACTCCGGGTCGGACGTGCGCCGGCCGGAAGCGGCAAGCGAATCGGCATCTCGGTCGGGAGCACACGCGATCTGGTCTGACGTGATGATCCGTCGGGCCGTGGTCGTGGTCGCGATCGCCTCGGCGACAGCGATCATTCCGGAGTCCCAGGTGACGGTCTATGCGCTTCGCCACCTCGGCACGGGCGACTCGGGGCCGGGCGTGCTCGCTGCGTTCGTGCCCCTCGGGACGATCCTGGTCTTCGTCGTTCATCCCCTTCCACGGGAGTGCCGCGAGCCCTTCTTCGGAGCGCCGGCATGGTCACATTCGGGGGCGCTGCCGCCGCGCTCGTCTTCTTCGGCGCCGACGCGTCGATGCCGCTCGATCCTCGGCGGCTTCCTCGGTGTGGGCGTGATATTCGGGACGCTCATCCCCACGAACACCGTCTTCGGCACCCGGCTGCCGAATGAGTCCCGGGCGTCGGCGTTCGGGCTCGCGCAGGGAATCCTCTACTTCGCGCAGGGAGGGGGCGCAGCAGCTCGGAGGCGTCATCGCCTCGATCTGGGGCGTGCGCACTGCATGCATCTCGGCGATGGTCGTCGCGCTCGGCGCGGGGCTCTACTACGCGGTGTCCGTGCCGGTCGACCCCGTGATGTCATCGCCGCCCGAAGGCGCTCGGCGCCCACCGGCGCCTCCCCCGCAACCCAACGGCAGGGCCGACTCGCTCGAGCGCACGCCACCCGCGCCGCCGCCGCGTCCGGTGCAGACCGCCTAGAGGCTCAGGCCGAGGTCGAGCTGCTCGCGCCGTTGCGCGAGCCGGGCCGATACGCGTGCAGTGCGCTCGAGGTACGACATGAGCCGATCGCGCGCCGTCTCTGCCTCGCTGCTCAGGCCCGTGAGATCTGCGACCTTCCACTGACGGATCACGATCGGCACGAGGATCTGCTCGTGGTGGACGCTGAGGTCGTAGATGCCCGCCCGAGCGATGCGTTGCGAGTGCTTGTCGAAGTCGGGAATTCCCGTGCCGGGCATCGCGAAGCTGCGCACCTCGTGGTCGATCGCGATCATCGTGGCCGACGGGTCGAGCTCGAGCGCAGCCGACGCGAGGTCTCGGTAGAAGAGATGGTGGAAGTTCTCGTCCGCCGCGACTCGGGCCATGAGCTCGTACCCGACCGGGTCGTCGAGCAGCTTGCCGGTGTTGCGGTGCGCGATGCGCGTCGCGAGCTCCTGCAACGTCAGGTAGACGACGCTGTTGAAGCGACCGGTCGGCGCCGGCACCTCGCCCTTGCTGACCTGGGCCATCCGACCGCGCTCGAGCTCGACTGGGTCGATGGCTCGGGTCACCGTGAGGTAGTCACGGATGACGATGGAGTGGCGCCCCTCCTCCGCAGTCCACCGGCGGGCCCACTCGCCCCAGCTGCCGTCGCGGCCGAACACGCCGTCGATGTCGCGGGAGTAGTAGGGGAGGTTGTCCTCGGTGAGGAGGTTGACGAAGAGCGAGCTCCGCGCCGCCTCGTCGAGCGCGATGGCGGAGTCGGATTCGCTCCAGGTCTCGCCTGGCGACGAAGTCTCGGCCCCGGCTGTAGGGCACCAGCTCGTGGGGAAACCACTCCTTGGTCGTCGCGAGGTGTCGCTCGAGAAGGCTCCCGACAACGGGCTCGAGCTCGAGAAAGGCGTCGTCCGCAGCCATCGGAGCCAGCCTACCTACTGGTCGGTAGGCTGTCGACGCAAGGTCCCCCGTCCCGCATCACGAATCGGCGGCGCTTCCCCCGACGTGCAGGCCGAGCGACGGCTTGCGAACGAGCGCGACGACCTCCTCGGGCGGCACCGGCCGGCTGTACAGGAAGCCCTGGGCCTCCTTGCAGCCGTGGGTGCGCAGGAACGTCTGCTGCTCGAGCGTCTCCACGCCTTCTGCGACGACCTCGAGCCGAAGGGCCCGGGCGATGCCGATGAAGGCCGACACGAGCGGCGCGACGCCCTGCGCGGAGGTGATCTGCGAGACGAACGTCCGGTCGATCTTCAGCCGGTCGACCGGGAAGCGCTGCATCTGGGCGAGGGCCGAGTAGCCCGTGCCGAAGTCGTCGATCGCGAACCGCGGCCCGAGGTCGCGCACCCGGCGCACGATGTCGAGCGCGCCCTCCGACTCGCGCAGCGCCAGGCTCTCGGTGATCTCGAGCTCGAGGCGGTCGGCCGCCAACCCCGTCTCCTGCAGCACCATCGCGACGCGCCCGACGATGCGGTCGTCGGAGAAGTTGCGGCCTGACAGGTTCGCGGCCATGCGGAGCGGAGGCAGCCCGGCGGCGTCCCACTCCACCGCTTGCCGGCACGCGTGGCGCATCACCCACGTGTCGACCTCGACGACGAGGTCGGACTCCTCGGCGAGGGGGACGAAGTCCGCCGGAGTCAGCAGGCCGAGCGTCGGGTGCTCCCACCGCACGAGCGCCTCGACGCCCACGACGTGACCCGTGCGGAGGTCGATCTGCGGTTGGTACAGCACGCGCAGCTCGTCGCGCCGCAGCGCGTTGTGCAGCTCGCTCCGCCGAGCCAGGTGGACCTGCGCCTGCTCGTTGGTGCCGGGGTCGTACAGGCGCGAGCAGTTGCCGCCCGCATCCTTCGCGCGGTGCATCGCGGTGTCGGCGTTGCGGAGCAGCTGGCCCGCGTGCGAGCCGTCGTCGGGGAACACGGCGATGCCGACGCTCGAAGTCATGAAGAGCTCGTGCCCGTCGACGACGAACGGCCGGCTCACCGCGCCGAGCAGCTGCTCGGCCATGATGCCCAGCCCTTCCCCGTCGCCGAGGCCAGGCAGCAAGATCGTGAAGTCGTCGGCACTCATGCGCGCGACCGTGTCGCCTTCGCGCACCGCGCTCGTGAGGCGTCCGCCGACGCGCTTCAACAGCTCGTTGCCGACGGCGTGGCCGAGGCTCGCGTTGACCTTCTGGAAGCCGTCGAGGTCGACCATCAGGACGGCCAGCTTCTCGCGCAGTCGCCGCGCCCGTTGGACCGCCTGGTTCACGCGGTCTTCGAAGAGCAGCTGGTTCGGAAGGCCCGTGAGCCGGTCGTGGGTGGCCTGATGGCGGATCTGGCTCACGAGGTGGGCGTTCTCCGAGAGCCGAGGCACCGATCGCGCCGATCGCTTCGAGCAGCTGCACGTCGTCGGAGTCGAACCCGGAGACGCCCTTGCGCCCGCTCACCACGAGCCACTGCTCTTGGTCGTCGCTCAGGGGCAGCTTCACGCCACGTTCGTCCTGTCCGGGGCGGTGGTGCCCACCCACGCGTCCCGCGCGCGCAGCAGCTCCTTCGCCGAGTGGGCGAGGGAGCTCGTGACCGCGTCGGTGTCGACCGAGGAGTGGATCTCCTCAGCAGTGCGCAACAGGCGGTCGAGACGTTCGCGGTCGAGTCGCGCGCGCAAGTGCTCGCTCAAGCACCACGTGCACCATGAACGAGAGGGACGGCCGCGAGCAGCGAGCGACCAGGGATACGTCGCGGCGCTCGAGCGCGGCGAGCATCCCGACCGACACCGCGCTGACCCATTGCAGAAATCGAAGCCCGAGGCCGTCGCGCAGGTTCGCCCAAAACGGAATCCCCTCGCTCGTGCGAGATGACGAGGCTGACGAGTGCTTGGCTGATCGCAGACATCGCGAGCGCGGCGGCGATCGCCGCCGAGCACCGCGCGGACCGAGATCTCGCCCGGCGAGCCGTTGTCGATGAGCAGGAAGATCGTGAGGCCGACGACGACCGACAGCATCGTCTGACCGAGGTTGAAGACCGCTTTGATCCACGACTGGCGTCTGATCAGCAGCCCGCAGACCGTGCCTATGAGGAACACCGCGAGCACGCCCGAGCGGCGGCAGCAAGAGCATCGCGATGACCGAGTAGACCTCGTGCGAGCTGCAGCGTCTTCCGCCTCCTCGTTGCGCAGGAACGTGAGCGGGTAGACCCAGCCGATCGCGAGCGGCACCGTGAGCGCGAGGATGATCCAGCGGGTTGCCCCACCCGTGCTCGAACGTCAGCGCGAAGGCGGCGATCGTCGCCCCGAGGCCCGCGAGCGCGGTGCCCGTGACGACGAAGCGCGTGGCGCGGTTCACGAGCGGACACGTGGGCGCGCACCGCGAACGATGCATCCCACCTCCGGTCGTCCGAATCGCCACCGGCACCTCCATCCAGACCGCGCGCGTCACCTGCCTGGTTCTTGTCGGCTCAGGCGGAAGGAGGTTGAGGATCAGGCGCGTCACGACAGCATGAGAGGCCACGGAACGCGCTGGGTCAGCGTGGGATGCGGCCTTCTACGACGTCGTCGCCGAAGATCAGACGGGCCGCGGGCTCGAGGTCCGGGCCTCGGCGCAGCGTGTGGCCTCCGTCGATCGCCAGGCATTGGCCCGTCACCCACGAGGAGTCCGGGCCCGCGAGGTAGCGCACTCCGGCCGCGATGTCGTCCACGGTGCCCAGGCGGCCGAGCGGCATCTGGCGGAGGTAGTCGGCCCTGATGCCGTCGTCGTTCACGAGCGCGGCGGCGAGGTCGGTCGGCACGAGACCGGGTTGCACGGCGTTGACCCGCACGCCCGCGATGCCGAGCTCGTCCGCGGAGTTGCGCACCAGCGCCTCGAGGCCGGCCTTGCTCACGCAGTACGCGCCCATGAACCGATGGGTGAGTGGTCCTGCGATCGACGAGATCGCGACGATCGCGCCGCCTCCGCTCGCGGCGATCGCCGCGCCCGCGTGCTTGATCCCGAGGAACGCGCCGGTGAGGTTCGTGTCGAGCGTCGCCTGCCACGCCTGCAGGTCAGTGGTCAGCATCGGGCCGAACGTGCCCGTGCCCGCGGCGAGCACCGCGATGTGCAGCCCACCCACTGCCTCCATCGCGGTCGCCACCGCAGCGCGCACCGCGGCCTCGTCGGCGACGTCGCACGCGACGGTGCGCACATCCACACCGGCTGGCGCGTCGGCACGAAGCGCGTCGGCGCCGCTCGCGAGCTTCGCCTCGGTGCGTCCGGCGATCGTGACCGCGCAGCCGTCGCGCACGAGCCACTGCGCGGACGCGAGACCGATGCCGCTGCCGCCGCCGGTGATGAAGGCCGCCATGCCTGCCAGAGGCAGCCCGCGTTCGGCGCTCACTTGATCGCCAATGCGTTCGGCGGCGACGCGACGCCCGCGGGAAGGTTCAACGGCGCCGACGAGAAGAAGCACTCGTAGCGACCGTCGGACGCGCAGTCGTCGGCGAGCGGCTCGAGGTTCCACATCTCGCCGAGCGGGAGGCCGAGCATCGGCAGCAACAGCGTGTGCACGAACGTCTCGTGCATGCGCGACGGGTCGGCCCGCACCTCTTGCACCACTTTCGGGTCGAGCAACGCGCCCGGCGGCCAGATCTCGACCGCGGGGTTGTCGGCCCCGATCGCTGCGATGTGGAGATCCCACAGGAACCGCGCGGTGGCTTCGCCCGGAGGCAGGCCTGGTGCCGCCATCTGCGTGCGATCGCTCATGCGAGTGCGAGTGTCCATGTCGAGCGACGAGTACCACCCGACCCACCCAGTGCGCATGAGCAGCACGTCGCCCGGCTCGACTGTCGTGCCCTGCGCCTCCAAGCGTGCCGAGGATGTCGTCGGGCGTGATCGCGTCGGGCTGGTCCATCTGCAGGGGTCGACCTTGCGCGGCGCGCCACCGCCCGACGTCGGCGAGCACTGCCCGGCCGGCGAGCCCACGCGAGGCCCAGTGGTGCATCCCGTGGTCCTCGTCGGCGACGCCGCCGTAGTGACCGTGCACCGGATGGCGCACATGGCGGAAGCCGTCCCACTGCGACGAGCTCTGCGTGTTCCAGCCGTGCAGCACGTCGTCGTGTCCGACCGACGGCGGCTTTCCGGTGACCTCGTGCTCGAATCGGGCCCGGCTGAAGAGCGGCGGATCGGGCATGCGCATGTCCCAGTTGAGAGGGAACACCGCGCCGCGCTGGATGAGCCGAGCGGCGTCGACGATGCGGTCGGGCGTGAGGAGGTTCAGGCAGCCGAACACGTCGTGCTCTCCCCACAGTCCCCACGAAGATCCGGCGGGCACTCCTGGCGCGACCGGGAGGTCGTCGTAGCGCGGCAGGTTCGACCGGTCCGTCGTCATGAGCGACACCATAGGCTCGGGTTCCATGACTGGCCCCGGCCCTCTCAGCGGCGTCCGCGTGCTCGACCTCTCACGCGTGCTCGCCGGTCCGCACTGCGGGCGCATGCTCGTCGACATGGGTGCGGACGTCATCAAGGTCGAGCCGCCCGAAGGTGACATGACGCGGTTCTCGTGGCCGCGCAAGAACTCGATGGCGTCGTACTTCGCGCAGCAGAACTGCGGGAAGCGAAACATCAGCCTCGACTTCACGCAGCCCGAAGCGGTCGCGATCGTGCGCTCGCTCGCCGGGATGTCCGATGTGGTGCTCGAGAACTTCCGTCCGGGCGTGATGGCACGCATGGGCCTCGACCCCGACGAGCTGCTCGCCGCCCATCCCCGGCTCGTCATCGCGTCGATCAGCGGCTACGGGCAGCAAGGCCCGTGGTCGCGACGCCGCGCCTACGCGCCGGTCGTGCAAGCCGAGGCCGGCATCACTTGGGCGCAAGGGCAAGCGCGCCACGGCGCGGTCGCGAACGACGTGTTCTCGCACGGCGACGTGTACACCGCGCTCGAGTGCCTGTCGGCCATCCTCGCCGCCCTCTATCACCGCGAGCAGACGGGACGTCGGGCAGCGCATCGATGTCGCGATGGCCGAGACGATGCTCACGATCAACGAGCACGCGCACTGGCACTTGAACGGTGGCGCGGTCCACAACGACGTGCCCTCGTTCGCTCCCGGTGACTATCCCGTGATCCCGACAGCCGAGGGTCATCACATCGTGATCTCGGGTCATCCCGCCGGGAAGGGCACGTTCGAGCTGTACATGAAGGCCGCCGGTCGCACCGACCTCATCGACGACCCTCGGTTCAAGACGGTCGACGCGCGCGTCGAGCACCTCGACGAGATCATCGACGTGCTCGCCGAGTGGTCGTCGACCTTCGACGACATCGACACCATCGAGACGTTGCTCGCGGAGCACGGTCTGGCGATGGGCGTGCTCCGCACGGTCGACGAGATCAGCCACACCGATTGGGCCGAGGCACGCGGCGCGGTCGTCGAGGTCGACGACCGGTCGGGCGGCACGCTGCGCATCCCGAACTCACCGTGGCGGTTCTCAGGGGCAGACACGGGCGTGCGCGGCGTGCCCGCGTATCGCGGCGAGCACAACCGTGAGGTGCTCGGCGAGCTGCTCGACATCTCCGGGCCCGAGCTCGACCGCCTCGAGGCCGAGGGCGTGCTCTCGAGTCGACCGCCCCGAGGCTGACTGCCGCCGCGATGGCACTGCGCTGGGGCATCGCGCCCATGAAGGCGGTGTCGAGCGACGTCGTCCCCACCGACGACGGGTGGGACTTCGAGATCAAGTGGGACGGCAACCGCGTGATCGCATTCGTCGACGCGGGCAAGGTGCGGCTCCAGTCCTCGAACAAGCTCGACTCGACCGCCCGGTGGCCCGAGCTCGCGGCGCTCGCGGAAGGCGTGAACGCGAAGGACGCGATCCTCGACGGCGAGGTGGTGGTGCTCGACGCGAAGGGCCGTCCCGACTTCAGCAGCCTGCAGACGGGCGCGGGACCCGTCACGTACATCGTCTTCGACGTGCTGCAGGTCGACGGTCGCGACGTCACCGCGCTGACGTACGAGGAGCGTCGTCGCGTTGCTCGAGCAGCTCGTCGAGCCGGGACCGCACTGGCTCGTCTCGCCCCGGCACACCGACGGTGACGCGCTCATGGACGCCGCCAAGGCAGCGCGACCTCGAAGGCATCGTCGCGAAGCGATGCGACAGCCCCTACGAGATCGGACGCCGGTCCGGACGCGTGGCGGAAGCTGAAGTACCGGCCGCAGCAGGAGTTCGTCGTCGGCGGCTGGGTGCCGGGCACCGGCAACCGCGAGCACACGATGGGCGCGATCCTCGTCGGCGTGTACGAGAAGCGGAAGCTGCGCTACTCGGGCCGCGTCGGCACGGGGTTCAAGGAGCGTGAGCTGCAGCGCTTGATGGCGCGCTTCGGTGACCTCGCGTCTGACGAGTGCCCGTTCGATCCGCCTCCGCCGCCTCCGACGCGCAAGATCGCGCATTGGGTGCGGCCCGAGATGGTCGTCGAGGTCGCGTTCGCCGAGTGGACGCACGAGCACATCCTCCGCCAGCCGAGCTACCTCGCCGAGCGCGACGACAAGAACCCGAAGAAGGTCGTCCGCGAGATCTGACGCAGTCCCCCCTCGCGTTCTCGGTCGCGTCAACCGTCAATCCTGACGGTCCTCGCGACGCAGAACGCTCAGGTGGGCTAGCGGCCGGTGTGGCCGAACCCGCCGCCTCGGTTCTCGCCCTCGAGCGCGTCGACGACGGTGAACGTGCACGCCTCGACAGGCTGGATCACGAGCTGCGCGATCCGGTCGCCGCGGTGGATCGCGTACGGCGTCGTCGGGTCGGTGTTCACGAGCACCACCCTCAGCTCGTCGCGATAGCCCGCGTCGATGAGGCCGGGCGAGTTCAACACGGTCACCCCGTGCTTCAGGGCGAGGCCGCTGCGCGGCAGCACGAACCCGGCGTGACCCGGCGGGATGGCGATCGCGAGCCCCGTCGGCACGACCGCCCGGCCTCCGCCGGCCGCGAGGGTGACGTCTTCGCGGGCGCACAGATCAGCGCCGGCGTCGCCCGACCGTGCGTAGCCCGGCATCGGCAGATCGGGATCGAGGCGCACCAGCGGGATCTCGATCGGCGCCCCCATCGGGGCGCAGCGTAGGGCGCGGCATACCATCGTTCGGTGCTGGCGTGGATGGACCTCGAGATGACGGGGCTCGACCCGACGCGCGACGTGATCGTCGAGATCGCCACCCTGATCACGGACGACAGCCTCGAGATCGTCGCGGAGGGCCCCGACCTCGTGATCCACCAGTCGCCCGAGGCGCTCGCCCGCATGGACGACGTCGTGCGCGACATGCACACGCGCAGCGGTCTCCTGCCCGCGATCGAGGCGTCGACGATCACGCTCGAGCAAGCCGGCAAGCAGACGATGGCGTTCTTGGTCGAGCACCTCCCCGGGAAGGGGGTCGTCCCGCTGTGCGGCAACAGCATCGGCACCGACCGCCGCTTCCTCGCCGCGTACCTCCCCGACATCGAGGACTTCCTGCACTACCGCTCGATCGATGTCTCGAGCATCAAGGAGCTCGTGAAGCGTTGGTATCCGGAGAAGCGCGCCGGACGACCGCGCAAGGAGGGCAACCACCGCGCCCTCGACGACATCCGGGAGAGCGTGGCGGAGCTGCGGTATTACAGGGACGAGGTGTTCGCGCCGCGTTCGAAGCCCGAACCGACGGCCTAACCTGCGGGGGTGGACAAGCCGCGCCGCCAGGAACAGGAAGACGCCTCCTCCGAGATCACCGAGGTCGCGCCGGGCGTGCTGCGGATGCAGCTGCCGATCGACATGCCCGGTCTCGGCCATGTGAACTGCTACGCCCTCGAGGACGAGCGCGGCATCGCGATCGTCGATCCGGGCCTCCCGGGCGAGGAGTCGTGGAGGCACCTCGTCGATCGACTCGACCGGTCAGGCGCAGGGCTCGCACGGGTGCACACCGTGGTCGTCACCCACTCGCACCCCGATCACTTCGGCGGCGCCGGACGCGTTCGCAAGGAGGTCGGGGCCGAGCTCATCACGCACGAGCTGTTCCGCACGTGGTGGGATCCGACCGAAGACGAGACGCCGCTCGAGGACGCCGCCCCGAACCCTTGGCGCTCCACTCCGTGGGGAGGCGACGAGTACATGCCCGACCCGGACCGGCGAAAGCGGTTCGAGGAGATGCGCAACAACAACCTCTTCCCGGCGCCCAGGCCCACGCGGAAGGTCGAGGACGCCGAGATCGTCACGCTCGCCGGCCGCGAGTGGGTGTCGATGCACACCCCCGGCCACACGGCCGATCACCTGTGCCTCTTCGACCCGGCGGAGGGCGTGCTGCTGTCCGGCGACCACGTGCTGCCCACGATCACGCCGCACATCAACGGCATCGGCACCTCCGAGGATCCCCTGGCGCAGTTCTTCGCATCGCTCGATCGCATGACCGAGCTCGAAGGCGTGACGATCGTGCTGCCGGCGCACGGCCACCCCTTCACCGACGTCGCCGATCGCGCCAAGGCGATCCGCCGCCATCACGAGGAACGGCTCGACAAGCTGCGCGCGGCGTCACGCGAGATCGGTGGGTTCGCGACCGTCCCCGAGCTCTCGCAGCATCTCTTCGCGCCACGGTCGTGGGGCCAGATGGCCGACAGCGAGACCTTCGCCCACCTCGAGCACCTGCGCCTGCTCGGCGACGCCGAGTGCCGCTCCGAGAACGGCAAGCTCCTCTACGAAGTGGGCTGAGCCCGCGTCACCACCGCGCTGGCGTGCACCGTCGAGCCGACGACCATCCACATCTCGCATCCGTCGTCGCTGTCGCACGTGTGGATCTGCACGTCCGCTCCGGGTTCGATCGCGACGCGGAACTCGACCTCGGCGAGCATCGGCGGCCGAAGGTCGCGTCGCCGCGACAGCTCCTCCTCCACCGCTGACCAGTAGGCCGCGTTGTTCATGTGCTCGAGCACGTCGAAGTCGGTGAAGCGAAGCGGCCAGGGATGCACGTGCGCGTCGGGCCGAGGCTCGCCATGCGTCAACCGGGCCGACACCTTGCGGTCACCGAGCGCCTCGCCGTAGATCGTGAAGAACTCCTCGGGAAGCGACTTCGGACGTCCGTCGTCGGTGAGGTGCACCCACAAGCTCGCCGCTTCGATCGCCGCGCCTTGCGATCCGGTGACGGTGACGCGCCGCTCAGCCCAGCTGCGCCCCGCGCCTGACGCGAACGTCGTGAGGGTGAGCTCCTCGCCGAAGCGAGCGCCACTGCGCACCTCGATCGCGGTGCGCCGCACCACCCACGCCATGTCGTTCTCGAACGCGGCATCGCGGGTGTCGTCGTTGGAGACGTCCTGGAGGTAGCGGGCAAGGCCGTCGAACCGCAGCCGGCCGCCGGGGCTCGAGTCG
The DNA here is from genome assembly GCA_963739555.1 of uncultured Acidimicrobiales bacterium. Classification (GTDB taxonomy): domain Bacteria; phylum Actinomycetota; class Acidimicrobiia; order Acidimicrobiales; family DATKAS01; genus DATKAS01. Next base: position 256,855 of record CAVUAV010000005.1, on the reverse strand, counting down.
CCGAGCCGCACGGGCCGGGTGCGCGTGTAGCGGCGTCCCGAGGCTGGGAGGGGGACGAAATCGGCCATGGCGGCGGCAGGCTATGGCCCGTTTTGTGACATGGGCGATAAATGGTTGACGACTTGCAAATGACATGGTTGTCTTGCAAAGGCCCCTGTAGGGGTCTGTCAAGCCCGAGCAAGACCAAGTCCAGCGAGGCCTATCCGAATGAAGCGCATCTTCGACGTCAACCAGGTGGCCAATCCGGCCAACTGCGCGCGTCCGCGCGTCTTTGGAGCCGGCCTTGCGTGGCAAGTGGACACGAATTCGCTCATGTCCATCCCCACGGCACACAAGGCCTACTCCACCCGACGGCTCTGCGAGTCTCCGACGTAAAGCACCACGAAACGTCGAGAAACCCAGAAGCCGCCGGGAGATCCCGGCGGCTTTTCTCTTTCTCGGCACTCGACTTGGGGGAACCCACATGTACGCCATCAACGACAACCAGGAGCTCGAGACACCGCAGCCGGTCGCGCCGGCCGCGCAGTGGTGGGCCAAGGCCCGCTGCAACGACGGCGCGGGCACGCTGACGTTCCTCTTCTTCTCGGAGGACCTCATCGACATCGCCCGGGCCAAGGCGATCTGCTCGAAGTGCCCGGTGCGCGAGACCTGCCTCTCCGAGGCGCTCGCCCGCCAGGAGCCCTTCGGCGTGTGGGGTGGCCAGCTGCTCCACAACGGGCGGATCGTCGCCCAGAAGCGCAAGCGCGGGCGGCCGCCCAAGCACCCCCGGCCCGAGATCGTGGTCGACGAGGTGCCGCTGCCCCCGTTCATCCGGACGGCCTGACCGTCCTGCACCGATCACCGCCTGGGGCGGGTCGGGGTGACGCGACACGCGAGCCCCGCCCGCCCTGCGGTCGAATCTTCCTGGTCGACTTCGGCCTCTAGCCTCATCGGGATGGACGCCCCCGTACGCCGCAAAGCGATCGGACGCGGCGTCCTCCTCGGAGTCGTGGTCACCGCGCTGGTGGTCATCGCCTTGCTGGTCTTCACGGGCGGGAATGGTGACGACAAGTCGCCCACGCTCGGAGCGATCCCCACGGCGACGAGCCAGCACAGCAAGTCCGTCCCGACCGCCGAATTCGAGCGGTTCGACGGCACGAAGGCGACGTTCGCCGACTACAAGGGCACTCCCCTCGTCGTGAACTTCTTCGCCTCGTGGTGCGCGCCGTGCGTTCGGGAGATGCCCGACTTGCAGCAGGTCCACTCCGAGCTCGGGAGCAAGGTCGCCTTCCTGGGGATGAACAACCAGGACCGGGCGGCCGACGGCCAAGCGATCGCGGACAAGGCCGGCGTCACCTACGACCTCGCCCGTGACCCGAACGGCGACTTCCTCAGCGCCTTCGGCGGCATCGTGATGCCGACGACGGTCTTCATCTCCGCCGACGGCAAGGTCCTCGAGGTGCACAACGGCGCGTTCTCGGCCGACGACCTGCGGTCCGAGGTGCACAAGCTGTTCGGCGCATGATCGACGCACCCCTCGCGTACGCATTCACCGCCGGGGCGGTCGCCACCGTGAATCCGTGCGGCTTCGCGATGCTGCCGGCCTACCTGTCGTACTTCCTCGGGATCGAGGCGGCGAAGGGCGTCGAGGACGACCGGAGGGCGAGCGTCGGCACCGCGTTGTTGGTCGGCGCCGCGGTGTCCGCGGGCTTCTTGGTGGTCTTCGGGATCGTGGGCACGCTCGTGAACGCGGGCGTCTCGTCGTTCATCGACTACGTGAAGTGGGCGACGATCGCGATCGGCATCGGGCTGGTGGTGCTCGGCATCGCGATGCTGCGCGGCTACCACCTCCCCTTCTCGACACCGCGCCTCGACAAGGGCGGACGCAACCGCACGCTCGGCTCGATCTTCCTCTTCGGCGTCTCCTACGCGATCGCGTCGATCTCGTGCACGCTGCCGATCTTCCTCGTCGTCGTGTTCGGCACCCTCTCGCGCACGAACTTCGTCGTCAGGCCTCGCCACGTTCCTCGCCTACGGGCTCGGGATGGCGATGGTCCTCGTGACGTTGACGGTCGCTCTCGCGCTGGCGAAGCAGTCGGTCGTGCACTCGATGCGCCATGCGATGCGCTACGTCGACCGGGTCGCGGGCGCGCTGCTGATCGTCGCCGGCGCCTACCTCGTCTACTACTGGATCTTCAACATCGCGACTGACTACTCGAGCTCCACGGGGTCAGGGCCCATCACCTTCGTCGAGGACCTGTCGGCGCGCATCGCCTCGAACATCCAGACCTGGGGGGCCGGCCGGGTCGCCGTTCGTGCTCGCCGTGGTCATCGGCGCGTCGGCTTGGTATGCGTTCGCACGCCGCCGCGACTCAGCTCGCCGGTAGCGGGTGTTCGACGAGCTGCTCGCCCATCCGGGTGTCGAAGAGATCGTCGAGCTTCGTTCGACGTTCGGATTCATGGCGTACCACGGCGGCTCGCTCGAGGAAGTCACCGACGTCGTCGCGACGGCAGCCGCGGAGCAGGCGGGAGCCTCTCTCTATGCCGTCCTCCAACCCGCGGGCTTCCGGTGGCACATCCCGTCGACCGAGGTGCGACCCGAGCACTCGCAAGCGCTCGCCGAGTTCCTCGATCACGTGGACGTCGTGGTGACCGTGCACGGCTACGGGCGCGAAGGCATGTGGACGACGCTGCTCGTCGGCGGCCAGAACCGCTCACTCGCCGACCACGTCGCCGCGCACCTGCGACCCGCGCTGCCCGACTACACGATCGCCACCGACCTCGACGAGATCCCCTCCGCGCTGCGCGGCCTGCACCCCGAGAACCCCGCGAACCGGCCCCGCGGCGGGGGCGTGCAGCTCGAGCTGCCGCCACGCGTGCGAGGGCGCAGCCCGATCTGGAAGGACTGGGAGGGACCGGGGCTCGTGCCTCACACCGTCTCGCTGATCGACGGGCTCGCGGCCGCCGCGCGAGTCGTGGCGCTAGGGCGAAAGGCGGGCGATCCTCCACGCGTCGCCGTCTCGGCGCGTGTAGCGGAAGCGGTCGTGGAGCCGGTTGGCCCGGCCTTGCCACACCTCGAACGTCTCGTGCGCGAGGCGATACCCGCCCCAGTGCGGCGGTCGGGGCACCTCGATGCCCCGGTAGCGCTCTTCGATCTCGGCGACGGCGTGGTCGAGCGTGGCGCGGTCGTCCAGCTCCTCGCTCTGCACCGACGCCCACGCGCCGATCTGACTCTCGCGGGGACGCGTCGCGAAGTAGGCGTCCGACTCCGCGTCATCGATCGGCGTCACCGAGCCGGTCACGCGGATCTGGCGGTGCAAGGGCACCCAGAGGAAGACCAACGCCGCGCGCGGGTTCGCCGAGAGCTCTCGCCCCTTGCGGCTGTTGCGGTTCGTGAACCAGACGAAGCCGCGTTCGTCGACGCCGCGGAGCAGCACGACGCGCGCGTCGGGCTGGCCGTGCTCGTCGACGGTTGCCAGCGTCATCGCGTTCGGCTCTTCGAGCCCAGCGGTGGCAGCGTCGTCGTACCAACGTTGGAACTGGACGATCGGGTCATCCGCGAGGTCGGTGCGTTCGAGGCCCTCGGTCTCGTAGTCGCGGCGCAGCGTCGCGAGGTTCTCGCTCTCGGGAAGGGTCTCGAGCACGCGAGCGCGCACGGCCTCGAGGCTCGCACCTAGGTTCACGAGCACCTGCGCGGCGACCCCTTCGCCCTCGCGAATGAGGCCGAGGAGGATGTGCTCGGTGCCGATGTAGTTGTGGCTCGAGCGCGAGGGCCTCGCGCAGCGAGAGCTCGAGGACCTTCTTGGACCGAGGCGTGAACGGGATGTGCCCCGACGGCGCCTCCAGACCGTGGCCGATGATGTCCTCGACGCGGCCGCGAACGACGACGAGCGAGATTCCGAGCGACTCGAGCGACCTCGCGGCCACACCATCGCCCTCATGGATCAGGCCGAGGAGGAGGTGCTCCGTCCCGATGTAGCTGTGGTTCAGCAGGCGCGCCTCTTCCTGCGCCAGCACGACGACCCGTCGAGCCCGATCGGTGAAGCGCTCGAACATGGCCACAGCATGCCGCGCCAGACTTCGGCTGTGAGAGCGCTGGCGAGTGCGGGCGCGGGCTTCCTGCTCGCCGTGCTGTGGTTCGACCTCATGTTCGACGTGCAGGTGCGAGGGCACGCGGGCGCCGAGCTGCCCGAGCCGGTGTTGTCCTCGATCGCGGCGTACTACTCGCGGGTCACGACCACGTCCCGACCGATGAGCCGGCTCGTCGTGCTGGCCATGCTGACCACGATCGGCGCGGAGATCGCCCTCGCTGTTGGGCGACGACTTCCCCAACTGGCGAGCCGCGATCGCGCTCGTGCTCACGCTTCTCGCCGTCAACCTCGCCGGCGCCCACACCGTGCCGGCAGCGGTGCGCCTCGGCGCACGACGCGACGACGCGGCGACCCAGACACGGCTCGCGCGGAGCATCCTCCGCGATCACCTCGTCTGCATCGCCGCGATCGCAGCTCACCCTGCTGGTGCTGCTGCTCCCGGCGTGAGCCGCTGGCGCCCCGCGGGACGCCAACGGACCCACTCGCCCACACCGGGCGCGGCCGGACTCAGACCTTGAAGGTCAACCCGTAGGTCTGCTCGAAGCCCAAGATGCAGAACGGACGCTCCGGGCACTCGGGCGGCCCGCCCATCGTCAGCTGGTCGGGCACCGTCGTGAGGTCGGAGATGTTCACGAGGCTGTACTTGTCCGCCGTCGCCTTCGTCACGACGAGCGCGTTGACGTCCTCGGCGGGCGACGGGATCGAGCACGGTGATGCCCTTGGGCTCGGCCGCCGCACGCAGGTCGGCGACCGTCTTGTCGAGGTCACTGCTCGGCGTGCCCCCGAGGAACGTGAGATAGGTGCCGACGTACTCGGGATAGACGTCGATGTCCCCGTTCTCGAGCGCGGGCGCCACGACCTCACGGCTCCCGAGCTTGAACTTGGTCGTCACATTCGCGCTGTTGTTCTGCAGGATCAGCGCGTACATGTTGGCGACGATCTCCTGCTCGCTGAAGTTCGCCGAACCCGACCGTGACCTTCACGCCTGCGAGCCCGTCGCTGCCGTTCGCCTCGCCGATCAGGTTCTTCTCGGTGAGGAACTCCTTGGCGACGTCCGCGGGATCCTTCTTGTCGACGTCGACCTCGAGGTTCAGCTTCGACAGCTCGTCGGTCGTGAGCGCCGCGGACACCTTGTTCAGCGCCTCGGACACGCCGGGCGTCTTCGCGATGTCGGTGCGAACGACGGGCACGAGGTTGTCGACGGGCTGGAGCTTCTTGTCGTCAGCGAGGACGATCCAGCCCTTCTGGGCGATGATGCCCTGACTCGAGAAGAGCAGGGCGATCTGGATGTCGCCGCTGTCGAGCGCACCGGTCGTCAGCGGACCACCCGCATCGAGCGCCTTGAACACGATCGGCGGGGCGGTGGCCGCAGGTGTGCTCCCCGAGGGCGTGCTCTCTGCGGGGGTGCTCGCGGCCGGGGCGCTCGAGCTCGCGCTCGAGTTGCTGTCGTCACCGCATGCCGCGGCGATCAAGCAGAAGGTCAGGGTAACGGCGGCGAGCAGCCACCTCGCTGACTTGGTCACTGGGCTTCCTCTCTGTTGGGGACTGAACCGGCCTCGACGAGGAGCAACGACCCCTGCGCGTCGAGACCAGGCTGCCGGACGGAGCGCGGGCCCTCGGCCCGCAGCCCGTCGGACACCAATGCGCGCTGCCCGAGTGCGAGCACGCCTTCGATCGTGAGTGCGAGTGCAGCGACGAGCAGCGCGCCGGCGAACACCCGCGGGAAGTCGCGGACGGCGATGCCGTCGACGATGAAGCGCCCGAGCCCGCCCGACGCGACCACCGCCGCGAGCGTCGCCGTGGCGACGACCTGCGAGTGCCGAGATGCGGATGCCCGCCATCACGAGCGGCAGCGCGATGGGAAGCTCGACGCGCAACAGCCGCTGCGACGACCGCATCCCGACGCCCTTGGCGGAGTCGCGGATGCCCTCATCGACCTGACTCATCCCCACATACGAGTTCACGATGATCGGGGGGATCGCGAGCGCGATGAGCGCGAGCAGCGCGGCCTTCGACATGCCTCCGATCTCGCCGATGCCCCACAGCTGCGCGCCGAGGACCAGCAGTGCGAACGACGGGATCGCGCGCCCGATGTTCGAGACGTTCACCGCCACGTTCCCGCCGCGCCGCGTGTGACCGAGGATGAGCCCGATCGGCAACGCGATCACGATGGCGACCAGCATCGCGACGATCGTCAGCTGCAGGTGCTCGATCAGTCGGTTCGGGATGCCGGAGTTGCCCGACCAGTGATCGCCATCGGCGAACCAGTCGTAGCACGCGCCCGAGGAAGTCCACGTCAGCCCTCCGCTCGCGCCCACGGTGTGGCAAGGCGTTGCACGCCGAGCAGCAGCACATCGGCGACGACCGCCAGCAGCACCGACAGCACCGAGCCGACGACGAGCGGGGTGCGGAAGTCGCGGCTGCAGACCGTCGTTGATCAGCTGGCCGAGGCCACCGAGCCCGATGAGCGCCGTGACGGTGACGAGGCCGATCGTGCTGATCGTCGCCAGACGGATTCCGGCCATGATCGTGGGAAGTGCGAGGGGCAGCTCGACCTTCACCAGCCGAGCGGTGCGTCCGTAGCCCATGCCGTCGGCAGCATCCTTGACCGCGGGTGGCACGCCTTCGAGGCCGGTGACGATGTTCCGGGTGAGGATGAACAGGGTGTACGACGCAAGGGGGATCAGTGCCGTCGTGTGGCTCAAGCCCGTCCACGGCACCAAGATCGCGAACAGGGCGAGCGAGGGGATCGTGTAGAGGATCCCGGCGAGCGAGAACGCGGGGGCCTGCAACCATCGCCACTGCACAGCGGCGAGGGAGACCGGAACCGCCACGACGAGGCCGAGAAGCACCGCCTGGACGGTGAGCACGATGTGCTCGCGCAGCAAAGAGAGGATCAGGTCGCCGTGGTCTCCGACCCACGACCAACTCACCCAAGGGTCGCCTTGTGCGAGCACCGTCGCGAGATGCGTCACGGGCCGAGCCTGCGAGCGCGAGTGACATGCCGGATCGAATGACGACTGTTCGTCTTCACTGGCGCCCCCTCGGCGATCCGATTCGGTGACGCTACCCTCGGATCTGGTGATACGGCTCGAGCACGTCTCGAAGCGCTATGCCAACGGTCACATCGCCGTGCATGATCTGAGCCTCGAGGTGGAGAGCGGCGAGATCTGTGTGTTGGTGGGTCCTTCCGGCTGTGGCAAGACGACCACGATGCGCATGGTCAACCGGCTCATCGAGCCGACGTCAGGACGCATCTTCCTCGGTGACGACGACGTCACCAATGTCGATCCCGTTGAGCTTCGCCGTCGAATTGGTTACGTCATCCAGAGCGTCGGCCTCTTCCCTCATCAGACGATCGGCACGAACATCGGGACGGTGCCGCGGCTGCTCGGTTGGAAGAAGGCGAGGGTGAAGGAGCGCGTGGATGAGCTGCTCGATCTCGTCGGCCTCGATCCGTCGGTGTACCGAGACCGCTACCCCGAGTCAGCTGTCGGGCGGACAGCAGCAGCGCGTCGGCGTGGCCCGGGCGCTGGGCGCCGATCCTCCCGTGCTGCTCATGGACGAACCGTTCGGTGCGATCGACCCCATCACCCGCGACCGCCTGCAGAACGAGTTCCTGCGGCTGCAGATCGAAGTGAAGAAGACAGTCGTGTTCGTCACTCACGACATCGAAGAAGCCGTGAAGATCGGCGACCGCATCGCGATCATGGCCGAGGGCGGGCTGCTCGCTCAGTACGACACGCCCGCAGTCGTGTTGGGCACTCCGGCGACTGACTTCGTGGCCGACTTCGTCGGCGCGGACCGCGGGCTCAAGCGGCTGAAGGTCACGTGCATCGACCTCGGCCAGCTCGAGCAGCCGGTCGTGGTCCAGCCCGACACCAGCCTGGCCGAAGCCCGCGCTCGTCTCGACGCGGCGTGCGAGGAGCACGCGGTGGTCGTCGACGAAGCGGGACATCTGCGCGGGTACCTGAACCGGTCGCGTGCGTTCGGCGACGGCACGGTCGCTGATCGTGTGCGCCGGCTCGACGCGTGGGTGCGCTCGGACGCGACGTTGAAGGACGCGTTCAGCGAGATGCTGCTGCACGACGCGGGCTGGGTCGCCGTGCTCGACCACGACGACTGCTTCCTCGGCGTGCTCACGCCGGTCGGGCCTCCTCGAAGCGGCCCGCCCCCCCGAGATCGCCTAGATTGATCCGGCTTTGCCGGTCGATCGGCTGCAGGGTTCGTGTCGCCGAAGGCGACTCGACGAATCTCCGAGCCGAAGCTCTGCTTCGGCTCAGAACGTGATGATGGTGATGGTGCCGTAGACGAAGAGCGTGCCGGCGACGACGTAGAGCAGCGCCTTCACCGCGGCGCGCTTGCCCGGTGCGCGGACGTAGTCCTCGGTGATCACGCGCAGGCCGTTGAGCCCGTGGAACAGCGCGAGGGTGAGCAACGCCCAGTCGTAGGTGCGCCACAACGGGTTCGACCAGCGGTCCGCGACGAACTGGGCGTTCGTGTCGGTGACGTCGTTGATGATGTGCGTCAGCGCGAAGTGGCCGAGCGCGAGCACGACGAGCACGAGGCCCGAGATCCGCATGAAGAACCACTGCCAGGTCTCGAAGCTCTGCCGAGAGCGACGATTCCGGCTGGCACTGCTGCTGGGACGGTCGACGATGGTGGCCATCAGAAGTGCCCGTCGATGAAGGGCCACAGGATCACGATCGATCCCGGGATGCCAGCAAGAAGGGTGAGGGCGACGACCCAGGTCGTGAGCACGCGCTCGCGTCGCACGGCTCCGGGGAAGAAGTCGACCATCACGATGCGCAAGCCGTTCAGCGAGTGGAAGAGCAGCGCGAACAGCAGGCCGCACTCGAAGATGCGCAGCAGGATGTTGCCGTAGAGCTCGTGCACCTCGTTGTAGAGGTCACCGCCGCGGAAGTTGATGAGCGACACGTCGACGATGTGGAGCAGCAAGAAGAAGAAGACGAGGATGCCGCTCGTGCGATGGGCGATGAACGACCACTGGCCGCTCTTGCCCTTGTAGACGGTGGTGTCGCCGACTTTCAGGGGGCTCACCCGCGCCTCCGGTACCAACGGTTGGCCCACACCGTCGTCCACGCGACGTACACGGCGAGCCAGGTGATGAGGACCGTGACGAGCGCGAGGGCGATGGCGAAGATCCACTGCGCGGTGGTCACGGCGGGCACCCTAGCGGGAGATCTGAGTGGCACCTCGCGTGTAGGGCCACAGCACTTCGGGGATCGCGACGCTGCCATCGGGCAGCCGATGGGTCTCGACGACGGCCGCCCACACGCGGGGCACGGCGAGCGCCGAGCCGTTGAGCGTGTGGAGCACCTGGCTCGCTCCACCCGCCGCCGGCTTGTAACGCACGTTGGCCCTTCGGGCTTGGTAGTCGCTGAACCACGACACCGACGACACCTCGAGCCACTGGTCGCAGCCGGGCGCGTAGACCTCGATGTCGAAGGTGCGCGCCGATGAGTTGCCGAGGTCGCCGGTGCACAGATCGACGATGCGGTAGGCGAGGCCGAGCAACGAGATCGAGCGCTCTGCGCGCGCGAGCAGCTCGGCGTGCATGTCCTGAGCCTGCTCGGGTGTGGCGTAGGCGAGGATCTCGACCTTGTCGAACTCGTGCACGCGGAGCAGCCCCCGCGTGTCGCGGCCGGCCGAGCCCGCCTCGCGCCGGAAGCACGCTGTGTGCGCCATCAGCCGCATCGGGAGGTCGGCCTCGGCGATCACCTCGTCGCGGGCGAGTGAGGTGAGCGGCACCTCGGCCGTCGGGATGGCCCACAGGTCGTCGCGCTCGAGGTGGTACGCCTCGTCGACGAACTTCGGGAGATGGCCGGTGCTGACCATCGTGTCGGTGCGCACGAGGGTCGGCGGCCTGATCTCCTCGTAGGCGTCGCTGTTGAGGTCGAGGGCGAACTGGATGAGCGCCCGGCTCAACATCGCGCCCGCGCCGCGCAGCATCGTGAACATCGATCCCGAGAGCTTGGCGGCGCGCTCGAGGTCGAGGATGCCGAGCTCGGTGCCGATGTCCCAGTGCGGCACGCGCTGGTGGGCCCCATACGCCTCGGGGTCGTAGCCGACGACTCGCACGACCGGGTTGTCCTCGGGGCCGGCGCCGTCAGGCGCCTCGTCGGACGGCAGGTTCGGCGTGTCGAGCAGGATGAGGCGCAGCTCGGCCGCGATGTCCGCGGAGAGCGAGTCGAGATCGCGCTCGGTGTCGCCGAGTGCACGGCTCTGGGCTTGCAGCGCCTCGGCACCGGCGACATCACCGGCCTTGCGAAGCGCTCCGACCTCGCGGGACAGGTTCTTCACCTTGTTCCGCACCTCGTCGCGCTCGGCGATCGCGTCGCGTTCACGTCGGTCGAGCTCGATGGCCCGGTCGATGTCGCCGAGATCGACCGATCGACGCGCGAGCGCGGCTTTGACTCCGTCAGGATCGGCGCGCAAGCGGCGGATGTCGATCATGGGGCGTGACGGTACCCGCCCGTCTTGCTACGGACGGCCCCAAAAGTGGAACGTGCTCAACGCCACGAGATACACGCACAGCGCGAGGATGAGGCCCGTGTAGAACGCCTTGCGCAGGACCGGCGCGTCGAACTTCAGGTGCATGAAGTACGCGACGACGGTCAGGAACTTGATCGTCATCAGCGTGAGGAGCACCGGGAGGAACAGCGGGCCGAAGTCGAGGAAGTAGGTCGAGACCTCGAGCGCGGTGAGAGCCGCGAGGATCGCCGCCACCTTGATGTAGGTCGCGTCGGTCGGATGCTTGTGCTCGTGCTCGATGTCCTCGCCGGGGAACGACTCGGTGGCGTGGTGCTCGACCGACTCAGTGCTCATCGCGGTCTCCTCACGCCGGGATCAGGTAGACGACCGTGAAGATCACGATCCAGACGATGTCGACGAAGTGCCAGTAGAGCCCGACGATCTCGACCGTCTCGGCCTTCCCCTGATGGATCGTGCCGCGCAACGTCATCATGTAGAGGCTGAGCAACATGATGATGCCGACCGTCACGTGGACGCCGTGGAAGCCGGTGAGTGTGTAGAACGACGAGCCGAACAGGTTCGTCGTGAAGCCCAGGCCCTCTCGGTAGAAGACCGTGAACTCGTACACCTGGCCGCCGACGAAGCACGCACCGAGCAGCGCTGTGGTGACGAGCCACGTGCGAGCGCGCGGCATGTCGCCTCGCGTGATCGACGAGACGGCGAGCACCATGGTGAGCGAGCTCATCAGCAGGATGAACGAGCTCACCGACGTGAAGGGGATGTCGAAGATCTGTCGGGGCGCGGGCCCGCCGGCGACTCGACCGCGGTAGAGCAGGTAGGTCGAGATCAGCCCGCCGAAGAGCAGGCACTCAGACCCGAGGAACAGCCACATCCCGAGCTTGGCGTTCGAGACGCCCGTGTTGGTCGGGGGATGCGCGGGGGCGCCGTGACCGGTCTGCACTGCCATGTCAGTCAACGGGCACCGCCTCGGGCTCGTCGGCCGCTTCGCTCGGCACGGCGTCGGGCACTTCGGCCGCGGCGGCCGCGGGCGTGTCGGGCTCGTGCGGCTCGTCGTGGTGAGGCTCGTCGTGCGGCTGTCTCGGGGGCCGTCGCCGGCTCGAGCGCGAGGGCGTAGATGCCGCCGAACACGATGAGCGCGCCGATGACCGAGATCCACCGGCTGAAGATGAGGCCGGCGGCGATCAGCGGCAGGCCGAACGCGATCACGATGGGCCAGTACGAGGGCGACGGCATGTGGATGTGCTCGTCGGGCACCTCGGCGGCCATCACCTCGTCGTAGGTGGCGACTCGCCGCAGGCCGTGACCGTCCTCGGTCTCCTCGTACTTGCGGTGCCAGTACTCGTCGAGGTGGGTGATCTGCGGGATCGCGTCGAAGTTGTGCGGCTTCGGCGGCGACGTCGTCATCCACTCGATCGTGCGGGCATCCCACGGGTCTTCCTGCGCACTTCGGGCCCCGCGCCGTCTTGATGACGTTGATGATGAACACGAGGATGCCGGCCGCGAGGATGAACGCACCGATCGACTCGATCAGGTTCCACGTGTCGAAGCCCATGCCCGGCGCGTAGCGGTACATGCGCCGCGGCTGCCCTTCGAGACCGATGATGTGCATCGGACCGAACGTGAGGTTCATGCCGATGAACATGAGCCAGAAGTTGATCTTGCCGAGCGTCTCGCTGAGCATCTTGCCGAAGACCTTCGGCCACCAGTAGTAGAAGCCCGCGAAGAGACCGAACACCGCTCCACCGAAGAGCACGTAGTGGAAGTGGGCGACGATGTAGTAGGTGTCGGTCTGCTGCGTGTCTGACGGCGCGACCGCGTGCGTGACGCCGGACAGGCCGCCGATCGTGAACAGCACGACGAGGCCGATCGCGAACATCATCGCGACGGTGAGACGCAGCCGGCCGCCCCACATCGTGGCCAGCCAGTTGATGATCTTCACGCCGGTCGGCACCGCGATGAACATCGTCGACAGCGAGAACGCGGCGACCGAGACCGGACCGAGGCTCGAGGCGAACATGTGGTGCGCCCAGACGCCCCAACCCATGAAGCCGATGGCGACGCCGGAGAAGACGACGAACGGATAGCCGAAGAGCGGCTTGCGCGAGAAGACCGGCAGCACCTCGGACACGATGCCGAAGCTGGGCAAGATGAGGATGTACACCTCTGGGTGCCCGAAGATCCAAAATAAGTGCTGCCAGAGCAGCGGGTCTGCTCCCTGTTTCACCTCGAAGAAGTTCGCCCCGAACAGGCGGTCGAACTGGAGCAGGAACAGGGCGACGGTGATGACCGGGATCGCGAAGAGCAGCAGGAACTGGATGACGAGGGCCATCCAGGTGAAGATCGGCATCTTCATCAGCGACATGCCTGGCGCGCGCATGTTCAGGGCGGTGACGATCAGGTTCACGGCACCCGAAAGCGACGCGATGCCGGTGATCTGGAGGCCGAGCGCCCAGAAGTCCATGCCGTGCGACGGCGAGAACACGACGGTGGTGTTCGGCGCGTACGCGAACCATCCGCCGTCGGGCGCGCCGCCGAGGAACCACGACAAGTTCAGGAAGATGCCGCCGAACAGGAAGCACCAGTAGCGGAACGCGTTGAGGCGCGGGAACGCGACGTCTCGCGCGCCGATCTGCAGTGGGATGAAGTAGTTCGAGAACGCCGCGGCCATCGGCATGATGAAGAGGAAGACCATCGTCGTGCCGTGCATCGTGAACAGCTCGTTGTAGGTCTCTGCGCCGAGGATCGTGCCGTTCGGACGGGCGAGCTGCAGGCGGATCAGCAGCGCTTCGCAGCCACCGACCACGAAGAAGAACAGCGCCGTGGCGCCGTACATGAGGCCGATCTTCTTGTGGTCGACCGTGGTGATCCAGCTCTTCCACCCGGTGTCGGCGGTCGGGCGGGAGAAGACGCCCATCGCCTCGACAGGGGTGACGACCTTGGCCCGCTCGAGCTCGATTCTGGGTTCATCGATGATTGCCATGCGACGCTCCGCTACGAGAGGGTGGACAGGTAGGCGATGAGGCTGTCGATCTCGGCCTCGGTGAGGTGGAGGTTGGGCATGCCGCGGCCATCGGACGCGGCCATCGGCACGAGCCGGTTCGGATCACGCAGCCACGCCTCGAGGTCGTCGCGGTTCAGGCACTCCTTCGGCGTGCCGGTCGGACCGGGCGGCGTCGCGGTGCAGTTCGGCGTGATCAGCTTGTAGGTCGCGCCAGCGAACGTCGTGCGGCTCATCAGGTGGGTGAGGTTCGGCGCGGCGCCGGCGACGAGTGGCACGTCCTTGGGGTCGCTCACGCCGTTGATCGCGTGGCACGAGCTGCAGCCGCGAGCCGTGAACGTGTCGTGCCCGGCCTTCGCCGCGTCGTCGGCGGGCGTGACCGCCGGCTTCTGCTGGTTGGCGACCCAGGCGTCCCAGTCTTGAGGCGACAGCGCGACGGCTCGGATGCGCATGTTCGCGTGCGAAAGGCCGCAGAACTCGGCGCACTGACCCCAGAACTCGCCGGTCTGGTCCGCGTGGAAGGTGATGCTCGACACGCGCCCGGGCACCGCGTCGCGCTTGCCGTTGAGCGCGGGGATCCAGAACGAGTGGATGACGTCACGCGAGCTGATGCGCACCTGCACGTTCTGTCCGACCGGGATCACCATCTCGTTCGCCGTGACGATGCCTTGGTCGGGGTAGTCGAACTCCCACCACCACTGCTGGCCGACCACGTCGACGACGAGCGCGTCGCTCGGCTTCTGGGCGAGATCGAACACCGTCGCCACGGTGAACACGGCGATCGGCAGGAGGATGACGCCGGGGAGGATCGTCCACGCGATCTCGAGCTTCGAGTTGCCGTGGATCTGCGTGGGCACCTCGTCGGCCGGGTGCTTCTTGGCGCGGAACTGCCAGAGGATGACCGCCACAGCCCCAATCACGAGCACCCCGACGACGCCCGGCGATGATGAAGACCGGCACCTGGAGGTTGTTGATCTTCTCGGACTGCGAGCCCTTCGGATCGAAGATGTTCTGCGGTGTGCTCTTGTCGGAGCAACCGACGAGCAGCAGGGCGAGAAGGCCGAAGGGCACGAGTGCGCGGAGCCGCGGCACGCCCTTTCGCCTCACGACGCGCACGCTAGCCGTCGTGTTCTCGGCCCCGGAATTGCTCACCGCATCGCTCACAGCACCGTCACCGAGCCGACGATGTCGTCGCCGTCGCCCTCGACGCGCATCTCGTAGACGCCGGGGTTGGTGATCCGGACGGTGAGCACCTGGCGCGCCGGGCCGTCGACGAGACCCGTCTCGACCTGCGTGCCGTCGCCGGTCTGGACGACGAGACGGCGCGCCACACCGTCGTCGGAGTTGGTGAACAAGATGTTGCAGACGAGGGCCTTCGGCAAGACGGCTTGGTTCGGCGTCATCTGGTTGCCCTCGACCGTGATCCGGGCACATGTCGACGCCTGGTCACTGACCGTGTTCGGCCGCGACGCCTCCTTCTCCTCCGCAGCGTCGTGGAACGTGCGCTCACCGATGCCCACCGCGATGCAGCCGGCCGTGATCACGGCGATGCCGAGCACGAGCAGCAGGACGGCGCCGAAGCCACCGGCCCGCTCCTTGCTGAGCGTCGACACGATCGCTCCGAGGAGGAGCGCCGAGCCGAAGATGATGAAGACGATGACCGCGGCGTCCTTCGAGATGGAGAGGAGGACCCGCGAGAACCCCATGACGATGATGCCGCCACCGAGGAGCGCGAACAGCGGGTACTCGAGCGGTCGGAGCACCTGATCGCGGAGCGACTGGTTGTACTCGGCATTGGCCGAGGCGCGGTCGGACCACGCCCGCACCATCCACTCGATCGTGACCGCGGCGAGCAGGAAGAGGCCCGCAAGGAAGACGAAGCGCTCGGTGACGAGGCCGATGGCGGTGATCGACAGACGCGAAGCCGCCGACGAGCGGCCATCCGCTCGGGGAGACCGGGTTCTCGTTGCCGTACTCCCCCTCGGCGTCGGCGGCCGAGCTCGCGCCGACCGATGCCGGCACCGAGGCGTCTCGGTAGGCGAACGCGAGGCATCCGAGGAAGAAGGAGGCCAGTGCGACGGACGCGAGGACCATGAGGCCGAACGGCTCCCAGTCGCTGTTGGCGCCGTACGCGAGCGCGCCGATCAGGCCGAGGGCGCTCAAGCCGAAGAAGAACCTCGATCCAGTGGTGAACATCGCTGCCTTACTTGAGGACGAAGAGGAAGTACCAGATGGCGACGTACGCGACGACGGTGAAGTCCCAGAACAGGGTGGCGGCAGCGATGCCCTCGTGCTCCTTCGCCGAGTAGCGGCCGCCGAGGGTGCGGAACGCGGTCAACCCGATGAAGACCATCGCGCCGACGAGCACGACCATGAACGCTCCGGCGATGGTCACGACCATCACGGAGTAGGCGTTGTCGCGGACGGCGAGGTGCATGTGGTTGAACGAGAACGCCATCGAGTTCAGCGCGGCGAACCCGAGCACGACGGTCAGGCCGAGCGCGATGTAGGAGTTGCGACGATCGGCGTTCGCCATCGCCCACAGCGCCCAATGCATCACCACGACTGAGCCGACGAGCGTGATCGCGACGACGTTCAGGGTGATCTCGGGAAAGGTGATCGAGGACGGCACCCACGTTGCGGTCGTGCCACCTGCCGCGTGACGCATCGCCAGGTAGACCGCGAGGAAGCCGCCGAAGAACATGGTGCCGGCGGCGACCGCGAGCGAAGTCGCGACCATCAGCAGACGCGGTCGCGGCGGGGTCGGCGCCGCGGGCAGAGCAAGCAGCGGGCTGGCCATCACGCCTCCTCCTTCGTCGAGGCTTCGTCCGCGGCGGCTTCGCGCAGATCGAGCAGCGGCCGGTCAGAGGTGATCTCCGGCAAGGGCCCCGCGAAGTTGCCGTTCGGCGGAGGCGAGGTGGTCGCCCACTCGAGCGTGTGCCCCTCCCACGGGTCGTCGCCCGCGGGCTCGCCCTTGGTGAACCCTCGGAGCAGAAGCAGCACGCCGGCGATCGTGAGGATCGTCACCGAGATCGCGCCGGCCGCGACGCAGACGTTGAAGAACCCCGTGCCGCCCCGGCCGACGTAGTTCACCTCGCCCGCCGGCTGGTCGAGCAGGCCCGCGGCGAGGTTGCCGCCGGCCATCAGCAGGATCGTCAGGAACAGAAGCAGACCGAGCGCGCTCGCCGCGAGCTCGGAGAGGCGACGCCCCCAGATCTTCGGACCCCAGAGCACGAGCGCCCCGAACCCGCCGAGCAGGCCGGCGCCGATGACGACGAGCTCGTACTGACCCTGCTGCCAAGTGGTGCCGACGAGGCTCAGCGACTTGAACGTGCTGAGCGCACCAGCGACGGTGCCGGCGAGCACGGTGAGGGTGGCTGCGAGGCCGAACACCAACGGTGCCCGAAGCCTCGGGCGGTCCTTGCCGAGGACCCGCAGCGAGATCAGGAGCACGATGAGCACAGGCACGACCGAGCCGATGACCATCGCCTTGTAGAAGAAGCGCTCGGTGACTTGCGGGTAGAGCACGGGCTGCACGTACGCGCCGAAGCCGAGCACGCCCATCAAGGTCAGCGCTCCCGCCATGATCGTGCCCTGCGGCGGAGCAGGCCGACGCCTGGCGAAGATCGGCGCGACCTCGGCCAGCAACGCGATCGCGGGCAGCGCGTAGACGTAGATCTGCGGTTGCGCGACCGTCCAGACGATGCGGGGCGAGATGCCGAAGTTGCCACCGAACGCGATGCGGCCGTACCGGTGGTCGACCCACATGAGCGCGAGCTCGGCGAGAAGCACGGGCAGCGTCAGGAGGAGGAGCAGCGCACCCACCATGAAGCCCCACGCGCTCAGGGGCGCGTGGTCGATCGTCATGCCGGGCGCCCGCAGCGCGAGCACGGTCGCACCCACACAGATCGCGGCGAGCATCAGCGACAGCACCAACGCCGCGAACGAAAGAAGGAAAAGGTCGACTCCCTTGGCGTCGCCGCCGCCCGGACCGCCGTTCATGATGTAGCTCGCGATCAGCACGCCCGACGCGACGAGCCATCCCCAGAACGAGGCGGCCGCAGCGCGAGGGAACGCCAGCGTGCGGGCGCCGAGCTGCAGCGGCACGACGCAGATCGCGATGCCGAGGAAGAGGGGGATCGTGAAGAGGAACGCCATCCCGAGCAGGTAGAGCGAGAACAGCTGGCTGACCGCGTTGAGCTTCAGGATCTGCGTCGCGCTCGAGTCGATGCGCTCGATGCCGAGGAGCGCCGCGATCACCATGCCGGCGATCGCGTAGATCAGCGAAGCCCCGATGAAGAGGCGACCGATCTTCTTGTGGTCGCCCGTGACGAGCCAGGCGGCGGCCCCGACAGGCTGGAGAGGAGCCGAAGCAGCACCCGGAGATGCGGATGCGGCGGCGACGGCGGTGTCGTCGGGTCGGGTATCCGTGATCGTCATGGGCGCGCAGACCTCGACGGAGCAGCCGGGCGTCGGTGAGCGGGGCCGAGACTACACAGGGGATCCCCGGTCTCGAGAAGACCCGCCTCGGAGGCGATGTCGGTCACCGCACGAGGACGTCGACGGCCATGGCCGCGAAGAGCAGGGTGACGTAGGAGATCGAGTAGGTGAAGAGGCGCATCGCGCTCGCCGAGGTGGGGACGCGGCGGAGCCGGACGGCCAGGGCGATGAACCCCAGCCCGGCCACGACGGCGACAGCGGTGTAGATCGCGCCGAGGTCGGCGACAGGCGTCAGCAGCAGCGATGCTGCCACGAGAGCGATCGTGTAGCGCAGGATCGGGCCGGCGGCCTTCCGCGACCCGACGACGGCGGGCAGCATCGGCACATCGGCCAATCGGTAGTCGTCGGCGTAGCGGATCGCCAGCGCCCAGAAGTGCGGCGGCGTCCACAAGAAGATGATGAGGAACATCACGAACGGCGCCCACGCCAGCGAACCGGTGACCGCGGCCCAGCCGACGAGCACCGGCACCGCGCCCGCGGCGCCGCCGATGACGATGTTCTGCCGTGACGTCCGCTTGAGCCACAGCGTGTACACGAAGACGTAGAAGAGCGTGGCCGCGAGGGCGAGCACCGCGCTCAAGAGGTTCACGATCAGCGCGAGCCAGACGAACGCAGCGACCTCGAGCGCGAGCGCGAACACCATCGCCTCACCGGGCGCGACCACCCCGGTCACGAGGGGCCGGTGCTGGGTGCGGGGCATGAGCCGGTCGATGTCGCGGTCGACGACCATGTTGATCGCGTTCGCGCCGCCGGCTGCGAGCGTGCCGCCGATGAGCGTCGCGATCACGAGCCAGGTGCCGGGCCAGGCGTTCGCGGCGACGATCATCGCGGGGATCGTCGTGACGAGGAGCAGCTCGATGATGCGGGGCTTGGTGAGCGCGACGAACCCCCCGAGCCTGGTGGTTGCCGTGCCGCGCTCACGGTGGCCGAGGACGACTCCGAGCCGCGACGGCACGAGAGGTCGGCTGGCGAGGGCCATAGCGAGGACGAGACTATGCCGTGCACTTCAACGGCCCCAACCGGCGAGACTGGGCGCCATGCCGGCCGGCGACGTGCAGACCGCTCCCACGACGACCGACGCCCCGACCACCGACGACGTCGCCGAGCCCGACTACCCCTGGGTGGTGATCGTCTGGAACGACCCCATCAACCTCATGTCCTACGTGGTCCTGGTCCTCCAGAAGCTCTTCGGGTACAGCCGGGACAAGGCGACCGCCCTGATGCTCGACGTCCACCACAAGGGCCGGGCAGTGGTCTCGAACGGCACCCGGGAGAAAGCCGAGCTCGACGTCTTCCGCCTCCACGAGCACGGCCTCTGGGCGACGATGCAGCAAGATCGATAGCCGATGGTGGTCGCCAAGCGCCGGATCAAGCGCACGAGGAAGGGGGACTTCGAGCTCCGGCTGCCCGAGGAGGAGCGCACGGTGCTGCGCTCCCTGGCCGCCCAGATGCGCGAGATCCTCACCGAGGATCTCGATCCCGGCCTGCGCCGCCTGTATCCGACCGCGTACGCCGACGACCGCCAGCTCGACGAGGAGTACCACCGCCTCGTGCACGACGACCTGCTGGCCCGCCGCCTGGCCGCCCTCGACGTGGTCGAGGCCACTGTCGACTCCGAGCGGGTGGACCAGGAGCAGCTCGTCGCCTGGATGGGCGCGATCAACGACACCCGCCTCGTGATCGGCACGAAGCTCGACGTGTCGGAGGACCCCTCGTTCGACATCGACGACGACGACCCATCGGCTCCCGCGTACGCGATCTACACCTACCTCGGGTGGCTGCTCGAGCAGGTGGTCGAGGAGCTCAACCCCTGAGAACCCCTGGGGCACCACGCGGGCCTGCTGCTACTGTTCGCAGGCTCTCAACTGGGTCCGGCCCCCATCGTCTAGCGGCCTAGGACACCACCCTTTCAAGGTGGCGGCACGGGTTCGAATCCCGTTGGGGGTGCCAGGAACGCTGGTCCCGTGGTGCAGTTTGGAGTGCACGCCGGCCTGTCAAGCCGGAGGTCGCGGGTTCAAATCCCGTCGGGACCGCAGGTTCACAAGTTCACACGGTCGGGTAGCTCAGTTGGCAGAGCGCGCGCCTGAAAAGCGCGAGGTCACCGGATCGACGCCGGTCCCGACCACCACTTCGCCGCTGTCCGGCGGAGCGTGTCTGGAAGACACCACCGTCGAGAACCCACTCACGCCTTGGCGCTTCCGCCGGCCGAAGATGAAGTACACGAGCGGGATGATGCCCGCGGAGTTCACGATCGTCGAGAACGCCCACATCCGCTTCGAGCCCTTCACCTGCTCGGCCGGCCGGCGCTTGAGGTCGATGAGCATCGCGGCCTTCAGGGCCGCCTCGACGATCGCGACGATCGTGATGATCCGCCGATTTCGTTCGCTCAGGTCGCTCCACCGCTTCTTCATGGGCATGCGTCCTCCGCTTCAGGCGCCGCTCTCGTAGTCGAAGCCGAGGTCGGGCGCGGTCACGAGCGCGTGGAAGGCGATGCCTTCGGCGGCGGCGAGCTCGGCACCCGTGCCGCCGCGGTCGACGACGACGAGGATCATGATCGGATCGGCGCCGAGGTCGCGGATGACCTTCGCCGCTTCGAGCGCCGACGTGCCGCGGGTCGCGGTGTCTTCGGTGACGACGACCTTGTCGCCCGGCAGCAACGGCCCCGCGATGCGACCCATCACGCCGTGGTCCTTCGCTTCCCGGCGGATGCTGAACGAGCGCAGCTGTCGACCGCGGGTCGCGCCGATGGCGGCGATGCCGAACGCGACGGGATCGGCACCCTGCGTGAGGCCACCGATCGCAGTCGCTTCAGGCGGGATCACCTCGAGCGCGGCGTCGGCGACGAGCACGACGCCGTCGGGACGGCACACCGTCTGCTTCGAGTCGATGAACCACGAGCTGTGCTTGCCGGACTTCAGGACGAAGTCACCTGTGCGCACGGAATGGGTACGCAAGTGCTCGATGAGCGCATCACTCGCCACGACCTGCAAACTACTGCCGTGATCCTTCGAGTCTTCACAGAACCCCAGCAAGGCGCGAGCTACGACGACCTGCTCGCGGTCGCGGTCCGAGCGGAAGAGCTCGCGTTCGACGCGTTCTTCCGATCTGACCACTACCTGAAGATGGGCAACGTGTCGGGGCTGCCCGGGCCCACCGACGCGTGGACGACGCTCGCCGGCCTCGCGCGCGACACGAGCCGCATCCGCCTCGGCACGATGGTGACGTCGGCGACGTTCCGCCTGCCCGGCCCCCTCGCGATCACGGTCGCGCAGGTCGACGCGATGAGCGGCGGCCGCGTCGAGCTCGGTCTCGGCGCCGGTTGGTACGAGGCCGAGCACAAGGCGTACGCGATCCCGTTCCCCCCGCTCGGCGAGCGCTTCGAACGGCTGAGCGAGCAGCTCGCGATCATCAGCGGGCTGTGGTCGACGCCTGAGGGCGGCACGTTCGAGTTCGACGGCAAGCACTACTCGATCTCCGACTCACCGGCACTGCCCAAGCCGGCACAGCAGCCCCACCCGCCGATCATCGTGGGCGGCGGCGGGCCGAAGCGCACGCCGATGCTCGCGGCGAAGTACGCGGCGGAGTACAACCTGCCGTTCGCGCCGCTCGCCCGCTTCAAGGAGCAGTGCGACCGCGTGAAGACCGCGTGCGAGCAGATCGGGCGCGACCCCCGCTCCATCGTGCATTCCGCCGCCCTCGTGCTGTGCTGCGGCAAGGACGAAGCCGAGGTCGACGCGCCGGGCGACCGCGATCGGTCGCGACGTCGACGAGCTCAGGAAGAACGGAGCGGCAGGCACGCCCGCCGAGGTCGTCGAGATCCTGCAGAAGTGGCAGAGCGCCGGGGCCGAGCGCATGTACCTCCAGATGCTCGACCTCTCCGACCTCGACCACCTGTCGCTAATCGCAGCGGAGGTCGCGCCCCACCTGAGTTAGACCGGTGCGGTGACCGACCTGCGCCCCCTCCTGCACCACACCGCCGATCACGCCGCCGACTTCCTCGAGTCGCTCGACGACCGCTCGGTCGCAGCGACTGCGAGCTACGCGCAGATGCTCGATGCGTTCGCAGGCGACGTGCCCGAGGAGGGTCGCGCCGCGACAGAGGTGATCGACGACCTCGTCCGTCGGGCGGCGCCAGGTCTGGAGGGGATGCCGAGCGCGCGGTACTTCGGCTTCGTCATCGGCGGCCACCTCGATGCGGCGCTCGCCGCCGACAACCTCACCGCCGCGTGGGATCAGAACACGACGCTCGCGGCGTCGACGCCCGCTGCGGCTGCATGCGAGGAGGTCGTCGGTCGCCAGCTCGCGACGGTGCTCGGCCTGTCCCCCGACGTGTCGTTCGCGCTCGTCACCGGCGGGATGATGGCGAACTTCACCGCGCTCGCGGCCGCTCGTCATTCCGTGCTCGAGGCGCACGGTTGGGATCACGAGCGCGACGGGTTGCAGGGCGCGCCGCGCGTCCGTCTCGTCGTCGGCGAGGAGCGGCACAGCACCATCGACCGCTCGTTGCGCTATCTCGGCTTCGGCGCGTCCGCGCTCGAAGTCGTCGAGGCCGACGCACAGGGCGCGATGCGGCCCGCCGCGCTCGCCGCCAAGCTCTTCTCTGGCGCCGACGGACCGACGATCGTCTGCGCGCAGGCCGGCAACGTGAACTCGGGCGCGTTCGATCCGTTCGCCGAGATCTGCGACATCGCACACGAGCACGGCGCGTGGGTGCACATCGACGGCGCGTTCGGCCTCTGGGTCGCGGCCTCGCCGCAGCACCGTCATCTCTTGGATGGATATGAGCGTGCTGACTCGTGGGCGACCGATGCGCACAAGTGGCTCAACGTGCCGTACGACTGTGGCATCGCGCTCACCGCGCACCCCTCGGACCACGCCGGCGCGTTCGCGGCCCGAGCCGACTACCTCGTCTTCAGCGACGGCATCCGCGATCCGATGGACTTCACGCCGGAGGCGTCACGCCGCGCTCGGGCGTTCGCGGTGTGGGCCGCGCTCCAGAGCCTCGGACGCGCGGGTGTCGCCGAGCTCGTCGACCGGTGCTGCGCTCGTGCGCGCCAGTTCGCGGATGCGCTCCGCGAGATCCCCGGAGTCGAGGTGGCGAACGACGTCGTGATCAACCAGATCGTCGTGCGGTTCCCCGGCCTCGGACGGCGTCCTCGAGGCGGTGAGCGCGAGCGGCGCGTGCGTGATGACCCCGACGACGTGGAAGGGCGAGCCCGGCGTACGGATCTCGGTGTCGAACTGGCAGACGACCGAGCGCGACATCGAGATCTCGGTCGACGCGATCCGCGCGGCCGTCGCCGCAGCGTCAGGGCACGAGCGTGAGCTGACCCGAGCCGGGCACGACCTCGCCGACGACCGCTGCCTCGTGCCCGGCCGTCTCGGAGGACCTCGCACGCGCTCGCCGCGTCTCCGGGCGCGACGGCGAGGACCATGCCGATGCCGAGGTTGAACACCCGCTCCATCTCTGCCTCGACGACACCGCCCAGCAGGGCGATCTCGCCGAAGATGCGCGGCACCTCCCAGCTCGAACGGTGCATCACCGCGTCGAGGTCGCGCGGCAGCATCCGGGGCACGTTGCCCACGAGCCCGCCGCCCGTGATGTGGGCGACGCCGTGCAGATCACTGTGATCGGCAACCGCTCGAACTGCGGGCGCGTAGATCACCGATGGGAGCAGCAGCTCGTCGGCCAACGAGTGGTCGGCGCCCTCCCACGCGGCGTCGTCGAGGGAACGAGCACCGACGTCGAGCAGCGCTCGCCGCGCGAGTGAGTAGCCGTTCGATCGCAGCCCGGGCGAGGGCAGGCCGATGAGGACGTCGCCTGCGGACACGCGGTCGGGGGTGACGAGCTGGGCTCGCTCGACGACGCCGACCGCGAAGCCCACGAGATCGAACTCACCCTTCTGCATCGCGCCCGGGTGCTCGGCCATCTCTCCGCCGATGAGCGCGCAGCCTGCTTGCCGGCAGCCCTCGGCGACGCCGGCGACGAGCCGCTCCACCTGGTCGGGATCGAGGTGGCCGACCGAGATGTAGTCGAGGAACCAGAGCGGCTCGGCCCCCTGGCACGCGATGTCGTCCACGCACATGGCGACGAGATCGATGCCGATCGTGTCGAAGCGACCTGTCGCCGTCGCGACCATCGCCTTCGTGCCGACGCCATCCGTGGACGAGACGAGCACGGGCTCCGCGTACTTGTCGCGGTCGAGCGCGAACAGCGCACCGAACCCGCCGATGCCGCCGATCACCTCTGGCCGCGAGGTCGACGCGACGTGGGGCTTGATCCGCCGGACAGCTTCCTCGCCGGCGTCGATGTCGACACCGGAGTCGCGGTAGCTGAGCGAACCCATCAGCCGCGGGTGGACGCGGGCGCCGGATCCTCGAGCACGGTCTTCGACAGCGTGACCGGAACGGGCACCGGGTAGCTCCCCGTGAGGCAGGCGGTGCAGAACCCCGCGCCGACCGCTCCGGTGGCAGCGACGAGACGATCGAGATCGAGGTACGCAAGCGTGTCGGCGCCGACGTACGCGCGGATCTCGTCCACCGTGAGGTTCGCAGCGAGCAGCTCGCCGCGCTCGCCGGTGTCCATGCCGTAGAAGCACGGCCACCGGTAGGGCGGCGACGAGATGCGCAGGTGCACCTCTGCCGCGCCCGATTCGCGCAACATGGCCACGATCGCCCGCGTGGTCGTGCCGCGCACGATCGAGTCGTCGACGACGACGATGCGCTTGCCAGCGATGTTCTCGCGCAGCGGGTTGAGCTTCATCCGGACACCGCGAGACCGCAGCTCCTGGCTCGGTGCGATGAACGTGCGCCCGATGTACCGGTTCTTCACGAGGCCCTGTCCGTACGGGATGCCGCTGCGGCGCGCGTAGCCCTCGGCGGCCGGCGTCGCCGACTCGGGCACGCCCATGACCATGTCGGCCTCGACCGGCGCCTGCTCGGCGAGCTGCTCGCCCATGTGGATGCGGGCCTGGTGCACGCTGCGCCCGTAGAGCTGAGCGTCGGGGCGTGCGAAGTAGACGAACTCGAAGAGGCAGAGCCGCGGCTCGATTCGCTCGAGCGGGAACGGACGCACCGACCGCGGCCCTGACGCGTCGATGACGACCATCTCGCCGGGGTCGAGCTCACGGACGAAGTGGGCGCCGACGATGTCGAGCGCGGGTGATTCGGAGGCGAGCACCCAGCCGCGGTCGAGGCGCCCGAGGCAGAGCGGACGGAAGCCGTTGGGGTCGCGCACGCCGATGATGTGCTCCGCGTCGGCGAGCACGAGCGAGAACGCTCCCTCGAGCTCGGGGAGCACCGCGTTCAGCGCGACCACGAGCGGCGCCTCGACACCGTCGTCCGGCGCCGCGTCGTGTCGACCGAGCTGATGTGCCAGCAGCTCGGCGATGAGGTCGCTGTCGGACGTGACGGTGCCGGGCAGCATGCCGGCCTCGTCGGCCAGCGCCTCGGTGTTCACGAGGTTGCCGTTGTGCCCGAGAGCGAACTCGAGCCGGCCGACGTCGCGGTAGACGGGCTGCGCGTTCCGCCAGGTGCTCGAGCCCGTCGTCGAGTAGCGGGTGTGCCCGATGGCTGCGTGGCCGGTGAGGCCGGCCAGCGTGCGGTCGTCGAACGCGTTCGACACGAGCCCCATGTCCTTCACGACGGTGAGGGAGTGGCCGTCGCTCACCGCCATGCCCGCGGACTCCTGCCCGCGGTGCTGCAACGCGTACAACCCGAGGTAGGTGAGGTGAGCGACGTGGTGACCGGGCGCGTACACACCGAAGACCCCGCACGCTTCCTTGGGAGTCTCCGCGGCCTCGAGGGGAGCCTGCGGCACGGGTTCATGATGGCATGCGCCGGGCCCGTGCTGGCGCCAGCCTGGTAGACACCCGGCGCATGGGACGACTCGACGGCAAGGTGGCACTGATCAGCGGTGGGGCGCGGGGCCAGGGCGCGGCAGAGGCTCGTCTGTTCGCGGCCGAGGGCGCCAAGGTGATGGTGGGCGACGTGCTCGACGACGAGGGCAACGCGCTGGCGCGCGAGCTCACGTCCGATCAGGCGGCCTATCGCCATCACGACGTCACCGACGAAGGTCAGTGGTCTGCGATCGTCACCGAGACGCTCGAGCGCTTCGGTCGGCTCGACATCCTCGTCAACAACGCGGGCATCTTCCGCATCCTCCCGATGATGCAGACGTCCCTCGAGGACTACCGGACCATCAACGACGTCAACCAGGTCGGCGTGTTCCTCGGCATGCAAGCCGTCACGCCCTCGCTGATCGAACGTGGCGGTGGCTCGATCATCAACATCTCGTCGATCGCGGGCCTACGGGGCTCGCCCGCCTCGTTCGCCTACTCCGCGAGCAAGTGGGCGGTGCGCGGCATGACGAAGTGCGCGGCGCTCGAGCTCGCGCCGTTCAAGGTGCGCGTGAACTCGATCCATCCGGGCATCATCGACACGCCGATGGCGCAGGAGTTCGTGAAGTTCGGCGTGCTCGACGCCGATCCGCGAGCGCATCCCGCATGGGCGAGCTCGCGTCGCCCGACGAAGTCGCGCGGCTCGCGCTCTTCCTCGCGTCCGACGACAGCACCTACTGCACGGGCAGCTGAGTTCATCGTCGACGGAGGGATGACGACCGGGCTCTAGCCACCTCGGCCGCGAGGTTCGCGAGGTTGCGCGTCCAGATGCGGCGCAGCAGCCATGCGCCCGGCACCTCGCCGAGCGGTCCCCCGAGCCACCACGGGAAGTGCAACGTCTCCTCCCACGAGAAGACGGTGCGCCCGTCGGGGGCTTCGACCAGCGTGAACCGCCCCGAGCCCGAGACGACCCCCGTGTGGGCCACGCCGATCACGCGGCCCTCGACCCATTCCGTCACCTCCATGTGGTCGGTCAGCTCGATCGGGCCCACACGGGTCTCGCAGTCGAACGTCGTGCCGACACCGCTCGGCGCGTGGCGACGTGATCTCGATGCCGACGGCGTCGTCCATCCACACGACGTGATCAGGGATCGACGACACGAGCCTCCACACCTCGCTCGGCCGACGCGTCGATCTCGGTGCGGACGAGGACGCCGGCCACGGCGCTCAGCTCGAGTGGCGGAGCTGGCTCGCTGCGAACTCGGGCGGTGTGATGTTGATCATCACACCGGTGCCGCGCTCGAACCCGGCGACGCTGACGAGCTTCGGCCAGATGTGCACGTGCCAGTGGAACTGCCGGTCGTGGCGGAACGGCGCCGTGTGGAAGACGAGGTTGTAGGAGATGTCGCCGAGCTGCTGCCGAAGCAAGCGCATCGCATCGCGAAGCGCGAGCCCCGTTGCGGTGAGCTCGGCCTCGGGCGTCGCCGTGAGGTGAGCGCCGTGCTGCTTCGGGATGACCAGCATCTCGTAGGGCGTGCCACTCCAATACGGGCAGACGACAACGACGCGCTCGGCGTCCAGCACGACGCGGGTGTCGTCCGCGAGCTCGGCCTCGGCCGTCGCGCACAGCAGGCAGTTGCCCTCGAATCGCCCGAAGCCCGCTTCCTCCTCGAGGATCGCCCCGGGGACGAACGGCATGCCGAGCAGCTGAGCGTGCGGATGGGCGAGCGAGGCGCCCGCCTCGCGCCCGAAGTTCACGATCGCCTGCGTGTACCGGACGACCGGATGCGAGGCGTGCTCCTCCATGCGGTCACGGATCGCGCTCATCACGAGCGCGGCGGCGCGGTCGTCGAGGTCGGCGAACGACACGGAGTGCTCGGGCGACAGCACCAGCACCTCGTGGATGCCGCTCGCCGGGGCCGAGATGAACACCGGGCCGTCATTCGTCACGGTGAGCGGCTCGTTGCCGCTGAACGCCGGGTACTTGTTGGGCACGACCCGGACGAGCCAGCCATCACCCTCGCCGTTGTAGGTCTCGAGCGCGGGTGGCGTCGCGTCTTCGGCCCCGGGGCAGAAGGGGCAGGGCCGCGACGGATCGGCCTCGACCTGGGCGACGCGCGGCGCGAAGTCGCTCGGCCGCTCGGCCCGCCCGGCCACCACCGTGATCCACCGCCCGGTGAGTGGGTTCAGACGCAGCCTGCTCATGACCCTGACATCACAGGTCTGAAACCGTGCTCATCGCACCCCTGAACCTAGCCCCGCCGCTGCGCGACCGTAGATCGACACGTGGTTCGAGCTGTCTTCGGTGAACGGGTCCTTGTCCCAGGATGAATGGCGCTCGAGGAGCACCAGGCCCGCGGCGGCAGCCATCTCATCGAGCTCGGCCGGGGTCGACCAGCGCACCTTCCACGGCCGCAGGCGAATGCCGTCCGCCCGTATCTCGACCATCTGTCCCCACGCGGTCTGGGTGGGGATGTCGGCGTCGCTGACCGAGATGACGACGCCGTCGACGGTGACCTTCTGCACCTCGACGACCGATGTGCTGCGCGGCGGGTCGTCGGGGACGAACGCGTCGAGCACGAAGCGGCCGTCATCGGCGAGTCGAGCCGCGATGGCCGCGAACGCGGTCCGCTGCTCCGCGACCGAGCAGAGGCCGAAGAACGTGTTCGTCGCGACGAACACCAACGCGAACGGTCCGTCGGGAAGGTCGCCGGCCATGTCACCAACGCGCACCTGCACCCGCTCACCGCCCGGCTTCGCGCGCAGCCGGTCGAGCATCGCGGGAGACGAGTCGACTCCGTGCACCTCGAGCCCGCGCGCGGCGAGAGGGATCGCGAGCTTGCCCGTGCCGACGCCGAGCTCGAGGACTCGTCCCCCTCGGCTCGCCTCGAACAGGAACGCGACGGCCGACTCCCCTTCGGCGTCCATCGGATACCACTCGTCGTAGACATCCGCGATCGCGTCGCCGTAGCTCTCGGGCCGGTATCCATCCACATCCGCATTCTCGCGGCGCCCGCGGCCATGATGGGGCGGTGGCGCGACTCGAGCCGATGACGCCGACGGGGCTGATCGACGAGGCCGTCCACGTCTTGAAGGCTCGACCCCGCACGATCATCACGATCGCCGCGTGCTTCACGGTGCCCGTGGGCATCGTCGTGGGCTTCCTGCAGCGGGGCCTGCTCGGAGGGTTCTCGCTCGGCGACATCCTCAACGACCCGTCGACGGCTGATGCCGCGTCGCGGTCGAGCAACGGCACGTCGGCCGCGTTGCTGGCGATCCTGCTGCCCTCGCTCTTCCTCCCCTTCATGGCCGCGGCGTACGCCCACGTGGTCGTCGGGCTGCGGCTCGGGCAAGAGATCGGCGCGGGGGAGGCGCTGCGACGTGCGTGCCGCCGGTGGTGGGCGCTGCTCGCCTCGTGGGCGCTCGTCCACCTGGCAGAAGGGGCGGCCTCGCTCTTCGCGATCGGCGGGATCGTGGTGATGGGGTTCTTCTTGGTCACCGCGCCCGCGATCGCGCTCGAGTCGCTCGGCCCGCTCAAGGGGATGGGGAGGTCCTGGAGCCTCGCGAGCCGTCGCCTGCTGCCGGTGCTCGGCCTGGGCGTCGGTTCCGGAGTCGTCGCCTACGTGCTCGGCCAGGCGCTCAACGCGATCACCGACGTGCTCGGGCTCGTCGTCGGGCTGCGCTCGGGATGGTGGATCCTCGCGGCCGGCCGGGCCGCGACGGGCCTGATCATCGTCCCGATCGTCGCTCTGTCGACGGTCCTCTGCTACCTCGACCTACGCGTCCGGCTCGAAGGCCTCGACCTCGAGGTCGCGGTCAACGAGCGATACGACCGCGTCGCGGCCTGACGCTGTGCGCCCCGGCCCGGTGTTCTCCGGCGCAGTGTCATGGGACGACCTGCCCTCCGGCAGGGCACACAGGCGCCGAGGCCCGAGACGCGGCGAAGGACGTGCTGTCTCGCGCCGAGTTCCACCGACCCGGTCCGTCGATCATCGAACGGATCGAGCGATGGGTCTCCGAGGCAATCAGCCGCGTGCTCGACGCGATCAGCGGCGTCGCCGGCGGGGGGTTCATCGCCAGCGTGATCCTCATCGCGGCGGTCGTGCTGGTCGTCGTGATGCTGCTCAGGTTCGGCAAAGGCGTGCAGCGCGACGCACCGACTCCTGCGGCGCGCGTGCGCACCGGGAGGGGCCGGAGCGCCGACGACTGGCGATCCGAGGCGGCCGAACACGAAGCCGCAGGCCGATGGCGAGACGCGCTGCGGTGCCGCTACCGCGCGCTGGTCGCGGAGCTCGCGGGCAACGGCCTGCTCGACGACGTGCCCGGCAAGACGACCGGTGAGGAGCGAGCCGACATCGCGCGAGCGGTGCCCGACGCGTCGCCGCCGTTCGTCGAAGCGACCGCTCTCTTCGACGACGTGTGGTACGGCGACGCGCCCACCGGACCGTCGGAGACCGAGCGCCTCCGGTCGTTGTCGGATGCAGTGCTCGAGAAAGCTGCGCGATGAAGCGCAACACCATCGTCTTCTGGCTCGTGCTCGCGGTCGGGCTCGTCCTGGTCGCGCTCGCCGCCGGAGCGCCACCCAAAGACGGCACGCCGCTCGATCCCCGGGCGACGGGGCCGCTCGGCGCGAAGGCGCTCGTGCTGACACTCGGCGAGCTCGGGGGCGACGTGCACATCACTCCGACGGTCACGGGGTTCGACACGGCCGTGCTGCTCCGCGACGACCTCACTGACGAGCAACGCCAGGCGGTGGACGACTGGGTGACGCGCGGCGGCACGCTCCTCGTGGCCGACCCCTCCTCTTCACTCCATCCCGGACGGATCGTCGGCGACACGCAGACGATCTTCGGCGAGGCGACCGTGCCGCGGGGCGAGTGCTCGATCCTCCCGCTCGAGCAGCTGAGCCGAGTCGACCCGACCGGTGGAGTCCTGTACGACAGCTCTGCGGCCGCGCAGTCGTGCTTCACGCGAGGAGACGGCGCGTTCGTCGTCGCACAACCGAAGGGCGCCGGTTGGGTCGTCGCCGCCGGAGGCGCGGGCGCGTTCGTGAACGATCGCCTCGACTCCGAGGACAACGCCGCGCTCGCCGCCAACATCCTCGTGCCGACAGAGGGCACGAGGGTGGCCTTCCTCGAGCGCGCGAACCCGGCCACTGCCGAGGGCGACAAGTCGCTCGCCGATCTCGTCCCGACCGGTGTGCGGCTCGCCCTCGCCCAGCTCTTGGTGGCGTTCGTGGTGTTCGCGCTGTGGCGGGCGCGGCGGCTCGGGAAGCCGGTCACCGAGGTGCCGCCCGTGCAGATCGCGGCATCCGAGCTCGTCGTTGCCGTCGGCAACCTGCTTCAGAAGTCGGGAAAGCCGGAAGCCGCGGCGGCGCGGCTGCGCGCGGATCTGCACCGCGAGCTCGTCGGCCGTCTCGGCGTCAGCCCGTCCGCCAGCGCCGAGGTCGTCGCGGACCTCGCGACTCAGCGCACCGGCGTCGACCGCGAGAAGGTCGCACGCGCGCTCGCGGGCCCCGCCCCGACGACGCCGGAGGCACTCGTCGCCATGGCACGTGAGGTCGAGGAGGTCCGCACTGCGATCCTCGGATCGCGGGCATGATGCCGGCCGTGCGGGGGACGTGGCGGTGACGACGACGGACGGAGTGAGCCCGCGAGACGCGGTGCTCGCGGTGCGATCGGAGGTGGCCAAGGTCGTCGTCGGGCAGGACGGCACCCTCACGGGGCTCGTCGCCGCGTTGCTCGTGCGGGGACATGTGCTGCTCGAAGGGGTGCCCGGCGTCGCGAAGACCCTCCTCGTGAAGACCGTCGCAGCCGCGCTCGACGTCGACTTCGGGCGAGTGCAGTTCACCCCCGACCTCATGCCGAGCGACGTGCTCGGACAGACGATCTACTCGCCGGCCGAAGGGACGTTTCGCTTCCGCGAAGGGCCGCTCTTCACGAACCTGCTGCTCGCCGACGAGATCAACCGCACGCCGCCGAAGACGCAGTCCGCGTTGCTCGAGGCGATGGAGGAGCGCCAGGTGTCGGTCGACGGCACCACGCACGCCCTTCCCGATCCGTTCATCGTCGTCGCGACGCAGAACCCGGTGGAGTACGAGGGCACCTATCCCCTGCCCGAGGCCCAGCTCGACCGCTTCCTCTTCAAGCTCGTCGTCGGCTACCCGACCGCCGAGCAGGAGCAGGACATCCTTGCTCGCCACGACGCCGGCCTCGATCCCCACGACGTTCGCGCCGCGGGAGTGCACCCGGTCGCCGGCCCGGAGACGCTGGCCGCCGCGCCGCGCCGAGATCGCTGGGGTGCGCGTCGACCCCGCCGTGATCGCATACATCGTCGCCCTCACCCGCGCCACGCGCGAGTCGCCGTCGATCACGCTCGGCGTGTCACCGCGTGGCGCGGCGATGGTGCTGCACGCGGCGAAAGCGTGGGCGTGGCTGTCGGGCCGACCGTTCGTGACTCCCGACGAGGTGAAGGCAGTTGCTCGTCCTGCGATGCGTCATCGCATCCAGCTGCGCGCCGAGCTCGAGCTCGAGGGAGCGACGGCCGACGGAGTGCTCGACTCGATCCTGGCGACGGTGCCCACGCCGCGATGATCACCAGCGCCATGAGCGTGCCTGTCCCCACGTGGCGACTCGCCGCGGTGGCCGCGGTGCTGGCGCCGATCCTGCTGGCGCTGCCCGGCAACGGCTGGATTCGGCTCGTGGTGGTCGACGTCGTCCTGCTGTGCGTCGCGCTCATCGACGCCGCGCTCGCTCCCGCGCCGTCGGCCGTCGCGGTCGAGCGGACGTTGCCCGGCGTGCTCTCACTCGGCGTCGAGGGCGACGTGTCGTGGGCCGTCGCGAACCCGATCGGCCGAACGCTCCGAGTGTCGATCGCGGACCAGCTCGCGCCATCGCTGCACGCCGAGGTTCGCCGCGCGCGTGTCCGCATCCCGCCACGCGGACGGGCGACCATCAGCACCACGATCCGCCCGTCACGGCGAGGCCGGTTCGAGATCCGCGACCTCACGGTCCGCGTGGAAGGGCCGCTCGGGTTGGCCGCGCGGCAACGCACGCGCGCTGAGCCGTCGGTGCTGCGCGTGCTCCCGCCGTTCAAGAGCCGCGACGAAGCCGAGCTACGAATCAACCGCGCCCGCATCCTCGAGGTCGGACTGCGGTCCGCGCAGGGCCGCGGCGCGGGCACCGAGTTCGATCAGCTGCGCGAGCACGCGCCCGACGACGAGTTCAAGCGGATCGACTGGTCCGCGACCGCGCGCACGGGGAAGCTCATCGTCCGCACGTATCGCGCCGAACGCAACCAGACGGTGCTGCTCCTCCTCGACAGCGGGCGAGTGATGGCGGGCCGGGTCGAGGGCGTTCCCCGTCTCGAGCACGCGATGGACGCGGTGATGATGATGACGGCGGTGAGCACCCGACTCGGTGATCGCACCGGGCTGCTCGCGTTCGGCCGGACGGTGCGCGCCGTCGTGCCCCCATCGGGGGGCCGCGCACAGCTCGGCCGCATCACCGACGCGATGTACGACCTCGACGCACAGCTCGCGGAGAGCGACTACCGCGCCGCGTTCACCGAGGCGATGGCGCGCTTCCGGCGCCGCGCGCTCGTCGTGATCCTGACCGAGCTCACCGAACCCGTCATCGCCGAGACGCTGCTGCCTGCGCTTCCCGTGATGGTGCGCCACCACCTCGTCATCGTCGCCGGGGTGCGTGACCCCGACGTCGTGACGTGGGCGCGCGACACGCCCGACGATGCGAGCGAGGCGTACCGCAAGGCCGCGGCCGTCGGGGCGATCGAAGACCGGCGCCGCGCGATCGCGCGCCTCCGGGGCATGGGCGCCACGGTCATCGACGCCACGCCGGGAAGGCTCGCGCCTGACCTCGCAGACGCGTACCTCAGGGTGAAGGCGACGGGCCGCCTCTGACCGAGGGAGCCTGGCCGACGCGTCGTCGCGCCGCGATCGAGACAGCGACGCCAGGGCGTGTGGGCGTCACGAGCACCGCGGTGGCGACGAGTGGGTTGATGCCCGACCGTCCCTCACGCCGCACCATCTCGGTCTTCTGGGTGAGGCCGATCTCGACTGCGAGCCCCGGCGAGCCCATCGTGAGGTCACTCGCCTCGGTGTCGGCGAGGGCCGCGGCGAACGACCTGACCCGAGCCCGCGTGAGCAGCACCGGGTCGACGAGCCCGAGCGGGTCGTGCAGCACCACGCCGGACGGCACGAACACGAGCCAACGCCGCGCGAGCTGATGCAACGCCCGCGGCGAGCGCTGCGACGACCGCGAGACCGGCGACCGTGAGGACCGCACCCGCGATCCACTGACGAGCCGCGAGCAGCAACGGCCCGGTCGCGGCGGCGGCGAGCAGCACGACCCACGCGATCTCGATGGGCCCGAGGAGGAGGATGCCCGGCGCACGCAGCGCGACCCGTTCCTCGTCCCCGTAGGCGACGCCGTGCAGGAAGACCGCGCCGACCGCGGGAAGGAAGCACAGCGCGGTCGCCACGATCGAAGCGGCGAGCGCGAGGCCGTCCCCGACGTCGAAGCCGCCGTGCGCAGCGACGGGAACGACGACCACGATCGACGCCGGCACGAGCACGCGCACGATCGTGAGAGTCACCGTGTTGGGCACGAACAGTGCCCCGAGCACGACCGCCCACGCCGCCCACAGGGCGATGGCGACGACGAGACGCACCCCGTCGCTCCGCGTCT
Source organism: uncultured Acidimicrobiales bacterium (assembly GCA_963739555.1). GTDB lineage: Bacteria > Actinomycetota > Acidimicrobiia > Acidimicrobiales > DATKAS01 > DATKAS01. Next base: position 222,228 of record CAVUAV010000005.1, on the reverse strand, counting down.
CGAGTCCGGCTGCGAGCGATGCAACGAGGGCCGCGGGGAGAAGGGCCCAGACCGCGCGCATCGCCCACATGAGCAGCCGATCTGTGGGGAGCACAGCCGAAGATTTGCGCACGACCTCCGCGAGTCGCCAACGTAACGGGCCAAGGGGCACGTTCTTCGGAGGTCGCAGGTTGCACGTCGAACTCGGTGTGGGGCTCGCCACTGCCGTCGGCAGCCTTCCCCACGTCGACCCCAAAGCGGCCGCGGAGCTTTCGCTGCGACGGCATCCCTCGCTTCCCGCGATCCCGTCGCTCCCGATGCGATCGCCGTGGGAATCGATGCTCGGGCAGGCCATCGCCGGCCTGGACGGCGTCACGATCAGCGAGGGCCGAATCGCGCTCGTCGGGTCGGGCCCCGCGCTCGACGCCGTGCCCGAGACCGACCTCGATCACGACGCCTTCGGTGGCATGCGCGCGTTCATCGAGGTGGCGGGGCGCCGCACCGAGCCGGTGAAGTGGCAGGTGACGGGCCCGGTCACGCTCGGGCTCGGGCTGCTGCACGCAGGGCTGCCGGTCACGAAGGCGTTCGCGATCTCCGAGGTCGCCGTGACGGCCCGGGTCAAGTCGCTCGACGCGGTGCTCTCCGCGGCGTTCCCCGAAGCACCACAGCTCATGGTGCTCGACGAGCCGGGACTCACCGGCATGGCCCACCCGGGCTTCCCGCTCGAGCCGCGCCACGTCGTCGACCTGCTCGCGACGGCGCTCGGCGCGACAACCGCGACTGCGGGCGTGCACTGCTGCGGCTCGACCGATTGGAGCGTCATCGATCAGGCCGGTCCCGCGGTGTTGTCGATCCCCGCCGATCACGGCGCGATCCGCAGCGGTGGCGCGCTCGCGGACTTCCTGGCGCGTGGTGGCCGCATCGCGTGGGGCGCGATCCCGACCGATGGTCCTCGGGCCGACAGCGTCGACCGCTACTGGCGCGCGCTGGCGGCGGTGTGGTGTGAGCTCGTCCGCGGCGGTTGCGATCCGGTGCGCTTGCGCACGCAGGCCATCGTCACCCCTGAGTGCGGGCTCGCTCCGCACACTGTCGAGCAAGCCGATCAGGTGCTCGGCCTCACACAAGAGATCGCCGATCGCGTGCTCGACCAAGCGGTCGCGACGCGCTTCTCCCTCGGCGCCTGACCCCATCCGCGTTCTCGGTCGCGCTGACCGTCACGCGAGACGGTTGTCGCGACTCAGATCGCACGGCAACACCTCTCGATAGCCTCGGGGCATGGCCGTCCCCGACGAGATCACCGCCCGGGTCGACGCGCTCCGAGACCAGATCCGCTACCACAACGAGCGGTACCACGGGCTCGACGATCCCGAGATCAGCGACGCGGACTACGACGCGCTGGTCCGCGAGCTGCGGGGGCTCGAGGACGAGTTCCCCGAGGTCGTGACGCCGGATTCGCCCACCCAGCTCGTCGGCGGCGCGGCGTCGGCGACCTTCGCTGCGGTCACTCACCGCGTGCCGATGATGTCGCTCGACAACGCGTTCTCGTTCGACGAGCTCGTCGCCTGGGGCACGCGCGCGGAGCGGGCTTGGCCGCGGCCGGCGCCGGCACGATGCGCTTCGTCTGCGAGCTCAAGATCGACGGCCTCGCGATGTCGGTGCGCTACGAAGCCGGACGGCTCGTGCAAGCCGCGACCCGTGGTGACGGCCGCACTGGCGAGGACGTCACGGCAAACGTGAAGACGATCAAGGCGCTTCCCCACCGCCTCGACGGGGCACCGCAAGTGCTCGAGGTGAGGGGCGAGGTGTACATGCCGGTCGCGGCCTTCGACGCGCTCAACAAGCGTCAGGCCGAGGCCGGCGATCGGCTCTTCGCGAACCCGCGCAACTCTGCGGCCGGCTCGCTGCGTCAGAAGGACCCGAAGATCACCGCGTCGCGCGAGCTCTCGATCTGGTGCTACCAGCTCGGTGAGGTCGAAGGCGGCCCCGAGTTCACGAGCCACCACGAGACCCTCGACATCCTCCGCGAGCTCGGCCTGCCGGTGAACCCCGAGATCCGCACCCTCGACACGCTCGAAGCCGTCTACGAGTACTGCGGCTCCTGGGAGCACCAGCGCCACTCGCTCCCCTACGAGATCGACGGCGTCGTCGTGAAGATCGACGACCTCGCGCAACGCGCCGCCCTCGGGGCGACGAGCCATGCGCCCCGCTGGGCGATCGCATACAAGTTCCCACCCGAGGAACGGATCACGACCCTGCGCGACATCATGGTGTCGATCGGTCGCACGGGGAAGGCGACACCGTTCGCGATGCTCGAACCCGTCTTCGTGGGCGGCTCCACCGTCGGGCTCGCGACGTTGCACAACGAGGACCAGGTGCGGCTCAAGGACGTGCGTCCGGGCGACAAGGTCGTGGTGCGCAAGGCGGGCGACGTCATCCCCGAGGTCGTGAAGCCCGTGCTGTCCGAGCGGCCGAAGCGCTCGAAGCCGTGGGTGTTCCCGAAGGTGTGCCCCTGTCCGTTGCAAAGCCCGCTCACGCGCGCCGAGGGAGAGAGCGACACCTACTGCACGCACCCGGATTGTCCGAACCAGCGCGACCAGCGCATCATCCACTTCGCGTCGCGCGGCGCGATGGACATCGAGGGCCTGGGCGAGCGCACGGTGTTCCTGTTCAGCAAGGCGGGGCTGGTGCACGACGCCGGCGACATCTACAGCCTGCGCAAGGAGGACCTCCTCGAGTTCGAGGGGTTCGGCGAGATCTCGGTGAACAACCTGCTCGGCGCGATCGAGGCGTCGAAGCAGCGTCCACTGGCGAACTTGCTCATCGCGCTCGGCATCAAGCACCTCGGCGGCGCGGGTGCGACGTTGCTCGCTCGCACGTTCGGGCACCTCGACTCGATCGCCGGCGCGACCGAGGCCGACCTCGCCGCGGTGCCCGGCATCGGGCCGACGATCGCCGCCAGCGTGCACCGGTGGTTCCACGACCCGCGCAACCAGCCGCTGCTCGAGAAGCTCCACTCCGCGGGTCTCGAGCTGGGGCGCGTCGAGCTCTCGCGCGTGCCGCAGGTGCTCGCCGGCAAGAGCGTCGTCGTCACCGGCACGCTCGACGGCTTCAGTCGCGAAGGAGCCGAGGAGGCGATCGTCGCGCGAGGCGGCAAGTCCCCGGGCTCGGTGTCGAAGAAGACGACCGCGGTGGTCGTCGGCCGTGAGCCCGGCGCCGCGAAGCTCACGAAGGCCGAGGAGCTCGGCGTCCCGATCCTCGACGAGGCGGGGTTCGTGAAGCTGCTCGAGGACGGTGAGGTGCCGCTTGCCTGACCAGGGGGAGTTGGCCGACGAGGCCCCGGCCATCCGGGCGCAGGGCCTGGTGCGGACCTTCGGGGACAAGCGAGCAGTCGATGGTGTCGATCTCGAGGTCGCCGAAGGGTGAGATCTACGGGTTCCTCGGGCCGAACGGCGCCGGCAAGTCGACCGTCGTGCGGATGCTCTGCACGCTTCTGAACCCGACCGGGGGAAGCGCGACCGTCGCCGGCTACGACGTCGCCACGCAGGCAGAGAAGGTGCGGTTGCGCATCGGCGTCGCACTGCAGGAGGCCGCGCTCGACGAGAGGCAGACCGGTCGCGAGCTCCTCCGCCTGCAGTGCCGCCTCTACGGGCTGCATCCGGACGAGGTCGACCGGCGGGTCGCAGATCTCTCCGGCCTCGTCGACATCGGCGACGCGCTCGACCGGTTCATCGCGACCTACAGCGGAGGCATGAAGCGCAGGCTCGATCTGGCGGCCGCACTCGTGCACAACCCCGAGGTGCTCTTCCTCGACGAGCCCACCACGGGTCTCGATCCCGTCAGCCGGGCCATGGTGTGGGAAGAGGTGCGCGCGCTCAACACCGAGCTCGGCATGACCATCTTCCTCACGACCCAGTACCTCGAAGAAGCCGACGAGCTCGCGCACCGTGTCGGCATCATCGACCAAGGCCGCATCGTCGCCGAGGACACGCCGGAAGCGCTCAAGCGATCGATCGGCAGCGACATGATCATCATCGAGACCGACACCGACTGCACGGAGGTCGAGGCAGCCGTGCGGTCGGTCGAGGGTGTCGAGCAGGTGGCCTCACATGGCAACGAGGTGACGATCATGGTGAAGGACGGCGCCGCCACCATCAGCCCCGTCGCGGTGGCGTTGCACGAGGCGAACCTGCACGTGCGCAACCTCACCCTGCGCACGCCGACGCTCGACGACGTCTTCCTCGAGCTCACCGGCGGGCGCATCGAGGAGCCCGCGCGATGAGCGCCGTCGACGCGGTCGCGAGCGGTCGCAGCATCAGGGGACGCGAAGCAGGGTTCTTCGCCGACCTGTGGACGATCGCGGGCCGGGCGCTCCGACTCGTGCCTCGCGACAAGGAAGCCCTGATCCCCGCCCTGATCATCCCGGTGTTCTTCTTCGCGGTGAACATCGGGCAGCTGCAGAACGTCTTCGAGAAGCAGACGGGCATCGACTACAAGGCGTTCCTGCTGCCGCTCTCGATCATCACGACGGTGTCGGGCGTGACGAGAGCGTCGGCACTCGTGACCGACATCCAGGGCGGCTACTTCGACCGGCTCCTGCTCACTCCAGTACGCCGCATCACGTTGCTCCTCGGCCTCATGGTCGCGGACTTGTTGATCGTGGCGGCACTCTGCATCCCGGTGCTCGCGCTCGGCTTCATCGTCGGCGTGAGAGCCGAGACCGGCGTGCCCGGCCTCGTCCTCTTCGTCGTGATCGCAGCGCTCTGGGGCCTGGCGTGCACCGGCTTCCCCTACGCGCTCGCGCTGAAGACCGGCAACCCCGCGGTCGTGAACTCGAGCTTCCTGCTGTTCTTCCCGTTCACGTTCCTGACGACGGCGCTGGTGCCCGAGCAGGCGCTCACGCCCTGGTTCCGCACGATCGCGAAGCTGAACCCGGTGACCTACATCCTCGCCGGGCTCCGCTCATTGCTCATCGTGGGCTGGGCGTGGGGTGACATCGCGCAGGCGTTCCTCGCCATCCTGATCGTCGCGGTCGTGAGCATCACGCTCGCGTTCAGAGCGTTGAACGGACGCGTCAAGCGGAGGTGAGGTCGGTTGCTGTGAGTGCAGCCATCGACTTCGCCACCTCTGCGAACTCGCGCATCGTCTCGTCGATGATCTGCGCGACGGGCTTGACCTCGTCGATGCGGCCGATGACCTGACCGCCGAGCGCGAGCGAGGCTTCCATGTCGCCGCCGAAGTACAGGTCCATGGCGGTGCCGAACTGATCCATGGCGACGTGGTCTTCGTGCTCGAGGCGCTCGCTGCGCTCGGTGCGCAACGCACGGAGCCCCGGCCGCGAGAACCGGTTGAGGAACACCGTGTCGGTCTCGGCCGCGCCGACGATGGCGTCCTTCCAGTTCTGGTGCACCGGCGACTCGAGTGCGGAGACCATCCGGCTCCCCATCTGCACGCCCTCGGCCCCGAGCGCGAACGCGGCCGCCATCGACCGGCCGTCGCAGATGCCACCGGCGGCGATCACGGGCACGTCGACGTGCGAGCAGACGAGCGGGAGCAGCACCATGGTGGCGACGTCACGCGGGTTCTTGAAGCCGCCTCCCTCGCCGCCTTCGACGACGAGCCCGTCGACACCGGCGTCGACGGCCTTCAACGCGGCCCGCAGGGTGGGCACGACGTGGAACACCGTGAGCCCCGCCTCCTTCAGCTGCGCGGTGTACTTCGTCGGATCACCGGCGGACGTGGTCACGAACTTCACGCCTTGGTCGACGACGAAGTCGACGATCTTCGGATCGCGCACGAAGAGCTGCGCGATGTTCACCCCGAACGGCTTGTCGGTGAGGTCGCGCATCTTGACGATCTCGGCCCGCACGGCGTCGAGCTCGCCGGAGGACGTCTCGATGATCCCGAGGCCGCCTGCGTTGGAGACCGCTGACGCGAGCTGGGCGCGGGCGATCCAGCCCATCGGGGCCTGGACGATCGGGTGCTCGACGCCGAGGAGGTCGGTGACTCTGGTGCGCATGGCGGCAGTCTCGCCGCTCAGCGCACTGTGGTCACATCCGGCCCGAGCTCATTGACGGGGTCGAGCGCGGGCAAGGCGAAGCCACGACGCTCGGTCTCGGCCGCGAGCAGCGCTCGGATGTGGGCCGGGTCGGCGGGCGGCCCCGTGAAGTGGCCTTGCATCAGCGCACAGCCGAGCGCCCGGAGCTCGATCGCCTGCTCCTTCGTCTCGACCCCTTCGGCGACGCAGGCCAGGCCGAGGCCGTTCGCGAGCCCCGCGACCGCGGCGACGATCGCACGGTCCTCGGCGTTCATCGTCACGCCTTGGACGAATGAACGGTCGATCTTGATCATGTCGACCGAGAACTGGCGCACGAAGCTCAGCGACGAGAACCCCGTCCCGAAGTCGTCGAGCGCGAGTCGCACGCCGAGCAGCTTCACCTCGCGCAGGCGGGCCCATGCCGCGACGGTGTCGAGGAGCAACGTGCCCTCGGTGAGCTCCAGGCACAGCAGCGGTGGGCGCAGCCCTCCCGCAGCCAGCGCGCTCGGCGACCGTCTGGCGAAAGTCCGGCTCGGCCAGCTGGCGAGCGCTCACGTTCACCGTGACCTTCGTGCCGAGCTCGGGGAATGCGTTCGTCCACTCCGCGGCTTGGCGGCACGCCTCGCGCAGCACCCATGTGCCCACGTCGACGATGAGCCCGGACTCCTCGAGCTGCGGGATGAAGTCGCCCGGCAACACGAGTCCGAGGTCGGGATGATCCCATCGGATCAACGCCTCGAGCCCGACGATCGAGCCGTCGAAGCTCGACACGACCGGTTGGTACACGAGCCTGAACTGTCCTGCGTCGAGCGCGACGCGCAGCTGCTCGGTGCCGCCGATCGACGTGCGCGGCCGCATGGATGACGAGAAGACGACCGCTCGCTCGCGGCCGTCGCGCTTGGCTTGCACCATCGCATGGTCCGCGTCGCGCAGGAGCGCGTCCGGATCGGCGGTCGAGCCGTCGGCGACCGCGACGCCGATGCTCGCAGTGACGCGCACCGTGTGGCCTCCGACCGCGAACGGGTTCTCGAGTGTCGCGAGCAGTCGGTTCGCGATCTCGGCCGCCTCGCTCGTCGACACGACAGGGCAGATGACGACGAACTTGTCGCCGTCGAGTCGTCCGATCGTGTCGCCGGCACGCAGCGCGTTGGCGAAGCGAAGGCCGGCGGCGACGAGCACGTTGTCGCCGCAGGCGTGCCCGTAGGTCTCGTTGATGCGGCGGAAGCGATCGAGGTCGCAGAAGAGCACTGCCGGCCTCGACGCCGTAGGAGTCCTCGCGCTCCCGAGCCCGGCGCTCAGCTGCTCGGTGAGCGCGACGCGGTCCGGCAGGCCAGTGAGCGGATCACGGCCCGCCCGCGTGGCGAGGGTGTGCTGCACTCGGGACCAGTCGGTCTGACGCCGCCAGCTCAACGAGAGCGCGACCCCGGCGGCGACGGCGAACACAGCCACACCGACGGTCGCAGCGCCGCGCATGCCGATCCCGAGCGCATCTCGCTCCCCACCGACGTACACGAGGATCGCAGCCACGCCGATGCTGGTCACGATCGCAGTCACGAGGTCCGCGGTCACCCGCGGGCGCGCCGGCGCACCCTCCTGGGGCGGTCTCACCGCCCGGGACGTGGTGCGTTGATTGCGTGGATTCGGCACTTCGGCCTCACTGCTCGTCCGCCCGCGATGCGCACGTATCGGCGCGGCTGCGACAGAACTTGAGCGTGTGACCACTCAGAGCGACGTCCGGCGATGCCGATCACTGAATGAGGCCCACTCTCGGGCCAAACTGTGCGCGGAATCGTTCCGGAGGGGTTGTCGATGTCGACTGCGGTGCTTCGAGTCAAGCGGGCGCTGACGCTCGCACAGCTCGACGCTCCGGCGAACCTCGAACGGATCACCGGTGCCGCGAACGAGGTCTGGTACGCGGGCGACTACGTCGTGCGGATCAGCTCGCATCCCGGCACGCGCAGGCTCGAGCACGAGGCAACAGTCGCGAAGCTGCTGCCACCCGGCGTGCGCTACCCCGGCATCGTCAGCTACGGGCGCGCGGAGTTCGGCGAGTGGCTCGTCATGCGCAAGGTCGAGGGGAAGGTCCTCTCTCGGGCGTGGGCCGGCATGCGCGAGGGCGAGCGCCGTGACGCGGTGTATCAGCTCGCCGGTGCCCTTCGCGAGGTGCACCAGATCAAGGTCGGTCCCAACAACGAGGCGCTCGACCGGCCGCCGTTCCTCGAGCCCGACAGCCTCGAGTGCCCGCACCAGCTTCCGCTCGCACGCCTGCTCCGCGTGATCGAGCGCGCGCGGACGTTGCCCAACGTCGACAAGGGCGTGCTCGACCAGGCCGAGCGGCTCGCGCGCATCAACGCCGCGTCACTCAACGGGCCCGCGCCCGAGAACCTCGTGCACGGCGACCTCCACTTCGAGAACGTGCTGTACGACAAGGGCGAGATCGCGGCGCTGCTCGACTTCGAGTTCGCGCGCGCGGGGCCTCCCGACCTCGACCTCGAGATCATCCTGCGCTTCTGCGCGGACCCTCAGCTGCACGTGTCGGTCGACTACGCGCCGACCGTCAACCGCGACGACTACCGCAGCGTGCTCCGCTGGATCCACGAGGCCTACCCCGAGCTGTTCGAGACACCCCGCGCTCGAGTCGCGGCTGAACCTCTACAGCCTCTCGTACGACCTGCGCGACCTCGTCGTCGATCCGCCTCGCAAGCCGTTCGACCAGCTGCCGCCGTTCCACGCCTATCGACGGCTCCGCCGTCTCCTCGACGGTCGCGGCATGCTCCAGCTGATCGAGTGGTGAGCGTCTCCTACAAGTAGGCGGCCGCGGCCTCTTGCACCGCGGCGATGATCGGCGCCCACTCGGCTTCTGATGACGCGGGTCACCGTGACGAAGTCGTTGACTCCGAAGAGGCTCACGACGCCCGGGGCGGAGAACACCGCCTTCGCGAAGGGCTGCTCGGCATCGGCCGCACTGGTGACGTTGAACATCTCACCGAGCGTCACGTCCAGGTTGAACTTCATCGCGTCGGGGTTCGGCGTGGGAGTGGGGGTGGCGTTCGCCATGGACGAGAACCCTAGGCCGATGCCGCCGCTACCTTCGCTGGGTGGCCGCCGATCCCTTCGACCGCATGGACCCGAGCCCCGACGAGGCGTTCTACGCCTACGAGCGCAAGGTCGTGCACATCGAGGTCGGCGCGATCGAGGCCCTGCGGGAGGCGTACGCGGAGCTGCTCCCTCCCGGAGGCGCGGGTGCTCGACCTGATGTCGTCGTGGCGATCCCACCTTCCCTATGCGGGCCTCGGCGACGGTCGTCGGCCTCGGGATGAACGCGGCCGAGATGAGCGACAACCCTCAGCTCGACTCCTTCGTCGTCCACAACCTCAACCGGGAGCCGGCGCTGCCGTTCCCCGACGCGTCGTTCGACGCCGTCGTCTGCGCGGTCAGCGTGCAGTACCTGACCAGGCCGGTCGAGGTGTTCACCGACGTCCGCCGCGTGTTGGTCGCGGGCGCACCTCTGATCGTCTCGTTCTCGAACCGCTGCTTCCCGACGAAGGCGGTCGCGGTCTGGCTCGCCAACGGCGACGCCGCCCACCGCACGTCTCGTGCGGAGCTACTTCGAGGAGGCAGGCTTCGTCGACGTGGTCGACGAGCTCCGCCCTTCTCCCGACGACCCGCTCTACGTCGTGAGGGGAACCGTCCGCGCGTTGGCCTGTTGACTCCCCGGTAGGCAAGAATCCGACCACCAGCCACCGATTGAGGGGGAACCACGATGAAGGCAGCCGTCCTGACATCCATCCCGGGCGAGCTCACCGTCGAAGACGTCGCCATCGACAAGCCGCAGAAGAACGAGGTGCTGATCCGCACCGCCGCGGCTGGTCTGTGCCACAGCGACCTCCACTTCATGGAGGGCAAGTACCCCTACCTCACGCCCACCGTGCCGGGCCACGAGTCGGCCGGCGTCGTCGAGGCGGTTGGCGAGGATGTCACCTACGTGCAGCCCGGCGACCACGTGATCACGTGCTTGTCGGTGTTCTGCGGCCACTGCGACTACTGCCTGAGTGGACGCACGAACCTCTGCAGCGGCAAGAACCTGGTGGCTCGGGGCTTCGACGGCACTCCCCGCCTCTCGATGAACGGTCAGCCGGTGTTCCAGTTCCTCGACCTGTCGTCGTTCGGCGAGTACATGCTCGTCCACCAGAACGCCGTCGTGAAGGTCTCGAAGGACATCCCCCTCGATCGTGCCGCGCTCATCGGCTGTGGCGTCACGACCGGCGTCGGTGCGGTGTTCAACACCGCGCGGGTGCAGGCCGGCAGCACGGTCGCGGTGATCGGCTGCGGTGGCGTCGGGCTCAACTGCGTGCAAGGCGCCGCGCTCGCGGGCGCGTCGCGCGTGATCGCGGTCGACATGGTGCCGCTGAAGCTCAAGCTCGCCGAGCAGTTCGGCGCGACCGACCTCGTCGACGCATCGAAGGGTGACGCAGTCCAGCAGGTGCAGGAGCTGACTGGCGGCGGCGTCGACTACTCGTTCGAGGCGATCGGCCTGAAGGCGACGACCGAGCAGGCGTGGCAGATGCTGAAGAACGGCGGCACCGCCACCATCATCGGCATGATCCCGATCGGCACGATGGTCGAGCTGCACGGCGTCGACTTCCTGTTCGAGAAGAAGATCCAGGGCTCGAACATGGGATCGAACCACTTCAAGGTCGACATGCCGCGCTACGTCGACATGTACCTGCAGGGCCGGCTCAAGCTCGACGAGCTCGTGTCCGCTCGCATCAAGCTCGAAGACGCGAACAAGGGCTTCGAGGCGATGAAGGCGGGCGAGGTCGCTCGCAGCGTCATCATCTTCGACTCCTAAGTCTCGGCGGCCTCCCCGGCAACGTGTACCTGAGAGCGCCCATTCGGGCGCCCGTAGGTACAAGTTCCCAAGGGCCTCAGCCGCCCGACGCCGCCTGCGGCCCGACCACCGGGTCGTAGAGGTGGTTGCAATCGTTCATCGTGATGAGGCGCGCTGGCGCGCCCTCGCGCAGGTGGACGGTCGTGATGCTCGTGTTCTCGATCGCAGCGATGTGCGAGCGGTCGATCTCGAGCAACCCCGCGAGGCAGGCGTTGATCGCGCCTCCGTGAGACACCACCGCGATGGTCTGATCGACGTGTGCGGTGCGCAGCCCGAGCACGGTCGTCGTGACGCGTGCTCGCAAGTCCTCGTCGCGCTCGGCGCCGGGGATCGCGTCCCACCGCCCGGTGGCCATCGCGGCGAGGAATTCCGGATCACCGATCGCGGCACGGCGGCGGAACTCCCCCTCGCCCCAATCGCCGAGCAGCACCTCTTGGAGGTCTTCGATGACGTTGACCGGGAGGCCACGCGCGTCGGCGATCGGCTGCGCGGTCTCGATCGCCCGAGCCAGGTGCGACGCGTAGACGCCGTCGATCTGCTTGCCCTGGAGCCGCGTGGCGAGCGCCTGAGCCTGGGCTCGTCCGATCTCGTGGAGGCCAGGATCGCTCGACTCGGGCGTGCCCGGGCACCACGTCCGCGGAGCGGCCGTGACGGATCAACAGCACCTCGGTCGTGCCCGGGATCGGCCCCCGGTACGTCAGTTGGGGCACGAGTCCCTGCTGCTGGCTCATCGGGCGAACGGTACCGTTCCGCCATGAGCGAGCTCCTGTACGACGTAACCGATCACATCGCGACCCTGACGTTCAACCGGCCCGATCAGATGAACACGATCTCGGGTCCGATGCTGTTCGAGCTGTCGAAGCGGCTCATCGAGGCCGACCGCGACCCCGAGGTCCGCGTGATCGTGCTGACCGGCAACGGACGGGCGTTCTGTGCGGGTCTCGACATCGCGGCGCAGTCGTCCGGCGGCGGGCTGGGCAACATCGGCGCGAGCCCCGGTGAGTTCGACCTTCGGGACGCTCCGCCGATCGTGCTGCACAGCGTCGACACGCCGACGGTCTGCTCGCTGAACGGCGGTGCCGCCGGCTACGGCATGGACATCGCCCTGGGCTGCGACATCCGCATCGCCGCGGAGTCGTCCAAGCTCGCGGCCGCGTTCACCAAGCGCGGCATCCTTCCCGAGAGCGGCGGCACGTGGCTGCTGCCGCGGATGGTCGGCTACGCGAAGGCGGCCGAGATCGCGTTCACGGGTCGCACGCTCATGGCCAAGGAGTGCCTCGAGCTCGGACTCGTCAACCAGGTCGTGCCCGACACCGCAGCTCGCCGACGCGACCCGCCGGCTCGCGCTCGAGATCGCGGCGAACGCACCGCTTGCCGTCCGCGCGACGAAGCGAATGATGCGGATGGCCGAGACCGAGACGTTCGAGCAGAACGTGCACCACGTCTTCCTGCAGCTGCTGCCGCTCTTCCGCAGCGAGGACTTCAAGGAGGGCATGGCCTCGTTCCTCGAGAAGCGCCCCGCGGAGTTCAAGGGGCGATAGAGGAGCCCGGCGTGATCTCTTTGCTCGAAGGCATCGCGACGACCCGCGCGATCCGCCGCTACACGACCGACCCGATCCCCGACGACGACCTCGCGACGATGATGTTCGCCGCGTCTCGCGCGCCCTCCGGGAGCAACCGGCAGCCGTTTCGCTTCCTCGTGCTGCGTGACGGGCCGAAGGCGATCGAGGCGAAGCGACTGCTCGGCAACGCGTTCCGCGCGGGATGGGCGGCGAAGGTCGCGAGCGACGGATACGAGGAGGGCACCGGTCGCGACGACTCGTCTCCCAAGGCGCGCATGGCTCGCACGATGCAGCACTACGTCGACCACTTCGAGGAGATCCCCGTCGTCGTGCTGGCGTGCCTCGTGCGGTACCGCGACGTCCACTACACGGAGGGTGCGTCGATCTACCCGGCGTGCCAGAACCTGCTGCTCGCCGCACGCGCGCTCGGGTACGGCGGCGCGCTCACGGGCTGGCACGCGTTCGTCGAGCCCGAGCTGCGCGAGCTGCTGGGCATCCCTGAGGGCGTCGCGCTCGAGCGCGACGATCACGCTCGGGCGAGCCACAAGGGCACCACGGCCCGGTTCGGCGCCGGCCGATCCGCGAGCTGGTCTACGACGACACGTGGGGAGGCGACGCCGCGTGGGCGGTCGACCCGCCCGATCGCGCGCTTCACCTCTGCCGGCCCGCCGAGGAACGCTGAGCTCCGTCGAAGGCTTCCGACAATCAGTCGTGCTTCTCGGCGTGACCGCCGAACTGCTCGCGCATCGCGGCGAGGATCTTGTTCGCGAAGACCGACGCCTCACGTGACTCGAAGCGGTCGTAGAGCGACGCGCTGATCACGTGGCTCGGGACGCCCTCGTCGACGGCAGCGAGCACCGTCCAGCGGCCTTCACCTGAGTCGGACACGCGGCCCTTGAGATGGTCGAGCGCCGGGTCCGAGACGAAGGCCGCCGCGGTGAGGTCGATGAGCCACGACGCCGACGACGCTGCCGCGGCGCCACACCTCCGCGACGTCGCCGATGTTGATCTCGTACTGGTAGTACTGCGGGTCGCGCAGCGGCGTCGTCTCCGCGTCGACGACGTGATCCTTCAGACCGACGTCGGCGTTCTTGATGATGTTGAGGCCTTCGGCGTACGCGGCCATCAGGCCGTACTCGACGCCGTTGTGCACCATCTTCACGAAGTGGCCCGCACCCGGCGGTCCGCAGTGGAGGTAGCCGTTCTCGGCAGGCGTCGGCTCACCCGTGCGACCCGGCGTGCGCTCGGCAGACTCGACGCCAGGGGCGATCGTCTTGAAGATCGGGTCGAGGTGCTTCACCACGTCGTCTTCGCCCCCGATCATCAGGCAGAAGCCACGCTCGAGGCCGAAGACGCCGCCACTCGTGCCGACGTCGACGTAGTGGATGCCCTTCGGCTTCAGCTTCGCGGCGCGATCGACGTCGTCGCGGTAGTAGCTGTTGCCGCCATCGATGACGATGTCGCCCGGCTCGAGCAGCTCAGCCAGCTCGTCGACGAGCCGGCCCGTGATCGCGGCGGGCACCATCAGCCAGATGGCGCGCGGCTTCTCGAGCTTCTTCACGAGATCGGCCATCGAGTCCGCGCTCTGCGCCCCGAACCCTTCGATCGCCTTTCGAGCGTCCGGGCTCGGATCGGAACCCACGCAATCGTGACCGGCGCGGGTCAGCCGGCCGACGAGCCCTGCTCCCATGCGCCCCAGACCGACCATTCCGAGCTGCATCCGTGCGTCCTTTCGGTTTGCCCCGCCGCATCATGCCCCGCCGGCCAGGGAGGCGCATCGACGATGTGGGTGACAATGGGGCCATGGCTCTCGTCGCCGGCATCGACTCGTCCACGCAGTCCACGAAGGTCGAGGTGAGGGATGCCGACACCGGAGCGCTCGTCGCGAGTGGAAGGGCCCGCCATCCCGCACACCTCTCCACCGCGCAGCGAGCAAGACCCGCTCGCCTGGTGGACGGCGTTCGAGGCCGCATGGGCCGAGGCGGGCGCACCGCGGGTCGCGGCGATCTCGGTCGCCGGGCAGCAGCACGGCATGGTCGGCGACGGACGAACAGGGCACACCGGTGCGGCCGGCGAAGCTTTGGAACGACACCGAGACCGCGCCCGATGTGGGTTGGCTGATCAAGAAGCTCGGTGGACCGGAGGCGTGGGCCGAGGCCGTCGGAAGTGTGCCCGTGCCCGCGCTCACGATCACCAAGCTCTCGTGGCTGCACCGCAGCGAGCCCGACGCGTGGGCCCGCATGCGCCACGTCTGCCTGCCGCACGACTGGCTCACGTGGAAGCTCACCGGAGAGCTCGTCACCGACCGCGGCGATGCCTCCGGCACGGGCTACTGGTCACCGATCGAGGAGCGGTATCGCTACGACCTGCTCGAGATCGTCGGCGCGGACCTGGATTGGAAGGAGATGCTCCCGACGGTCCTCGGGCCGTCCGAGCTGGCCGGCGAGTGGACCGCCGGTGACGGGCGACCGAGGGTCGCGTGCGGCACCGGCGACAACATGGCCGCCGCCCTGGGCACGGGGCTCGGCGCGGGCGAGATCTCGATGTCGCTCGGCACCTCGGGAACCGCGTACGCCGTGAGCGATCGCGCGACGAGCGACCCCACGGGGGCAGTCGCAGGGTTCGCCGATGCCACAGGCAAGTACCTCCCTCTCGTGTGCACGCTGAACGCGACGAAGGTCACCGACGCGGTCGCTCGGTTGCTCGGCGTCGACGACGAGCGCCTCGGCGTCCTCGCTCTCGACGCGCCAGCGGGCGCCGGTGGCGTGACCCTGCTGCCGTGGTTCGACGGTGAGCGCACGCCGAACCGCCCTGACGCGACCGGGATGATCACGGGCCTGCGAAGTGACGTCACTCGCGAGCAGCTCGCGAGGGCCGCGTTCGAAGGCGTGGTGTGCGGCCTGCTCGATGGCATCGACGCCCTCGACGCCGCCGGAGTGCCCGTCGAAGGCGCGCGCATCGTGCTCGTCGGTGGTGGCGCGCACTCGCCTGCATACCGACGCATCGTCGCCGACCTGTCGGGCATGACCGTCGTCGTTCCCGACGACGCCGAACATGTGGCAAAGGGCGCGTGCGTGCAGGCCGCCGCACTCCTCCACGGCGCCGAAGTTGCCGCGGTCGCCCGGGCGTGGAAGGGGACACCCATTGCCGAGCTCGACCCTGATCCCACTGTGGATCGGGCCGCGATCCGCGCCGCCTACAGCGCGGTGAGAGACCGCGCGTGACCGACCGCGACGCGTTCGCGGTGCTCGGTGTGTCGCGTGCAGCGACCCTGGACGAGGTCCGGGCCGCGCGACGGAAGCTCGCGCTCGAGCTCCATCCCGACCGCGCCGCCGGCAACCCCGACGCCGAGCGGCGCATGCGGGAGGTCAACGTGGCGTTCGACCAGGCGGTGAAGGTCATCCGGGGTGAACGCGTCACCGCGCCGGCGGCGCCGGCCGCGCCCGAGCAGCCGCCCGTGCGCAGGGTCGCGCGCATCTCGACCGACGTCGCCTCGTTCGTGATCGACTGCATGCGTCCCGAGGCGTTCGAACGGCTCTTCATCGTCAGCCACTGGATCGGCGAGCCGCTCTACGCCGACCCGCCCGGGCTGCTCGAAGTGCACCTCCAGGAGCCCTCACCGTGCTTCTGCCGCCTCGAGCTCATGCCCGAGGCCGGGGCGACCATGGTGTCGATCACGCGTGGGCACGATCGAGCCCTGGTGGATCGCTGCGCCCGACACCGACGCCGTGCGAGACCTCTACGTGCTCATGGTGAACCAGCTGAGTGCCGAAGACTTCGAAGAGGAGTCGGATGCCTGACTCCCACCCAGCCGTGCCCTACCGTGAAGCAAGCCGATGAGCGATCACAACCCGCCCACTGAGTCCGCTGATCCCGAGGCCGCGCCCCGGGAGACAGTTGCCTTCATCCGTCCCGAGGCCGCCGACGCCGGCGCGACGGTCGTGTTCACGCGCCCGCGGCGACCGCCCCGAAGCCGCCGGCTCCGCCTCCGCCGCCCGCGCCGCCTGCGCCTCCGCCGTCGTTCCGAGTGGCCCCTCCGCCGCCCGTCGCTCCTGCCACGGCCGATGCCGTGGCCGGACCACCCGCCGCCACCGGTCGAGGTCGCTCCCGACCCCGTGGCCGAGGCGGCGTCACCGACGCAGACCGCGCCAGTGATGGACCCTGCCACCGCCGTGACAGCGGCAGCAGTGGTGCAGGCCGAGCGTGCCGCAGACGTCGCGTCCAGCGGCCCGCGGCCGATCACGCCGCTCGAGACAGACGACGACCACAAGGGTCGCAACATCCTCATCAGCATCGTGATCGTGCTCGTGGTCGCGGCGATCGTCGCCGGCATCATCATCGCGATCTGACGCTCACGACCTGAGGGTCATCCGCGCGGTCCGGCCGCCTTCCGCAGGCGATCCGCGATCGCAGCGCCGATGCCTTCCTCGCGCGGCAACACCGCGAGCACGACGTCGGCACCTTCCTCGTCGGCGGCGCGCAAGCCGCGCGTAGAGCGCCCGAGCGTCGGCGTCGAGATCGGCGCTCGGCACGATCGTGACGACGTGCTGTCCCGCACTCCGCAACTCGGAGGCTCTCGCGTCGAGCGCATCCGCCGTCGACGATCTCGACGACGGCCGCTGGCGCGTAGTGCGAGGCGAGCATCCCCGGGGCCCGGCTCTCACCGTGCGGTTCCGCGATCGGTTCGCCGATCACCGCCTCGAGCTGAGACACGGTCACCGCGCCCGGTCGGAGCAGCATCGGTCGTTCGCCGATCAGCTCGACGATCGTCGACTCGACGCCGACATCGCACGGCCCGCCGTCGAGCACCGCGTCCACATCGTCACCGAGCTCGGCGCGCACCGCCTCCGCGGTCGTCGGGCTCACATGCCCGAAGCGGTTCGCCGACGGAGCGGCGACGCCGCCGCCGAACGCTTCGAGCAAGGCGAGGGCCAGCGGCGCGTTCGGCACTCGCAGGCCCACCGTGTCCCGTCCCCCCGTCACCTCCGTCGAGCACGTGCGGCGCGCGGCGGAGCACCATCGTGAGCGGCCCCGGCCAGAACGCCTCGGCGAGCGCACGCGCCGACGCGGGCACGTCGACGGCCCAGTCTCGCGAGCTGCGACACCGACGGCGAGATGGACGATGACCGGATGGGCGGACGGGCGGCCCTTCACTGCGTAGAGCCGGCGAAGCGCGTCGCGGCTGGATGCGTCGGCGCCGAGCCCGTACACCGTCTCGGTCGGGAACGCGACGAGCCCACCGTCGCGGAGGATCTGCGCGGCGCGGTCGACGGCCGCGTCGATCAATGCGTGACCGCGGTGCCGAACGCAGCCGGCAACCGGCTCGCCCATCGCGCCCGCGCCGTCAGCGAGCGGCGACGTCGATCGACTCGCCGATCACGATGCGCTCGCCGCCCCCGGCACCGATCCACTCGATGGGCACGTCCGCCAGCGCGGCACCGCTCGACGACTGCAGCGACGTCGGCTTCGGCCACCGCGACGACGATCCGCGACGGCGTCTCGTCGAAGAAGTCGCGCATCGGACCACGCGGCACGCACCTCGACGCCGCACTCCGACAGCGACCGCCATCTCGGCGACACACAGCGCGACGCCCCCGTCCGCGACATCGTGGACTCCCACCACCACGTCGTCGGCAACGAGCCCACGCACGACCTCGAGCACCTTCGCGTGCATCGCGAGATCGAGCACGGGCGGACCGATGCACCCGATGCGGCACCCGGGCTCGACACGAGCGCCCGCGGGTCGACGATCGAGGTTGTCGACGAGACCGAGCATGCCGACGACCGGCGTCGGATCGATGTCGCGGCCGGCGGTCTCGTTGTAGAGGCTGACGTTGCCGCCCACGACTGGCACGTCGAGGGCACGACACGCCTCTGCCATGCCGTCGATCGACTCGGACAGCTGCCACATCACGTCCGGATGCTCGGGGTTCCCGAAGTTGAGGCAGTTGACGAGCGCGATCGGGCGCGCGCCGACGCAGGCGAGGTTCGCAGCGGCTTCCGCGACGACCATCGCGGTGCCGAGTCGCGGGTCGTCCGCGCACCAGCGGTGGTTCCCATCGGTCGTCAGCGCGAGCCCTCGGCCAGTGTCACGCCCGGTCGCGGGGTGCTTCAGCCGCAGCACCGTCGCGTCGGAGCCCGGGCCCTGCACCGTGTTCAGGAACAGCTGGTGGTCGTACTGCGACCAGACCCACGACGTGTCGGCGAGGAGCTCGAGCAGGTGCTCCTCGGGATCTGCGACATCTGCGAGCTCGGCCGGGAGTGATGACGGGCTGCGGCTCGAGCGGCCGGTCGTACAGCGGCGCCGCGTCGTGAAGCGACGCCGCCGGCACGTCGGCGAGCACCTCGCCATCGAAGCCGTCAAGGATGCGCAGGCGGCCCGAGTCGGTGACCTTCCCGATCACCGTCGCGCGCACCTCCCAGCGCGTGCAGATCGCCATCACCTCGTCGAGGTCGGAGGGCTCGACGATCGCGAGCATCCGCTCCTGGCTCTCGCTCGTCATGATCTCGTGCGGCTGCATGCCGAGCTCTCGGCACGGCACGGCGGTGACGTCGACGTCCATCCCGACGCCACCTCGCGACGCTGTCTCCGAGGTCGCGCACGTGAGGCCGGCGCCGCCGAGGTCCTGGATGCCGACGACGAGCCCCGCGTCGAGCAGCGCGAGGCAGGCCTCGATCAGCCGCTTCTCCTCGAACGGATCGCCGACCTGCACGCGACGGCCGCTTCGACGCGTCGGCGTCTCCCTCCGAGAAGCCCGCCGAGGCGAGCACGCTCACGCCACCGATGCCGTCGCGACCGGTCGACGAGCCGAGGAGCACCGCGAGGTTGCCGACGCCGCTCGCCTGGCCGAGCACGAGCCGTTCGCGGGGCAGCACGCCGAGGCACAGCACGTTGACGAGAGGGTTGCCCTGGTAGGTGGCGTCGAAGACGACCTCGCCGCCGACCGTCGGCACGCCGACCGCGTTGCCGTAGCCCGAGATGCCGCTGACGACGCCCTCGGCGATCCAACGGCTGCGGGCGTCGTCGAGCGGCCCGAATCGCAGCGGATCCATGAGCGCGATCGGCCGGGCGCCCATCGTGAAGATGTCGCGCAAGATGCCGCCGACACCCGTCGCCGCACCTTGGTAGGGCTCGATGGCCGACGGGTGGTTGTGGCTCTCGATGCGGATCGCCGACCGCGATGCCGTCACCGACGTCGACGACGCCCGCGTTCTCGCCCGGCCCGACGATGACCCACGGCGCTTCGGTCGGCAGACGCTTGAGGTGCAAGCGCGACGACTTGTACGAGCAGTGCTCGGACCACATCACCGCGTACATCGCCAGCTCGAGCGGGTTCGGCTCTCGGCCGAGGATCGTGGCGATCTGCTCGGCCTCGTCGTCGGTCAAGCCCAGCGCCCGATGCAGCATGCATTGAAAGTACCTGTTGGACTTCCCCGCGCTGTTCGTTTGGCGAATTCCCACTCCGCGGACGCGCGATTCAAACTCAAAAGCGCGCAGGCGTAGAGTCGCTCTATGCCTGCAAACAAGAAGGGTTCCGCCTCCCCCATGACCGCCGAGCACAAGGCGGCATTGGCGGCCGGTCGTCAGCAGGGAATCACAGTCCGCAAATACCTCGAAGCGCTCGATGCGCACAAGCCCAAACGAGGGCGAAAGCGCACGCCCGAATCGATCGAGAAGCAGCTCAAGGCGATCGAGGCAAAGGCCGCAAATGCCGACCCGCTCTCGCGCCTCACGCTCGTGCAGCAGCGGATGGACCTGCTGAACGACCTCGAATCACTCCAAGCGGGCGTCGACTTGAGTGGGCTCGAGGCGGACTTCGTCAAGGTGGCCAAGGAGTACAGCCAGCGCAAGGGCATCTCCTATGCCGCATGGCGAGAGGTCGGCGTCGAGCCCGCAGTGCTGAAGAAGGCGGGCGTCAGCCGCGCTGCACGGTGACCTTTGCTGCGGCCAGCAGCGACCGCAGCAGCACGTTCCCATCGGTCGAGCCCAGGATTGCGTGGCTCGCACGCTCGGGGTGGGGCATGAGGCCGACGACGTTGCGGCCCTCATTGCACACTCCGGCGATGTCGTCGAGCGCGCCATTCGGGTTGTCGACGTAGCGAAAGACGATGCGCTCGTCGGCGCGCAGTGCGGCGAGCGTGCCCGGGTCGCAGGTGTAGCTGCCCTCGAAGTGGTTGATCGGGATCGTGAGGACCTGACCGACCGATGCCTCGCTCGTCAGCACGGAACGCTCGGTCTCGACGCGGATCTCGACGGACTTGCACAGGAACTTCAGGCCGGCGTTCTTGCGCAGCGCGCCGGGGAGCAGGCCGGCCTCGCAGAGCACCTGAAAGCCGTTGCAGATGCCGACGACCGGGCCACCGGCAGCGGCGAAGGCGGCGACAGCATCCATCACCGGGGAGAAGCGAGCGATCGCACCGGTGCGCAGGTAGTCGCCGTGTGCGAAGCCTCCGGGAAGCACGACCGCGTCGATCGTCGACGCCGAGCCGACGATCGCCGTGCCAGACCAGCTCGGCCTCGCCCCCGAGTGACCTCACCGCCTCGACGACGTCCGCCTCGCAGTTCGTGCCCGGGAACAGCACGACGCCGACGCTCATGACGCCGGTTCCATGCTCACGACCGCGTCCTCGATGACCGGGTTGGTCAGGAACTTCGCGCAGAGGTCGTCGACCTCCTTGCGGGCAGCGCCTTCGTCCGCGGCGTCGAGGTCGAAGCGGATCGCCTTGCCGACCGTCACCTCGCGCACGGCTTCGAACCCGAGCATCGGCAGCGCCCGCTCGATCGTCGCGCCCTGTGGGTCCGCGACGCCGGGCCGCAGCCGCACCTCGACGAGCACCGAGAACCGCATCGTGCTCACTGTGTCATAGGTCGGCGGCGCGACCGGGCCAGTCGGCGAAGCGCCGGCCGGTGATCCGCTCGTAGGCCTCGACGTAGCGGGCACGACTCGCCGCGACCACCTCGGGAGGCAAGGGAGGAGGCGGCGGGCGCTTGTCCCAGCCCTGGGCCTCGAGCCAATCGCGGAGGGGCTGCTTGTCGAACGCGGGCGGTGTGATGCCCGGCTTCCACTCGTCGGCAGGCCAGAAGCGCGACGAGTCGGGCGTGAGCACCTCGTCGGCCAGCACGAGCTCGCCGTCGACGAACCCGAGCTCGAGCTTGGTGTCGGCGACGATGATGCCGTTCGCCTCGGCCCGCGCCGCGCCCGCCTCGTACACCGCGAGCGCGATCGCTCTCGCCTGCTCCGCGACCTCTCCGCCGACGAGCGCGACGGCGTCGTCGAACGAGATGTTCTCGTCGTGCGTGCCGCTCGCCGCCTTCGTCGAGGGCGTGAACATCGGCGCGTCGAGTCGTTCGGACTCCTGCAGTCCCTGCGTCGAGGCGCGCGCCGTGGACGGTTCCGTTGGCCCGGTACTCCTTCCACGCCGACCCCGCGAGGTAGCCGCGCACGATGCACTCGATCGGCAGCATCTCGGCTCGACGCACGACCATCATCCGCCCGGCCCACTCGTCGGGTGCGCCCGCGTACGACAGCCCGATCAGATGGTTCGGGGCGATGTCGCCGAGGTGGTCGAACCAGAAGACGCTCATCGCGGTGAGGATGCGACCCTTGTCGGGCACCGGCTCGTGCATCACCACGTCGAACGCCGACATCCGGTCGGACGCGACCATCACGAGCGACCCGTCGGGGGCTTCGTAGAGGTCGCGTACCTTGCCGGAGTAGGTCTTGGTGAACGTCACTCGACGCCCTCCATCGCGGCGAACGTGCTGGCGGTGTTGCGCAGCGCCCGGTCGAGCCCGAAGGCGTCGTCGAGCTGGTCGGCAGTCAGCGGCACGCGGACGTCGGCCTCGAGGACCGAGCGGAACGGCTTGCCGTCGGCGCGCGCGGACGCGGCGTCCTCCTGGACGATTCGGTAGGCGTCGTCACGTGTGAGCCCGGACGCGACGAGCGCGAGCAGCACGGGTTGGCTGAACACCAGCCCGAGCGAGAGCTCGAGGTTCGCGAGCATCTTGCTCGTGTCGACACGAAGGCCGTCGATCAGCGACGCGCACTTCCGGAGCACGTAGTACGCGAGCAACGACGAGTCGGGAAGGATGACCCGCTCGACCGACGAGTGCGAGATGTCGCGCTCGTGCCAGAGGCTCACGTCCTCGAGGCCGGCCGACAGGTTGCCGCGCAAGATGCGGGCGAGGCCCGACAGCCGCTCTGCGGTGATCGGGTTGCGCTTGTGGGGCATCGCGGACGAACCCTTCTGCCCCGCCCTGAACCCCTCCTCGACCTCACCGACCTCGGTGCGCTGGAGATGTCGCACCTCGGTCGCGATCATCTCGATCGTCGCTCCCACCGACGCGCACGCGTAGAGGTACTGAGCGTGACGATCGCGGCTGATCACCTGCGTCGCCGGCACGGGCACGAGGCCGAGCGCCGCGCACACCGACGCCTCGACCGCCGGGTCGATGTTCGAGTAGGTGCCGACCGCGCCAGAGAGCTTCCCGACCGCGATCGCCTCGCGGGCTTGACGAAGCCGGGTGCGGTCGCGATCCACCTGCAGGCACCACAAGGCGAGCTTGACGCCGAACGTCGTCGGCTCGGCATGGACGCCGTGGGTGCGGCCGGCCATCGCGGCATCGCGGTGCTCGTGCGCGCGCCGCTTGAGCACGTCGATCAATCCGCTGGCCGCGTCGACGAGGAGATCGGCGGCGGCCGTGAGCGTCGAGCACAGCGCGGTGTCGACGACGTCGGACGACGTGAGCCCGTAGTGGATCCACTTCCCGGCCGATCCGCCGATGTGCTGCTGCACGACGTCGACGAATGCGGCGACGTCGTGATCGGTGACTGCTTCGCGCGCTGCGACCTCGGCTACGAACGCACCGTCGACGATGGGTGCGTGTGCACGAGCCCACTCGGCATCAGCCGCCGGGACGACACCCAGCGCTGACCACGCCTCGGTGGCGAGCAGCTCGACGTCGAGCCACCGCGCGAACCGCGCTTCGTCTGTCGAAGAGTGCCGCCATCTCGGGCATCGAATAGCGATCGATCATCGCTTCGGCTCCGGACTCGTGACTCGACTCAGAGTCGTTTGGCCCATGTGCACGAGCCTAATGATCGCAGTCTCGCTGCCGACTGAAATCGGGTTGGGAAGGAGGAGTGGGCCATTTGGCCCCCCTCGGTTCGTACTGGTTCAAGCCATCGTCCTTTTCGCGCGTCTCCGTTTCCGTAGGCCGCTCACCAGCGGCTTTCAATGATTCGAAGGTCCTATAGCCCATGGCTCGCAAACCGGAGACCATGCTCTCCATGCAGTGCACGAACAATCCTTTCGAGCGCGCGATCGACGTGTGCGATGAGTGCGGGCTCCCGTTCTCGCGTGAGTTCCTCGTCTACCCCAAGGGCGATCGTCGTCCGCCGTTCTGCAAGGCGTGCGCGATTGCGATGAGTGGTGTGCGCCACGCAGCTCGCCGGCCGCGCATGCCGAAGAAGGAAGTCAGGCGTCGGCGCGAAGAGGTGCATGCTGCGCTCTCCGACGGCCGCCCGGCGACCTTGGCACGCGCACTGGAGATCCCGGACCTTCCGACGATCGACGAGGCCGAGCGCAACATCGCGACTGCCGGTGCACCCGGCGAACGCAAGATCGAATGGTGCGTCTGACGCAGCCCGCTCGCCGTCAGAGCCCGAGTGGGCTCGCGGCGATGTCACGCCGCACGACCACCCCAGGCCAGTGCAGCGCATCGACTGCGCGGTAGGCCAGCGCCCGAGCCGCACGCAGGTCCGAGGCCTCGCCCGGTCACCGAGAGCACCCTTCCCCCGCAGTCGTGAGCCCACCGATCGCGTCGCTCCCGACACCTGCGCAGTAGACCTTCACACCGTCGATCGCCTGCGCGCGATCGAGCCCTTCGATCTTGTCTCCCGAGCGCGGCGCCGTGGGATAGCCCTCGGTGCACATCATCACCGTCACTGCCGCGTCGGCACCGAACGACGGCTCGCTGATCAGCTTCCCAGCGGCGGCCTCGGCGAGCAGGGCCGTGAGGTCGCTCGTGATTCGGGGCAGCACGACCTGCGCCTCGGGATCACCGAAGCGCGACGTTGTACTCGATGACCTTCGGGCCATCGTGGGTGAGCATGAGACCCGCGTAGAGCACGCCGCGATAGTCGATGTCGTTCTTCCGCAGCCACGCGACCGTGGGCTCGACGATGGTGTCGAGGATCGTGGTCGACCTCGTGCTGACCGACTTGCGGCACCGGTGAGTACGCGCCCATCCCGCCCGTGTTGGGGCCCTGGTCTCCGTCACCGACGCGCTTGTAGTCCTGCGCGGGAGCGAGCGGCACGACCCGCTCGCCGTCGCAGAGGCACAGCAACGAGAGCTCAGGACCGACGAGCGCCCTCCTCGATCACCACGCGACGCCCCGCGTCGCCGAACGACGCGCCGGCGAGCTTCTGGCGCACGTCGTCGATCGCGTCGCGCGATCGACTCGGTGACGAACACGCCCTTGCCCGCGGCGAGACCGTCGGTCTTCACGACGTAGAAGCCCGGGCAGATCGCGGAGGAACGCGATCGCCTCGGCTTCCTGCGTCGCGTCGAAGGTCGCGTAACGAGCGGTCGGCACTCCCGCATCGACGAGCACGCGCTTCATCCACGCCTTCGAGCCCTCGAGCTGCGCGCCGTCCGCGCCCGGCCCGAAGACGAGGTTGCCCTTCGCCCGCAGACGATCGGCGAGGCCGGCGACGAGAGGCTGCCTCCGGGCCGATGACGAACAGGTCGGCGTCGACCTCCTCGGCGGGCTGCGGCGTCGAGCCGGGGATCCCCGGGTTGCCAGGGGTGACGACGACCTCGTCGGCCGTGCGCCCGAGGACGTCGGCGAGCGCGTGCTCACGGCGCCCCGCTCCCGACGACGCAGACCCGCATCGATCGTCAGGCCGCGAAGTGGAAGAACTGCTCGCGACCGGGACCGACGCCCACCAACCGCACGGGCACACCGACCTGCTGCTGCAAGAACGCGAGGTACTCGCGGGCCGCGGCGGGCAGGTCGTGCGGCTCGGTCATCGCCGACAGATCGGCGCGCCAACCGGGCAGCTCCTCGTACACCGGCGTCACCTTGTGCAGCACCGACTGGTGGTAGGGCATGTGGTCGAAACGCTCGCCATCGAGCTCGTAGGCGACGCAGACCTTCACCGAGTCGAGCACGTCGAGCACGTCGAGCTTCGTGATCGCGACCTCGCTCAACGAGTTCAGCCGCACCGCCTGACGCAGCATCACCGCGTCGAACCAGCCGGTACGGCGGCGGCGCCCGGTGTTCGTGCCGAACTCGTGCCCGCGCTCGACGAGGAGGTCGCCCATCTCGTCGAGCAGCTCGGTCGGGAACGGGCCTGACCCGACCCGCGTGCAGTACGACTTCGCGATCCCGATGACCCGGTTGATGTGCAGCGGGCCGACGCCGGAACCCGTGCACGCGCCTCCGGCGACCGGGTTCGACGAGGTCACGAACGGATAGGTGCCGTGGTCGAGGTCGAGGAACGTCGCCTGCGCGCCCTCGAGCAGCACGTGCTGTCCCGCCTCGAGCGCGTCATGGACGAAGCCGACGGTGTCCGCGATGAACGGCGCGACCCGCGGCGCGCAGCTCGTCGAGGTAGCGCGCGGCGATGTCCTTCGCCGACAGCGGCAGCCGGTTGTAGACCTTCGCGAGCACCGCGTTCTTCTCCTTGAGCACGACGTCGAGCTTCTCGCGGAAGATCTTCGGATCGAGCAGGTCCTGCACGCGCAGACCCGAGCGCAGCGCCTTGTCCGCGTACGCAGGGCCGATGCCGCGCTTCGTCGTGCCGAGCTTGTTCTTTCCGAGCCGACGCTCGGTGAGCGCGTCGAGCTCCTGGTGGTACGGGAGGATGAGGTGCGCGTTGCCGCTGACGAGCAGCCGGCTGCAGTCGACGCCCTTCTCGGTGAGCCGATCGAGCTCGGCGAGCAGCACCGCGGGGTCGACCACGACGCCGTTGCCGATGACGGGCGTGATGTGGTCGTAGAGGATGCCGCTCGGCACCAGCTGCAGCGCGAACGTCTCGCCGCCGACGACGATCGTGTGGCCCGCGTTGTGCCCGCCCTGGTAGCGGACCACGACCTGCATCTCCTTGGCGATGAGGTCGGTGAGCTTCCCCTTGCCCTCGTCACCCCACTGCGCGCCGACCACGACCGTTGCGGGCACCGGGCGATGGTACTGAACGCGACCGGGCGCCGACGGGCAACGTTCCGCGCCACTTCCGGCCCAGGCAGCCAGCCAGAATGGCTCGCAGATGAGCACCCCTGCCGTGTCGGTCATCGTGCCAATGCGCAACGCCGCAGAACACGTGCTCGAACAGGTCACCGCACTGGCGAACCAAGCGGCGGCGGGGATCGACTTCGAGGTGATCTGGGTCGACAACGGCTCTTCGGACGGAACCCTGCAGCTCGTCGCCGAGTCGATACGCAATGACGACCGCATGCGTGTGGTCTCGGCGCCCGAGGTGCGGTCGTCGTACTTCGCTCGAAACCGGGGCGTCGCCCTCGCGCAGGGCGGACCTCCTCTTGTTCTGCGACGCCGACGACGTCGTCGACGAGCACTGGGTTCAGTCGATGGCGTCGGCGCTCGACCGAGCTGGACGTCGTGGGGGGCGCTCTGAAGCTGCGACTAGCGACACGCCGGCGGTCCGCAGGGCCGGTTCTTCGGCTTCCTTCCGGCGGCGCCGACGGCCAACCTGGGATCCGCAGGAGCGCGTTCGAGGCCCTCGGCGGCTTCAACTCGCCTGATCCCCTCCGGCGAGGACATCGCGCTGTGCTGGCGAGCGCAGCTCAAGGGCTTCCGGTTCGGCTTCGCGCCGGAGGCCGTCGTGCTGTACCGGAGGCGGCCGACCGAGTGGGCACGGGTGAAGCGGATCTGGACGCAGGGCACGGTGGTACCGGGACTGGGCTTCGCCGTTCGTCGCCGCTCGGCGCCGACGCTCCGACCATCGCGGCGGCACTCAAGCGGACCGTCGACCACGCCGTCCTCCCAGCGTTGAAGCACCCACGACGGGACCACGCGCGAGTAGCGCTCTGGAACCTCGCCGTGATCTCGTCATGTCTCGTGAGGCCGAAGCCGCTCGTCGACCTGACCGAGACGCGAAGCGGGGACCCTTTCGGGTCCCCGCTCCTGCTCTAGCCCTGAAGCGCCAGCACCCCGGCTAGAGCCTCCCTCCAGTGTTGTCCTTTTCGGCGCCTTATGCCTGCGCTCCCCGACGCTTGCTCAAGGCCAGTGCGGCCACGCCCGGCGATCACCATCAGGATGCCGATCCGAGCTGCCGGCCAGGTGCTGCTACCGGTCACCGGAAGCGTCTCGGGGTTGGTCACGGTCGTACCTTCCACCGTCACCTCGGGCGGCGGCGTCGCCCGGTTGATCGTCGTGGTCGCCCCCGTCGTCGTGGTTGCCGCCGTCGTGGTTGGCGCCGTCGTGGTCGTGGCGAGCGTCGTCGAGGTTTCCTGCGTCGTGTTCACGACGGTCGTGGTCGTCGCCGTCGTCGTCGTGGCAGCCGTGGTCGTCGCCCCGTCGTCGTCGTGCGCCGTCGTCGTCGCGCCCGTCGTCGTCGTCGCGCCGTCGTCGTCGTCGCCCGTCGTCGTCGTCGCCGTCGTGGTCGTGCCGCCGTCGTCGTCGTACCGTCGTCGTCGTCGCGTCGTCGTCGTCGTGGTCGTCGCGCCCGTCGTCGTCGTCGGCGCCGTCGTCGTGGCGCCCGTCGTCGTCGTAGTCGTCGTGCGCCGCCGTCGTCGTCGTCGTCGTGCTCTCGCACTCACTGCCGCCGTTGTTCGCGTCGATCAGCATGTTCGGCGCCGCTGGCTTCTTGCCGTTGGCTCACGCGCGTGTCTGGTCGTTGTAGTACGAGCCGTTCGGGCCCGACCTCCGCGGCAGCGGGCCACCGATGACGAGGTCGACCTGGTAGAAGCACGCCACGTTCCCAGTCGGCATCGTGAGCGTCAGCGTGTTCTTCGCCGTGGCGCACGACGTCGTGGCGACCTGCACTCCGTCGATGCCGGGCGTGCCGCAGTAGGCGAAGTCTCGAAGCAGCAGCTGCTCGTCCTGCGGATCGAAAGCTGGCGGAGTGCGACTCCTTCAGCGGCAAGCGACACGCCGATCGACTCGGCGTCGCAGCCCTGCGCCGCCCGTGAACCCCGTCCAGTGCGCGGTGACGGTGTCGCCCGGATACAGGCGGCCGATCGAGCCCGTCTCGCGCAGCGTCGTCGCGTCCGTCACGTCGTGCGCACCCGCAGTCGAGGCCCGCCTGCACCGCGGACGACATCGAAGCGCAGGTCCCTGACGAAGCCAGCCCCCGCGGTGCACCCGGCAGGACGGCACGATCGCCGGATAGGTCGTGAAGTCGGTGACGATCACGAGCGTCGGGCCCGACGGGGTCAGCGACGACCGGCGCCAGCCGCGTTCGCCACTCCTGCTGCGGTGACGAGAAGCCCGCCCGCAACAAGCACCGCGCCCGCCAGACGCGTCAAGCCCCGCGCTCGAGTAGAAGGTCGCACTTCCCGGCTCCTTTTCGTCGTCGTCTCAGACGGGCCGGAAAACGCAGAACACCCGGCCCTATGGCTGGGGCCGGGTTCGCCTGGCTCCCCGCAAGCGCAGCGACCAATTCCGCCGGCGGATC
This sequence comes from uncultured Acidimicrobiales bacterium, assembly GCA_963739555.1. Lineage (GTDB taxonomy): Bacteria > Actinomycetota > Acidimicrobiia > Acidimicrobiales > DATKAS01 > DATKAS01. The sequence continues at coordinate 193,121 of CAVUAV010000005.1, read as the reverse complement.
AAAGCCTCCCCACACAGTATCGTCTCCGATCCGTGCAGTTCGCACCTTATCACTCTGCGTGGCCCGCGAGGGCAATAGGTCGTTCGACCTAGGCCAAAAGTCGCGCGAATACCACGGAGCGCGCGCAAAGGCCCAGGTGACGCGCCCGCTCCGTGAATGAATCGTGACGGACCGCGGCACCGCCTGTGTGACCCAGGCATTTGGACGACTCCGAGTGTGCACCGGGTTCCCGAAGCGCTCCGAAAGAGTCACACGGAGGCGGTGGTCCACCCCAACCAAAGGCCAGATCGATCCCAGTTGCGCCAGCCGGAGCGGGCAATTGGGCCGTCTGGATCAGCCGATGACGAGCTCGCCGTCGCGCACGTCGACCTCGACGGTGTCGCCCTCGGCGACCTTGCCTTCGAGGATGAGCGTCGCGAGGCGGTCACCGATCTCGCGCTGGATGACGCGCTTCAAGCGGACGCGCGCCGAACGCGGGATCGAAGCCTTCCTCGGCGATCTTGGCCGTCGCGGCGGGCGTGACGACGAGCGTGATGCGGCGCGCCGCCAGCCGGTCGCGCAGCCGGTCGATCTGGATCGACACGATCTCGCCGAGGTCGTCTTGCGTGAGCGGCCGGAACCGCACGATGTCGTCGACGCGGTTCACGAACTCGGGCCGGAACACCGTCAGCGGATCGCCCTGCAGGTTCGACGTCATGATCAGCACGACGTTCGTGAAGTCGACGGTGCGCCCTTGGCCGTCGGTGAGCCGGCCGTCGTCCATCACCTGGAGGAGGACGTTGAACACATCGGGGTGCGCCTTCTCGATCTCGTCGAGGAGCACGACGGCGTAGGGACGGCGCCGCACGGCCTCGGTGAGCTGACCGCCCTCGTCGTAGCCGACGTAGCCCGGCGGCGCGCCGATGAGGCGCGAGACCGAGTGCTTCTCCATGTACTCGCTCATGTCGATGCGGACCATCGCCCGCTCGTCGTCGAACAAGAACTCGGCGAGCGCGCGAGCGAGCTCGGTCTTGCCCACGCCGGTCGGCCCGAGGAACAGGAACGAACCGATCGGCCGGTTCGGGTCGGACAGGCCCGCACGCGAGCGGCGAATCGCGTTCGCGACCGCGGTCACCGCGTCGTCCTGGCCGATCACCCGCTCGTGAAGCAGCTCTTCGAGCCGCACGAGCTTGCGCATCTCGCCTTCCATGAGGCGGGAGACGGGAACGCCCGTCCACTTGCTCACGACCTCGGCGATGTCTTCGGAGTCGACCTCTTCCTTCAGCATGCGCTGCGTCGACTGCAGCTGCGAGAGGTGCTCGGTGGCCTCGGCGACCCGGCGCTCGAGCTCGGGGATCTGGCCGTAGCGGATCTCGGCGGCGTGCTCGAGGTCTGACTCGCGCTCGAGCTCGCGCGCGCTTCGAGTCGAGCTGCTCCATGAGCTCGCGGATCGCGCCGATGGCCTCCTTCTCGGCCTGCCAGTGCTGCTTCATCTCGTCGGACTCGGCCTTGAGCCGCGCGAGCTCCTCGTCGAGGCCAACGAGGCGCTCACGCGACGCGTCGTCGGTCTCCTTCGCGAGCGCGACCTTCTCGATCTCGATCTGACGGATGCGCCGCTCGACGACGTCGATCTCGGTCGGCATCGAGTCGATCTCGATGCGGAGCCGCGACGCGGCCTCGTCGACGAGGTCGATGGCCTTGTCGGGAAGGAACCGCCCGGTGAGGTACCGATCGGAGAGCACCGCGGCCGACACGAGCGCGGAGTCTTGGATGCGCACGCCGTGGTGCACCTCGTAGCGCTCCTTCAGCCCGCGCAGGATCGTGATCGTGTCTTCGACTGACGGCTCGCCGACGTAGATCGGCTGGAACCGGCGCTCGAGGGCCGCGTCCTTCTCGATGTGCTTGCGGTACTCGTCGAGGGTGGTCGCGCCGATCATCTTCAGCTCGCCACGGGCGAGCAGCGGCTTGAGCATGTTGCTCGCGTCCATCGCGCCCTCGGCTGCGCCTGCGCCCACGACGGTGTGCATCTCGTCGATGAACGTGATGACCTCGCCGGCGGCGTCGGTGATCTCCTTCAGCACGGCCTTCAGGCGCTCTTCGAACTCACCGCGGTACTTCGCGCCCGCGACCATCGAGCCGAGGTCGAGCGCGACGACGCGCTTGTTCTTCAAGCCCTCGGGGATGTCGCCCTCGACGATGCGGCGCGCGAGCCCTTCGACGATCGCGGTCTTGCCGACGCCGGGCTCGCCGATCAGGACCGGGTTGTTCTTGGTGCGGCGCGACAAGACCTGGATGACGCGACGGATCTCGTCGTCGCGGCCGATGACCGGGTCGAGCTTGCCCTGGCGCGCCACCTCGGTGAGATCTCGGCCGTAGCGCTCGAGCGCCTGGAACTGCTCCTCGGGGTCTTGGCTCGTGACCCGGTGCGATCCGCGGACGTCGCGCAACGCGGCGAGGAGCTCCTCACGCGTGCGGTCGAGACGGTCGACCATCGCGAGCAGCAGAGTGCTCGGTCGACAGGTACTCGTCGTGGAGCTCCTTGCGCTCGTCGTCGGCGCGCTCCATGACCTGGTTGAGCTCGCGGCCGAGGCGCGACTCGCCGCCGTACGCCTTCGGCAGGCGCGCCACGGCCTCGTCGGCCCGGTTGCGCAGCATGAGCGGCGCGAGGCCGAGCTTCTGCACGATCGGCAGCACCAGGCGTGTCGTCCTGCCGGAACAAGCGCCGACATCAGGTGGTCGGGGGTCACCTCGGGGTTGCTGTTCGCCTTGCGCCTGGTCGAGCGCTGCGGCGAAGGCCTCTTGCGTCTTGTGGGTCCACTTGTTCGGATCGAGTGCCATCGTCAGCTCCGGTCTCGCTCGAAGATCGAGGGCTTGCGGCCCGAACACCACCATCGATTGCGACAGCGGCACGAGGTCGCGCCGGTGCCGGCGGCTCACCTCGTCGACCGCGTCTCTGCGCCTCACGCCGGACACGCTCGAGGTTGTCGTGCAGCGCTCGTCGAGCTCCTCTTCGAGCTCGAGCACTCGCTTGACCCCTGCGAGGTTCAAGCCGTCGGCGGTGAGCTCGGCGATGCGCCGCAGTCGGTCGATGTCGCCCTCGCTGTAGCGGCGGTTGCCGCCCACCGTGCGGGCGGGGTCGAGCAGGCCCTTGCGCTCGTAGATGCGCAGGGTCTGCGGGTGCACGCCGGCGAGCTCGGCCGCGACCGAGATCACGTACACACCTCTGGTCCTCGTTGCTCTCGATTCAGCAGCCATCACACCTCCAGATGGGCTCTCGGCGAGTCGTGCATCACGTTCGCCAGGTCTTCGATCAGCTTCTTCTCTTCGGCGGTGAGCCGTGCCGGCACGACGACCTCGAACGTCACCAGCAAGTCGCCGGTCGTCTTGCCGTTCGAGATGCCGCGACCCTTCACTCGCCGCGGCTTCGACAGCGGCACCGACGGGTTGATCTTCAGCTTCACCGGACCACCGTCGAGCGTCGGGCACCTCGACCTGCGCCCCGAGTCGCCGCCTCGGGATAGGTGACCGGCACGCGCGAGCGTGAGGTCGAGGCCCTTGCGCCCGAACACCTTGTGCGGCAGCACCTTCGCGGTCACGTAGAGGTCGCCGGGAGGGCCGCCGTTGCGCCCAGGGCCGCCGCGACCCTTCAGACGGATGCGCTGGCCGTCGTCGACGCCCGGCGGGATGCGCACCTTCACCTCGCGCTCGCGCCGCTCGACGCCGGTGCCGCGACACGTCGGGCACGGATCTTCGATGATGTGGCCCAGCCCGCCACAGTTGCGGCACGGGGAGCTCAGCGAGAACAGGCCCTGGTTGTCGTCGAGGACGCCGCGGCCGTTGCACACGCGGGCACGTCGTCGGCGTGCGTGCCCGGACGCGCGCCGGTGCCGTGACACGTGGCGCACGCCGCGTCGCTCGTCAGGTAGAGCGACGTCGTGATGCCGCGCGCCGCGTCGTCGAACGCGAGCGTGAGCCCGGCCTCGAGGTCTTCGCCTCGCTGCGGACCGGGCCCACCACCGGGACCGCCCCGCCCACCGCGGCGCCCGCGACCGAACAGGCCGCCGAGCAGGTCGTTGATGTCAGCCGAGTCGCCCATGAACGAGAAGCCCTGGGGGCCGGCGCCGCCGCCCGGTCCAGGACCACCTCCGAAGCCCGACGCCATCGGGCCGAGCCGACGGACCTCGTCGTACTCCTTGCGCTTCTCGGCGTCGCCGAGGACGTCGTACGCCGCGGAGATCTCCTTGAACTTCTCCTCGGACTTCGGCGTCGCCCTGGTTCGTGTCGGGGTGATGCTGACGCGCGAGCTTGCGGTAGGCCTTGGTGATCTCTTTCTGGGACGCGGCCTCAGGAACCCCGAGGGCCTTGTAGTAGTCCTTCTCGAACCATTCGCGCTGAGGCGCCATGTACGCGCCTAGCCCTTCACCGTCACCATGGCCGGACGCAGCACGCGGCCCTTCCACGTGTAGCCGGTGCGCATGACGTCGCTGACGACCGGCTCGCCGTCATCGCCGTCGTCGCCGCCCTGCACGTGCATGACCGCCTCGTGCTGCTCGGGGTTGAAGGGCACGCCGAGGCTGTCGAGTGGCTCGAGGCCATGACGCCGGAGCGCGCCGAACAGCGCGGACCAGATCGGCTCGATGCCGTCGACGCCGTGCGCGAACGCGAGCTCGCAAGCGTCGAGGACCGGAAGGAGGTCTTCGACGAACCTGCCCGTCGAGCGGTCGACCTCGTCGCCGACGCGCTTCTGCGCCTGCTTGCGGAAGTTCTCGAAGTCGGCCTGCAGTCGCTGCAGCTGCGCGAGCCGCTCCTCGTTCTCCTTGACGCAGGGTCTCGAAGTCGAGCTCGAGCGCGGCCTCGGCCGCCGCCTCCTCCTCTTCCGAGGACTCGGGGACGGCCGTGTCGGCCGGATCGTGGGGGAACGTCATGGGCTACGCCGACCTCTCGTCATCGACGATCTCGGCGTCGACGACCTCGTCGTCGTTCGCGGCGGTGGTCTGCGCACCCGCGCTCGCCTGCTCGCGGTCGAGGCCGCCTCGTAGAGCTTCTGGCTGAAGCTCTGGCTGGCGGTCATCAGATGCTCGGTGGCGGACTTGATCGCCTCGATGTCGTCGCCCGCGATCGCCTTCTTCAGGTCGTCGAGCGGACCCTCGACCGCGGCTCGCTCGTCGGCCCCGACCTTGTCGCCCTGCTCACGCAGGACCTTCTCGGTCTGGTACACGAGCGAGTCGGCGTTGTTGCGCACCTCGGCCTCGTCGCGACGACGCTTGTCGTCCTCGGCGTGGGCCTCGGCATCGCGGACCATCCGCTGGATCTCGTCCTTGTTCGAGCGACGACTGCCCGGTGATCGTCATCGACTGCTCCTTGCTCGTCGCGCGGTCCTTCGCGGACACGTGGACGATGCCGTTCGCGTCGATGTCGAACGTGACCTCGATCTGCGGCACGCCACGCGGCGCGGGCGGCAGGTCGACGAGCTGGAACTTGCCGAGCGTCTTGTTGTACATCGCCATCTCGCGCTCGCCCTGGAGCACGTGGATCTCGACCGACGGCTGCATGTCGTCCGCGGTGGTGAACACCTCGGTGCGCCGCGTCGGGATCGTGGTGTTGCGCTCGATGAGCTTGGTCATCACGCCGCCCTTGGTCTCGATGCCGAGCGACAGCGGGGTGACGTCGAGCAGCAAGACGTCCTTCACCTCACCCTTGAGCACGCCGGCCTGGATCGCGGCGCCGATGGCGACGACCTCGTCGGGGTTGACCGACTTGTTCGCCTCCTTGCCCGTGAGGTCGAACACGAGGTCTTGGACGGCGGGCATGCGCGTCGAGCCACCGACGAGGATCACGTGGTCGATCTGGCCCTTGGTGAGGCCGGCGTCCTTGATCGCCTGCTCGAACGGGCCCTTGCACCGCTCGAGGAGGTCAGCGGTGAGCTCCTGGAACTTCGCACGCGAGAGCGACTCGTCGAGGTGGAGCGGCCCCTCGGACGTCGCGGTGATGAACGGCAGGTTGATCTGCGTCTGCTGCACCTGCGACAGCTCGATCTTCGCCTTCTCGGCGGCTTCCTTCAGCCGCTGCACCGCCATCTTGTCGGCGGCCAGATCGACGCCGTGGGCGCCCTTGAACTGGGACGACCAGCCAGTCGATGACCCGCTGATCCCAGTCGTCGCCGCCGAGCTGCGTGTCGCCGTGGGTCGACTTGACCTCGAACACGCCGTCACCGATCTCGAGGATCGAGACGTCGAACGTGCCACCGCCGAGGTCGAACACGAGGACGGTCTCGTCGGTCGAGCCCTTGTCGAGCCCGTACGCGAGCGCCGCTGCGGTCGGCTCGTTGATGATGCGGAGCACCTCGAGGCCGGCGATCTGGCCCGCCTCCTTCGTGGCGGTGCGCTGGGCGTCGTCGAAGTACGCCGGCACGGTGATGACCGCCTGCGTGACGGTGTCACCGAGGTAGGACTCGGCGTCGCGCTTCAGCTTCATGAGCGTGCGCGCGGAGATCTCCTGCGCGGTGTACTTCTTGCCGTCGATCTCGATCGTCCAGCTCGTGCCCATGTGGCGCTTCACGGACCGGATCGTGCGATCGGGGTTCGTGATGGCTTGGCGCTTCGCGACCTCGCCGACCAGCACCTCGCTGCCCTTCGAGAATGCGACGACCGAAGGAGTCGTGCGCGACCCCTCGGCGTTCGGGATGACGACGGGGTCGCCGGCCTCGAGGACGCTGACGACGGAGTTCGTGGTGCCGAGATCGATGCCAACGGCCTTGGGCATGGGGGGTTGCCTCCTGGAAGCGAACAGTTGAGTGCTCTTCATCATAGAAGTTGAGTGTCATGTTGACAACCTTGACGGCGAGGAAGAGAGGACGAAGACGCGGTACGTTCGGGACACCATGGCGTACACCCTCGTGCTGCTCCGCCACGGCGAGAGCACCTGGAACCAGCAGAACCTCTTCACCGGTTGGCACGACGTCCCCCTGTCGACGACGGGCGAAGCCGAGGCGGCTGCGGGCGGCGAGACCCTGCGGGCCGAGGGGCTCGCGTTCGACAAGGTGCACACCTCTGTGCTCCTGCGGGCAGTCCAGACGGCAGACCTCACCCTCGGCGCCCTCGGCCAGCTGTGGCTGCCCGTCGAGCGCTCCTGGCGGCTCAACGAGCGGCACTACGGCGCGCTCCAGGGCCTCGACAAGAAGCAGACGGCCGACCAGCACGGCCTCGACCAGGTGAAGCTCTGGCGTCGCAGCTACGACGTGCCGCCCCCGCCGTTGACGCTCGACTCCCCCGAGCACCCCCGCAACGACCCTCGCTACGCCCGGCTTCCCCCGGACGTGCTGCCCGCGACCGAGTGCCTCGCCGACGTCGTCGCGCGGGTCCTGCCGTACTGGCACGACTCGATCGTCTCCGACCTGCGGGCCGGGCTACGCGTGCTCGTCGTCGCGCACGGCAACAGCCTGCGAGCGCTGCTCAAGCACCTCGAAGGCATCTCCGACGCCGACATCGCAGAGGTCAACATCCCGACGGGAATCCCCCGCCTCTACGAGCTCGGGCCCGACCTCGAGGTCGAGTCGGTGCGCTACCTCGGCGACGCGAGCGCCGCGGAGGCGGCGGCAGAGGCGGTCAGGCGGCAGGCCGGCTGACGATCAGGTCGCGTCGAACGTCGCGATGACCTGATCGAAGGTCTTGCTGTACTTGTCGGGCTGATCGGTGCTGAACGTCAGCACGTACAGGTTCCCTTGGGTCAGGAAGTAGACCTGCAGCCCTGCGATCTCGGCCTTGGTGCCATCCGACAGCGTGACCGGCACGGTGTACGTGGTGCGCACCGCGTCGCCAGCCGGCAATGAGACCTGCGTGCTCGACACGTTCGTCGCGCCCGCCGCAGTCAGCTGCGTCTGTGCTTGCTGTTGCAACAAGCCGAGGCCACTCGTCACGCCGGTCACCTTGATGAGGTTCACGTTCGTGAGGAACTTGCCCGGGGTTGCTCGTGTCTGACGCGTAGAGCAAGCCACCCTCGTCCACGAGCTTCTTGACCGCATTGCCGACGTCGCCCTGCAGGTTGGGGTTCGCCTCGGCCGCGGCCTTGCACGATCGCGTCGACGTCAGCGGAGGTCAGATCGAAGTTCTGCCAGCCCGGCGGCAACGCGATGACGAAGCCGTCGGAGGTGCGATCGACGACCGTGAACCCTTCGGGCACGGCAGGACGGGTGTCAGAGGTCTTGTCGGTGCCCGATGCACCCCCGGAGGCCGCGGCGCCGGTGTTGCTCGACGAGGACGAGTCGTCACCGGAGCAGGCGGCGAGCACGAGCGCGAGGGCAAGGGGGATGAAGGCGAGGCGGCGGAGGGACATCCCAGTCACTTTCGGCGGCACAGGTGGTGAATTCAAGTCAGAGCGGTTCGCGCGCCCGGCGTCACCGGTCGCTCGATGCGCTCACCGAGCTCGAGATCCCGGCTCCGTTGGCCCAGATCCTGATGTCGACCGCCGAGGAGCCGAGCACGTAGCGCAACGTGATCTCGGTCGGCGACTCGGCCCGCGCGGCTTCGGTCCACCCGGGCTTCACGTCGAGTGACGCGATCTCGAGGCCTCGTCGCGCCCTGCTGCACTTCGAGGTGCGCCGCAGCACTGTCGACGGTCGAGTGGGACGAGCTCGATCCGCCCGTGTTGACCGCGACGTTCGACTGGTTGACGACGACGCGGGCTGTGTCGATCGAGGGCGGTTCGGGCAACGGTGCCTCCGTGGGGCTCTCGGTTCGGTCTGCGGTGTGCTGGGTGGTGGGCTCGGGACGCGCTCGTGGCCGCCGTCGAGGGCGGTGCGGTGACTGCGCTCGTGACGGAGCCGCGGTCGTCGCCGCGCGCGGCACTGGTGGATGGCACCGCGCTGGTCGGCGCGGAAGTGGATGGAGCATCGATCGCCGTCGCCGCCGGAGCGGCCAACACGCCTCCGTCCCGAGCGGATGGCGTTGTCGCTTGCCCGCACCCGGCGGCGACGGCGATCAACACGCTGAGACCCACCACCCCCAGCCCTGAGGCAGTGGGTCCCGCGCGTCGCACGATGCCCCCCTAGCCAGTGGCTCGCCGCCGCGGCACCAGGGCGGCCACCAGCACGAGAAACACACCGGCACCGAGCAGCACGCCGGCAAGCGAGAGGTTGCTGTCGGTCTCGGCACCGGTGACCGGCAGCGTCTCGCCTCGGACCCCGCCGCCGGGACCGGACGTGACCACGACCGAGCGAACCTGTCCGCCCGGGCCGACCACCTGCGTCACCGTCTTGATCGTCTTCACCGTCACGGTCACGGTCTTCGTTGTCGTCACCGGCCGCGTCAGGACCGTGGGCCGGCCCGGCAGCACGATCCACCGCACGACCTGAGGCTGGCATTGCGCCGGATCGGTGTTGTGGACCTGGCACACCTTCGTGTTGTCGACGTTGCCGGCGACGACATCGCCCGTCTCGAGGGTGCTCGTCCCCTGCACGTCAGCTTCGAACGTGCTCGGGTCCGGAGGCGTGCCTGTGGTCTCGCTGTCCGAGGTCGATTCCCCGTCCACCGTCTGGTCTGCGTAGTGGCGGAGCCCGAGCCCGTACATGTTGTGCGGCGAGAATCCACCGGTGTCGCTCTCGATGTCTGTTCTCGACCACCTTGCCGATGGTCTCGGCCTTGTCTTGGCCGTTGGCGGAGGAGAACGAGAACGTCAGTGTGCCGATGACCTGGCGAACGCGGATGTGCTTCGTCTGCGGACCCGCGGGATCCTCAGGAGATCCGATGAGGTCTGACGGCGTCGAGTCGATGAGCTGATCGGTCATCTCCGCGTGACCGGTGAGCGAGGCGATCAGGCCACCGAAGTCGAAGAGGCCAGCCACCTTGTCGGTGCCGTCGGGCGAGACCGAGCCACCTGACAAGGCCGCCAGGAAGCCGGCCGAGTTCGGCGATCGCCTGCGCGTTGATGCCGCCGCCGGCCGAGCCAGTGGCCACACCGGCCGCGACGTTGCCGCCCGTGTTCGCGACGCCGAGGCCGACGTTCGCGACCAGCGCGTTCTGCGACGCGTTGATGTTGCCGCCCTGCGCCTTCGCGTTCACGGACTGGCGTGATGCTCGTGCCCGCGTTGACGCCGAGGGCAGTGGCATCGCCCGTGTGCAACGTCGCGTCGCCGACCGCGTCGCCGACTCCGCCACTCGCGCCTGGATCGGGCGGGAGTGCCCACCCGCCGGCCTCGAGCAACGCGTTCAGGATCTGGTACAGCGAGACGAGCGCGGCGAGCTGTGTAGTCGGTGAGGCCCGTGCCGCCGACACCAGTCGCGCTGTTGAACCCCGAGTTCGCGAACGCGGCGCCGAGGTTGAACACGACTGCCTTCTGGGTGATGACGATGAAGGCGCCTTCGGTCGCGTCTGCGGTCGCGCTCTGCTTGATGAGGGTGTTCGCCGAAGGTGCCCACCGCGGTGGCGCCCCCGGTCTCGATCGACGCTGTGCCCGCGGCGCCACCGAGGCCGTAGTCGGCTCCGTTCTGCGAGAGCACACCGATGATGCGGTTGAGGCCGCTGTTCGAGGTGCCGTCACCGAGGTTGATGACCAGCGCGTTCTCGACGCTGTTCGCGTCGTCGCCGGTCTTGGTCTGCACCACGGCGGCTTGGAGGATCTTCGTCGTCGTCTGCGCGCCGACGCCGAGCGCGTTCCCGGTCGTGGCCGACGCAGAGCCCTGGACGTTCGAGCCGCAGCCGGGCCAGCGACGCCCGGCGACACGCCCGTCGCCACGTTGCCGCTCGTGTTCGCGATGCCGAAGCCGATGTTGATCACGAGCGCGACCTGCACGATGTCGACCTGGCTGCCGTCGTCAGCGCTGACGAACGCGGCCTGTGAGACCTTGTTCGTCGCGCTCACGCCGGTCGCGTTCGCGTCGCCCTCTGACACCGACGACGAGCTGCTCGTGCCCGTCGTCGTCGACGCGCCGCCGGTGGTCGTCCCTGCGTTCGCGCCTGCGACCGCGCCGATCGAGGTGTTGCCGCCCGAGTTGCCGGAGGCGCTCGAGCCGGTGCAGACGTTCGCGACGCTGTGCTGCTCGGCCGCGTTCGTCGACGAGCTCGACGAGGCACTGGCCGAGGACGAGCAGCGTGCCGTCAGTGGACGACGTGCTGTCCTGGATGCGAGCGCTCTGCTTCCGCCGCGTTGGCCGACTGAGGCTGCGTAGCGTGAGTGAGTCCGCAGTGGTCGGCGGCGAGTCGCCGTCGTGTCGAGGCTGCCGTGGTGTCCGGCGCCGCCGTGGTCGTCGGGGCCGCCGTCGTGTCCGGGGCCGCCGTCGTGTCCGGAGCGCCAGCCGTCGTGTCAGGGGCAGCCGTCGTGTCGGGCGCAGCGTCGTGTCGTGGTGTCGGGCGCGGCCGTCGTGTCAGGAGGAAGGGTCGTGTCGGTCGTGTCGGGAGGAAGGGTCGTGTCGGTCGTGTCGGGAGGAAGGGTCGTCTCGTCGTGGAGTCGGGATCGGGATCCGTCTGCGCGCTCGCCGCGGGAACGCCGACCGCGAAGAAGAGGAGCGCTCCCACCACCGTCGCTGCGGCGAGACGGCGAACCCCCGCCGGAAGTCTTCGATTCGCACTCATCGTGTTGCTGCCTGCTCTCTGCCGGGTGCCGCCAGGTGCTGAGAGAAGAGGAGGAGAGGTCCCGGGGGAGGGGCCGCCGCCCCTCCCCCGCGATCCGTTCGGGCTAGAGACCGACTGAGGTCGCGTCGCCCTCGTTGTGGTTGTTCTGGGTCACGTCGACCTGAACCTGGTTGATGGCAGTCGCATCGCCCGTCGTCATGTCGTTGGTCCCCAGCGTGGTGTTGTCGCTGACCGAGACGTTCCCGGCCGCGCCGGTGGCGTCGCCGTCGACGGCAACCGCGCCGCCGAAGGCGAGAGCCGCCGAGCCGCCGGCCTCGGAGCCGTCAGCCGCGACCTGCACCGTGACGTTCGCCTGGCCGCCGTCGGCCTGGATGTTGTCGCCGCTGTTCGCGACGGCAACGTTCCCGACCTGCTGCACCAGCGCACCGTTGGACTGGTTGATCGCGCCCGAGTCGAGAGACGGGATGCTCAGCCAGCACCACGCCGACCGCGTTGCCGGCGTTGCTGTTCGCCTGCGTCGCGGTGAGCGACAGTGAGTTGATCGCGGTCGCGATGCCGGTGGTCAGGTTGTTGGCGACCTGCTGCCAGTTGCTGCTGTCGGCAACGTTCGCCGCAGCCGAATCGGCGTCGCCCCCGAAGGCGCCTGCGCCGATGAGGCCGAGCGACAGAGCGCCGCCACCCTGGGCCCCCGCCAGCGCCAGCTGACCCGTGATGTTGACCTGCGGGCCGCTGAACTGCGCGTTGTCACCGGTGTTGGCGAAGGCGCCGTTGTAGAAGCCATCGACCTCGACGTAGTTGCTCTGGCCGATGACGCCGATGCCGACACCGACTTCCACGATCGCGGCGATGCCGACCGCGTTGCCCTGGAACCCGTCACCGTCGTTGGTGTTGGCCTGGTCGACCTTCACGACGTTGACGTTCAGCGCAGTCGCGTCGCCCGTCGTCGCCGTGTTGTCCACCGTTTGGGTGTTCGAGCTCGTGGCCGTGTTGCCCGCGAGTCGCCGACGCGTCACCAGCACCCGCACCGGCGAGCAGGCCGACGCTGATCGCGTCGCCAGGAGCGGCGACTGCGACCCGCACCCTGGAGGGTGAGATTGCCCTGACCGAGCGAACCCTGGACGTTGCTGCCCGAGTCGGCGTAGGCCATGTTGTAGCTGCCGTCGTCGATGAGCACGTTGCTCTGGGACACGAAGCCCACGCCCACACCGAACAGGTCGAGCGCCGTGACGCCTGCCGCCCAGCCGGAGTTGGTGTTGGTCTGGTCGACGTCGAGGTTCACGACGTTCGACGCCTTCGCATCACCGGTCTCGAGGTCGTTGGTCACCGTGCTGTCGTTCGCGCTGCCAGCAAGGTTCGCGGCGGTTGCAGTCGCGTCGCCGGCATCCGCCAGGGCGAGAGCGCCCAGCGCGCCAGCCCATCCACCGCCGGCGATCGCGCCAGCGCCCTGGATGGTGCCATTGCCCTGGAAGCCGCCGATCTGGGCGTTGTAGCCAGTCGATGCTTCGGCGTAGTTGTCGTCGGCCTCGACGTAAGCGCCGTTGTACTGAACGATGCCGCCGATGGCGATGCCGATGAGCGCGAGGCCATCAAGCGCCCCGGCGTTGCCCTCGTTGATGTTCGTCTGGGTAGCGACGACGCCCGTGAAGTTCTGCGCGGTCGCGTCACCAGTGACGAGGGAGTTGCTCACGGTCTGGCTGTTGCCGCTGTCGGCCACGTTGGCGGCGGTCGCCTCGGCGTCACCGCCGAACGCGACCGCGAGGCCGAGGAGACCGACCGAGCCGGCCCACCCTCCGCCTGCACCCGCGCCCGCGACCTGCAGGTTGCCATTGAGCTGAGGCCCGCTCGCCTGGAGGTTGTAACCGCTGTTCGCGATCGCCGCGTTGTCAGACGGGCCGACATCGAGGTGTTGGACTGCGACGACGAACGCGCCTGCGAACGACAGACAGGTCGTCGCCCACGATGCGTGTAGGCGTTGCCCGTGTTGTTGTTCGTCTGCGTGAACGGCGAGGCGTCGGTCTCGCTCGCCGGCCGGCGTGCCGACCTGAACCGAGTTCACCGCGACCGCGTTCACCGGTCGTGCCGTCGTTCGTGACGTCCTGGACGTTGTTGAAGGCGTCGGCAGTCGCTGTGGCCGCTGACGTTGCCCGCCGACGCGACCGCGTCGCCGCCCGCGGCGATGCCGACGCCGAGAGCCAAGCGCGAGGCCCGGGCTTCCCTGCGCGCCTGCGAGAGCGAGCTGACCCGTGAGGTTCAGCTGACCACCCGTCGCCTGGACGTTGCCACCCGTGTTGGCGGAGGCGGCTGTTGTCGTCAGCGATGACGCCTAGCGTCGTTGGACTGGTTGATCGCCGACACGCCGCTTCCGAACCGCGCAGTGAGGACGGAGCCGCTGTTGTCGTTGGTCTGCCCGCCGACGATGCCCACAGAGTTCCCAGCGGTGGCATCACCCGTCTCGAGGGTGCTCGCCATCGTGAGGTCGTTGTCCGAGCTGGCCACGTTCGCCGCACCGGCGCTTGCATCGCCGCCGATCGCGACAGCGAAGATGAGCCCGAGTGCGAACGCATCCATCGTCTCCTCGTGGTGAACGCTGCCGGTCGCGACCGACAGGTCGGCTTGCCCGGTGATGTTCGCCTGTCCGCCGGTCACCTGAACGTTGTCGCCGGTGTTCGCGTCAGCGACTCCACACTCAGGCGCCGGATACTCCTCGCTCGTCAGCACGGGGTCGACGCCGCACCCGGTCTGCTCGACGCCGATGCCGTTGGACTGGTTGATAGGTGGTGGTGACTCGTGAGCGAACGCGACACCAGCGCCCCATGTGATGGAGACACTGGCGACCACGCTCGCCGCCAAGATCCGCCGGAAGTGGCGAGATCTGCTCATACGCGTTTCCTTTCAATCGCATCCCGCCACCGCCGCGCGGTGGCCTCCACCAAGCGACGTAGGAGAAAACCCGAGCAAACCGCCCCAGTGCCACAGGCCCCGCGCCTCTACTACGCCACTCGCAATCTCACTCCTTCGCTCTGCGTGGTGGAACTACGAGAAGGCCACGGTTTGGCGATGATTGACCCACTGCTCGTGTAGGCGTTCACGAGCGTCGCGAGGTTTGGAAAATCCTTGGAAAACAAGGGGTCGACTGGCGCGCTGACGCGGCCGGAGGAGTCGGTCTGAACCGGAATTCAGACAGCCACGATGCGTGACACCGCGCGACGGTCGACCGCCACCGCACGCCGGGCGATGCGGCGGTCTGCGAGCCGGTAGCCCTGGCCCCGAACCGTCAGGAGAAACGGCGATCGGTCGAGCGTCGCCGAGCTTCGAGCGCAGGCGCCGCACGTGGGCCTCGAGCCGCTTGTCGTCGAGCGCCGTCCTCGTACCCCAAAGTTGAGATTGAAGGTCAGACTTCGAGACGACCGCACCCTTCGCGAGCATCAGAGCGACGAGGACCTTGAACTCGGTCGGCGTGACCGCGAGCGGATTGCCTTCCCACCACGCGAGGCGCATCGCGGGATCGAGCGCGAGCGGTCCCCACGCGAGCGTCGGACGGCTCTCCACCGGCGGACGCACCCGCAGCCGGTTCGAGACACGCGCGGCGACGTGCAAGCCCGACCAATCGGACGAGCCGAGTAGGAAGGCGCCCGCGTCGAAGAGCCGGTCGGCCGGCTCGTCACTCGTGCCGAGCACCAACACACCCGCGCCGACGAGCTCGGCGAGGTCGCGGATCAAAGGGAGCGGCGAGCCGTCGACGACACGGACGTCGAGCACGGCGATGTTGCACGAGACCCCGTCCGCCGTGCGACGCGCGCTGTCGGCGTCGAACGCGAGCACCGGGATGAGGTCGAGGTCGGTGAGGGCATGCGCGATCGCGCCCGCGTGCTCATCGGAACCGCTGACGACGAGGACCCGCCCCCGCCGGAGCACCTCCGCCGCGCGCTGCGCTCGATCCATCCACGAGGCCACCGAACAACCTCCGCCCGCCAAGCCCGACCACCTTGTGTACCACCCGATCGAGGGTGGCGAAAAGGGGTCGAATGCACGCTCCGTGTGGCGAAAGTCATGCGCGGAGAGTGACGTCACCGTCACCAGTATGTCGAGGCTTCAGGCCTCCTTGGCGGTCGGCTGGCCGAAGTCGGAGGCCTCGAGCAGGTAGCCGCGTGAGCGGACGGTGCGGATCACGAGACCGAGCGGAGCGAGCCGTCTCCGCAGGCGGAGCACGTGCACGTCGAGCGCGTTGCGACCGGGTGCGCCTTCGGGCCATCCGCTGCGCGCGAGCGTCTCTCTGCTCACGACCGCACCGAACCGCTCGAGCAGCGCGTTCGTGATGCGGGCCTCGACCGGCGGGAGCGACACCCACGCGGCGCCGAGGCGGATCACGCCGTCATCGTCGAGCAAGGGTGCGATCGCGCCGGCCGCGTCGTAGCGAGCTTGGAGCGTGGCGACGCGAGCACGGATGTCGATGTCGTCGGCGGGAACCCTGATCCAGTCCTCGAGGATGTCGACGATCGCGGGCGGGGCGTCGCCGACGTCGACGAGGAGCAGTCGTGGGACCCCTTCCTCGGCGAGCCGCTCTCTTCGGAGCTGCTCGCCGGGCCAGCGCAGCAATGTGACGTCCATCCCTCGCGGACGCTAGGCCCGGCAAGTTTCCCGACTGTTTCGTGCCGATGAAGCCGAGTCGTTCCAGCACACGGCCATCGGCATCCCTATGATGCGCCGCCATGGCAATCAGGCAGGCGTATCTCGATCACCTGGCGCGTGTTCCTCTGTTCGCTACCTGCTCCACGAAGGATCTCCAGAAGATCGCGAAGGCGTCAGACGAGATCGCCGTGAAGGCCGGGACGACGCTCGTCGACCAGGGTCAGCAAGGCCGCGAGGCCTTCATCGTGGTCGACGGCACCGCTGCGGTGAAGCGCAACGGTCGCAAGATCACCACGCTCGGACCCGGGGCGGTCATCGGCGAGCTCTCGTTGCTCGACCGGGGCCCACGCACCGCGACGGTCACCGCCGACACCGACATGACCGTGCTCGTGATCGATCAACGCAACTTCGCCGGCGTGATCGACCAAGTCCCTGCGCTCGCGCACAAGCTGCTCGCGACGCTTGCAGGGCGCATCCGCGACCTCGATCGCGCGAACTACGGCTGATCCCTCCGCACCGCGCGAGCTCGGGAGCCACCGGGCGGCCGCGTTAGGTTGCGCGTGATGGCGACGACCACCTCCGAACGAACCACGACCGAGCGAGCCGCGCCGGTGACTGCGGTGGCGCGCCGCCTCCGCCCGTCGGACGTGGTGCTCGCGATCTGGGTCGGCTTCGCGCTGGTCACGATCGTCTCCGGCATCACCGGCGTCGTGTTCGAGTTCCACGACGACTCGATCGTGTCGCGCGAGGTGTTCGGTGGCATCCCGAGCGCGCTCCGGCTCGCGTTCTATGTCGTCGTCCCGCTGCTGATCGTCTGCGCGGGAGTGCTGTTCTGGCAGCGGGTGCGCAACTACGAGCGCGGCGCGCCCGACCGTCGGGCGACGACGAGCAAGAACGTCGGACGGCGCCTGCGCGACTTCCGTGCCGGCATGTACATGCAGACGCTGCTGCGCGACCCCGCCGCGGGCGTCATGCACTCGTGCATCTACTTCGGCTTCCTCATCTTGTTCGGTGTCACGACGGTGCTCGAGATCGATCACCAGATGCCGGAGAGCGCGAAGTTCCTCCACGGCGGCGTGTATCAGGGCTTCAGCGCGGTGGGCGACGCCGCCGGGCTCGTGTTCCTCATCGGCATCGTCTGGGCGATCGCACGCCGCTACGTGCAGAGGCCGTATCGCATCCGCATCAAGACGAAGCCCGAGCACGCGGTGATCCTCACGATGTTCTTCGTGCTCGCCGTCACCGGGTTCGCGACCGAGATGGTGCGCATCGCGCTCGTCGGACGACCGGCGTTCGAGAAGTGGTCGTTCATCGGCTACCCGCTCTCGGCGCTGGTGAACTCGGCGTCGGAGTCGACGCTCGACACGTGGCACCAGGTGCTCTGGTGCGTGCACGTCGCCTCGTTCCTCGTGTTCCTCCTCGTGCTGCCCATCACGATGCTGCGCCACATGTTCACGTCACCGCTGAACATGTACCTGCGCGACCGCGATCGCCCGAAGGGCGCGATGCGGGCGATGCCGAACCTCACCGAGACCGAGCTCGAGACGTTCGGCGCAGCGACCGTCGAGGACTTCACCTGGAAGCAGCTGCTCGACACCGACGCATGCACGATGTGCGGGCGCTGCACGTCGGTGTGTCCCGCCCACGCGACGGGCAAGCCGCTCGACCCCCGCGAGATCGTGCTGAAGAGCGGTGAGGTCATGGCCGCGACCGGGCAACCGGTCGTGCCGCCGCCGATCGGCGTCGTTCCCGAGATCACCATCACGGCCGACTCGCTGTTCGAGCGCATCACGCCCGAGGAGGTGTGGTCGTGCACGTCGTGCAAGGCGTGCGACGAGATCTGCCCGGTGAACATCGAGATCCTCGACAAGATCCTCGACATGCGGCGCTACCTGTCGCTCATGGAGTCGAACTTCCCCACCGAGCTCGGCAACGCGTACCGCTCGATGGAGAACCAGAGCAACCCGTGGGGGATGAACCAGGGCGAGCGCGCCGACTGGGCACGAGGGCTCGACGACATCGTCATCGTCGACGGCAGCGAGGCCCTCGAGCACGAGTACCTCTACTGGGTGGGGTGCGCGGGCTCGTTCGACGACAAGAACCGCAAGGTCACCCAAGCGGTGGCGAAGCTCCTGCGCCGCGCCGGCATCGACTTCGCCATCCTCGGGCCGAGCGAGCTCTGCACGGGCGATCCCGCTCGGCGATCGGGCAACGAGTACCTGTTCCAGATGCTCGCCATGCAGAACGTCGAAGTGCTCAACGGCATGGGCGTGAAGAAGATCGTCACCCAGTGCCCCCACTGCTTCAACACCCTGCTCAACGAGTACCCGCAGCTGGGCGGTCACTACGAGGTGATCCATCACAGCCAGCTGCTCGAGTGGTGCATCGACACCGGACGGCTCGACCTCTCGAACGCCCGCCTCGAAGAGCGGGTGACGTACCACGACTCGTGCTACCTGGGCCGCCACAACGACGTGTACCTCGCGCCGCGCAAGGTCATCGGCTCGCTCAAGGGCATCGAGATCGTCGAGATGGCACGCAATGGCACGCGAGGCATGTGCTGCGGCGCGGGCGGCGCGCGCATGTGGATGGAAGAGAGCATCGGGAAGAAGGTCAACGACGAGCGCGCCGCAAGAGGCGATCGCGACCGGAGCGACGAGAGTCGCCACTGCGTGCCCCTTCTGTTACATCATGTTGGACGATGGTGTGAAGGGTGCGGGACGAGATGAGAGCGAAGTGAAGGTCGCCGACATCTCGATGCACCTGCTCGAGGCGATCGAGCGGGGCGAGCAGGAGGCCGCAAGTGCCTTTGAGACGGTCCAAGACTGACCAGGCCGACTGGAAGGCACCTCGCGCGGCCGTGGCACGTGCTCACCGTCGCCGATGATCCCGATGGCGCCGAGATCATGGTCCGCGTGCTCGCCCGCGCCGGACACGAGGTCAGCCTGGCGCCCGCGCAGCAGGCGACGCTCGGGTCGCTCACTCGGCGCCCCGTCCACTGTGTGATCCTCAACCTCACCGTCGCCGGGTCGGGCGGCAACCTCAAGGTGCTCGACGCGATCCGCACGAACCCCGACGACCGCGTCTCGACTGCACGCGTGGTGCTCTGCGCTGCCGGTGGGACGAACCGGCTGTTCGCGTGGGAGTCCGGAGTCGACGGCTTCATCGCCTCGCCCTTCCACATCGACGAGATGCTCGCCCTGGTCCGCGAGGTGATCGAACGGCCCGAGAGCGAGCGCCGCACCCACCGTCGCGTCGAACGCGACGCCGCTCGCGACGGCGGCCGCCGCGACCCGACGCGCGCGCCCGGGGTCGTCCGCTGAGCAAGCCGCCGAGGCTGAACTCGTACCTCTCGATGCCCGATCGGGCGTTCACCGGTACGAGTGCCGGTGCCGGTCCCGGTCCCCTACAGTGAGCGCCCTCGCGGGCGTAGTTCAGCGGCAGAACATCAGCTTCCCAAGCTGAGAACGCGGGTTCGATTCCCGTCGCCCGCTCTGAGCGAACGGCTCTATTCGCCGCCCGTGTCTGCGTCGCCGGCTCGGCCGTGCTTCCAGTACCCGCGGACGGTGGCGCGGGCGCGTGGCAAGCCGAGCTCGTCGAAGAGGTGGTGCCGGATGCGGTACATCGCAGCGGCCTCTCCCGCGGCCCAGATCCTCCAGCCATCCGCGATCGTCGACGAAGCGACTGCCGCGACGAGCGCGTCGCCGGGAGCCGCGTCGGGCTCGCGATGATGCCAGGTGACCGCGGTTGCTCCCCGCATCGGAAGGAGAACTTCGGCCTCTCGCCCGCCGACCTCGATGTGCACCTCGACGGCCGATCGCGGGCGGCATCCACTCGAGGAGCTGGGCGATGGCGGGGATCGCGGTCTCGTCACCGACGAGCAGGAAGCCGGCCGCGTCCGCATCGATCCGGTAGCCCCGACCTGGCCCCGACATCGCCGCCGGGTCGCCGGGCGCGGCTGCGCTCACCCACCGCGAAGCGGCGCCACCGTCGTGCACGACGATCTGCACCTCGAGCTCCGCGGCGATCGCGTCGAACCGGCGGGGTGTCAGCGTGCGGATCACGGGTCGCTCGCCGTTCGGGAGCAGGAACTCGTTCCCCCTCCACACGGGGATGACCAGGTCGGCGCCTGGCGTCGACGGAAGGAGCACGCGCACGCTCGCCGCGGGTTCGCTCAGCGAGAAGTCGGCGAGCTCAGGCCCGCCGAGCACCACGCTCGCCATGTGTGGCGTCAGCGGCTCGACGCGTCGAACGAGAAGTCGGCGAAACGTCGGCGGCTCTCGTCGGATCCGCTCGGTCGGCTCCACGCGCGCACGTTAAGGCAGGCTTGCGGACATGGACATGCCGCACCGCCCGCTCGGCCAGTCAGGGCTCGACGTCAGCCGCCTCTCCCTCGGTTCGTGGCGCACGTTCGAGCGCATCTCGAAAGAGGAGGGGTTGGCGGTCATGAAGGCAGCGCGGGAAGCAGGCATCACGTTCCTCGACGACGCCCGCTACAACGACGAGACCGGGCACGCGCCGATCCCGACAGGATGGTCGGAGGTGCTCTTCGGCGAGCTCTTCCGCGCGGCGGGCTGGCCGCGTGACGAGACGACCGTGTGCAACAAGCTGTGGTGGGAGTTCTGGCCCGAGCAGAGCGCGGCGCAAGAGCTCGACGAGTCGCTCGGCCGGATGGGCCTCGATCACATCGACGTGATCTATGCGAACCCTCCGCCTGACGCGATGCCCCTCGACCAGATGGTGCACGACGTCGTCGACCTCATCACCACCGGACGAGCTCGCGCCTGGGCGATCGTGAACTGGCCAGCAGACAAGCTGCTCGAGCTGTCGCACATCGCCACCCGAGATGGCTTGCCGCAACCCTGCGCCGCCCAGCTCCCCTACAGCCTCGTCCGGCGGGACTGGGTCGAGGGTGACGAGATGCAGTCGGCTCTCGCCGCATCGGGCGCGCCTGTCGTCGCCTCGTACTCCCTCGCGGGAGGCGTCTTGAGCGGCAAGTACGACACCGACCCTCAGGCCGGGCGGGCGGCGGGCTCGCTCGACGAGCCGATGTACGCGAGCGCTGCCGCCGCGGCCCGCCGTCTCAGTGAACTGGCCCGACGGATCGACACGAAGCCCGCAACGCTCGCGGTCGCGTTCGCACTCGCGAACCCCGACGTCGCGACGGTCTTGTTCGGGGCGACGAAGCCCGAGCAGGTCGCCGACAACGTCGCGGCTGCTCGAGCTGCTCGCTCGCCTGAGCCCGGAAGACCTCACCGAGCTCGCGTCGATCGGCGTCTGAGCCTCAGGCGACCCGATCGGGGTCATGGCTCGGGAGCCAGCCGGTCACCATGTAGCGCACCCGCTCGCCGATGTTCACGCCGTGGTCGCCGATCCGCTCGTAGAACCGCGCGACGAGCGCAAGCTGCACGGCGACGAGCAGCTCGAGCTGGTGCGCCGCGTGGCACTCGAAGATCTGCGCGATGAAGTCGGCCTGCAACCGATCGAGGAGGTCGTCGATGTCGTCGAGCGCGGAAGCGAGAGCGACGTCCCCTTCCTTGTACGCGTCGATTGACAGACGGAACAGCAGCCCGGCCTGCTCGCCCATCTGGGCGATCATCCCCCGCAGCTTCGGATCGAGGTCGATGCCGTAGATGCGGCGTGAGGCCTTGCAGATGTTCACGGCGAGGTCGGCCGACCGTTCGATCTCACCGATCATCTTCACCGCGGTCACGATCTGCCTGAGGTCGCCCGCCATCGGCGCCTGCAGTGCGAGCACGTCGTAGCAGCGCTCCTCGAGCTCGCTCGACTTCGTGTCGATCTCGTCGTCACCGTTGATCAGGTAGTCGGCGCCCTCGAGGTCGCCGTCGAGCAGCACCTGGGTCGCGCGGGGGATCGTCTCGGCGACGCTCGCCGCGAGCAGCATGATCCGGTCACGGATGTCGTCCAGCTGCTGGTGAAATTCCCTACGAAGGTCATCAGGCACGGTGCGCCGCCCTCATCCGAATCGTCCGGTGACGTAGTTCTCGGTTCGCACGTCGGTCGGGTTGGAGAAGATCCGCTGAGTCTGGTCGTACTCGACGAGCACGCCAGTCCGACGGTCGCCCTCGGGGTTCACCTCTGCAGTGAAGAACGCCGTGCGGTCGCTCACCCGCGCCGCCTGCTGCATGTTGTGGGTGACGATCACGATCGTGTATCGCTCTTTGATCTCTTGCATGAGCTCCTCGACTCGTGCGGTCGCGATCGGGTCGAGAGCCGAGCAGGGCTCGTCCATCAGGATCGCCTCGGGCTCGACCGCGATCGCCCGGGCGATGCAGAGCCGCTGCTGCTGACCACCCGACATGCCGAGTGCCGAGTGCTTGAGCCGATCCTTGACCTCGTCCCAGAGAGCGGCACCCCGGAGGCTCTTCTCGACGAGGTCGTCGAGGGTGCTCTTCTTCTTCACGCCGTTGACGCGGAGACCGAACGCGACGTTGTCGTAGATGCTCTTCGGGAAGGGGTTCGGCTTCTGGAAGACCATGCCGATGTGACGGCGCACCTCGCTCGGTGACACCGTCGACGCGTAGAGGTCCTGTCCTCGATACCGCACCGATCCCTCGACGCGAGCGCCCGGGATGATGTCGTTCATCCGGTTGAGGCAGCGGAGCACGGTCGTCTTGCCACAACCGGAGGGCCCGATGAACGCCGTGATCTCGTGGCGCCGCACATCGAGCGTGACGCCGCGTACCGCCCGGAACGGGCCGTAGTACACCTCGAGGTCGTCGATCTCGAAGACCTTGGGCGCGACGTCGACCTCGGACGCCGGCGCCGTGACCGTGAGGGGGCGCTGCACGGTGTCGGACTCGAGCAACGAGCCGTCGGGGGTGGACTGGGTGACCATCTGAGACTCCTCAGGTTTCGCCATTTGGTCTCACCGAACCCTCGTGGTGCCGAACCGGGCAGCAACGATGCGGGCCAGCACGAGCAGCACGAACGTCATGATGATGAGGGTAAGCGCCGCACCCCATGCGCGCTCCTGGGCGCCGACGAACGGCTGCTGCGCGTTCGTGAAGATCTGCGCCGAGAGCGCGGTGTTCGGGCCCTTGAACACGTTCCAGTTGATCTGTGTTGCCGCGCCGATCGTGAAGAGAAGCGGGGCCGTCTCGCCGGCCGCTCGGGCCACTGCGAGCAGCACGCCGCTCAGGATGCCGGGAGACGCTGCCGGGAGCACGATCTTCCAGACGGTGCGAGCCTTGCTCGACCCGAGCGCGAAGCTCGCCTCGCGGAGGTCGTTGGGCACGAGCTTCAGCATCTCCTCGGTCGACCGGATGATGATCGGCAACATCAGGCACCCAAGCGCCAACGCTCCGGCGAAGCCCGTCACCCCGTTCACACCGAAGCGCACGACCCAGAACGTGTAGATGAAGAGGCCCATGATGATCGAGGGCACGCCAGTCATCACGTCTGCGAAGAAGCGGAGCACTTGGGCGAGCTTGCCCGTCTTCCCATACTCCTGGAGGTAGACCGCTCCCAGGATCCCGAGGGGGATCGCCATGGCGGCCGCGGTCGCGGTGATCACGATCGTGCCCACGACGGCAGGCCCCATGCCCGGGCCTTGGCGGCGCACCGGAGGGATGTCTTCCGTCAGGAAGCTCCACGACAGCACCGCGGCACCCTTCTGGATGACGCTCCCGAGGACGAACAGCAGGGGTACGAGCACGGCCACGACGGAGAAGCCCATCAGCGCGGTCGCGATCCCGTTGCGGATCGAGCGGCCGCTGCGCTTCGGCTTGAGGTCGATGACCTCGACTTCGGGCGAGTCCGGCGTGGGAGTGAGGACAGCGGTCATTCGCCTCTCGACTTTCCGAGCGATCGGTTGACGATCACGCGGGCAGAGAGGTTCACGAGCACGGAGATGATGAAGAGCACCACGCCGAGCGCGATGAGCGCAGCGCGGTAGTTGCCTGAGCTCTCGCCGAACTCGTTCGCGATCACCGATGGCATCGAGTAGCCCGGAGAGAAGAGCTTCTCGGTGATCTGGGGGCTCGAGCCGATGACCAACGCCACGGCGATCGTCTCGCCCATCGCACGCCCGAGCCCGAGCGTCACCGCACCGACCATGCCGCCTTTGCTGTGCGCGAACACCGAGCCTCGGATCATCTCCCAGCGCGTTGCGCCGAGCGCGAGTGCAGCTTCCTTCTCACTGCGTGGGGTGGTGTCGAAGACCTCCCGAGTGAGAGAAGTGATGATCGGCACGATCATGATCGCGAGAATCAATCCCGCAGTGAAGAAGGAGCGACCGTTCACCGGTTCGGCGAACAGTCCGCCGACGATCGGAATCGGCGACAGCACGTTGCTCACGTTCGTGTAGAAGTGCGAGATCGGTGTGGCGAGCACGAGCACGCCCCAAAGCCCGAACACGACTGACGGCACCACCGACAACAGGTCCATCACATACACGACCGGCGTCTTCAGCCAGCCGGGCGCCACCTCGGTCATGAACAGAGCGATGCCGATGCTGAGTGGCACCGCGAAGATGAGAGCCAAGATCGAGGTGACGAACGTCCCGAAGAGGAACGCGAGCATCCCGAACTCACCCTCGCTCGGCGCCCACCTCGTGTTGAAGAGGAAGCCCGCCGCGTCGTCACGGAAGATCGGCCACGCCTCCTTGCCCGTCGACCACGCGATGAGCACGAGGATGACGAGCACGGACAGGCCAGCGGCCAGCGCGACGACCGCGAAGATGCGATCGCCGACTGGCCGCTTGCGAGACAGCTGGGGTGCCGGCACCGAAGGCGGTGTGGCGACGGCAGTCATGTGCCTCCCGTGCACGGATTGTCGAGGTGTCTCATGCTCTCATCCCGCGGCCGGGGCCGCGTCAGGGCCTACCCGATGGTGATCTGGTCGAGCTGGGCCACGGCCTTGTCCTGAAGGGTCTTGGGCAGAGGCGCATAGTCGAGGTCGGTGAGCAGCGACTGGCCGTCGGTGAGCAGATAGCTGATGAATGCCTTCACCAGCTCGCCCTTCGCCGGGTCGGTCTGAGCCGTGTAGATGATCACGAACGTCTGCGCCGTGATCGGATACGCCGCGGGATCGGACGAGTTGTAGGCGTGGAAGGTCAGGTCAGGGTTGATGTCGACGCCATTGCCGGCGGCCGACGCCGCTTCTGAGGTCGGCTGGATGAACTTGCCCGCTTGGTTCTTGACGGAGGCGAAGGTCAGGTTCGCGGCCACCGCGTCGGACAGGTCGATGTAACCGATGGCGCCGTCGGTCGACTGCACGATCTGGGCGACGCCCTGGTTGCCGTTGCCGGCCTGCGTTCCGGCCGGCCACTCCACGGTCGAACCGGACTTCAGCGTCCACGTGTTCGGCGCAACGAGCGCGAGCCATTCGGTGAAGTTCTGGGTGGTGCCCGAGCCGTCGGAGCGGTGGGCGACGGTGATCTGCGTGCCCGGAAGCTGAACGCCGGGATTGTCAGCCGCGATCGCAGGGTCGTTCCACTTGGTGATCTTGGTCTCGAAGATCCCGGCGATCGTGTCGGGGCTCAGGTTGAGCTTGTCCACGCCCGACAGGTTGTACGAGATGGTGATCGGGCCGAGGAGGATCGGGAAGTACAAGATCGGGTCCGGTGGCTTCTCCGTGTCCTTGAACGGCGAGTCGGAACCCGCGTAGTCGACGGTCTTGTTCACCAGGTCGGTGCGCCCCTTGCCCGAACCGCCGCCTGCGTAGGTGACGTTGGCTCCGGGATTCGCCTTGTTGAACTCCGAGGCGGCTTCCTGCAGGAACGCGAGCGAGAAGCTCGAGCCGCTGCCCTGCAGGGTGCCCGAGACGGGCGCGCCCGCTGTCGTGCTGGCCCCGGTGTCGCCAGTCGCTGCCGTCGTGCTGGCGCTGCCGCCTCCGGCCGCGGTCGTCGCCGAGCTGCTGCCGCTGTCG
Source organism: uncultured Acidimicrobiales bacterium (assembly GCA_963739555.1). Classification (GTDB taxonomy): domain Bacteria; phylum Actinomycetota; class Acidimicrobiia; order Acidimicrobiales; family DATKAS01; genus DATKAS01. The sequence goes on along the minus strand of CAVUAV010000005.1, from coordinate 167,057 downwards.
TCTCCGCATGCCGCCGCGAACAGTGCAACGGCCACCACGACCGTCAGCAATCCCCAGCCTCGCACTCTCTTCTTCACGTGCCCTCCCTTTCTTCGGGTCGGTGCGACCCTAGGAAGGGCAGGTGGCGTCCACGTGGGCACACGCTGGACCGGGAGGACAACGGAGAGGTGAACGGACGGTGAACCCGCGTCAGGAATCGCTCGGGAGTGACCCGGGCGAGGACCTCGATCAGCTCGGCGTGGCCGCCGTGTCTCGCCCACCCGAGCGGCGTCGCGTCGAACCGCGTGTCCCGGATCGTCGGGTCCGCGCCCGACGCCAAGCAGCAGATCGACCAGCTCCCGGTCGTCGTTCGACACCGCGGCGTGCAGCGCGGTCTCCCACTCCTGCTCGACCGGCACGTCGGCGCGGGCCTTCGCGTCCACGTCGAAGCCGAGCGCCGACCAACGTCGCCACCGCGTCGCGGTTGCCCCGCGCCGCAGCCCAGACGATCAGCCCGGGCCGCGCCGCTCTCGCCCGGGCCACGACCTCGGGATCGGTGGCGCGGGCCGCGGGGTCGTGCGCGAACACCGCAGCGATGAACGCCTCGACGGGATCGAGGCTGCGCTTCGGCGGCGCCCCGCTCCGTCAGCAGCTCGACGATCTCGCGGTGGCCGCTCATCGCGGCGGCCTCGATCGCGCTGCGACCGTCAGGGAACGTCGTGTCGGGATCGACGCCGTGGTCGAGCAGCAGCCGGACGCGCGCTCGCTGGTCGTGCATCACGGCCCATCGCAGCTGTGCCCGAAGCAGCGCCTCGGGTGAGTCGATCGCGTCGCCGAGCCGGGCTCGCCACGGGCCGCCGTCGCCGGTGCCGAGCCCGAACTCGAAGAGAAGCACGAGGTGGTCGTCGTCGTCTCCGAACATCCGGTTGTAGAGCGCTTGGCTGTCGTTCGCTTCCGCGCCGGCTTCGAGCAGCACGCGCGCGAGCGCGAGCGAGTGGGGATGACGAGGCTGCAGCGTCGGTCCGAGCTCGCCTTCGCCGAACGTGCCGGTGAGCGCGGTGAACGGCGACGGCAAGCCGTGCCACAGGTAGCCGACGTTCGGATCAGCACCGTGCTCGAGCAGGGTCCGCGCGGAGTCGACCACCTGCTGCTGGCTCACCGCGCTGTCATGGCGCGCGTACGCGAGGTACATCAGCGGTTCCCACTTGAACGGCCCGCCCTCCTTCCGAGCGAGAGACGCGGTCGGCACGCAGCCTCTGGCGGAGCGCCGAAGTCTCTGCGCACGCAGCCGCGATGTGCACGTTGGCGCGAGCGAGCGACGGGTCGGCCTCGAGCAGCGCGCGGGCACGCTCCCACCGCGCCGGGCCGTCGTCGTCGGTGTACGTGAGGCACGCGAACCGAAGCAGCCTCGTCGGCGGGTGACTCCCCGGCGGGAGCGTCCTCGGGCCGCCACGTGTATCGGGCGACGACCTCGAGGTGGTGGACGAGGCGCGGCCAGCTGGCGAAGCCGTAGCGACGCGCGATCTCACGCTGCGCCGCACTCAGGGTGAACGCCGGGTCGTCGGCACGCTTGTCGCGTTGCAGCTCGCGCGCCTGCTTGCGCAGCTGCTCGAGGCTCGGGTCGTTCGGCAGGGGCTCGGGGGACGAAACGGTCGACATGCGACCTCCTCTCTCGTGCCTGAGGTCCGCGTTCGTCAGGCGGAAAGGAGGCGCTCGGCCAGACCGTTCGCACTGCTCACCTCAGGGGGGCTCTGCCCTTCCCGCGGACCGGTGGCGCCCTGCACGCCGGGAGGCACACGGTACCGGCCTGGACGCGCGCCGCGGCGCGCCCGGCAATACTTGTAGTGACCAACCACTGTGGATCACTGCGACCGGGGGGAGCTGCCGCGATGCCCATGATGACCGGGGACCAATACCGCGCGTCGCTCGTCGACGGCCGGCGCTGCTTCATCGACGGCGAGCGCATCGACGACCCTGCGCAGCATCCGCTGCTCGCGAGCGCGGTCGACTCTGTCGCCGCGACCTACGACCGGTTCTACGACTCCGATCCGCACGCGTTCCATCCGATGTACCTCGTGCCCAAGACCAGCGAGGACATGGACCGACGGATGCAGGCCCTCGGCCACAGCGACATCACCGCGGGCACCACTGCGGCGTGCATGGCCCTCGTCGAGGTCGCGCCCGCGCTCGGCAAGCTCCGACCGGAGTACCGCGACCGCATCTATGAGTTCGTCGAGACGTGCAAGGCGGCCGACGTGCGGTGCTCCGAGGCGATCACCGACGCGAAGGGCCATCGCCGCCGCCGTCCCTCGCAACAGGACGACCCTGACTTCTACGTGCGCGTCGTCGACCGTCGAGCGCGACGGCATCGTGATCTCCGGCTCGAAGATGCACATCACCGGCGCGCCGATCGTCCACGAACAGGTCGTGCTGCCGACGAAGAGCATGAAGCCCGGCGAGGAGGACTACGCGGTCGCGTGCTCGGTGCCGACGAACGCCGAAGGGCTCGTCATCGTGAACACGACGAACGCTCCCCGCGGTGACGACACGCGCCACTTCCCGATCAGCCACCGCACCAACATGCCCGAGGGCCTGCTCATCTTCGACAACGTGTTCGTGCCGAACGAGCGCGTGTTCCTCGACGGCGAGACGTCGCACGCGGCGTCGCTCGCTCACGCGTTGGGGTTGTGGGAGCGCACCAACGCGGTCGCGTACAGCGGCAGCAGCGCCGACCGGTTGGTCGGGCTCGCGGCCTTGCTCGCCGAGATGAACGGAGCGGGTGAGCGCGCCGACATCCGCGACCTGCTGTCGGAGATGGCGATCTTCGCCACGATGTGCCGCGCCGGATGGGAAGCCGCGATGAAGAACGCGACGATCAACGAAGACGGCACGCTGTCACCCGCGTCGATCTACATCAGCGCGTCGAAGTACTACAACGCCGAGCTCCACGGGAAGATGATCGACATCATCCACGACATCGCAGGCGCCCTCCTCGTGACCGCACCGACGGTGGCCGACTACGAGAGCGATGAGATCGGATCCGACGTCCGCGAGCAGCTCGGCGGGCACGGGGGGTACTCGGCCGAAGAGCGCCTGAAGCTGCTCCACTACGTGCGCGACCTCACCGCCGACACGTATGGCGGTTGGATCGCGGTCACCGAGTCGCTCGCCGGCGGAGGTCAGTACGCGCAGCGCCTCGTCACCTTGCGGCACTACGACCTCAACGAGGCGAAACGACTGGCCAAGCGAGCGGTGGGCATCGGCGGCGAGGTCGCCGAGGCACCCCAATCCGCCGGCGTCACGCTCTAACGAAGACAGACTGGGAGGCGGCGAGATGATCTCGGGCAACGACTACCGCTCTTCGCTCGACGACGGCCGCGCGGTCTGGCTCGACGGCAAGCGAGTGACCGATGTGAGCGCGCACCCGCTGCTGCGCAAGTCCGTCGACTGGATCGCGAGCAGCTACGACGACCAGGTCGGCACGGAGCACCCGATGTACCGCGTACCCCGGTCGCGAGACGAGCTCCGCGAGCAGATGCACGTGCTGGTGTCGAGCGATCGCACCGCGGCCACGACGGCCGGGTGCATGGCGCTCGCCACGGCCGCCGATCAGCTGTCTGCCGCCAGCAGCGCCTATGGCCCGCGGCTCGAGCGGTTCGCGGCCGAGTGCCGTGACCGTGACCGGCGCGTCGCGGCCGCGATCGACGACACCGCGCGGCCGGTGCAGATCGTCGAACGCCGCGCCGACGGCATCGTGATCGCCGGAGGCAAGCAGCACGTGGTGGGGGCGCCCGTCGTGCACGAGCTGCTCCTCGTGCCGTCGGGCCGCGGCGGCGACGATGCCGGCGTCGCGTGCGCGGTGCCTGTGAACAGCCCGGGAGTGCGGCTCATCGCGTCGACGACCGCACCTCGGGCCGAAGACGATCGACACTTCCCTGTGAGCCGTGGGCACTCGATCTCCGAGGCGATCGTGGTGTTCGACGACGTGTTCGTGCCGTCGGAGCGTGTGTTCCTCGCCGGTGAGGGCGCCCAGGCCGGAGCGCTCGCGGAGACTCTGAGCGTCTGGGAACGCGCTCGCGCGGTCGCGGACCAGGCCGATCGCGCCGAGCTGATCATGGGCCTCGCGCAGACGATCTCGGAGATGAACGGCATCCTCGAGGTCACCCACGTCCGCGACAAGCTGGCTGCCATCGCGGTGTGGGCGAAGATGTGCCGAGCCGGTTGGGAGGCTGCGCTCGCGAACGCGCAGGTCACACGGGGCGGCATGGTCGCGCCGGACGACTCCTATCTCTATGCGACGAAGTCGTACGGCGGGCAGCTGTACAGCGAGATGACGCATCGTCTGCACGACGTGGCCGGAGGTCTCGTGATCACCTGCCCGACGATCGCCGACCTCGACAACCCCGAGATCGGTGACTACCTGCGGAAGTACCTGCGGACGATGGAGGGCGTGAGCGGCGAGGACCGCATGCGGATCTTCCACATCATCCGGGACCTGACGGCCGACACGTACGGCGGCTGGGACAAGGTGACGAACCAGGTGGTCGGCGGAGGCATGCACTTCCAGCAGATGGCCACGCTCGACACCTTCGACATGGCGCCGGCCAAGGAACGGGCGCGGGCTGCGGCTGGCATCATCTCGTAGCGATGCAACAGCGCCCGACCGCAGCCGAGCTGCTCGCCGACATCTCCGCCTTGCTCACACAGGTGATCGACGTCGTCCCCGACCCTCAAAAGCACCAGGTCCGCGTCGCCGCGAACCTCGCCGGCATCGTCGAGCGGGAGGTGACGCTCGGCCCGGGCAACGACGACAACGAGCGCACCCGGCTCGCCGCACTGCTGAACGAGGGTGCCGACACCGACCTCGCCACCCTGCGAACGCAGCTGCTGGCCCGCCTTGCCGACCCGTCACCGCTCGAACCGGACGAGTCGCTCGCGATCTATGACGTGCTGCTCGAGACGGTGCGAGCCGACCTCGCGATCTCCAAGCCGGGCTACGCGGACTGGACGAGGGAAGAGACGTGACGGCCCCTGACATGACCGTCCCGGACGGGCTGGCCGCGTGGTTCGCCGACGAACGCGGCGAGAAGGTCACGATCGAGAACGTGTCGCAGAGCTCGGCGGGCGCGCGCCGGCGCAACCTGCTCTTCGATGCGGTCGGTGAGAACGGCGTCGAGCGGCTCGTCGCGACGGTGATGCCGACCGCCGAGATCGAGCTGTCCGATGTCGGCACCGAAGCCGCAGTGCGCGAGCTGGCCGCCGACGCGGGAGTGGCGACACCCCGCATCCGTGGCGTCTGCTCCGACACCAAGTACCTGGGCGGACCGTTCTTCCTCAGCGAGCGACTCGACGGCGAGACGATCCCGCGGCGCGTCCTCCGGCTCGTCGCGAAGGAAGGCAACGGCGAGACCGTCGTCCGCCAGCTGGGCACCGCACTCGCACGACTGCACAGCGTCGACGCGGCCAAGGCCCCGGAGAAGCTGCTGCGGCCCCCCGACGGCGACCCGGTGGGTTCGATGCTCACGCGCATGCGCGAGATGGTGAACGAGCTGCTGCAGCCCGAGCCCGCGTTCTCGTACGGGCTGCGGTGGCTCGACGACCATCGTCCCGACGAGCCCGCGCGCAGCACGATCGTCCACGGCGACGCCCGCAACGGCAACCTCATCATCAGCGAGCAAGGGCTCGTGGGCATCCTCGACTGGGAGGGCGCGCACATCGGCGACCCGTTCGACGACGTCGCGTGGCCGTGCACGCGGATGTGGCGCTTCGGCGAGGACGAGCTCACCGTGGGCGGTCTCGCACGGGTGGGCGTGCTCCGCGACGGCTACGAGGCGGGCGGAGGCGTGTGGGACGAAGACCGCTTCCGTTGGTGGCGCGCGCTCGGCACGTTGCGCTGGGGCCTCGGCCTCGCGGGCCAAGCGGCCCAGCACCTCGACGGCCGGTTTCGCAGCATCGTCATGGCCGGCAGCGGACGCCGCGTGAGCGAGCTCGCGTACGACCTGCTGCTCCTCGTTCGTCCGTAGGGGGACCGCATGATCAAGCTCGTGTACTGCCTGCGGCGCAAGCCCGGGATGACGTGGGACGAGTTCTCGACGTACTGGCGCGAGGTGCATGCACCACTCGTGCGCTGCACGCGCAGAGGCGCTCGGGATCCGCCGCTACGTGCAAGTGCGCACCGCCGACGCCCCCGCGGTCCACGCGGCGATGCAGGCGCGCAACGGCGGCTCACCCGAGCCGTTCGACGGCGTGGCCGAGCTGTGGTTCGACGACGACGCGCTCACCCGTGCGCCGACGCCCGAGTCGGCGACGGCCGGGCAGGAGCTGCTCGAGGACGAGCAGAACTTCATCGACCTGGCCAGCTCCCCGATCTGGTTCGCCGAGGAGTGGCAGGTCGTCTGACGGCGCTACTGGCGGGCCATCGCGATCTTCATGCGCTCCTCGGGGGTGATGAAGTGGTCGTTGTCGTCGTCAGCGATGTCGAGCTGCACCCAGCTCACCGTGCCGGTGAAGTGGCTCGTCGCCGAGGTGTACTCGTCGCTCACGGATGACCCGGTGTCGCTGCCGAGATCACACGTCTCATCGGCCGAGAAGATCATCGGCACCGTGCCCTCGACACGCCCCTCGCCGACCTTCGATCCGTCGACGAAGATCCCGACGGTGCCGCCCTTCGCGAGGCCACCGCCGTCGTAAGCGAACTCGACGCGGACCTGATGCGTGCCCGCCGGCACGATCGCGTCGGCGCCCACGTGGAACCGCTGCAGGCCGAACATGTTGTAGCAGTACCTCGGCTTTCCATCGACGAGGTAGAGCGACCACCCTCCGAACTCGCCGCCCTGGGCCACGATCACCCCGCTCGCGTGCTCGGCGACGACGATCTCCGAGGTGATCGTGTGCGACTTGTTCTTCAGGTTCAGCACCGAGTTCTCGCTGAGTCTCCGCATGCCGTTGAACAGGATCTGCTGCGTCCCCTTGATCAGCGTGGGCCTCCCGGCGAGATCGGAGTTGAACCGCTCGACGCGCCGATCGTCGAGGGGCAGCACGTTGTACTTGCTGACCTCGATGAGCCAGAGCTGCTGAAGCGCCGCGAGCTTCTCCGGCATCTCCGCCGACAGGTCATGCGCCTGTGTCCAGTCGGTGTCCGAGTACAGCTCCCACTTGTCCTCCAGCAACGGTGGCATCGGGGCAGTGACGTCCCACGGAACGCTGTGGCGTGTCACCGCGGTCCAACCGTTGTGGTAGATGCCACGGTTGCAGAACATCTCGAAGTACTGCATCTCGTGCCGGCCAGCCGCGGCCGCGTCGGCGAACGCGTACCGCATGCTCACGCCCTCGTACGGAAGCTGCTGCACACCGTGCACGAAGGTCGGCTCGGGAAGTCCCGCCGCGTCGAGCACCGTCGGGGCGATGTCGATCACGTGGTGGAACTGGTCGCGGATCTCGCCCTTTGCCGTGATGCCCGCCGGCCAGTGCACGATGGTGCCGTTGCGGGTGCCGCCCCAGTGCGAGGCGACCTGCTTCGTCCACTGATACGGCGCGCACATCGCGTGCGCCCAGCCCACCGCGTAGTGGTTGTAGGCCTTCGGCGTGCCGAAGTCGTCGATGTGCGACGCCATGAACTCGGGGGTCTCGAGCCCCGCGCCTCCGTTCAGCATGATCAGCTCGTTGAAGCAGCCGTTGAGGGTGCCTTCGGCGCTCGCGCCGTTGTCGCCGATGATGTAGTAGACGATCGTGTTGTCCAGGATGCCGAGGTCGTCGATCGCGTCGATGAGACGACCCACGTGGTGATCGGTGTGCTCGAGGAACCCGGCGTAGATCTCCATCTGGCGAGCGAGCACCGGCTTGAGCTCGTCGGGCATGTCGTCCCAGGCCGGGATCTCGTCGTGGCGTGCGGTGAGCTCGGCGTCGGCCGGGATCACCCCGAGTGCCTTCTGGCGAGCGAAGGTCTCCTCGCGCACCCGGTCCCACCCTTGGTCGAACTTGCCCTTGTACTTCGCTGACCACTCCCGGGCACATGGTGGGGAGCATGGGTCGCTCCTGGAGCGAAGTACGCGAAGAACGGGCGATCAGGCATGAGCGCCTTCTGCTGGCGCACCCAGGTGATCGCCTTGTCGGTCGATGTCCTCGGTGAGGTGATACCCCTCCTCCGGGGACTTCGGCGTCTCGATCGGCACGGTGCCGTCGTACAGCGCGGGGTAGTACTGGTTCGTCTCGCCGCCGATGAAGCCGTAGAAGTACTCGAAGCCGCCGCCCGGATGCGGCCAGTGGTCGAACGGCCCCATCGGGCTCGTCTCCCACACCGGCACCTCGTGGCACTTGCCGAACTGTGCGGTCGAGTACCCGTTCAGCCGCAGCGTCTCGGCGAGCGGCGCGCAGGTGTTGGGGCGCAACGAGTTGTATCCCGGCGCCGAGGTGGCGATCTCGGTGATGCCCCCCATGCCGACGGTGTGGTGGTTGCGGCCGGACAGGAGCGCTGCTCGCGTCGGCGAGCACAGCGCGGTGGTGTGGAAGCGCGAGAACTTCAGGCCGTTCGCCGCCAGCCGCTCTGCGTTCGGCGTCTGGCACGGCCCGCCGAACGCGCTCGATGCACCGAAGCCGATGTCGTCGAGGAGCACGATGAGCACGTTTGGCGCGCCGGCGGGCGGCAGCAGCGTCTCGATGGGCGGAAACGAGGTGTCCGGGTCCTTCGCGTCGAAGGTGACGAGACCGACGTGCTTGCGATCGGGGATTGGCAGAGAGGTGCGGGGGAGGTCGGCCATCCGCGGACCCTAACCCTCGGTCGGGAGCACCTCCTCGAGGCCGCCCTCGTCGAGCGACTTCTTCTGGATGTAGCCGGTGCCGAGCCGTTTCATGAACCCCCAGCTCACACCTTCGGGATCTTTCACCAGGTAGCTGCGCACGTCGTAGTCCTGGTCCTTCGGAGGATCGCTCTCGACCCCGGCGGCGCGCACGCGCTCGTACATGGCGTCGACGTCGTCGACCCACACGCCGATCCACGTGTCGGGTCGACCACCCTTCGTCTCCCAGAAGCCGGGCCCGTGACCGGAGAACCAGAGCTCTTGGTCACCGACGAGCATCTCGGCCTGGCGCACGATCCCGTCTTTGTCGACGTACCGGGCGCGCTCGTCGAAGCCGAAGACTCGTGACAGCCAATCGAGCGCCGCGCCGGCGTCCTCGTAGTAGAGGTACGGCACCATCCCCTTGAACTTCACCGACTTCGTCATCGGGTGTCCTCCATGTGCTGAGCGAAGAAGTCTGCGAGCTTGCGCCAGCTGTACTTCGATGCCGCGACCGCGGCATCGGGCGGCAGCTTGTCGAGACCGCGGTGCTCGAGCACGACGCGGGTGCCGTGCTCGAACGGGTTGAACCAGATCTCGACCTCGGCCTCGCGGCGGTCGACGAACAGCAACCGCTGCCCCGGCTCCCAGATCGGTGATGCGACCACGCTCGACCGGCGGGCGGCCGTCGTCGCGGACCTCGAGCAGCCGGCCGCCGACGCCGGGCTCGAACCGCAACGTCGATCCCCTCGGCGCCCGTGTGAGCACTGCTGCACCCTTCCGATACCACTGCTCGATCTCGGTCGTGAACACGTCGAACGCGGTCAGAGGGTCGACGGCGACTCGCACCGTCACTCGCACCGCCGCAAGATCAGTCACTTATTCATTGATTATTAATGATTTCATGAACATTGTCAACTGCGAGAGACTGCCGCATGCTCACGAGCGAGAGCCGCATCCTCGTCACGCACGCAGGCAGCCTGCCCCGCCCGAAGGCGCTCGCAGAGCTCCACGGCCGTAGGAGCCGCGGCGAAGTCGTCGACGACGACGAGCTGTCGCGCCGCGGTCGCCGAGGCGACTGCCGCATCGATCGCCGCGCAGCGCGAGGTCGGCATCGACATCGGCAACGATGGCGAGCAGGCACGGGAGAGCTTCGTCACCTACGTGCAGCATCGCATGACCGGCTTCGGTGACAGCAGCCACCGGCCGCTCATGCGTGACCTCGCGGAGCATCCCGACTACCTCGAGCTCGCGGCGCCTCGGTACGCGCGGATGAAGGTGAACCTCATGGCCGCGCCGGCAGCGATCGGTCCTGTCGCCTATCGCGACACCCGCGAAGTCGCCGCTGAGTGCGCGCTCGTGCGCGACGCCGGCTTCGCCGAGACGTTCATGACCGCCGCGTCTCCGGGAATCGTGGCGTCGGCGATGGAGAACCGCTTCTATCCCTCCCGCGAGGAGTACGTGCGCGCCGTCGCCGCTGCGTTGACATCGGAGTACCGGTTCATCGTCGACCAGGGCCTGCTGCTCCAGATCGACGCGCCGGACCTGGCGATGGAACGGCACACGTTGTTCGCAGACGCGCCGCTGTCCGAGTTCCTCGACTGGGTCGCCCTCGTAGTCGACGCGACGAACGACGCTCTGGCCGGCATCGATCCGTCACGTGTGCGCCTCCACGTCTGCTGGGGCAACTACGAGGGGCCGCACACGCGCGACGTCGCCCTCGACGAGATCCTCGCCCTGCTCTACGAGGCCCGAGTCGGCGCGCTCGTGCTCTCGATGGCCAACGCCCGTCATGCCCACGAGCACGCTTGCTTCGCCCGACGACCACTGCCGCCGCACATGGTGCTCGTCGCGGGCGTCATCGACACCACGAGCAACTACGTCGAGCACGAGGAGGTCGTCGCGGAGCGCATCGAGCGCATCGCGATGGCCGTGGGCGACCCTCACCGCGTGCTCGCCGCGACCGACTGCGGGTTCGACACCTCCGCGGGCATCGGCGACGTCGCGCCCTCGGTCGTGTGGGAGAAGCTGCGAGCCCTGCGCGCAGGTGCCGATCGCGCGAGCGAGCGCTTGTTCTGACCGTCAGACGGTGACGCCGTACCACGGCTCCTTCGCGAGGTCGGCCTCGAAGATCTCTCGGTCCTCCGCATCGGCGATCGCGATGCGCTCGCACCACGTCGAGCTCGCGCCTGGCGCCCTCCGCATCGCCCGAGCACGCGAGCGCGCGTGCAAGTGCCTCGTGGACGAACGCGAGGTCGAAGTCGGCAAGGCCGAGGGACTCGGCTTCGGCGACCGCCCGTCTCGCATGGTGGAGCGCAGGCTCGGCCCGGCCGACGAACGCGTAGACCCGGCTGCACAGGTAGTCGCCGCGCACCTGGTTCACCGGCGTCCCCACCTTCCCCCAGTGGTACTTCGCGGCATGGGCCATGTCGATCATCGTCTGGGTCTCCGCCTCGGTGCGATCCTCCCGCTCGAGCAAGTCGTAGGTGCCGTTGTTGCACTCGATGCCGAGTGAGCGGTGCCACTGCTCGTCGGGCGGAGTCGCCGAAACGAACGGCGACCCGCCGTCGTCGGGGATCTCGCCCAGCGCGTCGCCGGTCTCGAGCAGCGTCTTCATCGAGCTGAGCACCACGTTCCAGCCGTCCGCGGTCGCAGCCCACGTCTTGGGAGCACCGAAGAGGTCGGTGTGGACGCACGTGAGACGGCACACCGCTCCCACCGGCGTGATCTCCCATGTCACCCGCGACGCCGGCTCTGCCGCGGTGTCGTCGTCGAACACCGCGCGAAACGACAGCACGAGCCGCTTCGGCGGATCGGCTTCGATGACCTCGCCGTGCCGGTCACGTCGAGAGCGTCCCACGCGAGCGACGCTCGAAGAAGTAGCGAGACGTCAGCTCGGGATCGATCAGCGCTTGCCAGATGCGGTCTTGGCTCGCCTTGATGTAGGTCTCGAAGACGTGTCGGGGCTGGGCCATGGCTCTGCTCCTTCCAGGTCGCGCTTGAGGTCGACCATCGCGGCCGCCCAAGGCTCGGCGAACTTCGAGATCCACCGGTCGTGGATCTCGCGGATCGGCACGGGGTTCAAGTAGTGGTGCTTCTCGCGGCCGACCTTGCGCCACGTCACGAGATGCGCGGCTTCGAGCACGGCCAGATGCTTCATCACCCCGAAGCGAGTGAGCTCCGGGATCACCGCGCACAGCTCGCGCAGCGTCAGGCCGTCTTGTTCCACGAGGCGATCGAGGAGTCGGCGTCGCGCGGGCTCGGCCAGCGCTCGGAAGACGTCGTCCACGCGTCCAGTAAAGGTGACTCACGAGTCACCTGTCAAGCGTCACCGTCAGCGCTGAGCCGATCGGCCTAGGGCGAGGCACGGCCTCGCCCCTTAGGCTTTCAACCCATGAGGCGGGACCGATCGGGAGTGGCATGAGCGCGGACATCGTCGTCATCGGCACGGGATACGTGGGCATCACCACGGCGGCGTGCCTGGCACACCTGGGACATCGAGTCGTCGGTGCAGACATCGACGCCCGGCGCGGTCGAGCAGCTGAGCAACGGTGAGATCCCGATCGTCGAAGACGGCCTCGAAGAGCTCGTGAAGGAAGGGCTCGCGAGCGGCAACCTCCGCTTCACGACCGACAGCGCCGGCCGCGGCAGCGACGTGCGAGTTCGCGTATCTCTGCGTGCCGACGCCGCAGAGCCACGACGGGCGCGCCGACTTGTCGCACATCGAGGCCGTGGCGACTGTGATCGGGCCGGTGCTGCCACCCGAGTCGATCGTCGTGAACAAGTCCACGGTGCCGGTCGGCTCGACGCGCGTCGTCGAGCGCGTCCTCGGGCGCAGCGACGTCTTCGTCGTGTCGAACCCCGAGTTCCTCCGCGAGGGCTCGGCGGTGCACGACTTCCTGCATCCCGACCGCATCGTCATCGGCAGCGACGACCAGTCGGCGGCGATTCGTGTCGCGTCGCTCTACCTCGGCATCGCGTCGCCCCCGATCGTGACCGACCCTGCGTCGGCCGAGACGATCAAGTACGCGAGCAACGCCTTCCTGGCGACGAAGGTGTCGTTCGTGAACGCGATCGCCGCGGTGTGCGAGGCCGTCGGCGCGGACGTGAACGACGTCGTGCTCGGCATGGGTTACGACCCTCGCATCGGGCATCAGTTCCTGCGCCCCGGTCCCGGCTGGGGAGGCTCGTGCCTTCCGAAGGACACCCGGGCCCTCGTGGGCATCGCCGAGGACAGCGGCTACGACTTCGACCTCTTGAAGGGCGTCATCACCGTGAACGAGCAGCAGCTCGAGCGCGTGGTGACCAAGGTGTGCGACGCCGTGGGTGGCTCGGTCAGCGGGCTCAACGATCGCCGCCTGGGGCCTCGCGTTCAAGGCCCGCACCGACGACCTCCGCGACTCGCCCGCGCTCGACATCATCCGCCGGCTGAGCGCCCGCGGCGCCACCGTGCGCGCCTATGACCCCGCGGTGCACTCGCCGATCGAGGGCATCGAGGTCTGCGCAGACCCGTACGCAGCCTGCGAGGACGCCGATGTGCTCGTGGTGCTCACCGAGTGGGACGAGTTCCGCTGGCTCGACCTCGACAAGGTCGCCGCCGCGATGACGGGCCTGGCGATCGTCGACAGCCGCAACGTGCTGGACCGCGCGGCGGCCGCGAGGCGGGGGTTCAACTACCAGGGCATCGGCCGCTGATGGCCACGGCCGGCGAGGGCGGCGGCCGCATCGTCGTCACCGGCGGCGCCGGCTTCCTCGGCTCGCATCTGTGCGAGCGCCTGCTCGAGCGCGGTGAGGCCGTGATCGCGGTCGACAACCTCGTGTCGGGAGCGATCTCGAACATCGAGCACCTGTTCGGACGGGCCGGCTTCACGTACGTGCACCACGACGTGTCGACCTACATCTGGGTGCCCGGCCCCGTGGACGGCGTCTTCCACTTGGCGAGCCCCGCGTCTCCGGTCGACTTCTCGAAGATCCCGATCCAGATCCTGAAGGTCGGCAGCCTCGGCACGCACAACGCGCTCGGCCTCGCCCACGCGAAGGGCGCGAAGTTCCAGCTGAACTCGACCAGCGAGGTGTACGGCGACCCCCTCGTGCACCCCCAGCCCGAGACCTATTGGGGCAACGTGAACCCGATCGGCCCTCGCGGCGTGTACGACGAGGCGAAGCGCTTCGCCGAGGCGATGACGATGGCGTACCACCGCGCGCACGCTCTCGACGTCCGCATCGTGCGCACGTTCAACACGTACGGCCCGCGCATGCGCCCCGACGACGGGCGGTTGGTCACGAACCTCATCGTGCAGGCGCTGCGCGGAGAGCCGCTGACGGTGTACGGCGACGGCAGCCAGACCCGCAGCTTCTGCTACGTCGACGACCAGATCGACGGCCAGCTCGCGCTCTTCGACTCGGGCTACGTGGGCCCGGTCAACATCGGAAACCCCGACGAGTACACCGTCGCCCAGCTCGCCGATCTCGTGCTCGAGCTCACGGGTTCGGCGTCGAAGGTCGAGCATCGTCCTCTTCCCGCAGGACGACCCGAAGCAGCGGCAGCCCGACATCACGCTGGCGCGCCGCGAGCTCGGGTGGGAGCCGAAAGTCGACGTCCGCGAAGGCCTCGCTCGTACGATCGACTGGTTCCGCTGGTTCCTCGCTCGCTGACCGCGAGCTCGGCGCCGCGCAGCTTGTCGTGAGCATCGACCTCGCTGCCGATGCGCTCGTCGTCACGACGCTCGCGGTCGCGGCGGGTGCGTTCGCGCAAGCCGTCGCGGGTCTCGGCTTCTCGCTCGTGTGCGCACCGGTCATGGTGCTCGTGCTCGGACCGGCGGTCGGCGTGCGGCTCGTCAACATGTGCTCGGTCGGCGTGAGCTCCGTCGGCTTGGTCACCCACCGAGCGCACGTCGACGTGCGCGCCGCGTTGAGCCTGCTGATCCCGGCGATCGTGATCACCCCGCTCGTCGTGAGCGTCGTGCACCGCACGAACACGAGCACGCTCTCGATCGCGGCCGGTTGCGTGACACTGCTCAGCGTCGCCGCGCTGGCCTCGGGTCTCCGGGTCCGCCAGCTCCGTGGGCGGGGCGGCGCGATCGCCGCGGGGTTCGTCTCCGCGACGATGAACGTCATCGGCGGCCTTTCGGGACCCGCGGTCGCGATGTACGGCGTGAACGCGGACTGGGATCCCGATCGCATGCGGGGGACGTTCCAGCTCTACTTCCTCGCGCTGAACCTCGTCGCTGTCGTCGCGCTCGGACCATTGCGGATAGGCGCTCCACGCGCGCTGCTCTTCGCCGCCGCGATCGCGATCGGCTTCGGCGTCGGCCATGTGCTCGCTCGCCGGCTCTCGGCCTCGGTCGTGCGCCGGCTCGTGCTCGCGTTCGCGGCCGCGGGCGGAGTGGCGGCGATCCTGCGCGGGATCTTCTGAGGTCGGCTCTTCGGGAGTCAGCCGGCCACGAGGCTGGCGATCGCCCAGACCGCGGCGATCAGCCCGATCCCTGCCATCACGAGGCTCCGCAGCGACCGGCGCACGCTCGAGCTCCCCCTCCTTCGCGGCGGGCGGGGGCTTGACGAGTGCGAGCACGTTCCCGACGAGGAGTGCTCCGCCCATTGCGAGCACCAGGTACGCCAGGAGCTGATCACCGAGGAACATGCGCGAGCTCCCTCCGAGCCGACTGCGTGCGCGCGGCTGCGTGTGCGACGGTGATCCCAGCGACGACGATGAGCGCCCCTCCGACGAGCGTCCGAGCTGAGGGTGACTCGCCGAGCGCCCACCATCCGAACATCACCGCTGACACCGGCTCGAGGTAGGTGAGGACGCCCGCGGTCGCGACCGGAAGTCGTGCCAAGCAGGCGAGGTACACCGCCGCGGCGAGTCCGGAGGCGACCACTCCGAGCACCACGAGCCACGCCCACGACCAGCTCGGATCGCCCCACGGCGTGCCGACCACGGTGGGCAGCACCACGATGCCGGCGGCGACCATCTGCACGAACGCCAGCCTCAGGCCGCCGTACGTCGACGCCAGCCGCTTCGATGCGAGGGTGAGCCCGGCAAGCGACATCCCCGCGAGGAGTGACAGCGCGATCCCGCGACCCATCGACGCGCCGCGCCAGGGCTCGACGAGGAAGACCGTGCCGACCATCGCGAGCGCCGAGCGCGGCGAACGTGCGCGGCGGCACGACTTCTCCGAGCAGCGGGACGCGCCGAGCAGCGCGACGAGCACCGGCGCGAGATAGGTGATGAGCAAGACCGTCCCGATGGGCGTCTGCTTCTGCGCCGCGGTCAAGGCCAGCCAGTGCACGGCC
Source organism: uncultured Acidimicrobiales bacterium (assembly GCA_963739555.1). Taxonomy (GTDB): domain Bacteria; phylum Actinomycetota; class Acidimicrobiia; order Acidimicrobiales; family DATKAS01; genus DATKAS01. The sequence goes on along the minus strand of CAVUAV010000005.1, from coordinate 151,011 downwards.
AAGAGCACCCCACTGCCGATCGCGAGCCAGGGCGCGACAGGAAGCAGCGGCCCGGTGTCTCCGGCCCGGCGACGGATCACAAGGAGGACGCCGAGGGTCGCAGCCGCGAGCCACACCCGACCGGCGACCACGACGACCGTCGGCAGGCCACACCAGCGGACCATCACGCCGACCGTGCCCCACCCGATCGCCACGCCCGCGAGCACGAGAGCCGGCCGTCGGAGCACGATCTCGCAGGCTACCGAGCCGGATTTCTTGGTGATTCTCAGCCTCCGCGCACGAGAAGCACCAAAAGAACCGGCAATGGTCGAAAGCGCTCAAGAACGGGAACGTCGCGGCCGATAAGGACTGAGCCGGCGGAATCGCCCCCGTCGGTCATCCGGGGTTCGGGCGGGGGTCACACTCCCTCCAAACGCATCGCCACCAGTGCCCAACAGCACTGGCGCCTCGTGGCCTTCGTCCGCCCCCCCGGTTTCCCCCAGCCCCAGCCCTGCCCCCGCCCCGCCCCGGGATCAGCTGCTGATCGGCGCCGGCAGCGCCAGGTCGGCGTCAGTCACGTCGCCTGTGACGTTCACCGCCGTCGTGACGTCGGTGGCCTCCGGCCGCACGACCTCGGTCTTCACGATCGCCCCTGTCTTCGGGTCGAAGCAGAAGCGCGCATGGTCGCCGTAGGGCGGCGCGAGGTACTCGATCTGCCGGTCCAGCCGAAAGCAGCTCGCGCCGTCACGGGTGACCGCGTAGATCGGCACCGGCCCGGCGACGTAGGCCTGGAGTCGCTTCAGCTCGGTCGCGACCTCTTCGTCGTAGCTTGACCGCGGCACCGTTGCGGCACTGCACCTTGTCGGTCGGGCCAGCCGCGCACCCGACCTCCTTGCCGTCGATGACGCCGGTGACCGAACCGAACTGCCGAACGAGCCGGTCCGGGAGGGCGCTGCACCATCTCGAGCGGGCTCGAGAGCTTGCCCTTCCCACTCGCCGGTGTGCGCTCGAACGTCGCATCGACCTTCCATGTGCCTGCTCGGCTGGCAGCCCACGCGGACAAGAACGCCGCCGCGTCGGTGCGGCGCGCGGCCGAGTTCGGAGCCGGAGTGCTGTCGCGGAGGAGAAGAGGCACCGCAGCGACGACGACCACGCCGACGGCTGCCCACGCGATCAGCCGTGCGGGCAGGCCCGGCGGTTCTGACACGGGATGCGACGGTACCGCGGGCGGGGCATCGAATCGGCGCGCGCGAGACTGGGGTGTGATCGAAGTCGTGGCCCTCGACGGGGACGACACGCTCTGGCACAACGAGATGCAGTTCTCGATGACCCAGGCGCGCTTCTGCGAGCTCGTCTCGCCGTATGCGCCCGACGCCGCTCTCGACGAGCGGCTCCTCGCAACCGAACGCGTGAACCTCGCGACGTATGGGTACGGCGTGAAGTCGTTCACTCTCTCGATGCTCGAGACCGCGATCGAGGTGTCACAGGGTGGCGTGCCGGTGTCGGTCATCGAGGCGATCCTCGACGCGGGCAAGGCGATGCTGTCGCACCCGGTCGAGCTGCTCGATGGCGTGGTCGAAGCAGTGGACGAGCTCCGCGATCGCTACGCGCTCATGGTGATCACGAAGGGCGATCTGTTCCACCAGGAGAGCAAGCTCGCTCGGTCCGGGCTCGCCGAACGGTTCCAACGCGTCGAGATCGTCTCCGAGAAGGACGAGGCGACCTACCGGCGCATCATCGAACGAGTCGGCGTCAGGCCCGATCAGTTCGTGATGGCCGGCAACTCGTTGCGCTCTGACGTGCTCCCAGTCGCCGCGCTCGGAGGCCACGCGGTCCACGTGCCGTTCCACACGACCTGGGCGCTCGAGGACGTGTCGCCCGAAGAAGCCGCCGAGTACCACTTCGACACGATCGACTCGCTGTTCGAGCTACCCACGCTGATCGACCGCCTCGGCCGATGAGCCGCGCCTGCCCTCACACGCCCTTGGCCATGTTGGCGAAGCGCGTGTACTGACTGAGGTACGCGAGCTTCGCCTTGCCGGTCGGGCCGCTGCGGTGCTTTGCCACGAGGATCTCCGCGGTGCCGATGTCAGGCGAGTCTGGGTTGTACATCTCGTCGCGGTACAGGAACATCACGACGTCCGCATCCTGTTCGATCGATCCGCTTTCGCGAAGGTCGGCGAGCATCGGGCGCTTGTCGGCGCGCATCTCGAGCCCACGAGAGAGCTGTGACAGCGCGACCACAGGGGTCTCGAGCTCGCGGGCGAGGATCTTGAGGCCGCGGCTGATCTCTGACACCTCGACCTGACGGTTCTCGGCGGCGCCTCGGCCGCTCATCAGCTGGAGGTAGTCGACGACGACCAACCCGAGATCACCGACGCGGCTCTTCAACCGTCGGGCCTTCGCCCGGATCTCCATCACCGTGACGCTGGGGTTCTCGTCGATCCAGAGCGGAGCGTTCGCGAGGCGCCCGATCGCGTGGCCGATCTTGGACCAGTCGGACTCGACGAGCCGCCCGGTGCGGAGCTTCGTCGAGTCGACCCGCGCCTCTGCCGAGAGCAGGCGCTGCGTGAGCTCGAGGTGGCCCATCTCGAGCGAGAAGAAGAGCACCGGCCGCTGCGCTTCGAGCGCTGCGTGCGCCGCCATGCCGAGCGCGAACGCGGTGTTGTGCACGAACACGTCGGCCGCGACGAAGTTGTGGGTGACCGGGACTGTCAGGTCGTAGACCTGATGCATCCCGACGAACTCGATCTCGAGGATCTCGTCCCACAACGCAGTCGACTGCAACGCCCGCGCGTCGGGAGCACGCTCGAGCACCTGGCCCTCGGGGCGGCGACCGTGGCTTGCTGACACGGCGTCGCTTCCGCCCACCGCCTTCGGCCATTTCGCCCGCGCGCCGACTGCGAGGCCGCTGCCTGCGCCTCCCGCCCGCCGCGACAGCACCTCGAACGTGCGCTCCTGGCCGACCACCTCGAGCTGGTCACAGAACGCCCGGATGTCGGCGGCCTCAGTGATCTCGACTTCGAAGAGGTCGTGGGTGACACCTTCCTCGCACACACGCTTCTCGCGCACCGTCGACGCGATGCCGAAGCGAAGCAACAGATGCTGCACGCCGTGCGCCATCGCCCTCGCCGGCGTGAAGTAGCGGATGCCACCGGCACCACGAGCGGCCGCGCGGGCCGAGCCGGCGACCGCGAAGAGCCGGCCGAGGAAGAGCGACAGCTCACCGCGCGGCAGTCGGAACACTGCGTCGGGGATGCCACGCTGCATCGCCGCGCCGAGCAAGCCGTGACGCGCGGCGACGGTCTCGATGCGGTCTCGGGCGCCGCGCCGAGGCACGACTCGGTACGCGACATGCCCACCGGGAAGCGGAACCGTGCGCACTCCCGCACCATCGGCGTGCACGACGAGGTCGGCAACCACGGCCGGCGCGGAGCTCGCGAACACCGTGCCTCCCGCGACTCGGTGGCCATGGCCGACGAGGTGCGCGAGAAGGACGACCTCGGCGGCCGGAAGCCGGTCGTGACCGAAGAACGGCAACGCGTGGGGCACCGCGACCTTCACGCCCACGCCGAGATCGCCGAGCGGCAACCACCCGCGCTCGGTCAGGAACGGGTGCGTGATCGTCGTGCGCACCTCGCGACCCGACCGCGTGCGGACGCGGAACACGGGCTTGATGCCGTCGTCGACGAACGCCTCGGGAGCGACCGCCGCCAGTGACCCGTCCGCAGTCAGGGACGCGACCGCGACCTCGTGCCCGCCCAACCCGAGCCGATGCACCTCGGCCGCGGTGCGCAGGGCTCCCGTGCGCGGATCGAGGATCGGCGTGTCCCACGCGACGCACTTGCCCATGCTCGGTCGAGCGCCCACCACGACGAGCGACGACGGCTGCAGCCCCGACAGCAGCTCGTCGAGATCGTTGTAGCCGGTTGCCAAACCTGTGATCGACTCACCGCGGTCGTAGAGCTGCTCGAGCCGGCTGAGGCTGCTCTCGAGCAGGTCGTGCACCGGTGCGATGGTGTCGGCCACGCGCCGCTGCGCGACGTCGTAGACCATCGCCTCCGCGCGGTCGACCGCCTTGGTGACGTCGTCCGGGAGGCTGTACCCGAGCTCCGCGATCTCGCCCGCGACGCCGATGAGTCGACGGAGCAGCGCGTGCTCCTCGACGATGTGCGCGTAGCCCCCGGCGTTGGAGATCGCAGGCGTGGTCGCTTGCAGATCGACGAGCACGCCCGACCCACCGATCGCGTCGAGCAGGTTCGCGCGGCGGAGCTCCTCGGCGACCGTGACCGGGTCGATGGGTTCGCCGGAGCCGTACAGCGACGTGATCGCCTCGAAGATGTGCCCATGCGCCGGCTTGTAGAAGTCGTCGCGCGAGACGACCTCGATCGCGGACGCGACCGCGCTGGCCGACAGCAACATCGCGCCGAGCAACGAGGCTTCGGCGTCGAGGTTGTGAGGCGGAACCCGCCCAACCCCGGCGGGTCGCCGCGGGGTGTCGGAGGAGCCGTCGGACATTGGCTGTCACCCTCGCGAGACGGAGTTGTGGGGCGCTAGTGGAGAACCGACGTTTGTCGGTGGACGAATGGGGGCGCGCTTGGGGAAGACCCTGTGCATCGTGGGGCCCCGGGTGTGGACAGTGGGGGATGGTCGGGAGGCGCGCCGCCCCTGACCGGCCGGGCTAGGTCGCGCTGACCTCGACGGTGATGGCGAACTCGACCTCGGGATGCAGACGCGCCGGCACCTCGTGCGTGCCCAGCGTCTTGATGGGTTCAGCGAGGTGCAGCTTGCGCCGATCGAGCTCGATGCCGGTCTGGGAAGCGACGGCGTCGACGACATCAGCCGTCGTGACCGACCCGAACAGCCGGCCCTCCGCGCCCGCCTTGGCGGTGATGGTGATCACCTTGGGCACGAGCACCCGGGCGACCTCCTCACCTGCCGACCGCTCCTTCGCGTCGTGGAGGTCGCGCGCCCGACGCATGACGGTCGCCTGCGCTGTCGCTCCGTCGGTGGCCTGGAACGCAAGCCCACGTCGGAGCAGGTAGTTGCGACCGAAGCCCGCCGACACGTCGACGATGTCGCCCTTCTTGCCGACGTTCGAGACGTCGCTGCGCAGCACGACGCGCATCACGCCTCCCCATCGCCGTTTGTGTCGATGTCGACCTCGACGGCCTCGGCGACGTCGGCGCCCAGGTCGAGCGACTTCGGCGCTCTCGACCGGCGCAGCAAGGGTCGCCTCGCTGCGAGGCCCACGATCACCGCGATCACCGCGGTCGCCGCGATCACCGCGATCGCCACGATCACCGCGATCACCACGATCGCCACGGTCGGCGCGCGGACCCCGCTGCGTCGTCACGCGGCTCGTGTACGGCAGGAGCGCCATCTCGCGGGCGTTCTTGATCGCGCGAGCGACCTCACGCTGCTGCTGGCTGTCGTTGCCGCTCACACGACGGGCGCGGATCTTGGCCCGATCGGACATGAAGCGACGGAGCAGGTTCACGTCCTTGTAGTCGACGTACTCGACGCGCTCGGCGGCGAGGACGCTGATCTTCTTCTTGACGCGACGCCCGGCGTCTTTCGGCTTCGAGCGGCGTTGCTGTTGCGCCTTCATCAGAACGGCTCCTCGTCTCCGTACGACTCACTCGGCGGTGCGGACTGCCCGCCGCCGCCACCACCACTGCCTGCAGCCCGCGGGCGGTCGCCCATCTCGCTGCTGCGCTCGTTGCGCTCGATCTTCGCGGTGGCCCAGCGCAAGCTCGGGCCGACCTCGTCGGCGACGATCTCGATCACACTGCGCTTCTCACCGTCTTGCGTCTCCCACGAGCGCTGCTCGAGCCGTCCGTTGACGATGACGCGCGAGCCCTTGCTCAACGACTCGCTGACGTTCTCCGCGAGCTGGGCCCAGGCGACGATGTTGAAGAAGCTCGTCTGCTCGACCCACTCGCCGTTCTGCTGGTAGCGGCGGTTGACCGCGAGGCCGAACGAGACCTGCGGACGCCCGCTGTTCGTGAACCGCAGCTCGGGGTCACGGGTGATGTTGCCGATGACGGTGATGCTGTTGTCTGCCATGTCGATCGCTCCGGATCGTTCAGCCGGCGGTCGCCGGCGTGCCCGCCGCCAGCAGCCCGCGCTTGGCGGCCTCGCTGTCGGGCAGGCGGATGAGCTTGTGGCGGACGATGGGGTCCGCGAGCCGGTGCCAGCGCTCGAGGTCGTCGAGCCCGGTGCCCGGGGCGACGAATTCGAGCACGACGTAGGTGCCCTCGTGCTTGTGGTCGATCTCGTAGGCGAACCGCCTACGGCCCCACAGGTCGACCTTCTTGACGTCGCCGGAGCGGAGGGCGATCTGCTCCTTGACCTGGTCGATCACCGCTTGCACGCCGGGGTCGTCCACTTCGGCGTCGACGATGACCATCAATTCGTAGGCTCGCATCGCGAGCACACCTCCCTCCGGACCCGGCGGCGCCGGGGCCCCGCGACCGCGGAGCAGGGTTCAATTGGACCGGTGCATCCTAGTGGCCTTGAGCCGATGATCACCATGCGGCGGGAGTCCATGCGGCGAGTGTGCACCGGGGGTGTGACATTCCCGAGATGACCGATCCGGCGCCGCCCGACGTGTCACCGACCCGCATGGTGCTCCGCGGCCTCGTGCACCGGTGCCCCCGCTGCGGGGGGCGCCACGTCTTCAAGTCGTTCTTCACGATGAAGGACCGGTGCCCCCGCTGCGGGCTGAAGCTCATCCGCCACGAGGGCTTCTCGTTGGGCAGCACCACCATCAACATGGTCGTGACGTTCGGGCTCTTCCTCCTGATCATCGTCGTGGGGACGATCGTGACCTACCCCCACGTCAGGGTGGTGCCGGTGACGATCGCGGGGCTCGCCGTGGCGATCATCGTCCCGATCCTCTTCTATCCGAGCGCCCAGACGATCTGGTCGGGCATCGACCTGGCGATGCGTCCGCTCGACCCGGTCGAGCAAGCCGAGGCGGCCACGTTCCTCGAGGCCGACACCGAGCCCTGACTCACAGTCGGTCGCGCACCGCCCACAGCTCCGGGAAGAACCGACGGTCGACGGTGCTGCGCAGGTACGCCGCCCCGGTCGAGCCGCCGGTGCCCGGCCGCCCGCCGATCTGGCGCTCGACCATCGTCACGTGCCGCACCCGCCAGATCGCGAACGCCTGGTCGTGGTCGAGAAGGTCCTCCGACAGCTCGAAGAGCGGTCCGTATCGGTCTCGGTCGAGCAGCACCTCGGTGAGATCGGGGTTGCCCCACCGCTCGAGCAGCGAGAGGTACGCGTCCCAGAGCGACGGCTCTTCGAGCCGGCGTTGCAGCCGCACGCGCTCGCCCTCGGTGGTGTGGACTCGCTCGAGGTAGCGGGGATCCTTCAGGCCGCTGAGGAACTCGATCTCGCGGAACTGCACCGACTGGAACCCGCTCGCGGGCTCGAGCTCGGAGCGAAACACCATGAAGTCCTGCGGTGTCATCGTCTCGAGGACGTCGACCTGCTCGACGAGCAACCTCTCGATCACCCGGACGCGACGGAACACATGACGCGCCATCGCGACGTCACCCTCGAGCATCGCGTCGCGAGCAGCCTCGAGCTCGAAGAGCAACAGCTTGAACCACAGCTCGTAGACCTGGTGGACGGTGATGAACAGCAGCTCGTCGTGTGCGTCGGTGCGGCGATGCTGCGCCGACAGAAGGGTCTCGAGCTCGAGGTAGGAGCCGTAGTCGAGACGCCCGCCCTCCTCGCCGAAGGACTTGCTCACTCCGGCCAATGGGAGTGTCTCACTCCCAGCCGATCGACCACATGGCTTCGAGGTCGTGCTTGCTGTAGGCCTGGAACGCGATCAGCGTGCGCGTCGCGACGATGCCCTCGAGCGCGGAGATCCGCTGCGTGACGACCTCGGCGAGCTCGTCGTGGTGCTGGACGCGCACGATCGCGACGAGATCCTCGTCGCCCGCGACCGAGTAGACCTCGCCGATGCCCTTCAGGTCGGAGAGCTGTTGGGCCAGCGTCGCGATGCGCGACGGGTCCGCGTTGATCAGCACGAACGCTGTGACCACGGGGCGCAGCGTAGCGTCGGCACCATGACGGGCGGCTCTGCCACCGACGAGCGCGGGACCGCCCCCGACGCGGCGCTCGCGGCGATCGACATCGGCACGAACTCGATCCATCTCGTCGTCGCCCGGATCGCGCCCAACGACCGCTTCGACGTCGTCGCCCGCGAGCGCGAGATGGTGAGGCTCGGGTCGGGTCCGGGCGACATGAAGGAGCTCACCGAGGACGCGATGGACCGCGGCATCGATGCCCTCGATCGCATGCGGAGGGTGGCGGAGGCGGAGGGCGCCTCGATCCGCGCAGTGGCCACGAGCGCGGTCCGCGAGGCAGAGAACAACGACGTGTTCGTGCATCGGGCCCACGACGAGGCCGGCGTCGACGTGGAGGTCATCTCGGGCGTCGAGGAGGCCCGACTCATCCACCTCGGCGTGCTCCAAGCCGTGCCCGTGTTCGACAAGCGGCTCATGCTCGTCGACATCGGTGGTGGCTCGACCGAGCTCCTCATCGGCGAGAGGGGCGAGGTGCTCGCCTCGCGGAGCTTGAAGCTGGGCGCCATCCGTCTCACCACGCGGTTCTTCGGGGGCGAGCGTGTGCATCCGGCCGCGGTCGGAGCGTGCCGTCAGTTCGTGAGGAGTGCGCTCGCGCCATTCGTGCCCGAGGTGCACGAGCTCGGCTTCGAGGTGCTCGTAGGTAGCTCGGGCACGATCATGGCGATCGCCGAGATGGTCGCGGCGCACCGGGAGGAAGCGTCGCCGGTCACGTTCAACAACTTCGAGCTCACGCGCGACGAGCTCGACGAACTTGTCGGGCGCCTCCTGCTCGTCGACACCGTCGACAAGCGCAAGTCGTTTCCCGGCCTCGACCCGCGACGGGCTGACATCATCCTCGGCGGCGCGATCATCCTCGAGCAGGTCATGCACGTGTACGACGCCGAGCGACTCGTCATCTCCGAGAACGCTCTGCGGGAAGGCGTGCTGCTCGACACCGTGCAGCGTTCGCGTGGCGGCACGCTGCACCATCTGCGCGACCTCTCACGCGCCAGCGTGCTGCACCTCATGGAGCAGTGCGACGAGCGTCCTGATCACTCGCGTGAGGTCGCTCGCCTCGCCCTCGCGCTGTTCGACGCGACGGCGCAGGTGCACGGGCTCGACGAGGCGGCGCGCGAGTACCTCGAAGCCGCGGCGCTGCTCGCGAACGTCGGGCTCTTCATCTCACACACGAAGCACCACCTGCACACGTACTACGTGATCCGCAACAGCGAGCACCTCACCGGCTTCACCGATCGCGAGATCGAGATCATCGCCCAGGTCGCGCGCTACCACCGGAAGAGCCCGCCGAAGCCCGAGCACGAAGCCTTCTCCCGGCTGTGGCCCGATGACCAGAAGCTCGTGCGTACGCTCGCCGCGCTGCTGCGGGTCGCGATCGGCCTCGACCGGTCGTACGAGCGACGAGTCGCCACCGTGCGCTGCCAGGACGACGGGGAGCGCCTGACGATCGAGCTCGTGCCCGCCGGTGAAGGCGACATCACGCTCGAGCACTACGCCGCGGACGCTCGGAAGGCGCTCCTCGAAGAGGTGCTCGACAGGCTCATCACGATCGCCTGAAATACACCCCTTGACGAGGGTTATCTATCACTGATAGAAAACCTATCAGTGATAGAGAAGGCTGATCCCCGGGTCCGACGCAAGGAGGCCAAGCGCGAGCAGATCCTCGCGGCCGCCTGGACGCTCGCCCACCGCGACGGCCTCGCCGGGATCTCGCTCCGCGACCTCGCCGACATGGTCGAGCTGCGCCAGCCGTCGCTCTACGCCTACTTCGATTCGAAGCACGCCCTCTACGACGCGATGTTCGAACAGGGCAACCGGGCGCTCGTCGAGCGCGCGAGGGCGCTTCCCTCGAACGACGATCCGCGCGATGGCGTCCTCGAGCTCGCCCGGCTGCTCCTCGACTTCTGCAACGAAGACATCGTGCGCTACGTCCTCATGTTCCAGCGCCACATCCCCGGGTTCGAACCATCGGCCGCGTCGTATGCCGTCGCCATCGAGTTCTACGAGATCGCGCGCTCGCGTCTCGCGGCGGCGGGCATCACCGACCAGGCCGACATGGACCTCTTCACGACGCTCGTCGCGGGCATCGCCGACCAGCAGATGGCGAACGACCCGGGCGGCGACCGTTGGGTCGGGCTCACCGACCGCATCGTGGCGATGTTCTTCACCGAGATCGACAGCACCTCACAACAACCAGCGAAAGGCAGCACGATGACCATGACCACCATCCGCGACGTCACCACGATCCCGCGCATCGGTCACGACGAGGCGATGCGGCTCGCCACCGCCGAGAACGCGAAGTTCGCGGCGCTCATGCGCAGCATCGCTGCCGAGGACTGGTCGAAGCCGACGGACTGCACCCTGTGGGACGTGCGGGCGATGGCTGCCCACGTCGTCGGCTCGGCCGCGGGCCAGGTGTCGCCCCGCGAGTTCCTGCGCCAGAAGCGCAAGGGCAAGCCCGTGACGGCTGAGATCGGCGGGCAGTTCTGGTGGGACGGCATGAACGAGGTCCAGGTGCGAGAGCGCGCCGACCTCACCACCGAGCAGCTCATCGCCGAGTGGGAGTCGACCTACCCCAAAGCGGTGAAGGCTCGTACGAAGCTCCCCCGCCCGATCGCCAACCTCAAGGTGCTGAACCTCCCGATCATCGGGAAGCAGCCCGTGTCCTACCTGTTCGACGTCGGCTTCACCCGTGACGTCTGGATGCACCGCGTCGACATCTGCCAGGCCATCGGGTACGGGCTCGACTTCGACGCCGAGCACGACGGCCGTCTCATGGAGGACTACGTGGCCGAGTGGGCCGCCGTCTACGACGTGCCCTTCACGCTCCACCTCACCGGCCCCGCCGGCGGCAGCTTCAAGTACGGCGAGGGTGGCGACACCGTGACGATCGACGCCGTCGAGTTCCTTCGCACCCTTGCCGAGCGCGAGCACGGCGACGGCATCCTCAGCAACCCACTCCCCCTCTGACCAACACGCCTCTGAAAGGACTTGTGATGGAGACACGCATCACCGAGATCGCAGACAAGACGTATCGACTTTCGACCTTCGTGCCTGAGGTCGGACCGACTGGCTTCACCTTCAACCAGTTCCTCATCGACGACGACCAGCCGTTGCTCTTCCACACCGGTCCGCGGGCGATGTTCCCGCTCGTGAGCGAGGCGATCGCGTCGATCCTGCCCGTCGAGCAGCTGCGGTGGATCACGTTCGGTCACCTCGAGTCCGACGAGTGCGGTGCGATGAACCTGTTCCTGAGTGCAGCACCGAGCGCGGAGGTGGCCCACGGCCTCATGGGCTGCATGGTGTCGCTGAACGACCTGTGCGACCGGCCGCCGGTGCCGCTCGCTGACGGTGAGGTGCTCGAGCTGGGCACCCACCGGCTGCGCCACATCGACACGCCTCATGTCCCCCACGGCTGGGACGCACGCGTGTCCTCTACGACGAGACCACCGCGACGCTGTTCGCGGGCGACCTGTTCTCGAACCTCGGCGACCCCGCGCCGGTGACATCGGACGACATCGTCGGCGCCGCCGGCCAAGCCGAGGACATGTTCGGCGCCACCTGCCTCACGGCGACCACCGCGCCCACGATCCGTCGCCTCGCCGACCTCGCTCCGACCACGATCGCGGTGATGCACGGTTCGTCGTTCACCGGAGACGGTGCCGCCGCGCTGCGTCTCTCGCGGACGACTACGAGGCGCGCCTGACGGCGACGTCGATGTGCGGCGCGTAGCGGTCGTACTCACGGAGCACGCCGGCGGCGCGTGAGATGACGTACTGCACCGTCCACTCGGGCGTGTTCTTCGCGAGCGTGAGGGTCACCTTCAGACCACCCTCGCGGCGGCGCACGTCGACGTCCATGACCGGCGTCGCGCTGAAGAACGATCGGAGCACGTCGGCGTGGCCGTCGAGAGATTCGGTCGCCACCCGTTCAGCGGTGCCGACCAGGTCACCGCTGGCATCGACCGCGTAGCCGTTGAAGGGCGACATCGCAGGATCTTCCACCACCACCGGGACTCGGTTCCGCAGCGCGCAAGTCACCCCGGCCTCGAACGGCGTCGGGTCGAACACGCCGAACTCTCGGACGACGCACGCAACCGCGACATCACCCGACGCGAGGGGACAGCGATCGGGGGACGTCAGCCCCACGCACGGGAACGGCTCGCCGTCGCTCTCGTAGCAGCGGACGACGTCGTGACCTCGAGATCGCAGCTCGTCGGCGACCGACGGGTCGCCGCTCGGGACGCTTTCGATCAGCATGACCTTCATGGGGTCACGATGCGGCTCGGACCCTGGGTTGAACAGGGACGAAGGTCCCAGATGCACTCCCTGCACCTAGCTGCGCTCGCCGACCCATCCCGCGACGGCATCGGCCAGCTCGTCGCGGGCCGTGTCGGGCGTGAGGAAGTAGTGGTCGCCGGTCAAGGTCAAGAGCCGCTTGTCGGTCGAGCCGAGCCCGTCGTAGATGGCCTGTGCGTCGCTCGGGAACACCCCCGCGTCCGCGTCGGCCTGCACGACGAGCGCAGGGAGGTCGATCACCGGCAAGTGCTTCGCGGCGCTGCACGGCGAGTCGTCGAGGCTCCACATCGAGAGCCACGTGCGCAACGTGTTCACCGCCCCGATGCCGAACACACTGCTGTTCGCATGCCTCGGGTCGCCGGCGTAGCAGAGCGGCACCGTGCGATTGGACGGATCGATGTCACCGTCGACGAACCGCAGATCGGCCCACGTGCGTCGGACGACGAACAAGCGGTCGGACACACCGTGCGATGCGAGGCGACCGAGCTCGGCGTGACACCAAGCACTGATCCGGCGGTTGCGCTCGACCTGCGCGGCGCGGTAGCGGGCGATGAAGTCGACGCGGTAGGGCGGGCCGTTGCGCTCGTCGTACATGTCGAGGTCGGGATCGGAGCCGATCGGCTCGTGCTCGTCGGTCACCGACGGATCCATCCACGCGGTCAGCACCTCCGGACGTCCTGGGTGCGACGCAACAGAGACGTAGAGGTCGCCGGGCATGAGCGAGAGCGCCGGCTCGACGATCCGCAGCCCCGGCGCCGGGGTCACCGACGGCTTCACCGCTTGCGATTGGTAGGCGGCCATGAGTGAGCCGCCGCCGGAGTTGCCGAACAGCACCACCCGTTCGACGCCGGCCTCCTCACGCAGCCATTTCACGCCGACGCCGATCTCGGCGAGCGTGTGGTCCGCGAGGAAGTAGGCCTCGTTGCCGCGGAACCGCGTGTTCCAGCCGAGGAAGCCGTAGCCGCGCTCCGCCAGGTACGGGGCCAGGTAGTGCTCGCTGAAGTCGACGTTGTAGTGCGTCGCGATGAACGCGGTCGTCGGTCGCTGGCCCGCAGCGTGGTGATAGAGGCCCTGGCACGGATGACCGCCCGCGCCGGCGCGGCCGATGATCGGGGACGGCAGGCCGACGAACTCGCGGTCGACGGTCACCGTGACGTGGGTGCGGCCGGCATCGCGTGGAGCTGGCTGAACGCCTCCTCGCGATCGATGGGAAGGCCCGGCGTGTCGCGGCACAGCTCGACCATGATCCCGTTCGGATCGACGAAGTAGAGCGAGTGGCACCAGTCGTGATCGATGTCCATCAACGGCTCGATGCCGGCCGCGGCCATGCGCTCCTTCACCTCTTGCTGACGGGCCTCGGTCGAGCGGAACGCGACGTGGTTGACCCACACGGGCAGGCCGTTGCCGGTCGAGATCTCGCTCTTCCAGTCGGGCTGCTCGCCCACGCCGTGCACGTCGAAGAACGCGAGGCAGCTGCCGTCGCCCGCGTCGAAGAAGAAGTGGCGGAGGAAGCCGCCCGACCTGGGCTCGCTGCTCACCTCCGTGTGCAGCAACGGCATCCCCATCAGCTCGTCGTAGAAGCGGACGGTGGCGTCGATGTCGCGGCAGGCGAAGGCGACGTGGTGAATTGCCGGCTCGGTCATGAGTCCCCCCTTGCACGCGTGCTGTCTGCACCGACGCTACCCCGGCAGGCTCGGAGGGTCCTTCGTAGACTGCGCCGACCCATGGTCAATGACGCCGAACAGCAACGTCTCGAGGAAGATCGCAACCGGGTGGCGCTGTGGCGTCGCTGGGGCCCCTATGTCGCCGCGCGTCAGTGGGGCACGGTGCGCGAGGACTACAGCGAAGGTGGAAACGCGTGGGACTTCTTCCCCCACGAGCACGCACGGTCGCGCGCGTATCGCTGGGGAGAGGATGGCCTCGGCGGGATCAGCGACCACTGGCAGCACCTGTGCTTCGGTCTCGCGCTCTGGAACACGAGAGATCCGATCCTGAAGGAGCGCCTCTACGGCCTGACGAACGCCGAGGGCAACCACGGCGAGGACGCGAAGGAGTACTGGTGGGCGCTCGACTCCACGCCCACGCACTCGTTCATGCGGTGGCTCTACAAGTACCCGCAGCGCGAGTTCCCCTACGCCGCGCTGGTCGACGGCAACCGAGGCCGCAGCCGCGAGCTCGACGAGCTCGAGCTGGTCGACACTGGGGTGTTCGAGGAGTCGCGCTACTTCGACATCGAGCTCACCTATGCCAAAGGCGCGCCCGACGACATCTGCATCCTGATCGAAGCGTCGAACCGCGGTCCCGAGTCCGCGCCATTGCACATCCTCCCGACGCTGTGGTTCCGCAACACCTGGTCGTGGGGCCGCGACAACCGCCATCCCCAGCTGCGCGCGGTGGCGCACAACGTGATCGAGACCACACACGGGTCGCTCGGCACCCGCTGGCTGGTGTGCGACGGCGAGCCACATCTCGTCTTCTGCGAGAACGAGACGAACGCCCGCCGGCTCTGGGGCGAGCACAACACGACGCCGTTCCCGAAAGACGGCATCAACGACCACGTCGTCGACGGCGCCGAGACCGTGAACCCCGCGCAGTTCGGCACGAAGGGCGCCGCCTGGTACCAGTTCGACGTGCCCGCGGGCGAGACGGTGCACCTCCGCCTCCGGCTCACGAACGTGCGTCCCGAAGGTGAGTCGGTGGGCGCGGACTTCGACGAGGTCATCGCCGCGCGGCGGGCCGAGGCCGACGAGTTCTTCGAGGACCTCGCACCCGACGTGCCGCCCGGGAGCCCACTGCGCGATGTGCAGCGCCGCGCGATCGCGGGTCTGCTCTGGGCGAAGAAGCACTTCCGGTACGACGTGCGCGAGTGGCTCGAGGGCGATCCGGCGATGCCGCCTCCCCCGCCCGCGCGCAAGAACGGCCGCAACTCAGAGTGGACCCACCTCTACAACGCCGACATCATCTCGATGCCCGACGAGTGGGAGTACCCGTGGTACGCCGCGTGGGACCTCGCGTTCCACATGCTCCCGATGGCGATCGTCGATCCCGACTTCGCCAAAGAGCAGCTGCTCGTCTTCTGCCGCGAGTGGTACATGCACCCGAACGGGCAGCTACCTGCATACGAGTGGGCGTTCAACGACGTCAACCCGCCCGTGCACGCGTGGGCCGCGTGGCGCGTCTACAAGATCGACGCCGCTCGCACCGGCAAGAAGGACACCGAGTTCCTCGAGCGCATCTTCCACAAGCTGCTCATCAACTTCAGCTGGTGGGTGAACCGCAAGGACGCCGACGGCCTCAACGTCTTCGAGGGGGGCTTCCTCGGGCTCGACAACATCGGCCTCTTCGATCGGTCCGCGCCGCTCCCCGACGGCGGACGGCTCGCGCAGTCAGACGCGACGAGCTGGATGGCGATGTACTGCCTGAACATGCTCGCGATCTCCCTCGAGCTCGCACAGCAGGACCGCGCGTATGAAGACGTGGCGACGAAGTTCTTCGAGCACTTCCTCTACATCGCCCATGCGGCCAACAACTTGGGCGGCGAGGGCCTCTCGCTGTGGGACGACGACGACGGGTTCTTCTACGACGTGCTGCGCATCAAGGGCCAGACCATCCCTCTGAAAGTCCGCTCCTTCGTCGGGCTCATCCCGCTCTTCGCCGTCGAGCCCATCGAGCCGAAGGTGTTCGTCACGCTCCCCGACTTCGCCGAACGCGTGAAGTGGTTCCAGAAGAACCGACCCGACCTGTGCTCGAACATCTTCACGATGGACCGTCTGGGTTCCGGCGAGCGTCGGCTGATGTCGCTCGTCGGACCCGACCGGCTGCGTCGCATCCTCGCCCGCATGCTCGACGAGCGCGAGTTCTTGTCGGCGAACGGGCTGCGCTCTCTCTCGAAGGTCCACGAGACCCACCCTGTCTCGCTGATGCTCGACGGCCACGACTACTCAGTGGGCTACCAGCCGGGCGAGTCCACGACCGGCATGTTCGGCGGCAACTCCAACTGGCGCGGCCCGGTGTGGTTCCCCGTGAACTACCTCATGATCGAGTCGCTGCAGCGCTTCCACCATTACCTCGGCCCTGAGTTCACGGTCGAGATGCCGACCGGCTCGGGAGACTTCGCCGATCTTTCTGGCGTTGCCGCCGAGCTTTCGCGCCGGCTCATCGCGCTGTTCTTGATGGGTGAGGGCGGACGCCCGTCGAACGGCGGCCACACGCTCTTCGATCACGATCCCTACTGGCGCGACCACGTCACCTTCTACGAGTACTTCCACGGTGACTCCGGGAAGGGACTCGGCGCCGCCCACCAGACGGGATGGACTGCCCTCGTCGCCAAGCTCATCCGCCAGAGCGGCTCGACAGTGGAGTGACGCGTCACGGAGTCGACACCGCGCGCCGACGGCTTCCACATGCCGCCGGAGTGGGCTCCCCACGAGGGCTGCTGGATGCTCTGGCCTCACCGAGGCGACACCTGGCGCGAAGGCGGCGCGCCCGCGCGAGCGGCGTTCGCCGCCGTCGCCGCGGCGATCGCGGCGAGTGAGCACGTCTGGATGGGAGTCGCACCGGCCCTGTGCGCCGCGGCGCGCGCGGAGCTCGCGGACCGCGATCGAGGTGGTGCCGATGCCGAGCGACGACGCGTGGATGCGCGACGTCGGCCCGACGTTCGTCGTCGACGACCACGGCGCCCGCCGCGGCGTGGACTGGATGTTCAACGCGTGGGGCGGGCTCTACGACTCGTGGGCCCAGGACGACGCGGTCGCGGCGCGGGTGCTCGAGCACCACGGCGACATCGGCTACCGGGCGCCTCTCGTGCTCGAAGGTGGATCGATCGACGTCGACGGCGAAGGCACGGTGCTCACCACCGAGCAGTGCCTGCTCAACCCGAACCGCAACCCGTCACTGTCGCGCAGCCGACATCGAGCGCCATCTGCGTGACCATCTCGGCGATCGAGCGGGTGGTCTGGCTCGGCGACGGAGTCGTGAACGACGAGACGAGCGGCCACATCGACAACCTCGCGTGCTTCGTCCGTCCGGGCGTCGTCGCGCTCACATGGACCGACGAACGGAGCGACCCTCAGCACGCGGTCTCCCTCGACGCTCGAAGGCGGCTCGACGCGGCCGGCGCTCGATGTCCGTCTGCTTCCGTCGCCGGGGCCCTTGTTCATGACCGCCGAGGAGGCGGCAGGCATCGAGGTGGTGTCTGGCACCAAGCCCCGCGCCGCGGGCGATCGTCTCGCGGGCTCGTACGTCAACTTCTACGTGGCGAACGGTGCGGTCGTCGTCCCATTGCTCGACGAGCGTCACGACGACGAGGCGCTCGAGACGATCGCCGCCCTCTTCCCCGACCGTGCCGTCGTCGGCATCCCCGCGCGCGAGATCCTGCTGGGCGGAGGGAACATCCACTGCATCACGCAACAGGTGCCCAGCCGTACCCTGGAGCCGTGAACTCTCGGCCGGTGCTCGCGGTGATCCAGAAGGCATGCGGCAGCGACCGAGACACCAACGTGTCGGACATGGTCGACCTCGTGTCCGAGGCGATCGGATCGGGAGCCGACATCGTGCTCCCGCAAGAGCTGTTCCAAGGCCCTTACTTCTGCCAGACCGAGCACCAGGACTGGTTCGCCTGGGCGTGCGCGGTCGACGACGACCCGGGCGTCGCCGCGATCGCGAAGCTCACGAGAGGACGAGGGACGGTCGTTCCGGTCTCGTTCTTCGAGCGCGCGGGCCAAGCGCACTACAACTCGGTGGCGATCGTCGACGACGGCAACGTGCTCGGCGTCTACCGCAAGTCACACATCCCGGACGGGCCCGGGTACGAGGAGAAGTTCTACTTCAACCCCGGCGACACCGGCTTCAAGACTTGGTCGACGCGGCACGGCACGATCGGCGTCGGCATCTGCTGGGATCAGTGGTTCCCCGAGTCGGCGCGCGCGATGGCTTTGCTCGGCGCGGAGATCATCCTCTACCCGACTGCGATCGGCAGCGAGATCGGCGACCAGTCCGACAACGACACCTCGGACATGTGGCGCCGCGCGATGGATGGCCACGCAGTCTGCAACCACGTCGCCCTCGCGGCCGCGAACCGAGTCGGCGTCGAGGGCGCGCTCACGTTCTACGGCTCATCGTTCATCATCGACCACCGCGGGCGACCGCTCGCCGAAGCCGACCGCACGAGCGCGATGACGATCACCGCGGAGCTCGACCTCGCCGAAGCGCGAGCCGACCGCGCCGGGTGGGGTCTCTTCCGTGATCGCCGCCCGGACCTCTACGGCCCGCTGCTCACGCAAGACGGACAGGTCAGGGACGGGGTGCGCGAGGCCGACCACTGAAGGCACGCCCGAGCAAGGGGCTGCCCGCGTCGAGCAGGCCGTCCAGGTCGTCGCTCTTGTCGAAGCGGGGGGTCCACGCGGCGGCTTCCAGCGGCAACGGGTCCTCGGGAGCCGGCGCCGACGACTGTTTGCTCACTGGAGCCGGCTCTGGCGTACTCGAGTGAGCAAACGGTTCGGGAGGGGGCGCCGGCGGGTTCGGGGGTGGGTTGAACAGCTGCGGCGATGCAACGCGCCGGTCGTCGAGCCACCAGCCCTTCGGCACTCGCACCGAGTCGGCGTGACGATGGCACAGCTCGCTGCCGTGCAGCGCGCCCTGGTCGTCCAGCGGCGCGAACCAGGCAAGGCTGCGCGACGCGTCGAAGCCGAGCAACACCACTGCCAGCGCCCCGCAACCGGGTCGTGAGCACCTCCGCACTGTGCGCGACGCTACCGGGCACGTGAGCACGCCGACGACCATCGACGATCCGGACGACCCGCGCGTCGCCGATTACCGCGCGCTCAACGACGCCGCGCTCCGTCGATCGATCGAAGGCGACCGTGTGTGCATCGCTGAGGGAGCGTTCGTGGTCGAGCGTCTGCTCCGCCACCCACCCCTGCTTCGGTCCGCGCTCGTGGCCGACCGGCGGTGGACGACGCTCGGCCCTTTGGCCGATCAGCTGGCTCGCGCGCCGATGCCCGTCTACGTCGCGTCGCAAGCCGTGATGAACGAGATCGCGGGCTTCGACATCCACCGCGGTGTGCTCGCGGCCGCGCACCGGCCACCACCCCCAGACGTGGACGCGCTGCTCGCCCAGGTGCAGGTGGTCGCAGTGCTCGAGGGCATCAACGACCACGAGAACATGGGCGCGATCTTCCGCAATGCGGCCGCGCTCGGGATCCACGCCCTGCTGCTCGACCGAACGTGCTGCGACCCGTGGTATCGCCGCGCCATTCGAGTGTCGATGGGGACCGTGTTCGACCTCCCCCACGCTCGGCTGTCGTCTCTCGAACAGCTCGAGGGCTTCACGCTCGTCGCCCTCACGCCCAAAGGCGACGAGGATCTGCGCCGCGTCGACGCCGACCGCGTCGCCCTTGTGCTCGGGGCCGAAGGACCCGGACTCACCGAGGGCGCGCTCGAGGCCTGCCAACACCGCATGCGCATCCCGATCCGGCCCGACGTCGACTCCATCGGCGTGGCCAGCGCAGCCGCGATCGCGTTCCACCTCTACGGGAGGCCTTCAGTCGACCCTCATTAGGCTCACCCGCGGTGTTCTTCCGCCAGTACTACCTGGGGTGCCTGTCGCACGCGTCGTACTTGATCGGCGACACGACCACCGGCCGTGCGGTCGCCATTGATCCGCAGCGCGATGTCGAGCAGTACGTCGTCGACGCCGCACAGCACTCGCTCCGCATCGAGCGCGTCATCGAGACCCACTTCCACGCGGACTTCCTCTCCGGCCACCTCGAGCTCGCCGAACGCGGCGCCGCGATCTCGTTCGGCGCCGCGGCCGAGGGCAAGGTCGAGTACCCGGTCGAGCTGCTCGCGGACGGCGACGTGCTGTCGCTCGGCGACGTCACGCTGACCGTGCTCTCGACACCCGGGCACACGCCCGAGTCGATCAGCATCGTCGTGCGCGAGCGGGCGAGCGACGAGGTTCCCTACGGTGTGCTCACCGGCGACACGCTCTTCATCGGCGACGTGGGCCGACCTGATCTCCTGTCGTCGCAGGGAGAGTCCGCGGACGGCCTCGCGCGACAGCTGTATCGCTCACTTCGGGAGAAGCTGCTCGTGCTCCCCGACGCGACCCGCGTGTTCCCGGCTCACGGCGCCGGCTCGGCGTGCGGCAAGCACATCTCGACCGAGACGGAGTCGACGATCGGCGAGCAACGGCGCTCGAACTACGCACTCGCGCCCATGACCGAGGACCAGTTCGTCGATGCCGTGCTGCAGGGACAGGCTGCGGCGCCGCTGTACTTCGCTCTCAACGCCACCCTCAATCGCCAGTCCCGCGAGCTCCTCGACGAGGAGCAGCCTCCTCCGACCCTCGCGTTCGACGAGATGATGGAGCGGCGCGCCGCGGGCGCGGTCATCCTCGACACGCGCGACGACATCGACTTCGCTGCGGGGCACGTGCGGGGATCGATCAACGTCGGCCTCGGCGGACGGTTCGCGGAGTACGCCGGCGAGGTGATCGCGGCCGGCACGCCGATGGTGCTCATCACCCCTCCGGGCCAGGAGACCGAAGCGCGGGTGCGCCTCGCCCGCATCGGCTTCGACTCGGTGGTGGGTGCGCTCGACGACCCTGTGCGATCGCTGCTCGACCACCCTCACCTCGTCGACTCGTCGTCGCGGCTCACTGCGCGCGAGCTCACTCGCATCCTCGACGACGACGTGCAGCTCGTCGACGTCCGCCGCCCGGGCGAGGTCGAGCTCGGTCGCATCAATGGGGCGATCGCGATCCCGCTCACGGAGCTCGTCAGTCGCGCCGACGAGCTCGACCGCGCTCGCCCGGTCGTCGCCTATTGCGAGGGCGGGTACCGGTCGAGCATCGCGGCCAGCACGCTGCAGGCCGAAGGCTTCACCGACGTGTCCGATCTGCTCGGTGGGTACGCCGGGTGGGTGGCCGCCGGGCTTCCCGTAGCCTGACGCGATGGCCGACCTCGAGTTCTTCTTCGATCCGGTGTGCCCGTGGGCGTGGGTGACGAGTCGGTGGGTCGTCGAGGTGGCCGAGCAGCGTTCGTACGACGTCGACTGGCGCTTCATCTGCCTGCGCATCGTGAACGAAGACAAGGCGTTCGAGCAGGACCCGACCTCCCCGTACGGACGCGTCCACGGCGCCGGGCGAATGATGCTGCGAGCCGCGGCAGCGACGAAGGTCGCGGCCGGCAGCGACGCCGTGGGCCGGCTCTACACCGAGCTCGGCAATCGCCTGCACCACGAGGGCCGCAGCATGTCCGAGATCCGCGAGGGCAACTACTCGCTCATCGACGAGGCCATCGAAGCGGCAGGGCTCGGCAGCGACATCGCCGCCGCGACGAACGACGAGAAGTGGGACGAGGTGCTGCGCGAAGAGACCGCGCTCGCGCTGAGCCGAACGGGCAACGACGTCGGCACACCGATCATCACCTTCGCTCCCGGCACGATCGAAGAGACGTCCTTCTTCGGACCGGTGCTGAACCGCATCCCGCGGGGCGCCGAGGCAGTCGAGATCTGGGACACCGTCGAGAAGCTCGCTCGCGTGCCCGGGCTCTTCGAGCTGAAGCGCACGAACCGAGGTCGGCCCGACTTCAGCTGAGGGGGAGCAGTGCCTGAGGAGACCTACGGCTTTCGCACCCGGGCGGTGCACGCGGGTGCGGGACCCGATCCGACGACGGGGGCGCGTGCCGTCCCGATCTACCAGACGACCGCCTTCGTGTTCGAGGACTCGGCCGACGCGGCCGACCTCTTCGCGCTGCAGAAGTTCGGGAACATCTACACGCGCATCATGAACCCGACCGTCGCGAGCTTCGAGGAGCGCGTGGCGAGCCTCGAAGGCGCGATCGGCGGCGTGGCGACGTCGAGCGGGCAAGCAGCCGAGCTGCTCACGTTCACCGCCCTCGCCGGCGCGGGTGATCACATCATCGCCAGCGCCCAGCTCTACGGCGGCACCCGCACGCTGCTCGACGTCTCGCTCCGCCGTCTCGGCGTCGACACCACGTTCGTCAAGAGCGACGAGCCCGACGCATACGCGGCGGAGGTCCGGCCGAACACGAAGGCGATCTACACCGAGGTGATCGGGAACCCGTCCGGTTCGATCGCCGATCTCGCCGGGCTCGCGGACGTGGCGCACGCGGCCGACCTCCCCCTCGTCGTCGACAGCACGATGGCGACGCCGTACCTGTGCCGCCCGATCGAGCACGGCGCCGACATCGTCCTGCACTCGGCGACGAAGTTCATCGGTGGGCACGGCACGTCGCTCGGCGGCATCGTCGTGGAGTCGGGTCGGTTCCCGTGGGACTCGGGTCGGTTCCCGCAGATGACCGAGCCGGTCGCGTCGTACAACGGGCTCCGGTTCTGGGAGAACTTCGCCGAGTACGGCTTCTGCATGCGGCTCCGGGTCGAGCAGCTCCGCGACTTCGGTGCGTCATTGTCGCCGTTCAACGCGTGGCTCTTCCTCATGGGGCTCGAGACGCTCGCGCTGCGCATGGAGCAGCACGTGAAGAACGCACAGGCCGTCGCCGAGTTCCTCGCCGCGGACGACCGCGTGTCGTGGGTCAAGTTCGCGGGCCTTCCCGACTCCCCCTACCACGAGCGAGCGAAGCGGTACCTGCCGAAGGGCGCCGGCGCGGTGTTCGCGTTCGGTGTGAACGGCGGACGCGCGGCGGGCCAGGCCTTCACCGAGGCGGTCGAGATGTGCAGCCACCTCGCCAACATCGGCGACACCCGCACTCTGGTCATCCATCCCGGATCGACCACGCATCAGCAGCTCGACGACGACGCGCTCGTCGGTGCGGGCGTGAGCCCCGACCTCATCCGCATCTCCGTCGGGATCGAGGACGTCGACGACATCATCCGCGACATCGACCGCGCGCTCGACAAGGCGGCCGGAGCGTGAGCGAGTGGAGCCCACCGAGCGCTCGCGAGCGCCTCGCGATCATCCAACGCACGAAGTCGGTCGCTCTCTACGGCGCGTCGGCGAACCCGGCCCGACCGAGCTACTTCGTCGCGACGTACCTCGTCTCGTCGAGCACCGACTTCGACGTCTACTTCGTCAACCCGGGCGCGGACGAGATCCTCGGCCACAAGGTGTATCCCTCGCTCGAGGCGTTGCCGGTGACGGTCGACCTCGTCGACGTCTTCCGCAAGAACGAGGACCTGCCCGGCGTCGCCGACGAGGTCATCGCGCACGGCGCCAAGACGATGTGGGTGCAGCTCGGCCTGTTCAACCTCGAGGCCGCGCAGAAGGCGCACGATGCGGGGCTCGATGTCGTGATGAACCGCTGCCTGAAGATCGAGCACGCGCGCTTCCACGGCGGGCTCCACCTCTCCGGGTTCGACACCGGCGTGATCAGCTCGAAGCGCCGGCCCGCGTTCGTGCCTGCCTGAGACCGTGCGAGCCTGACACCGTGGGGCGCATCATCGGGATGCTCCGGTCGCTCGTGCGGCCGCGACAGCGGAACCGACGCCGTCGACGCGGTCTTCACAGCCGACGGCGCACGTGGGCGTGGTCACGACCCGGCCCGACACCAAGCCGTCGATCACCTACGCGCCCCATCCCGACGGCGACGCCGACCCGGGTGAGGTCGTGTGGACGTGGGTGCCCTACGAAGACGACCCGAGCCAAGGCAAGGACCGGCCCGTCCTCGTGATCGGGTGGGATCACGATCGGCTGGTCGCGATCCAGCTCACGTCGAAGGACCACACCGAGCATCCCGACAACATGGAGATCGGCACGGGCCCGTGGGACAGCTCAGGGCGCCCGTCGTACGTGAAGCTCGATCGGCTGCTCCTCGTCGATCCGACCGCAGTACGTCGCGAGGGAGGCGCGCTCGACAAGCCGCGCTTCGACCAAGTCGTGCGCAGGCTGATCGACGTCCACCACTGGCGCTGAGCTAAGCCGAGCGGCCTGGCTGGTTTTCTTGGCGCCAGGTTGTCTCCCAGACAACGTTCCGCCAAGAGAACGAGCGGGCTAGGCGGAGCGCTGCCGCCCGGACACGGTGTGCCCCGCCTTCGCCAGCGCGGCCATCCCAGAACCCCGGGGCCGGGAGCGACGTGATCACCGTGAGCACCCCCGTGTGCTCGGGCGTGAACGTGCCGCCGGCGTCGCTACCGCTGTCGTCGCCACACCCCACGGCGCTGAGCATCAGCGCGAAGACGGCGGCGATGACCAACCGGCGCCGCACCGAGCGATCTTCGCGCCGGTCAGGCGCGCCAGTGCTGATGCTGGGGATCAGGGTCGCCGTGACCGGTCGTGCGCGTCACGAAGCACGAGTCGATCGACATCTCGAAGAGCAGATCCTCGTCGGCGGGCCTCGGGCCTCCGATGCCGGCACGTTCGGCCGCGAACTGGTCCGCGAGTCGCTGCCATGTCGCAGCGTCTTCGACGAGCGTGGCCCGACCCGTGACACCGAACGCGTCTTCGTTGTCTGCGCACGGAAACGAGTGCAGCGCGCACCTGCCGTCGCGAAGCAGGTCGTTGCGCTTCGACGACGGGACCACGAACACGTACATGCGATCGGTGGTGAGCAACGGGCACACGGGATGCAGGCGAGCGACGCCGTCCTTGCGAACAGTGCCGAGGAAGGCGAGCCCGACCCCGCCGAACTGGTAGAGCAGTCCGCGGCCCGCGTCGGCCATGGCCGGGTCCGAGCTCGTGAGGTCACCCCATGTCGCCATCGGGGGAGCCTCCCACTTGGGAATTCGCTCGACAAAAGCGTCACCGTTTGGTTACATGTAACCATATGGTGACGCAAATCTCTCCGCTCTCGGTTCGTCGGTGCACGTGGATCGACGCGAAGCCCGAACGGGTGTGGGAAGAGCTCGAGTCGTTCGAGTCGATGCGCAGCTGGTACGGCACCGGGCACACGCTCGTCGCCTACGAGCCAGTCGTCGGCGCGACCGTCGAGACCGATGCCGGCGGGCCCGACCTCCGGTTCGTCGGGAAGGTCCTCGTGTTCGACCCGCCCCACGAGCTCACGTTCGAGCAGGACTGGATCGGCCACGGCTGGCCCGTGCCCGCGCTCATCACGATCCGCCTCACGCCGTCGGGCTCGGGCACGCTCGTCGAGCTGTTCCACCACGGGTTCGAGCGCATGGGCGCCCTGGGTGCGCGAGATGCTCCGCGGCTTCGAAGGCGGCTGGACCAACAAGCAGGTGGAAGCGTTGCGGCTCCGTGTCGAGGGCTGACGCTCGCGACGCGGCGTACGCGGCCCTCGCGGACCCGACGCGGCGCGCGATCCTCGAGCTGCTCCGCGACGAGCCCGGCGCGAACGCGGGGCAGATCGCGAGCCGCTTCCCGCACATCAGCAGGCCCGCGGTGTCGAA
Source organism: uncultured Acidimicrobiales bacterium (assembly GCA_963739555.1). GTDB lineage: Bacteria > Actinomycetota > Acidimicrobiia > Acidimicrobiales > DATKAS01 > DATKAS01. The sequence goes on along the minus strand of CAVUAV010000005.1, from coordinate 125,303 downwards.
GCACCTGCGGGTGCTGCGCGAAGCCGACCTCGTGCGGGCCGAGGAGCACGGTCGGGAGTGGAAGTACCAGGTCGATCCTCATCCCCTCGCCGACATCTACTACGGGTGGTTGCAGTCCTTCGCCCCGATGTGGGAAGAAAGCCTCGACAGGTTGAAACGTCAGGTCGAGGGAGGACCCGATGGACGACGTCAAGACCGACGACGTCAGCGTCGTGCGTGAGTTCATCGCCCGCATCAACGCTGCCGATGTCGAAGGGCTCGGCCGCCTGATGGCGCCCGACCACTCGCTCGAGGTGTTCGACGAAGCGCCGTTCGTCGGGCGTGACGAGAACATCGAGGCGTGGCACGGCTACGCCGGGTCGTGGCCGAGCTACCACATCTACGAGCACGCGATCGGCCGACGAGACAAGTGGGTCGCCGTGGTCGGTCACACGACCGGCTCGCACCTCGAGCTTCCCGACGAGGAGGAGGAGAAGCTCACCCTCATCTGGGTCGCCGACGTCGTCGACGGGCTCGTGCACACCTGGCGCCTCGAGCCCGACACGATCGAGCGCCGCGCCTGGTACGGCATCACGGCCTAGGCGCCCACACCGTTTGCTCACTCGGATACAGCAGGACGCGGCCGAGTGAGCAATCGGTCAGCCGGCGAGGGCGGAGCGCACGGCTGTCATGAACGAACGCTGCTCGGCCTTCGTGCTCACGCGCACGCGGGTGAACTCCGCGCCCCGCACGAGCCGCACGTCCGCGAAGAGACCGGCGGGGTCCTCGTGGAAGTGCACGAAGGCCTGGCTCTTCTTGTAGAAGGTGCCCCGCGATCGCTCGGTCAGCTCCGGGAGCTGCCGCAGCTGCACCAGCACGGGCTCGAGGCTGTCGAGTGCGTCGTCGCGCGCATGTCGCACGACAGAAGTTCATCATCCCGGTACCGTCGCCGCCCTTGGACATCCGCGCCCAGATGCAGGCCGACCTCAAGGAGGCGATGAAGGCACGCGACTCCTCGCGGGTCGCGGTGCTGCGAGCGACGCTCGGCGCGCTCGCGAACGCCGAAGCCGTCGAGCCCCCGCGTGGCCCGATCTCGCTCGCCGCGGCAGCGGGGACGACCGAGGTCGCTCGGCGCGAGCTGTCCGCTGCCGAGGTGCGTTCGATCATCGAGCGCGAGCAGGCCGAGCTGCTCGCCGCCGCGGACGAGCGTGAGGCGTTGGGGCGGCCCGACGACGCCGCCGATCTCCGCGCCCAGGCCTCCCTCATCGACGCCTACCTCGATCGGTAACCTGCGACCCCGTGGTGGGGTTGCGGCAGGTGGTGGCCGCGTTCGTCCTCGTTGCTGCGCTGGGCGCGTGCTCAGGCGGTGGCGGCGATCAACGCGTCGTGGCGGGCGAGTCGAGCGACGTCGCGCCCAGCCTGCTCACTGCCCGAGTCCACTTCGAGTCCTACATCGGCCCCGAGTCGCCCAACGAGGTCGTGACGACTCCCGGTGAGGGCGTCGTCGACTTCCTCACCGGCGCGCTGCAGCTCGTCGAGGTGACGGGAAGCGCCCCGTTCACATTGCTCGTCACCGCCGACGGCGGAACGTTCGTCGGTCGCGACACGACCACCGGCCGGTCCTGGGTGCACGTGCCCGATGCGGACGGCAGGCCTCCGAGCCCGACCGATCCCGTCTCGCTCGTCGCGGACCTCCGGGCGGCCGCGTCACGAGTCGACGACGCGGGAGCGGCGACAGCCACGGCGACGTCACGACACGCTTTCGCCTCGTCCTCCCGGCCGGCGTTCCGGACAGCCTTCCGATCAGCCGCTTCGTGACGAAGTCCCCGGCGACGGCGACGATCGACGTCGATGCGCAAGGCCGTCTCCGCAAGATCCTGGTCGAGCCGGACAACCCAGAACCACCCGCCGCCGGAGATGGGTCAGGCGGGATCGTCTTCCAACCCGTCTACGCGACATGGTCGCTCGAGCTCTGGGACTTCGGAGTCGAGGCCGCCGTCACCGCTCCCGCACCCGACGATGTCGTCGAGCTCAACGCGGACGGCCGCTCAGACGCGATCCTCGAAGGCAACGCGAGCGACACGGGGATCTCCGCCGATGACCTCGCACCAGTCGGCACCGGCACATGGGAGTCGGTGACGTGGACCATGCGGGGCGGCACCGACGATGCGGGCGACACGTGCGCATCGTTCGTCCTCGACCCGAACGACGGGACGAACGGGACCAACACGACGCCGGAGTGCTTCGCGCCGCTCGACCGCGCGATGCCGTTCGAAGTCGTGCGCAGCTCGCAGCCCGAGGATCCGTTCTGGTTCGTAGCGGCCCTCGCAGCACCCGAGGTCGACGCGGTGACGTGTCGCTCGCCGATGGCACTGTCGTCCCGATCCCGATCGACGCACACGATCACGCCTTCGTGCTCTTCGACCATCAGCCAGTCGACGTCGACTCGATCCACGTCTTGTTCGAAGACGGCACGACGCGAGACTGCAACCTCGGCTTCGACGACAGCGGATACTTCATCAGCTGTCCGAGCGGTGAGAGCGGTGGCTGAAGATCCGGGGTGGGCCGGTGCGTGGGCGGGTTGGTCGGTGGTCATCCCGCAGTACGGCTTGGGACGCCTTCGCCGCCGGAAGGATGCAGGCGAGATCACCACGTTGACCATGGTGCGTCAGGCGTTCGTCGGTTTCGTGCTCCTCCTGGCGCTCGCAACGGGGATGTTCCTCTTCGTCACCCTGAGCAGTCGACACCGTGACCAACACGGGTGCGGTGATCGCCACGGTCGTGGTGGCGGCAGTGGTCATGGCAGTGTTCCGCCTGATCGAGCACCCTCTGAGCTGCGCGAGCGAGGCCAGGCTCGCCGACTCGTACCGACGGCGGTTCTTCCTCCGGATGGCCAGCCCAAACTGCGCCATCCTCTTGATGTTCGTCGCGGGTGTGTACAGCGGCGCGTCATGGACATTCGCATTCGCGGCGGTGTTCGCGTTGATCGGCTACACGCGCGCGGTCCCGTCAGTGAAGGCCGTCGCTCGCGAGGACGAGGCTCTGGCCGCGCGGGGCTGTCGGTGGTCTCTCCTCCGCGCCCTGCAAATGCGAACGTCTGGTGCAGGCTGAGCCGCGCAGACTGAAGGCGTGCTGACGAGCGCGCAGCTGCAGGAGTTCGGTGAGCGCGGCTATCTCGTGGTGCCCCAGGTCGTCGGCGAGGCGTGGCTCTCGGCCGCCGACGCGGAGATCGACAGGCTCGTCGCCGCGAACCCGCCGTCAGGTGACACGGTCGGCAAGCACTTCTTCTTCCTCCCGCCCGGCGAGCTGCCCGCCGCGCACGCGGCGCTCACCGAATCGGGCGCGCTCGCGGTCGCCGAGGAGCTCGACCGCGCCCGACCACCTCGAGCTGATCCTCCATCACATCCAGGTCGCGCTGAACATCCCGCCGAACACACATCGCCCCGGCGGTCCGCACATCGACGGGCACGTGCGGCAGCACCCAGACCAGGCCGCGCCCGATTCGTTCACTCTCCTCGCCGGCATCTTCCTCAGCGACGAGACCGAAGCCGACAGCGGGGCGCTCTGGGTGTGGCCGGGATCGCACCTCGTGCACGAAGCGCTGTTCCGCGAGCGCGGCGCGGACGCCCTCATGGAGACGGGCGGCCACATCACGATGCTCCGCGACCCGCCGCCGCTCGGCCCTTCCGAGCGAGTCGTCGGTCGTCGAGGCGACCTGCTGCTCGCTCACTTCCTGCTCGGCCACAACACCGGGCCGAACCTCACGACGACGGACACGACGGATGCTCTACTACCGACTCGGCTGCCCGACGCATCGAAGCCGCGGGTCGACGACCTTCCTCGACGCGCTCACGGAGTACGAGCCGGTGCGGCGGGCAATGATGGAGTGATGAGCGGCACGGTCGAACCAGTCCCCGCCCGCCTCCACACGATCACGACTCGGCTCGTCTTCGCGCACCAAGCGGCCGAAGCGATCGAGTTCTACGGCAAGGCGTTCGGCGCCGAGCCGATCGCGGACTCGTTCGTCGATCCCGACGGCAACGTGGTCCATGCCGAGATCCGCATCGGCGACTCGGTCGTCTTCGTCACTGACGAGGGCGAAGAGAACGGATCGGCACCGTCATCGGTCGGGGGCAAGGTCACCGCGGTGATGGCGCATCAACGTGCCCGACGTCGACGCGGTGTGGAACCGGGCGATCGCGGCCGGGTGCGAGGTGATCTACGAGCTCAACGACCACTTCTACGGCGACCGCGGTGGGCGCGTCCGAGACCCGTTCGGTCATCAATGGATGATCAGCACCCACATCGAAGACGTCGACGCCGACGAGATGCAACGGCGGATGCAGCAGTACATGGGCGAGCAAGGCTGAGTCGTCGCCTGTCGGGTGGAGACGATGGGACTCGAACCCACGACCCCCTGCTTGCAAAGCAGGTGCTCTTCCAGCTGAGCTACGTCCCCTTGCGGGGCCACCATCGTAGGCGGCGTGTGGGCCGCGGCCGATCCGGAGGCGTTACCCTCCGGCGGTGACTGACACCGTGCGACTCGCGTCCGAAGCCGACCTCGGTCCGATCGCTTCGAGCCTGACGAGAGCGTTCGACGACGACCCGGTGATGAACTTCCTCCTGGGGACGCAGGAGCTGCCCTTCGACAAGGGCGTCAAGTTCTTCACGCTGATGTGCAAGATCCAGCTGCCGCATCAGCACGTGTACGTGACTGACGGGTGCGAGGCGGTCGCGATCTGGGCCCCGCCCGACAAGTGGAAGGTGCCGTCGTCCGAGATCATCAAGGCGACGCCCGCCTTCCTGAGCGTGTTCGGGGTCAAGAAGTTCGTCTCCGCGCTGGGCGCGCTCACCCTTCTCGAGAAGAACCACCCGAAGGAACCGCACTACTACCTCGAGTTCCTCGGCACCGATCCCGCCCACCAACGCAAGGGCCTCGGCGGCGCAGTGCTCGGGCCGGTGCTCGAGCGATGCGACACCGAGGGTGTGGGCGCGTACCTCGAGTCGTCGAAGGACGTGAACGTCCCCTACTACCGCCACTTCGGCTTCGAAGTGCGCCAAGAGGTCACGCACAAGAACAACGGGCCCACGCAGTGGCTCATGTGGCGCGACCCGAAGTAGCGGCGGAAGCGAGCGCGTGGGCGAGGCCGGCCTCGGGCCTGCGGAGGTCGGCGAGAAGATCGCGGAGCACCGCGAGCACACCATGCACCAAGAGCCGACCGGGCGCGACCGCATCGTCACGATCATCGAGGCCGCGCTGCTCGCCATGGTCGCGCTCATGGCGGCCTGGTCCGGGTTCGCGTCCGCGAAGTGGAGCACCGCATCACGCCTGCAGCTCGCTGCCAGGCGAGCACGGCGAGAACCGAGGGCATCCAAGCCGTTGGACGTTGCAGCCGCGAACAAGGAGTTCGACTCGCTCGCCTTCAATGCGTGGTTCGGTGCCTACATCGCCGGCAACATCCAAGGCGCTGACGTCGCCGAGCGCCGCTTCCGGCCCGAGTTCGCCGTCGCCTTCAACGCGTGGATCGCAGCCGATCCGTTCAACGACGTCGATGCCCCACCGGGGACCGACGTACATGCCCGAGTACAAGCAGCCCGAGCTCGAGCAAGCGCATGCGCTCGACCAGAAGGCCAACGAGCTCGCCGCTCGGACGGCGCCGACGTCGGCCGAGCACGCAGACCGCTACGTCCGCATCACGGTCTTCCTCGCGACCGTGCTGTTCCTCGTCGGCATCAGCGGGCACTTCAAGCTGCACGCGGCCCGCTACGGGCTCATCGCCACTGCGATCGTGATCCTGCTCGCCTCCGTGGCGCTGCTCGTCACCTCGCCCTGGCCGCCGTCCTGAGCCCGTGCTTGCGCGAGTACATCGCGTGATCGGCCCGCCGCAGCAGCGAGTCCTCGTCGTCGTCGGGCTCTGCCATCGCGACACCGACGCTGACGCTGAGCGGCAACGGCACTCCCTCCGCGGGGCCGAGCGCCTCGACCGCGCCCCGGATGCGCTCCGCGACGTCCACCGCTTCGCCGGGCCCCTCCTGCTCGCCGCAGAGCACGACGAACTCGTCTCCCCCGACGCGAGCGATGAGGTCCCCCTTGCGGACGACCGCGCTCACTGCACGGGCGACCGAGACGAGGGTGCGATCGCCGGCCGCATGACCGAACTCGTCGTTCACGCCCTTGAAGCCATCGAGATCGCAGAAGAGAAGTGAGGGCTGCCCCGGGCGACGGTCACGTCGCGCGAGCGCGAGGCGGATCGCTGACGCGAGCTGGGTGCGGTTCGCCAGCCCGGTGAGGGGATCGGTGTGCGCGAGGCGAGCAAGCCGCTCTTCCGCGCGTTGACGAGCGACGCTCAGGCACAGGAGGTCGCCCGCGGTGCGCACGAGCGACGCGTTGCCGTCATCCCACGCAAGCGCGTCGGCAGGGTGCGCCCACCGGATGCTCAGGACTCCGATCGTGGTGCCGGAGTCGACGATCGCGACGTCCACCGCTGCTCGCACGCCGAGCGACCGCAGCATGTCGTGCGTGGCGGACATGCCCGAGGCGCACGACGTCGACATCGGAGATGATCGAGAAGCCGCTCTCGGGAGGGTTCCGATGGTCCCACTGCAGCTCGGCGACCGAGATCTCGGGCGAGATGGCGAGTGCGGAGACCGCGCCGGGCGCGAGCCACTCGTGGTCGATGCGCATCTCGCCGTGAGCCTCGCTGCGAGCCAGCACGACGCTCGACGCGCCGTGAAACTCGCCCAGCATCGCGAGCGCCCAGTCCGTCACTGAGGCGACGTCCTCGCCGACGGCACCGGCGCAGCGGGCCGCGACCTCTTGCAACAGGCGCTCGAGACCCCGCCGGCGGCCGGGGAGCACGCCTCGAGTCGCGACCTGCCGGAGGACGAGGAGAAGGCCTTCGAAGTCGCTCTCGGCGACGTTCGCGACCGAGGCCTCGACCTCGACCGTGTGCCCCGCGCCGTGCTGGATCCGGAACACCGGGAGCGAGTGCTCGCCGGGCCGCCGCACCGCTTCGGTCAACATGCCCAGCGCGTACCCGAGGTCGTCCGGGTGCACGTAGTCGAGCACCTGGACGCCGACCTGCCCGACCGGGTCGTACCCGATCGACGCGAGCGACGGGGAGGCCCACCGCAGGATGCCCTCGGTGTCGATGACCAGCAGCACGTCCGGCGAGGCGTCGATCGCGACCTGGGCGAAGTCCACGAGAGGCCCCATCGCGCCGGAGTGAAGGCGCAGGGCGGCGCAGTGCGCCGCCGGGCCGCGAGCACTTAATGTCCCACCCCCCCTGCATCATGAGCGCATGGCCACCGCAGCCGTCTGCTTCCACCCCGCCTTCGAGCGCGTCCTCCGCAACGTGGTGCGCGACGTCGCCCAGGGCCCGGTCGTCTTGACCGTGCCCGAGCAGATCGATGCCGAGGTGCTCGCCGCTCAGGTGCTGCGCTACGCCCGCGTCACCCGCCGCCCGCTCGAGGTGCGCGCCGAGCCGGGCTGCGTCCGGGTGCGGCTCGCGGGGAAGGGTGGTCGCGCGTCGGCGTGAAGAACTCCCGCAGCAGTCGCCGCAGCGCGAGGTCGTAGTCCTCGTAGCGGGTTCGCAGCGCCGCGCCCGGCCAGCTCTTCGGCAGCAGCGCGGTCGGCAGCAAGGGGTCCGCGCGCAGCAGCCGCAGCACCGCGGCCGAGGTCACGAAGCCCTCGGGGATGGCGTCGAAGTCGTCGCGATCGAGGCTCGCGCGGCCCCGCTTCATGCGAGCGACCAGCGCCCGGGCCTCCGAAGCCCAGCCTTCGAGGTCCCAGAGCGAGGCCGCGAGCGCCACTGGGTCCTCGGGTGCCGCCCTCATCCACGTGCACTGCTCGCCGATGACCGCGAGCTCGTGACCCGCCGGCCACTCGAGGTTCGCGGGGCGCATCCACACTCCCTCGCGGAGCTCGGCGAGCCGCAGCGCCGACGCCGCGTCGCGCAGCGCGAGCCGAGTCGGGGCGCCACGACGATCGACCGTCACGACGGCCATCGTCCACTGGCCGTCCCACCGGCCTGCGGGGCTGGATCGCCCCCGCTCCTGCGCCGCTTGGCGCGCGAGCAGCGCCGGGCTCGCGAGCGCGTAGCGCCCGGAATCGACGGTGAGCTCGCCCGCGGAGACCATGCGCGAGAGCGCGACTCGGGTCGTCCCTTCCGGCACCCCGAACAGCTCGACCAGACGCACCAGCAGCTGCCCTCGCAGCACGGGTGGGTGCGTGCCGAGGAGCGCGCTGGCGATGATCGACCGCGCCGTGAGCGGCCGTTCCGCCTCCGCACCACGGGTATTACTCGATTGCGTCATCTATCTGAGAAGTGTAATACTGAAGCCATCGCGACGACCATGCTGCCCGACGCTTCGCTGCTTCCCGACGTCTTGCCGACCGACCGGCTGCAGCAGTCGGGCATGCCCGTGCCTGCCGTACGGGCATCGTTGCGTCGACATCTCGAACGCCCGCAGCGCAGTCACGGTCATCGCGTGCCTCCTCCAGACGTTCGGTGTCGTCGCTGCCGCGATGCTCATCGGGCAGTGGTGGGCGTACGTGCTCGCGTTCCTCTGGATGGGTCGCGGGCACTGCCTGCTGAACATCCTCGGTCACGAGGCGGCGCATCGGCTGCTCTTCACCTGGCGGTGGCTGAACGACGGCGTCGGCAAGTGGCTGCTCGCCTATCCGACGTTCCAGGCGTTCACGGCGTACCGGCGCGTGCACTTCGCACACCACAAGGACGAGATGGGTCCCGAGGAGCCCGACCTCGCCCTCTACTCCGGCTACCCGATCCCGTCCGACTCGATGCGGCGCAAGCTGAACGCGCGACCTCTTCTTCATCTCGGGCTACAAGAACATGGCGGGCCTCGGCCGAGCCGTGCGCGCGAAGAGCCGTGAGGCGTGGTGCATCGTCGCCGTGCAGGCGGTGCTGTTCGGCATCTGCATCGCCGTCGGGCAGTGGTGGGTGTACCCGGTCATCTGGGTCGCGCCGTGGATGTCGCTCTGGAAGCTCAGCAACCGGCTGCGCGCGATCGCCGAGCACGCGGGCATGACGCGATCGAAGGACCGCCGGCTCACCACGCACGTCGTTCGCCAGACCCGCATCGCCCGCCTGATGTTCGTGCCCTACAACACGGGCTGGCACCTCGCCCACCACGTCGACATGGGCGTGCCGTGGCGCCACCTTCCCCAGCTGCACGCAGAGCTCGTGCGCTCGGGCTGGGTGACCGAGGAGATCACGTACCCGACCTATCGCGCGCTGTGGACGCAGCTCGCTCGGGCGCGCGTCAGTCGTCACGCCGTCCGCGCTAGCAACGCCACGACCTCGGCGTCCGTGGTCGCGCTGAAGTCGTCGTACCACTCACCGACCGCGCCGAACCGATCGGGCACGACGACCGCGATGACCTCATCGACCTCTGCTCGCAGCGCGTCGATCGCGGCCCTCGGCGCGACAGGCACGGCCACGACGATGCGGCGCGGTGCGTGCGACCTTCAACGCGGCGACTGCAGCGGCCATGGTCGCTCCGGTCGCGAGCCCGTCGTCGACGACGATCATCACGCGATCGCGCACCGCGACGGGCTCGCGGTCGCCGCGGTACTCGCGCTCGCGTCGCTCGAGCTCGGCCCGCTCGCGGTCGACGACCGCGTCGCGCCGGTCCTGCCCGATGCGCAGCGGCTCGACGACATCCGGGTTCCACACCACCACGCCTCCCGAGGCGATCGCGCCCATCGCCAGCTCCTCGTGACCGGGCACCCCGAGCTTGCGCACCACGTACGCGTCGAGCGGGAGGTCGAGCGCATCGGCGATCGGCGCCGCCACGGCGACTCCTCCCCGGGGGAGGCCGAGCACGACGCCGTCCACACCGCGGTAGGCCGAGAGGAGCTCGGCCAGCTCGACGCCTGCATCGGCTCGATCGCGGAATCGCCGCCTCATCGCGCCTCCTCGGCCACATACTTCCCGACGCACCCATGAGCGAGTCGCACCCTCCTCCGATCGTGTGGCACGTCGCGCGCTGGGCCGCTGCCGTCAGGCGACCCTGATGACCGCGGCGCCGTTCACTCGATCGGCGGCAAGGTCGGCGAGCGCGTCACCCGCCCGCTCGAACGGGTAGGGCGTCGTCACGATGTGGAGCCCGGCCCTCGCCGCGATCTCGAGCAGCTCCTCGCCGTCGCGCCGCGTGTTCGCGGTCACCGACGTGACCGTGCGCTCCTGGAACAGCTCGCGCTCGTAGCTGAGCGTCGGGATGTCGCTGAGGTGGATGCCCGCGATCGCGAGCGTGCCGCCACGGTCGAGCGCGCGCATCGCGACGGGCACCAAGTCGCCGACCGGCGCGAAGAGGATCGCAGCGTCGAGGGGTTCGGGAGGCGCGTCGTAGGCGTCGCCTGCCGACGCGGCGCCGAGCTCGAGCGCGAGCCGCTGCGCGTCGGCCGATCGTGTGAGCACGTGCACCGTCGCGCCCTCGAACAGCGCGACCTGCGCGGCGATGTGCGCAGACGCACCGAACCCGTAGACGCCGAGGCGCCCGCCGCGTGGCAGCCGCGATCGTCGGAGCGCTCGGTACCCGATGATCCCGGCGCAGAGCAGCGGCGCGGCGTGCTCGTCGTCGAACTCGCTCGGCAGGGCGTACGCGTACCGCTCGTCGACGACAGCCCACTCGGCGTACCCGCCGTCGTCATCCCATCCCGTGAACCGCGGTGCGACGCAGAGGTTCTCGTCGCCGCGCACGCAGAAGCGGCACACGCCGCAGGTGTGGCGCAGCCACGCGATCCCCACACGGTCGCCGACCGAGAACCGCGTCGCGCCCGCGCCGCAGCGCATCGACTCGACCGACGACCTCGTGGCCCGGCACGACCCCGAAGCGCCGCGGCACCAGGTCGCCCTCGGCGAGGTGGAGATCCGTCCGGCAGACGCCGCACACGCTCACCGCGACCCGGATCTCCCCGGCCGCCGGCATCGGCTCGGCGCGTTCGACGGCCTCGAGCGGGTGCGTGGCGATCGGCCCGGGATTGCCGACGGCCCATGCCCGCACGCGGTCAGCCTCCTGCCGCCAGAGGAGGCGCGATCTCCTCGCGCACGGGCTCGACGACGCTCAGACGCCTCCTGCGCGTCTTGGAACCGGTCGACGTCGCGCAACGAGGGGAACAGCCTCGACCACGTCGCCGCGACGACAAGGGTCATCGCTCCACCCAACACGACCGCGGGGCCGACGCCGAGGAGCTGGCCCGCGACGCCGGACTCGAACGCACCGAGCTCGTTCGACGCGCCGATGAAGACGTTCTCGACGGCGAGCACACGTCCGCGCGCGGACGCGGGCGTGACGAGCGGGCGTGAGCGTCGCGCGGATGAACACGCTCACCGCATCCGCGGCGCTGAGGACGATCAACGAGAGGAAAGCGACGGCGAAGCTGTGCGTGACGCCGAGCACGATGGTGGCGGCGCCGAAGATCCCCACGACCACGAACAACGTGCGCCCGACGTGTCGGTTCAGCGGGCCGCAGCGCGAGCGTGGTGGCCATGACCGCAGCGCCGATGCCGGCCGCAGCACGTAGCCATCCGAGCCCCACCGCACCCACGCCGAGCTGATCCTCCGCGATCGCGGGAAGCAGTGCGACTGCGCCACCGAAGAGCACCGCGAACAAGTCGAGCGAGATCGCACCGAGCAGGATCGGCGTGCGCCGGATGAGGCGGAGTCCCTCGAGCGCGGTGTGCAGGCTCGCGGGCTCCTCGTCGTCCTTCGAGCCGATGCGGCCCCACTGCACCTTGATGAGCAGCGTCGAGAAGGTCGCGACGATCGCGAAGACGGCGGCGGCGATGAACGGCCATGTCGGTGACCCGACGTAGAGGAAGCCGGAGAGCACCGGTGCGACGATGAGCGCGGACTGCCAGGACACCGACGTCATGGCGACGAGGCGCGGCAGCGCAGTCCGCGTCGACGACGTCGGCGTAGAGCGCACGCGATGCCGGCGCCGCGAACGCCCGGAAGACCCCGTACGACGCACTCAACGCGAAGATCGGCCCGACGGCGGTCGGCTGCGTGCTGACGTACCACGCCAGCATCCCCGCGCACATCGCTTCGCCGACCAGGGCGAGGCGCACGACCAGGCGACGATCGAACCGGTCGGCGACGTGGCCGGTGACGAGCACCAACAGGGCCGCCGGGGCGAACTCCGCGAGCCCGACGAGGCCGAGGTCGAGCTCGCGGCCCGTGGTGTCGAACACGAACTTGCCGAGCGCGACGGCTTGCACGATGGCCCCGCCGTTCGACAGCGCGACCAGCGCGAGGAGAGCCTTGACCGACCTCGACCGCAGCACCTCTCGCGCGCTGGGTGCGGTGGCCATGGCGGAAGGCACGCTAACCGCCGCCCGCGTTTGGTCGATCGGCCCGGCGCGGCCAGTACGGTTTCGCTTGACCCGCTGGTCAAGACCTACTCGAGGGGGAGAAATGTCACGCCTGCGCTTCGGTGCCTTCCTGGCCCCGCACCATCCGCTCGGCGAGCACCCGAGCCTGTTGCTGCAACGTGACCTCGAGCTCGCGGCGTTCCTCGACAAGCTCGGCTACGACGAGTTCTGGGTGGGAGAGCACCACTCGACCGGCTGGGAGATGATCGCCTCGCCCGAGCTGTTCCTCGCGGCCGCGGGTGAGCGCACGAAGCGCATCCGCCTCGGCACCGGCGTCGTGTCGCTCCCGTATCACCACCCGTTCAACGTCTGCCAGCGCATGGTGCAGCTCGACCACATGACCGGCGGGCGGGTCATCTTCGGCACCGGTCCCGGCGCGCTCCCTTCCGACGCGCGCACGCACGGCATCGCGCCGAACCTGCTGCGCGACCGGCAAGACGAAGCCATCGGCGTGTGCATGCGGTTGCTCGCCGGCGAGCGCTTCACGTACCACAGCGACTGGTTCGAGCTGAACGACGCGGCGCTGCAGATCCTCCCCTTGCAAGAGACGATGCCGATGGCGGTCGCGTCGAGCATCAGTCCGTCGGGCATGACCCTCGCCGGCAAGTACGGCATCGGCGTGCTGTCGATCGCGTCGACGTCCACCGAAGGGCTGATGGCGCTGCCCACGCAGTGGTCGTTCGCCGAGCAGGCGGCCGAGCAGCACGGTCAGACCGTCGACCGCGCGGACTGGCGCGTCCTCATGTCATGGCACCTCGCGGAGACGCGTGACCAGGCGATCCAAGAGTCCGCCCTCGGCCTGCAGCGTTGGCACAACGACTACAACGTGAAGGTGCTCGGCCGACCCGGCGCCGAGCCGATGCCCGACGCGTACGCAGCTGGCCGAGGCCATCGCGAACGGCGACCCGACCTCAGGCGCAGGCGCCGGCATCATCGGCACACCTGACGATGCGATCGAGCGCATCCGAGCGCTGCGCGACATCGTCGGTGGGTTCGGCGTCGTGCTCGGCTTCGCTCACGACTGGGCCAACCGCGAAGCGACGCTGCGCAGCTGGGAGCTCTTCGCGCGCTACGTCGTGCCCGAGATCAACGGCTACCTCAGGCCGATGCGCGACTCTGCCGACTACGTGACAGCACAACAAGAACGAGCTGATGGCCGGCGCGGTCGGAGCGATCATGGAAGCGATCGGCAAGCACAAGGGCGCGACCGAAGCGGCGGCAGAGACCGCTCGGCTCGTCGCGAACGCAGGGCCACCCTCGCCCGTGCGCTGAGCATCACCCAATTGACCCTTTCGCGCGAGGTAAACCGGTCGCGGATCGCGAGGCCCGGGGCGGAGATCGCGTGCGATGCGGGCCGGTCTCCTCGGATCCTCGCGTGGGTTCGCCCTCGCGGGTGGCAGGGGGGTGCGAAAGGGGAGGCATGTCCGACCAGGATCGCAACGGCCTCAGGGCACTCATCGGCAGGCTCGTCCACGTGGATCTCTCGGACGGCGCCGATGTCGAAGGCACGTTGCTCAACGTCAACCGCCGCACGATCTGGATGGTCGAAGGCGACGAAGACTGGTTCATCCCGCTCGACGACGTGGCCGCGTTCACAGCGTCGCAGCTCTCACCGACATAGCGACGCGGGCGCGACGCGCCCGACTGCAGCAACCCGACTGATGGGTGTCCTGCTCGGGCTCGTCGTCGCCGTCACGTACGGCACGGGCGACTTCTTCGGCGGCCTCGCGGCACGCCGCGTGCCAGTGCTCTGGGTCGTGTTCCTGTCGCACGCGCTCGCCGCAGTGCTCGTCGTCGCGATCGTCGGCCTCGACCGCAACTCGCATCCGACGCGCGAAGACATCGTCATCGGGATCGTCGCCGGCATCGTCGGGATGGTGTCGGTCGCCCTCTTCTACCGCGGGCTCGCGATCGGCCGCATGGGGATGGTCGCGCCGATCACCGCCGTCGTGTCGGCGATCGTCCCGGTCGCCTGGGGCCTCACGTTCGGCGAACGGCCCTCGGCGCTCGCTCTCGTCGGCGTCGCCCTCGCGGTCGGGTCGGTCGCGCTGATCTCGTCCGAGGCGGGCGACTCGCCGCACGAGCCGGTCTCCCGCAGCCGCGCGCCGCTCTACCTCGCGCTCGGCGCGCGGGCTCGGGTTCGGCGCGTTCTTCGTCCTCTATTCCAACGCCGGCGCACGCTCGGGCATGTGGCCGCTGCTCGCCTCTCGGTGGACATCGGCGACCCTGCTCGCCCTCGTGTTCGCCTTCATCCCCCGTGCCCGACGCGACCCTCCGTCGCGCAAGGCCCTCCCCCTCATCGCCGGCGCCGGGCTTGTTCGACGCCGCTGCGAACGGCTTCTTCCTGGCCGCGGCTCGCACCGGCCTGCTCTCGATCGTCGGCGCCGTCAGCTCGCTGTATCCGGCGAGCACGGTCTTGCTCGCGCGCGGTGTGCTCCACGAGCGCTTCCACCGCACGCAGATCATCGGTCTCACCATCGCGGCTGTGGGCGTCGTGCTGATCGCGCTCGGATGAGAGGCTGAGCCGATGCTGCGCAACGTCGTGATCGTCGGAGCGTCGTTGGCCGGCCTGCGAGCCGCCGAGACGCTCCGCACCCAGGGCTTCGATGGCACCGTCACGCTGGTCAACGGCGAGTCGCACCTTCCCTACGACCGGCCGCCGCTGTCGAAGCGCGTGCTCGCCGGCGAGCTGCAGCACGACGACATCCAGCTCCGCAAGGAGGCCGACTACGAGCCGCTCGACCTCGACATCCGCTTCGGGCGCCTCGCCACCGCGCTCGACCCCGCGGCGCAGACGCTCACGCTCGACGACGGCGAGACGTTGCCCTACGACGGCCTCATCCTCGCAACGGGTGCCACGCCCCGGCAGATCCCCGGCACGCCCGACCTCGAAGGCATCTACGTGCTGCGCACGCTCGAAGACTGCCTGTCAGTGCGAGCCGAGCTCGACAAGACGCCGAGCCGCGTTGTCGTGGTGGGCGCGGGGTTCATCGGCGCGGAGGTCGCGGCGACCGCGCGCAAGCGCGGCCTCGAGGTCACCATCCTCGAAGCGCTGCCCGTGCCGCTCGTGCGCGCGCTCGGCAACCACATGGGCGCGGCATGCGCAGCCGTGCACGCGGACCACGGCGTCGAGGTGCGCACGAGCACGGGTGTCGATGCGATCGAAGGGTCGGGTCGCGTCGAGCGCGTGCGCCTGAGTGACGGATCGACCCTCGACGCGGACATCGTCGTCGTCGGCATCGGCGTCGTCCCGAACACGAGCTGGCTCGAAGGGTCTGGCCTCGAGATCCGCGACGGCGTCGTGTGCGACGAGACGCTCGCGGCCGGTCCGCCCGGTGTGTACTGCGCGGGCGACATCACGCGGTGGCCGAACCAGCTGTTCGACGAGGAGATGCGCGTCGAGCACTGGACCAACGCGGCAGAGCAAGGAGCCGCGGCCGCGAGCAACTTGCTCCTCGGGCCCGGCAACGGCGTGCCGTACGCGCCGGTGCCCTTCTTCTGGTCAGACCAGTACGACACGCGCATCCAGTTCGTCGGACGCGCGCACGGCGAAGACGAGGTGAAGGTCGTGCACGGATCGGTCGACGAGCGAAAGTTCGTCGCGCTCTACGGCCGAGAAGGCCGGCTCGTCGGCGCGCTCGGCATGAGCATGCCGAAGCTCCTCATGCCGTACCGCAAGCCCCTCCTCGCGCGCATGTCGTGGGACGACGCCCTCGCCGAAGCCGCTGCGAAGGGCTGACCGACCTTCCGCGATCTCAGTCGCGTCAGCCGTCACTTCTGACGGTTCACGCGACCGAGAACGCTTGGGTCGCTCTCAGTGGACGCCGGTGATGCGCGCGCACGACCACCCTGCAGTCGTGCCGAAGCGACGGCCGAGGTCCATCCAGAGATCAGCGGCGACTCGAGCGTTCACCGTCGGGTCGAGCAGCTGCTCCTTGCTGAAGCCGAGCTTCGTCACCCGGTTGCGCTGCGCAGTCCAGTTGATCTGGAACATCCCGTAGTTCCCGTTCGACACGACCTCGGGCTGGATGCTCAGCGGGTCGCCCCCGCCCGACTCACACGCCGCGATCTGGACGGCGTCCTCCTGCTCGGCCTCGGTCGCGCCGCGGGCCGCGAACTCGGTCTGGATGGCCATGAGGGCCGGGGTGCACCCGGTCGTGACCAGGACCAGTCCGATGAGCATGAGCATGGCGATGCGCACGCGTAGGCGCATTTGAGGTCCTCCGGTGGATCAGGGCCGCCAGCGCTCGTCGCAAGTGCAGCCACCACGACGGGGGACGAAGTCCGCCTCCAGCCCGCCGGCTCAGGCCCCCGCGAATTCGGGCGGTGGTCACCTGGCTGTCACCAAGGGTGCCCCGCGACAGCAGGTGCGCTCACGTCAACGACCCGTGACCTTCGCCACCACGTCGGACACCTCGGCCCGTTTCGTGGCTCCCGGTGTGCCGCTGAGCACAGTTCGTAATGTTGTAATGACCCTTGCAATCGATACCCTCGGGCCATGAGCGACACCCGCACCAACCCCCGCGGCGACAGCACCGACAACCGCACGGTGACCCTGCCGGTTGTGCCTCTGACCAGCACCGTCGTGCTTCCCGGCGCCGTCGCGACCCTCGCCCTCGACTCAGACGACGCTCGTCGCGCGGCTGCCCGCGCCCGCCAGGGCGACGGCCGCGTCCTCCTCGTCCCCCAGGTCGAGGGCCGCTACGCAAAGGTGGGCACCGTCGCCCACGTCGAGAACATGGGCGAGCTCCCCGACGGCACCGTGGCCGCCATCCTGCGGACGGTGCAGCGCGCCGTCATCGGCGCAGGCGTCGCCGGCGAAGGGCTGTGGGTCAGTGCCGAGATCGTCGACGACCCGACCCCGACTCCGGCGCAACGCGAGGTCACGCAAGAGCTCCGCGTCGTGCTCGAGCAGGTCGCCGAGCAGCGTCGCTCGCGGCGGCTGCCCGAGATCCTGCGCACCGTGCACGAGCCCGGCCCGCTGGCCGACGCAGTGACGTCCTGGGCCGACAACGAGATCGAGGCCAAGCTCGCCGTGCTCGAGGCGATCGACGTCGACGCGCGGCTGCAGCTCGTGCTCGCCTGGGCGCGCCAGGAGCTGGCCGAGCTGATGATGGCCGAGCGCATCCGCAACGACGTCACCGAGGGGATGGACAAGGCGCAACGCGAGTTCCTCCTCCGCCAGCAGATGTCCGCGATTCGCAAGGAGCTCGGCGACGGCGACGACGACGCGCTCGACGACTACCGCGCGAAGGCGGCCGCACTGCCCGTTGCCCGAGAACGTGCGGGCACAAGTGGAGCGTGAGATCGACCGGCTCGAGCGCAGCAGCGGCCAGAGCCCCGAGCAAGGCTGGATCCGCACCTGGCTCGACCGCGTGCTCGAGCTTCCGTGGGGCAAGCGGTCAGACGACCGCCTCGACATGGTCGAGGCGCGCGCCGTGCTCGATGCCGACCACACCGGTCTCGACGAGGTGAAGGACCGCATCGTCGAGTACCTCGGCGTGCGCAAGCTGCGCACCGAGCGCGGCATGAACGAGACGAGCTCCTCGACGGCGCGGCGCCGGAGCGATCATCGCCCTCATCGGGCCGCCAGGCGTCGGCAAGACGTCGCTCGGAGAGTCGGTCGCGCGCGCGATGGGCCGCTCGTTCGTCCGCGTCGCGCTCGGAGGCGTGCGCGACGAGGCCGAGATCCGTGGCCATCGCCGTACCTACGTCGGGGCCCAGCCCGGACGGCTCGTCCGTGCGATCACCGAGGCCGGCACGATGAACCCCGTCGTGTTGCTCGACGAGGTCGACAAGCTCAGTGCCGGCGGCTGGTCAGGCGACCCGTCGTCCGCGCTGCTCGAGGTGCTCGACCCGGCGCAGAACCACACGTTCCGCGACCACTACCTCGAAGTCGAGCTCGACCTGTCTGACGTGGTCTTCATCGCGACCGCGAACGTCGCGGACACGATCCCCGGACCGCTCCTCGACCGGATGGAGGTCGTCAGGCTCGACGGCTACACCGAGGACGAGAAGGTCGTGATCGCTCGCGATCACCTCCTCCCCGCGCAGCTCGAGCGCAACGGCCTGCGTCCCGACGACGTCGAAGTCGAGGACGACGCGATCCGCCACATCGTCGTGGACTACACGCGCGAGGCCGGAGTGCGGAACCTCGAGCGTGAGCTCGCGAAGGTGCTGCGCAAGGTCGCCGCGAAGGTCGCCGCCGATCCCTCGATCGTGCCCGTGCAGGTCGACGAGGCGAGCCTCCAGCCCGCCCTCGGCCGCGCGAAGTTCTTCGCGGAGGCAGCCGAGCGCACGGCGATTCCTGGCGTCGCGACCGGTCTCGCAGTCACCGGCACCGGTGGCGATGTCCTCTTCATCGAGGCGTCGGCTTCTGATGGCGAGCCCGGCCTCACCCTCACGGGTCAGCTCGGCGACGTCATGAAGGAGTCGGTGCAGATCGCGCTGTCGTTCGTGCGAGCGCACGCGGTCGAGCTCGGCATCGCGCCGAGCGCGCTCGAGCGGCGCTTCCACGTGCACGTGCCCGCAGGCGCGGTGCCGAAGGACGGTCCGTCCGCCGGCGTCACCATGACCACCGCGTTGGTGAGCCTGCTCACCGATCGACCGGTGCGCGCCGAGGTCGGCATGACCGGCGAGGTCACGCTGCAAGGCCGCGTGCTGCCGATCGGCGGTGTGAAGCAGAAGGTGCTCGCCGCGCACCGTGCCGGCCTCACCGAGGTCGTGCTCCCGAAGCGCAACGGGCCCGACCTCGACGACGTGCCCGAGCGCGTCCGCGAGGAGATGACGTTCCACCTCGCCGACGACGTGCACGAGGTGCTCGAGATCGCGCTCGCTCCGGCAGCCGAGCTCGTCGCCGCCTGACCCACTCGCGGCCCGCGGCCCGCCCAGGGCCGCGGGCCTACGATCCGGGCGATGGGATCGCATCTCTCTGACGTCTGGTTCCAGGTCACCGACCTGCAGGTCGTGTCGGGGCGCGGCTCATGGGTCACGACGGCCGACGGCGCCGAGTACCTCGACTTCTCGTCGGGCATCGCGGTGACGAGCACCGGGCACTGCCATCCGAAGGTCGTCGCCGCGATCCAGGAGCAGGCGACGAAGTTCATCCACGCACAGGTGAACGTGTATCGCCACCCGCTGTTGGAGCAGCTCGCGGACCGGCTCGCGGAGATCACTCCGGACGGCATCGACCGCTTCTTCTTCGCGAACTCGGGCGCCGAGGCGACTGAGGGCGCGGTGAAGCTCGCGAAGCAGACGACCGGCCGGCCCGAACACGATCGTGTTCCAAGGCAGCTTCCACGGCCGCACGCACCAGACGATGGCGATGACGACCTCGAAGACGAGCTACCGCGCCGGGCACGGGCCGCTGCCCGCTGGCGTGTTCGTCGCGCCCTTCCCCGCTGACGACGCGCACAGCGACTGGTGCCTCGACCAGGTGCGCTTCCTGCTCAAGTCGCAGACCGCGCCGAGCGAGACCGCGGCGATGGTCATCGAACCCGAGCTCGGTGAGGGCGGCTACCTCCCCGCACCGGTGCCGTTCCTCCGCGGCCTCGAAGAGATCTGCCGCGAGCACGGCATCCTGTTCGTCGCCGACGAGGTGCAGACCGGCTTCGGCCGCACCGGGAAGATGTTCGCGGTCGAGCACTACGGCGTGCAGGCCGACGTGATCGTGATGGCGAAGGGCCTCGGCTCGGGCTTCCCGATCTCGGCGATCGGCGCGTCCGAGGCGCTGATGGGCGAGCTGGCCGAAGGGCAGCCACGGCGGCACCTACGGCGGCAACCCGATCGGCTGCGCCGCCGCGCTGGCCACCATCGACGTCCTCACCGAGCCCGGCTTCCTCGACAACGTGAACGCGCGAGGCGAGCAGCTGCGCGCCGGCCTGACCGACCTGGCGCGCCACGACGGCGGCATCGTCGACGTACGGGGTTGGGGTCTCATGGTCGGCTCGCAGTTCAGCGATCCGGCGAGGGTCGCCGCCGTCCAGAAGCACTGCCTCGACGAAGGCCACCTCATCCTGATGAACGCCGGGACGAACAACGACGTGCTGCGCTGGATGCCGCCACTCGTGGTCAGCGAGGCCGAGATCGCGACTGCGCTCGCCGCGTTCGCCGCCGCCCTCAAGTCGACGGCCTGACGTGGCGGCCGACTCACGGCCGGCCAAGAGCCGCGTCGAGGTGTGGCGCGCGTTCCTCGAGGCCCACACGCGGATCGTCGATCAGCTCGAGCGCGAGCTCACGCAGGAGCGCGCGCTGTCCCTCGCTTGGTACGACGTGCTGTTCCAGCTGTCGCAGGCGGGTGGGCGACTGCGGATGCAGGAGCTCGCGGGTCGGCTGCTCATCCCGCGGAGCAGCCTCACGCGCCAGATCGACCGCATGGAGGCCGCCGGTCTCGTCGAGCGCGAGCCCACCGACGAGGACGGCCGGGGGACTGTCGCGGTGCTCACCTCCGAGGGACGGCTCACCTTGAGGCGAGCGGCGCCCGTGCACCTCCGCGGCATCGACGAGCACTTCGCTCGCAAGCTCGATGGTCGCGATGTCGCCGCGCTGAAGAGGGTGCTGGCGAAGCTCACGGAATAGACGACCTCCTCAGACGTTGATTGCATTTGCAACGACTAGGAGGAACAGATGATCGACGTTCGCCGCGCCAGCGATCGCTTCCACACGCGCATCGCGTGGCTCGACTCGCACCACAGCTTCAGCTTCGGCCACCACTACGACCCGAGCAACGTCGGGCACGGCCTGCTGCTCGTCAGCAACGACGACGAGGTCCGGGCCGGCACCGGGTTCTCGACCCATCCCCACCAGGACATGGAGATCGTCACCTGGGTGCTGAGCGGCGAGCTCGAGCACAAGGACTCGGAGGGCAACCGGGGCATCCTCTATCCGGGCCTCGCACAGCGGATGAGCGCCGGCACCGGCATCTGGCATTCGGAGATGAACCCGAGCCGTGACGAGGACGTCCACTTCGTCCAGATGTGGGTGCCGCCCGACACCGAGCGGATCGACCCCTCATACGAGCAGCTCGACATCAACGGTGAGCTCGCCAAGGGTGGGCTCGTGCCCGTCGCGTCCGGGCGTGGCCACGACTCGGCGATCCAGATCCGCCAGCGCGACGCGGTCCTGTGGGCCGGACGGTTGACGCCCGGCGAGGTCGTCGCGATCCCTGACGCGAAGTGGGTGCACCTCTTCATCGCTCGTGGCGGCGTGTCGCTCGAAGGAGCGGGCGCGCTCGTCGAGGGTGACGCGGCGCGCCTCACTGGTGCCGGTGAGCTGAGGCTCACTGCGGACCCCGACAGCGGAGCAGAGGTGCTCGTCTGGCAGATGGGCTGAACTAGCCCGGTGCACGTCGTCGTCGTCATCCTCGGGATCGTCATCGTCTCGATCCCGTTGGCGTTGTCGTTGTGGGCTCTCCTCGACGCGGCGCACCGGCCCGAGTGGGCATTCGCTCTCGCGGGCCGCAGCCGCGTCGTGTGGGTCGCGGCGTGCGGCATCGGGATCTTGTTCAACCTCGTCGGTCTCTGCGTGTCTGCGTGGTATCTGGTGCGCATCCGCCCCGTGGTCGCGGCGGCCGAGTCAGGCCAGGTCGATGGGGGTGACTTGGGGTGAACGGGCCGTCACGGACAAGAATGGCGGTCATGCCCCGTGCACTTCTGCGGCTCCTTGCCGCGTCCGTGCTCGCCGGTCTCGCTTTCGCTGGCCTGCCCGTCCTCACTCGAGCAGCGGGCGCTGCCCCGGCTCGAGCGGTGTTCATGCTCGGCGACTCGGTGATGCTCGGGTCGAAAGCAGCCAGTGAGAAAGAGCTCGCGGGCTGGGATCTCACGTTCGACGCGGCGGTGAACCGCTCGACGATCGCGGGCGCGCAGATCGTCGCCGCCCGGCGCTCGGAGATCCACGACATCATCGTCATCCAGCTCGGGACCAACGACGGCGGCAACCCGACGACGTACGCGAGCCGGGTCGACGCGGTGATGAAGGCGCTCGACGGCGTGCCCTACGTCGTGTGGCTGACCATCCACGAGGCTCGCTCGTACTACAAGAGCGACAACGACGTCCTGCGCCAAAAGGCGACCCAGTACCCGAACATGCGCGTCGCCGACTGGAACGCCGTCGCGAACGCGACGCCCGGCGGCATGGTCAGCGACGGCCTCCACCTCAACGCGACCGGCGCGGCGGCGATGGCCAAGCTCGTGCACAGCACGATCGAAGGCATCTACGCGGGCTCCGGCGGCGCGGCCCCGACGCCCGCGCCCTCAGCGCCCTCGACCGATCCGAGCGCCGTGTGCTTCACCGCGACCGCGCCGCCGGGCACTCCGTCCACCGCGTCCGGGCGCGGCTACTGGCTGCTCGACTCCGCGGGTCACGTCTTCGGGTTCGGCGCGCCGAACCTCGGTGACCTCACGACCCTGAAGGTCACGACCCCGCCGGTGTCGATCCAGTCGACGCCGTCCGGCGAGGGCTACTGGATCGTGGATCAGAAGGGGAAGGTCTACGCGTTCGGCGACGCGGTGAAGCAGGGCGACATGAGCGGCCAGACGCTCAACGGCCCGGTCCGGCGCCTCGAGCCCACGCCCAGCGGCGTCGGCTACTGGCTGCTCGCCTCGGACGGCGGGGTGTTCTCGTTCGGCGTGCCGTTCTTCGGATCCGCGGGCGCTCGCCCGCCGAACGCCGCGGTGATCTCGATGGCATCGACGGCGAGCGGCGGCGGATACCTGATGGTCACCGCGCGGGGCGAGGTGCTGCCCTTCGGCGACGCGAAGAGCGAAGGCGACACCAAGACGTTGCAGCTCGCCGCGCCAGTGATCTCACTCGCGCTCGGTGCGAGCGGGCGCGGCTACTGGCTCTACGCGCGCGACGGCGGCGTGTTCTCGTTCGGTGTGCCGTTCCACGGCTCGGTGCCCGGTCTCGGCCTCTGCACGGTGCCGAAGACCGTCGCCCTCCGCGCGACCGACACCGGCAACGGCTACTGGATCGTCACCGACCACGGCAAGGTGTACCCGTTCGGCGACGCGAAGAGCTACGGCGACTCACCGTCGCTCGCCGGCGCCACCGTCATCGACATGGCCGTCCGCCACTAGCTCGGGTACGAGCTCGGCCTGTCCGGCGGTCGCGCCGGACCGCACGATGAT
Source organism: uncultured Acidimicrobiales bacterium (assembly GCA_963739555.1). Lineage (GTDB taxonomy): Bacteria > Actinomycetota > Acidimicrobiia > Acidimicrobiales > DATKAS01 > DATKAS01. The sequence continues at coordinate 101,800 of CAVUAV010000005.1, read as the reverse complement.
CAGCGCGCCGAGCGCGATGAGCGCGCCTCCGATCAGCTGCACCGGCGACAGCGTCTCGTCGAGGAACACGGCCGAAAGCACGATCACGCAAACGAGCTCGAGGAGCAGGAGCATCGAGGTCGGGCCGGCGCCGAGCTTGCCGAGCGCGATCAGCAGCAACGCGAACGCGACAGCGGCCGCGATGCCGGCCGTGAGCGATTGCACGCGCAGGTCGGCGGGGATCACGACACCGCCGTCGAACGCACAGCGCACCCCCATCGCGACGGTGGCACCGGCACTCAGCCATCCGGCGACAGTCACCGGATCGGAGCGAGCGACGACGCGCTCGCTGACGAGCAGGTAGCACGCGTAGGTCGTCGCCGCCGCGAGGGCGAAGAACGCTCCGGCCTTGGTGATCGACACGTCCGAACCCGTCGATGCGACGAGCACCACGCCGCAGAGCGCAACACCGAACGCGAGCAACGCCGAGCGCTGAGGCTTGCGATGGCCGAACGCCCACTGCAACAACATCACGATGCCGGGGTTCGTGTAGAAGAGCAGCGAGACCGCCGCCGCCGAACCTCGCTCGAGCCCCAGGAAGTAGAGCGTGCTCTCGCCGCCGTACCCGACGAAGCCGAGAGCGAGCACGCCGAGGCGCTCGCCGCGGGCCGGCGCCAGTGGACGTCGCAAGACGACAGTCGCTCCGACGAGCAACACCGCGGAAACCGCGAACCGCGTGAGCAACGCACTCGACGAGGGCATGCCGTCGCGCACCTGCACGCGGCCGATGACCGCGGTCAACGACCAGAAGAACGCGGACCCGACCGCCCAGAATGCAGCCGTGGGAATTCGAGTGCCGCGGCGTGTCACCGCAGTACCCCCGTCAGCGATACATCGCCTCGATCTGGTCGGCGTAGCGAGCGAGGATGCCGCGACGCTTCAGCTTCGACGTCGGCGTCAGCAGATCGGTGTCGGGGAGCCACTCCTCGCCGAGCAACGTGAACTTGCGGATGTTCTCGACGCGCGCGAACTGCTCGTTGATCTCGTCCACGCCCCGCTGCACCTCGGCGAGGACCTGCGGGTTGCTGGCCAGGTCCGCGAGCGAGTCGAAGCTGATCCCCTGCGCCTTCGCCCACACCGGGGCGACCTCTGAGTCGAGGACGAGCAGCGCTGAGATGAACGGCCGTCCGTCGCCGATCGCACACGCCTGCCCGATCAGCGGGACGAGCTTCAGCGCGTTCTCGAGGTTCGCGGGGCTGATGTTCTTGCCGCCCGCGGTGATGATGAGCTCCTTCTTGCGATCGACGATCTTGAAGTAGCCGTCCTCGTCAACCGTGCCGATGTCGCCCGAGTGCAACCAGCCGTCGATGATCGCCTCGTCGGTCTTGTCGGGCTGCTTGTAGTACCCCTTGAACACGTTGCCGCCGCGGCAGATGACCTCGCCGTCGTCGGCGATCACCACCTCGCAGCCGGGGATCGCTTGGCCGACCGTGCCGGCCTTGACCTTGTCGGTCGTGAACGTCATCGGGCCCGAGCTCTCGGACATGCCGTACACCTCGGCGAGCGGCACACCGATGGCGCGGAACCAGGCGAAGATCTCGGGCGACATCGGCGCCGCGCCGGTGACCGCGAGGTCGAGCTCATCGAGCCCGACGAGCCCGCGCACCGTGCTGAACGCGACCGCGTCGAGGAAGTCCCACGTCTCGAGCTCCTCCTTCGTCGCGGTGCCCCATGCCTTCTTGTCGACGATCGGGATCGCGGCGGCGATCGCATCGTCGAACTTCGCCTTGCGGTCGGGGTCGCCCGCGAGCACCGCGTTCACCCCTGCGTAGACCTTCTCCCACACGCGCGGCACGCCGAAGAGCACGTTCGGGTGCACCTCTCGCGCGTAGGTCGCGATCTGGTTGAAGTCGGGGCACGTCGTCACCGTGAACCCGAGCACTGCCTGCTGGTAGTGGCTCGTCATCCGTTCGGCGATGTGCGCCATCGGGAGGTACGAGATCACCTTCTTGCCGACGTACTCGTCGAACGTGATGCAACGGCGCAGGCTCTCGACCGTGAACACGACGTTGTGCTGGTCGAGCATCACTGCCTTCGCAGGGCCGGTCGTGCCTGACGTGTAGATCATCGTGGCGAGGTCGTCGGGCGAGGTCTGCGAGGCGAGCTCGTCGAGATCGAGAGGCTCGGTGTCCATGAGCGCGTCGAGTGCCATCACGTCGCCGGTGGCCGCGCTCGCATCCATCACGGCGATGTGCTTCAGCGTCGGGATCTCCCCGCGGATCTTCAGAAACCTCTCGAGGAAGCCAGCGTCTTCGAGGATCGCGGCCTGCGCCTCGCAGTGCGTCGAGAGGTAGACGATCTCCTCGATGGAGGAGGAGTTGTAGATCGAGACCGGGGTGATGCGCAGGAACTGCGCGGCCATGTCGAGCCAGTGGAAGTCCGGCCGGTTGCGCATCATCATCACGACCTTGTCGCCAGCCCCGAGGCCGAGGCCTCGCAACGCGGCGGCGGCCCTCGCGACCTGGTCGCGGTAGTCGTTGAACGTCCATTCCTTCCAACCACCGGCGTCGTCCATGCAGCGCAGCGCGACGGCGTCGCCATGCGCGGCGACGGTCTTCAGGAACATGCGAGGCACCGTCTGGCCCGCGACTGCCCGATCGACCTCTTCGATGCTGGCCCAGGCCATGGCGTCCCCCTTGGTCCCGACGGTGGCCCCAAATCTCTCACACCGCGAGTTGGACACATCCGAGCGGGGTGAGCAGACTTGACCCATCGGTCAATCCCGGGAGGGCAAGACGCAAATGGGCACCGCAGTCATCATCGACGCCGTCCGCACCGCCGGAGGCAAGCGCAACGGCAAGCTGCGCGACTGGCATCCGGTCGATCTCGCCGCCGAGACGCTGAAGGCGCTCGTCGAGCGCAACCAGGTCGATCCCGAGCTGATCGAAGACGTGATCATGGGCTGCGTGATGCAGGTCGGCGAGCAGGCCGCGAACATCGGCCGCAATGCCGTGCTTGCCGCGGGCTTCCCCGAGACGGTGCCGGCGACGACCGTTGACCGTCAGTGCGGGTCATCGCAGCAGTCCGCGCACTTCGCCGCGCAGGGCGTGATCAGCGGTGCCTACGACATCGTGATCGCGGCGGGCGTCGAGGTGATGACCCGCGTGCCGATGGGCGCGTCGTTCGCAGAGGGAAAGTACGGCATCCCGTTCGGACCGACGGTCAACGCGCGCTACGCGTCCGTGGGTGGCCTCGTGCCGCAAGGCATCTCGGCCGAGCTCATCGCGGAGAAGTGGGGCCTCAGCCGCGAAGACCTCGACAGGTTCGCGGCGCAGAGCCAGCAGCGCGCCGCGCAGGCGACGGCTGAGGGCCGCTTCCAGAACGAGATCATCGCGGTGAAGGGCGCCGACGGCGACCCCGTCGTCGCGGACGAGGGCATCCGCCCCGACACCACGGTCGAGTCGCTCGGCAAGCTGAAGCCGTCGTTCAAGGAAGACGGCAAGGTCACGGCCGGCAACTCGAGCCAGATCACTGACGGCGCGTCGGCGATGCTCATCATGAGCGAGGAGAAGGCGAACCAGCTCGGCCTCAAGCCGCGTGCCCGGTTCGTGTCGTTCGCGCTCGCCGGTGCCGATCCGCGCCTCATGCTCACGGCGCCCATCCCCGCGACGTCGAAGGCGCTCGAGCGGGCCGGGCTGACGCTCGACCAGATCGACCTCACCGAGATCAACGAGGCCTTCGCCTCGGTCGTGCTGGCGTGGGAGAAGGAGCACCACCCGGACATGAGCAAGGTGAACGTCAACGGTGGAGCGATCGCACTCGGCCACCCGCTCGGATGCTCGGGCGCGAAGCTGATGGCGACGCTGCTGAACGAGCTCGAGCGCACCGGCGGTCGCTACGGCCTGCAGACGATGTGCGAGGGCGGCGGCATGGCCAACGCCACCATCATCGAGCGGCTCGGGTAGCTCGGCAGCGGCAGCGCAGTGCGCTGCTCGGGCGCGCCGATGCACCGATTGTCGAGCGAAGCGAGTAGCTGCGCCGCCGAAGCGAAGCGGACGGCCGGCGCCGTGACGTTCAGGCTCACGCTCGTAGGCTCGATCGGTCATGTTCGGCACGATCGTCTGGGCCGCCGCAGGCATCCTCGTCGGGCTCTTCGTGTTTCGCGTCGGGCTCGGCATGATTCGCTCGCTCGCGACGCCGCTGCCTCCTCCGCCGCCCGCGGGCGAGATGCGCAGGGTGAAGATCCAGTATCGGTGCTCGATCTGCGGCACCGAGGTGAGGATGACCCTCGCCACCGACGAGCTGCCCGATCCTCCCCGTCACTGCCAGGAGGACATGGACCTCGTCGCGCCGGTCGAGTAGCCGCGCGAGTAGCGGCGAAGTTACAACGGTGTGACGAACCCCAGACTTGTCCCCACGCTGGGGACAACCGTCAGCGGAATTGGGTCGCCGTGGCGATGCCGCCGAGGATGAACGCGAGGCCCCCGACGAGGTACCAGTTGCTCGCTGCGCCCGGAAGGATCTCGAGGTAGTTGAGCATGATCATCACGCAGCCGATGCCGAGCAGGGCGAACATCAGGACCGGCACCCAGGGCGGGCTGACCTTCACTGCCTTCGGGATCGGCGGGGTGTAGCGACCCGACGAGGTGTCGTCGCGGGGCGGCGACGGCTTCGCGCCGCTCTGAGTCCCCTTCGCGGTCACCCGACCGCCGCCACGCTTCTTCGGAGGTGCCATTTCGGCATCCGAGACTAGCAACCGCTCTCGTAATCTCGGAGTCGTGGCCGAATCGGCGGTGCGAGTGCTCGTCATCGACAACTACGACTCGTTCGTCTACAACCTCGTGCAGTACCTCGGCGAGCTCGGTGCAGACCCGATCGTCCACCGAGCCGACCAGATCACGATCGACGAGGTCGAGGCGCTCGCTCCCGACGCGATCCTGATCTCGCCCGGCCCCGGGCGACCCGAAGATGCCGGTCTCTCGAACGCGATCATCGAGCGCTTCGCCGGCGTGTGCCCGATCTTGGGGGTGTGCCTCGGCCATCAGGCGATCGGCCAGGTGTTCGGCGGAGAGGTCGTGCGCGCCGACCGCGTGATGCACGGCAAGACGTCGCTCATCCACCATCAGGACGACGGCGTGTTCACCGGGCTGCCCGATCCGTTCGAGGCGACGCGCTACCACTCGCTCATCGTCGACCGCGAGACGCTGCCTGCGGTGCTCGAGATCACGGCCGAGACCGACGACGGCACGATCATGGGCCTGCGCCACCGCGAGCACGCGATCGAGGGCGTGCAGTTCCATCCCGAGTCTGTGCTCACGGCGAGCGGGCACCAGCTGCTCGCGAACTTCCTCGCGCAGGTCAGGTAGGCGGCGGCCCGAACAGAATCGACGTCGTGGCGCCACCCGGAAGGGTCGACGTCGTCCGCCGCCACCGCCACCACCGCTGATCTGCTGGCCGATGATCACGGTGACGACCAAGCCGGCGTCGGCCTTCACACCGCCCTGCGGGTTCTGCGTGATCACGATGCCGATGCGTGGGTCGCCGGGCGACAGGTTCACGAACTGCGGATCCATCTGGAGCCCGGCGTTCGTGAGGCGGTCTGACGCAGCTGACTGAGAGAGGCCGGTGACATCGGGGACCGTCGTGACCGGTGTTCCCGCTGAGATCGTCATCGTCACCGTGGTGTCGCGCGCGACCTTCGTGCCCGCGGGCGGATCGGTGCTGATGACCCGACCCACGGGGATCGAGTCGGACTGCTCCTGCTTCGTCTCGACCTGGAAGTTGCGGCCGAGCGTCGCCGCCGCAGAGAGCTGATCTTGGCCAGTGACGTCGGGGATCTCGATGAGGTCAGGCGGCCCCGCGACCTGCAAGGTCACCGTGGTCTTCTCGGGCACCTTCTGGCCCGGCGGCGGGTTCTGCGCGAGGACCGTGCCTTCGGGCTTGTCCTCGGTCTGCACCGTGACGATCTCGGTCTGCATGTTGATGCCCTGGAGCTTCGCGACCGCGTCGGCCTGCTGCAGGCCGATGACGTTCGGCAGCTCGATGGGCTCGACCACCAGAGCTGGCGATGATGTCGACGGTGCTGTTCTTGTCGGCCTGCGTGTCGCCATCGGGGTTCTGCGAGAAGACGATGTCGGTCTCGACGTCGTCGCGCTGCTCGAACGTCAGGTTGACCACGAAGCCTTGCTGCTCGAGCGTCGCCTTGGCATCGGCCGACTTCATGTTGAGCACCGAGGGCACGGCGACCTTCACCGCAGAGCCCTTGTTGTTCGAGCTTGCCGGAAGTCAGCAACCACGCCATGACGCCGATGCCGGCGAGGAGCAGCGAGGATGAGGATCCACATGCCGATTCGCCGGCGCGGCGCCTCGTCCACCTCCTCGTACTCGGTCGCCGGCACGGTCTGCGTGCGGCGCACCGCCGGCTCCGCTCGGGTGGGCTGATACGCCGCCGCGTCGACCGCGTTCGTCGCCGCCGCCGGTGGCGGCACCGCGGCGGCCGCCAGCACTGCCGCGGCCGCGTTGGTCTCAGTGACCGCGTTCTCGGAGGTGGTGCCCTGCGCGGCGGTCGCGCCGAGCGGCGGCTTGCCGGCGCGCACGCGTCGCAAGTCGGTGATGAGGTCGCCGCAGTTGGCGTACCGGTCGGCAGGGTTCTTCGCGAGCAGCTGCAGCGTGATCCCCTCGAGCCCGGGAGGCGTCGTCGGCACGATCGTGCTCGGCGCGACCGGCATCTCGTGCACCTGCTTGTACGCGATGGCGACCGGGTTCTCTCCGGTGAACGGCGGCTTCCCGGTGAGCATCTCGTAGAGGACGATGCCGAGCGAGTAGAGGTCGCTGCGCGCGTCGAGCGCGTGACCCTGCGCTTGCTCGGGCGAGAAGTAGCTCGCGGTGCCCATGACCGAGCCCGCTTGCGTCAGGTCTTGCTCGTGGGCGGAGTTGAGCGCTGCGCGCGATGCCGAAGTCGGCGACCTTCACCTGCCCGTCGCGGGTGATGAGGATGTTCGCCGGCTTGATGTCGCGGTGGATGACACCGCTCGTGTGGGCCGAGGCGAGCGCCAGCGCGATCGCGATCGTCGCGTCGATGGCACGATCAGGACGCACGCGTCCTTCGCTGCGGAGGACCTCGGCGAGGCTGCGCCCGTCGATGTACTCCATGACGATGTAGTAGGTGCCGGCGGCCTCGCCCCAGTCGTAGACGCTGACGATGTTGGGGTGGTTGAGGTTCGCCGCGGCCTGCGCCTCACGCCGGAACCGCTCGACGAACGCCGGGTCCTGCGCGAACTCGGGGAAGAGCACCTTGAGCGCGACCGGACGGTCGAGCAGCTGGTCTCGGGCCAAGAAGACGTCGGCCATGCCTCCCCGACCGACCCGGCGCTGCAGCTCGTAGCGCTGGTTCAGAACGGTGGCGTCGGACTGCGACATGTCGAGCCAGCCTACCGACCGGTAGAAAGTCGATCGGGTGCAGCCAGGATCGTCTGCATCACGGCTTTTGCGATCGGGGCGGCGACGCGACCGCCGGTCGACTCGTTGGCGCCGCTCTGGTTCAGCACGACCACCGCGACCGCGACGCGGGGGTTGTCGGCGGGCGCGAAGCCGATGATCCAGGCGTGCGATCGGGGCGGATCGGAGCCGAGCTGCGCGGTGCCGGTCTTGCCCGCGACGAGGACGCCGGGGATCTTCATCCGCGTCGCGGTGCCGTGCTCGACGACGTTGACCATCGCGTCGCGCATGATCGCCGCGTTCGCTTCGGACAGCGGCCGCATCCAGAACCGGGCCGCGCCCTGATCGATGACCTTGCCGTCGCTGTTGCGCACCTCTTGCATCACGTGAGGCTGCTCGATCACCCCGCCGTTCGCGACGCCCGCCGCGACGAGCGCCATCTGCAGCGCCGACGCCTGCACGTCGTTCTGACCGATGGCCGACTGCGCGAGCGCCGGCGTGTTGTGGTCGAAGAACGCGACCGGCGGGAAGAACGACGCCGCGGGCGCCGGGAGGTCGATCGGCGGCTTCGAGTTGAAGCCCTCGGCTTGCGCTTGCCCGACCATCACCTCGGGCCCGAGGTCGACGCCCATCTGCGCGAACGCGCTGTTGCACGACACCGCCAAGATCTCGAAGAGCGTGCCGCCGCACACCTCGCCTCCGAAGTTCTCGATCGGGTTCGTCGTCAGCGGCGGCGTGTAGCTCTCGGCCTGCGGGTACACCGGGCTGGTCGGTGTGACCTGACCGCTCTGCAGCCCCGCGGACGCCGTCACGACCTTGAACGTCGAGCCCGGGAAGTAGCGCTCTCGATAGGTCGCGGGCACGAGCGGCTTTCCCGGGCTCTGCGAGCAACGCCTTCCGCGCGGCATCGGCGGCCTTGAAGTCGTGGGTGGCGAGAAGGTTGGGGTCGTACGACGGGAAGCTCCACATCGCGAGGATCGCCCCGTCACGCGGATCGAGCGCGACGACTGAGCCTTGCCGGTCGCCGAGCTGTTGCCTGGGCCACCGCCTGCACGTCGGCGCGAAGGCTCAGCGTCACGTCGGCGGTCGTGATCTGGTCCTCGAAGAAGCTGTTCCAGCTGATGACGCGCTGCTGATCGGTGCGGCCCGCGAGCACGTCGTTGTACGACCGCTCCACCCCGTCGCTGCCGAACGTGAACGCGAAGTAGCCCGTGACGTCCGCGAAGAGATCCTTCGTCGGATACACGCGCTGGAAGTTGTACCGGTCGTTCGACGGCACGGACTGGGCGAGGATCACGCCGTCCGCGGTCTGGATGACGCCGCGCGGCCGGCTGAAGTCGCGCACGACCTGGCGGGTGTTCAGCGGGTTGGCGTTGTACGAGTCGGCCCGCACCACCTGCAGCACGTTCAGCTGCACGAAGAGCAGCACGTAGCAGGCGAGGAGGCCGACGCCGAGCCGGCGAATCTGCTTGTTCATGCCGGCACCGCCGCTGGTTGCTTCCGCGGCGACCGCTTACGCGGCTTCACCTCGCCGGATCGTTGCGCGTGCTCGTGGCTGATGCGCATGAGCAGCGCGATGAGCATGTAGTTCGCGACGAGCGACGATCCCCCGTACGAGATGAACGGCAGCGTCACGCCCGTGAGCGGCACGACCCTGGTGACGCCGCCGATGATGATGAACGCCTGCACGCCGATGATCGTCGTGAGGCCGGTCGCGAGCAGCTTCTCGAACGGTCGCTCGGTGACCCGCGCGATGCGCAGCCCGACGCCGACCATGAGGACGTACGCCGCGAGGATGGCCGCGCCGCCGAGCAAGCCGAGCTCCTCACCGATCGCAGCGAAGATGAAGTCGGACTCGACCGCTGGGATCCGCGTCGGGTCACCGAGGCCGAGCCCCGCGCCGGTGATGCCTCCCCAGGCGAAGGCGAAGATCGCCTGGACGATCTGGAACCCCTTCCCGTTCGGGTCGGCCCACGGGTTGCGCCAGATCGCGACGCGGTCGCGGACATGTGCGAACTGCGTCCATGAGAGATACGAACCGATGGCGAACAGCACCGCGCCGAGCCCGAGATACAACGACCGCTCGGTCGCGACCCAGAGCATCACGACGAACAGCGCGAAGAAGAGCAGCGACGAGCCCAGGTCACGTTCGGCGACCATGATCACGAGCGAGAAGCCCCACGCCACGACGACAGGCCCGAGGTAGCGCGGCTCAGGGAGGTGGAAGGGCCCGACCCTCCACGTCGTCATCGCGAGCAGCTCGCGTCGGTCGACGAGATACGCGGCGAAGAACAGAGCGAGCGCGATCTTCGCGAACTCGCCAGGCTGGAAGTTGAGGGGACCGAGGCTCACCCAGATCTTGGCGCCGTTGATGTCGCGTCCGACTCCAGGGAAGAGCGGCATCAGGAGCAACAGCAGACCGATCAGCCCGAACGTCCACTCGAGCCGTTGCAGGTCACGCACGCGGCGCACGACGACGAGCGTGAGCACGTACGCGCCGATGCCCACCGCGGTCCAGTTCGCCTGCAGCGCGGCGAGATGCTCGTCGAGGCGAGCGATGAACACGTAGCCGATGCCGTTGAGGAGCACGGCGAGGGGCAGGAGCGTGCCGTCGGCACCCGGCGCAAGACGTCTCGTCGCGACGTGCGCGATGAGGAACAGCACGAGCACCTGCACGAGGAAGGGCCCGATGTTCGCGGGGAGCGAGGCGGTCTTGCCGAGCGCGCTGAGGGCGTAGAGCCCAGAGATGATCAGCGCCGCGAAGACGAGGAGCGCCAGCTCGGTGCGGCGCCGGTGCATCAGGGCGTGACGGTAGCCCCGGGAACCCCCACGACTGTCGTCACCGGTCCGCCACCGAGGCTCGTCGCCTCGTCCTTCAACGCTTGCACGTAGGCGTCGGCGTCAGCCTCGGAGGATCGGGGCTTGCCGTCGTCGAGCACGTTCAGCTTGCCCTCCGGCACGTCGTCACGCTGGAGGTCGTAGTGCTTCACGACTGTCGGGTTGGAACCAGAGCACGCCACCGGGTTGCCCCTTGTAGAGCGTCACGGTGTCGCGGTCGAAGCCGATGAAGTAAGTGCCGCGCGCGTACCAGATGACCCCGACGACCGCGATGCCGATGACGGTGATGAGCGAGAGGGTGAACAGGCCGGTGCGCCAGGTGAAGATGCGGCTCGCGCGCGACGCTCCGACGAGCTCGCGCTCACTGATCGCGTCGGCGTCGTCCTCGTCGATGTCGTCGAGCTCGGCGTCGGTGTGGAAGGGCGGCGGCAGCGGAGGCGGCAGGTCGTGCTCAGATGGCTCGGGCGAGGTCGTCATCGAGCCAGTCGCCGACGGGCGTGATCGCCGCGGTGGCGTTCGGGTCGAAGGCCTCGAGGCCGATGGTCTCCTCGACCGGCATCGCCTCGGACGGATCGAGGCCCTCGAGGACGTCGACGATGACGACGGTGATGTTGTCGCGGCCGCCGCCGTCGTTCGCCATCGTGATGAGGATGCCCGCGGCCTCGTCGGGGTCGTCGGTGTCGAGCAGCACCCGGGCAATGGTCTCGTCCGGCACCTCGTTGAAGAGGCCGTCGCTGCAGAGCAGGTAGCGGTCGCCCGAGAACGGCGCGACCTCCCAGGAGTCGACGCCGACGTCTCCATCGATGCCGAGTGCCCGCGTGAGGATGTTCCGCTGCGGGTGCACCTTCGCCTGCTCGTGCGTGAGCGTGCCCTGGCGCACCATGCTCTCGACGAGGCTGTGATCCTCGGACACCTGGATGAGCGCGCCGTCTTGCAGCACATAGACGCGTGAGTCGCCGACGTTGACGACCGCGAGGCGCTCGTGGCTCTCGATCATGACGAGCGCCACCGCGCACAGCGTCGTGCCCATGCCCCGCATCGCGTTGTCGGTGCGCGACATCTCGAAGACCCGCGAGTTCGCAACCTTCACCGCCGCGACGAGCGACTCGAGCGAGCGATCGGTGACCGAAGTGCGCAGCGTGTCGAGCGCGACCCGCGACGCGACCTCGCCGGCGGCGTGACCGCCCATGCCGTCGGCCACGGCGAAGAGTGGGTAGTCGATGAGCCAGCTGTCCTCGTTGGCGCTGCGCACGCGACCGGGATCGGTGGCAGCTCCCCACCGCAACCGGGTCGAGAACTCAGATCCGTTCGTCTCTTCGTTCTGCTCTTCGCTCATCCGACTTCCAGGATCGTGCGCCCGACTTGGAGGGTGTCACCTTGATGGAGGGGCACGGCAGCCTTGATCTTCCTTCGGTTGACGAGAGTTCCGTTTGTAGAGCCGAGATCTTCGACGAACAGCACGCCTTCGCGGGTGAACACCCGCGCGTGGAGCTGCGAGACGAACGTGTCGCCTTCGAGAAGCACTTGGCAGCCGGCCGCACGCCCCACGGTGAGCTCCTCGGTGAGATCGAAGCTTCGGCCCCGCTGTTCCGGCGGTTCGATGACCGTGAGCGTACCGGTGGCCACCGTCACCGGACTGAATGCCACGGTGCGCCGCGGCCCGGTCGTGTCGGACGTGGTCGCCTTCGGCCGCGCCGGTCGGGGCCCGCGGATCTCGGCCCACGCCGCGCGCACCACGCGGAAGAAGAACAGGTACAGCAGGGCCAACAGGCAGATCCGCAGCAGCGCAAGCATGTTCTCTGACATGACCGACGCGACCTACGAGGCCTCGAACCGCAGACGGGTGGTGCCCACCGCGATGACGTCGCCGTCGCCGAGGCGGCGCTCGCCCACCGTCGCGCCGTTCACGCGGGTGCCGTTCGTCGAGCCGAGGTCGACGACGACATAGCCATCGCCGGACGGACGGATCTCGGCGTGCTTGCGGCTCACGTTCGGGTCGGGCACGGGGATGTCGCAGCTCGGCAAGCGCCCGATGCTGAGGGTCTCCTCCCCGAGGACGATGCGGTCGCCGGTCGGGAGCACGATGCTGCCGGCGCCGGCGATCGTGGCCGCCTCGACCATCTTCCCCTCGACCTTGAACCGGCCGGTCTTGAGGTTCTCGCCCTCGACGAGGTCGACGCCGACCGGCCCCATGAACGTGTAGCCCTCGTCGCGGGCGTACTCGCGGGCCGCGTCGCAGAGCTCGTGCACCAACGCTTCGTGGATCTCGCTGAAGTTCTCGAGGTCGGTCTTGCTGAGGCTCACGGTGAAGAAGTTGGGGACGATGACGCGGCCTTTCACGTCGACCGAGCGATGATCGTCGATCTCGCGCACGAGCTTGCGACCGATCTCGATCGGACGCAGCGACGAGCGGAAGGCCCGGGCGAACACGCCGTCGACCATACGCTCCAGGCGTCGCTCGAAAGCGTTGATCCCCATCCGGGGCGAGGCTACCGAAGCCCGAATCGGGCCCCGCGGCAGGGCCGCGCCCTCCTCGAGTGGCGCGCCACGCGCCCCTATAGGGCGGATGTCGCGCCACCTCCCCTCGACCGTCGCACCCCGCAACCATTTGGCGCGCCGATCGCCCCTATGGGGCGGATTTCGCGACAGTTGCTAGCGTTTCCCCGCTCACTCGGGCGAGTGGCGGAATGGCAGACGCGCTGGCTTCAGGTGCCAGTGTCCGCAAGGACGTGGGGGTTCAAGTCCCCCCTCGCCCACTCATCTCACTCGGTCGGCGGCTCGCACGCGACGCGCGGCAGTGCCGCCGACCCAGACGGGCCGGCGGCACTCGACGAGCGGTGACGGAGGTGGTAGGGTCAGGCGGCGACGGGGACGTAGTCGCTGATCTCCTCGTCGCGGGCCTCGAGGATCGGTGAGGAGTTGAAGCCCTTCACCAGCATCCACATGCCGACCGAGAACTCCCACGCTGCGATGGGGAAGGCCAGGGCGGCGGCCGGACGGGACAGCTGCTCCCAACCACCGAACATCGTGACGGTGGAGGAGAGGAACAGAAGCGGTGCGCCGATCAGACCGATCGTCGGGATGATGCGAGGCACGAGCCTCGTGCGGTACAGCACGGTGGCGAGGAACATGGCGTTCAGGGCGGGCATGAACCCGGGACCCATGAGGAACGTCCAGTCGTGCACGGCGACGAGCGAGTGCCAGCTGCCCGTCAGGGTCGCGGGTCGGTGCCGGCCGCGACGTCCGAGCGCAGCGTCACGATCGACAAGACGCTGAGGATGCCGACGAAGATCATCGCCGCCTCGAGCGTGCGGCTGGCCACGAAGCCCACGGCCCGGCCGCTGCTCGCACGCTTCACGATCGGGTAGAGCACGACGGCGGTGCCGATGCCGGTGACGGCGCAGAGCATCTCGAGCCAGGCGCCCAGCTGCCACCGACCCGGTGCTGCCGGTGCCGGTGAGGAAGGCCGGGGTCGTGGAGTGCGGTGTGGTAGAGCCCGAGGGCGGGGATCGAGGTGACGAAGGTGGCGATGTAGAGCGCACCCGCGGCGAGAGCGATCTTGCGGTTGCGGTCCATCGGAACGCTTGGTGGGGCGGGTGTTCGTGGCCATGTCAGGTCTCCTTCGTGGGTGTCTTGCTGCTTCCACGAAGATGCGGGAGAGCGCTGACCGCCTCCTGACCCGGCGCTGATCTCGGTCAGGTCACCAGGTCGTCAGGAGGCGTCGTCCGCCCCGGCGCGCCTCGCGGCGTCGTAGGCCTCAGCCCCGAGGCCGGCCATCGCGGCCTGCTCGCTGCGCCGGATGTCGTCCTGCTCAGCGGGGGTCGCGGCGGCATCGAAGGTGCTGCGGAGATGGTCGCTGCAGCCCAGCAGCTGGGCGGCCTGCTCGAGCTGGCCAGCGAGGACCGCGGCCGCGGCGAGGCCCTCGAGGCTGACCGCCATCGTCCTGGGGTGCGGAAAGGCGGCGACCTCGCGGTACGCCGCCTGGTGCCGCTCGATCGCCTCGTGGACGTCCCCTCGGGCTTCGGCGACGAAGCCGAGGACCGAAAGCGCCGAAGCCGCTCCGACGGGGATGTCGAAGGGAGTCGCCGCGCGTGAGAACGAGCCCGAGAACCACGCCGGTGCGTCGCGGTAGAGCCCGAGCGCCTCCACCGCCGCCTCCTCGGCCTCGACGAGCCGGCCCTCGCGTCGACGGAGGTTCGCGAGCGCGTTGAGCGCGATCGCGCGTCCCGGCCGGAACACGACATCTTCGGAGCGGACGAGGGCACGGGCCACGACCGACTCGGCGTCGTCGTCGCGACGTTGGACAGCAGCCCGAGCGCGCCGGGCGAGCAGCCCGGCCTCGAACGACTTCATTCGCCAACCCGACGACGATGTCGAGCGCCTCGCCGAGGGCGATCGATCGCGGCGTCGAGATCTCCGCGGGACTCCGCGAGCTCGGCCCCCAGATCGAGGCACACCGCAGTCATGAACTGATCACCGATCGACCGGAAGCCCCCCATCGCCCCGCGTAGGCCCGCCTCGAAACGCGTCGAAGTCGTTGTGCTCTTGGATCGCGAGCGCCGCACTCGCCCATTCCGTCGCCGGTCGTGCCCACGGGTCGGTGGTGGCGGCGAGCTCGTCGAGCATCTGGTGGTTGAGGTCGATGGCCTTCTGCCGACGCCCGGTCGCGTCGACGAGCTGCGAGTAGAAGGAGAGCGCGTAGCCAGCGACCACCGGGTCGGCATGCGCGCGAAGGAGCGCGAGAGCGTCGTCGAACTGCTCGTCGTTGCGGTCACGGTTGCCGCCGACGAACGCGAGGAAGGCACGCCAGAACCGGGCCCAGCCCTCCGTGAACGGCTCGAGGTCGCCGGGAAGGGCGAACGCCTCGTCCAGCCAGCGGAGGCCCTCGGCCACGCCGCCCGCGATCCACCGGTCGTACGCGAGGTCGGCTGCCATGGCGACGGCCAGCTCCTTGTCGCCGACGCCCAGCGCCCATTCGAAGGCGGCGCCGATGTTGTCGTGCTCGGCGTCGACCGTCAGGAACCACTCGCGCTGGCGAGTGCCGCGCCACGCCTCGCGGCCGCGGGCACAGATCGCTGCGAGGTGGGCCGCCATGCGCGCGAACGCGTCGTCCGCGTCGCCGCGTTCGACGAGACGCTCACGGCCGTACTGCCGGAGCGTCTGGAGCATGTGGTAGCGCGGCCTCGGAGCCCGAGCGATCTACGACGAGCAGGGACTTGTCGACCAGCCCGGCGACGGAGTCGACGACGTCCGCCTCGTCGAGATCATCGATCGCGCACACCGCTTCCGCGGCGTCGATCGTGCAGCCTGCCGGGAAGACCGAGAGTCGCTCGAACACGCGGCGTTCGTCCTCGAACAGGAGGTCGTAGCTCCAGTCGACGACGGCCCGGAGGGTCTGTTGGCGTGCCATCGCCGTGCGGGCTCCGCCCGACAGCAACCGGAACCGGTCGTCGAGACGTTCCGCGATCTGCGAGACCGTGAACGCCGAGGTGCGGGCCGCCGCCAGCTCGATCGCGAGGGGGAGTCCGTCGAGACGGACGCAGATCTCGCGGATGACCTCGAGCCGCGCGTCGTCGACCTCGAACCCGGTGGTCGCCGCGGCGGCTCGCTCGACGAACAACGTCACGCCATCGTCGATGCGGAGCGGCGGCACGACCCACACGACCTCACCAGGCACCCGCAACGCCTCGCGGCTCGTCGCCAAGACCCGCAGCGCCTCACACCCCTCGAGCAGCGACGCGACCGCGTCGGCGGCAGCGGCCACGAGGTGCTCGCAGTTGTCGACGACCAAGAGCAGATCCCGGTCGCCGACGAGCTCTCGCACCCGTGCCAGTGAGTCGACGTCGGGGTCTCGCAGCTCGAACGCAGCCGCGATCGCCGCGGGCACCGCGTCGGCGTTGCCCACCGCCGCGAGCTCGACCATCACGACGTCGCGATCGTCCGCGTCGAGGCGCGCGACCTCGGTCGCAAGGCGGGTCTTGCCGGCACCACCGGGACCGACGAGCGTGACCAGGCGGTGCGCGGCCCGGAGGCTCTCGAGCTCGGCCAGCTCGTCCTCGCGGCCGACCAGCGGAGTCAGCGCGGGCCGCAGGTTCGATCGCTTCCGCGGCCGCTCGTCCGCTCGCGACTGGGACTGCGGCGGGCGCGTCGAGCGTCGGGTCTTGGATGAGGATCGCTGCCTCGAGCTGGCGCAGCTCGGGACCGGGGTCGAGGCCGAGCTCCTCGGCGAGCACGGCGCGGCCCTCCTGGAACACGCGCAGCGCATCGGCCTGCCGTCCGGCGCGGTAGAGGGCCAACATCAGCTGGGCCCGCAGTCGCTCGCGGAGCGGATGGTCGGCGACGAGCACCTCGAGCTCGCCGACGAGCCGTTGATGATGGGCGAGCGCGAGCTCCACTTCGACCCGCTCTTCGATGAGGGAAACGCGCACCTCCTGCAGACGAGCGATGTGAGGCTGCGCGAACTCCTCGTAGGTGAAGTCCGCCAGCGGTGCGCCGCGCCACAGCGACTCGGCCTCCGCGAACGTCCGCAGCGCCTCGTCCAGATGCCCCACGCTCGGCTGATGCCCGCGCCTTTCCGATGAGCCGGTCCAGCCGGTGGACGTCCACGTCGTCCGGCTCGACCGTCGAGCGCGTAGCCGGGCGGTCGCATCACGACCACGTCGCCGGACCCGAGGCTCTTGCGAAGCTTCGACACGAGGCGCTGCAACGAGTTCGCCACCCCTGCCGGCGGATCGTCCTGCCACAGCGCCTCGATGAGCCGATCGGTCGGCACGACCCGGCCGCCCCCGAGGGCCAACAGCGCCGAGCAACGCGCGCACCTTCGCTCCCGACACCGGCAGCGGAGTGCCGTCCTCGTCCACCACCTCCAACGCACCGAGGAGGCGAACCTGCATCGCAGTCACCGTACTGAGTCAGCATGAGGACAGCGGCCGGTCAGCGCACCACTCGATGCTGACCCCATGTCACGTCGCGACCGCCAACGCTCCGAGCTTCTCGCCCTGTGTCTCAGCGGGCCCGTCGCTCGGGCCATCGACCTTGCCTTCGGGCACCTCGCCGAGTTCGGTCGGGACGACGACCTCCTCGACCAGTTGGAGCACGCCCTCGAACGAACAAACGTCACGGCGGCCGTCGAGACACCGGTTCGACGAGCTGCGTCACGTGTTTGACTCCCTGACGTGAAGTACGAGTTCGCGTCGGACGAGTGGCTGACGGGCGTTGAGCGCGCCATCCAGGCCTGCGTCGAGGAGGCACGCGCGACCGGTCAGCTCGAAGGCGTGTCGTTCTCGCTGTGCGAGGTCTACGGAGACGTGCCTGTCGCCGTGAACCCCGCTGGCCGCGTGGCGTGGTCGGCCGTGTTCGCCGACGGGAAGGTCACATTCTCGCGGTCGGAGCTCGACACGGCTGATCTCAAGGTCGTCGCCGACTATGAGGTGCTGAGACCAATCGTGAGCGTGAAGTTCGACCCCGATCCATCACCCGACGTGATGCAGGCCCTCAGCGCCGCGGGCAAGCAGGGCCGGTTCAGGATCGACCGCTCCGCGCCCTCACCAGCCGCCATCGCGTCGCTGCACAACAGGGTCGCAGGCATCACCCTCTGACCGGCTGCTCAGATCGGCGCTGGCAAGCGTGGGCACCGAGTGCGATGCTGCTCGAGCGGCGTCTCGTCGCGAAGGACGGAGGTCGACATGGGTGGGCTCGGCTACGACGCGGCCGGTGCTGGTGACCCGGCCCTCCTGTTCTTGCACGGTTGGTGCGGGGATCGCACCTTCTTCGCCCCGCAGTTCGACTACTTCGCGCCGACGCATCGAGTGGTGTCAGTGGATCTGCCGGGCCATGGCGACAGCGAAGTTCCCGACGAGTACTCGATCGAGGCGTTCGCGAATCGGGTCGCCGAGCTGGCGACCGAGCTCGGGCTCGGCCGCAGCGTCGTGTTCGGTCACAGCATCGGAGCGATGGTCGCGCTCGCGCTGTCGCAGTCTGCGCCCGAGCTCGTCGGCGCGGTCGCGCTGATCGACCCGCCACCGCTCAGCAAGGAGGTCTGGAAGGGATTCGCGCCGCAGCTCATCTCCTCGTTCACGGGGCCCGATGGGCCAACCGGACGCCGCCAGTTCGTCGAGCAGATGTTCCTCCCGACCGACGACCGCGCGCGTCGAGCGAAGATCATCGAGACCATGACGGCCGTGCCCAACGACATCGCGATCCCTTCGGTGGAGGCGATCGCGGCGTTCGATGCGATGGCGGTGCTCCGCCAGTGCGCCGTGCCAGTGCTCACCATCTCGTCGGCGGTCCCGACGAATGACGCCGCATCGTTGCTCGAGGCGAATGCCACGATGACGCTCGGCCAGACCGTGGGAGCCGGGCACTTCTTGCAGCTCGAGGTGCCCGAGCAGGTGAACCCGATGATCGAGCGATTCCTGGCCATCATCCCCGGAGGCTCGCTCGCGGCGTAGCGCCCGCCATCAGGGCGCGAGCGCGTCTCCGGGAAGCTGCGACACGGGTGCACCTCGTAGCGGAACACGCCCGCGACGACGCCAGGATCGCTCTGCATGATCGCCTCGACCTCGTCAGCCGTCGCGTCGTAGATCCCGACGCCGCAGAGATCGGAGCCGTCCATCACCGGGCACACGACGTTCAGCACGCCGTCGGCGCGCAGGCCGAAGTTGCGGCGGCCGTGCTCCCAGACGATCTTGCGAGCGCCCTCGTCGTGGTACGCAGGCCCTTGGTACAGGAGCCCGATCACGTACTCGCGGGTTGCGGCCAAACCGGCTTGCATGACCTCGTCGGAGACGTAGGTGACCTGAGGCTCGTCGCTGCTCATGCCTGACATGATTCGCCGATGCTGACCGAGCTGGCAACCGCAGTCCGTGAGGGTCGGGTGCATCCGACCGACCTGGTCGAGGAAGCGCTGCGTCGCATCGAGAAGCTCGACGGCCCGATCAACGCCGTCGTCGCGCTCGGCGCCGAGCAGGCCCTCGAAGAGGCGAAGCGCTCGCCGCGGCAAGGACCGCTTGCCGGCATCCCCTACCTCGTGAAAGACCTCGCTCGCTGCAAAGGCCTGCCCACGAGCTACGGCTCGCCGCTCGTCGGCGCGGGCGGCCCGCCCGAGACGGTCGACGACACGACGGTCGCACGACTTGCGTGCCGCCGGAGCGATCCCGATCGGCAAGTCGAACTCGCCCGCCTACGGATGGACGGCAGCGACGTTCAACCCGGTGTTCGGCGCGACGCGGAACCCTTGGAACCTCGAGCGCACGCCGGGCGGCTCGAGCGGAGGGTCCGCCGCCGCGCTCGCGGCTGGCCTCGTGCCGATCGCGACGTCGTCGGACGGCGGAGGATCGGTGCGCATCCCCGCGTCGATGTGCGGGCTCGTCGGGTGGAAGCCCACGATCGGCGCGGTCGGCCGCGACGGCGCTCCACGGTGGATCGACTTCTCGACCTGGGGCGCGAGTGGGCACAGCGTTGCCGACGTCGTCGCCGAGGCGTCGGTGTACCTCGGGCCGACCGCCGGCGACGTGCGCTCGCTGCCCAAGGGCGCGGTCGACATGACACTGACGAAGCCGAGCAAGGTGCTGCTGTGCCGCACGCTCCGCCTCGCCGTCGAGCCGAACATCGAAGCCGCGACCCGCGGCATCGCGTCGACGCTCGAAGGACTCGGCTATCGCGTCGACGAGATCGAGAACCCCGCGCCGGGCGCCGCGATCGACTGGGGGATCATCAGCGTGTCCGAGCTCTCGCAGAGCCTCGTCCACCTTCGCGACCGGTGGAGTGAGCTCGACCTCGGGTTGCAGGAGATGCTGTTGATGAACGAGTTCCTCAGCCTCCACGACTACGTCGGCGCGCGTCGCCGTTGCTACGACGTGTGCGCGACCTACGACCGCCTCCTCGGCGACGACACGGTGCTGATCACTCCCGTCGCGAACGCAGAGTCGTGGGCGCCCGAAGGCCCGCTACCGACGACCGTCGCCGGCATCACCGACCCGGCGATCTGCGTGAACACGACCGAGTTCAACATGACGGGGCACCCGGTCGTCGCCGTTCCCATGGGCCGCGACAGCGCCGGTGTGCCGTTCGGGCTGCAGATCGTGGCGCCGCGTTGGAGAGACGGCATGGCGCTCGCCCTCGCCGAGGTCATCGAGCAGGCGGCGCCCTGGCCGTTGGTCGCCGACGGCTACGACCCGTTCCCGGTGCCGTGAACGTTCACAGGCTCGAAACGCGCGCCGGCCTCCTATCGGGTTGCATGATCACGTGAAGCTCGACGTCTTCTTCTTCGGCGCGGTGCCCATGCCCGACGCGGGCAACGCCGGCCCCGTCCCCACGACGCGCCGCTACGACATGACCGATGTCGTGGCCGCGTACGACAACCTCTTCAAGTGGGCCGACACGGCCGATCGCCTCGGCTACGACACCATGTGGCTGACCGAGCACCACTTCCAGCACGAGGGCTACGAGGTCATCCCGAACATCATCCAGTTCGGCATGGCGCTGGCGCTGCGCACCGAACGCCTTCGCCAAGGCCAGATGTTCAACGTCGTGCCGCAATGGCATCCGCTCCGCCTCGCGGAGGACTTCGCGCTCGCGGACGTCCTCACCGGTGGCCGCATGGTGTTCGGCGTCGGTCGCGGCACGGTGCCTCGCGAGGCAGAGTCGCTCGGCTCGATGGTCGCCTCGGGTGACAACGAGATGAGCCGCGAGGCCGATCGCATCAACCGCGAGCACTTCGAAGAGGCGATGGAGGTCATCAAGCTCGCGTGGACGCAAGAGCGCTTCAGCTACACGGGGAAGCACTACAGCTTCCCGCCGGTCGGCATCCCCGACCGCGGCTCGCTCGTCACCGAGCTCACGCTCGTGCCTCGTCCGACGCGCGAGATCGAGATCTATCAACCGATCACGTCGCCCGACACGATGGCGTACGCGCCCGCCGTCGGTCACAAGGCCATCTACTGGCAGCAGCCGCCGTCGACGCTGAAGCGCAAGTGGGACGACTATGCCGAGGTCGCGGCGGCGGCGGGCCGCACAGTCGCCCCGGGCGAGGATCGCGCGCTGGTGCTCAACGTCCACGTCGGCGCGACCCGCGAGAAGGCGATGGCGGCGGTGCGGAACGCGCACGACGAGTTCTGCCGATTCCTCGCGCCCTACGGGCGGTTCCGCAACTACCTCCTCCCCGACGGCACGAACCGTCCGTTCGGCTTCCAGCCCGAGCTCGAAGACTCGATGGAGCAGCGCATCGCCGCGGTCGGCACGCCCGACGACGTCGCGCAGGTGATCGGCGACTTCAAAGAGCTGCTCGACCTCAAGCACCTGGTCGTGTTCCTCGAGTTCCCCGGGCTCACGCGCGACCAGCTCGACGAGCAGCTCCACCTCGTCGCCGAGGAGGTCATGCCCCTCGTCGGCTAGGGCAAACGCTCGGCCGGGTTTTGAAACGAGAACGGTGGAGGGGCGAGGATGCGCCCATGAGCGACACGCCCGAGCGCATGGAAGTGCAACGCCCCATCGACGCAACGCCGGCCGAGATCTTCGCCGTGGTCTCCGATCCCAACGGCCATGTCGCCATCGACGCGTCGGGGATGCTGCAGTCCGCCGACGGCCAGCCCGCGAAGGCGGTGGGAGACACGTTCGTGGTCCACATGGACCGTGAAGCGCTGAACGACTTCCCGCTCGGCAAGTACGACGTGACCGTCGAGATCGTCACCTTCGAGCAGGACCGCGAGATCGCCTGGAAGATCCAGGGCGTCGTGCAACCGCCCATCGGCCACATCTACGGCTACCGGCTCGAACCCACCGACGAGGGCACGCTGGTGACGAGCTACTACGACTGGTCGACGATCGATCCGGTGTGGAGGGAGCGCAACATCTTCCCGATCATCCCTGAGACCGCGCTGCGAGCCACGCTCGGCATCCTCGACCGCACGGTCAAGCGGGGCTACCCGAAGCCGTAGCCGGTCTCGCGGTACCTGACGGCGAGCGAATCCGGATCACTACAGTCGGCCGCGTTTCCCCCGAGCAGGAGGCCGTGGCATGGAAGTCGAGAAGTACGACAACGGAGTCCCTGGATGGGTCGACCTCGGATCGCCGGACCTGGACGCGGCCACGCGCGTTCTACGGCGGGCTCTTCGGCTGGGACATCCCGCCGGGCCCTGAGGAGGCGGGCGGCTACAGCATCGCCATGCTCCGCGGCCGACCGGTCGCCGGCATCGGCCCCGCGATGAACCCCGGTCCGCCCGTGTGGGCCACCTACGTCATCGTCGACAGCGCGGACAATGTCGCCAAGAAGGTGAAGGACAACGGCGGCACCGCCCTCGTCGAGCCGATGGACGTGCTCGACGCGGGACGCATGGGGGTCTTCATGGACCCGAAGGGCGCCGTCTTCTCGGTGTGGCAGGCGGGTGTGATGCCGGGCGCGGGCATCGTCAACGAGCCGAACAGCTACAGCTGGAGCGAGCTCGTCGACCTCCGACGTCGACGGGTCGAAGAAGTTCTACGGCGCGGTGTTCGGTTGGGGCGGCGAGACGTACGGCGAGGCCGAGGGCCCGATGGGCGGGTACACCGAGTGGAAGATCGGTGACCGCTCGATCGGCGGGATGATGCCGCGTCCGCCGCAGCTGCCCGCGGAGGTGCCCGACTACTGGGGCGTCTACTTCGCGGTCGCCGACATCGAGGCCACCGTCGGCGAAGATCAAGGAGCTCGGCGGCTCGGTGCACATGGGCCCGATGGCGATCGAGCCCGGCACGTTCGCGATGGTCGCCGACCCGCAGGGCGCGATGTTCAACGTGATGCAGCTCAGCCCCGAGCGCGCCGCAGGCTGATCAGTCAATCGGTCGAGCGCACCGTGCGTCCCGTGAGGGCGCCGGTGTGCTCGCCGTCTCGCATGAACACCGCGCCGTTCACGATGGTCGCGTCATAGCCGGACGAGCGCTGGATGTACCGGCCCGCGCCGCCCGGGAAGTCGTGCACGTACTCAGGCGTCGGCAGCCGCATGCCATCGAGGTCGATGACGTTGATGTCGGCGAACGCGCCCGGGCTTGAGCACACCGCGGTCCTTGACGCCGAACAAGCCTGCGGTGTCGGAGGTCAACCGGCGGATGCCCTCCTCGACCGAGCAGAGCCCCTTCTCGCGCACCCAGTAGGTGAGGAAGAACGTGGGCTGGCTCGCGTCCATGATCTGACCGACATGGGCGCCGGAGTCGGCGAGGCCCATCACGACCATCTTGTTGTTGAGCATGTCCGCGACCGCGTCGAGGCTCTGGTTCAGGAACGGGAAGTTCACCGCCGCCGCGCCGCCGAGGTCTCGAGCGAGATGTCGAGGAACGCCTCGGCCGCGCTCACTCCCCTTCGCGCCGCGTGCGCGGCGAGCGAGTCTTCGTCGGTGCACTCGTAGCGAGCGTCGGGACCCGCCGAGCACGAAGACCGCGCGCGGATCGAGCACCTGCGTCTCCGCGTCGGCCTGCGCGATGAGCTCGGCCCGGCGCTCGGGGTCACGCATGGCCGTCAAGCGCTCGTCGAGGGAGACCTCGCGCAGCGCCCTCCACGCAGGACAGCGCCCATAGGGCGTGTTGTTCGCGATGCCGAACAGGATGCCGACGCCCCGCGCGGTCGTCTGTGGCCGCACTCGGCCACCGATGAGGTTCCCCTCCTCGGTGAGCTGGATCACACGGGAGTAGAGGTCGGGACGGCGGTTCGACTGCGCGAGCCCGAACGTCACCGGACGGCCTGAGCGGCGCGAGAGCTCGCTCATCCAGCGCAGCTCGCCCCGCGTGTTCTTCAGCGAGTCGTCGTCACCTTCACCGAGCCGAGCCGCGGCCTCGAACACGCCGCGTCCGTGCCGGCCGAGCACGTCGCCGATGGCGAGCAGCTCCTCGGGGGTGGCGTAGGTGCCGGGCACCGGCCTTCCGTCGGGCACGCGGTGGAGGAACGTGCGTGACGTCGAGAAGCCGAGCGCTCCGCTGCGCATCGCCTCGTCCACGAGCTCGCACATCGCGGCGACGTCGCTCGGATCGGCGGGCTCCTCACTGAGGCTGCGATCGCCCATCGCGTGGTAGCGCACCGCGCAGTGGCCGACCATGCCGCCGACGTTCACGCCCTTCGCCATGCGATCGACGCTCTGGAGGTACTCCCCGTAGGTCGTCCAGTCCCACGGGAGCCCTTCGAGGATGGAGGTGGCGGGGATGTCCTCGACCGACTCCATCATCTCGGCGAGGTATTCGCGATCGTCCGGACGGCAAGGCGCGAACGTGACGCCGCAGTTGCCCATCACGACGGTCGTCACGCCGTGCCAACACGACGACGTGCCGATCGGATCCCACGCGAGCTGCGCGTCGAGGTGGGTGTGGATGTCGACGAACCCAGGGGTGACGTAGCGATCGGACGCATCGACCTCGACCGACGCGGACTCGCCGTGCAGATCACCGATCGCCGACACCCGATCGCCGAGGACTCCGATGTCGGCTCGCACCAACGGGCGCCCCGGTGCCATCCACCACCGAGCCGTTCCGAACGATCAGGTCGAACGTCGTCATGCGGCCGAACCCCACTGCTCCCCTGGCCGGGCCACCCACCCGACTCCCGAGGCAACCATGCCACAGAGGTCAAGGGCGCACGCACTGCGGTCAGCAGGAGGTCAGGCGTCGCCAATGGCATAGAAGCCGCCGGCCCGGGTGCCCAGGTAGATGCGGCCCTGCCAGACGGTCGGCGTCGACTCGATGCAGCCCCCGATCTTCAGCTCCCACTTCACCGGGGGTTGCACCGTCGTGTTGCTCACGTCGTACGCGTGGAGCACGCCCGAGCAGTCGCCCTGCAGCAGCGTGCCGTCGACGATCACTGGCGACTGCCACACGGGCCCCGGCAGGTGGAAGTGCCAGCGAACCGCGCCAGTCGCGCGGTCGAGACCGACGACCTCGCCGTAGTTCGTCGTGGTGACGACGAGGTCGTCGTGCACCGCGGGCGTCGACCACATGCCGGCCGAGCCGGCATCGCCGATCTTCTCGTCGTGGTACGACCACACGATCGGGTTGTCGGGCTTGCGGGGGTCGAGCTTCATCAGCTGCCCGACCTCTCTCGACCGCGCGTTCTTTCGTTCGTACTCCGAGGCGACGTACAGGTAGCCCTGGTCGTCCGCGACGACGGACGCATCGGTGTCGTCCCCGGTCCAGAACCGGAAGACGCGCGTCGGCGTGCCCCCTGTCTTCAACGCTGTGATGTCCCATCCCTGCACGAGCCCACCCGAGTTCGCGAAGTACACGGTGTTGCCCACGATCGCGACCGAGTTCTCGATCGAGACGTCCTTGTCGCCGATGTCCTGCAGCAGCTGCTGGTCCCAGCCCGGCGCGTGGAAGACGAGCTGCGGCGACACCGTCACCTTCCCATCCGGTCCGTACGCGCGATTGAGCTTCACGATGTGGAACTGGCTGTTCTCGCCGCCCTCGAAGAGGTAGTCGTCGATGACGAGCGGCGCACCGTCCCAGTCGTTGTTCCACAGCGTCGGCGACACGTCGTGCGCGTTCAGACGCCAGAGCTCGGTGGGCTTGTCACGGTCGAGCGCGATGACGCGCAGGTTGTCGTCGCGCGATCCCGCGTAGTACAGGGGGAAGCCATCGGGATCGACCGTCGCCGAGCCCTTGTCGATGTCACCGGTGGGGAAGTCGGGGAGCATCCGCTGGCCCGTCGCCGGGTCGAGGAAGTGGTAGGCCGCGTCGTACGCGCCGAAGGCGAGCCAGAGCTTGCCGTCCTTCGGATTGGTCCAGACGTTGGCCTGGCCGGTCCAGCCGGTGCCGCACCAGATCCGCGATCCGTGCTGATCGGTCGAGCTGTGGCACAGCCCCCCGGTCGGAGGAAAGCGCCACAGGATCTTCGGCGCGACCGGCACCGGGCCCTGCCCGTAGTAGCTGCGCGTCGGGTTGCCGCGGAACGTCAGCATCCCCGCGACGGTCGTGCCGTAGGGCTGCCCGAACGAAGCCGGGTTCACCCATCCGTCGAACGGAGGTGCCGCCGTGGTGGTGGAGACCGGCGTGGTCTCGACCGGATCGTCGCCTCGGCCGACACGAGGATGCTCGTGTCGGGGGCTGCGGCGTCAGTGGGCGCGGCCGTCGTCGCGCGACGCGGTGTCGGGTGCGCGCGCGGCGGTCGACGTGGCGTCGTCGTCGACCTGTGCGCGCCACACGATCCCGGCCGCGAGGAGCGTGACGACGGCGAGGGCCACGAGACGCAGGCGTGACGAAGCTGCCCGATGCGCTCCCCTGGCCACAACGGGAGGCTACTGACGCGGTGTCGCGCGACCGGGTCACTCGAGCGCGCCGCCTGACTTCGCATCCACAGACGTTGTCATCGGCTCGCGATGGGTGGCACCGTCGAGCAGCTCGTCGACCGAAGCAGCAGTCCGACGTGAGACCACGCTCCAGTCTGCAAGCCTTGAGAACCGGCAGTCCAGGGGTGGTCAGCGGGTAACTTGCCAGCGTGGCGAGCGACCTGATCTACGCGTTTCGCGTCACTCGTCTGCCCCTGCTCGACAGCGACGGCGCCACGATCGGCCGCATCGAAGACATCGTCCTCGCGCCGCCCTACGGCGACGACCCGCCGAGCGTCCTCGGGTTCGTCGCGAGCAGCCAGCGTCGCCGCATCTTCGTCAACGCCCATCGCATCGCCACCCTCGACAACGAAGGCGCGCGCCTGCGCAGCGCCGCGATCGACCTCAACCACTTCCGCCAGCGGCCGGGTGAGCTCCTGGTCACCCAGGACGTGCTCGACAAGCGCGTGGGCGCCGAGCACGTCAACGACTTGGCGCTCCGCGAGGTCCCGGGTCAGGCGTCGGAGTGGGAAGTCGCTGCAGTCGCGCTCGGCACCCGCTCCGGGCCCCTGCGGCGCAAGCGGACCGTGCGGGTCGTCGACTGGTCGGAGGTGCGGTCGCTCTTCGACACGACGCCGGTCGCCGCCGAGGTCGCCGCGTTGCGTGACATGCACCCGAGCGATGTCGCCGCGGCGGTGCGCGCGCTTCCTGCCCATCACCGTCGCCAGCTCGCCGAGGTCATGGACGACGAGCGCCTCGCCGACCTGCTCGAGGAGCTCCCCGAGGAAGAACAGCTCCGGCTCATCGAAGGGCTCGACCTCGAACGCCTCGTGTCTGTGCTCGAGGAGATGGAGACCGACGACGCCGTCGACCTCCTGAGCGAGATGCCGGGCGATGAGCGGTCGCGAGTGCTCGATGCGATGGAGCCGGACGACGCCGACGAGATGCGACGTCTCCTCTCGTACGGGGAGGAGACCGCCGGCGGCCTGATGAACACCGATCCCGTCGTGCTCGGACCTCTCGCGACCGTCGCGGAGGCACTCGCGCGCATCCGCGACCCTGAGCTCGCCGTGACGCTCGCCGCGCAGGTCTACGTGACCCAACCTCCGTGGGACACACCGACGGGCATCTATCTCGGGGTCGTGCACTTCCAACGCCTGCTCCGCGAACCACCGGGCATGGAGCTCGGACGCTGCGTCGAGGATGAACCCCCCGTCGCCGTCGACCTGGCCGACACCGAGGTCGCGATCCGACTCGCGTCGTACAACCTCGTGTCGGTCGCGGTGTGCGACGCCGAGCGTCGATTGCTCGGGATCGTGACGGTCGATGACGTGCTCGACCGTTCGCTGCCGGTCGGGTGGCGACAGCGGCTTCGGGAGACGACGGGATGAAGCGGCGGGAGGACCTCTCGACGCCTCGCCAGGGCCCCTCCCTCGGCGTGCACTACGACCCAGAGGCGTTCGGTCGCTTCTCCGAAGCCATCGCCCGCACGCTGGGCACCGCTCGCTTCCTGGTCATCCAGACGGTCGTCGTCGTCTTCTGGATCGCGCTGAACGTCATCGGGTGGTTCGGCAAGTGGGACCCGTACCCCTTCATCCTCCTGAACCTCGCGTTCTCCACGCAGGCCGCGTACGCCGCGCCCTTGATCCTCCTCGCGCAGAGTCGTCAGGCCGAGCGCGACCGGGTAGAGCAAGAGCAGGACCGCCTGGTGAACGCGAGGGTGCAGGCGGACACCGATTTCCTCGCCCGCGAGATCGCCACTGTCCGACTGTCGCTCTCCGACGTCGTGACCACCGAAGACCTCACCGAAGCCGTGTCGCAGCTGACATCCGCGATCGAACGGCTCGCCTCAAGCGAGGCGCCGGGCTGAGCTGTCCTCGGCGGCCGCGCAGCACACCGCTTCGACGGCCTCTGCCGTCAGGCTCGCGAACTGCCGCGAGACCGCCATCGTGGCGTCGTGGTCGGCGCGGATCTCGAACACCCGAGCGCGCACAGCATCGGCGAGTGCGCGTTGCTTCACCGGACGCACGACGTGATCGGCGGTTGTGATCACCATGGCGGCGGGAACGTCGATCGTTGACGCGAATGGTCGGGCGTCGAAGTCACGAAGAGCGCGCCCTGCCTCGACGACTGCCCGCGTGTCGGTGCGACGCATCTCGGCGAGCATCCACGGCACGTGGGCCTCGAGCTCGGGATTCGTGTGGACCTCCTCGCGTAGATACCGCGCAATCCAGTTGTGCATCCGACGAGACTTCAACAGGCGCTCGAGGAAGACGAGGAAGCGCCAGCGGAGGCGATCCTCGAACGCCGTCTGCCACTCGAGCGCGGTGGCCTCGAGGACGATGCCAGCGACGAGGTCCGGGTGCCGTCGACAGATCTGCAGCGTGATCGGCCCACCCATCGAGTAGCCCACCGCTATCACCTGCCGGCCCGGGATCAGGAGCCGGACCGCCGCGGCCGCATCGTCGGCGCAGTCTTCGAGCGTGAACTCCTCCTCGCTGCGGATGCCCCGACCATGGCCCCGATGGTCGATCGCGATCACCGAGTAGCGAGCGCACAGCTCCGGATAGATCGTGCACCACTGCAGATCCGCACTTGCAGTCCATCCGTGCAGCAACAGCACGACCGGCGCATCCGCTGGTCCCTCGTGATGGCGGACAAACGTCTCTCCGCGGCCCTCGAGAGTGACGATGTATCCCTGCGGCAGTCCGGCCGGCGGCACCGGGGGCTTCCTCCCGAGGCCGACGTCGAGGCGACGCATCATGCGGCGGAGCCGCCCCCATTCACCACTCATCGGCGGCACACGTCGCACACCGACCCAGCAGGTCGAGACGATGGTCGTGGACTTCGAACCCGTTGTCGTGCGCGACGCGGGCCAGGGCTGAGTCGAGCGAACGCTCGAGCTGGCTCGACACCGTGAAGTCGACGACCCCACCGCAGCTCGCGCAGATGAGGTGGTGGTGGTGCTCCGCGAGGGGCTCGGCGAGCTCGTAGCGGGCCCACTCGTCGGACGTGATGATGCGACGGACGACGCCGGAACGCTCGAGCACCGCGAGGTTGCGGTACGCAGAGCTCTGCGGCAGCCCGGGCTTCATGCGAAGGATCTCGGGGATCGTGAGCGGCCCGTGCTCGACGAGCACAGCCACGAGCTCTCGGCGCGACGCGGTGTAGCGCTGCCCGTCGCGTCGGAGGCGGTTCGCGGCGATGACGTCGACGTCGCTCGACACATTCGTCGACGCTATCTCGGTCATGCCACCACGCTCGCGTGTGCGGGGTGGTGCCTGTCAATTGGCGGTTCGATTCGCGTCACATTGCCGCGGCGACGCCGATCCCAGACCACAGCAGCGAGCCACACCACGAACGAGGTCGACACGATGAAGAAGCTCGGCGGCAGGTTGAACATCGCCGACAGGACGAGGCCCAGCCAAACCGACCCGAGCGCGACGCCAGAGCCGAGCAGGGCGACGGCCGTGGGTCGAGCGGTGACGAGCAACGCCGTCGCGCAGGGCGTGACGACGAGGGCGAAGAGCAACAGCGTGCCGACCACCTGCACCGCGATCGTCACGACGAGTGCGAGCAGCAGCAGGAACACGATCCCGAGCGCCTTCACGGGCACCCCCTTCGCTTCGGCGACCTGCGGGTCGACTGACGCGAACGTGAGTGGCCGCGCGATCACCAGGAGGACCAGGGCGACGCCGGCCGTCACGAACGCGAAGACGGTCAGCTGGGCCGTCGTCACGGCGAGGAGGTTCCCGAACAGCACGTTGGTGACCGCGCGGGTGTTCTGCGTCGCGAGCGAGCTGAAGAGCAGACCGAGGCCCGTCGCGAACGCGAGGATCGTGCCGGTCGCGATCTCACGCTCGTCGATCTCCTTGCCGAGCAGCCCGATCGCGAGCGCGCCGGCGACACAGAAAGCTCCGAGGCCGAGCGTGATCGGGATGCCGATGAGTGCCGCGAACGTCGCGCCCGGGAACGCGATGTGGGCGAGTGCGTGCGCGGCGAACGCATGACGGCGCACGACGACGAAGTACCCGAGCATCCCGGCGGCGAGCGCCACGAGCGACCCGCCGATGAACGTGTGCCGCATGAAGGAGGCCTGGAGGATGTCGACCCAGTCGGACTGATAGCCCGCGTCGGCGAAGGTCATCGTCATCGGCTCCGTTTCATCCGCTTCGCGTGAAGAAGTCGCCCTGCGCGGTGCGTACGACGCGCACGCGGGTGCCGTACAGGTGTGTCAGCAGGTCCTCGTCGACCACGTCGCCGATGGGGCCGTAGTGCGGATGGCCGTCGAGCAGGTACACGGCCCCCGTGAGCACCGACAGCAGAGGGTTCATGTCGTGCGCGACCACGAAGATCGTCACGTCAGTCGTGCGATGGAGATCGGCGAGCAAGGCGACGATCTCTTGCTGGTTGCGCACGTCGAGGTTCGCGAGCGGCTCGTCGAGCAGCAGCAGATCGGGCCGGCCAACGAGCGCTTGCGCGATCGCCACCCGCTGCTGCTGCCCACCCGACAGCTCCGAGAGCCGGCGGTGCGCGTGCTCGAGCGCGCCGACGCGCTCGAGGGCTTCGTCGACCCGAGCCCGCTCATCGGCGCTCGCGGCGCGCATGCCCCAGCGCCGCCCGGTGATGCCGAGCGTCACGAGGTCACGACACCGGATCGCGTCGCCGACGTTCGCGGTGTAGTTCTGAGGCACGTACCCGACCCGCGGGCTGCCCGCGGTCGGAGTCGCACCCAACACCGAGACCACGCCGGTCGCCGGCTCGACCAAGCCGAGCATGAGCTGCAGCAGGGTCGTCTTCCCGGACCCGTTCGGGCCGATGACGATCACCACCGCGCCCTCGCGGCACTCTGAACGACCCGTCGGACCAGACGGTGCGCCCGCCGCGCACGACGCTCACGTCGTCGAGCGCCACGACATCGCGCACCGCCGCGTCGCTCATGGCTGGCCGACCACCTTCGCAAGTGCGTCGAGCTGCGCGAGCTGCCACGCCTCGAACGTCGATCCGTCGGGCGGAGCCTCGGTCACCTCGACGACCGGCACGCCGGCGCGCTTCGCCGCCGAGCGAATCTGGTCGGGCACGGCTCCGGAAGTCTGCTCATTCACGACGAGCACATCGACGGCGCCATCGCTCAACGACTGCTCGAAGTCGTGGAGGTCGGCGGGCGAAGGATCGACCCCGTTCGACGCGGCCCGCCGGTAGCCCGGCGGGGTGCGGTCCACGAGCCCCACCGCGGCCGCCATGTAGTCGAAGACGGGTTCGGTCGCCGCGTAGCTCACGTTGCCGGCGACCCGTGCGCCGAGCGTTGACACCTCGTCGTAGTAGGGGTGCATCGCCTCGCGCCATGCCGTGGCACGCGCGTCGAAGTATCCGGACGCCGACGGCGCGAGCGCGTCGAGCTGCGCGGTGATCGCAAGAGCGACCGCGTTCGACGTAGTCCGGCCCGTACCAGAGGTGAGGGTTGTCACCGGCTCGCTTGCCGACGACGGTGCCGGCGTTGACGATGACCGGCTCGGGCGACACGCTGCCCGCCGCCCGCGTCGCCCAAGCGTCGTAGTCCAGGCCGTTCACGACAACGAGATCGGCGTCGCTGAACGCGGCGAGGTCGCCCGGAGTCGGCTCGTAGTCGTGGGGATCGACAGCGGTGCCGTGCACGATCGTCTTCACTGCAGCGCAGGCGCCGCCGAGGTCGCTGACGATGTCGCCCCACTGGCCCACCGACACGACGACCCGCACCGGGCGAGTGACACAGGCGCCCTGCGAGCGCCGCCGCGCTCCCGTCGTCACCACAGGCGGCGAGGAGCAGCGTCGCCACGACCGCGATCGCGGCCCCGCTCACTCGCCATGTCGAGAACACGAATGAGAATCATACTCAACTCTCGCTGAGAACCTCCTGCCCACCCCTCCCCGGCCATGGCCGTACCGTGACGCCGTGGCGACCGATGTCCAGCACGGCCTCACCTCGGCCGAGGTTGCCGACCGGGTCGCCCGTGGGCTTCGCAACGACATCCCCGAAGCGCCGACCCGCACCGTCGCCGAGATCGTCAAGGCGAACCTCTTCACGCGGTTCAACTTCCTCGTCGGGTCGCTGCTCGTCATCATCCTCATCGTCGGGCCGCTCAACGACGCGCTCTTCGGCGGGGTCGTCATCGCGAACACGCTCATCGGCATCATCCAGGAGCTCCGCGCGAAGCGAACCCTCGATCGCCTCGCGGTCGTCAACGCGCCGCACGCCCGCGTGGTGCGCGATGGCGGGGTCGTCGACGTCGCGATGCGCGATGTCGTGCTCGACGACGTGCTCGAGATCGGACCAGGCGATCAAGTCGTCGTCGACGGCGACGTGCTGCAGAGCGCGTCGCTCGAAGTCGACGAGTCGCTGCTCACCGGGGAATCGGAGACGGTGCCCAAGCCTCCCGGCTCGCCGATCATGTCGGGCAGCTTCGTGTCGGCGGGCACTGGCCGCTACCAGGCGACCAAGGTCGGGCGCGAGGCCTACGCGGTCGCCCTGGCCGAGGAGGCGCGGCGCTTCACGCTCGTGCGCTCAGAGCTCCGAGCCGGCATCGACACGATCATCAAGTACGCGATCTACGGGATGGTGCCGACGGCGGTCCTGTTGCTGGTCAGCCAGCTGCAGGCGTCAGACACCGTCTCGGACGCACTGCGCACGTCGGTCGGCGGCGTCGTCGCCATGGTCCCCGAAGGCCTCGTGCTGCTCACCAGCGTCGCGTTCGCGGTCGGTGTGGTGCGGCTCGGGACGGGTGAACGTCCTCGTGCAAGAGCTGCCCGCGGTCGAAGGGCTCGCCCGGGTTGACGTGCTCTGCCTCGACAAGACGGGCACGCTCACCGAGGGAGCGATCGCGGTGCACTCGGTCGAGACGATCGGCGACGCCGGCAGCTGCGGGCGACGCCGTCCAGCAGGCGCTCGGCGCGTTCGCTGCCGCCGATCCCTCGCCGAACGCCACCGCGCTCGCGCTGCGCGAGGCGTTCCCCCTCCCGACTGGGTTGGCAGCCCACGGGTGCGATCCCGTTCGCGTCGGTGCGCAAGTGGAGCGCGGTGCACTTCGCCGAGCAGGGCTCGTGGTTCCTGGGCGCGCCCGACGTGCTGCTGCCCGTCGCTCACGCCGCCGATGCCGATCTCGATGCGCGGGTCACCGCCCGGGTCGAGGAGCAGGCCGGAGCCGGGCGACGCGTCGTGCTGCTCGCGAGCTCGCCGCAGCCGCTCAACGGCGACGGACCGCCGGCCGACCTCGCCCCCCGGGCCCTGGTGCTGCTCGAGGACAAGATCCGCCCGGAAGCCGCCGACACCCTCGCGTACTTCGCCGAGCAGGGCGTGACGATCAAGGTGATCTCCGGCGACCATCCGGCGACGGTCGGCGCGGTCGCGCGCCGCTGTGGCATCGCGGACGAAGACCCGGTCGACGCTCGCACGCTGCCCGAAGACCCGAGCCGGCTCGGGGTCGCGGTCGAGGCCTCGACGGTGTTCGGAAGGGTGACCCCGCACCAGAAGCGGGAGATGGTGAAGGCGCTGCAGGCGCGAGGGCACATCGTCGCGATGACCGGTGACGGGGTCAACGACGTGCTCGCGCTGAAGGACGCCGACATCGGCATCGCGATGGGCGCCGGCAGCACGCGCGGCGCGAGCCGTCGCGCAGCTCGTGCTCCTCGACAACTCCTTCGCGACGCTGCCGGGCGCGGTCGCCGAGGGTCGACAGGTGATCAACAACCTCGAACGCGTCGCGAACCTGTTCGTCACCAAGACCGTGTACTCGATGATGATCGCGATCGCGGTCGGCATCACGGTCGTGCCGTTCCCGTTCCTGCCGCGGCACCTCACGCTCGTCGGGCGCGCTCACGATCGGCATCCCGTCGTTCTTCCTCGCGCTCGCTCCGAGCTCCGCCCGGGCCAAGACGGGGTTCGTGAAGCGCGTGCTCGTGTTCGCGATCCCCGCAGGCATCACGGCTGCGGCGGCCACGTTCACGGGCTACGCCCTCACTCGCGTCGCGGAAGGGATCACGCTCGAGCAGGCGCGCACGACCGCGGCGATGGTGCTCATGGGAGTGGGACTCGTGATCCTCGCTCGTCTCGCGCGACCCCTCGTGGGGTGGCGGCGCACCTTGGTGCTGTCGATGCTCGGCGCGTTCATCGCTGTGCTCGTCATCCCACCGCTCCGCGACTTCTTCGATCTCTCGATGCCGCCGGCCATCGTCGTGTTCGCGTGCATCGGGCTCACGAGCCTCGCTGCCCAAGCCCTCACGCTCGAGGAGCGCGTGCTCGCCCACTACGGCTTGCCGGTGCTCAGCCTCGAAGACGAGGAGGACCAGGACCTCCCAGGTGAGCCCCTTCCTCCCCCACTCCCGGCGCCCTCCCAGTCGGTACCATCGGAACGTGCGCAAGCTGATCCCTCCCGACTCCCTGGCTCGTGACGAGCGGTTCAACCGCATCACCACCGCTGAACGGTTCAACGACCCGCGGCCCGGCTTCGGAGACGACCGCAAGCTCTTCGTCGAGTCAGAGGATGTGCCCGACCGCGCCCGCCGCCAGATGCACGGCATCTTCGTCGGCGAGATCCAGGCGCTCGAGGGCGCCGGCCGCACCGCGTACGACTACGACCTCGACGAGATCCCGTTCGCGCTCAAGCTCGACATGGCCCGCCAGTGCTGGGACGAGGCTCGCCACGTCGAGATCTCGATCAAGCTCGGCGACCACATGGGCACTGACATCGGTGAGTACTCCGAGGCAGTCACGCTCTTCGAGGCGTCATGCCATCCCGATCCGGTGTTTCGCCTCGCAGGCGTGAACCGCGCCCTCGAGGGCTTGGCGATCGACGTCTTCACCACGATGCGCGACTTCGCCGAAGAGATGGGCGACCCGGTGCTTCGCTTCTGTGAGGACTGGATGCTGGCCGACGAGGTCACGCACGTGAAGATGGGCTCGCGGTGGCTGCGTGAGGTCACCGAAGGCGACGCCGATCGGCGCGCGGCAGCGCTCGAGTTCCAGCGCACGGTCGACTCGCTGTTCAACTTCGGCGGTCGTCGCGGCGAAGATCGCGATGCCGCGATCGTCCTCGCCCGTCGGTTCCGCGAGATGGCCGGGTTCAGCACCGACGAGATCGACGAGATCGCGGCGATGGCCGCCGAGCAGCGCGCCGCACTCGCCTACTGAGGTCTCAGACCTCGGGCCCCTCGGCCCGCACCTGCTCCACGTGCTGCATCGCATCGCGGAGCTGCCCGATCCAGTCGGACTGGTGGCGGCCGACGAGCCTCACGCACCACGCGAGAGCTTCGCTGCGACTGCGAGCGACGCCGGCGTCGATCAGGGTGTCGAGCACCGAGCGCTCGGGCATCCGCAGTCGCGTCATCACCGGGCACGCTCGCGTTCGTGAACATCGCCTCGACGTCGCCGCACCGCGTCGCCCACGAGACCTTCTTGCCGAACTTCGCTTCGGCCTCGGACGCGATCCGCATCCGGTGCTCACGCGTGTCCTCCCGGAAGCCCTTCACCCGGGCCAGGCATGCGGCACCTCGTGCCTCTGAGGACTCGGCGTCGCCCGTTGCGGGCTCGGTCACCCTGCCCGTGAGCAGGATCTCCTCTCGATCAGCATCGACGTCGACCGGATCGGTGAACCACTCGACGGGGATGCGACCTCTGAACCAACCGATGACCTCGTCTGCCGGGCGCATATTACGAGATTACACACTTACTTCCGGTGGAGCAACGCCCTTCAGCCACTCGGCGGCCGGGCGATGACCGGCGCTCCTTCGAACACCGCCGCCTTCACCCCGCGGCGGGCGAGATCCGACAGCACGGCGAGCGGATCGACCACCTCGGCCAGCCCGAACGCACCGACTCGCTGCTCGGGGTCGTTGACGACACGGATCGCGGCGACCGCCGCGACGGCCCCCGCCGCGACGCCCGGACGATCCATTGACCCGAGCACGAGCACGTCGCTCGCAGGCCCTCGTCGCCCGCGGATCTCGACTCGCACCGCGCCGAGCACGCCCTCCGGGTGCGGCGGGCGGAGCATCGGGAGCCGAGCGGTCATGCGATCGCGCCGCGTCGCGGCGAGGCGCGCGGTCACCCGCTCGATCCCCGGGAACGCAGGGACGAGCAGAAGCCCGTCAGCGAGTGCCGCGCGGTAGCAGTCCTGCCCGCCGACCGGTTCAGGGAACCAGCAGAGCTCGCGGCCCGAACCGCCGCGGCGTTGCAGCCATCCGCCGTCGCGCCAATCCATCGCGTTGTGGTTGAGCGCGTGATGATGCTGCCGCGCGCAGGCGGGCCCACCGGTGCCGTACTTCGCGACGTGCACCTCGTCGACCGAGTCGAAGGTCGCCGCGCCGTGCCGCGCGAGCAGGCACGACAAGCCCGGAGCGAAACCGGCGCCGACCACGAGACGCACACCGCGCCGACGTGCTTCGCCGTCGAGCGCCAGCAGCGCCGTGACGTCCTCGACGCTGTCGCTCACCGAGACCACGTGCGCGCCGCGCTCGACATGGGTGCGCACGAGGTCGAGCTGCTCGCCCGCGGGCGTCGCCAGCACGACGACCGACACGCCGTGCCCGTCGACCTCGGGACCAGCCAGGGGCACCGCACGCTCGCCGAGCGCGGTGCCGACCTCTGCGAGGCGCACAGGGTCGGCGTCGTACACGAAGACCTCGTCGACGTCGGGCGTCGAGATCAGCTGCCTGGCAGCCCGGGCGCCCACAGCGCCGAGCCCGATGACGGCGGCGCGCACGTCAGCGAAGATCTGGCCCGGACAGCTCGCGCCATCCGCCGCCTTGCGGCGGGATGCCGCCCTTCCCGCGGACCCGCAGCGCGGCTGCGAACAGCAGGGCAGCAAACAGGGCCAAGATGGCTCGCCTCAACGCCTTCATGGTGGGGCTAGCTGGAATCGAACCAGCGACCTCGTCCTTATCAGGGACGCGCTCTAACCGGCTGAGCTATAGCCCCGTGCTGGATCGGGAGGTCAGACAGTACCCGGGCGTGACGGCGCGTCGTCAACCGATGACGGGCCGGCGGCACCCGGTGCGGGCCGAGGCGGCGACACGGGTCGCAGCACCTGCTCTTCGACCACGGTGAAGCGCACGCCGCCCACGAGGTCGCTGATCAAGTTGAACAGCACCGCCAGCACAGTGGTCGCGAAGGTGCCCGCGATGACGAGCAGACCTCCGCCGATGATCGACGCGCGCAAGATCTGCGCACCTACGAACGAGAAGCTGTCGAGCGCGAACAGCTGCTCGATGAAGTTCTCGACGTTGTCGATGGTGCCGGTGCCGACGGCGAACGCCCACAGCAGCACGCCGGCGACGAGGAGCACGAGGTACATGACGATGAAGAAGACGAACGAGACCTTCATCACCGACCAGGCGTCGACGCGGCGCACGATGCGTTGCACACGCCGGGCTCGCACACGGCGTCGGGGCGCGGCGGCGACCTTGGGCGGCTTCGGCTGCTGCTTGACCTGAGGAGCGAGTCGCGGGCGCGACGACTGGCGCGATCACGGGCGCCACCGCAGTGGCGGCAGCGACCGTCGCGGCGGTCGGCGCCGTCACCGTCGGCGTCGGTGCCGTCGGTGCGAGAACCGTCTCGACGGCGCCGACCGGCGGGATGAGCGCGACCATCGGCACTCCGCTCGAGGGCGTGGGTTGGCCGTCGGTGACGACGGAGTCGAGCTTGGCATCGACCTTGACCGCCTCGACCTTCTCGGTCGGCGGCAGCTCGACGACGTCGACCGCTGCGGCTGCGGCTGCCCACGGATGTGGCTTTCGCGGCGGCGGCGGTCTTGCGCTGCTTCGAAGGCTGCGACGGCTTGGGTTGCTTCGGCTTGGGTTGCTTCGGCTCGGCCGCGGTCGCTGCGATCACCGCGGCGGGCGCGGTCGACTTCGCTCCGGATGGTCGCCGTCGGCATGATCGCCGTCGGCATGGTCACCGTCGGCATGGTGGCCGTTCGATGCTTCGGCGGCCGCCGCGTCGGCAGCGAGGAGGGGATCGGCGACGGCGGTCGCGCTGATGCCCGGGTCGGGGGTCACACGTCGCGCGCGGCGGGGAGGAGGCGCCTCAGTCGCTGACGTGGGGGGGCTGTCAGGCCCATCGCCTGGCACGCGGTGCAGTGTACGAGATGGCTGTTCACCCGCCGTGTCGGTCGGCGGATCGGGCTCGCTCGGATCGGTCACGGTGTGAAGGCCGTCGCCTCGGCAGCCTGACTCAACCCTCTGCGCGCCCGGGCAACCGCAACCGCGTCGCCCACCCGCACCCGAACTTCGGTGTCGGCACCCGAGGTGTCGATCTCGACGAGGGTTCCACCGTTCGCAGTCGCCGCCTCTTCCGCAGCAGCTTCGCCCGCCATGGCGCCGGCAAGCGCTGCAGCATCAGCGGCCGCTCGCGCCTGCGCATGGTCAGCGAGCATGCCGCCGATGTGTCCGACCACGAGTGCGATCCCTCCTGCCAGCAGCACTGCCACGGCCACGAGCGGCGTGACCTGACCTTCCATACCCCGCGCGCGTCGGTTCATGCGCGTTCCTTTCCCGAGCATTCGGTTGTGCAGGGGAAGTGGGGTCAGTCGGCCTCGGGCGCCTGGATGACCAGGGCGACCGAGGCGACGGTCTGGCCATCGTCGAGGCTCATGATCTTCACGCCCATCGCATCGCGGCCGAGGGGCGCGTGGCCGATCGTGCCGATGACGAGCCGGATCGTGACACCCGAGGACGAGATCAACATCACCTCGTCGTCGGGGCTCTCGACCATGAACGCGGCCATCACGGTGCCA
Source organism: uncultured Acidimicrobiales bacterium (assembly GCA_963739555.1). GTDB lineage: Bacteria > Actinomycetota > Acidimicrobiia > Acidimicrobiales > DATKAS01 > DATKAS01. The sequence continues at coordinate 62,505 of CAVUAV010000005.1, read as the reverse complement.
CGGGTCGACGCGAGCTTGATCGCCTTGACGCCCTGGCCGCCGCGACCCTGCGCGTTGAACTCGCTGATCTTGGTGCGCTTGCCGAAGCCTGCGTCGGTGACGATGAGCACGACGGCTTCGTCGTGCGCGATGTCGCACGCGACCACCTCGTCGCCGGCCCTGAGCTTCATGCCCCGCACGCCGGCAGCGTCACGACCCATGGGCCGCACCTGCTCGTCGTCGTTCGTGAACCTGATGCCCATGCCCTTGCGCGACACGAGCAGCACGTCTTCGGTGCCGTTCGTCTGGATCACCTGCACGAGCTCGTCGCCTTCGCGCAGGTTGATCGCGATGAAGCCCTCACGGCGCGACTTGTCGTACTCGGACATCAGCGTCTTCTTCACCTGGCCGAGCTTGGTGGCGAAGAACAGGTACCGGTTGGTCTCGTAGTCGCGCGTGTCGATGATCGCCTGGATGTGCTCGTCGGGTGTGAGCGGCAGCAGGTTGACGATCGGGATGCCCTTGGCCGTGCGATCGCGCTCGGGGATCTCGTGCGCACGCAGCCGGTAGACCCGGCCCTTGTTCGAGAAGAACAGCAAGATAGGCGTGAGCCGAGGTGTGGAGGATGGTCTTGACCAGGTCCTCTTCCTTGAGCTTGCCGCCTGCGACCCCCCGCCCGCCGCGGCCCTGGGTGCGGAAGGCGTCGGCCTCGACCGACTTGATGTACCCGGCCCTCGTCATGATGACGAGCAGGTCCTTGTCGTCGAGGAGGTCCTCGACGTTCATGTCGCCAGGGTCGAAGCGTGATCTTCGCGATGCGCGGGGTGGCGTGCTCGGCCCGTACCTCGGCGAGCTCGGTCTTGATGACGCCGCGCAGCCTGCCGTCGTCGGCCAGGATCGCCTCGAGCTCGGCCATCGTCTCGCGCAGCTGCGTCATCTCGTCCTCGAGCTCGTGGCGAGCCAGGCGTGTGAGGCGGCCCAGCGTCATGTCGAGGATGTGGTTCGCCTGGATGTCGCTGAACTCGAACGGCGCGGCCATGAGGCCGTCGCGCGCCGCGCCGCGATCCTCTGACCCACGGATCAGAGCGATGATGGCGTCGATCATGTCGAGCGCGCGCAGCAAGCCTTCGACGATGTGGGCGCGATCACGGGCCTTGCGCAGCCGAAACTCGGACCGGCGCGTGATGACCTCGATCTGGTGAGCGACGTACGCGTTCAGCACCGACACGAGGTTCAGCGTGCGCGGCACGCCGTCGACCAGCGCGACCATGTTGATCGCGAAGCTCGTCTGCATCGGCGTGTGCTTGTAGAGGTTGTTCAGCACGACGTTGGCGTTCGCGTCGCGCTTCAGGCCGATGACCAGGCGGGTGCCGTCACCCGAGGAGAAGTTGTCGATCGAACGGATGCCCTCGACGGTCTTTTCGTTCGCCAGCTCGCCGATGCGCGCCGCGATCGGCCGTCGCCGACGTCTGGTACGGCAGCTCGGTCACGACGATCTGGATGCCGTTCTTGACCTCTTCGATCTCCGCCGTCGCCCGCATGCGCACTGAGCCACGGCCAGTGCGGTAGGCGTCGATGATGCCGGCCCTGCCGAGGATCGAGCCGCCCGTCGGGAAGTCGGGGCCCTTCACGAACTGCATGAGGTCGTCGGCGGTCGCCTCGGGATTGTCGATGAGGTGGAGCGACCGCGTCGATGACCTCGCCGAGGTTGTGCGGCGGGATGTTGGTCGCCATGCCCACCGCGATGCCCTGACTGCCGTTGACCAGCAGGTTCGGGAAGCGGGCCGGGAGGACCTCGGGGCCCTGGAACTCGCCCGAGTAGTTGTCGATGAAGTTGACCGTGTCTTCGTCGATGCCGGCCATGAGCTGCATGGCGAGCACCGACAGCCGGCACTCGGTGTACCGGTCGGCGGCGGCGTCGAAGTCGGGCGACCCGTAGTTGCCGTGGAAGTCGATGAGCGGGTGGCGCAACGAGAACGGCTGGGCCATGCGGGTGAGCGCGTCGTAGATCGCGCCCGTGCCGTGCGGATGCCAGCGTGAGGCGACGTTGCCCGTGACGCGCGCGCACTTCACGTGCAGCCGGTCGGGCCGGAAGCCCGTGTCGAACATGTCGTAGAGGATCCGGCGATGCACGGGCTTCAGCCCGTCGCGCACATCGGGCAGCGCGCGGCTGACGATGACCGACATCGCGTAGTCGAGGAACGAGCGCTCCATCTCCTCCTGGAGATCGATCGGCTCGATGGATCCGAACGCGAGCGTGCCGTCGCTCGGACCCGCGGGGGCGTGACGTCGCTCATCAGATGTCCAGGAAGCGAACGTCTTTGGCGTTGCTCGTGATGAAGTGCTTGCGACTCTCGACGTCGTCACCCATGAGGATGCTCATCATCTCGTCGGCGATCGCGGCCTGCTCCGCGGTGACCTGCAGGAGGGTGCGCAAGCTCGCGTCCATCGTGGTGTCGCGCAGCTCCTCCCAGTCCATCTCGCCGAGGCCCTTCAACCGCTGGAACTCCTTCTTGTGGTTCGGATGGTCGGCGAGGAAGACGGCCTTCGCGACGTCGTCCTTCAGGTACACCTTCGCCTTGCCGACCTCGGTCGAGAACAGCGGCGGCTGCGCGATGTACACGTAGCCCTGCTCGACGAGGTCACGCATCTGCCGGTAGAAGAACGTGAGCAGCAGGGTGCGGATGTGGCTGCCGTCGACGTCGGCGTCGGCCAGGATCACGACCTTGTGGTAGCGGATCTTCGAGACGTCGAACTCGTCGCCGACTCCGGCGCCGATCGCAGTGATCAGCGTCTGGATCTCGAGGTTCTTCAGCATCTTGTCGAGGCGAGCACGCTCGACGTTCAGGATCTTGCCTCTGATGGGCAGGATCGCCTGCGTCTGCGGGTTGCGAGCGTTCACCGCTGAGCCGCCTGCCGAGTTGCCCTCGACGATGAAGAGCTCGCCTTGGCGCGGGTCGCGCGTGTTGCAGTCCCACAGCTTGTCGGGCATGCCCGCGCCCTCGAGCGCGGACTTGCGACGAGTGAGGTCGCGCGCCTGACGGGCAGCGACGCGTGCTCGCGCCGCGTTCACCGACTTCTGCACGATCTGACGGGCCTCGGCCGGATGCTCCTCGAGCCACTCGGCCAGCTTCTCGTTCGTCGCCTTCTCGACGAGCGAGCGCATCGACACGTTGCCGAGCTTGGCCTTCGTCTGACCCTCGAACTGGGGATCGCGGAGCTTCACGGCGACGATCGCGGTGAGGCCCTCACGGATGTCTTCGCCGAGCAGGTTGTCGTCCTTCTCCTTGAGGAGGGTCTTGCCGCGCGCGTACTTGTTGACGACGTTCGTGAGGGCCTTCTTGAAGCCCTCCTCGTGCATGCCGCCTTCGTTCGTGGCGATGCCGTTCGCGAACGAATGGATGCCCTCGTAGAAGCCGGTGTTCCACTGCAACGCGCACTCGACCTGCTGGTCGCTCTCTGACGACTCGAAGTACGCGACCTTCTTGAAGAGCGCTTCCTTCGACTGGTTGAGGTGGCGCACGAAGTCTTGGATGCCGCCCGCGTACTTGAACGTGACCTGCTGCTCGTGCTCGGGACGCTCGTCGGTGAAGCGGATCTCGAGGCCCTTGTTGAGGAACGCCATCATCTGCAGGCGCTCGAGCACCGTCTGCGCGCGGAACTCGGTCTCCTCGAACACGGTGGCATCGGGCCAGAACGTGACCGTCGTGCCGGTGCGCCCGCGTGGCGCCTTGCCCGTCACTTCGAGCTTGCCCTGCGGCTGGCCGCCCTTCGCGAACTCGAGGCGGTAGTGCTTCTCGTCGCGGTCGACCTCGAGCACGAGCCGGCTCGACAGCGCGTTCACGACCGAGACGCCCACGCCGTGAAGGCCGCCCGAGACCTTGTAGCCGGCGCCGCCGAACTTGCCGCCGGCATGCAGCACCGTGAGGACCACCTGCGCCGCGCTCTTGCCCTTGTGCGGCCCCGAGGGGTACGGATCGACCGGGATGCCACGTCCGTCGTCGACGACGCGGCAGCCGCCGTCGGCCAGCAACGTGACGTCGATGCGGGTGCAGTAGCCCGCCATCGCCTCGTCGACGGCGTTGTCGACGACCTCCCAGATGAGGTGGTGGAGCCCGCTCGGACCCGTCGACCCGATGTACATGCCGGGGCGCTTCCGGACCGGTTCGAGGCCCTCGAGCACGGTGATGTCGCGGGCGTCGTACGAGGGCATCGGTTGCGACAAGGACGCGTCCCTTTCAGCGGCTGGAATGCAAAGGAGATTCCGGAGAAAACCGCAGGTCAGCGGCCAGAATCACGATGTCATCAGTGTACCAGAGGGGTGAGCAGATTCCGGTGCTCACGGGCATGTTTCGCGGCCCGATCCGCGGCCCTTCTCAGGCCCGTTTTCGCCCTCGTCGCGGGTCGGTCTCGGAGGGCGCGACGCGCACCTCGATCGAGGCCACCGGAGGCCCGCCGACGACCTCTGCGAGGCGCGCGATGAGCTCGCGCTCGAGGTAGCGGATCTGGGTCGCCCAGGCCGGCTCGTCCACCGCGATGACGAGCCGGGTGCCGTCGAGCGAGAGCGGCCGGCAGTGCGCGGCCAGGGTGTCGCCGACGACCCGCGGCCACTCGGTGAACACCGACGCGAGTGGCTGGGCGCCGACTCCGCTCAGGCTGCGCGCGAGTCGATCGAGGCTCTCACCGACACGACGCGGCTCGCGATGCTCGCTCATGACAGCACTCCCCCACGCACGTGCACGACCTGATCGGGATGCGCGTCGGCGGGCAGGCCGCCCGCTGTCGTGAGCAGCACCTGTCCCGGAGGGACGTGCGCGAGCAGCGCGGCCGAGCGCCTCGGGTCGAGCTCGGAGAACACGTCGTCGAGCAAGAGCACAGGAGATGCGCCGATCTCTTTCGCAACCACATCGTGCCCGGCGAGTCGCATCGCGAGAGCAAGTGATCGTTGCTCCCCCTGCGACGCATGCGTCCGAGCGACGCGGCCGTCGATCGTCAAGCCGAGCTCGTCACGGTGCGGACCGACCGTCGTCACCGCGCGGCGGATGTCGACATCACGCGCCGCGCCGAGAGCCGATGCGAGATCGCCTTCCCACGACTGCTCGTAGGCCGCGCCGATCTCGGCGTTCGCGCCCGCGACGTGCGCGTACGCGATCGCGAGGGCAGGAGCGAGACGAGCGAGCAGGTCGAGCCGGGCCGAGACGAGCGCGGTGCCGGCGCTCGCGAACCGCTCGTCCCACACGTCGAGCGTGGCCAGCGCTCCCTCACCGCCGCCATGACGATTGGCGCCGTGCCGGCCGCTCATCTGCTTCAAGAGCGCGTTTCGCTGCCGGAGGATGCGATCGAGGTCGGTCCGCAGCACGTCGAGCTTCGGGCTGTGCGCGACGAGCAAGTCGTCGAGATAGCGGCGGCGAGTCGCGGGACCGCCCTTCACCATCTCGAGGTCATCCGGAGCGAACACGGTCACGCGCAGCGCACCGAGCAGGTCACGCGTGCGCGCGAGTCGCTGCCGGTTCACCTGCACGCGTGCACGACCCCCGCCGAGCTCGGCCTCGATGAGCAGCTCGCGCTCGTCGCGTTCGACCTCCGCTCGCACGACGGCGGTCGTCGCACCCATGCGCACCAAAGCTTCGCTCGGAGCGCCACGAAAGCTGTCGAGCTGCGCGAGGTATGCCACCGACTCGAGGAGGTTCGTCTTGCCCTGCCCGTTGTCGCCGACGACCGCCGTGAGACCTGGCGGCAGCTCGAGCTCAGCCTGGACGAAGTTGCGGAAGTCGGTGAGCCAGAGCCGGCGCACCCGCACAGTTCACGAAACCCGCACGGGCATGAGCAGGTAGGTGAACTCCCCCGACTCCGGCGATCGCACCACGGCGGGCTTCAGCGCGTCGAGCGTCTCGAGCACGACGGTGTCGCTGTCGACGGCCTCGACGCCATCGCTGAGATAGCCCGGGTTGAACGCGACCGTCATGTCCGCGCCTTCGTACTTCACGTCGTCGAGGTCCTCTTCGGCCTGGCCGAGGTTCTGGTTGATCGCCTCGAGCACGACCCCTTCCGCGCTCATCTTCACGCGGATGTTGTTCGACTCGGCTGCGAGCAGCCGCACGCGACGGATCGCCGCGAGCAGCGGCTCCTTGCCGATCGTGAGGCGGTTCGGATACTTGTCGGGGATCAGCTGGCGGTAGTTCGGATACTCACCCTCGATCAGGCTCGTGGTGAGACGCACGTTGCCCACGTCGAACGTCGCGTCACGCTCACCGAGTCGCAACGTGACCTCGTTCGAGCCACCCAGCACTCGTTTCAGCTCGTTCAGCGCTCGCGACGGCACGAGCACCTTCTGGCCCTCGGCGAGCACGTTCTGGCTGTCGAGGTCGCGCACCGCCAAGCGATAGCTGTCGGTCGCGACGAGCCGCAGCCCGCCGCCCTCTGCGGTCATCAGCACCCCGGTCAGGATCTGACGGGCCTCGTCGGTGCTGGCGGCCCGCACGACCTGATCGAGCGCCTTCTCGAACCCCTTGGCATCGAGCACGACCGCGTGCTCCGAAGGCTCGACGACGCGCGGGAACTCGTCGGCGCTCACCGTGCGCACGCTGAAGCGCGAGCGACCCGACGCGATGCGCACCTCTTCGCCGGCCTGCTCGACGTCGACAGCGCCGGGTTCGAGCGCGCGGACGATGTCGTGGGTGAACCGCGCCGGCACGACGGTCACGCCGTCGCTCGAGCCCGTCACTTCCTTCGTCACGCGCATGGTCAGCTCGCGGTCGGTGGCCGTCAGCTCGAGGTGGTTCCCGACGAGCTCGATGCGCACCCCTGAGGCGAGGCCCGGAAGCGCAGCGCCACGACCAACTGCTGCACGTGCTGCGGTGCCGAGCGCCTCCGCGAGCTCCTCACGCTCACAGCGAAACTTCACGTCTGCACTTCCCCTTCATGGTTCGTATGAGAGAGATAGCAATGGCAATAGGGGCTGGGGATTGTGGACCGATGCACATCGATGCAGGTCAACGCCCATCATGCTGTCCCAACGTCGTCCCCAGGCTCCCACAGGAGCGGAGAGCGCTGAGGGACCCTCGTTGGAAAACCGATGTCGTTTCCACCGAAGTCACAAGGTCACCCACAGGCTGCTCCACATCGGCTGGGCTGACTGACGTGCGCGCGCTTCACGCGCCGCTCTGGATGCGCTGGCGCAGCTCGGTGACCTGGTCGTAGATCTGCTGACGTTCCTTCATCAGCGCCGTGATCTTCTCGACCGCGTGGATGACGGTCGTGTGGTCGCGGCCGCCGAACTCGCGGGCGATGGCCGGGTAGCTCAGGTCGGTGAGCTCGCGCATCACGAACATCCCGATCTGACGGGCGGTCACCAGGGGCTTGCGCCGGCTCTTGCCCTTGAGGTCCTCGACGCTGAAGCCGAACATCGCCGAGGTCTTGTCGAGGATGAGCGTCGGCGTGATCTCTCGGGGCTGGTGGCTGCTCAGGATGTCGCCGAGCACCTTCTCAGCGGCCGATGTGTTGAGCGGGGCGTGGGTGAGGCTCGCCCAGGCGAGCACACGGGTGAGCGCGCCTTCGAGCTCGCGGATGTTGTCGGTGATCGACGTCGCGATGAACTCCATCACGTCGTCGGGGACGGTCATCGTCTCCTTCTCGGCCTTCTTGTGAAGGATCGCGAGGCGGGTCTCGAGGTCGGGCGGCTGGATGTCGGTGGTGAGCCCCCACTTGAACCGGCTGCGAAGGCGATCTTCGAGCGTGGGGATCGCGTCGGGCTGGCGGTCGGACGAGATGATGATCTGCTTGTTCGCGCCGTGGAGCGAGTTGAACGTGTGGAAGAACTCCTCCTGGAGCCCTTCCTTGCTCTCCATGAACTGGATGTCGTCGATCATCAGCACGTCGATCTCGCGGTACCGACGCTTGAACGCCGCCCCGGTGTTGGTGCGGATCGCGTCGACGAACTCGTTCAGGAACACCTCGGTCGAGACGTATCGCACCTGGTAGTGGGCATAGTTCTGCTTCACGTAGTTCCCGATCGCGTGGAGCAGGTGCGTCTTGCCCAGCCCCGCCGCGCCGTAGATGAACAGCGGGTTGTACGAGCGAGCCGGCGTCTCGGCAACCGAGAGCGCGGCCGCGTGGGCGAAGCGGTTGGACGTGCCGGTGACGAACGCCTCGAACGTGTAGCGGGGGTTCAGGTCAGCAGCGGTGCGCGTCGGCATCGGCTCGAGCGCGAGCACGGGAGCGCCGTCGCCCTGCTCGCTCGGCATCAGGCTCTCGAGCAGGTCACGTGGGCTCTCGTCGTTGCCGTTGGCCTGGGCGTCGGGGAGCACTTCGATGAACAGCTCGACGCCGGGGAAGCCGACCTCGGACAGCGCGTCGCGGACCATCGCCTCGTACCGGCCTTGCACGCGCTCCTTCACGAGCGTGCTCGGGACCGCGACGACGAGGAGGCCGCCGTCGAGGTTCACCGGCCGCGCGTCGGAGAACGTCGAGTGCCAGACCGCTTCTGAGACCTGGGCCCGCAGGACTTGGGCCGCGGCGTTCCACAGGTGCTGTGCGTCACTCACCTGGGTGGTTGCCTCCTGATCGACGGGCACGTCCACAACCCCGTCCACACCTGTGGATAATCGTGACACCGCACCGAATCGAACCCCATGCCGTGTCGTTCTGTGCGCCCCAATGTGCCGTGGTGTCCAGAGACACCATGTGGTCGACTGCCGTTGCCCCCCACGACGGGAAGCGGACGCTACCACCGGCCTCCCGAGGCCGCGCAAGAGGGGAATCCACAGGGCTCTTTGACGTTGCCCGGGCCTCCCTCTACCCTGAGAGCCAGCGAGACGCCTCGTTTTGCGCGCCCGAACGGCTGATGGTGCAGCATGGTGCAGAAGTGTGCCAGAGCTCATCACGCGCATCGAGGTACATCGATCGAGCACGTGAGGCGCCAGGGTGAACCAGTGTGATCCGGCAGTCTCCGGTCGAGGAGGAAGTGAGTGAAGCGCACCTATCAGCCCAACACCCGGAAGAGGGCCAAGCGGCACGGCTTCCGCCATCGCATGTCGACGCGGGCGGGTCGCGCCGTGCTGGCGGCCCGGCGCCGCAAGGGTCGCCTCCGACTGTCCGCCTGACCCGACTCCGTGGCCGTTCGTCCCATGCCGCAGCTCGGCGACGAGGACGGCGCGTGCGCAAAGGACCGCTCAGCGTGACGGTCTTGCTCAGCGACCTCTCCTCCGGCACGCCGGACCCTTCCTCCGCCGCGATCGCGTGGGCCATCCCGCGCCGCGTCGGTGTCGCTGTCACGCGCAACCGAGTCCGTCGCCGGCTCCGGGCGGTCCTCGCGGACGAGCACCGGTCGTTGCCCCTGCCGGCGGGCACCTATGTGTTTCACGTGGATCCACCCGCCGCCGACCTCAGCTTCGGAGAGCTGTCGGTGGCGATGCACGACTTGCTGTCCGTGGTCCGCGCGAGCGTGACCGCATGAGCCCGACCGCCCGCGTGCCTGCGCCGGTCGGTGCTCGCTGTACCAGACGCTGCGAGCGGGGCGACCCTCACCGTGTCGCTTCGTCCCCAGCTGCTCGACCTATGCGCTCGAGGCCATCGAGACGCACGGCGCCCTCCGTGGCAGCGCCCTCGCGGCGCGCCGCGTGTGTCGGTGCCATCCGTGGGGTGGGCACGGGTTCGACCCTGTGCCCGAGAGGAAGGCCGTCTAAGTGTTCGACGCCATCGCCACCGTCCTGGCCTGGTTCTACAGCCTGATCCCCAACTACGCGATCGCCATCGCGCTCCTCACCCTCACGGTGATGGTGCTGCTCACGCCGCTGACCCTGAAGGGCACGAAGTCGATGCTGCAGATGCAGCGGCTGCAGCCCGAGATGAAGAAGCTCCAGCAGCAGTACAAGGGAGATCGTCAGAAGCTCAACGAAGAGCTGATGAAGTTCTACCAGGAGAACAAGATCAACCCGATGGGCGGCTGCTTGCCGCTGCTCATCCAGATGCCGGTCTTCATCGTCCTCTACCGGGTGCTCCACAAGCTCACGGTGATCTGCAGCCCCGCCGCGCACGCCTCCGGCGCCTGCCCGGTCGTCGGGAACTTCAACCCGAGCTACCTCAACCACTCGACCGACCTGTGGAAGGCCCTCACCCAGACGAACCAGATGATGGCGTTCGGGATGGACCTCTCCCACAGCGCCGCGAAGGAGATGAGCGAGTCCTTCGTGGGCGCCATCCCCTACCTGGTCCTCATCCTGTTCGTGACGGCCTCGAGCTACATCCAGCAGCTGCAGATCTCGGCTCGCAACAAGAACGGCACGGCGATCAACCCGCAGCAGGCGATGCTGCTGAAGGTCATGCCGGCGTTCTTCGCCCTCATCAGCCTCACGCTGCCGGCGGGCGTCGTCGTGTACTTCCTCGTGTCGAACCTCTACCGGATCGGGCAGCAGGCCTACATCACGAAGGCCTTCTACCGCGAGGACGCGAAGCACGCGATGGAGGCCAAGGCGAGCTCAGGCCCCAACGCATCGGCCAAGCCGAAGCCCGAGCCGAAAGGGCTCGAAGGCGATCGAGGCCAAGGCGACCGAGACCGACGGCACGAAGCCCGCGACGACGCAAGCCCGCCACCGGGAAGGCCGACGGAAACGGCGCGACCCCCTCGGCCCGGCCGAAGCCGAAGTCGTCGGGCGCAACCGCTCGGCCCGCCCCCCGCCCCGTGACCGGCGGGTCATCAGGCGCAGGCTCAGGCTCGACACCACCCAGCAAGAACAAGAAGAAGCGCTGATCCGTGCAGTGGGTGGAGACCACCGGTCGCACGGTGGAAGAGGCACTCGATGCCGCCCTCGACCGGCTAGGCGTCGGTGAGGACGACGCCGAGTGGCTGGTGCTCGAGGAGCCGCGGCCCGGCCTGTTCGGTCGGCTCCGGGGCGAGGCTCGGTTGCGGGTTCGCGTGCGTCCGACGACGCCTCGACCCAAGGTCGACCGTCGTGATCGCCGCCGCAAGCCAGGACGTGAGGGCGCAGGCTCGCCCGCCGGCCAGGCGACCGGAACCGAGAACGGCGACGCAGTGAACGGGGGCGGCTCCAATGGCCGCACCCCGAGCGGTGAACGATCGAAGTCGCAGTCCGCGCCCGCGGCGAAGCGGCCATCCCGAGAGGAGCGCCCCGTGTCCGACCCAGCGCAGCTCGAGCGCGAGCGCGAGATCGCCAGCTGAGTTCATCGACGGGCTCGTCGCCGCGTTCGGTCTCGATGGTGAGGTCTCCACCGTGATCGACGACGACGAGATCGAGGTGGCAGTCGCCGGTGACGATCTCGGGTTGCTCATCGGGCCCCGCGGCCAGACGCTCGCCGCCGTCCAGGAGCTCACCCGGACCGTGGTCCATCGCGCGATGCCCGATCGTTCGGGTTGGTTGAGGGTTGACGTCTCGGGCTACCGGCAGCGCCGCAAGGAAGCGCTCGAGCGGTTCACGGTGCAGGTCGCGGGAGAGGTCGTCGCCTCCGGCGAGCGCCGGATGCTCGAGCCCATGGGCGCGGCCGACCGCAAGATCGTGCACGACGCGGCCCAGAAGGTCGACGGCGTGGTGACCTTGTCCGAAGGTGAAGAGCCCGACCGGCGGGTGGTCATCGCCCGCGCGCCGGCTGATTGAGCACCCGCACGACGTCGATCGCCTCGGTCGTCTCGCTCCTCGGGGAGGCCAAGGTCCGAGGCTTCCTCGGGCCTGGTCCGATCGAGGCGCACGTCGACCTCGCTCGGGGCGCGCTCCCGCTGCTCGCCCCCGGGAGCCGGGCGGTCGATCTGGGAGCCGGAGGGGGTGCGCTGGGGCTGCCGCTTGCGGCACTCGAACCCCGGGTGCAGTGGACGTTCGTCGAGTCGAGCGTCACCCGCGCCGACTTCCTTTCGAGAGCGGCAGCCCGGCTCGAGCTGCCCACCCCGCCCGTGGTGGTTGCGCAACCGGCAGAAGTCGCCGGTCGGGCGGACGAGCTTCGGGGCGTCTTCGATCTCGTCGTCGCCCGCTCGTTCGGACCGCCGGCAACGACGGCAGAGTGCGGGGCGCCGCTGCTGCGGGCAGGGGGTCGTCTTGGCCGTCACCGAGCCACCCGAAGCCGAGGGGGCTCGCTGGCCCGTCGAGGGGCTCGGGCTGTTGGGCCTTGTGCTCCGCGAGCGGGTCGGGGCGTTTCAAACTCTCGAGCAGGTGTCCCGGTGCCCGGATCGCTTCCCCCGCCGCACAGGCGTGCCTCGGCAGCGCCCCCTGTTCTGAGATTGGCGGTTCTGAGAAGGTTTCTGCTCCAGAAGGGACGTTTCACGTGGAACGATGCTTGACGCTGCGACCCTCGATGGAGAGGATGCAGCAGCGATGAGTGACGAGTCGGTTCCGGCGGAAGACGACGCGCTGGCGCCCTCCCCAGCGGCTCCGGCGCCGTTCGCCGATCCCATTCCTCGGCCGACCCGACCCCTGCCACGGGTGCTCGCCGTCGCGAACCAGAAGGGTGGCGTCGGCAAGACGACCACGGCGGTCAACCTCGGCGCGTGCCTCGCGACCCTTGGCTACCGCACCCTCGTCGTCGACCTCGATCCGCAGGGCAATGCCTCGACCGGACTGGGCGTCAACCCTCGAGAGCTCGAGACCTCGATGTACGAGGTCATGATGCAGGACCTGCCGATCGACCAGTGCATCGAGCCGACCGCCGTGCGCCACCTGTTCGTCGCGCCCGCGAGCCTCGACCTTGCCGGCGCCGAGATCGAGCTCGTCCCCGCGTTCAGCCGTGAGCTGAAGCTGCGCCGAGCGCTCGAGCCGGTGCTCCCCGACTATGACTTCGTGTTGATCGACTGCCCGCCCTCGCTCGGCTTGTTGACCGTCAACGGCCTCGCGGCCGCAGGCGAGGTCGTCGTGCCGATCCAATGCGAGTACTACGCACTCGAGGGTTTGGGTCAGCTCCTGCGCAACGTCGAGCTCGTTCGCAAGAGCCTCAACCCGGCCCTCGAGGTGTCCTCGATCATCCTCGTCATGTACGACGCCCGCACCAAGCTCGCTGATCAGGTCGTGCACGAGGTGCGTGCCCACTTCGGTGATCGGGTCTGCAAGACGATCGTGCCTCGCACGGTCCGGCTCTCCGAGGCGCCGTCGTTCGGGCAGCCGATCATCTCGTTCGACCCGACATCTCGCGGTGCGATCGCCTACAAGGAGCTTGCCAAGGAGGTGAGTGGTGGCGCGCCGCAGCGGGCTGGGTAAGGGGCTCGGATCGCTCATCCCCACGACTCCGGCGGACGCGGCGGCGCCCGTCGACCCCGGAGCCTTTCGGGAGCTTCCGATCGCGTCGATCACGCCGAACCGGCACCAGCCTCGGGCGCACTTCGATGAGGAGTCCCTCGTCGACCCTGACCGCCTCGGTGCGCGAGGTCGGCGTGATCCAGCCCGTGCTCGTCCGGCCGAGTGGAGACGGCAGCTATGAGCTCATCGCCGGCGAGCGCCGGTGGCGCGCCGCGAAGCGAGCCGGACTCTCGACGATCCCGGCGTTGGTCCGCGAGGCCGACGAGCTGGCGGCCGTCGAGCAGGCGCTCGTCGAGAACCTCCACCGCGAGGACCTCAGCCCGCTCGAGGAGGCCGGCGCCTACCAGCAGCTGATCGAAGACTTCGGCCTGACCCATGACGAGCTCGCGACCCGGGTCGGCCGCAGCCGGGTCGCGATCACGAACACGCTGCGCCTCTTCCAGCTCCCGCCGAGCATCCAGCGCCTCGTGGGCGAGGGCCGCATCTCCGCGGGCCATGCCCGCGCGCTGCTCGGCACTCCGGATCGCGCCTTCCAGGAGTCGCTCGCCAAGCGCGTCGTCGACGAGGGCCTCTCGGTGCGGGCGGTCGAGGAGGCAGTGCGTGCGCGTCAAGGAGCCCCCGAGCGGGCTCCCGAGCGACCCGAAGCCGCGGCTGCGCGCGCCGGGGCTGCTCGAGCTCGAGGAGCTGCTCTCAGAGCGTCTCGACACCCGGGTCAAGGTCGACATGGGCGCTCGACGGGGCAAGGTGGTCATCGAGTTCGCCTCGCTCGAGGACCTCGAGCGGATCTACCGGCTCATGACGACAGCGCCGAAGGTCGACGGCGACGAGACCGACTCTCGATCTGTGGGTGAGGCTTAGTATCCACAAGGTTGAACACAGCCTGTGTGGAACGGCGCGACTCCCATGAGATGACATGAGAGCGCGCGAGGTCGCGCGTAGGCAGCGGTCGTCAGGACACGGTGGAGGGCTGCTGGCACCACCGGGTGATCGCCCTGCTCACGGCGAGCGCGAGGTCGGGGAGCGCGGCGATCGCTTCGGCGGGCGGGCCGATGGCGTAGCGCACTGCGGGCATTCGGGTCTCCCGAAGGACAGCGAGTCGCATCCCGACGGGCACTCCCTGTGGTTGGCCGAGCACTGGTGGCACCAGCTCGTCGAGCATGCGTCGCCAAGCGCTTGCCGCCCGCCGACTCGAACCCGGTGGCGGCGTAGTACGCGCCATGGCAGCGCTCGTCGTCGAGCGCGAGGTCGAGGTAGAGCTCGGCGTCGGCGGCGTTGGCTGCGGCCGCGAGGGCCGAGCCGTCCGGGTGCTGGAGCACGATCACGTCGGCGCCTGCGAGCGCGAGCGCTCGGTGCGCGGCGCGGATGAGCACTTCGAGACCGCCCGGCTCGCCGAGGGCGAGGCGGCGGCCGCTCAACGTCGTGCGGGGCGTGGCGCATCGCCTCGCGCTCGCGGACCTCGGACACTCCTTGGCTGCTGCCCGCCCGCGCCGTGAGCCGGTCGAGCGCCGCGACCGACTCGTGGCCCGCGATGCCGTCGGCCGGCAGGCCGGCGTTCGACTGGAACTCCGTCAGGGCGCGGACCGTGGTCGGACCGAAGATCCCGTCGATGCGCCCGGGGTCGAACCCCAGCGTGCCGAGCCGACGCTGCAGCTCAGCGACGTCGTCGCCCCGTTGCATCGGGCGGCGCAGGTACAGCAGCCGATCACCGAGCTCGTAGCCGGCTTCGACGATCGCGGTCCACGTCTGCAGGTCGCAGACGCCATCGGCCTCGAGGCCCGCGTGCGACCTGGAATGCGCGCACCGCGGTCTCGGTGGCCGCCCGAAACGACCGTACTCAGCGTGGCCGGGGTCGAAGCCGGCCCTGGCGAGCCGGCGCTGAAGGTCGCGGACGGCTTCGCCCGCCGCGCCGACGCGCAGGGGCAGACCGTCTACAGGAATTCGCCGAGCTCCTGGAGGAGCTGGCCCTTGCCCTTGGCGCCGACCAAGCGCTTCTTGGCTTGCCCGTCCTTGAACACGATGAGCGTCGGGATGCTCATGACGTCGTAGCGGCGAGTCACATCGGGGTTGTCGTCGACGTTCAGCTTGACGACCTTCACCTTGTCCTTGTGCTCGCTGGCGATCTCTTCGAGGATCGGGGAGATCATCTTGCAAGGCCCACACCACTCCGCCCAGAAGTCGACGACGACGGCTTCGGACGAGCTCTGCACGGTCTCGTCGAACGTGGCGTCAGACAGTGACGTGATCTCAGCGGACATCGCGATCCTCTCGGATGGGGGGAGCGGCGGGGAATTGCTCCGCACAGTGAACCATGTGGGTGGTCACAACATTCCTGATGGGCCGCCGCCTGGAGCTCGACGGCTCAGCCGTGACGGGCCTCGAGCCACCGCTCGGCGTCGATCGCGGCCATGCACCCCGAGCCCGCGGCCGTGATGGCCTGGCGGTACACGTGGTCCTGGACGTCGCCGCACGCGAACACGCCCGGCACGTTGGTCTTCGCGCCGTCATGGGTGATCAGGTACCCCGCATCGTCCATGTCCAGCTGACCCTTGAAGAGCGGCGGTGTTGGGCACGTGGCCGATCGCGACGAACAGCCCGGTGAGCGCGAGAGCCGACGATGCTCCCGGTCTTCACGTTCTCGACCTGCACGGCCTCGAGCTTGTTGTCGCCGACGAGATCGGTGACGACGGTGTCCCACAGGAACTCGATCTTCTCGTTGGCGTGGGCCCGGTCCTGCATGATCTTCGACGCCGCGCAGCGAGTCGCGTCGGTGGATGATCGTGACCTTGCTCGCGAACTTCGTGAGGAAGAGCGCCTCTTCCATCGCGGAGTCGCCTCCGCCGACGACGCCGATCTCGTGGCCGCGGAAGAAGAAGCCGTCGCACGTGGCGCAGGTCGAGAGCCCGTGGCCGATGAGCCGGTTCTCGGACTCGAGGCCGAGCATCAGCGACTGTGCGCCCGTGGCGACGATCACCGACTCGGCGCGGTGCTCGTCGTCGCCGACCCAGACACCGAACGGTGACTGCGACAGATCGACTCTCGTGACCTTCGCGGTGACGATCTCGGCGCCGAAGCGACTGGCCTGGTCGCGGAACTGCATCATCAGCTCTGGGCCCATCACGCCGTCGGGGAACCCCGGGAAGTTCTCGACCTCGGTCGTGAGCATGAGCTGGCCGCCGGGCTGGTCGCTCGTCGACGAAGGCTCTCCTTCGATCACCAGCGGCGACAGGTTGGCGCGCGCGGTGTAGATCGCGGCCGTGAGCCCGGCCGGGCCCGAGCCGATGATGATGACGGGACGAGGGTCGGGCATCTCAGCCGGCGGGCAGGGCGGCCGGCGTCGCTGGCGTCTCGGGCGCCGGCGTGAGCTTGATGCTGCCGCGCTGCGCCCACAGCACGAGGCCGATCAGCACGAAGACGCTGCCGAGCACGAGGTACGCAACCCAGACGTCGCCGGGGAGGTAGTTGTTCAGCAGGCGGATGAGGCAGATGACGAGCATCAGCAGCGAGGCGAAGATGAGCGTGCCGCCGACGAGCGCGTAGACGACCGCCCGCGCTGCAGTCAGGAGAGGGGCGGTCGTGCGGTCGCGCGACGGTCGTGACGAGCTGCTCGATGCTGGTCGCGGCTTGGGCGGGCCAATCGCCCTCGAGGATCGGGATCGGGATGTGACCGTCCGGCTCCGGCATGGCGCGGAGCGTATCGGAGGATCGCGTCAAACGATCAGGTCGAGCACCGCGCACGAGGGGTCGGCGACGACCACGATGTGCGAGGCGGACGCCGCGTCGACGAACACCAACGCGCGTGCGGCCTGTCCCTTCCAGTGCAGGGTGACGTCGTCCGTGAGCGTGCCGAGGTCGGTGGCCGCACCGGCTCGCGCCTCCGGCTCGCACGCAGTGGGGGTCGGTGCGAGCTGCGCGGCCTTGGTCGTGAAGGCCTCCGGCACCGATCGCCGCCCGCAAGGCCGTTGCGTCCGACAGGTCGCCGAGGTCGCGCTGCGAGGCCGCGGGCGCGGCGGGCGCGCGGCAAGGCGGCGGCGGCCGCGGCCCCGCCTTGGCTCGAGGCGTCGTTCGTCGCGCACCGCGGTCAGGCGCCAAGTCGGCCGTTGTCGTCGCCGACGGCCTCGGCTCCTGACGCGGTGTCGGTGGGAGTCGAGCTGTCGTGGCGGAGCACGGCGACCACGCCGACGAACACGAGGACCGCCGCGGCAACCGCGGCGAGGGCGGGCATGAAGCGCGTCCGGCGTGCGGGATCTGGCGCGGTCACGGCCGATGGGGGCGCATCGTCGAACGCCTGCAGCGCGGCCGCGATGGCCCGCTCGCGCGACGCGTCATCGACGACGACCGGCTGCGCGATCGCGTCTGCCACGCGCGTCGAAGCTCGTCGACCCGCGCCGCGACGGTCGCTCCCAAGGGCTCGACCGGGCGCGGCCCGGTGGACTCGCCGTCGAGCACCGCGCTCGCGAGCTCGTCCTCTGACAGGGGCTGATCGCTCATCGCTGCCCACTAGGACGTTGCGGCGGGGGATCGGGGTTCCGCGCTGCGAGCATCGCCGCGACCGCGGCGCGCCCCCGGGCGATGCGGGACCGCACCGTGCCGGGCGGGATGCCCAGCACCTGGGCGATCTCGGCGTAGTCGAGCTGACACACGTCGCGCAGCACGACGGCGGCACGGAAGTCGGCCGGGCAGCTTCGCGAGTGCGGCGTCGATGTCGAGACGGTCGCCCACGCGGTCGTCGAGCAGCGGGACGTCGTCCATCGGATCGCCCGCCGCCGCGTGGTCGCCGTCGACCGAAGCTCGTGACCGGCCGGCGCCTCTGGCGTCGGAGCTCGTCGAGGCACACGTTGGTCGCGACGCGGTATGCCCACGTCGAGAATTGCGCGCGGCCATCGAAGCGAGGGAGGCCCTTCACGACAGCGATGAGCGCTTCCTGGGTGGCATCAGCGCCGTCGGCCTCAGAGCCGGTGATGCGCCGGCAGAGCGCGTTGATGCGGTCGTAGTGCCGGCGCAGGAGCGCCTCCATCGCGGCGCGATCGCCGGCTTGCGCCGCGGTCACGAGCTCGCGGTCGTCGGCCACAGTCGTGATGGGCGGACTGTAGCGAGCCGTCGCGCTCAAGCAGCGGGCGCAGCTGAGGAGGGATGGCGCGGTCGCGTCTTGCGGCGATTGAGTCGGCGTTCGCTGCGGAGGTGGTGGATCCACCAGCCCGCGAGGAAGAGGCCTGCGCCGATCGAGAGCACGAAGCCGACTCCCGAGACCGCGGTGGAGCGCACGGTGAGACGTTCGGTCGCGATCGGCAGCGTGCCATCGGGCGACGTCACCTTCACGTCGAGCGGGAATGTGCCTGATGCGCGCGCCCTCACCTTGAACGTCACGGTCGTGTTCGCGGTGTCGAGCGTGACGATCTGCGCCGCGCCATCGGGGAAGTCCAGCTTCGGGCTCGTCACCAGGACGCGCACCTGCAGCGGGGTCGGCGACGTGCTGCGAATCGTCAGTGGCACGGTCGCATCTCGCGAAGTCAGCGTCACCGACTGCCGCGCTGGCGCGCGCAGGAACGACGTCTGCTGGTTGATCTCGGCTTCGACCGCGTTGAGGTACTCGGTGCGGCGGTCGCTCGTGAGCGAGGTGGCGCTGGCGACGAGGAGGCGCTGCCTCGCGGAGTCGAGGAGGGGGTCGCCCTCCGCGATCATCGTCGAGAGCCCGTCGAGACGTTGCCGGGTGCGCTGCAGTGCGGGGCCGTACGCGCCGAGCGATGCGGTCGACGGCTCGGCGAGGGAGCGCACGACGGGGTGACCGTCGGCGTCGACTGCGCGCGGGACAGTGCGGAAGTAGTCGTCGATCGTCACCGGAGTGAGCATCGGGGAGGAGGCGAGTCCGTCGAGGAACGTGTCGAGGAAGACGGGCGACGGCGCCCAGTCCGACGGCGGCGCGACCACCATGCCGCGCTGCAGGCTCGGGCTGTCGAAGTACAGCTGCGAGAGGTCGGCGAGAAGGTGCGTGGCGGCGAGCGTCTGGTCGCCGGGCTCGTCGAAGTGCTGCGCGAGGCCACCGTCGATGAAGGTGGTGCTCTGGACGGTGACATCGCCGGTCGCGAGCGCGGCGGGTCGGGACAGTGTGAACGGCAGGTCGGTCGGGGTCAGAAGGTCTTCGCGGAGGACGATCTGGTCGACGCCGGCGCCTCGAAGGCCCTGCAGGCCCTGCGCGTCGAGCGGCGCGTCAGCGATCCAGGTGCGGCCGTCGGGTCGCGACGGCGCCAGCGCGGACGCGAGCGTGTCGCTGCCAGTGCGCAGCTGAGTGGTGAGCTCGTCGTGGAGCCCGTCGCGGATCATCGCCGACGGGTCGATCGCGACGTACGGGGCGGCGATGACCTCGCGCGATCCGATCGAGGCACGCATCGAGTCGAGCATCTGGCGGTCCTCTGTCGAGGTGCTCGCCTGGAGCGCGCTCACCGTCTCAGGAGACGGCACGACGGTGAGTGGGATCGCGGGATGGCTCGCGATCGCCGTGATCAACGCTGCGAGCGCCGTGCGATCGTCGTCGAGCATCTGGCTCGAGCCGTCGGGGGCGAGGGATGGCGACGCAGTCAGCGGGAGGACCAACGCCACCGCCAGCGGTTGGGCGCCGGGCAGGGCTGTGGTGCGCACGAGATGCGTCGTGAAGCCATCGATGGCGTCGCCGTCTTCGTTGCGCAGCTCGATGCGGACGGGGTACACGCCGTCGGCGCGCAGTCTCGTGCGTCCCGCCTCGTTCGTGGCGCTGAGCGGGACGGCCACGACGATGTCGCCGCGCTCGTCTCGCGGGAGGTCGCCGACGGGATGCGAGATCGTCGAGAGCGACGAGCCGAGCTCGCCGTCGAGTGACGCCTGGAACAGCGACCGCGAGCGCAGCCGTTGGTACACGACCACCGCGATCTCGCTGCCGGTCGGCGCCTGCTGGCTGAGGTGGATCGTCGCTTCGAAGCGTCCGTCGGGCGCGAGCCAGAGGTTCTGCTCGATGAGGGTGAGGCGGGGATGTGCGGCAGTGTCGGTCTGCCGAGGCGCCTGCGCTCCTGCCGGCGGACGCGAGCGTGACGACGACGGTTGCGCACAACGCTGCGACCAGCGCGCGAGCGCGGCTCACTCGGGCACCCCCGCAGTGAGGGAGAGCTTCAGCACGGCAAGCCCCCGCGGATCGGGGACGAACCCGACGCTCGAGTAGAGGGCGTAGGCACGCTCGTTCGTGACCTGGGTGTTCACCATTGCCCGCTCGGAACGATGTCGGCGCAGCCAGTGCAGCGAGTCGATCGTCATCGCGCGTCCGAGGCCTCGGCCCTGCATCTCTGGTCGGACCGCGAGCCGTTGCAGGTATCCGGTCGGGCCCGCTCTTCCGGTCAGCACGTAGCCGACGACCGTGCCCCTCTCGGGATCGTCGACGACGCGGAGCCGCCGCACCGGCGTCGCGGCCATCGCCTGGGCCAGGCCTTCGCTGCCGAGCTGCCAGAACTCGGAGAACGCGGCAGCGTCGGTCGCGCTGATCGCGGACCAGTCGTCATGGCGGGGGCGCCGGGGCTTGGGCGCGGTCCGCGGCGGCAGACTGGCGAGGTCGTGCGTCAGGAGGTGCAGCCGCTCGTGCATGGCGAAGCCGGCCTCGAGGAACGGGGCTTGCTCGGTCGGCGAGAGCGCCACGGTGATCGCCTGCTCGTAGCCCTCCTCGGTGAGGTCGTGCGCGATCGCGCGGATCGCGTCCGGCGAGGGGAGCGCGTGTCCGGGCATAGGCGCGAGCTGCGCGGCGACCGATCGGAGGGCGTCGTTGGGCCACGGCGAGATCCGCAGGCCCACGGCGGGTGCGCCGCTGGGCGCGCTCGGGCGTCCTCGCGCATCCTTCACACGGCTCAACGGTACTCTCGCCCTGGTGGCGATCCTGTTCGCGACGCATCCTCGGTTCAAGGACCACGCCACCGGCGCGGGTCATCCCGAACGTCCGGCTCGCCTCGACGCAGTGCTCGAAGGGGCGCGGTGGGCAGGCGTCGCTGACGACCTCGTGTCCGTCGAGCTCCGTGCCGCGACGCGTGAAGAGATGGAGCGGGTGCACCCTGCCCGGTACCTCGATGCGCTCGAGCGGCTCTGTGAGAACGGGGGCGGCCGCATCGATGCCGACACGCGCGCGAGCGAAGCGTCGTGGGACGCTGCGTGTCTCGCCGCGGGAGCCGGCCTCGCGTCGATCGAGATGCTCGACGCGAGTGACGCGACAGCGGCGTTCTGCGCCGTGCGTCCACCGGGTCACCACGCAACACCAACTCGAGCGATGGGCTTCTGCCTCGTCAACAACGTCGCCATCGCTGCCGCCGCGCTCGCGGCTCGCGGCGAGCGGGTGGTCATCGTCGACTACGACGCACATCACGGCAACGGCACGCAGGACTGCTTCTACCGAGATCCACCGCGTGATGTATGTGTCCTTCCACGAGTACCCCTTGTATCCGGGCACCGGAGCACTGTCCGAGGTGGGCGAGGGCGACGGAAGAGGCACGACGATCAACTTCCCCTTCCCGGCGGGCACGACGGGCGACAGCTACCGGGCCGCGATCGACGACGTGCTGGCGGGCGCGATCCAGCAGTTCGGGCCGACATGGCTGATCCTGTCCGCTGGCTTCGACGGCCACCGCCGTGATCCCCTGACCGGGCTCTCGCTGAGCGCCGGTGACTTCGCGGACATCACGGCCCGGCTGATCGAGCACGTGCCTGCGGGTCGCCGTCTCGTCTTCCTCGAAGGCGGATACGACCTGCAGGCGCTCAGCGACTCGACCGCGGCCTGCCTGGGGGCGTTGGCCGGCGTCGAGCACCATCCGGAACGGCCGACGGCGGGCGGGCCCGGCGCCCCGATCGTGGCGGCGGTGCGGCGGGTGAGGGATTCCCTTGCCGAAGACGGCCCGTGACGAAGACTGCCCGAAGTGACCCTGGAGTCACCGTTCTCTCAAGGGTGAGGCCCGTGCGACCGATCTTCACCTGACCGCTTTGGAGGAGGAGCAGTGCCCGACCTGACCCAGCTCTTGCATCATCTGCTCGAGCGCCGTGGCTCCGACCTGCACCTGAAGGTCGGGTCTCCGCCCTACGTCAGGGTCGATGGCCACCTCGAAGCCGTGCCCGCGGAGTCGTGCTCGGCCGGTGAGCTCGAACGGATCGCCGGTGAGCTCGTGCCTCCCGAACGCAGCGACGAGCTCGCGGATCGAGGGCAGCTCGACTTCGCGCACAGCGTGCCGGGGCTCGGCCGCTTCCGCGTCAACTTGCACAGGCAGCGCGGCAGCTACGGCATCGTCGTGCGCCGCGTGCAGCCGGGCATGCCGTCACTCGACCAGCTGAACCTGCCAGTCGCGCTGCGCCGCCTGTCCGAGGAGCACGACGGCCTCATCATCGTGTCGGGCTCTCCCGGCTCGGGCCGGTCGACCACGGTCGCGATGCTCGTCGATCGCATCAACGAGAACCGCGCCGCGAACATCGTGACGATCGAAGATCCGATCGAGTTCCTTCACATCGACAAGCGGTCGATCGTGACCCAGCGCGAGGTCGGCTCGGATACGCCGAGCTTCGCGGAGGGGGCGTCTCGCGTGCTGCGCCAAGATCCCGACGTCGTGTTCCTCGGTGAGATCCCCGACCCCGAGACCGCGGCCGCCGCGTTGCTGGCTGCGTCGAACGGGCGGCTCGTGCTCGCGGCCATGGCGACGACGCCCGCGCCCGAGGTGATCGAGCGCCTCGTCGACTTCTTCCCTCCGCATCAGCAGCGACAGACGCGCCAGACGATCGCGAGCTGCTTGCGCGGGATCGTGTGCCAACGCCTCGTGGAGCGCGCCGATGGTCGCGGTCGCGTGCCGGCGGTCGAGGTGCTCATGTCGACGCCGCGCGTGGTCGAGCTCATCGCCGATCCGGCGCGCGCCGAGGGCAGCCTCGAGCAGGCGATCGCGGAAGGCGAGTACTACGGCATGCAGACCATCGATCAGAGCCTCTTCCAGCTGTTCCGCGAAGGGCTCGTCGGGCTGCGCGACGCGCTCGCGGCGGCCACTCGTCCCGAGGACCTCCGCATCGCGATCCAAACGTCCGGGATGGCGATGAACTGAGCCGTAGGCTCGCCGATCGTGATCCCCGATCGGCTCGAGCCGGTGCTGGCCGAGCTGCGGCCGCTCGCCGACCGCTTCGTGTCGGCGGGTCACTCGGTGTACCTGGTCGGCGGCACGGTGCGCGACCTGCTCCTCGGTCGCCCGATCGCCGGCGACTACGACCTCACGACCGACGCTCGTCCGCCCGAGATCAAGCGGCTGATCGACGATTGGGCCGACGCGGTGTGGACCCAGGGGGAGCGGTTCGGCACGATCGGGGCGCGCAAGGGTGATCGCTCGTACGAGATCACGACCCACCGCGCCGAGGCGTACCACGCCGACTCGCGGAAGCCCGACGTCGCGTTCGCTGACGCGATCGAATCCGACCTCTCGCGCCGCGACTTCACTGTGAACGCGATGGCGCTCGCGCTGCCCGATCCCCATCTCGTCGATCCGTTCCATGGTGCCGCTGACCTCGCCGCGAGCACCCTGCGGACACCGCTGTCTGCGGCTGAGTCGTTCACCGACGACCCGCTTCGGATGCTGCGCGCCGCGCGCTTCGTTGCTGGGTACGACCTCCATCCGGTCGACGGGCTCACCGACGCGATCCGCGACCTGAGGGGCCGCCTCGAGATCGTGTCCGCCGAACGCATCCGCGATGAGCTCGACAAGCTGCTGACGGTCGAGCACCCGAGCGCGGGCCTCTGGTTGCTCGTGGACACCGGACTGTGTGACGAGTTCCTTCCCGAGCTCTCGGCGATGCGGCTCGAGCAGGATCCGATCCACCGCCACAAGGACGTGCTCGCTCACACGATCGCGGTCGTCGAGAACGTGACGCGCGAGCGCGCCGGCGACAGCTTCCGCATCGTGCGGCTCGCGGCGCTGTTCCATGACGTCGGCAAGCCGAAGACCCGTTCGTTCGCGCGCGGCATGGTCTCGTTCCACCATCACGAAGTCGTCGGAGCGCGCATGACGCGCGAGCGGATGCAGGCGTTGCGCTACTCGACGGACGACGTCGACGCGGTGACCCGCCTCGTCGAGCTGCACCTGCGGTTCCACACGTATCAGATGGGGTGGACCGACAGCGCGGTGCGCAGGTACGTGCGCGACGCCGGGCCCCTGCTCGCCGAGCTCAACCTCCTCACTCGCTGTGACTGCACCACGCGCAACGAGCGCAAGGCCCAGCAGCTCTCCGCGCGCATGGACGACCTCGAGCAGCGCATCGCCGAGCTCGAGGAACGCGAAGAGCTCGCATCGATGCGTCCTGAGCTCGACGGTCACGCGGTCATGCAGCACCTCGGGTTGAAGCCCGGTCGCGACGTCGGCGCCGCGCTCGACTTCCTGCTCGAGCTCAGGCTCGACGAAGGTGTGCTGGGCGAAGAGGAGGCGACGCGGCGGCTCGACGACTGGTGGGCTCACCGCGACGCGAGCTGAGCGTCACAGCCCGAGCTTGCGTCCTCGCATGACGAGCGTCGTCGGCACGAGCGTGGTGCCCGGACGACCGACTTCGGGCTCGAGCAACGTGTCGACCTCGAAGTTGGCACGCTGCAACCCGCCGTAGAGATCGCTGATCGTGTAGCCGCTCCAATACGCCGCGCCCGCGCCGAGGCGGGCTGCGGGATGCTCGACCGAGAAGACGAACGGCGCGCCGGCCTTCAGCACGCGATGCACCTGTCGGAAGACGCGGCCGGTGTCGATGACATGCGTCAGCGCCGACCCGCTGAACGCGACGTCGACCGATGCCGGCGGAAGGAAGGCGAGGTCGGCGAGGTCTTCGTGTCGCAGCTCGACGCGCAGATCCTCCTCCTCGGCGAGCCGGCGCGCATAGGCGAGCTGATCGGCCGAGTGGTCGATGCCGATCACCTTCGCTCTTCGTCGCGCGAACGCCAGGGTGCTGTCACCTCGCCCGCATCCCAGGTCGAGCACTCGCTTGCTCGAGACGTCGCCACACAAGCGCAACTCGTCGTCAGTCGGCTCCACGCCGTCAATCTTCGTCGGCACGACGCGAGCAGCGGGGGACACCGGGGCCGGCGCAGTACCCTGATCGAGATGACGTTTCGGCCCGAAGCGCTGCGAGGAGCGAACGCGAGCGGTCCTGGCGTCATCGACTATCGGCTGGCCCGCCGGGCGCTGCTGACCGAGTATCGCAAGGGCCGGCTCGCTCGCCATCAGGTGTGCGACGCCCATCCCGAGCTCGTTCGCGCGGCCCGTGAGATCGGTTCGCCAACCCGCGTCGAATGCCCCGTCTGCACCGAGCGGGCCGGCGAGGGAACGACCCTCGTGCTGGTCACCTACGTGTTCGGGCCTCGACTCCCGGCCCACGGGCGCTGCATCACCCAGAAGACCGAGCTCGCGAAGCTCGACCAACGCAACGACTCGCTGACGGCCTACGTCGTCGAGGTGTGCCCCGACTGCCACTGGCACCATCTCACGAGGTCTTACGCCCTCGGTCGGGGAACCCGCCGCACCCGCTGAGCCTCACGCCTCCTGATGGGGGTAGTGCGTGCGACACGAGAAGCACCACTGCTCGACTTCGGCGAGGGTCTTCTCGCTGCCCGGCGTGTCCCAGCTCTCGGGCACCACGTAGACGCGGTGGACCGCCACGAGCTCGCTGTCTTCCCTGCCACAGCTGTCGCAGGTGGGCACGCCGAGAACCCTACTGGTGCAGTTCCCGCGTTCGTCTCTAGGCTTTGCCTTACCGCCGGCAGCCTCGTGGCGCTGGACGGGAAGGAGGACCGGCCATGGCCGCATCGATGACGGTGCCCGCTGTGCGCGCTCGCAAGGGCGACACCCCGCTGGTGATGGTGACCGCCTACGACGCTCCTACCGCGCGCATCGCGGACAAGGGAGGCGTCGACTTGATCCTCGTCGGAGACTCGGTCGCCATGGTGGTGCTCGGGTACGACGACACGTTGCAGCTCACGATCGACGACATGGCGCATCACGTCGCGGCAGTCGCGCGGACGCGTCCGCGCGCGCTCGTGGTCGGTGACCTGCCATGGATGAGCTACCACGTGTCGATTCCCGACACCGTGCGCAACGCGGCGATGCTGATCCGCGCGGGCGCGCAAGCAGTGAAGCTCGAGGGCGGGCGCAAGCGAGTGCCGACGATCGAGGCCCTCGTCGACGCCGAGATCCCCGTGATGGGGCACCTCGGGCTGACGCCGCAGTCGCTGCACATGATGGGTGGCTTCAAGGTGCAGGCTCGCTCGGCCGAGGCAGCTCGAGCGCTCGTCGACGACGCCAAGGCGCTCGTGTCGGCCGGCTGCTTCGCGATCGTGCTCGAGGGCGTGCCCGACGCTGTGGCACGCCTCGTGACCGAGTCGATCTCGGTGCCGACGATCGGCATCGGCGCGGGCGCCGCCTGCGACGGTCAGGTGCTGGTCATCCACGACCTGTTGGGGCTCGAGGATCGTGTCGCACCGAAATTCGTGCGTCGCTACGCCTCGTTGGAGGCAGACGGCGTCGCGGCGGTCGCGGCGTTCGTGAGCGACGTGCGCGACGGAACCTTTCCGAGCGACGGCGAGAGCTACCACCTCACCGATGACGTCGCCGACGTGTTGGGCCTCTACGCCGGATCACGCTGAGTCGCGCCCATCGCGGTGCGCCGAGCCGCGAGACTCGCGGGATGCCTCGCCGCATTGCGCTGCTCGTGGCCGCCATCGCAGCCCTCGTCCTCGCCGCGTGTGGCGGCTCCGACGGTACGGCTGCGCCGACGACTGCGGCCTCGGCCGCGGTGACGTCGGCTCTCACATCGGCTGGGGAGAGCACCTCGACGACGACCGCCGCGCCGACTTCGTCTCTGGCGGCCTCGTCTTCGTCGACCGGAGCGAGCACGACGTCTGCTTCGTCATCGAAGCCGACTGCGGCGACCACTCGTCCTCCGACGACGGCGCCCACGACGCGCGCGCCGACCACTGCCCCTGCGCCGACTGCAGCGCCGACGACCGTCGCGCCGACCACCTCCCCGGTGACGACCGCAGCAACGACGACGCCAGCCGCGACGTCGACCGTGGCCAACGGCACCTCGCCGGTGGGCTTCGGCACGATCGGCATCGCGATCCGCGCTGCCGGGGGCGCGTCGAAGACGTTCTGCCTGTGGCTCGCGGACACTGACGCGAGGCGGCAGCGCGGCCTGATGCAGGTGACGGGGCTCGGTGGCAAGAGCGGGATGATCTTCACCTACGGCTCGGACACCGACGAGCAGTTCTGGATGTATCAGACGGTGATGCCGCTCTCGATCGCGTTCTTCGACGCGACGGGTGCCTTCGTCTCTTCTGCCGACATGGCGCCGTGCCCGGGCGCACCGAGCACGTGTCCGTCCTATCCAGCCGCGGGGAAGTACCGCGACGCGATCGAGGTCCCCCAAGGGGGATTGGCTGCGTTGGGCATCGGCCCTGGCAGCGCGCTCACCGACCGGGGTTCGTGCCCCGCCTGAGCTAGGCGGTCGGGGGGTCGGTGAACTGCTGGCCCTGGCGCGAGACGTGCTCGGTCCAGGCGAGGCCATCCCAGTAGCGCATCTCGTACCGGCCCGACGGATCGGGGTACCAGCCCGCCGGCGTGTGGGTGATCGCGACGGTCGCGTTCGAAGGCGCCGAGGCCGCCGCGGCCGTCACCGGCACCGCGGTCTCGATGGGCGTGACTGCCGCAGGCGCTGCGGCAGCAGCGGGCTCGACGACGGCGGCCGGAGCCGCGGCTGCGGCAACAGGTGCTGCGGCGGCCGCAGCGGCAGCGGGCGGGCTGCCTTCGCGTCGCAAGATCGCGTGGAGCTGTCCACCGCTCTCGACCACCGAGACGACCTCCCAGCCGCTCGACGCGTGCTGGTTGAGGTCGCTGACGAGTGCCCCGGGATCGGCGTTGCTGATTGCGGTGAACTCAGGCATGGCCCGACGCTACAACGCGCGACGTGAGCGTGTCGGAGCGGTGGCTCAAGAGACCAGCGCGAGCACGTCGAGCCCCGCGGTGCCGCCGTCGTGGACCACCTGACCGTCGCGGAGAGCGAGGCAACGGTCGACTCTGCTCACGAAGTCGAGCTCGTGGGTCGCGACGACGAGCGAGGCGCCGTCGCGGTGCACCGCGTCGAGCAGCTCGAGCAGCGCGACCTTGCCGGTCGCGTCGAGGCCGACGAAAGGCTCGTCGACGAGCAGCACGTCGAACGGCCGCACCAACGCGAGCGTGATCGCCGCCTTCTGTCGTAAGCCGCGACTGAAGCGGGTGGGGAGGTCGTCGGCGCGGTCGTACAACCCGACATGACCGAGGAGATCGGCCGCGCGCTGCTCCCAGTCTTCGACGCCGTGGAGGCGCGCCGTGTACTCGAGGTGCTCCCAGACGCTCAGGTCGTCGTAGAAGGTCGGCGTGTCGGACAGGAACGACGTGGCCGCTCGCGCGCCGAGCGATCCGACCGGGTGACCGCTCACTTCGGCCTCGCCCGAGCTGGGCTCGAGGAGCCCCGCGAGCATCCTGAGCAGGGTGGTCTTGCCCGAGCCGTTGTGCCCGATCAGCACGACGGCCTCACCCGGGCGGACGCGGAGGTCGAGCGGCATCAGGGCCGTCGTCTCGCCGTACGACTTCTCGAGCTGCATCGTGGCGAGCACCGGCGGCGGGCCCGAGGGCTTCGGGGTCGCGGGAGCGGCGCCGCGGGCGCGGGGTCGTCGACGTTCGGTCATGACGCTGCCTTCGCGCGTGCTCGAGCAGTCTGATCAGCGGCTGTCTGCTCGAGCAGGTTGCGCCAGGCGCGGTGCAGCGCCTCGCGGTACCGCACCCAGACGACCGTGCCGCCGCCCGCGATGACGCCGATCGCTCCCACAGCCGCAGCGGCAGCAACGGGGTCGGCGTCGTGGTTGTTCGCGACCCGCGCCACGATGATCGGCGCGAGGCCGATGAGCGTGAGCAACACCGGCCAGGCCGCGCGCAGCACGATCTTCATCCCCGCGACCTCGGGCGGCAGCAGCTGGTTGCCCTCGGGCGCAGGCGCGGGTGCGCCCATCACGACGCTCGCGACGCCTCCGGCCGACGCTCCGAACGCGGCGGGCACCACCATCACCGCTCCGAGCGCGAACGCGGTCGACGACGGCTCCACGAGCACTCCGACCGCAGCGGCGATCAACGTCACGACGAGCATCACGAGCGAGCCGCTCGCGAGGTGACGGACGAGGAGGTCGCCCGTGTCGATCGGCAGCGCGCTCGACAGGTCGGACTGATCGACCTGCTGGGCGAGGGGTTCGAACGCGTCGGTCGCGGCGATGAAGAGTGCGAGTGCCGCCACGATGACGAGCGGGGTGGTGCCGGCCCACGTCGCACGTACGCACAGCCCTGCGGCCACCGCGAGCAGCACGAGGCGCACGAGGCGAGCGGCCGGGAAGCGCAGCACTCCCTCCCAATCGCGCCGCCACACCGGAAGGCGTCGTCCGACACGTCGGAGGCGCACCCATGGCTTCACGCGCGGGCGGTCCTGCGCGAGCTGGCGGCGGAGCACGATCACCGTGCGGAGGTCCTGCACGGTCACCGCGAACCGCAGCTGACCGACGAGCGCCGTGCGCCGCTCGGCGAATTCGACGCAGAGGCCACCGATCGCCCGCAGACCGAACGCGAGGATCGCACCGACGGCGACGATGCCGAGGATGTCGATCGCGTCGAACCGCAGTGGCCAGATGGCCACGCTTCCGATCGTCGAGGTCGGCGCCGGCACGATCTTCGCGAGGTCGAGCGCGGCCCACGCGACGAAGAGCGCGCCGAGGATGGTCGCAGCCGGCGAGGGGAGGCGCCACCCTGCTGAGCAGAGGGCTGCACCGACGAAGAGCGCGGCGATGAGGAGACCGGCCGCCGCGCAGCTCGCGATCCATGCGAGAGGCGCCCCGGGAAAGCGGCGCACCGCCAGCTGCCCGGCGACCGCGCCGATGACGGCACCGACGAAGCAAGCGAACCGAAGCTGGCGCAGGATGGGGCTCTGCAGCGCGCCGCGACGGTCGACGGGCGCGAGCAGCACGAAGCGCACCTCTGCGGGCTCGAGCGCGAGTGGGCCCCCTCGGCTCCCCGAGCGCAGCCCGGCCGCGAGCGCGAGAGCCGCGATGAGGCCGACCGCGGCGGGCCCGTGCTCGCGGACATGGTCGATGCCGGTTGCGGTCAGCTCGTGGTCGCCGACGAGGCTGGAGAGGAACAGGACGACGACGGTGCCGACGATGCCGGCGACGTAGGCGTGGTACGCCGCGTCGAGCCAGTCGATCTCGGCGACGCGCTTGCGGCGGCGGGTACGGCGCAGGTCGCGCACTGCCTCCAACGAGCTGTCGAGTGCGAGTGTGGCCGTCACCGTCGGGCGACGCTAGCGAGCAGCCTCGCCCGGTTCCGCACCGGTGGCCGCTGGACGCTCAGGGTCGGCGCACCACCCCGACCACGACGAGGCGAACAGGCGAGCGGGCCGGAGGCCCGCGATCTCCATCGCGACGATGTCGATGCACGCGGTGACGCCCGAGCCGCAATATGCGACTACCGCGGTGTCATCCCGGACTCCGGCCTCTGCGAACCGCTCGCGCAAGGCCTCCCGGGAGCGGAACCGTCCGGTCTCCGGATCGAGCAGGGTCGTCCACGGCACGCTCTGCGCACCGGGCACGTGCCCGGCGCGCGGGTCGACGGGCTCGACTTCGCCGCGGTAGCGCTCACCGGCCCGGGCGTCGATGGCGACGGTCGAGCCGCGCGCGAGGTCGGTCGCGAGGTCGTCGGCACTGATGATCGCGGCCTCGGGCCACGGCCGTTCGGTGAACTCCGCATGCGGCGGTGCGGGTGCCTCTCCGTTTGCGAGCGGCCCGGCCCAGGCGGCGAGGCCGCCGTCGAGGAGGGCAGCGGGCTCGCCGAGCACTCGCAGCATCCACACGAGGCGGGCTGCGGTGCCGCCCCCGGTGTCGTCGTAGGCGACGACCTCGGTGCCGTCCCCGATGCCGAGAGCGCTCATCGACTGGGCGAAGGCGCCGGGGTCGGGCAGCGGGTGACGACCTGCCGTGCCCCCCGGAGGACCCGCGAGGTCGACGTCGACGTCGACGAAGCGAGCGCCGGGGATGTGCCCGGCTTCGAAGGCCGCCCGGCCGCTGCGACCGTCCAAGTACCACCGGACGTCGCAGACGACGACCTCGGCGAGGTGGTCCGCGAGCCACGCCGCTTCGACGAGCGGCCCGAAGGTCGGTGATGATGCCTGCACGCAGGGAACCTTCGCGCGGTCGCCGGCGTAGAACCTTCTCGGCGACCAGAATTGCCGCGCCCCGCCCCCGACCCGAGCCCGAGATGATCACCACCGACACAGCCGAGCTGTTCTTCGCGCTCCTCACGCTCGTGGCGAACGCAGCCGTCCTCGGTGGCGTGGGGGTCTGGATCGCCGCCCGCTGGTCGAAGGGCGCCGCGCGGATGCTCGAGGACCTGCGGATCGAGCTCACCCGGTTCGGAGTCCCCCTCGCTTTCGCGGTCGCCGCGACGGCGATGCTCGGCAGCCTCTACTTCTCGCAGGTCGCGCACTTCGTGCCGTGCACGCTCTGCTGGTACCAGCGGATCGGGATGTACTCGCTCGCGATCATCCTGCTCGTGGCCACGGTGCGCCGCGACCGCAACATTCGGGTCTACGGCATCACACTGGCCCTCGTGGGCCTCCCGATCTCGATCTACCACTATCTCGTGGAGTGGTACCCCAATCTGGAGACCAACGTCTGCTCGACTGGCCTCTCCTGCTCGATCGTCTGGTTCCGCAGCCTCGGGTTCATGAGCCTCGCCTACATGGCTGGGTCGGGGTTCGCGTTGATCGCTCTGCTTCTCGCTCTCACCCCCAAGGAGCCGGTATGACCTCCCGAAGTGCACAGCGCCGCGACGAGTCGCTCGTCCGCAAAGCCCAGGAGCCGAGCAAGCCGCGCTGGCTCGTGCCCGCCGTCGTCATCGGCGTCGTTGCGATCGCGGCGATCATCGCCATCGCCCTCGC
Source organism: uncultured Acidimicrobiales bacterium (assembly GCA_963739555.1). Taxonomy (GTDB): domain Bacteria; phylum Actinomycetota; class Acidimicrobiia; order Acidimicrobiales; family DATKAS01; genus DATKAS01. The sequence goes on along the minus strand of CAVUAV010000005.1, from coordinate 30,286 downwards.
CGGTCGAGGCAACAGCAACAGCGGCAGCACCGCCGACTCGAGCGGCCTGCAGCAGATCCAGCCCGTCACCGTGAGCGGCACGGAGCTGCCGAAGTTCGACGAGTCGAACCCGAACGACCCTGCGGTGGGCATGACCATCCCGACGGTGACGGGGAAGTCGTTCGACGGCACTCCGGTCACGATCCAGCCGACCGGCACGCCGCAGATGCTCATGTTCGTCGCGCACTGGTGCCCTCACTGCCAGCGCGAAGTGCCTCTCGTCAGTGACTGGATGAAGAAGGGCGGTCTGCCGGCGGGTGTGCAGCTGACCACGGTCGCAACCGGCACGTCGAGCGACGCACCGAACTACCCGCCCTCGGCGTGGCTCCAGAAGAACGACTGGCCGAGCCCGATCATGGCCGACTCGGCGAACTCTGATGCAGCGAACGCCTTCGGGCTCGCCTCGTACCCGTACTTCGTGTTCGTCGACGGGAACGGCAAGGTCGTCGGCCGCACGAGTGGAGAGATCGCCACCGATCAGCTCGAGACGATCGTGAAGCAGCTGGCCGGCCAGGCGAGCGGATAGCGCCCTCACGTGAAGGCGCTGCGTCGGGCCGCGACGGCTCTGCTCTGCATCGTCGTCGTGCTCGGCGCGGCTGCCGCTCCCGCTTCTGCGCATGCGCAGCTCGTCTCGACGAACCCCGCCGACGGGGCCCACGTCGAGCCCGCGCCGAAGCAGGTCTCCCTCCGGTTCAGTGAGGATGTCTCGCTGAAGCTCGGTGGGGTGCGGGTGCTGAACACCGACGGTGAGCGAGTCGACGAGGACGACGCGAAGGTCGTTGGCGACACCGTGACGGTGAGCCTTCGTGACGGTCTCGCCGACGGGCCGTACGTCGTCGCCTGGAACGTCGTCTCGGCCGACAGCCACCCGGTGAACGGCGCGTTCACGTTCGTCGTCGGAGCCGGCGCGAACGCGACCGACGAACAGGTCGCGTCGCTGCTCGCCGTGCCGAACGACAAGGCATGGCGGGTTGCCGCGGGTGTCGGTCGGTTCCTCAGCTACGCCGGCCTGTTGCTCGCCGCCGGCGGGATCGTGTTCCTGTCGGTCGTCGACCGTCGACGGCCGTCGAAACGAGTCGCGGCAGGTCGTTGCGGGCGCGGCGGTCGTCGGGGTCATCGGTCTGCTCGTGCAGATCCCCCTGCAGGCGGCGATCGCCACCGAGACGGGTTGGCACGCGTTGCTGTCTCCGAGTCGATGGATCGACGTGCTCTCGAACACCGGCTTCCGATGGAGCACCATCCTCGGGATCGTGGGCGCCGCGATCGTTGCGGCGGCGGTCTGGGCCGCGTGGCCGGCGTGGGTGGGAGTCGCCGGCGCCGCGATCACGTTCGTGTCGTTCGCGCTCACGGGCCACACGCGAGTCACGAGCCCCGAGTGGCTCGTGATCCCCGCTGACAGCGTGCATGTGGCCGCGGCGGGGATCTGGTTCGGTGGCGTCGTGCTGCTGATCCTGACGTGGAGGCAGCGAAGGGGTGGCGACGACGCGGTTGGGGCGGCGCGACTTGTCGATCGCTTCTCGCAGATGGCGATCGCGACGGTCGTCGCGGTCGGGGCGACCGGCGTGTACCTCGGGTGGAAGGAGGTCGGCTCGCTGCACGCGCTGACCTCGACTCGATACGGCTTCACGCTCGTGGCGAAGCTGATCGTCGTGGCGTTCGTCGGCACGCTCGCGGCGTACAACCACTGGCGACTCGTGCCCGACATCCGTCGCACGGGCAAACGTGTGGTGACTGCCGACGGTCTGCCGGCAGCGCCCGCAGCGACGACCGCGGCCAGCGTCGGCGGCCCGGGGGCGGCGAAGACGACGAGGTCCGCGCTCGCGTGGCGCCGGCTCGAGACGACCGTCCGCGCGGAGATCGTCGGCCTCGTCGCCGTGCTGGTCATCACGTCCGCACTGGTCGCGATCACTCCGGCGCGCGAGGCGGCGTCGACCGGCGGCGTGTTCTCGTCGACGGTTGCGTTCCACGGTGGGACCCTCAGCCTCGTCGTCGACCCCGCCAAGGTCGGCACGAACGAAGTGCACGTCTATGTGCTCGACGAGGCACAGCGCCCCGACGACTCTCTCGAGAAGATGACCTTGCGCATGTCGCTCCCTTCGAAGGCCGTTGGTCCGATCGAGCAGCCGATGGAGGACGCTGGTCCTGGCCACTGGTCGCTCGTGTCGTCCGATTTCACGATCGCGGGGAAGTGGGAGGTGACCGCGGTCGCGCAGGTCTCCAAGTTCGAAGACCAGCAGGTCACGATCACCGTGCCCATCCACCGTTAGTCAGCGCGCCCGCCTGCTCGCCGGGACTTGTGCCCCGGGACGCCCGAATGGGCTCTGTGAGGTACAGGTTGGCCGCGGGCGAGCGCCTCTCAGCGGAGCTCGCGGCGGAGCGCGGCGTTCGCCGCGTGGTGGCCGCACATGCCGTGCACACCGGCACCGGGCGGTGTCGACGCCGAGCACAGGTACGCGCCATCGCCGAGCCGATAGGGCTGCAGGGTGAGCCGGGGACGCGCGAGCAGCTGCAGGTGATCGAGCGCGCCGCCGGCGATGTCGCCGCCGACGAGGTTGGGGTTCGACGCTTCGAGGTCGCGAGTCGTGCGCACCGATCGAGCGATGACGACGTCACGAAACCCGGGAGCGAACCGCTCGATCTGTGCGTCGATCGCCTCGGTCGCGTCGAGCGCAGATGCGGCCGGCACATGGCAGTACGCCCAGAGCGTGTGCACCCCAGCGGGAGCGCGAGTCGGGTCGCACACCGTCGGCTGCGACACGAGCACGAAGGGGCGCTTCGCGGCTTGGCCCCTCGACACGTCGAGCTCCGCTGTCGCGATGTCAGCCATCGAGCCGCCGAGGTGCAGCGTGCCTGCGCGCCGCGCGTCGAGCGCGGTCCAAGGCACAGGTTCACTGAGCGCGTAGTCCACTTTGCAGACGCCCGCTCCGTATCGGAACCGACGAGCGCTGCGCGCCACGCGAGGCGCCGCGCGCGATCCGAGCAGCGAGACGGCCGCCTTCGGACCGAGATCGAACAGCACCACGCGCGCCTCCGGCAGCTGCGCGAGCGACGTGACGTGCTCGCCCGTCTTCAGCTCGCCGCCGAGGTCACGCAAGTACGACGTCAGCGCGTCGGCGATGGCTTGGGACCCGCCCTTCGCGACCGGCCAGCCATCGACGTGCCCCGCGACGCCGAGCACGAGCGCGAGACCGGTCGTGAACGGATGGGACAGTGGGATGCACGAGTGCGCGGCCAGACCAGCGAGCAGCGCATCGCCGCGGCCCGCGGAGAACCTCTTGCCCACGAGCGCCGCGGGGAGGGCGCCCGCGACGGCGAACCGAGCCATCGCGAGCGGGTGGCGCGGCGGCAGCGCCGGCGCCAGGAGCCCGTCGGTGAGGTCACGCCATCGGGTGATGCTGGGCTCGACGAGCGAGCGCCACGCCTCGCCGTCGCTGCCGAGCGATGCAGCCGTGTGGGACAGCGAGCGCGAGAGCACCGCAGCGGTGCCGTCGTCGAGCGGGTGGGCGAGGTCGATCTCCGGATGGGCCCACTCGAGCCCGTGCTCGGCGAGTGGAAGCGCACGGAGAAAGGGAGACGCCGCCGCGAGCGGATGCACCGCGGAGCAGACGTCGTGGATGACGCCGGGAAGCGTGAGCTCAGCGGAACATGCACCACCGCCGGGCCGGTCGCTCGCCTCGACGACGAGCACCGAACGTCCGGCGCGTGCGAGGGTGACCGCTGCCGCGAGGCCGTTCGGTCCCGCACCCACGACGACGGCGTCGTACCTCATCGCGGTCAGCCCGCGTCGTCGTCGTCCGGTGGCGGCACCGCCGTGAGATGCGCGTGTGACTCGTGACGCCACGTCTCCTCGGCTCGCGACACGACCTCGCGCACAGGGAGCTGCAGTCGGCGAGCGGCCCGCACGGCGTCGTCGTGCTCGACCTTCACTCGGCCAGGCCCGACCTTCACGCGGATGAGCGCGCCGTCGACGTCGACCTCGTCCTCGCGTCGCGGCGACGGCCAGCGCTCGAACGTCTGCCCGCGCACCCCCAGCGATCCTGTCTCCGCGGTGAGCGTCGCGGCGACTTGTCGAGCGAGGCTCGGGTCACACAGCGCGCTCACCGTGTGCGCGGGGCGTCCCTTCTTCATCAGGATGGGCGTGATCCACGCGTCGTGCGCGCCCGCCTCCATCAGCATCGCGAGCGCGTGCGCGAGGGTCTCGCCTGTCGCGTCGTCGACGTTCACCTCGAGCAACGTCACCGGCTGACCCGTGGGCATCTCCTCGCTCGTGGTGCCCAGCACGACCTGCGTCAGGTTCGGACGCGCCTCGAGCTCGCGCGTGCCCGCGCCGAACCCCATCGACGCGATCGTCATCATCGGCAACGGTCCCCAGCGGGTGACGTTCGCGGCGAGCAGGGCCGCGCCGGTCGGGGTCGTGAGCTCGGCCGCGATGTCGACGCCGAACGTGGGAGCGCCCCGCAACAGCTCGACGACTGCAGGGGCAGGGTTCGGGAGCAGGCCGTGCGCGGCTCGCACCATCCCGACGCCGTTCGCGACCGGGCTCGAATGCACCTCGTCCACGTCGAGGAGCTCGAGCGCCGCGCATGTGCCGACGACGTCGACGATCGCGTCGAGCCCGCCCACCTCGTGGAAGTGGACCTGCTCAGGTGGCCGGCGGTGGAGGCGTCCTTCGGCGCGTGCCGAGCGCGTCGAAGGTGGCAAGCGCGCGCACCCGCACACGATCGGGAAGCCGCGCCTCTTCGATCAAGCCGGCGATGTGCCCCGCGGTGCGCACGACTCCGCTCTCCTCGGTGTGCACGATGATGTGCGTTGCGCCCACACCGCCGCGCAAGACCGGCTCGGCCTCGAGCTTCCACCCGCCGACCGGGATGCGGCTGCAGATCTCGCGCACTTCGTCGAGGTCGGCGCCCGCATCGACGAGGCTGCCGAGCGCCATGTCTCCCGCGATGCCGGAGAAGCAGTGGAACCACGCGACGTTCGTCACGTGAGCGTCGATCGTGCGCGGTCGTGGACGTGGCAGAGCCGGAGCGCCGCACACGCGGCGCCGAACCCATTGTCGATGCCGACGACGGTGATGCCCGCCGCGCACGAGGCGAGCATCGCGAGCAGGGCCGTGATCCCCTGGAAGCCCGCGCCGTACCCGACGCTCGTCGGCACGGCGATCACGGGCGCGGGCGTGAGGCCTCCGACGAGGCTCGCGAGCGCGCCCTCCATCCCCGCGACCACGACCACAGCATCGGCGCGGCTCAGCTCTTCGGTGTGCACGAGCAGTCGGTGCACGCCGGCGACGCCGGCATCGGTGATGCGAGCTGCGGCAGACCCCGTGGGCGTCGAGCACCGCAGCGCACTCGTCCGCCACCGGGAGGTCAGAGGTGCCCGCCGTGATGACGAGCACCTGCTCGGGCCGGTCGGCGGTCAGCGGGTTCCACACGATCGTGTTGCCGGCACGGCGGCCCGTGGGGTGAGCAGCGAGCGCAGCGTGGGCCTGGTCGGCGTCGGCGCGGGTGAGCAGCACAGGACGCGTGCCCGCCGAGAGCAGCTCGCCGACGATCGCGACGCACTGGTCGGGCGTCTTGCCGGGGCCGTAGATCGCCTCGGGCAACCCCGACCGGATCGCGCGGTGGTGGTCGACGCGCGCGAAGCCGAGATCCGCGAACGGGAGGCGACGGAGCATGGCAACCGCTTCGTCGGGATCGACGATGCCCGAGCGGACGTCGTCGAGCAGATCTCGGAGGGCCGCTTCATCCACGTCACTATCCTGGCCCGTCGTGGCCACAAGTGGCAGTTCAGCGTCGGCTGCGGCGCAGCGCATCGGTTTCCTCGGGCCGCTCGGCACCTTCACCGAGCAGGCGCTGCTCACCCAGCCCGACCTCGCGCAGGGCGACCTCGTGCCCATCGCGTCGATCGGAGAGGTGCTCGTCGCGACCGAAGCGGGCGATGTCGACCTCGGCTTCGTCCCGATCGAGAACTCGATCGAGGGCTCGGTGCACGCCACGATCGACCGCCTCGTCTTCAACCACGACCTTCTCATCCAGCGCGAGGTCGTGCTCGACGTGCAGCTGTGCCTCCTCGCCCCGGCGGGCACCGCGCTCGATGACGTGAAGCGCGTCGTGTCGATCCCCGTCGCGACGGCGCAGTGCCATGAGTTCTTGAGCACGCAGCTGCCGAGCGTCGAGCTGGTTGCCGCGAACTCGACCGCCGAGGCGGCCCAGATGGTCGGCGAGCAGAGGCCGTCGGGCACTGCGGCGATCGGCCCCCCGCTCGCGGGCAAGCTCTATGGCCTCGAGGTGATCGCCGCCGACGTCGCCGATCACGACGGCAACCAGACCCGCTTCGTGGTCGTGGCCCGAGATGGCGTCGCGCATCCGACCGGTCACGACAAGACGTCGGTCGTCGTGTATCAGCGAGCGAACGCTCCGGGGAGCCTCATCTCGATCCTCCAGGAGTTCGCCGCGCGGCGGATCAACCTGAACAAGCTCGAGAGCCGGCCCACCAAGTCCGGTGGGCTCGGCGACTACTGCTTCATCATCGACATGGAAGGCCACATCGCGGACGAGGTCGTGGCCGACGCTCTGCGGGGGCTGCACAGCAAGCAGGGCGGAGTGAAGTTCCTCGGGTCGTATCCGGCGGGTGGTGATCACGGCGAGGCCGTGCGCGCGCAGGCCGACTCTGCGTGGCGCGAGGCCGAAGCCTGGATCGCGTCGCTCCGCTCGAAGATCGGCTGACCTTGTTCGACGCCGAGGCGGTGGGCGCGGCGCTCATCGACGTGCTTCCCGCGGCCGCACCGGTGACGGCGATCGAGCGCGATCCCTCACGGATGGAGCAACGAGAGCTTCGTCGTCGACTGCTCGCTCGGCCGGCTGGTGGTCAAGGTCGGACTTCCGTGGTCTGACGCTGCGAAATGGAAGGCAGCAGCGGGCGGCGTCGCCCTCGCTCGCGAACACGGCGTCGCGACTCCGAACCTGCTCGTGTTCCACGAAGCGAGCGCCGCGCTCGATGGTCGCGTGCTCCGTGCCTTCCAGCTACGTCGAGGGAAGGACAGCGACAGTTGACGGGCCGATGGCGCTCTTCGGCGAGCTCGGAGCGATGGTGCGCAGGTTGCATGCGATCGAAGTGGTGCAATTCACGTCGCGGGTCGGGAGTCGGGGCTTCGACCGGTGGCGCGAGTTCCTCGACCATCGGTGGCAGGCGGTGCTCGGACGAGCAGCGGAGGCCGAGCTCGATGCAGGTCTGGTCACCCGGGCGCACGCGTTCGCCACGTCGGCCGCGGCCGAGGTCGACGGTGCCGTGCGGCCCTCTCTGTGTCACCGAGATCTGTACCTCGACAACGTGCTCGTCGACGATGCCGGGGCGCTCGTCGCGATCATCGACTTCGACAGCGTGGAGGTCTGGGATCCGCTCGTCGAGTGGTTCAGCCTCGAGTGGTTCGTGTTCGAGCCCAACCCGGCGGCGCGGTCCGCCTTCATGGATGGGTATCTCGCCGGCGATCCCTTGCCGGCGATGTTCGACGAGCGGGTGCGGCTGGCGACGATCATCGAGCTCGTCAACCATGCAGCCGGCTGGCGGCTCACCGGCCAACCAGAGATCGCAGCCGAGGCGCTCGACCGCTTGCGGGTGCAGCTCGGCCTCCCCGCCGAGCACTAGAACGGCGGCATGCCCGAAGCCCCGCCGATCGTCCCGCGCTGGGAATGGCGCACGTTCGGAGGCTCACTCGACGCCGTCGAAGCCGAGCTCTCACGATGGGACCACCGGGGCGAGAGCGAGAGCGACGAGCAGTACCTGCTCTCTGCCGAGGGCGACAACGTGAAGATCCGTGACGAGCTCCTCGACATCAAGGTGCTGCGCGAGGTTGATCAGCGAGGGCTCGAGCGGTGGGAGCCCACCCTCAAGGCCGCGTTCCCTCTCGACGCGTCGACCCTCGCGATCGTCTTCGAGGCACTGCGCCAGCCGCTGCCCGAGCTCTCGCGGCCGGCCTACTCGCAGGATCAGCTCCTGTCGGAGCTCGTCGAGCCGACGGACGCGATCCAGATCACGCCCGTGCACAAGCGGCGCGTCAGGTACACGCTCGGTGAGTGCATGGCTGAGCTGTCAGATCTCGAGGTGGACGGGCGGCCCATCCGCACGCTCGCGCTCGAGTCGATCGACCCCGCGGCGGTCGTCGCTCAAGTAGCCGCGCTCGGTTTGCAAGACCGGGTCAACACGAGCGTGCCCCGGGCGCTGCTGAGCTAGGCGGCACTGCGCTCGGGCGGCCGTGCGCCGGCGAGCACGCGGCGCGAGCGCCAGCGTCGGCGAAGATCCTCACCCCGCTGCAGCCGGATGAAGCCGAAGTTGCGGTCTCTCACCACCATGCGGGCGTACGCGAACACTCCGAGCGGAACCATGACGAGGCTCGTGAACAAGCCGTAGAGCGGCAGCAGCAGCAGGTACCGGTCGCGATGCTCGAAGTGGAAGTAGAAGAGCAGGAGGCAATAGGTGACGCCGACGAGGAGAAGCGGCACGCCCGGCTGGAACACCGACTCCCACCGCAGCGGACTCGCCAGGATCACGAGCAGCGCGCCGTAGAACCAGAAGAGGGGATGCCGGAACGCGATCTGCGGGTTGGCGAGGAAGAGACGCACCTCGCCGGCTGCCCACGCCAATCGCTGCCGAAACCAGGGTCGGAGAGTGACGGGAACGTTGGTCGCCACCTCGTAGCGGATGTGTCCCACGCGATAGCCGAGCCCTACGGCGAGCACGCCGACCTCGATGTCGTTCCCCTGGAAGAAGAGCGAGTGGCGGCTCATCACTTCGCGATGGACCTCAGTTCGCGCGACGTGGCACGCGCCCGACACCAGCCAAGGCACGACCGTCCGCATGTGCATCGCGAACCGGTACTCATGGGCCTGGATCCTCGTCAGGAAGGACGCGGAGTGATTGGACGGCACGAGGCGCACGGACGCCATGTCCAGCTCTCGGGCCGCGAGCGCACCAACGAGCTCGCTCAGCGGTCGATCGCACGTCGTGTCGGCGTCGATGCAGACCACGTACTCGGCCTCGACATCCCCGAGCGCGTCTCGGACGAGTCGGTCTCTCACGGTGCCGCCGGTCGCTCGCTTCCCCGTCGAGGCGGCACGTTCCACCACACCACGGAAGATCCGGAAGTCGTTCTCGCGTGCCAACCGGTCGAGCGCGGCGTTGAATTCCGCGGTCTCATCGGTGGTCGTGCAGAGGACGACACGGTCGCGATACGGCCGGAGGAAGTCGACGTTCTCCAGGTACCTGATCTCGCCGTAGATGGGCACCAAGATGTCGAAGTCTTCGACCGGCTCGTAGGTGCGGTCGGCTTCGCGCAAGCCGCGCTTGCTCCGCGTGTGGATGCGCCTGCGGGTGGGGGCTCGCCCCGCGCGAAAGCCTCCCGCGCCATCGCAAGCGATCAGCAGGAAGGGAATGAGCAGCAGAGCTCCGAGGGCGACCCAGCTAGGCGGGAACACTCAACGAGCTCTCTGTCCAACAGTCTGCGGGCAGGAGCTCGCGCACCTCGGCGAGAACTCGATCGTTGTCTCCGAACGCGACGAGATGATCGAGCATCTCCACCCGATCGAGAAGATCGGCGCGGGGCTTCCGCCTCGCACTCATCACGTCGATCAGCGGATGCCTCGTGCGGCCGCAGGTGTCCGCATCGTCGAACAGCACCTCGTGGAGCTTCTCGCCGGGGCGAAGGCCCGTGTACTCCAGGTGAGGATGATCGATGTCGAGGAGTCGCACGAGCCGCTCGACCAGGTCGAGGATGCGCACCGGGTCACCCATGTCGAGGACATAGGTCTCGCCTGCGTCAGCCATCACGGCCGTCTCGATCACCAGGCTCGCGGCTTCCGACGTCGTCATGAAGTAGCGCGTCACGTCGGGATCCGTGATGGTCACAGGAAGGTCGTGGGCGAGCTGAAACAGGAGGCTGTCGAGGAATGAGCCGCGGCTGCCGAAGACGTTCCCGAAGCGGGCCGAGGCCAGTCGGGTCTTCGAATGCCCGAGCGCGCTGACGACCATCTCGGCGACGCGCTTCGTCGTCCCCAGCACCGAAGTCGGTCTCGCCGCCTTGTCCGTGGAGATGTTCACGAGCCTGCGCACGCCCGCGGTCACCGCGGCTGCGACGACGTTCCTCGTCCCGAGGACATTCGTCCTCACGGCTTCGATGGGATGACGCTCGAGCAGCGGAAGGTGCTTGTGAGCGGCGACGTGGAACACGACGTCGGGCCGCACGGATTCCATGATCCGTGTGCATCGCCGACCTGTCGCGGATGTCGGCCAGGATCGAGCGGTTGTCATCGAACAGTCCGTGCCCGTGGAGGTCGAGTTGCACCGCGTGCATCAACGACTCGTCGCGATCGAGAAGGAAGATGGCTTCCGGCGCGAGGGAATGCAGCTGGCGGACGACCTCTGATCCGATCGAGCCTCCGGCACCGGTGATCAGGAACCTGCTTGCCGTCGACCAGGGCTCGAGCGTTGTCGCTGTAGGAGATCGAGTGAGGTCGCCCGAGCAAGTACGCCGTGTCAGACGTCGACAGATGACGTGCGACGCCGCCCGTCAACGTTCTCTCTCTCGCAGACATGTGCTCCCTCAGATGATCATCGCCGCCGCCCGCCGCTCGCCTCTGTTCGGCAAGGGGCGCGTCGGCTTTCAAGGACTAGAGTTCCTGACACACGTCACCGACGAGAGATCTGGACACTGCACGCGCGCGATGCCGCGTCGATGCGGTGGAGTGGCGCGATCGCGCGATATTCGGCGAGTGAAGAAGCAGATCGTGAGGACGGATCAGGCGCCGAGCTCTCCGCTGTACAGCCAGGCGGTGAAGGTCGGATCGACGATCTATGTGTCGGGGACGGCGGGCATCGACGTCGCCACCAAGCAGCTGGCAGGGTCGACGATCCAAGAGCAGACGAAGCAGGCGCTGCGCAACTGCGCGGCCGTGCTCGAGGCAGGTGGCGGCAGCCTGGAGGACGTCGTGCAGGTCACCGTGTTGCTCGCCGACCCGGCGGACTTCGCTGGGATGAACGAGGAGTACGAGAAGGTGTTCGCGGTAGATCCGCCGGCACGTGCGGTCGCCAAGCTCGGGGTCGACCTGCCGAACCTGCTCGTGTCGATCATGATGACCGCGTACGTGGAGGGCTGAGCGACAAGAGCGGAGGGGGCGGGATTCGAACCCGCGGGATGTCGCCATCCGGTGGTTTTCAAGACCACTGCATTCGTCCGCTCTGCCACCCCTCCGGGTTCAAGGCTACGCGGTGACGCGCGGTGCCCACTTGCCGAATCGGGCGTGCGCGAGCGCTCCCGCGTAGCAAAGCGCCGCCACGATCGTCGTCACGGTGAACCCGAACACGAGGGCGAGCACCGTGGCGAGCGCAGCGGCCACGACCGATGCGAACCCGTTCGCCGCCCACGCGAACGGCACGCCGCCCGGATGCAGCGCCTCGTACCGGCGGAGCCCGATCGGCATCGCCATCCCCATGAGCAGGCCGAACGGAGCGAGCACGGCGATCGTCACCGCGACGCGCGCCGAGAACGATGACGACACCATGTGCTCGACGAGCGACGGCAAGAAGAACGCGGACGCCGCGATGAGCACCGTCGCGGCCGTCAGCGCGAGGTTCAGGCCTCGTCGTTCGTCGCGCCACTTGGTGCTCAGCCACGAGCCGACGCCCGTGAACGCGAGCAGCGCGGCGAGCACGACCGACAACGAGTACGTCGGGTAGCCCAGCATCAGCACGAAGCGTTGGATGAACACCGCCTCGACCAGCAGGTAGCCGAGACCGATCAGCACGAAGTACGCCGAGCGCGCTCGGTGGCGGCCGTTGGACGTGACGAGCGAGCAGCAGGGGCACCACGTAGCCGAGCACCGACAGCACGGTGATCACGCCGAACGTCAGGAACAGGATGAGCACGGGATCGACCGCGTACGAGTAGCCCTTCATCTGCTGGCCCACGTCGCTCAGGCGCTTCATGTTGAAGAAGAACGGTCGATCGTCGGTGGGCGCGCAGACGTCGAGCTTGTACGAGTGGCAGAACGCGCTCGGGCTCGCGGCAGCTGCGAGGTCGGCCCACTCGAGCTGATAGGGGCCACCGGGAGCGAACGCGACCCCGTCACCTCGCTCGGCGGCGAGCTTCTTGATCTGCGCGAGCTCGTCGGCGGTGAACGGCTCGTTCTTCACGAGGATCGTGCCGAAGAGCGCGTCGAAGATGTCGCGTCCGAGCACCACGACGACTTGCTGCTCGGGATGCTCGACGCCGTTTCGCCGCAGCGTCTCGAGGGCGAGCACGGTCGCGCGCAACGCCTCGTCGCCGACGAGCTGGTACCGCCGTGTGACCGCGAGGATGCCGCCGGGTGTGAGGTGGTCGAGGTACTCCTGGAACGCCTCGACGGTGTAGAGGTTGTTCTCGCTCAACGTGTACGCGGCAGCGCCGCCGGCGCTCAGCGAATCGGTGAAGCTGATCTGGATCTGGTCGTAGAGCCCGCGCCTCGCGAGGATCGAGCGGCCGTCGCCGATCGTCGTGTGCACGCCGGGCATCGAGTACGGCGAGCCCGAGAACACGCTCATCTTGTCGTCGACGATCTGGCGGATGCCCTCGTTCAGCTCGATGACATCGATGTCGCTGACGCCCGACGAGCGGAGGTTGTGGATGTCACGCCCGCCTCCTCCGCCGATGACGAGCGACTTCCCGGTGTGCCCGAGCACCGATGGGATCGTCTGCGGGCCGAGGTGCAGCGTCGTCCAGTCCGGCGACGGCTGACCGGGCGCGTAGTTGATGACCGGAGCGCTCACGCGGTCGTAGAAGACGAGGCCGAACGAGTTCGCCTGACCGGGGATGACGCCGATCACGCGCGACAGCGGCGTCCACACCTCCGAGCGGATCGTGCCGGCGAGGTCGAGGCCCGGCACGGGCACGGTGATGATCGACGTGAGCGGCGCCGCGATGAGCACCGCGACGGGCACCACACCCGCGAGCCCCGCCCATCGACGAGCTCGGAGGTCGGGGCCGATCACCACCGCGGTCACCGCGGCGAGCAGGCCGAGCGCGACGACGAGGTGAGGCGGGTTGATCATCCACATCGCGGGCACGACTGCGAGCGCTCCCAGGCCAGCCGCGACGAGGTCGACCGCGTAGATGCGCCCGACCACCTCGGCGTGGGCCCGGATCGCCATCGCGATCACGACGCCGGCCGCGAACGAGGGGAGCGCCGACACGACGCACGCCACGGTCATGGCGAAGACGAAGTGCGGCGACAGCCCGTCGCTGTAGTCGAAGTTCAGCCTGACGATGACGACAGGGACGAGAGTGAGCGTGACCGCGAGGACCGCCGCCCATCCCGAGAGGAGCACGCGCAGCGCGAAGCGGTTCGGCGGAGGCTGGCGCAACGACACGTAGAGGCCACCCGCGCCAGTGCCGAGCAGCGCGAGCGAGATCGCCAGGAAGCTGAAGTGGTAGAAGACGAGCGCGGCGAAGATGCGGGTCAGCAACACCTGCAGCGCGAGCGTCGAGAACGCAACTACGGCGACCACGAGGAAGGTCGCCGGGTCGGGCTGGCGAGGGATCGGAGCGGTGGCCGCAGCCTCGCTGACCGCGCCTTCCACCCCCGCCGTCTTCACGGCGGGTCAGGGTAGAGGCAACACTGATGGGCAATGGCTACAGCGACGTTGCTGCTCTCGTGCCCCGACCAGAAGGGCCTCGTGGCCACGATGGCCGACTGGGTGTACCGGCATGACGGCAACATCGTCCACGCGGATCAGCACACCGATGCGAGCGAGTCGGTCTTCTTCCAGCGCATCGAGTTCGAGCTCGAGGGCTTCGACCTCGAGCGGGCTGAGATCGTCCCGGCGCTGTCGCCGCTGCTCGAGCGGTTCGCCATGCGATGCGATGTGCGCTTCTCGGACGAGCGCCCGAAGGTCGCCGTCCTCGTCTCGAAGCAGGCCCACTGCATGTACGACCTGCTGGCCAGGTGGCGCATGGGCGAGCTCGAGGCCGAGATCCCCCTCGTCATCAGCAACCATCCCGATCACGCGGACGTGGCGGCCCACTTCGACGTCGACTTTGCGCACCTGCCGGTGACGCCCGAGTCGCGCATCGAGCAAGAGAGCGCGATGTTGGCGTTGCTCGCCGAGCACGACATCGACCTCGTGGTGCTCGCGCGCTACATGCAGGTCTTGTCGGCGGGGTTCGTGGCGAAGTACCCGAACCGCATCATCAACATCCACCACTCGTTCCTGCCCGCGTTCGCCGGTGGACGTCCGTATCACCAGGCTCACGACCGAGGCGTGAAGCTCATCGGCGTCACCGCGCACTACGCGACCGCCGAGCTCGACGAGGGCCCGATCATCGAGCAGGACGTGGCGCGGGTGACGCACCGCGACAACGTCGAAGATCTCGTCCGCAAGGGACGAGATCTCGAGATGATCGTGCTGGCGAGGGCGGTGCGCGCCCACCTCGCGCACCGCGTCCTCGTCTACGGCCGCAAGACCGTGGTCTTCTGAAACCAGCCTTTCTAGGAGGCGATCGCAGTCAGCACGTCGAGCTTGGCGGCCCGGCGAGCGGGGAGGATCGCTGCGGTCAGACCGGCCAGCGCCGCGATGACCACCACGACGGCGAGCTGGCTGACCGGGACCACGAAGGTCGTGATGCCCTGCGAAGCGAGCGCCTGCACCATGGCCCAACCGAAGAACATCCCGATGCCGAGGCCGAGCGTCGTGCCCAGCATCGCGATGATCACGGCTTCCCACCGGATGGTGGCTCGCACCTGCCGGCGAGACATCCCGACTGCCCGCAGCAGACCCAGCTCACGAGTGCGCTCGAAGATGCTGAGCGCCAGCGTGTTCGCGATGCCCATCAGGGCGATGATCACCGCGAGGCCGAGCAGTGCATAGACCAGCGTCAGGATCTTGTTGATCTGTGCAGCCATGGTCGCCTTGAACTCGGCGAACGTCTGCACCTTGGCGAGTGCGTAGCCCTGCGACTCCGACTCGACGATCGCGCGGGCCTCCGACTTGCTCACGCCCGGAGCAGCCTTCACGAAGATCTTCGTGTCGAACTGATCGGAGACGTTGGCGTCGAACGCCTGCGTGCTCACGAACTGCTTGCCGACCCACTCCTCCGAGTCGGTGAAGATGGCCCGGATGGTGAACGGTGTGGCGCCGGTCTTCGCGAACGTCACGGGGATCGTGTCGCCGAGCTTCCAGCCGTGGCTCTTCGCTGTCGTGTCGAGCACGGCGATGCCGTCGGTGCCGAGCTTGGTGACGTCACCGGTCACGGTTCCGAGATCGACGATCTGGCTGACCGCAGTCTCGTCGACCGCCTCGAGCGTGCTGATGCGACCGTCGACGAGCGTCGGGGTCATGCGCAAGCCGGTGACCGCTGCGAGCTCGGGATGCGCACTCAGCGCCGCGGTGAGTGCCGGCGAGAGCCCGCCCTCGTCGAACAGACCCGAGTCGACGATGTAGTCGGCGTGCAGCTTGCGATCGGCGCTGCCCGAGATCGACTGCTTCGTCGAGGCGGCGAAGATCGTGATGAAGGCGACGAGACCGACGCCGATCATCAACGCCGAGGCCGTCGCCGCGGTGCGCTTGGGGTTGCGCATGGCGTTCTCACGGGCCAGTGAGCCGGTGGTGCCCCGCAGGCGGAGCGGAGCGCCGATCACGCGGCACGGCCGGACGGGCCAGCAGCGGACCGAGCACCGCGATGCCGACGAACACGGCCAGGGCGCCGAGGAGCACGAGCGTGACGCCTGAGCCACTGAGACCGGCCGCCAGAGCAGCGACGCCGACACCGGTGATGCCGAGGCCGGAAACGGTCCGCCGCTTCGAGCCGCGGCCCGCCTCGACGTCCTGTGCTCGCATGGCCGCGACCGGCGCGACCTTCGATCCACGCCGAGCGGGGAGCCAGGCCGAGCCGACCGTGACACCGATGCCCGTCATGAGCGCCATGACGACCGTCTTGGTGGTGACGACGACCGGGCCGCCGGGGATCTCGAATCCCATCGCACCGAAGAGGCCCTTGATGCCGGCGGCGACGCCGAGACCGGCGAAGAGGCCGAGCACCGATGCGAAGAGACCGACGACTGCAGCTTCGGCCAGCACGGACCGCAGCACCTGCTTGCGGCTCGCGCCGATCGCCCTCAGCAGCGCCATCTCACGCGAGCGCTGGGCGACGATGATCGAGAAGGTGTTCGCGATGATGAACGCACCGACGAGGATCGCGATGTCGGCGAACACCATGAGGAACGTCGTGATGAAGCCCATCTGCTTGCGGGTGTCGGCCTGCTGTTCCTTGGTGATCGCGTCGCCCGTGAGCACCTCGGTGCCCTAGGGCAACGTCGGCGCGATGCGATCGGTGAGCTCGGCTTGTGTCGTTCCGTCGGCGCGCGAGGACGCGGATCGCGTCGACCTGACCCGGCTCCGAGAGCAGACGCTGCGCGGTGTCCGAGGCGAACAGGCTCGCCTGGACGCCGCCCATGCTGTCGGCCGTGCCGAACTTCGCGATGCCCGTGATCGTGAAGACCTCGGGATTGCTCTTCGACAAGATCGTGATCTGGTCTCCGACGTGGAGGTCACCGTCGTCAGCAGTGTGCTTGTCGATCACGACGTCAGTCGGCGCGCTGGGTGGCGTGCCTTCGACGACGTGATACGGGTTGAGCTCGGGGACGGTCGTCCACGAGGCGCCGATGGTCGGCGCGCCCTGTGCGGGGTTGCCGAGCACCTTGCCGTCCTTGCCGACGATCTGTGCGTAGCCCTCGACGTAGCCCGCCGCGCCGGCGACGCCGGGCACGTGCGAGATCGTCTGGGCGAGTGATGCCGTGATCCGGGGGCGCACCGAGATGAGCCCATCGGTCACCTCGTTCGACGACCGCACGTAGGCGTCGGTGCCCTGGTTGGCGTTGGCGAGAAGGCCGTCGAAGGTCCTCCCGAGCGTGTCGGTCAGCACGAGGGTGCCGGCCATGAACGCGACGCCGAGCATGACGGCGAGTGCTGTGGTGATGAGGCGGAGCTTCTTGGCTCGCAGCGAGGTGAGGGTGACTCTCCACATGGTCTTACTCTCCGAAGCTCTTGATCCGGTCGAGCACGCGCTCGGCGGTCGGGTTGGACATGTCGTCGACGATCTGGCCGTCGGCGAGGAACACGGCGCGGTCGGCGTACGACGCAGCCGTCGGGTCGTGGGTGACCATCACGATGGTCTGGCCCATCTCGCGCACTGCGGTGCGCATGAACGAGAGGATCTCGGCGCCGGTGTGGCTGTCGAGGTTGCCCGTGGGCTCGTCGGCGAAGATGATCGCCGGCTTCGAGGCGAGGGCTCGTGCGACAGCGACGCGCTGCTGCTGCCCGCCCGAGAGCTCGCTCGGCCGGTGACGGAGGCGCTTGCTGAGCCCGACCGTGCGGACGACCTCGTCGACCCACTCCTTGTCGGGCTTGCGACCGGCGAGTGACATCGGCAGCACGATGTTCTCGGCTGCGGTGAGGGTCGGTACGAGGTTGAACGCCTGGAAGACGAAGCCCACGCGGTCGCGACGCAGCTGGGTGAGCCGCTTGTCGTCGAGCGTGCTCAGGTCGACCGCGCCGATGAAGACGTGGCCGGACGTGAGTGAGTCGAGGCCGGCGAGCGTGTGCATGAGCGTCGACTTGCCGGAGCCCGAGGGGCCCATGATCGCGGTGAAGCGTCCCGGAGCGAAGTCGACGGTGACCGAGTCGAGCGCGCGGACCTGAGCCTCGCCGCGGCCGTAGACCTTGGTGGCCTCGACTGCCCGAGCTGCAGGAGCGACGGTGCCGGGACGTGAGGGAGGTGGGGGGTTCGAGGGCCGTTGCAGTAGTCATGGGCTGACGATGCGCTCGTCACGCCGTCGAGTCGTCTGGCCTCAGAGTGATCTTCGGTGCCTCGCCAGGGGGACCCTTCGGGGCTACGTCCGCCTAGAGGATGACGCCCGCATCCACCCTGAGACAGACGTCCTGGCCAGGGCGTCTCCGTACAGTGGACTCGTGCACGATCGGCCGCTGCGCTTCCGTCGCCTTCAGGGCCTCGACCCCAGGTGGGTCGACGTGACGCTCGCGGGGTTCGCCGTCGTCCTCATCGCGATCTCGATGGTCACGCAGGCCAACTCGCAGTACAAGCAGATGACGCCCCTCGTCGGCGTGATCCTGTCGGCGACGGGTCTCGCCCTCTTGCTCCGCCGCTCGCATCCGCTCACGGGCCTCGTGCTCGCGGGGATGCCGGTCGCGGTCTTCACATTGCCTCGACTTCGACGTGGCCGGAGCCTCGGCCGCGTTGCTCCTCTCGGTCTACGCAGTTGGTGCGTACGGCAAGCGGGTGCAGTCGCTGCTCGGGCTCGCGTACGTGCTCGGCATCATCCTCGTCCTCTGGCTGGTCGGCACCCCCGAGTTCGACTCCGGGCAAGCGCTCCAGAACTGGGCGGTCTTCACCGCGGCGTGGATGTTCGGCGAGAGCATGGCGACTCGCCGCAAGTACCTCGCGAGCCTCGAAGAGCGTGCCGCGTTGCTCGAAGTCGATCGTGAGCGCAAGGCGCACCAGGCGGTCATCGACGAGCGGCGGCGCATCGCGCAAGAGCTGCACGACGTCGTCGCGCACGCGATGAGCGTCATTGCAGTGCAGGCCGGAGTCGGCGCGCACGTGATCGACTCGAACCCGGACGAAGCGCGCAAGTCGCTCGCCGCGATCGAGGCCACGAGCCGCGAGGCGCTGCAGGAGATGAGACGGATGCTCGGGGTGTTGCGCGAAGAGGGCGACGCAAAGGGTCTGCACACATCGGGACCGGGACCGGCCGACCTCGATGCGCTCGTCGCGAAGGTCGAAGCGGCGGGCGTGCCGGTGACCCTCCGCTACGAGGGCGACCTGAGCAAGTCCATCCCCTCGAGCGTGCGGGTCAACGCCTTCCGGGTGATGCAAGAGGCGTTGACCAACGTCGTGAAGCACGCGGGGAAGGCATCGGTGCTGCTCACGGTCGGCCGTGACCCGGGGATGCTCTGGGTCGAGGTCGTCGACGACGGCCGTGGCCTCAGCGCCACGCCCTCGACCGACGGCACCGGCGTCGGGCTCGCCGGCATGCAAGAGCGAGTCGCCCTGTTCGGGGGGCGCCTCGAGGCCGGGCCACGGCCGGGTGGCGGCTTCCGGGTGGCGGCCTACTTCCCGTTCGAGGACACGTCCTCGGCGCCCTCGGACGAGCAGGTCACGACGCCGTGACCCTGCGAGTGGTGGTCGCCGACGACCAAGCCCTGGTGCGGGCGGGGTTCAAGGTGCTCGTCGACTCGGAAGAGGACCTCGAGGTCGTGGGCGAGGCGGCTGATGGCGACGAGGCGGTGCAGGTCACGCTCCGCACGCGTCCCGATGTCGTGCTGATGGACGTGCGCATGCCCGTGTTCGACGGCATCGAGGCGACTCGGCGGATCATGGCTGCGGACCTGGCCACCAAGGTGCTCATCCTCACGACGTTCGATCTGGACGAGTACGTCTACGAGGGGTTGCGGGCCGGTGCGAGTGGTTTCCTCCTCAAGGACACGCCTCCCGCGCGAGCTGCTCGACGGCGTGCGCCTCGTCGCCGCAGGGGAGGCCCTGCTCGCGCCGAGCGTGACCCGCCGACTGGTCGAGGAGTTCGCGCGCCGCCCGGAGCCGCGGTCGAACGGCGCCATCGACTTGACGTCGCTGACCGACCGTGAGCTCGAGGTGCTGAAGCTGGTCGCTCGAGGGATGTCGAACGCCGAGATCGCGCAGGAGCTGGTCGTGGGCGTGGCGACCGCGAAGACCCATGTGAGCCGGTTGCTCATGAAGCTCGACGCCCGAGATCGGGCCCAGCTGGTGGTCGTGGCCTACGAATCGGGTCTGGTGGCCCCCGGCTCGGCTTGACCGCCGCGGGTACGATGCCCGCAGCCAGGAGAGGTGCCAGAGAGGCCGAATGGGGCGCCCTGCTAAGGCGTTGACGGGTGCAAGCTCGTCCGTGGGTTCAAATCCCACCCTCTCCGCCGGTTCTTTTCACCCAGCGACTGCGACGCGGTGCCCGGCGTCGTACTCGTCCGTCGTCGTCAGGGTTGCGGCGTAGGAGTGGCCTATCCCCTCGTAGAGCGGCTGCTCGCCCATGAGCGGACCCTCCATGAGAGGTTGAGACATGACAGAGTTCTGACAGCCCGGTTGCGCCCCGACGACCTCGGGGGCTAGACCCGATGGTTCCAGACCATAGGTCCCATGCCGGGAGCGGTGGTCGGACGCCCAGTCGTGAGCTCCCCCACGACGCCAGTGCGTCCGGCGACGCGGAGCGCCACCCGGTGGGAGGGAGAACCAGCAACCAAATGATTCGTCGATCCGCGCGCCTTCACAGGAGGCCGCGCTGGCGGCACAGCCGCCACGTCTTTCGCCGGCGTCAGCCGCTGCCCCGGGTGCCGTTGCCGGTGCTGGTGGTCGCGGCCCTGCTGACGATCGCCGCGCTGGCGCTTCAGGGCACCCGCGGATCGAACTCGGGCTCAGGCACCGTCGCAGCGACTGGTCCGCAGCTCGCTGCCTATTCGGTGAACGCCCGCGAGCTGTCGATCGACCTGGCCGCAGCCGCCGAGACGACAGCCGCAGCTCCGACGGAGGCGCCTACCTCGGATGCCCCCCCGACGGCGGCCGTACCTCCCCCGACGCCCGCAGCCACGGTCGCGGTGAACGCCACGGCGGCGCCGACGACCGCGAAGAAGGCCCCGGCTACCACCGCGGCGACCACGACCGCGGCCGCGGCGTCTACTGCTGCGTCGACCACTGCCGCGGCCATCACCGAAGCCCCGACGACTGCGCCTCCCGCTCCGGTCGGCGACGGCGCTCCCCCCGGGGCGCAACCCCTGGGTGAGTTCACCGTCGTCTGCTACGTGATCGTCGGCACGACCTACTCAGGCGAGCCGACTGGGCCGAACGTCGTCGCGGTCGACAAGAGCGTGATCCCACTGCACACGAACCTCTGGATCGAGGGAGTCGGTCCGCGCACCGCCCTCGACATCGGCGGCGGTGTCAGGGGCAAGACCCTCGACCTTTGGATGACGTGGCCGGACTGCAAGCAGTTCGGCAAGCAGCACCTCAACGTCTACGTCATCCCCTAGGTCACGGCTCGCGGTCGCCACGTGCCGCGGTTGCCGCACCAGCAGTGCCAGTCGAGCTCGAGGCCGCGTGCCGTGTTGCGCATCGCAACGATCTCGTCTGCGTTCAGCAGGACGAACCCGCTCTCATGCGAGTCGCATTCGACGAAGAACACGGCTGCCTCCTCCTGACGACGGGATGGATTCGGGACTCGGCGCAGCGGCGGAGCGCGCTCGGCTGATCTGGCCCGCGTGGTCGTGCGCGTGAGCGGCGTAGATCGCGAGCCACGTCTCGACGGAGTACGCACCGCTCTCGGTGTGGGTTCCGCTGCGCGTCCAGTCGTCCTCGTCGAGGCTTCGGAGCAGCTCGGTCGTCGACGCGCGCACGCTCTTCAGCACCGCAAGCGACGCGGCGATCGGGCGGTCGTAGTGCAGCCGGCGCGGCGAACTCGGCTTCGTCGTATCCGTAGATGACGGGGTCGTCCTCGGCGAGGAGCTTGCGGATCCGGATGTACGACGTCGCCTCACTGTCGGCGAGGTGATGGACCACCTCACGTGCCGACCACTCGTTCGGTCCCGGTCTTGCGTCGAGCTCTTCGTCGGTCGCACCCGCGAGCGCGGCGGTGACGACGCCGGGGCCTTCGCAGTACTGCTGGATGAGGGCTTGGCGCATCTCGTGGTTCATGGCGATGATCGTGCGCTCGTGCCCGGTGCGCGACGAGTGGCAGGACTGCCCGTATACGCTAGATTCCTGCCATGGCCAAGGAACACACGGTGGCGGTGGTGGTCGCCGACCACACCTCTGTGTTCGAGCTCGCGGTGCCGTGCGAGGTGTTCGGGCTCGATCGCTCCGACATGGGGATGCCCACGTACCGGTTCATGGTGTGCGGCTTGCACGACGGCCCGCACACGACGAAGGGCGACCTGTTCACGATCGATCCGCCGTACACGCTCGACGATGCCGAGGGCGCCGAGACGATCATCGTCCCCGCGTGGGATGTGAACGAGCCGATCTCGCTCGAGCTCTGCGCGTTGTTGCGTCGAGCGCACGCGCGCGGCGTGCGCATCGCGTCGCTTTGCTCCGGCGCGTTCGTGCTCGCGGCCGCGGGACTGCTCGACGGGCGGCGCGCCACGACGCACTGGATGTGGGCGGACGAGCTGCGCCGTCGCTATCCGCAGGTCGAGGTCGATCCGTCGGTGCTCTACATCGACGAAGGCAACGTGCTCACTTCAGCAGGCACCGCAGCCGCGATCGACCTGTGCCTGTACATGGTGCGTCAAGACCATGGTGCCGAAGTCGCGAACGTGTTCGCGCGGCGGATGATCGTGCCGCCGCATCGTGAGGGAGGTCAGGCGCAGTACGTCGAGGCGCCCGTCGCCGCGTGTGACTGCGACGACCTCGCGGCGACGCTCGACTGGGCCGTGCACAACCTCAACCAAGAGCTCACGGTCGAACAGCTCGCGGAGCGCGCCCGGATGTCGCCGCGCACGTTCGCCGCGCCGGTTCCGCGCGTCGACAGGCACGACGCCGTTGCAGTGGTTGCTGCAGCAACGAGTGCTCGCGGCGCGGCGCATGCTCGAGAGCACCGACCTCTCGGTCGATCACGTCGCGGACCGGTGCGGCTTCGGCGCGGCATCGACACTCCGCATGCACTTCCGCCGCATCACCGGCACGACGCCTCAGGCCTACCGCGCCACGTTCCGCGCGGCCTGACCGCGCAGATCACTCGGGCGGGTTCTCGTCGTCGAAGTCGTAGACATCGGCGGGGGGCTCGTCTTCGCGGCGGTGGGCGCCGGGGATGCGCTCGGCGATCAGCCACGCGAGGTCGTGCTTGAACGGATGCTGGATCACGATGCGCGCCGGCTTCTCGCGGGTGGTGTCGATGACGAGGGCTTCCTTGTCGGCGTACACCGCCCACAGCTGGCGGATGCCCTTGCGGTGACGCCAGGTGAAGTGTCCGGTCGCCATGCGGCCCGGCCAGTAGCCGCCGCCGGTGCGCAAGCCCAGGTCCTTCTTCAGGGGTGCGACCAGGGCGACGCGGGCGTCGGTGATCTCGGTGACCGGGAGCTGGAGGCCGCGCGAGAGCGTCCAGAGGCGATCCCACCCGGTGAACTTGAGATCGATCGCGTCGTCGTGGACGACCAGCTCGATGGCCACCCGCCGAGCCTAGGGTGGTCCACGATGAGTGCTGACCTGGACCTCGACCATCTGGCCGCTCGGCGAGCCGAGCTTCGTGAGGAGCACCTCAAGCCACGAGGCGATCGACCCGCGAGCACTGCGCGCGGCGTGCATCACATCGCGCTGCTGAGCGCCGACGTCGAGCGGACGATCCGCTTCTATCAAGACCTCCTCGAGTTCCCGCTGACCGAGCTGTTCGAGAACCGCGACTACAAGGGCAGCACGCACTTCTTCTTCGACATCGGCAACGGCAACTCGCTCGCGTTCTTCGACTTCCCTGGCCTCGATCTCGGTGACTACGCGGAGGTGCTCGGCGGGCTCCACCACATCGCGATCTCGACGCCGCCCGAGAACTGGAACCGCTTGAAGAAGAAGCTCGACGACGCTGGCGTGAAGTACGACCACATCAGCGGGTCGTCGCTGTACTTCCGTGATCCCGACGGAGCTCGCCTCGAGCTGATCAGCGATCCGTTGGGGGAGATGTACGGGCATCACGTTGGGTGACGACTGCCCGCCGGTCTCCGTCTCTCGGCGGATCGAAGCGCCGGCGGAGTCGATCTTCCGCATCCTCGCCGACCCGAGTCGCCATCCCGATCTCGATGGGTCGGGGATGTTGCGCTCGGTCGTCACCAACCGCGTCATCACGGGAGTCGGCGACGTCTTCATCATGAAGATGTACTTCGAGCGGCTCGGCGACTACGAGATGAACAACCGTGTGGTCGAGTTCGAGCCGAACCGGCGCATCGCGTGGGAGCCCGAGCCCGGGCGGGGTCACCCCGACGCTGGTGCGAGTGGGGCAGCGGTCGCCAAGTGGGGGCATCGGTGGGCCTTCGACCTCCTACCCGACGGTGAGGATGCCACCGTCGTCACCGAGATCTACGACTGCTCTGCCGTGCCCGAAGTCGAGCGCCAGCACATGGACAACGGCCGCATGTGGATCGGGAGCATGACCGCGACGCTCGAGCACCTCGACGGGCTGTGCACCGCGGGCCTCGCGTAGACTGTTCGCCCGCAAGCGCTCGTAGCTCAATGGATAGAGCATCTGACTACGGATCAGAAGGTTGGGGGTTCGACTCCCTCCGAGCGCGCTGGGCCAGTCGAGGTCGTCCTCCGCTGCGAGCCTCGGTGACGGCCGCTCAAGTGGTCGCTTCGCCGACGACATTCGGCCGTCTCGTTCGTACAGCTCGCGAACCGGGTTCATGAAGCCGTTCGATTCGGGCTCGTCTTCAGTCAGGGGATGGCAGCGGCGCGTATTGGTCGACATAGCCCTGCCGACAGAGTTGCCGGATCTCATTCATGAACCGCTCGGTGACTTCGTGTCGAGCGCGGGTCGTGCTCGTCGTGAATCCAGCGTCGGCGGCGAGGATCGGCTCACCGAGTCTGAGGGTGGCGTGCCGGAATGGGCGCACCAATCGGGCTCCGGGAGGCAGGATCCGATCTGTACCGATGATGCCGAGCGGCACGATGGGAGCACCCGTAGTGAGCGCGAGGTGAGCGGCACCGCGAGTGCCCACGGTGCAGCAACCCATCTCGTGATCGGGTTCCCTCGGGGAACAGCCCGACCACCTCACCGCGACCGAGGACCTCACCAACCAGCGCGAACGCGTGGCCGAGATCGCCGGGACTCTCACGCCGGATCGGGATCATCCCTGCCCCGCAGAACAGCCACTTCGTGATCCGCCGGTCTGTGTACTCGGCCTTTCCGAGCATCGACACGGGTCTCGGCAGGGCGAACAACAACAGCACAGAGTCGAAGAACGAGAGGTGGTTGGCCACCACGATGGCCGGCCCCTCCGTTGGCAGGTTCTCGGGGTGCTCCACCTCGAGAAGGACCAGACCGCGCCGAGCCGGGGCCGTAAGCAGCCGAGCGATCTCGTAGGCGCTGCCGTGCTCCTGCCAGTCGCGCACGATCGGCGCCACCCGCCGTTGGACGATGTCAACCACACCGCAACCTTCAGTCCGCTACCCGCCCGCTTCCAGGGTCGAACGTCCCGGCGCCGAATGAAGCCAGATCGCCGCGCAACGAGCCGCACTGTCGATCAGCCGCTGCCCGCACGCCAGTTGGGAACGCTCGGGGCGTTGGGTTCGAGTGAACGGAGATAGGTCGTGACTTGGAGGACTTGCTCGTCCGTGAGGGTCCCGCCAAACGCGAGGCTCCACGCGGGCATGTCCGTCCCCGATATGCCGCCGGCGATCAGCGCGCGGATCTGATCATCGGTCGTGCCCTTCAGGAACTCTTTGGCATTCAGCACCGGAGCGCTGCCGCCCGTCGCGTCCTTGCCGTGGCACGACGAGCAGTTGGTTGCGAACAGCTCGCTGCCGATCTCCCGGTACGAGGCCTCTTGCGCCGCGGTCGCATCCTTCCGGAGGGTTGGTTCTCGCACCCGGTACGCGACGAACCCCACGATCAGCACAACCATGAAGGCGAGCCCCCAGGTGAGGTAGCGGTCGAGGCTGCGCTCGAGCTCGACGGGCTCGAATGGCGGCGGAGTGGGTCGTTCGCGGGGCACGGTCGAGCTCCCTACTGGCAGGCTGGGCCCTTGGGCGGCGTCAGGTAGTCGTGGGCGCCGCGGTCAGGCCCAGCCGAGAGCTTCGACGTATCGACCACGAGCACCCCCTCGACGAGTTGCAGGTCGTAGCGATCCATGCCGCGCGGCGCGGGGCCCTGGATCCACTCACCGCCGAGATCGAACCTCGACCCATGGCACGGACACTCGAAGCGTCCCGAGGAGTCGCAGAACGGAACGCGGCAGCCGAGGTGGGGGCATCTCGGAGACAGAGCGAAGAGATGTCCGCCGGCGTTGGCAACGAACAGCCGACCCTCGGTCACAAACGTCGCGGTGTCGGTCGGGTAGTTGGCCGGGTCGCCGAGTTCGAGCACCGCTCCTTTGGATCCGCTGCTGAGTGGTCGTAGCGACTCGAACAGCGTCCATGCGGCGGCGGCAGCCAGGACGGCGCCGCCGACCTTCCAACCGGTCCGGAGGACCTCTCGTCTCGTCGAGGTCATCAGCGCCTCCTAGAGCTCGACATACCAGTGCGTCCACGGGGCGATGAAGTGCCAGCCGGGTCCCCGGAAGAAGGTGCCAATGACCGTCAAGACGACGGCCAGGGCCAGAAGGCCGCTGAAGATCACAATCGCCACCTTGCGCTCGCGGGCGACCGTCGAGGGGTTGCGGTCGATGTAGGGGAGCAGCACGAGCACGAGCACGGCGCCCATGGGCACGAGGATCCCGGCGACGAGCGGGTCGAAGTGGGACAGCAGCTCCTGGAGCCCCGCGAAGTACCACGGAGCCTTGGCGGGCTCCGGGGTCTGGCTCGGGTTGGCGAGGCCGCGCAGAGGCGCGGCGAACGCCACGCCAAGGGCGAGCACGGTCGCCGCGACACCGAGCGCCACCACCACGTGACGGACCAGGAGGTGAGGCCAGGTGAACACGGTGTCGTCGACTGCACGCTCCTCGGCCGTGATCGACTCGCGGTCGACGACACCGAGCACGCGGGTGCGCCCTCCGTAGAGGTCCGCACTGGCGCTTGCGGGCAACGGCGGTGCGGGGACGGCCGTCGCCTCCTCCTCGAAGGCCCCCGTGGACGGACGCTCGACGGCGAACCCGTCTTTGCGCACCCGCCAGATGTGAAGGCAGAGCGTGAGGACGAGGGCTGCCGGGAGTACGGCAACGTGCAGGGCGTAGAAGCGGAGGAGCGTGGCTTGACCGATCTGGTCACCGCCGATGAGGAGGTTCTGGAGCCACGTTCCCAAGCAGCGGCACGTATTGCACGAGGTTGGTGCCGACGGTGACGGCCCAGTAGCTGAGCTGGTCCCACGGCAGCAGGTAGCCGGTGAAAGAAAGTCCGAGCGTGAGCAGCAGGAGGGTGACTCCGAGCACCCAGTTGAACTCCCGGGGCTTCTTGTAGGCGCCAGCGAAGAACGTCCGCGCGAGGTGCAGGACGACCACGAGGACCATCAGGTGTGCCGACCAGCGGTGCACGTTACGGACCAGCTGGCCGAAGCCGACACTCGTGCGAAGGTGTTGCATGTCGCCGTAGGCGGAACCGACCGCCGGTGTGTAGAAGAACATCAGGTACACGCCGGTGACCACGAGGATCACGAAGAGCACCGACGCGATGAAGCCGAGCCGGAACGAGTAGCGGATGCGCAGCACCCGCGCTGGGACCTTCACCGGGTAGAGGTGAAGGAAGAAGTTGGAGAACGACTGCAGAGCACGGCCCCGCGGCGTGTCCAGGTTCGGGTGGCGGAACATCGAGCGCCACACGTTGCTTCGCTCGATCCGAGCAGTCAGACCCCTCCCCGGAGCGAACGCGGTCTTGGGCTCCGAGGGCGTCGCGTGGTGCCGATTCCTCGGCCGTACGCTCAGCCACCGACGACCTCCACTGCGTGTCCCATGTAGAGGGCGCCGGGGGGGCAGCGGTTGATGCAGAGGCCACAGCGGATGCACGTGGTCCTCGCCGAGCAAGAGCACGCTCTGCGTCTCGTCGCCCAGGCCGATGGTGTCGGCTCGCGCGATCGTGATGCAATTGGTGGGGCAGACGTCGACACACAGGCCGCAGAGGATGCAGAGATCCGCGTCGAGCATGACGTTGTCGAAGCAACGGAGGCACCGAAGCGCCTCGAGCGTGGCCTCCTCCGGGCCGTACCCGACCTCGACTTCGGCGAAGCCCACTCGCCGTTCGCTTGGCGTCGCGGGGATCGTTTGGCGCTCGATGGCGTCGTAGCCCGTCGACAGTCGGCGGAAGCGTGGGGCGACGCCTCAGCTCGATACGTACCGCGGTGCTGCGAGGCTCACCTGTCGCAAGACTCGCATGGATGGACGCGGCGGCTCGCTGCCCGTCAGCGATCGCGTCGATGAGGTTTCGCGGGCCGTGCGCGACGTCGCCTCCCGCCCAGATTCTGAGGGTGCGAAGTCTGCAGCGTGACGGGGTCGACTTGGATGCCGCCGCGGCTGAGGGTGAGGTCGACGCCGGCAAGCACCCCAAGGTCGGCGGCCTGGCCGACTGCGAGGATCACTGTGTCCGCGGGGAGCACCGCCTGCGTGTCGGCGACGAACGTCGGGTTGAAGCGGCCCTCCTCATCGAACACCGCTCTCACGTCGATGGTCTCGAGCCCGGTGACGCGTCCCTCGTTGCCCACGAAGCGGTGCGGGCCTTTGCGGTAGATGATCGTGATGCCTTCGGCCTCGGCGTCAGCGATCTCCTCGGGGTCGGCTGGGATCTCTTCGGGGGATTCGAGCGCGATGACTGTGACGTCGAGGACCCCGGCGCGCACGGCGGCGCGGGCCACGTCGAGGGTGGTCGTCATGCCGCGCCGGGCGTCTTCCGGCGTGCCTGGCACCGGCGAGGTGTCGGCGGGCTCCGGGCCAACGGAACGCCCGGCCTCGGCGCGCAGCGCCGTGCGGGCAGCGTCGAACGCGACGTTGCCTCCACCCACGACGACGACGCGCTGGCCGAGCTCGGCCTTGTAGCCGCGGTTGACGTTGAGGAGGAACTCCACGGCGCGCAGGACTCCGTCGAGATCATGACCGGGCAGATCGAGGTCGCGGCCCCGCCCGGTACCGACGGCGACGAAGAGCGCGCCGTGTTGGTTGAGCAGGTCCTCGATCGTGGCGTCGTGCCCGACGCGGAACGAGAGCTCGACTTCGATCCCGAGCTCGACGACGGCGCCGATCTCGCGGTCGATGAGCGAGCGCGAGAGGCGGTACTCGGGGATGCCGAGCACCATCATCCCTCCCAGGCGGTCGGCGGCCTCGTAGATCGTGACGGGATGACCCGCGAGGCGGAGCTCGTAGGCGGCTGCGAGGCCGGCGGGACCCCCGCCGATCACGCCGACCGAGGGAAGGCTGGGTAGCGGCACTTCTCCGTGTGCCTCGTGCCAGACGCTGTTGGCGGCAAAGCTCTCGACACCGAACCGCTCGGTGACGAAGCGCTTGAGTGCACGGATCGCCACCGGAGCGTCGACTCTGCCGCGTCGACAGGCAGACTCGCACGGAGCCGCGCACACCCGTCCGCAGATCGAAGCGAACGGGTTCGGCCCCCTGGCGATGAGATACGCGTCGCGGTGACGACCCTCGGCGATGGCGGTGACGTAGGCGCCGGCGTCAGTGTGCACCGGGCACGCGGCACGGCAGGGTTCGTTGTCCCACAGCCACCGCGGGTCGGGCGCGATCGGACACGCGGCACTTAGATCCAGCCTCGCGCTTGGAGTCGTCGCAGCGCCCACGCGAGCGCGATCACGACGGCGAGGAACACGATGCTGGCGATGTACTCGCGGACATCTCGGCTGAGGCCCGTCGCTCTGGTGAGCACGGCGTTCGCGCCGCCAACGGCGGCCACGGCGCCGACGACGATGACAACGAGCCCCGTGAGCACCGCTCGTCCCCAGCCGATGGCGGCGGGGTGCTGTGCCGGACTCGGTGGTGGTCACGTCACCGTGAAGGGGGCGCGCATGCCCATGGCGTAGTGCTTGGCGATGTTGCACACAAGCACGTACTTGCCCGCTGTCCATTGCCTTGATCGTGAACGACCGCGTCTCGCCTGGTTTGAGGGCCGGGTCGCCTGTTTCACCGATGTTGGCCGACTCATCGACCTTGTCGGGCTCCGACCCGCCAACCGGAAGCTGATCGAAGGCAGTGTCGGTCTTCAGGACGACCATCTCATGGTCGATCGTGCCGGTGTTCTTGACCGTGAACGTGACATCGCCGGCAGGCACTGAACTCGTCGAGGCGGTCAAGGTCATCGGTCCGTCGGTGCCTTTGGTGTCACCGACGACGACATTGACGGTCGTTCCAGACGAAGACGCCGGCACAGTCACGCCACCTCCGCCCGTCGATGTGTCCGAACTCGACGACGACGAGCCGCCGCAACCCGCGATCGCCATGACCGTGAGCGCGAACAACGCGGTCCATGAAGCTGTCCGGTGACGTCTCATGGCTACTCCCCTTCGGTTGTCAACTACAGAACATTTACGAATGCAGTGGCCCTTCCTGACAG
>CAVUAV010000004.1:0-6666 GCA_963739555.1 uncultured Acidimicrobiales bacterium | reverse complement strand
GCCATGGACGAGATGAAGGTCACGAACGGCGACATCACCTTGCGCGTCGAGGTCACGGGCGACGGACCGACGGTGCTGTGCGTGCCGGGATGGCCCGAGCTCGCGAGCTCGTATCACCACCAGGTCGAGCACCTCGCGGCGAACGGGTATCGAGTCGCGGCGCTCGACGTGCGTGGGTACGGCGGCAGCTCGGTTCCGACGGAGGTCGAGCGCTACTCGTTGAAGCAGCTCGCCGGTGACGTCGCTGCGGTCGCTGCGGCGCTCGACGACGGACCGATCATCCTCGTCGGACACGACTGGGGCGCGCCGATCGTGTGGCACACCGCGATCCGCCATCCCGATCGGGTGCGGGCGGTCGCCGGGCTGAGCGTGCCGCACATGCCGCCGATCCCCGTCTCGCTGCTCGACCTGATCGATCAGGTCTACGCCGACCGCTTCTTCTACATGCTGTACTTCGCCAAGCCCGGCGTGCCCGAGGCCGCGTTCGGCGCCGACATGCGTGCCGCGTTGAAGCGCATCTACTTCGCGTTGTCGGGCGACGCGCCGCTCAACTGCTGGATCGCGGAAGGGCCGCGCGACGCGGCGTTCCTTCCGCTGCTCCCCGATCCGCCCGACGGACCGCTCAGCTTCCTGAGTGATGCCGAGCTCGACGCGGCCGCGGCGTCGCTCGAGCGCACCGGCATGGTCGGCGCGTTCAACCGCTACCGCGCGGCGCCGATCGATGCGACCGAGAACGCCGACATCGTTGGCGCGACCGTCGGTCAGCCGTCGTGCTTCATCGCGGGATCACGCGATCCGGTGAGGGCGTTCATCCCCGGCGGCGACGGATACGCCGACCCGGGATCGGGATGCACCGACTTCCGCGGCAGCACGATCATCGAAGGCGCCGGCCACTGGGTGCACCAAGAGCGTCCGGCCGAGGTGAACGCCGCGCTGCGCGCCTTCTTGGACACGCTCGGCTGACCTGTCACAGCCGCGCCGTAGAGGAGGTCGCTATGGCTGATGAGCTCTGCATGCACGAGATGGACCCGGCGACCTGCTCGATCTGCAAGCACGGGATCGCACGAAAGCCCACACAGGTGTCGCTGAACTTCGGCGCCATCGAGGGCGCGGTGAACGACCTCGCCTCGACCGGGCTGGACTTCACGACGAAGCAGGTGGCCCACCACGCTGCCGTCACGCGAGCCCACGGAACCCTTTGCGACGACCCGCGCTTCGACCAGCAGATCGGCTCGTACCTCACGGGCGCTGTGGGCCGCCTCAAGATCGTGCAGGTGTCACCGAAGGGCCAGGCCAACGCCAAGTGGCATCGACGCTGACGCACGACGCAACGCACATCGCCACCGATACCCTCCACATCACCATCAAGAGCGACTGAGGGACGTGGCCCCACGACGTCGCCGCAACCGACCGAGAGGCACGGTGCGAACGCCACGCGATGGAGATCACGATGAGCAACCAGTCGCCCCTACGGCGCTGCCCGCTGTACCTCCCCGGACACAACGTCCACTTCATCCAGTTCCGTCTGACCTGGAACGAACCGCAACACGACCCGATCCCCGCGAAGCTGCTCGAGGTCCGCGACGACGGCGAGCTCACGCTCGACGTCGATGGCGAGCTGCGCCGCTACTGGAACCACAGCCCCGACGACGTCGCCCGCGCCATGACTCGCTACGACGGCGAGTTCGAGCTGGTCGGGTACGGCGTCCTCAAGGTGGCGCGGCGCTTCCACCGTGTCGGACAAGGCATCCCGGTGTTCTGCGTCGCCGACATCGACTCCGAGTATCGGTACCCGTGTCCGAACCCAGACGACCCGCTGCCGGCGGACCCGATCGAGCGCCTGATGAAGACAGGTGGCTTCGTGATGTCCGGACCGGAGGCGCTCCGCTGGACCGAGCAGCGCGAGCGTGGAGCCGGATGACCACAAATCTCGCGAGCGCTGTCGATTTCGGGCAGGTCCGTTCGTAGAGGAGATGAAGCCAGATCGAAGGAGCTCGCCATGACCCAGTACCTGCTTTCCGTCCACGGTCCCGCCGAAGACACGCCGGAGGCCTGGGGGTTCGAGTCCGAGGAGCGGATGCAGCGGGCCTTCGCCGAGACCGAGGCCCTCAACGCTGAGATGCAGAAGGTCGGCGTGTGGGTCTTCGGCGGCGGGCTGCAGCCCGTGTCGTCGGCCACCGTCGTCGACAACACCGATGGCGACGGCGACGCCGTGATCACCGACGGCCCGTACGCAGAGACGAAGGAGTACCTGGGCGGCTTCTGGGTGATCGAGGCGAAGGATCTCGACGACGCGCTGGCCTGGGCCGCCAAGGCCTCCGCAGCGTGCTTCGCGGCGATCGAGGTGCGTCCGTTCCAGGAGGGCTGACCGCGAGAAGTCGCCGCCGACCGCGATCGAGTCGAACGGCCCATCAAGCGCGCTCGTGATGGGCCGACAGGCCGCTGGTCAGACTCGCGGCCGGCGGAGGCGCAACGACCATGGAACGACTCGACGAAGTTCACCGGGCGACCCTTGTCGACCAGCCCTGGCAACCCCTTCGTGGCGCGGTGGTTGCCGAGCGACGCATGATCGCCGCCACCCTCGTCGACGCCCTGCCGGTCATGAATCAGAGGAACCCGCGCACGCCTCCGGCCCCGCCGCCCCGGCCGACGTCGCCGGCGACGGACTCCGAATCGCGCTCACCCGAGCCAGCCACCTCCGACCCGCTCGAGCAGCTCGCCCGAGGGCGATAGCCAGGAGGGCGGATCGGCCCGACTCGCACAGCGTTTTCCCAGGAAGCGGGCGTACTGTCCGCCAATGGCGCTCTTCGGTCGTCGTCATCGTGAAGCGGAGCCGGCTCCGGCCAACGAGGAGCTCGCCCAAGCCGCAGCCACCCTCGGCCTCCACCCGATCGATGAGACCGGCTTCGACAGCGGATTCCTCGACCGCATCAAAGAGGCGTCGCGGGTGCTCCACGGCTTCCCGCCGCGGCTCACCACGAACATCCACGCCGGGATGCCGAACATGTTCTTCACCGACGTGTTCAGGGGCACGATGGACGGGCGAGCGATCACCGTTGCGAACGTTCGGACGCCGATGGAGGCGATGTCGCTCGAGTACACCGCGAAGGTGCACAGCACCTCCCTCGTGGTGCTCGAGATGACGACGCTGGTGCCGTACGCGGTCGAGCCGCGGGCGCGACACCATGCCTTCCAGGCCTCCTCGAGATGCCGACCGGCGACGCCGCGTTCGACGCTGCCTTCCGTGTGGCCGGCCTGATCGCGATGGGGGAATCGCCGTTCGCGAGCGCCGAGGTTCGCCAGCGCATCGCAGCGCACAACGACTGGATCTTCAGCTTCGACGGTCCGTTGCTCGCCTGCATCGGTCGGGAGGCATTCGAAGAGGGCGACGAGCTCACCGATCGCGTCCATGAGGTCATCGGCGTCGTGACGGCGTTCCCGGAATCAGTCGCCCCGTCGAAGGTCGATCACTCAGTCGACGACCTGCTCGTCCGCATCGGCGAGCTCGACAGCGTGGAGGACGCGATCGCGTTCCTGGGGACGCTCACGCCGGAAGACCGCCAGCGGTTGGCGCAATCTCCGACGCCCCTCGCGAAGTTCGCCGACGTGCGGACACCGGACGAGATCACGGCGCGATTCATGGAGCTCGACATGAACGCACGGCTTCAGGTCCTCGCCATGTTCGAGAAGACGCAGTAGCTCAGCGCGCCCTATCGACCCTCGAACTTCGGCGGTCGGCCCTCGACCCGCGCCGCGAACGCCTCACGCGTGTCGCTGTAGGTGAACATGCGCAGATGTCGCTCGCTCTCGAGCGCGACGTAGCCGGCGAAGTCCATCCGCTCGGAGTCGACGAAGTTCGCCTTCAACGTCTTGAGCCCGATCGGCGCGGCGGCGGCAAGTCGGTTCACGATCGCATCGACCTCGTCGCGGAACATGTCGTCCTCGAACACCCGCGACACGAGACCGATGCGCAACGCCTCCTCGGCGCCGAACTTGTCCGGCAGCATGTAGAGCTCACGCGCCTTCGCCGGACCGACGATGCGGGCGAGCGTCCACGGCCCGCCCATGTCGCCGGCGATGCCGACTTCGAGGAACGCGGTGTTGAAACGCGCCGACGCGGTCGCGAACCGGAAGTCGCACGCGCACGCCCATCCGAACCCGGCGCCCGCGCACGCACCGTTGATCGCAGCGATCGTCACCGCGGGCATCGAGTGCAACAGCACCGGCGCTCGGAACTCCGCGGGTGTGAGCGCCTCGTCGGCGACCGTGCCTCCCGCGACCGCCTGCAAGTCGGCGCCCGGACAGAACGACGTGCCCGCGCCGGTGAGCACGAGCACCCGGACATCGCGATCCTCGGCCGCATAGGCGAGCGCGTCGCCGGTCTCGCGCACCATGCGGTTGGTCATCGCGTTCTTGCGCTCGGGACGGTTCATCGTGATCGTCACGACCGGACCGTCCTGCTCGTAGAGGATCGACTCGAACTGCGGCGGCGACATCACCGCGATCGTCGCGCAACCCAGGAGGCGACGCCGTCAATCCGTCACGTCGGCCGGCACCATGAGCACGGGGATCTGCGCCAGGTGCAGCACCTTCAGTGCGGTCGCACCGAGGCGCAACCCGGTGATCCCACCGACCCCGCGCGACCCGACCACGAGCAATCCGGCTTCCTCCGCGATCGCGGCATCGGCCAACACATCGACGGCATCACCAGACATCACGAGCGTCCGGTCGCCCAGGCCGGCCTCGTCCAGCGGCGCCACCCAGTGCTGCATGTCGTCGAGCGCCGCCCGGAACCGGCTGTCGGGATGGTCGCGGGGCACCTCGGCCACCGGCTTCTGAGCGTTCACCGCGAGCACGTCATCGGTGAACCGTGCGCCGAACGAAGCGAGCCAATCGACGGCACGAAGGCTGCCGGGCGACCCGTCGACGCCCACGACGACCGTCGCCGGCCACGCTGCCTTCGACGCGGGCGGGATCGCAACGAGGGGCAGCTGCGTGTGATGCGCGAGGTGATGGGTCGTGCTTCCGAGATGCAGCGCGTGGCGATGGCCACCGGTGCCTCGAGCCCCGACCACGATGAGGTCGACCTTCTCGGCCTCCGCCGTGGAGAGCAGCTGCTCGCGTGGGTCACCCTCGAGCAAGAGCTCCCGGAACTGCACCTTCGAATCGCGAGCCGGAGCACACCACTCGTGGAGCAGCTCGGCGTCCTCAGCGCGCCGCGCCGCGATCTCCCCCGGAAGCAGTTCGAGGAGGGGCGGGATCCGCACGGTGGCGACGATGAGCTCACCGTCTTCTGCATCGACCAGGCTCAGCGCCCAGCGCAACGCGGCCTGGGCACCTACCGAGCCGTCCGTACCGACGAGGACACGCATGGGCAGTCCTTCCGTTCAGCCCGAGCAGACCACCGCGGGAGCTCAGGCGGCAGAGGCGAAGGTCATGCGGCCGCAGTTGTCTCACGTGTGATACAATCGCCTCATGGACGAGGTGACGGTTCGCGAGCTGAGAAACCAAGGCGCCGAGGTGCTCGACCGAGTCGCCGCGGGCGAGCACCTGACCGTCACCCGTGACGGGCGTCCGATCGCCGAGCTCCGTCCGTTCCCGCGTCCACGCCTCCGGGCCGAAGAGCTGCTGCATCGCTGGAATCGCCTCCCCCATGTCGATCCCCGATCACTGCGGGAGGACATCGATCGAGTCGTCGAGGCGACGTTGTGACGCCGCCGAGCGAACGCGGCTTGCTCGACACGAGCACGCTGATCCTCCTCACGCGACTGAGCGATCCGACGACGATCCCCGCCGAGCCCGAGATCTCGACGATCACCCTCGCGGAGCTGTCCGTCGGGCCGCTCGTCGCGACGACGAGGAAGGAGCAAGCAGCGCGGCAGGCGCACCTCCAGCGAGCCGAGGCCGACTTCGATCCACTGCCGTTCGACGCCAACGCCGCACGCGCGTTCGGGCAAGTCGCGGCGTCGCTGCGCCGAGCGGGACGAAAGGCGACCGCGCGCGCCTACGACGCGATGATCGCCGCCATCGCCATCAGCAATGAACTCCCGCTCTACACATGCAACCCCGCTGACTTCAGAGGCATCGATGGACTCACCGTCATCGCCGTCCCGACGCCGAAGGCCGACCGCTGACGGACCAGAGCAGACCCTTCGTCGGGTGGGGCATCGTCGCGCTCGTCGCCGCGGCAGCGTTGGTCGCCTCTGCGTTCGCGTCGTGGAGCAGCGACCTCCCGTCCGGCCTCAGCGGCGCGTTCCGCTTCTGG
The DNA here is from genome assembly GCA_963739555.1 of uncultured Acidimicrobiales bacterium. Lineage (GTDB taxonomy): Bacteria > Actinomycetota > Acidimicrobiia > Acidimicrobiales > DATKAS01 > DATKAS01. The sequence goes on along the minus strand of CAVUAV010000004.1, from coordinate 401 downwards.
GTGCTCTACTCGGCTGCGGTCGTGGCATTGGCCGGTGTCGCGAGCATCTTCAAGTACCGCGTGGGCGCGGGCGTGAGTGCCGGTGCACTGTTGATCTTCGGGCCGTTGGCCGCTGCGAACATCCACGACTACATCGACTTCAACTTCTCGATCGGCCCCGGACTGTTCGCCCTCTTGGCAGCGGGTCTCGCCGGGCTGATGCTCGCCGTCGTCGCGTTGACGATGGTGAGCCCTCGCGCCTCCGGCCCCGCGAACCTCGTGGCTTCGGCTGTCGCGGGGGTTGGTGGCGCGCTCCTCGCCCTCGGCGCCTACATGTCCCTCAAGGACTTCCTTCTCGACAACAACGTCTGGTGGGACATCTTCGACGTCTCCTTCGTGATCCTTCCGCTCGCAGCCGGGAT
>CAVUAV010000003.1:0-8727 GCA_963739555.1 uncultured Acidimicrobiales bacterium | reverse complement strand
CACGAAGTCCCAGGCAGCGCCCCTGGGAGGATTCGAACCTCCGGCCTTCGGATTAGAAGTCCGCCGCTCTTTCCGGACTGAGCTACAGGGGCAGCGGGTTCAGGGTACTTGCGGGCGTCGTTGCGCCTTCCCCAATGCACGCCCGAGCGCACGCGGCGAGGCCTTGGCGATGTCAGAGATCGGTGGCATCGGCTCTCGCTTCGGCTTCACCGTGTAGTTGGTCGTCAACCGCACCACGAGCAGCACCACCGCGCAGCCGATCATCGTGATCCACACCGTGCTCGTCGCCCGATCGCGGAGCACGACCGGGATCGCGACGAGTGCGGCGACGACACCGACGTCGGTCCACTTGTGGACCGGTCGGCTCACGACGTGCATGCAACCCGCCGGCGGTCCGCTGATCGCGACGTTGAGCAGCACGAGCACACCGCCCGCCGCGAGCAGCGGCGCGGCGTCGCCGTGCGCACGCGTGATCATGAGGAGCATGACGAGCCCGATGACGTACTCGGCGACCTGATGCAGCCAGTACGGCCGCCCGTTCCGCGCCCATCACGGCGAACCTGCGCGACTTTCCGGCCAACGGTGGCCGGTTACCCGCGCGAGAACGCTGGGGGTGGGGTCACGCTCACGCAGTGCCGTCGCGGGGTCGGTGTTCGCGCCGCACACGAGCACGCCGATGTTCTCGCCCGGCCGAGGCCGGTACGCGCCCGACAGCAGCGCGGCCATCGCGGCCGCACCACCGGGCTCGGCGAGCACCCGCACGCGATCCCACAGCGCGCGCTGCGCCCGCCTGATCGCATCGTCTGACACGAGCACCGCGTCGGCGACGTAGCGCTGCGCGATCGGGAACGCGAGGCTGCCGATCTCCTTCGTGCCGAGCGAGTCGGCCGCGAGGCCGCTCACCTCGACCTCGACTGGCTTGCCCTCGGCCAACGCACGAGACATCGCGGGGATCGTCTCGGGCTCGACCGAGATCACACGCGCCCGTCCCTCGTACCAAGCCGACACGCCGGCGATGAGCCCGCCACCGCCGACCGCGACGAGCACCGAGTCGAGCTCGGGCGCCTGACGCTCGAGCTCGCGACCGAGCGTGCCCTGGCCCGCGAGCGTCTCGGGCTGGTTGAACGGATGGACGAAGAGCGCACCCGTCTCTTCGGCGCGGGCGTGCATCGCAGATTGCGCGTCGTCGTAGTAGCGCCCCGCGATCACGACCGAGGCGCCGTTGGCGCGGATGCGGGCGATCTTGGCCTCGGGCGTCGTCTCGGTGACGAACACCTCGGCGTGCAGCCCGAGCCGGGCGGCGACGTGCGACACGGCAACGCCGTGGTTGCCGCCCGATGCGGTGATGACTCCGACTGGACGGCACCTCGTTCGACAGCACGCGGTTGAACGCCCCGCGGGTCTTGAACGACCCCGCGTGCTGCACGCACTCGAGCTTCAACGTGATCGTCGCATCGATCTCGAGACCGAAGTCGCGTGCGTCGACGACGAGGGTCGGCGTGACCCGGACATGCGGGCCGATGCGGTCGGCGGCGTCCTCGATGTCGCCGCGGTCGATCGCCAGGTCGCTCATCGGGATCAGCCTTGCACGCGGCACCCCGCACTACCGTCGCGGCGTGGGCGACGAACACGACGAAGCCAGCCGACGATCGAACCGCGGTGGCCTCTCGCCCTGGTGCTGTTCGGCTTCATCGCGCTGACGATCGTGCTGCGCGTGGTCGAGCCCGAGCGCGAGCATCTCGGCCCGCCCTGGCTCGTCCCCGCGGTCGAGATCGGGCTCCTGGTCGCCCTGCTCGCCGCCGACCCGATGCACCTCGCCCGCCGCACCAGGTGGCTGCGTCCGCTCGCGATCACGCTGATCCTGCTGCTGATGGGGATGGTGTTCGTGTCCGATGCGGTCTTGCTCACCGACATCATCACGGGCAGCAAGCTCACGCAGTCGGCGACGTCGATCCTGGCGTCCGGTGCGCTCGTGTGGGCCGGCAACGCGCTCGTGTTCGGGCTCCTCTACTGGGAGCTCGACAGCGGCGGGCCGCTCGCTCGCTACCGCGGCGACCACAAGTACCCCGACTTTGCGTTCCCGCACCAGCTGAGCCCTGAGCTTGCGCCTCCCAGGCTGGCGTCCGCACTACGTCGACTACTTCATCCTCGGGATCACGACCAGCACCGCGTTCTCGCCCGACCGACGTGATGCCCATGAAGAACTGGGCGAAGCTCATGATGGCGCGTGCAGTCGCTGATCTCGCTCACCGTGCTCGGCCTCGTCATCGCCCGCGCCGTGAACGCGTTCACCTGAGCGATGGCCGATGCCGAACGACGCTCGCACCGTGTCGATCTGATCGCCACGATCCTGCTCGCGGTTGCGGCGGTCGCCACGGCGTGGACGACCTACCAGTCGACCCAGTGGCGAGGAGAGCTGACGCTGCACGGCGGCGAGGTCGACAGCGGCCCGGATCGAATCGTCGACCGCGTCCACGAAGGGCGGGCAGCTCACGCAGGTCGACATCGCGACCTTCACCCAGTGGGTGAACGCGACCGAAGCAGGCAACACCCCGCTCGCCGACTTCTACCGCCAGCGATTCCGGCCCGAGTTCAAGCCCGCGTTCGACGCGTGGCTCGCGACCAACCCACTCACGAACCCCGACGCGCCCGGCACCCCCTTCGTCATGCCCGAGTACCAGGTCGCGGAGAACACCGAGGCGACCCGCCTGAACGGCGTCGCCCAAGCCGAGTCCACGCGAGCGAGCGACTCCCTCGAGCGGGCCGACAACTTCATGCTGGCGGTCGTGCTCTTCGCGGTCTCGCTGTTCTTCGCCGGCATCTCGACCAAGCTGCGGTCGGTCGGTCAGCGGGAGGCGGTGCTCGTGCTCGGCGTGCTGCTTGTTCATCGGGACGTTCCTCTGGATCGCGACGCTTCCGCGTCAAGTTCTTCGGCTGACGGTCGGCACGCTACGTTCGCGGCCCGATGGTCGCCGTCCAGCCCGCCGGCAACCCGTTGTCGCCCTATCTGTCGTTCGACCGTGACACGTGGTCGGCCCTGCGCGCGGCAACGCCGCTCACCCTCGATGAGCAAGACCTCGACGCGCTGCGCGGCATCAACGAGCGGCTCTCGCTCGAAGAGGTCACCGACATCTACCTGCCCCTGTCCCGGCTGCTGAACCTGTACGTCTCGGCGAGCCAGGACCTCTCGGCGGTGACCGACACCTTCCTCGGGAGCCTCGCCCCGCGCGTTCCCTATGTAATAGGCATCGCCGGCAGCGTCGCCGTGGGCAAGAGCACGACGGCCCGCATCCTCCAGACGCTGCTCTCCCGCTGGCCGCACCACCCGAAGGTCGACCTGATCACGACCGACGGGTTCCTCTTCCCGAACGCGGTGCTCGAAGAGCGCGGGATCATGAGCCGCAAGGGCTTCCCCGAGAGCTACGACGTGCGGCGACTCGTCCAGTTCATGGCCGAGGTGAAGTCGGGCAAGGAAGACGTCGAGGCGCCGATCTACTCGCACATCGTCTACGACATCGTCGCCGGCGAGACCCAAGTCGTGCGCAGCCCCGACATCGTGATCGTCGAGGGCCTGAACGTGCTGCAGTCCGCGAGCTCGCGAGTCGGCACCGGCGACTCTCCGCCGATCTTCGTGTCCGACTTCTTCGACTTCTCGATCTACGTCGACGCGGAGGAAGCGCACGTCGAGCAGTGGTTCCTCGAACGGTTCCAAGCGCTGCGGGCGACGATCTTCCGCGACCCCAACTCGTACTTCCATCGCTTCTCGGCCATGAGCGACGAGCAGGCGATCGAGTTCGCGCACGGCATCTGGCGGGAGATCAACGGGCGCAACCTGCGGGAGAACATCCTCCCGACTCGGGAGCGCGCTCGGCTCGTGCTCGAGAAGGGCCCTGACCACAGCGTGCGCAGCGTCCGCCTCCGCCGGCTGTAGGCAAATCGGCGGCGGCGCCGGCTCGGCGAGCACGTAGCGTTGCCTCCCCGTGGGCGCGATCGACGTGCAGGGCCTGGCGTGGAAGCGCCCGGGCAGCGGACATCGTCTGTTCCACGACGTCTCGTTCCGCGTCGGCAACGGCGAGCGAGTTGCACTCGTCGGTGCGAACGGCGTCGGCAAGTCGACCGTGCTGCGCGTCCTCGCCGGCGACACGAAGGCGACCGAAGGGACCGTGCGGATCGACGGCCGGGCGGGCGTCATGCGCCAGCTCGTCGGATCGATCCGCGACGACACGACAGTGCGCGCGTTCCTCGTGGCGCTTGCTGCGCCCCCGTTGCGCGCCGCCGCGGCGAAGCTCGCCGCCGCTGAGCACGCAGTCGCCGAACGTCCGAACGACAACGACATCGCGCTGCGAGTACGCGCACGCGCTCGGTTCATGGGGCGACGCCGGCGGGTACGACGCCGAGGTCTTCTGGGACGTCTGCCTCACCGAGGCGTTCGGAGTCGACCTCGGCCAAGTCGGCGACCGTCCGGTCGCGTCACTCTCGGGCGGCGAGCAGAAGCGACTCGCGCTCGAGGTGCTGCTCCGCGGGTCCGACGAGGTGCTGCTGCTCGACGAGCCCGACAACTTCCTCGACATCCCCGCGAAGCGCCGGCTCGAGCAGCAGCTGCGAGCGACTTCGAAGACGATCCTCTACGTCAGCCACGACCGCGAGCTCCTCGCCGCCACCGCGACCAAGATCGTGACGCTCGAGGCCAGTGGCGCGTGGACGCACGGCGCGTCGTTCGCCACCTACTACGAGGCGCGTGACGCTCGACGGGCGCGCATCGACGACGAGCACACGCGGCACCAGCGAGAGCGAGATCGCCTCGAGGCGATCATGAAGGAGATGAAGCGGCGCGCGTCGTTCGCCGACAACTTCGCGCCCAAGGCCAAGGCGGCAGAGAGCCGCCTGCGTCACTTCGATGAGGCTGGTCCGCCGCCGGAGCGGGTGAAGGATCAGAAGATCACGATGCGGCTCGGTGGAGCCCGCACCGGCAAGCGCGCCGTCGTCCTCGAAGGCCTCGAGCTCGACGGGCTCACCGACCCGTTCGACGCCGAGCTCTGGTTCGGCGAGCGGGTCGCGGTCGTCGGGCCGAACGGCACCGGCAAGAGCCACTTCCTCCACCTGCTTGCCGGCCGCGAGATCGGCCATCACGGTGACTGGCGGCTCGGCGCGAACGTCGTCCCCGGGTTCTTCAGCCAGACCCACGACCATCCCGAGCTCGCCGGACGCTCGCTCGCCGACATCTTGCAGAGCCGCGACCAAGCGCGCGGCCCCGCGATGAGCCGCCTCCGCCGCTACGAGCTGCAGGGTTGCGCGGACCAGACGTTCGAGACCCTGTCGGGCGGACAGCAAGCGCGCTTCCAAGTGCTGCTGCTCGAGCTCGACGGCGCCACGCTCCTTCTGCTCGACGAGCCCACCGACAACCTCGACCTCGCATCGGCCGAAGCGCTCGAAGACGGGCTCTCGGAGTTCGAGGGCACGGTCATCGCGGTCACCCACGACCGCTGGTTCATGCGCGGGTTCGACCGGTTCCTCGTGTTCGGCGACGACTGCAAGGTGACCGACCACCTCGAACCCCCCGCTGAAATTCTTGGCGCGAAAGTCACGTAAACCGCACTCTCGCGCCAAGAGAACCAGCCCTACGTGGCGGCGGCGACGGGTTCGGTCTCGACCGTCGGCGCCTCGGCCATCGCGAGCACTGCGAGCGCGACGACCACGACGCCCATGCCGAGCGCCTGCACCGCGTTGAGCGACTCGCCGAGGAAGACCGCGGCACCGATCGTCGCGAGCACCGGCTCGCCCAGCGTGAGCACCGACGACGTCGACACGTCGACGTGAGCGTGCGCCCACGTCATCAGCCCGTGCCCGCCGCGCCGGGGATGAGCACGAGCAACACGAGCCACAGCCAGCCGACACCGTGCACCGAACCGAAGTCCTGATGGGTCAGCAGCGCGATCGGCGTCACGGTGAGCGCGGCGACGAGGGTCATCGCCGACATGTACTCGAGCGTGCCGACTCCCTTGCGGGCGTGCTTCGTGACGAGGAAGAACGCGGCCCAGGAGGCGAGGTTGAGGACAGCGAGCAGGTCGCCGGCTGTCGACCGATCGCCGCCGCTCCCGCCCGCGAGCACGACGACCACCACGCCGACGATCGCGAGCGTCGAGCAGACGATCGCCCGACGCGTGACCTTCTCCCCCATGAACTTCACGGCGATGGGAAAGACGATGACGGGCGTCAGAGACCCGATGATCGCGACGTTCGCGATCGAGGTCATCCGCACCGATGTGAAGTACGAGCGCGACGTTGAGGCCGAAGCACACGCCGCCCAACCACGAACGCTTGATCACGTCCCACGTGAGGCGCCGCTTCGACACGAGCAGCGCGGCCGTGAGCAGCGCGCCGCCCATCCACAGTCGGTAGAAGCTGACGACGAGGCCCGACGCACCGATCGCCTTGCCGAGGACTCCGCCGAGTCCCCAGCATGTCGTCGCCGCGAGGACGGCAATCACCCCGAAACGGGTACCTGCTTCGTCCACCTCAGGCGACGAGCGCGGACACGAAGTCCGCGTAGACCTGCGTGTGGTGATCGATGTCCGCGTCGGTGTGCTGCACCGAGACCAGCCACTGCTCGTCGAGACCGGGCGGCAGCAAGATGCCGCGGTTGATGCCCCAGATCCAGTTCGCGTAGGCGAGGTCGAAGTCGGTGGCCTTGTAGTCGCGGTAGTTGCGCACGGGCGTGGCCGAGTAGGTGACGCAACCCTTCGCGCCCATCTCGACGGTGTGCGCGGGAAGCCCGGCGTCGGCGACGATCTTCCCGAACGACTCGACCATCCGGTGGTTCCGAGCCTCGACTTCTGCCACCGCCGCGGGAGTGCAGATGTCGCGCAGCACCGCGCGGGCCGCGGCCATGACGAGCGGGTTGCCGTTGTAGGTGCCGAGGTGAAGCACCGAGCCCTGGGTGATCGTCTCCATCACCTCGGCGCGGCCACCGAACGCACCGATTGGAAGGCCTCCACCGATCGACTTCGCGAGGCACAACAGGTCGGGTTGCACGCCGAACTTGCGCGTCGCGCCCCCGTAGCCGGCGGTGATGCCGGTCTTGACCTCGTCGAAGATGAGCATCGTGCCGTGGCGCTCGGTGACCTCGCGCACTGCTTCGAGGTAGCCGGGTTCGGGAAGGCAGATGCCGATGTTCTCCATCACCGGCTCGAGGATGAACGCGGCGACCTCACCCCGATTGGCCTCGAGCACACGCTCGAGCGCGGCGAGGTTGTTGAACGGGACGACGAGCGTGTCGTGCAGCACCGCGGGTGTGAGGCCGCTCGTCGCAGGCACGCCGACAGGCGCGTCCGCGGGACCGGCGAGGTCGAGCGACGGCTTCATCGAGACCATCACCTCGTCGTGATGGCCGTGATAGCCACCTTCGACCTTGATGATCTTCGAACGACCCGTGTAGCCGCACGCGGCGCGGATCGCGTCCATCGTCGCCTCGGTGCCGCTGTTCGTGAATCGCACGAGGTCGAAGCCGAACCGCTCGACGAGCAGCTCCGCGACGTCCGCGTTGCCTTCGTTCGGCGTCACGTACAGCGTGCCGTTCTCGAGCTGCTCCTCGATCGCCTTGACGCATCACGGGATGGCCATGGCCCGCGAACAGCGCGCCGTAGCCCATGTTGAAGTCGACGTAGCGGTTGCCGTCGACGTCCTCGAGCCAGGACCCCTGGGCTCGACGGGCGACGACGGGATAGGGGTCGTAGAACTGGAACGACGAGGGCACTCCCAGGGGCAGCACCTTCGCTGCACGCGCGTTCGCGGCCTGGGACTTCGTCGTTCTCGCCGAGTACGCCTCCAGCTCCCGCTCAGTGATCTGGCGGGCACGGGCAGCAAGGGCTGCCCGGTCGCGGGTGGGCGAGGACATGGGTATCACTTCCCAACTGATGACCCGCCGGCCGATGCGCCGGCGAGAGGCTTCCAGCCTACGCGGCCGAGGCCCTCTGTCGAAGGTCCAGATCCGTCCAGCGAGGCCCGGCGAGAGGCCTCGCGGCCGTTGGACGTTTTGCCCAGGACGCCCGCCGATCCGACCGCTCTGTCGCGGATCTTCTGAAGTTGGATGGCTGCATTCTCCGTCTTGCGGGGCATCATGGGCGAGACGTCGAAAGGAGGCCCCGCCATGGCTCTCGCCCCTTCGGTCACCGAATCCCCCGCCGAACACCCCAGCCTCACCGATCCCGTGTACCGCGCTCGCCGCGAGGAGATCGCGCGCATCGGCGAGACGTTCCACTCCGGCGAGCCGATCCCCGTCGTCCGCTACACGGACGAGGAGGACGGCGTCTGGCGTCTGGTGTCGAGCGAGCTCGCCGCCAAGCACCGTCGTGACGCGTGCGACGCGTACCTCGAAGGCGCGGCCGCGGTCTCGCTGCCCACGGACCGCGTCCCGCAGCTCGCATGGGTCTCGAAGCGCCTCACGGCGCTCACGAGCTTCCGCGTCGAGCCCGTGCCCGGCCTCGTGCCCACTCGCCGCTTCTACGGATCGCTCGCGGACCGCTGCTTCCTGAGCACGCAGTACGTGCGCCACCCGTCGGTGCCGCTCTACACGCCCGAGCCCGACGTCATCCACGAAGTCATCGGGCACACGAACCAGCTGGGCCACCCGCTGTTCGCGAACCTCTACGAGGCGATGGGACGTGCGGTGCGCCGCGTCGAGTCTGACGAGGCGCTCGATCGATTGAGCCGCGTGTGGTGGTTCACGCT
>CAVUAV010000002.1:0-9285 GCA_963739555.1 uncultured Acidimicrobiales bacterium | reverse complement strand
TGCCTAGGCGTAACGTCCGCGCATGCTCGACTGCGTGATCCGAGGTGGCGAGGTCATCGACGGCACGGGGCGGCCGAGGCGCCGTGCCGACGTCGGCATCCGCGACGGAAAGGTCGTGTCGATCGGCGACGTGACCGAGGAGGCCTCGCAGACCATCGATGCGTCGGGCCTGGCCGTCGCGCCGGGCTTCGTCGACATCCACACGCACTACGACGCACAGGCGTTCTGGGACACGACGCTCTCTCCGTCGCCGCTTCACGGGGTCACCACCGTGATCGGCGGCAACTGCGGGTTCTCTATCGCGCCCCTAGGCCCCGAGCATGGCGACTACCTCATGCGGATGCTGGCGCGCGTCGAGGGCATGCCGCTCGAGTCGCTCGCCGAGGGCGTGCCGTGGGACTGGACCACCACCGCGGAGTACCTCGATCGGCTCGACAACCGCCTCGCGGTGAACGCCGGCTTCCTCGTCGGCCACTCCGCGATCCGGCGCGTCGTGATGGGCGACGACGCGACGCGGCGTCACGCGTCGCCCGGCGAGCAGTACGAGATGGAACGCCTCCTGGCGGAAGGGCTCGCCGCCGGCGGCATGGGGTTCTCCTCCTCGTGGGCGACGACTCACAACGACGACGAGGGCGAGGCGGTGCCGTCCCGTCATGCCTCGACCGACGAGCTGCTGTCGCTCTGCAAGGTCGTGTCGGCCCATCCAGGCACGACGCTCGAGTTCATCCCCACCATCGGGCTGTTCGAAGAGCACGACATGGACCTGATGACCCGCATGTCGCTGGCTGCGAACCGGCCGCTTGAATTGGAACGTGCTCCAGGTGAACTCGCGGAGCGGTGAGATCACCGAGAACAAGCTCTCCGCGAGCGACTACGCCGCCGAGCGCGGAGCTCGGGTGCTCGCGCTCACGATCCCCGACTCGATCCGCACCCGCATCTCGTTCCGCACCGGCTTCTTGCTCGACGTGCTGCACGGATGGGCCAAGCCGATGGCGCTGCCGCACGACGAGAAGCTCGCACTGCTCGCCGATCACGCTCGCCGGCGCGAGCTGAACGAGATGGCGCAGCAGACCGAGGGCCCGTCTCGAGGCATCGCGTACTGGCAGGTGTTCACCGTGTCCGAGGTGTTCACCCCCGGCCTCGAGCAGTACGTCGGTCGCGAGGTCGGTGAGATCGCGGCGACCGAGGGCAAGGAGCCCTGGGACGTCGTGTGCGACATCACCGTCGCCGACAACCTGCGCACGATCTTCACTCCGCCCGACCGCGGCTCCGACGACGAGAGCTGGAAGCGGCGGGTCGAGGTGTGGCGAGACCCGCGGGCGATCGTCGGCGCGTCAGACGCCGGCGCACATCTCGACTTCCTCGCGACGTTCAACTACTGCACGACGATGCTCGCCGAAGCCGTGCGCAAGCGGGGGTTGCTCGCGACCGAAGAGGCGGTCTCGCTGCTGACGAACGCCCAAGCCCGGCTCTACGGTCTGACCGGACGCGGTCGGCTCGCCGAAGGCTGGTGCGCCGACATCGTCGTCTTCGACGAGTCGACGATCGGCCCTGCCCCCGTGGTGACCCGCGAGGACCTGCCGGGTGGCGCGCCGCGCCTCTACGGAGAAGCCGAAGGCATCGAGCACGTGCTCGTGAACGGCGTCGAGATCGTGCGCGGCCGTGACTTCACCGACGCGCGGCCCGGGCATCTCCTGCGGTCAGGCCGCGACACCGAGACGGTCTCGGTGCCGGGCGGCTGACCACGTCTTGGCTCGCGCTGGCACGCAAGCTCCGGTTCGGCGCCACCGTCAGGCTCACCCACACCCTCCCTCACCGCAACGGCGACGGGACCACCAGGGATCCACCTTCCCGAGGTGGATCTTGTGCTCCCGAGGCCATCAGCGGCTACAGGCCCGACGGCGACGACCGGTCAGCACGGGAAGAGCCGACCAGCAAGATACGAACCGGGTTCAGTCGGCAGAGCCGAGATCCGGTCAGTGCGCCTCGAGGACGAGGCGACCTGCGGAGCCGATCATCTGCACGACTGCATTCGTCAGGTTGGGCAACGGGTCACCTCCTCGGTGTTTGGACCGGTGCATGGTGCCACGGGAGTTGTCGGGCCGTCCACGCATTTCTCGGGGCAGACTGCGTGACATGAGTGACACCGTCACACCCAGAGCCTCGTTCACCGCGATGACCGAGGGCACCAAGCTCGACTGGCAGAAGATCGCCACCGCGCAGGCCGGGAGCGAGCGCACGTTGCCCGATCGTGTGATGACCCACCTCCGCCTCCTCGACGGCGACTACGCGGGCTTCAACGTCGACCGCCTGACGCACTCACTGCAGACCGCGACGCGCGCGTACCGCGACGATCGAGACGACGAGTACATCGCGTGCGCGCTGATCCACGACATCGGCGACACGCTGGCGACGTTCAACCACCCCGACATCGGCGCCGCGATCTTGAAGCCGTTCGTGAGCGAGGGCTACCACTGGATGGTCGAGAAGCACGGCATCTTCCAGGGGTACTACTTCTTCCATCACCTCGGCCTCGACCGCAACCTGCGCGACCAGTTCATCGGGCACCCGTACTACGAGCTTTGTGCCGAGTTCTGCGCGGACTACGACCAGCCCGCGTTCGACCCCGACTACCCGACGATGGCGCTCGCGGAGTTCGATCCCCTGCTGCGCGAGCTCTTCGCCCATCCGAAGCAGTCGATCTACCTGTCCGATGCGAACGGAGCCACATCATGAAGGCAGCGGTGTTCTACGAGACCGGTGGGCCCGAGGTCTTCAAGTACGAGGACGTCGACGATCCGGTCGTGCGGCCGGGCGGGCTCTTGGTCGAGGTCGCCGCAGTCGGCATCCAAGGGGGCGACCTGCTGCACCGCCAGGGCGGCGTGCTCGCGACGACGCCCCACGTCGTCGGCTATCAGGCGTCGGGTGTCGTGCGCGATGTCGGCGACGGCGTCGACGACTTCGCCGTCGGTGATCCCGTCGTCGCGACGATGGGCTTCGGGTCGCATGCCGAGCTCGTCAGTGTGCCGACCCGGGCGGCATGGAGGGTGCCCGATGGGCTCTCGCTCGAGGAGGCCGCCGGCATCCCGATCGAGTTCGGCACGGCGGACGACTGCCTGTTCGAGTTCGGTCACCTGAAGGAAGGCGAGACCGTGCTGGTGCAAGCGGGCGCCGGCGGCGTGGGCCTCGCTGCGATCCAGCTCGCGAAGGCCGCAGGCGCGACGGTGCTCGCGACGGCGTCGAGCGACGACCGGCTCGAGCGCCTGCACGAGTACGGCATGGACGAGGGCATCAACTACGCGCAGGCAGATGTGGCCAGCGAGGTCCGGCGCTTGACCGATGGACGCGGCGTCGACCTCGTCGTCGATCCTGTCGGCGGCAAGACGTTGGAGGGCAGCATCGAGTCGCTGGCGTATCGAGGTCGAGTCAGCTGGGTCGGGCGCGCCGGCCGCGACGAGCGCGCGCCCGAGGTGTGGCCGCTGATGCAGAAGAACGGCTCGCTCACCGGCGTGTTCCTGGGCGCGGAGATGGTGGTCAACAACGACCGGTGCCACGGCATGATCCACTCGCTGATCCGGCGCTGTGCGTCGGGCGAGCTCAAGGTCGTCGTCGACCGCACCTTCCCACTCGCCGACGCCGCTGAAGCCCATCGGTACATCGAGAGCAGGCGCGCGTTCGGGCGCGTGCTCCTGATCCCCTGAGCCGCACGGCTCTCGCCCTCGGCTTCGTCGCGCTCGGCGTGACGACGCTCGTGCTGATGAGCGGCCTTCCCGGCGTGGGCAAGTCGGCCATCGCCGACGCGCTCGCGGTGCGCATCAGCGCCCTGGTCGTCTCGGTGGACGAGCTCGAGGCCGCGATGCTCCGGTCCGGGCTCGACCAATCGTTCGAGACTGGGCTGGCGGCGTACAACGCGGGCGCCGCGATCGCTGCCCACCAGCTGCGGCTCGGTCTGGCTGTGATCGCCGATGCCGCCAACTACCTCGAGGTCGGGCGGCAGATCTGGTGCTCCGCCGCAGAGGCCGCCGGCGCGGACATCCGCGCGGTCGAAGTGGTGTGCACCGACGAGGGCCTGCATCGGGCGCGGCTCGCCGCTCGCAAGCGCGGCCTCGAGCCCTTCCCCGAACCTACGTGGGCAGACGTCGTCAGGCAGCGGAACGAGACCGAGGCGTGGTCTCGAGATCGTCTCGTCCTCGATAGCGTCGCCGAAGTCGCGGCGAACGTCGAGCGGGCGCTCGCCTATCTCGCGTGACGAGCGAGGTAGTCGTCGCAGATCTCGACGAGGCGATCGCGGTCGAAGCTCGCCTCGTGTCCACCGTGCACCGCCGTGACCGGAAGATCGCGCAGCCGTTCCATCGTCTTCACGTAGTCGTCGATGTTCGAGCCTTCGAGCTCGTCGAGCAGCGGACCGTCGTACACCGCGTCACCGGAGAACAGGATGCCGGTGCTCGCCTCCCACAGGCCGATGCTTCCCGGCGAGTGACCCGGAAGGTGCAGCACCTCGAACGCACGGTCGCCGGTGTCGACGACGTCGCCGTCTTCGAGGATGCGCGTCGCAGGCGCGCCAGCGATCTCGCCGACCATGGCCATGCCCGCCGTCGGCACTGCGTCGACCAGGAGCTCGGGGATGTCGTATCCGGCGTCGCGGTAGGGCCCGAGCACAGTCTCGCCGTAGTGCTCCGACACGAGCGTCGTCTCCTGCGCCGCTGCGAGCACCCCGGCTTCGGCACGATGGATGGCTCGGTCGGTGAACTCGGACATGCCGCCGACGTGATCGGAGTGCACGTGCGTCGCGACCGCGAGCACGGCGTGGCCGAGCTCGTGCTCGACGAGGTGCGCGATCGGCACCAGGCCGAGCGACGTGTCGATGACCAGGTCACGGTCGCGGCCTCGCACATGCCAGACGTTGCACCTCAGCAGCGGATGGACGTGCGGCTCGGTGATGAGCACGACGCCATCACTCACCCGGCAGGTGACGAACCAGGGATCGGCGACTGGAAGCTCGGGATCGGGCACGAGCCCACTATGCCGCGCCGGGCGCGGGGGCCGTCTGCTCGAACAGGTAGTACAGCGCCATCACCGCGACGATCACCAGCGTCGCCCAGGGACTGACGAACGCGACGGCAACGGCGACGAGGTAGAGGATCGCTCCGAGGCCGAACCGGAGCACCGCCACCCGCGTGGCTTCAGGCGGGAGCGGGTGATGTCGCCGCCGCGGGTCCCTCACCGACCAGGCGAAGATCAAGGTGAAGCTGATCCCGGCGCCTTCGAGGATCGCTGCATAGATCGCCGCGGCAAGGTGCGAGTCACTGCCGCCTGCGGTGAGATACGCCGCGAGCGTCGCCGTGCCGAACGGGATCGCGACGATGAACATGAGCAGCAGCAGGTTGAGGAAGAGCAGTGTGCGATCGACGAGCGCGATCGCGCCGAACAGGCTGTGGTGGTTGACCCAGGTGATACCGACGATGAAGAAGCTCACGACGTACGCGACGTACGACGGCCATTTGTCGCCGAGCTGATGCGCGAGCGAATCGGGACCCGGGCCACCTACGGCGAGGTCGAGAGCGAGCAGCGTGATGGCAACCGCGAACACGCCATCGCTGAACGCCTCGAGCCTCGTCTTGCTCACATGAGTGAGATCAGCTGCAGCCGCTCGTGCTGCCGCAGCTCGGGCACGCGTAGCAGCTGCCCGCTCGGTTCATCTGGACGCCGCACTGCATGCAGATCGGAGCGTCACTCGCCCGGGTCGTCGGCGCGGCCGCGGGCGGCGGTGCCGAGGGGATGATCCGGATCGGCTCGGTCGTCGGGCCCTCGGGAGCGAGCCCGAGCTCGATCTGAGTGGCCAGCTCGTTCGCCGAGGGGATCGTCTTCGGGTCGGAGACCATGTCGTAGCCCTGGGTCGTCTCGACGACGGTCTCCTCGACGCCGGGCAGCGTGGGCTGCAAGCGCTCGCCGACGGACATGATGCCGAGCTCGGCCCGCTCGTCGTAGGTGAGGTACTCGACGCGCGAGCCGACGGAACAGGTAGTCCATCAGCGAGCTGGCGAACCGGATGTCGGGATCGTCGGTCATGCCCGCGGGCTCGAACCGCATGTTCGTGAACACCTCGATGAACGCCCGCAGCGGCACGCCGTACTGCAGGCCGTGGCTGATCGAGATGGCGAAGGCGTCCATGATGCCGGCGAGGGTCGAGCCCTGCTTGGACACCCGTAGGAAGATCTCACCCGGGCGGCCGTCGTCGTACTCGCCGACGGTCACGAAGCCCTTGCAGTCCGCGACGCGGAACTCGAACGTCTTCGAATGTCGAGTGCGCGGCAGCTTCTGGCGGACAGGCTCGCGGATGATCTTCTCGACGATGCGCTCGACGACCGTAGTCGGCGCTGCAGCTGCCGAAGCCGCCGCACTGGCGAGGATCGCCTCGCTTTCCTTCTTCGTCGTCGAGAGCGGCTGGCCAACCTTGCAGTTGTCGCGGTAGATCGCGACGGCTTTCAGGCCCGCTTTCCAGGCCTCCATGTGCATGTCCTCGACGTCTTCGACCGTCGACGACTCCGGCATGTTGATGGTCTTCGAGATCGCGCCGCTGATAAATGGTTGCGCGGCCGCCATCATCCGCACGTGGCCCATGTAGTGGATGACGTTGTCGCCCATGGAGCACGCGAACACCGGAAGATGCTCGGCCTTGACGTGCGGCGCACCGACGATCGACATGTTGGCGTCGATGTAGGCGACGATGCTGTCGATCTGGAACTGCGTGTAGCCAAGGCGCGTGAGCGCACGCGGGATCGTCTGGTTGACGATCGACATCGTGCCGCCACCCACGAGCTTCTTCGTCTTCACGAGCCCGAGGTCGGGCTCGATGCCGGTCGTGTCGCAATCCATCAGGAACGAGATCGTGCCTGTCGGCGCGAGCACGCTCGCCTGCGAGTTGCGCACACCGAACTGCTCGGCGAGCTCGACGCTCTCGTCCCACGACTGCTGTGCGGCGCCGAGCAATGACGGAGGCACGAGCTCCTCGTCGATCTTCGCCGCCTCGGCACGGTGCATCCGCAACACGCGCAGCATGTGCTCGGCGTTCTCGGTGTAACCCGCGAACGGACCCATCCGCGCCGCGGTGCGAGCCGACGTCGCGTACGCGTGACCGGTCATGAGCGCGGTCAGCGCACCGGCCCACGCGCGGCCAGCGTCGGAATCGTAGGGAAGGCCGAGCGCCATCAGCAGTGCGCCGAGGTTCGCGTAGCCGAGGCCGAGCTGACGGAACCGCCGTGACGTCTCCGCGATCTTCTCGGTCGGGTAGTCGGCGTTGCCGACGAGGATCTCTTGCGCTGTGAACACGACCTCGATCGCGGCCTTGTAGCCCTCGACGTCGAACTCGTCGTCGGCGTCGAGGAACGTGAGGAGGTTGAGGCTGGCGAGGTTGCACGCGCTGTTGTCGAGATGCATGTATTCGGAGCAGTTGCGGACGACGATGCCGTCGGCCACGTAGCTGTGGTTCCGGGGCTCACTGAGGTTGTAGGTGAGCTCGATGCCTTCATCGGTACGGTCGACCAAGCGAGCCGACGTGTCGACGGCGTACGGGCCTCGCACTCGCGATGAGACGATCTCAGCGAGGCGGTCGGCCTTCGCGCTCAGCCCGAACCCGATCTCAGCCGCGAAGCGCTCGATCGAGCCCGAGGTGATGCGCAGGTCGTAGCTGGGACGCCGCGTGTACTCGGTCGGCGTGCGATCGCTGCCGGGGAGCAGCGACGTGCCACCGCTGTGGACTTGGTACATGCGGCTCGAGATGCCGAATGTCGTCAGCAGTCGCTGCGCACCCCGGAGAAGCTCGACCGAGATCGAACCGAGCCCGACGTAGCTGCCCTTGGCAGGGTTGACGACCACGGTGCCGTCAGCGTCGAACAGGCCGCGCAGAAATGCCCCGGCGATCGCCGGCGGTGCCTGCTCGATCGACCACGGCACCGTCTTGTGCTCCCCGGTCACCGACGCAATGCCGAGCGCCTCGAGCCACTGCTTGAACTGGCGACGCGCGAGCCGGAGCTCCGCGGTTCCGTTCGCCTGTTCGGAGAGCTTGATCGGACGATCCCCGTTGATCCAGGTGAGCAGCTCGGTGTGGGCCGGGAGGATCTCGGTGCGGTCGTCCGCTGACCCGTAGATCGTCGCGGTCGTCGTGCCCGCCGTTGACCCGTCGCCGATGAGCCATCCGAGGTAGTGACCAAGCTCCTCGGTCCACGTCGACGGCAGCCGCAGCTCCCCCGAGTGATCGCCGGTCTGGCGGTATGCCGAGGGATCACACGAGACCGGCACTGCCCAGTCGGCATTTGATGCGGGAGTGGGAAGGTCGAGCGTGCGCACCTGATCGTCGACCGTCAGGTGTTGGGCCTCGACGTAGCCCCGGTTCGTGGTGAAGACCTTGTGGCCGGGCGTGCAGCGCAGCTCCATGCCGTTGTCGAAGCGAAGCCGCACGATCGGGTTGCGGCCCGTGATCATGAACGCCTCGGGGGATGTCACGAGCACCTGCGACGACGGGGCGTCGGGGTTCGTGATGTCGTGCGTGTAGATCCCGAACTCTTCACCCTTGTTCGCCCGCTCGAAGAGCTCAGCGAACCGGATGAGGCCCTTGTCGGTGTGCACGCGGGTGTCGGCCGTGAAGCAAGGATTGCTGCCGTTGATGCGCCCGGTGTTCGCCGCGGTGTGCCAGCGATTGATCGTCGTGTCGAACTGCATGCCGGGATCGGCGCACTCCCACACGGCGCGGGCGATCTCGCGAAACAGGTCGCGGGCCCGCACCGTTTGCAGCACTTCGCCGGTCGTGACCGCCGTGAGGTTCCAGTCGAGGTCTTGCTCGACGGCCCGCATGAAGTCGTCGGTGACCCGCACTGAGTTGTTCGCGTTCTGGTACTGGATCGAGTGGCTGTCGGAGCCGTCGAGGTCCATGTCGAAGCCCGAGTCGCGCAGCACTCGCGCCTTGCGCTCCTCCACGGCCTTGCACCAGATGAACTCCTGCACATCGGGGTGGTCGGCGTTGAGGATGACCATCTTGGCCGCACGCCGCGTCTTGCCACCCGACTTGATCGTGCCTGCCGACGCGTCGGCACCGCGCATGAAGCTCACCGGGCCGGAAGCCGTGCCGCCGCCCTTCAGGAACTCCTTCGACGAGCGGATCTTCGAGAGGTTGATGCCCGAGCCGGAGCCGCCCTTGAAGATGTTCCCTTCCTCGACGTACCAGTTGAGGATCGAGTCCATCGTGTCGTCGACGGCCAAGATGAAGCAAGCTGACCCCTGCTGGCTGAC
>CAVUAV010000001.1:0-27292 GCA_963739555.1 uncultured Acidimicrobiales bacterium | reverse complement strand
TCTCCTTGAGCGACTTGCCGGGCTTCTTCGCGTTGTGCTTCTCCGGCACTTTGTTTGCCATGTCCCCCAGCATGACACCGCCTACCGTCGCCCGGCGGTGCAGTTAGCTGAACCGAGGCGCTCGCTTCTCCTGGAGGGAGGCGAGCCCCTCGCGCGTGTCGGGCCCGGCGAACCCGAGGAACTCGTATGCGAGGCTCGCGTCGAACGTCGCTGCCTGCGCTCGGTACCAGGCATTGAGCGCGTGCTTGGTGAGCCGGATGGCCTGCTGCGCGCCGTCCGCGAGCTGTGTGGCGATCGCCAGCGCCCGGTCCTGCACCTCGTCGTCGTCGACGCAGAGCGACACGAGCCCGATCCGCTCGGCCTCTTCACCCGACATCGCGTCGCAGGTGAGCAGGTAGTACTTGGCCTTCGCCATGCCGCACAGGAGCGGCCAGCAGATCGCGGCGTGATCGCCGGCGGCGACGCCGAGGCGAGTGTGGCCGTCGATGATCCGGGCGGTCCGCGCGGCGACCGACACGTCGGCGAGCAATGCGACGACGAGGCCCGCGCCGACGGCCGGACCGTGGATCGCCGACACGATCACCTTCGAGCACTCGATCACGTTGAACACGAGGTCGCGTGCCTCGCTCATGATCTGCGCGCGGATGGCGTCGTCGGTGACGAGCGATTCGAGGAGGTCGAAGCTCCCTCCGGCCGAGAACGCCTTGCCGGCGCCTCGAAGCACGACGGCGTTCGTCTCGTCGTCTTCATCGACCGCGCGCCACACGTCGGCCAGCTGCCGGTGCACCGGTGGTTCACCGAGTTGAGACCCGGCCCGTCGAGGGTGATGCGGAGCACGCCCGGCGCAGGGTGGTCGAACTTCAGGTCTGGGAACGATGCGGAGAGCTCGGTCACGCCGCCATGATCACCTACTCGTGGCTCGCCCGCTTGGCCGCCGGAGCATCGTCTGGGGCGTCGACGACGTGAAACCGCCTCCCCGTCACCTCGTCGGGGACGATCCGAACGAAGCGATGCTTCGGGCTGGCGAGCCACGGAAACAACGGGAGGTCGGCAGCGTCGAAGAGCTCCTGCATCGCCAAGATCTCGGTGGCTCGACCCTTGACCACGACGCTCCACGCTTGCTTGGCCCATGTGTCGAGGCCGTCGGCTTCGAACGCGACGCCCGTGCCGAGCACCGCGCCCGCGAGCTTGGTCCCCTCCGCGGTTCGAAACACGACCGTGCCGTGATCGACGACGTAGTTGATCGGGAAGATCTCCGGATGGTTCGCGATCGCAATCGCCAACCTTCCGACGACAGATCCGCGTAGGAGTGCCCAGCACTCGTTCGGATCGAGCACCTCGACACCGTGCAACGCCTCGTGGCTCATGGTCCCTGTCCTTGCTCGGTCGCACTCACGCGTTGAACGTACGGCGAGCGCACTTCTTCGTCTGCGGCCAGTCGACCCGTCGCGTGGGGACCTTGGTCCCACCGACTCAGGTCTCCTGACGGTCCCAGTACGGGGCCCGGAGCTCCCGCTTCAAGGGCTTGAGCGCTCCGGAGACCGGCAGTGGCGTCGGTCCTGAATTCGATGGACTTGGGCACCTTGTAGCCGGCGATGGACTCCCGCGCGTGGTCCGTGATCTCGCGCTCGGTCGCTGTGCATCCCGCACGGAGCACGACGATCGCATGAACCTGCTCTCCCCACACCGGGTGCGGGATGCCGATGACGGCGACCTGCGAAACGGCAGGGTGAGTCGAGATCGCATTCTCGACCTCGATCGAGTACACGTTCTCGCCCCCAGAGACGATCATGTCGTTGAGCCGGTCGACCAGATGCACGTAACCCGCGTCGTCGATGTGCCCGACGTCGCCGGTGTGATACCAGCCGCCGCGCAGCACGTGCTGGGTCTGCTCGGGGCGGTTCCAATACTCGCGGAGGAAGTTGCCGCCCTTTGCGCACACCTCACCGTCGACTCCCCGAGCCACGAGAGCACCGCCCTCGTCCTGGATCGCGAGCTCCACCCCGACGACGGGTCGTCCCGCGGATCGGAGGATGTCGCCCCCCCTCGTGTGGTCGGCGGCCGACAGGATCGTGAGCACCGAGGAGCACTCCGTCATGCCGTATCCCTGCCAAAGGTTGAGAGCCGGCAGCTCCTTTTGGACGCGATCGAGGAGCGCAGTCGGCATGGGAGAGGCGCCGTAGACCAGATCCTGCATCGATGCCATCCGGGCGGGGTCGAACGACGGGTGGTCGAGCGTCATCGCGATCATGGTCGGCACCATCACGGTCCAGTCGACGGCGAACTCCTCGATGGTGGACAGCACTGCGCCAGGCTCGAAGAGCGCGACGAACGTCGACGCGCCGCCGGTCGTTGGAACGCCCAACGCGCCGCCCATCGACGCCGCATGGAACATCGGTGTCTGATGCAGGTAGACGCGGTCGTCTCGGAAGCCCAGCGCGAGGCCGATGTGGTACAGGTTCAGCATCTCGGCCCGCTGCTCGAGCACGGCACCCTTCGGAAGCCCGGTGGTCCCGCCGGTGTACATGAGCATCGCGGCGTCGTCCTCCTCAGGCTCGGGGGGAGGTTCGGGGTGCCGCTCTTGATGAGGTCCTCGTAACGGAAGTCGCACGGCCCTTCGCCCTCCCCGATCAGGACCACGTGACGGAGCGGCAGGTCGGAGCGGACGGCGGCGATGTTCCGCTCGAAGTGCTCGGCGAACACAGCGTCGACGAACACGACCTCGGTGCCGGAGTCGGCGAGGATGTACTGGAGCTCCTTGCCTGCCAAGCGCAGGTTCAGCGGGTTGACGACGCCTCCCCCGAGGAAGCCCGCGTGGTAGAGCTCGAGGAACTCGTGCCCGTTGCAAGCCATGATCCCGAACCGGTCGTCAGGGCTGAGACCGAGCTCGCGTTGCATCGCGTCACGCAAGCGCAGCACGCGGTCCGCGTGCGTGTCGAACGTGGCGTG
Organism: uncultured Acidimicrobiales bacterium; assembly: GCA_963739555.1. GTDB lineage: Bacteria > Actinomycetota > Acidimicrobiia > Acidimicrobiales > DATKAS01 > DATKAS01. Next base: position 24,343 of record CAVUAV010000001.1, on the reverse strand, counting down.
GTAGATCCCGTCATGGAAGCCGACCTTCGAGGAGAACCTCTCCATCGCTGGGAAGAACATCCGGTGGAACACCAGCTCTTTCATGAGGACCTCCTCGGTTCAGACTTCGAGTGTCACGTCGATGCCGGCGAGCTCGTGCTTGCCGTCGCGTGCCATGAGCTCGGGCACCAGCTGCTCCGGCGTCCGGTCGCCTTGCAGGAGCGCGACGACCGATGCCGCGATCGGCAGCTCGACGCGCAGACGGGCGGCGAGCTCGACGGCGACCGGCGCAGTCGCGGCGCCCTCTGCGACAGTCAGCTGGCCGGCGAGCACGTCGGAGGCCCGGCGGCCCTGCGCGAGCTCCTGCCCGAGCCGGTAGTTGCGGCTCTGCGGGCTCGAGCACGTCGCCACGAGGTCGCCGTTCCCACTGAGGCCGAGGAACGTCAGGGGACGGCCGCCCACAGCGACGCCCAGCCGAGCGAGCTCCGCGAGGCCCCGCGTGATGAGGGCCGCCTTCGTGTTCGTGCCGTATCCGAGGCCATCGGCGACCCCGGCCGCGATCGCGATCACGTTCTTCAGGGCGCCGCCGATCTCGCAGCCGACGACGTCGTCACTCGTGTAGACACGCATCGCCGTCGTCATGAGCAGCCCTTGCACCAGTCGCGCTGACGCCAGATCGGGGAACGCGACACACGTCGCCGCGGGCTGTCCGCTCATGATCTCGCGCGCGAGGTTCGGTCCACTGAGCACCCCGATCGTCCGCGGATCACGTCGCGGCATGATGTCGAGGAGCACCTCGCTCATCCGCATGCATGTGCTCTGCTCGAGGCCCTTGGCCACGTTGAGCACCAGGGGCGCGACGACATCGAGCTGACTCACCAGAGAGCGCAGGTGCTGTGTCGGCACTGCGAAGACGACGACATCGGCGTTCGCGATCGCCGCGCGGAGGTCGCCGGTGACCTCGAGCGCACGCGGCAACCCGAAGCCCGGGAGGAACTGCACGTTCTCGCTTGCCTGCTGGATCGACGCGACGACCTCGGGCTCCCTCGCCCACAGCGTCGTCTCAGCGTGGGCGGTGAGCAGCGATGCGAGCGTGGTGCCCCACGCTCCCGCCCCGACGACCGCGACGCGGGTCACGACACGACTCCTTCGATCCATCCGTGAGCATCGACGACGCCCGTCATCGGGAGGCTCCGTCCGGTGACCTCCGTCGGGGTGATCGCGAACCAACGATCTCGCGGACCCGGCGCCCACGTCAGGACGGCACGCTCGGCGAGGTGCATCGTGGTGGGGCCACCCGGCACGAGCACCTCGAGCGCTTGTCCGTGGACGCAGACGCTCCAGCCCGTCTTCGCCTTCTCGTCGAACCCGTCCACCTCGAACACCACAGGCTGCCCGGCCACTCGTGCGAGCAGCGACTCGCCGGCTGTGCGGTAGACGATCCTGCCCGTGGCGTCCGCGGCGTAGTTCACCGGGAGCACGTGCGGCGCGCCGTCGACGATGAGTCCCACCCGCCCCACGCACCCAGACGCGAGCTTCGCGGTGCAGTCCGATTCCGACAAGATCTCGAGGCCGGCAGGAGCGTTCATCACAGGTATCCCCTCAGGTCGAGCGGGAGGCTGGGCGCGACGAGGCGACGCCCGGTGATCGCACGGGGCACGACGCGCACCCAATGGGGCTTCTGGCCGCCCGCCCACGACTCGACGGCGAGGTGTTCGACTTCGTTCTCCGTGGCGCGGTGCGCCGTGCCTTGCACCAACACACTCCAACCCGTGTGATGGACCGGATCGATGAAGTCGATCTGGAAGCTCGCCGGCGCCCCGTTCAGCTGCTCGAGCTTCTCGCCGGGATCGGAACGGAAGACCACGGCCTCGCCGTCGACGACGTAGTTGACCGGAACGACGAGCACGGAGCCGGACGGCAACGCGATCGCGACTCGCCCGACCGCGAACGATCGGAGCAGCACCAGGCACTCGTCGCGCCCGAGCTCGACGAGAGAGATGTCTGGGTCGGAGGTCATGGCCCGACCCCTGGAAGCTCGAGGTTCGCGAGGCGGCGCCCCTCGACCAGGTCGAGCGACAACGAAACGAGCGGACCGCTTGCCGCTGCCCAGCCTCGGGGCGGGCCGACCTCCAACGCTTCGATGCTCTCGGCTCCTGTCACGTGCGAGGCGAGACCCACGACCATGACACTCCAACCGTCGTGTGTGACCGCATCGATGTGATCGGCTTGGAACCCGATCACCGTGTTGTCGGCGATTGCCGCGGGATGGTCATGGGGATCGGCCCAGAACAGGATCTGGTCACCGGCGACGCAGTACCTCACTGGGAGGACGGAGGGCAGCGCCCGGGACGATGTCGACACGCGGCCCACCGAGCCCGAGGCCAGATGGTGCAGACACTCTTCTCGCGTCAGCACGTCGCCGTCGAAGTCCATATCGATGCGTCTCATGTCTCACCCCGCGGCTCGGCCCTGATCACGACGACCGGGCATGGGGAGTGGTGCACGACTTGGTGACTGACGGAGCCGAGGATGAGCTCGCGCGCCCGGCTGAGGCCTCGCGACCCGACGACCACCAACGTTGCGTCCTTCGCTGCGTCTATGAGGGCCGACGCGGCGCCTCCTGCAACTGCCTCGCACTCGATCGGATGAGTGAGGCCGTGCACATCGGCGTCGCTCACTGCCTCATGGAGGATCTCGTCCGCAGCACCGTCGAAGACGGCGGCGCCCTCCATGGCACCTGGGTACATCATGACCGGCACCGACCACGCCGACACGATCCGCACCTTGGCGCGCCGGGCTCGAGCCTCGTCGAGGGCCCACGCCAGCGCCCTCGCCGCGGTCTTCGAGCCGTCCACTCCGACGACGATGCGCTCCTCGGTCGGGATGTCGGTGCGGCCGTCGGCATGGACCACCGCGATGGGGCAGTGCGCCTGCTGGAGCACGTGCTCGCTCACCGAGCCGATGCGCAGCCCCAGGAAGCCTCCCGAGCCGCGGGCCCCGACGACGAGCAGGTCAGCGTCCTGCGAGATGGTCACGAGCGCACGCCACGGCAGGTCGCAGACGGACACCCGCTCGACGCTGTCCGCGCGCTCCGCTCCGAGGGCGCTCACCACCCACCTGTCGAGGGCGGCGAGCGCGTCGGCCTCCTTGTACTGAGGATCGAAGTCCGCGCTCGGCGTACGACCTTTCTGGTTGAGCAGATCCCACGCGAGTACCGCGGTCACCGGGAGGTCTCGGAGCTCTCCCTCGTGCACGCCCCAGCGCAACGCGGCCGCCGCGCCGTCGGATCCGTCCATGCCCACGTAGATGGTCATGAGTAGAGCGTGACATCGGCGCGGCGTGAGCGGCAGGGCCGTGCGGGAGGAAAGGTCAGGACGAACGTCCCGTCCGCGTTCATTGCACGACCAGTGCGGTCACCATGCCGGTCATGCCGTTCGCGTTCTCGGCGTGGGGGAGGATGTGGCAGTGCCACACCCAGGTGCCGACCTCGGTGGCGTGCACGAGCACCGTGTAGCGCTCACCCGGAGCGACGGTGACGGTGTCTTCCATCGACGGCGTCGCGAGCGGCAAGCCGTCCTTTGCGATCACCATCTGGGGCATCCCGTGCAAGTGCATCGGGTGGATCTGCGTTCCTTCGTTCATGTACTGCACTTCGACCCAGTCGCCCTGCTTCGCCACGATCGGGGCGGTCGCGGGGAACGACTTGCCGTTGAGCGCGTAGCCGATGACCCCGGAGTCGTCGAGGATCATCACCTGCTGTTGGCTGACCGTGACGCCGGCGGGCACCGGCTCGTCGCCGACGATGAACGCGCCGGCGAGGCCATCGGGCACCTGCTCCACGGCGTTGTGGTGCGAGTGGTACATCCCCACGGCCGGGGTGTCCTGGACGGTCCACTCATACGTGAACGTCTCACCCGTCTTCACCGGATCCTGCGTCGCGTAGGTGACGCCGTCCATCGAGTTCGGCGTGATGAGACCGTGGAAGTGGATCGACGTCGACTGCGGCATCTCGTTGTGCAGCACGACCTTCACGTGGTCGCCTGGATCGACCTTGATCGTCGGGCCCGGCACCGTGCCGTTGTAGGTCATCGCCTCCACGGTCTTGTCCGGTGCCACCTGCCACGTCGTCACCGCGGCCGTCAGGTCGAACTGCTTGGTGCCGTCGGGGAGGATGGTCGGAGCGAGCAGCTGAGCGCCGAGGCCGTCGGTCTTGGCCGGAAACGCAGTCATCGAGTCCTTCATCGCCTGGTCCATCTGCGCGGGCGTCATCGTCGACCCCGAGGACGAGCCCCCGGCCGAGGCCGACCCGGCCGTGGTCCCCGCCGCGCTGCCTGCACCGAGGTGCAGCATCGCCTGCATCCCCGACGCCTGGTGGCCGGCGACCTCACAGAACACGGTGTACGCGCCGGGAGCGAGGCCCGACACGTCGAGGTGTGCGCTTCCGCCCGGCGGGATCAGGTCGGTCCTCAGGTCCGTGCCCTGAACGGCGAAGTTGTGGTCGACGGACCCGCTGTTCACGATGTCGAGCCCTCCTGACTGCGACGCCGTGATCATCTCGGGCGCGATGGAGAACTCGGTGAGCGTCACCGTCGTGGCGCCGCCTCCGGCGCCCACGGTCGCGGTGCCTTTCGACTCGTCGATCGCCCGCATCCCGAACCCGATTGCAACCGCGCTCGCGAACAAAGCGACGGCGGCAAAGGCCCAGATGAGCAGGGTCCAGCCGTCGCGTCGCGTCTGGCGCTTGTTGATGAGCGCCTCGAGGGTCTCGAGATCGTTCGCCGACAGGGTGCGCTCGCTGGATTCGGGCTCGCGCGTGGGTTCGTCTGTGCTGAGGCTCATGGAAGCGATCCTGCGACGGCGGGGGTCGCGCGCGCAGGGCCGGGAGTCGGTCAGTGAGGGGACCTTGGTCCCGACGTCACGGGTTCGCGGCGAGGCTGGCTGCGAGCTCCGCCGCCCATTCCGCAGCGCGCTCTGCCTCGCCCGGAAGCAGGTGGCTGGTCTTGTCGACGAGGAAGCTCTCCGGATCGGCGACGAGGTCGTAGCCGAGCCTCGTGAGTCGCTTCTCGATCCCGCGAGAGGCGCGCCCGGTCAGCAGCGGGGACGCGTCGATTCGAGTGTCGAACGCCGCGGCACCCCTGTTCTCCACGTGAGCCAGCCCGTGGAACCAATCCCGAAGCCCTTCGCTTTCGGCGTCGGCGTCCAACCTCAGCCCGGTCCCGGGCTTGGACAGTGAGTCCTTGGCGGCCTTGCGGGACTTCTCGCTCGACATCCCGTGCACGTGGGTGGGGCCGCCCACGACGAGCAGGTCGGCATCGGCGATTCGCTCGGGCGTGGCCTCCTCGACCGACACGACGTCGACCTCGAACTGCGGTCGGAGGCCGTCGGCGATGTGGTTCGCGACCACGTGAGTGTTGCCGTACATCGATTCGTACACGATCAGCGCTCTCATGCATCCAGCGTGATCCGGCGCTCGGTGCCCGTGTAGGGCCGAAGGTCACAGGGGACGTTGGGCTCTGGCTCCGCTCGGATCGCGGCCCGATCATCGAGTCGTGAGCCGCCGAGGATTGAACGCGATCGTCGTGTCGATGTGCACGATTGCCGTCCTGGCCTCCTGCGCGCCGAAGGCGGCGCAGGATCACTCGGCGCCGCCGACGCCGTTGGTCGTCGACACCGATGGTGGTTCCGACGACGCGATGGCTCTCCTCTACCTGCTGCAGGATCCGAGCGTCGAAGTCGAGGCCATCACGGTCTCGGGGACGGGTCTGGTGCATTGCCCCACCGGCGCGATGAACGTCGCCGGTCTCGTCGCGCTCGCCGCTCCGGCCCGCGCCATCCCGATCGCATGCGGCCCCGCACAGCCCATCGAGGGAGATCGCAGCTTTCCCGACGATTGGCGGACGCAAGCCGACGAGCGCTACGGGGGCATCCTGCCCAGCGGGGAGGCGCCCGCTGCCACGACGGACGCCGTCGGGTTGCTCGTCCGGATCCTGCACGACGCTCCTCGGCCGGTCACCGTCCTCACGCTCGGGCCGTTGACCAACCTGGCGCTCGCACTCGAGGCCGACCCGAGCATCGGGAGCGAGATCGACCACGTCGTCGTGATGGGAGGCGCGTTCTCGGTGCCGGGAAACGTGCACCTCGATGCCCACCCGAGCGCCGCGATCGCGGAGTGGAACGTCTACGTGGATCCGGTGGCCGCGGAGCGTGTGCTCGAGAGCGCGGTCCCGGTGACGTTCGTGCCGCTCGACTCGCAGGTGCCAGTCGACGCTTATGTGGTGCGCACGATCGCGCGCACTGCCCGCACCGCTTCCGCACACGTGGTCGCTGACCTTCTGATGTCGAGTCCCTTCTTCGTCTCCGGTCAGTTCTTCTTCTGGGATCCACTTGCGGCCGCGGCCGCGGCCGAACCTTCGCTGTTCACCACGCGCGTGGAGCAGCTGTCCGTGGTCACAGACGGTGCGGCGGCGGGATGGACGACCGTCGGGGAGGGTGCCCGCGTGCAGGTGGCGACGGCGCACGACGGCCAAGCGTTCGTCAACGACTACATCACGGCATTGAACGGAGGAGCGCCGCCTGTCGTGGTCTCTCACGTTCCTGATGCCGTCGTCACGGCGGGCGCCGGATGCGCAGTGACGCCGCCCTCCGTCGTCGGCGGCACGTCGGTGCTGGTGCTCGCGTCGCCCTCAGCTGCGGTCGCTGTCGGCACCATCGAGCAGGGGCGGACCGACGCCGAGATCGAGGCGTTCCTCGCGACGTCGCCGACCGGCCCCCCGCCCTGGTTCACGCTGTCAGCGCTCCTCGAGACCGGAGACGCTCCGGCATCGATGCTCGTCGAGCTCCACTCCGGCGACCTCACCGTGGTCTGCCTCAGGTTGGGATCGGACGGGCCACAGGTGACCGGGCGCGCCGCCCTGCACGTGGGTTGAGCGCATACACGCGAAGATGGGCGAGTGTCCGATCCCGCTCGCATCACCGTGTTCCTGCTCGACGATCACGAGATCGTCCGGCGGGGCATCCGTGATCTGCTCGAGGCCGAAGGCGACATCGAGGTGGTCGGCGAAGCCTCGACGGCCGAGCAGGCCGTGGGGCGGGTGCATGCGCTCGACCCTGACGTCGCCGTCCTCGACGTCCGGCTCGAGGATGGCAATGGCATCGAGGCCTGCCGCGACATCCGCTCGCTTCACCCCCGCACGGCGTGCCTCATCCTCACGTCGTTCGCCGACGACGAGGCGCTCTTCCAGGCGATCCTCGCCGGCGCGGCCGGTTACCTGTTGAAGCAGATCCGCACGAACGACCTCGTCGACGCGGTGCGCCGAGTCGCGACGGGGCAGAACCTGCTCGATCCGGCCGTGACGGCGCGTGTGCTCGAGCGACTCCGGTCGGGAAATCCGCAGGACGAGCTGTTGGCTCGGCTGACCGAGCAGGAGCGGAAGGTGCTCGAGCTGCTGGCCGAGGGCCTCACGAACCGACAGATCGGTGAGCGGCTCCACCTCGCGGAGAAGACCGTGAAGAACTACGTGACGTCAGTGCTGTCGAAGCTCGGCATGACCAGGCGCACCGAGGCCGCGGTGTACGCCGTGCGGCACCTCGACCAGGGACACGACAAGTAGCTGGACGCGCTATTCGAGCGGCACGGACCACTCGAGGCGCGATCCCTTTGGCGTGCGAGCGGTGAGTGTGAATGTGCCGCCGAGGTGTTCGGCTCGGGCCTGCATGTTTCGCAACCCTCGTCCCACGGCCTGAGCGTCGGATGGTCCCAGGCCGTTGTCCTCCACTCGCAGCGTGAGCCGGCCGTCGATCGCGGTGAGCCGCACATCAGCCTCGGTCGCCTGGGCGTGACGCGCGACGTTCGATAGTGCTTCGCGCAAGACCGGAAGCATCTCTTCGGCTATGTGCTCGTCGGTGAGTGAGTCGATCGGCCCGTCGAAGAACGTACGCGGCTCGAGGCGCAACGTCGGGGTCATCTCCGAGACGAGTGCGATGACCCGCCGGCGCACGCTGTCGCCTCCCGCGATCTGAACCGGTGCGTCGAGGGCGAAGATCGTCGATCGAATCCGCTTGATCGTGGTGTCGAGATCGTCGATCGCGAGCTGCACTCGCCTTCCCGTCTCGGCATCGAGCAGACGAAGCGTCGCCTGGAGCGCGAGCCCGACCGCGAAGAGCTGTTGGATGACCGTGTCGTGGAGATCCATCGCGATGCGCTCACGGTCCTCGAGCAGCGCGAGGTCCCGCACCCGAGCGTGCAGCCTTGCGTTCTCGATCGCGACGCCGGCCGCGACGGCGAGTGCCACCACGAGCTCCTCGTCGATGTCGCTGAACGCGTCCTCCGAGCGCTTGTCGGTGAGGTACAGGTTCCCGAAGATCTCGCCCCGCACGGTGACTGGCACCCCGAGAAACGACCGCATCGGTGGGTGGTTCGGGGGAAAGCCGAAGCTGTCGGGATGCTCGCGAAGGTCGGGAAGGCGGATCGCTCGTGGCTCACGGATCAGGAGGCCGAGGATGCCGTGACCCTTCGGCAGGTCGCCGATCTCCGCTCGCTGCTCGGCGTCGATGCCCACGGTGAGGAACTCCGACAGGAACGTCCGGGTCGGGTCGAGGACTCCGAGTGCCCCGTACTGGGCATCGGCCAGCTCGGTCGCCGATTCGACGATGCGTTGGAGGGTTGCGGTGAGGTCGAGGTCGGTGCCGATCGCGACGACTGCGCGAAGAAGCCTCCTGAGGCTCCTCGGGCCGGCCACCCCTCCATTGGGCACGGGCAGAGACTAGGACCTCAGCAGTAGCCCAGCGTCGCCGCCTCCGCGCGCAGACGGTCGCGGTGGTCGGGATGCGCGATGGCGATGAGGGCGCGTGCTCGCTCCCGGATCGAGCGACCCCTGAGCTCGGCCACGCCCCACTCGGTCACGACCTTGTCCACCGTGTTCTTGAGCGTCGTGACGACATCACCGGGGTCGAGCTGGGACACGATCTTCGAGATCGACCCGTCCCTGGTCGTCGAGTGCAAGACGACGAAGCCCTGCCCGCCCTCGGAGTACATCGCCCCGCGAGCGAAGTCGGCTTGGCCCCCGCTGGACGAGTAGTAGCTGCCGTGGATGGTCTCGGATGCGCATTGCCCGAGCAGGTCGACGGCGATCGTCGCGTTGATCGACACGAACCCCGCTTCCTGGGCGATCACGCGTGGATCGTTGACGTAGCGAACCGGCCACAGCTCGAACGCTGCGTTCTCGTCGAGGAAGTCGTAGAGGCGACGAGTGCCGAGCGCGAAGGTGCCGACGGCTTTCGTCCGATTGAGCTGCTTCGCGACGCCAGTGATCACCCCCAGGTCGACGAGCTCCGTCACTCCGTCCGAAAGCAGCTCGGTGTGCACGCCCAAGTCGCGGTGGCCGCGGAGAGCGGAGAGGATCGCGTTCGGGATGGACCCGATGCCGGTTTGGATCGTTGCACGGTTCGGTATCCGCTCAGCGACGAACGCCGCGATGCGATCGTCGAGCTTCACCGACGCCGCCGGGATCACCTCGACGAGGGGGTAGTCCGCTTCGCACCACCCCACGACCTGGCTGATGTGCACCTGGTTGCGCCCGAAGGTGCGGGGCACCCGCGGGTTGGCCTCGAGGAAGAAGCGGGCCCTGCCGATGAACGAGGCGACGTAGTCGGCGTTCAGACCGAGGCTGAAGTAGCCGTGGCGGTCAGGTGGTGACGCCGCTGCGACGATGAGTGGGTCGGTGGTGCGCGCGTTGAGGATCGCGCGCATCTCGCTGAAGTTGTTCGGGACGAGGTCGATCGTTCCCCTCGCGAAAGCAGGGCCGAGTGATCTCCGACAGGAAGTAGGAGACGTGGCTCAACCGATCGCCGAACGAGCCATGGAGATACGGCCGGTCGCGCAAGCAGTGCATCTGGTGCACCCGGACGCGTTCGAGCTCGCCGGCTGCAGCCTCGACGGCATCCAAGCACCGTCACTGGCTCGCCGTTCGCGAGGGGGACGATGAGATCTGCCCCGACGCCGATGTGCTGGAGCACGGCGTCGGCAGTCGTGGCATCGATCCGTGGACTCACGGGTCGCAACGTACGACGGACTGTGCGTTCGCGCTCAACCGGCGGGGAGGAGATGGGCGAGGAACCACGTGCGGGCGAGCTCGGCCACGTGTTGGAGCGCACCCGGTTCCTCGAACAAGTGCGTCGCGCCCGGCACGATCGCCATCTTTCGCTCGCACCGAAGCGCAGCGAGCGCGGTGCGGTTGAGATCGAGGACCGCGCTGTCGAGGCCGCCGACGATGAGGAGTGTGGGGGCCGTGACCCGTGCGAGCCGCACCGCGAGGTCGGGTCGGCCTCCGCGGGAGACCACGGCACCGACTCCGTCACCGAGCTCAGCCGCAGCCACGAGCGCCGCCGCGGCACCGGTGCTGGCGCCGAAGTACCCCACTGCCAGCTCGCGCGTCTCGGGGTTCGCCTTCACCCATTGGGTCATCCCGATGAGACGCTGGTCGAGCAGGAGGATGTCGAAGACGTTCGACCGGTCGGCTTCTTCGCCCGGCGTGAGGAGGTCGAAGAGCAGCGTCGCGATGCCGGCTTCATTCAACACGGCGCTGACATAGCGGTTGCGCGGGCTGTGGCGACTGCTGCCGCTCCCATGCGCGAAGAGCACGACCGCACGGGCACCTTCGGGCACGACGAGATCGCCGGTCAGGCTGATGTCCCCCAAGGGAACGGTCACGGTCGATTCGTGCGCGGGCGAATCCGGTGTGCCTTGGGGCGCTGTCCTCGCGTTCCGCAGGCACTCGACCACTTCGTCGTCGGTCGTCTGAGCGAAGTCGTCGTAGAACTGCCCGACCGCGAAGAAGGGCTCTGGCGTCGCGACGCAGACGAGCTCGTCGGCAACGCCCGCGAGTCGGGTGGTCCAGTCCGCCGGCGCGACGGGCACCGCGAGGACGACCCGAGAGGCGCCTTCGGCTCTCACCACGGCGCACGCGGCTCTCGCCGTCGACCCGGTCGCGATCCCGTCGTCCACGACGATCACGACCTTGCCCGCGAGCGGCATTCGGGGCCGTTCCCCCCTGAACCGCATCGACCGTCGGGTCAGCTCGTCTCGTTGCTCTGCTTCGACCGCGGCGAACTCACGAGCCGTGACGTGGGCGGCGCGGACGACGTCGTGGTTGACGACCTCGGCGCCGCCTTCGCCGATGGCGCCCATGGCGAGCTCGGGCTGGACGGGAACGCCGAGCTTGCGGACGACGATCACGTCGAGCGGGGCGCGGAGCTCGCGCGCGACCTCGGCGGCGACCGGTACCCCACCTCTCGGCAGGCCGATGACGACCACGTCGTCGCCCTGCAGGTGTGTGAGCAGGCGAGCGAGCTGGCGCCCGGCGTCGGCACGGTCGGTGAACGTCACCGCTCATCCGCCTGTTCGCTGTGGACCACGACGACGGGACACGGCGTGTGGTGCACACACTGGAGGCTCACCGATCCGAGTCCGAGGCCGCGCAGTCCGCCTCGGCCACGAGAACCGACGACGAGCAGGGCCGCAGTCCTCGCCGCGTCCCGCAAGGCGGCCGCTGCTCCCAGAGGCGAGCTGATGGTCTCGATCTCGGGAGGCTTCGCGGGCCCGATCGCTCCGGCGATCATGTGGTCGAGAAGTGAGGTGCTGATCTGTTCGAGTCGCTCGCGATCAGACGATGTTGTCGGTCCGAACGGCAGCACGACTTGGGTTTCGTGATAGGCGTTCACGACTTCCAGTCGCGTCCGGCGCCGCGTCGCTTCGGCGACGGCCCAGCGGAGCGCCGCGGACGAAGGCTCCGATCCGTCGACCCCGACCACGATCGTGGGCGTCCGCGGCTTCGCATCGTGGGGCACCACCACGACAGGGCAGGGTGCCGATTCGATGCAGCGCTGACTGACCGAGCCGAGCAAGCGGCCGGCCAAGCCGCCGTGGCCCTCTGTTCCGACCACGAGCAGGTCAGCGCCAACGGCGACCTGAGTGAGGACGGGCGCCGCCTCGCCCTCGACGAGCATCGCTGTCAAGTCGATGCCGGTCGTGGCGACTGACGCGATCGCCTTGTCGAGGATCGCCCGCGATCCTTGCTCGAGCAGCACAGGGTCGACCTGTGTCGGACCCCTCCCTTCGTACAGCGCGAGAGGGACGAGCCACCCGTGCACGACGTCGAGGGCCGCTCCCCAGAGCTCGGCCTCGGCGACCGCCCACGACAAGGCCCGGTGCGACCGCGCCGACGCATCGACCCCGACCACGATCCGTCCTGTCGGCCCACTCTTCACACCTCGATGGTGCGAGCGTCATCGCCCCCGCAACAAGGGCTGAACGTCCCGTGCGCGAGCTCAATCGGCGACCCGCACCGCGACTGCCGGGCGGATCTTCGACGCTCGCTTCGCTGGTCCGAGCGTCGCGAGGATCGATGCTCCGAATGTGGCCCCGAGGATCACGGTGACGTCGCGCCACGCGATCGGGTAGGGCCCGTGTAGCCCTTGGAAGGCCGCGCTGTTGCGGTAGAGGAGATAGGTGGTGATCACTGCGAGCACCGCGCCGATCAGGATGCCTTCGGCTGCCACGAACGTGCTCTCGGCCATGAACGCCCGCTGCACCGCCTTCGCTCGGAACCCGAGGGCGCGGAGGACGCCGATCGTCCGCCGTCGTTCGCGTACTGCTCGCACCATCACGACCCCGAGCCCTGTGATCCCCACCAGCAGCCCGAGTGCGAGGAAGCCCTGCATCAGGCGGAAGAAGCTCTGGCTCGCGGCCAGGTTCTGCTCGACGAACTGGCGGATCGAGGTCGCGACGACGCCTGCGGCGAGGAACCGCCCTTGGAGCTCGGCCGCGAGCGCGACGTCATCGACTCCTGGTGCGTCGAGCATGTAGCTCGTCTGCTTCGCGTCGCGGAAGTCGCCGGTCGCCGCGGCCTTGCTCGTGAGGATCGGGAAGCCGACCTCGCCGACGCCGATGTTGTAGAAGGCGCCGGCCGACGACATGATCCCGGCGATCGTCTTCACGTGGGTCGTGCCAGTCTCCGGGTCGGTGATCGTGAACGTGTCCCCCACCTCGAAGGGCTGCGTGGCTGGCCCTCCGCCCGAGCCGAAGAAGTTGTCGACGACGACGTAGCTCGGATCGGCCGCGACCGCGGCCCAGACGGCCTTGTCGTCGGCGAGCCCAGGCAGCCGCTTGTCGAGCGGGTACATGTGCGCGCCCTTCGAGAGGTCGGGCAATCCGACGACGACGACAGGGAGCGGCTTGTCGCTGCGATGACCTGGATCGGTCGAGGTGCCGTGCGCGACCACGAGTGGCATGACGTCTCTGACGCGCCCGGCGAACGGACCGGATCGCAGCACGGTCATCGGGTTGCCCTCGATGAGCGTGCCGTTCACGTCGACGCGGTGCGTCCATCCGGCGCTCGCGTCCGCGACAGCCTGACCAGTCGACGAGGCGAGGATCGCGCCGATCTCGGTCAGCAGCACGACGACAAAGACGACGATGCTGTACATCACGAGGGTCGCGCCGGTGCGGAAGCGTCGGTTGGTCGGATAGGCGATCGCCAGTCGTGCCGTGAGCGCCGCCTCGCCCGGTCGATCGAGCCAACGTCTCAGCGGCCACAGCACGACGTTCTGGTTCTGGGTGACGAGCAGCACGGCCGAGAACGTGACGAGCACGCCGAGGACGATGTACGTCGTCATCGACGGGCCGTCGAAGATGTCGGGACGGAACAGGTTCGCGGTGAGCGACCACAGCAGGATGCCGAGCGACACCGCCGACCATGCCGCGCGAGGTGACAGCCAGATGCGAAGGAGGGGGACCGCTGCGAGTGCTGCCAGTGCGGGCACGAGGTAGACAGCGGCACCGGCGCTTTCGGAGATCGCGACCACCGCGCCCGCGGTGAGCACGGCGCAGGCGATCGACGAGGCGATCACCCAGCCCCGCCGGGTGCCGCGCCTCGACGCGGGCGGCAGGTCCCGGATCGCAGCGATGACGTTCAGGCGGCTCAGGCGGATGCTCGTGAGGAGCACCGTGAGGAACGCGATCACGAAGCCGGCGGCGAAGCCGTTCACCAGGCTGGTCGTGCTCACGCGGAACGACAAGTCGAGCTGCTGCGACGCGCTGTTCCATTGGTTGATGATCGCCTCGGCGATGCCGACCACACCCCGTCCGACGACCGCGCCGACGACGAGGCCGAGCGCGCCGGCGATGAACGCGTACACAGCACCCTCGATCGCGAACTCACCGACGAGGCGCCGGCGGGTGAGCCCGACTGCACGGAGCATGCCGAGCTGGCTCTTTCGCTCTTCGGCCAGCATCACGAAGACGTTCACGAGCAGCAAGATTCCCGCGATGATGCTGAAGCTGCCGATGAACAGGAACAACGAACCCATCTGGTTCGACGTCTCCGTCGCCGAGTCAAGGGTCTCCTTCTTGGCCTCTGAGACGACGGTCGTGAGCCCGCCTGGCGCGAGCAGCTGGTCAATCCGCTCGTGCACGGGCGCGGTGAGCGCAGCGCCCGCTTCCGTGCCCCCGCGGTTCGAGATCAACGTCGTGGTGAGCGGTTGGGCAGACACACCTGACTCCCGAGCGAAGCGCTCGAGCGTGCCGGAGGAGAAGAACGCGTTGGCGTTCACCACAGCACCGAGGCCTGCGCCTGCGAGACCCTCGCGCGGGCACGATGCGCGCGACGTGGCGCCGTGCGGGCCGGCCGAAGACGAAGAACGTGATGGTGTCTCCGACCGCGACGTGCAGGCGGTGCGCGAGCTCGTCGTTGATGACGACCTCGCCGTCCCCGGGCGCGGGGCCAGAGAGGCCCGATCCCGAACCTCCGAACGTCGCGGCCTGGGCGAAGTCCAGGTCCCACAGGAGGGTGATGGGTTCAGCGTGCTGGCACGCCGTCTCGTGTGAACGTGGTCGCGCCGACGGTGTTGTGCACAGTGAGCACGCCGTCGACGTTGGCATCGGACTCGAGCGCGCGCAGACGCTGAGCGATCGCAGCGCCGCGTACCGGGTCAGCGGTGGTGATGCGCTCATCGATGGGACCGAGCGTGCGCACCGCGACATGTCGGATGGACGTGTCGAGCGAGTCTCCGACCGCGAGGCTGCTCACGATGAGCGCCGTGCCGAGCACAGACCCGCTGATGATGAGGATCGCCTCGGTGCGTCGGCGTGCGATCTGACGGAAGGCGAGACGTCGGAGCACCGGGCTCGTCGCGACGAGGATGGCGGTGGCTCCGAGCGCGAGCGCAAGGAGGACCAGCAGCGGGGGCGTCAGCTCGGGGTACATGGCTACCCGCGGACCAGTGCTGGTTCGGGCGTCACCCGCCGATCGTCCGATTCGAGGCGGCCGTCACGCATGCGCACGATCCGGCCCGCGGACGTGCCGATCGCCGAGTCGTGGGTGACGAGCACGATCGTCTGCTCCTCTTCCCGGTTGAGCTCACGCAGCAGCTCCATGACCGAACGCGCCATGGTGCTGTCGAGGTTGCCCGTCGGCTCGTCCGCCCACACGATCGCCGGGCGACCGACGAGCGCACGGGCGACCGTGACGCGTTGCTGCTCACCGCCGGACATCTCGTTCGGGCGGTGCTTGGCCCGGTGACCGAGGCCGACGCGCTCGAGCATCTGAAGGGCACGCGTGCCGCGCGCTCCTTCGGGCTGGTGCCGCGCAGCAGGAGCGGGAGCTCGACGTTCTCGACCGCGTTGAACACGGGAATGAGGTTGAACGCCTGAAAGATGAAGCCCATCGCCTGTGCGCGGTGCAACGTTCGGTCCGCGTCGTTCATGGCGAAGAGGTCGTGACCATCGATGATCACCTGTCCGGCGTCGATGTCGTCGAGGCCAGAGAGGCAGTTGAGCATGGTGGTCTTGCCGGAGCCTGACGGACCCATGACGGCCACGAGCTCGCCTCGCGTCACCTCGAGGTTGATGCTCTCGAGCGCGACCACTTCGCCGCCGGTCGACCGGTAGAGCTTCCGCACGTCTCGAGCGACCAAGAGCGGTTCCACACAGCAAGACTGCTGCTCGTGGCCCAACGGGCGGAAGGGTCGAAGGTCCCCACGAGCGGCGGTCCTCAAGACGCGAAACGAGGGGCCGCCTCGCGGCGGCCCCTCGGTCCCTCGGATCGGAGAGGTCAGATGGCTGCCGGCACCGCCTGCGAGACGGGGGTCTCGACCGGAGCGAACGCCTCGTTCTTCGATGTGCGGAAGGCGTGCACGAAACCGGCCGCCGATGCCAGCAGGAGGACGAACCCGGCGATCAGGCACACCCATGATGCGAGCATCGCCTTGTCGCCGAAGATGCTGAACCCGTATGAGGTGAGCAGCAGACCCCGGAGGGTTTCGCCGCGGAACAGGGTCTGGACCTGGCCCTCGAGCACGGTCGCTGCCTTGTCGAGCTGGGCTGCGTTTGCCGCACCCTTGCCTTGTGCGTCGGTCGCTGCGGCCCTGGCGGCGCGGGCATCAGTGCTGGTCTCCGAATAGGTCTTGCCTCCGTTCACCGCGGCAAGGTGACCGGCGATGTAGTCGTTCGCATACACCTGGGCCTGTGCGCCCGTGGTGAGCGGCTGACCGGCGTACTTGACGAGTCCGGCCGACTGCTGCTCCTCGGGGGAGAGACCGGCGACCGGGGTGAAGGTGATCTTCTGCTGGGACAGCTGGTCGTGCACATAGTTCTGGGCGAACACTGCGTTCGACCGCAGCACGAGCCCCAGTACGATCACGAGCACGGCGAGCGTTGCGCCGCCGATGCTGAAGATGATGTCGAGCGTCCTGCGCTTCATTGTTTTGGCTCCTCTCGATCCGACCTTTCGACAGTTGTCGCATTCTCCAGTCCGGGTCATCAGGGGCGAAGGTCCTTGTTGGTCGGGGACTTGGGACGCTCGGTCGTCGCGGTCGCATCGCGACATGACGGCCGGGTCTTTCGCCTCTACTCGCCCGACATCGGCCTCCGTACGTTGCTGGGCATGGACTTCGACGTGTCCGAAGAGACGCAGCTCATGCTGGAGATGGCCCGGTCGTTCATGGACGCAGAGGTCATCCCCCTCGAGGGCGAGATGTTGCACGGTGACCCGGCAGCGTTGGATGTCGGTGTGGCCCGCGCGCAGGACAAGGTCCGCCAGATGGGGCTGTGGGCCTCGAACCATCCGGTCGAGTTCGGAGGCCTCGGCCTCAGCATGGTCGACCACGGCCTCTTCAGTGAGGTGCTCGGACGCAGCCCGCTCGGCCACGTGGTCTTCGGGGTGCAGGCACCCGATGCGGGCAACGTCGAGATCCTCCACGCGCACGCGACCGACGAGCAGCGCGAGCTCTATCTCCGTCCGCTGGTCGAGGGCAAGGTCCGCAGCTGCTTCTCGATGACCGAGCCGGAGATGCCCGGTTCCAACCCGGTGATGATGGGGACCACCGCGGTGAAGGACGGCGCCGACTACGTGATCAACGGCCAGAAGTGGTTCACCTCATCTGCCGACGGTGCCGACTTCGCGATCGTGATGGCGGTGACCGACCCGGACGCCCCGCCATACCGACGCGCCAGCATGATCATCGTCCCGACCGACACGCCGGGCTTCGACCTGGTGCGCAACATCAGCGTGATGGGCGAGTCAGGTCAGGGCCACGCGAGTCACGGAGAGGTCCTCTACCACTCCTGTCGGGTTCCGCAGTCGAACCTCTTGGGCGGCGAGGGCGATGGCTTCGTCATCGCGCAGGAACGGCTCGGGCCCGGACGCATCCATCACTGCATGCGGTGGCTCGGGATCGCGGGTCGGGCGTTCGACATGATGTGCGAGCGGGCCAACGCGCGGGTGATCACGCCCGATGGCGAGAGGCTCGCGGACCGCCAGGTGATCCAACATTGGGTGGCCGAGCTCGATGCGGAGATCCGAGGTGCTCGCCTGCAGACGTTGCACGCGGCCTGGATGATCGACCGACACGGTGCGTCGGTGGCACGCGACGAGATCTCGGCGATCAAGTTCTCGGTCGCGGGCACGATGCTGCATGCGATCGACAAGGCGATCCAGGTGCACGGCGCGCTGGGCGTCACCGACGACACGGTGCTGTCGCACTGGTACCGACACGAGCGGGCGGCGCGGATCTACGACGGCGCCGACGAGGTCCACAAGACCACCCTCGGTCGGCGGGTGCTGCGCCGCTACGCGTCCGGCTCCGCCGATACGGCTCGGTCCCCTCGGTAGACCTGCAGCTCGTCGGTGACGAACGTGGTGCCATCCTCGGAGATGGCGACGGAGGCGAGTGCGCGCTGGGCGAGCCAGGCAGGTCCGTCGTCGCCGAGGACGAGCGCGGCTGTGGCGTAGCCATCGGCAAGCGCGAGGTCGTCGGCCACGACGGTCACCGACATGAGGCCTGTCGCGGGCTGGCCGGTGCGCGGATCGATGATGTGGTCACCCCTCTCGTACCGCCCTGATGTGGCCACGCCGACATCGCTGACTTGGAGCACCATGGCGACCTTGTCTCTTCGCCAGGGGTGTCGGATGCCTACGCGCCACCACTCGCCGGGTCGCGGGTGGCCGGCGGTGATGACATCGCCGCCGGCATTGATCGCGAAGTTGGTCGCTCCGGCTTGACGGAGGTCTTCGGCGGCACGTTGAAGCGCCCACCCCTTCACGAGCCCCGACGGGTCGATCGGACCGAGGCCCTCACGACGCTCGACGCGCGGATCCGCGCCGACATAGATGTCGAATGCTCCCTGGCTGTCCTCGGTGACCTTGTCGCACAGCTCGAGCACACTGCGAAGATCGGCACTGACCTCGCGAAGGCTCAGCTCGTGGCGAGCCAGGCGGCTGACCTCGCTGTCGGCCCGCCAAGTCGAGAAGATGTCGTCCACGCGTTGGAACCAAGCGCACACCCCGTCGACGACTTCAGGAGGGACCCGATCGCGAACGTCGACCGTGATCGCGGTTCCCCAGATGTGGATCACTCGCAGGCTTCCGCATGCGAGTGCGTGCTCGGTCATGTCACGACCGCGCCGCATCCAAAGCGCCCTGGAGCGATTCGGCATACCCCTCGCTGGTGTAGCTGGCGCCCGAGAGGAGGTCGATGTTCGCGCTCTGGGCTTGGAGAGCCTCTGTTCGGAGCAACGGCGCGGGCTAGCTCGCTGATGCGTCTCGAGACGGGAGCGGTCGCTCGGGAGCGTGAGGGGCTGGACATCCACGATGCGGCTGCCCCGCAGCACGACGCGCACCTGGACATCGCCGTAGGGCGTGCCGATCGTGGGCCCATCGACGGTCTGCGCCTTGACGGAGGTGGCCACGGGTGGCGCCGAGGTGGGGGCGACCGAGCGCGGCGGGGGCGGTGCCGTGGAGGCCCCGGTGCTCGGCGGGCCGCGGCTGCTCGGGGGAGCGGTGCTCGGCGGCGTTGTAGGTGGCGGAGGCGCTCCCGCAGTGGTTGGGGCGGCGACGGAAGCAGTGCCCGTGACCTCCGTCGTCGCCGTCGTTGCGGCGGTGCCTGCCGCGTTCCCGACGGTGAGGTTGCTCGACCCGGAGCTGGTGTGGAAGTTGGCCAGGAGCATGAGCGCTCCCGCCGTGACCGAGAGAGTGACGACCGCGCGACGTGAGACGCCCATCAGTACTCGAACCGTTCGTAGTGGATCTGTCGGTTCGGGACATGGAGGGCGGCGAGGCGTCGGCGCAGGGCGTTGAGCATCGCGGGCGGTCCGCAGACGAACACATCTCGATCCGCGATGTCGGGGATGTGGTGGCGCAACGCGGGTATGCCGAGCTGGTCGGTCTGATCGTCCCCGATGTCGGAGCCGGGAAGGATCCGCACATCGACGCCGACCCGATCGGCGATCGCGTGGAGCTCATCGCGGAACGCCATGTCGTCGTGGCTCACGGCCCGATACAGAAGGGTGGCGTCGCCGGGTGTCCGCGGAAGTGTTTGGAGAAGGGCGCGCAGTGGCGTGATGCCGATGCCGCCCGCGATCAGAGCAACCCGCGGTCGAGTGCGCCGTTGCGCGGTGAATGTGCCGTATGGGCCTTCTGCGAAGACGCGAACGCCAGGCTTGAGCGCCTGCATTCGGAGCGTGTCGTCGCCGAGGGCCTTCACGGTGATCCGCAGAAATCGGCCGTTCGGCGCCGCCGAGAGCGAGAACGGGTGAGCCTTCGCCCAGCCCGACCCCGTGAGGAATCGCCACAGGAAGAACTGGCCGGCAACGGCACCGATCTCGTCGAGGCGCTCGCCGGTGAGGTACAGGGACACGACGCCGTTCGCTTCGGGCCGCACTGAATGGATGCGAAGGCGATGTCGAGCGTTGAACCACAGCGGACGACCGATGCGCCACAGGACGATCGTGGCGAGCACCGCGACGTAGAGGGAGATCCACCACACTCGCGCGAGGCGGTCGCTGCTGAAGTCCGTGCCGACGGCGAGCTGGTGAGCAAACGCAAGGGCGACGGCGAGATAGGCGTAGAGGTGCACCGAGTACCACGTCTCACGCGTCATTCGTCGGCGGGCGGCGCGGGCTGACGTGATGCCGACGGCAATGAAGAGCGCGAAGCCCACGATCGACATGAGGACGTCGGGGTAGTGCTGCACGAAGTCAACGGTCTGAGAGACGATCGTCTGACGGCTTCCAACGGCGTACCCGAGCGTGATGAAGACGACATGGCCGGTGAGGAGCGTGACGGCCGCGAACCCATTCCATCGATGCCAGACCGCGAGACGATCGAACCCGACCGCGCGCTCGAGCCATCCGATGCGCGACATGAGCAAGAGCTCGATCAGCACGACATACGCGCCGAGCAGCCCTGTCAGCTGACCGATTGCCGTTGCGATGCCACCCGGAGCACTGAGCGTGTCGAGGCCACCGTGGTGGAACCACAACCCGACCACCACGACGGCGTTCGCAGCGATGACGGCTCCGACGTCTCGCGCCCGATCGTGGTGTAGCTGGGCGCCGGCGGTCGGGGTTGCCTTCGGCCGAGGCGCAACGGCGCGGACCGCGGTCGCCACGTCAGTGGCCCGCCCTCGATGTGGAGAGGCCTTGGTCGTGCCCTGCCTCGACCTTGGTGTGGCCCCAGGTCGCCTCCGCTCCGTTGTGGCCGACCGCCACCAACCATCCGGTGGTCACAACGGCGAGCACGACCGCGGCGGCTCCGAGCGCGGTCCCCGTCCATCGGGGCACCCATCGGGGAATCGGCTTGCCTCGGCGCTTCAGCTGGTCGATGAGGACGATGCCTCCGATCGCCAACAGCAGCACGAATGCGAGCGGCCGCATCGCTCGAGCCAGGTCGACGTGCTTTCGCAGCGCTGCACTCGAATCCACGCTCTCGACCAGGCTCTCCCCGCTCCCGGCGGCGAGCAGCGTCCCGACGAAGGCCACGCCGGCCAGGACGAGCACCGCAGTGCCGAACCTCTGGCGCGCGCCGGGGGAGACTGCGATCGCGATCGCACCGACGCCCACGAGCGGGAGGAGCACGATGGGGATGTGCACCAGGAGCGGGTGGGCCGGCAGTCCGAACAGGGTGGTGATCTCCACGTCTCGCTGACTCCGATCTTCGTCTCGTCGTCAGCGGTGACCGTACGGAGCGGGCTGTCAGCACCTGCCCAGCGCAAGGTCAAGGATTTGTAAAGGCCCCCTCCTTGGCTGGTCTGTGCCGGTCATGCTTGGTGAGTGCGCCTCCTTGTCGTGGAAGACGACGACGCCATCGCGGTGCCCCTCGTCGAGGGGCTCTTGGGCGCTGGCTACTCGGTCGACCGGGCTGCGACCGGCACGGAGGCCCTCGCTCGTGTGGCGCATGCGGATCTGGTGTTGCTCGACCTCGGGCTTCCCGACATGGACGGATCAGAGGTCTGCCGGCAGGTTCGCAAGACGTCGGCCGTGCCGATCATCGTCGTCAGCGCCCGTGGCGATGAGAGCGATCGCGTGCTCGGGCTCGAGCTCGGTGCCGACGACTACCTCGTGAAGCCATTCGGGTTGCGGGAGCTCGTCGCTCGGGTGCGGGCAGTGTCGAGACGGGCGGTGAGCGACCCCGACCAGCTCTTGCAGCGCGTCGGCGCAGTCGAGATCGATCGTCGGACTCGACGGGTCACGGTCGACGACCAAGAGGTGGCGCTCAGCCCGAAGGAGTTCGACCTGCTCTCGCTCCTCGGGCAAGACCCGGGGGCAGTCGTGAGCCGTGAGCAGATCATGGACGAGGTCTGGGACCCGCATTGGTACGGCCCGACCCGCACGCTCGACGTCCATGTGGCCTCGCTGCGCAAGAAGCTCGGTGACCCCGGTCTGATCGAGACGGTGCGCCGAGTCGGCTTCAGGTTGCGTGACCAGTGAGGCGACGCATGATCCTCGCGAACCTCGCGCTCGTCTTCGCAGTGCTCCTCGTCCTCGAGGTTCCGCTCGCCCTCGTGTACAGCCGCCACGAGCACGATGCGCTCGATGCCGCTCTCCAGCGCGACGCGACGGCTCTCGCCGTCCTCTCCGGCGAGGTAGTGGAGCTTCCGGGCGACCAGGACCTTGCAGGACTCGCGCGCCGCTATTCGAGCGAACCGGCGGGGCTCGTCGCAATCGTCGACTCTGCGGGCGCCGACCTGACGGGCGACAGCGTGCTCGCGAGGGATCCTGGCTTTCGCAAAGCGCTCGATGCCGCGCGACTCGGCACCGCAAGCACCGGTGAGATCAACGGGATCCTGTACGTGGCCGTCCCTGTGAGCGTCGGAGGAGGTGCGGTCCTCGTCGCTCGGTCCGATGAGCCGATCGATCACCGCGTGCACCAGTTCTGGCTCCTGCTCGTTGGCCTCGGTGTCTCGGTGCTCGGTGTCTCGCTGGCCATCAGCAGTCGATTGAGCCGCTGGGTCGTCGATCCCTTGCGTCGCCTCGACCAGCAGGCAGCCGCGCTCGGTCAAGGCCAGATGAGCGCGCGGGCGGACTCCGCGCACGGACCGCCAGAGGTGGTGGCTCTGGCGGACACGTTCAACGAGATGGCTGATCGGCTCGATGAGCTCGTGACGTCACAACGCCGGTTCGTTGCGGACGCCAGCCATCAGCTGCGTACCCCGCTCACCGCGCTCCGACTGCGCCTGGAGACTCTGGGCCCCGACAGCGCCGCAACGAGAGACGCCGCACTCGACGAGGTGGCCCGCCTGACGCGACTCGTGGACGGGTTGCTCTCGCTCGCCCGGGCGGAGGGGGCCAGGCCGGTACGCGAGCCGGTGTCCGTCACAGCCGTGCTCGCGGAACGTCATGAAGCATGGCTACCGCTCGCGACTGAGCAACGCGTCGGGCTCGACCTGGACATGATCGGGTCCGCGTCGGTCACGGCGCAGCTCGTCCCCGGACACCTCGAACAGATCCTCGACAACCTGATCGACAACGCGCTCGATGTCAGCCCGCCTGACAGCACTCTGATCCTCCGGTCAGCGCGAGTCGGCGGATACGTCGAGATCCATGTCATCGACGAGGGGCCCGGCATGACCGAGGAAGAACGGCGCGATGCCTTTGCCCCGTTCTGGCAGAGTGCGACAGGAGGTCGCGCGGGAAGCTCGGGTCTCGGACTCGCGATCGCCCAACAGCTCGCGCGGGCGAGTCAAGGCTTTCTCCGTCTCGACCGTTCGCCGCGAGGCGGCATCGACGCGGTTGTCCGCTTCAGAGCAGACGAGGACGTGAAGGGTCGAGTGGCTTCCGCTGGCGGTGCCACAGCGGTGGGATCGCCCACCTGAGCAGATCGCCGAACGTCCCTCGACGGCGTTGCTTCACAGCTGCGGCGATCCGGGCACAGCGCGAGCCGCGGGCGGATGAAGGAGGAGGTGGATGCTGAGGATCAGGACCCACAGGGGGAACAGGATCTCCACCCAGGCGAACGATTCGACTGTGAGGAGCAGCACGACCCCGACGGTTCCTCCGAGCGCTGTGAGCCACCGGGGGAGGATGCCGAGCCGGTGACCGATCGTCGTGGTCACGATTGTGAACGCGCCCGCCATGCGCATCGCGTAGACGGCGAGCACCTGGTAGCTGGTGTGCCGGCCGAATCGCCAGACCTCTGGCGAAACTTGCCCTGCACGATTCGCTTCGGTCTCGAGCAATCCGCCGGCGAGTGCAGCCGCGATGAAGAGCATCGCGACGAAGAGCAGTCCCGTGCCGAGGAACACGGTGGCAAAGAACCGGTCCTCGGCCGCGCCGATGCGGTCGCGCACCGCACCGATGAACCACAAGAACGCGAGGCCGGCGAACGGAACGAGATACAGCGGACCGCGACTGTGTGCCTGCGTCCCGTGTCGTTCAGCCAGGTCCCAGCGTCGCGTGGGTCCGGAGGGACGGCGAGGCGCACGAGCACGAGAGCGGTGCCGAGGAGCAGCGCGAATGCGATGCCAGCGATCGCGGCGGCTCGCGGCGTCCGTAACGAGGCTCTGGTGATCTCGATCTCTTGTGCCATCGAAG